>NZ_VFOA01000001.1:0-2400000 GCF_006715865.1 Cellulomonas sp. SLBN-39 | reverse complement strand
GTTCCAGACCCCGGCGACGACGAGCAGGGACGACCACGCGACAGGGAGCTCCACAGGCGCCGATGCTGGCACACCCGTGCACGGTCGGCGTGGGCGGCCCGCGGCACGACCGCGACGACGCAGGTCAGACCCTCATCAGACCCTCATCGGCAAAGCCGCCGACGCACGCCTGTGCACGGTTACGGTCGAACCACCGCCTTCCGGACGTCGCACTGACCCGGGGCGGGTGCCGGCAGATCCCCTCTCTGCCGTGACGCGCACGGACGCCCGCGCACCGGGTGGTCCGTTCGACGAAAGGTGACACCCAGATGAGACGACCCCTTGCCCTGCGACTCCTCGCGACGGGCGCCACGATGGCCGTGGTGGCCGGCGTGGGCGTGAGCACGCTCGTCGCCACGGGGGCGCAGGCCGCCCCGGGCAGCGCCACCGGCTACGCCTCCCAGAACGGCGGGACCACCGGCGGCGCCGGCGGGAAGACGGTCCGCGCGACCACCGGCACGCAGATCCACGAGGCCCTGTGCTCGCGGGCCAGCGCCAGCACGCCGATCATCATCGAGGTCGCGGGGACCATCACCCCGGCGAACACCGCGAAGGTCTCGGGCAGCAGCTGCAACACGGCGGCCGGCGTGATCGAGCTCAAGCAGATCAGCAACGTCTCGATCGTCGGCGTGGGCACCTCGGCGGTGTTCAACGAGATCGGGATCCACATCCGCGAGTCCAGCAACATCATCATCCAGAACGTCACGGTCAAGAACGTCAAGAAGTCGGGCTCGCCGATCTCCAACGGTGGCGACGCGATCTCGATGGAGACGAACGTCCGCAACGTGTGGGTCGACCACGCCACCCTGGAGGCGTCGGGCGGGGAGTCGGAGGGCTTCGACGGCCTGTTCGACATGAAGGCGAACACGCAGTACGTGACGCTGTCGTACTCGATCCTGCGCAACTCGGGCCGCGGCGGGCTCATCGGCTCCTCGGAGACCGACCGCACCAACACGTTCATCACCTTCCACCACAACCTGTACGAGAACATCGACTCGCGAGCGCCGCTGCTGCGCGGCGGTGTGGCGCACATGTACAACAACCACTACGTGTCGCTGAACGAGTCGGGCATCAACTCCCGCGCCGGCGCCAAGGCCAAGGTGGAGAACAACTACTTCGAGGACTCGAAGGACGTGCTCGGCACGTTCTACACCTCGGAGGCCGGCACCTGGCAGGTCGCGGGCAACATCTTCGACAACGTGACGTGGACGGCGAAGAGCGCCGAGAACAACCCGGCGGGCCCGAACCCGACGTCGACCACCACCGTGACGATCCCCTACGCGTACACGATGGACGCCGGCAGCTGCGTGCCGACCACGGTCCGCCAGACGGCGGGTGCGGGCAAGAACCTCGCGGTCTCGAACGGCGCGTGCAGCCCGACGACGACGGCACCGACCCCGACCGCCACGGCCACGGCCACCCCGAAGCCGACGGCCACCGCGACGGCGACCGCCGCGCCGACGACGCCCGCCACGGGCGCGAACCTCAGCCTGGGCGCCGGCGCCGACGGGTCGGGCCGCGCGTCCGGCACGAGCTACGCCAACGTGACGGACGGCTCGGCCAGCACCTACTGGTCGCCGTCGTCCTCGACCGGGCGCGTCTCGGTCAAGTGGGACGCAGCGAAGACGGTGTCGCGCGTGGTCGTGAAGCAGGCGTCGGGCGGCGGGACGATCACCGCGTGGCGCGTGGTGAACAACGACACCGGCGCGGTGCTCGCCTCGGGCACCGGCACCCCGTCGACCGTCACGTTCGCCGCCACGTCGCTGAAGAAGGTCAACTTCGAGATCACCGGAGCCAGCGGCACGCCGCGCGTCGCCGAGGTCGAGACCTACGCGAAGTGACCCGTCGGCGCCCCGCGCGGGCGCCGACCCCGGCCGCCGTCGCTGACGGCAGCCACCCCTGACAGCCGCGGGCGGGACCTGCGGGAGCCGCGCACCGGCCCCGCGTCCCGCCCGCGGCCGTCGTCACGACCGCCCCCTCACCGCGCCTGTCCATGAATAGTGGACGTCCACTATGGTTGGACACGGAGGTGGTGAGCGTGACAGTCAGCGCACCAGGCACCCTGCGCACGAGCACGGCGCGCCGAGTGGTCGAGCGGGGTGGGATGCTCACGTTCGACGGCGACACGGCGGTGCTCGAGTTCGCGGGTCGACGGCTGAGCCGGCCCGTGGTGGAGGTCGTCAACGACAGCTACCCCGAGCTCGACGTCCTCCGTGGCACGACCGTGCTGGCCGACCACGTCGATGCCCGGCGGGCGGATGCGCTGCGCAGGTCAGACGCCTGGTTCGTCGACACCGAGGGGCGCATGTTCGTGCAGGCGCCCGGGGTGCTCATCGACGTCTTCACCGCGCGCCGGACGGGGCGTGCGGACGCATCCCAGGCCACGGCCCGGACACCGTCCAACCTCATGAGTCCCAGTCGCGCCCGCGTCGTCTTCGCACTGCTCGCCTGGCCAGGGCTCAGCGCACAGCCCGTGCGCACCATCGCCGCCGCGGCAGGAGCCTCGTCGGGCCTCGCCGGCCAGGTCGTCACCGCGCTCGAGGCGGACCGTCACCTGACGGCTGGCCGCGAGCGCCTCCTCGACGTCGGCGGGCTGCTCGACCAGTGGGCGACGTCCTACGCGCGCGGGCTGGGCCGCAGCATCGAGCTGGGCAGGTTCAGTGGCCCCCCCGACCTGAGCGCATGGGAGCGCGCCGGCACGCTCGTGCACGTCAGCGGCGAGGCGGCCGTCAACAGCCTGGTCGGGCCAGATCTGGTGCTCTACGTCCCCGAGCTCGACCTGCGGTCAGCGGCGGCCAGCCGATGGCGCTCGCCCCGGGACGGGGGTGCCAACATCGTGGTTCGCCGTCGCTTCTGGTCGCCACCACTGGTCGGCGAGGTCGGTAGCGCTGCGCCCGGTGCGCCGGTGCGCGCCGTGCCCGCGCCCGCACCTCTCGTCTACGCCGACCTCATCGCGTCGGGCGACCCGCGCCAGCGCGAGGCCGCCCGAGACCTCAAGGAGTCGGTCGTTGGACTTCACGAGAGCTGACGACCTCCTGCAGGGTGCCGTGGCACCCGTGGTCCGCGCCCTCACCGACGTCGGGGCGGACCCGTCCAGTCTCATGCTCGTCGGCGCCGTGTGCCGCGACGTCCTCCACCAGTCGCTCGGTCACGACGTCATGCTCCGCAGGACGAGCGACCTGGACATCGCCATCGCGGTGGACGGGTGGGACAGGTACCGGTCTGTGGCGAGCCGCCTTCAACGGGCCCCCTCACCGTCCCGGATCCGGTTCCTCGTCGCAGGCTCCGTCGTCGACCTCGTGCCGTTCGGCTCCATCGAGGACCCGTCGGGCGCGGTGCCCGGCCCGTTCGGGCGACGACACCATGAACGTCGTCGGCTTTCGACCCGTGCGAGACGCCTCTGCCGTCGTCGCGCTCATGGACGGACTCACGATATGCGTGCCGACAGTTCCCGGCTTCGCGGCCCTGAAGCTGTCCGCCTGGGCGTCGCGCAGCGCGTTCGGCGAGTACCGCGACGGGACTGACATCGCCTGCGCGATGTACTGGTACACGGTCGACGCCGGAGTCACAGAGCGCCTCTACGACCCGGAAGGGGACCTCGAGCTCCTGCTGCGCCACGAGCTCGACCACCAGACGGCAGCGGTCGAGCTGCTCGTCCGTGATGCGCTCCGCACGCTCGACGCCGACCATCGCCGAGTGCTGCTCGCCCTCTGGATGAGCAGCGGCGCCGGCGCGTGCACCCACCTGCTCGCGCAGACCCTGCGCGCGCCGCACCTGCCGGGCTGGCCGGCCGACGCCCGTCGCCTCCAGCGGCTGGCCGCGATCGTCAGCGAGGTGTTCGGCGAGCGGTGACCACGAGCACCGAGGGCACGACGACTCAGGCCTCGATCAACCGTCGCGAGATCCGAAGAGCTGGTGGGCCGCGGCGAGCGCCGTCACTTCGGGGTCGACACCCGGCAGCGCACCGCTGAGCCACAGCGTCGACAGCCCGTGCACGAGCGCCCAGGCGGCCCGGCGGGCGTCCTCCGGGTCGACGACGACACGGTCGGCGGGTACGGACGCCAGACCGTCCGCGAGCAGGTCGCCGGCACGGGTCCGCGCGGCCAGCAGGAGCGGCGACGCGGCGTCGACGAGGTCGGCGCGGAACATCACCGCGTAGTGCCCGGGGTGCGCGACGGCGAAGCGCACGTAGGCGACCGCGGTCCGGTCGAAGCGACCGTCCCCGACGGACGCTGCCAGGGCGGACGCGAGCAGGTCGAACCCCTCGGCGGCCAGGGCGGTGAACAGCCCGGAGCGGTCGCCGAAGTGGTGGGCCGGGGCGGCGTGCGAGACACCGGCGCGGCGGGCGAGGTCGCGCATCGAGAGGGCGTCGGGCCCGTCGGTGGCGACGAGGTCCGCCGCGCTGCGCAGCACCTGCGCGCGCAGGTCTCCGTGGTGGTACGGCCGGCTCATGCCGTCAGCCTACCCGCGGTCTAGGCATTGACAAGATGTGGCCGCGCGCGCAGTCTTGCCGGGTACGAAGACTTGTCACCGACTAGATCGGAGCCCGTCGTGGCACCCCTGCTCACCCTCGTCGTCACCACCCTGGTCGCGCGGGTCGCCGGCGCCGCCGGGCTCGGACCCACCGCCACGTGGCCGGGCGCGCTGGCGGTCGGCCTGGCCGCGATGTTCGCGCTGACCGCGAGCGCGCACTTCTCCCGGCGCCGCGCCGGCCTCGTCGCGATCGTCCCGCCCGGCGTCCCGCACCCGGCGGCAGCCGTGACGCTCACCGGGGTGCTCGAGGCGCTCGGTGCGGTCGGGCTGCTGGTGCCGCCGACGGTCGTGCCGGGGCTGCGCAGCGCCGCAGCCGTCGGCCTCGCCCTGCTGCTCGTCGCCCTCTTCCCCGCCAACGTCCACGCCGCGCGGGAGCGCCGCCACCCCGACGCGCCGCACACCCCGCTCGGTCGGCGCACGGCGATGCAGGTGGTCTTCCTCGCGGCCGCCGCGACCGTCGCCGTCTCGTCCGCCTGACCGGGCAGGACCGCACGGCGCCGGCCCGCGCTGCGCCACCCGGGCGAACACGGGCCCGGCCCCTCGCCGCCGGCGGAGGCGGGGCCCTAGCGTCGTCCGGATGAGCGACAGCACGGGCCGCTGGCCGGGCGGGCCCCCTCCGCCTGCCTCCCCGCCGCACCCGTACCCGGGCCCGCCGGCGTACGGCCCGAGCCTCGGCGTCCCGGGGCCGCCGCCCGCGCCGTACGGCTACGGGTTCGCACCGCCGCCGCCCCCGCGGCGACGCGGCCTCGGTGTCGTGGTCGCGCTCGTCGTGGTGGTCGTCGTGCTCGTCCTGGGCGCGGTGGTCGCCGCGGTGGTGCTGCCCGTGGCGCTGTCGCAGCGGACGGCACTCGCGCCGTGCGGCACCGAGACCGCGCCGCCGGGCGCGGGTGCCGATGCGATCGCCTACGTCGAGGCCGTGAACCGCACCACGCCGGCGCGGCAGGAGCTGAGCGACACGATCGCCGACGCCGGCATGAGGATGAGCACGGACGACCTGGTCACGGCCGTGGAGCTGGACGACCTCTTCCTCGCCGACCTGCGGGCGATCACGTTCGCCCCGGCGTCGCAGCCCGCGGCGCGGCGGATGGTGGTGGCGGTGGAGGACTACCAGGCGTTCGTGCAGCGCGCGATCGACGAGCCCGGGTACCTCGACGCGCACCGCGACGAGGATGCCGCCGTGAACCGGGAGCGTGCGGCTGCGGGCGAGGATCTGCGCACCGCGCTGGGCCTGGCGCAGTCGGGCTGCGTGTTCAACCGCCCCTGACACGGAGCCCGTGGAGGCGCCCGCCCGTCAGGGCACGGGGTCGTCAGTACACAGGTCGTCAGGGCACGGGGTCGGTGGTGACGCGCGCGACGTGCAGGGCCAGGTACGACAGCTCGTCCTCGGTGAGGGTGGCGCCGAGGCGCAGCTCGACGAGGGAGCCCAGCAGGTCCGCGCACCGCGCCGCGTCCGGGTACGACTCCCGGATCGCGGCGCCCACGGCCGAGTGCCGCTGGTCCGCGAGCTGGCGCCGCTGGTGGATCCGCACGAACAGGTACCGCAGGTGGGTCACGAACCGGCCGACGTTGACGCTGCCCGCGTCCAGCGGCCGGTCGAACTGCTGGGCGATGACGTCGAGGAACTGCTGGATCAGCCCCGTCATGGTGTAGCTGTACGACAGGTCGCCCGCGGAGAACCCGGCGTTGACCAGGTGCAGGGTCAGGCCGACGGCCTCGCTCGCCGGCAGCGGCACGTCGACCTGGGCGTTGATCGAGGCGACGAGGTCCTGCCCCTGCGCGTACTCCTGGGCGTACAGGTGCTGCACCTCGGCCAGCAGCGGGTACTCCAGGTGCTGGCCCGCGGCGGCCCGGGCCAGGGCCGCCGCGACATGGTCGGCCATCGCGACGACGACGGCCGCGTTGGCCGCGAGGCGGTCCAGGCCGGCGTCGGCGAGGGCCTGCCCGACGACCTGCACGGTCTCCGGGGGCAGACCGGCGAGCTGGGCGGCCATCCGGTCGGGGTCGTGGTCGTCGACCGGACGGAAGGTGCGCACCACCTTCGCGGGGTCCACCGGGTCCCCCGGCCGGGTCTGGAAGCCCAGACCCCGGCCGGTGAGGATGACCTCGGTGCCGTCGTCCGCGCGGGCGAGGACGACGTTGTTGTTGAAGACGCGCAGGATGTTCATCGGGCAGGCCTGGCTCGCTCCGTCGGGGTCGGGACCCTCAGGGGACCACGTCGACGACGGCGTCACCCGGGACCACGGGGCCCGCGGGTCGCGGCGTCACCCCGGCGAGGGAGCGGGTGTTGATGACCGTCACGAGGGTCGTGGTGTCGTACCCGGCGGCGCGCACGGCGGCGACGTCGACGGTGCCGAGCACCTCGCCGGCGGTGACGCGGTCGCCCTTGGTGACGGCCGACGTGAAGCCGTCCCCGGCCATGTTCACGGTGTCGATGCCGACGTGCACGAGCACCTCGACCGCGTCGTCGGTCTTGATGCCGTAGGCGTGCCGGCTGTCGGGCAGCGTGATGAGCGTGCCGGTGACGGGTGCGAGCACGTCGAGCGTGGTCGCGTCGTCCGCGGGCACGACGCCCACGCCGTCGCCCAGGGCCTTGGACGAGAACACCGCGTCCTTGACCTCGGCGAGCGGCACCAGGGTGCCGGCCAGCGGCGCGAGGAGCGTCGCGGTGGGCGCGGCGTCGGCGGGCGGGGTCGGGGCCGGCGCCCCGGCGGACGCCTCCAGCGCGAGGTCGGCCTCCGCCTGGCGTCGGGCCTCCAGCGCCTCGGCCTTCTGCTCGGCCGTGCGGTAGTCGGAGACGATCACGAGCACCATCGAGACCGCGAACGCCGCGGCGACCGCGATCGCGTACAGCGCCATCGGCTCGAACACCGGGATCGTCAGCAGGGACGTGAACGCGAAGATGCTGGTGTTCACCCCGCCGAAGATGCCGATGATCAGACCGCCGGTGAGGCAGCCGACGAGCATGCGCGGGTAGATCCGCTTGTAGCGCAGGTGGATGCCGTACAGCGACGGCTCGGAGATGCCGCCGAGGAGGCCGGCCGCGAGCGCACCGGTCGCGGTCTGGCGCATCTGCACGTCCTTGTCGCGCCAGGCGAGGAACAGCACGCCGGCCGTGGCGCCGAAGCACGCGAAGTTCCACGCACCCATGGGGCCCTGGATGAAGTCGTACCCGAGGGTGCCGATGTTCACGAGCATGAGCGCGTTGAGCGGCCAGTGCAGGCCCAGCGGGACCAGGAAGGGGTACAGCAGGGGGATGATGATCGCGAACGCGATGGGCGCGTTGCCGTTGAGCCACGCCAGGCCGCTGCCCAGGCCCGAGCCGAGCCAGATGCCGAGCGGGCCGATGAGGAACGCGGTCACGGGGATCATGACGACCATCGAGAAGAACGGCACGAAGACCATCTGGATGTTCTCGGGGAAGATCCGCTTGAGCATCTTGTAGACCAGTGCGAGCACCGCGACCATGATCAGCGGCACGAAGACCTGGCCGCCGTAGTCGTTGAGCTGCAGCGGCAGCCCGAAGACGTCCGCGACGCACGAGTCGGTGCCCAGGGTCGCGTTGGTCGTGCAGACCGTGCCGGCGAAGGCCGTCGGGTCCGACAGGCTGATGAAGTTCGGCGTCATCAGCGCACCCATGACGGTGGCCCCGACCCACGGGTCGATCTCGAGCTTCTTCGCCGCGTTGTACGCGACCATGATCGGCAGGAAGTAGAAGACCGAGCGCCACATCGCGTCGACGAACACCCAGCCCGCGGGCTTGTCGGCGGCCCGGAAGTCGACCACGCCGAGCGCGTCGAGCACCGCGGTGAACGCGATGATCAGCGAGGCGCCGAGCAGCACGCCCAGCAGCGGGCGGAACGAGTCGGACAGGTACTCGAAGAACGCGTCGAGCCAGGCGACCTTGCCGCGGGCCTTCGAGCGCGCCGCCGCCTTGACGTCGGCGTCGGACTGCCCGGCGGCGCCGACGCCCTTCATCGAGGGCAGGTTGACGATCTGGGTGTACACGGACTGCACGGCGCCACCCACCACCACCTGGTACCGGTCGCCGGACTGCGGCACGGCGCCCATGACGCCGGGCACCTTCTCGAGGGTCGCGCGGTCGACGACCGACGCGTCCTTCAGCTCGAAGCGCAGGCGGGTCGCACAGTGGGTGAGGCTGAGGACGTTGGCGGGGCCACCGACGGCGGCCACGATCTCCTCGGCCCTGTCACGCGTCGTCGCGGACGTCATGCTGGTTCTCCTCGGGGGACGGGGACCACCGGTGTCGGGGCACGAAAAAAGGCCTGAGCCGCATCACTGCGACTCAGGCCTTGCCCCGCAACGGTGGCGGGTAACAACCCTGGGATGAGCTCTCGCTCGGGGAAGACGGTAGCACCGCGCCCCCGCCCCCTCCCCCGGGACCTTCGTCGCCCCGTGACGGCCGACGACCCGCCGCGTACGGTCGGGAGCATGTGCCGCAACATCACGACCCTGCGCGGGCTCGAGCCGCCCGCCACGGCGGACGAGATCGAGGCCGCCGCCGTCCAGTACGTCCGCAAGGTGACGGGGGTGACGAAGGTCAGCGCCGCGACGCAGGAGGCGTTCGACGCCGCCGTGGCCGCCGTGGTCGCCGCGACCACCCAGGTGCTCGCCGACCTGCCGGAGCGGCGCACGCCACCGCCGACGGTGCCGCCGCTGCGCCGCGAGGACGTCGCCGCCCGCGTCGCGGCCCGCGTGGCCGCACGCGAGGAGCACGAGCGCCAGCACGCCCTGGGCGTCCCGCACACCCACTGAGCGCGCCCGGCGGTCGCGCGAGCGTCGGCGTCCGCCGGACGGATGACCGCGGGCGTCGGATCGGCCACGCCGTGGTGACGGAACGACAACGGCACCGCGGCGGGTGGCACGGGGCGCCTACGGTGCGCAGATGTCGACGACCGCGCCCGCAGCGCGCACCCGGTGGCGCCACGCGGCGGTCGCGCTCGTCCTGCTGACCGGTGCGGGGGCGACGCTGGCGACCACGCCACCGCTGGAACGCTGCCCCTCGCCGCCGGCCGACGGGGCCGTCAGCGACTTCTACGGTCCGCAGGACTACGACGTCGGGCTGACCCGGTCGGCGGCGCCCGGGCGCTTCAGCCTCGACGGGTCCGACGTCGACCAGGCGGACGTGACCTGGCCCTCGTGCGTGACGGCGGAGGACGAGACCGTGGAGGTGCACGTCCACCTCGTCCTCGACGTCGACGAGCCCGGCCCGGTCCCGGACGACGTGCTGGGCGCGCTGACCGTGCGGGACGGCCGGGGCCGGACCTGGTCGCCGGGCGAGGTCCGCGCGCAGGAGCGCCCGGCTCCGCGCTCCGAGGGCGGCGACCCGTCGCCGTCGACGGCGACGATCACCTTCGCGCTGCCGGTGGACGTCGAGCCGCCGGTGTCGCTGCACCTGGGCGGGTGGGGCAGCCTGGACGGCGCACCCCTGGGCGAGCTGTCGCTGGACGAGCCGACGTCGAGCCCGTCGTGACCGCCGATCCCCGGGCGCCCGGGCACGTGCGGGGGGACCTGGTGCTGCACCCGGTCGCCCTGGTCGGCCTCGCGGTCCTGCTCCTCAACGACCACGTGCTCAAGGCGGCCGCCCCGGGGTGGGTGACGGGCAAGCTCTCGGACCTCGCCGGGCTGGCGTTCTTCCCGTTCCTGCTGCTGGCGGGCCGCGACGTCCTGCTCCAGCGGCGGCCGACCCTCCGGTCGGCCGCCGCTGCCGCGACGCTCACCGCAGGCGTGTTCGCCGCGGTCAAGCTCTCCCCCGCGGTCCGTGGCCTGTACGTCGACGTGGTCAGCGTCCTGCGCCTCCCCGCCGACGGTCTGCTCGCGGGCGCGGGCGCACCGGTGCCCGTCGTCGTCCAGCCCGACCCCACCGACGTCCCGGCCGTCGTGGCGTGCGCGGCGGTGGTGCTGGTCCTGCTGCACGATCGCGCCCGGATCGCCGCGGCGGCCCGTCAGCCGGCGATGGCGTCGAGGTCGGCGAGGTCCTCCTCGGACAGCACCGTCGCGGCCCCGGCGATGTTCTCCCGCAGGTGGGTCACCGAGGACGTGCCGGGGATCAGCAGGATGTTCGGCGACCGCTGGAGCAGCCAGGCCAGGGCCACCGCCATGGTCGTGACGCCGAGCCGGCCGGCGACCGCCGAGAGCGCGGACGACTGCAGCGGGCTGAACCCGCCCAGCGGGAAGAACGGCACGTAGGCGATGCCGTCGCGCGCGAGGTCGTCGACGAGGTCGTCGTCGTGCCGGACCGCCAGGTTGTACATGTTCTGCACGCACACGACCGGCACGACGGTCCGCGCCTCGGCGACCTGCTCGGCGGTGACGTTGCTGAGCCCGACGTGCCGGACGCGCCCCTCCTGCTGGAGCTCGGCGAGCGTCTCGAGGGCCTCGGCGACCGGCCCGGGCTGCGGGCCACGCGCATCGCCCATGCGCAGGTTCACCAGGTCGAGCGTCTCGACGCCCAGCCCGTCGAGGTTGTCCTGCACCTGCCGGCGCAGGTCCTGCGGGCGGCGGGCCGTGGGCCACCCGCCCTGCGCGTCACGGGTGGCGCCGACCTTGGTGGCGATCAGCAGCGACGCGGGGTAGGGGTGCAGGGCCTGGCGGATGAGGGTGTTCGTGACGCGGGGGCCGTAGGCGTCGCTGGTGTCGACGTGCGTGATGCCCGCGTCGACCGCGGCGCGCAGCACGGCCAGCGCACCGTCGGGGTCGGCGGGCGGGCCGACGACCCCCGGCCCGGCGAGCTGCATCGCGCCGTAGCCGAAGCGGGTCACGGTCCGGTCCCCCAGCGTCCAGGTGCCGCCGGGGAGTGCGGTGAGGGTGGTCATGGTGGTCCTCTCGTGGTCGAGGGTGGCGCCGCACCGGCGCCGTGGACCACACTGACCGAGGCGCTTCCCGTCGGGGAGTAGGCACCTGGAAGTGCGTAACGCACCACGCGGGAGGGCAGTTGACGACGACGGCGGCGCAGCGGCGCGAGCAGGCGAGGGTCGAGTACGACGCGTTCCTCGCGGTGTGCCCGAGCAGGCAGCTGCTCGACCGGATCTCCGACAAGTGGGTCACCCTGGTGCTGTGCGGCCTGGCGGGCGACACCGCACCCGGCGACGGCGAGGGCGGCACGGGGCCGGCGCCGATGCGCTACTCGCAGCTGTCGCGCCTGCTGGCGGGCGCGAGCCAGAAGATGCTCACCCAGACCCTGCGGGCGCTGGAGGCCGACGGGCTCGTGACCCGGACGGTCACCCCGACGGTCCCGGTCACGGTGACCTACGCGCTGACCGACCTCGGGCTGTCCCTGCACCAGGCGGTCCGCCCGCTGCGCACCTGGGCGCAGACCCACATGGACGAGGTCGCCGCCCACCGCGCGAGCCTCGAGGAGCAGGCCGCGACCTGACCGGCGGAGCCGGTGCCTGTAGACGTACTTACAGTAAACGTGTCTACAGGTTCCGCTCCGGCGCGCATGCACCGCCTCCGTGGTCGCGCGAGGATGCTGCGCGTGGAGAACCCCGCTGACCAGACGATCGCCCTGCCCGTCGGGTGGCACGCCCTGACCCCCGGGCCGTCGGACGTGCCCGACCTGCACGCGCTGCGCGCCGCGCACGAGACCGCGGCCCGCGGCACCACCGGCGCCGGGCTCGCCGACGTCGAGACCGAGGTGATCGGGGACGGGTCCGCCGTGCGCAGCCACCTGCTGGTCCGGGACGCCGCCGGCACCGCCCGCGGCTGGGCCACGGTGCACGACCGCGCCGCCGGACGCGTCCTGGTCGCCGCCCTCGTCGACCCCGCGCTCGACGGCCCCGAGGCCGACGGGCTCGCCGCGGCGCTGCTCGCGTGGGCCGAGGGTACCGCCGCCGAGGTCGCCCGCGGTCGCGACTTGACGGCCACGCAGCTCGACAGCGGGGCCTTCGAGCCGGACACCCGCCAGCAGCGGTGGCTGGCCGCCGCCGGGTACACGCACGTGCGGACGTGGTTGCAGATGACCCGTCCGGTGCAGGACGAGGACCGCGGACCGGCCGCGGAGCCCGCGGCCGGCGCCGTCGTGCGGCCCGTGCGGCGCGCGGCCGACGGCATGCCGGACGAGGCCGACCTCGTGGCCGTGCACGACGTGCTGGAGCAAGCGTTCGCCGACCACTTCAACCACCACGAGGAGACCTTCGACGAGTTCTGCGACCGCCTCCGCGCCGACCCCGGGCACCGGTGGGACCACTGGTGGCTCGGCGAGCTCGTCGACGGTGACGTGCACCGGCCCGCCGGGGCCCTGGTGGCCGGCGCAAGCCTCGACGCCGACGGCACGCCCGTCGGCAGCTACGTCGAGTACCTCGGCGTGCTGCGCACCGCCCGGGGCCGCGGGCTGGCCAGCGCCCTGCTCGACGCCGTCGTCACCGACGCCGCCGAGCGCGGCCGCCGGACCGTGGGCCTGGAGGTCGACGCCGACTCCCCCACGGGCGCCGCCGACCTGTACCGGTCGCTGGGCTTCGAGACGAAGTACGTGACGCAGTCCTGGCACCGCGAGATCACGCTCGGGACGCCCTGACGGGGCACCGGACGTCCGGCACGACGCCGCCGGGCGTCCCCGGTGCCCGACCGCGGTCAGGCCGGGGTGAGCCGGTAGTGCAGGCGCAGCACCGGCAGGGGCCCGAGCGCGAGGTCGTGGTCGGTGCGCAGCACGCCCTCGTCGTCGACGTGCACGTGGAAGCGCTCGTGCACGGGGATGCGCCGCGCCCAGCAGCCCGTCGCCGTCTCGACCACGAGGTACGCGCCCTGCCCGCCCCACCCGGCGCGCGCCGAGCGCAGCTCCAGCGCCCCGCCCGCGCCGACGCGCGGAGACAGCAGGACGACCAGCCGCCCGTGCGGCAGCGGGAACGCGACCCGGACCGCCCTGCCCTGCCCGTCGCCGAGCGGCACGGTGCCGTAGAGGCCGCTGAACACGACCGCGCCGGTCGCGCGCAGGCGACGCAGCCACAGCGCACCGACCTGCGCGCCGTCGCGGTGCAGCGGCGTGACGGCGCTGGTCATGCCGTGCGCGACGTCGAGCGGGCGCAGCGGCAGCGCGAGCTGCTCCAGCCGCCGGGAGAAGAGGGTGCCGACCAGCCAGCCGAACGGCCACGCCCACGGCGACCACGCCACCCACGCGTCGAGCCGCCACCGGCTGGTCCGCTCGTAGAAGTCCCGGACCTGCGGGGCCAGGTCCGCCGCGGCGAACCCGGGGCCGTCGAGCGCCGCCATCGACGCCAGCAGGCCCGCCGTGCCGGCGTCGTCACCGACGGTCGCGCCCAGCCGAGCCGCCTCGTCGGCGAGCCACGAGTCGCCGATGACGTCCGGCCGTCCGACCGGCCCCTGCAACCACTCCGCCCGGGCGAGATCGACCCGCCGCCCGGTCGCACGGACCCAGCGCTGGGTCACCCCGTCCATCCAGCTGCCGCTCACGGCCCCAGCCTGCCGTGCCACGGCCCCGGTGCGGTCAGGCGCGCGGCGCCCGGACCGCACCGGGCCCGGTCACGCGAGCTCGACGCGGTCGGCCTGCGGGCCGCGGTCGCTCTGCCGCACCTCGTACCGCACGCGGTCGCCCTCCTCGAGGGCGTCGACGCCACGGACCACCGAGACGTGCACGAACAGGTCGTCGCCCCCGGCGTCGGGGCGGATGAACCCGAACCCGCGGTCCGCGTCGTAGCGGGCCACGACACCGTGGCCGCCCCGCGCCGGCGGACCGGAGCGCGACGGGCGGGCCGCCCCGCGCCCCCGGGCCGGCGCAGCCGGTGCCCGCCGGGGCCCGTTGCCGCGGACCAGCTCGACGTTCTGGGCCTGCGGGCCCTTCTCGCCCTGCACGACGTCGAACGCGATCCGGTCGCCCTCGACCAGCTCGGTGACGCCGCGCGGCAGGGTCCGGGCGTGCACGAACACGTCCTCGCCGGGTGCGTCGGGCGTGACGAACCCGAAGCCCTTGTCCGCGTCGTACCAGGTCACGGTGCCGTCGGCACCGTCGGCCTCCGCGGCCGCGGGCCGGCCGGCGTCGGCGCCCAGCGGCAGGAGGTGGTCCGCCTGCGGGCCCTTCTCGCCGTCGACCACGAGGAACGCGACGCGCTGCCGCTCCGCGATGACGCCGCCGCCGACGATCGCCGAGCTGTGCACGAAGATCTCCGCGTCGCCGCCGTCGGGCGTGATGAACCCGTACCCCTTGGCCGGCTCGT
Source organism: Cellulomonas sp. SLBN-39 (assembly GCF_006715865.1). NCBI lineage: Bacteria > Bacillati > Actinomycetota > Actinomycetes > Micrococcales > Cellulomonadaceae > Cellulomonas > Cellulomonas sp. SLBN-39. The sequence continues at coordinate 2,385,241 of NZ_VFOA01000001.1, read as the reverse complement.
ACCAGGACACCGTGCCGAGCACGCCCAGCGGCGCGTCGGACGCCACGTCGCCCGTGATCCGCACGTTGCGCGCCTGCGGCCCGCGGTCGCCCTCACCGATCGCGAACTCCACGGCCTGCCCCTCGCGGAGCACGCGCGTGCCGTCACCCCCGACGATCTCGGACGCGTGCACGAACAGGTCGTCGGCGCCGTCCTCGAGAGCGAGGAAGCCGAACCCTCGCTCGGCGTCGAACCAGCGGACGGTCCCCTGGGGCACGGTGAACTCCTCGTCAAGACTGCGGATGGTCCCCCCAGTCTCGCAGGACCGCGCGGCCGGCAGCACCGCACGGGCCCCCACAGCCCGCCTCACCGCTCGTAGTGTGAGCACATGCACACGACCACGAAGGGGCATGCCGCGTAGGCGCCCCCACCAGCTGCGCGCCGAGGCGCCGCAGCACCGCAGGCACCACCCGTACCGCCACCGACCGCGCGGCGGGGCACGGCTCTCGGGATCGGCCCGAGCGGCGATCCTGCGCTTCTACCCCGCGACCAGCATGATCCTCACCGCCCTCGAGACCTGGCGCCTGACCGACCACGTGGTCGAGCCGACGTTCCCGGGCTGCGAATGGGAGTGCTGCCAGTACTACCGGCCGACCCCGGAGACCCGCGACCGTCTCGAGGAGATGGTCAGGGCCCTGCCACCCCGCCCCGCCCGCGAGGTGAGCCGCCTCCTGCGCGCGACCGACGTCCGCATCAACGGCGACGCCGACGGCCCGTGGTGGCACAACCCGCTGCTGTGGCGGTAGCCGGCTCCGGCGACGACGAGCTCACGGCTCCCCGGTGCGCTCAGCGCCGCACGACCGGAGGCAACGCGGCCACGAGGTCTGGGGGCGTCACCGCGGCGAGCTCGTCGTCCGGCAGCGCCCCGAGGGCGTCGTTGACACTCGCGAAGGCCACGCGCAGGGCCGCGAAGACCGTGACCGCGAACACCTGTCCGTCGGTCCACCCCGCCGCGCGCAGCCCGGCGACGTCGGCGGACGTGGTCGTCGTCGGGCCTGTCGCGACGGCGCGCACCCAGTGCACGAGCGCGGTCTCGGCCGCGTCGAGGCCGGGCGGCGCGACGTCGCCGCGCACGACCGCGGCAGCGGTGGGGCCCGGCAGCTCGTCGGGGAACCGGGAGCCCCACGCGAGCGGGCAGTACGTGCTGCCGCGGGCGGCGGACGTGGCCAGCACCACGAGCAGCCGGTGCCGGATGCTCAGGCCCGCGGCCCCGGCCACACGGCGCGCGACCGCGAAGATCCTGTCGAGGGCGGTCGCGTCGTACGCCCACAGCCGCGAGACGTTCATGACGAACCCGCGCTCGGCGACGTCGTCGTCGAACAGCTCCTCGGCCGCGGCGTCCGGCTCCGCCGGTGCGAGGAAGCCCGCACCCGTGCTCATCGTGCGGCCGCCGTCCGGGCGAGGAACCCGGTGACGTCGACCTCGGCGCGCAGCGGCAGCCCGGCGCGCACGTGCGCCGTCGCACCGCGCTCCGCCGCCGCGAGGAACGCGGGCTCACCGACCTCCTGGATCGCCACGAAGGCAGGCCCGGTGGAGGCGAGCGCCCGCGCGTACGTCGCCGGGTCCGCGAACTCCCACGCGAACGGGATGCGGACACGGCGCACGTCGACGAACCCGGCGGCCTCGAGCACCGCCTCCCCGACGCCCGGGCGGCCCAGGCTCGTCATCGCCGCCTGGTTGCGGACCTGCGGCTCGGCCGCGAGCCGGAACGGGGCGAGCGCCCACGCCCCCGGCGACGCCTTGACGTGCCCCCACACGGTCAGCCCGAGGCGGCCGCCCGGCACGAGGACGCGACGGATCTCGTCGAGCGCGCCGGGCGTCGTGCCCCACACGCCGCGGAAGCTCGACACCACCGTGAACGTCGCGTCCGGCCAGGGCAGGTCGTGCATGTCGCCCACGCGCAGGTCGGCCTCCGGGCTGCGCACCCGGGCGACGTCGACGAGCCGCGCGGACGCGTCGACACCGGCGCACGTGGCGCCGCGCAGCGCGGCCAGCTCGACCGCGAGCCCCGCACCGCACGCCACGTCGAGCAGGTGGTCGCCGTGGTCGACGCCCAGCGCGTGGTGGAGGGCGACGTACTCGCGGCACGCCGACGGCTCGGACAGGGTCGCGAAGTCCGGGCCGCGCCGGCCCCAGCCCTCGTCGACGGCCCGCCAGTCGTGCGGGAGCGCGCCAGCCGGCAGCGTCCGGTGGGGCACGGCGCCGGGGGCTGCGGGCATCGTCGTCTCGGTCATGCCCCGATCACACCCCCGCCCGAGCGCGCGCACATCCGTGCCCGGCACGCAGATCCCGGGAGGCGCCGGGCGCGTTCAGGGATCGCGCACCCGTGTCACCCGAGCTCGTCGACCAGCGGCGCCGGGACCCGCCCGAGGAGCGCCGCCGAGCCCAGCACCTGGACCGCAGCACCGAGCGCCGCCGACGCCTCGTCGCCACGGCCGTGCCCCCACAACCAGCGGACCAGCGCGACAGCCGCGTCCCGGTGGCACGTGCCGTCCGCGCTGGCGTGCGCGACGTCGACGGCCTCCCGCAGGAGCGGCTCTGCGGCGTCGCCGCGGGTCTCGGCCAGCGTGGTGAGCGTCCGGCTCAGGCACCGCAGGTCGCCCGACCGGCGGAAGCAGCTCTCGGCGACCGCCAGCCCGTGCTCGCGCCCGAGCACCACGGCCTGCGCGCGCACCAGGTGGGCGTGCCCGAGCTCGACGTCGTTGCGGTGCTCCTCGGCGTAGGCGACGCACCGGTCGGCCCACGCGGCGGCCCGTCGCCGCAGCTCGAGGCCGGGAGCGGCGACGGCGGCGCCGGCCATCATGTAGCGGACGTTGACCACGTGCATGGCGTCCCCCGCGGCCGCGTACGCGCGCCGCGCGTGCTCGAGCGCGTCCAGCGCACCGTCGAGGTCGACAGGGTCGAGCCGCAGCAGCGCCGACCCGCGCAGCTGCTGCACGGAGCCGCGCTCCCACGCGTCGCCGAGCGTGTCGGCGACCCGCGCCGCCACGGCCAGGTGCCCGAGCGCCTCGCGGGGGCGGCCCCCGTAGAGGAGCGCCGTGGCCCGGAGCTGCTCGGCGGCGAGCACGTCCGCCGCGGCACCCGTGCGTCCGGCCAGGTCCAGGGCCCGGGCAGCCAGCACCCCGACGAGGTCGACGTGGGTGAAGGCCAGGGCCCGGCCGACCGAGCCGAGAACCGTCGCGGACCACGTGCGTCGCAGCCCTGCGTCCGCCGCGGCCCCCGCGAGCGCCTGCGTGGTCGCGGGCTCCGGGCCGTACTGCTCGACCGTCACGGCGACGGCCTCGGCCAGCGCGCCGGCGAGCGGGGACCGGGTGCGTGCCGCCCAGCGCAGCGCGACGGCCACGTCCGCTCGCAGCCGGTGCACGCGCGCCGCGGTCGACGGGGAGTCGTCGGTCCGGGCCGCCGCCGCGATCTCCACGGCGAGGGCGGCGTGATGGTGCGCGTGCCGTTCGGCGACCCGCTCCGCCACGTCGCACGCGGTGCGGCCTGCGACGAACTCCCGCAGCGCGCCGGGGACGCGGAACCGCGCGGGCCCGCCGGTCGCGGCCGGCTCGCGGAGCAGGAGGGACCGGTCCAGCAGCGCCACCACGTCGGTGTCCGCCGGGCGGCCGACCGCCGCCCCGGCCAGCGCGAGGTCGAACGGGCCCGGCAGCGCCGCCAGGTGCGCGAGCACCTCGCGCAGCGGCGGGTCGAGCAGGTCCCAGGTCCAGGCGAACGCCGCCCCCAGGGCTGCGTGCCGGCGCGTGCCCGCGGGCGACGACGCCCCTGTGCCGGCGCCGAGCGCCGCGAACCCGCCGGCGAGGACCCGGTCGAGCTCGGGGAGCGTCGTGTGGCGCATCCGCGCGGCCGCGAGCTCGATCGCGAGCGGCACACCGTCGAGCCGTCGGCACACCTGCGCGACGAGCGCCCGGTCGGACACGTCCGCGTGGCGCGCGGCGGCACGCGACCGGTCGACGAACAGCGCGACGGCGTCGCCCTCGGGGAGCCCGCCGATCTCGACGACCCCCTCGCCGGACCGGTGCGACGGTGTCCGGGACGTCGTGAGCACCCGCAGCGCCTCGACCCGGCCGAGCAGCACCTGCGCGACGTCGGCGGCCTCGTCCGCGACCCGGTCGACGTCGTCCAGCACGAGGAGCAGGTCGCCCGCAGACAGCGCGGCGGCGCAGGTCGCGACGGCGGTCCGGGGGGCGACGTGGTCGATCGACAGCGCGGAGGCGAGCGTGAGCAGGACGCCGCCCGGCTCGGCCCGGTCGAGCGGCACCATCACCGCCGGTCGCCGGCGGGCGACCTCCAGCGCGAGGCGGGACTTGCCCGCGCCGGCCGCTCCCGTGACGGTGACCCACCGCTGGTGCCGCAGCATCCGTTCGGTGGCGTCGACGTCCGCCGCGCGCCCGACGAACGCGTCGACCGCGGCCGGCGGTGGTCGTCCGAGCTGCGCGTGCGCGGCATCGACCAGCCCACGGCGACTCTCCACGAGCAGCTTGCGCCGCAGCGCCGCGACGTGGGACTCCACGGTCCGCACCGAGATGCCGAGCGCGTCGGCGATCTCGGCGTTCGTGAGGCGTCGCGAGACAGCGTGCAGGACCTCCTGCTCGCGGCGGGTGAGCCGGGCTCCTCGCACGTCCGGAGTCTAGATCCGGCCACCGGCACCGGACCGGTCGGCTCGCATCCGTCGACGTGGGATCCCGAGCCCGACCGGCATCCGCTGCGCCCCGCAGCCCCGCCCGCGGGGTCGCGCTCCGCGTACCCTGGGCACCCGGATGCGCAGTGCTGACCTCAGGGCCCTTCGATCTCGTCGTCCACCTGGGCCCAGCAGGCTCCTGCCCGTCCCGGGGCCTCTAGCTCAACCGGCAGAGCAGCGGACTTTTAATCCGCGGGTTGTGGGTTCGATCCCCACGGGGCCCACCGCCTGACCTGCACCTCTCTCGCAGGCCCGGCCTCTGGCGTCGCGCGTGGGGGCAGATGTGGAGCGGGCGGCTCCGCGGCGGAGGCCCTCGCTGAGCCGCTCAGCAGTCGTCGGGGTCGGTGGTCGGCCGACGCGGCATCTCCTGCGTGCCCGCGTCCGCAGCGTCCGGAGAACGTTCTCCCAAATCGTTTCAGCAGTCTTCACCCCGACTCAGCAGCCTGGCAGTGTGAAGGTTCACAACCGCAGCACGCTGCGGGGCGGGTGGTCCGCAACGGTGCCGACCACCCGCGCCCGGGAAGCGCCGCCTGCGTCCGCTCTGATGACTCGAAGGAGAGCACCATGAGACCAGCACGTGCCCCCGGGGGCTCCGCCCGGGTGGGGGGCCGGCGGAGACTGACCGCGGCCCTCGTCGCCACGGCCACCGCCCTGTCGGCGGGAGCGCTGGCGGTCGTCGCCGCACCGGCGGCGTCGGCGGCGACGGTCGACACCAACGCGTCTTACGTGCTGGTCAACCGCGGCAGCGGCAAGGCCCTCGACGTGTACAACCTCTCGACCGCCGACGGCGGGCGCATCACGCAGTGGACGCGCAACGACCAGGCCCAGCAGCAGTGGCAGTTCGTGGACTCCGGCGACGGGTACTACCGGATCAAGTCCCGGCACTCGGGCAAGGTGCTCGACGTCTACAACTGGTCGACCGCGGACGGCGCGTCGATCCTGCAGTACACGGACCGCAACCAGGCCAACCAGCAGTTCCGGCTGCAGGACTCGGCCAACGGCACGGTCACGCTGATCAACCGGCAGTCGAACAAGGCCGTCGAGGTGCAGGGCGCGTCCACGGCGGACGGCGCGAACATCGTGCAGTACACGAGCTGGGGCGGCGCCAACCAGCAGTGGCAGCTCGTCCAGGTGGGCGGGGGCGGCTCCACGCCGACGCCGTCGCCGACGACCACGACTCCCCCGCCGGGCGGCACCTGCACGCTGCCGTCGTCGTACCGGTGGACCTCGTCGGGCCCGCTCGCGCAGCCCCGGTCCGGCTGGGCGTCGCTCAAGGACTTCACGGTCGCGCCGTACAACGGGCAGCAGCTCGTGTACGCCACGACGCACGACAACGGGTCCTCGTGGGGCTCGATGAAGTTCGGGCTGTTCTCGAACTACTCGCAGATGGGCTCGGCGAGCCAGAACTCGATGCCGTTCACGGCGGTCGCGCCGTCGCTGTTCTACTTCGCCCCGAAGAACATCTGGGTGATGGCGTACCAGTGGGGCGGCCCGTCGTTCTCGTACCGGACGTCGACGAACCCCGACAACGTCAACGGCTGGTCCGCGCACCAGACCCTGTTCACCGGCACGATCACCAACTCGGGCACCGGGCCGATCGACCAGGCGCTCATCGGTGACGACCAGAACATGTACCTGTTCTTCGCCGGCGACAACGGCCGCATCTACCGGGCCAGCATGCCGATCGGGAACTTCCCGGGCAGCTTCGGGTCGGCGTACCAGACGATCATGACCGACACCACGAACAACCTGTTCGAGGCCGTGCAGGTCTACAAGATCCAGGGCCAGCAGCGGTACCTGATGATCGTCGAGGCGATCGGCGCGCAGGGCCGGTACTTCCGGTCCTTCACCGCCACGAGCCTGGGCGGCACGTGGACCCCGCAGGCCGCGACGGAGAGCAACCCGTTCGCCGGCAAGGCCAACAGCGGCGCCTCGTGGACCAACGACATCAGCCACGGTGAGCTGCTGCGGGTCAGCGCGGACCAGACCATGACGGTCGACCCGTGCAACCTGCAGCTGCTCTACCAGGGCCGTGACCCGAGCTCGGGCGGCGACTACGGCCGCCTGCCGTACCGGCCGGGCCTGCTGACGCTGCAGCGCTAGCCGCACCGCACGCCCCCCGCGCACCGTCCCGTCCGGCGGTGCGCGGGGGGCGTCGTGCTGCGCGGGGAGCGCCGGTGCCGGGCGACCGGTTCAGCAGTGGGCGAACAGATGCTCGGAATGTGCCGGCGGTGGCCGATGGTTCAGATGGCAGAACGCGCGGTGCCGTCATCCGGACGAGCGTCGCTCGCCGACCAGCGAGACGAGGAGTCCGCCCATGAGCACCACGACCGCCGACGCCCCCACCGCCACGCTCACCCGCGAGGACCGCTGCGACCGCTGCGGCGCCCAGGCCTTCGTCCGCGCCACGCTCGGCGGCGCCGACGGGACCGCGCTGCACTTCTGCGGGCACCACTTCCGTGCCCACGAGCTCAAGCTGGTCGCCGCGGGCGCGACGATCCTCGACGAGCGGCACCGCATCGACGAGCGCGACTGACGCACCGCCGGCCGGCCGGCGCCCCGTGCGGGGCGTCAGCCGGCCGGTCGCAGCGCGACGGCGAGCCGCGCGAGCCCGTACTCGAAGGCCTCGTCCAGGTCCCCGCCCAGGCGGAACGCCCCGGAGAGCTCCATGGTGAGGAACCCCGTGGCCCACGCCGTGACGAGCCGGGCGGCCTCGAGGGCATCGTCCTCCCCGACGAGGTCCGCCGCCACGCGCAGCACCGGGTCGCTGACGCGCGCGAGGTGCTCGGCGTCCGCGCCGCCGGCCAGCAGCAGCCGGAACCCCCGGGGCCGCTCGTGCGCGAACGCGCGGTAGGCCCGCGCGACCCCGGCCACGGTCGCGTCCGAGGCCGTCAGACGGTCGGCGAGGTCGTCGGCCGTGGCCCCCGCGACGAGGGCGAGCAGGGCCTCGCGGTCGCGCACCCGCTTGTACAGGGACGGCGCCCGGACCCCCACCGCGGCGGCCACCGCCTGCATGGTGAGCCGCGCCTCCCCCTGGGCCTCGAGCAGGTCGCGACCGGCCGCGACGATCTGCTCGAGGGACGTGCGTTCCGGCGTGGGCATCGGCGCTCCTGATGGCTATTGACGTTAGCCATGATGGCTAACTACCGTAGCCATTCCTACCACGCGCCCGGAGAGGCCTCCCCATGAAGCTCGGTCCGCACCTGCACCGCATCGGCAACGACGTCGTCGCCGCCTACCTGGTCGACACCGAGGACGGCGTCACCGTGGTCGACGCCGGCCTGGCGGGCCACTGGCACGACCTGCTCCGCGAGCTCGCCGCCATGGGTCGCACGCCCGCCGACGTGCGCGGCGTCGTCCTGACCCACGGCGACACCGACCACCTCGGCTTCGCCGAGCGCCTGCGCCGCGAGCACGGCGTGCCCGTCTACGTGCACGCCGCCGACGCCGACCGCGCCCGGGGCGGCGACAAGCCGCGACCGGCCTTCGGACCGTGGCGGCTCGGCGCCGTCGCGGGGTTCCTCGCCTACAGCCTGCGCAAGGGCGGCCTGCGCACCACGTACCTCACGCAGGTCGTCGAGGTGGGCGACGGTGACGTGCTGCCGCTGCCCGGCGCGCCGCGCGTGGTCGGGATGCCCGGGCACTCCCCCGGCAGCATCGCCGTGCACGTGCCCGTCGCGGATGCCGTGATGGTCGGCGACGCGCTCACCACGCGCGACGTGCTGACCGGACGCACCGGGCTGCAGCCGGCGCCCTTCACGGACGACCCGGCGCAGGCGCTCGACTCGCTCGCACGGCTCGCGGGCCTCGGGGCGAGCTGGGTCCTGCCCGGGCACGGCGCACCGTGGCGCGGCGACCTGGCCGCCGTCCACGAGCAGGTGCGCCGCGCCGCGGCCGGTCACGCAGACTGACGCCACGGGGCACGATGTGTCCTCGACGGACGACCGGGCGGAGGGACGTGGTGCACGACGCGGCGGCGGAGCGCGTGCTCGCGGGCCTGGACGAGCAGCAGACCGCTGCCGTCCTGGCGCGCCCGGGTCCCGTGCGGGTCATGGCCGGCGCGGGGACCGGCAAGACCCGCACCCTCACGCACCGCATCGCCTACCAGCACCTGACCGGCACGGTGCCGGCCGGCACCGTGCTCGCCCTCACGCACTCGACCAAGGCCGCGGGCGAGCTGCGGGACCGGCTGGGCCGCCTGGGGGTCGGCGCCGTCCAGGCCCGCACGTTCCACGCCGCCGCGCTGCGGCAGCTGCGCTACTTCTGGCGCGCGACGGGCCTGCCCGGCGACGGCCCGGTGCTGCTGGACGCCGACGGCGGAGCCACCTACTACCGCTACCTGCGCTCCGCCCTGGGTGCCGTGCTGCGCACCCCGGCCCGGGACGTCGACGCTGCCCTCGTCACCGACCTGGCGACCGAGCTGACGTGGGCCGCCGCGCGCGACCTGACGCCCGAGGAGTACGAGGCGCAGGCGGCTGCGGCCGGTCGCCGGCCGGGCATGGCGATCCCCACCGCCGCGGGGGCGATGCGCCGGTACGCGGCGGCGAAGCGCGACGCCGGCGTGCTCGACTTCGCCGACCTCCTCGCCTGCTGCGCCCGGCTGCTCGAGGAGGACGCCGACGTGGCGGCCGCGGTGCGCCGGCAGTACACGGCGTTCGCCGTCGACGAGTACCAGGACACCGACCCGGCGCAGCAGCGGCTGCTCGACGCGTGGCTCGGCGGGCGGGACCAGCTGGTCGTCGTCGGCGACGCCCGGCAGGCCGTCTACGCGTTCAAGGGCGCGGACACCGCGCTGCTGCGGGACTTCACGGTGCGGTTCCCGCACGCCGTGACCGTCGACCTGGTGCGGGACCACCGCTCGACCACGCAGGTCGTCGACGCCGCCAACCGGCTCATGGCCGGCCGTCCCGAGGCCGCCGGGCCGCCGCTGGTCGGCATGCGCGGCGACGGGCCCGCCCCGGTGGTCCTGCGGTGCGACGACGAGGACGACGAGGACGCGCAGATCGTCGCCACCGTGCAGCGCTGGCTGCGCGCCAGGGTGCCCGCGCACGAGATCGCGGTCCTGCACCGCTTCAACGCCCAGGCCGTCCCGATCACCGCCGCGCTGCGCGACGCCGGCGTCCCCGTGACGGCCGGCGACGGCACGCGGTACTTCGAGCGGCGCGAGATCGCGCAGGTGCTCACCGCGGTGCGCCGGCAGGCGTCGGAGGCGCCCGACGACGACCCCGCCCCGACACTGCACGCCGCCCTGGCCCGCGCCGGCTACGACCCGGACGACCCGCCGGACGGCACCGGCGCCGCCCGCGAGCGCTGGGACGCCCTCCACGCCCTGGGCGCGCTGGTGGCGGGGCTGCCGGCGCACCTGAGCCGCACGCTGCGAGCCCTGTCGGCCGACCTCGACCGTCGCGCCGCCGAGGACCACGCGCCGCCGGGACGCGGGGCCGTCACGGTCACGACGATCCACCGCGCCAAGGGCCTGGAGTGGGAGGCGTGCGTGATCGCCCGCGCGGCCGACGGCTCGCTGCCCTCGGTGTACGCGACGACGCCCGCGGAGCTCGCCGAGGAGCGCCGGCTCGTGTACGTCGCGACGACGCGGGCGCGGCGGCACCTCGTGGCCACGTGGTCGGCGGGGCGGCGCGGCGGCAGGCCCGCCCGGCGGTCGCCGTACCTCGACGCGCTCGAGGCCGCTCCGACGCGTCCGGACGGCACGCCGGTGGCGGCTCGGTCCGTCTCCCCGGGCCGGGCGGGGACGGCCCGCGCCGCGGCGGGTGCGGCGTTCACCGCGGGGCAGCGGGTCACGCACGACCGGCACGGGCTCGGCCGCGTCGTCGACGTCCGCGGGGCGAGGGTGACGGTGGACTTCGGTGCGGACGGCCGACGGACGCTGACGCCGGACGGTCGGCTCGTCGCACTCTGAGGTGGAACCGCAGGTCGGCGGGCGGTGGGGGCGCCGTGCGGGGCCCGTCCTGGGCCCGACCACCGGCACGTGCTGACGTCGCGTGCGACAATGGTCAGGATCCCGACGCACCCGCGAGCACCGCGCCCGCCCGTGCACGACCGCAGCACTCCTCCCCCGGCCGCCGCGCCGACGTCCCCGCCTGCTGCGGCGCCACGCCCCTGGGGGCGCCCGACCGGCCCGTGCCACGGACCCGGTCCGCCCCGATCGTGCACCGTCTTGCGCCTTGCCCGCCGTACCGAACGGAGAGCCCGTGCCCGCCACCCTCACCGCCCCCGTCGAGCCCCTCGAGCTGGACACCGCCGACGCGTCGTTCGTGCTGACCCCGGACGAGGACGACGCGCCCGCCGCGATCGTCGTCAACGCCGGCGCCACCGCCGACCCCGTCAAGGACTACCTGCGGATCATCGGCCGCGTCGCGCTGCTCAACGCGGAGCAGGAGGTGGACATCGCCCGCCGCATCGAGGCCGGGGAGTTCGCCGCGTACCTGATCGCGCACGACCAGGAGCACCCGGGCACGACGCGGCGCGAGCTCGACCTCATCGCGGCCGACGGGCGACGCGCGAAGGCGCACCTCATCGAGGCGAACCTGCGCCTGGTGGTGTCGATCGCGAAGAAGTACACGGGCCGCGGCATGCTCTTCATGGATCTCATCCAGGAGGGCAACGCGGGCCTGATCCGTGCGGTCGAGAAGTTCGACTACACCAAGGGCTTCAAGTTCTCGACGTACGCGACGTGGTGGATCCGCCAGGCCGTGACCCGCGGCATGGCCGACCAGGCGCGCACGATCCGCATCCCGGTGCACATGGTCGAGGTCATCAACAAGGTCGCGCGCCTGCAGCGGCAGATCTTCCAGGAGTCGGGCCGCGAGGCCACCCCGGAGGAGCTGGCCAAGGAGCTGGACCTGACGCCCGAGCGCGTCGTGGAGGTCCAGCGGTACGGGCGCGACCCGATCTCCCTGCACACGCCGCTCGGCGACGACGGCAGCAGCGAGTTCGGCGACCTGCTCGAGGACTCCGAGGCCGTGGCCCCCAGCGAGGCCGCGAGCTTCACGCTCCTGCAGGAGCAGCTGCAGCAGGTCCTCGGCTCGCTGTCCGAGCGTGAGGCCGGCGTCGTGTCCATGCGGTTCGGCCTGGACGACGGCCAGCCGCGCACGCTGGACGAGATCGGCAAGGTCTACGGCGTCACGCGCGAGCGGATCCGTCAGATCGAGGCCAAGACGATGTCGAAGCTGCGGCACCCGTCCCGTTCCCAGGTCCTCCGCGACTACCTCGACTGACAGGCCTTTCGGCCGCTCACCCGACGCGGAGGCGGTCGACCATGAGGTCGGCCTCGTCGAGGACGTCACCGGCCGCCCACGTCATGTCCCGCCGGGACTGCGTGATCGGGCGGAGCACGTCAGCCTCGACGAGGCGCTCGACCGCGGCGTACGCACGCGAGAGCGTCACGCCGGTGAGCCGGGCGACGTCGGAGGCATCGACGACCGGGTGGCTGGGGAGCAGTGCGAGCAGGGTCGCGGCGGCCGAGCCCGCCCGCGCGCCGACCCGCTCCGCCCACTCGGCCGGGAGCGCCACCAGCCGCTGCGCGGACACGGTCGCCGCGGCGGTCGCTCGGGTGGCGGCGTCGGCCAGGTAGAGCGCGAACGCCTCGACGTCACCGTCGCGGTAGTCGTTGACGAGGTGGAAGTACCGGTCACGATCCGTGACGATCGCCGTCGCCAGGGGCACCGCCATGGAGCGGGTGACACCGCGGTACCGCCAGAGCGCGTTGATGAGCGAGCGCCCGAGACGCCCGTTGCCGTCGGTGAACGGGTGGATGCTCTCGAACTGGGCGTGCGCGACCGCGGCGTGCAGGACGGGGTCGACATCCGTCCTCCGCATGAACGTGAGCAGGTCGTCCATGAGCGCGGGGACCCGCTCGGGCGCCGGCGGGACGTGGACGGCCCCGCGCGGCGACCGGTGCGACCCCCCGATCCAGTTCTGCACGGTGCGCAGCGCGCCGGCGTCCCAGCGCTCGTCGGGGTCGTCGGCCATCAGCGGACGGTGCGCGGCGAGGACGTCGTCGAGCGCGATGCCGTCGGTCGAGCGCGCCACGAGAAGGGCGAGCCCGTCGATGGCTCCCTTGACGGTGCGCGCGGACCGCGGCGCCCGGATGCCGTGCTGCGCACGTGCGAGCTGGTCGACCGTGGTCAGCTCCTCCTCGATCCGGGACGAGGCGATGGCCTCGGTGCGCAGGAGGAACGGCTCCAGGGTGGACACCTGCCCGGCGTAGCCCTCTTCGAGCACGCCGATCCGCACCTGGGCCTGCTGGGACGCCTCGAGCAGCCCGGGCGAGGCCGGCAGGTCGAGCGTGGCGATCATCGGCGGGATCGAGGCGACGTACTCCTCGATCTCCGCGCGCCGGCCGCTGCGGGACGTCCACGGCAGCACCTCGGACCCGTGCACCGGGACCCGCGCCGCGGGGGCGCCGGGCTCGGGGTGTACGGCGGTGCCGGGCATGGCAGGACTCCAAGCAGGAAGAGCGGACTCCTTATTCTCGCTTATCGCGACAAGCGAGAACAAGCGATGCGTTGTTCTCGCTTGTTCGTGCCGATCAGCAGACGCGGGACGTCAGGCGTCCTCGACGGAGAAGGAGGCGGCGCGGGCGCCCGCCGGGGAGTCGTCGGGAACCGCCGTGCAGGTCAGGAGGCGGGAGCCCGCGGCGAGCTCGACCGTGGCGCGCACCGCCCACCAGCCCTGGTCGTCGCGCTCGACGCTGATGTCGACGGCGTCGGACTCGTCCAGCGGGAGGTCCAGGTGCACGGCGGCGGCCGTGAGGCACGCCTCGACCGCGGCTGCGGTGGGCGGGACCGCCTCGACGCCGGCGTCCGACGTGGCGCATGCTGACAGCGCCATGACCGCGAGCCCGAGGGCGACGGCGCGGTGGGTGAGGGGGAAGGGTCGGACGCTACGCGGCACGGGCTGACCGTAGCGGGCCGCGGGATGCGCTTTCACCCGATCGCCCGTGACCCGGCTCCGGTGCCCGGCCGATCGGACGGGTGACGCGATCCCTGCGACGAGGACCTGACGATGCCACGCCACGCCCCGCTCCCCCGTGCCGCCCGGACGCTGACGTCCCTCGTCGCGCTCGCGACCGCCGCGCTGCTCGCGCTCGTGGTCCTCGGGCCCGTGCCTGCCTTCGCGGGGACCCCGACGGACCGGCTGGCCGCCGGGAAGACGCTGGCCACGGGCCGCACGCTGACGTCGACGTCGGGCACGTACCGGCTGACGGTCGGGGCGGACGGCGACGTGACGGTGCGGCGCGGCAGCGGACCGGTGCTGTGGCACACCGGCACGACCGGCAGCCCGGGCGCGCGGCTGGTGCAGCAGGCGTCCGGGGCGCTGGAGGTGCGGTCGACGGCGGGTGCGCTGCTGTGGAGCACCGGCGTGCGGTCCGCGGGCGCGCGGTCGATCATCAAGCCGGACGGGCGGGTGTACACGATCAGCAAGGCGGGGGCGACGGTGTGGAAGAGCACCACCGACGGACCGGCGCTGCGCCGGGGCGCGGCCGCCGACCGCGTGCCGTCGGGCGGGCTGCTGCTCGCGGGCGAGCACGTGGCGCAGGGCGACGTGCGGCTGACGATGCGCGCCGACGGCGACCTGGTGCTCACGCGGGACGCCACCGTGCTGTGGCGGACCGGCACCTCGCGGGCGGGCGCGTCCGCCCGGGTGACCGCCGGGGGTGCCCTGGAGGTCGTCACGGGCACCACCGTGCTGTGGTCGTCGGGCACGGTGTCGGCCGGCGCGCGGCTCGTCGTGAAGGACCACGGGCGCGCCTACGTGATCTCGAAGGCCGGTGCGAGCGTCTGGTCGTCGCCGGCGGCGCCCGTCGTCCGGGTGCCGGCCGTGGTGACGATGCCGCTGCCCGAGCCCCTGCCCGTGGTGGGCGGCCCCGGCTCCGGCGCGACGCTCGACGGCTCGACCGGGACCGAGCGGGTCTACCGCACGGTCCTGCAGGGTGCGCCTCAGTACGCCGACCCGTCGTCGGACGCGGCCCGGGCCGCGCGCGCGGCGCGGTCGCAGGGCCGCACCGCCGACGCGGCGCTGCTGGAGAAGGCCGCCTCGGGCGGCGCCGCCCGCTGGCTCGGCACCGCCGACGGCACGGCGAGCGTGCGGGCGTACACGACGGCCGCCGCGGCAGCCGGCCGCACGCCCGTCCTCGTGCCCTACGCGATCCCGGACCGCGACTGCGGCAACCACTCGGCGGGCGGGTTCGCGACGGCCGCGGAGTACCGGACCTGGGTCGACGCGGTCGCGGCGGGCCTGCGCGGCTCCGCGGCCGTGGTCGTCGTCGAGCCGGACGCGCTGCTGCAGCTCGAGCGGTGCGGCGACCGCGCCGAGCGGCTCGCGCTGCTGCGGTACTCGGTGACCGCGTACGCGGCGGCGGGCGCCGAGGTGTACCTCGACGCCGCGACCAGCAACAGCTTCGGCTGGAGCGCGGACCAGCTGGAGGACATGGCGCTGCGCCTGCGGGCCGCGGGCGTCGACCGGGCGGCGGGCTTCGCGCTGAACACGTCGAACTTCCAGCCGACCGCGCACGAGGTCGCGTACGGGACCTACCTGTCGGCGCTCCTGGGCGGTCCGGCGTTCGTGGTGGACACCTCGCGCAACGGTCTCGGACCGCAGGTCGGGCCCGACGGCACGGTGTGGTGCAACCCCGAGGGGCGGGCGCTGGGCGCGCGGCCCTCGGCGACGGGCACGGGCCCGCACGTCGCCGATCTGTGGGTGAAGACGCCGGGCCGCTCCGACGGCGCGTGCGCCGGCGGCCCCGCGGCCGGCACGTTCTGGGAGCCGTACCTCCTCGGCCTGGCGGCCCGCGCCGCGTGGTGAGCCCTGCCGCGCACGAGAACTTCACCCGTCCGGCACACGGACGCGGAAACGCCCGGCGGGTGCCGAGCGTTGACCATGCCACGCGGGGCCGCGGGGACGGCGCCGTGACGAGAGACGGACGGGAGCCGGTGTGAGCAGGTGGGCTCGGGTGCGGGCGCAGGTGGCGATGCTGCCGCGACCGGTACGGGTGGTCGCGGTCGCGACGATCGGCGGGACCGTGGTGCTCGCGGGCGTCGCGATGCTGGTGCTTCCCGGACCGGGGGTGCTGGTGATCTTCGCCGGGCTGGCGCTGCTGGCCACGGAGTTCGTGTGGGCCAAGCGCTGGCTCGACCGGGCGAAGAGCACCGCGCAGGCCGGGGTCGACAAGGGCAAGGAGGCCCTGCGCCGCAAGCGCGAGGCGCCCGCGGACGTCGTCGTGGTCGACGCGACGGTGGTCAGGCGGGAGGCGCCGCCGGCAGCGTGAGCCGGTAGAAGGCGCTCAGCGGGTCTGGCCCGTACCCGGCGAACGGGCCGCAGGTCGTGAACCCGGCGCGCTCGTACAGGCGGCGCGCGGCGGCGAAGTACGGCTCCGACCCCGTCTCCAGGTGCAGGGTCCGGTAGCCGCGGGCCGTGGCGTCGGCGACGACGTGCGCGAGCATCGTCGCGCCGACACCGCGGCCACGGGACGCGGCGGCGGTCCGCATGGACTTCAGCTCCCCGGCGTCGGGGGCGAGCTCGTGGAGCGCGACGCAGCCGAGCAGCGCGCCGTCCGCCGCGCGGGCCGTCCAGAACGTCATCGTCGGGCCCGTGAGCGCGGCGGGGTCGAGCGCGTGGACGGACTCCGCGGGCGACGTGGCGTACATGTCGGCCAGGTGCTCGTGCAGCAGGGCCAGCACGTCGGGGCGGTGCGGGTCGTCGGTCGCGACAACGACGGTCATGCGGGGCCTCCTCGCAGGTGGGGGCCCATCATCGCCCGGTCCACCGCGCCGGGACGACCTGCGGCCCGGGGGCGACAGGTTGACGCCGCGTTCTACTGCCGCGCGGCACCCGCCCCGGCCCGCGTCGCGTCGGCACCCCAGCTGGCCAGGAGGCGCAGCGCCTCCGCCGACGCCGAGCCCGGCTCGGCGTGGTAGGTCAGCAGCGACTGGTCGTGACCCTCGGTGCGGAAGCTGTCCACCCGGAGGTCGAGCTCGCCCACGAGGGGGTGCCGCAGCCGCTGGGGGCCGTCGCACCGCCCCTTGACGTCGTGCGTCGCCCAGAGTCGCCGGAACTCCTCGCTCTTCACCGACAGCTCGCCCACGAGGGCCGCGAGGGCCGGGTCGTCCGGGTGCGCGCCCGCGTCCATCCGCAGCTGGCTGACCGTGTCGGCGGCCTTCTGCTCCCAGTCCACGAACAGCTCGCGGTACTCGGGCCGGAGGAACACCAGCCGAGCCCAGTTGCGCTGCCGCTGCGGCAGGTCGGACCAGTCGCCGAGCAGCGCCGCGGCGGCCCTGTTCCACGCCAGCAGGTCCGACCGTCGGCCGATCACCAGCGCCGGGACGCCGTCCATGGCGTCCAGCAGCGTCCGCACCGAGGCGCGCACCTGCTGCTGCCCGGCACCCCCGCGCTGCCGCCGCGCGCCGGGCCTGACCAGGTGCCTCAGATGGGTCCGCTCGACGTCGCTGAGCTGCAGCGCCCGGCTGACCGCGTCGAGCACCTCCGTCGAGACGTTGCGCCCGTCGCCCTGCTCGAGACGCGTGTAGTAGGCGACGGAGACGCCCGCGAGCTGCGCGAGCTCCTCGCGGCGCAGCCCCGGGACCCTGCGGTACCTGCCGAAGTCCGGCAGGCCGACGTCCGCGGGCTTGAGCCGGGCCCGCCTGCTGCGCAGGAACTCGCTGATCTCGGCCCGGGTGCCCGGGCGGGCGCCACCACGCTCCCGGGCGGGGGACGTCAGGTCGACCATCGTCCGAGTATCCCCCGGCCGCGCCGCGTGATCCTGCCCCTGCTGGTGGCAGGTTCAGCGGTCGTAGGCAGCAGGGAGGTCTGGGTGCGCCCGGGCCGGGGCGGCACGCTGGCGTCTGCCGGTCGACGGCAGGCCGGGCAGACGCCCGACCGCCGCAACGGTGCCGCCGGATGGTCTCCGGCGGATCCCCTCACACCTGTGGAGCTCACTCATGGCACGACTGGCGGGCAAGCGCGCCCTCATCACCGGCGGGACCAGCGGCATCGGCCTGGAGACCGCGAAGCAGTTCATCGCCGAGGGCGCGTCGGTCGTGGTGACCGGCGTGACCCCCGCGAACGTCGAGCGGGCGCGCGTGGAGCTGGGCGACGGCGCCGAGGTGCTGGCGGTCGACGCGCTGGACCTCGAGGCCCAGCGGGCGCTGGCCCGGACCGTCCAGGAGCGGTTCGGCGAGCTGGACATCGCGTTCCTCAACGCCGGCGTCTCCGACTGGCGCCCGATGGAGGCTCACGACGAGGCCAGCTTCGACCGGCTGTTCGCGATCAACGTCAAGAGCGTCTTCTTCCTCATGCAGGCGCTGGTCCCGGTCCTCGCGAACCCGTCGTCCGTGGTGCTCAACTCGAGCGCCAGCGCGCACACGGCGGCTGCGACGGCGAACGCGTACGCCGCGACCAAGGGTGCGGTCTCGGCGCTCATGCGCTCGTGGAACGCGGACCTGCTGCACTCGCACGGTGTGCGCGTGAACGCCGTCAGCCCCGGGCCGATCGCGACGCCGCTGTACGACGGCATCCCCGCCGAGCACCACGAGAGCGTCATGGAGGGCATCCGTGCCGGCATCCCGCTCGGGCGCCTGGGCGAGGCGGTGGAGATCGCCAAGGCCGTGGTGTACCTGGCCTCGGACGAGTCGCGGTTCACGGTCGGCGCCGACCTCGTGGTCGACGGGGGCGTGAGCATCTTCTAGGCCCGTCCCGCGGCCGGGAGGCCTCGCCAGGCGGGCGTCCGGGCGCCGTCAGCGGTGCAGCGCCCGGACGCCTCGTGGCGTGGGGACGGTCGTCAACGTCCCCCGACGGTGTCCGGCGACGTGCGTGCCGGCGTCGAGGTCGTGCGTGCGCACCACGTGGTCCTCGGCGTCGACCTCGAGGACGTGGACCCCGCCGACGCGGACGGCCCCGCACGTGCCGAGGCGCTGCGCGAGCTCGCCGAGGGCCTGGCGGACCGCGGTCAACGACTCGCGGCGCAGGCGCAGGGGCGGACCGTCCGGGGCCCCGGCACGGGTCAGGTCGACGACGGCGACGTACGGCACGGGCACCTCCTGGGCTGACGGTCGGCGGCCGGGCGGCGTCGGAGCCGCGCGACCGTCCTGAGGTCCCTCACATCGGCAGGAACGGGCAGGACGTGAGGTGCGTCACCGGCTCGGCGCGGGTGACCCCGGCCCGTCGGGCGACGGACCTACGCTCGGGCCGTGCCCACGCCCTCGCCCGCCGGAGCACCGCCCGCCGACGCGTCGCTCGCCGACCTGCTGGCCTGGCTGGTCGACCAGGGGGCGCGCCTGCCCGGCACCGCGGAGCTCGACGCCTTCACCGCCGTCGTCGCGGACGCGTGGTCGGCGCTGGGCCTGGAGGTCCACCACGACCCCGTGCCGCTGACCGGCTGGGCGGCGACCTCGGGCACGCTGACGGTGCGCCCGGCGCGCCCCGGTGCGGCAGCCGTGCCCGTGCCCGTCGCGTCGGTCGCCCCGTGCTCCAGCCCGACGCCCCCGGAGGGCGTGCGCGGGCCGGTCGTGCGCGTCGGCGGGGGTCGCGGTGCGCGACGTGCCCTGCGCGGCGGGGTCGCGGTGGTGGACGTCGCCGCTCGACCCGTGCCGGTCGACCTTCTGGTGCGGGCCCTGGCCACGTCCCCGCCCACCTGGGCAGCGCCGACCTCGCTGGTCAACCCCGTGATCCCCGCCGAGCTGCTGGGCCGCCGGCTGCGCGCCCTGGTGCGAGGGGGCGCGGCCGCGGTGGTGCTCGTGTGGCGCGGGCTGCCCGAGGACGTGGCTGCCGGCCAGTGGCTGCCCTTCACGCTGCCGGACCTGCCCGTCCCCGTGGTCTGGGTGGCGGGTGAGCACGCGGACGCCCTGGGCGACGGCGACGCGCACGTCACCGTCACCGCGACCGGGACGGGGCCGGCCCGCGGCGGGTCGGTGTGGTGCGTCGTCGACGGGACCGACGCGCAGGACGAGACGGTCCTGGTGACGACGCACACGGACGGCCCGAACCCGCTGGAGGAGAACGGGCCCGTGGCGCTGGTCGCGCTGGCCCGCGCGCTCGTCGCGGACCGGCCGCGCCGCACGCACGTGCTGGTCGCCGCGACCGGGCACCTGCGCATGCCCCAGCTGCCGCACCGCGGGCAGTGCACCGCGACCTGGCTGGCCGGGCACCGGCCCTGGTGGGACGGGGCCGCCGGGCACCGGCGCGCGGTCGCGGGCGTGGTGGTGGAGCACGTCGGGGCGGTCGACGACGACGGGGCGCCCGAGATCGAGCTCGTGCACACCACCACCGCCCCGCTGGCCGCCCTCGCCGCGGCCGCGTTCGCCGGCCGGGCCCGCCCGCACCGGGCGCTGCTCGCCGCCCCGCGCAGCCTCGTGCACCTGGGTGAGGGGGAGCCGCTGCACGAGCACCGGATCCCGGCGGTGGCGTCGTTGGCCGTGCCGCGCCGGCTGCTCCAGCGCGCCGAGCCCGGCGACCCGCGGTGGCGCGCCCGCGTGGACCCCGGGCTGGCCGAGGACCAGGTCGCGGCCGTCGAGCGCGTGCTGCGGGCCGTCGACGCGACGCCGGCAGGGGAGCTGGGACGCGTACGTCGGCACCGGCCGTGGGAGCGGGTGCGGGACGCGACCCGCCTGCTGCGCTGGGTGCGCGGCGCCTGACGGCCGGGGCGGCGCGCCACCGGGGAGCCGGCACCGCCGGCCGTCGCCGGCGCGGGGCGTCAGGCGGGTCCGCCGAGCCCGTGGAACGGCACCCCGGCGACCGTGTCGACGGGGGCGGGCAGGACGTCGAGGTCCACGGCGGCGCGCTCGGGCCCGGCCTCGGGGACAGGACCGACCCAGACGCGCCACAGACCGTCGTGCCGGTGGACCGTGCCGTCGACCTCGAGGGCGGCCGGTGCCGCATCGTCGACCTGGGCGGCGAGGGCGGTCACGTGCGCGGGCGGCACGAACCCGACCACGACGTTGCGCCACGCGAGCGTGAGCACGCCGGGGCGTCCGTGCCCGACCTCGAGGCGGGCCCGGACGGGCGTGCGGACCGCGCGCTCGGGGGCGCGCAGCGCCGCCTCGAAGGACCGCTGCAGCGCGGGCGCCTCCGCGGCGAGGAACCCCTCGGCGACGTGACCGGGGACGGGCGTGCGGCGGCGCAGGGGTGCCATGGGGCCAGCGTGCCACGCCCGGCTGCGGCACGGCCCGGGCGCCCCCTCCGACGCCCGGGCCGGGGTGCCCCTCCGGGCCGGGGCACCCCGCGCCGGCGTCAGTCGCGCGCCTGCGCGGCCCGGTCGGCGCGCCGGGCGAGCAGCAGCCCCAGGCCGACGACGGCGGAGGACGCGACCATGGCGACGGCCATCGGCGTCATGGTGCTCTCGCCCGCGACGCCGACGAGCGGCGAGACGAGGGCGGCGAGCAGGAACTGCGCGGCACCGAGCAGCGCCGAGGCGGAGCCGGAGGCGCCCGGCACCTGGGCCATCGCGAGCATGGTCGCGTTGCCGGCGACGAGGCCGAGGCCCACGACGACGAGGAGCAGCGCGCCGAGGACGGGCCACAGGGTCACCGCACCGGTGAGCGCGAGCACGAGGAGCACGAGCCCGCCGAGCCCCATGGCCGCGGCACCGGTGCGCACGAGGACGAGCGGGCCCGTCCGGCCCACGAGCCGTCCGGCGGTCGCGCTGGCGACGATGATCCCCACGGCGTTGACCGCGAAGGCGACCGAGTACTGCGTGGTGCTCAGCCCGAGCATGGTCTGCAGGACGAAGGGCGAGGCCGAGATGTACGCGAAGAACGAGCCGAAGGAGAACACGAAGACGAGCAGGTGGGCGACGTACCCGGGGGTGCGCAGCACGCGGGAGACGTCGGCGCGCAGGCGGGCGCCGCCGCCGGTGGAGCGCTGCTCGGGCGGCAGGGTCTCGCGCACGACGAGGGCCGCGGCGACGAGCATGAGCAGGGCGAGCGCGGTGAGCGCCCAGAACACCGAGCGCCAGCCGAGGCTCGTGAAGAGCGCGGACCCGACCAGCGGGGCGACCACCGGCGCGACGCCCTGGACGACCATGAGCAGGCTGAACGCGCGGGCAGCCGCTGCTCCGCGGGACACGTCGGTGACGACCGCGCGGGCGAGGACGATGCCCGACGCACCGGCGAGGCCCTGCACGAACCGTCCGGCGGTCAGGACGGCGATGCTCGGGGCGAGCGCGCACACGACGCCGGCGAGCACGGTGACGGCGGTGCCGAGCAGCAGCAGCCCGCGGCGCCCGCGCTGGTCGGACAGCGGCCCGACGAGCAGCTGGCCGAGGCCGAGACCGACGAGGAACGCGGTGAGCGTGAGCTGGACACCCGACGCGGACGTGCCGAGCTCGGCGGCCATGGTGGGGAACGCGGGCAGGTACATGTCCGTCGCGAAGGGCGCGACGGACGTGAGCAGGGCGAGGGTGAGCAGCAGGCGGCCGGGCAGGCCCCGGGGGCCGTGGTCGGCGGCGGTGGTGGGGCCGGCGGGGGCGTCGGTCGTGGGGCGGGCGGGGGCGACGGGGTCGCTCGGGTGCGGGGGCACGGCATCTCCTGGTGGGGCCGACGCGCAGGCCCGCGCGTCGGCGACGGGCGGGGGCCGGCGCGGCGACGGTGCGGCGTTTCGGTATGTCGACATACCTATGATGCCAGACGCGTAGGGTGGTGCCGTGCCCGCCGCTCCCCCGCCCCCCGGACCGCCGTCCGACGCGACGCCCGACCCGACCGCCTCCTCGCCGGCCGAGGACGCGTTCGCCGCCGCCCTGCACACCGTCGTCGTGCGCCTGCGCCGGCTCGGCGAGCACGGCGCCGGGCTCGACCTGCTCCCGATGTCCGAGGTCGAGGTGCTCTCCTGGGTCGCCGCCCACCCGGGCACCACCGTGACCCGCACGGCCCGCGCGCTGGGCCTGCAGCACTCCAACGTCAGCGCGACCGTCGCACGCCTGGTCCGCCGCGAGCTGCTCGAGCGCCGGCCCGACCCGGACGACGCCCGCCGCGCCCTGCTGCACCCCACCGACCGCGCGCGCGCGGACCGCGCACGCATCGACGCCGCCTGGGCCCGTGACGTGCGGTCGCTGCTCGCCGGGCTGGCCCCGGACGAGCGCGCCGCGCTGCTGGCGTCCGCGGCGGCGCTGGACCGCATCGCGCAGGAGTGGTCCGACGCGCGCCTGCGCGACGCGCCGCCCGACCCGGACCGCTGACCGCCCAGGTCCGGGCCGGGCACGCCCCGCCTAGGCTGGGGCTGTGACGCCCGAGCCCGCGCCAGCCGCCGCCCCCGCACCACCCGCCGCCACGGGCACGGTCGTCGCGGCCTGCGTGGTGCACGCGCTGCGCCCCGACGAGAGCCCCGAGGGCGTCACCGCCATCGACAAGCGGCCCGTCGACGGGCCGGTGCGCGTCGGCCCCTACGGGCTGCGCGGCGACGTCCAGGCGTCGCGCCGCCACCACGGCGGGCTCGACAAGGCCGTGTACGCGTACGGCGAGGACGACGCCCGGCACTGGGCCGAGGCGCTGGGCCGCGACCTGCCGCCCGGGTGGTTCGGCGAGAACCTGCGCGTGGCGGGCCTCGACCCGACGGCAGCGCGGCTCGGCGACCGGTGGCACGTGGGCGCGCAGGTGGTGCTCGAGGTCACCGGTCCGCGGCGACCGTGCGCGACGTTCGCCCGCTGGGTCGGCGGCGCGGACGAGCGCGGCTGGGTCCGCCGGTTCACGGAGGCAGGGCGCGTCGGCGCGTACCTGCGGGTCGTGCACGGCGGCGAGGTGGCCGCGGGCGACGCGGTGGTCGTCGAGCCCGCCCCCGACGGCACCCCGACCGTCGAGGACGTCCTGCGGGGCTGACCCCGTCCCGCAGCGGCACCGTCCCGCCCGGTGGGCCCGTCAGTTCAGGCGCACGTCCGCCGGGGACGTCGACAGCAGCGCGAGGTCGCCGCCCTGCCGGCGCATGACGTGCCGCCACAGACCGTCCGCCGTCGGCGTCAGCACGTCGGACGCCCGGGACGCCAGCACGAACCACGAGCGCTCCGCCAGCTCGGCGGCCAGCTGGCCGGGGCCCCAGCCCGCGTGCCCGGCGAAGATCCGCACACCCACGACCCCGCGCAGCACCACGTCGGGGTCCGCGTCGAGGTCGACGAGCCCGAACGGGCCGACGAGGCGGGCGACGCCGCGCGGCGGCGGCTGGGCGGGGTCGAGCACCGCGACGCCCATCGCGGAGTCCAGGCCGACGGGCCCGCCCTGGAAGAGGGTCGCGGGGCGTGCGACCCGGTCGTGCCAGGGCGGCAGGACCCGCTCGACGGGCACGGGCATCGGGCGGTCCAGGACCACGCCCAGGGTGCCGTGGTCGCCGTGGTCGAGCAGCAGGACGACGGCGCGGCGGAAGTGCGGGTCGACCAGCCGCGGGCGCGCGACGAGGAGGCGTCCGACCATCCCCTCACCCGGCACGCGGCCATCATGGGTCGCCCGCGCGGTCGGCCGCGACCGCGCGAGCCCCTCCGCAGCGGGTGAACCCGTGGCGGCGGTCGGCGGTCAGCGCGGGAGCTCGGAGCGGACCCGGTCGCGGCCCTCGCCCTTGGCCCGGTACATCAGCGCGTCGACGCGACGCAGCACGTCCTCGGGCGCCTCGTCGGGCAGCAGCTCGGTGACCCCGAAGCTCGCGGTGACGACCGTGCCCACCGTCATCCCGAGCTCGTGCGGCACGGTCTGCCGCAGCCGCTCCGCGAGCTGCACGGCGCGCGCACGGTCGGCACCGGGCGCCACGACGACGAACTCCTCGCCGCCGACCCGGGCGAGCAGGTCGTCGTCGCGCACGGCGCGGCTCGCGACGTCGGCGACGGCCCGCAGGGCCTGGTCCCCGACGTCGTGCCCGTGGTCGTCGTTGAGACGCTTGAAGTGGTCGAGGTCGAAGTACACGACGGACACCGGGTGCGACGGCCCGACCAGCCCGGCCTGGTGCCGCAGCTCCTCGAGCAGGCGCCGGCGGTTGGCGATGCCGGTGAGGTCGTCGAGGTACGCCATGTCCCGCATCCGCAGCGCGGCACGGGCGGCACGCTCCGCGTCGGCCCGCGCGGTCACGACGTGCTCCTTGGCGCGCGACAGGATGAGCAGCAGGAAGAGCTGCACGCCCAGGTACACGCCGAACCGGACCGACCAGCCCACCTGCTCGGCACCGTCGGGGAACGTGCTGAACGCGAGGACGAGGGCGAGGGTCGTGGTCGCGACCAGCATCCCGCCGTGCACGAGCGCGGCCCGCGTGCGCTGGAACAGGAACGCCACCACGAGCACGATCCCCGTGCCGAGCAGGGGCATCGGGAACAGCTCGGCCCAGGCCGTCACCGGGTCGGGCGCCGCGGCCACGCGCGCCACGGCCACGACGATCCACCAGGTCTCCAGCACCGCGAGGGTGCCGAGGATCGCGGCGGACACCCACCGGGGCCGGCGCAGCAGGATCCAGGTGAGCGTGGCGAGGTGGACGAGCAGGACCGGGTAGCCCCACCGCACCCAGGGGTCGTGGGCCTGCTCGACGACCCACACGGTGACGAGCGCCGGCACGCACACGACGATCCCCAGCGCGAGCACGCGGCGGGCGAGGACCGTCAGGTCCTCGCCCCGCCCGACCGCGAAGAGCACGTCCACCGTCACCCCGGCACCGGCCGCTCGTGGTGGCCGTCACCACCGGGGGCGAGCGGCCCGGGCCCAGTCTGTCGACCCCCGGGGGACATACCGGCCCAGAACGGCCCTCTTCACCCGGTGCTTCACCCGTGCGGGTGCCCGCCCCACCTGCGGCGGGACCTCAGCCCACCAGGTCGGCGACCTCCGGGTCCGCACCCGCGAGGACGGCGGCGCGCGCCGCGGCCGCGTCGGGGGCACCGAGGGCCGCCGCGGCGAGCGCCGCGCACCGCTCCTGCGTGTGCCGGCGCAGCGCGAACCGCACCGCGGGCACCGCACCGGGCGACATCGACAGGCTCGTGACGCCCAGCCCGGCCAGGACGAGCGCCATGAGCGGGTCGGACGCCGACTCCCCGCAGACGCCGACGGGCTTGCCGACGTCCAGGCCCGCGCGGGCGGTCTGCGCGACGAGCCGCAGGACGGCCGGCTGCCAGGGGTCGAGCAGGTCGGCGAGCTCGCCGCGGAGCCGGTCCGTGGCCATCGTGTACTGCGCGAGGTCGTTGGTGCCGATCGAGACGAAGTCGACCTCGGCGAGGATCTCGCGGGCGAGCAGGGCCGCCGCGGGGACCTCGACCATGACGCCGACGGTGCCGACCCCGGCCGCACGCGCCCGCGTGGCGACGTCGCGCGCCTCCGCCGGCGTGGAGACCATGGGGGCCATGACCCACAGGGCCGGGTCCGGGCCGTCGGCCGTGGCCGCGGCGCGCCCGAGGGCCAGCAGCTGGCCGTCGACGAGCGCCGGGCTGGTCCGCACGAGGCGGTACCCCCGCACGCCCAGGGCCGGGTTCTCCTCGTCGGGCTGGGTGGCGAACGCCAGCGGCTTGTCGGCACCCGCGTCGAGCGTGCGCACGACCGTCTTGCGGCCGCCGAGCGCGTCGAGCGCGTCGCGGTAGGCCCGCTCCTGCTCCTCGACGCCCGGCGCGTCGGCCCGCCCGAGGAACAGCACCTCGGTGCGGAACAGGCCGACGCCCTCGACCGCGGAGGCGGCGGCGCGGCGCGCGTCCTCGACGGTGCCGATGTTGGCGAGGAGCGCGACGGGGTGCCCGTCGGCCGTGGCGCCGGGGGCCGTGTCCTGCGCGAGGGCGCGCTCGCGCGCGGCCCGGCGGCCGACGGCGTCCCGCGTGGCGGCGTCGGGCTCGACGACGAGGGTGCCGGCTCCGGCGTCGAGGGCCACGACCGTGCCGTCGGCCAGGGCGGTGACCCCGGTCGCGCGCACGAGGCACGGCAGCCCGAGCTGGCCGGCGACGATCGCGGTGTGCCCGGTGGGGCCGCCGAGCTCGGTGACGATGCCGACGACGAGGTCGAGGTCGAGCGCGGCGGTGTCGGCGGGCGACAGGTCGAGGGCCGCGACGACCGACGGACGCTCGAGCGCGACGCCCGGCTCGGGCGCGTCGAGCAGCCGGGCGACGACGCGGTCACGGACGCTGCGCAGGTCGGTGACCCGCTCGGCCATCAGCGGACCCGCGGCGGCGAACATCTCGACGAACCGGTCGACCGCCCCCTCGACGGCGGTCGCCGGACCCTGCCCGGCGTCGACGCGGGCGTGCGCGTCGGCCCGCAGCGCGGGGTCGCGGGCGATGCTCGCGGCCGCGCCAAGCACACCGGCGGCGGCACCCGTGGCGGCGGCGGCGCGGGCGGCGAGGGTGCTCGCGACCTGCGCGAACGCGTCGTCGATCGCGGCACGCGCGGCGGCCGGGTCGGCCGGCGCCGGCTCGTCGGCGGGGGCCGCCGGGGCGGCGCGCAGCACGGCGAGCGGGGCGACGACCGCCCCGCGTCCGGCACCGACACCCGTGAGGACCGTGCCGGGCGCCGGCGCGGCGGCCCGGTGGTCGGGCGTCGCGACCGTGCGCGGCGCGGGGGCGACGTCGGTGCTCACTCCTGCGCGTCCAGGTCCTGCTCGAGGAGCGTGACGAGCGCGTCGAGCGCCGGCCCGGCGGCGGCGTCGTCGCTGGCCAGGACGACCTCCTCGCCGTGCCCGAGGCCCTGCGACATGACCATGAGGACGCTGGACGCGTCGACGCCGGGCTGGCCGGGACGGGAGACCGTCACGGGGTGGCCGCAGTCGGCCGCGGCCTGCGTGAAGCGGGAGGCCGGCCGGGCGTGCAGGCCGGAGGCGGACGCGATGATGACTCGTCGTTCGAGCACGGGGACACTCCGTCGTCGTCGGCGGGCAGACCACCACGTCGGCCCGGGGATGCTCTGGGGACCGTTCCGGGCGGGAAAAGAAAAAGACCCGAGAACACGCACCACCGGTGCGGTTCCTCGGGTCTTGCCTGATCGCGTCAGTCACAATCCACTGCGGTGCGCCGATCGTGCACCCGCGCCGCCCGGGCAGTCAAGTCACGCCCCGAGGGCGCCCGCGACGCCGGGGGCGCGGCCCGTCCACGGGCCGGCGTTGACGTCGAGCACCCGGGTGCGCCGCGCGCCGTCGACCGCGACGAGCGAGACGCTCGCGTTCTCGAGCGGGCCGTGCCGCAGCGGGTCGACGTCGGCGAGGTCGAGGCCCGAGGCGACCGCGAGGTACGCGGCGAGCGTGACGCCGTGGCTGACCACGAGGACGTCCCCGCCGTCGGGGTGCCGGGCGACGATCTCGGCGAAGGCGTCGTCGACGCGCGTCCGGAACGCCGGCCCGGTCTCGCCGCCGGCCAGCCCCTCGAAGGTGCCTCCGACGATGGACCCGAACATCGTGAACGGGTCGACCGTGGCGAACAGCTCCACCTCGGAGGTCGCCTCGTAGTCGCCGAACCCGAACTCCCGCAGCCCGTCGAGCGCGACGGGCCGCAGGGTCGGGTGCTCGGCGAGCAGGAGCTCGGTGGTGCGGACGGTGCGCCCGAGCGGGCTGGTGTACGCCGCGACGAACGGCACCGGCGCCAGCCACCGCGCGGTGGCCACGACGCCCTCCTCGCCGTCGGGCGTCAGCGGCGAGTCGGACCAGCCCTGCATGAGCCGCTCGACGTTGTAGACCGTGCGGCCGTGGCGCACCAGGTGCAGGCGCAGCTCGGCGTCGGTCGAGGGGGCGTCGGCGGGGTGCGGGGCGGCGGGCATGGTTCCGGAGCATAGGCACCCGCGCCGACGCCGGCCCTGCGCACGGCGCTGACCTGGGATGTTGGACAACCGCCCGTGGACGGGTCTATGTTCCGGCCCAGCAGTCAAGGCGCTGCGAAGTTCGGGATTGTGACGTCACAGGCAAGACCCAGACTTTGGCGCACCAGGTATCCGCACGTGCTCGTCACGTGGTCGGCCCTTCCTCGGTGCGGCGAGGTTTGGGTCTTTTTTGTTTCTCCGGACGGGTGCAGCGCCGGCTCCCCTGCGACGACGCAGGACCGGTGTCACCTTCAAGGAGGAATCGTGGCAGCACCATCGAAGTACGAGACGACCGCCGACGCGGTCCTGGCCGCCGTCGGCGGGCCGGGGAACGTCGAGTCCGTGACCCACTGCGCGACGCGCCTGCGCTTCCGCCTCAAGGACGCCGCGGCGGCGGACCGCGCCCGCGTCGAGCAGGCGCCGGGCGTCATCACCGTCGTGGAGTCCGGCGGGCAGTTCCAGGTCGTCATCGGGAACACCGTCAACAAGGTGTACGAGGCGCTGACCCGGAACGGCGACCTGAGCACGTCGTCGGACGGCGGCTCCGGCGGCGGCGTCATGGCCCGGATCATCGACCTCGTCACCAGCATCTTCACCCCGTTCCTGTGGGTGCTCGCCGGTGCCGGCCTGCTCAAGGCCCTGCTGGCGGTCGTGGCCGAGGTCAGCCCGGGCGCGGCCGCCACGACGACGTACGAGATCTTCTTCGTCGCCGCCGACGGGGTGTTCCAGTTCCTGCCCTTCTTCCTGGCCATCACCGCCGCGAAGAAGTTCAAGGCCAACCAGTGGGTGTCCGTCGCGATCGCCGCGGCCCTCGTGTACTCCGACACGGTCGCGGTCGTCGCCGGCCCCGACGGTGCGGACGTGACGCTCAGCGCCTTCGTGGCCGGGGGCGGGGAGCTGACGTTCCTCGGCATCCCGGTCGTGCTCATCAGCTACCTGCAGGGCGTCATCCCGATCATCCTCGCGGTCTACGCGCAGTCGAAGGTCGAGGCCCTGGCCAACCGGGTCCTGCCCGACGCGATCCGCAACTTCGTCGCCCCGATGATCACCCTCGCCGTCGTGGTGCCCGCGACGTTCCTGGCGATCGGCCCGGCCGCCGACTACCTCGGCCAGGGGCTGTCGTGGGTCGTGAACTCGCTGTGGTCGCTCAGCCCCGTCGTGGGTGGCGCGCTGCTGGGCGCCGGGTGGCAGATCTTCGTGATCTTCGGCCTGCACTGGGGCCTGGTGCCGCTGTTCGTGCAGGACATCTCGATGCAGGGCTACTCGCTGCTGACCGGCCCGCTGTTCGCCGCCGTCCTCGCCCAGGGCGCCGC
This sequence comes from Cellulomonas sp. SLBN-39, assembly GCF_006715865.1. Taxonomy (NCBI): domain Bacteria; kingdom Bacillati; phylum Actinomycetota; class Actinomycetes; order Micrococcales; family Cellulomonadaceae; genus Cellulomonas; species Cellulomonas sp. SLBN-39. The sequence goes on along the minus strand of NZ_VFOA01000001.1, from coordinate 2,355,479 downwards.
CGCCGCGGCCGTCGCGATCAAGACCAAGAACTCCGACCTGCGGGGCGTCGCCGGCCCGGCGGCGCTGTCCGGGATCCTCGCGGGCATCACCGAGCCGGCGATCTACGGCGTGACGCTGCGCCTGAAGAAGCCGTTCGTCTACGCGTGCATCGGCGGCGCGGTCGGCGGTGCCATCGCCGCGGCCGGCGGCTCGGCGGCCGAGGGCTTCGTGGTGCCCGGCGGCATCTCCATCGCCGCGACCATCGGCGTCGGGAGCTTCGCGATGCAGCTCATCGGCACCGGAACGGCCATGGTCATCGCGTTCGTGCTGACCCTGACGCTCGGCTTCACCGACATCCCGCAGCAGGCCGCGCCCGAGGCGGGCACCCCCGAGGGGGCCGGCACCGACGGCGGACCGGCCCGGGTGCTGGCGCCCGTCGCCGGCACGGCCGTGCCGCTCGGCGAGGTCGCGGACAAGGTGTTCTCGTCCGGGGCGCTCGGCACCGGCGTGGGCCTCGTGCCGTCGGACGGCCACGTGGTCGCCCCCGTCAGCGGGCTCGTCGTCTCGGCGATGCCGCACGCCTACGGGCTGCGCGGCGACGACGGGGTCGAGGTGCTCGTGCACGTCGGCATCGACACGGTGAAGCTCGACGGGCGGGGCTTCTCCCCCGCCGTCCGGCAGGGCGAGCGCGTGGCCGCCGGCCAGCCGCTCGTCGACGTCGACCTGGCGGTGCTGCGGTCCGCCGGGTACGACCCGACGACGGTGGTCCTGGTGACCAACAGCGCCGCCTACGCCGCGGTCGCGCTCACCACCGGCGCCGTCGCCGCGGGCGACCTGCTCGTGACCGTCGAGCCCGCCACCGTCCCCGCCTGACCCGGCGCCCGCACCCGACCCGCGCGGGCCGGCCCCACCGGGCCGGCCCGCGCACCCCGACCCAGGAGGACCCATGACCACCCCGTTCCCGCCCACGTTCCTGTGGGGCGGCGCGACCGCCGCGAACCAGATCGAGGGCGCGTACGACCAGGACGGCAAGGGCCTGTCCGTGCAGGACGTCCTGCCGCGCGGGATCTTCGGGCCCCGCACCGAGGCGCCCACGCCGGACAACCTCAAGCTGCAGGCCATCGACTTCTACCACCGGTACGAGGACGACCTGGAGCTGCTGGCCGCGATGGGCCTGCGCACGTTCCGGTTCTCGGTCGCGTGGTCGCGGATCTTCCCGCACGGCGACGACGCCGAGCCGAACGAGGCCGGGCTGGCGTTCTACGACCGCGTGGTCGACACGTGCCTGCGCCTGGGCATGGAGCCCCTGGTGACGATCTCGCACTACGAGACCCCGCTCGCGCTGGCCGAGCGGCTCGACGGGTGGCGCAGCCGGGAGATGGTCGACCTGTACGTGCGGTACGCGCGCACCCTCGTCGAGCGGTACCGGGGGCGGGTCACGTACTGGCTGACGTTCAACGAGATCAACTCGCTGTTCCACGCCCCGTTCATGAGCGCGGGCATCGCCACACCGAAGGACCAGCTCACCGAGGCCGACCTCTACCAGGCCGCGCACCACGAGCTCGTCGCGTCGGCGCTGGCCACGCAGGTGATCCACGAGGTCGACCCCGCCGCGCAGGTCGGCTGCATGGTCCTGGCGATGCCGGTGTACCCCCTCACGCCTGCGCCCGACGACGTCGTGGCCGCGATGCACGCCGACCACCGCAACCTCTTCTACGGCGACGTGCACGTGCGCGGCCGCTACCCCGGGTACGTGCTGCGCGACCTGCGCGAGCGCGGGATCGAGCTCGACATCACCGACGCCGACCGCGAGGCCCTCACCCACACCGTCGACTTCGTGTCGTTCTCGTACTACATGAGCATCTGCGAGACCGCCGCCGAGGTCGACGCCGGCGAGGGCAACATCATGGGCGGCGTGCCCAACCCGCACCTGCCTGCCTCGGAGTGGGGCTGGCAGATCGACCCGCAGGGCCTGCGCGTGGTGCTCAACCAGTTCTGGGACCGGTGGCAGAAGCCGCTGTTCATCGTCGAGAACGGCCTCGGCGCGCGCGACGAGCTCGTCGAGGTCGACGGCCGGCTCACGGTCGTCGACGACTACCGGATCGCCTACCTGCGCGACCACCTCGGGCAGGTGGCCGAGGCGATCGCGGACGGCGTCGAGGTCATGGGCTACACCCCGTGGGGCTGCATCGACCTCGTGTCGGCGTCCACCGCCCAGATGAGCAAGCGGTACGGGTTCGTCCACGTCGACCGCGACGACGACGGCACCGGCACCCTGACCCGCCGCACCAAGGCCTCGTACGACTGGTACCGCCAGGTGATCGCCACCGACGGCGCGAGCCTGCAGGACGGCTGACCCGGGGCACCCGGGTCGACGCAGGGGGCGAGGAGGGGACGGCGGCCGTGGCGCGGTGCGCGCGCGGCCGCCGTCCGCGAGAGTGGTCCCGCGCAGCGTGGCGCGGGGCCGGCAGCCGCACGGTGCGGTGCGGACGGCACAGGAGGTGCGGGCGTGAAGGTCGCGAAGGTGTTCAACAACTCGGTGGTGCTCGGCGTCGACGAGCAGGGCCGGGAGGTCGTGCTGTTCGGCCGCGGCGTGGGCTTCCAGGCCCGGGCGGGCGACGTCGTCGACCTCGAGCGCGTCGAGCGGCGGTTCACGCCCAGCGCGGCGGGCATCGACCGCATCGCCGCGTTCGTCGAGCAGATCCCCGCGGAGGAGGTCGACCTCACCGTCCGGATCGTCGCGGACGCGCGCGAGCAGCTCGGCAAGCACGTGACCGACGCCGTGCTGATCCCGCTGGCCGACCACCTGGTGTTCGCGCTGCGCCGGGCCGCGGAGGGCACCGCCGACGTCGACTACCCGCTGCGGTGGGAGGTCGCGCGGCTCTACCCCGCCGAGCTGGAGTTCGCCCGCGGTGCGCTGCGGACGATCGAGGCCGAGCGCGGCGTGCGACTCCCCCCGGGCGAGGCGGTCCCGATCGCGCTGCACCTGGTCAACGCGCAGTTCGGCGCGTCGCCCGACATGCAGACGACGGTCGAGATGACGCAGGTGCTGACCCGCACCCTCGCCCTGGTGCACGAGCGGTTCGGCCTGGAGCTGGACGAGGACTCCCCCGCCGTCGCCCGGTTCGTGCTGCACCTGCGGTACCTCATCGTCCGGCAGCGGCGCGGCCAGACCATGGCCGACAAGGTCGCCGGGATGTTCGACGCGGTCCGCGACGGCGCGCCCGAGGAGTACGAGGTCGCCCGCGACGTCGCCGAGCTCCTCGCCGAGCGCTTCGGCTGGGACGTCGGCGACGAGGAGCGCGTCTACCTCACGCTGCACATCGCCCGGCTGCGCGCCGCGGGCGCCGAGCAGACCCAGGCGGGGCAGGCGTGAGCGCGGACGCGCTCGGCGCCGCGATCGTCGGCCTGGCCGGGGGCGCGGGCAACGTGCGCGCGGTGTCGCACTGCTGGAGCCGGCTGCGGCTCGACCTCGTCGACCCCGCGGCGGCCGACCGCGCGGGGCTGGCCGCGCTCGACGACGTCCTGCTCGTCGTCGACGCGGCCGGCGAGCTCCAGGTCGCGCTGCGCACGGGCCTCCTCGAGACCCACGCCGCGGTCGCCGCACTGCTGGCGGACGCACGCTGAGCCGCTTCCCGGGGCGTGGGTCGTCGGCTCATGGTCCGCCACGGCCGTCACCGCGCCGGTGAGGGGCTCGTCCCGGCGAGGCGGGCGTGCCAGGCGTCCCAGGCGTCGAGCCGTGCCTGGTCGGCGCGGTCGCCGACCTGCGCGTGCAGGTCCGCCAGGCGCGCGCGGGTGACCTCCCGCGCAGCGGCGGGGTCGACGTCCGCGCCGACGGACAGCGCCCAGCGCGGCACCAGGTGCGCGCCGCGCCGGGTCTTGCTCTCCAGCGCCTCGCCGCCCAGGTCGACCCACGTGCACCCGGCCTCGAGCGCGATCCGCACGGGCTCGTAGAAGTACGTCGCGAAGTACGCACCGGTCGCGGCGGCGACGTCGTACCGCAGGCCGCTCACGCGCATCGCCACCCCCGAGCCCCACCGGTAGCCGAGCGCGAACGCCACGGCCTCGCCGTCGAGCCGGGCGACGACGGCGAACGCGTGCCGGGCGAGGTCGCCGTGGGCGCACAGCCGCAGGTACGCCGCGGCACCCTCGGCGGAGCCGTCGTGCCCGTGGTGCGCCTGCACCTGCCCCAGCAGGGGCGCGACCTCGTCGACCACCTCCGCCAGCCCCGACGTGGTCACCCGGACGCCCGACGCCTCGATCCGCCGCAGGTCGCGGCGCACGCCGGAGCGGCTGGTGCGCGACAGCGACGCGAGGTGGTCCTCCGGGGTGGACATGCCGCGCAGGTCGATCGCCGCGGTGACCATGCCGAGCACCGGCACGGGGCGCCCGGGCAGCACGCCGGCCGCGACGACGTCGGCTGCCTCCTCGCCGGTCAGGTGCGGCAGCAGCGCGGCGTCGTGGCCGAGGGCGTCCAGCAGGGCGCGCACGGGCGCACGGCGCGAGGCCGGCGACGCCCCGGGCACGGCCGGCAGGTGGCCCGCGTACCCCGAGCAGCCGCCGAGCAGCGTGAACGCCCCGACGGGCGCGCGCAGGGCGTCCTCGTAGAGCCACGCGTGCGTGTAGCGCGGGTTGGTGGCGTCGGTCCGGGCGTCGTAGGCCAGCGCCGCGGCGGACCCGTCGTCGGACCACGCCACGTGGGGATGCATGCCGCCGCGCTCGGCGAACGCCCGCAGCCACGGTCCGCCCGTGTAGAAGCTCTCGGCGTTCAGCGCGTCCCACGCGGCGTCGAGGCCGGGGCCGACGTCCGTCACAGCCACGGCGAGACGAGCAGGCCGACGAGGATGCTGCCGAGGAAGGCCACGCCCAGGTAGAACGCGAAGACGCGTCCGTTGACGACGGAGCGGACGGCGACCATCGCGGGGACGGTCGTGGTGGCGCCGGCGAGCAGGAACGTCACGCCTGCGGCCGGGAGCATGCCCTGGGCGAGCAGACCCTGCACCACCGGGATCGCGGCGACCCCGTTGAGGTACAGCGGCGTGCCCAGCGCCGCGGCGAGCGGGATCGCGGCGACCCCGTCGGCGCCGAGCAGGGACGAGACGAGCGAGGTCGGCACGTAGCGGACGACGAGCGCCATCGCGACGAGCGCGAGCAGCAGCCACCCGCCGAGCCCGCGGGCGTCCCGCAGCACGTCGCGACCGAACCGGCGCCAGTCGATGAGGCGGGCGTTGCGGGCGATCATCGTGCGCCACGGGGTGCCGTCGTCGTCGGCCCACGGGTCCTCGGCGGGTGCGGCGCAGTCGGGGTCGCAGGCGGCCGCGGCGACGTCGGGCGCCTCGACACCCGTGCCGGGGGCCGCACCGGACGCGGCCGGGGCGTCGACCGGCGCCCCGGCGGTGGCGGGCACGGGGACCGGCCGGGCGACGGCCGCCTCGGCACGGGCGACGGAGGGGCGCAGGGGCTGGGCGAACAGCCCGCGGCGCTCGAGCACCAGCACGACGAGGCCCGCACCGACGCTGAGCAGCAGGGCGCCCGCCAGGCGGGCGGTGGCCACGTCGATGCCGAGCGCGGCGGCCGAGAGGGCGAAGATCTCCGGGTCCATCGCGGGTGAGGCGACCCAGAACGCCATGACCGCGGACAGCGGCACGCCCGAGCGCAGCAGCCGGCTGATCAGCGGGATCACCGTGAACGAGCAGAACGGGCTGAGCGCCCCCACGGCCGCCGTGGTGAGCACGGCGACGACCCCGTGCCGGGCGAACGCGCGCTTGGCCAGCACGTCGAGGTTCAGGTGCTGCACGAGCACCCCGAGCACGACCGCGAGGAGGAACCAGGGGGCGAGCTCCAGCGCAGCCATGACCACGAAGGACACGACCTGCGACACCTCTTCCCACACCGTCGCCATGGTCGTGCGCTCCTTCGTGTCAGCCGGCGAGCCACCCGGGGCTGACCGCTTCGGACCGGGCCCGGAACCGACCCATGACCATGTCGGCCGCGGTCGGGAACCGCTCGAGGCAGCTCCGGTTCACCGAGTGATATGTCTGCGTGCCCTCGCGGCGCCGCAGGACGAATCCCACGTCGTGCAGGACCTTGAGGTGGTGCGAGGTGGTCGACTGCTTCAGACCGAGTGCGGCGACGATGTCGCCGACATTCATCTCGTGCTCCCCGGAGGCGAGGAGATTGAGAATGCGCATCCGTGTCGGGTCGGCCAACGAGTGGAACCAGGTCGCGAACAGCTCGGCCTGCTCCTCGGTCAGCCGGACGGTGTCATTCATGCGTCCAAGTTTATGCGCCTCCCCCTGTCCGGGACCGGCGCGTCGACCGCACCCTCCGGAGGGCCGGGGACGTGCTCGCGGGCCACGTCCTGGCCCGGCACGGCGACCGGGCGCCCGTGCAGGACGGTGACGAGCACGGCACCCACGGCCGCACCGACGAGCTGGGCGACCACGAACGGCGCCACCGAGGCGACGGCGATGCCGGCGAACGTGTCGGTGAAGGCGCGGCCGATCGTGACCGCGGGGTTGGCGAAGCTCGTCGAGGCGGTGAACCAGTACGCGGCGCCGATGTAGCAGCCGACGGCGGCCGGCACCCAGGTCTGGCGGTGCGAGCGCAGCAGGCCGAGGATCACCACCACCAGCCCCGCGGTCGCGACGACCTCGGCCAGCCACAGCGGCGGCCCGGTCCGCACCGTGGACGACAGCTGCACGGCCGGCAGGTCGAACATCAGGTGGGCCAGGACGGTCCCGCCGACCGCACCCAGCACCTGCGCCGCGACGTACGCGAGGACGTCGGCGGTCCGCGCCCGCCACTCGCCCGTCGCCGCCAGCACGAGGGTGACCGCGGGGTTGAGGTGCGCGCCGGAGACGGGGCCGAGCACGGCGATCAGCACCACCAGCGCGAGGGCCGTCGTGGTGCTGTTCTGCAGCAGCTGGAGGCCGACGTCCGTCGGGGACAGCCGGGTCGCCGCGATGCCGGACCCGACGACGACCGTGACGAGCGTGCCCGTGCCGACGAGCTCGGCCAGGGCGCGGCGCGCGAGCGGGACCTCGCTCATCGCCGGGCCCGGACGATCGCGCCGTGCATGCCGTCGGCGACCTCGTGCGTGAACCGGACCTCCACGCCGCCGAACCCGGCCGCGTGCAGCAGGTCGCGGTACTCGGCGGCGGACAGGGCCCCGGCGACGCAGTCCGCGTACGAGCCGCGCCGGGCGCGCTCGGCGGCGTCGAGGTGGTCCTCGGCGACGACGTCCGAGACCCCGACGCGGCCGCCGGGGCGCAGCACGCGGGCGATCTCGGCGAACACCGCCGGCTTGTCCTCGCTGAGGTTGATCACGCAGTTGGAGATCACGACGTCGACGCTCGCGTCGGGCAGCGGCAGCTCCTCGAGATCGCCCTCGAGGAACTCGACGTTGTCGACACCCGCCTCGGCGGCGTTCTGCCGCGCGAGCTCGAGCATCTCGGGCAGCGCGTCGACGCCGTACGCCCGGCCCGTCGGCCCGACCCGGCGCGCCGAGAGGATCACGTCGAGCCCCCCGCCCGAGCCGAGGTCGAGGACGACCTCGCCCGCGCGCAGGTCGGCGACGGCCGTGGGGTTGCCGCAGCCGAGGCTGGCGAGCAGCGCGGTGTCGGGGACCGTGCCCGGGCCGAGGTCGGTGTAGAGCGCGGCGCCGATCACCTGCGGCGCGGTGGGTGCGCAGCAGGCCCCGTCGAGGGCGGCGGTCGCGGCGGCGGCGTACTTCTCGCGGACGTCGTCGCGGACGCGGCTGGTGGTCATGGTCGCCTCCTCAGGCGTGCGCCGACGCGGCGGCGGGGACACGGTGCACGGGGGTGGGGTACCCGGGCTTGAACGAGACGGCGGCACCGTCGCGGACGGTCGTGCTCACGGCGAGCAGGTCGGCGGCCTGCACGGCGGCGGTGAGCATGGCGTCCATCTGCTCGGGCTCGCACTCCACCCGGGTGTTGAGCACGGCGGTGGCCTGCGTCGCGGGCTCGTCGACGGTCTCGTCGAGCACGCTCCCCCCGCCGACCAGGCTGATCTTCACGTCGCCCGCCGGGGTGGTGGTGCGGAGCTTGACGTGGCCGACGACGTGCCCGGCGGCGTCGCACGCCTCGCGCAGCGTCTCCATGAGGGTGCGCGACCAGAGCTCGGCGTCGAACGCGTCGCCGTCTACGCCGGCCACGACGAACCGCTGGTTGAGCCAGGCCAGCCCGGCCTCGGCGGCGGCGTACCGGTCGTAGTCGATGGGCACGTCCCACGCCGCGGCGGACGGCTCGGCCCACGCGTCGACGAGCGCGTCCAGCCCGTCGCCGGTGACCGACGAGCACGGCACGACCCGGGCCCGCGGGTAGCGCGCCCGCACGGCCTCGACGGCGGACCCGGTGCGCGCCGGGCCGGCGACGTCGGTCTTGCTCACGGCGATCACGTCGGCCTCGGCGAGCTGGTGGTCGAACAGGTACGCCAGCTCGGAGTCCTCCCCGGCGGCCCACGCGGCGGAGAACGCCTGCAGGCGGAACGGGTCGACGACCGTGGTGAGCGGTGCGACCACGAGGGCGTCGCCGTAGATCTGCCGCAGGGGGCGCACGACCGTGGCCTGCAGGTCGGTGCAGCTGCCGACGGCCTCGATCATCACGGTGTCGACGGTGCCGCCGGCCGCGATGCGGTCGACCAGGGCGGCGAGGTCGTCGAACCGGCAGCAGAAGCAGCCGCCCGTCACCTCGTCGACCAGCGCGCCGCGCGACCGTGCCGTGGCGGTGTCCACGAGGTCGGTGCCCTGGTCGTTCGTGATCAGGGCGACCGTGCGGCCGGACGACTCGAGCAGGCGGGCCGCCGCGACCATCGCGGTGGTCTTGCCGGCCCCGAGGAAGCCGGAGAGCGGGATCAGGGTCAGGCTCATCTCAGCTACCTCCGCAGCACGAGTCGGTCGAGGGGGTGGTGGCGCCCGCGAGCGGGAGCAGCACGGGGGTCGACGCCGTGGGCGCCGGGTCGTCGAACGCGGCGCGGCGGCGCTCGCCGAAGTCCGCGAGCAGCTCGGCCGCCCGCGGGCGCAGCGCCTCGTCGGCGAGCCAGAGGGCCGTGGTGACCTCCCGGCTCGCGCAGCCGCGCAGCGCCTTCGCCTCGTGCGCCCCGGAGCCGAGCTCCATCCAGCGCATCCCGGCGCCGTACGCGTCGCGCAGCGGCATGTCGAAGCAGAACGAGAAGTACAGCCCCGACCGGGTGCCGAGGGCCTCGTAGTCGAACCCGGCCCACTTGACGAACAGGCGCCGGCCCCGCGGGATCGCGACGCACGCGGCCACGACCTGCCCGTCCAGCAGCCCCAGGTACCCCCACGGCTCGGCGCCTGCGGCGAGCACCTCGCGCATCACGGTGCTGATGTGGTGCGGCTCCTCTCCGGCGCCGTTCTTCTCGCGGTTGAGGCAGACCAGCTCGGCGATGCGGTCGACGTACGGCTCCAGGCCCGCGCCCTCGACGCGGCGCACCTGCAGGCCCGCCCGGGCCAGCGCCGTCTGGTCCGCGGTCATGCGCTGGCGGCGCTTGCGGGGCTGGCGTGCCACGTGGTCGGCGTAGGAGTCCGCGTCGAGCTCGAGGTGGTCGTCCAGGCCCCAGTACCCGACCGACCCGCCCGCCCCGCGGAACGCGTCGAGGATCTCCTCGTTGCCCCGCCGGTCGGGCACCCAGGGCGCGACGACGGCGCGGGCGCCCTGCTCGTGGGCGGCGGCGAGCACCTGGTCGGTCAGGCGCCCGAGCAGCCCGGGTGACCAGAAGTTGTACGCGGCCTCGCTGCGGTAGCCCAGCGGGCTGCCGACGACGACGGCGGGGAAGAACGCCTCGACGCCCCACGCGGCGACCTCGTCGCTGACGCCGCACGCGGTCTCGACGCCGCAGCAGACCTGCATGCCGTCGGGCCGCTCCCAGCCCAGGTAGGTGCGCGGGTCCCAGTCGACGGCGGGCGGCTCCTTGAACAGGTACGCCGGCAGCCACGCCTCCTCGCCGCGGGCCCGGGTCGCGACCCCGTGCAGGGGTGCGGCCGTGCCCGACAGCGCAGCGGTGGTCCCGCGCAGCCAGGCCCCGCTGAGGAACGGCCAGGTGTCGGGCGCGGCGGCGACGTCCTGCGCCCAGCCCTGCACCGCGACGTCCTCCGAGGTCGCGGTGCGCACGCGTGCGGTCCCGGTCATCGTCTCCCCCTCAGCACTTCACGCAGCAGCGGACGGCACCGGCGTCGACGGCGTCGTCGCGCCGGTCCTGCCAGAGCGCGTCGACGCGCGGGTCGGCGTGCTCCCAGTCGAACCAGAAGCCCTTGTCGGTCAGGCGCACGTCCTGGATCCACGGCGACGCCAGCAGCGGGGACCCCTTGAAGAGCAGGAGGCGCGTCTGCAGCACGGTGGGGTGCGCGACGGCCGCGAGGCCCGTCTCGACGAGGAAGTCCTCGAACGTCAGCAGCTCGTCGTACTCGACCCAGGGCGTGAAGGGGATGAAGGTGGGCTGGAGCACGATCCCGAGGTCGCCGGCCGCGGCGATCGCGCGCCGCATGTCCTGGGTGTCGATGCCCTTGTCGAAGATCCGCAGGATCCGGTCGGACGGGAACTCCAGGGCCGACGTCACGGAGACCAGCCCGAGCTCGACGAGCCGGGCGAGCTCGTCGCGGTAGTCGAGGATGTGGTCGATGCGCGTGGTGAACTCGAACGTGACGTCCGGGCCGACCTCGGCTCGCACGCGGCGCATGACGGCCTCGCCGGCGGTGCGGGAGTTGAAGAACTCGGCGTCGATGAAGACGAAGTGGCGCACGCCCTGCTCCGCGAGCGCGAGCGCGTCGGCGACGACGGGCTCGACCTCGTAGGCGGCGACGCCGCCGTCGTAGGCGCCGTAGACCGAGCAGTAGGTGCAGCGGTGGTGGCAGCCGCGGGTGGTCTCGATGTTGCCGACGAGCCCGCGGGCACCGTGGTGCGCGGGGTAGTGGACGATCGAGGGGAACAGGTCGCGCGCCGGTGCGGTGAACGCGAGCTTGCGGCGGGCGCCGCGCGGCGTGAGGCCGGCCCGGGTCATCGCGCCCGGGACGGCGCTGACGTCGCCGCCCTCGGCGACGCGGCGCAGGTCCTCGGCGACGCGCTCGGGCTCCTCGAAGAGCACCGCGTCGGTGGTGCCGAGGAAGCGGGACGCGTTCATCTGCGCGTACTGGCCGAACGCGACGACCGTCGCCCGCGGGTACGCCTCGCGCAGGTGCGGGAGCGTGGTGAGCGCCCGTTCGAGGGCCTCGAACTGCTGGACGGACAGGAGCACGAGGTCGGGGTCGGCGTCCGGGGCCGCGCCGGGGCGCAGGTCCTGGTCCCACCCGTGCACCTCGTCGACCCCGGCCCCGCGCACCCCGGCGGCGGCGCAGGCCGCCGCGAGGGGTTGGAGCCCTGCTTCGTACGGTGACACCACCACGCATGACGACACGACAGCCATCCCCCCGACGACCTGCACGGACGCCGGTCGATCCATCGATCGACCGCGATGGATCGATGATGGTGGGAGCGGATCCACCCCGTCAAGACGCCGGTTGTGCCCCGTTTCCGTCCCGTCGACGCCCGACGGTGCCATCATGGGCGCGGCGGGGCGCGTCCAGCGCGGGACCGGCCGCCACCGGGGGCCGGCATGGGGACGCAGACGGCGGGCGCGACGACGGCCGCACGCGGGGTGCTCGTGACCCTCGCGGCCTCGCAGTTCCTCATGACGCTCGACAGCTCGGTGATGAACGTGTCGATGGCGACCGTGGCCGCCGACCTCGGCACCACCATCACGGGCGTGCAGACCGCGATCACCCTGTACACCCTGGTGATGGCCACCACCATGCTCACCGGCGGGAAGATCGGCACGATCATCGGCCGCCGCCGGGCCTTCGCCCTGGGCTGCGTGATCTACGGCGCGGGGTCCCTCGTCACCGGGCTCGCGCCGAACCTGGCCGTGCTGCTGCTCGGGTGGTCGCTGCTCGAGGGGCTCGGCGCGGCGCTGATCATGCCCGCCGTCGTGGCCCTGGTCGCCGCGAACTTCACGCAGCGGGACCGGCCCCGCGCGTACGGCACGGTCGCGGCGGCCGGGGCGGTCGCCGTCGCCGTCGGCCCGCTGGTGGGCGGGGCCGCCACCACCTACCTGTCCTGGCGGGTCGTGTTCTTCGCCGAGGTGGTGGTCGTGGCGCTGGTCCTCGTGCTCTCCCGCGCCGTCGCGGACGTGCCCGGCGACCGGGCGGCGCGCCTCGACCTGGTGGGCACGGTGCTGTCCGTGCTCGGCCTGGGCACCGCCGTGCTCGGCGTGCTGCGGTCGAGCGAGTGGGGGTGGGTCGCACCGAAGCCCGGGGGGCCCGAGCTGGCCGGCCTGTCCCCCACGTTCTGGTGCCTCGTCGTCGGCGCCCTGGTCGTGTGGGTCTTCCTGCGCTGGGAGGCTCTGCTCGCCCGCCGCGGCGGCGACCCCCTGGTCCGGCTCGAGATGTTCACGCACCCCGAGCTGACCGGCGGGCTGCTGATGTTCTTCCTGCAGTTCCTGCTGCAGGCGGGCGTCTTCTTCGTCGTGCCGCTCTACCTCAGCGTGGTGCTGGAGCTCCCGGCCCTCGACACCGGCCTGCGGATCCTGCCGCTGTCGGTGACGCTGCTGCTCGCGGCCGCCGGGATCCCCCGGCTGTGGCCGCGGGCCTCGCCTCGCCGGGTCGTGCGCGTCGGCGTCGCGCTGCTGCTCCTCGGGATCCTCGTCCTCATGAGCGGCATCCGCCTCGACTCGTCGGCCGCCGTCGTCGCCGTGCCCCTCTCCCTCGTGGGCCTGGGCGTCGGGGCCCTGTCCTCCCAGCTCGGCGCGGTCACCGTGTCCGCGGTGCCCGTCGAGCAGGGCGGCGAGGTCGGCGGGCTCCAGAACACGGCGACCAACCTCGGCGCGTCCCTCGGCACCGCGCTGGCCGGATCGGTGCTCATCGCCGCGCTCTCGGCCACGCTCGCCGCCGGCGTGCACGACAACCCCGACGTGCCGCAGGCCGTGCGCGACCGGGCCGGGGTCGAGCTCGCCGCCGGCGTCCCGTTCCTCTCCGACACCGCGCTCGAGCAGGCCCTCGCCGACGCCGACGTCGCCGGGGCCACCGCCCGGGCCATCGTGGCGGAGAACCGGGCGGCGCGGGTCGAGGGGCTCGACGCCGCGCTCGCCACGCTCGCCCTCGTGGCCGTGGGCGCGCTGTTCGCCACCGGCCGGGTGCCGGCCGCCGCCGGTGCGGGCCCGGCGCCCGGCCGGGCGCGGCGGCCGCGGCCCGCCCCGGCCCGCTGACCCGGCGCCGCGGGCGTCAGCGGCCGACCATGGCCATGCCCGCGGCGTCGTACCGGTCGCCGTGCACGCCGACGCGGGCGGCCAGCGCGTCGAGCGCGGCCACGTCGTCGGCGCTGAGCGCGACACCGGTCGCCCCCGCGTTCTCCGCCACCCGCTCGACCCGGCGTGTGCCCGGGATCGGCACGACCCACGGGTGCTGCGCCAGCAGCCAGGCGAGCGCGACCTGCCCGGGCGTGGCACCCCGCACCGCCGCGACGTCGCGCACCCCCTGCAGCAGCGCCTCGTTCGCGGCCAGGTTCTCGGCCTCGAACCGCGGCACCCGGCGCCGGATGTCGCCCTCGGCGAACCGGGTGGCGGTGCCGACGGTGCCGGTGAGGAAGCCCTTGCCGAGCGGGCTGAACGGCACGAACCCGATGCCGAGCTCCGCGCACGTCGCCAGCACCCCCCGCTCGGGGTCACGGGTCCACAGCGAGTACTCGCTCTGCACGGCCGTCACCGGGTGCACCGCGTGCGCCCGGCGGATCGTCTCCGGGCCGGCCTCGGACAGGCCGAGGTGGCGGACCTTGCCCTCCTGCACCAGCTCGCCGACGACCCCCGCGACGTCCTCGACCGGGACGTCGGGGTCGACGCGGTGCTGGTAGAACAGGTCGATCACGTCGGTCCGCAGGCGCCGCAGCGACGCCTCGGCCACCCGCCGGACCTGCTCGGGCCGGCTGTCGAGCCCCACCGTCCGGCCGTCCTCGATGCGCCAGCCGAACTTCGTCGCCACGACGACCTGCTCGCGCACCGGGGCGAGCGCCTCGCCGACCAGCTCCTCGTTGACGTACGGCCCGTAGACCTCCGCGGTGTCGACGAACGTGACGCCGAGGTCCACCGCCGCGCGCAGCACGGCCACCATGTCCTCGCGCGTGCCGGGGTTGGGCCCGTAGCTCATCGACATGCCCATGGCGCCGAGGCCGACAGCGCTGACCTCGAGCCCCTCGCCGAGCGTCCTGGTGTGCATGTGCGTGTCCCTCCGTGCGTGGTGCGGTGCCCGCCGGGGCCGGTGCGGCGCAGAGGCGGATCGGGGTGGGCCCGGCCGTCGGGGACGGGTCGGGACCGTCAGGGGCTGGTCGTGGACGCCGGGCTGCCGTGCGCGGCGACGGCACCGGACGCGTCGGTGGTGGCCGCCCAGCTCGCGAGCACGCGCAGCGCGTCCGCCGTCGGCGAGCCCGGCTCGGCCGTGTAGACGAGCAGCGTGAGCCCCGGCGCCGCGGCGATGGTCATCGAGTCGTACATGAGCTCGACGTCGCCGACGACGGGGTGGTGGATGCGCTTGCGCCCGCCGGTGTGCACGTGCACGTGGTGCGCCGCCCAGCGGGAGCGGAACTCCTCGCTGCGTGTCGACAGCTCGCCCACGAGCGCCGTGAGCGCCGTGTCGAACGGGTCGCGCCCGGCCGCGAACCGCAGCACGCCCACGGTGTCGTCCGCCGCCCGCTCCCAGTCGGCCCAGAAGCGCGTGGCGGCCGGGTCGAGGAAGGCGAACCGCGCGTGGTTGGCGCGACGCGACGGGTCGGCGAACAGCGGCGCGTACAGCGCACGCCCCAGGGCGTTGGCGGCGAGGATGTCCAGCCGCTCGTCGCGCACCACGGCGGGCGCCTGGGTCAGGGCGTCGAGCATCACGCGCACGCTCAGGGGCACGGTCCGCGCGGCCGGCGCCGACCGACGGGCCCGGGCGGCACGGGGCCGCGCACCCCGCGCGAGGTCGCGCAGGTGCGCACGCTCGACCTCGTCGAGCCGCAGGACCGTGGCGAGCGACTCCAGGACGCTCTCCGACACCCCGGCGAGGTTGCCCCGCTCGAGCCGCACGTAGTAGTCCGAGGAGACGCCCGCGAGCATCGCGACCTCCTCGCGGCGCAGCCCCGGCACCCGGCGGTGGGTGCCGTACGCCGGCAGCCCCGCCTGCTCGGGCGTGATCCGCGCCCGCCGCGAGCGCAGGAAGTCGCGCACCTCGTCCCGGTTGTCCATGCCCGCCACGCTACGACCGGCGGGCCGCGCGGACGAGGCCCTGCCAGTACCCGTCACGGCAGGGACTCCCGCGGGCTCCCGGCCGGGGGTCTGATGGTGGGGCGCCGCCGGCGTACCGCACCCGTCGTCCACGAGGAGGCACCGCAGATGCTGCTCGAGGTCCTGGGCCTGACGGCCCTCACCGCCGTGGTCGGCCACGCCGCGACGGCCACCCGCCCGCGCCGCCCCGCGCCGTGCGACGGCCCGCCCGTGCGGGCCCCCGAAGACGCGCCCTGACCGGTCGGGCGGCGGCCGGGCTCAGGGCGCCGGCGTCGACGCGCGGAGCTCCGCGAGCGCCGCGACGGCCGGCAGCCGCCACTCGTCGAGGCTGCCCGCCTCCTCCCACAGCTCGTACGCCTCGGACGTCTCCGGGCCCGCCAGCGTCCGGTCGGCCTGCTCGGCGATCCACGCCACGACCTCCGGCGTGAACGCCGGCGCGACCCGGCCGAGGTCGAGGTCCCCGGGGGCGGGCCGCAGCCCCCGCACGGCGAGCGCGAGGTCGACCAGGGCGAGCGCGATCTGCCCGCCGTCGACCTCGAGGTACTCGTCCTCGAACGCCCAGGCCAGGTCCTCGACGACCAGTCCGCCGTCCTCGATCTCCGCGCGCAGGTCGAGCGCCCCGTCGTTCTCCCACGGCCCCGCACCCCAAGCGCCCACGGTCGGCTCCTCCCGCCGCGGGCCACGCACCCGCGTGCTGCGCAGCACCCTGCCAGCAGCAGCCGGCACGGACGACGGGACGCACCGTGCCGGCAGCGGTGCGCGTGGCCGGCGGCTCCCCTACGGTCGTCCCGTGACGCAGCCGCCGCAGGTGCAGGTGACGTTCGACTCCGCCGACCCCGTCCGGGTCGGGCTGTTCTGGTGCGCCGCCCTCGGGTACGCCCCGGCGGCCCCGCCGGACGACGCGGCCACCTGGGACGACGCCGCCCACGGGTGGGGCTCGTCCGACCCGGGCGCGTGGTTCGCGTGCAGCGACCCCGCCGGCGCCCGTCCCCGGCTGTACTTCCAGCGGGTGCCCGAGGGCAAGGTCGTGAAGAACCGCGTCCACCTCGACGTCAAGGTCGGCGCCGGCCTCGTCGGCGAGGCCCGCCTGGCCGTGCTCGAGGCCGAGTGCACGCGGCTGCTCGCGCTCGGCGCCACCCGGCTGCGCCTCATGCTCGCCGACGAGGAGAACGAGTCGTGCCTCGTCATGGCGGACGTCGAGGGCAACGAGTTCTGCCTCGACTGAGGCCGCCCCGCCCGACGACCGCCACCCCCGGGCGACGTGCCCGGGGGTGGCGGCGGCCGTCAGTCGCCCTTGACGTTGACGACCTGGCGCAGGACGTGCCGGACCTCCACAAGGTCCTTCGCGTCGGCCATCACCTGGTCGATGTCCTTGTAGGCGGCGGGGATCTCGTCGAGGAACGCGTCGGTGTCCCGGTACTCGATCCCGACCATGGCCTCGCGCAGCTGCTCGTGGGTGAACGTGCGGCGCGCGGCCGTGCGCGAGTACTGCCGCCCGGCGCCGTGCGGGCTCGAGCACAGCGACATCGCGTCGCCGGTGCCGACCACGACGTACGACGCCGTGCCCATCGAGCCCGGGATGAGGCCGGGGTCGCCGGCCCGGGCCCGGATCGCCCCCTTGCGGGACACCCACACCTTCCGGCCGAAGTGCTCCTCCAGCTCGGTGAAGTTGTGGTGGCAGTTGACGCGCTCGCGCTCCTGCACGGGCTCGCCCATGAACTGCGCGAGGGCCTCGACGACCCGGTCCATCATCTCCTCGCGGTTGGCCAGGGCGTAGTCCTGGGCCCACCGCAGCTCGCGCACGTACGCCCAGAACTCGTCGGTGCCCTCCACGAGGTAGGCCAGGTCGCGGTCGGGCAGCTCGATCCACCAGCGGCGGCACAGCTCGGCGGCGACCTGGATGTGGTGCTGGGCGATCTTGTTGCCCACGCCGCGCGAGCCCGAGTGCAGGAACAGCCACACGGTGTCCGCCTCGTCGACGCTCACCTCGATGAAGTGGTTGCCGGACCCGAGCGAGCCGAGCTGCAGGGCCCACCGCGACGCGTACCGGCCGGGGTCGAAGCCTGCGGCCGCGGCCGCCTCCTCCAGCACCGCGACGCGCGCCGCGGCCGAGGCCGTGAGGGTCGCGTTGGCGGCACCCGCCGACAGCGGCACGCGCCGCTCGACGTCCTGGCGCAGCGCGGACAGCGGGCGGCCCGTGCCGCGCAGCTGCTCGCCCGTCCACTGGGTGCGGACCGCGATCATCCCGCAGCCGATGTCCACGCCGACGGCCGCCGGGATGAGCGCCCGCTCGGTGGGGATCACGCTGCCGACGGTCGCGCCCTTGCCCAGGTGGGCGTCGGGCATGAGGGCCACGTGCGGGTGCACGAAGGGCAGGGCGGAGGTGCGCAGCGCCTGCTCCCGGGTCGCGGCGTCCAGCACCGAGGCCCAGCTGACGAGGCGCGCACCGATCTTCTCGAACGACATGCGGGCGAGCGTGCCAGCCCGGGCGAGGCCGTGCCGACCTGATATCCGCCCCGGCCACGGGCCCGGCCTCAGGCCGGGACGGGGGCCCGCGGCACGTCGAGGCGGTCGACGGGCAGCGGGTGGGCCAGGTGGAAGCCCTGGACGAGGTCGCAGCCGGTGGCGCGCACGGCCTCGAGCTGCTCGGCGGTCTCGACGCCCTCGGCCACGACGGCCAGGCCGGTGGCGTGGGCGGCGTGCACGACGAGCTCGAGCAGCCGCCGGCCGCGCTCGGTCGCGGGGGCGACGAGGGACCGGTCGATCTTCAGGGTCGACGCCGGCAGGTCCTGCATGCGGCCGATCGAGGTGTACCCGGTGCCGAAGTCGTCGATGCTGACGCCCACGCCCAGGTCGCGCAGGGCCTGCAGGCGCGCGGGCGCCTCGGGGTGGTGCACGAACGTGGTCTCGGTGATCTCCAGGACGAGCCGGCGCGGGTCCACGCCCGTCATCGACAGCGCGACCTCGACGTCGTCGACGACGGCCGGCGAGGCGAGGTGCCGGCCGGAGATGTTGACGGCGACGGTGACGGGCGAGCGGCCCTCAGCGTCCCAGCGGGCGATCTGCCCGCACGCCTCGACCAGGCCCCAGCGCCCGACGTCGCGGATCAGCGACGACTGCTCGGCGAGCGGGATGAACTCCGCGGGGGCGAGGACGCCGTGCCCGGGCCGGTCCCAGCGGGCCAGGGCCTCGTACCCGACGACGTCGCCCGAGCCGACGTCGACGATCGGCTGGTAGTGCATGACGAAGTCGCCCGCGGCGAGGCCGTGGCGGATCGCGACCTCGAGCTCGGCCGTCTCGCGCAGGTGGCGGCGCAGCTCGTCGTCGAAGACCTCGACGCGGCCGCGGCCCGCGGACTTCGCCCGGTAGGCGGCGGCGTCGGCCTCCTGCAGGAGCACGTCTGCGGCGACGGCGCCGTCGTGGCAGAGCGCGACGCCGACGGACGCGGACACGACCAGGTCGCGTCCCCGCACCCGCAGCGGCGAGCGGACGGCGTCGAGCACGCGCTGGGCGACCTGGTGCAGCACCTCCTCCGAGGGCGGGGCGTCGACGAGGACGACGATCTCGTCGCCGCCGACCCGGCCGACCAGGTCGGTGGCGCGCACGGACGCCCTCGCCCGCTCGGTGACGTGCTGGAGCACCTGGTCGCCGGCCGCGTGGCCGTACGTGTCGTTGACGGCCTTGAAGTGGTCGATGTCGAGGAACAGCAGCCCGACGATGCCGCCGTCGGCCTGCGCGCGGACCAGCGCCTCCTCGATGGTCGCGATGGTGGCGGAGCGGTTGGCGACGCCCGTGAGGTCGTCGTGCGAGGCCTGGTGGGCGAGGGCGACCTGCACGGCCTGCCGCTGCCGGACGGCGCGCTCGGAGTGCTGCACCGCGACGTACATCCGGCGCAGCGTGAGGCCGACGACGACGAGGAAGCCGACCCGGACCGGCCAGGTGTCGTGCTCGCGGCCGGTGAGGATCTCGGCGCTCTCGATCGACGGTGCCACGAGCCCGGCGAGGACCATGCCCGCCATGCGCCAACGCGTCAGGCGCGCGGACGTCGTGGCCGGCCGTCCGACGTGCCGCATCGACGGGTGCAGGGCGGCGGCCCCGGCGAGCAGGTACGACATCAGCCACAGCGCGTCGAGCCAGCTGCCCAGGCTCTCGCCGTACGTGAAGGAGAAGACGACGTCCGCGACGAGCAGGAGGATCGTCGAGGTCACGAGGAGCTGGTACGCCGCCGGCCGGGCGCCCGGGGCCAGGCTCAGCCGGGCCAGCGCCGCGACGACCACGACGTCGACCAGCGGGTAGCCCAGCGCGAGGGCCGTGGGGACCGGGGGGTCGCCCGCGAGGAGGATCGGCTCGGCGACGAACACGTAGACCAGCAGCCCGAGCGCCGACGTGGCGATGGCGGCCTCGAGCCGGCCCACCGGGTCCGGGCCGGCGCGGCGGGCCCGGACCAGCAGGACGAGGCCGCCGACGAGCAGCGGGTACGCGCTGAGGTAGACGAGGTCGGCGGGCGACGGGAACGGCTCGACGCCCAGCACGTGGCGGTACCAGGAGAACATCGCGTCGCCCGCGACCATGACGAGCTGCCCGGCCGCGACGAGGTACCACGCGAGGGCCGCGGCAGGGCGGTGGATGCGGATGCCGACGACCATCGCCGCGACGCCGATCAGCCCGACGACGACGAACGCGACGTCGCGCGGCGCACCGACGGGCAGCAGGGACCACACCACGAGGGCCGCTGCTGCGACCGTCTGGTACGGGGCCCACCACCTGTGCATGACGGCGGGATCGACCGGCCGCCGACCCCGGTGAGGAGTCGTCCGACGTGTCCCCCGCGTGCGCGCGACGTTCACCCTCCCCGCACGAGGCCTGCACGGACGCCTGTCATCGAGGGGTTGTCCATCCGTCATGGGCGGGACTACGGTCGGTCGGGTCCGTCGAATGGAGACAAAACGTGACATTTGCACCCGTACGACCCCGCCATCACACCCGCAGGCCCGCCGACCCGCGCGCACGACGACGTGCCGCCGCGCTCGTCGGCGTGATCCTGCTCGCCGCGACCGCGACCGCCTCGCACGCCGCCGTGACCGGCACCGGAGCCGGCACCAACGACGCGGCGACGCTGCCGACGTCCGTCGGCGACGTCCTGTGGTCCCAGGAGTTCAACGGCGCCGCCGGCACCGCCCCCGACAGCTCGGTGTGGAGCTACGACACCGGCGCCAACGGCTGGGGCAACGCCGAGCTGCAGAACTACACGACGTCGCGCGCGAACTCCGCGCTCGACGGCGCGGGCAACCTCGTGATCACCGCCCGCCGCGAGGCCGACGGCGGCTACACGTCGGCCCGCCTGCAGACCAACGACAAGGTCGAGATCCAGTACGGCCGCATCGAGGCCCGCATGCAGATCCCCCGCGGCCAGGGCATCTGGCCCGCGTTCTGGATGCTCGGCGCCGACTTCCCCGCCACGTCGTGGCCGTCGTCCGGCGAGATCGACGTCATGGAGAACGTCGGCAAGGAGCCGCACCTCGTGCACGGCACCGTGCACGGCCCCGGGTACTCCGGCGGCAGCGGCATCACCGGCAGCTCCATGCACCCGCAGGGCTGGTCGTTCGCCGACGACTTCCACACCTTCGCGGTCGACTGGAAGCCCGGGCAGATCACCTGGTACGTCGACGGCACGCAGTACCACCAGGTCACGCGCGCGTCCGTCGGCTCCAACGCCTGGGTGTTCGACAAGCCGTACTTCCTCATCCTCAACGTCGCCGTGGGCGGCGGCTGGCCCGGCTACCCCGACGCCACGACGAGCTTCCCGCAGCAGATGAAGGTCGACTGGATCCGGGTGCTCGACAACGGCACCGGCACCGGCGGCACGGGCACCGGCACGCTGCGCGTCAACGGCCAGCTCTGCCTCGACGTGCCGTGGGGCGAGGCCCGCGACGGCAACCCGGCGCAGGTCGTCGCGTGCAACGGCAACGTCGCCCAGCAGTGGACCCGCGCCGCCGACGGCACCGTGCGGGCCCTGGGCAAGTGCCTCGACGTGGCCGGCGGCGGCACCGCCAACGGCACCGTCGTGCAGCTGTGGACGTGCAACGGCACGGGCGCGCAGCGCTGGACGTACGACGCCACCACCGGGGCGCTGCGCAACCCGCAGTCGGGACGCTGCCTCGACGCCGTGGGCGGCCTGCCCGTGCGCGACGGGCAGCGCGTGCAGGTCTGGGACTGCACGGGCGCCGGCAACCAGCGCTGGACCGTCTGACCCGACGCAGGACGACGGGCGCCCGCCGCACCGGTGGGCGCCCGTCGTCGCGTCCGGGACGGTCCGCCCGGTCAGGCCCGCGCGCCGGGGGGCGCGGTGCGCGCGGCGGCACGACCGGCCACCGCGCCGGCGAGCAGCACCACGGCGACGCCCCCGACGGCCCACGGCAGCCCCACCGCGTCGCCCGCCGCACCGATCGCCGGGGGCCCGGCGACGTTGGCCAGCGACGCCAGCGACGTGACCGCGGCGATCCGTGCGGCGGCGTCGCCCTGGGCCGCCGCCAGGCTCACGGCGACGGGCACGGCGAGCGCGGCGCCCAGGCCCCACACCCCGGCACCGGCGTAGGCCACCGGGACCGACGGCGCGGTGACGAGCACGAGCACGCCGGCCGCCGAGACGAGGGCGGACGCGACGAGCGTGGCACCCCGCCCGACCCGGTCGACGAGGCGGCCGCCGAGCAGCCGGCCCGCGGTCTGCGCGACGAGGAACACCGAGACGAACGTGGCGGCGGCGCCCTCGTCGACCGCGAGGGCCTCGACGACGAGCGGCGCCATCCAGCTGTTCGCGGCGCCCTCGGACAGGGCGGCGCCGAACACCACGACCCCGAGCAGCACGGTCGGGCGCTCGAACCACACGCCGGTGCGCCGTCGCGCGCGGGGGGCGACCGCCGCGGGGTGCTCCCCGGAACGCTCCAGGTGGGCCCGGGGTGCGTGCGCGTGGTCGCCGCGCAGCAGCAGGCTCACCGCGCCCCGCCCGAGCGCCGCGAGCGCGGCGAGCGCGGCGATCTGGGCGGCGGGCCCGACGCCGGCCGCCGCCGCGACGCCGCCGAGGGCGGCACCCGCCGCGCCCGCGATCGAGTACGCGGCGTGGAACTGCGGCAGCACCGTGCGCCCGACGCGCCGCTCCGCCTCGGTGCCGAGCACGGCCTGCGGCACGTTGGTGAGGGCGAACGCGGCGCCGTGCAGCACGGCCGCGCCGAGGAGCCCGGCCACGGTGCCGACGTGCAGGGCCGCCGCGAGCCCGGCGTAGGCGAGCACGAACCCGACGGTCGCCGCGAGGTACACGCGCGGCGCGCCCGACCGCTGCACCCACCGGCCCGCGAGCGGGATCGTCACCAGCGTGCCGAGCGCGTTGGCCATGAGGAGGCGACCGAGGCCGCCCGCGTCGAGGCCGGCCTCGGCGCCGATCGCGGGCAGCCGCACCGTCCAGGCGGCCAGGCTGAACCCGTTGACGCAGTACGCGGCGAGGACCACGGCGCGCAGCCGCCACGCACCCGGGGAGGCCGCTGCCCGGCCGACGGGTGCGTCCACGACCCGCCCGCTCACGGCAGGGCGGTGAGCACGACCCGCAGCACCTGGTGCGAGGGGCGCAGCCGGTACCGGGGCAGCACCCCCTGCCCGCACGACGCGGTGCCCACACCGCTGCGGGCGGCGTCGAGCGAGACGTGGGTCGCGGTGGCGGGCGGCAGGTCGTGGTCGTGCGCGGTGGTGGCGACGGTGCGCCGGTCCCACGGGCGGACGGTGAGGGCGACCCTCGCCCCCTGCACGTGCAGCGCGGGGCCGGCGGCGAGCGTCACGGTGGCCTCGTCGACGACGCGCGCACCGTGCTCCTGCGGGCGCACGGTCCGCACGGCGTAGTCGTCGCGGTCGGCGGTGTACGTGCCCCAGCGCGCGCCCTGGCCGGTGTCGGGATACTGCGGGCCCGGCCCGAACCCGGTCCAGCGCACGTCCCGCGTCGCGCCGTCGAGGCGCAGGTCCAGCCCGAGCCGCGCCCAGTCGCACGGCCACGGGCCGGTCGGGTCGACGGTGAGCTCGAGCGCGACGCCTGTGCCGTCGGACGTCCACCGCCACGTGCAGTCGAGGCCCGCGTCCAGGACGGGCGGGGCGACGCGCGTGCGCACCACGACCGCGTCCGTCCCGACGTGCAGGCCGACGAGCCGGGACCGCAGGTCGTCCAGGCGGGCGGCGGCCCACCGGTCGGCGACCGGCGGCAGGTCGGGCTCGTCCCAGCCGACGCCGCGGTCGTTGTCGGTCGGCGCGCGCCACAGGCCCACGGCGACGTCGTGCAGCGCGAGCGCCCCGAGAGCCGTCGGCATGCCGGTGGCCCGGTCGAGGACGAGCGGGCCGAGCCGCACCGCGTCGTCGACGGACGGGGCGACGAGCGGCCCGTCGACACGGACGGGGGCGGGGGCCGCGACGCGCTGGACGACCGCGACGTCGTGCCCCGCAGGTGCCCACGGCAGGTCGTGGCGGGTCCGTGCCCGGACGGTCACGCTCGCGTCGCGCACGGCGTCGGGCAGCCGCAGCGGCACGGTCGTCGCGGCCCCTGCGCCGACGGCGGGCACGTCCAGCACGGCCGGCTGCTCGTGACCGGGCACGTCGGCGGACCAGACGACCTCGAGGTCGTCGGTGGTCCGGGTGTGCCGCAGGTTGCGCACCGTCAGCGCGCCGAGGTCCTCGTCGAGGTCGAGCCGGACGGGGGCGACGACCGCCGCGAGGTCGGCGAGCGCGGGGCCCGGGGTGCGGTCGGCGTGCACCAGCCCGTCGACGACGAACGACCCGTCGTGCACGACCTCGCCGAAGTCCCCGCCGTACAGCCACCGGGTCGTCCCGTCGGGGCCGTCGACCGCGAGCGTGTGCTCGACCCACTCCCACACGAACCCGCCGGCCAGCCGGGGGTGCGCCTCGAACAGCTCCTGGTACTCCGTCAGCCCGCCCGGGCCGTTGCCCATGGCGTGCGCGTACTCGCAGAGCACGAACGGCAGCGCGGCCCGGTGCCGCTCGGCGTCCGTGGCCCCGCCGGGGGGCTCGGCGCCGATCGCGGCGACCTCGTCGGTCGTCGCGTACATGCGCGAGTGCACGTCGACGTAGGTGGACGCCCGGTCGCCCTCGTAGTGGACGAGCCGCTCGGGGTCGCGCGCGGCGGTCCAGCGCCCGGCGGCCTCGAGGTTGGCGCCGGTGCCCGCCTCGTTGCCCAGCGACCACATCAGCACCGCCGGGTGGTTCTTGTCGCGCTCGACGGTGCGGCGCACGCGGTCGAGCACGGCGTCGCGCCACGCCGGGTCGTCCGACGGGTTGCGTCGCCAGCCGACCAGCTCGAAGCCGTGGGTCTCGAGGTCGTTCTCCAGCACGACGAGCAGGCCGAGCTCGTCGGCGAGGTCGAGGAACGACGCGGCGGGCGGGTAGTGCGACGTGCGCACGGCGTTGAGGTTGGCCCGGCGCATCTGCAGCAGCTCGGCGCGGGTGTCCTCGTCGGTCACGGACCGCCCGTGCCGGGGGTGGTACTCGTGGCGGTTGACGCCGCGCAGCAGCACGGGGCGCCCGTTGAGCAGGAGGGTCGCGTCCTCGACGCGGACGGTGCGGAAGCCGAGGCGCAGGGTGACGGTCTCCGTCGGGGTGCTCACGGTGGCGTCGTACAGGTGCGGGTCCTCGTCGGACCACGGCCGCACCGCCGGCAGGTGGTGCACGACGTCCGCGGCGACGCCCTGCAGCCCGAGGCCCGGCACGCTCACGCGCGCGGGTGCGACGGCGCCGTCCTCGAGCGCGACGTCGACGCGCAGGGTGCCCGAGCCGTCCTCGTGGTCGTAGCCGGCGTGGACGAAGACGTCGCGGACGCCGCCGGCGGGCCGGGCCAGGAGCGTGACGGACCGGAAGACGCCGGGCAGCCACCACATGTCCTGGTCCTCGAGGTAGCTGACGGCGGACCACTGCGCGACGCGCACGGCCAGCACGTTGCGCCCGGGGCGCAGCACCCCCGTGGTGGGGAGCTCGTGCGTGAGGCGGCTGCCGCGCAGGGTGCCGAGCTCGACACCGTTGAGCCACACCGTCGCCGCGCCCTCGACGCCCTCGAACCGCACGAGCGTGGGGTGCGTGAGCAGCGCGTCGTCGGCGACGAGCTCGAGCCGGTGGTCGGCGACGACGTTCTCGTCGGGCGGGTGCGGCGGGTCGACGGGGAACGGGTACTGGAGGTTGCTGTACGCCGGGGCGCCGTGGCCCTGCAGCACCCAGTGGCCGGGCACCTGCACGTCGTCCCACGCGTCCGGGTCGAGCGCGGCGTCGGGCCGCTGCCAGCCGTCGTCGCGCACGTGCCGCGGCGACGGCCACGTGCGCAGGCGCCACGTGCCGTCGAGCACCTGGGCGGGGGCGTCGGTGCGCAGGTGCGCGCGGGGCGGCAGCGTGCCGCGCGCCGGGGCGGTCGAGGCGAGGTCGTCGACGAGGGCCGCGACGAGGTCCGGGGTGGGGTCGGTGGTGCTCACAGTGCTCCGGCCAGGGCGAGGGCGCCCTCCACGGGCGCCACGGTCAGGACGTCGAGGGTCAGGTGCGGCGCGTGCCGGGCCAGGCCGGCGCGCAGCAGGTCCTGCAGGAGGGGCTGGGCGGTGACGACCCCGCCGGCGGCGACGACCGCGTCCCCCCGCGCGCCGCGCCGGTGCACGGCGGCGACGTTGGCGGCCAGGACGTCGGCGGCGCCGTGCAGCACCTCGGCGGCGAGGGACGAGCCGGCCGCGGCGGCGTCGAACACCAGGGGCGCGTGGACCCCCCAGGCGAAGGGCCGCTGCTCGGACACCGCGAGCGCGAGGTCCTGCACGGTGCCGACGGCGTAGGCGTCGCACAGCGACCGGACGGCGGGGTCGGCGAACGCCGCGTCGGGCCCTTCCCAGTCGGCCAGGCGCAGCGCGGCGCGGACGGTCTCGCGCACGAGCGCCGGGGCGCTGCCGTGGTCCGAGAGCAGGGCGCCGTGGCCGTCCGCGCTGATCGTGCGACCGTCGGCGTCCGTGCCGACCGCGACGGCACCGGTGCCCACGATGAGCGCGACGCAGTGCCGGTGCCCCGCGGCGGGGCCGAGCAGCTGGGCGTCGTTGAGCACCAGGACCGGCCCGCGGGCGCGCCCGGCGAGCTCGGCGGAGGCGGCGTCGCGCTGGGCCGGGGTGTCGACGCCGTGCAGGCCGAGCACGAGACGGCCGTCGAGGCCGCCGCCGCCGGGCACGGCCGCGTCGACGACGGCGGCGAGCCGGTCGAAGTTCGCGGGCGTGGAGAACAGCGACCCTTGCCGCCAGGTGTCGGACGGCACGACCGTGTCGAGCCGTCGACCGTCGGGCAGCACGACGGCCACGTGGGTCTTCGTGCCGCCGACGTCGACGCCGACGCGCGTCGACGCACCCCCGGAGGTGGGCGCGGGTGCCGCGTCGAGCACGGCGATCTCCTCAGGCAAGGTAGACCGATCCCTTCGTGCGACGGGCCATGAGCTCGCCGACGCCGACGAGGGCGGCGTCGGCGCCGAGCAGCGCGGTGCGGATGGTCGGGGGGAACGGGATGCGCCCGGCGAGCCGCTGCTCGATCTCGCGCACCACCCACCCCGCGTCGGCGGGCAGCCGGCCCTGCAGGACGACCGCCTCGGGGTCGATGACGGTGGCCAGCGCCACCACGGCGAGCGCGAGGTGGTCGAGCACCTCGGCGGCGAGGTCGCGCGCGTCGACGTCCCCCGCGGCGGCGGCCGCGAGCAGCCCGGCGCCGTCGAGCGGGCCGGCGGCGCCGCGGTAGCGGGGCGGCACGGCGCCGATGCGGGACTCGAGGTCGCCCTGCTGGGCGAAGATCCGCCCGAGGGCCGCGCGGTCGGCGAGCAGGTAGCCGATCTCGCCGGCACCCGAGCGCGCCCCGCGCACCAGGGCGCCGTCGGAGACGATGCCCGCGCCGACGCCGACGCCGAGGACCACCGCGACGAGGCTGTGCGAGCCGCTCCCGGCGCCGTGGGCCCACTCGCCGAAGGCGATGGCGTTGGCGTCGTTCTCGACCAGCGTGGGCAGCCCGGTGCGGTGCTCGACGATCTGGCCCACGGCGAGCTGCTGCCAGCCCAGCTCGGCGGAGTTGGAGACGCGGCCGTCGGCGTGCACGACGCCGGGGACGCTCAGCGCGACGCCGAGGCAGACGCGCCCGTCGGCCTCGGCGCGCGCGACGAGGGTCGTGACGAGGTCGAGGACGTCCTCGAGGCGTCCGGCGGCGTCGACGTCGGGGGCGCCGGCGTGCGCGAGGCGGTCGGTGCGCGACCCGTCGAGCCCCACGAGCATGCCGCGCGGCCCGGCCGCGGTGACCTCGGCGGTGACGATCACGCGGCGCTCGCCGGCGAACCGCAGCAGCGTCGAGGGGCGTCCGCCCGAGGAGCGGTCGACGCCCGCCCGGACGACGAGCTGCTCGTCGAGCAGCGCCGCGCACAGCCGCTCGACGGTCGCGGACGACAGGCCGGTCCGCTCGCGCAGGGCGGAGCGGGACAGCGGCCCGTGCTGGGCGAGGGCGTCGAGCACGGCGGTGCGGTTGATGTCCGTGACGGTGCGCGTCGTGGCGGTGCGTGCCGCGGTCCTGGCCAAGGTCGCCTCTCGTCCGTGCGGGTGCCCGGGACGGCCCTGCGGGGCCGCCGAGTTTCTTATCAGTGCGAGATAGAACCACCCTTCAGGAGGTCCGGCAAGAGGCTGGTGACCAGCGATCTGCGCCGAGTCGTCCCACGTAAATTCCTTGTTTCATGCGGGTACCAGTCCGCTCCGGGGGTCTTGACCCCTTTCCTATCGCACTGATAGCAAAGGCCACCACGACGTCGGCGGAAGGGGCAGCCGCCCGACGGCGCAGCACCGCACGAGCACCACCTCACCCGCGTCACCCCCGGCCCCGACCGCCTCCGGCGGGGCCCTCCGAGAGGTCAGGAGAACCGTGAAGCTTCGCACCCTCACCGCGGCGTCGACGCTCGTCGTCGGCGCCCTCGTGCTCACCGCCTGCTCCGGCGGCAGCGCCGACGACGACGGCCCCGTCACCCTGGAGTTCGTGCTGTCCGGCGACGCCAACCAGGGCGGCGGCTACCAGGCCATGGCCGACAGGTACGAGGAGGAGACCGGCGTCCACGTCGAGATCGTCGACGTGCCCTACGAGGACCTCGTCACCCGGCTGCGCTCCGGCGCCCAGGCCGGGGACCTGCCGGCCCTCGCCCGCGCGTCCGAGGTCGACCCCCTCTGGGAGTCGCAGCTGCTGGACCTCACGACCGTCGCCGAGGAGCGCGACGTCATGGAGTCGCTCCTCGTGCCGAACGCCGACGACCAGGTCCTCGCGCTGCCGTCCGACCTGACCGCCGTCGGCCTGTTCCTCAACACCACCCTGTTCGACGAGGCCGGCGTCGAGTACCCCGGCGTCGACGACGAGCCCTGGACGTGGGACGAGCTGACCGCGGCCCTGCACGAGGTCAAGGACGCGACCGGGGCCCGGTACGGCATGGTCATGGACGCGTCCGCGCACCGCCTGCGGTCCTTCCTGTACCAGTTCGGCTCGCAGGGCGTGCAGCCGCAGGCGGACGGCACGTGGGCCCTGGACGAGGAGGGCGCCACGGCGCTGGAGTACTTCGCCGGGCTCAACGACGACGACCTCATGCCGCGCTCGGTCTGGCTGTCGGACGAGGACCCGTCGGCGATGTTCAAGTCCGGGCAGGTCGCCGCGTACTACTCCGGCGTGTGGCAGGTGACGGACTTCTCGCAGAACATCACCGACTTCGAGTGGACGACCGCGCTCATGCCCGCGCAGCCCACCCGGGCCACGAACCTCGGCACCAACTGGATGGTCGCGTTCGACGGCACGGGCGTGGAGGAGGAGACCCTCGCGTTCGTCGACTGGCTCTACAGCGCCGAGAACTACGCCGAGCTGTCGCAGATCTCCGGCTTCCTGCCGGCGGTCGAGGGCCTGGACGTCACCTACGAGGCCGACGCCGAGGCGTTCGACATGTTCTACGCCGAGATCGAGGCCTCCGACCCCATCGCGGGCGACCAGGCCACGACCGCGCTGAAGAACGGGTACGAGGGCCGGATCCTCGACTACGAGCCCCTCAAGGACGAGACCGTGAAGTACCTCAACGGCGAGCAGGACCTCGAGACCACCGTCCGCGAGATCGGCGAGCAGACCACCGAGGCCTACGCCGACTGACCCCGCCCGGGGGCCGGCCCGCCCGGGCCGGCCCCCGGTCCCCACCCCGGAGGACCCGATGACCCTGGCCCACGCGCCCGAACGCGGACCGGCCCCGGCGCACGCCCCTGCGGCCGCGGCCGCCCGCCCGCGCCGACGGCGGCCCTACGGGCGGCACACGCTCGCGCCGCTGGCGCTCACGTCCGTCGTGATCGTGCTGTTCGCGCTGTTCTTCGTGTGGCCCGGCGCGCTCGGGCTGATCTACTCCTTCACCGACTACCGCGGCATCGGCGACCTCGAGCTCGTCGGCCTGGAGAACTACCAGCAGCTCGCCGGCGACGCGGACTTCTGGAGCGCGCTGACGCGCACGTTCCTCTACGTCGCGCTGTCCGTGCCGCTCACCGTGGCGCTCGCGCTCGGCATCGCGGTGCTCCTGACCAACCGGTTCGCGCGCGGCACCTCGGTCGCGAAGGTCGTCTTCTTCCTGCCCTGGCTCATCTCGCCGATCGTCACCGGCGTCGTGTGGCGGTGGCTGTTCGGCGAGAGCTTCGGGTTCGTCAACTACGTGCTCGGGCGCGCCGGCGCCGACCCCCTGCCGTGGTCGTCCGACGCGAACCTCTCGCTCGCCGTCGTCGTGGTCGCGTCCGCGTGGGCGAACGTCGCGTTCAACATGCTGCTGTTCGTCGCCGCGATCCGGAACGTGCCCCCGTCGTACTACGAGGCCGCGCAGCTCGACGGCGCCAACGCCTGGCACCGGTTCCGGCACATCACGCTGCCCGGCATCGCGCCGACCACGTTCATGGTCGTCCTGCTCTCCACGATCGGCTCCATGAAGGAGTTCGCCATGGTGCAGGCCCTCAACGGCGGCGGCCCCGGCACCCAGAACCGCCTGATCGTCCAGTACATCTACGAGACCGGCTTCAACCGGGCCCAGATCGGCTACGCCAGCGCCGTGTCGATGGTGCTCATGGTGATCCTGCTGGTGATCGCCCTCGTCCAGCTCCGCTTCGAGAAGAGGATCCGCGATGCCTTCTGAGCCCGCCCTCGCGCCGGCCGCGCCGTCGCCGGACCGCCCGCGGCCGCGCACCCGCCGCACCCCGCTCGGCGTGCGCGTGGCGCGCGCGACCCCCTCGACGCTCGCGCTCGCCGTGCTCGTCGTCCTCTTCCTGTTCCCGCTGGTGTGGTTCGTGCTCAGCTCGGTCAAGCCCGGCGGCGAGCTGTTCCGCTTCCCGCTGACGATCTGGCCCGAGACCTGGACGTTCGACGGGTACGCGCGGGCCTGGGAGCGGGTCGACTTCAGCCTGTACTTCCGCAACACCGCCCTCGTGGCGACCGTCACCACCGTGCTCACCGTGTTCTTCAGCGCGGCGACGGGCTACGCGCTGGCCAAGTACCGCTCCTGGTGGCTCAGCGCCCTGTTCGTGTGCATCCTCGCCACGACGATGCTGCCCACCGAGGTGATCCTCACCCCGACGTTCACGGTGATCCGCGACCTCGGCCTCTACGACTCGCTGGCCGGGATCATCATCCCGTCGGTGATCACGGCCAGCGGGATCTTCATGTTCCGGCAGTTCTTCCTCACGGTGCCCGACGAGCTGCTCGACGCGGCCCGGATCGACGGGGCCGGGGAGCTGACGACGTTCTTCCGGATCATGCTCCCCCTGTCCCGACCGATCGCCATCACCCTCGCGATCTTCAGCTTCCAGTGGCGCTGGAACGACTACATCTGGCCGCTGATCGTGCTGTCCGACCCGGACCGCTTCACGCTGCAGGTCGCGCTGCGCAGCCTCCTGGGCGCCGAGAACATCGACTGGACGCTGCTGCTGCCCGCCTCGGTGATCTCGATCGTGCCGCTCGTCGTGCTGTTCTTCGTCGCGCAGCGGTACGTGATGAGCGCCGACCTCAGCTCCGGCCTCAAGGACTGACCGTGCCCGCACCCGTACCCGCAGGCACGCCCGCCGGCAGGGGCGTCGACACCGCCTGGCGCGACCGCCTCGTCGCCGGCGCCGTCGCCGAGGCCGAGGCCGTCCTGGCCGCCGTGCCGGACGGCGCGGTCCCCGCCGCCCTGCCGCACCGCGCCACGATGCGCTCCGTCCTCGTCCTGGCGGTGGCCGACCTCGTCGGCCCCGCCGACGCCCGGCGCGCCACCGCCGCCACGGCGCTCGTCGACCACCTCGAGCGCCTCCAGGGGCCCACCGGGCTGTTCGACGGCGACAACCTCGTCTCGCCGCCGGACTCCTCGTTCACGCTGAACGACGTCGCGGCCACGCTGGAGGTGCTCGCCGCGCACGGCTCGCCGGGGCCGGGCGGCGTGGCCCCGCGGCTGCGGGCCGTCGCGCTGCGGTCGCTGGAGCACCTGCTCGTCGGCGGCGTGCACACCCCCAACCACCGGTGGGAGCTGTGCGCCGCCCTCGCCGGCCTGCACCGGCTCACCGGGGACACGCGCCTGGTCGACCGGGTCGACGAGTGGCTCGCCGAGGGCGTCGACGTCGACGCCGACGGGTTCTACTCCGAGCGCAGCCCCAACTACGCCGCGTACGTCTCGCACCCCGCGCTCCTGACGGTCGCCCGGCTCCTCGACCGCCCGGCGCTGCGGGAGCCGGTGCTGGCCTCGCTGCGCACGCTCGTCGCGCTGAGCGACGACGACGGGGAGGTCGTCTCCGTCCACTCCCGGCGGCAGGACCAGCGCGAGACCTTCGCGCTGCACGGCTTCGCCGGCCAGCTCCGGTGGGCGGCCGTGACCACGGGCGACGGTCGGCTCGCCCGCCTCGCACGCGTCGCGTGCGCCTCGCCGCACGTGGAGCACGCGCGCGAGCTGGTCGACGCCCTGCTCGACCCCGCGCGCCTCGCGGTGCTGCCGCCGGAGCTGCCGGCCGTCGACGGCACCACGCACCTGCCGACGGTCGGGCTCGTGCGGCACCGCGCGGGGACGACGACGACCACGGTGTTCGGCGGCTCGGACCACCCGCGGACCGGCCGGATCGCGTCGGGCCTGGCCAACAGCGCCACCCTCGTGCAGGTCCGCCACGGTGCCGCACGCCTGCGGGCGCTGCGGGTGTCCCCCGCGTTCTTCGACACCGGGGCGTTCCGTCCGGACGCGCTGGCGCTCCAGGGGCGCACCGTCACGCTGACCGGCGAGCGCGTCAGCGGCTACTACCAGCCCCTCGCGCCGGCGGACCGCGACCCCGGCGGGCGGTACGCCCTGACCGACGAGGGGCGGTTCTTCGCCGAGATGTCGTTCGGCGACCGACCCCGCAGCGACCTGCGTCTGTCGACGACGGTCCAGGTCGGGCTGCGCCCCCAGGGCCCGACGGTCGACGTCGCGTGCCGCGGTGTGCGCACCCGCCTGGGCCTGGAGCTCGTGCTCGGCGACGGCGACGTCGACGGGATCGAGCCGCACCCCGACGTGCCGGACGCGTGGGTCCTGCGCGGGGACGCGCTGACGGTCCGCGCCGGGGACGACGTGCTGCGCGTGCGCGTGCGCGGCCACGACGCGACCGTGCCGCCGGCGTTCGAGGACGGGGAGGTGTTCGGCTACGTGCACGGGCACGACCGGGTGCCGGGCACGCGCGTGCTCGTCGGCGGCTGGACCGACCGGCCGCTGCACGTCGACGTGGAGGCCGTCGGGTGAGCCGCGCACCCGCGACCCCCGCGCCCGGCACCGTGGCCGCGCACCTCCACGAGCAGCCCGCGGTGCTGGCCCACCAGCGCGCGGTGCTGCCCGCCGCGGTCCGGGCCGCCCTGGCGGCGGCGGACGCCGGTGGGACGACCCGGGTGCTGCTCGTCGGATCCGGGACGTCCCACCACGCCGCCCGGCTCGCGCGGCCGTCCGCGGCCCGCCCGGTCCGGGTCCTCGTGCCGGGCGACGCGCTGCACGGCGACGAGGACCTCGGCCTCGGCCCGGACCTCCTCGTCGTCGGGGTGTCCCAGAGCGGACGCAGCACCGGCACCCGCGCCGTCCTCGACCGGGCCCGGGCCGCCGGGTCCCCGACCCTCCTCGTCACGGGCGACCCCGGGCCCGGTGGCCGCGGCGGGTCCGCGGTGCTCGACGTCGCGTGCGGGCCCGAGCGCGTCGGCCCCAAGACCAAGGGGTTCACGGCCACCGTCGTGGCGCTCCACCTGCTGCTGCGTGCGCTCGACGACCCTGCCGGGGCGTCCCTGGCGTTCCTCGACGACCTCCCGGACCGCGTGCGCGCGGTGCTCGCCGACGCCGCCCCCGCGGTCGCCGCCGTGTGCGCGCGCCCCGCCCCCGAGTCCGTGCACGTCGTCACGTGGGGGCGGTGGCGGCCCGCTGCGGACGAGGGCGCCCTCAAGGTGCTCGAGACCGCGCGCGTGCCGGTCGACGTGTGGGACGTGGAGGAGTTCCTGCACGGCCCGCACCGACGGCTCGGCCCCGGCAGCATGCTCGTCGTCGTCGGCGACGACGACGCCCCCGCGGCCCACGCCGAGGCGCTGGCGGCGTTCGTCGTCGAGATCGGCGGCCGCGTGCTGCAGGTCCGCACCGGCGGGCCGCCCACGGACCCGCCCGGCACCACCGGCGACCGGCACGTCCGCGTCGGGGTGGGCGACGGGCCGGCCGCGCCGCTCGTCGCCGTCGTGGCGCTGCAGCTCCTGGCGGTGGCGCTCACCTCGGCCCGCGGACTGACCCCGGAGGACGACGTGCACCCCGGCTTCCACACCCGGCTCGGCAGCAAGACCCCGGAGGGACCCGCATGAGGATCGAGGTCGTCACCGACCCCGCCGCCGTCGGCACGACCGCCGCCGCGCTCGTCGCGGACGCGGTGCGCGACCGGCCGGCGCTGCGTCTCGGCGTCGCCACCGGGTCGTCGCCCGAGCCGCTGTACGCCGCGCTCGTCGCGCACGTGCGCCGGGGGCTCGACGTGCGGCAGGTCAGCGCGTGGGCGCTGGACGAGTACGTCGGCCTGGCGCCCGACCACCCCGAGGGGTACCGGGCCGTCGTCGACCGCACGGTGACCCGGCCGCTCGGGCTGGACCCGGCGCGCGTGCACGTCCCCGACGGCTCGGCGGGCGACCCGGACGCCGCGGCGCGCGCGTACGAGGCCGCGCTGACCGCCGCCGGCGGCGTGGACCTGCAGGTGCTGGGCATCGGGCACAACGGCCACCTGGCGTTCAACGAGCCGGGCTCCGACCCGGCGTCGCGCACCCGTGCCGTGCCGCTGACGGAGCGCACGCGCGCCGCCAACGCCCGGTTCTTCGGCGGGGACGTCGACGCCGTGCCGACCCGCGCGATCACCCAGGGCCTGGCGACGATCCTGTCGGCCCGTCGGCTCCTGCTGGTGGCGACGGGCGAGGACAAGGCGCCGGCCGTGGCCGCCGCGCTCACCGGGCCCGTGGGCCGGCAGGTGCCCGCGTCGGTCGTGCAGCTGCACGCCGACGTGACGGTCGTGCTCGACACCGCGGCCGCCGCCCTGCTGCCCGCGGGGCGCCGTGCGGCGACGGTCAGCTGAACCCGACGACCCGCTGCGCGAGACGGTAGGCCAGCAGCGACACGTGCCGCCCCGGCCGGCCGGGCAGGTTGCTCAGCGCGCCGACGGCCGACCAGCGCACCCGGCGGTACAGCCACCAGTCCTCGGCGCGCAGCTCGGCCCACAGGGCGTCACGGGCGGCCAGGTCCTGCGGGGTGCCCGAGCGCAGCAGCAGCACCGACGACACGGCGCAGACGATCTCCAGGTGGTGCAGCAGGTAGCGGCGCAGGCGCCGGTCCGTCACCGGCGTGTCGTGGAGGTGGCGCAGCATCGCGCGGTTGACGCGCAGCTGCTGGTCGAGGCGGCGCAGCATCACCGCCTCCTGCACCGACTGGTCCTCGCGGCCGATGAAGTACCGGTACAGGTCGACGTCCAGGTAGTACAGGGTGCGCACCCGGGCGAGCGGGACGAACGCGTAGAGGTTGTCGACGTAGAAGGTGTGCTCGGGCAGGCGCAGCCCCACGTCCCGCAGCAGCTGCGTGCGGTACACCATCGCGTGCATGAGCATGTACCGCCCGCGGCGGAACCGGCGCGTGCCGGACCACGTCGTCACGGTCCGCCGCGGCAGCGCGCTGCCGAACCGCACCACCGTCTTCGTCCGCTTGCCGGTCTTCTCGTAGACGAAGTTCGACACGACCAGGTCGACGTCCTGGCCGCCCTCGACGAAGGCGAGCAGGGTGCGCACCAGCTCGGCGAACGCGTCCACGTCGACCCAGTCGTCGGAGTCGACGACCTTGAACCACGTGCCCGTGGCGTGCTCGAGGCCCGTGTTGACGGCCGAGCCGTGGCCGCCGTTGGCCTTGCTGACCACCCGGACGCCCGGGTGCCGCTCCGCGTACCGCTGCGCCAGCGCGGCCGTCCCGTCGGTCGAGCCGTCGTCGACGACGACGACCTCCACGGCCGGTCCCACGCCGACGAGGGTGTCGAGGCACCGGTCGAGGTAGGCGTCGGAGTTGTAGGCGGGCACGACGACCGTGAGCACGGGCGTCGCGACCGCCGGGGTGCCCGCGCCGTGCTGCGGCGCGAGCGGGGCGAGCTGGGTCATGCGGTCCTCGCGTCGTCCAGGGCGGGCCCAGGGTCGGGCTCGCGCGTGAAGATCAGCTTGAAGATCGGGAAGAACACCCAGAACGAGATCGCCGCGTTGATGACCATGGTCAGCACGTCCGCGAGGGTCTCGCCCGTGCGGCCCAGGCCCCACGAGTCGATGAGCAGCGTGTACAGCGGCGTCTTGTACAACCCCTGGGCGGCGGCCGCACCGAGCGTGATGACGACGTAGGCCAGGGCGTACCAGGACGCCGCGCGCAGGATCGAGCTGTTCGACCGGAACGTGATCGTGCGCTGGGCGAAGAAGTTGATCACCTGCGCGATCAGCAGCGTGATCTGCACGGCGAGGAAGTATGCCAGCCCGCCTCCCCCCTCCGGGAGCGATCCGGCCGCGTAGTCGAAGACGTGGTACGCCGTTCCGTCGATGTTCGTCCCGACCGCCCACACCTGGAACGGGACGTCGACGAGCGACGTCGCGTCGAGCACCGCACGGAACGCGGGCATGAGCGCGAGCTGGAGCACGGTGATGCCGTTGCTCAGGACGAAGAAGACGACGAACTGGGCCGTGCCGGGGTGGCGCTCGGCGAACGACGACCACAGCTGGCGCAGGCGGGAGATCACGGCGGGGAGGTCCTCTCGAGGGGTGGGCGGGCGGTTCAGCGGCCGGCCCGCAGCGCGTGCCTGGTCCTGCGGTCCGCGAGCCGCGTCGCGACCACGGCGCGCACGGTGCGCCCGAGCCCGACGAGGGTCCGCCCGTTGACGGCCGTGAGCAGCGCGTCCACGACCTCGGCGCTGACCACGCCGTTCGTCATCTTCGCCAGCGCCCGGAACGGCATGTGGTAGATGAACAGCACGTTGAGGTCGGGCGTGCCGCGGCGGTCCGCGCGGCGGCGGACCGCGACGAGCGCCCGGTGCACGAGGCGCGCGAGCGGGGAGCGTGCGGACCCCATCTGCCCGAGGGTGTCGTTCACGTCGAGCAGCGGACCGGCCGCGGCGCGCGGCACCGGGCGGCCGAGCAGCGCCTCGAACTCCGCGTCGGGCACGCTGCCGACGTGCCCGACCCGGTACGACGGCAGGGCGTCGCACGCGGCCCGGTCGGGCTCGACGGTCCCGGCGACGTCGAGCGCGCCGGTGAGGCGCACGTCGCGCACGCTCGCCCCGACGAGCACGTCGTAGGTCGCGGTCTCGACCTGCCACGTGCCGGTGACCACGTCGTGGTGGCGCAGCGCCGTCGGGTCCACCGGGACGGTCACCGTCCGCCGCTCCCCGGGGGCGAGCTCGACGCGGGCCCAGCCGGCGAGCACGCGGGCGGGGCGCAGCACGCCGTCCCCGCGCCGCCCGACGTACACCTGCGCCACCTCGGCGCCGTGACGCTCACCGGTGTTCGTGAGCGTGAACGTCACCTCGCGGTCACCGACGGTCAGGTCGGCGTAGGCGAACGACGTGTAGGTCAGCCCGTGCCCGAAGCAGAAGGCCACCGGCACGCCCGCGGTCTCGTAGTAGCGGTACCCGACGAACGGCCCCTCGCGGTACTCCACGGTGCGGCCCGTGCCGGGGAACGTCGCGGCCGTCGGGGTGTCCTCGAGGCGCACGGGGGACGACTCGGCGAGCCGGCCCGCGGGCTCGACGCACCCGGTGAGCACGTCCAGCACACCGCTGGCACCCGCCTGCCCCCCGAGGTACGCGTGCACCAGGGCGCGGCAGTCCTCCACCCACGGCGTCTCCACGACGCCGCCGGCCGCGAGCACCACCACCACGCGGGGGTTGACCGCGGCGACGGCGCGCAGCACCCGCACCTGCGCGTCGGCGAGCCGCAGGTGCGCCCGGTCGGCGCCCTCGGACTCGGCGCTCTCGGCCAGCCCGAGGTGCACGAGCACGACGTCCGCGCCCCGGGCGACCTCGACGGCCTCGCGCACGAGCGCGTCGTCGGGGGTGCCGTCGCGGCGGAACCCGGCGGCGTACCCCGTCATCACCAGACCGCTGGCGTCGACGACGTCGAGCACGGTCTCCAGGCGCGTCGGGTTCACCTGCGAGGAGCCGGCGCCCTGGTAGCGGGGCGTGCGGGCGAAGTCGCCGACCACCGCGACGCGCGTGCCCGCCGCGAGGGGCAGCAGGTCGTCCTCGTTGCGCAGCAGGACGGCGCTGCGGGCGGCGACCTCGCGGGCCAGGGCGTGGTGGGCGTCGTGGTCGACGACCGGTCGCGGGGCGCGCTCGCGCAGCGCGACGGCCAGCACCTCGGCCGCCCGCGCGTCGAGGTCCGCCTCGTCGAGCTCGCCGTCGGCGACGGCCGCGACGAGGCGGCGCACGACGTGCAGGCCGGGCGCGGGCATCTCGAGGGTGCCGCCGGCCCGGACCGCGGCGACCGAGTCGTCCGCACCGCCCCAGTCGCTGACGACCAGCCCGTCGAAGCCCCACTCCTCGCGGAGCAGCTCGGTCAGCAGGTGCGCGTTCTGGTGCGCGTAGGTGCCGTTGACGCGGTTGTAGCTGGACATGATCGCGCCGGGCCGGCCCTCGCGGACCGTGATCTCGAAGGCCGTCAGGTACAGCTCGCGCAGGGTGCGCTCGTCGACGACGGAGTCCGACGCCATGCGGCGCAGCTCCTGGCTGTTGGCCGCGAGGTGCTTGGGGCAGGCCAGCACGCCCGCCTCCTGGATGCCCCGCACGTACGCCGCCGCGAGTCGCCCCGACAGCAGGGGGTCCTCGGAGAAGTACTCGAAGGCGCGCCCGCACAGGGGGCTGCGCTTGATGTTCAGACCCGGGCCGAGCAGCACGTCGACGCCCAGCGCGGCGGCCTCGACGCCCAGCGCCCGCCCGACGCGCTCGGCGAGCGCCGGGTCCCAGCTGTTCGCGACGGTCGCCGCGGTCGGGAAGCACGTCGACGGCTCCGAGCCGTGCAGGCCCAGGTGGTCCGACGCGCCGACCTGCTTGCGCACGCCGTGCGGCCCGTCCGCGAGGTACACCGACGGGACGCCCAGGCGCGGCACGGCCCGCGTCTCCCACACGTTCTCGCCGCTCAGCAGCGCGGCCTTCTCCAGCACGGTGAGCCGGTCGAGGACGGTTCGGGGGTCGCTCATGTCGTCAGCCTTCGGGTCGGGGCGGGAACGGGCGGGTCGGGGACCGCGGCGCCGGCCGGACGGTGTCCGGCCGGCGCCGCGGAGGGAGCGTCAGGCCTGCGCCGGCTGCTCCGGGGCGTCCGGCACGTCCGGTGCCCCCGCCGCACCGTGCCGCCGCACGCGGCGCACGACCCGGAAGGCGCCGAACGCCAGCAGCAGCCCCAGCAGCACCGTGGCCGCGACCTGCACGTACCGCCACACCGGCGGGGTGTAGTGGATCTCGGCCCCGGACGCGACGCCGTTCATCGCGTTCGAGCCCGCCACCGTGAACAGGATGTTGTGGGTGGCCTCGCGGATGTTCGTCACCGCGGCGGCGCTCGTCGTGTCGGCGAGCTGCTTGGTCGGCTGGAACGTCAGCATGAGGTCGGACCCGGCCGCGATCCCCTGGTCGGGCGACATGTACCCGTACAGGTTGAAGTCGGTGATGACCACGCCGCGGAAGCCCCACTCGTCGCGCAGGACGTCGGACATCAGCGCCGTCGACCCGCCGGCCCACGTCGAGCCGATCCGGTTGAACGAGCTCATCACCGCCGTGGCGCCGGTCTCGCGGGTGGCGAGGGTGCCCTCGTCGTCCGCGACGTACGTCATCTCGGCCGACGCGTCCTTCAGCGCGATCTCGAACGGCTTGAGGTAGATCTCCCGGATCGTCTGCTCGTCCGCCCAGGTGGCCACGCCGTGGTTGACGCGGTTGGTCTCCTGGTCGTTCATCGCGAAGTGCTTGACGTAGGCGTACACGCCCTTGCTCGCCGCCCCGGAGACGACCTGCGCCGCGAGGTCGCCCGACAGGAGCCCGTCCTCCGAGTAGTACTCGAAGTTGCGGCCCGCGAACGGGGAGCGGTGCAGGTTCACGGCGGGCGCGTACCAGCCGTTGGCGTCGAGGGTCAGCGCCTCGTTGCCGATGGACACGCCCATCGCGTACGCCAGCTCGGTGCTCCACGTCTGCCCGACGAGGTACTGCGAGGGGTAGGCCACGCCGGAGATGGCGTCGTTGATGAACGAGCTGAACCCGGCCGGGCCGTCGTAGTCGCCGGTGGCCTGCTTGGCGATCGAGTTGATCGCACCGGTGTTGTAGGCGCCGTTGAGGATGACGTTCGTCATCTCGTCGACCGTCAGCTGGTCGAGGAGGGCGTCCCACTGCGGGTCGTCGTGGTCCAGGCCGCGCATGTCGACCAGGCCCAGCCCGTTGTCCGCGCCGGTGGTCGGCATCTCGACGTCGGCGGCGGCGTTCACCGCGGCCGCGTCGTACTCGCCGAACGCCGCGACGGTCTCGTCGGAGGCGACCAGGTCGGCCTCCGTGGGCGCCGTCGGGAAGGTGCCCGCGAAGTCCGCGCGGGACATCGTGCGCGCCTGCCCGTCCTGCGGGTCGTCGACGAACGCCGCCGACACGTCGTCGAACCGGTTGGTGACCTCGGTGGCGTCGGACGCTCGGTGGTCCTCGCCGGCGTACGTGACGGTCTCGTCGACCGTGTACGTGATCGCCTCGGTGCCCGCCTTGACGGTGTGCGAGTCGCTGCGCACCGTCAGGTCGTAGTCGCCCTCCTCGAGCACGTACGCCGCGGCGTCCTCGTGGTCGTACGACGCCATCTCCTCGACCGCGAGCCCGAGGGTGACGGTCTGCGACTCCCCCGGCCCGATCAGGTCGGTCTTGGCGAAGTCGCCCAGCACCACGGAGGACTTCTCGATGCCGCCCGGGGTGTACGGCGCGGAGTAGTACAGCTCGACGACGTCCTTACCGGCGACGTCACCGGTGTTGGTGACCTCGACGTCGACGACGACCTGCCCGTCGACGTCGCCGAGCTCCGTGCCGGTGACCTCCCAGTCGAACGTCGTGTAGCTCAGGCCGAACCCGAACGGGTAGACGACGGCCTCGTCGTAGTCGAGGAAGCCCTCGGCCGCGGCGGTCTCGTAGTAGCGGTACCCGACGTAGACGCCCTCCTCGTACTGGACGAAGTAGGCGCCACCGTCGACGCCCAGCGACGCGTCGGTGCCGAGGTCGGCGATGTTGGAGTACTGGAAGGACCCGAAGTTCACGAACGTCGGGTCCGCGGTGAAGTCCCGGGCGAACACGTCGACCGTGCGGCCCGAGGGGTTGACCTCGCCGGTGAGCACGGCGCCGAGGGCGTTGAAGCCGCTCTGGCCGGGCGAGCCGACCTGGAGCACCGCGTCGACGCCCGGGTCGTCCTGCACCAGGCCCAGCTCCATGCTGGTGGACGCGTTGACCACCACGACGACGGTGTCGAACTGCTCGGTCGCGAGCGCGAGAAGCTCGCGCTCGTCGACGTTCGGCTCGAGCTGGTGCTGACCGGGCTCGTAGTTCTCGTCGGAGCCCTCCATGTCGCGCGCCAGGTCGCCGCCCTCGCCGCCGCCGCGGCCGAGGACGACCACCGCGGCGTCGGCGTAGTCGCCGAACGACGCGACCGCCTCGTCGGAGTACTCGTCGACCGGCATCTCGCCGACCTCGTAGCTCGACTCCGCGGGCTTGTCCATGACGATGTTCGCCCGGGGCGCGTCCTGCGCGAACGCGGCGAGCTCGTCGTAGACGGTCGCGTTGACCTCGACGCCCGCGTTCTCCAGGCCGCCGCGGATGTCGACCGCCGTGGACGTGTCGACCGAGCCGGAGCCCGCGCCGCCGTACACGGGGTCGGCCGCGCCGCGCCCCAGGAGCGTCACGCGGGGCGCGTCGCCGAGCGGCAGCGCCGCGTCGGTGTTCTTCAGCAGGACGACGCCCTCGGCCGCGATCTGCTCGACGAGCTCGGCGGCCGCGGCCTCCGCGTCGTCGGCCGTCGCGAAGTCCGCCGTGCTGAACTGCGTGTCCCACCCCGCGGTGGACTCGTCGTTGACGAGGTCGTACGTCCCGGTGCCGAGCTGTGACGACACCCAGTTGCTGTAGACGCCGAGCGCGACGTTCGCCGCGACGACCAGCACGAGGGCGAGCGACAGCACGGGTACCCAGATCCCCAGGTACCGCCTGTTCGACATCGGCGTCTTTGCCGCCTTGCTGCTCACGGTTCTCCTTCGACGATGAGGTGCGCGCCGTGGCACCCGCCCCCGACGGTCGCCCGCGACCGGGTCCGGCACGTCCGCCGAGTCAACCGGCGGCCCCCGTGCGGGCCCCGTCCGGATGCACAACCTGTCGTCGTGGACGCACAACCTGTCGTCCCGACGGTCCGGCTCACCGGGTGGCGGTCGCCGGCGCGCCCGGTCGCCCGGCACCGGCGGGCGTCGGGCGCGGGAGCAGGATGCGCAGGGTGAACCAGCCGTCGGCGGCGTGCGTCGTCACCGACCCGTCGTACTTCTCCGCGGTGTGCGCGATGCTCTTCAGGCCCCAGCCGTGGCGGGCACGGTCGGCCTTGGTGGTGGCGAACCGGCCCTGCTCGACGCGCCGGTGGCCGTGGTACCGGTTCTCGACGACGACCATGACGAGGTCGCCCTGCGCGAACAGCGCCAGCCGCACGAGCCGCTCGTCCGCGGCGGGCACGGCACCGGCCGCCTCGACGGCGTTGTCGAGCGCGTTGCCGAGCACCGAGCAGATGTCGACCACGGAGACGAAGTCGAGCAGCGAGCCGTCGGCCACGCAGGTGAGCTCGACGCCCCGCTCGACGGCCATCGCCTTCTTCGTCGTCAGCACCACGTCGAGCACCTGGTTGCCGGTGCGCACGTACGTGCCGTGCCCGCGGATCGCGTGCTCGATCTCGTCCAGGTGGGCCTGCCGGCGGGCCGGGTCGTCCTCGGCCCGCACCACCGCGATCTGGTGCTTGAGGTCGTGGTAGGTGCGCTGCACCGCCTCGATGGACCGCTTGGACTGCAGGTACTGCTCGTGCTGCGCGCGCAGCACGCCGTCGACGGCCTGGACCTCGGCCCGCGCGTGCGCCTCCAGGCGCTGCCCCTGCTGGGCGTGCAGCGCCACGAGCCCGCACAGGTCCACGAGCGTGCGGATGTAGAACACCTCGGGCCCGAGCCGGCCCGTGAACGGTGTCGACGTGCCGAGGAACGAGAGGTTGCTCATGAAGAACGTCGCCAGCGCGATCGCGGCGGCCTGCGCGATCTCCCGCGGGCCGACGTCCGCGAGCGTGCCCCACGGGAACGTGCGCCGCTCCAGCGCCCACGCGAGCGCGAACCCGGCGCCGTACAGCAGCACGACGAGGCCCACCTGGGCGGGCGTGGTGGGCAGCACGCTGCCCGGGAAGAAGAAGCAGTGCAGCTGCCAGTGCAACGAGGCCACCAGCTCGGCGAGCACGAGCGCCCGGGCCGTCAGGTACCCCGCGGCGCGCAGCGGCAGCCGCCCGGCCCGCCAGGTGAGCGCGAGCATCACCGCGACGGCGGACGCCATCCCGACCGCCCACAGCGGCAGGGGCAGCCGCCCGGCGACGACCTGCACCGCGACGAGCGCCCCCAGCCCGCCGAGGCACACGGCCACGAGCCGCGCCCACGGCGCCCGGCACCCGACGGCCGCGAGGTACACCACGCACGCCGACCACTCCGCGACCGCCGTGAGGACCCTGGGGATGTCGGGCAGCGTCTCGGCGCCGGTCACGCGGGCCCCGGCGCGTCGCCGCCGACGCGCCCGCCCAGGTGGTCGGTGAGCGCGGCGAGGAACGCCTTCTTGCGGGGCCGGCTCACCACCAGCTCGTGCCCGCCGGTGAGCAGGCACGAGCTCTGCCGCACCGCCTGCACGTGCCGGAGGTTGACCAGGTAGCAGGAGTTGGACCGGAAGAAGCCCTTGCCCGCCAGGTCGGCCTCCATGTTCTTCAGCGCGCCGACCAGCGGGTACCTCCCGTCCAGGGTGTGCACGACGAGCCGGTGCTTGACGCTCTCGACGTACACGACCTGCGCGACGTCGACCCGGACGACCTCGCCCTGCGTGGTCAGGGTGAGGTGGTCGACGGCCGCGCGGGCCCGCACGCGCCCGACCGAGCGGCGCAGCTGCTGGGAGAACGCGAAGTACGGCACGGGCTTGAGCAGGTAGCTCAGCGCCTCGACCTCGTACCCGCGGATCGCGTCCTGCGCCATGTTGGTGATGAACACGATGACGACGTCGCGGTCGACGGCGCGGATGCGCCCGGCGGCGGTGAACCCGTCGAGCCCGGGCATCTCGACGTCGAGCAGGAGCACGTCGACGTCGCCGCGGTAGGCGTCGACGAGCGCGGCGCCGTCGGACCACGTGGTGACGTGGAACGTCTCGCCGTGCTCGTCCGCGTACCTGTCGAGGTGCCTGCGCAGCAGCTCCACGCTGCCCGCGTCGTCCTCCGCGATGCCGACTCGGATCACACCGGTCCCCCGCCGACGACCCGGGGCCGCCGATCTCGTCCTGACCGCCAGGCGCGCCCCCGCCGCCCGCTTGCCCGTCGAGGATAACGGGCGCTGCGGGGCCTTCCCGGACCAGCGCGGGGTGAGACCGGTCAGGTCAGGGCGACGGCGAGCAGGAGCATCGTCACCAGGAAGCCCGTGACGAGGTTGAGCCAGAGGAAGGTGCGCCAGCCGGCGTTGGCGGACTCGCAGGTGGCGTCCGTGACCGCGCGGAAGCGCCAGGTGCTCCAGGCGTAGGTCAGCGGGAGCACCGCGGCGAGCGTCCCGGGCCACGGCAGCGCCAGGAGCAGACCGGCCGCGACGACGTACCCGGCGGTGGCGGCGAGCACGGTCGGGCGTGCGCCGAGGACGGTCGCGACGGACGCGATGCCGCCCGCGCGGTCCGCGCGCACGTCCTGCACGGCGCCGAACGCGTGCGAGGCCATCCCCCACAGGGTGAA
Organism: Cellulomonas sp. SLBN-39; assembly: GCF_006715865.1. NCBI lineage: Bacteria > Bacillati > Actinomycetota > Actinomycetes > Micrococcales > Cellulomonadaceae > Cellulomonas > Cellulomonas sp. SLBN-39. The sequence continues at coordinate 2,310,610 of NZ_VFOA01000001.1, read as the reverse complement.
CGCCGCCAGCACCGGCCACGTCGTGACGGCCGCGAGGTCGGCGTCCGCGAGCACGAGCGCGTACAGCAGCGGGCCGACGAAGTGCGTCGCGGACGTGAACGAGTCCAGCACCGGCCGCTCCTTGAAGCGCAGCACCGGGGCGGAGTAGGCGACGACCATGAAGACCACGAACGCCAGCACGAGCCCGGCGGCCGGGGACCCGACGGCCAGCAGCCACACGACGAACGGCACGGTCGACACGACGCAGGACCACAGGATGCGCCGGTGCACGGCCCGCGCGCGCGAGGGGTCGACCAGGCCGCCCTCGATCCCGCCCTTGCGGGGGTTGCGCAGGTCGGAGGCGTAGTCGAAGACGTCGTTCACGCCGTACATCAGCAGGTTGTACGGCACGAGGAAGAACAGCGTGCCGACCACGAACGTCGCGTCGACCCGCCCCCCGGTCGCGAGCAGCCAGCCCGCCGCGAACGGGTAGGCCGTGTTGACCCACGAGAACGGCCGCGACGCGGCCAGGACCTCACGCACCGGCGACCTCCGACCCGCGCCGGGGGTCCCGGCGGGACGTGAGGAGCAGGGCACCCGGGCAGGCGGACCCGCTCACGCGGTCCGGGCCTGCTCGGCGGCCGCCTGCGACCACGTGCCGCGCGGGCGCGCGGCGGCGAGGAACCCGGGCCGCAGGGGCGACGGCAGCGGGCGGGCGGACGTCTCCCCGAGGAGCTTCTTGACCACCAGCTCGGCGCCGATGAGGCACATCGGCAGCCCGACGCCGGGCACCGTGCCGCCGCCGACGTGCAGCAGGTTCGGCACGTGCCGCGACGCCACGCCGGGGCGCCACAGGGCGCTCTGCCGCAGGGTGTGCTCCATCCCCAGCGCGGTCCCCCGCCAGGCGGACATGTCCCGGGCGAGGTCGGCGGGGCCGACCACCTTGCGCACCACGACCCGCGAGCGCAGGTCCGGCACGCCGGCCCAGGAGCCGATCTGGTCGAGGTAGCGGTCGGCGTGCGCGTCGAGCTCGCCGGGGCGCGTGCCGATCGCGGGGTCGGCGGGGAACGGCACGAGCACGAAGAGGTTCTCGTGCCCGGGGGGTGCGGCGTCGGCGTCGGTCGCGGTGGTGCGCGAGACGTACAGCGAGGCGGCGTCGGGCACGCGCAGCGCGCTGGCACGGTCGGCGCGCCCGGAGCCGAGGATCGCCTCGAAGTTGCCGGGCCAGTCGCGCGTGAAGAACAGCGAGTGGTGGGCGAGCTCGGGCAGCGCGCCCTTGACGCCTGCCATGACGAGCAGCGCGGAGATGCCCGGGCCCTTGTCGTCCCAGCGCTCGGCGGGCAGGTCCGCGTGCGCGGGGTCGAGCAGCGCCGTCTCGGTGTGGTGGCGGTCGGCGCCGGAGACGACGACGTCGGCGGGCAGGAAGGTGCCGTCGGCGAGGCGCACGCCGCGGGCCCGGCCGGTGCGGCGCGGGTGGCGCAGCCCCGGGGCGGCGTCGTCGACCTCGATCGCGGCGACGTCGGCGCCGGTGCGCACGTCGACGCCCTCCTCGGCGGCGACCTTCGCGAGGGCCTCGATGACGGTGTACATGCCGCCGCGGGGGTAGTAGACGCCCTCGCCGAGGTCGAGGTGGCTCATGAGCGTGTAGAGCGCGGGCACCCGGTAGGGCGACGAGCCGAGGAACACCGCGTGGTAGCCGAGGGCCTGCCGCAGCACGGGGTGGGTGACGGTCTGCTCGATGCGCTGCGCGAGGGTCGTGGTGAGCAGCTGCGCGAGGGTGCCGGCGCGGCGGACGACGTCGGCGGAGAGCGCGCGGTCGGGGCGGTCGAAGGTCGTGTAGAGGAAGTGGTCGAGGGCGATGCGGTAGGCGTCGCCGGCCTCCTCCACGTACCGGGTGATCGCGTCGCCGGCGCCCGGCTCGATGGCGTCGAACGTGGCGGCGTTGGCCGCGGGGTCGGCGACGACGTCGAAGGGGTCGAGGTGCGGCACGGCGCCGGGCTCGGGGAAGAGCCGGTAGGCGGGGTCGAGCCGCACGAGGTCGACGTGGTCGGCGATGCGCCGCCCGAGCAGGGCGAACGCGTGCTCGAAGACCTCGGGCATGAAGTACCACGACGGCCCGGTGTCGAACCGGAACCCCTCGTGCTCCCACAGGCCGGCCCGCCCGCCGAGCGCGTCGTGGCGCTCGAGCAGCGTGACCTGGGCTCCGCCGCGGGCCAGCAGCGCGGCGGTGGTGATCCCGCCGATGCCGCCGCCGACGACCACCACGCGCAGGGGCGCGCTCATGCCTGCCTCCTCCGGGACGTGACGCGTCCCACGACGGGTCGGGCTGCGGCGACCGCCTGGCGCCCGAGTGTTCTGACGACGACGCCGCCGACGACGACGGCCTTGACCGGTCCGGGCACGCGCACGCGCTGCGTGGCGAGCCGGTCGGCGGGGGTGCGGGCGAGGTCGGCGAGCAGCCGCGCGTACAGCGCCAGCGTCGCCTCGACGGCGCAGCGCGCCCGCGGCGGCAGGTCGGGCAGCGCGGCGCGCGCGAGCGCCAGGTCCTGCTCGACCTCGGCGAGCACGGTGCGCACGTCGGCGTCGTCGAGGGTGCCGGCCTCGACGCCGGGGAAGTAGCTGCGTCCGAGCTCGCCGCCGTCGGCGCCGAGGTCGCGCAGGAAGTTGATCTTCTGGAAGGCCGCCCCGAGGGCCCGGGCGCCCGTGACGGTCGACGCGGGCGGCTCGACGACCGGGTCGCCGGGCCGGCGGTCGGCGTTGAGGAACACCCGCAGGCACATGACGCCGACGACCTCGGCGGACCCGTACACGTACCGCTCGTAGGAGGCGCGGTCGTGCTCCTGGACGGTGAGGTCGGCGCGCATGGACGCGAAGAACGGGTCGATCTCGGCCGGCCCGATGCCGGTGCGCCGGGCGGCGCGCGCGAAGGCGTGCACGACGACGTTCGTGGAGTAGCCGGTGACGAGCGCGCGGGCGACCTGCGCCTCGAGCTCGTCGAGCTGCTCGCCGGCGTCGGGCCCGCGGTAGGTGTCGACGACCTCGTCGGCGAGCCGGACGAGGGCGTACACCGACTCGATGTCGTGCCGCGCGGGCCCGCCGAGCAGCCGGGTGCCGAGCCCGAAGGAGGTGGAGTAGGCGCGCAGCACCACCCCGCTGGCGCGTACCGCGGTCGCGTCGTACAGGCGCGCCGCGCGTCTGGTCTCGTCCTGCATCGCCGTCACCGTGCGCTTCGCCCTCGTCCCACGTCGTGCCCGACCCGGTGGTGCCCACCGGTCCTCGCCCCGTCCCGGTCCACGTCGGTGGCCCCGGCCCTGCGCGTGCCGTCAGTGCCCACGGCCCACCAGGTCGTCGACGACGCCGGCCAGGTACCCCGCGAGGGGCCCGGGCAGGGTCGTGGTGGCGAGCGTACGCGCGACGTGCGCGGTCCGGCGGGTCAGCGCCCGCACCTCGTCGAGGGCACCGCTGTCGACGAGCACGGCGCGGACCTCGCGGGCCCCGTCCTCGTCGAGGTCGGGCCGCCCGACGTGCCGCTGGAGGACGGTCTGCCCGGCGGCGTCGGCACGGGCGAGCCCGAGGCGCAGGAGCTCGGTGCGCTTGCCCGCGCGCAGGTCGGACAGCACGGACTTGCCGGTGGCCTGCGGGTCGCCGAAGACGCCGAGGTCGTCGTCGGTGAGCTGGTACGAGAGCCCGAGGGCCGTGCCGATGAGGGCGAGGGCGGTGCGCAGCTCGGGGCGCGCGCCGGCGAGCACGGCGCCGCACTCGAGCGGGATGCGGAAGGAGTAGGCGGCGGTCTTGAGCTCGGCGACGAGCAGGGGGTCGACGTCGGCGGGCGGCAGGAGCTCGGCGGTGACGTCGAGGAGCTCGCCCGCGACGGTCGTCTCGATGCCGGCGGCGAGCATGGAGACGAGCTCGACGCGGGTCGCGGCGGGTGCGGTGGACGCGGTGATCAGGCGGAACGACTCGGCGATCGCGGCGTCCCCGGCCAGGACCGCGGCCGCGGCGACCTGGTCGTCGAGCGCACGGCCGCGGACGCCGCCGGCGGCGCGGCGGGCGCGGGTGGCACCGGCCACGTTGGGCCGGCCGCGGCGGACCTCGTCGTGGTCGAGCAGGTCGTCGTGCACGAGCATCGCGGTGTGCAGGACCTCCTGCGCGGCCGCGACCGGGGCGACGGCGTCGACGTCGGCGCCGCCGAGCCCGAGGTACGCGGTGACGGTGAGCCGCGGGCGCATGAGCTTGCCCCCGACGATCGCGGCGGTGTCGGCCCAGAGGTCGCCGTGCACGGGCGAGACGACGCCGGCGCGGGCGACCCGCTCGGCGACGGCCGCGTGCAGCACGCGCTCGACGTGGCCCATGGTCGCCTCGACGCGGTGGGCGAGGGCCGCGACGTCGTGCAGGTCGTCGGGGGTCCCGCCGTGCAGCGCCGCGGGACGCCCGGGCGCGGTGCGGTCGGGGGGCAGGTCGAGGACGTGCCCGCCGCTCTCGCCGGGGTGCGCTCCGGCGGAGGTGCGCAGGTCACGACCGTGGGGGCTCTCGCCCGCGCCCTGTGCCATGCCGTCTCCCGCCGTCGCCGAGGTCCCGGCGGCCCGCCGAGGAATGCTCAGCATACTGAGCGTCGGTCGCCGCGCCACCGGTGGCCCGCCACCACGATGTTCGAGTTTGTGCATTCATGTGCGAACGCGTGCGATCCGCGCTACGCTGGCCCCATGACATGGTTGGTGACAGGCGGAGCGGGATACATCGGGGCGCACGTGGTGCGCGCGTTCGGCGAGGTGGGCCTGCCCACCGTCGTGCTGGACGACCTGTCGAGCGGGCACGAGCAGTTCGTGCCCGAGGGCGTGCCGCTCGTGCGCGCGTCCGTGGTCGACACCGCCGCGGTCCGCGCGGCGCTCGCCGAGCACCGGGTGACGGGCGTCGTGCACCTGGCCGGGTTCAAGTACGCGGGCGTCTCCGTCCAGCGGCCCCTGCACACCTACGAGCAGAACGTGACGGGCACGGCGCACCTGCTCGAGGCCATGGCCGCCGAGGGCGTCGAGCAGATCGTCTTCTCCTCGTCGGCGGCGGTCTACGGCACGCCCGACGTGGACACCGTCACCGAGCAGACGGCGACCTCGCCCGAGTCGCCGTACGGCGAGTCCAAGCTCATCGGCGAGTGGCTGCTGCGGGACCAGGGCCGCGCGACCGGGCTGCGGCACACGTCGCTGCGGTACTTCAACGTCGTCGGCTCGGGCGCGCCCGACCTCTACGACTCCAGCCCGCACAACCTCTTCCCCCTGGTGCTCGACGCCCTGACCTCGGGCCGCACGCCGCGCATCAACGGCACGGACTACGCGACGCCCGACGGCACGTGCGTGCGCGACTACGTGCACGTCGCCGACCTGGCCACGTCGCACGTCGCCGCCGCGCAGGCCCTGGCGTCCGGCACCGCGCTGGACCCGGTCTACAACCTCGGCTCCGGCGACGGGCTGTCCGTCCGGCAGATCATGACGACCGTCGCGCAGGTCACCGGCATCGACTTCGAGCCCGAGACCGCCGACCGGCGCCCCGGCGACCCCGCCCGGATCGTCGCCTCCGGCGAGGCGGCCGCGCGCGACCTCGACTGGCGGATGCGGCACACCGCGGAGCAGATGGTCGCGAGCGCGTGGGACGCCCACCGCCGCGCGCACGGCACGCCCGCCTGACCTCTCGTCGGGCACCCGCCGCGCCCGTCGCCCGGAACCCGGGCGGCGGGCGCGGCGTCGTCAACGACCGGCCGGCTCCAGGGCCTGCAGGCGCGGGAGGTGGGTGACGAAGCGCTCCAGCTCGCGCTCGGAGCCCGCGTACACGCCGTGCTCGCGCGGCCAGTGCAGCACGACGTCGTCGAAGCCGAGCGTCGCGGCACGCTCGACGACCTCGACCGCGTGGTCGGCCGACACGAGCGAGAACCTCGGGGCGCCGTCGACGCTGAGGTACCGCCGGACCGGCGCCGCCCCCGCCGGGCGGGTCGCCAGCGCAGCCTCGAACGCCCCCACGAGGTCGGCGAGGCCCGCCCACCACTGCTCCTGCGCGGCGTCGAGGGCCCGGCCCGCTGCCGGTCCGTCGGCGCCGTCGAGCGCGTCGGCCAGGGAGGGCCCGTAGGTCGCCCACCCCTGCCCGTGGCGCGCGGCGAGCGCGAGGGCGCGGGGCCCGTTGGCGGCGACCACGAACGGCGTGCGCGGCCGGGCGATCGTGCCCGGGAGCATGCGGGCGCCGTGCGCCTCGTAGAACTCCCCCACGTGCTCGGTCACCGGCTGGGTCAGCAGCCGGTCGAGCACCTCGAGGAACTCCGCGAACCGCCGCGTCCGCTCGCCCCGGGTGGGGGGTGCGCCGAGGACGCCGGCGTCCCAGCCCTCGCCACCGGCGCCGACGCCCAGCAGGAACCGGCCGCCGGACACGTCGTCGAGCCCCATGACGTCCTTGGCGAACGGGACCGGGTGCCGGTAGTTCGGCGACGCGACCCAGGTGCCCAGGCCGATCCGCTCGGTGACCGCGGCGGCGGCGGCGAGCAGCGGCACGGTCGCGAACCAGGGCTCGTCCGCCAGCGAGCGCCACGCGAGGTGGTCGTAGGTCCAGGCGTGGTCGACGCCCCACTCCTCCGCCTGCCGCCAGCGCCGGCGCTGGTCGGCCCAGCGCTCCTGCGGCAGCAGCACGATCCCGATGCGCACCATCCCCGCAGGCTAGCGGCACAGGGCCCGTCGCAGGCCGTCCCGTGCAGGACCGCCCGTCACCCTGACCGGTCGACCAAGTCATCGGAGGGCGTGACAGGCGGCACACGATCGGGCTACGGTCCCCGGATGGACCTGGAGGTCCGCCACCTGCGGACGGTCGTCGCTGTCGCGACGCACGGCAGCGTCACGAAGGCCGCTGCCGCGCTGGGCCTCGCCCAGCCGGCCCTGAGCGCCCAGCTCGCCCGGATCGAACGCGCCCTCGGCGGGCCGGTGTTCGTCCGTGAGCCCCGCGGCGTGCGGCCCACGCCACTGGGCCGGCTCGTCCTCGACCGCGCGGCGACGCTGCTGCCCGCCATCGACGCGCTGCACCACGACGCCCGCCGGACGGCCACCTCGGGGGCCGACACCCGCGAGCTGCGCCTCGCCGTGGTGGGCACCGCGCTCGTGGCCGGGGTGGCGCGCGTGCTCCACGACGACGACCGGCGCGTCGCCCTGCGCTCGCGCTGGTGCGCGCAGGACGGCGCCGACGACGTCGTGGGCGGTGCCGCCGACGCGCTCGTCGCCGGGATGTGCGCCGACGCCCTCCCGCCGGTGGCGCCCGGCGTGCAGTGGCAGCGCGTGGGGACCGACCCGCTGCACGCGCTGGTCGCCGCGGGCCGGCCGGTCGCGCCGGACGGCACGGTCGACCTGGCGGAGCTCGCCGACGCGGACTGGGTCGCGCACCCGGCCGACGACTGCGGGGCCCGGTGCTTCGCGGCCGCGTGCGCCCGGGCGGGGTTCACGCCGCGCAGCAGGGGCGAGTGCGAGCCGTCCGTGGCGCTCGACCTGGTCCGGGCCGGCCTCGCCGTCGCGCTGGGCCCGGCCGCGGCGGCCCACGGGCGCGGCGTGCGCGCGCTGCGGATCGAGGGCGACCCGGTGCGCCGCGCCACGTGGGTGGCGTGGCACGCGTCGACGCCGCCGGACGTGCGCGAGGCCGTCCTGCACGCGACCCGCGAGGCGCGCCGCCGCCCCGAGGTCGGTACGCCTCGGGCGGTATGACCTAAGCGTTATCTGTGAAGTTACTGTGGTCACCCTCTACTTTGACGGCTGTCGGGAGACACCCGGACGAGATCGACGGAGAGGCTGACCATGTCGACCCACCGCACTCACGCACCAGCACGGACCTCACGCCTGCGCCGCACCGCCGCGGTCGGCGCCGCGGTCTGCGCGCTCCTGCTCGCCCCCCTCGCCGGAGGGGCCAGCGCCGCGGGCGGCACCGCCGCCGCCAGCGGGCTGCCGGAGCAGGTCCTCGACGCGCTCGAGCGCGACCTCGGCGTCCCGCGCGCCGAGGCCGCCCAGCGCCTGACGTTCCAGGCGAACGCCGCCACCCGGGCACGCTCCCTCGAGCGCACGCTCGGCGACTCGTTCGCCGGCTCGTGGGTGGACCCGGAGGCCGGCACGCTGCACGTGGCCACCACCGAGCCCGCCCTCGTGCGCGGCCCGGCCGCCCAGGGCACGACCGCGGTCAAGGTGACCCGCACGCTCGACCAGCTCGAGGGCTGGACCGCCGACATCGCGGCCGAGGCCGTGCCGACGACGATCGCGTCGTCCTACGTCGACGTGACCACCAACACGGTCGTCGTCGAGGCCGTCGGGTCCAGCACGGCCGCCGCGGAGGCGCTCGTCGAGGCGGCGGGGGTGCCCGCCTCGGCCGTCACGTACACCACCACCACGGAGGCGCCGCGCACGTTCATCGACGTCGTCGGGGGCAACGCGTACTACATCGGCGGCTCCCGCTGCTCGGTCGGCTTCGCTGTCCAGGGCGGGTTCGTCACCGCCGGCCACTGCGGCCGCACCGGTGCCACGACGTCCTCGCCCACGGGCACGTTCCGCGGCTCGTCCTTCCCCGGCAACGACTACGCCTACGTCCAGGTCGCGTCGGGCAACGCGCTCATCGGCGCGGTGAACAACTACTCGGGCGGCCGCGTCGCGGTGCTCGGCTCCCAGCAGGCGTCCGTGGGGGCGTACGTCTGCCGGTCGGGCAGCACGACCGGCTGGCGCTGCGGGACGGTCCAGGCCTACAACTCGACGGTGAACTACGCGCAGGGCACCGTCACGGGCCTCATCCGCACCACGGTCTGCGCCGAGCCGGGCGACTCGGGCGGCTCGCTGATCGCCGGCAACCAGGCGCAGGGCGTGACCTCGGGCGGATCGGGCAACTGCCGCACCGGCGGGACGACCTACTTCCAGCCGGTCAACGAGATCCTCTCGGCCTACGGGCTGACGCTCGTGCGCGGCTGACACCGGGCGCGACGGTGCGGACCGGGGCACGGCCCCGGTCCGCACCGTCATGCCCGAGCAGCACCGCTCCCGCCGTCACGACCAGCCGAGGTCGTGCAGCCGGTCGTCGTCGATGCCGAAGTGGTGGGCGATCTCGTGGACCACGGTGATCGTGACCTCCTCGACGACCTCGTCCCGCTCCTCGCACAGCGCCAGGGTGGGGTTGCGGAACACGAAGATGCGGTCGGGCAGCGAGCCCGCGGCCCAGGCCTCGCCACGCTCCGTCAGCGGGGTCCCCTCGTACAGCCCCAGCAGGTCCGGCTCGTCCGGGGGCGGCTCGTCCTCCACGAGCACCACGACGTTGTCCATCATCGCGGCGAGCTCCTCCGGCACCTCGTCGAGGGCGTCGCGCACCGCGTCCTCGAACTCCTCGCGCGTCATCTCGACCACCACCCCATCCTGCCCCGCCCGGGGGCGGCACGCGGCGGGCGACGGACGTCACGCGGACCGGCTTTGGCGATCCGGCCCCGACCCCGTATGCTCATTCCCGGTCCGGCGCCTCGTCGCAGGGGCGGACATCGCCCTCATCGTCTAGCGGCCTAGGACCCCGCCCTTTCACGGCGGTAGCACGGGTTCGAATCCCGTTGGGGGTACGACTTCGTGCGATGCAAGATCTGCTGGAACCTTGTGCGACCATGGTCGCCACGAGGCCCCGTAGCGCAGTTGGTTAGCGCGCCGCCCTGTCACGGCGGAGGTCGCGGGTTCAAGTCCCGTCGGGGTCGCTCGAGAAGCCGGTCGTCAGACCGGCGTTCTCGTCTCCGGGCTCTGTAGCTCAGTTGGTAGAGCGTTCGACTGAAAATCGAAAGGTCACCGGATCGACGCCGGTCGGAGCCACGCCAGACGGCCCCCGCGGACTCGTCCGCGGGGGCCGTCGCCGTCTCCAGCACCGAGCCCAGCGTCTCCAGCACAGAGCCCCGCACCGTCGGAGCCACCGCCTCGGCCCGCCCCGACGAGCAGGTGGCCCTCCGCGCCCGTCGCGTCGCAGGATCACCCGCTCCGCGGCACCCGCACCGCGTCGCACGGGCCCATCGTCCCGCACGCCGGCACGCCCCCGCTCCTACCGTGGAAGGGCAGTCACCCTCCACCGACGAAGGAACGACCGTGACCACGACGACCACGCCGCACCGGCCTGGCACCTGGACCCTCGACACCCTCCCCGCACCCACCACGACGGACCGGCGGCCGGCACCCTGCGTCGACCACGAGCTCTCGGGTGCGACGCACGTGATCATCCCCGTGCCGGCCCCGACGCACCCCGCCGGCGAGCTCGTGCACCCCTGGGTCGACTGACCCCACCTGTCCGGCGACCCGCGCCGCCCAGCGGGACCGGCCGGCGCGCGGCACCCGCCCCGCCTCGCGCCGTGCGCGTCTGACCAGCAGACTGGATGCTCGCAGCACCCGTCGGCGAGGAAGGTCGGTCATGGTCACGCACACCGGATGGTCGAGCGACACGAGCACCGGGGACCCACGGTCCCTGGGCGAGCTCGTCAGCGACCTCAGCGAGCAGGCGTCGCGGCTCGTGCGCGCCGAGATCGACCTGGCGAAGGCCGAGGTGACCGCCAAGGCGCAGCAGGCCGGCATCGGCGCCGGGCTGCTCGCCGGGGCCGGCGTGCTGGCGCTCTACGCGTTCGGGGCCCTGGTCGCCACCGCGATCATCGCCCTGTCCAACGCCGTGGCCCCGTGGCTCGCCGCGCTGCTGGTGACGGTGGCCCTGCTGCTGCTCGCGGGGGCGCTCGCCGCCGTCGGGGTGAACCGGCTCAAGAAGGGCGTCCCGCCGACGCCGGAGCACGCGGTGGAGAACGTCCAGGAGGACGTGGCGGCCGTGAAGAAGGGGTTCGGGGCATGAGCGGGCACGACGGCGCCTCGTCGGACGAGACACGCTTCACGACGCCCCGGATCGCGGCGCTGGAGGCCGAGGTCGCGCTCTCCCGGCAGCAGCTGGCGGCGACGGTCGACGCGCTGTCCACGCGCGTGGACCCGCGCGTGCAGGCCCAGCGCGCGGTCGACGGCGGCCGCCGTCTGGTGCAGGACGCCCGGGACCCGGACGCGCTGCCCGAGGAGCGCGCTCGGGCGCGCACGGTGCTCGCCGTCGCCGGCGGCGTGGCGGCGCTCCTGGCGGTCGGGCTCGTCCGCCGGCTGCGGGGCTGACGCGCCCTCGACGCCCGCGGGCCTCGGTCGCTCGGGCGCGCGCCGAACGGCCCGCTCGGCCTCGCCCGCCGGTGCGACCGGAGAGGCCTCAGGTCAGCCGGGCAGGGAGAACGTCAGAGCCCGCAGGACGACGCAGGCCGCCGGTCCGGCGGGCACGCGCCAGGTGCGCACGTGCCCGTCGGACCGACGGCCTGCGAGGGTTCGCGCGGTCAGCGCTCGTCGGCGCGCTGCTGCGGGACGCCCGTGAGGAGCTCGCGCACCTCGGACTCCCGGTAGCGACGGTGGCCGCCGAGCGTGCGGATCGACGAGAGCTTGCCCGACTTGGCCCAGCGCGTCACGGTCTTCGGGTCGACGCGGAAGAGCGTCGCCACCTCGGACGGTGTGAGCAGGGTCTCGCTGTCGGACGAGTGAGTGACGGACATCAGCTGCCTCCTTCGTGTGCGGCCCGGAACGCTCCACGCCCCCCCGGGTCAGGTCTGCGCCGGCTTGCGACAGTCTGTCGCTGACTAGCATGGACGAATCTCGCACACCGGGCACTCCGGGACACATCTCGGTCACGACGGCGACGTCGTGGTGACGCTCCCAGGGCCCCGGATGCCTTCTCCGTCCGCCTTCTCCTCCAGGGTAGACCCGCCACAAATCCGGACAACACGGACGCGCGTCCGGGTGACGCCGGCCACGCGGGATCGGCCGCACGGGTGAATCGTCACAGTCGTCGAGGGTGTCGTCACACGACCCCCGACACCCGACGGGCGTCGGGGGCGCGTCGAGCCTGGCCGGGTGACCTGCGGGGACGGCGGACGGGGCGACCGGGAGCGGCAGCGCCCGCGCGGACCGGCACGCGGCGACGACCCGTGAGGACTCACATGTGATCTGCATCACACTCAATGTCCGGACAGCCGGTCTCGCCCCTCGGGACGCCCCACGGACCCGCCCGACGGCACCGGCCCCACCACCCGATGAGACGTACGCCGCTCCCCGGTCGGTGGTCGGAATGGATCTTGACCATGTACCGTTGCCCCACGAACAGACTGAACAGCACCCCGGGGCCGCACGTGTGAGCACGGAGCCGCCCCGCTTCCACGTTAGAGGGGGTCGATGCCATGGGGCGCGGCCGTCAGAAGGCTAAGCAGACGAAGGTCGCCCGGGAGCTGAAGTACTTCAGCCCGGACACCAACTACAGGGCCCTCGAGCAGGAGCTCTCGTCGCACAGCCGCAACGATCTCGTCACGGGACGCCGCAGCGCGGTGGACACGGACGACGACCCCGTTGACTGGGAGCGCTGGTCGCCGGGGGACGACGACCGCTGAGCCTCCGGCTCGGCGACCCCAGCGCACCTGAGCGTCACGGCGGCTCCGCCCGTCGGCGCACGTGCTCGCGTCCCCGTGGTGCGACGCCTCCGTACCGGACGGCCGTCCGCACCGCGGGGACGCGTCGCTGTCTGCTGCCGTTCCCCGCGTTCTGACGTCGCGGCATACGGCGCTCCCCCGGGCTGTTCCCGCACGGGTACCGTCTGCCCGCCTCGCGCACCAGGCCCGTCGCCCGGTCCCACCGGCGACGGCGCGGGGGACCGGGTGACGCCGTCAGGACGTGCGGTAGGCGCCGTGCAGGCGCACGGCGCCGCCCTGGACGCCCTTGGTCCCCGCCACGACGTCGGGAGCGGTGAGATCCGCGTCGGCGGCGTCGCGCACGGTGCCGAGCACCCACGCGGGCATCCCCCGGTCGCGCGCGGCCAGCACGAGGTCGTCGACGACGTCCGCCGCGACGACCGCGACCATCCCGACGCCCAGGTTGAGGGTGGCCTCCAGGTCGCCCCACGGCACCTGGCCCAGCTGCTGGACCAGCCCGAACACCGGCGGCAGCTGCCACGAGGCCCGGTCGACGTCGGCCACCAGACCCGCCGGAAGCACGCGCGCGACGTTCGCCGCCAGCCCGCCACCCGTGACGTGGCTGAACGTGTGCACGCCGGTCACCCCGAAGCGCTCCACGAGCGCGAGGCAGTCCGCGGCGTACACGCGGGTCGGCTCGAGCAGCTCCTCGCCCAGGGTCCGGCCCAGCTCGTCGACGTGGCGCTCCAGGGCCCAGCCGGCCTGGCGGACGACCGCGCGCACGAGGGAGTACCCGTTGGAGTGGAGCCCGGACGAGCCGAGCGCCACCAGCACGTCCCCGGCCCGGACCCGCTCCGGCCCGAGCAGCCCGTCGGCCTCGACGACGCCCGTCGCGGCACCGGCCACGTCGTACTCGTCGGGCCCGAGCAGCCCGGGGTGCTCGGCGGTCTCCCCGCCGACCAGGGCCGTGCCGGCGACCGAGCAGGCGGCCGCGATGCCCCGCACGACGTCCGCGATCCGCTCGGGCACGACACGGCCGCAGGCGATGTAGTCGGTCATGAACAGCGGCGTCGCACCGACCACGACGATGTCGTCGACGACCATGCCGACGAGGTCGAAGCCGATGGTGTCGTGCACGTCCATCGCCTGCGCGATCGCGACCTTCGTGCCGACGCCGTCGGTGGAGGTCGCCAGCAGGGGACGGCGGTACGCGGTGAGCGCGCTCGCGTCGAACAGGCCGGCGAAGCCGCCGACCCCGCCGAGCACCTGCGGCCCGTGCGTGGCCCGGACCGCGTCCTTCATCAGCTCGACGGCGCGGTCGCCGGCCTCGGTGTCCACACCGGCGGCGGCGTACGTGACGGGCGCCCCGGCGGGCGTCGCCGCGTTCACGGGTGCTCCAGCGCGCCGGCGCCACCGGTGGCCGCGGCGATGGTCATCAGCCCGTCCTCGGGCGGCCCCAGGGGCAGCTCGTTCTGCTCGAGGAGGTGCTTGCCCAGCCGGTCCGCCGAGGGCAGCTCGATCGGGTACCGCCCGCTGAAGCAGGCCGTGCACAGCTGGCTCGCGGGCTGCTCCGTGGCGGCGACGAGACCCTCCTCCGAGATGTAGCCGAGCGAGTCCGCGCCGAGCGACGACGCGATCTCCGCGACGCCGAGGCCGTTGGCGATGAGCTCGGCGCGCGAGGCGAAGTCGATGCCGTAGAAGCACGGCCACTTCACCGGTGGCGAGCTGATGCGCACGTGCACCTCGGCCGCACCGGCCTCCCGCAGCATCCGGATCAGCGCGCGCTGGGTGTTGCCGCGGACGATCGAGTCGTCGACCACCACGAGGCGCTTGCCGCGGATCACGTCCTTGAGCGGGTTGAGCTTGAGCCGGATGCCGAGCTGGCGCAGCGTCTGCGACGGCTGGATGAACGTGCGGCCGACGTACGCGTTCTTGGTCAGCCCCTGCCCGAACGGGATGCCCGACTTGGCCGCGTACCCGACGGCCGCGGGGGTGCCCGACTCCGGCACGGGGATCACCAGGTCGGCCTCGACGGGGTGCTCGACGGCCAGACGGCGGCCCATCGCGACCCGCGCCGCGTGCACGGAGCGCCCGTTGATCGACGTGTCGGGACGGGCCAGGTAGACGTACTCGAACACGCAGCCCGCACGGTCCACCGGGGCGAACCGCGTCGAGCGCAGCCCGTCCGCGTCGATCGCGAGGAACTCCCCCGGCTCGACCTCGCGGACGAAGGACGCGCCGACGATGTCCAGCGCGGGCGTCTCGGACGCCACGACCCAGCCGCGCTCGAGGCGGCCCAGCACGAGCGGGCGCACACCCTGCGGGTCGCGGGCGGCGTAGAGGGTGTGCTCGTCCATGAACACGAGGCTGAACGCACCGCGCAGCCGGGGCAGGACCTCCAGCGCCGTCGCCTCGAGCGTGTGGTCGGGGTCGCCCGCCAGCAGCGCCGTGACCAGGGCCGTGTCGGTGGTGTTCCCGCGCGCGAGCTCGCCGCGCCGCTGGGCGCCGTACCGCTCCGCGACCAGGTCGACCAGCTCGGCGGAGTTGGTGAGGTTGCCGTTGTGGCCGAGCGCCACCGTGCCGGCCGCCGTGGCACCGAGCGTGGGCTGGGCGTTCTCCCACGTGGAGCCGCCGGTCGTCGAGTACCGGGCGTGCCCGATCGCGATGTGCCCCTGCAGGGCGTTCAGCGCCGTCTCGTCGAAGACCTGGGAGACCAGCCCCATGTCCTTGTACACGAGCAGCTGCTGGCCGTTGGAGGTGGCGATGCCCGCCGACTCCTGACCGCGGTGCTGCAGCGCGTACAGACCGAAGTAGGCGAGCTTGGCGACCTCCTCGCCGGGTGCCCAGACGCCGAAGACTCCGCAGGCGTCCTGCGGGCCTTTCTCGCCGGGAAGAAGGTCGTGGTTGAGACGTCCGTCTGCGCGGGGGGCCACGTGACCATGGTTGCACACGTGCCCCGCGGCACCCGAACCCGTCCCGCGGACGGCGGCGCGTCGGCGGCGGTGCGCGGGACGACGGTCAGCGGGCGCGGCGGCTGCGCCGGTCCGCCAGGAGCGCCACCACGCCGCCCGCGAGCGCGCCGAGGATCGCACCGCCGGTGCCGACCACGGCGCGGACGCCGCCGACGCCGTCGAGCAGCGGCAGCATCCCGCCGCCGACGCCCTCGAGGGCACGGTCGTCGCCGAGCACGGCGACCAGCACGACGGCGACGAGGAGGCCGAGCAGGGCGCCGGTGACCACGAAGGCGCGGTAGCGCGGCGCGCGACGGACCCGCGCCGGCGTGGCCACGCGCAGGAGCTCCTCCTCGGTGGGCACCGGACCGGCGGTCACCTCCGCCCCGGCGGCGGGCTCGGCGGCGGCGCCGGGCTGGTCCGCGACGGCAGGCTGGTCCGCGACGGTGGCGTCGGGGCCGGTGCCGGTCGCCTCGGGGACCTCGGGGGCCGCTGCGGCGGGGTCGCGGTCGTCGGGCACGCCGCGATCCTAGGTCAGGCGCGGGCGCGCGGCCTGCAGCGGGAGCAGGTCCGTCAGGTCGGCCCGCTCCCCCGACGCGTGCACGCGGCCGGTCGCGACGGCGTCGGCCCACGTCTGCGCCCCCGTGGCCAGCGCCAGCCACGTGCCGGGGTCGGTCTCGACGACGTTGGGCGGCGTCCCGCGGGTGTGCCGCGGCCCGGCGACGGCCTGCACGGCGCCGTCGGGCGGGACCCGCACCTCGACGGCGTTGCCCGGCGCGACGTGCGCGAGCTCCTCGAGCGTGAACCGGACGGCGGTGCGACGCACCGCCGTCGGCGCTCCCGCGGGGTCCGCCCGCCAGGCGTGCAGCGCGGCGCGCCCCTCGGCGGGATCGGTACGACGACGCGGTGGCACCCCGACATCCTGCCCCACGGTGGAGGAGAGCACCGGGAAGGGCTGGTCGGCCGGGCAGACGTCCCGCTACGGTGCACGCCATGACCTCGACCTGCACCCGCGTCGCGTGGTGGCGGCTGCTCTGACGCAGCCGTAGGTCACCGACCCCGAGCTGCTCACGCGGCTCGGCGGGTCCCTCGTGGTACCGGCGTCCTCGCGCGGGCGGCTCCCGCCCCGAGGAGTCCCCATGCCCGTCCCGACGCCACCGGCCCTCTCGTCGCCCGCCCCCCGCACGTCCGACCTCGGCCGCCCCGACGTCCTCACGCTCGACGACGTGCTGGCCGCCGACCCCGGCCGTCACCGCGTCCTGACCGGGGACCGGCCGACAGGCGCGCTGCACGTCGGCCACCTCTTCGGCACCCTGCAGACCCGGGTCGCGCTGCAGCGGCACGGCGTCGACACCGTCGTCGTGGTGGCGGACTACCAGGCGGTCGCCGACCGCGACGACGTGGGCGACCTGCCCTCAGCGGTGCGCGACGTCGTCCTGGACCAGCTGGCCGCAGGCCTGGACCCCGAGGCGACGACGTTCTTCGTGCACTCGGCCGTGCCGGCGCTGCACCAGCTCATGCTCCCGTTCCTGTCGCTCGTCTCCGTGGCCGAGCTCGACCGCAACCCGACCGTGAAGGCCGAGCAGGCGGCCTCGGGGCGGGCGCTGTCGGGACTGCTCCTCACCTATCCCGTGCACCAGGCGGCGGACGTGCTGTCGGTGGGCGGGACGCTCGTGCCCGTGGGCCGTGACCAGCTCCCTCACCTCGAGCTCACGCGCACGGTCGCGCGACGCTTCAACCGCCGGTACGGCCGCACGTTCGACGAGCCGAGCGCGCTGCTCTCGGACGCCCCGCTGGTGCTCGGCACCGACGGGACGAAGATGAGCAAGAGCCGCGGCAACGCGATCGAGCTGCGCGCCGACGCCGACACGACGGCCGCCGCGCTGCGGGGCGCGCGGACGGACTCCGAGCGGGTCGTCACCTACGAGCCCGACCGGCGGCCCGAGGTGGCGAACCTCGTGCTTCTGGGAGCGCTGGCGTCGGGCCGGACGCCGCAGGACCTCGCCGCGGAGGTCGGCGCGGCTGGCGCCGGCGTGCTGAAGAGGTTCGTCACGGACGCCCTGGTGGACACCTGGCACCCCTGCGGGCCCGGCGCGCCGAGCTTGCGCGCGACCCGTCGGTCGTGGACGAGGTGCTCGCCCGCGGAGCGGAGCGCGCTGCCGCTCTGGCCGGCGCGACGCTCGCCGACGTCCGCCGTGCCATGCGGCAGACGCCCTGAACGGTCAGCCGCGGCGACGACGCCCGACGAGGGCGAGGACGACGCCGAGCAGGACCACGCCGACCGCGCCGCCGAGCACGCGCCACGGGTCGAGGCCGGTGCGCGCGAGAGCGGCGGCGACGGCGGCGCCTGCCGTCCCGGGGCTGCGGTCCGTCCCGCCGCCGGAGGGGTCGCGGGACGCCTCGACGGACGGTCCCGAGGGCTGGTCGGACGCGTCGCCGGACGCCCCGCGGAAGGTCACGCGCAGGATGCCGTCGACGTCGGCGAGATCGTCGGAGACGACGTACGTCACCGTGACGACGCCCACGTACCCGGCTGCCGGGGTGACGTCGAGGAAGCCGTCGGGGCGCACGCGTACGCGCGCGCCGGCGTCGGCGGTCGCGGACGTCACGGCGAGCACCTGGTCGCCGTAGCCCGCCTCGACGTTGGCGTCGGAGTCGTTGGCGAGCACGTCGACGCCGGTGGCGGACGCACCGGCCACGACCGTGACCGCGTCGGCGCGGGCGACGGGCGGCGTGTTGGGCACCGTGACCGTGAGCGTCGCCGTGGCGGTGGCGCCGTGGCCGTCGTCGACCGTGCAGGTGAGCTGGTCGACGCCGAGGAACCCGGGGGTCGAGCGGTAGCGCACGACCGGGGTCCCGCGGACGGTCACGACGCGCGCCGACCCGTGGGACGGCGCACCGGCCACCAGGGCGAGGTCGTCGCCGTTGTCGTCGGCGGCCCCGTCGAGCACGGGCACGTCGACCCCGCGCACGGGGTCGGCGGTGACGGTGGCGTCGTCCAGGCGCGGTGCGACGTTGAGCACCGTGAGCTCCAGCGTGCCCGGCACGTCGACGACGCCGTCGCTGACGACGTAGCTCACTGTGAGGGTGCCGGACCGGCCGGTGCGGGGGATGACGACGAGCGCACCGTCGGCGTCGACGTGCACGTCCGCACCGTCGGCGGTCGCGTCGGCGACGGTCAGCACCTGGTACCCGAGCGCGGCGTTCGCGTCGACGACGTCCGCCCGCACGGGCACCGTCACCGCCTGCCCGGGTGCGGCGGACGCCGACGTCGCGACGGCCGACAGGTCGGGCTCGGCGTTCTGCACGTCCACGGTGACCTGGCCGGTGGTCACGTCGACCCCGTCGGTCACGGCGTAGTCGAACGTGACGACGCCCGTCCAGCCCGGCGGCGGGGTGTAGCGCACGTTGCCGCGCACCTCCTGCGCGTCGCCGCGGGTCGTGCCGTCGGCGTCGACGGGTGCCGTGACGGAGCCGGGGACCAGCTGCACGGGGTCGCCGTCGTCGTCGACGTCGTTGCGCGTGACGTCGATCGTCACGGTGGTCGACGTCGCGGTCGCCCGCACGTCCTCGGCGGCGGCGACGGCCGTGTTCACGACGCTCACGACGAGCGTGCCGTCGACGACGTCGACGCCGTCGGAGAGCCGGTAGGTGACGACCACGTCGCCGAGGTACCCGGCGGCGGGCTGCACGACGACGGCGCCGCCGGGCTCGACCTCGGCGGTGCCGTGGTCCGCGGCGGCCGAGAGCACGGCGAGCACCTGGCCGCCGACGCCGGCGACGACGTTCGCGTCCCAGTCGTCGTCGAGGACGTCGACGGGGCCCGTGGACGCGCCCCGGGTGGTGGTGGCGGTGTCGGGCACCGCGACGGGCGGGGCGTTGGCCACCTGCACGCGCAGCGTCGCGGTGCCGCTGCCGCCGTGGGTGCGGTCGACGACGGTGTAGGCGACCTCGTCGGTGCCGACGAAGCCGGGGGCGGGCGCGTAGCGGACCCGCTGGGCGCCGACCGGCCCGACGACCTGCACGGTCGCGCCCGACGCGCCCTGCAGCACCGCGTCCGTGACCTCGAGGGCGCCGCCGACGGGTGCGGCGTCGTCGGCCAGCACGTCCACGTCGACGGCCGTCCCCGACGGGGTGGTGACCGTGTCGTCGCCCGCGACGAGGCCGGCGCGGACCGTGACGACGACGGTCGCGGTCGCGGTGCCGCCGCGACCGTCGGCGACCGTGTACGTCAGCTGCTCCTGCCCCGTCCAGCCCGCGGCGGGCGGCGTGTAGACGAGCGCGCCGTCGACGACGTCGGCGAACCCCTCGACGGCGGGGGTCACGGCCGTGACGGCGAGGTCGTCGCCGTCGTCGTCGACGTCGTCGGCCGTCACCGGCAGCGTTCGCGGCGCGCCGCCGGCCACGACGTCGAACGCGTCGTCCGACGCCACGGGGACGGTGTTGGTGACCGTCACGTGCAGCGTGCCGGTCGCGGTGCCCGTCCCGTCGCCGACCTCGTACGTCACGACGAGGTCGCCCACCCAGCCCGGCGGGGGCGTGACCTCGACCCAGCCGTCCGCGGTCACCACGGCCGTCGCACCCGGGTGGTCGACGACCGCGCCGACCACCACGAGCACCTGGTCCCCGAACCCGGCGTCGGCGTTCGCGTCGCTGTCGTCGGCGAGCACGTCCACCGCCACCGGCCGACCCACCGACGTGGTCGCGGCGTCGTCGACGGTCTGCGGGAGCGCGTTCGCGACGTCGACGACCACCGTCGCCGCCGCGGACCCGCCCTGGCCGTCGTCGACCACGTACCGCAGCTCCACGAGGCCGACGACGCCCGGCGCGGGCGTGAACGCGACCACGGGCCGGCCGCCCGCGTCGGTGGTGACCTCGGCGGTGCCCAGCGCCGCGTCCACGTCGACCGACGAGATCGCCAGGTCGTCGGCGTTGGCGTCGGTGTCGTTGGCCAGGACGTCCAGCACGACGCGCTGCGCCGGACCGGCCGTCGCGACGTCGTCGACCGCCACGGGCCCGGCGTTGGCGACGGTGACCGTCAGGGTGCCCGGGACGGTCGCGACGCCGTCGGACACGTCGACGTGCACCGTGACCGGACCCGCGTACCCGGCGTGGGGCGTCACGCGCAGGCGCCCGTCGGGCAGCACCGTCACGTCCGCGTGGTCCGCAGACGTGGCGACCACCGACAGCTGCTGGTGGCCCGCCGCGACGTTCGGGTCGACGACGGACGCGAGCACGTCGACGTCGAGGGCCTCGGCGGGGCCGGTGCTCCGGCTCAGGTCCGCGACCTGCGGGTCGGCGTTGAGCACCGTGACGCGCAGGACGCCCGGCACGGCGTCCAGCCCGTCGGAGACCTCGAGGTCCACGCGGACCTCGCCGACGAACCCCGGCGCCGGCGTGACCACGAGCCGGCCGTCGTCGTCGACGAGCACCGTGGCCCCCTGGTCGGCGGTCGCGTGCACGACCTGCAGGGTCTGGTGGCCGGCAGCCACGTTGGCGTCCTGCACCGCGTCCAGCACCGGGACCGTCACCGGTGCGTCCGTCGGGGTGCTGGCCAGCGCCTCGGGGACGACGGGCACGTCGTTGAGCACGACGACCGTGGCCGTGCCCGCCGCGGTGTCCGTCCCGTCGCCCGCGAGGTACGTGAACGTCGCGGTGCCGGCCCAGCCCGCGGCGGGGGTGACGAGCACGACGCCGCCGTCGACGCGTGCCGTCCCGCGGGCCGCGCCCTGCGCGTCCACGAGGTTCGTCACCCAGACCAGCGTGAGCGGGTCGCCCTCCGGGTCGAGGTCGTTCGCGAGCACGTCGAGCGGGACGTCGACGGCCGACGTCGGCGTGGTCAGCAGGTCCGCGACCGTCACCGGACCGTTGTTGAGGACCTCGACGCGCAGCGTGCCGTCGACCACGGCCACGCCGTCGGTCAGCCGGTAGGTGACCTGCACCGTGCCGACGAACCCGTCGGCGGGTGCGACCGTCAGCGTGCCGTCGGGCGCGACCGTCGCCGTCGCCCCCTGGTCCGCCGTGGCGTCCAGCACGGCCAGCGCCTGCCCGCCGGAGCCCGCCGTCACGTTCGGGTCGGAGTCGTTGGCGAGCACGGGCACACCGGCGACCGGCACGCCGGCCCGGGTGCTGGCCGTGTCGTCGCGCGCCACCGGCGGGGCGTTCGTCACCGTCACCGTGACCGTCGCCGTCGCGGTGCCGCCCCGGCCGTCCGCGACCGTGTACCCCACCTGCTCGGTGCCGACGAAGCCCGTCGCCGGCGTATACCGCACGACCTGGACGCCGCCGACCGTCGCGACCGCGACCGCCCCCGTCGCCGTGCGCCGGTCCACGCCGACGACCGTCAGCGTGTCGCCGTTCGCGTCCGCGTCGTCCGTCAGCACCGGCACGTCCACCGGGGTGGCGTGGCCCGTGGTCGCCGCGTCGTCGCCGGCCGTCGGGGCGGTGTTCGTCACCGTCACCTCGACGACGCCGACGGCCGTGCCGCCGCGGCCGTCGCTGATCGTGTACGGCAGGGTGACGAGGCCGTCCCAACCCGTCGGCGGGGTGTAGCGGACCCGGCCCTCGGGCGTGACCGACGCCGACCCGCGCACCGCGCCGCCCGGGCCGGTGGGGCTACCGACGCCGGTCACGGTCAGGGTGTCCCCGTCGGCGTCCGTGTCGTCCGCGACGACGTCGACCGTCACGGGTACGCCACCGGCGGGCACCGTCGCCGTGTCCGGGTGCGCCACCGGGTCCTGGTTGAGATCCACCGACGTCACGGTGACCACGGCCTCCGACGTGCGTCCCCGCTGGTCGACGACGAGGTAGCCGAACGTGTCCGTGGCACCCGCCGGCAGACCGCCTGGCGGCTTGGTGTACGTCACCCGGCCGTCGGCCACGGAGACCGTGCCGCCCGCAGGCGTCGCCAGGCCGCCGGACATGACGACGTCGTTGCCGACGGCCACGCCCCGGACCGCGAGCACCTCGTCGTTGGGGTCGGTGTCGTTGGCCAGGACGTCCACGGGCGTCGCTGTGCCCACCGGGACGTCCGTGTCCAGGTCGAGCGCGTCGTCGACGGCGACGGGCGCGTCGTTGAGCACGTCGACGCGCACGACCGCCGACGTCACGTTCCCGTCCGCGTCGGACACCGTGTACGTGAACGCGTCCCGACCGGAGAAGTCCGGGTCCGGGACGTACCGGACCGTGTCCCCGACGACCGTGGCCGTGCCGTGCGCCGGCGCGGTCACGCCGACCACCGTGAGCGCACCTCCGCCGGCGGCCGACGCGCCGTCGAGCACCGCCACGTCCGCGCCCGGCCGGCCCGGCGCGGGCGTGAGCTCCACGAGGTGGTCGACGAGCGTCGGGGCGACCGTCTCCTGCCCCTCCTCGGGGTATCCGTCCTCGTCGCCGACGCGCAGCAGCGCGGTGTTGCTCACCGAGCCGCCGACCGTCCCCGAGACCGCGCCCGTGTACGACAGCTGGGCGACGTTGACGAGGTCCTGGTCGAGGGCGGCGTCGTCGTCGACCACGACCGAGAACGTGAACCAGCGGAACTCGAGGTCACCCTCGCCGTCCGTGCCCGGCATGTCACCGACGTGCACCTCGAGGTCGCCCCCGCCGGCCGACCGGTAGCGACCGCCGTCGCCGTCCGGCGCCCCGCGGTCGTCCTCGTCCGTCAGCGGGACGCCGTCGAGCGACATGCTGCCGGGCAGGTACGTCGTGCCCGTCGGCACCGCGTCCCGCAGCACCGGGTCGACCGCCGTGTCGAGCCCCTCGTTGAGGAACACCATCCCGTACTCGATCGTGTCCCCGGCCCCCACGACACCGTCCGCGTCGGCCTCCGGGTCCCACGCGGCCCACTTCACGAGCGAGACGCTGGGTTCGTAGAGCTCGGTCTCGAACGTGACCATGCCGACCCAGTACTGGTCCTGCGTGGTCGTGGCCCGCAGGGTCGCGCTCGTCGCACCGTTCGCCAGCACGCCGTCCGCGTCGAACGTGTCGATGTCGAGGCCGAGCTGGTTGAAGTACAGGGGGTCGCGGCCCTGGTCGACCATGGAGCCGCGCTGGCTGATCGTCGAGTTGAAGACGTTGTCCGGGTCGCCCAGCACGTCGGTCAGCGCGTGGCCGTCGACCGAGAAGCTGTCGCCGGAGATGCCCCGGTCGCCCTCGTACGTGACCGCGCCCAGCGTGGAGCGGACCTCGCCGTGCAGCGGGGTGCGGAACCCGTCGACCGTGAACTGCACGTCGCTGGACGCCGCGGCCTCGACCTCCGCGAACCCCCGGAAGACCGTGAGGTTGCGCATCGGCTGGTACTCGTCGGCGACCACGACGACCAGCGACCAGCCGGCGAACCGGCCGATGTCGTTGCGCGTGGACTGCACGTTGCCCACGGTGTACGTGCCGGACCCGGCGGACGTGACGACGTCGGTGACGTCGAGGTACCCCTGGTAGCCCTCCGTGCGGGACGTCTGCGCGAGGTGGTCCGCCGTGACCGTGCGCCCGGGCAGGTCCGTGCCGGACTCGCTGTCCACCGCCAGCCACGCCCGGTGCCGCAGGTCCGGGTTGCTGCCCGTCGCGCTCGTCTGCGACGTGCGCCCGCCCCAGACCAGCGCCGCGAACCGCACCGTCGAGCTGTCGGCGATGTGCAGCGACGCGCTCGACGAGCTGAACGTCGTCGACCCGTCGGCGAGCACGTCGACGTACGCGCCGGACGAGCTCGAGGAGAAGTCCGAGTTGTCCGCCGACCCGCCGGCGTCCTGCTGCGCCGCCGGGCAGGACCGCACCCGGGAGCTGCACGTCATCAGCGTGTTGCCCGTCATCACGATCGCGCCGTGCTCGTTCGTGGAGTACACGGGCACGAACGGGTCGTCGACGTCGGCGCGCGCCGGGGCGGCCGCGACGAGCTGGGTCAGCACCACCACCGCGGCGGCCAGGGCCGCGAGGAGGGCACGGCTGCCCCGACGGACGTGCTGCCGAGCGGGCATGCGTGGGGCTCCCGAGGACGAGGGGGTGTCCTCGTCCTCATCGACCGCCGCCCCGCCTCACATGGACGACCGACCAGATGATCACCCGCCCCGGCGGGGTGAAGTCGGAGCGCGTGGCGGACGCACCGGGCGGAACCGGTCGCCGCCGGGGCGGCCGCGGCCCGGGCACGGGCGAGGCCGCGGACGTCGGGGGGGGAGGGACGTCCGCGGCCTCGCGGGGCCGCACGGGGGGTGTGCGGCCGTCGGACGGTCGCCCGGGTCGTGCCCCGGGCGACCGGGTCACCAGGTGGTGTTGCGCGCCATCTCCAGCGCGATCTCCTGCCACCACGCACCGGCGGTGGGGCCGCCGTTGCACGTGCCGTCGGACTCGCCCGGGCGCTTGATCCACAGCAGCGCGTCGAGCGCGGTCGCGTCGTTCACGACGGTGGGCCGCTCACCGAGCGCGCGACCCCGGGGGTTGCACCACTCGCCGTTCGAGCCGTTGCCGTTGCGGGACGTGTCGATCACGTAGGGCGCGCCGCCGGCGAGCCGGGACACCTGCTCGCCGTACGTGCGGGTCTCGGCCGTGGTGCGGTAGTTCGACGTGTTGAGCGCGAAGCCCTCCGCGTAGTCGAGACCGACCAGCTGGAGGCGGCGCGCCGTCTCCTGCGCGGACAGCCACGCCGAGTGGCCCGCGTCGATGTACACGCGACCGCCGTGCTCGGTCAGCACGCGTGCCGCGTAGCGCAGGTACCCGATCCGGTCGCCCTGGCCCTGGCAGTCGCCCAGCTGGGCGAGCGCGTCGGGCTCGAGCACGATCCAGGGACGCCCCTGGATCCCGTCGGCGACGGTGTCGATCCACCGGGCGTACTCGGACTCGGCGACGCCGCCGCCCGAGTAGGAGCCGCAGTCACGGCCGGGGATCGCGTAGACCACGATCACGGGCGTCGCACCGGCGGCCTGCGCGCGTCCGGTGTAGCTGCGCACGTCCTGCTGGATCGTCGCCGCGGGAGCCCAGTCGCCGATCCAGAACGCCTGCGGCGTCTGCGCGATCTTGGCCAGCAGCGTCTTGTTCGTGCCTGACGCGGCCTGCCAGGCCGCGTACGCGGCCGTGGTCGGGTCGGTGTAGAAGGCGCTCGTCGCGGGGACCGTGGGGGTCGGGGTGGGTGTGGGCGTCGCCGTGGGGGTCGGGGTCGGCGTCGCCGTGCGCGTCGGGGTCGGCGTGGGCGTAGGCGTGGGCGTGGGCGTCGCCGTCCGGGTGGGGGTCGGCGTCGGCGACGTCACCGCGCCCGTGCACGGGGTCCCGTTGAGCGTGAAGGACGTCGGCGCCGGGTTGCTGCCCGACCACGAGCCGTTGAAGCCGAACGACACCGACGCGTCCGTGGCGAGGCGACCGTTCCACCCGAGGTTGGAGACCTGGACCTGCGAGCCCGTCCCCATGACGGAGCCGTTCCACAGCTGGGTGATCCCCTGGCCGGCCGGGAAGGACCAGGCGAGGTTCCACGACGTGAGCGGGTCGCCCAGGTTCGTGATCTTGACGTCGGCGCCGAAGCCGCCGGGCCACTGGCTGGTGACGGTGTAGTCGACGCGGCATCCGGGCGCGGCCTGGGCCGCCGTCACCGACGCCGCCGTGACCACCCCGGCCAGCAGGGCGCCGGCCGTGGCGACGGCCGCGACCTTGCGGCGTGTCGTCGTGAGGCGGGTGAACATGGGTGCTCCTCAGGTTCGGGTGCAGGGCGAGGCCGGCGGTTCACCCCCAGGGAACCTGATCCGACGCGTCCTGGCGACCCCTCCGAGCAAGTCCTCACAGATCTGTCATGTGCGCGGCCCGGCCGCACCGCCCGCCGGCTCAGGCCCGCGGGTTCCCCGGGCTGCGCCGCCGGGCACGCTGCACCCGCCGCACCCGGGCGTGCTCCAGCGCCGCCAGCCGGGCGTCGGCGCGGCGCGCGTGGTGGGCCGCCTCCCGCTCCAGGCGCCGCCAGCTGTCCAGCCGCCGCGCGGGCAGGTCGCCGTGCTCGACGGCGGCCAGGACGGCGCACCCGGGCTCGGCGTCGTGCGCGCAGTCGGCGAACCGGCACCGCTGCGCGAGGCCCGCGACGTCGGCGAACGCCGCGGCCAGGCCGCCCGCGTCGGCGACCAGCCCGACGCCGCGGATGCCGGGGGTGTCGACGAGCATCGCCCCGCCGGCGAGCGGCACGAGCTCGCGGTGCGTCGTGGTGTGGCGCCCACGCCCGTCGGCGCGCACCTGCGACGTCGTCATGACCGGGGCGCCGGCGAGCGCGTTGACGAGCGTGGACTTGCCCGCACCCGAGGGCCCGACGACGACGAGCACGACGCCGGGGGCGAGGAGGTCCCGGACGGGCTCCAGGCCCGTGCCCTCCTGCACGCTCACGGCGTGGACGTCCACGCCCGGGGCCACCGCGGCGACGTCGTGGCGCATGCCGGCCGGGTCGGGCACGGCGTCGGCCTTGGTGAGCACCACGACGGGCCGGGCTCCCGACCGCCAGGCGAGGGTCAGCAGGCGCTCGACACGGCCCAGGTCGGGGTCCGGGTCGAGGTGCTCGACGACGAGGACGACGTCGACGCCCGCGGCGAGGACCTGCTCGTGGGAGGTGCGGCCCGCCGAGTCACGGACGAGGACGCTGCGCCGGGCGTGCACGGCCAGCACGTGCAGCTCGTGGCCCGCCACGGCGAGGTCCACACGGTCGCCGACCGCGAGGGGGCTGCGCGTGCCGTCCGGCAGGGGCGCGGCACCGTCGCGGTCCACGACGGCCCGGCGCGGCTCGGTCGTCACGTCGTCGACGGGGACGACGAGCACGGCGCCCCGGTCGACGCGCACGACGAGGTGGACGCCGGCGGACGTCGCGCCGGCGGGCGGGACGGGCACGGCGTCGGGGGCTGGGGCGGACGACGGGACGGGCTGCACCCGCCCGACGCTAGGCGCGCCCGGTCCGCCAGGCGACGCCTTTTCGCCGGCGCCGCCGCGGGCCCGCGGTCACTGCTCGAGGTACGTCGACCCGCCCGGCACGCCGAAGACGTCCTCCAACGACGTGCGACCCTCGGCGTGCATCCAGCCCGCGAGGTCGCGGCCGACCCAGCGCAGGTGCCACCCCTCGGGCGAGTACCCGGTCGTCTCGGTGTTCTCGGGCGTGTAGCGCACGAGGAAGCCGTGCTCGTGCCCGTGCTCGGCCACCCAGAGCCCTTCCGCGGTCTGCGCGAAGCACGTCTGCAGGTCGCACGAGGGGTTCGAGCCGGAGTCGACGTCGAGCGCCAGGCCCGTCTGGTGCTCGGAGAAGCCGGGGCGGGCCGAGTACCGCTCGGCGTGCTCGAACCCGCGCCGCTGCTCCACGGCGGCCCGCGCCGCGGCCTGGCCGGCGAAGGAGCGGTAGCCGTCGCGCGGGAGGATCTCGACGCCGTCGGCGGCAGCGGCCGCGAGCATCGCCTCGAGGTCCGCGGCGACGTCCGCGCGCACCTGCACGCCGTCGACGGCCACCAGGTCGTCGGGAGCCCAGTCGCTGGGGGTCAGGGGGTGCTGCTTGTTGACGATCACCCACGGGCTGGCGGGGTCGGTCGTCGAGTACGCCGTGAGGTCGAACCCGACCTCGGCGGTCGTCGGCTCGGCCTCCGGCTCGGGCTCGGGGGCCGTGTGCGTGAGCGCGCCGGCCCACGCCTCGACCTGCGCGACGGGCGTGGTGCCGCCGCCCTGCCCACCGCCGGCGATCCCCCAGGTCACGAAGGCCACCGCGGCCAGGGTCGCGACCGTGAGCACGCTCACCACCGCCGTGCGTCGAGATCCGCGTCGCTGAGCCACGGCTGCATGCTAGGGCGGACCGGGACGATCTGGCCCGAACCGGACGGATGTCCACCCGTCCGGCGGTGCGCCGGTGCACCCTCCCGGGCGACGGACGGGCTCGTCGGGGCACGGCGCCGGCGGGCCGTGCCCCGAACGAGCCCCGACGTGCCGTCAGCCGAACAGGCGCGGCAGCGTCGCCTCCCACACCTCGCGGGCCTCGTCGAGCGGCACGGTGAACAGCCCGCGCACCTCGACCGCCGGGACGTGCGCGTGGTCGCCGTCCTCGGCGGGCGTGCCCGCACCCGGGGAGCACGTCTCGGCGGTCTCGCCCAGGCGCAGCGCCGGCACGCCCCGCGCGGTGCACAGGTCGAGCAGGCGGACCTCCTCGGACCGGGGCACGGCGACGAGCACGCGGGCCGTCGACTCCGACAGCAGGGCCTCGAAGGGCGTCAGCCCGTCCCGGGCGCACAGCGCGTCGAGGTCGACCTGGACGCCGACGCCGTACCGCAGGCTCGACTCGAGCAGCGCGAGGGCCAGACCTCCCTCGGACAGGTCGTGGGCGGCGTCGACCAGACCGTCCCGTGCCGCCTGCGCGAGCACCTGCGCCAGGCGGCGCTCGGCGTCGAGGTCGACCCGCGGGGGCGTCCCCCCGAGGTGCGCGTGCACGACGTCGGCCCACGCGGACCCGTCGAGCTCGGGGCGCGTCGTGCCCAGCAGGTACACGGCCTGCCCCGGTGCGCGCCAGCCGGAGCGCACGGCGTCGGCGACGTCGTCGATCACACCCAGCACGCCGACGACGGGCGTCGGGTGGATCGCGGAGTCGACCTGGCCGGGCTCGCCCGTGCCGTTGTACAGCGAGACGTTCCCGCCGGTCACCGGCACCTCGAGGGTCTGGCACGCGTCGGCCAGCCCGCGGATCGCCTCGACGAGCTGCCACATGGAGTCGGGGTGCTCCGGGCTGCCGAAGTTCAGGCAGTCGGTGACCGCGAGCGGGCGCGCGCCGGTCGTCGCGACGTTGCGGTAGGCCTCCGCGAGCGCGAGCTGGGCGCCCGTGTACGGGTCGAGCTTGCCGTAGCGGCCGTTCGCGTCGGTCGCGAGGGCCACGCCGAGCCCCGTCTGCTCGTCGACGCGGACGACCCCCGCGTCGTCGGGCTGGGCGAGGGCGGTGTTGCCCTGCACGTAGCGGTCGTACTGGTCCGTCACCCACGCCGGCGACGCGAGGTTGGGCGACGCGAGCAGCCGCAGGACCGTCTCGCGCAGCTCGGCGGGGGTCGACGGGCGCGCGTACCGCGCCTTGCCCTCGGGGGTGCTGACGGAGTCCGCGACGAGCGCGTCCTGCCACGCGGGCCGCGCGTACGGACGGTCGTAGACGGGGCCCTCGTGCGCGACCGTGCGGGGGTCGACGTCGACGATGCGCTGGCCGTGGTGGTCGATCGTGAGGCGCCCGGTGCCGGTGACCTCGCCGATGACCGCGGTCTCGACGTCCCAGCGCCCGGTGATCGCGAGGAACTCGTCGAGCTTCTCGGGGCGGACGACCGCCATCATCCGCTCCTGCGACTCCGACATGAGGATCTCGCCCGCGGTGAGGGTCGGGTCGCGCAGCAGCACGGCCTCGAGGTCCACGTGCATGCCGCCGTCGCCGTTGGAGGCCAGCTCGCTGGTCGCGCACGAGATGCCCGCGGCGCCCAGGTCCTGGATGCCCTCGACGACCTTGGCCGCGTACAGCTCGAGGCAGCACTCGATGAGCACCTTCTCCATGAAGGGGTCGCCGACCTGCACCGACGGCCGCTTCGAGGGCTTGGTGTCGTCGAACGTCTCCGACGCGAGGATCGACGCCCCGCCGATGCCGTCGCCGCCCGTGCGTGCACCGAACAGCACGACCTTGTTGCCCACGCCCGAGGCGTTGGCCAGGTGGATGTCCTCGTGCCGCAGCACGCCCAGGCACAGCGCGTTGACCAGGGGGTTGCCCTGGTAGGACGCGTCGAACACGAGCTCGCCGCCGATGTTCGGCAGGCCGAGGCTGTTGCCGTACCCGCCGACCCCGGCGACGACGCCGTGCACGACCCGGGCCGTGTCGGGGTGGTCGACCGCGCCGAACCGCAGCTGGTCCATGACCGCGACGGGGCGGGCACCCATCGAGATGATGTCGCGCACGATCCCGCCCACGCCCGTCGCCGCGCCCTGGTAGGGCTCGACGTACGACGGGTGGTTGTGCGACTCGACCTTGAACGTGACGGCCCAGCCGTCGCCGATGTCGACGACGCCGGCGTTCTCGCCGATGCCGACGAGCAGGTGCTCGCGCATCGCGGGCGTCGTCTTGTCGCCGAACTGGCGCAGGTGCACCTTCGAGGACTTGTACGAGCAGTGCTCGGACCACATCACCGAGTACATCGCGAGCTCGGCGGCGGTCGGGCGGCGGCCCAGGATGTCCCGGATCCGCTGGTACTCGTCGGCCTTGAGGCCGAGCTCGGCCCAGGGCTGCTCGGCGTCCGGCGTGGCCGCAGCCTGCTCGACGGTGTCGGTCCGGTGGTGCGGGGCGTCGGGGCGCGCAGGTGCGGTGGTCATCGATTCCCTCGGTGGGGGCTCGGTCCCGGGGACGGGCGGGGCCCGGCCGGTCCCGCGCCGGGGTCGGCAGACGGGAGCAGCCTACCGGCGCCGCGCGCGGCCCGGACCCGCCCGTCCGCGGCAGCCGCACGCGACGACACGCCGACGACGCGCCGTCCGAGATGCACCGCTCGCCACGCTTCGTCACCGATCGACCCCGTTCGGCCCGGTCTGCCCGCTACCCTGCCGACACTCCCCTCCATGCCGGGTGACGTGCACGGACGTCATCGCCGGCACCCGCACGCCCGAGACCAGAGGTCCCATGCACTCGCGTCACGTCGTCGTCGTCGTAGCCGCCTCCACCGTCGTCGTCGCCGCCGTCGGCACCACCGCGCTCGCCGGGGGCTCGGACTCGCCCCCGCCGTACCGGGTGACCGACGAGGCGCTGGTCCTGCCCGCGGGCCGGACCTTCGCCGAGCACTTCGACGTGAACATCCGCTACACGCGCCCCGACGGGGGCGGCTCCACCACGCGCAACGTGCACGTCGACGGCGGGCTCAACGCCGACCTCGAGGGCACGTCGACGCTGACGTGGTCGCGGGCCGCGCTGCCCGCGGACGCGTGCATCACGTGGGTGCAGGTGCACGGGTTCGACGAGCACTTCGGCGAGGGCGGCCAGGCCCCCGTCTGCCGCACCCCGGAGCCCACGCCGACGCCCACGCCCACGCCGGTGCGGACCCCCTCCCCCGAGCCGACGCCGACGCCGACGCCCGAGCCCACCCCGGAGCCGACGCCCGAGGTCACGCCCGCGCCGGAGCCGACCCCCACGCCCGAGCCCACCCCGACGCCCGAGGTCACGCCGGAGCCGACGCCCGAGCCCACGGTCGAGCCCACGCCCACCCCGGAGCCGACGCCCGAGGTCACGCCCGAGCCGGAGCCCACCCCGACGCCCGACGTGACGCCCGAGCCGACCCCGGAGCCCACCCCGGAGGCGACGCCCGAGCCCACGCCGACCCCCGAGCCCACGCCCGTGGCACCCGAGGAGACCCCGGCACCCACGGCCGAGCCCACGCCCGCGCCGACTCCGGAGCCCACCGTCGAGCCCACGCCCGCGCCGGAGCCCACACCCGTGACGCCGGAGGAGACCGTCGGCCCCGAGCCGGTCGAGGAGCCGACGGTCGAGCCCACGGTCGCGCCCGAGGAGCAGCCGTCGGCCGAGCCGACGCCCGCCGCGGCGGCGTCGACCCCGACGCCGAGCCCGAGCTCCACGTCGGACGTGCTGTCGGCGACCACCGGGACGCAGGCCGCCGCGCTGTCCGACACCGGGGCGCGCGCGCTGCCGATCCTGCTCGCGGCCGTCGCGGCCGTGGCCGTCGGCGGGGTCCTGCTGGTCCTGCGGCGTCGGGCCCGACGCCAGGGCTGAACGACCGGCCCGCCCGGGCCACCACCACGCGCGTGACGTCTGCAGCCCCACGGAGCCCGGCCCGGCCGCCTCCGTGGGGCTGCGGCGCACCCGGCCACGCGCGACCCCGGGGTCGCCCGAGGGTCGCGGACCTACCGGGGGAAGATCGCGAGCAGGTCGCTGACCAGGGCCGTCGACTCCTCCGGGTGCCGCAGCGGCCCGTCCGGGTGCACCTCGTAGCGGTTGCGCCGGCCGACCCGGGTGCGGCTGAGGTAGCCGGCGTCCTCGAGGTCGCGCAGGATGCTGCGGGCCGCCCGCTCGGTGATCCCGACCCGCTGGCTCAGCTCGCTGAGCAGGACGCCCGGCTCGCGGGCGACCAGCACGAGGACGTGCCCGTGGTTGCTCAGGAAGGTCCACGCGCGCTCGTCCCCGGCCACCCGCCGCACCCTAGCGCGTCACGTGACGAGGCCCACTCTTTACCGGCACTCCATTACCGGTATCTTGCTTCCGACGAGTGGCGCACCCGCGCGCGCTCACGGTCGGGAAGCCCCAGGAGGCCCGGTGGACCTCAGCACGGTCAGCAACCTCACGGATCCGGCGATCCTGTTCTTCTTCCTGGGCCTGCTCGCCGGAGCGGTCCGCTCGAACCTCGAGATCCCGGCGCCCGTCGCCAAGTTCCTGTCGCTCTACCTGCTCGTGGCGATCGGCTTCAAGGGAGGCCAGGCGCTGGCCGAGACCGGCGTCACCGGCTCCGCGGTCCGTGTCGTCGCCCTCGGCGTCACGCTCGCCCTGCTGATCCCCGCCATCGGCTTCGTCGTCCTGCGGCGCCGCGTCAACGCCTTCGACGCCGCCGCCGTCGCCGCGACGTACGGGTCGGTCAGCGCCGTCACGTTCATCGCGGGGTCCCAGTACCTCGCCGCCCGCGGGGACGACGCCGGCGGGTACCTCACCGTCGCCCTCGTGCTCATGGAGTCCCCCGCGATCATCATGGCGGTCCTGCTGGCCTCCTGGGCGCGGTCGCGCCAGCGGGCCGCCGAGACGTCCACCGGCACGTCGCTCGCCGTCGCGCACGGCGAGCCGCAACCCGCACCGCTGCCCGGCACCGCGGCCGCGCACGCGCCGGTGGCGACCGCGTCGCCGCCCGCCCCACCCCTGTCGATGAGGGGGATCCTGCACGAGGCGCTCACCGGCGGACCCCACCTGATGCTCATCGGCTCGCTCGTGGTCGGCGCGGTCTCGGGGCCGGCCGGCGGCGCGGCGATGACGCCGTTCGTGGACCACGTCTTCACGGGCCTCCTGGCGTTCTTCCTGCTCGAGATGGGACTGCTCGTCGCGCGCCAGCTCCGCGAGGCCCGCGACGTCGGCCCCTTCCTCATCGGGTTCGCCCTCGGGATGCCGCTCGTCGGCGCGTCGCTCGCCCTGACCCTCGGCAGCATCGCCGGGCTCCCGGTGGGCGACCTGACGCTGCTCACCGTCCTCGCCGCGAGCGGGTCGTACATCGTCGTGCCGGCCGTCGTCCGCTACGCGATCCCCGAGGCACGCCCGTCGCGCTACCTGACGATGGCGCTCGCCGTCACGTTCCCGTTCAACATCGTGATCGGGATCCCCCTATACCACGCCGCCGCCCAGGCCCTGGTCGGCTGAGCCGAGGAGACGCCATGCAGGACGTGAAGCGGCTGGACCTCGTCGTCGAGTCCCGCACCGCCGGGAGGTTCCTCGACGCGCTGGACGCGCTGGGCCTGCCCCACCGCACCGTCGTCCCCGGCGTGTACGGGACGGGCCAGCACGGTGCGCGGGGGACCGACCCCTTCGCGACCTTCGACAACACCTACGTGATCGTCGCCGTCCCCCCGGACCGGGTCGACCAGGTCGTGGATCAGCTGCGCGGGCTCCTGCACGAGGTCGGCGGGATGTGCCTCGTGCAGGACGCGCAGTGGGTGTGAGCGGGCCACCCACCACCCCGGCCGCTCCCCCGGGGCGTCGCCGGTCCCCCGGCGCACCGTTGCTACGGTCGGTGCCGTGCCCGCCCGTCACCCCTCAGCCCCCGCCCGCCGCGGCAGGCGGCTCGCCGCGGCCGTGGTCGGCGTCGCGGTCGTCACGGGCTGCACGGCTCCGCCGGCCCCGACCGGCGCGTCGCCGGTGACCTCGTCCGCCGCAGCGTCGTCCGCGGCACCGTCGCCGCCCGCGCCCGCGCCGGACGCGGCGGCCGTCGAGGAGCGCGGCGCGCCCCTCGAGCCCCGCGGCGGACCGACGCTCGCGCTGCTCGCCGCCGACGCGCCCGGGGTCGCCGCCCGCGACGACGGCGCTCTCGACGTCACCGTCGCGACGACGGACGGGACCACCTCCGCCTGGCTCGCCGCGCCCGCCGGCACGACCCTGCACGTGCTCGCCGACGGCACCGTCGCGGTGCGCGACGCCACGGGCGTGACGGTCGCGGCGGTCGGCGCGGCCCGCGGCGCGGCGGGAGCCCCGCGGTGGACGGCCGACGCACCGACGGGCCTGGCGCTCCTGACGGCACCGGCGGGCACCGGGGCCGCGAGCGCCGCACCCGTGACGTTCGTGGTCGGCGGCACCGCGGTCGACAGCGCGACCTGGGGCGAGAACGAGGGCGGCCGCTCGCTCGCGGTCGACCCGGCCGCCTGGGCCCGCGGCGGCGGCATCGCGGCGCAGGAGGCCGTCGCGACCCAGCTCGCGGCCGCGGAGCCGGAGGCCGCGTCGGCGTCGATGCGCGACCAGCTCGGCTGCCACGCCCTGGGGGCGCCCGAGAAGGAGACGTGGAACCTCGAGCCGTGGCGCCCCGAGGTCGACGGGCTGACGATGCTCGCGACCCGGTGCAACCCGACGGCGACGGACGCGGGCTGACCCGCGCCCGTCGCCCCGGGCGGTCAGGCCTTCGCGTGCTTCTCGGGCACCGGGGCCGCGCCGGACGCACGCAGCGCCCGCTGGTGCGCGCGCGCCTCGTCCTGCCGCGCACGCTCCGCGCCGGAGGAGATCGGTGCGCGCAGGTGCTCCTGGCGGTAGCCGAACGCGTCGACGAGGTCCTGCGCGTGCGGGCGCAGGCGCACCAGCAGCCGGTCGATGTACGACGTCACCGTGCGGGCCCGCCCCGCCGAGAGCCGGCCGTTGATCAGGTACCAGGCGAGGTCCCGCTCGATCAGCGACAGCCCGAACAGGTCGCGCACCCACGTGAGCACCTGCCGCGTCCCCGGGTCCTGCACCTGGGCCAGGCCGCGCGTGAACGCCTCCCACTGCACGCGCTCGGCGTGGGCGCGCGCGGCCTCGACCAGCTCGTGCTGGTGGGCGTTGAACAGTGCGGCCGCCTTGTCGGGGCTCAGCTTGCGCGCCGGCGCCAGGGCCTGCGCGACCTGGGCGACCTTCGCCTCGACCCGGTCGGTGAGCAGCTCGCGCTGCGTGGCCTCGTCGCGCAGCTGGCCCACCGAGCGGCGGGCGTCGCCCAGGTCGCCGAGGGTCTGCACGGCCCGCACCAGGGGCGTGCGGTGCAGGGCGGCGTCGGCGACGCGCTCGGCGACGAACCGGGCCAGGTCGCCCCGGTCGCGCTGCAGCGCGGACAACGACGCCGCGTAGTCGCCCAGCAGACGCTTGCCGACGAGCTGCAGCAGGACGGTGTTGTCGCCCTCGAACGTGGCGTACACGTCCATGTCGGCGTGCAGGCCCGTGAGCCGGTTCTCGGCGAGGAACCCCTGCCCGCCGCAGGCCTCGCGGCACGTCTGGACCGTGCGCAGCGCGTGCCACGTCGACGACGACTTGAGCGCGGCCGCGAGCGTCTCGAGGTCCTCGCGCTGCTCGGGGGTGTCGCCGCGGCCCGAGAACACGTCGTCGAACGCCGCGAGCAGCTCCTCGTGCGCGAACGTCGCCGCGTACGTCTCGGCCAGCAGCGGCAGCAGCCGGCGCTGGTGCTGGCCGCGGTCGAGGAGCACGACCTCCTCGGCGTCGCCGCCCGTGAACTGCCGGCGCTGGTTGGCGTACGTCACGGCGATCGCGAGCGCGACCTTCGACGCGTTCACCGCGGCGCCGTCCAGGGAGACCCGGCCCTGCACGAGGGTGCCGAGCATCGTGAAGAACCGACGCCCCGGGCTGGCGATCGGCGAGGAGTACGTGCCGTCCGGCGCGACCGAGCCGTACCGGTCGAGCAGGTGCGTGCGCGGCACCCGCACGTGGTCGAAGTGCAGCCGGCCGTTGTCGATGCCGTTGAGCCCGCCCTTGACGCCGTCGTCCTCCCCGCCGACGCCGGGCAGGAACTCACCCGTCTGCGGGTCACGGATCGGCACGTAGAACGCGTGCACCCCGTGGTCGACCCGCGGCCCCCCGGGGGCGGCCGTGACGAGCTGGGCGAACACGACGGCGGCGGTGCCGTGCAGCGCCGCGTTGCCGAGGTAGTCCTTCCACGCCCCGCGGAACGGGGTGTGGATGACGAACTCCTGCGTCTGCGCGTCGTACTCGGCGGTCGTGCCGATCGACGCGACGTCCGACCCGTGGCCCGTCTCCGTCATCGCGAACGCCCCCGGCACCCGCAGGTGCATGGCGTCGGCGAGGAACGTGTCGTGGTGCCAGGTCGTCCCCAGGTGCAGGATCGCCGACGCGAACAGCCCCCACTGCACGCCCGCCTTGATCTGCAGCGACGGGTCGCCGACGACGAGCTCCTCGAACCGGGCGAGCGAGCCGCCGTGGTCGTCGGCGCCCCCGAGCCGGGTCGGGAACGCCCGGAGCAC
The DNA here is from genome assembly GCF_006715865.1 of Cellulomonas sp. SLBN-39. NCBI lineage: Bacteria > Bacillati > Actinomycetota > Actinomycetes > Micrococcales > Cellulomonadaceae > Cellulomonas > Cellulomonas sp. SLBN-39. The sequence continues at coordinate 2,273,788 of NZ_VFOA01000001.1, read as the reverse complement.
GTCGTGGTCGGCCTCCAGGCGACGCAGCTGGGCGAGCACGCGCTCGCGGTGCTCGGCGACGGGCATGCCCTCGATCTTCTGGAAGTCGGGGTCGGCGGTGATGGCGCGGGCCTCGCGGCGCAGCTGCGCGTAGCGGCCGAGCAGCTGCTCCTCGAGCGCGGCGACGTCGACGCGCGGCTCGGCGTCGGTGGGGGCAGGCGCCGGGCTCGGGGCCGGGCGGGCGGCGGTCGTGGTCATGGCTCCTCCGTCGGGGTGGGGACGACGTCGTCGGTACGGCGAGCACGGTCGCGGGCGAGCAGGCCGACGGGGCCGGCCCACAGCCACGCCGCGACCTGGGCGGTGAGGGTCTCGCGGTCGGGCACGCCGGGCTGGCCGCGGTGGGCGAGCCACCACTCGCCGGTGCCGCGCACGAACCCGACGGCGCCGGCGGCCCACACCTCGGCGGCTGCGAGCGCGGCGGCGTGCGGGTCGTCGGCGGGGCGCCGCACGGCCTCGGGGCGCCGGGCGACGCGGGTGCCGTCGCGGTCCTCGGTGAGCCCGCGGGCGAACGGTGCGGCGACCAGCGCGGTCACCGAGTCGAGGAAGTGGCCGAGCGGGCCGCCGGACTCCACGGACCCGTCGCGCGTGACGAACGCGTACACGTGGGGGGACGACTCGATCATCTCCAGGTACACGGCGACCATCGCGCGCAGGCCGTCGCGCGGCGTGGGCGCGACGCGCAGGACGCCCTCGAGGGCGCCCTGGATCTGCAGGACGACGGCCTCGGCGACGGCGATCTGCAGACCGGTCTTGTCGGTGAAGTAGCGGTAGACGATGGACTTGGACGTGCCGGCGGCGGCCGCGATCTCGTCCATGGAGACGTCGGGGCCGCGGTGGTGCACGGTGCGCCGGGCGACGCGCAGGAGCTCGGCGCGGCGGGCCTCGCGGTGGTCGGCCCACCGGGTGGAGCGGCCGTCGGCGGCGGGCTCGTCGTCCGCGTCGGGCCCGGCGGGCGGTGCGGGGCGCAGGGGCGGCGACGGCTCGTGGCGCGCGTCCGGCGCGACGCCGGGGTGGGGTCCGGCGCCGCGAGCTCGGGCGGGTGCCGTCGTCGTCGACGGTCCCGAAGTGACGGGGCTCACGAAACCGAAGGTATCAGGTACTGTGGGTTTCGGGAACGAGATCGGGACGAACGTCCCTCGGACGACGCAGCGACGCGCGCTACGCGATGGCTGCGCCGGCCGACCTCCTCGGACACGTCCCGGACCCGTCATCAGCGCCGATGCGAGAGGACCGCCCCATGGCAGCGACCCGGCAGAGCCCCACCGGAACCGCCCGACCCGCGTACGTGCTCGGGGGGAACCGGATCCCGTTCGCCCGCGCGGGCGGGGCCTACGTGCACGCGTCGAACCAGGACATGCTCACGGCCGCGCTCGACGGGCTCGTCGCGCGGTTCGGGCTGCAGGGCGAGCGCCTCGGCGCCGTCGCGGCCGGCGCCGTGCTCAAGCACAGCCGGGACTTCAACCTCACGCGTGAGTCGGTGCTGGGCTCGGCGCTGTCGGCCACCACGCCCGCGTACGACGTCCAGCAGGCCTGCGCCACCGGCCTCGAGACGGTCGTCTCGCTGAGCAACAAGATCCGGCTCGGCCAGCTCGAGTCCGCCGTCGCCGGCGGCGTCGACACCACGTCCGACGCCCCGATCGCCGTCTCGGACCGGCTGCGCCGGGCGCTGCTCGACCTCTCGCGCGCCCGCACCGTGCCCCAGCGGCTGGCCGCGGCCGCCCGCATCCGCCCGAAGGACCTCGCCCCGTCCGCGCCCCGGACCTCCGAGCCGCGCACGCACCTGTCGATGGGCGAGCACCAGGCGCTGACCACCGCGCAGTGGGGCATCACCCGCGAGGCGCAGGACGAGGTCGCGCTGCGCAGCCACCAGCGCCTCGCCGCCGCGTGGGACGCCGGGTTCTTCGACGACCTCGTCACCCCCTACCGGGGCCTGACGCGCGACGGCAACCTGCGGGCCGACACCTCGCTCGAGAAGCTCGCCGGCCTGCGCCCCACCTTCGGCCTGGGCCTGGACACGCCCGCGACGATGACGGCCGGCAACTCCACCCCGCTGACCGACGGCGCGTCGACGGTGCTGCTCGGGTCCGCGGAGTGGGCCGCCGACCACGACCTGGTGCCGCTCGCGGCGGTCGTCGACGCCGAGGCGGGCGCCGTCGACTTCGTGCACGGCGAGGACGGGCTGCTCATGGCCCCGGTCTTCGCCGTCCCCCGGCTGCTGGGCCGGCACGGGCTCGGCCTGGAGGACCTGCAGTACGTGGAGATCCACGAGGCGTTCGCGTCGACCGTGCTCACCACCCTCGCCGCCTGGGCGTCGCCCGACTTCGGCCGCGAGCGCCTGGGCCTGGACGGTGCGTTCGGCACCGTCGACCCCGACCGCCTCAACGTCCACGGATCGTCCCTGGCGGCGGGCCACCCGTTCGCCGCGACGGGCGGGCGCATCGTCGCCACCATCGCCAAGGAGCTCCACGCCCGCCGCGCCGCGCAGGTCGCCGCAGGCGACGACAGCCCCGTCCGGGCGCTGGTCTCGGTGTGCGCCGCCGGCGGCCTGGGCCTGACGGCCCTGCTCGAGGCTGCCTGACCCCCTTCCCCGCCGCGCCCCCACCGACGCAGGAGCAGCGATGACCGACACGTACCTCGAGCTCGTCAACAGCGGGCTCACGAAGAAGCTGGCCGCCCAGCTCGGCCTGCCCCGCCCCGCCCGGCTGCGCCGGCACCGCCCCGGCGTCCCGCTGCTCGACGGCCCGGCGCTCGTGCTGGGCCGCGGCCCGGACGCCGACGCGGTCGCCGCGCTGCTCGCGTCCCCCGCGGGGGGTCCGGCGCACCCGCACCTCGACGACGCGGCGCCCGCCGTGCTGGACGGCTGGGACCTGGACGTGCACCGGCACCCCGCCCCGGACGTGCGGTACGCCGCCGTCGTGCTCGTGCTCACCGACGTCGCGCACCCCGACGACCTGGCCGGTCCCGTGCTGGCCGCGGCGTCCACGCTCAAGGGGCTGCGCCCCGGCGGGCGCGTCGTCACCGTGCACCGGCCTGCCACCGCCGACGAGGCGCCGGCCGTGGCCGCCGCGCGGCAGGGTGTCGACGGTCTGCTGCGGTCGCTGGCCAAGGAGCTGCGCGGCGGGGCCACGGGCAACGGCGTCGTCGTCGCCGACGGTGTGCCGGTCACCGCGCCGTCCGTGGTGGCCACGCTGCGGTTCTTCCTGTCGGCCCGCTCGGCGTTCGTCGACGGCCAGCTCCTCGAGGTCGACTCCGACGCCGGCGAGCTGCCCACCGACTGGGAGCGCCCGCTCGCGGGGCGCGTCGCCGTCGTCACGGGCGCGGCCCGCGGCATCGGTGCCGCGATCGCCGACGTGCTGGCCCGCGACGGCGCGACCGTCGTGGCGGTCGACGTGCCGGCCGCCGGCGAGCAGCTCGCCGCCACGGCCAACCGCGTGCGCGGCACCGCGCTGCAGCTCGACGTCACGGCCCCCGACGCGGGTGAGCGGATCCTCGCGCACGCGCGCGCCCGGCACGGCCGTCTCGACGTCGTGGTCCACAACGCCGGGATCACACGCGACAAGCTGCTGGCCAACATGACGCCCGACCGCTGGGAGTCCGTCCTCGCGGTCAACGTGTCCGCCCAGCTGCGCATCAACGAGGTGCTGCTGACGTCCGGCGACTTCGTCGACTCGCCGCGCGTCGTGGCGCTGGCCTCGACGTCCGGGATCGCCGGCAACCGCGGGCAGACGAACTACGCGGCGTCCAAGGGCGGCGTGATCGGCATGGTCCGGGCGACGGCGCCCCTGCTGGTGCCGTTCGGCGGCACCGCCAACGCGGTCGCGCCGGGGTTCGTCGAGACCGAGATGACGGCGCGCATCCCCGCGGTGACCCGCCAGGTCGCCCGGCGGCTGAACTCGCTGCAGCAGGGCGGGCTGCCCGTGGACGTCGCCGAGGCCGTCGCGTTCCTGGCCTCGCCCGCGGCGGGCGGGGTCGTGGGGCGGACCCTGCGGGTGTGCGGGCAGAACATGGTCGGCCGGTGACCGGCACGGTGCAGCTGCCCGGCGTGCCCGGGCTCGGCGGGCTGTACGCGCGGGGCCTGGCCGGGGCCGCCCGCGCCGCCCTGCCGGGGCGCCGGGCACCGCACGCGCTGCCCGAGGTCACGTACGCGGCGGACGGCGTGCGGGTCGACGCCGACCACCTGACGCGCTACCAGCGGCTGGTGCACGAGACCGCCTCCGACACCCTGCCCGCGGGGTACGTGCACGTGCTCGCGTTCCCCGTCGCGACCGCGCTGATGGTGCGCGACGACTTCCCGCTGCCGCTGCTCGGGCTGGTGCACGTGGCCAACCACGTGACGCAGACCCGGCCGCTGCACCTGGGCGACGTGCTCGACGTGCGCGCCCGGGCGCAGGGCCTGCGAGCGCACCGGGCCGGCACCGCCGTCGACCTGGTCACCGAGGTCGCCGCCGACGGGGAGGTCGCGTGGCGCGGGGTCTCGTCGTACCTCGCCAAGGGCGTGCGGCTGGTCGACGCGCCGGCCGACGAGCTCGACCGGCCCGCGTTCGTGCCACCCGTGCGGACGGGGCGCTGGGAGCTGGCCGCGGACACCGGCCGCCGGTACGCGGCGGTCTCCGGGGACGTCAACCCGATCCACCTGTCGCCCGTGACGGCGCGGCTGCTCGGGTTCCGGCGGGCGATCGCGCACGGCATGCTCACGGCCTCGCGCGCGCTGGCCGACGTCGGCGCCGCCCGGGGCGACGCGTTCACGTGGGACGTCGAGTTCGCGTCCCCCGTGCTGCTGCCGGCGAGCGTGGACGTGCGCGTCGCCCGCGAGGACGACCGTCACCGGTTCACCGCGTGGAGCCCCCGCTCGGGCCGCCTGCACCTGCAGGGCGAGGTCCGGCCGCTCGCCTGAGACCGTCCGCCCTCGGTGCCCGCCGACGCCCCGGCGGGGAGTCCGGGCGTCGGCGGCCCGTGGCAGGGTGGCGCCATGACGTCACCCGGGACCGCGGCCGACCTCGAGCCCGAGGGCGACCTCGACGACCTGGCGTTCGACAGCGTGGACCTGGCCGGCCTCACCGCCGCGGGCGCCCGGATCATGGACTGCACGTTCACCGGCTGCGACCTCGACGGCCTCGACGTCGACGGCGCACGGCTCGTCGACTGCACCTTCACCGGGGTGCGGGCCGGGACGTGGCGGGCGCCCGGCACGTCGTGGCAGGACGTGACGATCGGCGACTCGCGGATCGGCGCCCTCGTGGCGACGGCGTCGCGGTGGACCCGCGGGCACGTGCACGGCGGCAAGGTCGACTACCTGGACCTGCGCGGCGCGACGATCGACCGGCTGCGGCTGGAGGGCGTCACGATCGGCGACCTCGACCTGGCGCAGGCCCGCGTGCGGCACCTGGAGGTCGTGGACTGCGACGTCCGCCGCGTCGACCTCAACGGCGCACAGCTGGCCAGCGCCGACCTGCGGGGCGCCCGCTGGCGGGCCGTCGACGGCGTCGCGGGCCTGGCGGGCGCGACGGTCAGCCCCGCGCAGGTCCTCGAGCTGGCCCCGCTCCTCGCCGCCCACCTGGGCCTGCTCGTCGACCCCTGACCGCTCCTCCCCCGCCGAGCCCGTCATCCGTGGCGGCATCGGCGCCGCAGACGCCACGGACCACGGGCTCGCGCGGGACGGTCACCAGCCGGCGAGCGCGATCACGTCCGCCGCGACGTCGGCCGGCGGGCGGGCATCCGTCGGGACACGGTGGACCCGGGCGCCCGCCTCGGCCTCCAGGCGGCGGGCCGCAGCGTCGGAACGCGCGACGTGCGCGTCGTAGGACGCACCGACCTCCCGGCGCGCCAGCCGCTCGCGGACGGTGCTGTCGTTCGCGGTCAGCAGCACGGACGTCACCTGCGGACGGTCGCCGACCGCCGCGGCCAGGACGTCCGCCTCCAGCACGCTCACCGTGTTCGCCAGGACGAGCCGCCGGTGCCCCAGCGCCCGGTACCGACGCCACACGTCGGCCAGGTTGGCGGCCGCGACGCCGTGCTCCCAGGGCGTCGGGTGCGCGAGGTCGAGCGCGTCCCCCTCGACGACGGCGTGCGCGACGTCCCGCTCGACGAGGAGGTCGTGCACGGCCGCCGCGACGGTCGACTTCCCGACGCCCGAGCGGCCGCCGAGGAGCAGCACCGACGTGCGGTCGTCGACGTCCGGAGCTCCGGCGAGGCGCGCCTCCAGGCGCGCGCGGGCCGCGGGCCACTCCTCGGCGAGGACCGAGAAGTACAGGGAGTCCTGACGGGTGCCGTCGGCGGCGACGCGGTGACCGCGCAGCCGCCCCTCCGGCACCGCGCCGAGCTTGGTGACGGCCGCGACCGATCGGGCGTTGCGGCCCTCGACGCGGAACGCGACCCGCGCCACGCCCCACGTCTCGAACGCGTGGGTCATCAGGAGAAGCTTGCACGCCGGGTTCACGTGGGTGCCCCAGACGGCCGGGTCGTAGTACGTGTGGCCGATCTCGAGGCGGCCCATCGCACGGTCCACGTCGTAGAACGACGTCGAGCCGACCACGCGTCCGCTCGCCCGGTCGACCACCGCGAACGCGTAGCGGGCGGGCGTCCGGAGCGCCACGTGCACGACGTCGGCCAGGGCCTGCTCGCCCACCGGTGTCGGTGACGTCATCCCCCGCCAGACCCGCTCGTCGACGAACGCCGCGAGCGCGCCCGCGTGCTCGACCGCCAGCGGCACGAGCCGCACCCCGGACCCCTCCAGCACCAGATCGTGTTCCACCCCCCGATCCTGGCAGCCCGACCACCCGCCGACCCCGTCATCGGCGCCACCCGATCCACCCCGACCCGCCGAGCCCGTCATCGGTGGCGCACCACCCGCCTGATCCGCCACCGATGACGGGGGCGGCGGGTGCGCGGGCGAGCAGGGCTGGCGGGGTCAGTCGTCGAGGGCCGGGCCGCAGGCGGCGGCCGCGGTGGCCGCGAGGTGGTCCAGGCCGCGGACCTCGATGAGCGGGCGCGTGTCGTCGACGACGGTCCAGCAGCCGTCCACCACCTCGTACTGCGCCTGCGTGCCGTGGGCCCGCAGCGCGGCGAGGGCGGCGACCAGCCGGTCGACGTGCTCGGCGGTGGTGCCCACGCCCACCGACGCACGGATCGCTCCCTGCTCGGCACCGAGGTGCGCGAGCAGCGGGTGCGCGCAGAACCGGCCGTCGCGCACGCCGATGCCGTGCTCGGCGGCCAGGTACGCGGCGACCAGGCCGGGGTTGCGGCCGGCGACCGTGAACGTCACGACGCCGACGGGGTCGGCCGAGTCGGGCCACACGCGCGCGACCTCGACGCCGTCGACCGCCGCGAGCCCGTCGACGAGGCGCGCCCGCAGCGCCTGCTCGTGGGCCTCGAGCGCCCCGGCGGGCAGCGCGGCGAGGGTGTCGCACGCCTGCGCGAGCGCGATCGCGCCGACCACGTTGGGCGAGCCGGCCTCGTGCCGGGCGGGTGCCGGCTGCCAGACGGTGCGGTCGGTGCGCACGTCGCGCACCGCACCGCCGCCGGCGAGGTACGGGGTGCCGGTGTCGAGCCAGTCGCGGCGGCCCACGAGGGCACCGGCCCCGTAGGGCGCGTACGTCTTGTGGCCCGAGAACGCGACGTAGTCGACGTCGGTCGCGGCGAGCGAGAACCCGCGGTGCGGGACGAGCTGGGCGCCGTCGACCGCGACGCGCGTCCCCGCGGCGTGCGCGATCGCCACGACCTCGTCCAGCGGCAGGGCCTCGCCGGTGACGTTCGAGGCACCGGTCAGCGTGAGCAGCGCGTACGGGCCACGGGCGAGCTCGGCGCGGATCGCGTCGAGGGTCGCGGCGACCGTCGGCTCCAGGGGCAGGACGGTCGCGACGCGCCCGGTGCCGCGCTGCGCGGTGCCCGAGCGCTGCACCCACGGCAGCAGGTTCGCGTGGTGCTCGACGTCGAGGACGAGGACCCGCCCGCCCGCGGGCACGACGCCGGCGAGCAGGTTGAGCGAGTCCGTGGTGTTGCGGGTGATGACGCAGACGTCGTCCTCGCGGGCGCCCACGAACCGGGCGACGGCCTGCCGCGACGCCTCGTAGAGCGCGGTCGACACCTGCGAGAGGTACCCGGCGCCGCGGTGCACCGACGCGTACAGCGGCAGCACCTCGGCGACGCGGGCGGCGACCGCCTCGAGCGCCGGGGCGCTCGCCGCGCAGTCGAGGTTCGCGTACGTGCGCTGCGTGCCGTCGACGAGCGGCACCCGGGTGCCGGCGCCGACGACGGGCAGGAGCGCCTGCTCGCCGGGCGCGGGCGCCGGCGCGGCGGAACGGGCCGTGACGGCGGTGCCGGTCGTCTCGTCCGCACACGCGAAGAGCTCGGTGATGGTGGTCATGGGTCGCTCCGTCCGTCCCGGGACCCGGCCGACGGACCCCGCGCTTGCCGGCACCGGTCGGTGCACGGCCAGGTCGTCACCCGGGGCACCCCACCGCGGAGGAGGGTTGCCGGCCAGCGAGCCGGGGCTTGTCGCTGGCGCTCATGACCTGGCACGAGGATCGGCGTGCGCGCGCACGGGTGTCAACGCGCCGCGCGGACGAATCTCGCGATGCAAGACGCGCGGTCTCATGTCGTCCGGTCCGTCCTGGTCGGCGGCCGAGGCGTGAGATCCGTCCGCCGCGGCCCACGCGTCGTGCCTTAGCATCGGCCTCGACCATCCAGAGCGGCCGAGAGACCTGGCTCGACGACGCCGCAGCAACCCGCGGTCCCCGCACCGTCCCCGACGGGCACCGGACCGGACGAGGGTGCTACCGCCAGGCCGATGGAGGAACCGCATGAGCGTGCAGCCACGACCCGCCGACGGCTACGCCGGGGACATCACCGCGACGCAGGCCTGGGAGCTGCTGCGCGACGACGCGTCCGCCGTGCTCGTCGACGTCCGCACCGACGCCGAGTGGCGCTACGTCGGTGTGCCCGACCTGCGCGAGCTCGGCCGCCAGGCGCAGCTCGTCGAGTGGTCGCAGTACCCGACCGGGCAGCTCAACCCCCGCTTCCTCGACCAGCTCCGGGCGGCGGGCGTCACCGAGCAGACCCCCGTGGTGTTCCTGTGCCGCTCGGGCCAGCGGTCGATCGGCGCCGCGCAGGCCGCGACGGCCGCCGGGCTCGGCCCGGCCTACAACGTGCTCGAGGGCTTCGAGGGCGCGACCGGCCCCGACGGGCACCGCGGCCACGAGGGCTGGCGCGCCGACGGGCTGCCCTGGGTCCAGCCGTGACCGGCCCCCGCGTCCCCGGGCCCGGCGACTGGGACGCCCGCCGCGTCGACCGCGACGCCCTGCGGCCCGACACGCTCGCCGTGCGCGGCGGGCTCGTGCGCAGCGAGTTCGCCGAGATGTCCGAGGCCGTCTTCCTCACCCAGGGCTACACGTACGGGTCCGCGGCCGACGCGGAGGCCGGTTTCGCCGGCGAGGTCGACCGGTTCCTGTACTCGAGGTACGGCAACCCGACCGTCACCACGTTCGAGGAGCGGCTGCGCCTGCTCGAGGGCGCGGAGGCCTGCTACGCCACGGCGAGCGGCATGTCGGCGGTGTTCACCGCGCTCGCCGCGCTCGTGCGCTCGGGGTCGCGCGTCGTGGCGTCCCGCGCGCTGTTCGGTTCGTCGCTGGTGATCTTCGACGAGATCCTGGCCGGCTGGGGCGTGCGCACCGACTACGTCGACGGGCACGTGCCCGAGCAGTGGGAGGCCGCGCTCGCTGCACCCGCCGACGTGGTGTTCTTCGAGACGCCGTCGAACCCCGTGCAGGACCTCGTCGACATCGCGGAGGTCAGCCGTCTCGCGCACGCCGCCGGCGCGACCGTCGTCGTCGACAACGTCTTCGCGACCCCCGTGTTCTCCCGGCCGCTGGACCACGGCGCCGACGTCGTCGTGTACTCGGCGACCAAGCACATCGACGGCCAGGGCCGCGTGCTCGGCGGGGCGATCCTCGGCAGCGCGGGCTACGTGCGCGGACCGGTGCAGACCTTGATCCGCAACACGGGCCCGTCGCTCTCGCCGTTCAACGCGTGGGTGCTGCTCAAGGGCCTGGAGACGTTGAGCGTGCGGGTGCGTCACCAGGCCGCCGGGGCGCTGGAGCTGGCCGGCTGGCTGGAGCAGCAGCCTGGCGTCGCGCGCGTGCGGTACCCGTACCTGCCCTCCCACCCGCAGCACGCGCTGGCGCTGCGGCAGCAGTCCGGCGGCGGCACGGTCGTCACGTTCGACCTGGCCGTGCCCGCGGACGCACCGGCGGACGTGGCGAAGAAGGCGACGTTCGGGGTGCTCGACGCGCTGCGCGTGGTCGACATCTCCAACAACCTCGGCGACGCGAAGTCGATCGTCACGCACCCCGCGACGACGACGCACCGCAAGCTCGGCCCCGCCGGCCGCGCCGCGGTGGGCATCGCCGAGTCCACGGTCCGCCTGTCGGTGGGCCTGGAGGACGTCGAGGACCTGCGCGACGACCTCGCCCGCGCCCTGGCCACGCTCCCGGTCTGACGCCTCGCGACGACGACGCCCGGCTCAGCGCCGGGCGTCGTCCCGGGGCACCGGGTCGGACGTTCAGGCGACCGCAGCCACGAGCGTCGGGGCGTGGGCGGCGGACGCACCCACCAGGCTGAGGGCGACCGCGTCGACGCCCGAGCGGCGCGCGAGGTCGGTGGCCGTGTCGAGGACGGCGTCGAGCGGTGCGACCACCCAGGACGCCGAGGGCGACCACGTGAGCCCGGCGAACGCCTCCGCGTACGCCAGGTGGCTGCGGCGGCGGCGGGCGTCCGCGGCGTCGGCGGCGACGACGGTCTCGACCTCGAGGACCACCCGCACGTCCGCGCGGGGGCGACCCAGCGCGGCGACCTCCTGCTCGACCCGGCGGACGAGCGCTCGCACGTGCCCGGGCGTGGGCAGGGCGGCGGACGGGACGAGCCGGACGACGTCGGCGCGGGCGGCCGCGAGGGCGAGAGCCGCGTCGTCGGGCGTCGCGGTGTCGAGCACGTGCTCCACGGCACCGGGGCGAGGGCTGGTCCGGCCGACGATCTCGACGGTCGGTGCGCCGGACCGCAGGTGGTGCGGGGGCACGGTCCGTCCGAGGGCGGACGCGCGGGTGCGGGGAGGCGTGAGGGTGGACGTGGCCACGGGTGGGGTCCTCGGGTCGAGCAGGGTGCGTCACGGGGCCGGTGGCCGCACGCGCGCGGGTCGTCAGCTCAGCGACAACACACCCGGGTCGAGGACATGCAGGTCAGGGTAGCCGCAGCGCCACGACGGCGGCCAGCCCCGTCCCGCATCGCAGGACGAGCGCCACCGGGGTCACAGGGCTCGGGCGAACCAGAGGGTCGTGGGGTGGGCGGCCCAGTCGCCAGCGGGGCGGACGGGGCGGTACCCGGCGCGGGTGACCAGGGCGACGGCCGGTGCGAGGCGCACGCGGGTGTCGACGAGGAGGTGGGTGGCGCCGTCCGCGCGGGCGGCGTCCTCGGCGGCGCGCAGCAGGTGGGAGGCGACGCCGGTGCGGCGGGCGTCGGGGGTGACGTGCAGACGCCGGACCTCGGCCCACTCCCGGGGCCAGGGCGCGTCCGCGCGGCGCACCCCGACGCAGCCGACCGCGCGGCCGTCGACGCGGGCGACGAACGTGGCCCCGAGGTCGGTGGCGCGGGCCGCGGCGTCGAGGGCGGCGGCGTCCGCCCCGGCGAGGGCGTCCGCGGGGTCGTCGGCGGCGACCTCGGCGAGCAGCGCCCGGCGCAGCGCGACCGCGTCCGGGTCGTCGGCCGCGACGAGGGTGACGACCGGCGCGGGCCCCGGCACGCCCCGCACCACCGGTGCCGGCGTCACGTCCTTGCCGAAGCAGCGCGAGTCGACGACGCCCGCGTACTCGGCGTAGTTGTCGACGGGCAGGAAACCCGCGGACAGGTACAGGCCGATGGCCTCGGGCTGCAGGATCCCGGTCTCGAGCACCAGGCGCGTGAAGCCGCGCTCGGCGGCGATGCGCTCGAGCTCGGCGAGGATCGTGCGCGACAGCCCTCGCCCGCGCGCCGAGGGGCGCACGTACATGCGCTTGATCTCCGCGACGCCGGCGCCCAGGTCCACGGTCGCGTCGCGCAGGGCGCCGCAGGCGAGGGCGTGGTCGCCGTCGCGCAGCAGGACCATGACGACGACGGTGTCGGCGCCCATGGCGTGGCCGATGTCGTCCTCGCCGTACCGCTCGCGCAGCTCGGCCTGCTGGGCGGCCCGGAGCACCGCGGCGTCGGGGCCGTCCCACGCGACGTGGACGAGCCGCGGAGCGGTCCCCGGTGCCGACGTCGCGGTGCTCACGGCGTCAGCCGACCAGCGCGTGCAGGACGGAGGTGAAGAAGCGCAGCCCGTCGGTGCCGCTGCGCGGTCCCGCGGGCCCGTCGGGGCCGAAGCCCGGCTCGACGGCGTGCTCGGGGTGCGGCATGAGGCCGACGACGTTGCCCGCGGCGTTCGCGATGCCGGCGATGTCGCGGCGCGAGCCGTTGGGATTCACGCCCTGGTAGCGGAACACGACCCGGCCCTCGCCCTCGAGCTCGTCGAGGGTCCGCTCGTCGGCGACGTACTGCCCGTCCTGGTTCTTCAGCGGGATCGTGATGCGCTCGCCCGCCGTGAAGTCGCGGGTCCAGGCGGTGTCGACGTTCTCGACCGAGAGGACCTGCTCGCGGCACACGAAGTGCAGGTGGTCGTTCTTGATCATCGACCCGGGCAGCAGGTGCGCCTCGGTGAGCACCTGGAAGCCGTTGCAGATGCCCAGCACCGGCAGGCCGCGACCGGCGGCGTCGACGATCTCGCCCATGACGGGCGCGAACCGGCTGATCGCCCCGGCGCGCAGGTAGTCGCCGTAGGAGAACCCGCCGGGCAGCACGACCGCGTCGACCCCGTGCAGGTCGGCGTCCGCGTGCCACAGCGCGACGGGCTCGGCACCGGCCAGGCGGACCGCGCGTGCGGCGTCCCGGTCGTCGAGCGTGCCGGGGAACGTGACGACGCCGACGCGGGTCATCAGGCCAGGCCCTGGCTGACGACGGTCGCGGCGGCGTCCGCCTCGAGGTCCGCGACGCGCACGACGTCCTCGATGACGGGGTTCGACAGCACCTGCTCGGCGGCGGCCGCGGCGGCGGCGAGCACCTCGGGCGTCACCGGCCCGTCGACCTCGAGCTCGAACCGCTTGCCCTGGCGCACGGACGTGAACTGCGCGAAGCCCAGCCGCGGCAGCGCACCGGCGACGGCCTTGCCCTGCGGGTCGAGGATCTCGGGCTTCGGCATGACGTCGACGACGACTCGTCCCACAGGTGCTCCCTGGTTCACGGCGGCGGGGTTCAGGGCCGATCCTACGGGGCCGAGAACGCCTGTGGCGCACCTCGTCCGAGGTGCGCCACAGGTCGGGCCGGTGTGCCGGTCAGCGGGCCGCGCGGGCCCCGCGCCGACGGGCCACGAGCAGCAGCGCCACCCCCAGCAGCACCCACGCGCCGCCGAGCGCGAACGTCGGGGCGAGCGCGTCGCCCACGCCCGTCTCGGCCAGCGGCGTGCCCGAGGCCGGCCGGGGCAGGCGCGTGTCCGCGATCTGCACGAACGACCCGTCCGCGGCGAGCGTGAACGTCAGGACGAACTCCGCCGGGGTGCCGTCGAACGCCGTGCCGGTCGCCACCAGGCGGTGCGCACCGGTCTCCAGGCCCGGGGGCAGGGCGCCGCTCACGACGGCCGTGCCGTCCGCGCCGACCACGGCGGTGCCGATGACCCGCGGCGTCGAGTACACCGTCAGGGTGAGGATGCTGCCGGGCAGCAGCCCGACGCCCCGGGCCGAGACCTCCGCACCCGCGGCGCGCTCGCCGAGCGTCCCGTCGAGCGTCGCGTCGACGTCCCCGGGCGGGCCGGACACCTGGACGGTGACGGACGCGCTGGCGGGCAGCGTGAGCCGGTCGCCGACGGACGTGGCGGTGACGGTGCACTCCCCGGCGCTGATCGCGACGAGCGCGCCGTCCTCGATGACGCACGCACCCGCGGCCTCGAGCGTGACGGGCAGGTCGTACTGCGACCGGGCGACGACGTCGGGCGTGGGCTGGCCGAGCGTCGGCGCCGGGAAGGACGCGATCGTGACCGTCTGCGCACGACGGGCGACCTCCCCGACGCGCACCACGGCGGATGCCTGCGTCGTGCGCACGTCGCCGTCCTGCGTCGCGGTGACGGTGCAGGTGCCCACGTCGGTGACGACGAGTCGCCCACCGGTCACGGTGCACGCCCCGGAGCCGGTCAGGACCACGGGCAGGCCCACGCTCGACGACGCGCTGACGGCGACCGACGCCTGGCCGTAGACCAGGGCCGGGAGCTCGCCGAACGTCACCTGCTGGGACCTGCGGCCGACCTCGGCCGTCGTGGTCGCCTCGCCCGGGAGCGTCTGCGCGTCGCCGGCCTGGGAGGCGGTGACGGTGCACGTGCCGACGTCGACGAGGTCGAGCAGCGTGCCCCGCACGGAGCACGAGCCCGCGGCGACGAAGGTCAGCGGGAGACCGGCCGAGCTGGTCCCCGCGAGCTGCACGGGCTCGCCCGCGTACACCAGGTCGTCGGGCAGGGCCTCCACCGTCACCGTCTGCGGGCGCTTGGCGACGGTCACGTCGAGGGACGCGGACGAGGCGGTGACGGCGACGGTGCCGCCGAAGGAGGCCTCGACACGGACGTCCCCCGCGAGGCGGGTGACGTCCTCGACGACGGCGGTGCCCCCGACGAGCGGGAGGTCGTCGTAGGAGGTGGAGCCCACCGTGACGTCGACGGTCCCCGCGACGGGCGCACCGGCCGACGCCACCTCGACGCGCACGTCGAACGGCTCGCCGCTCACGGGAGCCGCCGGGTCGAGCGAGAGCGTGGTCGTCGACGGCCCCTGCGGGACGACGTCGGTGACCGGCACGGACGGGTCGGAGTCGCCGATGACGTTGGCCGCGACCACGTGGAACGTGTAGGCCGTGCCGTTCTGCAGGCCGTTCACGACGGTCGACGTCGACGGCGGCGTGCCGTTCAGCGTCGCGCACGTGGTCTGCGACCCGCCGTCCGGCGTGCACAGCACCCGGTACTGCGTGACGCCACCTGCGACGTCGGCGGGCGTCGACCACGAGACGGTCGCGGACCCGCTGCCCCGCGTGGCCTGCACGTCCAGCGGGGGGGAGGGCACGCGCGTGGCGAACCGCATCTCGACGGTGCCCTTGGAGCTGCTGCGGTACCCGCCGAGGCCGATCTGGTACGTCGTGCCGCCCTGCAGGTTCACGGTCAGCGAGGCGTCGAGGCCGTAGAAGTCGTCGTTCTGCCCCAGCTGGCTCCCGCCGGACCACACCTCGAGCGTGTTGTCCCACCCGACCGGGTCGGTCGACGTCGCGCGGATGAAGACACGGACGTCCTCGGCGGGCGTCCAGGAGTACCAGGTGACGTTGTACCAGGTCTGGCCGTCCGTGCCGGGACCGGACGTCACCCCGGCGTTGCTGGCCTCGAACGAGGAGTCGAGGTCGGCCACCGGGAGGGGGACGGCGGTCGCGCGGCTCGACCCGCCGGGCGTCGCCGCCTGGGCCGCGGTCGGCACGAGCACCGCCAGCAGCGCGAGGACGACGGTCGCCGCTGCACCTGTCCACCGGCGGGCGGTCGAGGTGCCGGACGGCGGGGCCGAGCGGTGCTGCGGGGCTACGGGCATTCTGGTGCTCCTGTCGGGAAGGGTTTCCGCGCCCCATCGGCACAGGACGCCCCTGCGTGAACGCTTCCACCCGACCTTTGTCCCGCCCACCGGTGACACGGGTGAAAGTCCCCCGTCCAGGTCCGCCGGGCCGCGACGGACCCCGCCACGGCGTAGCGTCGGCGGTGTGAGCGATGGCCACGACCCGTCCTTCCTCGGCCCGACGGTCCCGCTGCCCGTCGCGCCCGGCCCCGTCCGCACGCTGACGTCGACGCACTTCACCGTGCTGCTGCACCCCGTGCGCCGGCTCGCGGCCGCCACGGTCGTCGACGTCGACGGGACGACCCTGCGCGACGTCCCCCGGTCCGACGACTGGTTCCTCGACCCCCGCGTCCCCGCGCACGAGCAGGCCGGTCCCGAGCTGTACGCGCGCAACGACCTCGACCGCGGCCACCTCGTGCGCCGCCGCGACCCCGTGTGGGGCGAGCCGGGAGTCGCCGCCCAGGCCGAGCGCGAGACGTTCGCGTACCCGAACGCGGCCCCGCAGGCGTCCGGGTTCAACCAGGGCGCCGCCCTGTGGCTCGGGCTGGAGGACCACGTGCTCGAGCACGCGCGCGCCCAGCGCCTGCGGCTGGTCGTGCTCACCGGGCCCGTGCTCGCCGGCGACGACCCCGTCTACCGGGGCGTGGGCATCCCGCGGCTGTACTGGAAGGTCGTCGCGTGGGCCGTCGACGCCGGCCGGGCGCTCGCCGCCACCGCGTTCGTGCTCGACCAGTCCCCGCAGCTCGACGACGACGCGCTGGCCGTCGCGCTGGTGGCGGCCGCCGCGGCCGACGCTCCCCCACCCCTCGGACCGTTCCGCACCTTCCAGGTCCCGCTCGACGACGTCGCCGACCTGACTGGCCTCGACCTCGGTCCGCTGCCCGCCGCCGACCTCCTGCCGGCCGTCACGGCGCAGAGCGCACCGGGCTGGACGCTCCTCGCCCGCCCCGAGGACGTCCGGCTGCACCGCACCTGACGACGGCGCACCATGGGGGCATGAGCACCGGACCGACCGACTGGGTCAGCGGCGAACGCGTCTTCGGACCCCCGAACGGCACGCTCGACGTCGACTGGCTCGTCCCCGCCGTCCTCGCGGACGTGCCGACCGCGACGCCCGCCGACGCCCGCGAGGCCCTCCGGCAGGCGTGGGCGGCCGCCCGCGACGGCTCGCCCACGCCTACCCCGACGACGCCGCTGCGCCACCGCGCCGACGCGGTGCTCCGCGAGGCCACCGCCCAGTACCTGCGCTGAGCGCGGGCTCTCCCGCTCGCTCAGACGGTCAGCGCATCGCCCGTCAGGCGCTCGTAGGCCTCGAGGTAGCGGGCTCGGGTGCGCTCGACCACGTCGGCCGGCAGTGACGGCGGGGGCGCGTCGGACGTGCGGTCCCAGCCCGACGCGGACGACGTCAGCCAGTCCCGCACGAACTGCTTGTCGAAGCTCGGCTGCGCGCGGCCCGGCTGCCACGCATCCGCGGGCCAGAACCGCGAGGAGTCGGGCGTGAGGACCTCGTCGCCGAGCGTGACCGCACCCGTGGTCGGGTCGACGCCGAACTCCAGCTTGGTGTCGGCGAGGATCACGCCGCGCCCGCGGGCGACCGCCTCGGCGCGCGCGTACACCGCGAGCGTGAGGTCGCGCAGCGTCGTCGCGGCGTCCTCGCCGAGCTGCTCGGCGACCACCGCGAACGGCACGTTCTCGTCGTGCTCCCCGACCGCGGCCTTGGTCGCGGGCGTGAACACCGGCTCGGTCAGGCGCGAGCCGTCCTCCAGCCCGGCGGGCAGCGGGATGCCGGTGACCTGCCCGGACGCGCGGTACTCGACCAGCCCGGAGCCGGTGAGGTAGCCGCGGGCGACGCACTCGACGGGGTACATCTCCAGGCGCCGGCACACCATGGCACGCCCCGCGACCGCCTCGGGCACGTCGGTGCTGACCACGTGGTTCGGCACCAGGTCCGCGAGCTGCGCGAACCACCACAGGCTCAGCTGCGTCAGGACGACGCCCTTGCCGGGGATCCCCGGGGACAGCACGTGGTCGTAGGCGGACACCCGGTCGGTGGCGACGACGAGGACGACGTCCCCGTGCCGCTCGCGCAGCGCCGCGCCCGCGGCGGTGGCGTCGGGCTCGTACAGGTCGCGCACCTTGCCGGAGTAGACGTGGCGCCAGCCGGGCAGGGCAGGGGTCGTGTCGGTCACGGAGCACAGTGTGGCGCGAGACCGGGCGTCGACGGGGCACCTGTCCGGCCCGCGTGGGCGCGGCGTCCTAGGTTGGGGCCACCGACGACGGGAGCGACGATGTCCGAGAGCACGACGCCCGCCCTCACGGGCACCCCCGACCTGGAGTCCTTCCTGCGGGCGTTCCAGGCGCTGGCCACCGCGGCGTCCGAGCAGCAGGCCGCCGGCCGGGAGGGCACCCAGCCCGTCCTGCCCGTGCTGGAGGCCCACCTGGGTCAGGACCCGCGCGCGCTCGCGGTGCACACCGCCGAGCTGCCCGTGCTGCGCCGGGTGGACGTGGACATCGCGGTCGAGGCGGTCGTGCAGGACGCGGGCGGCGGGCGGCTGCTGGGTCTCGGGGGCGGGGAGCAGCGGGCGCACATGTCGTTGTCCGAGATCCTGCAGCACGCCGGCATCTGGGGCGGGCAGTTCCCCGTCGGCCCGGTGGACTACCACCGTGCCGCGACGGGTCCGACGACGACGCGGCAGATGGTCGCGTTCGGGCTGCACCTGTTCACGCACGAGGACGTGCCCGTGGTGCTGGTGCAGCGCCGGGCGTCGATGCGGCACAACGGCTCGCCGATCCTGGAGGTCCTGTGCCCGGACGACGAGGTCGCCGCGCGCCTGCTCGACCGCGTGCGGGCCGAGATGGACGCGCGCTCATCGCTGCGCGGGCAGGTCGTGACGTTCTCGGGCTCGCCGTTCGACCCCGGCGAGGCGGGCGTCGTCCACGTGCCGCGCCCGCGGGTGGCGCGGGAGGACGTGGTGCTGCCCGCGGGGACGCTGGAGCGGGTCGAGCGGCAGGTGCTCGGGGTCGCCCGGCACCGGGACGCGCTGCGCGCGGCCGGTCAGCACCTCAAGCGTGGCGTGCTGCTGTACGGGCCGCCCGGCACGGGCAAGACGCACACCGTGCGCCACCTCGTCGGCGCGAGCGCCGGGGTCACCGTGATCCTGCTGTCCGGGCAGACGCTGCAGCTCGTCGCCGTCGCGGCCGAGACGGCGCGGGCGCTGCAGCCCGCGCTCGTCGTGCTCGAGGACTGCGACCTCGTCGCGGAGGAGCGCTCGCACGACGGCAGCGGGCCGCTGCTGTTCGAGGTGCTCGACGCCCTCGACGGGCTGGCCGCGGACGCGGACGTGACGTTCCTGCTGACCACGAACCGCGCCGACGTCCTGGAGCCCGCGCTCGCCCAGCGGCCGGGCCGGGTGGACCTGGCGGTCGAGGTGCCGCTGCCGGACGCCGCGGGGCGCCGCCGCCTGTTCACGCTGTACGGCGGTGCGCTGCCGTTCACCCCGGCCGCCCTCGACGCGGCCGCCGACGCCACGGACGGGATGACGGCGTCCTTCGTCAAGGAGGCGATCCGCCGCGCCGTGCTGCTCGCGGCCGAGGCCGGGCGGGCCGTCACCGACGACGACCTGGCGGACGCCGTCCGGGAGATGACGGGCGACGCCGAGCGGATCACCCGGTCCCTGCTGGGGGTGGGCGCCGGGCTCCCGGGGGCCGACGAGCTCGGGTAGCCGCAGCGGGCCGCACCGGCCTCACCAGGTGCGGTGGGTCCACTGCCCGGCCAGCATCGTGCCCGCGACGGGCATCCCACGGACCGTGCCCGTGGCGGCCAGCCGGTCGGCGGGGTGCTCGTCGAGGACGGCGAGGTCCGCCGGCCCGCCCACCCGCAGGGCCAGCGGGACGTCGTCGACCGATGCGGCGAGCGCCACGTCGAGGTCGACGCGCTGCTCGGGGTGCCACGGCTCGCGGCCGTCCCGCGTGCGGGTCACGGCCGCGTCGACGGCCGCCCAGGGGTCGAGCGGTGCGACCGGGGCGTCGGACCCCAGCGACAGTCGCACCCCGGCGGCGTGCAGCGCACCGAACGCGAACGCCCGCGCCGTGCGCCCCGCCCAGTGCCGGTCGGCGACGTCCCGGTCGTCCATGGCGTGCTCGGGCTGCACGCTGGCGACGACGCCGAGCGTGGCGAACCGGGCGACGTCCGACCACCGCAGCAGCTGGGCGTGCTCGATCGTGCCGCGCGCACCCGTGGCCGCGAACGCGTCCAGCGCGAGGGTGTTGGCGGCGTCGCCGATGGCGTGGATCGCGCAGGTCAGCCCGTGCGCGGTCACCCGGGCCATGAGCGGGACGAGCTCCTCCGGCGGCACCGACAGCACGCCGCACGCCCCGGCGCCCGTGCTGCCCGGGTACGGGTCGTGGCAGTAGGCGGTGCGGGTGTTGAGGGAGCCGTCGGTGACCACCTTGAGCGGGCCCTGCGTGACCAGGCCGGCGTCGTCGAGCCGGTCGCCGGTGCGCAGCCCCTCGGCCAGCACCCGGTCCAGGTGCTGCTCCCAGACGCCGGCCCGCACGCGGACGGGCTGGTCGGGGCGCGCCCGGCGCCGCCACGCCTCGACGTTGTCGGCGACCTCGAGGTCGAGCACGCCGACGACGCCGAGCGTGGCGACGTGCGCGAGCCCGTCGGCGACCATCGCGTCGGTCACCTCCGGTGCCACCGCGTCGACCACGCCCATGCGCCCGATCCACTCGGACTCGCGCAGCACGCCCGTGGGGTGCTCGTGCACGCCGAGGAACCGCAGGCCGGCGGTCGACAGCCACGCGCAGTGCAGGTCGCCGGACACGAGCACGACGGGCACGTCGCCCGCGACGGCGTCGAGCAGGGCGGCGGTCGGCACGTCGGGCCAGAGGCCGTCGCGGAAGCCGTGCCCGACCAGCGCGATGCCCGGGGCGGGCGGGGCCGTGGCGACGCGCTCGCGGACGAGCGCGACGACCTGGGCGGCGGACGTGGCGGCGGACAGGTCGAGCCGCGCCCGGGCCAGCGCCCACTGGGTGAGGTGCGTGTGCTGGTCCCACAGGCCGGGGACGACCCACCGCCCGTCGAGGTCGACGACGTCGACGCCTGCGCCGGCCGTGAGCGCGCCGTGCGGGGCGACCTGCGCGAGCGCGCCGTCACGGACCAGCAGGTCGACGGGGGTCGCGTCGCCGTGGCGGCGGGCGGCGCGCAGCAGGGTCGTGCCGGTCACCGGGTCTCCTCGGGCGTGCGGTCGGGTCGGGCGGCGCGGTCGTGGTCGAGCTCGGCCTGCACGGCGTCGGCGAGCGCGGGCCGGGCGTAGACGGGGTCGGTGCGCAGCGCGGCGACGACGCGCTCGCGCACGGCGTCGGGCTTGTCCTGCGAGAGCTTGGCCTTGCCCTGCCAGCGCTGCACGTGCAGGCGCAGGCCGCAGGTGCCGCGGGCGATGCGGTGGGCGTAGTCGGCGACGTCGTCCATGCGGACGGGGGCGGGCATGGCGTCCTCGAACCGGTCGACCGTGTCGGACAGCACGCCGAGCGTCGTCGTCGCGTCGAGCATCTCGACGCGGGCCCACAGGTGCACGGCGACGTAGTTCCAGGTCGGCACGGCGGGCGTGAACCCGTACCAGCCGGGCGAGACGTAGCCGTAGGGCCCCTCGACGACGAGCAGGACGTCGTCGCCGTCGGTGAGCTCGTGCAGGCGGTCGTCAGGCCGCCCCAGGTGGGTGACCAGCGTGAACGGACCGTCGTCGGCGGGGTCGCCCTCGAGCAGCACGGGCACGTGGGACGCGACGGGTCCGTGCGAGGTGGTGCTGACGAGCAGCGCCCACGGCTGGTCGTGCACGAGGCGGCGGGCGCGGTGCACGTCGTCGAACGCGTACTCGGGGGTGTCGATCATCCGGTCCTCGCGGGGTGGGGCGGGTCGGGGCTCATCGAAGCACGCGGCACCGGGGGTCGTGTGTCACGGGCTCGTTAAAGTTTCATTTCCTACTGAACTTTCCGCGAGTTCCGTATTGACGCGATGCGCGGCCGGGGGTCGACTGGCACCACCTCACCCCGTCGGACGCGACGAGGCCGGTCACCCCGGCCCACCGCACGCCCGCCCGCACCACCTCCCCCAGCACCCCGCACCGCGCCGACGTCCTCCCCTGCCGTCGGCGCGGCCTCACGACGGAGGACGACCCCGTGAGACCCACCCTGCGCATCACCGCCGGCGTCATCGCCGCAGCGCTCACCCTCACCGCCTGCAGCGGCGGCGGCGAGACCGCCTCGACCGACGCCCCCACCACCGGCGGCGCCATCAGCGTCGGCGTCACCGACCCCGGCCAGCTCATCCCCGGCCGCCAGACCGTCGCCTACGACTTCGCGATGGCCGTCTGGGCGCCCCTGACGTACATCGACGACGAGTCGACCCTCACCTACGTGCAGGCCGAGCAGATCGAGTCCGACGACGCGACCACCTGGACCATCACGCTCAAGGACGGCTGGACGTTCCACGACGGGACGCCCGTCACCGCGCAGAGCTACGTCGACGCCTGGAACACGGTCGCCTACGGCCCGAACGCGTTCGAGAACAGCGGCCAGCTGGCCAACGTCGTCGGCTACGCGGACCTCAACCCCGCCGAGGGCGAGCCGGAGACCACCGAGATGTCGGGCCTGACGGTGGTCGACGACCTGACCTTCACGGTCGAGCTGGTCGGCCCCGACAGCCAGTTCCCGATGCAGGTCTCGCAGGCGCAGACCGCGATGTTCCCGATGCCGGAGGGCGCGGCCGACGACCTGGAGGCCTACAACACGCACCCCGTCGGCAACGGTGCGTTCGCGCTGACGGAGGACTACGCCGAGGGCGAGCCCCTCGTGGTCACCGCGTACGAGGACTACCAGGGCGAGGCGCCGACGGTCTCGGAGATCTCCTTCGTCCCGTACACCGACACCGCGACCGCGTACACCGACGTCCTGGCCGGCAACCTCGACATCGCGAGCCTGCCCGCCGACAAGATGACCCAGGCCGCCACCGACTTCGGCGACCGCGTCTACTCGTTCGAGGCCCCCGGCATCTCGTTCCTCGGCCTGCCGCTGCAGGACGAGCGCTACCAGGACGTGCGGGTGCGCCAGGCCCTGTCCATGGCCATCGACCGCGAGACCATCAACGACGTCATCTACGGCGGCCTGTACACCCCGGCCACCGCCTGGACCCCGGCGATCGAGCCCGGCACCCCCGAGGGCATCTGCGGCGAGTACTGCGAGTACGACCCCGACGCCGCGAAGGCCCTGCTCGACGAGGCCGGCGGCTTCGACGGCGACATGGAGATCTACTACCCCGGCGGCGTCGGCCTCGACGAGCTCTACAAGGCCATCGCGAACAACATCCGCCAGAACCTCGGCATCGAGGCGGTCGCGACCCCGTCGACCGACTGGGCCGAGTTCTACGAGACCCGCCTGGCCGGCGAGGCGCCGGGACCGTTCTTCTCCCGCTGGGGCGCCCTGTACCCGAGCCAGCAGAACACCCTGCGCGTGTTCTTCGTCGAGAACGGCGGCTGCACCAACTGCATC
This sequence comes from Cellulomonas sp. SLBN-39, assembly GCF_006715865.1. Taxonomy (NCBI): domain Bacteria; kingdom Bacillati; phylum Actinomycetota; class Actinomycetes; order Micrococcales; family Cellulomonadaceae; genus Cellulomonas; species Cellulomonas sp. SLBN-39. The sequence goes on along the minus strand of NZ_VFOA01000001.1, from coordinate 2,250,515 downwards.
CCCTGGTACGACCCGGAGGTCGCCGACCTGATCGCCGAGGCCGACGCCACGGTCGACGCCGACGGCGCCGCCGAGGGCTACGCCAAGGTCCAGGAGCGGATCCAGGAGGAGTTCCCCGCGCCGCCGCTGTTCTGGGAGGCGTACTCCTACGTGGTGTCCGAGCGCGTCGCCGAGCTGAAGACCTCGGCCGCGGGCAACCCGGACTTCGCGCAGACCGTCCTGGCCGAGGGCGCCTGACGCGGATGAGCTCCACCGACCAGCACCGGGTGGGCTCGCTCGAGGACGTCCTCGAGCGGGCCCACCGGGTGGGCCCCCTGCACGACTTCCCGACCGTCGACCAGCTCGTCGCGTCGTTCGACGCGCTGGCCGACCGGCACCCCGACCTGGTGCGGCGCACCCGCATCGGCACGTCCCGGCTCGACGAGCCGATCTGGATGTACTCGATCGGCGACGGCCCGCGCCGGCACCTGATGTTCGCCGGCGTGCACCCCAACGAGCCCATCGGGTTCCGCACCCTGCAGCACCTGGCCGAGCAGCTGTGCACGGACGCCGACCTGCGGGCCGCGCACGACGCGACGTGGCACCTCGTGCCGTGCATCGACCCCGACGGCACCCGGCTCAACGAGGGCTGGTACGCCGAGCCTGCGGACCGCGTGCACTACGCGCGGGGCTTCTACCGGCCCGCGCCGGACGAGCAGGTCGAGTGGACGTTCCCGTTCGCGTGGAAGGACCTGTGGTTCGACCGGGTCATGCCCGAGACGCTCGCACTCATGCGGGTCATCGACGAGGTCCGCCCCCAGCTCATGGTGTCGCTGCACAACGCGGAGATGGGCGGCGTCTACTACTACCTCAGCTCCGTGCTGCCCGGCCTCGTCGACGCCCTGCACGCCGTGCCCGCGTCGTTCGGCCTGCCGCTGGAGACCGGCGAGCCGGAGTCCCCCGCGCTCACGCAGGTCGCACCCGCGGTGTACCTCACCGGGTCCGTCGCCGACGAGTACGCGTACCTCGAGACCCTCGGCGTCGACCCCGGGCCGCTCATGTCCGGCGACTCGTCCAGCGCCTACGCGGCCCGGCACGGCACGTTCAGCCTGGTCGCGGAGCTGCCCTACTGGTCGCACCCCGCGGCCGGCGACGACACCCCGACGACCGCCGTGTACGCCGACGTGCTGCGCACCAAGGCCGACGGCCTCGCCGCGACCGCCGCAGCGCTCGGCGAGATCCTCGACGACGCGGGCGCCGCGGCGACGATCCGCTCGCCGTTCCTGCGGGCGTCGCAGGCGTTCGTCCCGTTCCTCGGCCGCAACGCCGAGCACGAGCGCACCCGGGCCGACCTGCCCGGGTGCGACCGGCCCGCGACCGTCGCGGAGGTCTTCGGCAACGAGGACGTCGTGCGGTGCTTCCGGCTGCGGTACGGCGGCATGCTGCTGCGGGCGCTCGGGGCCGAGGTCACGGCCGGCGTCGCCACGGCACGCACCCGCGCCGCGCACGGGCGGATGCTCCGGCTGTGGGAGGCGTGGACCGCCGAGGCCGCCGCCGTGCAGGGCCTGCAGGTCCTGCCCGTCGAGCACCTCGTCGGCGTGCAGCTCGGGGCCACGTTCGCGGCGTCGTTCGCACTGGCCGCCCGCGACGGGGCGGAGGGCCGGCCATGAAGGTCGCCGGGCTCGTCGCCCGCCGCCTCGTCGAGCTCGTCCTCGTCTTCGTCGGCGTCTCGTTCATCATCCACGCGATGGTGTTCGCGCTGCCGGGCGACCCGATCGCGGCGCTCGGCGGCGACCGGCCGCTGCCGGCCAACGTCGTGGCGCAGCTGCGCGAGCAGTTCCACCTCGACGAGCCCGTGTGGCGGCAGTACCTGTACTGGCTGACCGGGGTGCTGCAGGGCGACCTCGGCACCACGTTCACCGGCCAGTCCGTCGCCGACAAGATGGCCAACCGCTGGCCGGTGACGATCACGCTCGCCCTGACGGCGTGGGCGATCGAGGTCGTCGTCGGCGTCGCGCTCGGCCTGTGGGCCGGGCTGCGGCAGGGCCGCGCGGCCGACCGCGTGGTGCTCTCGGGCACGATCCTCGCCACGTCCGTGCCGGTGTTCGTCGTCGCGGTCTCGGCCCAGCTCGTGCTGAGCGTGCGGCTGGGCTGGTTCCCCGTCGCGGGCACCACGGCGGGATGGCCCACGGCCTACCTGCTGCCCGCGCTGTGCATCGCGATGTTCGGGCTCGCGTCGATCGCCCGCCTCATGCGCGGGTCGGTGATCGACACGCTGCACTCGGACTTCGTGCGGACCCTGCGCGCCAAGGGCCTGCGGCCGCGGCAGATCGTCGGCGTCCACGTGGTCCGCAACTCCGCGATCCCCGTGCTGACGATCCTCGCCGTGGACGTCGGCGTGCTGCTCGGCGGCACCGTGATCATCGAGGGCATCTTCAACCTGCCGGGCGTCGGCCAGCTGCTGTTCCAGGCCGTCCGCGCCCACGAGGGACCCACCGTCGTGGGCATCTCGACCCTGCTCATCGTCATCTTCCTGGTGACGAACGCGCTGGTCGACGTCGCGCACTCCCTGCTCGACCCGAGGATCCGTCATGCCTGAACCCACGACCACCGCCCTCGCCACGACCCCCGCCGCCGCGGAGCCCGCCGCGACGCTCGTGCGGCGCGGCGTGTGGCGCACCCTGCGCCGCCGCCCGCTGTTCTGGGCGTGCGCCGTCGTGCTGGCCGCGATCACACTGGTCGCGGCAGCCCCCGGGTGGATCGCCGGCTGGTTCGGCCAGCCCGACCCGCGCGCCTGCGACCTGACGCTCAGCGCGCAGCCGCCCAGCGCCGCGCACGTGTTCGGCACCGACCTGCAGGGCTGCGACGTGTACGCCAACGTCGTGCACGGCACCCGGAACTCCCTCGTCGTCGGGCTGCTGTGCACGGCCGTGGCGCTCGCCGTCGCCCTCGCGCTGGGCACCCTCGCGGGCTACTGCGGCGGCTGGGCCGACCGGCTCGTGTCCCGGCTGACCGACGTGTTCCTCGGCTTCCCGTTCCTGCTGGGCGCCGTCGTCGTGCTCACCAGCGTCGGCACCCGATCGGCCGTCACGGTCGCGCTCGTGCTGGCCCTGTTCTCCTGGCCCGGCCTGGCCCGGCTCGTGCGGACCTCCGTGCGCACCGTCCGCCACGCCGAGCACGTCGAGGCCGCGCACGCCATGGGCCTGCCCACGCACCGGATCCTGCTGCGCTACGTGCTGCCCAACGCCGTCGGCCCCGTGGTCGCCGTCGTCGCGACCATGGTCGGCGGCGTCATCGTCGCCGAGGCGACCCTGACGTTCCTCGGCCTCGGCCTGCGGGCGCCGTCCATCTCGTGGGGCCTGCAGCTGGCCAGCGCGCAGTCCCACTTCCAGACCGCACCCCACATGCTGGTCTTCCCCAGCCTGTTCCTCACCGTGACCGTGCTGGCGATGGTGACGCTCGGCGACGTGCTGCGCGACACCCTCGACCCGCAGGGCCGCTGACCCACCAGAGAGGCACCACCGCCATGAGCACGACCGCCGACCACCCCGTCGCCCCCGAGGCCGCCCCGACGCCCGCCACCCCGGGCGGCGACGACCTCGCGACGCGCACGGCGACGATCCGGTCGGCCGCCGGCTACCTCGCGCAGTGGGTCGCCACCCAGGCCGCGCACCTGCGCGTGCCCGGCGTGCAGGTCGCGGTCCGCTCCGGCGGGGAGCTCGTGCTCGACCTCGCCGTGGGCGTCGCCGACGTCACGACCGGCGAGCCGCTGCGCACCGACCACCTCTTCCGCATCGCGTCGCACTCCAAGACGTTCACCGGCACCGCCGTCATGCAGCTGCTCGAGGCGGGGCGGCTGCGGCTCGACGACCCGCTCGCCCAGCACGTGCCCGAGCTCGCGGACACCGAGGTCGGCGCCGCGACGGTGCGCGAGCTGCTCGGCCACCAGGCCGGCGTGGTGCGCGACGGCGTGCACGCCGACTTCTGGCAGCTGGAGTACGCGTTCCCCGACCGGGAGCGGCTGCTCGCCGTCGCCCGCGAGGAGGGTGCGGTGCTCGGCCGCAACGAGCACTTCAAGTACTCCAACATCGGCTACGGGCTGCTCGGGCTCGTGGTCGAGGCCGCCTCGGGGCAGCCGTACGCCGACTACGTCCACGAGCACGTGGTCGCACCGCTGGGCCTGACCCGGACCGGCGCCGAGCTCGACCCGTCCCGTGCCGACGAGTACGCCGCCGGGCACACCGGGCTGCTGCCGGGCGAGTCCCAGCGCCTGACCGTCGAGCACGTCGACACCCGCGCGCTGGCCGCCGCGACGGGCTTCTACTCCACCGCCGCCGAGCTGTCCGCGTACGGCGACGCCCACTGCTTCGGCGACGAGCGGCTGATCAGCGACGGCTCCAAGCGGCTCATGCAGCGGCTGGAGTCGGTCGTCACGCACGACGGCACCGAGCAGGGCCGCTACGGCGTCGGCATGGAGGTCCGCACCATCGGCGCGCGCGACCTCGTGGGGCACTCCGGCGGCTACCCCGGCCACATCACGCGCACCTACGTCGACCCGAAGGACCGGCTCGTCGTCACGGTGCTGACCAACGCCGTCGACGGGCCGGCCGAGCAGATCGCCGTCGGCCTGCTCGGGCTGGTCGACACGGCCCTGGCGCCGTCGACCGTCCCGCCGCGCCCCGCGGACGTGCCGCCGCTCGACGCGTTCGCCGGACGCTTCGCCGCCCTGTGGGGGCTGCAGGACCTCGTGGTCCTCGGCGACCGGCTCGTGCTCGTCCGCCCCACGCTGCCCGACCCGCGCGCGAGCCTCGAGGAGCTCGAGGTGCTCGACGCCCTGCGGCTGCGGCTGCCCGCGCGCACGAGCTTCGGCCCCGCGGGCGAGGTCGTGCACCTCGAGCGGGGCCCCGACGACGCCCTGACCTCGGTGCGCATCGGCGGCATGACCGCGTGGCCCGTCGAGGAGTTCCTCGCCCGACGGCCCGCGATGACGCGGGTCGGCGACCCTAGGGTTGGCCCGTGACAGAACAGCACACCGCCGTGCCCGTGCCCGACGCGCTCGACGAGGCCGCCTCGACCTTCGTCGAGCAGTTCGGCCTCGTCTGGGAGAGCGCCAGCAGCCCCCGCATGGAAGGACGCATCGTCGGGCTGCTGATGATCACCGACGCCCCGTACCTGTCGTCGCAGCAGATCGCCCGCCTGCTGCGCGCCAGCGCCGGCGCGGTGTCCACCGCGTGCCGGGCCCTCGTCGACGTCGGGTTCGTCAAGCGGCACGTCGTGCCGGGCGACCGCAACCACTACTTCAAGGTCGAGGACGACATCTGGGGCGGCTTCCTCGCCGGCGAGCGCGGGTACCTCGTGCGCCTGTCCGAGGCCATCGCGCTCGGCTTCGCCGCGGTCGACGACGACGCCGACGGGCCCCAGCGACGCCTGACCAACGCCCGCAACTACATGCACTGGCTCGCGGGCTACCACCGCAAGATGCTCGCCGACTGGCAGGCGTACCGCGACGCCGTCGCCGCCGACCCGAGCCTCGCCCCGACCGGTCCGCTCTACCCCGACCACCCGACCCCCTGAGGACCCCCGTGCAGACCACCGCGACTCCCCCCGCCCGCCCCGCCGCACCCGTGCTCCGCGTGCGCGACCTCGACGTCGTGTTCACCGTCGACGGGGGCCGCACCCCCGACGTGCACGCCGTGCGCGGCCTGTCCTACGACGTGCACGCCGGCGAGGTGCTCGCGGTCGTCGGGGAGTCCGGCTCGGGCAAGTCGGTGTCGTCGATGGCCCTGCTCGGGCTGCTGCCCCGCACGGCCCGCGTGCAGGGGTCCGCGATGCTGGGCGACGTGGACCTGCTCGACCCCGCGACCGACCTCGGCGAGGTGCGGGGGCGCCGGATCGCGATGGTGTTCCAGGACGCCACGGGGGCCCTCGACCCCGTGTTCACGGTCGGCTACCAGCTCGACGAGATGCTGCGCCGGCACACCGACCTCGACCGCGACGCCCGCCGCGCCCGCTGCGTCGAGCTGCTGCGCATGGTCGACCTGCCCGACCCGGAGGACCGGCTGCGGTTCTACCCGCACCAGATGTCCGGCGGGCAGTGCCAGCGCGTGATGATCGCGATGGCCCTCGCGTGCGACCCCGAGGTGCTCGTCGCCGACGAGCCCACCACGGCCCTCGACGTGACCGTCCAGCAGGAGGTCCTCGACGTCCTGCGGCGCCTGCGGGCCCGCACGTCCGCCGCGATCGTGCTCATCACGCACGACATGGGCGTCGTCGCGGACCTCGCGGACCGGGTCGTGGTGATGCGGCACGGCGAGGCCGTCGAGGAGGCGCCCGTGCACGACCTGTTCGGCGCGCCCGCCGCCGCCTACACCCGTGAGCTGCTCGGCGCCGTGCCCCGCATCGGTGCGGCCGACCGCGCCTCCGGCGTCGACGCCCGCGAGCGGCCCGTGCTGTCCGTCGAGGACCTCGTCGTGGAGTACCGCAACCGGCGCGGCCGCACCGTGCGGGCCGTCGACGGCGTGACCCTGCACGTGCAGCCCGGTGAGATGCTCGCCCTCGTCGGCGAGTCCGGGTCCGGCAAGTCCACGCTCGGCCGCTGCGCCCTGGGGCTCGCCCCGTTGACGTCCGGCGTCGTCGACGTCGTCGGCGTGCGGCTCGGGCAGAGCACGCGCCGGGCCGTGCGGCAGGCCCGCACCCGCATCGGCGTGGTGTTCCAGCACCCCGGCGGATCCATGAACCCGCGGTACACCGTCGGGCAGTCCGTCGGCGAGCCGCTGCGCGTGCACGCAGGCGTGCGCGGGGCCGCCCTGGAGCGACGGGTCGGCGAGCTGCTCGAGCAGGTGGAGCTGCCGGCCGCGTGGGCGTCGCGGTACCCGCACGAGCTGTCCGGCGGGCAGCGCCAGCGCGTCGCGATCGCCCGCGCCGTCGCGCTCGGGCCGGACCTGCTCATCGCCGACGAGCCCACGTCCGCGCTCGACGTCTCGGTGCAGGCCACCGTGCTGGACCTGCTGCGCGAGGTGCAGCAGCGGCTGCGCTTCGCGTGCCTGTTCATCAGCCACGACCTCGCGGTCGTCGACGCGCTCGCCGACCGGGTCGCGGTCATGCACCGCGGCAAGGTCGTCGAGACGGGCGACCGCACGCAGGTGCTGGGTGCCCCGAACGACGAGTACACGCGCCGGCTGCTCGACGCGGCGCCCGTGCCCGACCCGGTCGAGCAGGCCGTGCGCCGCGAGCGCAGGCTCGCCGCCGCGTCCTGACCTGCGACGCCGGGGCGGTCAGCCGCAGACGGCCGCGTCGGTGTCGACCGCCGTGGTCGTGCCGAGGACCGGAGGAGCCGGGGCCTGCGGGGCGGTGCCGTCGGTCGTGCCGTCGTCCACGGTGCCGTCGTCGGTCGCTCCGTCGTCCGCCGTGCCGTCGTCCGGTGTGCCATCGTCCACGGGGTCGTCCGCCGTGCCGTCCCCGCCGGGCCCGCCGGGTGCACCGGTCGCCGTCGCGGTGGGCTCCGGCGCAGGCGGGACGAGCGGCTGGTCGGCCAGCAGCCGCTGCCAGAGCACGTCGGCGTCCGACGTCCACTCCACCCACCCCTGCGCGTCGTACCGCCACGGCACGGTGACGAACGTGACGTCCTGCGGGCGCAGCTCGCGCATGCTCCACACCAGACCCATGACCTGCGAGCCGGACAGCTCGGAGGACACGGTGAGCGAGGACGTCGCGGCGTCGACGAACGACAGCGTCGCCGCCGGGGACGTGAGCACGTCGGAACCCGTGACCTTGCGGACGAGCGCACCGAGGAAGTTCTGCTGCCGCTCGATGCGCGACAGGTCGGTGCCGTCGGTGCCCTCGACGTGACGGGCGCGCACGTAGTCCAGCGCCTGCTGGCCCAGCAGCACGTGCCGTCCGGCAGGCAGGTTCAGCGCCGTGTACCGCCCGTCGACGAGGGGCTCGGGGACGCACACCTCGACGCCGCCGACGGCGTCGACCATGCCCTGGAACCCGGCGAAGTCCACGATCATGAACGCGTCGACCTCGACACCGGTCATCTCCCGGACCGTGAGGGCCGTGCACGCGGCGGCCAGCCCGACGTCGCCGGACAGCGCACCGGTCGCGAAGGCCGCGTTGAACTTGTCCTCCCGCGGGCTCGACAGGCCGCCGGCGGTGTCGACCGGGCACGCGGGGATGCGCGCGCGGGTGTCCCGCGGCAGCGACGTGATCTCGATGCGCGTGCGGTCCGCGGAGACGTGCGCGAGCAGCGTCGTGTCGGCGCGCATGCCGTCCTCGGCGCCGCCGATCGCGGCGTTCTCGCCGGACCGGTCGTCCGACCCGAGCAGCAGGAGGTCGACGGCGCGGCCGTCCCACGGGTCGGGCGCCTGGTCCGTCTGCTCGCCCGCCGCCTCGGCGAGGACGTCGGCGACGGAGCCGACGGTGGTGACGTTCGTGCCGACCTGGGACGCGAGGGCGGCCGCCCCGGAGGCACCGGCGGCGAGGGCGCCGACCAGGGCGAGCCCCGCGACGCGCGGCCAGCGCCGCTCGTGGACGCTCCGGGCGTGGGCCGGGGTCCGCGCGCCCCGGCGTCGGTCGTGCCGACGCTGCTCGTCCTCGCCCATGCCCGCGCACCCCTGCCGCTCCCGGTCGCCGTCCCGCGTGCGCGGGACGCGGGGCCGTCGGCCCCGGACGTCACCGTGCCGGGCCGGGGGCCCGCGCGGGCCCGGTCCACCGGACGTTCACAGGGGGTGCACCACAACCCCCCGCCCGGGGCACGGTGCGCCCGCGATCAGACGGGCTGCTGCTCCTCGGCCGCCGCCAGGGCGATGTCGGTGCGGTGGTGCGAGCCCGCGAGGTTGACCTGGTCGACGGCCACGTACGCGGCGCGGCGCGCCTCCGCGAGCGTCTCGCCGACCCCCACGACCGAGAGCACCCGGCCGCCCGCCGACACGAGCAGGGGGTCGTCGAGGGGGTTCACGCTGGCGGCGTCCGTGGTCCGCCACGCGGTCCCGGCGTGCAGCACGTGCACCCCGGGAGCGGTGTCGGCGGCCTCCAGGCCCGTGATCGGGTCACCCGTGCGCGGGTCCGCGGGGTACCCGTGCGCGGCGACGACCACGGTGACGGCGGAGTCCGCACGCCAGTGCAGCGGCTCGAGCTCACCCAGGCGCCCGGTCGCCGCGGCGAGCAGGACGCCTGCGAGCGGGGTGCCGAGCCGCGCGAGCACCACCTGCGTCTCGGGGTCGCCGAAGCGGGCGTTGAACTCCACGACGCGCAGCCCCTTGCTGGTCAGGGCCAGCCCGCAGTACAGGACACCGACGAAGGGCGTGCCGCGGCGCGCCATCTCCGCGACGGTGGGCCGGGCGACGGTCTCGACGACCTGCTCGACGAGGTCGTCCGGCGCCCACGGCAGCGGCGAGTACGCGCCCATGCCCCCGGTGTTGGGCCCGGCGTCCCCGTCGAAGGCGCGCTTGAAGTCCTGCGCGGGCACGAGCGGCACCACGTCGGTGCCGTCGCTGAGCACGAAGAGCGAGACCTCGGGGCCGTCGAGGTACTCCTCCACGACGACGGCCGCGCCGTCCTTCTCCAGGCAGGCACGCGCGTGCGCGAGGGCCTCGTCGCGGTCGGACGTGACCACGACGCCCTTGCCCGCGGCCAGCCCGTCGTCCTTGACGACGTACGGGGCACCGAACGTGTCGAGGGCTGCGGCGACCTCGTCGACCGTCGTCGCGACGCGCGGCTCGGCGGTGGGGACGCCCGCGGCGGCCATGATCTCCTTGGCGAACGCCTTGGAGCCCTCGAGGCGCGCGGCCTGCGCCGACGGGCCGAACACGGGGAGCCCCGCGGCGCGCACGGCGTCGGCGACCCCGGCGACGAGCGGCGCCTCCGGCCCCACGACCACGAGGTCGACGCCCAGGGACGTCGCGAGCGCGGCCACCGCGGCACCGTCGAGCGGGTCGACGTCGTGCAGCTGCGCCTGCCGGGCCATCCCGGGGTTGCCGGGGGCTGCGTGCACCCCGCTCACGTCCGGGTCGAGGGACAGCGTGCGGACGAGGGCGTGCTCACGGGCACCGGTGCCGACGACGAGGATCTCCACGGCGGTCGAGCGTACCGGCCGCCCCGGATCCCGCCCGCCGACGTCCGCGTTCAGGTGTCGGCGCCGGGGGTGCCGGGCGCGGGCAGCGGCAGCACGTTGAAGTAGACCCGCACGCGCCGCCGGTCGCCGGTGGCCCCTGCCGCGGCGCGGGCCTCGGCCTCGGCGGACACCTCGTCGAGCAGGCGCTGGCCGCGGGTCACGAGGTCGACGGCCTCCTCCTCGGTCAGGTCCAGGGTCGCGCTCAGCGCGGCCTGGCCCCGTCGGGCGTGGTCGGTGCCGAGCCGCGCCGCCCACTCCCCCAGCGTGCGGGCCTGGTCGGCCACGGCGAAGGCGACGAGGTCCTGGGCGTTGGTCGTGGTCGCGGGGTCCGCGAGCATCGCGCCGCCGTCGACGGTGAAGCCGACGGCGCGCCACCAGCGCTCGCGCCCGCCGACGTGCGCGGGGTCGTCCTCGACGAGGCCGTGCCGCTCGAGCTGGCGCAGGTGGTAGCTGGTCTGCCCGCTGGACTCCCCGAGGCGCCGGGCCAGCATCGTGGCCGTGGCGGGGCCCTCCTGCAGCGCGCTGAGCAGGGCCATGCGCAGGGGGTGGGTGAAGGCCTTGAGCGCGGAGGCGCCGAGCCGGTCGGTCGGCGCAGGGGTGTTGTCGGCAGCCATGTGCAGAGATACCTTTGCAGTCGTTACTTTGCAGAGACTTCCTTGCAAAGACTCCCTCCCACCCTAACGAGGTCCGCATGAGCACCGCCGCACCCGCGCCGCCCCGGCTCGGCCCCCGCTTCCACGCCCTGGTCGCCGCCAGCGGCGCGGCCAACCTCGGCGACGGCATCGTCCAGGTCGCGGTCCCGCTCCTCGCGCTCGGCCTCACCCGTGCACCCGGCCAGGTCGCGCTGGTGTCCGCGGCCGCCTGGGTGCCGTGGCTCGTGCTGGGGCTCGTCGCGGGCGTCGTCGTGGACCGCTCCGACCGACGCCTCACCCAGACCGCCGCGCTCGCCGCTCGCGCCGTGCTCCTCGCGGGCGCGACCACGCTCGCCGTCACCGGCCGGCTGACGCTTCCCCTGCTCGTCGTCGTCGTCCTCGCCTACGGCGTCACGGAGGTCCTCGCAGACCTCGCAGCGACCGCTCTCGTCCCCGAGCTCGTCGACCCCACCCTGCTGCCCGTCGCCAACGGGCGCCTCGTCGCGGTCCAGCAGGTCGCCAACGCGTTCCTCGGCGGGCCGCTCGCCGCGGGGCTGCTGGTGCTCGGGACCGGATGGGCGCTCGGGGCCCCCGCCGTGCTCGCCGCCGTCGCGGCGGTCGTGCTGGTGCGCGGCGTCCGGGGCACCGTCCGCTCAGCGCCCCACGACGCGCGCACCCGGGCACCCCGTGCCGCCGCCCGGGCGTGGGAGGAGGCCCGGGCCGGGCTCGGGTTCGTCGCACGGCACCCGGTCCTGCGGCCCGTCGTCCTCGCCGGCGCCGTGGTCAACATGGCCAGCACCGCCTACTTCACCGTCTTCACGCTCTGGGTCGTCGGCCCCGGCTCACCGGTGGGCATGACGCCGCAGACGTTCCCGCTCCTGCTCGTGGGCCTGGCCGTCGGTGCGGTGGCCGGTTCGCTCACCGCCTCCGGGGTCGCGCGGCGCACCGGCGAGGTCCGCGCGATGGTCGGCGCGTACGGCGTGGCGTTCATGCTGCTGCTCGTCCCGGTGCTCGCCCCGCACCCGGCCGCCGTCGCCGGCACGCTCGTCGCCGTCGGGGCGCTGAGCGCGGTCGGCAACGTCGTCAACGAGACCGTCCGGCAGCGCGTCACGCCCCCGCACCTGCTGGGCCGCGTCGCGGGAGCGGGCCGCACGCTCGTCCACGGCCTCATGCCCGTCGGGGCGCTGCTCGCGGGACTGGTCGCCGGACGCGCCGGCCTCGCGACCGCGCTCCTCGGCGCCGTCGGGCTCAGCGTCCTCGCCGTCGGCGCGCTCGCGTCCCAGGTCCGCCAGCGCGACCTGCCCGGCCCCGGCGCGCGGTGACGCGGGACGGGGCCGGGGCCGGGGCGCTCAGGCCAGCAGGTCGTGGCGGATGATCGTGGCCTCGCGGCCCGGGCCCACGCCGACCGACGAGATGCGGGTGCCCGAGACGTCCTCGAGGAACTGCAGGTAGCGCTGGGCCGCCTTCGGCAGGTCGTCGACGTCGCGCGCCTGCGAGATGTCCTCCGACCAGCCGTCGAGGTACTCGTACACGGGCCTGGCGTGGTGGAAGTCCGACTGGTCCACGGGCATGTCCTCCACCCGGCGCCCGTCGACGTCGTAGGCCACGCAGACGGGGATGCGGTCCCGGCCGGTGAGCACGTCGAGCTTGGTCACCACCAGGTCGGTGAGGCCGTTGACGAGCGACGCGTACCGCACCACGACCGCGTCGTACCAGCCGGTGCGGCGCGGTCGTCCCGTCGTCGTGCCGAACTCCCCGCCGACCTGACGCAGCCACTCCCCGTCGGCGTCGAGCAGCTCGGTCGGGAACGGGCCCTCGCCCACGCGGGTCGTGTACGCCTTGGCCACGGCGACCACGCGGTCGAGCCGCGTCGGGCCGACGCCGGAGCCGGTGCACGCGCCGCCGGCGGTGCACGCCGAGGACGTGACGAACGGGTAGGTGCCGTGGTCGATGTCGAGCATCGTGGCCTGACCCGCCTCGAACACGACCGTCTTGCCCTCGTCCAGCGCGCGGTTGAGGTAGACGGGCGTGTCCGCGACCATCGGGCGCAGCCGCTCCGCGTGGCGCAGCAGCTCGTCCACCGTCTCGTCGACCGTCGTCGCGCGCCGGTTGTAGACCTTCACCAGCAGGTGGTTCTTCTGGTCGAGGGCACCCTCGACCTTCTGTCGCAGGATCTTCTCGTCGAACAGGTCCTGCACCCGGATGCCGATGCGGTTGATCTTGTCCGCGTACGTCGGGCCGATGCCGCGCCCGGTCGTGCCGATCTTGCGCTTGCCGAGGAACCGCTCGGTGACCTTGTCGAGCGTGCGGTGGTACGGCGCGATGACATGCGCGGCCGAGGACACCAGCAGGCGCGAGGTGTCGACGCCGCGGGCCTCGAGCGCGTCGATCTCCTCGAACAGCACGTCGATGTCGACGACGACGCCGTTGGCGATGACCGGGACGACGCCGGGCGTGAGGATGCCGGACGGCAGCAGGTGCAGCGCGTACTTCTCGCCCTCGATCACCACGGTGTGGCCGGCGTTGTTGCCGCCGTTGAACTTCACCACGACGTCGGTGCGCTCACCGAGCTGGTCGGTCGCCTTGCCCTTGCCCTCGTCGCCCCACTGGGCCCCGAGCACCACGACGGCCGGCATGCGGATCACCACTTCCTGCTGCCCTGCGGTGCGGCTCCGCCCGCAGACGGGCGCGAGCGGGCTCGCGGCGCGGGTGACCCGGGCCCGGGCGGCAGTGACCCGGGGCCTGGTGCAGGTTACCCGAGCCGCACCCGCCGGGACCGGGAGCTCCGCCCACCGGTCGGCCGGAGCCCGTCAGCGCAGCGCGCGGACCTCGTCCGCCGACGTCGCGCTGTCCACGAGGAAGCGGGCGCAGCGCTCGGCCTCCTCCTGCTCGCCGATCGCGTCCGCGGCCTCGGCGAGCGCCAGCAGCGCCCGCAGGAACCCCTGGTTGGGCTGGTGCGACGCGGGGACGGGGCCCTGGCCGCGCCACCCCGCCCGGCGCAGCGCGTCCAGACCGCGGTGGTACCCGGTCCGCGCGTACGCGTAGGCCGCCACCGCGTCCGTCTCCTGCTCGGCCAGCAGCGCCCAGGCCAGCGAGGACGCCGGGGTCGCCCGGGCCGCGGAGCGGGCGTCGCCGTCCGCCGCGAGCGCGGCACGGACCGTGGCGTCGGGGCCGTCGGCGGGCAGGAGCGTGGGGGCGGGACCGCCCAGGAGGTCGTGGTGCGTCATGCGCGCAGTCTCGCACCCCGCGGCGACGGTCCCGGCGGGGCCCTGCGGCGGGCCGTCGCACCGCGTCCCGCCCGTCGGGTGAACGCGCTCCCCCGGCGTGCGGGCCCGGGTGTGCACGGTTACAGTCGAACGGCCGACCAACCCGGCGTCCCCGCGCCAGCACTCCCCCTCCCTCACGGTCGGTCACGGAGCACAGGACGGCCCATGATCGAGATCTCGACGTCCTCGACGACCACGACGCTCGTCGTGGCCGGCGACCTGGACCTCGCCGAGCGCGAGCAGTTCCCCGAGGTGACCGCGCGGGTCGTCGGGCTGCGCCGCCAGCTCCTCGTCATCGACATGTGCCGGGTGACGTTCATGGACTCGACAGGTGCGGCGTTCCTCATCTCGCTCGCCGACGCGGGCCGGCGTCGCGGCGGGGCGACGGTGCTGCGGGGCACCGCCGACCGCGACCTGTTCGTGCTGGAGATCTGCGGCGCCCTCGACCTGTTCCGCATCGACGCGGACCACCGGTGCGAGTCCGACGGTGCCGAGGTCCGCGAGCCGCACCAGGCGCCCGCACCCGCCTGAGCCCGGGCCCTGCGCCGACGGGGTCAGCGGCCGTCGGCCCCCGGCCGCGGGAGGGCGCCGGGGCGCACCCGCGCCCACACGACCTTCCCGGCACGCGAGGGCCGCCACCCCCAGTCGGCCAGGCGCTCGACGATCGTCATGCCGAACCCGCCGACCCGGCCCGGGTGCCCGTCCGTCGTCACCGGCGGCGTCGGGTTGGCGTCCTCGACCTCGACGCGCAGGCCGTCGCCGGTGTCGTGGAGCTGCAGCGAGACGTGCCCCCACCCGTGCAGCACGGCGTTGGCGACCAGCTCGGACACGACGAGCTCGGCGTTCGCCGCGTCGGGCAGGTCCCACGCCTGGCAGGTGCGCAGGACCGCGTGGCGGGCCCGCGCGATCGACGCCGGCTCGCTCGGCAGGCGCCAGCGCCGCTGCCGCGGGCTGGGCCACGTGCGCCGGTCGTCGTGGTCGTGCGGCACCCGCACCACCACCACCGCGACGTCGTCCTCGGGGTGGTCGGCGAGCCGCGCGAGCAGCTCCTCGCCGATCCCCGCGGCGTCGCGCGCCGTCACCTGCGCCGCGACCCCCACGAGCACGGCGAGCCCGTCGCGCAGGCTGCGGTCGCGGCGCTCGACGAGGCCGTCGGTGTAGTAGACGAGCACGTCACCGGGCAGGAGGTCGACGACGTCCGCCGACCTGCCGGCGCCGCCGAAGCCGACGAGCGGACCGCCGGTGCCCTGCAGCAGCGACGCCTGCCCCTCCCGCACGAGCAGCACCGGCAGGTGCCCCGCGCGCGCCAGCCCCGCCCGCCAGGCCCCCGCGGTCCGCTCGAGCACCGAGAGCACCATGCTGGCGGGGCGCGGCACGCGCATGCCGGCCACGAGGTGGTCGACGCGGTCGAGCGCACGGCCGGCGTCCGTGGCGTCCACGAGTGACGACCGCACCACCGAGCGCAGCTGCCCCATCGCCGCCGCGGCCTCGACGTCGTGGCCGACGACGTCGCCGACGACCACACCGGCGGTGTCGGGCCCGAGCTGGAGGACGTCGTACCAGTCGCCGCCGACCTGCGCGTCGTCGGCGTTCGGCGAGTAGTACGTCCACACGTCGAGCCCGTCGACCTCGCCCTGCTCGGGGAGCATCGAGCGCTGCAGCGTCTCGGCCAGACGGTGCTCGCGGTCGTAGAGCCGCACGTTGTCGACCGAGAGCCCGACGCGGCGCGCCGTCAGCTCGAGCACCGTCCGGGTCGGCGCGTCGAGCCCGGCCACCCCGCCGTCGTCCCGGGGGAGCACGACGAGCAGCCCGACGGTGCGCCGCCGGCCGGGGACGGCGATCACCAGCGGCGCTGCGCCGCCCGCCGCACCGCCGCCCACGCCTGCGAGCCGGTCGACGAGCTGGTCGACCAGCCAGGCGGTGGACGAGCCGGCCGCCCAGGGTGCGCCGAGGTCGAGCTCGACCGGCCCGGTCACCCGGCCCGCCAGGAGGCCACCCACCGGGTCGGTGCCGGGCGCGTGGACGGACGCGGGCCGGGGCCGGACCGACGGACGCCGCGGGTCCAGCCCGTCGGCCGCCCAGAGCCCCCGGTCGTCGAGGTAGAACCCCGCCCACGCGACGACCTCGCCGGCCAGCAGCGCCGCGATCTCCCGCAGCGCGTGCGGCTCGTCGACGTCCATGACGAGGTCCGAGACCCGGGAGACCAGGGCGAGGGCACGGCGCTCACGCTGCTCGGCGGCGACGCGCGCGACGTGCTCGGCCCGTTCGCTGCGCAGCGCCCGCAGGTCCTCCAGCGCGACGACCCAGGTGGTTCCGTCCACCGGTGCCAGGTGCGCCTCGCACGGCACGTGCGCGCCGTCGGCGCGGCGCAGCACCACCCGGGGGGAGAACGCGGCACCGCCGCGCAGGGCGTCACGCAGCGTGGCCGGGTCGGGGACGCGCACGCGCGGGTCGGCGAGCACGTCCACGCCGACGAGGTCCCCGGGGCGGTACCCGGTCGCCGCGTCCAGCGCCGCGTTCGACCACACGACGCGCAGGCCGGCGCCCGCGTCGAGCACGGCCGTCGGCACCGGGGAGGCGTCGAGCGCACGGGCGAGGAGGGCGGTGGACGGCCCGGCGGAGGGGGTCCGGTCGACGGACGACACGTCCGACCTCGCGTGGGAGTTGACCACCACCACCTCCGATCGTCTACCGTGCCGAACGGACGGACGGACGCCTCGACCACCCGGCGAGCCCCTCCCCCGTGCCGGAAGGAGCATCGTGCGAGACGGTAACAGCCCCTCCCACGGGGACCCCTCCACGGCCGCCCCGGAGGAGCGCGACGTCGCGGCACCCGCCGCCGGCGAGCCCGGAGCCGTGCAGGTGATCGTCGGGGCCGACCGCACCCGGATCGTGCTCTCGGGCGAGGTCGACGCCGACCTGGGCCCCGAGCTGCAGGAGGCGACGAGCGAGGCCGAGCAGCGCGGCCTGCCCATCGAGGTCGACGCGCACCACGTGACGTTCATGGACTCGTCGGGCGTCGCGTTCCTCGCGCGCCTGTCGATCCGCAGCGAGCACCGCGTGCGCCTGCTGCGGGTGCCCCCGACCGTGCGCTTCCTCCTCGAGGTCACGCGCATCGGCGAGCTGCTGGACGTCGTCGACGACGACAGCAGCGAGCCGTTCGAGCCGGTCGACTCGACCGCGCCCTGACGCAGCCGCCGCGCTGCGCGGCCGACGGCCGCGCAGGCCCCGACGGCAGACGGCCCCGGACCTCCGCGTGGAGGGCCGGGGCCGTCGTGCGTGACGGGTCAGGTCAGAGCTTGTGCCCCGCCGACCGCAGCTGCTGGCACGCCTCGACGATGCGCGCGGCCATGCCGGCCTCGGCCAGCTTGCCCCAGGCGCGCGGGTCGTACGCCTTCTTGTTGCCGACCTCGCCGTCGATCTTCAGGACGCCGTCGTAGTTGGTGAACATGTGGCCGACGACCGGGCGCGTGAACGCGTACTGCGTGTCGGTGTCGATGTTCATCTTGATGACGCCGTTGTCGACAGCCTCGGCGATCTCCTCGGCGGTCGAGCCCGAGCCGCCGTGGAAGACCAGGTCGAACGGGTTCGCCTTGCCGATCGAGTCGCCGACCGTCTTCTGGATCTCGGCGAGGATCGACGGGCGCAGCTTGACCGCGCCGGGCTTGTAGACGCCGTGCACGTTGCCGAACGTCAGGGCCGTCAGGTAGCGACCCTTCTCGCCGGCGCCGAGGGCCTTGACCGTGGCCAGGCCGTCCTCGGACGTCGTGTAGAGCTTCTCGTTGATCTCGGCCTCGTGGCCGTCCTCCTCGCCACCGACGACGCCGACCTCGATCTCGAGGATCGTGCGCGCGGCCTGCGAGAGCTCGAGGAGCTCCGCGGCGACGACGAGGTTCTCGTCCAGCGGGATGTCCGAGCCGTCGAACATGTGCGACTGGAACGTCGGGTTCTCGCCCCGCTTGACCTGCTCGGCCTCGAGCGCCAGCAGCGGCTTGACCCAGGAGTCGAGGTTCTTCTTGACGCAGTGGTCCGTGTGCAGCGCGATCGTGACGCCGTAGTGCTTGGCGACCTCGGTGGCGTAGGCGGCCAGCGCGAGCGAGCCCGCGACGCGGTTCTTGATCGTGGAGCCCGACGCGTACTCGGCGCCGCCGACGGACACCTGGATGATGCCGTCCGACTCGGCCTCCGCGAAGCCCTGGATGGCGGCGGTCACGGTCTGGGACGACGTGATGTTCACAGCGGGGTAGGCGAACTTGCCGGCCTTCGCCCGGTCGATCATCTCGGCGTAGACCTCGGGGGTTGCGATAGGCATCGCGGCATCTCCTGCGCGTAGTCGGATGCGGTACGACCTGAGTCTGCCACCACCGCAGCACCCCGCGTCCGGGACGTCCGCCCCGCCCACCCCCTCCCTCCGCCGCCCCCTCACCTGTTCCCCCGCCACCCACCACCCCGCCGAACGGGCCCTGGCTCACGCGTGGGGCTGCCGGTCCACGAGCCAGGTCCCGTTCGACGTCGGGCGATCCCGGGATGGGAGGGGGCGAGGCGGGGGGCACGACGTGGAGCGGGTGAAGCGGGTGGGGCCCGCGGGGCGGTCAGCGGGGGCGGGTGAGGGCGGCGCGGACGGTGCGGGGGACGGTCCGTGCGCCGACGTCGGCGGAGGTGAAGCGCAGGACGGTGTGGCCCAGGGCGCTGATCGCGTTCTGGCGGCGACGGTCGTGCAGCAGCGCCGCGGCCACGTCGTGGAACTCACGCCCGTCGATCTCCCCGATCAGCCATCGCCCGTCCGTCGTGCGCCAGCCCATGTCGCACCGGGCGACGAACGCACCGCCGGGCCCGCGCACGGCCACCTGGAGCACGTCGGGCGGGACGCCGTCGTCCACGCACTGCAGCCGGGCGAACGTCTCCAGGGGCGACTCGGCACGGGCGTCGACGAGGTCCCACCAGCGGCGCGCCCGGGCCGCCCCGCGCCTGCCCACCGCGAGCCCGCGCGCACGGTCGAGCCCGTCCGCGTCGAGGAGCCCGCGGCGCAGGACGTCGTCCAGGACCGCCACCGCGTGATCCCTCGGCAGCTCGGGCACCGCCTGCGCCAGGGCGTGGACCAGCGGCACGGCACGGCCGCCGCCCACCGCCGCGATGCCGTCGATGCCGAAGCGCCGCACCCGGACGCCCCCTCGGCCCCGCACGTGCGGGGCGCCCGGCAGCGCGACCTGCGGGACGACCGCCACGGGCAGACCGGCGACCCCGTGCAGCACGAGGGCGGCGGAGCCGACGGCCACCGCGTGCGGCCCGTACGCCAGCAGCCCGGTGAACGCGGCCCGACGACGCCGCTCCTCGGGGTGCAGACGGTCCACCGGCGCGACGTCGAGCACACCGACGACGACCCGCGCCCAGATGCCCGCGGCGACCAGCCGGCCGCGCCGCGACCGGTCGACCCCGAGGGCGTCGCACTGCGCGGCCGACACCAGCCCGGCCTGCCGGCGGGCGGTCCGGAGCAGGGCCTGAGGAACAGGATGGCGGCGCACCCGCGCACCGTCCCGCGCCAGGGCCGCCCGACCGCCCGGCACGCCCCCAGCCCGGGACGCACCGCTCGGTGACGACACCTGTGGACGCCTCACGCCCCGGTGCCCCGCCGCACCCCGACCCCGCCCGGCCCCCCGCCGCCCCCGCGCCGAGCGGGCTCTGGCTCACGCGTCGGGTGCAGGATCCGCGAGCCAGAGCCCCCTCAACGGCCAGGAGGCGGCGGGCGTCCGGTGCGCAGGGTGTGGCGGGACGCCGGTCGGCAGGGCTGGCGGGACGCCGGTGGGCAGGGTGGCCGGCGGTGCAGGTGGGAGGACGGCGTGGGGCGGAGCGGCCGGGGGGGTGGGGCGCAGGTGGTGGGTCAGGGGGTGGGGTGCGCGAGCGGGGGGGCGGCGTGGTGGAGGGCCCAGGTGTGCATGGCGATCGCGGCGGCGGCGCCGGCGTTGAGGGACCGGGTGCTGCCGTGCTGGGTGATGTGCAGGACCACGTCGCAGACCGCCTGGGCCTGCTCGGACAGGCCCGTGGACTCCTGGCCGAGCAGCAGGACGCACGCGCGCGGCACGGCGTACCCCTCGATCGGCACCGACCCCGGCACGTTGTCCAGCCCGACGACCGGCAGGCGTCCGCCGTCGGTGCCGGCGGTCGAGGCCCAGGCGGCGAGGGCGTCGGCGTCCGGGTGGTGGTGGACGTGCAGGTACCGGTCGGTGACCATCGCCCCCCGCCGGTTCCAGCGGCGCCGGCCCACCACGTGGACGCCCGCGGCGTTGAAGGCGTTGGCGGTCCGCACGACGGAGCCGATGTTGAGGTCGTGGGCCCAGTTCTCGATCGCGACGTGGAACGGGTGCCGGCGCGTGTCGAGGTCGGCGACGACGGCCTCGACCGTCCAGTACCGGTACCGGTCGACGACGTTGCGCCGGTCGCCGAGGGCGAGCAGCTCCGGGTCGTACCGGGGGTCGAGCGCCGACCCCGGACCCTCGGCACGCGGCCACGCGTCAGGGCCCCCGGGCCACGGACCGACCCCGACCTCGTCCGACGCGGCGCCGACGCGCGGGTCAGCCTCGTGGTCGCTCATCCGCGCATCTTCCCAGCCGCGCCGGGCCGGGCCGACCTCCACAGGATCTTCCGCACGAACGGGCGGGACGGGCACGGCCCGGGTCGTACGCTGGTCGCCATGCTCACGACGACGGCCCTCGCCGCCGCACTCGCGTCCGACGTCCCGCTGCTCGCCGCCGGCCCGCTGCCCGCCCTGGGGCCCGACTTCCTGCAGCCCGAGACGCTCATCGAGTCGTTCGGGACGGCGGCCCTCTTCGGCATCGTCGCGATCGTGTTCATCGAGACGGGGCTGCTCTTCCCGTTCCTGCCCGGCGACTCCCTGCTGTTCACGGCCGGGGCGCTCGTGGCGCAGGACTCGCTGCAGCTGAACATCTGGGTGCTGTGCGCACTGCTGTTCACGGCCGCGTTCGCGGGCGACCAGGTCGCCTACCTCATCGGTCGCACGCTCGGCCCGAAGGTCTTCAGCCGCCCCGACTCGCGCTTCTTCAAGCAGAAGTACATCGACCAGACGTACGCGTACTTCGACCGCTACGGCGGCCGCACCATCATCGTGGCGCGGTTCGTGCCGTTCGTGCGCACCTACGCCCCGGTCGCCGCCGGCGTCGGCAAGATGAGCTACCGGCACTTCGTCTCGTACAACGTGGTCGGCGCGCTCCTGTGGGGCGTGGGCGTCACGCTGCTCGGCTACGCGCTGGGCAACGTCGCGTTCATCAAGGACAACATCGAGGCGCTGCTCATCCTCATCGTGCTCGTCTCGGTGATCCCGGTCGGCGTCGAGCTGTGGCGCGCACGCCGGGCCGAGGCCGCCGGCGCGACCGTCGACGGGCGTGACCCGTCGTTCGACGAGCCGGAGGAGCGGGCCGAGGTCGAGCGCGAGGTCTTCGGGCACGCGCAGACCCCGACGACCGCCCTCCCGGCCGTCACCGCTCCCGGGCCGGACGGGGCGCCGCGCCCGTGACCCGCGAGATCCGCTCCTGGCTGTCCGACATGGACGGCGTGCTCGTGCACGAGGGCACGGCCCTGCCGGGGGCGGCGGACTTCGTCGAGGCGCTGCGGGCGGCCGGGCGGCCGTTCCTCATCCTGACGAACAACTCGATCTTCACGCCGCGGGACCTGCGGGCCCGCCTCGCGGCGACGGGCATCGACGTGCCGGAGGAGTCCATCTGGACGTCCGCGCTGGCGACGGCCCAGTTCCTGACCGACCAGATGCCGGGCGGCTCCGCGTACGTCATCGGCGAGGCGGGACTGACGACGGCGCTGTACGAGGCGGGCTACACGCTGACGGCCGCGAAGCCGGACTTCGTGGTGCTGGGCGAGACGCGCACCTACTCGTTCGAGGCCATCACGCAGGCGATCCGGCTGATCCAGGGCGGTGCGCGCTTCATCGCGACGAACCCCGACGTCACCGGCCCGAGCGCGGACGGCGACCTGCCCGCGACGGGGGCGGTCGCGGCGATGATCCGCGCCGCGACGGGTCGTGAGCCGTACTTCGTGGGCAAGCCGAACCCGATGATGATCCGGTCGGCGCTCAACCGCATCGACGCGCACTCCGAGACGACGGTGATGGTCGGCGACCGCATGGACACCGACGTGATCGCAGGCATCGAGGCCGGGCTGCGCACCTACCTGGTGCTGACGGGGTCGACCCGCGCGGGCGACGTCGAGCGGTTCCCATTCCGTCCGACGGCGGTGCTCGACTCCATCGCGGACCTCGTCGACCTGGTCTGAACCACCGGCCCGGGCGGGGCGGACCTGCACGAGTCGTTCACCGGCGCGAGGCCTTTTGTCCTGCGCCGCCGCCACCACCAGGGCGGACGCTGGTGCCGTGCGTCACACCGAGCTCGCCACCGTGCTGCGCGCGGCCGCCCCGTGGTGGTCGCGCCGCCGCCGCTCGTCGTGGGTGCTCGACGACCCCGAGCTGGCCGCGCGCGCCGCGCACGGGTGGGCTCCCGCGGCACGCACCGCGCAGGACGCGCTCGGGGCTCCCGCGGACCTGCGGGCCGGGTCGCTGACGCTCGTCCTCGGGCCGCGCGGGACGGGCAAGACGACCGCCGTGAAGGACCTCGTCGCACGGGTCGTGGCGGAGCCGGACGTGGACCCGCGGGCCGTCGTGCTCGTG
This sequence comes from Cellulomonas sp. SLBN-39, assembly GCF_006715865.1. NCBI lineage: Bacteria > Bacillati > Actinomycetota > Actinomycetes > Micrococcales > Cellulomonadaceae > Cellulomonas > Cellulomonas sp. SLBN-39. The sequence goes on along the minus strand of NZ_VFOA01000001.1, from coordinate 2,227,835 downwards.
CCGGTGGAGCCGGACGTCTCGGTCGCCGCTCCCGACCGGCCGGTCCTGCGCGCGGAGGACGTCGACGAGGTGCTGCGCCGCCCGACCCGCACGGGCGCGCCGGCGTGCGACGGCGAGCGGCTCTTCGTCGTCGACGAGGTCGGGGGCGTCCCGGGCTGGACCGAGCCCGTGCTGGGGGCCGTGCGGCGGGGCGCCCGGGTGGTCGTCACCGCCTCGGCCGCGCAGCCGGACGACGTGACGGCGGTGCAGGCGTGGCCCGGTGCCCGCGTCGTGCGGCTGCAGCCCGCGTCGTTCACGGACCTGCTGATGGCGTGCCCGCAGGTGCCGCCGGCCGTCGTGCGCGACCGGTTCCTGGTCCACGGCGGTCTGCCGCGGGCGATCGCCGAGCACCGCGACACCGGTGCCGTGAGCGCGTCGTTCGTGGACCGTCTCGTCGCCGGGCTGGAGCGGGACCTGCGCCCGACCGGCCTGCTGCCGGCGGGCACCACGGTCGAGCGGCTGCTGGACACCCTGTGCGCGACGACGGGCCGGTTCGTCGAGCCCGCGGCGCTCGCGGCCCGGCTGACGATCTCGTCGGAGCAGGCCGCCGCGCTGGTCCGGCGCCTCGTGGGCGCGGGTGTGCTCGACCCGCGCCGGGGGCTCGTCGACCCGTTGCTGCACCGGCTGCCGTCGTTGCGCGACCCGGGCACCTTCGACCCGCCCAGCACCACGCACCTGGCCGACGCGTCCTGCTGACGCGCCGGACGGCTGTCCCGCCCGGCGCGGCGCGGGTCAGTCCAGGCCGAGGTCGGCGAGCCCGAAGAGGTGGTGGTACGGCACCCCGAGGGCCTCGATGACCTCCCGGGCACCGGTGGCGCGGTCGACGATCGTGGCGACCCCGAGCACCTCGCCGCCCGCCTCGCGGACCGCGTGGACGGCCGCGACCGGCGAGCCGCCCGTCGTCGACGTGTCCTCGACCACGACGACCCGTCGGCCGGCGACGTCCGGGCCCTCGATGCGGCGCTGCATGCCGTGCGCCTTGGCCTCCTTGCGGACGACGAACGCGTCGAGGTCCTGCCCGCGGGACGCCGCGGCGTGCAGCAGCGACGTCGCGACAGGGTCGGCGCCGAGCGTGAGGCCGCCGACGGCGTCGATCTCCGCGGTGCCCAGACCGGCCTCCTCGAGCATGTCGAGCATGAGGTGGCCGATCAGCGGGGCCGCGCGGTGGTGCAGCGTCGCGCGGCGCAGGTCGACGTAGTAGTCGGCCTCCCGCCCGGACGAGAGGGTGACGCGCCCGCGCACGACGGCGAGCTCGACGACGAGGTCCCGCAGCTGCTCGCGGGGCGTGGGCGACAGGTCGGTGGTCACGCCCGACAGGGTAGCGAGGCCGGCCGGCTCAGTCGGCGACGGGCTCGTCCGTCGGGCGGCGGTACCGGCCGACGGAGCGGACCGCGCCCCGGGGCGCCAGGCGCGCGATCGCCGAGACGGCCTTGTAGCGCAGGCTGGGCGTGGAGATCACGGCACCACGACGGACGTCGGCGAGCGCGGCGGCGACGACGTCCTCGGCGTTCAGCCACACCGCGTCCGGCATGGCCGACATGTCGATGCGGCCGCGCTCGTGGAACTCGGTGTGGGTGAAGCCCGGGTTCACGACCGTGGCGGTGACGCCGGTGCCGCGCAGCTCGACCGCGAGGGACTCCGTGAAGGTCCGCACCCAGGCCTTGTGCGCGGAGTACGTGCCGGACGCCATGAGGGCGGCGATCGAGCCGACGTTGAGGATCGCGCCGCGCCCGCGCGGGACCATGGCACCGGCGGCGGCGTGCGAGAGCACCATGACGGTGCGGACCATGACGTCGAGGGCGACCTCCTCGGCGTGGACGTCGCCGTCGACGAACTCCTGGTTGAGCCCGTAGCCGGCGTTGTTCACGAGGAGCCCGACGGGCCGCTGCGGGCTGCGCAGCCGCTCGGCGACGCGCTCGACGTCGGCGCGGTCGGACAGGTCGGCGACGAGCACCTCGGCGCGCACGCCCGCGGCCGCCTCGAGCTGGCGGGCGAGGCGGGTGAGGCGCTCCTCGTCGCGTGCGACGAGGACGACGTCGTGCCGGGCCGTGGCGAGCTGCCAGGCGAACTCCAGACCGAGTCCGGCGCTCGCGCCGGTGACCAGTGCGGTTCCCATGACCGTCACCCTACGGAACTCGGCGGGCCGCGCGCCGCCCGTCCACGCCGCGAGGTGGGGACGTCTCGTGCGCGTCGCGTGGAGCAGCGGCCCGGCGCCGAGCCGCCCCCAGCCCCGGTGCAGCGGCCGGCGCGCACGGTCGTGCCGACGCCCGGGCGGTCCGAGCCCGCGGCCCCGCCCGGGGCTCGTAGGGTGGGCGCGTGCCCCGCCTCCCCCACGACGCCGCCCCCGACGTCCCCGACACCTGGGACGGTCCGTCCGACCCGCCGTGGTGGGACGAGGAGCCGCCCCCGGACCCGTGGGACGCCCCGCCGCCGGAGGACGTCACGTCCGGCGGTCCGCGGGCGGACGCGGCGCCGCTGCGGGACGGGTCGCTGGACGACGCGGCCCTGCAGGACGCCGTGCGGGCCGGCACGCGCGCGACGCGACCCGTGCCGGTCGTGCAGCAGGGCGCCGGGGCGCCGTCGCACGGCACGCCGCTGGAGGTGCTGCGGCGCGTCTGGGGGTACGAGGCGTTCCGGGGCGACCAGGCCGCGATCGTGGACGCGCTCGTGGCGGGCGAGGACGCGGTCGTGCTCATGCCGACCGGCGGCGGGAAGTCGCTGTGCTACCAGGTGCCGTCCCTCGTGCGCGAGGGCACCGGGGTCGTGGTGTCGCCGCTGATCGCGCTGATGCAGGACCAGGTCGACGCGCTGTCGGCCGTCGGCGTGCGTGCGGGGTTCCTCAACTCGACGCAGGAGTGGTCGCAGCGCCGCGCGGTCGAGGACGCGTTCCTCGCGGGCGAGCTCGACCTGCTCTACCTGGCGCCGGAGCGCCTGCGGGTGCCCGAGACGCTCGACCTGCTGGGCCGGGGGCACGTGGCGCTGTTCGCGATCGACGAGGCGCACTGCGTGTCGCAGTGGGGGCACGACTTCCGGCCCGACTACCTGCGGCTGGCGGTGCTGCACGAGCGCTGGCCGGACGTGCCGCGCGTGGCCCTCACGGCCACGGCGACGCGGGCCACGCACCGGGAGATCGGCGAGCGGCTCGACCTGGCCGACGCCCGGCAGTTCGTCGCGAGCTTCGACCGCCCGAACATCCGGTACCGCATCGTGCCCAAGGACGGGCCCAAGGCCCAGCTGCTCGCGATGCTCCGCGCCGAGCACGCCGGCGACTCGGGCATCGTCTACTGCCTGTCGAGGGCCTCCGTCGAGCAGACCGCCGCGTGGCTCGTCGAGCAGGGCGTCGACGCGATGCCGTACCACGCGGGCCTGGACCGGCAGGTCCGCGCCCGCAACCAGGCGCGGTTCCTGCGCGAGGACGGCGTCGTGATGGTCGCGACCATCGCGTTCGGCATGGGCATCGACAAGCCGGACGTGCGGTTCGTCGCGCACCTGGACCTGCCGAAGTCCGTCGAGGGGTACTACCAGGAGACGGGCCGCTCGGGCCGTGACGGGCTGCCCTCCACGGCCTGGCTGGCGTACGGCCTGAACGACGTCGTGCAGCAGCGACGGATGATCGACACGTCCGAGGGCGACGACGCGCACAAGCGGCGGCTCACGCAGCACCTCGACGCGATGCTGGCGCTCTGCGAGACGATCGACTGCCGTCGGGGGCAGCTGCTGGCGTACTTCGGCCAGCCGTCCGACGGACCGTGCGGCAACTGCGACACGTGCCTGGAGCCGCCGCAGTCGTGGGACGGGACGGTGCCCGCCCAGAAGCTCCTCTCGACCGTGGTCCGCCTCGACCAGCGCGGGCAGCGGTACGGCGTGGGGCACCTGGTCGACCTGCTGCGCGGCAAGGTCACGCCCCGGGTGCGCCAGCTCGGCCACGAGGAGCTCTCGACGTTCGGCATCGGGCAGGACCTGTCGGAGGGCGAGTGGCGCGGGGTGGTGCGCCAGCTGCTGGCGGCCGAGCTGCTGGCGGTCGACGCGGAGGGCTACGGCACGCTGCGGCTGACGCCCGCGTCGGCGGCGGTGCTGCGGGGCGAGCGCCCCGTGCGGCTGCGCCGCGAGCCCGAGCGCACGGGCCGCGCCCCCCGCGAGCGCCGCGCGGGTGCCGCCCGCCCGGCGGCGGCGGACCTCACGGGCGCCGACGCGACCGCGTTCGAGGCGCTGCGGGCCTGGCGCGCGGGCGCGGCCAAGGAGCAGGGCGTGCCGGCGTACGTCGTCTTCCACGACGCGACGCTGCGCGAGATCGTCGCGGCCCGGCCGTCGTCGCGGGAGGCGCTGGGGCAGATCGGCGGTGTCGGCGCGGCGAAGCTCGACCGCTACGCGGAGGGCGTCCTGGCGACGCTGGCCGCCCTCGACACCGGCGCCTGACCGGGGGATTCACCCGCTGCCCGACAGCACCTGGGGAGACCCGCGAGTAACGTCGCGATCGCCGGGCGCCTCGGGGGGCGGTGCCGGGCAGGGCCGCTTCTCGTGCTCCCCGCGCAAGGGGGCGCGCACACATGTCGAACGACCCTGCCGACGGACGTCCGGAGCCTGGGACCTGGCAGCCACCCGCGGCACCGGCACCTGGTCCGCCAACCGGTACGCCTGCTCATGCGGCACCGCCGGCTCATGGCGGTGCCCAGCCGGCCGCTCCGACGCCCTACCCGCCGCCGCCCGCGGGAGCGTACCCGCCACCCGCGGGCGCCTACGCCGCAGGGCCGCCCCCGGTGGCGCCCGGTGCGCCGAAGTCGTTCGTGGTGACGTGGCTCTTCGCCTGGTTCCTCGGCTACCTCGGCGTCGACCGGTTCTACCTGGGCAAGGTCGGCACGGGGCTGCTCAAGCTCGTGACGTGCGGCGGGGCGGGCATCTGGTTCCTCGTCGACCTGGTGCTGGTGCTGGCGGGCGCGCAGCGCGACAAGGCTGGACGTCCCCTCGCCGGGTACGACGAGCACAAGAAGGTCGCGTGGATCGTGACTGGTGTCGCGGTGGCGCTGGGCGCGGTGTTCGGCGGCACCGCCGGCGCTCTGCAGGGCGACGTGGACGCGGTCGTCGAGCAGCCGGCGGCCAATGCCCCGGCCGACCCGACGCCGGAGGAGGTCGTCGAGGAGGAGCCGGCGGAAGAGGAGCCGGCGGAGGAGCCGGAGACACCCACCGTCCAGGCCTGGGCCGACGAGACATTCGGTGCCTTCGAGCCCGCGACGACCACCGGGAGCGGCGACTCGGTCGTCCCGCTCCCGTCGGGAGCATCCGTCGGGATCGTGACGGCGTCGCACGAGGGGCAGGCGAACTTCGCCGTGAACGTGCTGGACGCTGCGAACCAGTCCACGGGAGAGCTCCTGGTCAACACGATCGGCGCCTACAGCGGGACGACGGTCTTCGGGCTGCGCGCCCTCGGCGAGGGCGTCACGCTCCAGGTGACCGCCGACGGCCCGTGGAGCATCACGGTCTCGCCGGTGTCGGCCGCGGCGCCCCTGGCAGCGTCGGGCAGCGGTGATGCGGTGATGCTCTACGAGGGCGGTGCGGCGACGCTCACGGCCACGCACGCCGGCGACGGCAACTTCGCCGTGGTCGAGGACACGGGCGCGATGCTGGAATTCGGCCTGCTCGTGAACGAGATCGGCGCCTACGAGGGAACGGTCCCGATGTCCGCGGGCCCGTCGGTGCTCAGCGTGACCGCGAACGGGGCCTGGACACTGACGCTTGGCTGACCGTGAGGATCTCGACGCCACCGCGGGCAGCAGGTCATCTGGGGGCGGGGCCCGTGGAGGCGCGGATGACCAGGTGGGTGGGGAGGACCACCGGGTCGCCGGGGGGCGCGCCGAGGCCGGACAGGCGGGCGACGAGCAGGTCGGCGGCGTGCCGGCCGGCGCGTTCCATGGGCAGGGCGACGGTGGTGAGGCGGGGGCGGACGAGGTCGGCGCCGAAGACGTCGTCGCAGCCCACGACGCTGAGCTGGTCGGGCACGGGGACACCGCGTGCCTCGAGGCGTTCGAGCACTCCGAAGGCGAGCAGGTCGTTGAAGGCGATGACGGCGGTGACCTGGGCCTGGAGGGCCGCGTCGGCGGCGGCGGGGCCGGCGGTGCGCAGCGGTGCGTACGGGCCGAGGACCGTGACGTCGAGCCCGAGGCGTGCGGCGGAGGGTTCGAGCACGGCGCGGCGGCGGCTGTCGGACCAGGAGGTGCGCGGGCCGGCGGCGTAGGCGACGCGGGTGTGCCCGAGGGACGCGAGGTGCTCGAGGGCCTGGACGATGCCGCTCGGGGTGTCGAGCACGACGCCGGGTGCGACCCCGCCGGGGACGGTGCGGTTGACGGTGACGACGGGCAGCTCGGCGGCGAGGCGCACGAGGCGGTCGTCGTCGAGGCGGGACGAGGCCAGGACGGCCCCGTCGACGGTGCCCCGCAGGCCGGCGAGCGCACGGGCCTCGGCCTCGGCGGACTCCTCGGTGTCGACGAGCACCTGGACGTACCCGGTCTCGCGCAGGCGGGCGCCCGTGCCGCGCACGAGGCCGAAGTAGAAGGGGTTGGTGACGTCGGGGACGACGAGCGCGACGGTCGAGGTGCGGCCGGAGGACAGGGCGCGGGCGGACGCGCTGGGCGTGTAGCCGAGGCGTTCGGCGGCGTCGCGCACGCGGGCCTCGGTGCGCGGGCTGATGCGGCCGGGGCGGCTGAGGGCGCGCGAGGCGGTGGAGACCGCGACGCCGGCGGCCTCGGCGACGTCGCGCAGGGTCGGCTGCCTGTCGTCCACCGGGCTCCTCCCGTCAGGTCGCCCGCGTCGGTCGACGCCGGTGTCCGGCCCCATGCTCGCGCGCCGCGCACCGGTTTGGCAAACTGCGGCAAACGGTTGCCGTGCGGGTCGGGGCCCGCCTAGGGTCGAGGGTGCCCGCGCACCGTCGCGCCGGGCGGAGGGAGCAGCACCCCATGACCGGCACCACCGCCGCCGCCCCGGCCCCCGAGCCGGCGGTCGCCGCGCCCGCCCCCGGCACGGCGATCCGCTCCGCCGAGGTCCTCGTGCACAGCCCGGGGCGCAACTTCGTCACCCTGCGCCTGACCACCGAGGACGGCGTCGTCGGGCTGGGCGACGCGACGCTCAACGGCCGCGAGCTGGCCGTGGCCAGCTACCTCGCGGACCACGTGGTGCCGCTGCTGGTCGGCCGCGACGCGCACCGCATCGAGGACACGTGGCAGTTCCTGTACCGCAGCGCGTACTGGCGTCGCGGGCCGGTCACCATGGCCGCGATCGCCGCGGTCGACGTCGCGCTGTGGGACATCAAGGCGCGGCTGGCGGGCATGCCGCTGTACCAGCTGCTGGGCGGGGCGTCGCGGACGGGGCTCATGGCGTACGGGCACGCCTCGGGCCGGGACCTGCCGGAGCTGTTCGACTCGATCCGCCAGCACCTGGACGAGGGCTTCCGGTCGATCCGGGTGCAGACGTCGGTGCCAGGCATCGACGCGGTGTACGGCGTGGCGGCGCAGCCCTCGACGTCGGGCCGGTACGACTACGAGCCCGCCCAGCGCGCCCCGCTGCCCGCGGAGGAGGACTGGGACACCCGCGCGTACCTGCGCCACCTGCCCGGGGTCTTCGAGGCGGTCCGCAACGAGTTCGGCCCCGAGCTGCCGCTGCTGCACGACGGGCACCACCGCATGACGCCGATCCAGGCCGCGCGCCTGGGCAAGGACCTCGAGCCGTACGACCTCTTCTGGCTGGAGGACTGCACCCCGGCGGAGAACCAGGAGGCGCTGCGCCTGGTGCGCCAGCACACGGTGACGCCCCTGGCGATCGGTGAGGTCTTCAACACGGTGTGGGACTACCAGACGCTGATCCGCGAGCAGCTCATCGACTACGTCCGCTCCGCGGTGACCCACACCGGCGGCATCACCGCGCTGCGGCGCATCCTCGACCACGCCGCCCAGCACCAGATCAAGAGCGGCATCCACGGACCCACCGACATCTCCCCCGTCGGCATGGCGGCCGCGCTGCACCTGGACCTGGCGATCCACAACTTCGGCATCCAGGAGTACATGCCGCACTCGGCGGCGACGCTGGAGGTGTTCCGCACGTCGTTCACGTTCGCCGACGGGTACCTGCACCCGGGCGAGCAGCCCGGGCTGGGCGTCGAGTACGACGACGACGTGGCGGCGCACTTCCCGTACCAGGCGGCGTACCTGCCGTTCAACCGGCTGAAGGACGGCACGGTGCACGACTGGTGAGCGCCGACCACAGCACCTGGCACCCCGCCTGGCTGCCAGAGGCCGCGTTCGGCCCCGTCGGGTCGAGGCGTGTCCTCGTCGCCCCCGGACCCGACGCCGGTCCGGTCGGCCGGACGGTCGTCGACGAGCTGCGCACGGCGACGGCGCAGCACGGCGGCACCCTCACCGTCCTCGACCCGTCCGCCGAGCTGCCCGACGGCGCGATCGTGCGCGCGCACGACCTCGTCCTCCTCGTCGCTCCCCGCGCCGGTCGCGCCGCTCCGACCTCCGGCGGCCGCGTCCACCCCTCGTCGAGCACGAACGCCCCACTGGTCGCGCTCGCGACCGACGGAGTGCTGGACGGCACGTCGGGCCCCGAGATCGGTACCGACGCCTTCCTCCGGATCCGGCAGGACGGTAGGTCGGTCGTCGTCGCGGGCGGGGCGGCGGGACTGCTCTACGGTCTGCACGCCGTGGTGCGGGACGGCGAGCGCGCGTTCGGCACGGACCACGGGCCGCAGCACGACCTGCCGGTCGCCCCGGTGCGGATGCTCGACCACTGGGACAACGTCGACGTGCACCCGGTGATGGGGCAGGTCGAGCGCGGGTACGCCGGCGGGTCGCTGTTCTACGACGCCGGCGAGGTCCGCGACGACCTCACGCGCGTCGGCGCGTACGCCCGGCTGCTCGGCTCGATCGGCGTCAACGCGGTCGCGCTCAACAACGTCAACGTGCACGCCACCGAGGCGCGCCTGCTCACCGACGGGCTGGGCGACGTCGCCCGGCTGGCCGACGCGTTCCGCCCGCACGGGGTGCGCGCGTACCTGTCGGTGTCGTTCGCCTCGCCCATGGCCCTCGGCGGTCTGGCGACGGCCGACCCGCTCGACGCCGACGTGCAGCGGTGGTGGGCGCAGGCCGCGGACCGGGTGTGGGCGGCGGTCCCGGACTTCGGCGGGTTCCTGGTCAAGGCCGACTCCGAGGGGCAGCCCGGCCCGTTCGCGTACGGGCGCGACCACGCCGACGGTGCGAACCTCCTCGCGCGGGCCGTGGCCCCGCACGGTGGGACCGTGTTCTGGCGGGCGTTCGTGTACGACCACCAGCAGGACTGGCGCGACCGGCGCACCGACCGGGCGCGGGCCGCCCACGACCACTTCACGCCGCTGGACGGCCGTTTCGACACGAACGTCGTGCTGCAGGTCAAGCACGGCCCCCTGGACTTCCAGACCCGTGAGGCCGTCTCTCCCGTGCTGGCCGCGATGCCCCGCACCCGCGTGGCCGTCGAGCTCCAGGTCACCCAGGAGTACACCGGCCAGCAGCAGCACGTGTGCTACCTCGGCCCGTCGTGGAGCGAGATCCTGCGGTTCGGCCTGGCCGAGGACGGCACCCGGACGGTCGCGCAGATCGTGTCTGGCCTGCCGGGCTCGCCGGCCTCAGGTCCCCCCGACGCGGACCCGCTCCCGGCCGCGGGCGTCGTCGCGGTATCGAACGTCGGCGACGACGTCTTCTGGACCGGGCACCCGCTGGCCCAGGCCAACCTGTACGCGTTCGGGCGCCTCGCGTGGGACCCCGACGCCGACCCGGTCGCCCTGCTCGACGAGTGGGTCGACCTCACGTTCCCCGGCGCCGACCCGCGCGTGCGCAGCACCCTGCACGCGCTGATGGACGACTCGTGGCGCACCTACGAGGCGTACACGGCCCCGCTGGGCGTCGGCTTCATGGTCGACCCGCTGCGCGGGCACTACGGCCCGAACGTCGACGGCTACGAGTACTCCCGCTGGGGGACGTACCACTTCGCCGACCGCGACGGCATCGGCGTGGACCGCACGCGCGCGACCGGCACGGGCTTCACCGGCCAGTACGCGGCGCCGTGGCGTGACCTCTACGAGGACGTGGCCACCTGCCCCGACGAGCTGCTGCTGTTCTTCCACCACGTGCCGTGGGAGCACCGCCTGCACTCCGGGACGACGGTCGTGCAGCACGTCTACGACTCCCGGGCCGACGCCGTCGACGTCGTCGAGCGCCTGCGTCAGCACTGGGCCGACGCCGCCGACGTGTTCCCCGCGGACTGGCACGCCCGCGTCGGCGAACGCCTGGACGAGCAGCTCCGCTCGGCCGTCGAGTGGCGCGACCAGGTCCGCACCTACGTCTACCGCAAGTCCGGCGTCCCCGACGCGCAGGGGCGACCGATCTACTGACCGGCCGCCCCCACGGGGGTCACACCCGGGTCAGCGCCCGGTGCCGTCGACGGCGTGCTCCTCGATGCGCGCGAGCTCGTCGTCGGTCAGCGGGCCGGCCTCGAGGGCGGCGACGTTGTCCTCGAGCTGCGCCACGGACGACGCACCGATGAGGGCCGAGGTCACGCGCTCATCGCGGAGCACCCACGACAGCGCGAGCTGGGCGAGGGTCTGCCCGCGGTCGGCGGCGATCTCGTTCAGCGCCCGCGCACGGGTCAGGTACGTCTCCGAGAGGGCCCGCGACGACAGGAACGGGCTCGCACCCGCGGCGCGCGAACCGCTCGGGGCCTCGCCGCCGAGGTACTTGCCGGTGAGCAGACCCTGCGCGAGCGGGGAGAACACGATCATGCCGACGCCGAGGTCGCCGACGGCGTCGATCAGCGACTCGCGCTGCCCCTCGCCGACCATCTCGACGTGCCGGTTGAACATGGAGTAGCTGGGCTGGTGGATGAGCAGCCGCGTGCCCATCTCGGCGAGGATCGCGTGCGCCTCGCGCGTCTGGGCGGGCGTGTAGTTCGACACCCCCACGTACAGGGCCCTGCCGCTGGTCACGGCGTGGTGCAGCGCCCCCATCGTCTCCTCCAGCGGCGTGCTGGGGTCGGGACGGTGGTGGTAGAAGACGTCGACGTACTCCAGGCCCATGCGGTCGAGCGACGCGTCGAGGGACGACAGCAGGTACTTGCGCGACCCGCCGTTCTGGTACGGGCCGGACCACATGTCGTAGCCGGCCTTCGTCGAGACGACGATCTCGTCGCGGTACGGGCGCAGGTCGCGCGCCAGGTGCCGGCCGAAGTTCTCCTCGGCCGCACCGGGCAGCGGGCCGTAGTTGTTGGCGAGGTCCATGTGCGTGACGCCCAGGTCGAACGCCCGGCGCAGGATCGCGCGCTGGGTGTCGAACGCGGAGGTGTCGCCGAAGTTGTGCCACAGCCCCAGCGACAGCGCGGGCAGGTCCAGGCCGGAGCGGCCGGTGCGGCGGTAGGTCATGGTGTCGTACCGGTGGTCGTCGGCACGGTACGGCTGCAGGCTCGGCATCGATGACGTCCTCAGGAGGGGGAAGGGTCGCCGTCAGGCTACTGCTGCCCAGGGATGCGGAGAGCCGCACCCGTCGGACGGGTGCGGCTCTCGCGGTGCTGCCGTGCGGTCAGTGCTGGCGGGCGGGGGGCTCGGCGACGTGGGCCGACTCCTCCGCGTCGCCGGTGCCGCCGCGGGTCGCGTACAGGCTCGTCGCGGTGACGATGCCGAGGATCGCGACGATCGCGAGCAGCGACCACAGCGTCGGGATCGTGGGGACGCCCGGCCAGACGCCGTGGGCCCAGTGCAGGACGAGCTTGACGCCGATGAAGCCGAGGATCGCGGCGAGGCCGTAGCCGAGGTGGACGAGCTTGCTCAGCGCGCCCTGGAGCACGAAGTAGAGCGCACGCAGGCCCAGCAGCGCGAACGCGTTGGTGGCGAACACCAGGTACGGGTCGCCGGTGATGCCGTAGACGGCGGGCACGGAGTCGACGGCGAAGACGACGTCGGTGGCGAACACGGCCACGACGACGACCGCGAGCGGCGTGAGCATCCGCCTGCCGTTCTCCACGACGCTCAGCCGCGGGCCGCGGTAGTCGTCGGTGACGGGCATGAACCGGCGGATCAGCTTGACCGAGCGCATGTTCGCGACGTCGACGTCGTGGCTGGCGCCGCTGGTCTGGTCGCGCAGGATCTTCACGGCGGTGGCCAGCAGGATCGCGCCGAAGATGAGGAACGCGAACGACAGGTTGGCGAGCACGGCCGCGCCGACGGCGATGAAGATGCCGCGCAGGACGAGCGCGCCGACGATCCCGAACAGCAGGACGCGCTGCTGGAGCACGGCGGGCACGGCGAACGCCGAGAGCAGCAGCATGAAGACGAAGAGGTTGTCGACGGACAGCGACTTCTCGACGAGGTACCCGGTGAGGTACTCCACGCCGGTCTGCTGGCCGAACTGGGACCAGATCCAGCCGCCGAACGCGAGCGGCAGCGCGATGTAGAACGTCGACCAGCCGATCGCCTCGCGCATCGAGACCTCGTGCGGCTTGCGCGTCACGACGAAGTCCATGACCAGCAGACCGATCACCGCGGCGATCGTCAGGCCCCACATGAGCGGGTCGGCGATGGTCGTGATGCCTTCGCCGGCGGGGGCCGTGGCCGTCGGCAGGACGGCAGAGAGGTACGCGGGCACGGAGTCTCCTGGTTCAGCAGTGGCTCCGAGGTCTCCTTCACCCTCCGGGGGGAGGGCCACCGCCCGAGGTCGCGGGTGCGCCGTACTGACCGGGTCGGTGCGGGGAAGTACTCCCCTCGTCGGGTGCGACAGTACGGCAAGGGACCGAGGTCCCGCATCGTGAGGTCGGCGACAGCACCCGATCAGGCGGACGTGCGTCGGGCGCGCTGCCGCCCTCGGGCCACCGGACGGACGGCGGGGGCGGACGCAGGCGCCGGCTGCTGCAGGACGAGCACCTCCGCCGGGGCCAGGGTGAGCCGGTCGCCGGGGAGCACCACGCGGCCCGTGAGCAGGTCGGTGCCGCCGACCTGCGCGGCGAGGGCGACCGGTGCGGCGCCGTGGTGCAGCACGAACCGGTACGTCGTGCCGTCGGGGGCGACGCGGTCGACGACCTCGACGTCGGGCTCGTCGGCGTGCGGGCCGGCCAGCCCGTGCCGGTCGAGCACGTGGCGCAGGACGCGGGCGACGCCGTCGTCGTCGAGGCCCGTGCCGACGTGCCACGCCTCGCCGCTCCCCCGCCGGGCCCGCGTGACGGCGGCGCGGCCGGCGTAGAAGTCGGCGCCGTACGTGCCGACCACGTCGGTGCCCTCGTCGGGGACGAGCAGCTCGAAGACGAGCGTGGCGTCGTGCGTCGTGGTCTCGCCGTCGAGCACGAGCGTCACCGGGTTGGTCGCGCCGGGCACGCCGGAGTCGGTCTCCTCGACGCGCACGCCGAGCAGCGGGTCGAGCGGCGGGACGCCGAGGAACGCGTTGGTGCTCTCGTCGACGCGTCCGCCGTAGAACGACGTGACGAGGGTGCCGCCGGCCTCGACGAACGCGGTCAGCCGGTCGGGGAGGTCACCCTTGAGCAGGTGCAGCGCGGGCGCGACGACGACGTCGTACGGGGCGAGGTCGGCGGTCACGGGCACGACGTCGACGGCTGCGTTGGCCGACCACAGGGCCCGGTGGTGCTGCAGCAGGGTCTGCAGGTACGAGACGTGCCGGTTGTAGCCGTCGGTCATCTCGACGGCCCACCACGCGTCCCAGTCGAGCAGGAGCGCGACCCGGGCGGGCGTGCGGGCGCCGAGCAGGGCGTCACCCGTCGAGGCGAGCGCCGCACCGAGGGCGGCGGCCTCGCGGAACACCCGGGTGTCGGTGCGCCCGGAGTGGTCGATCAGGGCGCCGTGGTACTTCTCGCACGCGCCGCGGGACTGCCGCATCTGGAAGAACAGGGTCGCGTCCGCGCCGTGCGCGACCGCCTGCCACGTCCACAGCGCGAGCACCCCGGGGCGCTTGACGGGGTTGACGTCGCGGCTCGCCGTGGTCGACGGCGTCTGCTCCATCACCCAGAACGGCTGCCCGCCCTTCAGGCCCCGCATGGCGGCGTGCGTGGCGGCCATGCGGGCGGCGGTGCGGCGCGGGTCGTCGGGCAGCGGCGGGTAGTTGTCCCAGGAGACGAAGTCCAGGTCGTCGGCCCAGCGGTGGTAGTCGACGGGCTGGTAGAAGCCCATGAGGTTGGTCGTCACCGGCGTGGTCGGCACGTGCGCGCGGATCGCGGCCTTCTCGGCGACGAAGCCCTCGCGCAGCCGGTCGGACATGTACCGGCGGTAGTCGAGCGTGATGCCCTGGAACGCGGTGTGGTTCGGGCTCCGCCAGTGCTCCGAGAGCATCGTGGGCGGCGGGACCTGGTCCCACGCGGTGAACGTGTGCGACCAGAACGTGGCGTTCCACGCGTCGTTGAGCCGGTCGAGGGTGCCGTACCGGGTGCGCAGCCAGTCGTGGAACCCCGCCGCGCACAGGTCGCAGTAGCACGCGCCGCCGTACTCGTTGCCGACGTGCCACGCGACGACCGCGGGGTGGTCGCCGTACCGGGCGGCCAGCCGGTCGGCCATCGCCACCGAGAGGCGCCGGAACGCCGGCGACGACGGGCAGTGGTTGTGGCGCTGCCCGTACAGGTGCCGTCGGCCCTGGTCGTCGACCCGGCACGCGTCCGGGTGCGCGGCGGCCAGCCACGGCGGCATGGCGCCCGACGGCGTCGCGAGGACGACGTCGCGCCCCTGCGCGGCCGTGTGCTCGACGATCGCGTCGAGCCGCGAGAAGTCGTAGACGTCCGGCGCGGGCTGCAGGTGCGCCCACGCGAACACCCCGAGCGTCAGGGTCGTGACGTGCGCGAGGTCGAACGCGGCGTGGTCGGCGTCCCACACCTCGCGGGGCCACTGCTCGGGGTTGTGGTCGCCGCCGTAGCGGACGTGGTCACCGGTCGGCAGGGGCATGCGGGGCACCTCGAGCGTCGGGGGGGGGCAGGGGTCAGGACGGGGCCGCGCCCGCGCCGTCGCGCGTGAAGCGCTCGGCGGCGTCGCGCAGCACGGGCTCGGCGTTGACGGTGACGGCGAACGCGAGGGTGCCCGCGAGCGCGACGAGCACCCAGTCCGAGGTGAGGAGCACGACGCCGCCGCTGATCACCAGGTGGGAGAGGCTGCCGAGCGTGACCCGGGGCCGGGCGGCCAGGTAGTACGCGGCCAGGCGTGCGACGTCGCGGGTGCGCAGGCTGAGCGTCGCGGAGAGCACGAGGGCGTGGGCGGCCCACAGCAGCAGGGCGACGGCGAGCAGGAGCAGCACGACGGCGTACGCGCCGGGCATGCCCGTGGCGTCGACGACGCCGATCCCCAGCACGAGCAGGGCCAGCACCGCGAGGGTCGGCACCCACCAGCGCAGGACGTCGAGCGCGTCGAGCCGGTACCCGCGCCAGAAGTGCCGGGCGGGCTGCAGGTCGCGGTCGGCGAGGAAGCGCCGCCACGCGAAGACGGCGGCGGCCAGCGCGGGCCCGAGGGGCACGAACGCGGCGGCGATCAGCGGCGCGTTGCCGGGGTCCCAGGCCAGGACGACGAGGAGCCCGAGGGGCAGCCCGCCGGTGACCACGACGAGCGCGGAGACGACGAGGAACCACCACACGGCCGCGGACGCGCGGGCGAGCGGTCCCGCGCCGACCTCGTCGTCGGGCCGGGGGCGGGTGGGCGCCGGTGCCGGGACGGCGGCGGGCGGGCGTGGTCCGTCGTGCCGGTCGACGGGCGGACGGTCGACGGGGCGGCGCCGGGGGCCGGCGTCGCACGGGTCCTCGCGGTCGGGGCGCGCGTCGTGCGTCATGGCCGTCATGGTGCCGCACCGGTCCGCTCGTGGTCGGCGACGAGACGGTCGTCGTGCCCGCCGAGCAGGCGCCGGTCGTCGAGGCCCTCGTGGTGCGTGGAGCGCACGGGCAGGATCTCGACGAACGTCACCTCGTGCCGGGACAGCTCGAGGTCGAGGTCGACGCGGCCGTCGACGACGGGCAGGTGCCGGTGCTCGAGCGCGGGTCGGGCGCAGTCGTGCAGGTGCGCGAGCTCGCGGGCGGTCGGCGAGAACGGCCGGCCGAGCTCGCGCCACGCGGCGAACGCGTTGCCGTCGTGCTCGTTGACGCGCTCGCGCCGCACGAAGACCGCCGGCGTGCCCGGGGGGACGGGCAGGGACAGCGCGAGCCGGTGGGTGGCGGGGGCGGGCGGGGCGTCGGTGCCGCCGACGGGCTGCCAGGCCAGCACGGTGACGCGGCCGTCGGGGTCGGCGCCGACCAGGTGGTCGGCGCCGCGGGCGAGCACGTCGCGGGCGGCGCGGGCCAGGAACGCGTACAGGTGGTACGTCGGCTTGGGCACCTGCCGGTGCGTGAGCAGGCCGAACCCGCCGTGGAAGAACGACGTCGGCACGTCGGCCTCCTCGAAGACGTCGCAGAACGTCCAGTACGAGAAGGAGTCGACGAGGTCGCCGCCGCCGACCAGGACGGGCGCCAGGTAGGCCGCGTTGTAGGCGGTGTCGTGCACGGGGTTGTCGGGGCGGTAGGAGGTGTTGAACTCGGTGACGTGCACGGGCAGGCCCGCGAGCGGGGTGCCGGCGAGGTGCCGGCGCGGGGCGCCGAGCTGGTCGAGCAGCGCCTGCGGCGGCTGGAGCGTCTGGTAGGTGCCGAAGGGCACGTGCTGCGCCGGGCCGGACGTGTACGCGTGCCGGCTGACGAAGTCCACGGGCACGTCCCGGGTCGTCACGTGCTCGACGAACGGCGCCCACCAGTCGTCGGCACCGGGCGAGATCGCGGGCCCGCCGACCTGCAACGACGCGTCGACGTCCTTGATCGCCCGCGCGGTGACCTCGTAGAGGTGCAGGTAGGCGGCCTGGTCGGCGCCCTGCCAGAAGTCCGGCAGGTTGGGCTCGTTCCACACCTCGATCGGCCACCGGCGCACCTCGTCGAGGCCGTACCGGTCGACGAGGTGCCGCACGAGCGCGGTCACCAGGTCGGTCCACTCGCGGTGGTCGCGCGGCGGGGTGACGTTGCCCTTCCACCAGAACACGGTCTGGTCGCCGGACGCCAGCGCGGTGGGCATGAAGCCGAGCTCGACGAAGGGCCGCACGCCCAGCTCGAGGAACCGGTCGTGCACCTGGTCGACGTACGTGAAGGCGTGCCGCACGTGGGTGCGGCCGTCGACCGTCGAGGTGCGGTGCACGCCCATGTCGTCGGAGAGAAGCCCGTGCCCGCGGAGGTGGCCGAAGCCGACGTCCTGCTGGACCCGGGCCAACGAGGCCTGGTGGTCGGCCCGCAGCGCGAGGTTCAGCCGCCCGGTGCCGACGCACGCGCGCCAGGCACCGGGCAGCGGACCCCGCGGGGAGGCGGGGACGACGGTGCGGACGGTCATCCGGCGTCGGCGTAGCGCTGCTGCGCCTCGTTGGCGACGTCGAGGTACTGCTGCAGGTTCATGCCCTCGAGCTCGGCGACGTAGGCGTCCCACTCGTCGAAGGACCGCTGGCCGAGGATGAACCGGGCGGTGTTCTGCATGACGTGGTCGCGCAGCGCGGTCTGCCACAGCGAGACCTGCTCGCGCTCGAGCTCGTCGAAGGGGCGCGGCGGGCCGTACTCCAGCGACGTCTTGCCGGCCATCTGGTCGAGGAACTCCAGCACCTCGGGGCGCAGCATCGACCGGTCGAGCTCGTCGGAGGAGCCGTGCTCGAGCATCCAGACGCCGTTGTGGTACCCGTAATCGGTGTTGAGGACCGTCGGCGCGCCGGGGTTGAGCCCGTTGATGTCGATGTCCTCGGCGAGCGTGCGGGTGCCGTCGGCGGCCTTCGTGTACGTCTCGCCCTCGACGCCCCACTTGGCGAACTCCAGGCCCTCGTCGGAGTAGTACAGCCAGTCGAGCAGCTGGAGGGTGGCGAGCAGGTGCTCGGACTCGGCGAGGTCGGCCGAGAGCATGAGGCCCGAGACGAGGCGCCCGCCCGCGGCCAGGTGGTCGCCGGCGGGTCCGGCGGGGACGCGGAGCAGCGCGACCTCGGCGTCGGTGCCGAGCTCCTCGAACGTCGTGCGGTACCGCAGGATCTCCTGGTCGTTGGCGCCGATGGCCATGGACTGGCCCGAGCCGAGCTTCTGGATCGCCTGGTCGTCGTCCTGCGTGAGGCTCTCGGGGTCGAGCAGCCCGTCCTCGACGAGGCCGGCGAAGTACTCCAGCAGCTCGCGGTACTCGGGCGTGGTGCCGGTGTACACGTACTCGCCGGCGTCCTCGTCCCACCACAGACCCTCGCCGTAGCCCCACCCGGCCGCGGTGCCGAAGTTCGGCGCGGCCATGTTGAGCGTCGCCTCGAGGGGTCCGTTCGCGGACCACCGGTCCGACAGCGGCCACGCGTCGGGGTACGCCTCCTTGACGGTGCGCAGGTCGTCGGCGAACTCGTCGAACGTCGCCGGCTCCAGGCTCAGGCCCAGCTCGGACCACACGTCGGAGCGCACGGCGAACGTGTACATGGGCCGCACGGACTCGCGCAGCCCGGGCAGGAGGTAGAACTCGCCGTCCTCCTGGCGCAGCTGGTCGAGGTCGGCCTCCAGGCCCCAGTCCTTGATCTTCTGCTGGAGGTTCGGCATGTGCTCCAGGTAGTCCGAGACGGGCAGGATCGCCCCTCCCGCGACGAACTGGACCTCCTGGCCCGGGTACGTCACGGAGATGACGTCGGGCGCGTCGCCGGCACCGATGAGCAGTCCCTTGCGCTGGTCCCACTCGGCCAGCGGGGCGCTGACGATGTCGAACGTGACGTTCTGGTTCTCCTCCAGCTTGGTGAGGAAGTCCCAGTCCTCCTGCAAGGGGTAGTTCGGGTGGTCGCGGTACAGCAGGCCGATCTCGACCGGCTCCGTGGCGCGGAACGTCGTGCCGACGCCGTAGTCGGCCATGGCGCCGACGTCGCCGATCTCGTCCGCGTCGGGGGCGTCGTCGCCCCCGCCGGAGCAGGCGGCGAGCGCCAGCACGAGCGCCGCGGCCGTGGCCGTCGTCGCGTACTTCCGGGTGGTCCGCATGGTGGGTCCTCCGTGAACCTCGTCGTCCGTGGGGGGTGGTGCGGGTGGTGCGTCGTGCGGGCGCGGGCCCGTCACTGCTTGACCGCGCCGAGCATCACGCCCGACACGAAGTACTTCTGGATGAAGGGGTAGAGGCAGACGATCGGCAGGACCGTGAGCAGCATCGTCACGGCCTTGACGTTGGAGGCGATCTGCGTGGACTCCCCCGAGCCGCCGCCCATGGCGTCGAGGCTGGTGGCGGCGGCGAGCAGGTTCCGCAGGTACACGGTCACCGGGTACAGCTCGGCGCGGTCCATGTAGAGGAACGCGGAGAACCACGAGTTCCAGAACGACACCGCGTAGAAGAGCACCATCGTGGCGATCACGGCCTTGCTCAGCGGCAGCACGATCCGGGCGAGCTTGCCGTAGGTGCCCAGGCCGTCGATCTCCGCGGCCTCCTCGAGCTCGGTGGAGAAGTTCTCGAAGAACGACTTCATGACGAGCAGGTTGAAGACGCTGATGGCGTTGGGCAGCACGATCGCCCACAGGGTGTTCTTCAGGCCCAGCTCGTTGATGAGCACGTAGTTGGGCACGAGGCCGCCGTTGAAGAACATGGTGAACACGGCGATGCCGATGAACACCGACCGGCCCTTGAGGTGGTGCTTGGAGATCGCGTAGGCGAACGTCGTGGTCAGCACCATCGCGATCGCGGTGGCCACCACGGTGTAGACCACGGTGTTCTGGTAGTTGCGCCAGAACATGGGGTCGGCCATGACGACCTGGAACGTCGTGGTGTTGAACCCCTTGGGCCACAGGTTGACCTGGCCCGCGTTGATGTACCCCTCGGAGCTGAACGCCTGGGCGACCAGGTTGACGAAGGGGTACAGCGTGATCGCGGCGATCAGCACGAGGGCGGTGGCGTTCAGGGCGCGGAACACGGTGGTCCCGCGGGAGTCCTTGACGACGCGCGGCGCGGTGGCGGCCGGGCGCCGGTCCGTCCGGGCAGGGCTGTCGGTGGTCACCACAGGCTCGTCCCCACGGCTCGGCGCGAGATCGCGTTGGCGGACAGGATCAGCGTCAGGCCGATGAGCGCCTCGAAGAGGCCGATGGCCGTCGCGTAGGAGAAGTTCGACGAGAGGATCCCGACCCGGTACAGGTAGGTGGAGATCACGTCGGCCGTCGGGTACAGCAGGGGGTTGTACAGCAGCAGGATCTTCTCGAAGCCCACGGCCATGAACGTGCCGATGTTGAGGATGAGCAGCACGACCATCGTGGGCCGGATCCCCGGCAGCGTGACGTGCCACGTCTGCCGCCAACGGTTGGCGCCGTCGATGCGGGCGGCCTCGTACAGCTGCGGGTCGATGGTCGTCAGCGCGGCGAGGTAGAGGATCGTGCCCCACCCGACGGTCTGCCAGACCTCCGAGCCGATGTAGATGGTGCGGAACCACTCGGCGAGCTGCATGAACGGCACGGCCTCGCCGCCGAGCGCGGTGATCGCCTGGTTGACCGACCCGCGCACCGCGGTCAGCTGGAAGACGAGCCCGGCGACGATGACGACGGACATGAAGTGCGGCAGGTACGAGATCGTCTGGATCACACGCTTGAACCGGCGGGACCGCAGCTCGTTGAGCATGAGGGCCAGCACCACGGGCAGCGGGAAGATGATGAGCAGCGACAGCGCACCGAGCACGAGGGTGTTGCGGAACACCTGCCAGAACGCCGGGTCGGCGATGAACATCTGCACGTAGTGCAGGCCCACCCACTCCTCGCCGAAGATCGACCCGCCGGGTCGGAACCGGCGGAACGCGATGACGTTGCCCGCCATCGGCAGGTACCGGAACACGGCGAAGAACACGACGGGCAGCACGAGCAGCGTGTAGAGCTGCCAGTCGCGGCGCAGCGCCTGCCGCCACGTGACCTTGCCGGCGGCGCGGCGCCGGGCGGCGCGGTCGACGGGGCCGCGCGGCGGGCCGCCGGCGACGGTGCCGAGCGCGGTCGCCGCTGCCGGGCCGGAGCCGGCCACGGGCGAGCCGGCCGCCGGCTGCCCGACGGGCAGGGGGTCGTGCACGGTCATGGGTCTCACCGCCCTCGGGTGGGGTCGAGCACGCGGGTGGTGCTCAGCAGGTGCCGGCCGTCGCCGACGACGCGGACGGCCCCGGTCATGCGCAGGGGCACGGTGTGCGAGGCGTCGGCGCTGTGCCGGGCCAGACGCAGCTCGACGTCGCCCGGCTCGACGACGCGGGTGCCGTCGCGGCGCGTGAACGAGGCGAGGTCGGCGTGCACCTCGACCTCGACGGTGCGGGTCTGCCCGGGCGCGAGGTCGACCCGGGCGTGCCCGACGAGGCGGACGACGGGCCGCACGACGCTCGCGACGGGGTCGTGCAGGTAGACCTGGACGACCTCGGTGCCCGGGCGGTCGCCGGTGTTGGTGACGTCGACCGCGACCCGGGTGGTGCCGTCGACGGGCCAGACGTCGCCGTCGAGCGCCCGGGCGTCGGCCCACGCGAACGACGTGTACGCCAGGCCGTGCCCGAAGGCGTGGAGGGGCGTCGGGTCGATGTTCGACACCCCGGACCGAGCCCCGAGGGGCTGGGTGAGGTAGGTGCCGGGCTGCCCCGAGGCGTGCCGCGGGAGGCTGACGGGGAGCCGGCCCGACGGGGACACGGCCCCGGTGAGCACCTCCGCGACCGCCTGGCCGCCGCGCTGGCCGGGGAAGAACGCCTGCACGAGCGCCGCGGCACGGTCCGCGAACCCGCCGACCGCGTAGGGCCGCCCGGTGAGCAGGAGCACCACGACGGGTGTGCCGGTGGCGAGCACGGCGTCGACGAGCTCCTCCTGGACGCCGGGCAGCCGCAGGTCGGTGACGTCGCAGCCCTCGCCGGACGTCCCGCGCCCGAACAGCCCGGCCCGGTCGCCGACCGCGACGACCACGACGTCGGCGCCGCGGGCGGCCTCGACGGCCTCGGCGAAGCCCGAGCGGTCATCGGTGTCGACGTCGCAGCCGCGGGCCGTGGTGACCTCGCCGTGCAGGCGGCGCAGCTCGCTCGCGACGCCGGGCACGTCCACGCCGCGCGGGACGTCGGGGTGGTGGCTGCCGACGTGCGCAGGGAACGTGTAGCAGCCGAGCATGGCGTCGGCCGCGTCGGCGAGCGGACCGACCACCGCGACGCGCGCGCCGGGGGCCAGCGGCAGCACGCCGTCGTTGGCCACGAGCACGAGCGACTCGCGCGCCAGCCGCAGCGCGACGTCCTGGCCGGCGGCGTCGTCGAGCACGAGCTGCTCGACGTCGGCGGGCTCGGGCGTCCAGCCCGGGTCGAGCAGCCCGAGGGCGGCCTTCTGCGTCAGGACGCGGTGCAGGGCCCGGTCGACGAGCGCCTCGTCGACGTCGCCGGCACGGACCGCCGCGACGAGCGGGGCGCCGTAGGCGTCGAGCGACGGCAGCTCGACGTCGACGCCGGCGGCGAGCGCCAGGCCGGCGGCGTCGGCGCGCGACCCGGCGACGCCGTGCAGGGTCTGGAGGAACGCGATGCCGTAGTAGTCGGCGACGACGATCCCCTCGAAGCCCCACCGGTCGCGCAGGAGGTCGGTCAGCAGCCACGGGTCGGCCGCGGCGGGGACGCCGTCGATCTCGGCGTACGAGTGCATGACGGCGCGGGCGCCGCCGTGTCGCAGGGCCGTCTCGAACGGCGGCAGGATCACGTCGGCCAGCTCGGTCGGCCCCATCGAGACGGGGGCGAGGTTGCGCCCGGCGCGCGAGGCGGAGTACCCGGCGAAGTGCTTGAGCGTGGCGACGACGCCGGTGCTCTCCAGGCCGCGCACGTACGCCGCGCCGACCGTGCCGACGAGGTACGGGTCCTCGGCGATGGTCTCCTCGGTGCGGCCCCAGCGGTAGTCGCGCGTGACGTCGAGGACGGGCGCGAGCCCCTGGTGCACGCCGGCGGCGCGCATGGACGTGCCGATGCGCACGGCCATCTCCTCGACGAGGTCGGGGTCGAAGGTCGCGCCCCACGCCAGCGGCGTCGGGTAGGTCGTGGCCTGCCAGGCGGCGAACCCGGTCAGGCACTCCTCGTGGACCTGCGCGGGGATGCCGAACCGGCTGGCGGCGACGATCTCGCGCTGCGAGGCGGCCAGCGAGCGCGCGGCCAGCACGGGGGCGACGGGCGCGGTGCCGAAGGGCCGCGTCAGCTGCCCGAGCCCGTGGGCGATGACGTCGGACCAGGCGGGCACCGACCCGGTCATGTCGGCCTGGTGCGGGGCGACACCCCCGCCGGAGGCGTCCGCGCCGACCCACAGCCCGACGAGCTGGGCGGCCTTCTCGTCGAGGGTCATCGCCGCGACGAGCGCGTCGACCCGGGCGGCCCGCTCGGCGGCGAGCCCCGGGTGCGCGTCGCCCGTCGCCTCGGCCAGCGTGCCCGCGGACCCGTGCAGTCCTGCCCCCATGAACGTCCCACATCCTCGTGGTGTCGGAAACTTTCGGCATCGTTGCCGAAAGGTGGTGGCGGTCACGTTAGGCAGTCCGCCGCCAGCCCGTCAAGCCTTCGTGTGACAGCGCCTTCCGCGGGGTCGGGCAGCCGGGAAGACGCGGACGGACGGACATCGCGCGCACCCGCCCCACCGGGCAGCATCGGTGCTAGCGTCGGCGTCGAAAGTTGCGGACGGTCGCACCGGGCGGCCCGCCAGCCTGCGAGGAGACGCGTGGCCACATCCACCGACGGGACCCGGCAGGTGACGATCGCGCAGGTCGCGACGCTCGCCGGGGTGTCCGTGCCGACCGTCTCGAAGGTCCTCAACGGGCGCACCGACGTCGCGCCCGCCACCCGCGCCCGCGTCGAGTCGCTGCTCGCAGAGCACGGCTACCGGCGTCGCCGCGCCCGCGTCTCGCAGGCCCCGGGGCTGCTCGACCTCGTGTTCCACGAGCTGGACTCCGCGTGGGCGCAGGAGGTCATCAAGGGCGTCGAGGACACCGCGTCGCTGCACCGCGTCGGCGTCGTGCTGTCCGAGCTCGGGGGTGCGCACCGGCCGCCGCAGGAGCTCATCGACGACATCCTGGCCCGCAAGCCGCTCGGCGTGATCCTCGTGCTGTCGTCCCTCGACGCGACGCAGCGCCACCAGCTCGAGTCCCGCTCGATCCCCTTCGTCGTCGTCGACACCGCGGGCGAGCCGCCCGCCGGCGTGCCGACCGTGGGCTCGAACAACTGGAACGGCGGCCTGAGCGCCGTGCGGCACCTGCTCGCGCTCGGGCACCGGCGCATCGGCGTCGTGTCCGGCCCGCACGACGTGCTGTGCAGCCGGGCGCGCGTCGACGGGTACCGCTCCGCGCTCGAGGAGGCCGGGGTGCCGTGGGACCTCGACCTGGTGCGGTGGGGCGACTTCGCCGTCAACGGCGGGTACCGGCACGCCCGCGACCTGCTCGCGCTGCCCGACCGCCCGACCGCGATCTTCGCCGGGTCCGACCTGCAGTCCCTCGGCGTCATGCGCGCCGCCCGCGAGGCCGGCCTGCGCATCCCCGAGGACCTGTCCGTCGTCGGCTACGACGACCTGCCGATCTCGCAGTGGCTCGGCCCGTCCCTGACCACCGTGCGCCAGCCGCTGCGCGAGATGGCATCGACCGCGACGCAGATGCTCCTGGACCTCGCCGGCGGTGCGACCCTGCCCAACCCGCGCATCGACCTGGCCACCGAGCTGGTGGTGCGCGAGTCCACCGCCCCGCCCGCCGACCCACCGGCCTGAGGGCACCGCCCGTCCGACCACCCCGCCCGCCCCGACCCGTCCGCCCTGACGACCACGCCCGCAACGGAGCCGCCGTGCCCTTCGTCGACCTGCCGCTCGCCGAGCTCGAGCGCTACCACCCGCACGTGCCCGAGCCCGAGGGGCTGGACGCCTTCTGGTCCGGCACCCTCGCCGCCGCCCGCGCCGCGGCCGCACCCCCGCACGCCGCCCGCGTCACCACCGCGCTGGAGCTCGTGGACACGTGGGACGTGACGTTCAGCGGCCACGGCGGCGACCCGGTGCGCGGCTGGTTCACGCGCCCCGCCGGCCGGGACGAGCCGCTGCCCGTGGTCGTGGAGTACCTCGGCTACGGCCGGGGCCGCGGCCAGGTGCACGAACGCCTGTGGTGGGCCGCCGCCGGGTACGCGCACCTGCTCATGGACACCCGCGGCCAGGGCGCCCAGCACGGCACCGGCGGCGACACCCCCGACCCCGTCGGCTCCGGACCGGCCACGCCCGGCTTCCTCACCCGCGGCATCGACGACCCCGCCACCGCGTACTGGACCCGCCTTGTCACCGACGCCGTCCGCGCCGTCGACACCGCACGCACCCTGCCGGGCGTCGACGCCGAGCGCGTCGCGGTGTCCGGCACGTCGCAGGGCGGCGGACTCGCCGTCGCCGTCGCCGGCCTGCACCCGCACGTGCGCGCCGCGATGGTCAACCTGCCGCTCATGTGCCACGTCGAGCGGGCCCTGGCGATCACCGACGCCGACCCGTACGGCGAGATCGCCCGCCACCTGTCCGTCCGCCGCGAGGACGCCGACCGCGTGCTGCGCACGCTCGCGCACCTCGACGGCGTGCACCTGGCCCGCCGCGCCGGCGCCGCCACGCTGTTCTCCGTCGGGCTCCGCGACGCCATCTGCCCGCCGTCGACCGTCTTCGCCGCGTACAACGCGTGGGGCGAGCGCGTCGACGCCGACGTCGACCGGCAGATCGTCGTGTACCCGTGGAACGGCCACGACGGCGGCGACGCCCTCCAGCTCACCCGCCAGCTGACCTGGCTCCGCAACCACCTCTGAGGCTCGTCCGCTCCGCGGGTGTGACGGATCGTGCACATTCTGCGAGTGTCACCGATCGTGCACATCGCGCAGATGTCACGGATCTTGCACATCGGAGGGAAGTGCACGTACGGTCACAGCATGACCACGATCCCCCTGTCCACACCCGCGCAGGTCGGGGCGACGGTCCGGGGCGCCCGGACCCGGGCGGGGATCACCCAGACCGAGCTCGCGTCCCGTGCCGGGGTGAGCCGTCGCTGGCTCATCGCCCTGGAGGCGGGCAACGGCCAGCGCGCCGAGCTCGGCAAGGTGCTGGACACCCTCGACGCGGTGGGGCTCGCGCTCAGCGCGACGGACGGCGCGTCCCGGCCGAACCCGCTCGCCGAGCTCCTGGACGACCTGTGAGCGCCCAGCGCCTCGCGGTCCTGCTCTACGGCAAGCACGTCGCGGACCTGGAGCAGACGACCGGCGGGCAGCACCTCCTGCACTACCGGGAGGACCCCGGCACCACGCCGCTGTCGCTGTCGCTACCGCTCGGTGGCGGGCCGTTCAAGCACCAACGCGTCCGGCCGTTCCTCGAGGGCCTCCTCCCCGAGCGACAAGCTGCGCGCGAGGCGATGGCCCGCGAGCTCGAGGTGTCCGCCCGCAACCCCTTCGCCCTGCTCACCCGCATCGGCCTCGACTGCGCCGGCGCCGTGCAGTTCTGCGCGGAGTCCGAGATCACCGACGTCCTCGCCCGCACCGGCACCGTGGAGCCCCTGACGGAGCGGGAGATCGCCCAGCGCCTCCGGGTCCTGCGCACCGACCCGGGTGCCACCTGGCTGGCGCCGCGCGAGCGGTGGTCCCTCGCGGGTGCACAGGCCAAGTTCGCCCTGCGCCACCAGGACGGCCACTGGTACGAGGCCACCGGCGCAGAGCCGACCACCCACATCGTGAAGCCAGGCGTCGACGGCTTCCGCCTGCAGGCACTCAACGAGCACATCAGCCTGCAGACCGCCCGCCGGGCCGGGCTCGCCGCCGCACGATCCGACTTCAGGCACTTCGGCGACGAACCTGCCCTGGTGGTCCAGCGCTACGACAGGCGTCCCGACCGGTCAGGACGCCTGACGCGTCTGCACCAGGAGGACCTGTGTCAGGCCACCAGCACCTACCCCGGCGACAAGTACGAGTCGGACGGCGGACCTCGCGCGGTCCACGTCGTCGACCTGCTGCGCCGGCACAGCACGCGCGCGCAGCGCGAGAACAACCTCGACCGGTTCGTCGACGCCCTGGCCTTCAACGTGCTGATCCAGGCACCGGACGCCCACGCCAAGAACTACTCGATCCTTCTCCTCGACGGCACCGTCCGCCTCGCACCGCTGTACGACGTCGCCTCCGGCGCGCCCTACGACGCCACCGAGCAGCGCGGCCTGCGCCAGGCCGCCATGGCGATCGGCGGCCGTCGCGACTTCGCCGAGATCGACACCGCTCGCTGGGAGCGGTTCGCCCGTGAGGCGCACCTCGATCCCGACCGGGTCACCACCCGTGTTCACGACCTCGCGAGCAGGATCCCCGACGCCATGTCCGACGCCTTCGCCGCCGAGTCGGGCACACCGGGCATCGACGAGCTGCGCAGCCGCATGCTCGACCCCGTCGTCCGCTCCTGCCGGGACGCCAGGTCCGGACGGTGACCTGGCAGCGGATCCTGACAGCCGGGTGACGGGGCACAGCAGGGCCCCTCTCCTCGGTGGCGCGGGTGGCGGTGGGCGCGCAGGATCGTGGACGAGCCGCTGCCCCGCGGCACCCCGCCCCACCCCGACGAGGGAGAACCATGCCCACCACCGTCACCGCGTACGCCGCCCCCGCCGCCGACCAGCCGCTGGTCCGCACCACGATCGAGCGCCGCGACGTCGGCCCGCACGACGTGCGCATCGAGATCCGCTACGCGGGCATCTGCCACTCCGACATCCACACCGCCCGCGGCGACTGGGGACCCGTCGCGTACCCGCTGGTCGTCGGCCACGAGATCGCCGGCGTCGTCGTCGAGGTCGGCGCCGAGGTCACCCGGCACGCCGTGGGCGACCGCGTCGGCGTGGGCTGCATGGTCAACTCCTGCCGGGAGTGCGCGCAGTGCCAGGCCGGCAACGAGCAGTACTGCCTGAACGGCATGACCGGCACCTACGCCGCCGTCGACCGCGACGGCAGCACCACCCAGGGCGGCTACTCCCAGCAGGTCGTCGTGGTCGAGGACTTCGTCGTGCGGATCCCCGACGCCCTCGAGCTCGACGTCGCCGCGCCGCTGCTGTGCGCCGGCATCACCACGTACTCCCCGCTGCGGCACTGGGGTGCCGGCCCGGGCACGAAGGTCGCGGTCGTCGGCATGGGCGGGCTCGGGCACATGGCCGTCAAGCTCGCGCACGCCATGGGCGCGGAGGTCACGGTGCTGTCGCAGTCGCTGAAGAAGCAGGAGGACGGCCTGCGCCTGGGCGCCGACCACTACCACGCGACGTCGGACCCCGACACGTTCGCGGCGCTGCGCGGCTCGTTCGACCTCATCATCAACACCGTCAGCGCCGTCGTGGACCTCGACGCGTACCTGTCGCTCCTGGCCGTCGACGGCACGCTCGTCAACGTCGGCGCGCCCGCCGAGCCGCTGCCCGTCCAGGTGTTCTCGCTGATCCCGGCCCGCCGGTCGTTCGCCGGGTCGTCGATCGGCTCGATCGCCGAGACGCAGGAGATGCTCGACTTCTGCGCCGAGCACGGCCTGGGCGCGGACGTCGAGGTCATCGGTGCCGACCAGGTGAACGAGGCGTGGGAGCGGGTGCTCGCGTCCGACGTGCGCTACCGCTTCGTGATCGACACCTCGACGCTGGCCTGATCCTCCGTCATCCGCGGCTCGCCCACGGTTGCAAGCCGCACAAGTGCAAGATCGGTTCCAGATCGAGCTGCGCGAGACCCCCGCGCCACTTCCAAGAGCCATGTTCTCACCCATCGAACCTTCTCTACCATGTCGTACATAGCCCAATTTGAAACAATAATGGGACGCCAACCCTTCGACGCTGGAATCCCTGCGCCAATCTACAGACATGCCGCCCCTGCGTGTGAAAATTTCTCTAGAAAGCAACCCAGAAAGACAAGGCATTACCCGTCGAGCGCTTTTCGTGAATCCTGGGGGACCACCGGAACTCGAGGTAGATGGCCATCGGCCGCCCCGGCCGACGACACCACTTACGTCACTCACAGATCCCGGCACCAGGTGCTAGCCGCCCGGCACCACGGACCCCAACTACCAGTTCCCCAAAGATCACCCGGTGGTCCTGCCAGAGCGCTGGGCCGGACGGACCCAGCGGACTACCATCGGAGCGTCCTACCGGGAGCCAGGCAGGGGTGCAATGGTGCACGATGACATAGCGAACGCGATTAGCCAAAAGAATGCACCGATTGCAATACGGTTGCTGTTGGGCGGAAATCCTCCACGACCGAGGCTTGGTCGTGGCACGGAGAATGATCTCTGGGATTTTAAGGCAGACTGCCCATCCCAGTTGCACGATGAGCGAACGGAAAACGCGTGGGCGCACATTGCGGCGGACGTTCTTGCATTCCACAATAATCGCGGGGGGCTGCTCATATTTGGCCTCGACGACAGTCACAACTTTGTCGGTGCGACTCGCATACTGGACAGCAAGAAGTTTAACGACAGGATTCGCCGCTACGTGGGCGACACGCTCTGGGTTGACTACTATCGGGAATATATTCAGCCTGACCAAAAATACCTAGGGGTCGCACTAATTCCGCCGCGAGGTCCATCCGTCGCCCGCTTCAAGGCGAGTGCCCCAAGTATCGGCGGTAAACGACACTTCGAGCGCGGGGGCTCTTCCCTCCGCGAGCACGACAGCACAATGATCCTCTCGCCGAACGCCGCCGATCGTTTCGCGCGCGATCAGGCCGCACCCGTGTACGGCGAAAAGTACTCCGTCGATGAGCCCTTCTTTCGCGTACTCGCGCCAGAGTATCTTCACTTTCTCGAGCGCCCCGACATTGGGAATCGGATCGAGAAGAGTCTGCGCGATCCACGCATATCGGTGACTTCCCTAATTGGGGTTGGGGGGATGGGGAAGACCGCTTTAGCAACCTGGGCCGCCAACCGCGCGTATGCAAGTGGTGACTTCTCGTTCATTGTCTCGACGACCGCAAAGGATCGAGAACTCAGCGCGTCAGGCATCCTCGGCCTGTCAGCTCCTCTAACGAGTTTTGAGGACCTCCTAGACCAAATTTGCGACGTCCTCGGCTTTCCCGAAGAGAAAGAGAATTCGACCCAGGCCAGGGAATCGGTCATTAGATCCGTCATCTCTGAGTCAAATGGCCTACTCTTCGTGGACAATCTTGAGACTATCGACGACAAGAGACTCATCTCGTTCCTTGATGATCTTCCGCTCGGCGTCCGCGCTCTCGTGACGAGCAGAAGAAACAGCGTAAGGACAGCAGCGCGCCCCATTGACATCCCTGCACTGACCGACAAGGAACTCGTAGGATTCGTTCGGCTATTGGCTACGGAGCAGGCCTTCAAGCACGCGGCCGCGATGTCCGACGCGCAGGCCGTTGAGTTCGGGCGTGCGTGGGATGGGATCCCTCTCGCTCTCAGGTGGGCCCTCTCGCGGACAAAAAGCGTCGCGGAGCTTGTGCAGCAGGCGTCCATTTCAACGGGTCAGCGTCTACATGGAGACCAGTTGCTGGAGTTCAGTTTCCGTCGCGTCTTCGAGCGGCTGACTCCTGCAGAACGCGCGGTCCTCGAGACTCTCGCTATTCTTGAGCAACCGCTACCTACCGAGGCCGTGGTGGCGGGGGCGGGCGTGGCAGACGATCGCGCACTTGATGCTGTGGAAGAACTGGTGGACGATGGGCTCGCGCAACGAGTATTCGACTCGGACAGGAATGACTTCTGCTTCACGATCCTACCGATAACACGCGCCTTTGTTCGTCATGACTTTCAGAAACATCCCGGGGCCTCGCGCGCTGCTCAGCGACGACTCTCTAGCTGGTTTGAAGCCACTGATATCGAAAACGAGGAACAGCGCCTACTTGTTCGCGAGGTTCGAGCCGGAAAGAACTCTGACGACACGGCGCTGGTCGACCTCGCGATCGCTGCTGAACGAAGAGGAGACTACGACGGGGCGGAGAAACTCTACCAACAGGCACGGGCTCGAAATCCGCGGAGCTGGCGAGCAGCGCGCGTCAGCGCAGAGTTCTACCGGCACTGCCGCAGGGACCATTTGCAGGCGCTAGCGCTATACGAGGTCGCGGGCTCGAATGCGCCCAAGCAAGGAAGCGAGCGGGCAGTCATATACCGCGAATGGGGAATACTCTTGCGAGATAGCGGACGACCCGACGCCGTCTCATCCGCGGAAGAGAAACTCCTCGTGTCTCACGAAGAAAACCCT
Source organism: Cellulomonas sp. SLBN-39 (assembly GCF_006715865.1). Taxonomy (NCBI): domain Bacteria; kingdom Bacillati; phylum Actinomycetota; class Actinomycetes; order Micrococcales; family Cellulomonadaceae; genus Cellulomonas; species Cellulomonas sp. SLBN-39. The sequence continues at coordinate 2,196,610 of NZ_VFOA01000001.1, read as the reverse complement.
TCCGATCCTATAGCCAGGCATGCACTGGCCACGTGCTACGACAGGAGGGGCGCATACCGCCTCGTGATCGAACTTCTTGAGCCGGTAAGGGAGACAAGCAACTCAAAGACCCGGGAGAAGTCGCTACCTCTCTTGCTGAAGGCGTACCAAAAGGCGAACGAACCCATCAAGGAAGCGGAACTGCGACGCGCGCTGAGCACAAGATAGGCCACTTGCAACACTAGGACGCTTGACGCACGCGGGGCGCAGAATCTCATCTCGGTCGGCGCAACGCATTTTCGAGCCGCACCTCTCGTTGTGCGATTAGTAGCCGCTCGTCGCAAGCTGGGCCCGGGCCATTCTTGACGACCACTACGCATTCGCGACGCGCGGTCAGCTCGACGTGCTCGACGCGGCCGTCGCGCCAGCGCAGGTCGACCACGTGCAGGCCGCCCCGCAGACGCAGACCCTGGACGCGGCCGGTCGGCCAGGCGGCGGGCAGCGCGGGCAGCAGGTGCACCTCGCGCGCACCGTCGGGGCCGACGCGGTGCGCCTGCACGAGCGCCTCCGCGATGCCGGCGGTGACGCCGAGGTTGCCGTCGATCTGGAACGGCGGGTGCGCGCACAGCAGCGACCGGTACACCCCGCCGCGGTGCGTGGGCTCCACACCCAGCGGCGTCGGCGGCAGGTCCGCCGGGTCCGCGTCGACCGGGTGCAGGAACGCCGCCAGGTGCGCGGCCACGCCGTCCGCGTCCCGCAGCCGCGCGCGCAGCGCCAGCCGCCACGCCAGCGACCAGCCGGTGGAGTCCGGGCCGCGCGCGTCGAGCGTCGCCCGGGCCGCGTCCGCGAGCGCGGGGGCCGTGTCCGGGTCGATCGCCGTGCCGGGGTAGACGCGGAACAGGTGCGACTGGTGGCGGTGGTCGTGCTCCGCGTCGGGGACGTCCGCCGACCACTCCGCCAGCCGGCCGTCGGGCAGGACGCGCTCGGCGGGCAGCCGGTCGCGCGCGTCGGCGGCGCGCGCCAGGAGGTCGGCGTCGTCCTCGCCCACGACGGGCGCGAGGCGCAGCAGGTGGTCGAGCAGGTCGCGGGCCATGGCGAGGTCCGCCGTGGTCGACGTGCCGACGCTGACGGGGGTGCCGTCGGGCAGCAGGTACTGGTGCTCGGGGCTCGTCGACGGCGCCGTGCCGAGCGTGCCGTCGGGCCGCTCGACCAGCCAGTCGAGCAGGAACACGGCGGCGTCGCGCAGCACCGGCCAGTGCCGGCGCAGGGCGGCGGCGTCGCCGGTCCAGTCGTGGTGGTCGGCGACGTGGGTGGCCAGCCAGACCCCGCCGAAGGGCCAGCACGACCAGCTCGGCGAGTCCTCCCCCAGCCCCGTGGGCGCGGAGAAGCCCCAGGCGTCGCTGTTGTGGTGGGCGACCCAGCCGCGCGCCCCGTACAGCTGGCGGGCGGTGCGCCGGCCCGCGGCGGCCAGGCGGTGGAGCCAGTCGAGCAGGGGCTCGTGGCACTCCGCGAGATCGCCGACGAGCGCCGGCCAGGCGTTCATCTCGACGTTGATGTTGGTCGTGTAGTTCGCGTTCCACGGCGGCTGGTGCCAGGGGTTCCAGATGCCCTGCAGGTTCATGGGCAGCGTGCCCGGGCGCGAGCCGGCGATCGTCAGGTACCGGCCGAGCTGGAACGCGAGCACGGCCAGACCGGGATCGGGCTCGCCGTGGGCGTGCCGGACCAGGCGGGCGTCGAGGGGCAGGTCGGGGGCGTCCCCGCCGAGGTCGAGGTGCACGCGGCCCATGAGGGCGCGGTGGTCCGCGACGTGGCGGTCGTGCAGGTCGGCCCGGATGGCCGCCGCGGCGAGCGTGGCCGTCGCCTCGGCGACGACCCGGTCCGCGTCGCCGTGCAGGCTCCCGGTCGCCACGTCGTGGTCCGTGGCGGACGCGAGGAGCACCCGGACGCGGGCGGCCCCGCGCACGACGACCACCGGACCGTCGGGGCGCACGTCCACCCGGACCTCGCCGCCGTCGGCGCGCACCGCGAGCGCCACGGACGCCAGCACGGACGGGCCGTCGCCCCGCTCGACGGGCTCGGCGACCCCCGAGTAGTCCGGCCACACGCGCGTGGGCATCCGCACGAGGCCGACGAGGTGCACGGCGCCGTCGGCCGCCACGGTTCCGGGCGCCGCCGCGCCGTCGCGGGCAGGCGCGAGGGCGCGGACCCAGGGGTGGGCGGCGGCGATGCCGACGTCGAGGTCGAGGGTGCCGTCGTCCGCGACGCGTTCGGCCACGAGGACCTGGTCGGGGTGCGAGGCGAGCACCGTCTGGCGCAGCCGGGTGCCGTCGGCACGGGTCCACGCGGTGCGCATGAGGCCGTCGTCGAGGTCGAGCTCGCGCCGGTACCCCGCCGCGGTCCCGAGGTCCGCACCGGGGGCCACAACCCCGTCCACCTGCGGGTTCGTCCCTGGCGAGTCGACGGCTGACGGGTCGGTCAGCAGGAGGTCGACGAGCGGCTGGTACGCCTGGCTGAACCCGCTCTGCAGCCGCCGCAGCTGGGCTTCCGCGCCCGGGACGTCGCCGGCACCGAGGAGCCGGCGTGCGTCCGCGAGCACGGCCTGCGGCCCCTCGGGCGCCGCCGCGGGTGCGAGGTCGGGGTCGCCGGGCGCCCCCGACCAGCACGTGTCGTCGTTCACCTGCAGCCGGTCGGTACGCGTGCCGCCGAAGCACATCGCCCCGAGGCGCCCGTTGCCGACGGGGAACGCGTCGGTCCACTCCTCGGCGGGTGCGCCGAGCCGCAGCAGCAGCCGCGGGCGGTCCGACGCGGGCAGGGCAGCGGGCGGGGACGGGGACGTCACGGGCGGACCTCTCGACGGCGGCGGGACGACGCCGCGAAGGTAGCAGCGCCGCCCCGCCCGGTCGGGCACCCGCGCGCACGGTGCGAGGATCGGCGCGTGCTGCACGTCGTCTTCTTCGAGCCCCGCATCCCCGGCAACACCGGGAGCGCGATCCGCCTGTGCGCCGGCACCGGTGCGACCCTGCACCTCGTCGAGCCCCTCGGCTTCGACATGTCCGAGGCCAAGCTGCGCCGCGCCGGGCTGGACTACCACGACCTCGCGCACGTGGTCGTCCACCCCGACCTGGAGCACGCGCTCGACGCCCTGCCGGACGCCCGCCTCCTGGCGTTCACCACGCAGGCCACGCGTTGGCACACCGACGTCGACTGGCGCGACGGCGACGCGCTGCTCTTCGGCCCCGAGCCCACCGGCCTGCCCGCCGAGGTCCTCGCGCACCCGCGCGTGACCGACCAGGTCCGCATCCCCATGCTCCCGGGCCGCCGCTCCATGAACCTGTCGAACGCCGCGGCGGTCGCCACCTACGAGGCCTGGCGCGTCCTGGGCTTCCCCGGCGGGAGCTGACTCCTGACCGCCGCAGGCCGTCGCGGCAGTGCCCGGGTCTAGGGTCGGGAGCATGCGGAACCTCGCCTTCTTCCACGTGTTCGCCCTGCTCCTGTGGGTGCTGGTGCCCCTGGCCGTGGCGGGTCTGCTGTACCTGGTGGTCCGGTGGGGGATCCGTGACGGGCTGACGGACGCGCGCCGGCGGGAGGCCGCGGAGCAGCAGGTGCCGCCGGTGCAGGGTCCTCCGGCCGCGTGAGCGGGGCCGTCGCGCCCGAGCCCGCGGACGCGTCGGACCTCGACGCGATCCTCGCGCTGCGCGGGTCGCTCGAGGACTGGATGGCGCAGACCGGGCTGGTGCAGTGGCCGCGCGGGTCGCTGCCGCGCGAGCGGGTCGCCGCGCAGCTCGCGGGCGGCGAGTGGTGGGTCGTGCGGGACCCAGAGATCGGCGTCGCGGGGTCGCTGCGGCTGCTGCGCACCGACCCGGACTTCTGGGGCGACGACGCGACGCCCGCGGTGTACGTGCACGGGCTGATGGTCGACCGCCGCCGGGCGGGCACCGGGCTGGGGCGGGCGCTGCTCGACTGGGCCCAGGACCAGGCCCGTGCGGCGGGCGTCGACGTCCTGCGCCTGGACTGCCGCACCAGCAACCCCGCGCTGCGCGCGTACTACGAGGGGTACGGCTTCACGGCGGTGGGCGTGCGGGACTTCCCGACCTTCAGCGCGACGCTGCTGCAGATGCCCGTCGGCGGGCGGCCGGCGTCAGCGTGACGCGCTGAGGACCGTCACGTCGAGGTGGTCGAACCCGCCGACGAGGGCGCGCAGCGCGTCGGCGTCGACCGGTGCGCCGGGCACGCCGCGGAACGTCACGGTGGTGCCCGTGCCGCCGCGCGGGGTGAGCGGCACGAGCGCGGCGTCGGGGACGCCATGGCGGTACGTCTGCGACCAGGCGCCGTCGGTGCGCCAGTTCTCGTGGACCAGCGCGGGGCTCAGTGCCGACACCACGGACATGCCGCGGCGCGGGTGGCCGTCGGGCAGCAGCGGGGCGTCGTCGACGTCGAAGAACCGCACGTCCTGCGTCGCCATGACGGGCTTGCGGACGACCGCGCCGTGCTCGTCGACGCGGGTGTCGGTGCCGCGCCCGTCGTCGGCGACCACGACCCGGCTGCCGTCGAGGACGACCTCGACCTGCCCGCGCCGCCCCGTGGCCGCGGCCTCCTCGTCGGCGTACGCGAGGACCTCCAGCACCAGGTGCAGCGCGCCGTCGGGCGCGAGCGCGTCGGCGCGGGCGCGCACGTCGGCCAGGTGCTCCTCGTCCACGTCGGACGCCCACGCGTGGGTCGTCGTCCGCCAGCTGCCCCGGGGTCCCGTCACCGGTCCATCCTGGTCCTCGCAAGGCGCTGACGTGGGCGGACGACGGGTCGATCCCTAGGCCGAACGGGCGACACGCACGCGTCCGCGTCACCCGGTCGGGTGTGAGGATCGAGGCGTGTTCACCACGCGCCCCGAGCTCACCGGCACCTTCGGCATGGTCGCCTCGACGCACTGGCTCGCCAGCGCCGTCGGGATGCGCGTCCTGGAGGCCGGCGGCAACGCGTTCGACGCGGCCGTGGCCGCCGGGTTCACGCTGAGCGTCGTCGAGCCCCACCTCAACGGTCCCGGCGGTGACGTGCCGATCATCGGGCACCGCGCGCGCGACGGGCACACGTTCGTCGTCTGCGGGCAGGGCACGGCGCCGGCGGCGGCGACCCTCGGCGCGTTCGGGGACCTGGGCGTCGAGGAGGTGCCGGGGACGGGCCACCTGGCCGCCGTCGTGCCGGGGGCGTTCGGCGCGTGGCTGGACCTGCTGGCCCGGTACGGCACGCTGCCGCTGGCCGACGTGCTGGGCCCGGCGCTGGGATACGCCCGGGACGGGTACCCGCTGCTGCCGTCGGCGGCCCGCACGATCGGGACCGTGGCGGAGATGTTCGCGGCGCACTGGCCGACGAGCGCGGCCGTGTACCTGCCCGGCGGGCAGCCGCCCGCGGCCGGCGCACGGTTCACCAACCCGGACCTGGCGCGCACGTTCGAGCGGCTCCTGGCCGAGGCCGCGGCGGCCGGGCCGGACCGGGACGCGCAGGTGGAGGCGGCCCGGCGCGCGTTCTACGAGGGCTTCGTGGCCGAGGCGGTCGACACGTTCGTGCAGACGCCGGTCGTCGACGCGACGGGCCGCGCGCACGCGGGCCTGCTGCGCGGCGAGGACCTGGCGGGGTGGCGGGCGACGGAGGAGCCCACGGTCGCGGCCGACGTCCTGGGCGTGCAGGTGCACAAGACCGCGGCGTGGGGCCAGGGCCCGGTGCTGCTCCAGCAGCTGCGGGTGCTCGAGGCGCTCGACGTGGCCCCGCTGGTGCGCGACGCGGTGGCGCTGGAGGCGTCGGGCGGCACGGACGACGGCACGGGGCCGGTGACCCGCCTCGTGCACCTGGTCACGGAGGTCGCGGCGCTCGCGTTCGCGGACCGCGAGGCCCACTACGGGGACGCCCCGGACGTCCCGCTCGACGCCCTGCTCTCGCGGGAGTACGCGGCCGAGCGGGCGCGGCTCGTCGGCGACGACGCGGACGCGACCCTGCGGCCGGGCTCCCCCGGCGGGCGGGCCCCTGTGCTGCCGTCGCGCGTGCTGGCGGACCGCGCGGGCGGCGGCGGGGTCGCGGCGTCCGCCGGCGGGCTGGGCGAGCCCACGGTCTCCCCCGCCGGGCTGACCCCCGGAGACACCTGCCACGTCGACGTCGTCGACCGCTGGGGCAACCGCGTCTCGGCCACCCCGTCGGGCGGGTGGCTGCAGTCCAGCCCGGTCGTGCCGGGCCTGGGGTTCGCGCTGCCGACGCGTGCGCAGATGTTCTGGCTGGAGCCCGGGCTGCCGTCGTCGCTGGTGCCGGGCCGGCGCCCGCGCACGACGCTGAGCCCGGCGATGGTGCTGGGCGCCGGGCACGGGTTCGCGTTCGGCACCCCGGGCGGCGACCAGCAGGACCAGTGGACGGTGCCGTTCCTGCTCCGGCACCTGCTGGGCGGGCTGGACCTGCAGGCCGCGATCGACGCACCGTCGTGGCACTCGTCGGCCGTGCAGTCCTCGTTCGCCCCGCGCACGCACACGCCGCGCGGGCTGGTGGTCGAGCAGCGCCTGGGCGCCGGGGTGCTGGCCGGGCTCGCCGCGCGCGGTCACGCCGTGCAGGACGCGGGGCCCTGGTCGCTGGGGCGGATCAGCGCGGCCGGGGTGCGCGCGGACGGTCTGCTCGTCGGGGCCGCGAACCCGCGCGGGCAGCAGGGGTACGCGGTCGGACGCTGACCGGTGCGTGACCGGCACTGTCCGGCACTGACCGCAGTCACTGCTCCGTTCGGGTGAAAGTCATCGATTCTGTGACCCGCCCGTGAGGATTCCATGAGACTCCGGGGCCTGACGGGCTCGGACGTCTGCGCGGGGCATTACTGTCCGACCATGCCGTACGACGTCGTGGACTCCCACCTGCAGGTGTGGGACCCCGAGCACGTCCACTACCCGTGGATGGACGCCGACCACCTCCCGGTGACTCGGCGCCTCGGCGACGTCGGGCACGACCTGCACGAGCACCGCGTGGACGGCGTGGTGCTCGTGCAGAGCGCCGACAACCCCGCCGACACCGAGCACCTGCTCTTCCAGGCGCTCTGCTCCCCGCGTGTCGTCGGCGTCGTCGGCTGGGTGCCCCTCGCGCACGCCGACGACGCCTCCGCCCGGCTCGACGCGTGGCGGTTCGAGCCCGTGGTCGGCGTCGCGCACCACGCGGCCGGGTCCGGCGGCTGGCTGCTGCGCCCCGACGTCTCCGAGGGGCTCACGCTGCTGACCGAGCGGCGCCTCCCCCTCGACCTGCCGCGCACCACGCCCCGGATGCTCGACGAGGTCGCCCGCGTCGCCGAGCGGCACCCCAAGCTCACGATCGTCCTCGGCCACCTCGCGTCCCCGCCGCTGGCCGCCCGCGCCGCCGGCGACACGGCCACGTGGGACGCCTGGGTGGCTGGCGTGCACCGCGTCGCGCAGGCCCAGCACGTCGTGGCCAAGGTCGCCGGTCTCGGCCGCGCCGCGGGGCCCGGCTGGACCGCGGCGGACGTGCGCCCCGCCGTCGACGTCGCTCTCGAGGCCTTCGGGGCCGAGCGCCTCATGCTCGGCAGCGACTGGCCCGCGGCTCTCGACGGCCACGCCACCTGGTCCCAGACCTGGCAGGAGCTGTGCGCGACGCTCGACGGCCTGGACCCGGCCGCGCAGGCCAGGCTCCGCGGGGGCACCGCCGTCGACGTGTACGGGCTGCCGCCCGTGCCGGTCACCCCGTGATCGGCCCTCAGCGACCCCCTGCGCGCGTCCCCCTCACGCACGACGTGGTCGAGGACGTGCGCCGCATGGTGCTCGACGGCACCCTGCGCCCGGGCGACCGCCTGCCCTCGGAGAAGGACCTGGCCGTGCACCTCGGCGTCTCGCGCGGCTCGCTGCGCGAGGGCGTGCGCGCGCTGGCCGCCCTCGGCATCCTCCAGGCCCGGCACGGCGACGGCACGTACGTCACCGAGCTCGACGCGACCCGGCTCGTCGCCCCCCTGGCCTTCCTCGGCGACATGCCGGGCGACCGCTCCGACGTGCTGGCCGTGCGCCGCACCCTGGAGACGGAGGCCGCCGCCCTGGCCGCCCGGCACGCGAGCCCCGCGCTCCTCGAGCAGGCCCGCGCGTCGTTGGACGACATGGCCGGCGCGTTCGCGGAGCCCGTCCTCGACGCCGCACGCGTCGCCGCCGCCGACGTCGCGTTCCACCGCACCGTCGCCGAGGCGTCCGGCAACCGGGTGCTCGCCGCGCTCGTCGACGCCCTCGCCGCACCACGGGCCCGCGAGCGCGCGTGGCGGGACCTGCACGAGGACACCGCGACCCGCGTCGTCGGCGAGCACGCGGCGATCCTCGACGCGCTGACCGACGCCGACCCGGACCGCGCCCGCATCCTCATGGCCGCGCACCTCATCGGTGCAGAGCGCATCCTCGCGGCCCACGGCGCCGCCCCGGCCTGACGGGCTGCACGTCCGCCTCCCGTCCCGGCAGGGACCTTCGCGGACCAGCCCCGGCGCGGGTCGCGCTACTGTCCGCGCCATGAGCGACCCGCACCAGCCCCCCGTCCCGGGCGACGCCCCGCAGCCGCACGCGGGCCAGCCGTACCCTGCGCAGCAGTACCCGGCACCCCAGTACCCGGCACCGCAGTACCCGGCGCAGCCGCACCTCGGCCAGCCGTACCCGCCCCAGGCGTACGGCCACCCCGCCCCGTACGGGGCCTACGACCCGTACGCGGGCGTGCCGTGGTCGGACAAGAGCCGGACGACCGCGGGCCTGCTGCAGCTCCTGCTCCCTCTCGTCGGGGTGTGCGGGGTGGGCCGGCTGTACGCCGGTCAGACGGCGATCGGCCTGGTGCAGCTCATCGGGTTCTTCGTCGGGGTCGTCCTGACGGGCGTGCTGCTCGGGTTCGTCGTCGCACCCGCGATCTGGCTCTGGTCGGTGGTGGACGGGATCGTCCTGCTCTCGAGCGGCGGACGCGACAGCTACGGCCGCCCCCTGCGCTGACCACCGGCCGGCGGCGAGCCCTCCCACAGCCACGCCTCGAGGGTCTCGACGTCGTCGTGCCTCAGTCCGACGTGCGGCTCGACGCGCACCAGGAGCGCACGGCCGGGATGGTGCGCGCGCAGCCACTCCTCGTCGGCGTCGGTGATCTCGTCGTCGACCCAGACGAGGTCGCGGCCGGCGGCGTGACGGAGGATCGAGCGGGTCTTCCAGTGCAGTCGGAACCAGGTGTCCTCGGCGGACGGCTCGGCGGGATCGAGGACGGGCAGCGCCGACCACCCCAGCAGCGGAGCGAGGAGGTCGTTGGCGTCCTGGCCCCAGGTCGTCGCCCACACCAGCTCGACAGGTAGTGCGCCGAGAGCGCGCGCCGGCCCGACGTCGAGCCGACTCGTCAGCGGGTTGCCCCCTGGTGCGGCGGGACGGGCAGGGGCCGACGGGGCCCCGAACGGGAGCAGCACCCCGTCGACGTCGAGGTACAGGACCGTCACGAGCCGTCCGCCGTGGTGCAGGTGTCGACGACGAAGCGGTGGAGGGCGCCGAGGAGGGCGGGCGGGGAGACGACGTAGACGACGGGCTGCTCCACGCCGTCGACCACGGCCCGGACGCCGAGGACCGTGCCGCGCTTGTCCTCGGCGATGGCGTGCAGGTCGCACCGGGCCGGGACGACGGGCAGCGTGACCGCGACCGCGCCGGGCCCGAGGGTGGCGGTGTCGACGTCGAGCGGCCAGGAGGAGGCGTCGGGGGCGCGCAGCAGCGTGGTGCCGAGCACCTGCGTGAGCTGCACGCGCGGACCGCCGGGCACGGCCCGGACCCGCAGCGTGACGTCGGCGACGGGGGCGCCGTCGAGGGTGCGGGTCGTGAGGGTCTCGTCGAGGCTCATCTCCAGCCCGGCCGCGACGGCGGCCGCCGCGCAGTCCTCGCCGCGCACGCGGAGCAGGTCGTCGTCCTCGTCGGTGGGCACGACCTGGAGGGTGGTGGCGGTGCCGTCGGGGGTGACGACGTCGAGCGCGACCGACGGGTCGAGGTCGGCCACGGCGGTGGGGTCGCCCGCGCAGCGCGGTGCGGGCAGCGCGGCGCGCAGGCGCCGGGTGGAGCCGGCCGGGACGTCCCGCCCCTGGAGCGTGACGACGTCGCCGTCGAGGGAGCCGGCCGTCAGGCGCCCCTCGGTGACGGTGAGGTCGGCAGGGCCGTCGTTGGTGACCTGGAGCTCGACGACGCGGGCGACGCGGTCGGTGCGGGCCTGCGCGACCTCGACCGTCACCGGACCCGGCGTCCCACCGGTGGCCGACGTCTCGATCGGCACCGACCCGGGTGCGGTGCACCCGGCCACGAGCGCGAGCACGCACGCACCCCCCAGCGCCGCGGCGGTCGCGGCCGACGGGGCGGGCGGGCGGGTCATCGGGTCAGGTGCGGTCCGGGGTGGAGTCGCGCAGCACGACCTCGGTGGCGACGGAGGCCCGGCGGGGCGCCCCGGTGTGCTCCTCGAGCGCGAGCTGCGTGGCCAGGGCGCCGACCTCCTCCAGCGGGACCCGCACGGTGGTCAGCGGCGGGACGACGTCGCGCAGCGTGAAGATGTCGTCGAACCCCGCGAGCGCGAGGTCGTCGGGCACGCTGACACCCAGGTCGCGGCACGCGGCGAGCGCGCCGAGCGCCATGACGTCGTTGACGGCGAAGACCACGTCGACGTCGGGGCCGGTGGCCCACAGCTCGCGCATCGCGGCCTCGCCGCCGTCGTGCGTGAACTCCCCGGTGACGACGTGCGCGGGCTGCACGGGCGAGCCGGCCTGCGCGAACGCGTCCATGAACGCCTCGCGCCGCTCGCGGGCGGTGAGGTGGTGCTCCGGCCCGCCGAGCACGGCCGGGCGGCGGTAGCCGCGGTCGTGCAGCGCCCGGGCGAGGTCGGCGGCACCGGCGGCGTTGTCCACGACCACGGTGTCGACGTCGAGCACGGGCTGGCCGACGAGGGTCACGGCACCGCCGGACTCGCGGTAGTCGGCGAGCGCGGCGCGCATGGCGGCGTTGGTGGGTTCGTCGTCGTGGCGGCCGCCGGCGATGACGATGGCGCGGGCCCGCTGGCGCTGCAGGAGCCGGACCAGCGAGACCTCGCGCTCGGGGCGGTGCTGCGTGCTGGCGAGCGTGACCTGGAGGTCGGCGTCGTCGGCGGCGCGCGAGACGCCAGCGGCGATGGTCGAGAAGTACGGGTCGGCGATGTCGTGCACCACGAGCCCGAGGGACGTGGTGCGGCCGCGGGCCATGGCCTGGGCGTTCGCGTCGGGGGTGTACCGCAGCTTCTCGGCGGCGGCGAGCACGCGCTCGCGCAGGTCGGCGCGCACCGTGCGGTTGGCGCTGCCGTTGATCGCGCGGGAGGCGGTGGCGAGCGAGACGCCCGCCTCGCGCGCGACGTCGCTCAGGGTGACGCTCGTGGCCATGGGCCTGAGCGTAGGGGAACGGGCGCGGGAGCGTTCCCGCTCGGGCGAGGATCACCCGCTCCGGGTGGAAAGCGATTCCCGAGTCGCTCGGGAAACCGGTATCCTGGCGCCCCACCCCGGGAGGACGACGATGACGACCGGCCACGCCCCGCTGCCCACCGCGCACGGCGGCCCCACCGACCCGCTCGACGGCGCGGTCCTCCTGCTCCGACCCGACGATGACGTCGCCGTCGCGACCCGCGACCTGCCCGAGGGCACCACCGTCGCCGTCGCCGACCGGCTGATCACGGTCACCCAGGGCGTCCCGCGCGGGCACAAGCTCGCGGTCGCCGACGTCGCCGCCGGGGTGCCGGTGCGCAAGTACGGGCAGTCCATCGGCCGGGCGACGCGTGACATCGCCGCCGGGCACCACGTGCACACCCACAACCTCGGCATGGACGACGCGGGCCGCGCGCACGAGGTCGGCACCCACCTCGTCGGCCTGCCCGCCCCCGCGGACCCGGGCCGCACGTTCGCCGGGTACCGCCGCGCCGACGGGCGCTGGGGCACGCGCAACTACGTCGGCATCGTCACGTCGGTGAACTGCTCGGCCTCGACGGCCCGGCTCATCGCCGACCAGTTCCGCGGCCGCGTGCTCGACGCGTTCCCCGGCGTCGACGGCGTCGTCGCCCTGACGCACGACACCGGCTGCGGCCTGGTGCCGACGTCCGAGGGCGCGCAGATCACCCGCCGCACGCTGCGCGGCTACGCCGACCACCCGAACATCGCGGCGCTGCTCGTGCTGGGCCTGGGCTGCGAGATGCTGCCCGCGCAGAGCCTCCTCGACGGCCTCGACCTGCCCGCCGACAAGCCCGTGCGCACCCTGGTCATCCAGGAGACCGGCGGCATCCGCGCCACCGTCCGCGCCGGCGTCGCCGCGATCGAGGAGATGCTGCCGCAGATCAGCGACCTGCGCCGCGAACCCGCACCCGTCTCCGAGCTCGTGCTGGGCCTCAACTGCGGCGGCTCCGACGGCTACTCCGGCATCACCGCCAACCCGGCGCTCGGGCACGCCTCCGACCTGCTCGTCGCGAACGGCGGCACGTCCGTGCTGGCCGAGACGCCCGAGATCTTCGGCGCCGAGCACCTGCTGCTGCGCCGCGCCGTCCGCCAGGACGTCGCCGACCGCCTCCTCGCCCGCCTCGACTGGTGGCAGGAGTACATGGCGCACGGCGGCGGCACCCTGGACAACAACCCCTCCCCCGGCAACAAGGCCGGCGGGCTGACCACCATCCTGGAGAAGTCCCTCGGCGCGGTCGCCAAGGGCGGCACCGCACCGCTGCGCGCCGTCTACGAGTACGCCGAGCCGGTCCGCGAGCGCGGCTTCTGCTTCATGGACACCCCCGGGTACGACCCCGTCTCGGTCACGGGCCTGGTCGCGGGCGGTGCGACGGTCGTCGTCTTCACCACCGGCCGCGGCTCGGTGCTGGGCTGCAAGCCGACCCCGTCGATCAAGGTCGCCACCAACACCCCGACCTACCTGCGCATGCGCGAGGACATGGACCTCAACGCGGGCCGCATCGTCGACGGCACCGCCACCGTCGAGCAGGTCGGCGCCGAGCTGTTCGAGAAGATCGTCGCCGTCGCGTCCGGCGAGCAGACGGTCTCCGAGGACCTCGACCTCGGCACGGACGAGTTCATCCCCTGGCAGCTCGGCGCCGTCACCTGACCCGTCGCGACCCAGCCGACGGTCAGGCCCCCTGGGCCGTCACGCCAGTCGCGTCAGGACGGCGCGATCACGCTCGACGATCCGCACCGCAGCGTCGCTGACTCGGGTGGCGTCCGTCGATGTGGATGCCCCGGTCGCCCCGGCGGGAACAGCCGGCTGGGACCGGTGTCCGCGCGCCGCCGCCTCGAGGTTCGCTTTCACCTCTGGCGCAGCGACCACGTCGTCGACACCGTCTTCGATCATGCGGCGCACGCTACCGCGGCACACCCAAGTCGGGCTGACGACAGACAGAGCCGTCCGTCGAGCGCTCGCCGCGCCCCGGAGGCGCGGCCGTGCGAGAGTGAATCGATGAAGACTCTCGTCGTCGTCCTGCTGCTCGCCTGGCTCGCCCTGTCCGTGCTCGGCGCGATCATCGAGGGCCTGCTGTGGCTCACGGCGATCGGCGCCCTCCTGCTCGTCGCGACCGCGGTCTACGGGTGGTTCAAGCTGCGGTCCGCGACCACGAGCAGCACGCAGGCCTGATCTCGTCTTCACCTCGCGTGGGACCGCCGACCGGCGGTCCCACGCGTGCGTCAGCGGTCGACGCGGGCCGAGCCGCCGCCGGCGAGCTTGAGCACCTCGGCCTTGGTCGCCATGGTCGTGTCGCCCGGCGTGGTCATGGCCAGCGCGCCGTGGGCGGCGCCGTAGTCGACGGCGGTCTGCAGGTCCTGGCCGTCGAGCAGGCCGAACGCCAGGCCGGAGGCGAAGGAGTCTCCGCCGCCGACCCGGTCGAGGATCTCCAGGCCCGGGCGGTGCGTGGACTGCACGAGGCCCGAGGCGCGCGACCACGCGATGGCACCCCAGTCGTTGACGGTCGCGCTGCGGACCGTGCGCATCGTCGTCGCGATGACCCCGAAGTTCGGGTACGTGGCGGCGACCTTCTCGATCATGGCCGCGAACGTGCCGACCTCCAGGTCGGAGAGGTTCTCGTCGACGCCCTCGACCTCGAACCCGAGCGAGGCGGTGAAGTCCTCCTCGTTGCCGATCATGACGTCGATGTGCGGGGCGATCGTGCGGTTGACCTCCTGGGCGCGGGCCTGCCCGCCGACGGCCTTCCACAGCGACGGCCGGTAGTTGAGGTCGTACGAGACGACGGTGCCGTGGCGGCGGGCGACCGTGACGGCCTCGATGACGGTCTCGGCCGCGGTGTCCGACAGCGCGGCGAAGATGCCGCCGGTGTGGAACCAGCGCACGCCGAGCTCGCCGAACAGGTGCTCCCAGTCGACGTCGCCGGGCTTGAGCTGCGACGCGGCGGTGTGGCCGCGGTCGGAGACGCCGACGGCCCCGCGCACCCCGAAGCCGCGCTCGGTGAAGTTCAGGCCGTTGCGCACCGACCGGCCGACGCCGTCGTAGGGCACCCACCGCACGAACCGGGTGTCGAGGCCGCCGGTGAGGATCATGTCCTCCACCAGCCGGCCGACCTCGTTGTCGGCGAGCGCCGTGACGATCGCGGCCCGCAGCCCGAACGCGCGGCGCAGGCCGCGGGCGACGTTGTACTCCCCGCCGCCCTCCCAGGCGCGGAACTGCCGCGCGGTGCGGATGCGCCCCTCGCCGGGGTCGAGGCGGAGCATGACCTCGCCGAGGGACACGGCGTCGAAGGTCGTCTCGGACGCGGGGCGGATCGTCAGGTCGGGCATCGTCGGCTCCTTCGGGACGTGCGGGGTCTGGCGGTCGGGTGGGGCGTGGCCGTCGCGGGTCGGGCGGTCGGGCGGCGGTGGTCGGCCGCGCGGCCGGTCGGCGGACCGGTCGGCGCGGTCAGGCTGCGTCGGGGCGCAGGGAGCGCGCGAGGGCGACGGCGTCGGCGACGAGCTGCTGGACGCCGGCGAGGTCGCCGGCGCGCACCAGGTCGCGCGGGACCATCCACGAGCCGCCGACGGCGGCCACGCACGCGAGCGCGAGGTAGTCGCCGAGGTTCTTCGGGCCGACGCCGCCGGTGGGCACGAACCGCACGCCGCCGAACGGTGCTGCCAGCGCGGCGATGGCCGGGGCGCCGCCGGAGGTGCCGGCGGGGAAGAACTTCACGGTGCTGACGCCGAGCTCGAGCGCGGCCTGCACCTCGGTCGCGGTCACGGCGCCCGGCAGCGCGAGGACGCCCCGCTCGGCGCACCGCTCGATCACGGCACGGCTCGTGCCCGGCGAGACCACGTAGTCGGCGCCGGCGTCCACGGCCGCGTCGACCTGGGCGGGGGTCAGGACGGTGCCGGCGCCGACGAGCACGTCGCCGCGGTCGCGCAGCACGCGGATCGCGTCGGCGGCGGCCGCGGTGCGGAAGGTCACCTCGGCGACGGGCAGGCCGCCGCCGACGAGCGCGGCGCCGAGGGCGTCGGCGTCCTTCGCCTCGTCGATGACGATGACGGGCACGAGCCGGTGCGCGGCGAGCCGGTCGAGGACGGTGGTGCGGGTGGTCGTGGCGGTCACGGCCGGGCCTCCTGGGGGACGGGATCCACCGCGTCGTCGCGGCGGAAAGCGCTTGCCTGGCTCCGAGCATACGCCTGCCGGGGCAGGTGCAGGGCCAGGTCCACCGCCGTCTCCACCGCTTCGTCCAGCTCGAGGCGGTGCTCGGCCACCAGCCGGGCCAGGTGGCCGGCGTCCACGCGGCGCGCCAGGTCGTGCCGCGCGGGGATCGAGAGGAACGCCCGGGTGTCGTCCACGAAGCCCGTGGTGTTGAAGAACCCGGCCGTGTCGGTGACGGCCTCGCGGTAGCGGCGCATGCCGTCGGGGGTGTCGAGGAACCACCAGGGCGCCCCCAGCCGCACCGCCGGGTACACGCCGGCCAGCGGGGCGAGCTCGCGGCTGAACACGTCCTCGTCGAG
The DNA here is from genome assembly GCF_006715865.1 of Cellulomonas sp. SLBN-39. Lineage (NCBI taxonomy): Bacteria > Bacillati > Actinomycetota > Actinomycetes > Micrococcales > Cellulomonadaceae > Cellulomonas > Cellulomonas sp. SLBN-39. Next base: position 2,180,670 of record NZ_VFOA01000001.1, on the reverse strand, counting down.
CGTGAACAGCACCAGCCGCAGCGCGGGGTGGTGGCCGAACGCCTCGAGCACCGGCCGCAGCGCGCGCACGTACTCCGTGGCGACGGGGATGTCGTAGCCGACGTCCGGGCCGCGCTCGGCGAAGACCCGCGGGTCGTGGTCGCGCAGCGAGCCCGGGTGCAGCTGCATCACCAGGCCGTCCTGCGTGGACATCCGCGCCATCTCGAAGAGCATGTGCGCGCTGAACGCGTCGGCCTGGGCGGCCGTCGCCTCGCCGCGCAGCGCAGCGGCGACCACGGCCTCGGCGTCCGCCTCGTCGAGGGGCGTGGTGTCCGCGCGCAGGTGGCCGTGGTCCGTGGCGCGGGCACCGGCGTCGACGAACGCCCACCGCCGCAGCTCCAGCGCGCGCACGAGGTCGCGGTAGCCGCCGATCTCGACGCCAGCGCGCCTCCCCAGCAGCGCGACGTCGTCCCGCCACGTGGGGCGGTCCACGTGCAGCACCGCGTCGGGCCGGAACGTGGGCACCACCCGCTCGCCCCAGCCGCGCGCGGCGAGGTCGGCGTGGTCGGCCAGCGTGGCGGTCGCCGGGTCGGTGGTCGCGATGATCTCGATGCCGAACCGGTCCAGCAGGGCCAGCGGCCGGAACCCCGGCTCCGCGAGGCGCGCCGCGATCGTGTCGTACGCCGCGTCGGCCGTGGCCGCCGAGAGCCGGTCGCGCACGCCGAGCACCTCGACGAGCACGTGCTCCATCCAGAACCGCGTCGGCGTGCCGCGGAACAGGTGCCAGTGCGCGGCGAACGTCCGCCAGATCTCGCGCGGGTCGGTCTCGACCGCGCCGCCGTCGCGCCGCGGCACGCCCAGCGCGTCGTGCGGCACGCCCTGCGAGACGAGCATGCGCACCAGGTAGTGGTCGGGCACGACCAGCAGCGACGCCGGGTCGCCGAAGGGCTCGTCGCGGGCGAAGACGCTCGCGTCGACGTGCCCGTGCATGGAGACGATCGGCAGGTCGCGCGTCGCGTCGAGGATCCGGCGCGCGAGCGGGCGCGTGGCCGGGTCGGCGGGCAGGGCCCGGTCGGGGTGCAGGGTCCACGGGTCGGTCACGGTGCCGTCCTCCTCGTCGGCGGCACGCTCCCGCGGGGCCCGGGGGCGGACGGGACGTGCGATGAATGCGCGTGCAGCAGCGACCTTGCCATGCCGCGAGGGACGCTCACAAGGGGTCGTCAGCACCTTGAACATCGGGCACGACCTGTGCTGCAATCGCATTCATCGTTTCATCAGACACCAGGAGGACGCGTGCCCGTGACGCTGCGCGACGTCGCGGAGGCCGCCGGCGTCTCCCCCGCCACCGCGTCCCGCGCCCTCTCGGCGCCCGACGTCGTGGCCCCTGACACCCGCGAGGCCGTGCTCCGCGCGGCACAGGCGCTGGGGTACCGGCCCAACCGCGCCGCCCGGGCCCTGAGCACCGGCCGCTCGGGCCACCTGTGCCTCGTCGTGCCCGACCTGGGCAACCCGTTCTTCGCCGCCGTCGCCAAGGCCGTGCAGTCGCGCGCCCGTGCCGCCGGGTACGCGGTGATGATCGCGGACTCCGAGGAGGACCCGCGCCTGGAGGCCGACCTCGTCGCCCAGCTCGGCGCGCAGGCGGACGGGGTGCTGCTGTGCTCGCCGCGCATGAGCGCCACCGCCCTCGCCACGGTCGCGGCCGGCCCCACCCCCGTGCTCCTGGTCAACCGGGAGGGCGCCGACCTGCCGTCCGTCGTCATCGACGACCGCGACGGCATCCGCCAGACCCTGCGTCACCTGCACGCGCTCGGGCACCGGCGGGTCGCGCACGTCGGCGGCCCGGACGGCTCGTGGTCGGACGCGCGCCGGCGCGAAGGGCTGGCCGACACCTCGCCCGCGGGGCTGGAGGTCGTCGAGCTGGGCCCGCACGCCCCCGTGTTCTCCGGCGGCGTCGCGGCGGCGGACCTCGCGCTGGCCGCGGGCGCCACGGCCGTCGTCGCGCACAACGACCTCGTGGCCCTCGGCGTGCTCGACCGCCTGCGCGCCCGCGGGGTCCGCGTGCCCGAGGACGTCTCGGTGGTCGGCTTCGACGACGGGCCTGTCGCCACGCTCGTGACGCCGCCGCTGACCACGGTCGCCGCGCCGCTCGCCCTGCTCGGCCGCACCGCCGTCGACCTGCTGCTCGACCCGCCCGACGTCACCCCGCACGTGGTGCTCCCCGTCGAGCTGGTGGTGCGCGGGTCGTCCGCGCAGGCCCCCGCCGACGCCGTGGCCCCGACCACGCCGGGCACCTGACACCGCCGCGCCCGGCACCCCGCACGCGACCCGCCCGACCCGCCCGACGACCCACCGGAGCACCGATGACGCCGCCCCGCCTGTCCCTGGCCACCTGGCACGAGCGCCAGCGCAGCCCGCTGCCCGAGCACGTGCGCGGCCCCGCCGTCGACCCCGCGGCCCTGACGGTGGGGCAGGTGCACCTCGGCCTGGGCGCGTTCCACCGGGCGCACCAGTCGGTGTACACCGAGGACGCTGCGGCCGCCACGGGCGAGACGGGCTGGGGCGTGCTGGGCGTGACGCAGCGCAGCGCACGCGTCGCCGAGCAGCTCGACCCCCAGGACGGCCTGTACGGCGTGCTGACCGCGGGCGCGGACGCGACGTCGCTGCGCCTGGTCGGCTCGCTGCGGCAGGTGGCCTTCCCCGGGCGGCAGACGCCGGTGGTCCTCGACGCCCTCGCGGCGCCGACCACGCACGTCGTGACCCTGACGGTGACGGAGAAGGGCTACCGGCGCGGGCCGGACGGCGGGCTCGACCTGACCGACCCCGACGTGCAGGCCGACCTCGCCGCCGCCGCGGCCGACTCCGACGAGCCCGCCCGCACACCCGTCGGCCTGCTGGTGCGCGGGCTGGTGCGCCGCGCGAAGGGCGCCGGCACGCCGCTGACGGTGGTGTGCTGCGACAACCTCGTCGACAACGGCCGCGTGCTGGCCCGCCTGGTCGCACAGGCGCTGGACGCCTCGCCCGCGCTCGCCCCGGTCGGCGCGTGGGCACAGGACGCCGTGCGGTTCCCCTGCACGATGGTCGACCGGATCGTCCCGGCGACGACCGACGCGCACCGCGCGCGGGCCACCGACCTGCTCGGGCTGCACGACGAGGGCCTCGTGGTGGGCGAGCCGTTCACGCAGTGGGTCGTCGAGGACCGCTTCGCCGGGCCGCGTCCCGCGTGGGAGCGCGCGGGCGCGACGCTGACGCACGACGTCGCCCCGTACGAGCGCGCCAAGCTGCGCGTGCTCAACGGCACGCACTCGGCGCTGGCCTACCTGGGCGCGCTGCGCGGGCACGCGACCATCGCCCAGGCCGTCGCCGACCCCGACCTGGCCGAGCTGGCCCGCCGGTACGTCGACGACGACGTGCTGCCGACCCTCGTGGCGCCCGACGGCACGGACCTGGCCGCGTACCGCGACGACGTGCTCACCCGGTTCGCCAACCCCGCGACCGGGCACACGACGGTGCAGGTGGCGATGGACGGGTCGCAGAAGCTGCCGCTGCGCCTGCTCTCGACCGCCGCCGACCGGCTCGCCGCCGGTGCGGTGCCGCACGTGGCCGCGGTGGTGCTGGCCGGGTGGGTCGCGTACGTGCGTGCGGCGTCGGCCGGCGAGCTGGTCGTCGCGGGCCGCACCGTGCCGCTCGACGACCCGGCGGCCGCGGTGCTGGCCGAGGCCACCCGGGGCACCCCGGAGCAGGCGGTCGACGGGGTCCTCGCCCTGCGCGACGTCGTCCCGGCCGCCGTCGGCGAGCACCCGGGCTTCCGCGCCGAGGTCGTCTCCGCCCTGCACGAGCACACGTCCTGACCGGCCCGGCCCAGCCCCGTCGGCACCCGTGCGCACCGCATCCTGCGGGCGGGTGTTGACGGAGGTGGGCGGCCGTCGGCTACGCTGTCGGAAAGCGCATTCCCCGCCCTGGCCGCGGGGCCCGGCGACGGCGCCGGGACGACGACAGGAGACACGATGACCACCCGCACGCTGCGCATCGCGATGAACGGCATCACCGGGCGCATGGGCTACCGCCAGCACCTCGTCCGCTCGATCCTGCCGATCCGCGAGCAGGGCGGCGTCACGCTGCCCGACGGCACGCGCGTGCAGGTCGAGCCCGTGCTCGTCGGCCGCAACGCCGAGAAGGTCCGCGAGCTCGCCGAGAAGCACGACGTCGAGCACTGGACCACGGACCTGCAGGCCGCGATCCACGACCCCGCCACCGACATCGTCTTCGACGCGTCGATGACCAGCCTGCGCGCCGCCACCCTCACCGAGGCGATGAAGGCCGGCAAGCACGTCTACACCGAGAAGCCCACGGCCGAGACCCTCGACGAGGCGATCGAGCTGGCGCGGCTGCGCGAGACCACCGGCGTCACCGCGGGCGTCGTGCACGACAAGCTCTACCTGCCCGGCCTGGTCAAGCTGCGCCGGCTCGTCGACGAGGGCTTCTTCGGCCGGATCCTCTCGCTGCGCGGCGAGTTCGGGTACTGGGTGTGGGAGGGCGACGTGCAGACCGCGCAGCGCCCGTCGTGGAACTACCGCAAGGCCGACGGCGGCGGCATGACCGTCGACATGTACTGCCACTGGAACTACGTGCTCGAGGGCATCCTCGGCACGGTCCGCACCGTCACCTCGCAGACCGCCACGCACATCGGCACCCGCTGGGACGAGCACGGCGAGCCCTACACGGCCACGGCCGACGACGCCGCGTACGGCATCTTCACGCTGGAGACCCCCGCCGGCGACCCCGTGGTCGCGCAGATCAACTCCTCGTGGGCCGTGCGGGTGCACCGCGACGAGCTCGTCGAGTTCCAGGTCGACGGCACCGACGGCTCCGCGGTCGCCGGGCTGTTCCACTGCGTCGCCCAGCCGCGCTCGGCCACCCCCAAGCCCGTGTGGAACCCCGACCTGCCGACCACCGAGCGCTTCCGCGACCAGTGGATCGACATCCCCGCCAACGCCGAGCTCGACAACGGCTTCAAGGCGCAGTGGGAGGAGTTCCTCGTCGACGTCGCCCTGGGCCGCCCGCACCGGTTCGACCTGCTCTCGGCCGCCCGCGGCGTGCAGCTCGCCGAGCTGGGCCAGCGCTCGTCCGACGAGGGCCGGCGCCTGGACGTCCCCGAGATCGCGCTGTGAGCACCCCGACCGGCACCCGCGTGGCGCCCGTCGGGCAGGCCGCCGACGGGCGCCGCCCCGAGCTCGCGCGGCTCTCGCTCAACACCGCGACGACCAAGCACCTGACGCTGCCCGAGGCGGCCGCAGCCGCGGCGGCGGCAGGGCTGTCGTCGATCGGCGTGTGGCGCGACCGCGTCCAGGAGATCGGCGCCGAGCAGGCCGCCCGGATCGTCGCCGACCACGGCCTGCGCGTCTCGTCGCTGTGCCGCGGGGGCTTCCTCACGACGCCCGACGAGGACGCCGCGCAGGTGGCGCTCGAGGACAACCGGCTCGCGATCCGCGAGGCCGCGACCCTCGGCACGCGCGAGCTCGTCATGGTCGTCGGCGGCCTGCCCGCGTGCTCCGCCCCCGGCGGCCCCGCCCTCCCCTACCCCGCGGGCACGCCCGCCGGTGCGGGGCCGGATGACCCGGCGCGCGACGTCGTGGCCGCCCGCGAGCGCGTGGCCGAGCGGATCGCCGAGCTCGCGCCGTACGCGGCGGGGCACGGGGTGCGCCTGGTGCTGGAGGCCCTGCACCCGATGTTCGCCGCGGACCGCGCGGTGATCTCGACCCTCGGGCAGGCGCTGGACCTGGCGGAGCCGTTCCCGGCGGACGTCGTGGGCGTCGTCGTGGACACGTACCACGTGTGGTGGGACCCGGACCTGCAGCGGCAGGTCGCGCGCGCCGGGGCGGCCGGGCGGATCGCCGGCTACCAGGTGTGCGACTGGGTGCTGCCGCTGGCGGCGGAGCCGCTGAACTCCCGCGGGCACGTGGGCGACGGGTACGTGGACTTCGCGACCGTCACCCGCTGGGTCCGCGACGCCGGGTACACCGGCGACGTGGAGGTGGAGATCTTCAACGAGCAGATCTGGGCGGCACCCGCCGAGCAGACGCTCGCGACGATGGCCGAGCGGCACGTGCGGCACGTCCTGCCGCACCTGTGAGCCCCGCGCCGGGGCCGGTCACCACCGACCGGCCCCGGCGTCACGGCGACCGCGCCGGCCGGGACCCTGTGCGCCACCCGTGAGCGAGGTCACCGGTCGCACCACCCGCAAAGGTGATGACCTGCCTGGTCAGGCGCTGGTTGAGTACGCCGGTGACCTCCCCCGTGCGCCGCACCGCGCTCCTGTCCGTGACCGCCCTCGCCCTCGTCGCCACCCTGTCCGGCTGCGGATCGATCCTCGACCAGGTGCTCGGCCAGGCGCCCCCGCCGGCCCAGCGCGACGAGCCGGGCGGCGAGGTCACCGCCTCCGCCGACGCCGACGTGTTCACGCTCGCCCTGGGCGACTGCCTCGACTACCGCGCCGTCGAGGAGCAGACCGAGCTGACGACGCTGCCGATCGTGCCGTGCGCGGACGAGCACGACTCCGAGGTCTACGCGGAGAAGACGCTCACGCAGGAGGAGTTCGACGACCTCGACACCGTCGCGGCCTCGTACTGCTACGACCAGTTCGCCCTCTTCGTGGGCGTCCCCCTGGAGGAGTCGGAGCTCACCTACTCCTACTTCTTCCCCACCCCCACGAGCTGGGAGCAGGGCGACGACGTCCTCCAGTGCCTGGTCATCACCCCCGACGGCAAGCCGACCACGGGCACCCTCGAGGGCGCCGCCCGCTGACGCCCCGACCGGCCCCTCACCCTGCGGAAGGGCCGGCCGATGCGGCACGGGCCGACGACCTTGGCCTCCACATGATCGGCAGCCGGTGGAGCCTTGAGGCGCACGCCTGGCAACCGGGATATGCAGCCCCACGCGCGCTGGTACCGGTGCTGGGGGGCACGGGGTCCACCGAGTGGTGGCGAACCCCGTGCCCACCGGCTCTACGCGTCGGCGATCTTCGCCAGCCATCCCGGGGCGACCGGGACGAGCGCAGGTGAGCCCAGCGCCTCGTACTCGCTCGGGGTGAGAGCGGTCTTGACCCCGTCAACTAGTGCGTACATGTCGCCGGTGGCGGGGTTGACGACGTACCACGAACCCGCCGGGAGTCCGGTCGGAGCCTTCTGGAGGAAGAGAGACGGCACGTCTGTGAACGACGGGTCGTCCAGTGCCGCGACGTCGGAGTCCGAGAGCGGGAAGCGTGCCCCACCGAGGACCTGGTACAGGGCACCGGTCGTGACGCTCCGGAGCAGACCCGGTCCGTTCGGGGCGCCGCTCGCCGTACGCTGCAAGAGCCCGGAAGGCACCTTCGTCGTCGTCGGCGAGCCGAGTGCTGCCCACTCTTCGTCGGTGAGCGGGTACCGGACGCCGTCGACCACCTGATAGCGCTGCCCATTGGCGGAGCTCCTGAGGAAGAGAACTCCTCCGACCTTCGTGTTGGGCGCCCGCGAGATGAAGGCCGACGGTGCGAGGTAGACCGGAGGGTTCCCCAGGTCCACGTACTCAGCGTTCGAGAGCTCGTAGCGAGTTCCCCCCACGATCTGATAGATCGCTCCGGAGGACATGCTCTTCATCACGACCGCAGTGGTGGGGGCCTCCAGCGTCGTCCGCTTGATCAGCCCGGACGGCACGACCTGAACTTCGGGCCGTCCCAGAGTGGCGTACTCGTCGGCGCTGAGCGCGTACCGGGCGCCGCCGATCATCTGGAACACCTGATCGCTGGTCGGGGTCTTGACGTAAGCCCTGCCTTGGACCGGGGCCTCCGGAGCCTTCCGGATAAACCGGTACGCGGAGTCCGCTGCCGGAGGCCGGCCAAGGCTGGCGTATTCTTCACTGTTCAGCGCGTAGCGCGTCTTCCCCACGATCAGGTAGATCGTCTGGGTCGAAGGATCCCTCATGAATGTGCCACTCTCCGGGATCGTACCAAAGCCTTCGAGAGCGTCAGCCGCGACATCGGTGAAAACCGGGCTGCCGAGTGTTGCATATTCAGCAGCACTGAGCGCGTAGGCGGCACCGCCGGTGACCTGATAGACAGTCCCGTCAGGCACCCGGTAGAAGCCGGCAGTGACGACCACCGGGTTCACGACCGGCTGGCAGTTCTGGCTCGTGAAGATGAGGGGGTTCTTGACAGTGTTGACGGGCGTGAGTCCTGTGGCGACACCGTGGAAGCTTGTCGGCTGGAGAACTCCGTTGAGTCTCTGCTCGTAGTGCAGGTGCCTCGCACCGACGGAGCCGACGTCACCTACGCGTCCGATGTCATCACCCTTCTCCACGTAGCTGCCGGCCGTGACGAGAACGACAGACATGTGGAGATACCGACTCGTCCACCCGTCACCATGGTCAATGATCACGGTGTTGTAGGTGCCGCCCCCGGCAACCGTGACCCTTCCGGCGGCGCTGGCTACGACGATATCGCCCTCGTCGCCAGACCGGTTGAAGTCGATCGCAAAATATGACCCGCTACCGGAAGGATGGTCGACCCGCGTGCCACCACCCCACACCTGCCCGCACGGAAAAGGCAACTCGAAATCACTTCTCGACATGGCACCGGCCGGCGCCGCAAAGGTGCTGAGCAAGAGCGCTGAAACACCCACAGATGCGATAGACTTGAAGACCCTTCCCCCTTCTTGCCACCCCCGCCCGCGACTCGTCGAAACACGCAACGATTGCTTCAGCAAGACATTCTCCGATCCGTTGGACAAGATCTACGCGTTGCACCGGCGCTTGGGGTCGCCTGGCAACTGACGCACGTCGACGCTATCCCCACGAAGTCGGCTGTGTCTGGGAAACGGAAGACGCGTTGGCATCGAGGGCGCTGGCGGGAGGAGCTCGGCGAAGCAGACGGGCGACGGCGCGTTGCCCGCCGAGGAGCCGCCGCGGCGCCCATTCCCACCGCGTCACCCGAGCCGGCGACGGCCAACCCGCGCGACGATCGGCGCATCATCCCCTCTCCCTCTGCGTGGCGATGCCAGACCTGACCGCTCGCGACTAGCCCGGGTCGCCGGGTAGCAGCGGGACCGGGAGGCCGAGGTCGGCCGTGCCGGCCAGGAGGGCGGCGGCGCGGGTGCCGATGCGGCGGTGGGCGGCGGGGCCGGGGTGCATGCGGTCGGCCATGGGGAGCTCGGCCTCGTCGGACTCACCCCACAGGTCGCGGCCGTCGACGTAGGTGAGGGCCAGGTCGCCCTCGGCGCGGCGCCGGGCGACGACGGCGGCGAGCTCGTCGCGGATCGCCGAGAGGGTGAGTCGGCCGGCGGCGACGTCCTCGGGGCGGCCAGCGGTGCGGAACACGGGGGCTCCGGGCGGGGACGCCGGGTTGATGGAGGTGGGGCCGGGGACGTCCTCGACGAGGGGGCACAGCAGCGGGGAGATCACGACGAGACGGGTCTGCGGGTGGCCCTCGCGGACCGTGTCGAGGAACCCGTGGACGGCGGGCGCGAAGGAGCGCCGCGTGAAGCAGTCGTGGTTGACCACGTTGATGCCGAGCTTGAGGGTGATGAGGTCGGCACGCTGGTCGCGGATGGCGCGGGCGACGAACGGGTCGAGCACGGCGTTGCCGGACATGCCGAGGTTGACCAGGTCGAGGCGGGCGGCGCGGGCGGCGGTGGCGACCCACGTGCCGGTGGGGCGGTCGGCGCTGGCGCCGTGGCTGATCGAGGAGCCGTGGTGCACCCAGCGGGGACGGTGGCGCGGCGGGCGGGGGCGGGTCAGGGGGGCGTCGGCGCGGACGGCGAGCAGGCGCACGGTCTCGCCGTGCGGGAGCCACACCTCGACGCGGCGCTCCTGGTCGGTGGGGCCGAGGTCCAGCAGCACGGTGGTGACGGGGCCGGGGTGCTCGGTGGTGGTGCCGCGCAGCGGGTCGAGGGCGATGACGCCGCACACCGGGGCGACGCCCCAGCCGGCGGGCTGCTCGACGACCTCGTCGTCGACGACCACGTCCCAGCGCTGCGGCGGGCCGACGGGCTGGGGGTCGACGGCGACGCGGTGCACGCGCACCTCGACGGCCAGGCGGGTCGCGGCCGTGCGCAGGCGCAGCCGCACGCCGGCGGGCTGCTCGTCGCACAGGCGCACGAAGTCGTCGGGGAACCGGGGGCGCGCGGCGGCGGGCAGGCGGTGCGGGAGCAGCCCGCCCGTCGTCTCCTCCAGCCACGCGGCGCCGCGGACCTCGACCCGGGGGTCGGGCAGCGGGACGACCGCGTCGAGGCCGGCGCTCGCATGGGCGGCGGCGGTCGCGGCGCTCACAGCACGTTCCCGTGCTCGCGGAACTCGCGCCACACGTTCTCGAAGAAGTCGTCGTCCTCCGGCAGAGGGCGGCGCGGGCGCCAGCGGAACACGGGCGTGCCGGCGGGGTCGTCGCCGTCGCGGGGCACGACCGGGGCCCAGGCGCCGTCGGGCGCGGTCTCGCCGGGGGCGAGCCACGCGGTCTCCTGGACCTCCTCGTCGAGGGCGCCGCCGTCGAGCGTGAAGCGGAAGATCTCCGGCAGGTCGAGCTCGGCCTCGGCGTCCGGGCCGTGCCCGACGTGCGGGAGGGCCCCGGCGGCGTCGGTGTAGAGCACGGAGCCGCGCGAGCGCCCGCCGTGCGCGACGTAGTCGGCCATGGCCGACAGGTACACGTAGGCGCTGGTGAGGATGTCGCGGACCAGGAAGGTGCGGTTGACGGCGCGGCGCGAGCCGGCGTCGGCGGTGACCAGGTCGTCGTAGTCGCGCAGCCACGCGTGCACCTGCACGAGCGCCTCGTGGATCGACTCCGCGGAGCGCACCGGGCCGGCCTTGGCGCTCATGAGCACCTGGACCTCGCGCAGCAGGTCGCCGGTGTTGTCCGGCACCCCCGCGGCGGCGCGGCCGGTCGCCCGGGCCGTCAGGTCGAGCGCGGCACCCAGCACCGGGCCCGCGGCCGCGGCGAACGCGGCGTCGTCGAGCGGCGGGGTGGTGCCGTGCGCGGCCACGTGCTGCGCCGCGCGGGTCGCCCCGACCTGCCCGCTGTTGAGCGCGGCACCGCCGGGCCGGTAGACGCCGTGCGCGCCGCCGGCCTCGCCCACCGGGTAGAAGCCCGTGACGTTGGACTGCCACCAGGCGTCGACGACGAGGCCGCCGTTGTTGTGCTGGGCGCACACGTCGACCTCGAGCATGTCCTTCTCGAGGTCCACGTACGGGTTCTTGTCCAGGTAGAACTGGTACGCGGGCTCGTTCATGCGCCGCAGCCGCTGCACGGGGGTGCCGAACAGCACGTCGGCCTTCTCCAGGTACGCGTACGCCTCGGGGCTCAGCGCGCTCGGGTCGAACGCGTCCTGCACCGGGTTGCGGCGGAAGTCGAGGAACACGCGCCGCCCGCGCAGCACCGTCTCGCGGTACACCAGCAGGTCGATCAGCGAGGACCCGTCGAGCGCCTTGCGGATGTCGAACGGCCACTGGTAGCCCTTGAGGAAGACCAGCGACATGAGCCGCCCGTAGTCGGGCACCGCCTCGGTGAGGAACTCGCGCTCGTCGCCGCCGTCCGCGTCGGTCGAGACGAACCGCGGCACCACCTGCATGTACGTGCCCGAGACGTTCCACCGCGGCTTGGTCGACGCGAGCCCGAACTGCCACTCGGTGAGGTTCTTGCCGTGCACGCCCGCGCGGTACGCCGCCCCCGAGGCGCCCCACTGCCCGTTGGGGAACACCCGGGTCGCGTACATGCCCGCCGGGCCGCCGGTCGCGTAGACGAGGTTGGTGCAGCGGAACAGCAGCCACGGGCTCGCGGCGCCGTCGTGCGGCACGTCGGTGCGCAGCACGAGCAGGCCCGCCACCCGGCGCGCACCCGGGCCGCCGTCGGGGTCGGGCACGGTGACGACGTCGACGACGCGGCACTCGTCGAACACCCGGGTGCCGTCGCGCTGCACCTTGGCCTCGAGCTTCTCGACCATCGTCCGGCTCGTGTACGGCCCCACGGACGTCGCCCGCCGGCGCGGGTCGTGGTCGGTCTTGTAGCCGATGAACTCCCCGTACCGGTTCTGCGGGAACGGCACGCCCAGGTCGACCAGGTGCAGGAACCCGCGCGCGGACAGCGCGGCCTCGGCGAGCGCGTTGTCGCCGTCCATGGCACCGCCGGAGTACAGCGTCTGCGCCATCTCGCGCACGGAGTCGTCGTCGCCGCCCGAGAGCGTGAGCTTGTAGTACGTCTGCTTGTCCGAGCCCGCGTTGCGGGACGCGCCGGCGCCGATCTTGTCGGCGACCATGACGACGTCGTCGTGGCCCATCTGCACGAGGCGGTCGGCCGCGCAGTACCCGGCCGAGCCGGTGCCGACGACGACGGTCTGGGCGGTCACGACCGGCACGACGTGCCCGTCGATCCGCAGGTCCTGGGGGTCGTGGTGCGTCACGTCGGCTCCGGTGCAGGCGTCAGGGGTGGTGGCGAGGTCGGGCGGGGGCGTCGGGCTCAGAGGGTGGGGATGTGCATGCCGCCGTCGACGTGGAAGACCTCGCCCGTCGAGTACGGCGTCTGGCCCGAGGCCAGGATCGCGACGGCGCCCGCGACGTCGGCCGGGCGGCCCCAGCGGTTGACGGGGGCCAGGCCCTGCTCGATGAGCGCGTCGTACTTGCCGGTCACGCCCGCGGTCATGTCGGTGGCGATGACGCCGGGGCGGACCTCGTAGACGACGACGCCCTCGGGGCCCAGGCGTGCGGCCCACAGCTGGGTGGCCATGCCGACGCCCGCCTTGGAGATGCAGTAGTCGCCGCGGTTGGTCGAGACGGTCGTGGCCGAGATCGACGAGACGTTGACGATCGTGGCGACCGGACCGGCGGGCGGCTCGGGCAGGGCCTCCAGCGGGCCGCGCAGCGCGATGACGCGGCGGGCGAACTCCTGCGTGAGGAAGTACGGGCCGCGCAGGTTGATGCCGAGCACGCGGTCGAAGGACTCGGCGTCGGCGTCGAGCAGGTCGGCGCGCACGCTGGGCGCGACGCCGGCGTTGTTGACCAGCAGGTCGAGCCGGCCCCACGCGTCCACGGCGTCGTCGACGTAGCGGCGGTGGTCGTCGAGGTCGGCGACGGACCCGCGCACGTACCGGACCAGCGCCGGGTCGCCGGCGGCGTCGCGCAGCTCGGCGAGGACATCGACGGGCTCCTCGCGGGTGGCGAGGATCGAGACGGCGTACCCGTCGGCGACGAGGCGGCGGCTGATGCCGAGGCCGATCCCGCGGTTGCCTCCGGTGACCAGTGCGACTGCGGGCATCGGTGCCTTCCTCCGTGCGAGGTGCCGCCGACGCGTGCCGTCGGCGGTGACGGTGCCGCGCGCTGCGGCGGCAGGGCGATCGTGCCACGGTCCCGGCGCGGTTGGCAAGCGCTTTCCCCTCTCGCTGGGCCGTGGGAGGATCGGCCGGTGACCAGGACGCGCCGCTGATGGGAGCCGTGCTCAGCGCGCTCGGCACCCTCGGCGCCGTCATCGCCGTCGGCTGGCTGCTCGGCCGCACCGGCACCCTGGGCGAGCGGGCCGCGCCCGTCCTCGCACGCGTCGTGTTCGCCGTCGCCACCCCGGCGCTGCTGCTGGTCACCGTGGCCCACGCCGACCTCCACCTGCTGCTCTCACGCACGGCCGTGGTCACCTGGTCCTCGACCGTGCTCGTCGCCCTCACCGCGGTGCTCGTGCTGCGGCTGGTCTGGCGCCGGGGCGCGGCCGAGGTGACGGTCGGGACGCTCGCCTCGTCCTACGTCAACGCGGGCAACCTCGGGCTGCCGCTCGCCGTGTACCTGCTGGGCGACGCGGTCGCGGTCGTGCCCGCCCTGCTGTTCCAGCTGCTCGTGCTCGCGCCCGTGGCGTTCGCGGTGCTCGACGCCCGTGCCACGGCGGCGGCGCCGGACGAGGACCCGCGGTCCGGGCGCGCCTGGACGCTGCGGGTCCGGGCGGTCGTCCGCCGGACGCTGTCGAACCCGATCATCGTCGGCACCCTGACCGGGCTGGTCCTGGCCGCCCTGCCGTGGCGGCTGCCCGAGGTCGTGTACCAGCCGTTCGCCCTGGTGGGCGCGGCCGCGGCCCCGCTCGCGCTGCTGACGTTCGGCATGTCGCTCGCGGTGCCGCGCACGGCCGCGTCCCGGGCCCCGCGCCGCGAGCTCGCGCTGGCCGTGGGGCTGCGCAGCGTCGTGCACCCCGTGCTGGCGTGGGCGCTGGGCGCGGCGCTCGGGCTGCCCGCGCCCGCGCTGCTCGCGGTCGTCGCGATGGCGTCGCTGCCGACCGCGCAGAACGTGCTCGTCTACGCCATGCAGTACGGCCGCGGCGAGGCGCTGGCCCGCGACGCGGGGCTCGTCACCACCGTGATGTGCGTGCCGGTGCTGCTGGTCGTCACCGCCACCCTGGGGTGAGGGCGATCAGCCGAGCTCGAGCAGGCGCTTGACGATCGTCACCCCGCGCTCCGGGTCGAGGTCGGGCAGCTCGCCCCACTGCGCGACCGTGAGCGTGACCTCCGCACGCGGCACGGCGACGGTGACCGTCACCTCATCGGCGGCATCGGTCTCGGACGTCAGGGTGTACGCCGCCCCGGCCGCCGCGGCGACGTCCGCGTCCGGCACCTCCTCGACCCCGGCCGCGTCCATCTCCTCCAGCGTGAGCACGCCCGTGCTGAGGTCGCCGACGGCACCGGTCACGGTGACCTGCACCAGGTCCGACCGCTGGGACACCTCGCCGTCGCCCCACACGCACACGAACCGCGACTTCTCGAACCGGGAGGCGGACCGGACGAGCGGCAGGTCCTCCACGAGCATTCCGACGACCTTCGCGACCTCGTCGCACGTGCCGACGTCACGCATGTGCCGGGCGATCGGCACCCCGGAGGTCGGCGCGTCCGTCGGGGCCTCGAGCACGTCGCCGGCGTCCGGCACCACCGCCGGAGCCGTGCTCGCGGTGAGGTCCGACGCCCCAGGACCGGTGCCCGCGCACCCGCCCAGGACGAGCGCGAGGACGAGGGCGGCCGGCACGACGGCGGGCAGGCGGTTCGTCATGCCGGCGAAGCCTACGACCGGGCCGGTGGCCGACCGCCCGGATCCCGGTCGGGCCCAGGCGGTCTGCACACCGGCTGCACGGGACCGTCACAGGATCGAGCGGTACAGCTCCTCGATCTCGTCGACCGTCGCCGGGCGGGGGTTGCCGCCCGCGCACACGTCCGCGGCGGCGGCCTCCGCGAGCGCGCGCAGGTCACCCTCGGTCGCCCCGACGTCCCGCAGGCGGGTGGGGTTGCCGAGGTCCGCGGTCAGGCGGGCCACGGCCGCGACGGCGGCGGCCCGCGCCTCGTCGAGGGGCATCGCGGTGGTGTCGACGCCGAAGGCCGCGGCCACGTCGCGGTACTTCTCCCCCGTCGCCGGGGCGTTGAACGCCATCACCGGGGCGAGCAGGATGCCGTTGGCGACGCCGTGCGGGGCGCCGAAGAACGCGCCGAGCGGGTGCGCCATGGCGTGCACGAGGCCCAGGCCCACGTTGGAGTAGCCCATCCCGGCGACGTACTGCGCGAGGGCCATGCGGTCGGCCGCGTCGGCGTCGCCGTCGGCGGACGCCTGCAGCGAGGACGCGATCACCTGGACGGCCTTGAGGTGGAACAGGTCGGACAGCTCCCAGGCGCCGGCGGTGACGTACCCCTCGATGGCGTGCGTGAGGGCGTCCAGGCCGGTCGCGACCTTGAGCGCGCGCGGGGCGGCGGCCATCATCTGCGGGTCGACGACCGCGAGGACGGGGATGTCGTGCGGGTCGACGCAGACGAACTTGCGCTGGTTCTCGGTGTCGGTGATGACGTAGTTGATCGTCGTCTCCGAGGCCGTGCCCGCGGTGGTGGGGATGGCGACGATCGGCACCGACGGGTTGCGCGTGGCGGCGACGCCCTCGAGCGAGCGGACGTCCGCGAACTCGGGGTTGGCGGTGATGATGCCGATCGCCTTGCACGTGTCCTGCGGGGACCCGCCCCCGACGGCGACGAGCACGTCCGCGCCGGCGGCGGCGAACGCGGCGACCCCGGCCTGGACGTTCTCGATCGGCGGGTTGGGCGCGACGTCGGAGAAGGTCTCGTACGGGAAGCCCGCGGCGTCGAGCAGGTCGGTGACGCGGGCCGTGACGCCGGCGTCGACGAGCACCTGGTCGGACACGACGAGGGCCTTGGTGAACCCGCGGCGGGTCAGCTCGTCGGGGACGACGTCGACGGCCCCGGGGCCGAAGTACGCCGTCTGGTTCCAGATCATGCGGTGGACCATGTCGCCTCCTCGCGACGCGCCGCCGCGGCGGCGCGGGTGGTCGGGGCCCGGGCGGGCCCGGTGGACGGGCCGCGGGCGCACCCGTGCAGCAGGGCTCCCGCGGTCGGCATCAGGGCAGGCGGGCGCCCTCGGGGATGACGATGTCGGCGAGCTCGAGCAGGCGGGGCGTGCCCAGCTGGAGGGCGCCGAACAGCACCTGGGCGTTGGCCTCGACGGCGACGGCCACCTTGAACGCGCCGGCGAGGTCCTGCCCGACGGACAGCAGCCCGTGGTTGGCCCACACGACGGCGTTCACGTCCGCCCCCATGGCAGCGGCGCTGCGCTCGCCGAAGTCGGCGTTGGTGGAGAACTCGAACGGCATGACCGGCACGGCGCCCTTGGCGTAGAGCACCATGTTGAGCAGCACGGGGTCGATGGCGCGGCCGACGGCGCCGAACATGTTCACGTACGGGGACTCGGTGTGCACGATCGCGTGCACGTCGGGCCGGGCCCGGTAGTGCGCGAGGTGCACGTCGGTCTCGGTCGAGGGGAACAGGTCGCCCTCGACGACGCGCCCGTCGTAGCCGACGACGACCATCTGCTCGGGGGTCAGCACGTCGTAGCGGACGCCCGACGGCGTGATGACGATCGCCTCGTGCTCGGGCAGGCGGACGCTGATGTTGCCCTGGGTGTTGAAGTTCAGCCCGGTGCGCACGGACTCGCGGCACCAGTAGAGGATCTCCTCGCGCAGCTGGTGGTCCGCGCGGTGGGCGGTCGACGTCGTCATCGGTGGCCTTCCTCGGTTTGAATCCTTTCAACACAGCGTCCTCCCCCGGCGGTCCGTCGTCGCGGGACGTTCGTCCCCGGGTCGGGCACGCGTCGAGCACGGGTCGGGTCGCCGATGCCGGGATCCCCCGGGCCGCGTCGTACGTTGGGGACCAGGAGCGGCCGCACCGGCCGCGCACGCCGACCCACGAGAGCAGCCACCGCATGAGCAGCACCCCCGCCGTCCTCCAGGCCACCGACGTCTGGGCGGGCTACGGCGGCCCGCCCGTGCTCGCGGGCGTCGACCTCACGCTGCGCCCCGGCGACGCCGTCGGGCTGGTCGGACGCTCCGGCGTCGGCAAGTCCACGCTCGTCGAGGTGCTCGGCGGCGGGCTGCGCCCCGGCCGCGGGCACGTGACCTTCGCCGGCATCCCCGTCGGACGCACGCCGATGCGCCACCGCAAGGCCCTGCGGGCGCGGCTGCGCACCGTCCACCAGAACGGCCTGGCGGGCATCGACCCCGACCGCAGCGTCGAGCAGACCATGAACGACGCGTTCGGCGAGGCCCGCAAGGCCGGCCGGTCCACCAACCACGACGTCGAGGCCGCGCTCGGCGTCGTCGGCCTGCCCGTGCGCTTCGTGACGCGCCGCGTCGGGTCGCTGTCCGGGGGCGAGCGGCAGCGCGTCGCCATCGCCCGCGCCCTGGCCGCCCGCCCCGACCTGCTGCTGCTCGACGAGCCGCTGACCGCCGTCGACGCCGGCATGCGCGACGAGGTCGTCGCCGACATCCGCGCGCTCGTGCACGCCGAGGGCATCGGGCTGCTCGTCGCCTCGCACGACCTGCGGCTGCTCGACCGGCTCACCACCCACGTGCACGTGCTCGCCGACGGCACGCTCGTCGAGAGCGGCCCGCTGCGCGACGTGCTGCGCGACCCGCAGCACGCGCACACGCGCGAGCTCGCCGAGGCCCTGCCCGACGCCGTCGCCGGGTCCCGCGCCCTCGATGCCTAGGTGTTGCGCCTCA
This sequence comes from Cellulomonas sp. SLBN-39, assembly GCF_006715865.1. Taxonomy (NCBI): domain Bacteria; kingdom Bacillati; phylum Actinomycetota; class Actinomycetes; order Micrococcales; family Cellulomonadaceae; genus Cellulomonas; species Cellulomonas sp. SLBN-39. The sequence continues at coordinate 2,162,663 of NZ_VFOA01000001.1, read as the reverse complement.
TGAGGTTGGTGACGCCGGGCGGGGTGTGACGGAGTGGTAGGCCCTGGCGGCAGGATGGAAGTGCGACCCACCGTCAAGTTGCACGAAAGACCTACCCACGATCGGGTTCTTCCACCGCGCCAAAGCCTTCTTCGCCACCCACGGCATCAGTCGGATCGTGCGGCACGCGCAGCGGCGACCAACTCAGGTCGGCGCCGCTGCCACCTCGATCGCGAGGGACTCCCGCGCTCCCGACTCCCACGCGCAGTCCGCTAGCTGAGCGATCATCCAGCCGACAGCGTCGAAGGACCACTCCGGCAAGGAGCCACGCAACTTCACCTCATGGTCACCGGCGCCGAGCCACATCTCGTCTCGCACAGCAGTGGCACGCTGGCTTGTCTCACCCTCCTGCGCCCGGCCGTGAAGCTGGAAGTCGCCCGTCTCCCGGCTTTGGAACACGTCGAGAACTTCGTGCCATCTCTGAGTCGCGAACGGCTCCCCGCCGCTATCCAGGGAGCAGACTACTGAGCACGCGCCCACTCCCACTGGAAACCACGCCAGGCTGGCGGCCAAGGCGAACGCTGCACTTGCGTGTCGGTCCAGTGGAAGCAGTGCCCGGACGGCCTGCAGCTCTAGCCGGCCCAGCCGTGCGGTCACGGCGCCGGCGCACTCGACGAGGGCCTGAGTCGGCAGGGGTCGCGTCGGGGGGCTCTCCGCAAGCACGCTGACCTGAAACCACGCCACCGGCCCTGGTGTTTCATCAAGGCCAGATGGGCTCGCGTCGGAAGGAACCCAACGACTATGCGCCGCGTCGTGCCCGTTGGGCTCATTGAGTGACAAGCCGATCGCCTTCGATGCCAACAGTCCGTGCGGCTCGAGAGGATGCCCTTGGGCATTGTCTGGGAAGATTTTCAGGTCTCCGTAGACGTCTATAAAGGCCGACCCGTCACCCAATCTCATGTGCACTCCTGCCGAACGGTGAACTGCATAATTGGCTCGATCGTCCATTCCAAGGATCGCACGCGACCCTTGGAACGGACGATCCTGACCTACTGGCCCAGGTGGGATGCTCTTAGTTGCAGGGGAACGAGGCCTCGGGGTGGTAGTACTTGTCCGGAAGATCGGGGATGCCGACCACGTCGACGTCAACCCACGCGCGGAAACTGTGTGCGCTACCGCTAGTGCACGCATATCGGGAGGTGGAGCGGTTGGCGGACCCGCCGCCCGAGTACACGGTCTTAACTCCTCGCGAGCCGACGTCGACCCACAGGCCGATCGAATTCTTCTTCTGCAACTGTGTCGTAACGACAGCCTTTATGTCTTTAGTGCAGTTGACATTTATCCACCATCCATGAACAGACAAAGTTGCTGGCGGCGTGCTCGAGTAGTGAATGGAGTCGATGGCATTATTGAACTGACAGGAAGCTTGAATCGTAGAGCCCCCTGCCTGTGTCGGCCTGGCAAACTCTGTCCACGTATAGGTGCCGTCTTCCACAGAAGCCAACTGCAGTTCAGGCTGAACGAGCAGGTCTTCCAGTCCTTTGTCAAGTTCAGAGGTGGACGCCGGAGATGCTCCGAAGAAAATGAAGCAAGCAACGGCGGCTATGCGGCTGGGACGTATCGAAGTCTATACATGCGCAACTCTCCCTCATTGAGGCAATTGAGGCCTTGGCCGTCAGATCGACGCTCGCTGTCACAGTACACGACTGATAGCAGTCAGCGGGACGCGTGCACCCATGACAACTCTGCCGGTACGTGTCTCTCGTATGCGACGGCCGGCGACGAAGGCGAGGCGAAGGACTCGCTCGTCGGGCAGGTCGATTCCCGGATGCCCCACTGCCCTCGGGCGCGGTTGCCGAGGTTGTGTCTGACGATGGTTCGGCTCGGGATCGGGGACGCTGGCCTGATGTCGCGGTATCGGGTGCTCACGGATGCTCAGTGGGTCGTTGATCGAGGAGTTGCTGCCGCAGCGCACGGGTCGGCGGGGTCGGCCGTTCTCGGACGCGCGAGTGATGATCCACGGCATCGTCTACCGGTATCGGTGCAGGATCGCCTGGCGTGACCTGCCGCCGGTGTTCGGCCCTCCTGGCACCGGAGGATGGTCGGGCGACCGCGCACCAGGCCAGATGCTGTACATGCCGAGCGGGCGCTGCGCGAGCACGCAGGCAACGAGTGCGCTCAGGATGCTCGGGGTGGTAGACCGCGCGGGGCATGCGGCGTCGAGCGCAGCCCGCGCTCGACCTCCATGAGCAGCAGGTCGGGGTCGGCCCACCCGGCGAGCGACGCCGACGTGGCCGCCCGGACCCGCGGGCCCAGGCCCGCGCACGCCTCGACGGCCCGGTCCCGCAGCACCGCCGTCAGCTCGGCCGCCCGGTCGTCGTACACCGCCGGCAGCAGCACGAGCACCGCGAACGCGTCGCCGTCGAGCCGCGCGACCACCGAGCCGTCCGGCATCGTGCCCCGCAGGCGCGCGGCCACCGCGCGCAGCACCTCGTCGCCCGCGGCGAACCCCGCCGACGCGTTGAGGTCGGCCATCGCGACCACGTCCAGCCCCACGAGCAGCAGGCGCCGCCGCGTCCCCGCGACCGCCTCGGCCGCCCAGCGCGTCGTCGTCGCCAGCAGGTGGGACCGCGTCAGCAGGCCCGTCAGCGGGTCGCGCGCCGCCCGGTCCGCGAGCGCCGCCGTCAGGGCGGACACCAGGTCGGCGGTGCTGGCGGCCGACCACGACGGGCCCGGCACCAGCACGTCGTCGTGCCGGCGGGCCGCGTCCCGGGCCATCGCCGTGCGGGCGGCGTCGACCACCGTCGTCGACGGGTCCAGCACGAGCGCGTCCCAGTCCGCGACCTGCCCGACCTCGCGGCGCGTCATCACGGCCCGGCCGTACCCGAGGCGCCCGGTCATCACCTCGGTGTACCGGTGCCGGGTGAGCAGCCCGACCCGGCCCTGCGCGGCGTCGTGCACCGCGACCGCGTCCAGCCGCGGCGCGCGGAACAGCATCTCGACGTCGCTCATCGCGTCCTGCGCCCGCACCACCTGGACCGGCGCGGCGACCTCCCGCAGGAGGGTGGGGGCGACCGGGGTCACCGGCGCGGTGGGCATCGACGTGGTCACGGTGCCATCGTCGACCCGCTCACCCGGACGCCCGTCCGGCTCGTGACGGTCGCGGCCGAGCGTTCGCGAAGAGTTCACCGACCGGCGGCCGGGTCGTCACCTCACCCGTCGCAGCGCAGCCGGTCAGCGCAGCAGCGGCAGGGCCAGCGGCACCGCGACGAGGCGGCCCGTCGACGCGCGCGCCGCGCCGAGCACGCACAGCACGGCGTTGTAGACCAGCAGCCCCAGGGCCGTGAGGATCACGAGCCCGAACGGCAGGAATGAGGCGCCCTCGACCGCGCCGCTCGCCAGCACCACCACGTGCACGGTGATCAGCACGGTGACGTACAGCAGTAGGCTCAGCTGCCAGTTCGCCGCCCGCCGGACCACCTCCGCACCCGTCGGCGTCAGCCGCTCGCGCGCGGCCGAGCGGTACACCAGCACCGCGGCGACCGCGACGACGTTGCTGATCACCGGGATGCACAGCAGCGTCACGAGCCCGCACCACCAGGCGGGCGCCCCGTCGAGGGGGCCCGGGTCGGCGGGGGCGGCGGGACGGTCGGCGTCGTCGTGGCTCACGACCGACCATCCCACCACGCCCTCACGGCGTCGTCAGGTCGAACCTCTCGACCGTGACCGCGCCGCCCAGGGACTGGGTCGCGTAGTTGAACACGCCGTAGCGGTAGCCGAGGAAGAACTGCCACTGGTTCTTCAGCGTGAAGCCCGGGCCGAGCCGCGTGAACGTCCGGCCGTCGGTGCTGTACGAGAACAGCGCCTGCCGGCCCGCCCCGGGGCGGATGTCGGCCGTGGCCCGCAGCCAGACCTTCGTGCCGGGCAGGTCGACGCCCGCGACCTCCGCGCCCGTCGACGTGGTCTGCCAGGAGCTGTTCATCTCCATGCCGCTGGCCATGACGACGCGCAGCCGGCCGCCGTCGTTCTTCACCCCCACCCACGCCGAGGAGTCCCGCAGCATGGCCAGCCCCGCGCGGTCGCCGGGCCGCATCTGGGACACGTCGATCTCGATCGTGGCCGTGGACTGCGGGCCGACCGTGCGGTGGGTGAGGGTGTTGCGGGCCCGGTACAGGTCGGTGGTCACGGTCGCCGTCTGCAGGCGCAGGCCGTCGCCGGTGGTGAACCGGGTCGTGTCGGGGTCGTGGTTCCACTCCCACCGGTGCGAGAGGGTCGGCGTGCTGAACGTGTCGGGGCCGACCATCGGCGTCACCTGGCGCGGCGCCGGCGGCAGGTCCGCCGCGGGGTACTGGGTGGCCCAGCGCCCGCCCACCGTGGTGACCTGCGGCCAGCCGTCCGCGGTCCAGGTGATGGGGGCGATGACGGGTACGCGCCCGCCGGGGTACGCGTCGACGAAGGCCTGGTAGTACCAGTCGCCCTTCTGCGTCTGCACGAGCCCGCCCTGGTGCGGCACGCCGCCGCCGCTGATGGGCCCGGGCAGGTCGAGCAGCACCTGGCGCACCGTGTACGGGCCGAACGGGCCGTTCGTCGAGCGCAGCACGTACTGCCCGTTCGCCGGGCGGGTCAGCCAGATGTAGTAGCTGCCGTCCTTCTTGTACATCCGCGCGCCCTCGAGCGTGCCGATGCTCGACGGCGTCTGGAAGACCTGCTGGTTGCGGACCTCCCGCGTGCCGTCCGCGGAGAGCTGGGCCACCGAGATGCTCGTGTTGCCGTACGCCACGTACATCGTGTCGTCGGTGTCGACCAGGGCGCCGGCGTCGTAGTAGCACCGGTCGATCGTCGTGTGCCGCTGCCACGTGTCGCCGACCTGGCGGGCCCGGTACACGTACGTCCGGCCGTCGATGCAGCCGCCCCAGTAGAACGTCTGGTTGCTGGGCCGGTACGTGAAGAACGACGCCCAGATGCCCTTGACGTACGCGGTGCCGCCGGTCATGTCGTACCGGTCGCCGAAGTCCAGCGTCGGCACCGAGTGCCCCGCGACCTCCCAGGTCGCCAGGTCGTACGAGCGCAGCACGGGCGCCCCGGGCGAGAGGTGGAAGCTCGACGCGGACGAGTAGTAGGTGTCGCCGACCCGGACGATGTCGAGGTCGGGGTAGTCCTGCCAGACCAGCGGGTTGTTCAGGGGCGGGCGCCCGGCCGTGGGGGTGGGCGTCGGCGTGGACGTCGGGCGCGGCGTGGACGTGGGGGTGGGCGTGGCGGTCGGCGTCGGGGTGGCCGTCGGGCCGACGGAGCCGGTGCACGCGGTCCCGTTGAGCCGGAACGCGGTGGGGGCCGGGTTCGCGCCCGCCCACGTGCCGTTGAACCCGATCTGGGCCCGCCCGCCCGTCGGGAGGTTGGCGTTCCACGCGGCGTTCGACGCGCTCACCTGGCTCCCCGTCTGCGTGAGGCTCGCGTTCCAGTGCTGCGTGACGGTCTGCCCCGCCGGGAAGGACCACTCCAGGGTCCACCGGGTGAGCGGGTCACCGAGGTTGGTGACGGCGACCTCGGCGCCGAAACCCCCGGACCACTGCGACGTCACGGTGTAGCTGACGGCGCACCCGGCGGCGGCCTGGGCCGCGGGCGGCGCGACGAGGCCCACGGCCCCGAGCGCGAGCGCCGCGGTGACGAGGCCCGCGAGGGGGCGACGACGACGGTTCGGCATGGACGTTCCTTCCGAGCGGACGGACGAGCGGTGGGGCGCGCCCCGCGCCGGCCTGAGGCGGGGCCGGCGCGGGGTGCGGGACGGGAGCGCCGGTCAGCAGGCGACGCCGTTGAGCGTGAACGCCGTGGGCGCGGGGTTGGCCCCGGAGAACCCGCCGTTGAAGCCGATCTCCACGGTGCCGCCGGTGGGCACGGTGCCGTTGTACGAGGCGTTGCGGATCGTCACCTGGTTGCCCGTCTGGGTGGCCGTGCCGTTCCACGCCTGCTGCACGGTCTGGTTGCCGGGGAACGTGAACGCCAGCGTCCAGGAGCTGACGGCCGGGCCGCGGTTGGTGATGCGGACGTTCGCCGTGAACCCGCCGCCCCACTGGGACGGCACCGAGTACACGACCTGGCAGGCCCCGGTGCCGGACGTCGGCGTGGGGGTCGGGGTCGGGGTCGGCGTGCGGGTGGGCGTCGGCGTCGGCGTCGGCGTCGGCGAGGGGCTCGCCGCGTTGAGGGCGTCGAGCACGGCGGTGTACGCGGCCTTCTTGTTGCCGGACGCGTCGAACAGCAGCGGGTTCGCACCCGTGCGCCAGGAGTCCGAGTCGCGCACGCCCCACACGGTGATGCCCGTGCAGCGGCTCACGGCCAGGCACGCCTGCGTGACCTGCCGGTAGGCGTTGGCCTGGTTGGAGCCCTGCTCGATGTCGAGCTCGGTGATCTGCACGTCGACGCCCAGGTCGGCGAACCGCTGCAGGTTCGCGCGGTAGTCGCCGGGGATCGTGGTGCCGAAGTGCGACTGGAAGCCGACGCAGTCGATCGGCACGCCGCGGGCCTTGAAGTCGCGGACCATCGAGTAGACGCCCGTGGACTTCGGGTTGATCGAGTCGATGTTGTAGTCGTTGTAGCAGAGCTTGGCGCCCGGGTCGGCGGCGCGGGCGGCGCGGAACGCGGCCTCGATCCAGTCGTTGCCGGTGCGCTGCAGGTTCGAGTCGCGGCGCCCGCCGGAGGAGCCGTCGGCGAAGGCCTCGTTCACCACGTCCCAGGCGTAGATCTTGCCCCGGTAGTGCGAGGCGACCTGGGTGACGTGGTTGAGCAGCGCGCTGCGCAGCGCGCTGCCGGACATGCCCTGCATCCAGGACGGCTGCTGCGCGTGCCACGCGAGGGTGTGGCCGCGCACCTGCTTGCCGCGGCTCTGGGCGTAGCTGACGAGCCGGTCGCCGGCGGTGAAGCTGAACTGGTTCTGCCGGGGCTCGGTGGCGTCCATCTTCATCTCGTTCTCGGCCACGACCGAGCTGAACTCCCGGTCGACGATCGCCATGTAGGCCGTGTCGTTCATCCGGCCCCCGGCGATCGCGGCACCGAAGTACCGGCCGGTCTGCGCGGCCGCGGCACCGAGCGTGCTCGCGGCGGCCTGCGCCGGCAGCGCGGCGAGCACCCCGGTGAACGTCATGGCGGCGACGGCGACCGTGGCGACGAGGGTCGCCCGCCGTCCTCTGCGCACTGGGTTCTGCATGTCCACCCTCTCGACGGCCACCCGTCGCACGGCGGGTGGGGCGGCGTCGGGTCGGGGAGGGGCCCGGGCACAGGCGTGCGCGCCCCGGGACGGGGTGCGGGCACGCTGCGCGGGACGTCCGGCGCGGCGTCGGCGCGCGGTCGTCGTCGACCGGCGGCGACGCCGGGCTGGTGCGGGAACCGCTCCGATCCGGCGATGTGTACGTTCACACTCGCACAGCACGGCGGCGCCGCGAAGGCCCGTCGAGGCCCAGAATCGTTTAGCCGTGCGCGTCGACCGCGTGTCAGCGCACGAGGGCGACCGACCCAACCCCGTCGCCCGCCAGGCGCTGCTCGGCCGCGCGCCACCGCGCCTCGGCCTGCGGGTCCGGCTCGTACCGGACCAGGTCCAGGCCCCGCGCCCCGACCGCGCGCAGGGCCGCGAGGTCGCCGTCGAGCGTGCCCGCGGCCCGGGCCTGGACCAGCACGTTGCCCAGCGCGGCACCCTCCACGGGGCCGGCCACGACCGGCAGCCCGGTCGCGTCCGCCGTGAGCCGGCACAGCAGCGTGTTGCGCACCCCGCCGCCGACCAGGTGGACGACGCGCACGTCGCGGTCGGCCAGCGCGGCGGCCTGCCGGACAGCCCGCCGGTACGCCAGCGCGAGGGAGTCGAGGATGCACCGCACCGTCTCGGCCTGCGACTGCGGGGGCGTCTGCCCCGTGGCGGCCGCGGCGGCGGCGATGCGGGCCGGCATGTCCCCCGGCGGCAGGAACGCAGGGTCGTCGAGGTCGACCACCGTCGTCAGGCCGGGGACGCGGGCGGCCGCCGCCAGCAGGTCGGGCAGCTGCGCCGGCAGCCCGGCCTCGTGCCACGTGCGCAGCGCCTCCGAGAGCACCCACAGGCCCATGACGTTCTTCAGGTACCGGACCGTGCCGTCGACACCGGCCTCGTTGGTGAAGTTCGCCGCCCGCGACTCCTCCGAGAGCACCGGCGCGGGCAGCTCCAGGCCGACCAGCGACCACGTGCCGCACGAGACGTACGCGAAGTCCTCGCCCTGCGCGGGCACGGCGACGACCGCCGACGCCGTGTCGTGCGAGCCGACCGTCCACACCGGCAGCGGGGCGTGGTGCCCGAGATCGGCCGCGAGCGCGGGGCGCACGTGCCCGAGCAGGCGCCCGGGGTCCCGCAGCGGCGGCAGCAGGGCGGCGTCGACGCCCAGCCGCCCGGCCAGGTCCGTCGCCCACGTGCGGGTGGTGGCGTCGAGCAGCCCGGTGGTCGACGCGTTGGTGACCTCCGCGACCTGCTCCCCGGTGAGCCACGCCCCCAGCAGGTCGGGCACCAGCAGCAGGCGGCGCGCGGCCGCGAGCTGGGCCTCCCCCTGCGCCGCGACCAGCTGGAACACGGTGTTGAAGGGCTGCACCTGCAGACCCGTGCGCGCGTAGAGCTCGGCGGCCGGGACGGTCGCGAACACCCGCTCGGGCACCCCGGCGGTCCGGGCGTCGCGGTAGTGCACGGGGTCGCCCAGCAGGGCGCCGTCCGCGTCGAGCAGCCCGTGGTCGACGGCCCAGGAGTCGACGCCCACGCCGGCCAGCGTCCCGGCCTCGCGCGTCGCGGCGCGCAGACCGTCGAGCACGCCGCGCCACAGCGCCAGCACGTCCCAGTGCAGCCGGGTGCCCCCGTCGGGCCCGCCGCGCGGCACCGCGACGGGCCCGTTGCCGAACCGCGTGACCTCGTGCAGGTCGACCCGCGCCCCGTCCGTGCCGGCGTCGAGCACGCGCCCGACGATGACGCGCCCGCTGGACGCGCCCAGGTCGACGGCCGCGAAGGCCGGCACGGGCGGGGTGGTGGTCACGAGGTCCTCCTGGGTGGGGGCGTCAGCGCAGGAACGCCGCGGCGACGCCGGAGTCGACGGGCACGTGCAGGCCGGTGGTCTGCACGAGGTCGGGGCCGGTGAGCGCGACGACGGCGGCCGCGACGTGCTCGGGCAGCACCTCCTTCTTCAGCAGGGTGCGCTGCGCGTAGTACTCGCCGAGCTTCTCCTCGGGCACGCCGTAGGTGGCGGCGCGCTGGGCGCCCCAGCCGGCGGCGAAGATCCCCGAGCCGCGCACCACGCCGTCGGGGTTGACCCCGTTGACGCGGATGCCGTGCTCGCCGAGCTCGGCGGCCAGCAGCCGCACCTGGTGCGCCTGGTCGGCCTTCGTCGCCGAGTACGCGATGTTGTTGGGCCCGGCGAAGAGGGAGTTCTTCGACGCGATGTAGACGACGTCGCCGCCCATGCCCTGCGCGATCATCGCCCGGGCGGCCTCGCGGGCCACGAGGAACGAGCCGCGGGCCATCACGTCGTGCTGCAGGTCCCAGTCCCGTGCCGTGGTCTCCAGCAGGGGCTTGGAGATCGACAGGCCGGCGTTGTTGACGACCAGGTCGACGCCGCCGAACGCCAGGCACGTGGCGCGGACGAGGTCGGCGACGGCGTCCTCGTCGGTGACGTCGGCACGCACGGCGACGGCCACGTCGGGCCCGCCGAGCTCGGCGGCGACCTGCTCGGCGCCCTCGAGGTTGACGTCGGCGACCACGACGCAGGCGCCCTCGGCCGCCAGCCGCTGCGCGATCGCCCGGCCGATGCCCGACCCGGCTCCCGTGACGAGCGCGACCCGCGTGGCCAGGGGCTTGGGTGCGGGCATCCGCGCGAGCTTGGCCTCCTCCAGCGCCCAGTACTCGATGCGGAACTTCTCGGCCTCGTCGATCGGCGCGTACGTGCTGATCGCCTCGGCGCCGCGCATGACGTTGATCGCGTTGACGTAGAACTCGCCGGCCACGCGCGCGGTCTGCTTGTCCTTGCCGAACGAGAACATGCCGACGCCGGGCACGAGCACCACCGCGGGGTCGGCACCGCGCATCGCGGGGCTGCCCGGGGTCGCGTGCCGCGCGTAGTACGCGGCGTAGTCCTCCCGGTACGCGGCGTGCAGCTGGCGCAGGCGGGCGACGACGTCGTCGAGCGGGGCGTCCGCCGGCAGGTCCACGACGAGGGGCTGCACCTTGGTCCGCAGGAAGTGGTCGGGGCAGGACGTGCCGAGCGCCGCGAGGTGGCCGAGCTTCTCGCGGGCGAGCAGGTCGAGCACCACGTCGGAGTCGGTCAGGTGCCCCACCTGCGGGCGGTCCGTCGACGCCAGGCCGCGGACCACCGGGGCGAGCGCGGCCGCACGGGCCCGCCGCTCGGCCTCCGGCAGCGCCTCGTACCCGGGCCGCACCGCCCCGAACGGGTGGCGGCCCTGCGCGGCCAGGGCCGCCGTGCGGTCGGCGATGAACGCCTCCGCGGTCCGGACGATCTCCAGCGAGCGGGCCTCGGCCTCGTCGGAGGTCTCGCCCCACGCGGTGATGCCGTGCCCACCGAGCACGCACCCGATCGCCTGCGGGTTCTTCTCCTTGACCTGCGCGATGTCGAGCCCGAGCTGGAAGCCGGGCCGCCGCCACGGCACCCACACCACCCGGTCGCCGAAGACCTCGGCCGTCAGCGCCTCGCCGTCGGCCGCGGTCGCGAGCGCGATGCCCGCGTCGGGGTGCAGGTGGTCCACGTGCGCCGCGTCGACGAGGCCGTGCATGGCCGTGTCGATCGACGGCGCCGCACCCCCGCGCCCGTGCAGGCAGTAGTCGAACGCGGCCACCATCTCGTCCTCGCGGTCCACGCCCGGGTAGACGTCCACGAGGGAGCGCAGGCGGTCCAGGCGCAGCACGGCCAGGTTCTTCTCCGTGAGCGTGCCCAGGTCCCCGCCCGAGCCCTTGACCCACAGGAGCTCCACGTCGCGCCCCGTGACCGGGTCGGTCGCGGTCCCCTTGGCGGACGTGTTGCCCCCGGCGTAGTTCGTCACGCGCGGGTCGGAGCCCAGGCGGTTGGACCGGGCGATCAGCTGCTCGGCAGGCGTCGACGGGCTGGAGCTAGTCGGCGTCGTCATGGTCTCTAGGCTCCCCATCCGGCCTGCGCGCCGCCCACGCGCCCGGCCACGATCGTGTCGGCGTAGCCGCTGCGCGCGTACGCGCCCAGCGGGTCGGGGTCGAGCCCCTGCTGCTCGCGCAGGCGCGCCAGCAGCGGACGGACATCGGTCGCGTACGCGTCCATCAGCAGGCCGTTGGCCCCGAGGACGTCACCGGACTGCTGGGCCGCCAGCAGCGCGTCGGGGTCGACGAGCAGGGCCTTCGCCGTGGCCTCCTGCACGTTCATCACCGACCGGATCTGCCCGGGGATCTTCGGCTCGATGTTGTGGCACTGGTCGAGCATGAAGTTCACGCCCGAGTCGGGCGCCAGGGCCTCGGACTGCACGATCTCGTGCATGATCCGGAACAGCTGGAACGGGTCGGCCGCACCGACCATGAGGTCGTCGTCGGCGTAGAACCGGCTGTTGAAGTCGAACGCCCCCAGGCGCCCCACGCGCAGGAGCTGGGCCACGATGAACTCGATGTTCGTGTTGGGCGCGTGGTGGCCCGTGTCGAGCACGACCATCGCGCGGTCCCCGAGCGCGAGGCAGTGCAGCAGCGAGGTGCCCCAGTCGGGCACGTCCATCGTGTAGAAGTACGGCTCGAAGAACTTGTACTCCAGGATCAGCCGGTGGTCCGGGTCGGCAGCGGTCAGGGCCGCGTAGATCTGCTGGAGCGAGTCGGCCAGGCGGTCCTGCCGGGCGCGGATCGAGTCCTGCCCGGGGTAGTTGAGCCCGTCCGGCAGCCAGATCTTCAGGTCGTGCGAGCCGGTGGCGCCCATGACGTCGATGCACTCGAGGTGGTGCGCGACCGCCTTCTTGCGGACCGCGGCGTCGGGGTGCGTGAGGGAGCCGAGCATGTACTCGTCGTCCTGGAACAGGTTCGAGTTGATGCCGCCGATGCTCACGCCGAGGTCGCGGGCGTGGGCGGACAGGGCGTCGTAGTCGTCGACCTTGTCCCACGGGATGTGCAGGGAGACGCGGGGGGCGACGCCGGTGAACCGGTGCACCTGGGCGGCGTCGGCGATCTTCTCGAAGGGGTCGCGCGGCACGCCGGCCTGCCCGAACACCTTGAACCGGGTGCCGGAGTTCCCGAACGCCCAGGACGGCAGCTCGATGGTCTGCTGGGCGAGCGCGGCCAGCGCCCGCTCCTCCCGCGTGCCGGCGTCCTGCCCGGCGGGTGTCTGGCTCATGCGTGCTCCTGGTGGTCGTGCGGGTGCCGTGCGGCGGGGGTCGGGGGCGCCGCCGCGACGACGTCGGCGTCGGTCGGGGCGGCGGGGGCGGTCGGCAGGCCCGCGGCGGCGAGCTGGGCCTCGAGGTGGAAGACCTCCTCGACGACGACGAAGCCCTCGTCGGGGTTGCCGTCGTCGACGAAGAACGCGCTCATCTCGGCCTGCCAGCGGGCGTTCACGGCGGTCGCGGCCATGGCGGCCTGCGCGGCGGCGAGGTCGGGGGTCTCGACGAAGCCGACGAGCTGCCCGTCCGGGGTGAGGTACAGGTGGTAGTCCCGCCAGCCGCTGTCCCGCAGCGCCTCGAGCATCTCCGGCCACACGGCGGCGTGCCGGCGGCGGTACTCGTCGAGGCGGTCGGGGCGCACACGCGAGACGAAGCACACGCGGGTCATCGTCGACCTCAGCTTTCGTCCATGAAACGATTCATGATCACTGTAGGGAGCAGCCGGACGCCGTGTCAACGAGGCGGCGCCGCTGCCGGATCGCGCTTTCCGCCATCATGGCACCCGACGCCGTGGCGCGTGGCGCCGCCCCCGGCGCGGTCTGGCTACGATCACGAGGTCCGCGCGCGACGGGCGCGGACGAAGGAGGACGGTCGATGGCGACGCAGCAGAACGGCCGCGCACGCAGGCCGTCGATCACCGACGTCGCCAAGCGCGCCGGCGTCTCGGTCGGCACGGTGTCCAACGTGCTCAACCGGCCCGACCAGGTCACGCCCGCCACCCGCGAGCGCGTGCAGGCCGCGATCGAGGAGATGAGCTTCGTCCGCAACGCGTCGGCCCGCCAGCTGCGCGCCGGCACGATCCGCACCGTCGGCGCGATCGTGCTCGACATCGCGAACCCGTTCTTCACCGAGGTCGCGCGCGGCATCGAGGACCGGCTCGCGCCCGACGAGTACACGCTGATGCTGTCGTCGTCGGACGAGGACCCGGAGCGCGAGGCCCGCTACCTGCGCCTGTACGAGGAGCACGGCGTGCAGGGCGTCCTGGTGACGCCGTCGCAGGGCTCGCTCGACGTGATCCTCGCGATGCGCGACCGCGGCGTGGGCGTGGTGCTGCTCGACGCGACGAGCGAGGTCGAGGACGTCTCCAGCGTCGGCGTCGACGACGTGCGCGGCGGTCAGCTCGCCGTGGAGCACCTGCTCGCCCTGGGCCACGAGCGGCTGGCGTTCGTCAACGGCCCCGACACCATCCGTCAGTGCGTGGACCGTCGGGCCGGCGTGGTCGCGGCGCTCGTCGCGGCCGGGCGGGACCCGCAGGACGTGCTCACCGAGGTCGCGGTCGGCTCGCTCAACGCCGACGCGGGCGAGCAGGCCATGAACGAGATCCTCGCGATGGACGCCGACCGCCGGCCGACCGCGACGTTCTGCGTCAACGACCTCACCGCGCTGGGGGCGCTGCGGGCGCTGCGCCGCGCCGAGGTGCCCGTGCCCGCGTCGATGGCGGTGGTCGGGTACGACGACGTCGCGATCGCGCCGATGCTCACGGTGCCGCTGACGAGCGTGCACCAGCCGACGCACACCCTGGGGTGGACCGCGGCGGACCTGCTGCTGCGCGAGGCGGCGGCGGGCGACGGCGCCGAGCACCAGCGGGTGCTGTTCCAGCCCGAGCTCGTCGTGCGCGCGAGCACCGTCGGCTACTGAGCCCGACGCGGCCCTGCACGACGATGGGAAGCGCTTGCCGAGTGTCGTAGGCTGTCCGCGACCGGCAACCAGCGAGCGCGAGGGAGCGTCGTCGTGAGCCACCAGGACGGGCAGCAGCAGGACCCGGGACGGGCGCCGCTGCGCGCCGCGATCGTCGGCACGGGTGCGGTCGCGCACCTGCACGCGCAGGCGGTCGAGGCCGACCCGCGCATCGAGCTCGTCGCGGTGTCGAACCGCAGCGAGTCCCGGCGCACCGAGTTCGCCGACCGGTACGGCGTGCCGGGCCGCTACGCCACGCACACCGAGCTGCTCGCCGCCGAGCGCCTCGACCTCGTCATCCTGTGCACGCCGCCCGACCTGCACCGCCAGCAGACCCTCGACGCGTACGCCGCGGGCGTGCACGTGCTGTGCGAGAAGCCGCCGGCCCTGTCGCTGGCCGAGCTGGACGACATGCAGCAGGCCGCCGACGCCGCCGGGCTCGCGTTCGCGATCGTGTTCCAGCAACGCACCGGCACCGCCGCGGCGCACGTCAAGCACCTGCTCGACTCGGGTGCCCTGGGGCGGCCGCTGCTCGCCCAGTGCCAGACGCTGTGGCTGCGCGGCGACGACTACTACGCGGTCGACTGGCGCGGCACGTGGGACGGCGAGGGCGGCGGCACGACGCTCGGCCACGGCATCCACCAGATGGACCTGCTCGCGCACCTGCTCGGCGACTGGGCCGAGGTCGACGCCCGGCTGTGGCGCGTCGCGCGGGACATCGAGATGGAGGACGTGTCGACCGCCGTGGTGCGGTTCGCGAACGGCGTGGTCGCGCAGGCCGTGTCGAGCGTCCTCAGCCCGCGGGAGGCCTCGGTCGTGCGCATCGACTGCGAGCTGGCGACCGTCGAGGTGGAGCACCTGTACGGCCACGCCGGCCCGAACTGGCGGATCACCCCGGCCCGCGGGGTGCCCGAGGAGGTCGCCGCCGGCTGGGCGTTCCCGGCCGAGGACGAGCCGAGCGGCCACGAGCCCCTCGTGCGGGCCGTCGTCGACGCCCTGTGGGCCGGCGAGCCGATGCCGGACCTGGTGACGCACGCCCGCCGCCCCCTGGAGCTGGTCACGGCGATCTACGCGTCGGCCACGTACGGCAAGCCGGTCACCCCGGCGGACCTCGACGGCGACGAGCGCTTCCGCACGTCCCTGGAGGCGACGATCACCGACATCCGCCCCTGACCCGGCGGCCCCTCCCCCACCCCGCCGACCCCGTCATCCATGGCGCCAGCGTCCTCCGGGGCGCCAGCGATGACGGGGTCGGCGTCATGATGACGGGGTCGGCGTCATGGCCAGATCGCCGACCCCGTCGTCCGTGGTGCCGCCGGGTGCGGAGGCGGCAGGGATGACGGGGTCGGCGAGGGGCCGACACGTCAGGGAAGGACCGTGAAGGGGGTGCGCAGCAGGTCCGCGTCCCGGGAGGAGCGGCCCACCAGGAGCTCGAAGTCGCCCGGCTCGACGACGCGGCGCTCGTGGGCGTCGACGATCGTGCACGCCGACACCGGCACCGCGACGTCGACGACGACGGAGCCGCCGGCCGGCACGTCGACGTGCACGAACGACTTGAGCTCCTTGTCCGTCCAGGTCGCGGACGTGACGAGGTCGCTGATGTAGACCTGCACGACCTCGTGGGACGGCCGCACACCGGTGTTCGTCAGCGTGACGCGCCCCCGGACGGTGCCGTCGGCCGTCAGCTGCGTCCGGTCGAGCGTCAGGCCCGAGTACTCGACCGTCGAGTACGTCAGCCCCTCGCCGAACGCGAACGCCGGGTCCTGCGTGAGGTCGGCGTACCGGGCGCCGTGCTGCCCGCGGACCTGGTTGTAGTACACCGGCTGCTGGCCCACGTGCCGGGCGAACGTCAGCGGCAGGCGCCCGGCGGGCTCGACCAGCCCGAGCAGCAGCTCGGCGATCGCCCGGCCGCCGCGCATGCCCGGGTTAGCGGCCCACACGATCGCGTCCGCGTCGAGCGCCGACTGCGGCAGCACCAGCGGCTTGGACGCGATGAGCACCACCGTCATGGGCGTCCCGGTCGCGGCCAGCGCATCGAGGAGGGCGACCTGCCCGCCGACGAGCTCGAGCGTCGCGGTGGAGCGGGTCTCCCCCATCAGACCGATGGTGTCGCCGACGACCGCCACGACGTGGTCGGAGCCGCGCGCGGCGGCGACGGCCTCGGCGATCATCGCCGCGTCGGGCTCGGCCGCGTGCAGGATCGGCATGCGCGGCTGCCCGTCGGGGTGGAACTCGCCCTCCGGGTCGGGACCGAGCTCGCCGATCTCGGCGCCCTTCGCGTACGCGACCGTCCAGCCCGCCGGTGCGAGCGCACGCAGGCCGTCGAGCACGGTCTCGGTCATCTCGCGCGGGTGGCCCTCCTCGCGCATCCAGTCGACCTGGCCGGAGCGGCCGGCCCAGTCGCCGAGCTGGGCGTCGACGTCGTCCGCGTTGGGCCCGACCACGGCGATGGTGCGCGGCTCGGGGTCGCCGGCGGGGCCGGTCGCCCGGC
This sequence comes from Cellulomonas sp. SLBN-39, assembly GCF_006715865.1. Lineage (NCBI taxonomy): Bacteria > Bacillati > Actinomycetota > Actinomycetes > Micrococcales > Cellulomonadaceae > Cellulomonas > Cellulomonas sp. SLBN-39. The sequence continues at coordinate 2,146,135 of NZ_VFOA01000001.1, read as the reverse complement.
CGTCGGCGCCCGCGACGAGGTCGCCGCCGAGCGGCAGCACGCCGGAGTTGCGCAGCAGCACCAGGCTCTTGCGCGTGACCTGCAGGTTGATCTCCTGGTGCGCGGCGGAGCCGATGACCTCGGCCTGCCGCGCCGGGTCGGGGCGGCGCGGGTCCTCGAAGAGGCCGAGCTCGAACTTCACGGTGAGGATGCGCGCGACGGCCGCGTCGAGCTGGGACTCGTCGAGGAGCCCGTCGGCGACGGCCTTCTGCGCGCCCTCGAAGAACCCGGGCGTCGTCATGACCATGTCGTTGCCGGCGGCGACGGCGCGCGCGGCGGCGTGCGCGTGGTCGGGGGCGATCTTCTGCTCCCAGATCATGCGGCCGACGTTGTCCCAGTCGGTGATGAGGGTGCCCGTCCAGCCCCACTCGCCGCGCAGGACCTCCTTGAGCAGCCACTCGTTGACGACGATCGGGACGCCGTCGGTGGACTGGTACCCGATCATGAAGGTGCGCGCCCCGGCGCGGGCGACGCGCTCGAACGGCGGCAGGAACCACGAGCGCAGCTTGCGGCGCGAGATGTCGGCCTCGGAGGCGTCGCGCCCGCCCTGCGTCTCGGAGTACCCGGCGAAGTGCTTGGCGCAGGCGAGGATCGCGGTGGGGTCGTCGAGGCCGTCGCCCTGGTAGCCGCGCACCATGGCCGCGGCGAGCTCGCCGAGCAGGTACGGGTCCTCGCCGAAGGTCTCGGTGACGCGGCCCCAGCGCAGGTCGCGCGTGATGCAGACGACGGGCGAGAACGTCCAGTGCAGGCCGGTGGACGCGACCTCGACCGCGGTGACGCGGGCCATCTGCTCGGCCGCGGCCGGGTCCCACGACGACGCGGCGCCGAGCTGCGTGGGGAAGATCGTCGCGCCGCGCCAGAACGAGTAGCCGTGGATGGCGTCGTCGGCGATGAGCAGCGGGATCTTCAGGCGCGTGCGCTCCACGGCGTCGAGGGCCTCGAGCACGCGCTGCGGCGAGGCGTGCAGGATCGACCCGACGTGGATGTCCTCCACGAGGTCGTCCACGCCCGGCTGGGCGTCGAGCTGGAGCATCTGCCCGACCTTCTCGGGCAGGGTCATGCGGGCGATCAGGTCGCCGACGCGCTCGGGGACGGGCAGCGTCGGGTCCTGGTACGGGAGCGTTTCCACGGAAGTCCTCTTCGACGTTCGCAACGATTCGACCGGTCCGGCCACGCTACCGGACCGGTCCCGCCGCGCACGACCCCGCGGGGCTCAGGCAGGCAGCTCGTGCAGGGCCGCCGGCGCCAGGTCGAGGGTGGCCAGGGCGACCCCGTCCCGCAGCACCTGCACGGTCCGCGGCTCGAGGGTGTCGTTGCTGACCAGCACGACGCCGCCGATCTCGACGGCGGTCGCACCGGGGTCGGACGTCGTCAGGCCCGTGCGCTCCCGGCCGGACGCCCACCACAGCGCGTCCTCCAGGCGGCGTGCCGACGCGGGGCCGTGGCGGTGCCCGGACAGGTACACGGCCCGCCCCCGGCCGACCTGCGCGGCCGTCGCGACGGGCACCCCGTCGGCGGCCGCGAGCACGCGGACGTCGTCGCGCAGCACGTGCAGCCCGGTCAGCGGCGGCAGGTCGTCGGCCGCACCCGCCGCGGCGAGGACGGGGTGGTCCGGGTCGACCACGAACCGGCGGCGGGCGACCACGTGCCGGTCGCCGCCGTCCTGGTCGACGCCCAGCACCTCGGCCAGCTGGAAGCGGTGCAGCCGCCCCGGCACGTCGGCGGCCGAGGGCTGCTCGACGCCCAGCAGCCCACCCCCGCCGCGCACGAAGGTGGTGATCGCGGCGACCAGGCGCGGGTCGGCCCACACGCCCCCGCCCGACCACGCGGTGCCCTGCGGGCCGGCGTTGACGAGGACGTCGACGCCCGCGGGCACACCGTGCTCCGCGACCTCGTCGAGCCGGTGGAAGCCGACGTCGAACCCGAGCCCGGCGAGGGACTCCAGCACGTGCAGGAGCGACAGGTCGGGGTTCTCGTGCAGGTGGCCGGAGCACGTCCAGGAGCGCAGCGCGCCCCACGCGGTGAGCACGCCGACGCGCACGGGCGCCGTGACGGGACCGCCGGCCCGGTGCAGCGCGAGGATCCGCCGGTGCTGCTCGGCGATCTGCGCCACCTCGTCCTGGAAGTCGGCGAACGGCTCGACGAGCGAGAGGTACCCACCCAGGCCGATCCGGTCGATCCGCGCCCGCAGCAGCGCGCGGCGCAGCGTGACCCAGTAGCGGCGCAGGTCCGCGGTCGGGTCGGCGCCCTCGACCCCGGGCTGGAAGGTGGGCCGCCCCTCGAGGTCGACGGGGAACAGGTAGGGGTGCAGCCGCAGCTCGTGGACGGGCACGTCGACGCCGGCGCACAGCCGCGCCTCGTAGCCCGAGAACACCGCCTTGATGAGCCCGTCGAAGCCCATCTCGGCGAACCGGCCCGAGTAGGGCTCGAGGCCGATCCAGGAGTCGTCGTAGAAGACGTACGCCTTCTTGCCGTGCCGGTGGACGACGTCGACGCAGCGCCGGCCGAGGTCGCGGACGAAGTCGCCGACGAACGCGGTCCAGCGGCGGTAGACGTCCGACGGCGGGTTGTGCGTCGAGGTGTAGCGCCCCGCGTTGACGAAGTCCTCGGACGTGATCGTCAGACCCGTCTCCTCGCGGAACGCGCGCAGCGCCACGGGGTTGACGGTGAAGTCGTACGAGCCCCAGTCGGCGTACACGTGGGGCAGGTTCGCGTCCGAGCCCCAGAACCACGCGAAGTTGTAGAACAGCGACGTGAACCGCACCACGGTGGTGGCGGGGTGCTCGACGCACCACCGGTCGAGCCAGTCGAGGATGTGCTCGGCCACCTCGGGGTACCGGGGCTCGACGGCCATGAGGTGCTCGCGGTCGCCCCAGTCGTTGGTGACGTGGTTGTACATCGAGATCTCTTCCCAGACCCGCATGACCAGGAAGTTCACGGTGTAGGTGTGACCGGGCACCGTGCCGGTGACGGTGACGACGCCGTCCGCGAGGGTCCACCGCCCGGCGGGGACCTCGGTGCCGGCGGTGCGGTCGTGGACCTGCCAGAACTCCTCGACCCCGTCCCAGTCGTTGAGGACGAACTGGTCGGTGGAGTAGCCGTCGAGGAGCCGGATCTCGACGCGGTCGCCGTCGGCGGTGACGGGGCGGGACATGAGGAAGTTCTGCTGCATGAGCCGCGGGTGCGCCTTCGCCCAGGCGTTGTCCTCCCGGATGAGGCACAGGGTGGAGTAGATGCCGTGGCCGGAGCCCAGGATCTCGTCCGAGAGCTGCGTGCCGTCGGAGTCGCGGATGACGTCCGCGCCCCACCGCTGCGCCATCGCGAGCGTGAAGGCCTCGTGGCCCGCCTCGCCCGGCAGCGTGAACCCACCCGTGGTCGTCATCGAGCCCTCCCGCGTCATCCTTGACCGTGAATCGGTTCAACCCTACCGGAAAACGCCTTCCGCGCGGATCTCCCGTGACGCGAGGACCATCGGACGTATCTGGACGAGGCTTCGATGCTCCTGTCCGATCGGGGGGACCCGACCGGCGCGGCCCTGGGGAGGACGCCGCGCCGGTCGCTCCACCGATCATCCGACGGACGAGCGAGGTGGCACCGATGCCCAGTCGAACCCTGCCGGCGCTGACGGGGGCGTCCTGCGTCCTCCTGGCGACGGGCCGCACCCTGACCGCGACCCTGCACCTGGAGGACGACGCGCTCGTCGTCCACCTCATCGAGCCGGCCGGCCTCACGCGGCACGCCTGGCCGCAGACCGTCGTGCTGGACGCGATGCTCGAGCCGGGCGTCACGCAGGTCGTCGCCGACGTCGCCGTGCACGTCGACGAGACCACGGGCGACGTCCTCGTCACGCTCGACGGGGCTGACGGCGACGACGTGCTGGCGGTTCCCGCCGGGGCGGTCCGCAGCGCGCTGACGCACTGACGGCGCGCTGACGCACTCACGACGCGCGGACGGCGGTGCGGCCCGGCGCTGTGGGCGGCGGGGGCGAGCATGGGGCGTGCCCGCGTTCGTGCTGCTCGACCACGACGAGCACGCGCGCACCGTCACGCTGACCGACCTCGACGACGGCGCCTGCGTGCTCGGCACCCGCACGGTGCCGGCGGACGGGCTCCCGGCCGAGGTCGCGCGCGTCGAGGCGGGCGCCGCACCCGGCCCGGGCACGTCGGGCGGCGCACCGGTGCGCTGGGTCTGGGACGACACGCGGCGGCGCTACCCGCCGCTGCTCGCCGCGGGCGTGCGGGTCGAGCGGTGCCACGACCTGCGGCTGTGCCGGACCCTGCTGCGGCACGCGGTGGCGGCCGGCGGGTCGGCGCTGGCGGGGCAGCCGCGGGCCGCGTGGGAGGACCCGCCCGTCCCGGAACCCGCGCACGCCCCGTCCCTGTTCGACCTGCTGGACGAGGCGCCTGCCGCACCGACCCGCCAGGACGCGCACCCGGCGGGCTCCCCCGTCGACCTGCTCGCCGAGCTGCGCACCCAGCTCGACGCCGTCGCGGGGTCCACGGCGCCCGGACGGCTGCGCCTGCTGCTCGCCGCGGAGTCCGGCGGGGCTCTCGTGGCCGAGGAGATGCACCACGACGGGCTGCCCTGGGACCCGGCGGTGCACGACGCGCTCCTCACCGAGCTGCTGGGGCCGCGGCCGGCGGCGGGCCGGCCGCAGCGGCTGGAGGACCTCGCGGCGCAGGTGCGCGACGCCCTGGTGGCACCGCGGCTGAACCCGGACTCCCCGCCCGACCTGCTGCGCGCACTGCGCCTGCAGGGCTTCGACCTCGCCTCGACCAGCAAGTGGGAGATCGCCGCGCTCGACCACCCCGTGGTCGCACCGCTGCTGGAGTACAAGCGCCTGTCGCGGCTGCTGTCCGCGAACGGGTGGGCGTGGCTCGACGCGTGGGTCCACGACGGCCGGTTCCGGCCCACCTACGTCGTCGGCGGCGTGGTCACCGGCCGGTGGGCCACCGACGGCGGCGGGGCGCTCCAGCTGCCCGCCGCGCTGCGGGCCGCGGCCCGCGCCGACCCGGGCTGGCGCCTCGTCGTCGCCGACGCCGCCCAGCTCGAGCCGCGGGTGCTCGCGGCGATGTCCGGCGACGACGCGATGGCCGCCGCGGCCCGCGCGAGCGACCTGTACCAGGGCATCGCCGACGCGGGCATCGTGCCCACCCGCAAGGACGCCAAGTACGCGCTGCTCGGTGCGATCTACGGCGCGACGACCGGTGCGAGCGCGATGCTCATGCCCCGCCTGACGGCCGCGTACCCGCGGGCGGTCGCCCTCGTCGAGGAGGCCGCGCGCGCCGGCGAGCGCGGGGAGGTGGTCTCGACGTGGCTCGGGCGCTCGTCGCCGCCGGGCGCGCAGGCGCTGCTCGACGACCTCGCCGCCGCCCGGTCCGAGGGCGCCAGCGCGCAGGACGTGCGCGAGGCGCGGCGCCGGGCGCGCGACCGGGGCCGGTTCACCCGCAACTTCGTCGTGCAGGGCACCGCGGCGGAGTGGGCGCTGTGCTGGCTCGCGTCGTTGCGGCGGCGGCTGCACGCGCTGCCGGGGCGCCCGCACCTCGTGTACTTCCTGCACGACGAGGTCGTGGTCCACACGCCGCAGGAGGTCGCGGACGAGGTGGCCGACGCGGTGCGGGAGTCGGCGGCGGAGGCGGGCCGGCTGCTGTTCGGCGACCGGCCCGTGGAGTTCGCGCTGGACCTGGCGGTGGTCGGCTCGTACGCGGACGCGGGATGAGCGGCCCGGCGTGGCGGACCGGCGCGTCGCTAGGGTGTCCCGCGTGACGACCCCGCACGCCGACGCGCACCCCTCCGCCGCGTGGGGCACCGCCCCTGCGGCAGCACCGGGACCGGTGGGTGCCGGTGCGGTGCCGACGTCGTGGCCGGGCGGGGCGCGGCGCACGAGCGCGTGGACCGACGTGGTGACGGTGCTGGGTCTGACGGCCGTGGGCCTCGCTGCCCTGGCGGGGCTCGGCGTGGTGCTGCTCGAGGTCGGGATGGGCCCGGGCACGGTGGGGCTGCTCCTGGCGCTCGTGCCGCTGGCCCTGGTGCTCGCCGGCGTGCGGTGGCTCGACACGTGGGAGCCCGAGCCGCGCGGCGCCCTGCTGTTCGGGCTGCTGTGGGGCGCGGGCGTCGCCGTGCTGCTCGCGGTGACCGTCAACGACCTGACGATGTGGTTCGTCGCGCACGCGACCGGCGACCCCGACGCGGCCTACCGCACGACCGCGCTGGTCTCGGCACCGGTCGTCGAGGAGATCGGCAAGGGCCTGGGCGTGCTGGTGATCTACCTCGCACGGCGCCGGTACTTCGACGGCGTGGTCGACGGGATCGTCTACGCGGGCGTCGTGGCGGCAGGGTTCGCGTTCACCGAGAACGTCCTGTACTTCGGTCAGGCGGGCGAGCTGCTGCCGCAGACGTTCGCGATGCGCGGCCTGGCGACCCCGTTCGCGCACCTGCTGTTCACCGCGTGCACGGGTGCGGCGATCGGGTGGGCGGCCCGGTCGCGGTCGCGGGGCGCCGTGCTGTGGGCCACGCCGCTCGGGCTCGTGGCCGCGATGGCGCTGCACTCGGCGTGGAACGCGACCGCGCTGCTCGCCGGGCCGGCGTTCCTGGCCCTCTACCTGGTGGTGCAGGTGCCGGTGTTCGTCGGCGTGGTCGCACTGGCGTTCGGGCTGCGCCGGCGCGAGCGCGACATCATCGCCGGACGGCTGGACGAGTACGGGCGGGCCGGCTGGTTCGCGCCGCACGAGGTGCAGATGCTGACGTCGATCCGGCTGCGGACCCAGGCGCGCCGGTGGGCCGCGCGCACCGGCGGTGCGGCGGCGGGCGCGGCCATGCACGCGTTCCAGCGGGACGCGACGACCCTGGCGCTGCGCCGGCAGATCGCGCTGACGGGCCGGGCGGACCTGCGCACGTACGCCACCACCGAGCGCGACCTGCTGGGCTCGGTGGTGGCGCACCGGCACCGAGTGCTGACGACCGTCGGCGGCTGACGCAGCCCTCCGGCCCAGAGCTCAGCCGTCGGGGCTGCGCCCTCAGCCGTCGAGCAGCGCCCGGCCCCGGGCCGCGAGCGCCGCGGCCCCGTCGGCGTCGGCCGGGCCCTCGGCGACCACGAGGGCGTACCGGAACCGCAGGGTCGCCCCGGTGTCGAACGGCACCTCCTCGCTGAAGAAGGGCGCAGGGTTGACCCCGGCGAACCACTCGGTGCGGGCGAACCACTGCGGCGGGTGCGAGGGGTTGGTCGCACCGTCGACGACGACGACCGTCGACTGCCGGCCGCTGCCGTCGTGCGACCCGGTGAAGCCCATCCACGGCGCGCGCGTGCCGCGCACCTCCTCGCCGCCGGCGAACCCGGGGGCCAGCAGGGTGCCGCCGGTGAAGTCGCGCGGCCCGCGCCAGAACAGCCCGCCGTACCCGGCGTTCTCCCGCCCGCGGGTGGTGGGCGAGCCGAGCGGCAGCGCCCTGTCGCTGACGTTGGTCATGGACGTGTCGAAGAGCAGGAACCACACGTCGTCGCGGTCGGCGGGCACGACGGCGGCCAGGGCGCGCTCCTCGTCGACGACGTGCTCGCCGTCCTGGGTGTGCCAGGCGAGGATGTGCACGAGGTCCACGCGCTCGGCGTCGGGGCCGCTGGTGACGTCGAGGCGCACGATCGCCTGGTGGTCCATCGACCCGTCGTTGTCGAGCTGGACGTAGCCCTGGTCGCGCACGTACGTGGGCCCGCCCCAGAAGTTCTCGTCGCCGACCACGGGCAGCGACCAGGCGACGCCCTTGTGCCACACGTGGTCGTGCGGGCGCAGCGCGGTGACGACGTCGCCGCGGCGGGTGCGCAGCGGGTGCAGGTAGGGCCGCGGGGACTCCAGCTGCACGTCGTCGGGCACGTAGACGTACCGCAGCAGGGTGGTGCCGTCGTGCTCGACGTCGACGCCGCGGCCCACGTCGTGCAGCGCGCGGGCCGCCGGGCGGGGGTCGAGGCGCGGACGGCGCGTGGCGTGCCCGCCCCCGGGCGTCACCGGGCACCCGCCGTCGCGTCGGCCGGGCGACCCGCGGCGGCGGTCCCCGCGCGGTCCGGCGCGTGGAGGGTCAGGTCGGCACCGAGCCCGAGGTCCTCGACGAGCACGGCCTGGCCGGTCTCCAGCGAGCGGTTGGCGGCGATGCCGACGGCGACGGCCCGCAGCCCGTCCTTGTACCCCGCGGCGCGGCCGAGGGGGTCGGGCGCGAGCCGCAGGTCGCGGCGGAACACGTCCATGAGCAGGATCGCGTCGCCGCCGCCGTGCCCGCCGATCCCGGCGGGGATGGGCCAGCGCTGCGCGGCCTCCCAGTGGCGCTGGACCACGAGGCGGTCGCCCTCGGCGCGCACGGAGCCCGCGAGCGCGGCGGCCGCCGCGGCGTCGGGGGTGGCCGACGGGTCGAGCACGGCGTGGCCGTCGGCGTCGAGGACGACGGCGCCGCGCTCGACGACCTCGAGCTCGGCGCGCCCCTCGGTGCCGTTGACCGTGACCCGGTACCCCTCCCAGGGGCTGTGCGCGTTGAGGGAGTAGGTGAGGGTCGCCCCGCCGCGGTAGTCGACGACGAGGGAGAGGTTGTCCTCGATGGTGATGCCGGGGGCGAACACGTCCTGGTCGCGCCGGTAGCCGTCGTGGTGCTCGGCGTCGAGGTAGAGCGAGCGCAGCCGGGGGTCGCGCGTGAGGTCGAGGGTCCACGGGTCGCCGACGGTGCCGGTGCCGCGCTCGGGCCGGGGGCCCATGCCGCGGGCGGCGGCGTTGGTGTCGCCGTAGAACCGCAGCCCGCCCGAGGCGTACACGCGGGCGGGCACGTCGTGCAGCCACCAGTTGACGAGGTCGAAGTGGTGGCTGGACTTGTGCACGAGCAGGCCGCCGGAGGTGCGCTTCTCGCGGTGCCAGCGGCGGAAGTAGTCGGCGCCGTGCACGGTGTCGAGCGCCCACTCGAAGTGCACGGAGGTGACCGTGCCGATCGTGCCGGACGCGATGACCTCGCGCAGCGTGGAGTTGCGGGGGGCGTACCGGTAGTTGAACGTCATGACGAGGTCGCGGCCGGTGCGCTCGACGGCCTCGACGATGGTGCGGCAGCCCTCGACGGTGGTGGTCAGGGGCTTCTCGACGACGACGTCGGCGCCGGCGTCGAGGGCGCGCGCCACGAGCGCGGCGTGGGTGGCGTCGGGGGTGGTGACGACGACGACGTCGACACGCTCCTCGTCGACCATGCGCTCGAGGTCGTCGGGCCCGTGCTGCGGCAGCCCGGCGGGGCCGTCGAGGCCGAGCGCGGCGCCGACCTCGCGGTCGTAGTGGTCCATGCGCCCGGGGTTGGTGTCGCACCAGGCGACGAGCTCGGCGACGTCGGCGTGGTCGCCCGTCACCGCTCCGACGTACATGCCCGCGCGGTGCCCGGTGCCCACCACGGCGTGCCGGCGGCGACGGCGGCCGGGCGGCGGGGCGGCGAAGGCGGGGACGACGCGCGGGTCGGCGGTCGTGCCGCGGCTGGACGCGGGTCGGGGCGCGGTGGGGTTCTGGTCGAGCTGCTCGGTCACGAGAGTCCTTCGACGACATCGGCGAACGGGGACGGCGCACGCACCGCCGACCACCGGTGGCGACGACGGAAAGCGCGTTCCGCGACGCGACCAGACTAGACCACCGGTGTGGCGCACGTCGCTGCGGACGCCGTTCGCGTCGTATGCTGCAGTCGTTTCTACAACGTTGTGCATCGCCGTGCACCGCCGCACGGCCCGACCAGGAGCACCGATGACCCAGCGCGCCACCGTCCTGCTGCACCCCGACTTCCGCACCGGCACGATCGACCGCCGGGTGTTCGGCTCCTTCGTCGAGCACCTCGGCCGCGCCGTGTACACGGGCATCTACGAGCCCGGCCACACGACCGCCGACGAGCACGGGTTCCGCCAGGACGTCGCCGCGCTCACCCGCGAGCTCGGCGTCTCGATGGTCCGGTACCCCGGCGGGAACTTCGTGTCCAACTACGTGTGGGAGGACGCGGTCGGCCCCGTCGAGGACCGAAAGCCGTTCATCGACCTCGCGTGGCGCACCATCGAGCCCAACACGGTCGGCACCGACGAGTTCCTGCAGTGGGCCGAGCGCGAGGGCGTCGAGCCGATGATGGCCGTCAACCTCGGCACCCGCGGTGTCGCCGAGGCGGCCGCGCTCGTCGAGTACTGCAACGGCGAGGCCGGCTCGCGGTGGGCCGACCTGCGCATCGCGAACGGCCGCGAGAAGCCCTACGGCGTGAAGCTCTGGTGCCTGGGCAACGAGATGGACGGCCCCTGGCAGATCGGCCACAAGGACGCCCACGAGTACGGCAAGCTCGCCGCTGAGGCGGGCAAGGCCATGAAGCTCGTCGACCCGACCATCTCGCTGGTCGTGTGCGGGTCGTCCTCGATGGGCATGCCCACGTTCGGCGAGTGGGAGCAGACCGTCCTCTCGTACACGTACGACCTCGTCGACCACATCTCGATGCACGCGTACTACGAGGAGCGGCACGGCGACCGGGCGTCCTTCCTCGGGTCCGGCACGTCGATGGACCGCTTCATCGACCGCGTCGTCGCGTCGGCCGACGCCGTGGGCGCCCGCAAGCGGTCGGACAAGAAGATCACGATCTCGTTCGACGAGTGGAACGTCTGGTACCTCGACACCCGGTTCCAGGGCGAGGCCGCGATCCCGCTGCGCACCGCGCCGCAGCGCATCATCGAGGACGTCTACTCCGGCCTCGACGCCGTCGTCGTCGGCGACCTCCTCGTCACGCTGCTCAACCACGCCGACCGCGTGCCCGTCGCGTGCCTGGCCCAGCTCGTCAACGTGATCGCGCCGATCATGACCGAGCCCGGCGGCGCGGCGTGGAAGCAGCCGACGTTCCACCCGTTCGCGGCCACGGCCCGACTCGCGCAGGGCGACAGCCTCGACGTGCGCGTCGACGCCGCGACCATGCCCACGAAGGAGCACGGCGACGTGCCGACGGTCACCGCCGCGGTCACGTGGGACGGGCCCCGCGAGGCCGGCACGCTCGGGGTCTTCCTGGTCAACCGGACCGCCGAGCCCGTCGAGGTCGAGCTGCGCCACCCCGGGGTGGCGCTGACGCTCGGCGGCGGCGTGCAGGTGACGGCCGACCACGAGCCGGCCGTGCACGGCCCGGAGCACGCGGCGCAGGTCGAGGCGAAGCACGTCAGCGAGCTGGCGACCGCACCGGTCACGGCGACGGGTGCCGGCACCACGACGCTGACCCTGGCCCCCGAGTCCTGGACCGCCCTGGCGGGCACCGCGACGCAGGCCTGAGCACGCCGCCGGTCGTCGACCGGCGGCACGGACGGCACGGCGGCCGTGCGCGGAGTGCACCGCGCACGGCCGCCGACCAGGGAAGGGGCGTCGTGGACGACGGCTACGGGTACCTGCTGGTGCACCACGTGGAGGACCCCGACGGGTGGGGCGAGCGGATCTTCTTCTCGCTGTCCGACGGGGACACGCCCCTGCGCTGGTGGCGGGCGAACGGCGGGCGCCCCGTGCTCGCGTCCGACCTCGGCACCACCGGGGTGCGCGACCCGTACCTCGTGGCCGGCGACGGCGAGTGGTTCGTGCTGGCCACGGACCTGCGCATCTACGGCGGCGACGACGCCGGCTGGGACGCCTGGACCCGGCACGGCAGCCGGTCGCTCGTCGTGTGGCGCTCGACGGACCTCGTGACGTGGTCCGCGCCGTGGCTGCTCGAGGTCGCACCGCCGACCGCCGGGATGGCCTGGGCGCCGGAGGCGACCTACGACCGGGCGACCGGCACCTTCGCCGTCACGTTCTCGGCGTCCCTGTACGACGAGGACGACCCCGGGCACGCCGGCGCGTCCTACCCGCGCGTCCTCGTCGCGACCACGCGTGACTTCCGGACCGCGTCGAGCCCCCGCGTGCTGATCGACCGCGGCACGGGCGTCATCGACACCACGGTCGTGGCCCACGCGGGACGCGTGCACCGGTTCTCCAAGCAGGACGACGACGCACCCGGCTCGCTGCGCCTGTTCCACGAGGTCGGCTCCGCGCTCGACGCCGACGACTTCACGGTGGTCGCGTCCCGCATCGCCGACGACCTGCACGCGCACGTCGAGGCCCCGCTGGTCTTCCGGGGCCACCACGACGGCACCTGGTACCTGTGGGTCGACCAGTACGCGACCCGCCCGCAGGGGTACGTGCCGCTGCGCACCGACGACCTCGCGTCGGGCGTGTGGCGCCCGGTGCCGCGCGAGGAGCTGGTGCTGCCGCCGAACACCAAGCACGGGGTCGTCGTCCCCCTCGTCGGCGACCGGTGGCACCGGCTCGCGGCGGCGTACCCCGCCTGACGGGGTACCCCGGTGGTGCGCCGCCGGGCCCGGCACCTCCCCGCGGGCCCGGCGGCACGTCTCAGCGCCGGCGCACGGCGAGCACGCGCTGCAGCACGACGAACGCGAGCAGCACGGCACCGATGAACACCCGCGTCCACCAGGAGTCCAGGCCCTCGCGGGCGATGAGCACCTGGATCAGCCCGTAGACCATCACGCCCGCCCCGGTGCCGAGCACGAAGCCCGTGCCGCCGGACAGCAGGGTGCCGCCGATGACGACCGCGGCGATCGCGTCGAGCTCCATGCCGATGCCCGTGAGGTTGAACCCGGACTTGGTGTACAGCGCGAACAGCACGCCCGCGACGCCCGCGCAGGTGCCGGAGATCGTGTAGACCCAGATGCGCGTACGGGCGGGGCGCAGACCCATGAGATTGATCGCCGCACCCTGGTCGCCGGCGCCCAGGCCGTACACGGAGCGTCCGAACCGGGTGTGGTGCAGCACGACGAACGCGATGACCAGCACCGCGAGCGCGACGAGCATGCTCGCGTTGATCCGCCACGACGTGCGCCCCTCGCCGAACGTGATGTTCCACGCGGCGAGCGCGGAGAACCCGGCGTCGTCGATCTTCAGGGAGTTGACGCTGACGACGTTCGCCAGCCCGCGCGCGAGGAACATCACGGCGAGCGAGGCGATGAAGGGTTGGATGTCGAACACCTGCACCATCACGCCGATGAGCAGGCCGCAGATCGTGCCGATGAGCACGCCGGCGACGAGCACCACGGCCAGCGGCAGCCCGGCGGTGAACATCTGCGCGATGGCCAGGCCGACGAGCGCCACCACGGCACCCACGGAGAGGTCGATCCCGCCGGTGAGGATGACGAACGTCATGCCGACGGCCAGCACCAGCAGGTAGGAGTTGTCGACCAGGAGGTTCGACAGCAGCTTCATGCTGACGAAGTCCACGCGGTCGGTGGAGTACCGCTCCTGGCCGACGCCCAGCATGATCGCCAGCGTCAGCAGCGTGCCCAGCACGGGCAGCATGCGCCGGTCGAACCCGCCCAGGGCCCGGCGGGCCCGGTGGACGACGGACGCGGTGGGCCGCTCGGGGCGGACCAGCTGGTCGGCGCTCATGCGGCCACCTGCTCGGCGGGCGCGGGGGTGGCGACGACGGCACGGCGGGTGCGCCGCAGCATCGCGCGCAGCGTGGGCGAGGCCGCCACGCACACGGCGATGAGCACGACGGCCTTGAACAGCGGCGTCGTCTGCGACGGCAGCTGGAAGATGATGACCGCGCGTTCGAGCGTGCTGAGCAGCATCGCGCCGACGAGCAGGCCGCCGAGGTAGAACCGGCCGCCGTCGAGCTTGGTGCCCCCGAGGACCACCACCATGATCGCGTCGAGCTCCTTCATCAGGCCGATGTTGTTGGCGTCGGCGGCCATGGTGGGCGCGCCGTACACGAGGCCGGCGAGAGCGGCCAGCGTCCCGGCGATGACGTAGACGGTCCACGTGGTGCGCCGCGAGCGGACCCCGGCGAGGCGGCTGGCCTCGCGGTTGATGCCGATCGACTCGAGGAACATGCCGAGCGCGGTGCGCCGCACGACCACGGCGACGACGACGAACGTGACGAGCGCGATGACCACCGGCATGGGGATGCCGAGCAGGTACCCGGACCCGATGGTCTTGAAGGGCGGGCTCGAGACGGTGGTGATCTGCCCCTGCGTGACGAGCATCGCGATGCCGCGGCCGGCGACCATGAGGATCATGGTCGCGATGAACGGCTGGATGCCCAGCACCGCGACCATCGCCCCGTTGAACGCCCCGCCGAGCGCACCGACCGCGAGGCCGAGCGCCACCGCCGTCAGCACGGTGCCGAGGTCGGACGGGTCGGCGGCACCGTCGAGGTAGGTCAGCGACACGGCCAGCGCGATCGCCATGACGGCACCCACGGACAGGTCGATGCCGCCGGTCGCGATGACGAGGCACATGCCGAGGGCCAGCAGCAGCGGGGTCGCGCTGTTGCGGGCGAGGTCGACGAGCTGTCCGAACAGGTGCCCGTCGCGGACGGTGACCTCGAGGAACCCGGGGCTGGCGACCCCGCACGCGAGCAGGAGGCCGAGGAGCGCGACGACCGGCCAGAAGAGCCCGTGGTGGGTCACCTCCCGCCAGATCTCGGCGCCCCGCGAGGCGGTGGTGCGCCCCGGTGCTGCGGTCGTGCTCATGCGTGGGCCCCGCTTCCGGCGATGGTCTCGAGGATGGTCGCCGTCGTGACGTCGTCGGCGTTGACGAGCTCGTCGACCTTCTCGCGGTCGCGCATGACGACGAGGCGCTGGCTCAGGCGCAGGACCTCGTCGAGCTCGGAGGAGATGAAGACGACGGACATGCCGTCCTGGGCCAGCTCGGTGACGAGCTTCTGGATCTCGGCCTTGGCGCCGACGTCGATCCCGCGGGTCGGCTCGTCGAGGATGAGCAGGCGCGGCGCGGTGGCGAGCCAGCGGGCGAGCAGCACCTTCTGCTGGTTGCCGCCCGACAGGTTGCGGATGAGGGCGTTCGGGTTCGGCGGGCTGATCTGCAGCGCGGTGATGTACCGGTCGACGACGTCGTCGAGCTGGCGGCGGGGCACGGGCCGCCACGTGCCGCGGCGGGCCTGCATCGCCAGCGCGATGTTCTCGCGCACGGTGAGGTCGCCGACGATCCCCTCCTTCTTGCGGTCCTCGGTGGAGTACGCGATGCCGCGGGCCAGCGCGACGAGCGGCGAGGTGAGCCGGGTCAGGGTGCTCTGGACGCGGACCTCGCCGGTGTCGGGGCGGTCGGCGCCGGACAGCAGCCGCGCCAGCTCGGTGCGGCCGGAGCCCAGCAGACCGGCGACGCCGAGGATCTCCCCGGCGTACAGGTCGACGTCGAAGGGCCGCACGGACCCGTTCTTGCCGAGCCCGACGACGCTGAGGAACGGCGTCTCCTTGTCGGAGTGGATCGTGATGGTCGAGCGGGCCTTCTCCTCGATCCCGGCGAGCGCGTCGCGGGACTTGCCGATCATGGCGGCGACGAGGTCGCGGCGGGGCAGCTCGTCGATGCGGTGCTCGCCGACGAACCGGCCGTTGCGCAGCACGGTGACGCGGTCGCAGAGCTCGTAGACCTGGTCGAGGAAGTGCGAGACGAAGAGGATCGCGACGCCGTCGTCGCGCAGGCGGCGCACGACGCGGAACAGCTCGGCGACCTCGGCGTTGTCGAGGGACGACGTCGGCTCGTCGAGGATGAGCACCTTGGCGTCGACGACGAGCGCGCGGGCGATCGCGCACAGCTGCTGCACGGCGATGGTGTGCGACCCGAGCATGGAGCGCGGGTCGATGTCGAGGTTGAGGCGGCGCAGGTACTCGGCGGCGGTGCGGCGGGTGGCGCGCCAGTCGATGAACGGACCGCGGCGCGGCTCGTGGCCGAGCATGACGTTCTCGGCCACCGTGAGGTTCGGGCAGAGGTTGACCTCCTGGTACACGGTCGAGATGCCGGCGGCCTGGGCCTGGTCGGGGCCGTCGAACCGCTGCGCGCGGCCCTCGACCTCGATCTGCCCGGTGTCCGTGGCGTACACGCCCGTGAGCGCCTTGATGAGGGTGGACTTGCCGGCGCCGTTCTCCCCCATGAGCGCGTGCACCTCGCCGGGGACGAGGCGGAAGGACACGTCGTCGAGGGCCTTGACGCCGGGGAAGGCGATGGAGATGCCGCTCATCTGGACGACGGGGGCGGCGGGGGGTGCGGACATCGGTGTCCTTCCTGCGGGCGGTCCCGGGCGGCCGGTGCACGGGGCACCGGCCGCCCGGGGGCGTCGCTCAGGGCTCAGTACAGCCGGGCGTCGACGTCGGCCTGGGTGATCGTCTGGTCGAAGGCCTTGTCGATGACGATGGTCTCCTTCGGGACGTCCTCACCGTTCGCGACCTGCGTGACGAGCTCGGCGAGCTGGTCGCCGAACACGGGGTTGCACTCCACCACGTAGTTGAACTTCTTGTCGACGAGCGCCTGCAGCCCGTCGCGGACGCCGTCGATGGACACGATCTGGATGTCCTCGCCGGGCACCTTGCCGGCGGCCTCGATGGCCTCGATGGCCCCCAGGCCCATGTCGTCGTTGTGCGTGAAGATCATCGTCATGTCCGGGTACGCCTGGAGGGCGGCCTCGACGGCCGTCTTGCCCTCGGCGCGCGTGAAGTTGCCGGACGCCTTGCCGATGATCTGGTCGCCGACGACCTCGCCGAAGCCCTCCTCGCGGTCGACCTGGGCGCCGGAGCCGAGCGTGCCCTGCAGCTCGAAGATCTTGGCGTCGGGCGCGTTCTCCGCGACCCACTCCCCCGCGGTGGTGCCCTCCTGCTTGAAGTCGGCACCGATCCACGTGACGAACGGGTCCTCGACCGTGGTGTCGACCGTGCGGTCGACGAGCACGACCGGGATGCCGGAGTCCTTGATCTCCTGGAGCACCTCGTCCCAGCCGGTCTCGATGACCGGGGAGAACGCGATGACGTCGACGTCCTGGGCGATGAAGTCGCGCAGGGCCTTGATCTGGTTCTCCTGCTTCTGCTGGGCGTCGACGAACGTGAGGTCGAAGCCGTTCTCCTCGCTGAGGCTCGCCTTGACGGACTCGGTGTTGGCGGTGCGCCAGCCCGACTCGGCGCCGAGCTGGGAGAAGCCCACGCGGATGAGGTCGTCGCCGCCGTCGTCGCCACCGGCGTCCGTGCTGCCGCCGCCGCAGGCGGCCAGGGCCAGGACGGTGACCGCCGTGAGCGCACCGGCGATGCGGGTGCGGGTGCGGGTGATGCCCATCATGCAACTCCTCCTTGAGCGCAGGGCCGACGTCCTCGTCGGTTGTCCAGCAAGCGTGACGACGACGATTGTGAACGTTCTCATCGAGCGGCGTCAACGGTCCTACGGTCACGAGGAGGTCTCGGTGTCGTCGCAGGCCAACGACGCCCGGCGCCCGGTGTGAGCGGTCACACCGGGCGGTGGCACGCCGGGCTGCGGACGCCCGTCGCCCGCGCGTCAGTCCGGGGCGAGCACCGGGTCGTGGCGCCGGGGCGCGGCCGTGCTCTCGCGCACGAGGAGCCGCGGGGAGACCGACACCGACGTCGAGGTCGGCACGCCGTCGCGCGCCGCCAGCAGGAGCTCCACGCACCGGTAGCCCAGCTCGTCGAGCTCCTGGGCGACGGTCGTCAGCGGCGGCACGAAGTGGGCGGCGCCGTCGCCGTCGTCGTAGCCGACCACCGAGACGTCGGCGGGCACGCGCAGCCCGGCGTCCGCCAGGGCGTGCACGACCCCGAGGGCGAGCAGGTCGTTGGCCGCGAAGACCGCGGTCGGCAGGACGCTGCGCCGCCGCCGCACCCGGCTGAGGAGCTCCTGGCCCACCCGGTAGCCGGTCTCCGCGTCCCACCCGTCGGCCCACAGCGTGCGCGGCGCGAGCCCGGCGGCCGCCATGGTCTCGCGGAAGCCGACCGCGCGCGCCCGGGCGTCGACCCACGGCGACGGACCGGCCAGGTGGAGCACGTCGCGGTGGCCGAGCCCCAGCAGGTGCCGCGTGGCGATGGTCGCGCCGGCCTCCTGGTCGACCGCGACCGCCAGCACCCCGTCGCGCCCCGGCCGGCCCGCGACGACCACGGGCACCGTGGTGCGGGACTCGAGCACCGCGGTCGCGGCCTCGTCGTGCGAGGCGATCACCACGATGCCGTCGACACCCTGGTCGAGCAGGTGCTCGATGGCCGCGCCGACCTCGGACTTGCTCTGCAGGTCGACCGTGGTGAGGCTGACGAAGACCCCGCGGGCCCGGGCGGCCTGCTCGATGGCCACGAGGGTGCGGGTGGGGCCGAACAGGTTGGAGCCCGTCGCGACGACCCCGAGCACCCCGGTCCGTCGCGTCTTGAGGGCTGCGGCCGCGATGTTGCGGCGGTACCCCAGCCGCTGCACCGCGTCGAGCACCCGGGCGCGCGTCTCGCGGGCCACGTTCGGGTGGTCGTTGAGCACGCGCGAGACGGTCTGGTACGAGACCCCGGCCGCGCTGGCGACGTCGGTGATCGCGGGCGGACGCGGGCGGGCCCGGCCGGGGGCGGAGGCCGCGCCCGGCGCGACGGCCGAGACGTCGTCGACGTCCACGTCACCACCTCCGCCGGTCACCCGCGAGCCCCCTGCAGGCGCCCGGACGAGCCTAGCCGCTGGACCTGCGGGACGACGTGGACGTCCGGCCCGCGGCGGTCACGCGTCCTGGCCGCCGCGGGGCGCGCCCGGGCGGCAGCCGGGGTGCAGGCGGTCGAGCAGCCGCGTGCCGATCGCCTCGAGCTGGCGGACCTGGGCCGCGGTGAGCTGGTCGAAGACGTGCGTGCGCACCGCCTCGACGTGGCCGGGGGCGGTGGCCACCACCTTGTCCCAGCCCTCCGCGGTGAGCGCCGCGAGCGTGTAGCGACCGTCGTCGGGGTCGGGCGTGCGCCGCACCCAGCCGCGCCCCTCGAGCCGGGCGACGATGCGGGACAGGTGCGAGAGCGTGACGTTGGAGGACTCGGCGAGCTCGCTCATGCGGCGCGTGCGCCCCTCGCTCATCGACAGCCACGAGAGCACCTGGTACTCGGGATGGCTGAGGCCGGCGTCGCGCTGCAGCTGGGTGTCGAGCGCGGCCGGCAGCCAGATGAGCGTGCCGGCGAGCGCGATCCAGGCGCGCTGCTCGTCGGCGGTGAGCCAGCGGGGGTCGGTCTCGGCCATGCACCCACCCTACCGCGCACTGACTTGACACGGAAAGTCATCGGGAGCAGGATCACTTTCCACGTCAAGTCATCGAGGCTGCTCGACGCGGCCGGTCACCCAGGAGGAACCCATGCGCGCAGCACGCTTCCACGAGTACGGCGGCACCGAGGTCCTGGTCGTCGAGGACGCCCCCGAGCCCCACGCCGGTGCGGGCGAGGTCCGTGTCCGCGTCGCCGCGGCCAGCGTCAACCCGATCGACTGGAAGGTCCGCGCCGGGTACCTCAAGGACGCGATGCCCGTGACGTTCCCCGCGATCCCCGGGCGGGACGCCGCCGGCGTCGTCGACGAGGTCGGCGAGGGCGTCACCGGCGTGCAGGTCGGCGACCGCGTGTGGGGCCTGGGCGGCCTCGGCGGCGCCACCGCCGAGCTCGCCGTGCTGTCGGCGTTCGCCCCCGTCCCGTCCACCTGGACCCTGGAGCAGGCCGCCGCGGCCGGGCTCGCGACCGCCACGGCCACCGCCGCCCTCGACGCGCTCGGGGACCTCGCGGGCCGGACGCTGCTGGTCGAGGGCGCCGCCGGCGGCGTGGGCAGCGCAGCCGTCGAGATCGCCGTCGCCCGCGGCGCGACGGTCGTCGGCACCGCCAGCGAGCGCAACCACGACTTCCTGCGCGAGCTCGGCGCCGTGCCCACCACCTACGGCGAGGGCCTGGCCGACCGCCTCGCGCAGGTCGCGCCGCAGGGCGTCGACGCGGTGTTCGACACCGCCGGCTCGGGCTCGCTGGCCGAGCTGGTCGCGATCGTCGGGGACGCCTCCCGCGTCGTCACGGTCGCCGACTACAGCGCCCCGTCGCTCGGGGCGCAGCTGGTCAGCGCCCAGAACGACTCCGCGCAGCTCGCGGCCGCCGCGGCGCTCGGCGAGCAGGGCGCGTACACGCCCCGCGTCGAGCGCACGTTCGGCCTCGACGCGGTCGCCGACGCGCACGCGTACGTCCAGCAGGGCCACACCCGCGGCAAGGTCGTCGTCACCCTCTGACCGCTCCTCCCCCGACCGCACCTCCCGAAGGAGCCCCCCGTGCACGTCGCCCTCTGGGTCGTCCAGGCCCTGCTCGCCCTCGCCTTCCTCGCCGCCGGCGGCATGAAGCTCACCCGGCCCAAGGACGCGCTCGCCACGGCCCTGCCGTGGAGCGCCGGCTGGTCCACGCCCGCCCTGCGGGCGCTCGGCGCCGTCGAGGTGCTCGGCGCCCTCGGCCTGGTGCTGCCGGGACTGACCGGCATCGCGACCGTGCTCACGCCCCTGGCCGCGGTCGGGCTCGCCGTCACGATGGCCGGTGCCGTGGTGCTGCACCTGCGCCGCGGCGAGAACCCGGGCGCGGTGCCGAGCCTCGTCCTCCTGCTGCTCGCCGCGCTCGTCGCGTGGGGGCGGCTGGGGCCGTGGCCGCTGTGACCCGCCGCTGACCCGCCCGCGCCCGGGCCCGTCAGGGGGCCGGTGGCACCTGACGGGCCCGGGCGCGGTGCTCGACCGCCACCACCGCCAGGGCGAGCAGCCCCGGCACCAGCACGGCCAGGGGCGCGAGCATCCACACGATGACGCCGCACAGGCCGACGGCCACGAGCAGCAGCCCGCTGCCGACCAGGTCGTCGCCCGTGCGGCGTCCGGCGTCGCGCATGACGTCGCGCCACACGGCGCCCCGGGACCAGCCGCCGGACGCGCGCAGCAGCACGACGACGAGCATCACCGCCACGAGCGTCGACACCACGCGCACACCGGTGCCGCCGGGCAGGTCGCCGGTGCTCGCCAGCGCCAGGTTGAACCACAGCAGCACCAGCAGCAGCACCGAGCCGAGGGCGTAGGGCCACACGCCGCGCAGCGTCGCGACGAAGTCGTGCCAGAGGTCCACGACGCGGTCCGTCTCGCCGTTCAGGTGGCGGCGCACGTGCGCCGCGCCCGCGGCCAGCGCGGGCAGGGTCGTCACCACGGGCAGCGCGAGCACGGAGACGCCGAGACCCACCAGCAGCACCTCGCTGAACAGCCCGAAGCGTCCGCCGCCGAACGCGGGCCGCAGCTCGGGCGGCGTGGGGGCACGCGGGGCGTCGGGCTCGCGGTCCTCGGGATCGCTCATGGTCACAGCCTCACACGGTCGACGACGGCGGGGCGCGCGACGGCCGGCCGGGGTGCCACCACGCACCCGGGCCGGCCGTCCGTGCGGGGGGTGTCAGCCCTTGAGGCCCTGGGTCGCGACACCCTCGACGAGGTAGCGCTGGAACACCAGGAAGAACAGCAGGACGGGCAGCAGCGCGAGGACGGCCATGGCCATCTGGGCGCCGTAGTCCGACGTGGTGGTCTGGTCGACGAACAGGCGCAGCGCCAGCGGCAGCGGGAACGTGCTCGGCGACGACAGGTAGATCAGCGGCCCGAAGAAGTCGTTCCACGACCAGATGAACGCGAAGATCGAGCTCGTCACGAGCGCGGGCTTCATGAGCGGCAGCATGATCGACCCGAAGATCCGCACGTGCCCGGCGCCGTCGATGCGCGCCGCCTCGTCGAGCTCGCGCGGCAGGTTGCGCATGAACTGGACCATGAGGAAGACGAAGAACGCCTCGGAGGCGAGGAACTTGCCGATGAGCAGCGGCACGTACGTGCCGACCAGGCCGAGCTGGTTGAACACGATGTACTGCGGGATGATCACGACGTGGAACGGCAGCAGCAGCGTGCCGATCATGAGCGCGAAGAACACGTTGCGCCCGGGGAACTCGATGCGGGCGAACGCGTAGGCGCTCACCGAGCACGAGATGGTGATGCCCACGACGGACCCGACCGCCAGCAGCAGCGAGTTGAGGAAGAACGTCCAGAACGAGACGCCCGCGATGCCTTCGAACGCCGTGACGAAGTTGTCGAACGACGGGTTGGTCGGGATGAGCGAGACGGAGCCGATGATCTCGGCGCTGGGCTTGAGCGTGGAGACACCCATCCAGACGGCCGGGTAGAGGATCACCGCCACGACGGCGAGCGAGACGGTGTGGAAGACCACCGACCGCACCCGGCGCGCGGCCACGTGGCGTCGGCGCAGCGCGACCGAGTCGGCCTCGCTCGGGACGTGCGGGCGGTCGGTCACGGTCGGCGCGTCCGCCGTCGTCGTGGGGCTCACTTGCCCTCCCCGGAGTAGTGCACCCACCGGTTCTGGGTGCGGAACAGGACGAAGCTGATGGCACCGACGACGAGCACGAGGATCCAGGCCATCGCCGAGGCGTAGCCCATCTGGAAGTCCCGGAAGCCGCGGAAGTACAGGTACAGCGTGTAGAAGAGCGTCGAGCGCGCGGGCCCGCCCGTGCCGGACGAGATGATGAACGCGGACGCGAAGATCTGGAACGCGTGGATGGTCTCGAGCAGCAGGTTGAAGAACAGCACCGGCGAGAGCATCGGCAGCGTGATCTTGACGAACTTGCGCACCGGGCCGGCGCCGTCGACCGACGCGGCCTCGTAGAGCTCGGTCGGGACCTGCTTGAGGCCCGCGAGGAAGATGACCATCGGTGCGCCGAACTGCCACACGGTCAGCAGGACGAGCATCGGCATGGTGCGCGAGGGGTCGCCCACCCAGCCGCCGGCCGGCAGGCCGAGCACCTGGCCGACCTGGTCGACGATGCCGTTGTCGATGAACATCGCCTTCCAGACGATGGCGATCGAGACGCTGGCGCCGATGAGGGACGGGGCGTAGAACGCCGACCGGTAGAAGCCCTGGCCGCGGCGGCTGTTGTTGAGGAGCATGGCCACCGCGAGCGCGGAGATCAGCTTCAGCGGGGTGCCGAGCAGCACGTACGTGCCCGTGACCTTCCACGCCTGGATGTAGTTCGGGTCCTGGAAGAGGCGGACGAAGTTGTCCAGCCCGACCCACTCCGGGGCGTTGAACAGGTTGTAGTTGGTGAACGCCAGGTAGAGCGAGGCGAGCATCGGGCCGGCGGTGAGCAGGAAGAACCCGACGAGCCAGGGGCTGAGGAAGGCGTAGCCGGCGCGGGTCTCGGCGGCTCGGCGACGGCGCATGCCGGTCCGGGACGCGGGCGTCCCGGTCGTGGGCGCCTCGGCGGTGAGGGTCACGGTGGTGTCCGATCGGTCCGGGGGTGCGGCCCGGGCGGCGTCGCCCGGGCCGCACCGGGTGTCACATGATCGCGAGGTCGGCCTCGGCGAACCACTCCTCGGCGAACTGCTCCGGGGTGATGGTGCCGTAGCCCAGGTTCTCGCCGAGCTCGAGCCACTTGGCCTCGATGGTGCCGAAGCCCTTGACGGGGATCGGGGTCGTCTCGGTGACCTGGTCGGCCACGGCCTCCTCGTACGCGATGACCTTCGCGTCGACCGAGCCCTCCTCGGTCTCGACGGCGGCGCGCTGGTCGGCGTCGGCCGGGACGCCCTTGGAGGTGCCGAAGATGCGGCCGACCTCGGGGTCGGTGAGCAGGAAGTTCACCAGCGTGGCGGAGGCGGCGGCGGCCTCGGTGTTCGCGCCGATGGAGTAGAGCATCGACGGCTTGAAGAACAGGGCCTTGTCACCGGGCTCGATGGACGGGATCTGCGTGATCTCGATGGTCTCGGTGCCCGAGTCCGCGACGTAGCCGGCGAGGAAGTTGTCCCAGCTCATCTCGGACGCGGACTCGTTGGCCGTGAACCCGCCGAGCGGCTTGAGCGCGACACCGCGCTCGACGGGGTAGGTCGCCCCGGCCTCGCGCAGGTCGGCGGTGAGGTCGAGGAACTCCACGACGTCGGCCTCGTCGAACCCGAGGGTGCCGTCCTCCTCGAAGGGCGTGACGCCCTTCTGGAGCAGCCACTGGATGAAGAACCAGAACGTGCCGGTGTAGTCGCCCGCGCCGTAGATGTCGTAGCCGTCGGCGGTCTGCTCGCCGGCGGCCGCGACCTCGGCGATGAAGTCGTTGTAGTCGTCGAAGGTGTACGTCTCGGCGTCGGGGAACTCCGTGCCGGTCTGCTCGAGGAGCTCGGGGTTGTAGAACATGCCGAGCGTGTTGGTCGACGTCGGGATGCCGATGGTCTTGCCGTCGAGCACGCCCGCCTCGAGGAGCGTCGGGTCGAAGCCCGAGGTGTCGATGGTGCCGTCGTCGACGAGCTCCTGGAGGTCGAGGAGCTGGCCGCTCTGGTTGAACTCGCGCAGGTACGACAGGTCGAACTGCATGACGTCGGGCAGGTTGCGCCCGGCCGCCTCGGTGGAGCGCTGCGTCCAGTAGTCGGGGAACGCGGCGAACGTGCCGTTGACCGTGATGTTCGGGTACTGCTCGGAGAACAGCTCGAGGGCCTCGTTGTACCGCTCGGCGCGGTCGTCGTTCCCCCACCACGTGAAGTCGATGGTGACCGGGGTGTCGTCGTCGACGCCGGCGCCGCTGGTGCCGGTCTCACCGCTGCTGCAGGCCGCGAGGCCGAGTGCGGCGACGGCGACGACGGTCGCTGCCTTC
Organism: Cellulomonas sp. SLBN-39; assembly: GCF_006715865.1. Lineage (NCBI taxonomy): Bacteria > Bacillati > Actinomycetota > Actinomycetes > Micrococcales > Cellulomonadaceae > Cellulomonas > Cellulomonas sp. SLBN-39. The sequence continues at coordinate 2,121,638 of NZ_VFOA01000001.1, read as the reverse complement.
AGGACGGGTCGCTTCATTGCGATGAGCCTCCTTGCTCGGGGGTGAAAGCGCATTCCGCACGCTAGGTGCGCCCTGGACGGGGTGTCAACGCCTCGCGATGAAACGTTACAATCCTGTGGCCCCCAGGGGCAACCTCCGCCCGACGACGCGCACCGAGGGGACCGTGACGTGACCCGACGCCAGCTGCCCAGGTGGTCCGAGCTGCAACCGTTGCTGCAGCCCAGGCCGCTCCGGCTCGACCCGACCGCCCGGCGCCTCGAGGACGCCCTGACCGTCGCCGACCTGCGACGCGTGGCCCAGCGCCGCACCCCGCGGTCGGTCTTCGACTACACCGACGGCGCCGCCGAGGGCGAGGTCACGCTGCGCCGCGCGCGCCGCCTGTTCCGCGACCTCGAGCTGCGCCCGTCCGTGCTGCACGACGTCTCGCACGTCGACACCACGACGCAGTACCTCGGCCGCCCCTCCGCGCTGCCGTTCGGGTTCGCCCCCACCGGCTTCACGCGGATGATGCACCACGAGGGCGAGCGTGCGGTCGTGCGGGTGGCGCAGCGCCGCGGCATCCCCTACGCGCTGTCGACCATGGGCACCACGTCCATCGAGGACGTCGCCGCCGCCGCGCCCGACGCGCGCAGGTGGTTCCAGCTGTACGTGTGGAAGGACCGCGCCGCCGGCGAGGACCTCATGGCCCGGGCCAAGGCCGCCGGGTACGAGGCCCTCATGCTCACCGTCGACGTGCCCGTCGCCGGCGCCCGCCTGCGCGACACCCGCAACGGGTTCTCCATCCCGCCCGCGCTCACGCTCAAGACCGTGGTGGACGCCGGCATGCACCCCGCCTGGTGGATGAACCTGCTCACCACCGAGCCGCTGCAGTTCGCGTCGCTGAGCTCGTGGGGCGGCACCGTCGCCGACCTGCTCGACAAGCTGTTCGACCCGACCATGACGATCGCCGACCTGGAGTGGCTGCGCGCGTCGTGGGACGGCCCGCTCATCATCAAGGGCGTGCAGACGGTCGAGGACGCCCGGCGCGTCACCGACGCCGGGGCCGACGCGGTCGTCCTGTCGAACCACGGCGGGCGTCAGCTCGACAAGGCGCCCGTGCCGCTGCGCCTGCTGCCCGACGTCGTCGAGGCCGTCGGCGACCGCACCGAGGTGTGGGTCGACACGGGCATCACGCACGGGTCGGACGTCGTCGCGGCGCTCGCGCTGGGCGCCCGGGCCACGCTCGTCGGACGGGCGTACCTGTACGGCCTCATGGCCGGCGGGGAGCGGGGCGTGGACCGCGCCGTGCAGATCCTCGAGCGCGAGGTGCGCCGCACCATGGCGCTGCTGGGCGTCAACGACGTCGCGTCGCTGGGCCCGCAGCACGTGCGCCTGCCCTGACCGTCCGGGCGGGCCCGGCACTCCCCCGGGCCCGCCCGTCCCGACCCGCACGACGCCCCGGACGAAGGAGTCCCCGCGTGCCCCGTCTGCCCCGCCTGCTGCCCACCACCGACGGGGTGCGCGTCGCCGCCCCCGGCCGACGCACCCACGTGGCCGTCGACGCGGCCGAGACCCCGGCGGTGCACCTGGCCGTCGACGACCTGCTCGCCGACGTCGCCCGCGTCGCGGACGTCGCGACGACCCGCACCGCGGCCGTCGCCGGGGCGCAGGTCGTCGTCGGCACGCTCGGCACCAGCGCGCTCGTCGACGACGCCGCCGACCTGCTCGACCTGGACCCGCTGCGCACCGCCGACGGAGCCCCCCGCTGGGAGGCGTACACGCTGCAGGTCGCCGACGGACGGCTCTGGGTGGTCGGCGCCGACCGCCGCGGCACCGTCTACGGCGTGTACGCGCTGTGCGAGGCGATGGGCGTCTCGCCGTGGCACTGGTGGGCGGACGTGCCCGTGCGCCGGCGGCCGCACGTGACCGTGCCGCACGACCTGCACGTGGCCGACCACCCGTCGGTGCGGTACCGCGGGATCTTCCTCAACGACGAGGAGCAGCTCGAGGCCTGGGCCCGCCGGCACACCGACGACGGCACGATCGGCCCCGCCACGTACGCCCGCGTCTGCGAGCTGCTGCTGCGCCTGGGCGGCAACTACCTGTGGCCGGCGATGCACGTCAACGCGTTCAACGCCGACCCCGAGAACGGCCGGCTGGCGCACGAGCGCGGCGTCGTCGTCGGCACCAGCCACTGCGACATGCTGCTGCGCTCCAACCAGCACGAGTGGGAGCCCTGGGCGGCCGCGCACGGCGGCGACCTCGTCTACGACTGGTCGGTCCCGGGCCGCAACCGCGAGATGCTCCGCGAGTACTGGCGCGGCAGCGTGCGGCAGAACGCGGGGTACGAGGTGACGTGGACGCTCGGCATGCGCGGGATCCACGACTCGGGGTTCGAGACCGCGCACGTCGACGCCGACACGCGCCTGTCCGAGCCGGAGAAGCACCGCGCCCGCCTGCGGCTGCTCCAGGACGTCGTCGCCGCGCAGCGCGACGTGCTCGCCGAGGTCCTCGGACCGGAGCGCGCCACCGACGCCCCGCAGGTCTTCGTGCCGTACAAGGAGGTCCTGCCGCTCTACGACGACGGGCTCGACCTCCCCGACGACGTGACGCTGCTGTGGTCCGACGACTCGTTCGGCCACGTACGCCGCTTCCCGACGCCCGCGGAGCGGGACCGCCGCGGCGGGCACGGCCTGTACTTCCACCACTCGTACTGGTCGCCGCCGCCGCGCAGCTACCTGTTCCTCTCGTCCATGCCCCTCCCGCACGTGCGCCGCGAGCTGCGCCGCTCCTGGGACGCGGGCATCCGCGAGGTCTGGGTCGACAACGTGGGCGCGCTCAAGCCCCTGGAGCAGGACGTCGAGCACTTCCTGCGGTACGCGTGGGACGTCGGGCACGAGGCCGCCGGCGAGGACCGGCCCACCGCGGACCCCCGCGCCTGGACCGCCGCGTGGGTGGACCGGGACGTCAGCGGCGGGCACGGGGAACGGGTCGCCGCCCTGCTGGAGGAGTGGGCGCAGGTCACCGACGTGCGCAAGGTCGAGCACCTGTCCTCGCGCGCGTTCGACCAGACGGCGTGGGGCGACGAGGCGGCCCGGCGCGTGGCCGCGCTGCACCGGCTCGCGGCACAGGTGGCGGACGTGCACGCCGCGCTGCCGCCCGACGAGCGGGACGCGTTCGTCCAGCTCGTCGCGTTCAAGGTGTGGGCGTCCGCGCTGGTGGCGGCGCAGTTCGCGCACGCCGACCGGTCGCTGCTCGCGCACGACCAGGGCCGGTGGCGCGCCGCCGACCACCACCTGGCGCTGTCGCGGGCCTTCGACGCGCACAAGCGCGCGCTGCTGCACTTCTACGACCGGGTCATGGCCGGCGGCAGGTGGCGGGACCTGGTCACGCCCGAACGCTTCCCTCCCCCGACGACGGCGATGTTCCCCGCGGCCCGGCCGGCGCTGCGCGTCGGCGCACCGGAGCTCGTGGTCGTGGCGTGGGGCGACCCCGGTCCCGTCGACGCCCCGCGCCTGACGTTCTCCCCGCACGGTCCCGCGGTCCGGTGGCTCGACGTCGGCAACGCCGGCTCGGGCACGCTCGACGTCGAGGTCACGGTGGACGCCGGATGGGTCCGTACCGACTGGACGGGCGGCCCCCTCGACGTCGAGCGCCGCGTGGCGGTGCGGGTCGACGACGCGACCGCGCACACCGGTCGGTCCGCGACCGTCACCGTCCGCACGCCGCACGACGGACGCCGCGTCGACGTGGTCGTCGAGGTCCTCGACGTGCCCGCTCCCCCGGCGGGCTGGGACGGCTGGCTCGAGGCGGACGGCGCCCTCAGCCTGCCCGCGGCGCAGGCCGACGAGCGCCACGACGGCGCCACGACCCGGTGGCAGGACGTGCCGGGGCTGGGCCGCGGCGGCGGCGCGCTCGTCGAGGTGCGCCGCACGGGCGGCCCGCACGGTGCGACGACCACGGCCCCCGCGGACACCCCCGCGGACGGGGTGGCCGACCCGGCCGCGCTCGTCTTCCACGTCCACCTCGTGACGCCCGGCGCGCACGAGGTCGAGCTGCACCGGCTGCCCACGCTGGACTCCACCGGGCGCGTGCGGGTGGCGGTGCAGGCCGACGACCGCCCGCCCGTCGTGCTGGAGTCCCCGACGACCGACGAGCACCGGGGCACGTGGGAGACCGCGGTCGTCGAGCACGTCGAGCGGCTGCGCACCACCCTCCCGTGGCTCGACGCCGGCCCGCACGTGCTGCGGGTGCTGGCCGTCGACCCCGGGGTGGGCCTGCACCGCGTGGTCGTGCACACCGTCCCCGCCGTCGGCGCCCGGGGTCGCACCGCCCTCGGGCCGCCGACCAGCGCCCGCACCGACCGGCCCGCGTCCGCCGCTCCCGACCCGGACCCGCTCGCGACCGCCGAGGCCGAGCTCGCCCGCCTGGACGCGTTCGCCCGCGACGTGCTGCGCACCGACCCGGCGGACGTCCCGCTGCACCCGGTCGTCTACGTCGGCCGGCAGATGTGGGCGGGCCCGACGACGTTCACGCCGAACGAGACCGTCGAGCAGGACGCGCTCGGCCCCTCCCGGTACGCCGCGGCGCCCGACGGCGGCCACGACCGGCTCGCGGCCCTGCCGAGCGGCCCGGTGGTCGAGCGCGACGGCATGCTGGCCGTCGACGTCGCGCGGGCGCTGCGCGGCACCGCCGACGCGTGGACGACCCCGAGCCTGGACGCCCCGCGCACCGGCTGGGTGCACACGCAGGCCGAGACCGCCGGCGGCACGGGCCTGGCCCTGCACGTCGACGCCCCCAAACGGGAGTGGACCGACCCGCACGAGGCGCCCGGCGTGCACGTGCGGGTGCGCACCGACGGCGGGCGGTTCGCGGTGTGGGCGCTGGTGAAGTACGACCACGACCGCGACGACGCGTGCTGGCTCGCGCTCGACGGCACCCCGCAGCCGGCGTCCGAGCAGCTGTCCGGCGGCGACCTGTTCACGTTCGGCACCACGCAGGTGTGGGTGTGGGCGCTCCTCGCGGACCTCGACGTGCCGCCGGGCGATCACGTGCTCTCGGTGCTCGCCCGGCGCGCGGGCCTGCGCGTGGACCGCCTCTGGCTCACCCGCGACGAGCGCCGACCACCCCCGGACGCCACCTGGCCGGCGTGAGCGGCACGGTCACGCGCACGCCCCGGTCCTGACGCCGGCCACCTCCACGACGCCGACGCGCACGTCGTCCTCGCACCGCAGGTCGCCGTCCACCACGACCTGGTCCACGGAGACCAGCCGACCGGCGTCGACGACACGCACGTCGCCGCCGACCCTCACGACGTGCCCCTCGGGCGGGTCCAGGCCCTCGAGCGGGTGGCCCGGGGGCGGCTCGAAGTACCCGAAGCAGGAGTTCTCCGCGTGCCGCGCCGTACCCACGTGCAGACGCCCGCCGACGGAGCGCACGACGAGGTCCTCCGCGACGGTCGTGCCGCACACGCTGCTGGTCCCGCGCTCGGAGAACGTCAGCCCCCGGCCCAGGTCCGACCACGAGACGTCCACCGTGGCGTTGCGGAGCACGGGCAGGTTCACCCAGCCGCCGATGCGGCTGCCCGTCACGAGCGTGCGGGACGTCGTCGTCACGTTGACCGTGCCGTCGACCTCCGCCTCGATGAAGGTCAACGAGCCGCGGCCACGCACGTCGCCGCGGACCGTCGACACGTGCGCGTCCAGGGCGGCGTGGACGGGGGCGGTCTGCGCCCAGCCGTCGAGCCACACGTCGCCCTCGACCGTCGACCAGGCGAAGAACGCGTACCCCGAGGTCAGGACGTCGCCGAGCACCGAGCTCTGCCGCACCTCGGCCGACCCGCCGGGGTCGACGAGCAGGTCGCCGTGGACCCCGACCTTCGTCAGGCGGCACGTCGCACCGGCCGGCACGAGCACGTCGGCGTAGATCTGCTGCCGGGCGACCCGCGTGCCGTCCTCGCAGACGAACCGCCCGCCCGGTGCGGGCGCGGCCACCGCGGCGCCCGCCGGCGCGAGCACCAGGGCGACGACGAGGAGGAACGCCCGGAGCCCCCGACGCCCGCTCACGGTGACGCCTCGGCGCACGTGCCGGTGCGGACGCCGTCGACCTGGACGATCCCGAGCCTGACCGGTGCGTCGCACCGCAGGTCGCCGAGCACGTGCACCTGCGAGATCGCGACGAGGTCGCCCGCGAAGCGCACGAGGAGGTCGCCGCCGACCGTGACGGCCTGGGCCGCGGGCCCGACCTCGCACCGGTTGTTCGACATCCGCGGCGCGGCCCCGACGCGGATGTGGGCGCCCGTCGTGCGCAGGACGAGGTCGTCGGCGACCGTCGTCCCGCACACGGTGCCGTTGCCGTACCCCGAGAACGTCAGACCGCTGCGCAGGTCGGACCGGGCGACGTGGACGACCGTCGCGCCCAGCACCGGCAGGTTGACCCACCCGTCGATGCGTGAGTCCGTGATCAGGGAGCCCCGGCGGGTGGCGTACTGGCGGTGCGGCGCCGTCACGTTCACGGCACCCTCGACGTGCACGTCCCGGAACCACAGGACACCCCGGCCCCGCACGTCCCCGCGGACGGTGGCACGTCCGGCGGCGAACAGGGCCGGACGTGTCGCGACCTCCCGCCACCCGTCGAGCCAGACATCACCCGCGACCGTGGAGGACTCGAGGTCGACGCCGCCCGCGCCGAGGACGTCGCCCAGCACGGAGCTGCGCGCGACGTACACCCCGGCTCCCGGGTCGACGAGCAGGTCCCCGTGGATGCCGGCCTTCTCGATCGTGCACCACCCGCCGGCGGGGACACGCACGTCGGCGTAGACCTGCCGGTGCGCGATCGGCGTGTCCTCCTCGCAGACCACCGGCCCGCCGGTCGCGGTCGGAGCGGCCTGCGCGGGACCGACGGCCGTCGTAAGGAGCGCGAGCCCCGCGAGCGCCGCCGCGAGCGCACCGCAGCGGCGCGGGCGGTCGAGGAGACCCCGGCGCCTGGTCCAGCGCTGCGGGTGGGTGCGGCGGTCGTGCGTGGTCGAGTCGTGCATGGGGTCCCCCAGCCCGGTGCGGCGACGTCACGTCGAGCATCGCACCGCCAGGGCCGCATGACGATGCCCCGGGGCACCCGTCGGGCGGGCGGCGATCGTGAGAATCGTTTCATACCGGTCACGGGCGACCTGTGCGCCACCTAGGTTCGCCCCGGGCGCGGTGCCCCTCGCACCGCGCAGCCCGCCCATCGCGCACCGGTGCGCGGGCACCCGGGAGAAGGGGATCGATGATGAGAGCCAAGCGGACGACGAGCGCCCTGCTGGCGACGCTCGCCGTGGCGACCGTGGGTGTGGCGCTGGCGCCACCGGCGTCGGCGGCCGTCGCGTGCCGTGCCACGTACACGGTCGGCAGCACGTGGCCGGGCGGGTTCGGCGCCGAGGTCAAGGTCGACAACCTCGGCGACGCGCTGAACGGCTGGACGCTGACCTGGACGTACGCGACCGGCCAGCAGGTGACGCAGGCGTGGAACGGCACGGCGACGCAGTCCGGCACCCAGGTGACCGTGCGCAACGCGGGCTGGAACGGGTCGGTGGCCGCCGGTGGGTCGTTCTCCGTCGGCCTCAACGGCACGTACACCGGCAGCAACCCGACGCCGACGTCGTTCGCCGTCAACGGCACGACCTGCACGGGGGCGACGACGCCCACCACGACCCCGTCGGCGACACCGTCGCCCACGCCGACGCGCACCGCGACCCCGACGGCGTCGCCGACGCCCACCGCGAGCGCGACCCCCACGGTGGCGCCGACGCCCACCCCCACGGCCCCGACGTCGGTCCCGACGACCCCGGCCGCGGGCGCCAAGCAGCTCGAGGACCTGGACCGCGGGCTGATCTCGGTCCGCTCGGGCAGCGGCAACCTCGTGCAGTGGCGCCTGCTGGGCTACGAGGCGCGGACCACCGGGTTCCACGTGTACCGCGACGGCACGCGCGTGACGTCGTCGCCGGTCACGGGCTCGACGAACTACCTCGACGCGGGCGCGGCGGCGTCCGCCCGGTACACGGTCCGCGCGGTGGTGAACGGCGCCGAGCAGGCCGCGTCGGCCGCGTCGCTGAACTTCACGGCCGGGTACCTCGACGTGCCGGTCTCGCGGCCGTCGGCGGACCACGTCATCAACGACGGCTCCGTGGGTGACCTCGACGGCGACGGCGACCTCGACTACGTGGTCAAGTGGGACCCGACCAACGCGAAGGACAACAGCCAGTCCGGCGTGACGGGCAACGTGTACCTGGACGCGTACCGGATCGACGGCACGCGGCTGTGGCGGATCGACCTGGGCCCGAACATCCGGGCCGGGGCGCACTACACGCAGTTCCAGGTCTACGACTACGACGGCGACGGCAAGGCCGAGGTCGCGGTGAAGACGGCCGACGGGACACGGTCCGGCACGGGCCAGGTCATCGGCAGCGCGACGGCCGTGCACCGCAACTCCGCGGGGTACGTGCTGTCCGGGCCGGAGTACTTCACCGTGTTCAAGGGCGACACCGGCGCGATCGGTGCGACGACGGACTACGTGCCGCCGCGCGGCACGGTCAGCAGCTGGGGCGACTCGTACGGCAACCGGGTCGACCGGTTCCTCGCGGGCACGGCGTACCTCGACGGGCAGCGGCCGTCGATCATCATGGCGCGCGGGTACTACACGCGGGCCGTGGTCGTGGCGTGGGACTACCGCGACGGGGCGCTGACGCGGCGGTGGACGTTCGACTCGAACAGCTCGGGCAACAGCGCGTACGCGGGCCAGGGCAACCACGCGCTGTCGATCGCGGACGTGGACGCGGACGGCAAGGACGAGATCCTCTACGGCGCCGCAGCGATCGACGACCAGGGCCGCGGCCTGTGGTCCAACGGCACCGGTCACGGCGACGCGGGCCACGCCGGCGACCTGGTCCCGTCCCGACCGGGGCTGGAGTACTTCAAGGTCACCGAGTCGACGAGCCAGCCCAACATGTGGATGGCCGACGCCCGCACGGGCCAGCTCCTGTGGAAGACGGCCTCGGGCGCGGACAACGGCCGCGGCGTCGCCGGTGACATCTGGGCCGGCAGCGCCGGGGCCGAGGCGTGGTCGTCGGCGGACGCCGACCTGCGCAACGGCGCCACGGGTGCCGCGGTCGGCCGCAAGCCGTCGTCGACGAACTTCCTCCTCTGGTGGGACGGCGACCCGGTGCGCGAGCTGCTCGACCAGACGCGCGTCGACAAGTACGGGCCGTCGGGCGACACACGCCTGCTGACCGGGGCCTCGGTGCGGTCGAACAACAGCACGAAGGCCACGCCGGTGCTGTCCGGCGACATCCTCGGCGACTGGCGCGAGGAGGTCGTCTGGGCGCGGACCGACGAGGCGGCGCTGCGGATCTACGCGACGCCGACCGCCACGACGTACCGGGTGCCCACGCTCCTGCACGACCCGATGTACCGGGTCGCGATCGCGTGGCAGAACACGGCGTACAACCAGCCGCCGCACCCGTCGTTCGCGCTCGGCGACCCGTTCGTGGCCCCGCCGCAGCAGAGCATCTACGTGCGCTGACGCACCGACGGGTGCCCGCCGGCGTGCGGGCACCCGTCGGGGGCGGGCCGCGGGAGACACGGCCGGCCCGGGTCAGCCGACGGCGGCCCGGTCGGGCTCGGCCGCGGCCGTCGGGAGGGGCGCCACCCATGGCGCCCCCAGGGTGCGGAACGTGGCGCCCTCGTCCGCGACGCGCGCGCACCAGGCCTCGACGTCGGCGACGACGGGGTGCGCGTCGGCGCCCTCCCCCGCCCAGCGGACCTGCTCGGGCCGGACGGGCGTGGGGTCGGGTGCGGTGCGGACAGCCTCGAGGACCCGCATGAACGCGCCGGTCGACGCGACGTCGCAGCGCAGCCGCGCGTGCGGGTCGCGGCGGGCGTCGAGCAGGTCGGCGAGCAGGTCGCGCCGGGACGTGCGCACGCTGCGCGAGCCGCGGGGGCTGCGCACGTCGAGCTCGTCGTGCTCGTAGCGCAGCACGGCCTCGCCGGCGGTGCCGCGCACCAGGACGCGGGCGGGCGAGCGCTCCGGCGCGCACAGGGTCAGGCCCGCGGCGACCCGTCGGCCGTTCGTCGTCGTCACCACCACCGAGGACGTGTCGTCGGCCTCGATGTCGTGGGCGTGGTGCAGGTCCACCTCCACGTCGGCGACGTGCTCGGCGAGGGTCGCGCCGGCCACGGCCAGCGCGGTGGCGACCGCGTGCGCGAGGGGGTTGGTGACGACACCGTCGACGACGGGGACGTCGCCCATCGTGCGCCGCCCCGCCCACGCGGCCCGCGCGTAGTAGGCGCGGGTGCGCACCCAGGTGCCCACGGCACCGACGGTGGTGACCTCGCCCAGCTCGCCGGACGCGACGAGGTGCGCGAGCTCCGTGACGGCGCCGGAGCCGAACGTCTGGAAACCGACCTGGCAGCGGCGACCGGTCGCGCGCACGACGTCGACGAGCTGCTCGTGCTCGTCGAGGGTCGCCACGGTCGGCTTCTCCAGCAGCACGTCGCACCCGGCCCGCAGCGCGGCCGACGCGAGGGCGAGGTGCGTGTGGATGGGGGTGGCGAGCACGACGACGTCGGGCCGCGCGGCGCCGAGCAGGGCGTCGAGGTCCGGGAACCACGCGGTGCCCGGCGGGACCAGCGGGGCGACCGGGCCGGTGCCGGGGCCCACGGGGCCGTCGGGACGGGTCAGCGCGGTGCCCTCGACGGGCCGGGGGTCGACGACGGCCGCGAGGCGCGCGTGCCCCGTGGCGGCCAGCGCCCGCACGGTCCGCAGGTGGGAGGCCCCGTGGCCGTGCACGCCGACCACCGCGACGGTGGCCGGGCCGTGCCGGTCGGCGGTGGTGCGCACGGTGCCCGGCGCGCCCATCGCCCTCACGCCTCCCAGGCCCGGGCCGCGAGCGTCGCGGCCTCGTCGGCGTCGAGCGCCCGGTCGACGAGCACCGCGGCGAGCCCGGCGGCCAGGGTGCCGCCGGCCGGGACGAGCGCGGGTGCGTCCCACGCGAGCGCGGGCCCGGCGCCGGGGTACTCGGCGACGCGCACGAACCAGGGGCGCACCTGCGCGGGCGGCTGCACGAGCACCAGGGTGGTCGACGCCAGGCCGCGGCGCTGCACGAACGCCAGCCACGACGAGGTGCTGCCGTGCACGGCGGCCTCCCCGGCGAGCCCGTCGCCGAGCACGGCGGTGGTGTCCGCGGCGGCCAGCCGCCAGAACAGGCCCCCGTACCCCGCCTGCGGGCGGCCGTTGGTGGCGGGGCTCTCGACGCGCAGGTCGCCGTGCTCCGCGTGCAGCGTCGAGCTCCACCGCAGCACCCACGCCGCGGCGTCGGTCCAGGCGGCGGCGTCGAGCGTGCGCTCCTCGCGCAGGAGGTCCGCGCCGCGCTCGTCGAGCCACGCGATCTGCTCGGTGAGGCTGCCGGCGTCGGCGCGGCGCGAGCGCGGGACCTGACGGCCGTGGTTGGGCAGCAGCGTCGGGCCCTCGTCGCGCAGGAACGTGCGCCCGCCCCAGTAGGAGGTGCCGTTGACCACGGGCACGGCGAACGACATGCCGTAGTGGTGCCGGTGGTCCACGGGGCTGAGGTCGGTGACGGCGGTGCCCGCGGCGGTGTGCACGGGGTGCAGGTACGGGCGCGGGGAGTGCACGGGCGGCAGGTCGGCGCCGGTGGCGTACCGCACGAGCGGCACGCCCGGGGCGGCGTCCTCGTCGGCGGTGCGGCCGACCAGCGCGGCGGCGGGGACGCCGTCGCCGTCGGCCGCGTCGAGCACCCACCGCACGTCGACCAGCGGGACGACGTCCGCGGGCGCCGCCCCGGCGGTGTCCCGCGCGAGCCGCACCGACGGCGGCACGGGCCCGGAGCTGGCGCGGACGGCGAGCGTCGGGGCGATGGGGGCGGGGTCGGGCATCGGGTCACCTCCGGTGAGGCCGGGCTGCAGGTGCGCCCAGGCGAGCCGGCCGAGGTCGACCTGCGGCACGGCGGCGGTCGTCAGCGACGGCGTCGCGAACCGCGCGAGCTCGATGTCGTCGAACCCGACGATCGACACGTCGCCGGGCACGGCGACGCCGAGCTCGTTGAGGCGGGCGAGCAGTCCGAACGCGACGAGGTCGTTGTAGGCGACGACGGCCGTGGCCCGGGACGCGAGCACGTCGGCCGCGGCGGCGTACCCCGCGTCGACGCTGGCGCCGGCGGGCATCTCCGACAGCCGCACGCCCTCGCGGTGCGCGGCCGCGACGCGCAGCGCCTCGAGCCGGCGCCGGTGCGACGCGCTCTCGGGCGGACCGGCCAGGTAGAGCAGGTGCCGGTGCCCGAGGCCGACGAGGTGGTCGACGATCTGCGCGACACCGTCGGCGTAGTCGATCTCGAGGGTCGGCGTGCCGCCGTCGGGGGCCCGGTTGACGAGCACGGCGGGCCGCAGCTGCGGCAGCAGGGCGCGCAGGGCGCGCTCGGGCATGCGGGGGCTGACCAGCACGATCGCGTCGCAGCGCAGGCGCGCGTCGAGCACGACGGTCTGCTCGTCGTCGACGTGCTCGGCGGTGTCGGCCACGAGCACGCGGTACCCCGCGTCGCCGGCGGCGGCGGCGACGCCGCGCAGCACCTGCTGGAACATGGGGTTGGCGAGGTCGGGGACGACCACGGCGACGGTCTCCGTGCGGCCGAGCGACAGGCTGCGGGCGACGTTGCTGGGCCGGTACGCCAGGCGGTCCGCGGCCTCGCGGACGCGGGCGGCGAGGTCGGCGTCGACGGTGTCGCGCCCGTTCATGACGCGCGAGACGGTGGCGCGCGAGACGCCGGCGGCGTCGGCGACCTCGGCGATCGTGGCCGTGGTGCGTCGTGGGCGCGTGCGCTCGGGCCGCTCGGCAGGCGCCGGGCGGCCGGCGGGCGCGGGGCGGTCGGCGGGCGCGGGGCGCAGCGCGGTCGTGGTGCCGGCGTCCGGGGTGGTGCCGGCAGGGGCCGCGAGCGCAGCGTCGAGCGCCGCGGTTCCGGGGTGCTGGGGCCGTTGGTGGGACAACCTGCGTGCCTCCTGCGTGGTCCGGCGGGCCTTCAGGCCGCACGTCGTCGTGCCGGCGCCCGTCCCGCTCCGCTGGGGACAGTACACCATCAGAAACCGGTTCCCACGGACCCCTGCACGTGCTAGCGTCACCCGGCGGGAACCGGTTTCTTGTCCAGTTCCCGTGCAGCCCCGTGCGACGACGCGCGGGGCACGCCGAGCACGAAGAGGTGATCGACGATGTCCGTGGTCTCCGAGCTGCGCCGCGCAGCAGGCTCCGGGCCCAAACGGCCCGCTGCACGCACTCCGCTGCGTCGCGGAGACGGGCGTGCGGCCGCCGTGTTCCTCCTGCCGTGGTTCGCCGGGCTCTTCCTCGTGACCATCGGCCCGATGATCGCGTCGGGGTATCTGGCCTTTACCGACTACAGCCTGTTGGCGCCCCCCGAGTGGGTGGGCCTCGACAACTTTGCGCGGCTCGCAGAGGACTCCCGCCTCCACAACGCCCTGCGCGTCACGTTCACCTATGTGTTCACCGGAGTGCCGCTCCAGCTCATGCTCGCGCTCGCGCTCGCCATGATCCTCGACAGAGGGATGCGCGGCCTCGCGTTCTACCGCTCAGTCTTCTACCTGCCCTCGCTGCTCGGCGGATCGGTCGCGATCGCGATCCTGTGGCGCCAGATCTTCGGCGTCGAGGGCCTCGTCAATGGCTTCCTCGCACTTGTCAACCATCCAGGGAGAGGCTGGGTCTCCGACCCGGACACCGCCCTGTGGACGATCGTGCTGCTGCACGTGTGGACTTTCGGATCTCCCATGATCATCTTCCTCGCCGGGCTCCGACAGATCCCCGAGATGTACTACGAGGCGGCATCGATCGACGGCGCAGGAAAGGTGCGACAGTTCCTGCACATCACCCTGCCCCTCCTGACTCCGATCGTCTTCTTCAACCTCGTCCTCCAGGTGATCGGCGCGTTCCAGTCCTTCACTCAGGCGTTCGTGGTCTCCGGCGGTACCGGCGGACCAGCGGACTCCACGATGTTCATCACGCTGTACCTCTACCAGAAGGGCTTCACCGACTTCGACATGGGGTACGCGTCCGCGATCGCCTGGCTCCTGGTGCTCATCATCGGCGCCCTCACTGCGATCAACTTCCTCGCCTCGAAGTTCTGGGTCTTCTACGATGACTGAGGTCCGCGTGCGCACAGACACCCCCGCCCCCGCCCACCCCGGCAGGCTGACCGACCACAACGACGTGCCCGTCGCAGACACCCCTCGGGCACCTCATCGCTCGCCGTGGCGTTCCCGCGCCCGATCCGTGGCCAAGCACATCGTCCTGATCGCACTCGCAGCAGCGATGATCTATCCGCTGATCTGGATGGTCGCGAGCTCATTCAAACCGAGTGACACGATCTTTCGGAACCTGTCGGTCATCCCGACGGAGATCGACCTGAGCAACTACACCACCGGATGGAACGCACTCCTGCACCCGTTCGGCCACTACATGATGAACTCGGCGATCATCGTGCTCGGCTCGCTGGTAGGCAACCTGGTCGCGTGCTCGATGGCTGCCTACGCGTTCGCGCGGCTTGAGTTCCGGGGGCGCAACATGTGGTTCGCCATCATGCTCATGTCCATCATGCTCCCCATCCACGTGATCATCGTCCCGCAGTACGTGCTGTTCTCCCAGCTCGGCTGGATCAACACGTTCTTGCCGCTGATCGTCCCGAAGCTCCTGGCCACGGATGCATTCTTCGTCTTCCTCATGGTCCAGTTCTTCCGCGGCATCCCCCGCGAGCTCGACGAGGCCGCCCGCCTCGACGGCTGCGGGCATGCACGGATCTACCTGCAGATCATGCTGCCGCTGGCCATGCCCGCCCTGGCGACGACGGCGATCTTCACCTTCATCTGGACGTGGAACGACTTCTTCAGCCAGCTGATCTTCCTCACCAACCCCGACATGCACACCGCACCGGTCGCCCTGCGCACGTTCATCGATCCCACGGGTCAGAGCGCGTGGGGTCCGATGTTCGCCATGTCTATCGTCTCCGTCCTTCCCATCTTCCTGGCCTTCTTGTTCGGACAGAAGTACCTGGTCAAGGGCATTGCCACGACGGGAATCAAGTAGCGCCGCCGGCCACCACCACGCACCGCCGGTCACGGGCAGAGGCCACCTCCGAACACCCTGGAAACACCACCACCCAGATGAATTGGACACGAAGATGATTCGAAAGAGACTCACCGCGGCCCTGGTCGCCGTGGCGACCTGCCTCGGCGCAGGGGCCACGGTCGTCGCGACCTCGACCGCCGCGAGCGCCTGGCCGCAGGGGTGCTCCATCCTCGCCCACCAGACGAGTCCGGCTGACGGAAGGGTGTCGCTCTGCACGGCGGGAACGGGGACTCACAGGATCGTCCTCGTCTGCAACCAGGGCCGGATCTACGACACCCCGGACTACAAGGTCTACGGGGCGTGGAAGCCGATCGGCAGCCCGTCGGCCACGTCCTGCTTCAGCGGAAAGACGGGCGGCTTCTACCGGAGCGCCTACATCGAGAAGAGCGGCTGAGCGGGGCCCCGCTCCACACGACCGGTGGCGAGCACAAGGCGGCCGCGGACATCTGGTCGACCGCCTCGTCACGACCCGCACGACCGAGCACTTGTTCCACCTTCTGCACGTGAGAAGACAACGTCGTCCTGATCACCCCAAGGAGAGACATGCGCACCCCTCACCCCCGTACGCGCTCCACGGCACCGCTGCGCGCCGCGGCGCTCCTCGCGGCGGGCGCCCTGGCCCTGACCGCCTGCTCCGGCAGCAGCGGCGGGTCCGACGAGCCGGTCGACCCGGACGCCCCCGTCGAGATCCGCTGGTCCTGGTGGGGCTCGGACACCCGTCACGAGCTCACGCAGGAGGTCATCGACGCGTTCGAGGCCAAGCACCCCAACATCACGGTCGTGCCCGACTACACCGACTGGGACAGCTACTTCGACAAGCTGTCCGTCTCGGTGGCCGGCGGTGACGCCCCCGACGTCATCACCCAGGAGGAGCGGTACCTCGCCGACTACGCGTCGCGCGGCGTGCTGGCCGACCTGTCCGAGCTCGACATCGACACGTCGCTGATCGACGAGAACATCCTCACCTCCGGCACCCTCGACGGCGGCCTGTACGGCCTGGCCACCGGCGTCAACGTGTACGCCGTCGTCGCCGACCCGCAGGCGTTCGCCGACGCGGGCGTCGAGATGCCCGACGACACGACGTGGACGTGGCAGGACTACGTCGACATCGCCAACCAGATCTCCACCAACAGCGGCGGGGCCATCCGCGGCGCCCAGGACTACGGCTTCAACGAGCCCGGGTTCTCGATCTTCGCCCGCCAGCAGGGCCAGTCCCTGTACACCGCCGACGGCGAGCTCGGCTTCGACACCGCGACCCTCGCGGAGTGGTGGCAGCACTCCCTCGACCTGCAGGCCGGCGGCGGCACCCCCGACGCCGCGACCACGGTCGAGGTCAACGCCGCAGGCCCCGAGCAGTCGCTCATCGGCACCAACAAGGGCGCGATGGCGTGGTTCTGGTCCAACCAGCTGACCGCCATCACCAGCGCCTCGGGCCGCGACCTGGAGCTGCTGCGCGTGCCCGGCGAGTCCGAGTTCGACCGCACCGGCATGTACTTCAAGCCGGCCATGTACTACTCCGTCTCGGAGCAGTCCGAGCACCCCGAGGCCGCGGCCCTGCTCGTCGACTTCCTCGTCAACGACCCGGCGGCGGGCGAGATCCTGCTCTCCGACCGCGGCCTGCCCGCCAACACCGAGGTCCGCGCCGCCGTGCAGGACAAGTTCGCGGACACCGACAAGAAGGCCGCCGAGTTCCTCACCGACCTCGAGGACGAGATCGTCGACGGCCCCGCCGTCCCGCCCGTCGGCGCCGGCTCGGTCGCCGAGATCATCGCCCGCATGACCACCGAGGTGCTCTTCGAGCGCCTCACCCCGCAGCAGGCGGCGGAGCAGTTCGTCTCCGAGGTCGAGTCCGCCATCGGCTGACCCGCACCGCACCCTGCACGACCCCGCACGACGAGAGGCCCGGCCACCCGGCCGGGCCTCTCGCACGTCGTCGGCCGACCGCCGGAGCGGTCACCCCTCCCGCAGCTGGTCCCCCACCGGCGTCGCCGACCCCGCGAGGTACGGCGGACCCCCGTCGAGCGGCACGACCACGGGCCCGTTGCCCACGAGCGAGGCCATGAGGTCACTGGTCTCGACCCAGCGCCGGGTGTTGTACCCGAACACCCACGCCCCGGGGAGCCGCTCGCACCCCATGATCACCACCTCCTCGGTGTGGTGCAGCCGAACGGTGGCGTCGAGGAACGCCTGTGCCGCCTCGTAGGCGTCCTGAAAGATCACGCCACTCCCCTCCCCCACCCCTGACCTGCCGCCCGACAGGCTCGCAGACCTGCCGCCGAACGGGCTGCCGCTCGCGCCCCGGGGCTCGGGACCGCGAGCCAGGTCCCGTTCACGGGGCGCGCCACAGGGCGCGACCCTTGAGCGGGCTCACCGCCTGGTTGCGGTCCATGCAGGTCGCACCGAGTGTTACCTACATCCGGGGACACGCTCCTCGTCGCGGCGACCGGTGCGGCTCGCCCGGGGCTTGCGTGCAGCGCGAGGTTGTCGTTGTTGCACATAGGTCGTACCGTGGGGACCATGCCCGCGCACCTGCTCTCTACGACTCTCGACCCCGTCGACCCCGCGGTCCGATCAGGCGCCAAGACGCTGGCTGACCGGATCGTGGGTGACACACCCGTCGAGGCCGCCGTGCGCGCGATGCTTGACGACGTCGCCCACGGTGCGCGGGTCGTGGTGCTGCGAGCCGAGGACGAGGTGACCCCTGCCGAGGCTGCGGAGATCCTCGGGGTCACGCGGCAGTTCGTCGACCGGCTCTGCGAGGACGGCGTCCTCCCGTTCCGCCGCCTGCCAGGCAGCCGCCATCGCCGCATCCGGGTGCAGGATGCCGTGGACCTTGCCGCCGAGCGTGAGCAGCGTCGGTCCGGCGCGGAGGCCGTGCGCGCGGCCCTCGGCGAGTAGACCGGTGACCCGCCTGAGGCGGGTCTTCATCGACACCAGCGAGCTCTTCCCGTTCACGATCATGGACGTGCTGCTCACTTTGTCCGAAGACCTTCTGTACACCTGGGTGTGGACCGACGAGGTGCTCGACGAGTGGGAGAGGGTCATCGTCCGCGAAGGGCACCGGTCCGCCGAGTCGGCTGCATCGGTCGGTGCCGCCGTGCGGCGGCATTTCGGGCGTTACCGCATCGACCCCACCCTCTACCGCAACAAGGTCACCTCTGCCCTCTCCCCCGACCCCGACGACCGCGTGCATGCCGCAGCCGCGATCTACGGCGACGTCGACGTGCTGCTCACGCGCAACATGAAGCACCTCCGGACGGCGCCTGTGCTCGCAGCGGAGGTCGCGGTCATGACGTCGGACGAGTTCCTCGTCGATCTGCTCCAGCGGCACCGCGATGCGACCATCGAGTCGTTCACCCGTGCCGCCACCGGCAGGAAGAGTCCTCCGATGACGGTCCACGAGCTGGCCGACAGGATCACCGCAGCAGGTGCACCGATCTTCGTCGAACACCTGCGACCGTTCCTCGGCCCACGGTGATCGCAGAGCGCTCCCGACCGGCCGGACGTGACGAGGCCCAGGGGTGGTGCCCCTGGGCCTCGTCGTGGGGGTGCGGTCAGCGGACCGTCACGCGGATCTCCCGGCTCGACGTGGTGCCGGCCGCGTTCTCCAGCTCGGCGCGGTACACGTGCACACCGGGGGTGCGGCCCTCCAGCGGGGTCGTCGCCCGCTGGGCGTTGCGGCCGTCCGGCTCCAGGGCCTGGGTGTCGACGAGCTCACCGTCCTCGTAGAGGCGGTACGCGGTGGCGTTGGTGCCCCACCACATGTTCATCGTCACCGTGTAGTCGCCGTCACCGTCCCAGTTGTCGTGGGACAGCGACGGGGTGCCCGGGGCCGCCTTCGTGACCGCGACCGTGAGCTCGCGCGTCGTCGTCGACCCGTGCTGGTTGGTCAGCACCGCCGTGTAGACGTACCTGCCGTCGCGGCGGCCGTCGATGCCGAACGTGACCTGCTGGGCGTTCGGCGTGGCGTCCACGACGTCCTGCGCCGCGACCTCCTCACCGTTCTCCAGCAGCACCACCCGCTGGGCGTTCTGGCCCCACCAGAGGTTCACCGCGACGTCGTAGCTGCCGTCGCCGTCCCCGTTGTCGTGCGACAGCTGGGCCCTGCCCGGGGCCGCGGTGGCCGGGCCGGGCACGCGCTCGCCCGGGCCCGGGTCGGTGCCCGTGTAGGCGATCGACGGTGCGGCCGGCGCCTCCATGCCCTCGCCGAGGAAGTAGGAGGTGTGCGGCGGCTGGTTGTACGACGTGTTCTGCCACGCGACGCCGAGGCGGTACACCGGGTCGGACTGCAGCGTGCGCAGCCGGTGGTCGGTGAGGTCCACGGTCGTCGCGATGCGCAGGGCCGACGAGTCGTCCAGGCGCGTGACGATCTCCTCGCGCCAGTCGCCGAAGAGGTCCGCCTGGAGCGACGGGTTGCCCTTGGTGTCGTTGACCGTGAGCGTGCCGGTGGCCCGGTACAGCTCGACCTCCTGCTGCGCCTCCCAGTCCCACTTGGAGATCGTCGGCACACCCGTGCGGGTCACCTCGGTCCAGGCGTGGTCGGTGATCTCCCGCAGGAGGTCGCCGTCCCACCAGGTGACGAAGTTCGCCGCCGGGATCGCGTCGCCGATGTGCTCGCCGGACGCCGCGGTCATCGTGCCGGAGCGGGCGTTCCAGGCCCCGCCGTCGGAGATGTTCCACGCCTCGGCGCCGGGGAACCGCGGGTCGACGTCGGCCGAGGCCCCGCGCCCGGTGTCCTTCGTCCCGTCGACCTTCCACAGGATCTCCCCGGTGGCCGCGTCACGGAACGAGGCGATGATGCCACCGTTGGCGCCCGGGCCCTCGTGGACCGCGAACACCTCCAGCCCGTCGCGGGACGGGTCCAGGTCGGACACGTGCAGCGCGTCGCCGTGCCCGAGCCCGGTCGAGTACAGCGGCCCGCCGTCGTCGTCGACCGTCATGGAGCCGAAGACGATCTCGTCCTTCTGGTCGCCGTCGACGTCCGCCACCGACATCTGGTGGTTGCCCTGGTGGGCGTAGTCGTCGCCGACCTCGTCGGAGTCGAACACCCACCGCAGGCTCAGCGCGTCACCGTCGAAGTCGTACGCCGCCAGGACGGTGCGGGTGTAGTAGCCGCGCGAGAAGACCACCGACGGGCGCTCCCCGTCGAGGTACGCGACGCCCGCGAGGAACCGGTCGACCCGGTTGCCGTAGGTGTCGCCCCATGCGCCGACGTCCCCGCGCGGCGGCGTGTAGTCCACCGTGTCGAGGGCCGCGCCGGTGGACCCGGCGAACACCGTGAGGTACTCCGGCCCGGTCAGCACGTAGCCGCCGGAGTTGCGGTGGTCGGCGCGCGCGTCGCCGATCACCGTGCCCGCGCCGTCGACCGTGCCGTCCGCGGTCTTCATGGTGACCTCGGCGCGGCCGTCGCCGTCCAGGTCGTACACCTGGAGCTGGGTGTAGTGCGCGCCGGCGCGGATGTTGCGGCCCATGTCGATGCGCCACAGCCGCGTGCCGTCGAGCTCGTACGCGTCGACGTAGACCGTGCCGGTGTACCCGCCCTGCGAGTTGTCCTTCGCGTTGGACGGGTCCCACTTGAGGACGATCTCGTACTGCCCGTCGCCGTCGAGGTCACCGACGCTCGCGTCACCGGCCCGGTACGTGTAGGGCTGGCCGTCCTTGGTGTAGGCGTCCGCCGGCTTGTCGAGCGGCACGTCCAGGTGCTGGGTGTCCCAGACCTCGACGTCGCCGGTGACCCAGCGCTCGATCCCGGACACCACCGAGCTGATGCGGTAGGTCGCGTCCGCGGTGCCGTCGGCGTCGAGCACGTTGGTCGAGCCCGTGACGGGCTCGTCGGTGATCCGCTCGCCGTCGCGGTACACGTGGAACGCGATCGTGTCGGGGTCCAGGCCCAGCAGGCGCCAGCCCACGTACACCCCGCCGTCGGTGGCCACCGCGACCGGCGACCGGTCGAGGCGCTCGGCCTGGCGGACCAGGGTCGTGACCGCCTCGGACGACGTGGTCGCCGACCGGGCGGACACCCCGCCCGCGTTCACCGCGGCCACCTGGTAGTGGTACGCGATGGTGGTCAGCACGTCGGTGTCGGCGTACCCGGCGTCGGGTGCCCGGCCGACCAGCACGTACGGGCCGCCGAGGGTCTCGCTGCGGTACACGTGGTAGAACAGCGCGCCGTCGACAGGCTGCCACGCGAGCTCGACGAGGTTCTTCTCCGTCGCGACGACCTCGACGCCCGTGGGCGCGTCGGTCACCGGGACGTCGGCGTCGGCCGTGACGACCTCGAGCGCGTCCGTGGGCACGGACTCCACCCCCGACGGGTCGAGCGCGACCACGTGGTACGCGTACGTCAGGCCGACGTCGGCGGTGGTGTCGACGTACGACGTGCCGTCGACGTCGTCGAGCGCGACCGGCGCGTCCTGGCCCGCGGCCTGCCGGTACACCCGGTAGCCCGCGGCGTCGTCCGTGCCCGTCCACGCGAGCTCGACCTCGACGTCGGCGCCGTCGATCCGCACGTCCGCGAGCGTCAGGTCCGTCGGCGCGAGCAGCAGCGGCGTGATCTCGATGCCGTTGAGCCGCGACGACGAGCCCGTCATGACGAGCGTGAGCTGCCCGTCCGTGACCGGCACGGGCTGGCTGACCTTCTCCGAGACCCCGCCCGCCCCGGCGTTCGAGGCGCCGTAGTCCTTGCCCTCGATCTGCACGTTGGACCGGCTGGTGCCGATCCAGTCGCCGTTGTACGTCTTCACGGCGTACGTGCCCGGCGGGACGTCGACGACGAACTGGTGGGACGGCCCCGGCAGCAGGAAGTCGCGCTGCAGGGCGTTCGGCGGGGTCGTGAAGTTCACGCCACGGTCGCGGCCGCCCAGACCCGTCGGGTCGAGCCAGCCCCACCCCTGCTCGGGCGTGTACCGGCTGTTCTGGTTGACCTCCGTGTACCCGGGCATCACCGGCGCCCCGGCGATCTGCACGTCGAACCGGAACAGCGCGGCCCGGGTCGTGACCCGCACGGCCTCGGACGGCTCGGAGTCGCCGCGCCCGTTCACCGCCACGACGCGCAGGTCGTACGACGCGCCCTCCGTCAGGCCCGTGACGGCGGCCTGCGGGATCGTCGACGTCGTGACGAGCGCCCAGGCGTCGTCACCGGCGGAGGCGTCCTTGCGGAACACCTTGTAGACGTCGGCGCCGTCGACCGGTGCCCACGTCAGCTGCGCACCGGCGTTGGAGACGCTGCCGGCCACCAGGTCCGTCGGGCGGGCCGGCACGTCGGCCGGCGGCTCGACGTCGATCACCTCGTCCGCGAGCGGCACGTCGAGCCCGCGCACGTCCGTGGCGACGAGGCGGGCGAGCTGGATCGCGCCGTACTCCTGGAAGTGCGTGTCGTCGACCGTGCCGTTCGGACGGTTGGCGTACACCCCGGCCGGCACGTGCAGGAAGACGCTCTTCGCCGCCTCCGGGCCGATCTCGTCGAGGTAGGCCCGGCTGGACGCCGACAGGTCGACCAGCGGCGTGCCGGTCTCGGCCGCGAGCGCGCTCGCCTGCTGCACGTAGTCCGGGAACGAGACGTTGAACTTCCCCGTCGTGGCGTCGAACGACCGCCGCGAGACGGGCGTCACCAGCACCGGCGTGGCACCGCGCTGCGTGGCGCCCTCGACGAACGTGCGCAGGTAGTTGCGGTAGTCCGCGGGGGCCGCGTACCGGTCGTCCACGCCGTAGGAGTTGTCGTTGTGGCCGAACTGCACGAACAGGTAGTCGCCGGGCCGGATCTGCCGCAGCACCTCGTCGAGGCGTCCCTGGCTGATGAAGTTCTTCGACGACCGACCGCCGATGGCCTTGTTCTCGACCGTGACGTCGTCGCTGAGGAACCGCTCGAGCATCTGGCCCCAGCCGGCCTGCGGCACGTAGTCGGCCGTGTAGCTCTGCACGGTGGAGTCGCCCGTGATCCACACGGTCGGCTCGGCGCCCGCGCCGCGGTCGGACTTCTTCGTGATGACCAGCTGGTTGAGCTTGGGCGCGGTGCCGCCGAGCTCGAGGTTGAGCTGGCCGTCGACGAGCGCGATCTCGAGCTGCATCTCCAGGTACTGGCCCGCGGTGCGCGCGGTCTGCTGCACCTTGACCATCTGCTCGGCGGTCAGCGAGATGTCGGTGCCCTCGGCGGCGTCGCCCGCGATGAGGCCGACGGTGTAGTCGCCGTTCGGCAGGTCGACGACGAGCTCGGTGTCGCCGACGGTGACGAAGTCGGAGCGCACGGCGTCGTCACCGCCCCGGTCGGTGGCGGTGACCTGGTCGACGTCGACGAAGCCGTAGCGGTGCTCGGCGTCGTAGGCGCTGGTCGCGTCGAGGCGCAGCGCCCCGGGTGCGAGCGCGCCGGACCCGAGGTCGAAGGTCAGCACGCCGCTGTCGGGCAGCGTGGGTGCGGTGCCCTCGCCGGCGAGGCTGCTCACGGTCGGGGCCGACGGGGCGGAGTCGCCGTCGGCGGCCGTGGTGCGCACGCGGTAGAAGTGCGGCACGGTCGTGTCGACGTCCGCGTCGGTGGTGAACACGTCGCGGCCCGTGAGGCGGGCGACCTGCTCCCAGTCGCCGTCGACGGCGTCGGCGCGCTCGACGACGTAGCCGGTGGCGCCGGCGACCTCGTTCCAGCGCAGCGAGACGGCACCGGGCACGACGCGCGCCATGCGCACGGACTGCGGGGCGGGCAGGGAGCCGACGGGCTCGGGCTCGATGGTGGGCTCCGCCGTGGGTTCCGCGGTGGGCTCGGCCGTGGGTTCCGCGGTCGGCTCGGCGGTCGGGTCGGGCGTGGGCTCCTCGTCCGGGTCGGGTGCGACGGCGGTGACGACGAGGGCGTTGACGTACGCGCCGACGCCGGAGCCGGTGAAGCCGACGGTGAGCTGGCCGTCGGCGACGGTCGTGCGCCACGTGTCGGTGACGACGGCCTGCCGGGTGAGGAGGCTGCCGGCGGCCGCGCCCTCCAGCGTGACGTTGGTGCGGGTGCTGCTCGTGCCGGCGAGCGTGTCGCCCGACCACACGGTCACGTCGTACGTGCCGTCGGGCACGTCGAGGAGGAACGCGAACCCGGTGCCGAGCACGAAGTCCTTGCCCCGGGCGTCGTCGCCGCCGCGGTCGCGCGAGGCGAGGGTGACGCCGTCGGCGGGCTGCAGGCCGAAGCCGGTGGCCGCGTCGTAGCGGGTGCCCTCGGTGACCTGGGTGTGACCGTCGGCGACCGCGCTGGTGGCGGTCCCGAGGTCGTAGCTCCAGGTGGTGGGCTCGTCGGCGGCGGCCGCGGGGGCCAGTCCGGCGACGAGCAGGGCGAGCACCGCCGCGGGGGCGGGTGCGCGCAGGGCCGCACGGGCGGCCGGGTGGGATCGGCTCATGGTCACCTTCGTCGTCTCGTCGTTGAGGCGTACGCGCCACGGGGCGCACCGGCGGCCCCGTCCCCGAACCAGCGTGTGAATCGATTCATGACGGTGGGACCGTGCGGCTCCGACATTCCTACCGGACGCACGTCGCCCGCGTCGAGAGATTCGGGAAAACGCTCGCCGTCGAACCGGCGCACGCCCGGGTGCGGTGGTCACCCGCCGGTGGAAAGGTGTCGGGAGGGGGTGCGCGATGGGCGACGGGACCGCACGCCGGCTGCTCGACCCGCGGTCCGCCGACCTCGGGTTCGCCAACCGGTTCAGCAACACGGTCCTCGACCTGCCCGGCGACCGCGCCGTCCGCACCGCCGGGCGCTGCGGCGGCATCAGCGCCGTCGTGCTCGACCACCGCACCGCCGACCTGCCCGTCCCCCGCTGGGACGCGCGGCTCTTCGCCCCCGCGCACGTCCCGCCCGACGGCCACCTGCTCGCCGACGCGGTGCTGACCCGCCAGCTCGACTCCTTCGCCACGCCGTCGGCCGTGCGGTTCCTCACCTGGTCGGCGCTGCCCGACGCGGACCTCGGCCCGGTCGCCGGCGTCCGGCGGCGGACCCGGCACGAGCTCGACCGCGCCGTCGAGATGCTCGACGCCGGCCGACCCGTCGTCCTCGGCCTCGTCACCGCCCGCAGCCCCGTACGGGCCGGCGACAACCACCAGGTCGTCGCCTACGGCCACCTGCGCCGCCACGGGCGCACCGTGCTGCTCCTCGCCGACAGCAACTCCCCCGGCCACGAGGTCGAGCTGGACGAGACCCCGCACGGGTGGCAGGCGTCGAACGGGGCCCGGTGGCGCGGGTTCTTCGTGCACCGGTGGGCGCCGCACCCGCCACCGCCCGTGCCGACCCCGTCCCGGCGACCCACCCGCCGCGTCGACGGGCCCGTGGGCCTGCTGCACGTGACGAGCGGACGGGCGCTGCGCGCCGGGACCATCAGGTCCGGCCGGTCGCCGCACCGCACTGACCCCGGCACGCCCGACGCGGCGGTCCTCGACGTCCGGATCACGGCCGGCGACCGCTGGCGGGTCGACCCGGCTCCGGACGGCGGCCCGGTCCGCGTGCGGCACGCCGCGACGGGGCGCGCGCTCGTCGCCGGCACCGGCGGCCGCGTCCGCCTGCACGCCGATGCGCCCCCCAGCTGGCGCCTCGAGGTCGAGGGCGGCGGGCCGTGGCGCGAGGGCGACCGGGTCCGCCTCGTCGACGACGGCTCCGGGCGGGCCCTCGGCACCGCCAGACCCCGCCGCCTCGTCCCCGTGCCGGTGCGGCACCCCGGGCGCCTCGCACCGCACCTGGTGGACGCCCGCTCGCCCGACGCGTGGTGGACCGTCGCCGAGCTGGCATGACGACGCCGCCGGTGCCGAGGTCACCGGCGGCGTCGTCACGGGTGGCACCGAGCGGTGCCGGGCGCAGCGGTCGGCCGCGGTCAGCCCACCGGGTTCCAGCCGTCGCTGCCGGCCAGGTACGCCTGCGGCGTGTACCGCGCGGCGTCGGCGGCCGCGAGCTGCGGGCGGTTGGTGCCCGTGCCGGCGCCCGGGCCGGTGTTCTTGTACTCGGCGAAGCGCGCCTTCTGCCACGTGTTGCCCGACATGTCGGTCCACGGCTGCGACGTGCGGACGGTCCCGCCGAGCGTGGACTCCCGGAACAGCACCTGCCCGTCGGGGCGCCACGGACGCCCGAGCGTCGAGGCGTTGGTCGCCGAACCGGTGATCGTCGACTGGTAGAAGAGGAAGCCGTACTGACGGGTGGCAGGCGTCGACGCCGCCGTGATCGGGCCGCCCGTGGAGCGCTTGGAGTTCACGGTCGTCCGGTGGAGCACCGCGACGCCGCCGCCGAAGATGAAGTCCACGGTGCCCTCGACGTAGGAGTCCACCACGTAGGCACGGGCCGTCTCGTTGACCAGCAGCGTGTCCTGGTCGCCCAGCAGCCGCACGTTGCGCAGCACGGCCCGGTCGGCCTTGAGGTGCAGCGCCACGGCCTGGTGACCGTCCGCGGTCGTCGTCTCGTCGAAGTCGTTGGCGATGGTGAGGTTCTCGACCTCGACGCCCTTGCCGTCGAGGAACGCCGTCGCACTGTTGAACGTGCCGTGCGTGGCGGCGGAGTTGCCGTAGGCGATCCGCACGTCGGCCGGGGAGGCACCGAGGCCGCGCAGCGTGATGTTCGTCTTCGTGCTGGGCACCGTGACGACCCCGCGATACGTGCCGGGCGCGACCGTGATGACCGTCCGCGTCGAGCTGTTCGACGGCGCCGCGTCGATCGCCGCCTGGACCGTCGTGTACGTGCCCGTGCCGTCGGCGGCGACCGTGGCCTTCTGGCCCGTGCCGACGGTCGAGCCCTGCGGGCCGGTCTTCGCGCGCAGCAGGGCGGGCAGGTCGGAGGCCTTGTCGAGGGTGTACGGGTAGAACGTCGACGCCTCGAACGCGGTGCCTCGGGTCTCCTGCCGGCCGGACGAGCCCGTGACCACCGAACCGCGCTGCACGAGCGTGGCGCTGTCGGTCGGGTAGTAGGGGTTCTTCACGTTCTGGAAGTAGCTGTTCTCGAGCAGCATCTTCGTGCCGCCGCGCGAGAGGTTGCCGTACGAGGTGATGTTCTGCAGCCAGTTGTTGTACAGGTGGGCGTACTGCGCGTTGTCCATGCTGGGGTTGCGCTGGTTCGTGTCGTGGATCCAGTTGTGGTGCATGGTGATCCGCGCGGTGACGTTGGTCGTCCACCCGATCCCGATCGCCTTGTTCCCCTCGCCGATCTCGTTCCAGGAGAGGGTGACGTTCGTCGTGTCCTTGCGCAGGTCGACCAGACCGTCGTTCATCCGCACGATGCGGTTGTGGTCGATCCAGGCGTTCGTCACCGTGTCGAGCCGGATGCCGTCGTAGTCGTACGTCTTGTCGTCGGGGTCGTCGTCCGTCATCCGCGTGTCACGGATGGTGAGGTTGCGGATGATGATGTTCTTCTGGTTGACCGCCCGCAGGCCGCCGTTGGCGATCGTGCCCGTCGTCCCCAGCCCCACGATGGTCTTGTTCGACCCGACGCTGATCATGTCGCCGAAAGGTGCCACGGTGATCGTGCCCGAGACCTGGATGACGTAGGGCTCGGTGGCGGCCGCGTACTTCTTCAGGTCGGCGAGCGTGCTGACCGTGACGGTGGCACCGGCGGCACCACCCGTCGTGCCCGTCGCGAACCCGTCCGCCGCGCCCGTGACCGGCACCGTCGCAGCAGGCGGCGCGACGACGGTCGTCGGCGTCCACTGCATGCGAGCCACGTCGGAGCACGTCTCCTGGACCACAGGCGCGCCGGAGGCGGTCGAGCCGTCCTTGACGGACACGCACCGCGCCGTGCCGACGCTGGTCAGCCGTACCTTGCCGGACGCCGCTGCGGACGCCTGCACCGTCCACGCCTGGTTGGTCTGCGCCCCGGCGCAGCCCCACTGCTGCAGCTGCGTCCCCGAGGTGCTCGTGGCACCGGGGACGTCGACGCAGCGGCCGGTGGCGACGTTGACCATGCGGACTGCCGTCCCCTGCGCCTCGAGGCGCCACTGCTGCCGGGTCGCTCCCGTGGCGCACGACGCCGCCGTGAGCAGGGCGCCCGACGCGGTCGAGCCGCCCGCGACCTCGAGGCACTTGCCCGACGCCGCCGAGCGCAGCACGTACGTGCCGCCGGCCGCGGGCAGGTCGGCCGCGTGCGCAGCTGTGGTCGGGACGACGAGGCCGGCGGCCGTCAGCGCGAGCGCGACGAGGCCGGCGCGCCACGACGGACGGCGTCGTCCGCGTGACGGGGTGGGCTGTGCGGGCACGGGTGCACCTTCCGCGAGGGGGTGGGACGCCTCAGGGTGGCGGCGCGCACCCGCGCCTGACAACGATGAAGGGATTCACCTCACGCAACTCTCATGGCCCTGCCACGGGCCTCTCATGCCCGCCCGTCGGCCACCCGGAGCGCGGCGCGCAGCTCGGCCTCGTCGAAGCTGCGCAGAGGGACGGCCGCGCGGCGCCGGTACGCGACCGTGCCGTCGGCCTCGACGAGGAAGACCCCGCTGTGCTGCAGCGCGAGGAACGTGCCGAGCCCGACCTCGGCGTGCGCGGTGCCGCTGGCCCGCACGGCGGGAGCGCCCGGGTGCCGGCGGGCCACGACCGCCGCCTCGTCGGGGCCGCCGGGCACGACCAGCACGAGCGCCCGGTCGCCGAGCTCGCCGGCGTCCCGCATCGCGACGAGCGCGCGGGCGTGCGACGCGCAGACCGGGCACCCGGCGGAGCGGTGGAAGTACACGACCGCGCCCCGCCCGCCGCGCAGCTGGTGCAGGGTGCCGGTGCCGCCGTCGGGCGCCTGGAGGGCGAGGTCGGGCATCGGTGCGCCGGTGAGGGTCTGGTCCACGGGGCTCTCCTGACGTCGGCGGGTCTACAGTGGGCAACCTGGTTGCTCATATCGTCAACCACACTGCCTAGATCGTCAACCGCATTGCCTACCGGCGCCTGCACCGGCGCCAGGACCTCGGAGGTTCGCCGTGGACGTCGGCCAGGCCCTGCGCGCGCTCGCCGAGGCGTCCGCCGACGACGTGGGCCGCCTGCTGCTGCACGCGTCCCGCGCCGTCACCGGCGCCGTCCTCGTCGAGCTCCACGCCCGCGGGTACGACGACGTGCGCCCGTCCCACGCCGCGGTGATCGCCCAGCTGGACGAGGACGGCACGCACATGGCCGAGCTCGCCCGCCGCACCGGCACCACCCGGCAGGCCGTCGCCGCGAGCGTGCGCGACCTCGTCGCGGGCGGGTACGTCACGACCGCCGCCGACCCCGCCGACGCGCGCGCGAGCGTCGTCCGCCTCACGCCCCGCGGCGCGGACCTGTGCCACGCCGCCGCCGGCGTGCTGCGGCAGGGCTCCGCCACCTGGGGGCAGACGCTCGACGACGAGGGCCTCACCCACCTGCGCAGCCAGCTCGCCCGCCTCGCCGCCGCCGCGGACACCCCACCGGTCAGATGATCGTGAGCGTCTCCGTCGTCGCCTCCCGGATCCCGGCGGCCGACTCCCCGGCATCGTCGGGCAGGAGCCCGCACCGCTGATCGCCGCAGGCGGGAAGGCCGACGGCCCCGGTCCCCCTCGCGGGGGCCGGGGCCGTGGGTGCTGCGGGGCGTCAGGCGGGCGACAGGCCCGTGCCACCGTCGCCGCGGTGGGCGGCGGGCGGGGCCGGCGGGACGTCCGCGCCCGAGCCGGGCGTGCCCGACGAGGCGCCGACACCGATCGGCTCCTTCGGCGTCACGGCACGGTCGACACCGCGGAACGTGAACTCCCCGAGGATCCCCTCGCCCTCGGCGTCCACGACGACGAGCTGGCCGCCGCGCAGGTCGCCGAACAGGATCTTCTCGGACAGCGCGTCCTCGATCTCCCGCTGGATCGCACGGCGCAGCGGCCGGGCTCCCAGGACCGGGTCGTAGCCCTTCTCCGACAGCAGCTTCTTGGCCGCCGGGGTGAGCTCGATGCCCATGTCCTTGTCGCGCAGACGCTTGTCGAGCTTGGCGATCATCAGGTCGACGATCGCGAAGATCTCCGGCTGCGACAGCTGCGGGAAGACGACCGTGTCGTCGACGCGGTTGAGGAACTCCGGACGGAAGTGCGTCTTGAGCTCGTCGTTGACCTTGGCCTTCATGCGCTCGTACGACGTCGACAGGTCGCCGCCGGCCTGGAAGCCGGTCTGGACGCCCTTGGCGATGTCCCGGGTGCCGAGGTTCGTGGTCATGATGATCACGGTGTTCTTGAAGTCGACCACGCGGCCCTGCGAGTCGGTCAGGCGACCGTCCTCGAGGATCTGCAGCAGCGAGTTGAAGATGTCCGGGTGGGCCTTCTCGACCTCGTCGAACAGGACCACCGAGAACGGCCGACGACGCACCTTCTCGGTGAGCTGGCCACCCTCGTCGTACCCGACGTAGCCGGGGGGCGAGCCGAACAGCCGCGAGACCGTGTGCTTCTCCGAGAACTCCGACATGTCGAGCTGGATCAGCGCGTCCTCGTCCCCGAAGAGGAACTCGGCGAGGGCCTTGGCCAGCTCGGTCTTCCCGACGCCGGTGGGGCCGGCGAAGATGAACGAGCCCCCGGGGCGCTTGGGGTCCTTGAGGCCCGCACGCGTGCGACGGATCGCCTGCGACAGCGCCTTGATGGCCTGCTCCTGGCCGACGACGCGCTTGTGCAGCTCGTCCTCCATGCGCAGCAGCCGGCTCGACTCCTCCTCGGTGAGCTTGAACACCGGGATGCCCGTGGCGTTGGCCAGCACCTCGGCGATGAGCTCCTCGTCGACCTCGGCGACGGCGTCCAGGTCGCCGTTCTTCCAGGCCTTCTCCTTCTCGGCGCGCTTGAGGCCGAGCTGCTTCTCCTGGTCGCGCAGGCGCGCGGCCTTCTCGAAGTCCTGCTCGTCGATCGCCGACTCCTTGTCGCGGCGCGTGTTGGCGATCTCCTCGTCCAGCTCGCGCAGCTCCGGCGGGGCCGTCATGCGGCGGATGCGCAGGCGCGCGCCCGCCTCGTCGACCAGGTCGATCGCCTTGTCCGGCAGGTACCGGTCGTTGACGTACCGGTCGGCCAGCGTCGCGGCGGCCACCAGGGCGGCGTCCGTGATCGAGACGCGGTGGTGCGCCTCGTACCGGTCGCGCAGGCCCTTGAGGATCTCGATCGCGTGCTGCAGGTTCGGCTCGGCGACCTGGATCGGCTGGAAACGACGCTCCAGGGCCGGGTCCTTCTCGACGTACTTGCGGTACTCGTCGAGCGTGGTCGCACCGATGGTCTGCAGCTCGCCGCGGGCCAGCATCGGCTTGAGGATGCTCGCCGCGTCGATCGCACCCTCGGCGGCACCGGCCCCGACGAGCGTGTGGATCTCGTCGATGAACAGGATGATGTCGCCGCGCGTGCGGATCTCCTTGAGCACCTTCTTCAGGCGCTCCTCGAAGTCGCCGCGGTACCGGGAGCCGGCGACGAGGGCGCCGAGGTCCAGCGTGTACAGCTGCTTGTCCTTGAGCGTCTCCGGCACGTCGCCGCGCACGATGTCCTGCGCCAGGCCCTCGACGACGGCCGTCTTGCCGACGCCCGGCTCACCGATCAGCACCGGGTTGTTCTTGGTGCGGCGCGAGAGCACCTGCATGACCCGCTCGATCTCCTTGGCCCGGCCGATGACCGGGTCGAGCTTGCCGTCGCGGGCCGCCTGCGTGAGGTTGCGGCCGAACTGGTCGAGCACGGCCGACCCCGACGGCTGCCCCTCGGCGGGGCCGCCCGACGCCACGGGCTCCTTGCCCTGGTAGCCGGAGACGAGCTGGATGACCTGCTGGCGGACCCGGTTGAGGTCCGCGCCGAGCTTGTTGAGGACCTGGGCTGCGACGCCCTCGCCCTCGCGGATCAGGCCGAGCAGGATGTGCTCGGTGCCGATGTAGTTGTGGCCGAGCTGCAGCGCCTCGCGCAGCGACAGCTCGAGGACCTTCTTGGCGCGCGGCGTGAACGGGATGTGCCCCGACGGGGCCTGCTGACCCTCGCCGATGATCTCCTGGACCTGGGCGCGCACCGCCTCCAGCGAGATGCCGAGCGACTCCAGGGCCTTGGCGGCGACACCCTCGCCCTCGTGGATGAGCCCGAGCAGGATGTGCTCCGTGCCGATGTAGTTGTGGTTGAGCATCCGCGCCTCTTCCTGGGCGAGGACGACCACGCGGCGGGCTCGGTCCGTGAATCTCTCGAACATGTGCACTCCTCACGAGCGACGAGCCCCGGTTCGCACCGCACGTCAGGAGGTCGCTGCGGTGCCGACAGGGCGGCGTGGCTTCGATGCTAACGGCGGCCCACCCCCGCACAGGCGCGTGTTCGCCGCGGGCGGAGAGCCGGAGGGCCGCGGCGCGGCGGCCGCGGCGGGCACCCGCCCGCACGACCGGGTGGAACCGGCGCCGGCGGCCGGGCGTTGCGACCTTCGCGACCGGGCGTTCCGGTAGCGTGACCAGGGCCGTCGGCGTCCGACGGCACGCGCGCCGCGAGCGCTCCCGGGAGGACCGTCGATGACCGAGCCCACGCCCCTGCAGCCGCCGGCGCCCAGCGCCGCGTTCGCGCTGGAGGCACCCGCGCCCGTCGCGCCGGTGGCCACGCACGACGCACCGGCGATGGCACCGCGCGTCGACCCGGCCGCGCTGCCGGGCCTGGACGCCAAGGTCGCGGCGTACGTGGCGAGCCTGGAGCAGGCGCAGGCGGGGTCGCCGGAGTTCGCGGCCAAGGGCGACGACGTGCGGATGATGGGCGACTCCGACGTGCGGGCCGCGGCCGACACGTCGAACCGGCTGCTGCAGCTGCCGGTGCGGGCGCTGCGCGAGGGCGGGGTGTCCGGCACGTCGCAGGTGAGCAAGTCGCTGCTGGACCTGCGCCGCACCGTGGAGGACCTCGACCCGTCCGAGCGCACGGTGGGCCGCAAGCTGCTCGGCATCCTGCCGTTCGGGGACTCCCTGACCGACTACTTCCGCCGCTACGAGAGCTCGCAGAAGCAGATCGACGCGATCGTCAACGCGCTCTACCGGGGGCAGGACGAGCTGCGCAAGGACAACGCGGCGCTGAACCTGGAGAAGCAGAACCTGTGGGACACCATGGGGCGGCTCAACCAGTACATCTACGTGGCCTCGGCGCTGGACACGCAGATCTCGGCGGCGGTCGCGCAGGCCGAGGTGGCGGACCCCGAGCGCGCGCGGGCGCTGCGCGAGGACGTGCTGTTCTACGTGCGGCAGAAGCACCAGGACCTGCTCACGCAGCTCGCGGTGTCGATCCAGGGGTACCTGGCGATCGACATCATCATCAAGAACAACCTCGAGCTCATCAAGGGCGTGGACCGGGCGACGACGACCACGGTCTCCGCGCTGCGCACCGCCGTGCTCGTGGCCCAGGCGCTGAACAACCAGAAGCTCGTGCTCGACCAGATCACGGCGCTGAACACCACGACGTCGAACATGATCGCGTCGACGGCGAAGCTGCTGCGCGAGCAGTCGGCGACGATCCAGCAGCAGGCCGCGAGCGCGACCGTCGGGCTGCCGCAGCTGCAGCAGTCGTTCGCCGACGTGTTCGCCGCGATGGACTCGATCGACACGTTCAAGGTGCAGGCCCTGGACTCGATGGCGCAGACCGTCGGGGTGCTGGAGACGGAGACGGCGAAGGCCAAGCAGTACCTGGACCGCGTCTCGCGCGGGGACCAGACCGGCGCCGCGAGCGGGTCGCTCGACCTGGGCCTGCGCTGAGCCGCCGGCGGGACGACGGGCGTGAGCAGGCGGTGAGCGTCAGGTGAGCGCGCTGGGCGACCTCGTCGCGCGCCTGCTCGGGCGCTCGCGCGCGCCGGTGGTGGTGGAGGACCCGCCGCCGACGGCCGAGCAGATCGCCGATGCGGTCCGCGACGTCGAGGCCCGCATCGAGGGCCGGGTGCCCGCGGCGGTGACGGCGCGGGTGCACCGCATCACCGGCACGGTCGAGGACATGGTGCCGCGCCTGGACCGGTTCGGGGTCGGCGACCGGCAGGCGTACACGGTGGTCGCGACGGCCACGAGCTACCTGCCCGAGGCGGTCGAGGGGTACCTGCGCCTGCCGCGGGACTTCGCCGACCGGCGGGTGGTCTCGCGCGGGAAGACGTCGCTGATGCTGCTGTGCGACCAGCTCGACCTGCTGGCG
Organism: Cellulomonas sp. SLBN-39; assembly: GCF_006715865.1. Taxonomy (NCBI): domain Bacteria; kingdom Bacillati; phylum Actinomycetota; class Actinomycetes; order Micrococcales; family Cellulomonadaceae; genus Cellulomonas; species Cellulomonas sp. SLBN-39. The sequence goes on along the minus strand of NZ_VFOA01000001.1, from coordinate 2,087,442 downwards.
GTCACGCTGGAGAAGATCAGCGACGCGGTGTACCGGGCGGACGCGCAGGCGCTGGTCGCGCACGGGCAGTTCCTGGCGGACACGTTCGGGCAGTCGTCGCTGGACCAGCCCGGGCCGGGTGCGCCGTGAGCACGCTCGCCGCGTCGCTCGACGCGCTGGTCGCCGCCGGGACCGCCGCGGGCCTGGCGCCGGACGCGGTGCGGGACGAGGGCGAGCGGCTGGCCGCGGCGGTCGCGGAGTCGGCCCCGGGTGCCGCGGTCGCGTGGGCCGCGGCGGTGGGCCGGCGCGACGACGACCTCACGGGGTTCTTCGCCGCGGCGGGCTCGGCGCGGCGGTGGCGGCACGCGCCCACCGACCTGCTGGGCGCGCTCGTCGCGGACGCCTCGCCGCACGCACCCGCGTACGCCGACGCGCTGGCCGTGCTCGTCTCGGCCGCGTGCGACCTGGGGACGCCCGACCTGCAGGTGGTCGCCACGGCGTCGGTGACGGCGGCGGTGCAGCGCGCGGCCGCCCCCGGGGGCACGGGCGCTGCCGGGCCGTCGCGTGCCGCGCGCCCGGTCGGCGCGCCCGCCGCACCCGCACCTGCGGCACGCGTGGCGGAGCCCGCGCCGCCGGAGAAGACGTACGACGAGCTGCTGGCCGAGCTCGACGCGCTCGTCGGCCTCGACGCGGTGAAGAAGGAGATCCGCCAGCAGGCGCAGGTGCTGCGCGTCGAGCGGCTGCGCACCGACGCGGGCCTGACCCGGCCGTCGCTGACGCGTCACCTGGTGTTCGTCGGCAACCCCGGCACGGGCAAGACGACGGTCGCGCGCCTGGTCGCCGGGCTGTACCGCGCCCTCGGGCTGCTGAGCAGCGGGCACCTGGTGGAGGTCGACCGGTCCGAGCTGGTGGCGGGCTACCTGGGGCAGACGGCGACCCGCACGACGGAGGTGGTGCAGCGCGCGCTCGGCGGGGTGCTGTTCATCGACGAGGCGTACGCGCTGGCCGACGACCAGTACGGCACGGAGGCCGTGAACACGCTGGTCAAGGACATGGAGGACCACCGCGACGACCTCGTGGTGGTGGTCGCCGGCTACCCGGTGCCGATGGCCCGGTTCCTGCTGACCAACCCCGGCCTGCAGAGCCGGTTCGCGACGACGGTGACGTTCGACGACTACACCGACGCGCAGCTGCGCGAGATCTTCGCCCTGGCCGCGCGGCGTGCGGACTTCGAGCCGTCCGACGCGGCGCTGGACCTGGTCGAGCAGATCGCCGCCGCGCAGCCCCGGCACGAGGGGTTCGGCAACGGCCGCTTCGCGCGGAACCTGCTGGACCGCGCGGTGCTGCGGCACGCGTGGCGCCTGCGCGACGTCGAGGCGCCGACCGTGGAGCAGCTGCGCACGCTGCTGCCCGAGGACCTCGCGACCGACGTCGCCGACGTCGCGCCCGACCTGCCCGTCCCGCCGACCGAGGAGCCCGCGTGAGCACGACCGTGGCCACCACGTCCCCGCCCGCCGCGCCCGGCGGCGCCCCGGCGGGGCACCCGACGAGCGGGTGGCGGTCCACGCCGGGGGGCCTGCGGGTGTGGGGCGCGACCGCGGCGGTCGTCGCCGCGCTGACGGGTCTGCTCGCGCTGACCACCGTCACCAGCCAGGTCGCGGCCCTCGACGAGGCGCGCGACTCCGCGGCGCAGCTCGTCGGGCTGCAGGACGCCCGCAACCAGCTCGTCGCGGCCGACGCCGCCGCCACGACCGCGTTCCTCGTCGGCGGGCTCGAGCCGCAGGACCTGCGGGCCCGGTACGACGCGTCGGTCGACGCCGGGGCGCAGGCGCTGGCGCGGCTGGCGGCCAGCGGGCCGGACGGGGCCGAGGAGCTCGCGTCCGTGACCGCGGACCTGACCACGTACACCGGGCTGGTCGAGCAGGCCCGCGCCAACAACCGGCAGGGCTTCCCGGTCGCGTCGGCGTACCTGGAGCAGGCGTCGACGGTGCTGCGCGAGGACGTCGTGCCGACGCTCGACGTGCTGGTGGCCGCCGAGCAGGACCGGGTCGACGCCGAGCTCGCCGCCGTGCGCACCGCCGCACCGCTGGTGGTGGCCGTCACGGTGCTCGCGCTGGTCGTGCTGCTGGCGGTGCAGGTGTGGGTGGCGCGGCGCACCCGGCGCCGGGTCAACCTCGGGCTGCTGGGCGCGACGCTGGCCGTGCTGGTCGCGGGCGTCGCGGCCGGTGCGGCCACCGGGTCCGCGGCGGCGCGCGCGAGCAGCGTGCACGACGACGAGTACGCCGCGACGGTCGCGACGTCGCAGGCGTTCGCCCTGGTCAACGACGCCCGCTCGCGCGAGGCGTTCACGCTGATCCGCCGCGGCTCGGGCGCGGAGTACGAGGAGTCCTTCCAGGGCAGCGTCGCGCAGGCCCGGACGGCGCTCGAGACCGACGGCGTGCGGCTGGACCCGACGACGCCCGCGCTGCTCGACGCGTGGCTCGCCGGGCACAGCGAGGTGCGGGTGCTGGACGACGCGGGCGACTGGGACGGGGCCGTCGCCCTGGTGACGAGCGAGGAGCCGCAGGCACCGCCGGCCCTGTTCGACGAGCTGTCGGCGGCGCTGTCCGACGCCGTGGCGGCCGGGGGCACCCAGGTCGCGGACGGGCTGCGCCCCGGCGGGCTGGCCGTCGGGTGGCTCGCGGCGGGGCTCGGCGTGGTCGGTGCCGTGCTGGCGTGGACCGGCCTGCGGGCCCGACGGGAGGAGTACCGGTGAGCGCACGCACGACACGCACGGTCGCGGCGGCCCTGCTGGTGGGACTGGTGCTCACCGGCTGCGCGGCCGGCCCGTCCGCGGCCCCGGCGGCAGCGCCCGCGGCGGCCGAGGCACCCCAGGCCGGTCCGGTGCTCGCGGCGGAGGAGTGCGAGGACGCCACGACGTCGTACGCGCCGACGTCCGGCACGGACGTCGGCGCCGGCAGCACGATGGCCGAGATCCGCGAGCGGGGCACCCTGGTGGTGGGCGTCTCGGCGGACACCTTGCAGATGGGTGCCCGCAACCCGTTCACGGGGCAGATCGAGGGCTTCGACATCGACGTCGCGCGCCTGGTGGCGCACGAGCTGCTGGGCGACGCCGACGCGGTGACGTTCCGTGTCATCACGGCCGCGGACCGGATCCCGCTGCTGGAGGCGCACGAGGTGGACCTGGTGGCGCGCGCGTTCAGCATCACGTGCGAGCGGTGGCAGGACGTGGCGTTCTCGGCCGAGTACCTCACGGCCGGGCAGAAGGTGCTGGTGAGCACCGAGTCCGAGGCGACGGGCATCGAGGACCTCGACGGGCAGCGGGTGTGCGCGCCGGAGGGCACGACGACGCTGGACCGCCTGGAGGCGTACGACGTCGAGGCCGTGGGGGCGCCGACGCACTCGGCGTGCCTGGCGCTGTTCCAGCAGGGCCGGGTCGACGCGATCACGGGTGACGACACGGTGCTGGCCGGGTTCGTGGCGCAGGACCCGTACGCGCGGGTGGTCGGCGAGGCGTTCAGCGCCGAGCCGTACGGCCTGGGCGTCGCGGCCGACCAGGTGGACCTGGTGCGGTACGTCAACGCGGTGCTGGACGCGGCGAAGGCCGACGGCACGTGGGAGCGGACGTACGACCGGTGGCTCGGCGACGCGCTCGGCCCGGCACCGGCGCCGCCGGCGTCCGTGTACGGGCGCTCGTGAGCGGCACGGCCGTGGCTGCCGCGAGCGAGGTCGTCGCGCCCGTCGCCCCGGGTCGTCTGGGCGAGGCGGCCCCCGCGGCGGACCTGATGCGGTACCTCGACGGCCTGCTGGCGTGGCTGGACGACCGGCGCACCCGCCTGGACGCGCTGGACACGGCGGCGCAGGCGGCGACGGACGCGGAGCGGTACACCCCGGACGTGGTGCTGGCGCTGACGGTGTGGCAGTCGGTGCGCACGCGCGCGGACGAGCTGCTGGAGGTGTGGGACGACGGCCGGGTGACGGCCGTGGAGCGCGAGCGGATGTCGCAGCTGGTCTGGGGACGGGTCGACACCCGCCCGGGGTCGTCGGCGGTGTCGCTGCCGGAGGCGGTGACGCTGTGCGACGCGATGGTCGCGGCGCTGCGCACCCGGCTGGCGTTCGACCCGGACTCCGCGGACGTGGTCGGGCGGCTGCGCGGGCTGCGGGCGGCGCTGGTGCGGGCGGAGGACCTCGCGTCCGGCGACGGCGAGGCGGTGGGCCGGCTGGCGGCGCTGCGCGAGCGCGAGGAGCGGCTGTCGGCGCAGGCGGCGCGCGGCGGCGACGTGTCCGGTCCGCTCGCGGAGCTGGAGACGCGGGTCGCGCACGCGGAGCGCGACCTCATGGTCGCGGTGTCGCAGCGCCGGTCCCTGACCCGGGTGCGGGCCGACGCGCTGGCGACGGCCGCGGCGCTGGAGGCCCGCGAGCCCGCGCTGCACGAGCTCGCCGACCGGTGCCGCCGCGAGGTCGCGCACCCGCCGCGGAACGCCGTGCCGGACGTCTCGCGGCTGGGCCCGGTGCCGGACGACCGTGCCGGCCTGGACGCGTTCGTGGCACGCCTCGACGCGGTCCGGCGCGCGCTGGACGCCGCCCAGGAGGCGTACTCCGAGCCGCTGCGGGAGCGGGCGCGCCTGCGCTACCGGCTGGGCCAGGCGGTGGCGCTGGCGGCGGGCAACGGCCGGGACGCGTCGCCGACGGTCCGCGCCGCGCACGACGAGGCGCGCACGGCCGTGGAGACCACCCCCTGCGACGTCGACCTGGCGCGCGCACTCGTCGAGCAGTACGAGCACCTCGCCCGGCCGCTGCCGGGCGGACGAGGAGGAGCCCGATGACCAGCACGACCGCCTGCCGCGAGGCCGGGTGCACGGGCCGGTACGAGGACGGCTGGTGCGACGTGTGCGGCTCGCCCGCACCCGCCGGCGCGGCGTCGACCAGCACGGGCACCACCAGCACGGCCACCACGGGCACGGCGACCGGTGCCGCGCGCACCCCGTCGTCCATGCTCGGCACCGGCATCGCCGCGGGTGTGCCGACCCCGGGCGCCGCCGGCGACCCGGACGCCGAGCGGTCCACCCGCACCGGGCGGACGAGCTCGACCCGGCTGGCGTCGGCCGCCCTGGGGTCGGCCCGCACCACGGCGACGGGCACGCGTGCGACGCGGCGGCTGGGCACGTCGTCGACCCGCCTGCGCCGGGCCCGCCTGGGCGCGGGCCTGACGACGGTGCCGCCGGCCCCCGTGGCGGACCCGCTGCAGGCCGTGATGGCCGACCCGCAGGTGCCCGAGCGCAAGCGGTTCTGCGCGGCGTGCGGAGAGCCCGTGGGGCGCGGGCGCGAGGGCGTGCCCGCGCGCACCCAGGGCTTCTGCGCGCAGTGCGGGGCGCGGTTCGACTTCGACCCGCGCCTGGCGCCCGGCACGCTCGTGGGCGGGCAGTACGAGGTCGTCGGCTGCCTCGCCCACGGCGGCATGGGCTGGATCTACCTGGCGCGGGACCGCAACGTCTCGGGCCGGTGGGTGGTGCTCAAGGGCCTGCTGAACACGGGCGACGCGGACGCGGTGCAGGCGGCGATCTCGGAGCGGCAGTTCCTCGCGCGCGTCGAGCACCCGCTGGTCGTCGAGATCTACAACTTCGTCGAGCACGACGGCGACGGGTACACCGTCATGGAGTTCGTCGGCGGCCGCTCCCTCAAGGAGCTGCTGACGGACCGGCGCGAGGCCGCCGGGCGGGTGGACCCGCTGCCGGTGGACCAGGCGCTGGCGTACGTGCTGGAGGTGCTGCCCGCGTTCGGGTACCTGCACGACCTGGGCCTGCTGTACTGCGACTTCAAGCCGGACAACATCATCCAGGCGGGCGACGCGCTCAAGCTCATCGACCTCGGCGGGGTGCGCCGCATCGACGACGAGCACTCGGCGATCTACGGCACGGTGGGGTACCAGGCGCCGGAGGTCGCGGAGGTCGGCCCGTCGGTCGCGTCCGACGTCTACACGATCGGCCGGACCCTGGCGACGCTGGTGCTGGACTTCCGCGGCAACACCACGACGTACGTGGCCGCGCTGCCCCCGGTCGAGGACACCCCGGTGTTCGCGCGGTACGACTCCTTCTACCGGCTGCTGGCCAAGGCGTGCGCGCCCGACCCGTCGGACCGGTTCGCGACGGTCGACGAGATGCGCGCGCAGGTGCTGGGCGTGCTGCGTGAGGTCGTCGCGGCCGACCGCGGCGCCGGGGACCCGCCGCTGACGAGCGCCGCGTCGGTGCTGTTCGAGCCGCCGACGACCGACCAGGTGGAGCGCCCCCTGGCGTGGGACGAGCTGCCGGCCCTCAAGGTCGACCCCGACGACCCGGCGGCGGGCTGGCTCTCGGGCGTCAACGTGGCCGACCCCGTGCAGCGCCTGGCCGCGCTGGCGGACGCCCCCGCCGACACGGTCGAGGTGCGCCTGCTGCGCGCGACCACGGCCGTCGAGGCCGGCCGGCCGGAGGTCGTGCGCGAGGCCGTCGAGGCGGTGCTTGCCGAGGACCCGTGGGAGTGGCGGGCGGTGTGGACGCAGGGGCTGGCGCAGCTCGCGGCGGGCGATGCCGTGGCGGCGCGGGCGTCGTTCAACGCGGTGTACGGGCAGGTGCCGGGTGAGCTGGCGCCGAAGCTGGCGCTGGCGGTGGCGTGCGAGACCTCGGGCGAGCCGTTCGTGGCCGAGCAGCTCTACGCGACGTGCGCGTACGCCGACGCCAACTACACGGCGCCCGCGGCGTTCGGGCTGACCCGGCTGCGGCTGGCGGCGGACGACGTCGACGGTGCGCTCGGTGCGCTCGACCTGGTGACCGCGACCCGCAGCTCGTACCCGGACGCCCGCCTGCTGCGCGCCCAGGTGCTCGCCGGCGCCCGCCGGGACCTGCCGTCGCTCGCGGCCGCGCTCGACTCCGTCCGCCCTGTGCCGCTCGACCCCGCGGCCCGCGCGGCGCTGCGCACGGCGGTGCTGACCACGGCCCTGGACGTGGTCGCCACGAGCGGGCCGGTGCCGGGCGTGACGCTCGACGGCGCCGCCGCGACCGAGGGCGACCTGCGCACCGCGCTGGAGGGTGCGCTGCGCGAGCAGGCGGCCCTCGTGCCGGACCGAGCCGACCGGGTCGCGCTCGTGGACCGCGCCAACGCCGTCCGCCGGTGGTCGCTGTGGTGACCGTGACGACGTGCCCCGCCTGCGGCGAGGGCGCGGGGCCGGGGGCCCGGTTCTGCGAGGCCTGCGGCGCGCCGCTGGCCGCACCGGCGGCCTCGGCGCCGACCGCGCCGGACGACGGGACCGCCGTCGACGGCGGCGCCCCGAGCACGGCGGCGTGCCCCGCGTGCGGCGGTGCCGTCGCACCCGACGGCTACTGCCTCGCGTGCGGCACCCGGGCGCCGTCGGCGCGGGACAGGTACGAGGAGCGCGCCGCCGCGCACGTCGCCGGCGTGACCGACCTGGGGGTGCGCCGACGCCGCAACGAGGACGCCCTCGCCCTCGGCGTCGTCGACGACGTCGACGTGCTCGTGGTGTGCGACGGGGTCGGCTCCGCGCCCGACTCCGACAAGGCGGCGCTGGCCGCGGCCCGCGCCGCCCGCGACGTGCTCGTCACCGGCGTCGGGGCCTCCCCCGCCCCGGAGCCCGACCCGGACGCGTGGTCGCGGCTGCTGGTGCTCGCCGGGGAGGCCGCGGACCGCGCCGTCCGCGACGCCGTGGCCGACGCGGCCACGCGCGAGGACCCGCCGTCGTGCACGTTCGTCGCGGCCCTCGCCTCCCCCGGCCTGGTGGTCGCCGGGTGGCTGGGCGACTCGCGCGCGTACTGGCTGCCCGACGACGGCACGCCCGCGCAGCTCACCGAGGACGACTCCCTGGCCGCCGAGCGCGTCGCCGCGGGCATGAGCCGGGAGGAGGCCGAGTCCGCGCGGGACGCGCACGCGATCACGCGCTGGCTGGGCGTGGACGCGCCGACCACGACGGCGCGGACCGTCGCGGTGCGCCCCACGGGGCCCGGGTGGGTGCTCGCGTGCTCGGACGGGCTGTGGAACTACGCGTCGGCGCCCGAGGTGGTCGCCGAGCAGGTCCGCGCCGCCGTGGCCCGGGTCGGCCCGGACCCGGCGGCCCTCGCCCGTGACCTCGTCGCCTGGGCCAACGCGCAGGGCGGCCACGACAACGTCACCGTCGCGCTCTCCCGCCTCGACCGCGCGGCGCCCGGTAGCCTCCCAGGAGGGCCGCCGACGCCCTGACCGGCGCCGTCGCCGCCGACCCCGCCCGCCCGTCGTCCGTCCTCACCCACCGTCACCGCCGAGGAGCCAGCACCGTGGCCACGTTCCGCGCCGAGGTCTTCCAGAACGAGTTCCTGCCCGACGGCGGGACGGACGCGCACGCGATCGTCACGGTCACCGCCGAGGGCGTGGGCGGGGCGGCGACCACCGCGGGCGGCGTCGCCGAGATCATCATGGTCGACACGTCGGGCTCGATGACCGGTCAGACGCTGGCCGCGGCGAAGCACGCCGCGCAGGTCGCGCTCGACCACGTCCCCGACGGCACGTGGTTCGCGATCGTCGGCGGCAGCCACGTCGCGCAGCGCGTCTTCCCGTACCCCAACGCCCCGGTCGCGATCGTGCAGATGGAGCCCCGGGCCCGCGCGGAGGGCAAGCGGGCCGTGGAGCGGCTCGTCGCGCAGGGCGGCACGGCGATGAGCACGTGGCTGCGGCTGGCCGACCAGATCTTCGCCACCCAGCCCGCCGCGACGCAGCGGCACGCGATCCTGCTGACCGACGGCAAGAACGAGTCCGAGCCGCGGTCCGAGCTCAGCGCGGCGATCCGCGACGTCACGGGCCGGTTCCAGTGCGACGCGCGCGGCGTGGGCGCGCACTGGCAGGTCGACGAGCTGCGCGAGGTCGCCACGGCGCTGCTCGGCGGCGTCGAGCTCATCGCCGACCCCGCCGGCATCGCCGACGACTTCCGCGACCTGCTGACCGCGTCGATGGCCCGCGGGGTGGCCGACGCCCAGCTGCGGGTGTGGACGCCGCAGGGCGGCCAGGTGCTGTTCGTCCGCCAGGTCGCGCCGACCGTCGAGGACCTCACGGCCCGGCGCACGGCGGTCACGCCGCTGATCGGCGCGTACCCCACCGGGGCGTGGGCGGACGAGTCCCGCGACTACCACGTGGCCGTCCGCCTGCCGTCGAAGCCGGTGGGCTCGGAGCAGCTCGCCGCGCGCGTGCAGCTCGCCGTGGCCGACGAGGTCGTCGCGTCGGGCCTGGTCAAGGCGGTCTGGTCGGACGACTCGTCGCTGACGGCCCGGATCAGCCCCGAGGTCGCGCACTACACCGGCCAGGCCGAGCTCGCCGACGTCATCCAGGAGGGCCTGGCCGCCAAGGCCGCGGGCGACGAGGCCACTGCGACCGTCAAGCTGGGCCGCGCCGTGCAGCTCGCCAAGGAGACCGGCAACGCCGAGGCCACGTCCCGGCTGCGGCGCGTGGTCGAGATCGACGACGAGGAGCACGGCACCGTGCGCCTGAAGCGCAGCGCGTCGAAGCTCGACGAGATGGCGCTGGACACCGCGTCGACCAAGACGAGCCGGGTGCGTCGATGAGCACGGTCGTCTGCCCCGACGGGCACGTCAGCGCGTCGACCGACTACTGCGACGTCTGCGGCGCGCCGATGCCCGCCGGCGGCGCCGCCCCGGCCGCGCCCGCCGCAGCGTCGACCACCTCCGGGTCGCCCGCCACGTGCCCCCACTGCGGCACGCCCGCCGCGCCCGGGGCGCTGTTCTGCGAGGGTTGCGGGTACGACTTCACGACCGGTGCGACCCCGGTCGCCGGGCCCACGCCGCTCGCTCCCCCGACCCCGCTCAACCCGCCGACGCCCCTGACGCCGCCGTCCGGCACCCCGGGCCCGGCGGCCCCCGGGCCCGCCGCGGCGACGACCCCGCCCGCACCGGTCCCGTCGCCCGCCCCGCGCGTGCCGGGCGAGGACGCCTGGGTGGCCGAGCTGTGGATCGACCCCGACTGGTACGCCGAGCAGCAGCCCGAGGACCCGATGCCCTCGGTGGGCCTGCCGGTGCTCGTGCCGCTGCGCGAGCGCAGCGTGCTGGTCGGCCGTCCGTCGGTGTCGCGCAACATCCGGCCCCAGGTCGACGCGGGTGCCGACTCGGGGGTCTCGCGCCGGCACTGCCAGCTCAACACCGACGGGTCGCGCTGGTGGGTGGAGGACCTGCAGTCGTCCAACGGCACCTACGTGGCCCGCGTCGGCGCACCGCTGCCGAGCACGCCGATCCCGCCGGGTCAGCGCCACGAGCTGCAGGACGGCGACCGGCTGTACCTCGGCTCGTGGACGCGCCTGGTGGTGCGGCGGGCCCTGCCCGGCGAGGCATGAGCCCGGCCCGCACCGCCGCCCGGACGCCCCGCACCCCACCGGCGGCGCGTGCGGCGCGCCGTCGCCGGGCGCTCGTCGCCCTCGCCGTCGCCCTGGTGCTCGCGCTGGCGCCGTTCACGGTGGTGCAGGCGGTCGGCCAGCGGTACGTCGTGCCCGACCCGGCCGACGTCCCCGCGCGCCCGGTCGCGCTCGTCCTCGGCGCCGGGCTCACACCCGCCGGCACCCCCACCCCGTACCTCGCCCGCCGCCTCGACGCGGCCGTCGACCTGCTCGACCGCGGGGTCGTCACGACGGTCCTGGTCAGCGGCGACCGCTCCGGCCCCGACCACGACGAGCCGGGCGCCATGCTGACGTACCTCGTCGAGCACGGCGTCCCGGCCGAGGCCGTGGTCCGCGACGACGAGGGGTTCGACACCGTGAGCAGCTGCGTACGCGCCCACGACCTGCTCGGCGTGGACGCCGCCGTGGTGGTCACGCAGGACTACCACCTGCGCCGGGCCCTGTTCTCGTGCCGCACGGCAGGCATCGACGTCGTCGGCGTGGGCGTCTCCGCGCAGAGCGCCCGCCCCTGGCAGGCCGTGCTCTGGCACGCCCGCGAGCTCCCCGCCTCCACCAACGCCGCCTGGGACGCGCTCAGCAGGTAGGTCCGCGTCGATCGGGTCAGGCTTCTGGGGCAGCCAGCACGTAGAAGAATCCTCGGCCGGTCCGCGCGGACCGACCCGGCGCGAGAAGGCCATCCTCTTCGAGGCTCTGCAAGAGGCGATTCACGTTCGTCGCGTTCGTTCCGACGATGGAGCCAAGCTCGGTGGTGCTCACCCTCCCCCGGTGGCGCGCCCACGCCATCGCGACCTCCGCACGTTCCGGCGCGCGTCGCGGTGCCCCGATCGCGTCCGCTTCCTCCTGGAGCACAGCCCACGTCGGGGCTGCCAGACGCCAAGCCTCGGGTGCGCCAGGTGGCGTCCCGTTGACCGGCTCGATCACGGGTCGCCCGTCGACGGTCACGCCGCGCAGTCTGTGCAACGCGGCCTCCGTCTCCACGTCGCTCATCTGCAGGATCGGGCTGGCCGCAGCGACGTCGATCCACCAGGTGTCCACGAGTCGACGCAGCAGGAGCAGGACGTTGAGCTCGTTCCGCGCCTCGCTCGGCATCAGACGGGTGAGCAGCCCGATCCATGCCTCGTCCAGGGGATCTCCGACGAGAGCGGCCCGCACGAACGGTCCTGGGATCTCACTGATGCTCGGCGGCGGGTATCCGACGGCGATCATGTCCCGCACCATGCGGTCGACGCCGATACCTTCCCGCTCTGCCAGGTGCAGGTCTGCGAAGAGCTGTGCGAGCGCCCGGTTCCGCTGCTGCGACGGGTGGGTGATGATGTTCTCGGGCGTCACTCCTCCGACGAAGCCGCCGGGAGAGTTCACGACCAGCGAGCGACCGACGTGCTCGACGACCGTGGGCCCGGCGGACGCCAACTCGCGGTGGACGACGCCGTTCACGATCGCCTCGCGGACGGCCGCCGCAGGCAGTTCGGGAACCCGCGCGATCACGAAGCCGCGCTGGACGTGCCTCGTCTCGTTGAAGGCGTCGACGTTCTCCTCGACACGTTCGATCTCTTCCAGGAGGGACATCCCAGCCTCACGCACGCGGCGTCGGCTGTCGCCGCCTGCGACGGCGCGTCGGATGTAGTCAAGAGCGGGCTCGCCGCGCCCGACGAACGCCAGCGCGCCTGCGTTCGTCAGATATCCGTCGGTCGTCACCACGTTGAGACGCCGGAGGAGGTCGTGGTCCGTGGCACGCGCCAGGTCCAGCTCCCGCGCGCCGCCCGCACGGTCGAGGTGCCGGCGTGCCAGGTTGAGCGCCTCCGGTCGCACCCGGTCGACGGGGACGTGGGAGCTCTGCTCCGACCAGTCGTAGCGGTCTCGTGTCATGCGCCGGGCGTGCCAGGTCGATGCGTCGACCTCGACGCATCGATCATTCACTCTCCAGGTGACGCGACCGTTCACCCGCACCGGCTCGATGGCCTGCGGCGACCGGATGACGAGGAGTCGCACGCCTCGGACGAGCGCCTCACTCACATCCACCGTGAGTCGGCGGTCGGTGAGCGCGTAGATGCGTTCGCGCAGCCACTGTCCGTCGAGTTCGGCGCCCATGAGCGAGCCGTCGTCGCACACACCGACGACGAGTGCACCTCCGCCGTCCGTGTTGGCCATGCATGCCGCCTCCGCGGCGAGCTTCTGAGCAGCCGCCTCGTTGGTGCGCGCCCCTGGCCTGACGATGCCACCGGGACCACGGCGGCCGGCCTCTTCCTTCAGGTCGACGTGGACGCTCTCAAGTTCCGCGGCGTCACCACGCTCCAGTCGATCGAGCACCTCGACGACTGCCTGGTGAACGGGGTCGACCCCGAAAACCATCACGCCTCCTTCCGCCGCGCTCACCCCACGATGGTTTTTCTCCGTAAACCATCATGCCAGATGCCGGATGGCGCCTCCCCACCTCGTTTCGCCGCCCTGGCGAGCCGCCACCGCGCTGCGCGCTCGCACCGACCCGACGTACCGTGCCTGGATGGGACGCACCATCGCCACCACCACGCCCGTCGACCTCGCCGCGCTGCTGGACTTCGTGCGGCCGCGGCACCGCATGCTGCTGGTCACGACCCGTCGCGACGGGCGCCCGCAGGTCTCGCCGGTCAGCGGGGGCGTGGACGAGCAGGGGCGGATCGTCGTCTCGACGTACCCGGGCCGGGCCAAGACGCGCAACGCCGAGCGGGACCCGCGGGTCAGCGTGTGCGTGCTCTCGGACGAGTGGGACGGCCCGTGGGTGCAGGTCGACGGGTCCGCGCAGGTGCTGCACATGCCGGAGGCGGAGGACGCGCTGGTGGACTACTTCCGCTGCATCGCCGGCGAGCACCCCGACTGGGACGAGTACCGCGCCGCGATGCGTCTGCAGGGCAAGAGCCTGGTGCGTCTCACCCCCGAGCACTGGGGCCCCCTGGCCACGGGCGGCTTCCCCGCCGACGTCGCCGAGCGCCTCGACTGAGCAGCCCACCGCTACCGTCGGACAACGTCAATACTGCGACCGAGCAGTCGCTTCACGCAGGACACTCGTCCAATAAGCAACATCTGCGCGCGCGCGTCAGTAGTCTCCAAGTGCCAGACAAACTCACGCACTGAAAGGCTATTTCCTTGCACACTCGTTCGACGCACGGACCATCCGGATCACAACGCCCGGCCGCGAGGTCCATAGCCCTTGCTCTCGCTGTCCTGGCGGCGATCGTCGTGGGACCGCTCACCGCGCTGCCTGCACAAGCGGCATCGACGCCGGGTGGTCAGATCAGCCGCACCGAGATCATCCAGAGAGCCCAGTACTGGGTCGACAACCAACCGGGGGAGTACAACCAGAACGCGTCGTCTCCGGGCCCAGACGGGCGCGCCTACCGCCGCGACTGTTCGGGCTACGTCTCGCTGGCCTGGAACCTTGGTACGAGCCTCACCACGTCCGGGCTGCCTGGCGTCTCTTGGCAGCTGCCCAGCCGGTCGAGCCTCATGCCCGGCGACATCCTCAACATCGCCGGCAGGCACACCCTGCTCTTCGACCGCTGGATCGACAAGGGAGCAGGCACCTTCTACTACTACTCATTTGGAAGCACGCCGGTCAAGCACGTTTCGGGCAACCTCAACTGGGCGACGATCGATGGCGCTCCGACATCCTCCTACAAGCCACTGAGGTACAACAACGTCGTTGACGGCGGCACGTCGACGACCGGCTACCGCGGCACATTCCAGGCGAACACCGGCGACCTCTACCAGTGGGGCGACCTGGGAAATGCGAATCTTGGACAGGGAATGCGCGCCGAGACAAGCCCGGCGGTTGCCAGCCTGGCGGGCGGCGGCCAGCAGATCGCGTTCCAGGCCAACACCGGGGACCTCGTGTTCCTCGGGGACGCCGGCCGCGGCAACACCGGGCAGGGCATGAAGGCCGGCACGAGCCCCGCGATCGCGGCGTCACCCAAGGGCGGGTTCCGCATCGTCTTCCAGGCGAACACCGGGGACCTCTACCAGTACGACTCCGCGACCGGCCCGGCCAACCTGGGTCAGGGCATGAAGACTGGCACGAGCCCGTCGATCGCAGCCCTGCCGGGCGGCGGCTACCAGATCGCGTTCCAGGCCAACACCGGGGACCTCGTCTTCGTCGGTGACGCCGGTCGCGGCAACACCGGGCAGGGCATGAAGGCCGGCACGAGCCCCGCGATCGCGGCGTCACCCAAGGGCGGGTTCCGCATCGTCTTCCAGGCGAACACCGGGGACCTCTACCAGTACGACTCCACGACCGGCCCGGCCAACCTGGGTCAGGGCATGAAGGCAGGCACGAGCCCGTCGATCGCAGCCCTGCCGGACGGCGGCTACCAGATCGCGTTCCAGGCCAACACCGGAGACCTCGTCTTCGTCGGGGACGCCGGTCGCGGCAACACCGGGCAGAGCATGAAGGCCGGCACGAGCCCCGCCATCGCGGCCAGCTCCGACGGAGGCTTCCGCATCCTCTTCCAGGCCGAGAGCGGACATCTCTACCAGCACGACTCCCTCGCAGGAACGGCTGATCTGGAGCAGGGCATGAAGGCAGGAACCAGCCCGGCTCTCGCCGGTCACTGACCGCTCTGGGCGTCGCCCGCTCGCTGCTGCCCGGACCTCCGCCGCGAGGCACGGGCAGCAGCGTCGTGGCGTTGCGGCCGCATGCCGGCCGGCCGACGCCCTCACGCTCCGGGCCCCGCGGGTCAGGCCGGGGCGGGAGCGCCGGGGTGGACGATGACCCAGGTGGCGACGGTGACGTCGTCGGAGCGGTTGCTCAGGCGGTGCGGGCTGGAGCAGGCGTAGGAGATGGTGTCGCCGGGGCGCAGGACGACGCGCTCGTCGGCGAAGTCCACCGTCAGCTCGCCGCGGGTGACGGTGCCGATCTCGTACCCGCGGTGCGTGATGAGCTCGTGCTGGCGGCCGGCGACGGTGTGCGGCGGGTAGGTGGACTCGAAGAAGTCGACGTCGTGCGAGACGCCCGGTGACAGGCGGCGGAACGTGACGCCGCCCTCGAGGGTGACCTGCTCGGCCTCGACGGCGCGGCGCACGACGTAGCCGTCGGGCGCGGGGGCGGAGAGCTCGACCTGGTCGGTGCCGCCCGAGCCGAAGACGTCGACGAGCGTCGCGTCGACGGCGGTGACGAGCTCGAAGAGGCGGTTGACCGAGGGGCGCAGGACGCCGCGCTCGATCTGCGACACCGCGGACGCGGAGATGCCGAGCCGCCCGCCGACCTCGCGCAGCGTCAGCCCGCGGGCCTCGCGCAGCGCGCGCAGCCGGGCGCCGAGCACCTCGGTGTCGAAGTGCTCGAGGAGGCGTCCGGTGTCCTCGCCGGAGGTCGTCGTCACGGGCGGTCTCCGTCCTGGTCGCCAGTCCACGACCCACAGGTGAAGCAGGAAGTTCACACGCGCGAAACCGGGCACCCGTTGTGAAGTCATAGATTCACAACTGAGCCTCCGGCGTCATGCGCCTGCAGTGATCGCTTCACCGTACGTGACCCGCACCCGACCCGACCAGGGTGAACGCCTCCCCGAGCGAGGACAGCCATGACCGCACCGCAGCCCGACAGCCCGCCCACCGCCACCACCGCGACCACCGCGCCGCCCGCGCCCGCCGACGCACGACCGAACGACCTCGTCGAGGCCGCCGGCATGCCCGTCGGCGACGGCGAGGTCCGGGCGACCTACGACCCCCGCCTGACCAACGAGGACCTGGCCCCGCTGAAGAAGCAGACCTGGTCGTCGTACAACATCTTCGCGTTCTGGATGTCCGACGTGCACTCCGTCGGCGGGTACGTCACCGCCGGGTCGCTGTTCGCGCTCGGCATCGCCAGCTGGCAGGTGCTGGTCTCGCTCGTCGTCGGCATCGTGATCGTGCAGGTGTTCTGCAACCTCGTCGCCAAGCCGTCGCAGAAGACGGGCGTGCCGTACCCCGTCATCAACCGCGCCGTGTTCGGGGTGCTCGGGGCCAACGTGCCGGCGATCATCCGCGGCCTCATCGCCGTCGCCTGGTACGGCGTGCAGACGTTCCTCGCCGCCGAGTCGCTGAACATCATCTTCCTCAAGTTCGTGCCCGCCTCCCAGTCGCTGCTGGAGCCGTCGTTCCTCGGCCTGAACGCGCTCGGGTGGATCTCCTACGCGATCCTGTGGTGCGCGCAGGCCGCCCTGTTCTGGCACGGCATGGAGACGATCCGCCGGTTCATCGACTGGGCCGGGCCCGCCGTGTACGTGGTGATGATCGTCATGGCCGTCTACCTCGTCTCGGAGGCCGGCTGGTCGAACATCTCCCTCAACCTGTCCGCGGGCCCGCCCATGACGTTCGCGGCGTCGATCCCCGTGATGCTGTCCGCGATCGCGCTGGTGGTCTCGTACTTCTCCGGCCCCATGCTGAACTTCGGCGACTTCTCGCGGTACGGGCGCTCGTTCGCAGCCGTGAAGAAGGGCAACCTGCTGGGTCTGCCGATCAACTTCCTCTTCTTCTCCGTGCTGACCGTGATCTGCGCGTCCGCCACCGTCCCGGTGTTCGGCGAGCTCATCACCGACCCCATCGCGACCGTCCGGGCCATCGACACCCCGTTCGCGATCCTGCTCGGCGGCCTGACGTTCGTCACCGCGACCGTCGGCATCAACATCGTCGCCAACTTCATCTCCCCCGCGTTCGACTTCTCCAACGTCGCGCCGCAGAGGATCTCCTGGCGGGCCGGCGGCATGATCGCCGCCGTCGGGTCGGTGCTGCTGACGCCGTGGAACTGGTACGACAACGACGAGGCGATCCACTACACCCTCGGCGTGCTGGGCGCCCTCATCGGCCCGCTCTTCGGCATCCTCATCGCCGGCTACTACGTGATCGGCCGCCAGCGCGTGCACGTCGACGACATGTTCACGATGGCCCCGACCGGCCGCTACTGGTACTCGCGCGGCTACAACCGCAACGCCCTCGCCACGGTGGGGACCGCGGGCCTCGTCGCCGTCGCCACCGCCGTGCTGCCCCGCCCGCTGGCGCAGCTCGGGCTCGTCGACGTGACCTGGCTGTCGAGCTACTCGTGGTTCGTCGGCTGCGGGCTGGGCTACGCGATGTTCGTCTGGCTCGAGCGCCGCAACCCGCAGATGCCCGTGCTGGACGCCGACGACCCGCACGTGTCCGTCGGCAGCACCGACGTCCCCGCCGTCGTCAGCCAGCAGGCCTGACCCCCCCGACGACCGGAGCCCGCCGTGCACGTGCGCGTGATCAACCCCAACACCACCCGGGCGATGACCGACCTCGTCGGCCGGTCCGCCCGGGCGGTGGCGGGCCCCGGCGTCCTCGTCGACGCGGTGCAGCCGACCATGGGCCCCGCGTCGATCGAGTCGCACTACGAGGAGGTCCTCGCCGTGCCCGGCCTGCTCGAGCAGGTCGCGCTCGGCGAGGCCCAGGGGGTCGACGCCTACGTCGTCGCGTGCTTCGGCGACCCCGGCCTGGACGCGGCCCGCGAGCTCGCCCGCGGGCCCGTGCTCGGCATCGCCCAGGCCGGGTTCCACGCCGCCGCGCTGGTGGCGCGCCGGTTCAGCGTGGTCACGACCCTGAGCCGCACCGTCCCCCGCGCGCACGAGCTGCTCGACCGGTACGGGTTCACCGCCGCCTGCGCGGGCGTGCACGCCTGCGACATCCCCGTGCTGGAGCTCGACGACCCCGCCGGCGGCGCGCTGGAACGCGTGACCGCCGCGTGCGCCCGCGCCGTCGCGCAGGACGGCTCCGACGCGGTCGTGCTCGGGTGCGCCGGCATGGCCGCGTTCACCGGCACCATCGCCGACGCGATCGGCGTGCCCGTGGTCGACGGTGTCGCCGCCGCGACCACCCTGGCCACCGCCCTGCTGCGCACGGGCACCCGCCCCTCGGGCCGCGGCGAGCTGGCCCCGCCCCCGCCCAAGCCCGTCACCGGGCTCCTGCACCCGTTCCAGATCACGCGCGAGGCGTCCACGACCCGGCTGCCCGTCCCCGCGGTCCCGTCCCGCTGACACCGCGGGCCGGTCAGCCGCGCGACCAGTCCGGCGGGCGCTCCTTCTCGCCGGCCGCGACCGCGCGCGTCGCGGCCCGGGCCGCGGCACGCAGCACCGGTTCGAGACGCGGCACGGACGCCCCCTCCGCGGGCAGGACCACACCGATCGCGGCGACGACCTGACCGGTGCGGTCGCGCACCGGCACCCCGAGCGAGACGACGGGGGCGGCGGGGCGGCGCACGACGGCCAGGTCGGTGCGTCGCACCTCGGCGACCTGCGCGCGGACCTCCTCGGGCGCGGGTCGCGGGCACTCGACCGTCGGCCACCCGTAGGTGCCGCGCGCCAGCATCTCCTCGACGAGCGCCCGCGGGGCGGCCGCCAGGAGCACCTGGCCGGCGGCGGTGGGGACCAACGGCAGGTGCCCGCCCACGTGATAGTGGACGGGCAGCGGGTCGCGGCCGTCGCGCCGGTCGAGGACGAGACCCTCCTCGCCGTCGCGGACGACGAGCTGGACGTGGTGCCGGGTCACGGCGACGAGGTCGTCGAGGAGCGGGGCGACGGCACCGCGCAGCGAGACCGTGGTCTCGGCGAGCGACGCGATCTCCCACAGCCGCAGACCGATGCCGAACGTGCCGTCGCGGGCGCGGTCGAGGACGCCGAGGCCGACGAGCTGGGCGGCGAGCCGGCTGGCCGTGCTCAGCGGCAGGCCGGCGCGGGCCGCGAGCGCACCGAGCGCGAGGTGACGGTGGTCGTCGTCGAACGCCGTGAGCAGGCGCACCGCGCGCCGGAGCACGGGCTCGCCGCGGGGCGGGCGGTGGCTGCGCGGCGGCGGGAGCACCGCCGGGTCGCCGTCCGTCATCGGGCACCACCCTCCCGGGTGATCGTGGGCTCCGCTCTTCCGCTCAATGGAACCACGGCGGCCCGGACGACCGTCCGGGGTGGAGCCTCCAGGGGTCACGGCAACGACGCCGCACCGGCCCACCGTCGGGCCGGTGCCCCTGACGAAGGAGTCACCATGCACGACCTCAGCCCCGCCCCCGCGGCCGGGCCCGCCGACCTCGCCCCGCCCTCGCCCGGGCGCCGGACCGCGTTCCACCTGCTGCTCGCGCTGGCGACGTTCTCCGTCAACGCCACGCTCCTGACGGCGACGATCCTCACGCTGTCGCTGAAGTCGACGGCGATCGACGCGGGTGCGGCGACGACGATCCTGTCGGTCACCGCGAGCGTCGGCGCCGTCTTCACGATCGTCGGCTACCCGCTGATGGGCCGGCTGAGCGACCGCACCCTCGGCCGGTTCGGCCGGCGCCGCCCCTACCTGGTCGGGGGCGCCGTGGCGCTCGGGCTGGGCAGCCTGCTGCTGGTGCAGGCGGCGAGCACACCGGTCCTCGTCGTCGGGCACGCGCTGCTCAGCGTGGGGTACGTGACGTCGCTGGTCGCCGCGTCCGCACTGGTCCCGGACCAGGTGCCGGTCGAGCAGCGGGGCACCGCCTCGTCGATCGTCGGCCTGAGCACCCCCGTCGGCGCCCTGCTGGGCCTGTTCGTCGCCCAGCTCCTGGCGCCCGACCTCACGGCGATGATCCTCGTGCCCGGCGCGCTCGGCGTGGTCGGGAGCCTGGCGCTCGCGTTCGGCACGAAGGACGCCCCGCTGGCCCGCGCGCAGCGCCCGGCGTTCGCGCTGCGCGACCTCGCCGGCACCTTCTGGGTCGACCCGCGGACGGCCCCCGGCTTCGCGTGGGCGTGGCTCAGCCGCATCCTGCTGTTCCTCGGCGTCTCCGCGGTCAACGCCTACCAGGCGTTCTACCTGATCATGGTCCAGCACGTGACCCCCGCGGAGGTGGCGGGCAAGATCTTCGTCGCGACCGCCGTGGTCACCGGCACGTCGCTGGTGCTCGCGCCGGTCGCCGCGCGGGTGTCCGACCGCATCGGGCGCCGCAAGCCCTTCGTGCTGTCCGCCGCGGTCGTGTTCGCCGCCGGTCTGGCGCTGGTGACGCGTGCCGACGGGTTCGGCGAGTTCCTCGTCGCCATGGCCGTCATGGGTGCCGGCCAGGGCGTGTACCTGGCCGTCGACTTCGCCCTCGTCACGCAGGTGCTGCCCGACCCCACGAACCCCGCCAAGGACCTGGGGATCATGAACCTCGCCAACACGCTGCCCGCGTCGATCGTGCCGGCGGTGGCCCCGGCGGTCCTGGCGATCGGCGCCGGGCCCGGCGAGCAGAACTTCGCCGCGCTCTTCGGCCTCGGCGCCCTCGCGGCGCTGCTGGGTGCCGCCGCGGTGCTGCCCATCCGCGGCGTGCGCTGACCCGCCGCCCCTCCCCGACCCGGAAGGCACGACCATGACGTCCCCGCACCGCACCCCCGACACCGGCCTGTACCCCGAGACGTTCTGGTGGGGCGTCGCCGGCGCCGGGCACCAGATCGAGGGTCACGACACCACGAGCGACACGTCGTTCCTCGAGCAGGTCGAGCCGAGCGTCTTCGTCGAGCCCAGCGGTGCCGCGTGCCGGAGCTGGGAGCTGTGGGAGCAGGACCTGGACCTGGTCGCGGCGATGGGGCTGGGCGCGTACCGGTTCTCGGTCGAGTGGGCGCGGGTCGAGCCCGAGCCGGGCGTCGTCGACCCCGCCGCGCTCGACCGGTACGACGCCCTCGTCGACGGGTGCCTGGCCCGCGGCCTCACGCCCGTGGTGACCCTGAACCACTTCACGTCGCCGCGGTGGTTCGGTGCCGCGGGCGGGTGGCTGGCCACCGACGCCCCGGCCCGCTTCGCCGACCAGTGCGCCCGCGTCGTGGGGCGCCTCGGCGACCGGGTGCCGGCGTTCGTCACCCTCAACGAGCCGAACCTCGCGGCGACGCTCCTGTGGGGCGGGCTGCCGCCGTTCGTCGTCGACCTGCAGCGCCGCACCCTCGAGGCGGCGTCGGCGGCGGCCGGCGTGCCCCGGTTCCGCGCCGCGAACGTCGTGCTGCCCGAGGAGCGGGAGGCCGTCGAGGACGGCACCGCGCGCGGGCACCGCGCCGCGCGCGACGTCGTGCGCGCCCTCGCCCCGCACGCCCGCGTCGGGCTGTCGCTGGCCGTCGTCGACGACGTCGCCCTCGACGAGGAGGGGGCGGCGCTGCGGGACCGCAAGCGCGCCGAGTGCTACGCGCGGTGGTTCGACCTGGTCCGTGACGACGACTTCGTCGGGGTGCAGAACTACGAGCAGATCGCGCACGACCGCACGGGTGTCGTGCACGCGGGCGAGGGCGACGGGCCCGTCAACCAGATGGGCACGCCGCTGGTGCCCGAGTCGCTCGGCGGGGCGGTCCGGTACGTGCACGGTGCCACCGGCGTGCCCGTGCTCGTGTCCGAGCACGGCGTCGCGACGCAGGACGACACGCTGCGCGCCGGCCTGGTCGAGCCGGCGCTGGCGAGCCTGGACGCCGCGGTCCGTGACGGCGTGCCGGTGCTCGGGTACTTCCACTGGACGCTCATGGACAACTTCGAGTGGATCTTCGGCTACCGGTACCAGCTCGGGCTGCACGAGGTCGACCGGGCGACGGGGCGCCGGACGGCGAAGCCCAGCGCCGCGGTGCTCGCCCGGGCCGTGGCCCGGCGGCGGGCGGCCGCCCTCGTGCGCTGACCGGCACGACCGGCCCGCGAGCCCGCCACGGTCAGGCCGCGGCGGGCTCGCGGCGCCAGTGGCCGACGGTCGCGACGACGAGCGCGAGGACGCCCGCGACCAGCATCCCGACGCCGACACCGGCCTCGCCGCCCGCCTGGAGCAGCAGGGCGCCGACGCCGGCGCCGGCGAGGATGAGAGCGACCGCGAGCGCGCGGCGGGCCCAGTTCTCACCCGTGCCGCCGGCGAGGCGGGAGTCGGCGGCCAGGCCCGTGAGGGTCGAGGTGACGACGACCGTGGTGACGTCCTTGACGGCGATCCGGCGCGCCGCTGCGGCCTGCAGCCCCATCGCGATCGAGAGCAGCGCCGTCACCACGAAGCCCCACGCCTCACCCTCGCGCGGCGGCGCGACGACCGCGGCGACGCCGAGCAGCACCGACAGCACGCCGGTCGCGCCGAACGTCGTCGTCGACAGGTGCGTCCACCCCGGCGCGGCGCGGCGCAGGACGCGCCCGCCGATCGCGGCGCCGAGCATGAAGCCCGCCAGGGCGATGAGCGGCCCCGCCACGGGCAGGTCGTCACCGCCCGCGAGCGCCATGCCGAGGATGACGACGTTGCCGGTCATGTTCGCGGTGAAGACCCGGTCGAGGCCGAGGTAGCCGACGGCGTCGATGATCCCGGTGGTGAAGGTCAGGGCGAGCATGAGGACCAGGTGCAGGCGTGCGTTCGTCACGGCGCACATGGTCGCAGGCGCGTGTTGCGCCGGTGCGTCACCAGCCGCGCAGCTGCGGGTCCGGACCGGGGTAGGCGGCGAAGGTCGCGCGCTCCTCGTCGGTGAAGGGGCGCGGGGTGTGGGTCGCGGAGTCGAGCTGGACCATGCGGGAGCGGGCGCGCAGGCACACGGTGGCGCCGGGGGCGTCGGCGTCGAGGACCTCGTACGCGACGTCGACGGAGGACCGGCCCAGGCGCGGCACCCAGACCTCGACGACGAACGGGGTGGGGCGGAACCGCAGCGGGGCGAGGTAGTCGATCTCGTGCTTGGCCACGACGAGCAGCGACGCGGTCATGGTGCCGTTCTCGTCGACGCCCATGCGGGGGAACTGGGTGAAGCGGGCGTCGTCGAGGTACCGCAGGAACGCGGCGTTGTTGACGTGCCCGAACAGGTCGACGTCCGACCAGCGCACCTGCATGACGACGCGTCCGCGCCGCTCGACCGTCCCGTCGTCCACGTGCGCACCCTAGCCGCGTGCCGGACGGGTCTCGCGACGGGCCGGGCCGTGCGAGAGTCTGCGCATGACCCCGTCCGTGACGGTGCTGACCGGCGCCGGCATCTCGACCGACGTCGGCATCCCCGACTTCCGTGGGCCGCAGGGCACGTGGACGCTCCACCCCGAGCGCCAGGACCTGCTGGACTACCCCGTGTACATGGCCGACCCCGACGTGCGGCGCCGCTCGTGGCTGGCGCGCCTGCACTCCCCGATGTGGGACGCGCACCCGTCGGACGCGCACCGCGCGCTCGTCGAGCTCGAGAAGGCAGGGGTGCTGACGGCGCTGCTGACGCAGAACATCGACGGTCTGCACCAGGCCGCCGGCTCGTCGTCGGAGCTGGTGGTCGAGCTGCACGGGAGCCTGTTCACGACCGTGTGCACGGCGTGCGACGGCGTGTGGGCCACGCAGGCGGTGCTGGAGCGGCTGGTCGACGACCCGGACCCGCACTGCGAGCGGTGCGGCGGGATCCTCAAGACCAGCACGGTGATGTTCGGCCAGGACCTGCCGCGCGACGCCCTGGACCGGGCGGCGGAGGCGGCGTCCACGTGCGACGTGATGATCGCGGTGGGGACGTCGCTGCAGGTGCACCCGGTGGCGGGGCTGGTGCCGCTGGCGGCGCACCACGGGGCGGAGGTCGTCATCGTCAACGCCGAGCCGACGCCGTACGACGACGTGGCGGCGCGGGTGGTGCGCGAGCCGATCCAGACGAGCCTGCCGGCGCTGGTGCGCGAGCTGGTCGACGGATGAGCGTGCCGGTGCCACGGACGGGTCTGCGGGTGGTGCGTGCCGACGCCGCCCCGGTGGACGTCGCGGGGCTGCTGCTGACGCCGGGGGCGAGCGCGACCCGCGACCACAGCACCCTCGTGGCGCTGGACGCCGCGCTGGCCGCGCAGGTGCCGGTGCGGAGGGTCGACCTGCCGCGGGGCCGGGCCGCGGTCGCGCGGGTGCGGGCGGAGGCGGAGGCGTTCGCCGCCGAGCTCGGGGTGCCGACGGGGCGGCTGGTCGTGGGCGGGCGGTCGTTCGGCGGGCGGATGGCGTCGATGGCGGTCGCGGAGGGGCTGGACGTGGCGGGGCTGCTGCTGCTGTCGTACCCGCTGCACCCGCCGGGCGAGCCGGAGAAGCTGCGGACGGCGCACCTGCCCGACGTGCGGGTGCCGGTGCTGGCGGTCAGCGGGGAGCGCGACCCGTTCGGGTCGCCCACCGAGCTGGCGCACCACCTGGCGGCCCTGGGCGGGCCGTGGACGCTCGCGCTCGTGCCGGGCACGCACGCCCCGGCGGACGGGGCGGTCGTCGAGGCCGTGCGCCTGTGGTGGCCGGACCCGGCCGC
This sequence comes from Cellulomonas sp. SLBN-39, assembly GCF_006715865.1. NCBI lineage: Bacteria > Bacillati > Actinomycetota > Actinomycetes > Micrococcales > Cellulomonadaceae > Cellulomonas > Cellulomonas sp. SLBN-39. The sequence goes on along the minus strand of NZ_VFOA01000001.1, from coordinate 2,062,878 downwards.
AGCCGCGGCCCCGTAGCACCTGATCACCCGCACGCGCGGCGGTCGGCGCCTTGTGGTGCCGCACGCGCGCCCCTAGCCTCGGGGCGTGCCCGTCGCCCGTCCCGCCCGCACCCGGCACCTGCCCGGTGGCGCCCTCGCCACCGGCGTCGTCCTGTCCGTCGCCCTGACGGGCGGGTGCACCGCCGCGGGGGCGCACGGCACCGACGACGCCCCGGCCAGGACGCTCGTCGTGCTCGCCGCCGCGTCGCTGCGCGACGTCTTCACCGACCTCGCCGCGACCTACGAGCAGACCCACCCCGGCGTCGACGTCGTCCTGTCGTCCGCGGGCTCCGCCGACCTCGCCGACCAGGTGCTGGCCGGCGCCCCCGCGGACGTCGTCGCGCTCGCCGACGAGGCCAGCCTCGCGCGCGTCGTCGACGCCGGCGACGCCGCGGACCCCGTGCCGTTCGCCACCAACACCCTCACCGTCGTGACCCCGCCCGACGACCCCGCGGGCGTCGGGTCCTTCGCCGACCTCGCCCGCGAGGACGTCGCCGTCGTCGTCTGCGCACCGGCCGTGCCCTGCGGGGCCGCCGCCGTCGCCGTCGAGGACGCCGCGGGCGTACGCGTGCACCGGGTGGGCGAGGAGCAGTCCGTCACCGACGTCCTCGCCAAGGTCGTCGCGGGCGAGGCCGACGCGGGCCTGGTCTACGTCACCGACGCCGCGCGGGCCGGCGCCGACGTGCGCGTCGTCGACGTGCCCGAGACCGACGCGGCCGTCAACGTGTACCCCGTCGCGGTGACGACGTCGGCGCGCGACCGCGGCACCGACACCCTCGCCGCCGCGTGGGTCGACCTGCTCACCGGCCCCGACGGGCGCGCCGCGCTCACCGCCGCCGGGTTCGGCACGCCGTGACGCTCCCCGGCCGGGGTGCGTGATGCGCACGCTGCCCCGCTGGGTGCTCGTGCCCGCGGCGCTCGGGGCGCTCCTCGTCGTGCTGCCGGTGGTGGCGCTCGTGCTGCGCACCGACCCGGCCGGCGCGCTCGCCCTAGTCACCTCGCCCGCCGCGCTCGACGCGCTCGGGCTGTCGCTGGGCACCGCCGTCGTCGCGACGGTCGCGTGCGTCGCGCTCGGCGCACCGCTCGCGCTCGTGCTGGCGCGCACCCGGTTCCCCGGGCAGCGCGTCGTGCGCGCGCTCGTGCTGCTCCCCCTCGTGCTGCCCCCGGTCGTCGGCGGCCTCGCGCTGCTGCACACCTTCGGTCGTCGCGGGCTGCTCGGCACCCCGCTGGAGCTGCTGGGCGTGCAGGTGCCGTTCACCACCGTCGCCGTCGTGCTCGCGCAGACGTTCGTGGCCCTGCCGTTCCTCGTGCTCGGCCTCGAGGGTGCGCTGCGCACCCTCGACGACCGCGTCGAGGACGTCGCCGCCACCCTCGGCGCCGGCCCCACGACCGTGCTGCGCCGGGTCACCCTGCCGCGCGTGCTGCCCGGGCTCGCATCGGGCGCGGTGCTGGCGTTCGCGCGCGCGCTCGGGGAGTTCGGGGCCACGATCACGTTCGCCGGCGCCCTGCCGGGCGTCACGCAGACCCTGCCGCTGGAGATCTACCTCCAGCGCAGCGCCGACCCCGACGCGGCCGTCGCGCTCGCGGTGCTGCTCGTCGTCGTCGCGCTCGCCGTCACCGTCGGCGTGCACGCGACGGGCGCACCGGCTTCCCCCGGGCGAGGCCCTGGGCGCCACGGCGGACCGGCGGACGGTGCGGGGCCGGCGGACGGGGCAGGCGTGCGCAGGACCGACCCCGACGACGGTCCGGGCGTGGTCGCCGCGCCCGCACCCCGGCCGGACGGCACCGCGGGAGGCGTCCGACCGGCGGCTGCGCTGCGGGTCGCCGTCCGGGTGCCGGACCGCGGGCTCGACGTGACGCTCGACGTGTCGCCCGGCCAGGTCGTGGCGGTGCTCGGCGAGAACGGCGCCGGCAAGTCGACGCTGCTGGCCGCCGTCGCGGGCCTCGTGCCCGGCGAGGGGGAGGTCCGCGTCGACGGCGTCGACGTCACCCGGGCCCCGCCGCGCGACCGGCACGTCGGCTGGGTCGCCCAGCGCCCCCTGCTGCTCGAGCACCTCGCCGTGCTCGACGACGTCGCGTTCGGCCCCCGCTCGCGCGGTGCGAGCCGGCGGCGGTCCCGCGATCGCGCGGCCGTCGCGCTGGACCGCGTCGGGGCCGGGCACCTGGCGGGGCGGCGGGGGCACGCGCTGTCGGGTGGCCAGGCGCAGCGGGTCGCGCTCGCCCGCGCGCTGGCGACCGACCCGCGGGTGCTGCTGCTCGACGAGCCGTTCGCGGCCCTGGACGTCGGCGTCGCGGCGCACGCGCGCACCCTGCTGCTGGGTCTGGCGCGCGCGGAGCCGCGCACGACGCTGCTGGTCACGCACGACCTCCTGGACGTGCTGGTGCTGGCCGACCGGGTCGTGGTGCTCGCCGACGGCCGCGTCGTCGAGGACGGCCCGGTGGCCGAGGTGCTCGCCCGGCCCCGGTCGGCGTTCGCGGCCCGGCTCGCGGGCGTGCACCTGGTCACGGGCACTGTCGTGGCCTCCCCGGACGGCCACGCACGGGGCGGCGCGGCGGGCCGTGCGGCGGGCGGGGCGGCGGGCGAGGAGCACGAGGTCACCGTCGACACCGGTGCGGGCCTGGTGCTCGTCGGCACGTCGACCGAGCCGCTCGCGGTGGGTGAGCCGGCGGCGGCGGTGGTCGAGCCCCGGGCCGTGGCCGTGCACACCACGCACCCCTCCGGCAGTCCCCGCAACGTCGTGCCCGTGCGCCTCACGGGCGTCGAGCCGTCGGGCGCCCTCGTGCGGGTGCGCGGGACGGCCGCGGGCGGGGTGGTGCTCGCGGCGGACCTGACACCCCGGGCCGTCGCGGCGCTCGGCCTCACCCCCGGCACGGAGGCGTGGTTCACCGTCAAGGCCGCCGAGCTCGCGGTGCACGCGCGTCCGGCCGCCCCCGCGCCCGGTGCGACACTCGTGGGATGACCCCCGCGCCCGCCCCGGTCCTCGAGCCGCCCGTGCTCGACGTCGTCCCCGACCTCGCGCTGCTGGCGCTCGACATGGACGGCTCGCTGCTCGACGACGACAAGCGCATCCACCCCACGTTCTGGCCGCTGCTGGACGAGCTGCTGCGCCGGGGCGTGGCGGTCGTGCCGGCGTCGGGTCGCCAGTACGCGACGCTGCGCCGCGAGCTCGGGCGTGACGACCTGGTGTACGTCGCCGAGAACGGCTCGTACGTGGTGCGCGACGGGCACGCGCTCGCGGTCGACGGCCTGGCGACCGCCACGGCGCACGCCGCCGTGCAGCGGGTGCGGGACGCGGCCGACCTGGACGTCGGCACCGTGCTGTGCGGGATCGGGTCGGCGTACGTCGAGCGCACGGACGAGGCGTTCCTCGCGCAGTGCGCGCCGTACTACGCCCGGCTGGAGGTCGTCGACGACCTCCTCGCGGTCGACGACACCGTCCTCAAGGTCGCGGTGTACGACTTCGGCGGCGCCGAGGCCGGGGCCGCGACGCGCCTGGCAGACCTCGGGGACGCGGCCCGCGTGCTCGTCTCCGGCGAGCACTGGGTCGACGTGATGAGCCCGACCGCGGACAAGGGCACGGCGCTGCGGGCCGTGCAGGCCGCGCTCGGCGTGGGCCCGGAGCAGACCATGGCGTTCGGCGACTACCTCAACGACGTCGGCATGCTCGGTGCGGCGCACTGGTCGTTCGCCATGGACAACGCGCACCCGCAGGTCCGGGCGCTGGCCCGGTACGTCGCCCCCGCCAACACGGCGAACGGCGTGGTCCGCACCGTCGCGTCGGCGCTGCGGATCGACCTGGACGCGCTGGTCCGCCCCTAGACCGTGCCGAGGGCCGCCGCGGCCCGGTGCAGCGCGTCCGTGGTCGCCGCGACGGACGGCACGCGCGCAAGGTCCGGGGTGGTGGCGGCCCACACACGGCGGTCGCGGGTGCCCGCGGCGCGCCGCAGCACCACGCCGTCGGTGCGGCGGGCGGCCGGGGCGACGAGCCCGGGCAGCACCGCGACGCCGAGGCCGGCGGCGACCAGGCCGAGCACCGCCGGGTAGTCGTCGGTGGCGTGCACGACGCGCGGCTCGAAGCCGCGGGCGCGGCTCGCGTCGACGAGGTGGCCGCGGCAGCGGGGGCAGCCGGCGATCCAGTCGGCGTCGGCCAGGTCGGCGAGGTCCAGGCCAGCGACGTCGGGACCGGTCGGCGCGGCGGCGGGGTGGTCCGCGGGCAGGGCCACGTGCGTGGTGTCGACCAGCAGGGGCTCGACGTGCAGGCCCGCGAGGTCGGCCGCCCCGGCGCCGTCGTAGGTGAAGCCGAGGACGACGTCGGCGGCGCCCGAGCGCAGCAGGTCGAGCGAGGCGGGCGGCTCGGCCTCCTGGAGGGCGACGGTCAGACCGGGGTGGGCGGCGCGCAGCTGGGCGAGCGCGGGCGGCACGAGCGTGGCCGCGGCGGACGGGAAGCCGACGAGCCGCACGACGCCCGCGCGCAGCCCGGTGAGCGCGGCGACCTCCGCGTGGGCGGCGTGCAGGGCGGCGCTGACGGTCACCCCGTGCCGGGCCAGGACCCGCCCGGCCTCGGTGAGCCGCACACGCCGCCCGCCGCGGTCGAGCAGGGCCGTGCCCAGGCGGCGCTCGAGCCGGCGCACGTGCTGGCTGGCGGCGGGCTGGCTGATGCCGAGCGCGACGGCCGCCGCCGTGAGGGTGCCGTGCTCGCCGACGGCCTGCAGCAGGCGCAGCGCACCGACGTCGAGCGGCTCGCCGACGGGGACCTGGTCGGTCGTCACCGCCGGCACGTGGGCGTGTCCGGTCACCCGCCGACCATAACCGCGGGTGATGCCACCGGTGCTGAAGTGGCCGTTGTCGGATGACCGGGACGGCAGGACGATCGCTGCATGACGTCCGCCGCCACGACCGCCCGCCCCGCCACCGCCCCGCTCGACGCGCTGCGGGCGCAGTTCGTGCCGGTGCCCGGCTACCTCGACGCCGCGACCTCCGGGTTGCCGGCCCGCGGGTCGCTCGACGTCCTGCGCACCGAGCTCGACGCGTGGGCGGCCGGCGGCGCGTCGACCACCCGGTACGACGAGGCCGTCGAGGCGTCGCGCGCCGCGTACGCCCGCCTCGTCGGCGTCGACCCCGCGCTCGTGGCCGTCGGCGCGCAGACGTCCGCGATGGTCGGCCAGGTGGCCGCGTCGCTGCCCGACGGGGCCCGCGTGGTGGCCGTCGAGGGCGACTTCACGTCGGTGACCTGGCCGTTCATGACCCAGCAGGACCGCGGGGTGCAGGTCCGGCACGTGCCCCTCGACGCCCTGGCCGACGCGGTCGCCGACGGCTGCGACCTCGTGGCGTTCTCCCTCGTGCAGTCCGTCGACGGACGCGTCGCCGACGTCGACGCCGTACGCGCCGCGGCGGCGCAGGTCGGCGCCACGACGCTCGCCGACCTGACCCAGGCCGGGTGGCTGCCCGTCGACGCCGGCGCCTTCGACCTGACGGTCTGCTCGGCGTACAAGTGGCTCGCCGCCCCGCGCGGCGTCGGCTTCCTCACCGCGACGCCCGACGCGCTCGAGCGGGTCCGCCCCGGGCAGGCCGGCTGGTACGCCGGCGAGGAGCGCTGGGCGTCGACCTACGGGCCCGCCATGCACCTGGCCACCACGACGCGACGGCTCGACGTCTCCCCCGCCTGGCTGTGCTGGGCCGGTGCCGTGCCCGCGCTCGAGGCGTTCGCGGGCACCGACCCCGAGCTGGTGCGGGCCCACGACGTCGGCCTGACCGACCTGCTGTGCGACGGCCTGGACCTGCCCCGCACGGGCACGGCGTTCGTCGCGCTGCCCGACCCGGACGGCACCGTCGGCGCGGCCCTCGCCGCGGCGGGCGTGCGCGCGGCGACCCGCGGCGGCGGCGTGCGGATGGCCTTCCACGTGTGGAACAGCACGGACGACGTCGACCGCGTGCTCCGCGCCCTGCGCCCCTGAGGTGCGTCCGCCCGGGCCGGGGTGTCGGATGGGGAGCATGCACACACGCTTCGTCGCCGACCACCCCGTGAGCGCGATCGGCCTCGGCGGGATGCCCATGTCCATCGAGGGCCGCCCCGACGCCGAGCGCTCGGTCGCCACCATCCACGCCGCGCTCGACGCGGGCGTCACCCTGATCGACACCGCCGACGCCTACCACCTGCACGCCGACGAGGTCGGCCACAACGAGGAGCTCATCGCGGGCGCCCTGCGCACCTGGGGCGGCGACGCGTCGTCCGTCCTGGTCGCGACGAAGGGCGGGCACCTGCGCCCCGGCGACGGCTCCTGGACGATCGACGGCCGGCCCGAGCACCTGCGGGCGGCGGCGCAGGCGTCCGCGCGGCGGCTCGGCGTCGAGGCGATCGGCCTCTACCAGCTCCACCGCCCCGACCCGGCCGTGCCCTACGCGGACTCCGTCGGCGTGCTCGCCGAGCTGCTCGACGCCGGCACGATCCGCCTGGCCGGGATCTCCAACGCGGACCCCGACCAGATCCGCCTCGCGCAGGAGGTGCTGGGCGGGCGGCTCGCGTCCGTGCAGAACCAGTACTCGCCCGCGTTCCGCTCGTCGCAGCCCGAGCTCGACCTGTGCGCCGAGATGGGCGTCGCGTTCCTGCCGTGGAGCCCGCTCGGCGGGATCGCCCGCGCGGGCGACCTGGGCTCGCGGTTCGCCCCGTTCGCCGCCGTCGCGCAGGCCCACGGCGTCAGCCCGCAGCAGGTCGCGCTCGCGTGGGAGCTCGCGCAGGCCGACGTCGTCGTCCCCATCCCGGGCGCGTCCCGGCCTGCGTCGGTCCAGGACTCCGTCCGTGCGGCCGACCTGCTGCTCTCCCCCGAGGAGCTCGTCCACCTCGACGAGGCCTGACGACCGACGACGTCTCACGACCGACGACGTCTGACGACCGACGACGTCTGACGACCGGCGGGGCCGGTGCCCCCGGCCCCGCCGGTGCGCCCGACCCCGCCCGTCCGCGCGTCGTGGCTCGCCCGTCCCGGCTTGGGCGTCGCGGCCCGTGCGTCCCGTCAGGGCGTCGTGCGGGCGGCCGTGAACGCCGCGAGGACCGGGGGCGAGAGCAGGACGAACCGCACGAGGTCCACGGACGTCGCGCCCGGCGCCTGCGCCCAGGCCGTGACCGCGTCGAGCGCGACGCGCGCCACCTCGTCGGCCGCCCACCCGTAGACGCCCGCGCTCACCGCCGGGAAGGCGACGCTCCGTGCCCCGAGCCCGGCGGCGACGTCGAGGCTGGACGTGAAGCACGACGCGAGCAGCGCCGGGTCGGTCTGCCCGCGGTGCCGGTCCGGCCCGACCGTGTGCACCACCCACCGTGCGGGCAGGTCGAACCCGGGTGTGGCCACCGCCTGCCCGACGGGCAGACCGTCGGGGAGCACGGTGCGGCGCAGTTCCCGGCACGCGGCCAGCAGCCCCGGACCGGCGGCGGCGTGCAGGGCGCCGTCGACGCCCCCGCCGCCGAGCAGCCCGCTGTTGGCCGCGTTGACCACGACGTCGGTGGCCTCGCGGGTGAGGTCGCCCTGGACGATCTCGATCCTCAGGTCCGTCGCCATGCACCCAGGATGCCGTGCGGGAGGTGCCGGAGGTGGACGGGCCGAGACCGACAGGCGGGACCCGGGAGGCGCCGCAGGCCGTCCCCAGGCTGTGCGCGGGGCGTCCCCCGCCTGGGGACCACGCGCCACTTGTCCACAGATTCTGTCCCCATGCTGGGGAAAGGGACCCGTCATCGCAGGTCAGGGTGTGGACAAACCCTGTGGACGACTGTGGACAACCACCCGGACGGCGGACAGCCTGTGCACGGCCTCAGACGTCGGGCGTCGACTCCAGCAGGATCGTCACCGGACCGTCGTTGACCAGCTCGACCTGCATGTCCGCACCGAACCGCCCCGTGGCGACCTCCAGCCCCCGGTCGCGCAGCGCCGTGACGACCGCCTCCACCAGCGGCTCGGCCACAGCTCCCGGCGCGGCGGCGTTCCACGTGGGCCGCCGCCCCTTGCGCGTGTCCCCGTACAGCGTGAACTGGCTGACCACCAGCACGGGCGCCCCCACCTCGACCGCCGACCGCTCGTCGCGCAGGATCCGCAGCTCGGCGATCTTGCGCGCCACCAGCTCGACCTGCGCCGGCCCGTCGCCGGGCGTGACGCCCACCAGCGCGAGCAGCCCCGGCCGGTCGACCGCCCCGACGACCTCGCCGTCCACGCGCACCGCGGCGCGCGTGACCCGCTGCACCACCGCCCTCACGCGAACACCGCCCGCACGTCCCCCACCGGTCGGCCGTGCCCCAGCACCGGCGTGGCCGCCGCGTCCGCGACCGCGCCCGGGTCGACGCCCGCCACGACGAGCGCGGCACCGAGCACCGCCGGCCGCGGGCGGTCCGACCCGTCGAGCACCTTGAACGCGACCGCACCACCGTCGAGCAGGCCCGCCGCGTACACGCCGTCGGCCCCGTCCTTGGCCACGAGGCCCGGCACGGCCGTCATGAACGCGGTGGCGTCGCGGCCCGTGCCGCCGACGTGCCACGGGTGCCCGGCCATCGCCCGCGCGACCCGGGCCTCGGGCGTCGCGCCCTCGCCCGCCGCACCGGCGCCCGCGGCGGCGAGCGTCCCGAAGGCACGCGCCAGCCCCGTGAGCGTCGTCGAGAGCAGCGGCGCCCCGCACCCGTCGACCGTGGCGTGCTCGACGGGCACGCCCGTGAGGTCGACGACCGCGTCCCGCGCCGCACGCTGCAGCGGGTGCCCGGGGTCCAGGTACGACCCCGTGGGCCAGCCCGCCGCCACGCACGTCGCGAGCATGCCGGCGTGCTTGCCGGAGCAGTTCTGCGTGAGCGACGCCGCCGGGTGCCCGTCGGCCCGCCACGCCCACGCCGCGTCCGGGTCGAGCGGGCGGTCCGGCGTGTTCTGCAGGGCGTCGGCGCTCAGCCCGGCACCGGCGAGCAGGCCCCGCACGACGTCGAGGTGCCCCGGCTCGCCGGAGTGGCTCGCGCACACCAGCGCCAGGTCGGCGCCGTCGACGTCGAGCCCGTGCCGCAGCATCGCGACGGCCTGCAGCGGCTTGAGCGACGAGCGCGGCCAGATCGTCACGTCGGGGTCGCCGAGCGCGAGCCGCACCGACCCGTCCGGCGCGAGCACCACGAGGTGCCCGAGGTGCACGGACTCGACGAGGTCGCCGCGGGTCACCCGCGCGAGCGGCACCGCCGCCGTGGCGACGTCGACCTGCGCGGACGGGACCGCGCTCACCAGCCGCCCCGCTGCGGGCCCCGGCCGCCGCCCCGGCGACGCGAGTACGGCGCCACGGCCGGGCGCACGTCGACGAGGTAGACGATCGCGGCGGCCGCGGCGGCGAGCGCGAGGAAGCGGGGGAACGCCGACGGGAAGCCGGGGATCGGGATGCTGAGGAAGGACACGACGGTCGCCGCGACGAGCACCCACGTCCAGAACGTCCGCGTGCGCTTGCCGGCCGAGACGAACGCGGCGGCGGGGCGCAGCAGGCAGTCCACCAGCGCCCAGGCCGAGAGGACGAAGATCACGGCGTAGAACAGGGGCAGGAGCACCAGCTGGATGGACCCGATGAAGTTCACGCGACGAGCGTACGAGACGTGACCGACGGCGACGCGTCCGAGGCGCCCGGTTGACCCGACCGGGCGCGGGCCGGACGGGCACGCGGGGTCCGACCGGCGCCGGGGGGTCAGATCTCCGGCAGCGCCTCGCGCGCCTCGCCCGGACCGGCACCGGCCATCTGGAGCAGGTCGACGACGAGCGAGCGCAGCAGCAGCACGAGCGACTGCGCCTGCCAGTCGTCGGGGGCGACGACGAAGGGGTCGAGGGTCGCGGCGACGTCCGTCAGCCGGGCCCGCACGCCCCGCGCGTCGCGCCCGGACCCGGTCGCCTCGGCCAGGTCGTCGGTGGCGCGGGCCACGGCGGCGAGCGCGTCGGCCAGCGCGGGCACCACGTGCCCGTCCTCGACGGCGGTGCTGGTGCGGCGGGCCAGCACCCGGGCGTTGCGCATGGCGCGGTCCAGCAGCACGGCCTCGTCCACCATGCGCGCGAGCTCGCCGCGGTGCCGGCGGTGCTGCGGCGCGAGCCGGACCAGCTCGGCGGCGGACCGCGCGGCGTCGCGCCACTCGTCGAGCGCCGGCTGCGACGCCCGGCCCGCGAGCAGCGCGGCCTCGACGTCGTCGACCGACCGCGCGCTGACCCCGCGGACCAGCAGGTGCAGCACGCCCGCGAGCTCCTGGGTGGCGGTGCGGGCCAGGCTGCGCGGGTGCCGGCGCGGGTCCGACGGGGTGAGCAGCGCGAACGCCAGCGCGACGAGCCCGCCGACGACCGCGTCGAGCCACCGCCCCACGGGCCCGCCGGCGACCTGCGGCAGGCCCACGATGACGATGGCCTGCACCCCGGCCTGCGTGGTGAGCATCTGCCCGCGGTCCAGCAGGCGCGCCACCAGCCCGGCGACGAGCAGGACCAGCGCCATCTGCCAGGCGCCGGAGCCGATGACGTGGACGACGAGGTCGCCGGCCCCCACGCCCACGGCCACCCCGGCGGCGAGCTCGGCGACGCGCCGCACGGACCGGTCGCGCGAGAACCCGAGCGCGAGCCACGCGCTGACGGGGGCGAAGAACGGGGCCGCGTGCCCGAGGCCGTGCCGGGCCACGGCGTACGCCACGCCGGCCGCGACGGACGCCTGCAGGATCAGCAGCCACGAGGCCCGCACCCGGCCCCAGCCGGCACGGACGCGCGCCTCGACCAGGACGCGCGCGGCCGCCCGGCCCCGCAGCCGACCGGTGCCGGGGTGCGCGTCCACAGGTGGTCAGCCGCCGAGCATCGGGTGGCCGCCGAGCCCGCGGGTCAGCGGGCCGCGCGCCGCGGGGCGGTCGACCGAGACGCCCTCGCCGGGCACGACGACCTCCTGGCCCGCGGAGACCGCACCCCCGTCGCAGTCGACGAGCAGCACCGCGTCCGCCGGCACCGACCGCTTGACCACGGCCAGCGCGACCGGTCCGAGCTCGTGGTGCCGCGCGACGCTGGTGACGCGCCCGACCTCGCGCCCCACGGGGTCTCCCCCGGGGCCGCCCGCCGCCGGGTCGCCGGGCACCGCACCAGCCGCGGGCAGCCGCACCGCCGCGCCGACGGCGGGCAGCAGGTGCCCCGACCCGTCGAGGTGCAGCATCACGAGCCGACGCGGCGGCCGGCCGAGGTTGTGGACGCGCGCCACGGTCTCCTGGCCGCGGTAGCAGCCCTTGTGCAGGTGCACCGCCGTGCGCAGCCAGTCGAGCTCGTGCGGGATGGTGCGGTTGTCGACCTCGTGCGCGGCGCGCGGGCGCCAGGCCTCGACGCGCAGCGCCTCCGCGGCCCAGGTGCCGACGAGCGGCCAGCCCGCGGCCTCGCGGGCCCGGACCTCGTCGGCCAGCGTGGCGCGCGGCACGAGGACGAGCCGCCAGCGCCGGTCGGCGGCCGGGTGCTCGGCGTCGTCCGGGCCGTACCGCGTGCTGCCCGGCGCGGTCCGCGGCCAGGGGTCGCGCCAGGTCACCGGCTCGTCGGCGGTGCCCTCCGCGTCGACGGGCTCGGCGAGCGCCGCCCAGTCGTCCGTGACGTCGGCGACCTCGACCCGCAGCATGAAGCGCATGCGGTCGAGCCATGCGGCCAGCGCCGGGGCCGTCTCGGTGAGCAGCCACGTGGTGGTGCCGTCGTCGACGACGCCCGCGGCGTGCTCGACGTGCCCGTGCGGGTCGAGCACCAGCAGCTCGGTGGACGTGCGCGGCGGCAGGGTGTCCACGGCGGCGGTGGTCAGCGAGTGCAGCCACGTGAGCCGGTCGGGGCCGGTGACGGTGACGACACCCAGGTGCGACTGGTCGACGACGGCGCCGCCGCGGGCCAGCGCGCGCTGCTCGGCCGTCGGGTCGCCGTAGTGCCACGCGACGCCGGCGTCGGGTCCGGCGGCGGCGACGGCCCCGTGCCGGCCCAGCAGCGGGCTGCGGTGCCGCGGCGGGGCGGGCTCGGTGGCGTCTGCTGCCGCGTCGAGCGGGCCGGCGGCGGGGGCCGTGGTCACGACGCGTCCACGCGGGTCAGGCGGGCGGACGCGTACGACTGCATGGGGTGCCCGAATGCGGCGAGGTCGTGGGCCCACATGAGGTCGCCCTCGACGAGCCCGTACAGCCGGGTGCCGGCATTGACGGCCGCCCCGGTGGCGGTGTGCGCGACGAGGTCGGACGCGAGGTCGGCCCGACCGTTGCCGACCTGGCCGACGTAGACGGCGACGTGGCCCGACGGGTCGGCGACCAGGAGCTCGACGGGGTGCTTGTCCGGCGCGACGCCCTCGGGGCGCTCCGGCGGGATGCGCCAGTACCCGGACTCCGTGGACCACACCGGCCCGGGCTCTGCCGGCGGCTCCGCCGTCCCGTCGGCCTCGGCGACGAGGGCCGCCGGGTCGTCGGGGGTGACGACGAGGCGGATCGTGGTGGTGTAGGCGAGGTAGGGGCCGCCGTCGTGGGTGACGTCGAGCTCCTGGGTGAAGGCACTCTCCTCGATGCCGGGGTACCCGACGACTCCCTCGCCGCGCCACCGGCCGACGAGCCAGGCCAGCGGGTAGACCTCGGGCGCCAGACCTTCGGGCAGCACGAACGGCACGGGGGACCTCCTCGGGACGGGCTCAGGCGGGATCAGGACCGTCGCGGAACCGGACGGGCGGCTCGCGGCCGGCCGTCGACGGGTGACAGGTCAGCGCTGGCCCTTGAAGAGCCGGTACACGACGAAGCACGCGAACCATCCGATGGTCAGCGTGGCGAGCACGAGCAGACCGATGAAGAAGCCCTCGAGCGCAGTCATGCACCGATCCTAACGACCGCGGTGGCCGGTGGCTTCCCGCCTACGCTGTGACGGGTGACCGACGCCGCCCCTGCCCCCGTCCTGTCCGCCCCGGCCCTGCGCCCCCTGGTGGTCAAGGCCACCAGCGGGCTGGACCGCCCCGAGGCCGCGAACCAGGCCTTCACCGTCGCCGCCGCCGCGGTGGCCGCCGGCGCCCGGGTGAGCCTGTGGCTGACCGGCGAGGCGTCGTGGTTCGCGGTGCCGGGACGGGCCGCCGGGCTGGCGCTCGAGCACGCCACGCCGCTGCCCGACCTGCTGGACCTGCTCCTCGCGGAGGGCACCGTCACCGTGTGCACGCAGTGCGCGGCGCGTCGGGGCCTGGCGCAGGCGGACCTGCTGCCGGGCGTGCGGATCGCCGGGGCCGCCGTGTTCGTCGAGGAGACCCTGCACCCGCAGGCGCAGGCGCTGGTGTACTGAGGCCGCTCAGCGGGCCGCGCGCAGCCGCACGCCGAGCGCGTACATCTCGCACCCGAGGCACAGGCCGAACACGGCGTTGAGGAACGCCGCGACGAGCGCGACCGCCGCCGCCACCGGCACGGCCGCCGCCACCCCCGCGACGCCCAGCAGCACGCCGAGGCCCGTGATCACCAGGCCCACCAGCTGGGCGAAGCGCGGCGGCCGGGCGTCCTCGAGCTCGGCGGGCGGGCCGATGCGCGGGCGCACGAGCGTGCGGAACAGCCACGCCTGCCAGGTCCGGCCCGGGCCCGCGACGGTGCCGAGCGCGAACCCGGCGGCGGTGACGGCGAGGACGGCCGTGGCGGCGGCGGGGACCTCGCCGAGCAGCAGCACCGCGGCGAGCAGCACGAGGTTGAGGGCGGCGACGACGCGCTGGCCGCGCGGGTCGACGGTGGGGGCGAGGTCGCGAAGGTCGGACGACGTGGTCATGACGGTCTCCTGCGGGTGTGCGTGCGGCCGCCCGGGCGGACCGGGCGGGTGACGCGGGGCTGCGTCGGCGGGGCCGGGACCGCCGCCGCCGTCGTCAGCGCGCGGAGGTCCCGCCCGGACACGCGGACGCGTCGTCGGCGCGCGCCGGGCCGGTGAGGCCGTCGAGCAGGGCGACGAGGGCCGCGCGGTCGGCGCCGCCGGACGCGCGGGCGGCCACGGCACCGGCCGCGTCGAGCACCACGACGGTGGGGGTGCGGAGCACGTCGAGGCGACGCGTCAGGGCGGGGTGCTCGGCGACGTCGAGCTCGACGTGCACCACGCCGGGCCGTCGACCCGCGAGGTCGCCGAGCACACGGGCGGTCGCCCGGCAGGTCGTGCAGGTCTGCGCGGACATCTGCACGAGGGTGGCCGCAGGCCCGAGCGCGTGCCCGCCGAGGTCGGCGGGCGTCAGCAGGTCGGCGGCCGACGCCCCGGTCGTGCGGACCGTGCCGGCGCGGGCGCGCAGGACCAGCCCGACGGCGGTCGCCACGACGATCGCCCCGAGCAGCCACAGCACGCCACCGGTCACGGCAGGGGCCTCCTCACGGCACGGGTCTTGTCACGGCAGGACACCCATCATGCCGGTCACGGACACCTGGGCGAAGACCCGTCCGGCGACGTACACGAGGATGCCGCTGACGCTCACGGGCAGCACGGCCACAGCGAGCGAGGGCAGCCGGCGGCGCAGCGAGGCGAGCCGGTCGAACAGGGCGTGCAGCGCGACGACGAGCACGCCGACGCCGACGCCGAGCGACGCGCCGGCGAGGGTGCCGACGTCGGGCAGGAGCCAGGCGACCCCCGTCGCGGCGACGGTCGCGCCGGCCATGGCGAGGCCGTAGACCAGCCACGCCCGCCCGTTGAGCACGACGACCGCCGACCCGACGGCGAGCGCGACGGCGCCCGAGACCACCACGGACGCGCCGCCCGGCGCGCGGGCGGTGGCGACCCAGCCGGTCACGCACACCGCCAGCACGGTGCCGGCGACGGTCCCCGCGACCGACTCGACGAGGCGCAGCCGGCCGTCGCGGCGCAGCAGCTCGTTGACGAACGCCAGCACGACGGCACCGGCGAGCACGACCGCCAGGTGCTGCAGGTAGGGCGGCAGCGGGGTGAGCGTCACGACGGCGACCGACCCGACGCCCCCCAGCAGCACGACGGCCGCCGACCCGGGCACGAACGGCAGCCCCGCGAGCCCCGGCCAGCCGATCGCGAAGACCACGACGAGGGCCGCGCAGACGGCCGCGAGCGGGTAGAGCCCGAGCCCGCCGGCCGCGGAGACGTACCCGGCGACGGCGACCAGCGCGCCCAGCGCGGCGGTCGTGACCGCGCGCGTCTGCGGGGTCACGCGACCGACCCTCTCGGGTGCGTCCGGCGCCGGGGGCGGCGACCGGCCGCACCGGGGGCGCGGGGCGGGGTCGGGCGGGAGCGGGGCGGCACGGCTGGGATTCTCGCAGACGCCCCCGGGTCCGGCGCGCGCCCACCCACCGACCGGCCGACGCGACCTGGACGGCGCACGCGGTAGCGTGTGGCAACTCGCGCCAGGAGGTCATCGGTGGCAGATCTGCTGCTCCTCACTCCGGCGTCCGGTGGTTCGGCGCAGGTGCTGCCCGCTCTGGGGCTTCTGTCCCACCGGGTTCGCGTCCTGCCGGTCGAGCCGTCCGCTCTCGTGGACGCACCGGACGCAGACATCGTCGTGCTCGACGCCCGGCGGGACCTCGTCACCGCCCGGACCACGTGCCGCCTCCTGCGCGCCACCGGTCTGACGGTTCCGCTCGTGCTGGTCCTCACGGAGGGCGGCCTGACCGTCGTCACCTCCGAGTGGGGGGCGGACGACATCGTCCTGGAGAACGCCACGCCCGCCGAGGTCGAGACGCGCTTCCGCCTCGTCATGGAGCGTGCGGCGTCCGCGTCGTACGACGACGCGCCGCAGGAGATCTCCTCCGGCGAGCTGACGATCGACGCGGGTGGCTACACCGCCCGCCTGCGGGGCCGGCCGCTCGACCTCACGTACAAGGAGTTCGAGCTGCTCAAGTACCTCGTGCAGCACCCGGGCCGCGTGTTCACGCGCGCCCAGCTGCTGCAGGAGGTCTGGGGCTACGACTACTACGGGGGCACCCGGACGGTCGACGTGCACGTGCGGCGGCTGCGCGCCAAGCTCGGCCCGGAGCACGAGCAGCTCATCGGCACGGTCCGCAACGTCGGCTACCGGTTCGACCCGCCCAAGGACCGCCGCTCGAGCGACGACCGGTCGGGTGACGTCTCGGAGACCGCCGACGCCTGAGCGACGGACGTCACCTGCCCGCGAGCCGGACCCGGCGGGCGCGGCCGACCGACCTTCCGTATCGTGATCGCCCGGTGCGCCGGGAAGTCTGGTCGGCAACGTCGTCGACGACCCCACCGGAAGGTCCCTCGTGAGCGCACCTGACAAGCCCCGCACGCCCCGCCTGCTGCTGGCCTCCCTCTCCCCCGGCTCGCGCCGCAACCTGAACGACACGCTGCGCGACGAGCGCACGGGCGGGATCCTGCTCCTCGTGGGCGCGGTGGCGGCGCTGCTGTGGGCGAACGTGTGGCCGGACTCCTACGACGCGGTCAGCGGCACGGTCGTCGGCCCGGCGGCGCTGCACCTGGACCTCGACCTGGCGCACTGGGCGTCCGACGGGCTGCTGGCGATCTTCTTCTTCGTGGTCGGCCTCGAGCTGAAGCGCGAGATGGTCGTCGGCGAGCTGCGGCACGTCGCGACCGCCGCCCTGCCGGCCGCGGCCGCGGTCGGCGGGATGGTCGTCCCGGCCGGGATCTACCTCGCGTTCAACACGACCATGGCCGGCGGCGCGCCGCAGGGCTGGGCGGTGCCGACCGCGACGGACATCGCGTTCGCCGTCGGCGTGCTCGCGCTGGTCGGCCGGGGCGTGCCCGTGGCGCTGCGCGCGTTCCTGCTCACGCTCGCGGTGGTCGACGACCTGCTCGCGATCGTCATCATCGCGGTCGCGTACACCGACGACGTGGCGCTGCTCCTGCTCGCCGGGTCGCTCGCCGCCGTCGCGGTGTTCGCGGTGCTGCTGCGCCGCGGCGTGCGCTCGCCCTGGCTGCTCGTGCCGCTCGCCCTGGTCGCGTGGGGCCTCCTGCACGCCGCGGGCGTGCACGCGACCATCGCCGGGGTCCTGCTGGGCTTCGCGGTGCCCGCGTCGCCGGGCTCCGTCGACCCCCGCCGGGCGGCGGCCGCCGAGGCCGACGACGACGGCGAGGGCGACGACCACTCCCTGGCCGAGCGCTACGAGCACCTGTGGCGCCCCGTCTCGGCGGGCTTCGCCGTGCCGGTGTTCGCGCTGTTCGCGGCCGGGGTGACCATCGACCCGGCGACCCTGGGCGGCACGTTCTCCGACCCGGTGGGTCTCGGCGTGCTGGCGGGCCTCGTGCTCGGCAAGCCCGTCGGGATCGTCGTGGCCACGTGGCTGCTCACCCGCTTCACGCGCGCCCGGCTGGCCCCCGGGCTCGGGTGGTGGGACGTCACGGGCGTCGGCCTGCTCGCCGGCATCGGGTTCACGGTGTCGCTGCTGGTCGGGCGCCTGGCGTTCGGCACCGGCACGCCGCACGACGACCACGTGGTGGTCGCCGTGCTCACGGCGTCGCTGCTCGCGGCCGCCGGCGGCGGGGTCGTGCTGTCCTGGCGCGGACGCGTCCACACGGCCCTCGCGGCGGCCACCGGGGAGCCCGAGGTGGCACCGGCCGCCCCGGACCACCCGGCGAAGGGGTAGTTTCACAGCCGATGACCACCGTCGACTCCGCCGCGCTGCTCTTCGACGGCCCCTGGCAGCACCGGTTCGTCACCGCCAACGGTGCGCGCTTCCACGTCGCCGTCGCCGGCCCGCAGGACCACGACGCGCCGCTGGTGCTGCTCCTGCACGGGGTGCCGCAGCTGTGGTGGGCGTGGCGGCACCAGATCCCCGCGCTCGCCGACGCGGGCTACCGCGTCGCGGCCATGGACCTGCGGGGCACCGGCGGGTCCGACAAGCCCCCGCAGGGCTACGACGTGCCGACGCTCGCGGCGGACGCGGCCGGCGTCGTGAGGTCCCTGGGCGCGCCGGGCGCGGTCGTCGTGGGGCAGGGCACGGGCGGCGACGTGGCGTGGGCCGTGGCGGCCCGCCACCCGGAGGTCGTCCGAGCCGTCGGGGTGCTCGCCGCCCCGCACCCGCTCGACCTGCTCGCGGTGCCGCGGCGCCCGCTGCCCGTCGCGTCCGCGGCCCTGCTCGCGTACGTCCAGCTCCCGTCGCTGCCCGAGCGCGCGATGACCGACGGCGACCTCGTGGCGCGGATGTTCACGCACTGGGGCGGCGTCCCGACGCGGCCCGACCGGCAGGCCCTCGAGACGTACCGGCGCGCGCTGCGCGTGCCGTTCGCCGCGCACAGCCAGCTCGAGCAGCTGCGCTGGCTGGTCCGCTCGACGCCCCGGCCCGACGGCCGCCGCCACCGCGCCGCGCTGCGGACCGCCCGGCCCGTGCCGGTGCTGCAGGTCCACGGTGCGCGCGACGGGCTGCGCCCGCTGGAGGACGCCGCGCTGCACGCGCAGACGGCCCACGTCGCGCGCCCGTACCGCCTCGAGGTGCTGAGGGACGCGGGCCACTTCCTCACCGACCACGCCCCGGGGCACGTCGCCGAGATCCTGCTGGACTGGCTCGCGGAGGTCGCGCCCGTCACCGCCTGACGGCCGGTCAGCCCTTGAGCATCGCGGCGGCGCGCACGGGGTCGCGCTCGCCGACGCCCGCGGACGGGCACAGCGCCGCCACGGGGCACGCCCCGCACGCGGGCCGGCGGGCGAAGCACGTGCGCCGGCCGTGGAAGATCAGCCGGTGCGACGCGTGCGTCCACGTGCGCCGCTCGAGCAACGCCCCCAGCTCGGCCTCGACGACCACCGGGTCGTCGCTCGTGGTCCACCCGAACCGGTGCGACAGGCGCATGACGTGGGTGTCGACGGTGATGCCGGGCACCCCGAAGGCGTCGCCGAGCACCACGTTCGCGGTCTTGCGGCCCACGCCGGGCAGCCGCACGAGGTCCTCCAGGCGCCCCGGCACCTCGCCGTCGTGACGCTCGAGCAGCGCCTGCCCGATGCCGGTGAGCGCCCGGGCCTTGGCGCGGAAGAACCCCGTGGGGCGCAGGATCTCCTCGAGCTCGGTCGGGTCCGCGCCCGCCAGCGCCGCGGCGTCGGGGTAGCGGGCGAACAGCGCCGGCGTGGTGAGGTTGACCCGCACGTCCGTGGTCTGCGCGGACAGGACGGTGGCGACCAGCAGCTCGAAGGGGTCGCGGAAGTCCAGCTCGCACCGCGCGTCCGGGTACCGCACGGCCAGCGCGCGGTCGATGCGCCGCGCCCTGCGCGTGCGCGCCAGCGGCGTCTCGTCGGTGATCGGCGCGGGGGTGCGGGTGGCCACCCGCGCAGGCTACGTGCCCGTGCCGACGCGCCGCCCTGCGCCGTCCCGGTGACCGCCGGTGCTCCCCCGGGGTGACACGGGCGCACCAGGACGCCGCCCGGGCTCAAGGTCGGCGCCCGGACGGCCGACGACGTGCACATGACGCCCGTCGAGCACCCGGTGGCCGCACCCGCGGTGGCCGACCTGCGCCTCGCGCGCCGTGCCCTGCGCGCCGAGCACGCCCGGGTGGGGCGGTGGCGCCGGGCGGTGCGCGCGCACCTGGACCTGGCCGTGGCCACCACCGTGCCGCCGGAGCCGCTCGGCGAGGACGTCGCCTTCCTCCTGCCGCTCGACGTGTCGGTGCAGGTGCCGCGCGCCACCGAGCTGGGCGCGTGCCTGGGCGACGACCGGCAGGCAGCCGTGCGCGACGTCCTGCGCCTGCGCGACCTCGACGGCCGGCTGGCCCGCTACGAGGCCGGCGTCGCGCGCGAGCTCGCGGCACGGACGGCCGAGCTCGTCGACCGCGTGGCGCGCGACCCGGCGGGCGTCCTCGTCCCCGTCCGCGACCACGCGACGGCCTGAGCAGGGCCCTCGTGCGCCCCACGACCGGCCCGTCGGCGCCCCGCCGCGCCGCGTCGGACCGGCCCCGTGCCGCGCGCAGGGGCGCGGATGCGGCAGACTGACCGTGACGCCCGCAGCGACGGCTCCTCCGCACAGGCGGCCGCGGGACGCCCGGTGCTCCCGGGACGCAGGATCGGTGTGCGCAAGAGGAAGGTACCGCCGTGGCGGATGACAACGTGCTGACGGCCCCGCTGTTCGTCGGCCTGGACGCCGAGTCGTCCCACGCGCTGATCGCGTCGATGAAGGTGATCGACGTGGGGCGCGGGGACGTGCTGTTCCACGAGGGCGAGCCCGGCGACCGCCTGTACCTCGTCCGGGACGGCAAGATCAAGCTCGGCCGACGCTCCAACGACGGCCGCGAGAACCTCCTGGCCGTGCTCGGCCCGGGCGAGATGTTCGGCGAGCTGTCCTTGTTCGACCCGGGCCCGCGCACCGCGACCGCGACGGTCGTGGCGGACGCGGTCGTGCTCGAGCTGGGTCACAGCGACCTGATCCGGTGGCTCGGCGAGCACCCGGGCGTCGCGGAGCACCTGCTGCAGGCCCTCGCGCAGCGGCTGCGCCGCACCAACGAGGCGCTCGCGGACCTGGTCTTCTCCGACGTGCCCGGCCGGGTCGCCAAGGCGCTGCTGGACCTGTCGACGCGGTTCGGCCAGGAGGTCGAGGACGGCATCCGCGTGGCGCACGACCTCACGCAGGAGGAGCTCGCGCAGCTCGTGGGCGCGTCGCGCGAGACCGTGAACAAGGCCCTGGCGGACTTCGCCGCGCGCGGCTGGGTGCGGCGCGAGGGCCGTGCGGTCGTGCTGCTGGACGTGGACCGGCTCGAGCGCCGCGCGCGCTGACCCCACCCGCACGAAGGCCCCGGCACGTGGTGCCGGGGCCTTCGTCGTGCCGGGTTCGTCGGTGCGTCGTGCCGCGCGTGCGGGTCAGTCCGTCTCGACGACGACCTCGACCTCGACGGGTGCGTCCAGCGGCAGGACCGCGACGCCGACCGCCGACCGGGCGTGCACGCCGGCGTCGCCGAGGACCTCGTGCAGCAGGTGGCTCGCACCGTTGACGACACCGGGCTGCCCCGTGAACGCCGGGTCGCTGGCCACGAAGCCGACGACCTTGACGACGCGCCGGACGCGGTCGAGGGCGTCGGCGGGCGTGCCGCCGTGCTCCTGCGCGAGCAGCGTGCCGACCGCCGCGAGGGCGTTGAGCGCCGCGGTCCGGGCCAGGTCGGTGGCCGTGCCCGCGTCGACGTCGGCGCCGACCTTGCCGGTCGCCGGCAGGGCCCCGTCGACGAACGGCAGCTGCCCGGACGTCCACACGTGGGCGCCGGAGCGCACCGCGGGGACGTACGCGGCGACGGGCGCCGCGACCTCGGGCAGCGTCAGCCCGGCGGCGGCCAGGCGCGCCGCGACCTCGCCGGCCATCAGGCGTCCTTGGGGCGCTTGAGGTAGGCGACGAGCCCGGCGTCCGGGCCCTGGATGACGTTCACGAGCTCCCAGCCGTCCGCGCCCCACTGGTCGAGGATCGCCTTGGTGGCGTGGATGATCAGGGGGACGGTCGCGTACTCCCACGTGGTGATGGCCATGCGGCCCACCCTAGTGCCGCCTCACGCGCGGGCCGAGAGCGCCGCCAGGGTCGGCTCGACGTCCACGAGCTCCTCGCGCCAGGACGTCACGTCGGGCCGGCGCCGCAGCAGCGCGCGGCGCTCGCGCTCCGTCATGCCGCCCCACACGCCGAAGTCCATCCGCGAGTCGAGCGCGTCGGCCAGACACTCGAGGCGGACGGGGCACGCGAAGCACACGCTGCGCGCCTCGCGTTGGGCCGACCCCTCGACGAACAGCGCGTCGGGCGCGAGCTTGCCCGACCCGCAGGACGCCTCGGCGGTCCAGTGCGCGTCCTGCCCCGGAAACATCGACCCCTGCCTCTCCTGGTTCACCCGTGCGGGTACTCGCGCCCCCGACGATGGCCCCTCGCGAGCGGCTCGCAGGCCGCGCCCGACCGTCGGGTGCTGTCATGCCCCCCTGTCACGGAAGGGCAGCACCGGCGTGAGTACGTGCCGGACGTTATCTCGACATGGGTGCTGGTGCCCAGCCCCCAATCGTGTCAATTCGCCCACGGCCGGGACCGCTCCCAGCGCGTGCACCTGCACGTTCACCCGTCGGACACCCGTTCAGCCCTGACGACGACGCGGGACCTCGTGCCCTGGTGCGAGCAGTCACGCGTGCACACGCGCGGGGGACGTCGGCGTCGGCAGTGTGCAGGTCCCGTGGAGGCGGGTGCGGGGCGTGCGTCCGCCGTGGGACGACGCGGACGTCGCTTGTACCCTGGCAGGCATGCCGACCCCTGCCCGCGCCCGCGGACGCAAGGTCAACGCCTTCCAGGCGCTGGCCCTCCTGCTGTCGTTCGTCATGGTCGCCGGTGTCGGCGGCGTGCTGGCTGCCGGCCTCGTGCTGCCCGCCGTCGCCGCCACGAACACCGTCACCGACGTGTCCGTGACGGCGTTCAACGACCTGCCGACCGAGCTCGAGCAGCGGGCGCTGCCCGAGAAGTCGGAGATCCTCGCGGCCGACGGGACGCTGCTGGCGACGTTCTACCAGCAGAACCGTGTGGTCGTGCCGCTGGAGGACATCGCGGAGATCATGCAGAAGGCCGTCATCGCGGTCGAGGACCGGCGGTTCTACGAGCACGCGGGCGTCGACGTGGCCGGCATGACGCGCGCGGCGATCGCGACCGCGATGGGCTCGACCCAGGGCGCGTCGACGCTGACGCAGCAGTACGTGAAGAACGTGCTGATCGAGGCCGCGAACTACGCCGAGACCGAGGAGGAGCGCCTCGCCCTCGTCGACGCGGCGCGCGAGGCCGAGGGCGCCGAGGGCATCGCCCGCAAGCTGCGCGAAGCCAAGATCGCCATCAGCCTCGAGCAGACGATGACGAAGGACGAGATCCTCGAGAAGTACCTCAACATCGCGGCGTTCGGCGCCTCGGTGTACGGCGTGGAGTCGGCCGCGCAGTACTACTTCGGCAAGTCCGCGAAGGACGTGACGTACCTCGAGGCCGCCACGATCGCGGGGATCACCCAGTCGCCGTCGAAGTGGGACCCGGCCCTCGACCCGGAGGCCAACCAGCTCCGCCGCAACGTCGTCCTCAAGGACATGCGCGAGCTCGGGTACATCACCCAGGAGGAGTACGAGACCGGCATCGAGACGCCGGTCGAGGACACCCTGAAGCTCACCCCCATCAAGACCGGCTGCATGGCCGCCGGCGACGTGGTCCCCGGCTCCGGGTTCTTCTGCGACTACGTCACCAAGGTCATCGCCCAGGACCCGGCCTTCGGCGAGACGCGCCAGGAGCGCAGCGACCTGCTCTACCGCGGCGGCCTGCGGATCACCACGACCCTCATCCCGAGCGAGCAGGCCATCGCCGACGCCGAGGTCAAGGCGGGCGTGCCGGTCGACGACCCGTCCGGCGTCGCCTCGGCGATCGTGTCGGTCGAGCCCGGCACCGGCAAGATCACCGTGATGGCGCAGAACCGCAACTACTCCGCGCTCCAGGAGACCGCCGACCGCGAGACGGCGGTCAACTTCAACACCTCGTTCCAGTACGGCGGCTCCGCAGGCTTCGCGCCCGGCTCGACGTTCAAGCCGTTCACGCTGCTGGAGTGGCTGCGCAAGGGCCACGCCCTGAACGAGACCGTGAACGGGTCGCGCCTGAGCTACCAGCAGAACGAGTTCGCGAGCTGCATCAACCTGGTCGGCGACTGGAAGTTCGGCAACTCCGAGGGAGGGCGCGCGACCACGCAGACCGTCCTCGACGCGACGCGGAACTCCGTCAACTCCGCGTACGCCGCGATGGCCAAGGAGCTCAACCTCTGCGACATCATGAACGGCGCCGCCGACCTCGGCGTGACACAGGCGGGCGATCCCAACAAGATCGACCAGTTCGGCAACCCGGCCGACAGCCCGTTCAACCCGACGCCGGGCAACGTGCTCGGCTCGGAGTCGACGTCGCCGCTGCAGATGGCTGCCGCGTACGCGGCGTTCGCGTCCGGCGGCACCTACTGCAAGCCCATCGCCATCACGTCGGTCGTCGACCCGACCGGCACGGAGCTCCCGGTGCCGTCCGCCGACTGCCGGGCGGGCGCCGTCGAGCCGCAGATCGCGGCGGCGATGAACTACGCGCTGAGCAACGTGTGGACGGGTACGGCGAAGCGTCTCGGCACGCCCGCCTATCCCGCCGCCGGCAAGACCGGGACGACCTCTCAGAACGAGAACAACTGGTTCGTCGGCTACACGCCGAAGCGGGCCACGGCGGTGTGGGTCGGCTTCAGCCAGAACTTCCGCTCCATGGGCGGCTCGACGATCAACGGGACCACGTACTACAGCGGCCCCTACGGGGCGTCCATCGCCGCCCCGACCTGGAAGCGGTACATGGACCGCGTGCTCATCGGTGGCGACAACCCCGGGTTCGCGGCGGCAGGCGACCGGGAGATCTACGGCGAGCGGATCAGCGTGCCCTATGTGCTCGGCATGTCCGAGAGCCAGGCCCGCAGCCGCCTCGAGGCCGCCGGGTTCCGCGTGAGCGTCGCGTCGCAGCCGGTCGAGTCGCAGTACCAGGCAGGGTCGGTCGCCGAGCAGTCACCGTCCAGCCGCGCCGTCCGCGGCTCCTCGATCACCCTCACCCTCTCGAGCGGCCAGCCGCAGCAGGCGGAGACCCCGAACCCCGGCGACGGCTTCCCCGGCAACGGCGACACCGGGCCCGGCGAGGGCCGCGGCGGGGACGACTGATCCGGTGACGTCGCTCCCCCGGACGGCCGCGCGCGCGGCCGGTGCCGTCGCGCTGGCCGGCGCCGCCGCCGTGGCGTGGGGCGCCCTCGTCGAGGTGCGCTGGTACGCGCTGCGTGAGGTCACCGTGCCCGTGCTGCCGCCCGGCCAGGACCCGCTGCGGATCCTGCACGTGTCCGACCTGCACCTGACGCCGTCGCAGCGCGACAAGGTCGCCTGGGTGCGGGACCTGGCCACGCTCGCCCCGCACCTGGTGGTCGACACGGGCGACAACTGGGCGCACCTGGACGCCATGCCAGCGCTCCTGCACGCCCTGGAGCCGCTCCTGGCCGTGCCCGGTGCGTTCGTCCTCGGCTCGAACGACTACCACGCGCCGTCGATGAAGAACCCGGCCCGCTACCTGCTGCCCGATGCGCGCGTGACCCGGAGCATCCAGCCCGCCGAGCTGCCGTGGCGCGAGCTGGTGACGCGCCTGACGTCCGCCGGGTGGCTCGACCTCGACAACCGCCGGGGCGCGCTGGAGGTCGACGGGCGGCGCCTGTCGTTCGTCGGCACCGACGACGCGCACATGAACCGGGACGTGTTCCCGCCGGCCGGCGGCCCGGACGACGTGCGCGGCACAGTCACCGACGGCCGCCCGGCGGTCGACCTGCACCTGGGCGTGACCCACGCGCCGTACCGGCGGGTGCTCGACGCGATGCACGCCGACGCGGTGGACCTGACGATCGCGGGTCACACGCACGGCGGCCAGCTCGCCGTGCCGTTCTGGGGTGCGCTGGTCACCAACTGCGACATCGACACCCGTCGCGCCAAGGGCCTGCACGGCTGGCCGGGCCCGCGCCCCGACGCCCGCGGCGGTTCCGGCTCGTCCTGGCTGCACGTCTCGGCCGGTCTCGGCACGTCACCGTACGCGCCCGTGCGCTTCGCGTGCCGCCCCGAGGCCACCCTCCTCACGCTCGTCCCGCGCTGACCGGGCGGGTGCGACCGGGGTCACCGCATTCCGGTTTCACTCCCGGGCGGCACGTCGGCTATCCTTGCCAGGCTCCACCGGGGTGTGGCGCAGCTTGGTAGCGCGCTTCGTTCGGGACGAAGAGGTCGTGGGTTCGAATCCCGCCACCCCGACAGACGAGAAGGCCCGTGATCAGCGGAAACGCTGATCACGGGCCTTCGCCGTTCCCCCACACCATGCCGGCCGCCCACCCCGGCCGACCGCTCCCACCGCACCGCACCGCCGGTACCCCACGCCCGCCGACCCCGTGATCAGTGCACCTGCCGGTCGGCGTGGCGCAACCGATCACGGGGTCGGCACCTGGTGGTGGGACCCACCGGGGGTGGGTGGGGCTGGGGCGGGTGGGTCAGGGGGCTGGGTTGCGGTAGGTGATGTCTCCGTCGCCCGTGCGGATCGTGACCGTGCGGGAAGCCGTCGGGTCCGTGGGGGCGTCGACGACGACGCGGCCGTCGCCCGTGACGGTGGTCAGCGCGACGGGCTCGCCGGTGCCGTGCACCGTCACGTCGCCGTCGCCAGAGGTCGCCTCGACGTCGCCGGTGACGGCTCGGACGTCCACCGTGCCGTCGCCGGTGCGCAGCACGACGTCGCCGCGCGCACCGTCGAGCAGGACGTCCCCGTCGCCGGTGCGGGCCTCCACGTCACCACCGGCGCCCAGCACGCGCAGCACGCCGTCGCCCGAGCGCGCGACGACCGCACCGGTGACCTCGGCGACCGTGACGTCCCCGTCACCCGTGTCCAGCCGCACGGCACCGTCCACGTCGGAGATGTCGACGCCGCCGTCCCCGGTGCGGGCCTCGACGTCACCGACCACGCCCGCGACCCGGACCTCGCCGTCGGACGTCCGGAGCACGACCTGCGTGCCGTCGGGCACCTGCACGGCCAGCGACCCGCTGCACGTGCCGCCGAAGAACCCCGGGGTGCAGCGGTGCTCGACGACGAGCCGGTCGGCGCCCTCCTGCACCGTGTACGACGGTCCGGTGAACCCGGCCCGCGCGGTGCGCGCGACGTCCACGCGCGCCCCCGGGGCGCCGCCGACCACGTCGACGTCGCCGTCCGCGACGAGCTCGACGACCGGGGCGGCGCCGTACGAGGCCGTGGCGCTCGTCGTCGTGGCGGTGAGGTGGTCCGCGAGCTGCACGCCGCCGAGCCCCACGACGAGCAGGCCCAGCCCGGCGCCGGTGACGGTCAGGGCCCGCGCCAGCGGCGACCGGGTCGGGGCGGCAGGCGGGCCGTCGACGAGGGCGGGCGTCGCGTCGGTGGTGGGCGTGCTCATCGGGGTGCTCCGTTCGGCGGGACCTGCGTGGTGCCGTGCTCGAGCCAGCGCAGCACGGCGAGCACGCGGCGGTGGTCGTCGGCGTCGGGCGGCAGGCCGAGCTTGGCGAGGATGGACGTGACGTGCTTCTCGACGGCGGGCAGGCCCACGACGAGCCGCTCGGCGACGGCCGCGTTGGAGCGGCCCTCCGCCATGAGCGCGAGGACCTCGCGCTCGCGGGGCGTGAGGTGCTCCAGGCCGGTGCTGCGGGTCCGGGCGAGGATCTGGGCCACCACCTCGGGGTCGATGACGGTGCCGCCGGACGCGATGCGGGCCAGCGCCCCGAGCAGCTCGTCGACGTCGGCGACCCGGTCCTTGAGCAGGTACCCCAGGCCGCGGACGTCACCGGCGAACAGCTCGGCGGCGTACCGCTGCTCGACGTACTGCGACAGCACGAGCACCGGGAGCCGGGGGTGCACGCTGCGCAGGTGCACGGCGGCGCGCAGCCCCTCGTCGGTGTGCGTCGGCGGCATCCGCACGTCGGTGACGACCAGGTCGGGCAGGGGCGTGGCAGGCTGGTCGAGCGCGGCCACGAGGGCGTCGGCCGTGGGCACGCCCTGCACCTCGTGGCCCTCGTCGACGAGCAGGCGGGTCAGGCCTTCGCGCAGGAGGACGGAGTCCTCGGCGATCACGATGCGCACGGCACCTCCACGGTGAGCCGGGTCCCGCGGCCGGCGGGGCTGTCGAGGTCGAACGTGCCGTCGAGGGCGGCGACGCGGGAGCGCAGACCGTCGAGGCCGCCCCCGGGTGCGGCGTCGGCGCCGCCGGTGCCGTCGTCGGCCACGGCCACCCGCAGCCGGCAGGGGCCGTCGTGCTCGACGAGCCCCGCCTCGACGACCACGCGGTCGGCGGCGGCGTGCTTGGCCACGTTCGTCAGCGCCTCGGCGACGACGAAGTAGGCGGCGGCCTGCGCGGCGGGCGTCGCCCGCGCCAGTGCACCCGGGTCCGGCACGACGACCCTCACGGGCACGGGCGAGCGCGCCGCCAGGGCGGACAGCGCCGCGTCGAGCCCGCGGTCGGTGAGGACGGCGGGGTGGATGCCGCGGACGAGGTCGCGCAGCTCGGCGAGGGTCTCCTTGACCTCCGCGTGCGCGTGCTCGAGCGCACCGGCCGCGGCGTCGGGGTCGCGGGACGCGCGACGTCGGGCCGCCCCGAGCTCGACGCCCAGCGCGACGAGCCGCTGCTGCGCGCCGTCGTGCAGGTCACGCTCGATGCGGCGGCGCTCGGCGTCGGCG
Source organism: Cellulomonas sp. SLBN-39 (assembly GCF_006715865.1). NCBI lineage: Bacteria > Bacillati > Actinomycetota > Actinomycetes > Micrococcales > Cellulomonadaceae > Cellulomonas > Cellulomonas sp. SLBN-39. Next base: position 2,034,709 of record NZ_VFOA01000001.1, on the reverse strand, counting down.
GCCGCGACGGCCGCGGACCGGGTGGCCTGCAGCTCGTCGGCACGCGCCCGGGCGTGCACGGCCTCGTCCTGCGCCGCGTGGGTCGCGGCGCGGGCCCGGCGCAGCTCGTCGCGGGGCCCCGGGCCGAGCAGCGCACGGGCCAGGACGACGAGCAGCAGCGACGTGCCCTGCGCGGCGAGCGCGGCGCACCACACCAGCAGGATGCCGGCCACGACCGCGGCGCCCGCGAGCACGGGTGCGCCCACGCCGCCGAGGCCCGCGAGCGACGAGCGGGCGCCGTAGACGGGGAAGGCGACGGCGGCGAGGCCCGCACCGCCCACGGCCACGACGACCACGAACCCGGCCGTCGAGACGACCGTCGCGAGCAGCGCGTAGGCCTGGTGCGCCCAGCGGCGCCCGTCGGCCAGCACCGACCACCAGGTCGACCACCGCCACCAGCCGCGCCGCGGTGCGCGCCGGTACGCGGGCGCGTCGACGACGGCACCGGTCTGGGCGGCGAGCCGGGCCCGCTCGGCGGACGCGCACCAGCTGCCGACGACGAGACCGACGACGAGCATCGGGATGCCGACGCCCACGACGACGAGGCCCGCGGCGGTCACCGTCCAGCAGAGCGCGACCAGCCCTCCGGCCAGCAGCCACATCCAGCCGAGGACGACCTGGGCCAGCGCACGGCCCGAGGCCGGGTCGACGGGTGCGCGCCGCAGGTGCCGCGCCGAGACGAGCGCCGGGGCCACCACCGCGGCGTCCGCACGCAGGACCGTCGGTGCGGACGGCGGGTCGTCGGAGCCGGTCGCGGGTGCGGCACCCGGTGCGTGCGTGGTCGTCGTCGCCATACCCCGAACGTAGGTGCCGCGACAGCACCCGGAACACCGCGCACCCCCACGGGCCGGGGGTAGGGCTACCCCCCCGGACGTGCGAGGGGCCGGTCCCTCGTCGAGGGACCGGCCCCTGCTCCCGTCACGTCATGGGGTCGTGCCGGGGGTCGTCGGCCCGGGTCGTGCCTCCCGGGCCGTCCGGGTCACCCGACCGTGCAGGTCGAGCCGTTGACGGTGAACGCCGTGGGCGCCGGGTTCTGGCCCGGGTGGGAGCCGTTGAACCCGATGTCGACGGTCGCCCCCGGGGCGAGCGTGCCGTTCCACGCGGCGTTCGTCGCGGTCACGGTCGCGCCGGACTGCGACCACTGCGCGCTCCAGCCCTGGGTCACCTGCTGGCTGCCCGGGAAGGTGAAGCGCAGCGACCAGCCGTTCAGCGCGGACGTGCCCGTGTTGGTCAGGCGGATCGAGCCGGTGAAGCCCGTGTTCCAGCTGCTCGCCGTGTACGTCACGCGGCACGCCGCGCCGGGGGTCGGCGTCGGGGTGGGCGTGGGCGTCACGGAGGGCGTCGGCGTCGGGGTGACCGTCGGCGTCGGGGTCGGCGTCGGCGTCACGGTCGGCGTCGGCGTGGGCGTCGGGGTGACCGTCGGCGTCGGCGTCGGGGTGGGCGTCGGGCCGCCGTTCTCGAAGAGCCGCGAGTAGTCCGCCAGCGCCGCGGCGATCGCGGTCTGCGACCAGAAGCGGTGGTAGCTGAACTGCGGCGCGACCCCGGTGGCCAGGGCGGTCTCGACCTTGGACCACTGCGGGTCGTCCTCGTAGAACGAGCGGATGTCGAGGAACGAGACGCCCGGCTGGATCACGTCACCGTTGGGCATGGTGCCCCGCCAGGTCGACGGGATGTAGATGCCGTTGCCGCCGGCGGTGTACGTGTCGTCGAAGCGGAGGTAGTCCCCGCGCGTCTCGACGGCGCTGACGCCCAGGGGGTCCTGGTTGTGGGCCCAGATGGCGTCGAGCAGGCCCTTGGCGGCGTCACGGGACTCCGTGTCGCCCGAGCGGGCCGCGTAGAACAGCAGCGCGCGGGACACGTCGCCCGCCACGCCGACGTCCTGGCCGTAGCTCTTGACGGTGACACGCAGGTTCGCGTTGGCGCCCGGGTTGGCGGCGTTCCAGGTGTCGGGCTTGCCGCTCCAGGTCAGCTCGCTCGGCACCTTCCAGCTCGCACCGTCGGTGGAGATGTGGTCGACGACCCACGGGACCCACTTGTCGAGGATCGCCTTGGCCTGCGGGTCGCCCGACGCGTAGTACAGCTCGGCGACGCGCTGGACGCCCCACGCCTGCATGCCGAACCACTGGTTCGACGGCGGGTCGTGGTAGACGGGCGCCTCGGTGTAGCCCATGCCGTAGAACGTCGGCGTCCCGGCGGGCGGCGTGGCGTACGCGCCGTCCCAGCTGTTGGTCGCGCCACCGGCGATCGGGCCGTCGGCGGACTGCAGCCACCGGTAGAACTCGAGCTGACGCGTCTTGGACGCCGCCCAGTCGGACTTGGCCGTCGGCGAGTCCGGCGTCAGGGCCGGGTCGGTCGACAGCGCCCAGGCCGCGAGGGGGTTCTGGTAGCCGAAGTGCGCGTGCGAGGAGCCGATGCGCCACGCCCAGCCGGCGTTGGTGTCGGTCGCGCCGCCCCACGCCATGTACCAGGACAGCAGGTAGTGCGCGCTGCTCCTGCCGCTGCCCGCGGGGCACGACGGCGACGTGCAGCCGATCTGCTTGAAGTACTTGTCGAAGAGCGTGTACCGCAGGTAGTCGCCCATCTTGGCGGCCTTCTCGACGATCGACGCCACCTGCGCCTGCTTGCCCTGCGCGGTCGCCCACTGGTTGGCCCAGTAGACGGCCTCGACGGCACGCGCGTCCGCGTCGGACGCGGACGTGTACTTCCACTGCTTGGCGTACGACGCGTCACCCGTGAACAGGTCGAGGTAGCCGTTGCGCCCGCCGAACGTGAAGTCGTCGCAGGTGGGCTGCGGGACGGTCTCCCAGACGGACTCCTGCGCCCCGCGCTGGAAGGTGTTGATCAGCGAGACGCCGTCGTGCGACGGGCCGAGCTGGCAGCCGGGCCCGGGGGCGTTGCCGTAGCCGTAGACGTTGTCGACGTCGGCGAGCCAGTGCATCTGGTAGATGTCCCGGTTGCCGTACGTGGCCGCGAGCTCGCCGGCGATGGGGTCCTGGCCGACGGTGACGCCCGTGTTGAGCTGCGACGGGTAGCTGCTCGGGTGGTTGAACTCGGGCGCGTACGTCGCCGGCTTGGACGCGTTGTAGAAGGAGTTCGTGGGCTGGTCCGCCTGCTGGGGGATCATGTACTCCTCCATGGTCGCCCAGGCCTCGTTGATCGGCGCCCAGTCGCCGGTCACCTGGCCGTAGAGCGCCTCGAGCCAGATCCAGTACGAGTAGGCCTCGGACGTGGTCATGTGCCCGTGGTCGGGAGCCTCGACGATGAGGGTCTCGACGGAGTGGTACGGGATGCCCTGCGGGCTGAAGTACCCGTTGTCGGGGTCCTTGATCTTGTCGTACTGCGCGAGGAAGCGCTGGGCGTACTCGTCGGAGACGAGGGCGGCGCGCACCGGCGACGACTGCACCGTCGTCGTGGCGGGGCCCGCCAGGGCGGTCGCGGTCGAGGCGGCCGCGACGCCCACGAGCGACGCGGCGGTCAGGACGGCCCAGGCCGCCCGGACGGCGCGCCGTCGGGTCGATGAGGACATGTTCCGTACCTTTCTGGCGCGCGGCCCCACGCGCCGCGGCTGCCTCGGTGCAGCCGCGGACCTGGCCTCGTCGCCGGTCGTGCAGGACGCTCGACGCACCGGCTCGCGTCGCTGCGGGCCGGTGCGTCTGGACGCGCCCACGATGCTCAGCGGGCGCACAGGTGGTCCAGGGGCGAAGCGTTTAAGGAGCCGCAACTGGTGGGAGCGTGCCCATGCGCGACGGCGCCCCACGCACCGGGCCCCTCCTCCCGGTGCGTGGGGCGAGCGCGTCAGGCGGCCCGCGCGGGGGCCGCCGTCACGTCCAGCGGAACAGGCGCGCCGCCAGCGGCAGCCCCACGACCGCCCAGGCCGCCATGACGAGCACCTCCTGCCCGGGGAACGGCAGGCCGAACCAGGCCGCCGTCATCGCCTGCGTGGCCGCGCCCAGCGGCGTGAGGACCGCGATCTGCGCCACCACGTCCGGCATGATCGGCAGCGGCAGCCACACCCCGGCGAAGAACAGCGACACGAAGTACAGCGTCATGCCCCAGCCGTTGGCGGCCGCCGCCGTCGGGGCCCGTGCGGCGACGAGCGAGCCGAGCGCGAACGCCGCGAAGACCGCGAGGACCAGCACGCCCACCAGCAGCAGCGGCTGCCGCGGCGGGGCGATGCCCAGCACCAGCAGGCCGCTGACCACCGCGAGCGCCGCGGCCGCGAGCAGTGCGACCAGGTTGACCAGCACCTGCGCCACCAGCAGGCGCGCGGGCCCGACGGGCGTGGTCGACAGACGGCGCAGCACGCCCCGCTGCCGGTAGGTGGCGACGACGGAGGGGAAGGTCGACAGCGCGACGGTGGCGACCGCCAGGCTCAGGACCGTCGGCGTGTAGCCGGCGATGGCCGTGAACTGCGAGAGCGTCGGGTCGTCGGGCTGCAGCGGCTCGTCCGCCCAGGGCATCACCAGGCCGAGGACCGTGAGGACGAGCGCGGGGAACACCAGCGCGAAGAACAGCACCGACGGGTCGCGCACGAACAGGCGGGCCTCGACGGCGACCATGCGGGCGAGCGGGCGGGCGCGGCCGGTGCGGGGGCCGGCGGGGCGCAGGGCGGTGGCGGGCGTGGACATGTCAGGCCTCCGGGGTGGTCGTGCGGCGGGCGCCTGCGACGGCGGGGGTGCGGCGGCCACGGGTCGTGGCCGGGGCGGCGCCGCCCGCGGGCGGGGCGCCGTCGGTGGCGGTGAGGGTGACGAACGCGTCCTCGAGCGACGCGCGCTCCAGGTGGACGTCGGCGACGCGCACGCCGCGCCGGTCGAGGGCGACGAGGACGTCCTGGACGAGCGCTCCCCCGCCCCGGACGGTGAGCACGCCGTCGGCGACGGCGGCGTCGGTCACGTCGGGCACGCCGGCGAGCGCGCCGAGCAGCACCTCGTCCGCCTGCGGCACGTCGGGGCGGGCGCGCAGGACCTGCTCGCCGTGGGCGAGCGCGACGATCTGCGCGGGCGTCCCGACGGCGGCGACGCGGCCGCCGGCGATGAGGGCGATCCGGTCGCAGAGGCGCTCGGCCTCCTCCATGAGGTGCGTGACCAGCATGATCGTGACGCCGGCGTCGCGGATCGCCTCGACGACCGCCCACGTCTCGCGGCGGGCGTGCGGGTCCAGGCCCGTGGTGAGCTCGTCGAGGATCGCCAGCTCGGGGCGCCCGACGAGCGCGAGCGCGACGGACAGGCGCTGCTTCTGCCCGCCGGACAGGTCCTTGAACGCGGCGTCGGCCTTGGTGCGCAGCCCGAGCAGGTCGAGCAGGTCCGCGGGGTCGGCGGGGTCGGCGTAGAACGACGCGTACAGGTCGAGCGCCTCGCGCACGCGCAGGCGGTCGGGCAGCGCGCTCTCCTGGAGCTGGAGGCCGACGCGCTCGTGCAGGGCGGCGGCGTCGCGCGTCGGGTCGAGGCCGAGCACCTCGACGGTGCCGGCGTCGGGGGTGCGCAGGCCGGCGATCATCTCGACGGTCGTCGTCTTGCCGGCACCGTTGCGGCCCAGGACACCGTAGATCTCGCCGCGGCCGACCGTGAGGCTGACGTCGGTCACCGCGCGGGTGCGGCCGTAGGACTTGCTCAGGTGCTCGGCCCGGACGACGGGGCCGGCGGGGTCGGTGGTGCTCATGCGTCCTCCTTCAGGACGGGCGCGGGGCCCGGGTGGGCACCGTGCGCGGGGCGGGGCTCGTGGGGCGGGGCTCGTGGGGCAGGGTGCGCGCGGGTGCGGGGTGCTGCGGGGCCGGGGGTGCGGCTCCGTGGGGACGGGTGCTACAGCTGTGCGGCGGTGCTGCGCGGGGAGGGCCGTGCGACGGGTGGTGCGGTCGGGGTGGCGCGCTCGGGGTCGTGCTGTCGGGTCGTGCTGTCGGGTCGTGCGGTCAGGTGGTGCGGACGGTGGCGCCGCGGACGAGCACGGCGTACGCCGCCGCGACGGCGGCGCCGAGGAGGGCCGTGCCGAGCACGTGGGCGGGGGCCACGGACGCCTCGGGCAGCCCGCGGAGCAGGCCGTCGTCGGTGCCGTTGAGGGCCTGGGCGAGCAGCAGCGGGCCGACGGTCAGCGGCAGGGCGAGGGTGCCCCACCAGCCGCCGGTGCGCAGGTAGACGATGCCGACGAGCAGGCCGGACAGGTTGGCGAGCACGAGGACGGGGCCGAGCTCGGCGAGGAGCGCGCCGACCGTGGCGTGCGGGCCGGGCAGCAGGGTGTCCGTGATCCGCGCGTCCCAGCCGAGGGCGCCGTGCAGGGCCCGTTCGGCCAGGACGAGCACGGTCATCACGACGGTGTGGCCGGTGCCGACGACGAGCGCGGCGACCAGCGTGGCGCGCACGAACGAGCGGCGGGTCATCCCGGCCGCGACGTGCACCCGCAGGTAGGTCGCCACGAGGGCGATCGTCAGGGAGAACGGGAACCAGATGGCGCCCTGCCGGGCGAACGCGATCACGGCGACGTCGACGGAGCCGGCGACCCGGGCCGCGACGACCGTGCCGACCGTGGCGCCGACGAGCACGACGACCCAGAACCAGGCGCCCAGGGTGACCGTGAGCGTCAGCGGCATGCGCAGCGCGTGGCGGGCGGGGGACGGCACGCGCGCGGGCAGCGGGAGGGACGGGGCGACGGTGCTCATCGGGCGCTCCTGACGGGTCAGCGGGGCGTGCGCACGGGCGCCGTGCGGGCCACGAGGGCGTAGGCGGTGGTGACCAGGACCGCGGCGACGGCGGCGCCGACGAGGTGGGTGGTCGTGGACGTCTGCGCCCACAGGCCCACCGGCAGGGGGCCGAACCAGCCGCTCCAGATGCCGAGGGTGAGCAGCACCGGACCGACGGTCAGCGGCAGGGTGAGCGTCCCCCACCAGCTCCCGCCGCGCTGGTAGACGGTGCCGACGAGCAGACCGGCGAGGTTGGCGACGACGAAGCCGGGGCCGTACTCGACCAGCAGGGGCAGGACGGTGGCGCCGGTCCCGGGCAGGCCGCGCTCGGTGATCTCGAAGCCCCAGCCGAGCGCGGCGTGGACCTGCCGCTCGACCGTGAGCGCGGCGACCATCACGACGGTGTGCACCAGCCCGGTCGCGACCGCGGCGACGACCGTGGAGCGGAGGAAGGTCCGGCGGGTCAGACCGGCCGCCACGTGCACGCGCACCAGGGAGGCCAGCAGGACCGCCTGCGAGAACGGGAACCACGTGGCGGCCTGGCGGGCGTACGCGACGACCGAGACGTCCACCGAGCCCGAGGAGCGCAGGATCGACACGCTCACGATGACGACGGCCACGAGGACGATCGCCCAGAACCAGAGCGCGAGGACGGCGGCGGTGCGCAGCTGCCGGGCGAGCGCGTGCCCGACGGGCGACCGGCGGACCACCGGGGGCGTGGCGACGGCGGTGGTCATCGCGTCCCCCCGGCGGGTGCGTCGGTGCGGGTGGCGGGCGCGGCGCCGTCGCGGCGGCGCGGGTCGGTCAGGTGCACGAAGAGGTCCTGCAGCGGCACGGGGCCCAGCTCGAGGCCGGCGGCGCGGGCACGGTCGACGTCGGTCGCGTCCAGCGCGCCGCGGAGCGTGACCTGCGACGTGCGGCCCAGCCGCTGCGTGCCCAGCACGGTGCGCCCGGCGACGAACGCGTCCACCGCGTCGGCGGGGCCGGTGACGGAGACGCCCTCGGCGCGCAGCGAGTCGGCGTCCTGCACGAGCAGGACCTTCCCGCGGTCCAGCACGACGACGTCCTCGACGAGCCGCTCGATCTCCTCGATGAGGTGGCTGGACAGCACGATCGTGCGGGGGTGGGCCAGGTAGTCGGCCAGCAGGGTGTCGTAGAACGCGTAGCGGCTGGGGGCGTCGAGGCCGAGGTGCACCTCGTCGAGGACCGTCAGCGGCGCCCGGCTCGCGAGTCCGAGGGTGATGCCGAACGCGGACTTCTTGCCCCGGGACAGCTTGGCGGGCTTGCTGCGGGGGTCGAGCTCGAACAGGTCCACCAGCTCGGCGGCGAACGCGCGGTCGAACGTGGGCCGGGCCCCGGCGAAGAACGCGAGGTTGTCGGCGATCCGCACGTCGTCGAGCACGTCGCCGGACTCCCGGACGAGGCAGACGCCGGGTGCGGTGCGCTCGTTCTCCCAGGGGTCCTCGCCGTCGACGCGGACCTGCCCGGACGTGGGGCGGCGGAACGCGGCGAGCAGGGAGCCGAGCGTCGTCTTGCCCGAGCCGTTGCGCCCGAGCAGGCCGGTGATCGTGCCGGCGCGGATCTCGAGGTCGACGCCGTCGAGGGCGACGGTGCGGCCGAAGCGCTGCGTGACGCCGTGGAGCGTGACTCCGTAGCCGGGCGTGCTCATCGTGCGGCCTCCTCGTCCAGGGTGGGGGCACCGGCGGCGGCGCGCCGGCGCAGGCGGGCCACGACGTCCTCGACGTCGATGCCGAGCACGAGCGCGGCGTCGGCGACGGGGTCGACCGTGTCGGTGAAGAAGGACTCGCGACGCTCGGCGAGCAGCTGCTCGCGGGCTCCCGCCGTGACGAACATGCCGACGCCGCGCCGCTTGTAGAGCACGCCCTCGTCGACGAGCTGGGCGAAGGCCTTGGCCGCGGTCGCCGGGTTGATCCGGAACGTCGTGGCGTACTGGGTGGTCGACATGACCTGCTCCTCGGGCTGCAGGGCCCCGGTCAGGACGTCCTGCCGGATCTGGTCCGCGATCTGCAGGTACACGGGGTCACGACCGTCGAACATGGCGACCCTCCCTGCGTGTTCTGTGGTTCATTACATGACTAATGAACCACAGAACCCGAGGCGGCACAAGAGCGACCTCGCCGCACGCACGACGACGCCCGCCGGTGCGGTCGCAGGGACCGCCCCGACGGGCGTCGTCGATCGGGCGAGGTGCGGGTCAGCGCTCCGCGGAGAGCAGGTCGGACGTCGCCGGACCCAGCGCGGAGAAGACCCCGCTGACGTGCGACGCCGCGAACAGGTACGACCGCCGGGTCGCCGCCCCGAGCTCGTCGTACACGATCGGGCCGCCGCCACCGATCCGCGCGTCGGTGGGGATCTGCACCACCGCGGCGGTCTGCTCCTCGAACCACGCCTTCCACGACCGCACCTGCGCCGGCGTCGTGCCCGCGCCCCACGGGCCCGTGACCACGGTGACAGCCCGCTCGACGAGGTCGTCCCGGCCCATCTCGCGCAGCTGGTCGACCAGGCGCCCCGCCGTGACGACCTTGTCCTCCGCCCACGACACCGGGATCACCAGCGCGTCCGCCACCGCGAGCGCCGCCATGAACCCCTCCGCGCGCGGGTTGTTGCCGGTGTCGACCACCAGCACGTCGTAGTACCGCTGCAGCACGTCGTGCAGGCGCGCGAACCCGGCCGCGTCGATCTGCGACATGCGGCGGGGGTCCTCGTCCGACGGCAGCACGTGGAAGTTGCCCGACTCCTGCGCGCGCACGACGGCACCGAGGTCGCCGCGGCGCGCGCCGCGGCTCTCGAACTCGTCGAGCTTCTCCAGCAGGTCGACGACCGTCGCGGGCGTCGCGGTCCCCTCGGTGCGCAGACCCAGGGTGCCGAGCGTCTCGTTGGCGTCCCACGCGAGCACGCCGCCGCCGCGCACGTGCCCGAAGGTCGCCGCCAGCCCGATCGCCGTGGGCGTCTTGCCCGAGCCGCCCTTGGGGTTGGCGACGACCACCGTGCGCGGACCCTGCCAGCGGGTGCGCACCGCGGTCGCGGCCTCGATGACCGCGCGCTCGCGGGGACCGGGCTCGAGGTCGATGACGCCGCGGGTCGCGCGGCGCAGGAACCCGCGCCAGCCCGTGGCCGCAGGGCGGCGCTGCGCCGGGTCGGCGACGACGACGAGATCGGCGGACGGGCGCACCACGCGCACCGGCTCGGGCTCGATGACGACCGGGGGGACGACCTCGGGCTCCGCGGGCGCCCCGGACGCGGACGAGCCGGGCACCACCACCGGCTCGAGCGGCACCGACGACCCGGGCACGACGACCGGCTCGGGGTGGTCGGTCGCCGCCGTGCGGCCCTGCGCGTGCGGGCCGAGCTGCGGGCCGACGACGGGCGCGGGCTCGGGCACCGGGCCGAGCGGGACCGGGCTGACCACCATCGTCGCCGGGACGCCCGGCTCGACGACCTGGTCGAGCGACGGGCCCACGAACCGGCTCCGCGGCACGCGGGTGCCGCGCGGCGGCGTCACGACGGCGGGCTCGTCGGCGGCCGCACCCGCGCCGTCGGGCTCGTCCGCGTCGAGCGGCGGGACCGCCTCGAGCACCACGGTCTCCCCGGCGAGGGGCCGGGCCGGCCGGGCCCCGGTCTCGTCGGCACCCTCCGGGTCGGGGCCGCCCGCGAGGCCGAACACCAGGTCGGCGAGATCATCACCGTGCTCGAGCCCGTCCGTCCGCCCGACCGTCGACCCACGCTGCTGACGTCCCACCGCTGCCACCTCTTCCGCGCCTCACCCGCTCGCCCGCGGGACGGCGCACGCCGACCTCACGAGGATGGGCACCGGACCGAGGCGCCCCCGGCAGGCTAGCCGAACACGGCAAAGCGGGAGCATCCGGACACAGGACCTCCACGTGTTCGTCCGGCGGCCCCCTCGTCGCCGGGTCAGCGCGGGTCGGTGCCGCGCAGCTCGTCGCGCAGGCGGCCCATGCGCGCGTCGAGCTCGGCCGCGACCCGCGCCGCGTCGTCGAGCTCGGCCACCAGGTGCGCCGGGACCTCGCGGTCGTACTTGTAGTACAGCTGGTGCTCGACGCTGGCCCAGAAGTCCATGGCGATGGTGCGGACCTGCAGCTCGACGTGCACGTGCTCCGTGCGGTCCGACAGGAACACCGGGATCCGCACGATCAGGTGCAGCGACCGGTACCCGTTGGCCTTGGGGTGCGCGATGTAGTCCTTGACCTCGACGACCTCGACGTCGGGCTGCCGCGCCAGCATGTCGACCACCCAGTACGCGTCGGAGACGAACGAGCAGGTGATCCGGATGCCGGCGACGTCGCGGATGCGCTCGCGGATCGCGGGCAGCGTGGGGTCGCAGCCGGTGCGGCGGACCTTGTCGAGCAGGGAGTCCATCGACTTCAGCCGCGAGCTCACGTGCTCGATGGGGCTGTGGTCGTGGGTGTGCTCGAACTCCTCGCGCAGGATGTTGACCTTGGTCAGCACCTCGTCGATCCCGAACTGGTAGTGCAGCAGGAACCGCGTCAGCTCGCGCTGCAGGGCGCGCATGCGCTCGGCGAACGCCGCGGGGTCCTGACCGAGCAGGTCCGGGGCGCGGCGCGCCACGATCTGGGCGAGCGCCCGCTCGCCGCCCGCACCCTCGGGGTCGTGCGCAGTCCCGACGTCCACCGATCCGTCACCCACACGCTGCCCAACGCACCACCCCACCCACCCGTTCCGCCCCCGCCGCCGGCTCCCCGCCGGACCACCCACCTCGCCGACCCCGTCATCGATGGCGCACCCACCGGGACATCGGCCAGGGATGACGGTCTCGACGACCGGGCGCCACGGACCCCACCTCGCCGACCCCGTCATCCCTCGCGCACTCCGCCGAGGCGGCGCCACCGATCACGGGGTCGGCGGGGGGTGGGGTGGGGACGGGGGTGGGGGTGGGCGGGTGGGGGTGGCGACGGGGGTGGGGGTCGGCGGGTGGGGGCGGGTGGGTGGGTCCGGGGGTGGAGGGGCATCCACCGGAGGTCGCAAGCGGGGTTGGGCGGTGCGGGCGAAGACGCGCGGGCAGGCCGCTGAGCAGCATGGACGCAGGTCACGAGCACCGCCCCGGGGACAACCCGGGCCTCGTGGCGCAGGAGGCCCCATGCGCACGCACCGCACCGCCCGCCGCACGTCCGCCGCCCTCGTGCTGCTCGCCGGCCTCGTCACGCTCACCGCGTGCACGGCCGCACCCACGGTGCCCGAGCCGCCACCGACGCACCCCGCGTCGACGGCCGGCCTCACGACCGCCGACGTCGACGCCTGGCTCGACGACACCCTGCCCGCCGCCCTCGAGGAGGGCCGGATCGCGGGTGCGACCGTCGCCGTGGTCGCCGACGGCGAGATCGTCACGGCCCGCGGGTTCGGGGTCGCCGACGTCGCCACGGGCGAGCCCGTCGACGCCGACGGCACCCTCGTCCGCCCCGGGTCGGTGTCCAAGCTGGTCACCGCCACCGCCGTCATGCAGCTCGTGGCGCAGGGCGACGTCGACCTCGACACGGACGTCGAGCGGTACACCGGTCTCGACCTCGGCCACGCGCAGCCCGTGACGCTGCGCCACCTGCTGACGCACACCGCCGGGTACGAGGAGCGGGTCGCCGGGCTGATCGGTGACGCCGGCACGGTCCCCGACCTGCGCGCGTCGCTCGTCACCGACCCGCCCACGCAGGTGTACGCGCCCGGCACCACGCCCGCGTACTCCAACTACGGCAACGCGCTCGCCGGGTACGTCGTCGAGGCCGTCAGCGGCCAGCCGTTCGAGGAGTACGTCGCCGAGCACGTGCTCGCCCCGGCGGGCATGACGTCGTCGTCGTTCGCGCAGCCGCTGCCGGACGCCCTGGCCGGCCGCGTCGCGCAGGGGTACGCCGGCACCGCGGACGACGCGCCGGTCGGCTTCGAGGTCGTCGGGCAGCCGCCCGCCGGGGCGCTGAGCGCGTCGACCACCGACATGGCCCGGTTCATGCTCGCCCACCTCGGCAGCCCCGTGACCGGGGAGGCCCTCCTGCCGGACGACGCCCGCACCCTCATGCAGCAGCCGGCCCTCGACGCGAGCACGCTCGGCGCGCTGGCCGCCGGGCCGCGGATGGGCCTGGGCTGGTTCGACGAGTCGCGCCACGGCCACCGCGTCGTCGGGCACGGTGGCGACACCACCGCGTTCCACTCGCACCTGCAGCTGTGGCCCGACGACGACGCGGGCATCTTCCTCTCGCTGACCAGCACGGGCACCGACGGTGCCGCGTACCTGCTGCGCGACGACCTGCTGGCCGCGTTCGCCGACCGCTACTTCCCCGCCGACGCACCCGCCGCGGGCACGGTCGACGACGCCACCCGCGCCGCGCACGCCCGCGCGCTGGCGGGGCCGTACGAGAGCACGCGCGGCTTCCGCTCGACGTTCCTCGCCGTCACCGGTCCCCTCCAGCCCGTGCGCGCGCAGGTCGTCGACGGCGACCGCGTGCTCTTCACCCCCGGCCCCGGCGCGCTCGGCGCCGGGCTGTACGAGGAGGTCGAGCCGTGGGTGTACCAGGAGGTCGGCGGCGACCGCCTGCTGGCCGTGCGCACCGACGACGCCGGGCAGGTCCGGCTCGTGGGGCACGACTCGGCGATGTCGCTGGTGCCGCTCACCCCGGCACGGCAGGCGGTCGTCCCGGTGCTGGCCGCCGGCACCGTGGTGCTCGTCCTGGCGCTGGTCGCGTGGCCCGTGGGTGCCGTGGTCCGGCGGGTGCGGGGTCGCCGCACGGGCCAGGAGGCGGGCCCCGGGGCGCCCGCCGTCGTCCCGGCCGCCGGTACCCGCGGGCTGCGCACGGCACGCACGCTGACCCGGACCGCCGCGCTCGCCGCGGTGCTCGCGCTCGTCGGCTGGGGTGTCGCGATCACGACGATCACGAGCCTCGCCGACCTGCCGACCGGCGTCCTCGTCGGCGCGCTGGCGCTGCAGTGGGTCGCGGCCGCGGGGGTGCTCGCGGCGGTGTGGCGGGTCGTCGCGGAGGTCCGCGGCCGCACGGGGTGGGCCCGGGCCGCGGCGGCGACGCTGGTGCTCGTCGCGCTCGGGGGCGTGACCTGGGTCGCGGCGACCTCCCACCTGCTGACGCCCGACCTGACGTACTGACGTGACCGGCGCGAGGATGTCCCCCGTGGCAGCGCCCTCGTCCCCCGCCCCCGGCGTCCTCGCGTCGCCGGGGGCGTGGTGGGACTCGCGGCTGACCCGGGCGGGTCTGCGGAGCCCGGTCGCCCGGGACGCGCTGCTGGCCGTGACGCTGGCGGCCGTCATGCTCGCGGGGATGCTGCTGACGGTGGCGCTGCTGCCCGGCGAGGACCTCGTCCGGCCCGCGGTCGCCCCCTGGGTCGTCGTGGTCGTGGTGCTCCAGAGCCTCGCGGTGGTGCTGCGCCGCGTGCAGGTGGTCGCGTGCGTCGCCGTGGTGGTCGCCTGCCAGGTCACCCTGGTGGCGCTCGCGCCGGACGCGTCGGTGCGGTCGCTCGCCCCGTTCGTCGCCGGGGCGAGCGCCGCCACGGTCCTGCCGGCCCGGTCGGCGGCACGGCTCGTGGGTGCCGCCGCCGCCGTGGAGGCCGCCGGCGCCCTGCTCCTGGCCGACGGCCTGCTCGCGGGCGGGCAGCACGCGCTGTCGGGGCTCGTGGTGTGGGGCGGGTCGCTGCTGGTGGGGCTGCACCTGGCGACGCGGCGGGCGCACCTGGCGCTCGTGCGCGAGCGGGCCGACGCCGCCGAGCGGGAGCGCGACGCCCGGGTGCACGCCGCGATCGCCGCGGAGCGCGCCCACCTGGCCCGCGAGCTGCACGACGTCGCCGCGCACCACCTGTCGGGGATGGTCGTCCAGGCGGCGGCCGTCGAGCGGCTCGTCGGCCGCGACCCCGACGCGGCCCGCGCGGGCGCGGTGTGGCTGCGCGACCAGGGACGCGAGACGCTCGACAACCTGCGGCAGGTCGTCGGCCTGCTGCGCTCCGACGACCGCGACGGCCTCGGCCCCCTGCCGGGCGTCGACGCCCTGGAGCACCTGGTGCGCACCGCGCAGGCCCTGGGCGACGACGTGACGCTGGTCCGCGACGACGACGCCACGGGGCTGCCGCCGCTCGCCGACGTCTCGCTGTACCGGGTCGCGCAGCAGGCCCTGACCAACGCCCGCCAGCACGCCCCCGGCGCACCGGTGCACGTCCGGGTCACCCGCACGTGCGACGTGGTCCTGCTCGACGTCGAGAACGGCCCCGCGTCCACGCCCGTGCGCGGGGACGACCGCGGCGGCACGGGTCTGCTCGCCATGCGGGAGCGGGCGGCGCTGGTGGGCGGCACGCTCGACGCGGGGCCGACGGCGGACGGAGGCTGGCGCGTGCACCTGCGCGTACCCGGCACGGACGGCCCCTCGGGGCCCGGAGGAGCGGCATGACCCGGGTGGTGCTGGTCGACGACCAGGCGGTGGTGCGCGCGGGGTTCCGCGTGCTGATCGAGGAGCACCCGGACCTCGAGGTCGTCGGCGAGGCGTCGAGCGGCCCGGACGCGGTGGCCGTGGTGCGCCGCACCCACCCGGACGTGGTGTGCATGGACGTGCGGATGCCCGGCGGCGACGGCCTGGCCGCGACCCGGCAGATCGTCGCCGACCGCGGCGAGGCCGACCTGCCGGCGGTCCTCGTGGTCACCACGTTCGACCTGGACGAGTACGTGTTCGGCGCCCTGGAGGCCGGGGCGAGCGGGTTCGTGCTCAAGGACTGCGACCCGGACGAGCTCGCCGACGCGATCCGTGCCCTGGCCCGCGGCGAGGCGACGGTCGACCGGTCGGTGACCCGGCGGGTGCTCGTCGAGTTCGCCCGACGACGCCCGGCACCGACGCCCGACGACGCCGGCTCGGTGCTCACGCCGCGCGAGACCGACATCGTGCGCCTGCTGGCGCAGGGCATGTCGAACGCGGAGATCGCGGCGGCGCTGGTCGTCGAGCCGTCGACCGTGAAGTCGCACCTGGGCCGGGCGATGACCAAGCTCGGCACGCGCGACCGCCTGCAGACGGTCGTGTGGGCCTACCGCACCGGGCTCGCCCGGCCCTGACCGTGGGGCCGGGCCGGGCGGGCGACCGGGTCAGCCCAGGCCGAACCGCCGGGACGCGAGGGCCTCGGCGATCTGGACCGCGTTGAGCGCGGCACCCTTGCGCAGGTTGTCGTTGCTGATGAACAGCGCGAGGCCGCGCCCGTCGGGGGCTCCCTCGTCCTGACGGATGCGCCCCACGAACGACGGGTCCTGCCCGGCGGCGACCAGCGGCGTCGGCACGTCCGCGAGCTGCACGCCCGGCGCGGACGCCAGCAGCTCGGTGGCGCGCTCGACCGTGATCGCCCGCTCGAACTCGGCGTTGACCGACAGCGAGTGCCCGGTGAACACCGGCACGCGCACGCACGTGCCGGACACCAGCAGGTCCGGCACGTCGAGGATCTTGCGCGACTCGTGCCGCAGCTTCTGCTCCTCGTCCGTCTCGTGCAGGCCGTCCTCGACGATCGACCCGGCCAGCGGGATCACGTCGAACGCGATGGGCGCGACGTACTTCTCCGGCGCGGGGAACGCCACCGCGGCGCCGTCGTGCACCAGGCCGAGGGTGTCCTGCTCGACGGCCGCGCGGACCTGGGAGTCCAGCTCGCGCGCCCCGGCCAGCCCCGACCCGGACACGGCCTGGTAGGTGGAGA
This sequence comes from Cellulomonas sp. SLBN-39, assembly GCF_006715865.1. Taxonomy (NCBI): domain Bacteria; kingdom Bacillati; phylum Actinomycetota; class Actinomycetes; order Micrococcales; family Cellulomonadaceae; genus Cellulomonas; species Cellulomonas sp. SLBN-39. The sequence goes on along the minus strand of NZ_VFOA01000001.1, from coordinate 2,018,295 downwards.
CGACGAGGCGGCGCAGCCCGGCCTCGTCGTGCAGCACCTTGAGCACGGGCATCGCGGCCATGGTCGTGCAGTTGGGGTTCGCGACGATGCCGATCTCGATCTCGTCGAGCGCCTGCGGGTTCACCTCGGACACCACGAGCGGCACGCGCGGGTCGCGCCGCCACGCCGAGGAGTTGTCGACGACGACCGCACCGGCCGCCGCGAACCGCGGCGCGTGCTCCTTCGACGTCCCGCCGCCCGCGGAGAACAGCGCCACGTCGATGCCCGACAGGTCCGCCGTCGCGACGTCCTCGACGACCACGTCGGTGCCGCGCCACGGCAGGGTCGTGCCCGCCGACCGTGCCGACGCGAAGTACCGGATCGACGCGACCGGGAAGTCCCGCTCGTCGAGCAGCCGGCGCATGACCGCGCCGACCTGCCCGGTCGCCCCGACGACCGCCACCCGCAGCCCGTTGCCCGCCATCGTCATCGCCCCGTCCCGCCGTACACGACGGCCTCGTCCTGCTCGGCGTCCAGGTCGAACGCGGTGTGCACGGCGCGCACCGCGTCGTCGAGCGAGTCCGCGCGCGTGACGACCGAGATCCGGATCTCCGACGTGGAGATCATCTCGATGTTGATGCCGGCCTCGGACAGCGCCGAGAACAGCTTCGCGGACACGCCCGGGTGCGACTTCATGCCCGCACCGACGAGCGAGAGCTTGCCGATGGTGTCGTCGTACTGCAGCGACGTGAAGCCGATGCCCGGCTGGTGCTCGGTGAGCGCCTGCGTCGCGGTCGCGCCGTCGGCGGCGGGCAGCGTGAACGAGATGTCGGTCAGGCCCGTCGCGGCGGCCGAGACGTTCTGCACGATCATGTCGAGGTTCACGCCCGCACCGGCGACGACCTCGAAGATGCGCGCGGCCTTGCCGGGCACGTCCGGCACCCCGACGACGGTGATCTTGGCCTCGCTGCGGTCGTGCGCGACGCCGGCGATGATCGGCTGCTCCATGGTGGTGTCCTTGGTCGGGTCGGGCTCGTCGGTCACGAGCGTGCCGGTGTGCGTCGAGAACGACGAGCGCACGTGGACCGGCACCTGGTAGCGGCGCGCGTACTCCACGCACCGCAGCATGAGCACCTTGGCGCCGCTCGCCGCCATCTCGAGCATCTCGTCGTAGCTGACGCGGTCCAGCTTGCGGGCGCTCGGCACGATCCGCGGGTCGGCGGTGAACACGCCGTCGACGTCGGTGTAGATCTCGCAGACGTCCGCCTTGAGGGAGGCCGCGAGCGCGACCGCCGTGGTGTCGGAGCCCCCGCGGCCGAGCGTCGTCACGTCGTTGGTCGACGGGTTGACGCCCTGGAAGCCCGCGACGATCGCGACCTCGCCGCGGGCGACCGTGTCGCGGATGCGGCTGGGCGAGACGTCGATGATCCGGGCCTTGCCGTACACCTCGTCGGTGATGACGCCCGCCTGCTGGCCGGTGAACGACTTGGCCTCGACGCCGAGGCTGTGGATCGCCATCGCGAGCAGCGACATCGAGATCCGCTCGCCGGCGGTCAGCAGGATGTCCATCTCGCGCTGCGGGGGCAGCGGCGTGACCTGCCGGGCGAGGTCGATGAGCTCGTCGGTGGTGTCCCCCATGGCCGACACGACGACGACGACGTCGTGGCCGGCCTTCGTCGTCGCCACGACCCGCTGGGCGACGCGCTTGATGCTGGCGGCGTCGGCGACGGACGAGCCGCCGAACTTCTGCACGATGAGGGCCACCGGACGGCTCCCGAGGTCGCGGGTCATGGACCTGGCGAGTCTAGGACGGGCCCAGGATGCGGACCTCCGCGGTTTCGCATGACGGACGCCAGGAGACCGCGGGCGCCCCGCGGCCCCGCCGGACGGAGGACGCGACGGGTGCGGACGTCAGACCCCGGGGGGACGCGGCGCCGTCCGCCGCAGGCCTAGCGTGACGACCATGTCCGGCGACGACGCACCCGCGAGCACTCCCCCCGACGACGCGTCGGGGGCCACGACCGACCCGACCACGACCGACCCGACCGCACCGGCGGCCGCGGCTGCCCCGGCTGCCCCGGCTGCCGCGACGACAGCCGTGCTCGCCCCGACGCCCGCCTCCCCCGGCGCGGTGCCGGGCATCGAGGCCCGCGGCGTGCGGCGCGCGTTCGGCTCCGTGCAGGCGCTCGACGGGGTCGACCTCGTCGCCCGTGCCGGCGCCGTGACCGCGCTCGTCGGGCCCAACGGCTCCGGCAAGACGACGCTGCTGCTGGTGCTCGCCGGCCTGCTCGTGCCGGACTCCGGGCACGTGCGCATGGCGGGCGCCGACCCGGTGGCCGACGGCGCCGCGGCCCGCGCCCGCACCGGGTGGATGCCCGACGCGTTCGGCACGTGGGACTCCCTGACGGCCCGCGAGGTGCTCACGACCTTCGCCGACGCGTACCGGGTGCCCCGCGCGCAGGTCCGCACCCGCGTGGACGAGCTGCTCGCCACCGTGCACCTCACCGAGTACGCCGACCGCCCCGCGGCGGTGCTGTCGCGCGGGCAGAAGCAGCGCCTGGGCCTGGCCCGCGCGCTCGTGCACGACCCGCAGGTGCTGCTGCTCGACGAGCCCGCCAGCGGGCTGGACCCGCGCTCGCGCGTCGACCTGCGCGTGCTGCTGCGCCGCCTCGCGGACGAGGGCCGGACTGTGCTGGTGTCGTCGCACGTGCTGTCCGAGCTGGAGGAGATGGCCGACGACGCGGTGTTCATCTCGCGCGGGCGCACCGTCGCGGGGCACGAGGCCGTCGACGCCGCCACCGCACGGCGCACCTGGCACGTGCGGGCCCTGTCCCGCACGGCGCTGACCGCCTGGCTCGACACGACCGGCGCCGCGTGGCGCCCCGACGACGCCCTGGGCCACCCGGGCACGGGGGCGCTCGCCGAGGGCGCGCCCGACGCGCCCGGCGGCGTGCTCATCGAGGTCGAGGGCGACGCCGGTGCGGCACGCCTCCTGGCCGACGCGGTCGCCGCCGGCGTGCCCGTGACCGCGCTCAGCCCCGCGGGCGGCGCGCTGGAGCAGGCCTACCTGGCCCTCGACGAGGAACGGCGGTGACGGGCATGTCGCAGGACGCTCCCCCGGTCGCACCCGCGCACCACGACGGTGCGGGCGTGCGGACCTGGTCCCTGACCTGGCACGGCGTGCGGACCGTCGTCGCGCTCGAGCTGCGCCAGCGCGTGCGCTCGTCGCGGTGGAAGACCGCGCTGGTCGTGTGGGTCGTCGTGGTCGGCGCGATCACGCTGCTCTCGTCGGGCGCGCTGTCGTGGATGCTCGGCGGCACGGGCGACGACCAGTCGCGCGGCCCGCTGCTGTTCATGATCGTCACGTTCCTCGTGCTCGGCCTGGGCCTGCTCGTCACGCCGACGCTGACCTCGACGGCCGTCAACGGCGACCGCGCGGCCGGCACCCTCGCGACCCTGCAGGTCACGCTGCTCTCGCCCGCGGAGATCGCGCTCGGCAAGCTGCTGGCGGCGTGGTTCTCCGCGCTGGCGTTCCTCGCGGTGAGCCTGCCGTTCCTCGTCCTGGCCGTCGCGATGGGCGACGTCGCCGTGCTCGCGCTGCCGCGCGTGGTGCTGCTCATCGCGCTGCTGCTGGCCGCCGTCTGCGGCATCGGCCTCGGCTGGTCGACGATCGCGGCACGGCCCGCCGGGTCGACGGTCCTGACGTTCCTCACGGTCGCGGGCCTGACGATCTTCACGCCGGTGTTCTTCGCGATCACGTACCCCGCGATCACGTCCACCGAGGAGGTCACGGTCTTCGGCGTGACCGACGAGATGTGGGAGGACTTCGACGACGCGAGCGGCTACCCGCAGTGCACGTACTTCCAGGACGTCCGCGACGTCGCGCACACCGAGCGCACCTCGTGGTTGCTCACGGTGAACCCGTTCGTCGTCGTCGCCGACGGCGCCGGGACCGGCCCGGCCAACGACCCGCGCAGCTCGGTGTACCGCGTCGACCCGACGGCCGAGCTGAGCCGCGGCGTGCGTGACCTGGCCGCCCCGCCGACCGCGATCGACGAGTGCTGGAGCTGGGGCGAGGGCGAGCCCACGCCCGCGGACCGGCCGGAGGTCACCGTCGGCGGCCCCGTGTGGCCCTGGGGCCTGGCCGTGAACCTGCTGCTCGGCGGCCTCGGCTTCGCCGTCGCGGTCCGCCGCCTGCGGATCCCGCAGCGCACCCTCGCCCGCGGCACCCGGGTCGCCTGACCCCCGAGCACCGGTCGCGCGCCCGCTGGAGGGGTGGGCGCGCGACCGGGAACACCCGGCGGTCGTCCGGCAGAGCTCTGAGCCAGTCGGCCCGGTCGGAATGCCGTGGCGCACCGGCGGCGGGGCGCAGGAGGGTAACGGCATGGACCACGTCTCGCTGAGGCCGTTGCAGGACTCCGACCCGGAACTACTGGAGGCGGCGTTCGCCGCGATCGGGTGGCACAAGCCGCAGGGGCAGTACCTGCGCTACCTGGCCGAGCAGCGGGCCGGTGCACGCCTGTGCGTCGTCGCCGAGGTGGACGGGACGTTCGCCGGGTACGGGACGCTGCGCCGGGAGTCCGACTACCCGCCCTTCCGGCAGGAGCGCGTGCCCGAGGTCGCGGACCTCAACGTCCTCCCGCCGTACCGGCGCCGGGGCGTCGGCACCGCACTGCTCGACGAGCTCGAGCACGAGGCCGGCGCGCACGGACCCCGCGTCGGCATCGGCGTCGGCCTCCACGCCGACTACGGGGCCGCGCAGCGGCTCTACGTGCAGCGCGGCTACGTGCCGGACGGGCGCGGCGTCATGCACCACGACCGCCCGGTCGCCCCGGGCGCCCTCGTCCCGCTCGACGACGACGCCACGCTCATGCTGGTCAAGGATCTGCGGTAGGCCGGTCAGGGCTGCAGGGCGTCGTACTCCGCCTCGGCGGCCACGTCGTCGTCGACGTCCAGGCGGACGTGGGCGATGATCGTCTGCAGGGCGCGCAGGGTGCTGGCCGCGCGCTCGCCCCAGTCGGACAGGTAGCTGAACTGCCACCACCACAGGGCCTCGAGGACGTTGCCGCGGTCGTGGTGCGCGAGCCCCTGGGTGAGGGCCCCGACGATCGCGACGAGGTCGCCGGAGATGGTCGACTCCTCGACCTCCGGGCCGAGGATCGGGTCGATGACCTCGACGTACTCGTCGATGCCCTCGAACAGGTTCGCCAGGTTCACGCGCAGCGGCTCCAGGTCCGCGTCGGGGCCCACATCGGGCTCGAAGCGCGAGGGCGGCACCACGTCCGTCGTCGCGCCGAGCCGCGCGCCCGCCGCCAGCAGGTCCGAGACCGCGAGCAGCAGCAGCGGCATCGACGCCTCCGGCGCGGAGCCCGCCGCCACCTCGGTCACCGTCGTCAGGAAGCCGCGCGACTCCGCGGCGACCGCCTCGGCGATCTCCCGCACGTCCGCCTCGACCACCGGTCGTCCGTCGCTCATCGGTGTCCTCCCCCTCGTCGTGGGTGCCGGCGCCGTCGCCGCACCCGTCAGGCGCTGATGCGGCGGCGTCCCTCGAACGCCCGCCCGAGCGTGACCTCGTCCGCGTACTCCAGGTCGCCGCCCACGGGCAGGCCCGACGCGAGCCGGCTGACCGTCAGACCCATGGGCACGAGCATCCGGGCCAGGTACGTGGCCGTGGCCTCGCCCTCGACGTTCGGGTCGGTCGCGAGGATCACCTCGGTGACCGTGCCGTCCGCGAGGCGCTGCATGAGCAGCGCGATCCGCAGGTCGTCGGGACCGACGCCCGCGATCGGGTTGATGGCGCCGCCGAGCACGTGGTACCGACCACGGAACTCCCGGGTCCGCTCGATCGCGACGACGTCCTTGGCCTCCTCCACGACGCACAGCACCGTCGGGGTGCGGCGGGGATCGCGGCAGATGCGGCACTGCGGCTCCTGCGCGACGTTGCCGCACACCTCGCAGAACCGCACCCGGGCCTTGACCTCGGTCAGCGCGTCCGCCAGGCGCCGCACGTCCGCGGGGTCCGCGGCGAGCACGTGGAACGCGATGCGCTGGGCGCTCTTGGGGCCGACCCCGGGCAGCCGCCCGAGCTCGTCGACCAGGTCCTGGATCGCGCCTTCGTACACCCCGCCAGCGTAGTCGCCGCCCGGGCGCCCGCCGTCCGGCAGGCCGACCGTACCCGGTGCCCGGTCAGGCCCGCGGGCACCCGCGTGGCAGCCGGTCAGGCGCCGTCGACGATCTCCTCGACGACCCGCCCCCCGAGCGCCTGCACGACCAGGGGCACACCGATGAGGCCGGACGACGAGATCAGCGGGTCGTCCGGGCTGGGCTCGTCCGGCTCGGACGGCACCGCGGGACGCTGCTGGGCGGCACGGGCGGCCGCGGCCATGCCGCGCTCGCGGGCCGTCGTGGGCGCGGCACCCGTCGACCCTGCTCCGGCGGCCGGTGCGGTCGCCGGAGCAGGCCGGTCGGCCGGTCGGGCGGTGCGCGCGGGTGCCTGGTGCCGCGGGGACGGAGCGGTGGACCAGGGGTCCTCGGGCTCGTCGCCCGGGGGGATGTCGTCGTCCGGCGCGGCCACCGGCACGGGGCCCGGGTCGGCGGTGGGCGCGGCGACCGGCGCCTGCGCGGTCGACCGTCCGGACGCACCGGTCGGCGCCGCGGCACCCGACGGGCCGTCCTCGGGCGCGGCGCCGTCCGGCTCCGGGGCACGGGGACCGGGCGCGGACGTGGGGGGAGCGGGCTCCGCCGCGTCGGAGGTGGCGCCCCGCGGACTCGGCGGGGCGGTGTCCCCCGCTCCGGCGGGCAGGTCCCAGGACGCGGCGGCGCGCTCGGGCGTGATCGTCGCGGGCACGTCGGGCACGGCCGCCGTCCCCGCCTGCTCGCGCGCCGGGGCGGCCGGGCCCGCGAGGACCGCCTCGACGCGGGCCTGCACGCCGAGGGTCTCGTGCAGCGCGCGGGCCACGACCTCGCCGTGACCGCTGTTGCGGAACGTGGAGACCAGACCGGGCTGGGCGAACCCGAGGCGCAGCGTCGTCGCGTCGAGCTCGAGGATCTGCGCGTGCTGGTTGACCAGCGCCCACGACGGCAGGCGCAGGCGCCGCACGGTGGTGAGCACCTCGGGCCAGCGGCGGCGCAGCATCTCGGTGTCCGCGGCCGCAGCCCCCGCACCGCCCGACGGGGGCGCGGGGGCGACCGGGGGCGCGACGGGCGCCGGCTCGGGCTGCGGGTCCGCCGCGCGGGGTGCCTCGGCGGCGGGCCGCTCGGGGCGCGTCGCGGGGACGGGCGCAGGCGTGCCGGGCTCGGGCGTCACGGCGGCCGCCGGGGCTGCGGTCGGCGGGTCCGCCGGGACCTCGGGCCGGGGCGCCTCGGCGGTGCGGGCCGGTCCTGCGGTCGCGACGGGTGCCGGGGCGGTGCGCGCGGGGGCGACGGGCTCGGGGCGTGCGACCGTCGGCTCGGGCCGGGCGCCGGACGGTGCGTCGTGGTCGACGGACGGCACGGCGGCGGTCACCGGCGCCGCGGACGCCACCGGCACCGCGACCGCACCGCCGGCGAGCCCGCGCTCGAGCCGGTCGACGCGCGCGCCGAGCCCGGTGCGGGAGTCGTCGACGGCGGGCAGGAGCAGGCGGGCCATGAGCAGCTCGAGGTGCAGGCGGGGCGACGTGGCCCCGACCATCTCGGTCAGCGCCGCGTTGGCCAGGTCGGCCGAGCGCGACAGCTCCGACGCGCCGAGGTGGGTGGCCTGGGCGCGCATGCGCTCGAGCTGGTCCGGGGGCAGGTCCCGCAGCACCGCACCGGCGGCCTCGCCGGAGGCGGCGATGACGATGAGGTCGCGCAGCCGCTCCAGCAGGTCCTCGACGAAGCGGCGCGGCTCGTGGCCGGTGGTGATGACGCGCTCCACGACCCGGAACGCGGCGCCGCCGTCGCGGGCGGACACCGCGTCGACGAGGTCGTCGAGCAGCGAGGTGTGCGTGTAGCCCAGCAGCGCGACGGCACCCTCGTAGTCGAGGCCGTCCGGGCCCGCGCCGGCGATGAGCTGGTCGAGCACGGAGAGCGTGTCGCGCACGGACCCCGACCCGGCGCGCACCACCAGCGACAGGACGCCGGAGCCGACCTGCACGCCCTCGGTCGCGCAGAGCTCCTCGAGGTACGGCAGCAGCACGTCCGGCGGCACGAGCCGGAACGGGTAGTGGTGGGTGCGCGAGCGGATCGTGCCGATGACCTTGTCGGGCTCCGTCGTCGCGAAGACGAACTTCACGTGCGGCGGCGGCTCCTCGACGATCTTGAGCAGCGCGTTGAACCCCTGCGGCGAGACCATGTGCGCCTCGTCGAGGATGAAGACCTTGTACCGGTCGCGCGCGGGCGCGAACGTGGCCCGCTCGCGCAGCTCGCGTGCGTCGTCCACACCGCCGTGGCTCGCGGCGTCGATCTCGACGACGTCGAGGCTGCCCGGGCCGCCGCGCGCCAGCTCGACGCACGACGCGCACTCCCCGCACGGGGTGTCGGTCGGACCCTGCGCGCAGTTGAGGCAGCGCGCCAGGATGCGCGCGCTCGTCGTCTTGCCGCAGCCGCGCGGGCCGCTGAACAGGTACGCGTGGTTGGACTGCCCGGACCGCAGCGCCTGGCGCAGCGGCGCGGTGACGTGGTCCTGGCCGATGACCTCGGCGAAGGACTCGGGTCGGTAGCGCCGGTACAGGGCAGTCGTCACGCTCCGCACCCTACGTGCCCCCACCGACCCGCGGCACCGGCCGTCCCCCGGCACGCGGCGGCCCGCACCGCGTCGTGCGGTGCGGGCCGTGGTCCCGGTCGCGTCAGCGGGTGGGCGGCATGATCTGCGTGGCCGAGCCGTCGTCGTCGGTGGTCACGGGGATCCGCTCGGTCGCGGGCCCCGGGTCGGTCACGCGGCGCGCCCGGACCGTGCGCGGTGCGGTGCGCCGCGCCTTGGCCGCGGGGGTGTCGAACGGGATGACCGGTGCCGGGTCGGGCACCGCGTGCAGGGCCGGCTCGAAGTCCGGGCCCACCGCGCGCTTGCGGGCCGAGGAGGACGCCGACCGCGGCTTGGGGCTGGTGCGCGCCGCACCGCGCGGTGCGGTCTGCCGGGGCATCCGCTGCGTCGGCGCCGGGTCTGCCGTGACGGCCGCCGCCGGTGCGGGGTCGGCGGGCAGCGGCTGCGTGGGCCGCTCACCGAGCACGCGGGTCTCGGCCGCGGTCTCCGCGCCCGGGGTCTCCGCGCCCGGGGTCTCCGCGTCCACGACCTCCGCCTCCGCGGGCACGGCACCGACGGGCTCGGGCTCGACGGCGACCACCGTCACCGGCTCGCCCGCAGGCGCACCAGATGCCTCGGGTGCGGTCGGCGTCACGGCGTCGCGGTCGTCCGCACGCAGCTCGTCGTCGGCGTCGCCCACCACGGCAGCCGTCGCGACGACGGGCGCAGCGACGACGGGCGCAGCGGTGACCGGCTCAGCACTGACCGGCTCAGCGGTGACCGGCTCAGCGGTAGCGGGCTCAGCGGTGACGGACGCCTCGGGAGCCGTCTCGTCCGCCTGCTGCTCGGCGGTGCCGTCGGACGAGACCGCACCGGACGTGACTGCGCCGGGCTCGTCGGCGGCGGGCTCTGCCGGCGCGGGGGCCGGGGCGTGCTCGGCGGCACCGGCGGGCGTCGGGTCGGCCGCGGGGACGACCGTGAGCGTGGGCGGCGCAGTCGGAGCCTCGCTCGTCGCACCGGTGCGACGCGCGCGGGCGCTGGACCAGGTCGGCCAGCCGGAGGCCGGTTCGTCCTGCTCGGTGACGCGGGCCTGCTCCGCGACGGGCGACGGGGGCGCGGTCGGGACGGCGACAGCGGGGGCCGCGGCGGGCACGGCGGCAGCGACCGGCGCAGCGGGCGTGGGCACGGCAGCGACGGGCGCGGCGGCGACGGGAGTGGGCGCGTCGGTCGCCCGGGTGCCCGTGGGCGTCGCCCCGGCGTCCGGGGCGGGCGAGGTCTCACCGGCGGCGCGGTCCGAGGCGGCCTCGGGGCGCGTGCCGTCCTGCGGGGCGGTCGGGTCCGCGGGCGGCTCGGGCAGCGTGGTGCCGGCGACCCAGAGGACGACGGCCAGCACGAGGGCGTAGGCGCCGGCGAGCACGAGCAGCACGCCGACCCCGGCGCGCGCGGGACCGGTGAGGGTGAGGCCGAGGACCACGCCGAGCGTGGTCGTCACGACCGTGGTCGCGGCGGCGGTCGTGACCATGAGCCGCATGGGGCGCCGGTCGGGGGCGTGCTTGACGACGCGCGCGCCCGCGACGGCGAGCGAGGTGAGCAGCACGCAGGCCGCGGCGACGACGAGCCAGGCGCCGGCGGCCTGCACGACGAGGGTCACGAGGGCGGCGAACACGGTCGCGAGCGGCGGCAGGGCCAGCGCGAGGAGCACCACGACGACCAGGGGCTGCTGCCAGGTCGTCAGGCCACGGAAGACGGACGACGTGGGTGGGGTGGCGGGCCGGGGAGCGGGGGTGTCGACCATGCGCCGAAAGGCTACGCACGTGTGTCCGGTTCGTCCGCCGGAGCACCGTTCTGCCGCCCGGCTCTCACACGACGCTCACACTCTGCGCCCGATCCGGCGCCGCGGGCCGCGACGACGGGCTCCGGGCAAGCAAGGACCCCCCGCACACCCGCCAGAGCTCGCCTGCCCTTGCTGCCTTCCGGCCCTGGGGGAGTTCAGCGAGATGACGCCGCACGAGGGGTCTGGCACCACCTTAACCCAGGCGAGAGCCGTGCCGGGTCACCCGAGCGGGGAGCGCCGGACCACGGGGCGGACCAGGAGGGCCGTCGCCGCCGTGGCCGCGACGACGACGGCGGCCAGGGCGACGGCGGCGACCGTGGGGCCGGCGTGGTCGAGCAGCGCACCCAGCCCCAGCGGGCCGACCACCGCCCCGGCGTCGCCGACGGTGCGGAACACGCCCGTCGCGCGTCCCTGCCGCTCGGGCGCGACGCGCTCGGCCAGCACCACCCCGGGCACGATGCCGGCGGTGCTCACGCAGGTGCCGGCGACGACGACGAGCGCGGCGAACGCGGCCGGGGAGCCGACCAGCGGGTACGCCACCATCGCGGCGGCACCGACCAGCGCGGCCGGCACGAGCACCCGCCGCCGCCAGCCCGCGTCGAGGGCCCGGGCGACCAGCGGCGTCAGGGCGAGCGAGACGATCGTGACGACGGCCATCGCGACCCCGAGGCCGCGGGCGTCGAGCCCGGCGTCGCGCGCGAGCAGCGGCGCGAGCGTCTGCTCCCCGCCGAACCGTGCGACGAACACCGCGGCGCCCGCGACGTTCGCCCCCACGACGGCGGCGAGCGCCGCACGGCTGAGCGCGGACCGGGCCACCCCCGCACCGGTGCCGGTTCCGACGCCGCCCGGCACCGGGACCGTCCGCTGCACGCGCCCCCAGAAGGCCCGGTCGTGCCGCACGACCACGACGACGGTGCAGACCAGCACGGGCAGTGCCGCGGCCACGAAGACGCCGGGCACCCCGCCCACGCCCAGGGCCGCGCTGCCGAGCACGGGCCCGACGGCCGCACCGGTCAGCTGCGCGGCCTGCGCGGTCGCCATCACCCGCCCGCGGGCGTCGCCGGGCGCCCGGGCCGCGAGCAGGGCCAGGCCGACGGTGACGACCGTGCCGCCGAGCGCACCGGCGAGCACCCGCAGCACGAGCAGCGACGCGAGGTCGTCGGCGAGGGCGGTGGCGGCGGTCACGACCACCAGCCCGGCCCCGCCGCCGAGCAGCAGGGCGCGCGCCCCGACCCGGTCGGCCAGCAGGCCCGCGGGCACGTTCGTCAGCAGCCGGCCGACGCCGAACGCCGCCACGACGACCCCCAGCAGCGACGCGCTCAGCCCGTACGCGGCACCGACCTCCGGCAGGGCCGGCACCAGCGCACCCCACGTGACCTGGGCGGTCGCCACGAGGCAGCACACGAGGACGACCTGCTCGCGCATCCACGGCGGCAGGTGACGGGTGCGGGAGGGCGCACCCGCCACCCGGTCCGGGGCGGCCGTCGTCACCGCCCGAGCAGGTTCTCGCGCAGGGTCGCGCCCGCGTACCCGTCGCGCACCAGCCCCCGGCGGCGCAGCTCGGGCATGAGCAGCCCGACCACGTCGTGCAGCGAGCCCGGCATGGTCGACGGGTTGCAGATCATGAACCCGCCGCGCCGCCCCGTGGCCTCGAACTGCGCCTCGAGGTCGTCGGCGACCTGGCCGGGCGTGCCGGCGACGGTCTGCTCGTACCCGGTGGCCCAGCGCCAGCCCTCGTCGAAGAACTCGTCGCGGGTCATCGTCGCGTCGTCGCCGCGCAGGGCGATGAGCCGCTGCACGAACCCCGCCTGCGTGGCCTGCGCGGCCGCGATCGCGTCGGCGACCTCGGCGAGCGCGAACGACGACGGCAGCGTCGAGAAGTCGAACCCGGAGTTGTACGACAGGTACGCCCCGACGGCGTCGAGCGGCAGCATCTGCGCCATGCGGTCCTTGCGGGACTTCGCCTCGTCCTCGGACTCGGCGACGATCGCCTGGATCGCCCACAGGATGCCGACGTCGGCGGGGTCGCGGCCGGCGGCGACGAGCGCCGCGTCCAGGCGCTCGCGGTGCGAGACCTGGGAGGGCAGGTGCCCGCCCATGCCGAAGACGACGTCGGCGAAGGCCGCGGACGCGGCGATCCCGCGCGGGGAGGCGCCGGCCTGCACGAGCACGGGCCGCCCCTGCGGGCTGGGCACCGACGGCAGGGGGCCGGCGACCTTGAAGTAGGTCCCGTCGTGGTCGACGCGGTGCACCTTGGCGGGGTCGGCGAACCGGCCGGTGACGCGGTCGCGGACGATCGCGTCGGGCTCGACGGAGTCCCACAGGGCCTGGCAGACCTCGACGAACTCCTCCATGCGCGCGTACCGGCCGTCGTGGTCGGGCAGCCCGTCGAGGCCGTAGTTGGCGGCGTCGGTGACACGGCCGGACGCGACGACGTTGAACGCGACGCGCCCGCCGGTGACGTGGTCGAGGGAGTTGAGCAGCCGCGCCACGTAGAACGGGTGCATGTACGTCGAGGAGTAGGTCAGCCCGAAGCCGATGTGCCGGGTGGCCTGCGCCATCGCGGCGATGAACGGGCTCATGTCCTGCCGGGGCCACTGGATGCCGTACTCGATCGCGGCGTCCATGGAGCCCTGCCAGGTGTCGGGCACGCCGACGCCGTCGCCGAAGAACAGCATGTCGACGCCGCCGCGCTCGGCGGCCAGGGCGAGCTCGACGAAGGCGCCGAGGTCGGGGTAGTCGGCGCCGACCCACGAGCCGGGGGCGGCCCAGCGGCCCTCGGTGTGCGTGAACGACAGGTCGAACGCGATCCGCATCTGCCCGCTCATGCCGGCACCGCCTCGGCCCGGCGCGCCGCGGTGAACGCGTCCGCGAGCGCGTCGGTCGTCGCCACGAGGGCGGCGCTCTCGGCGAGCGCGCGCAGGGTCGTGGTGTGCACGGCCGCGTCGTAGGCGGCGGTGGCGTCGGACGCGACGACGGTGCGGAAGCCGCGCTGGAACCCGTCCCAGACGGTGGTGCCGACGCAGCACTCAGTGGTCAGCCCGGCGGCGACGAACCAGGTGGTGCCGGCGGCGCGCAGCTCGTCCTCCAGGGTGGTGCCGACGAAGCCGGAGTACCGGGTCTTGCGGACGACGGTCTCGTCGGGGGCGGGCTCGACGCCGTACCACCGGGCGCCGGCGGTGCCGGCGACGCAGGGCTCGTCGGCTCCGGGCCAGGGGGCGTCGGCGGGGACGCCGCGCAGCCACAGCGACGTGCTCCAGGGCGCGGCGGGGTCCTGCTCGAGGGCGACCCAGACGACGGGCACGCCGTGCTCGCGGGCGACGTCGACGAGGTGCGCGGTGGCGGCGACGGCCGCGGCGACGGTCCCGAGCGCGGCGGCGTCCAGCCAGGGCAGGTGGGCGGGGTCGGCGAACGACCGCTGGACGTCGATCACGACGAGCGCGCCCTCGGCCAGCGGACCGGGCAGGGGGCGGACGCTGCCGTCGAGGAGGACGAGGTCGGTGCTCATGCGCCCACCGCCGCACCGGCGCGGGCCCGCAGGGCGGGCATGACGGCCTCGCCGAAGACGGGCAGGTCGGCGTGGTAGTCGGGGAAGATCACCATGAGGCCGTCGACGCCGGTCTCCTCGACGAGCTCGGTGATGCGCTCGGTGACGGTCTCGGGCGAGCCGTCGACGACCGCGGTCTGGAAGGCCTCGTCCTCGGGGTTCTCGGCCGTCATGGACAGGGCGCGGTCGAGGGGCAGGCCCCAGGACGTCTTCATGTTGACGATGGCCTCGACGTCGGCGCCGCGCCCGTACTCCTTGCGGCGGGCCTGGGCCTTGGCGTCGGTCTCGTCGAGCACGACCGTGAGCATCGAGTACGTCTTGATGCTGCGGCCCAGCGCGGCGGCCCGGGCCTTGACGTCGTCGGACGCGGCGCGCAGGCCGGGCAGGTCGTCGGCGGTGAGGAACGACCCGTCGCAGTGCCGGGCCTGCAGGTCCAGGCCGGCGGGCGAGCGACCGGCGGAGATGAGGGTGGGCCGCACGGCCGGGTGGGGGCGGGACTGGCAGTCGGTGAGGTGGACGAACTCGCCGTCCATCGTCACGGAGTCCTCGGTCCACAGCCGCTCGAGGGCGGTGACCCACTCCTCGGTGTACCGGTAGCGGGCGGCGTGGTCGCGGGCGGTGTCCCACTCCCCCATCTGCGCGAACTCGTCGGCGTAGGCCCCGACGACGATGTTCATGCCGGCCCGGCCGCCGCTGATGTCCTGCAGGGTCGTGTACATCTTCGCCGCGACGGCGGGGTTGAACAGGTTGGTGTGGATCGTCGCCCAGATCTTCACGCGCTCGGTGGCCTCGGCGAGGCCCGACATCATGGTGATCGACTCCAGGGTGCGGCCCCAGTGGTCGGTGCTGCCGCCGTAGCCGCGGAACTTGCCCATCGACATCACGAAGTCGAAGCCGTGGGCCTCGGCGAGCACCGCGGCGGTCCTGTTGTAGTCGTACGTGGCCTGCGGGTGGGGCGCGGTCTCGGACATGATCCAGCCGCCGTTGCCGATGGGCAGGAAGATGCCGTACTCGGTGGCTGCGGTGGTCGCGGGTGCGGTGGTGGGTGCGGTCGTGGTCTGCGTCATGGGGTCACCTCGGGGTCGTGGGGCGGGTGCGGGCGGGGCGGGGCGTCACTCGCCGGGCCACACCAGCTCGGTGCCGTCGTAGACCGCCTCGAGGAACGAGGCGTCGAAGGCGTCCTCGACGGCGGGCACGTCGCCCAGCTCGCCGGAGTCGACGAGGGTCTGCGCCTCGGCCTCCGTCGCGGCCGCGTCGAGGTACCCGAGCGGCTCGCCGTCGGGGGTGGACGACAGGGCGAGCTCGGCCTCGGTGGCCCAGATCTTCGCGTTGTGCTCGGCGTCGTACCCGGACTCGGCGAGCTCGGCGGCATAGCCGACGCACTCCTCGCCGTTCTCCACGCAGTGGTCGAACGCGTGGATCACGGCCCGCAGGTAGTCGGTGACGGCCTGCGGGTGCTCGGCGGCGAAGGCCGGGTTCACGGCGAGGGCGCCGAAGGAGCCGACGACGTCGACGTCCTCCGGGTTCCACACGGTGACGTCCTCGCCCATGGCCTCGAGCGTCAGGGGCTCGTTGGACTTGTAGCCGGTGAGGGCCTGGACCTGCCCGCGCGGCAGGACGCTGGGGTCGTAGCCGACCTCGACGAGCTCGATCGCGTCGACGTCGACGCCCTCGGCGACGAGCATCGCGCGCAGCGGGGCCGGCAGGGAGCCCTTGTGGCCGAGGGTCTGGCCCTCGAGCTGCGTGAGGTCGGTGATCTCCGGGCCGGTCATGAGGGTCGCGATCGGCACGTGCGCCCAGGTGAGGACGCCGGTGATGTCGACGCCGCCGGCGACGGCCTTGAGCACCTCGGCCTCGTTGCCCAGCGACGTGACCTGCGCGGTGCCGGCGGCGACGAGCTGGGCGTTGGCGGCGGTGTCGCCGGAGCCGGGCTGGATCTCGACGTCGAGGCACAGGGCGTCGAAGTAGCCGAGGGCGTCGGCGGCGACGGCCTCGAGGATGCCCGCCGACGACTGGTACTGGTACCCGGTGATGTAGGTGATCGTGCCGGCGGCCTCGTTGGCGGCGCACCGCTCGGCGGAGATCTCGCTGGCGCCCGCGGCGGCGGTCTCCTCGGTCTCGGCCTCGGCGGACGAGCAGGCGGCGAGCGCGAGGACGGCGGCCAGGCCGGCGGCGACGGGGCCGACGCGGCGGGCGGCGCGGCGGCCGGCCCGTCCCACGGGTGCCGTGCGGGTCGGGGCGGTGCGGGTCGGGGCGGTGGCGGTGCTGGGGTGCATGACGGCTCCAGGGGTGCGGGGAGGAGGGAGCGGACGGGGTGCGGCGTGGGCGTGCGGGCAGGCGGCAGCGGTCGGACGGGCCGACGGTGGGTGGGGCGGGGAGCGGCGGTGGTGTCAGGTGCGGGGGCGCTGCTGGGACTCGTGCCAGAACAGCAGGCGCCGCTCGAGCAGCGCGATCACCGCGAGCATCAGCACCCCGAGCAGGGCCAGGCAGGTCACGGCCGCGTACATCTGCGGCAGCTGGGAGTTCGCGGCGGACGTCTTGATCATCGTGCCGAGGCCCGACGACGAGCCGGCGGCGACGAACTCCGCGACGACGGCGCCCACCACGGACAGCGGCAGCGTGACCCGCAGTGCGGCGAGCGTGTACGGCATGGCGCTGGGCACCCGCAGGCGGGCCAGCACCTCCAGGCGCGACGCCCGCAGGGTGCGGAACACGTCGAGCACGGGCAGCGGCACGGACCGCAGCCCGGTGCTGACGTTCGCCAGCACGGGGAAGAACGTGATGATCGCGGTGACGATGATCTTCGGCGCCAGCCCGAACCCGAACGCGACGACCAGCCCGGGGGCGAGCGCGACGACCGGCGTCACGTTGAGCACGCTCGCCAGCGGCATGATCGCCCGGCGCAGCAGCGCGGACTCGCTGACCAGCACGGCCAGCACGAACGCGGCGACGAACCCGTAGAGCAGGCCGAGCAGCGCGATCTGCAGCGTCGCCCACGCGTTGGTGACGAACAGCAGCGGGTCGTCGACGAGCGCGGTGCCGACCTCGCGCAGGTCCGGCAGCACGTACGGGTTGCCGGCGGCGACGAGCTGCCACGCGGCACCGACGACGGCGACGGCCACGAGGGTCGGCAGCCAGACGGCGGGGCGGACGGCGGCGGGCAGGCGGCGCGGCACGGCGACCCGGGCGGGTGCGGGCGTGCCGCGCACGAGCAGCGGTCCGGGGGCGGCGGTCTCGACGACCATCTGGCCACCTCTTCTCGGTCGGTCGGGGCGGGTGCGGGGCTCGGCGCCCGTGGGGCGGGCCGGGGTGAGCGTCATGCGGGCACCAGGTCCGCGGGCTTGGCGCCGTGCTCCCAGGCGTCCTGCAGGGAGTCGCGCACGCGGTCCTCGACCTCGTGCAGGTGCGCGTCGGCGAGCACGTCGCGGTCGCGCGGGCGGGGCAGGTCGACGTCGATCACCTCGTGGATGCGCCCCGGCCGGGCGGACATGACCACGACCTGGTCGGACAGCGTCACGGCCTCGCGCACCGAGTGCGTGACGAACAGGACCGTGGTCTGCATGCGCTGCCACAGGCTCAGCAGGTGCAGGCGCATCGCCTCACGGGTGAACTCGTCGAGCGCGGAGAACGGCTCGTCCATCAGCAGCACGTCCGGCTCGAGGCCGAACGCCCGGGCGATCGCGACGCGCTGCTGCATGCCGCCCGACAGGTGCCCGGGGTGCGCGTCGGCCTTGTCGGCCAGGCCCACCAGGTCGAGCAGCTCCGCCGTGGACACCCCGCCCTCGGTGCGCGCCGGGCCGCCCATGCCGTACCGGGCGGCCCGGCGCCGCTCGGCCCCGCGGTTGACGCGGCCCGGCAGCTCGACGTTGCGCGCCACGGTCAGCCACGGCAGCAGCGCGGGCGTCTGCGGCACCAGGCCCACGGCCTTGTACCCGCAGGCCTCCTGCGGGGTCGCGCCGAAGATGCTCAGCTCGCCGCCGTCGTACGGCTCGAGGCCCGCCACCGCCCGCAGCAGCGTGGACTTCCCGCACCCGCTGGGGCCGATGAGGGAGACGAACGTGCCGCGCGGGACGACGAGGTCGACGTCGTCGAGGACACGCTGCTGCGCGCCCGGGTACGTCTTGTGCAGGCCGCGGACCACGATGTGGTCGGGGTCGGTGACGACGTGCTCGGGCAGCGGGGCGGTGGCGGCCATGCTCACTCCTCGGTGGGCAGCAGCCGGCGGAACCGCCGGCCCTGGTAGGTCAGCGGGGTGCGGTCGCCCTGGGCCACCGCGGTGACCTCGACCAGGATCATCGTGTGGTCGCCGGCGGTGGTGCGCTCGTGCACCCGCCCCTCGAGCGTGAGGGTCGCGCCCTCGAGCACGGGGGCGCCGGTGGCACCGGCGTGGAACGTCGCGGCGGCGAACTTGTCGGCGCCGCGGGTGGCGAACACGGTCGACAGGTGGGCCTGGTCGTCGGCGAGCACGTTGACGGCCACGCAGTCGGTGGCCCAGAACGCGTCGTGGCACTCGGCGGTGTCGGCCAGGCACACCAGCACCAGCGGCGGGTCCATCGACACCGACGTGACGGAGTTGGCGGTGAAGCCGTGGCGGTGGCCGTCGACGGCCGTGGTGATCACGCAGACGGACGTGACCATGGCGGACAGGCCGTCGCGGAACGCACGCGGCTGCTCGGTGAGGGTGGTGGTCCGGCGGACGGCCGGCGCGGGCTGCAGCAGGGTCATGGGAGGTCTCCGGGGTGCACGAGGGTGCACGGGGTCGCGGTCACGACGTCGGGGTCGGTGACCGGGGGTCGGACGGAAGAGATGGGCGCTACAGCGCCGCGAGGGCCGGGGCGGCGAGGGCGGCGTGCACGGGCCACGCGTGCGCGTCGGCCCAGGCGACCACCGGGTCCTCGTCGGTGCGCAACGCGGGCAGCCGCTGCTCCTGCAGGTACAGGCCCGCGGCCGGGCACACGGCACCGAGCTCGACGAGCACGGGGCGCAGCGTCGTCTCCACGGCGTGCCCGTGCGCAGGGCTGGCCCCGACCATCACGGCCTGGGCGACGACGCCGGCCAGGCCGCCGGGCCCGTACCGGTCGAGGAACGCCTTGAGCAGCCCGGTCGCGGCGCCCTTGTAGACGGGGCTGGCGACGACCAGCAGCCGCGCGGCGGCCACGCGGGCCGTGGCGGCCGTGACGTCGGCGTCGTCCGGGTCGAGCACGGCCGGGCCGAACGCGGCCAGGTCCACCAGGACGGGCGTCGCACCGGGGTCGAGCACCTCGGCGACGCGCAGCGCGGCGGTCGCGGTGCGCGACCCGGGGCGCGGGTTGCCGACCAGGACGACCACGTCGTCGGCGGCGGTGGGTGGGTACGGCAGGCCCATGGGCCCTCCCTTCTCTCCGCAGCCCGGACGTCGGACCACGGATCGCACGGAGAGCGGGCGGAAGCTGCATGGTCGACGGCCCGCGGGGATCGTTGACGAGGACGACGCTACCCACGCCGTGTTACGCCGGTCCCCCCGCTCCCGTTACGGCCGCGGGTCCGATCTGGACACCTGTGTGACAACGCGGTGAACGCGCACCAGGTCCGAAGGTCCCGGTGGGCGTGCACGGGACGCACCGGGAGCGCCCCTGCTCCGAGGGACCGCTGCGGGGTCGGGTCCCAGGGCCCGCGCGCGACGTCGCCTATCGTCGGATCCGGACAAACCGGACGGACGCAGGGTGCAGGACGAGGTGCAGAACAGGTACCGCGACGAGCTCGGGGCGGCGCTCCCGGCGGAGAGGTTCCGTGCGGAGGTGACGGCCGGCATGCTCCGGACCGTGCAGGACGCCCTCGCGCAGGGCGCGTGGGTGAGCACCACGGCCGACCGTTTCGCCGCGGTGTGCGCGGAGCAGGGCCGGATCCTGGCCGGCGTGGCCGACGCCGCGTACGAGGAGCTGACCGACCGGTACGCGCGCGAGCCGGTGACGGTGCCCGTGACCGACCGGCGCGCCCGGTTCCAGGGCTGAGGGCGACGATGGCGAGCATCGACCTGGAGGGCATGGCGCGCCTGGTGGGCGCCATGGAGGACGTGGTCACGACCGTGCCGGGCATCCGCACCGAGTTCAACGCGACCCTGCGGCGCTTCGACCTGCCGACGTGGTCGACCGCGCGGCTCGTCGACGTGGCTGCCTGGGCCGACGACGAGCTGCCGGGGCTGCGCCGACGCGTGGCGCTGGCCCGCTCCCTCGAGGCGAGCAGCCCGACGTGGTCGACGGGGACGGTCACGATCGACGAGAGCAGGATCAGCCTCGTCGACCCGGCGCAGGCACGCCGCGACGGTGCGGACGCCGCCCGGGCCCTGCTGACGGGCTCGGGCGTGCCCGACGCGACCCTGCTCGCGCAGCTCGAGCAGATGCAGGGCGACCCGTACTTCGCGGCGGGGTTCGCCTCCACGCTGGACCCGACGGAGCTGGCACGCGTCGTCACCCGCCTGTCGGGGACCCGTCTGCCCGTCGACGGCTCCGTGACCGCCGAGGAGGCCGCGCAGGCGAACGCCTGGTACGGCCGCGTGCTCACGGCGATGTCGACGACCCTGGCGACCGCGAGCCACGGCACCGGTGACCTCGCCCCTCCCCGGGACCAGGCGCAGGCCTGGGTGCGGGCGATCACCGCCGAGACGCCGACGGACCTGTTCGGCGACGGCTCGGGCACGGCGCTGCCGGACCAGGCCGCGGCGCTGGGCATGCTGCTGGGCGCGGGCGGGGCGTTCGCCCCGTCGTTCCTGACCCCGGTCGCTGAGGGCGTCTACGCCTACGAGCGGGCCTACGCCGACGCGCACGGCTCGCGGGTCTGGTACCAGCGCTCGTCCACGGCCGTCACCGGCGGGGCCGGCCTGCACGACCCGGTCACCGGCGCCCTGAACACCGACCCGATGGTCGGGGTGATGGCGGCGCTCGCCCGCCGGCCCGCGCTGGCCGCGACCTTCCTCGCGCCCGACGGCGGCGGGGAGAAGTCCCAGGACCGCGCCCGCTACCTGGTCGAGGAGCGCACCTGGGCCCAGGACGACCTCACCGCTCTCGCCCGTGCCCTGGACGCCGGCGGGACGGTCTGGCACACCACCGACGCCACGCCCGCGCAGCAGCGCACGTCGGCATGGATCGCCTCGGCGGCCGTGCACCACCTGGCTGCCCGCCCGCCCGGGCTCTCCGGCGACCGCGTCGGCGACGCCGCCAAGGCCAGCCTCGGCCACCTGCTCGCCGCGTACGTGGCGGACATCGACGTGGTCGCGCAGGCGACCGCACCCACCGACGTCCCCGCCGTGACGAGCGAGGCGCACACCACCGCGTCGTGGCTGCGCGGACTCCCCCGGGGCGCGGCGTTCGCGGTCGGTGACCTGAACACCGTGCTCCGCTCCGTGATGACCGACGACACCGCTGCAGGTCAGCTGGCAGACGCAGCAGCGGCGTTCAACGGCACACGCATCGAGGCGGCCGTCGCCGAGTACGAGGCCGACCCGACGGTCGGCATCTCGGGTCCGCTCGGCTCGTCCGCGCGGCTCGTCGGGTACCTGACGGGCAACCTGGAGCAGGCCTCGGTGGAGGCCGGCAAGCGCGTCGACGAGCGCAACAAGCAGTTCATCGGGCTGGCGTCCGACCTGGTCGGCCTGATCCCCACCGGCGGCACGCTCGCCTCGTTCGTGGCCGACCAGGCCCGATCCGCCGGCAAGGACCAGATCTCGCAACGCCTGACCGGGAACGCTGCCGCAGCCGCGGCGGCGGGCCAGGAGTCCGCCGAGATGGCCACGGTCAACCTGCAGATCGCCGCCGCGACCGCGCTGGCCGGCTCGGCCCACCTGCCCGCCTCGGTGCGCACCGACACCTACGGCAAGGTGTACCCCTGGTTCGAGGACGGCGCGACCGTCGAGGGCACCATCACCGATCCCGAGACGAGGAGACTGTTCATCCGATGGATGTACGACGACGCGGGCGCGATCGCCGAGCACCTGCCCGATCTGTCGGAGGCGCTCGAACGCGGCCGGGTGCGGTCCACGTCGTGACTCGTCGCCACGTCTCGATGATCTTGGCCGGCCTCTTCGCCCTCGTGGTCACCGGATGCGCTGGGCCCGACCTGACGGCGGTCCCTACCACGGCGTCGGCCCCGTACGCGTGCGACGGCGTGCCCCGGGCAAGTGTCGAGCTCATCGTCGGCGGTCCTGTGGAGGTCAGCAACGCGACCGACGACTGGGGCGCTGAGTACGACACGTTCCTCTGCGACCTGACGGGCGAGCACGGACTCGTCACGGTCGACGAGACATCTGTGGTGCAGTCTCCCTGGGGCCGTACAGAGGAAGACGTACTGGCGGTGATGGGGTCCTCATCAGCATCCGCACCCTTGGACCTGGATGCCCCGGGTTCCGGCTTCACCTGGGGTGATGCCTCTGCGGGGTGGGTCTGCGACGGGCGCGTCATCACCGTCTACGCCGCCGGAGACCCCGTCCCCGGGCGCGACCGGACCGCGGACGTGACCCACCTGCTCACCTCCATGCTCCCCTGGGCCTGCCACGGCGAGGACGTCCCCCCGGCCACCGACGACCCGACCGACTGACCCAGCGCTCCACCTCCCCTGAACGAGAGACCACCCGATGCACCTTCAGCGCTCCACCACCGCCCGCACCCGGGCCACCGCTGCCCTCACCCTGACCCTCGTGCTGCTGACCGGATGCGCCGCGCAGAAGAGCACCATGCCCGGCGTGACCGGCGCACCCACGACCACCCCGACCAGCACCCCGACGGCCACCGCCACCGCCGACGGGATCCAGGAGACCTCCGACCCCGACCTCGGCATCGTCTTCGAGGACGTCCCCGACCTGACCGGCACCGAGGCCGACGTCTACGACGCGGCGGCGACGTTCCAGAAGGAGTACTGGCGGATGATGACGACCCTCGAGGTCAGCCCGGCGTTCAGTGTCATCGCGGCTCCCGACATCGCGGCACGGATGCAGGAGATCGCGGACAACAACGCCGCCCAGTCCGCCGTGATCGCCGGCACCTTCCACACCACGATCAGCGACGTCACCGTCAGCGACGAGACGGCGACGGCCCGCGTCTGCGACGACTACCGCGAGGTCACCGTCGCCGACGCTGACGGAACGTACACAGCGGAGGAAGCGGGGCTCGAGAGCCTCGCCGTCGATGTCACGCTCGGCAAGGCAGCGCACGGCGGATGGACCGTCCTGGCCAACGAGTCGGCCGGCGCATGCTGACGCGAGCGTCCAGGGCGATCACGAGCGCATGCCTGGGCGCGGCGCTCACCTTTGCCTTCGCACTGCCCGCCGCCGCGAAGGGTCCTTCGCTGGATCAGCGGACTGGAGAAGGGGCGGAGGCGAGCGGGGGCTCCTCCGGGGGCGCGATCTCCGCCGGATCGGTGCAGGCGGTCATCGAGACGAGCGGGCAGACCGAGACGCGTGAGACGTTCCGGCAGTCGGTCAGCGTGCCGGTTCCCCGGCGCTGCTGGTACGGCCCGGGCTCGACGGGCAAGGCGTACTACGACTACTGGGGACCCGGCGGTCCGGCCAGCGACATCCCGACCCTCGACGCGTACCGGGCCCAGGGCCTGCTCCACGACGGCTACGAGGACCACGCCACGGACACCGAGGGCCGGTGGTACGAGCCCCGGTGCGCGGCGCACGTGCCCGTCGCCGAGCAGGTCGAGTACATGCTGTCCCACCCCGGCGTGTACGTGATGCCGGGTGAGCCCGCTCCCGCCGTCGAGGAGTCCGTCGACCCGCAGGTGCTGGCCGAGATCGCTGCGGAGCACATGCAGCTGCCGACGGGCACGATCCGCTGGAACCCGACCCTGGAGGGGTCAGGCGCCACGGTCGTGAACACCGAGACCTTCGTCTGGGTGGAGAACTCCACCACGGCGGTCGAGGTCACGGCGTCCGTGCCCGGCGTCTGGTCCCGCGTGCAGGCCCGCATGACGTCGATGACGCTCAGCGCACCCGGCACCGACGCGAGCACCTGCCCCGACACGGGCACGCCGTACTCCCCTGGCATGACCACCAGCACCTGCGCGATCACGTTCACGCGCTCGACGGCCGGCATGCCCGTCAAGGACGGGCAGACGCTGCCCACCGTGACCCTCACGGCCACGGCCACCTGGGAGGCGACGTGGACGTCGTCGCTCGACCCGACGGCCCGTCCCCTCGGCACCCAGACGCTGACCACCACCGGCGAGATCCCCGTCGCCGAGGTCCAGACGATCGTCACGGGCTGACCCGCAGCCGCCGCACCCACCCGAGAGACGACCCGACCGCATGCCTTCCCGCCGCCGCCCCGCCGCACTCCGCACTCGCACCGCCGCGCACCTGGTGCTCCTGGGCGCGCTCCTGTGCGCGTGCTCGGCCACCCCCGCTGACGCACCGGGCACTCCGCCTGCCCCGTCCGACGCCGCAGCGGCCACATCGAGCCCGCCCACGACCGCCGCCGTCGACACGGGGATCCAGGAGACGTCCGACCCCGACCTCGGCATCGTCTTCGAGGACGTCCCCGACCTGACGGGCGCCGAGGCCGACGTCTACGACGTCGTCGCGGCGTACCAGAAGGAGTACTGGCGGATGATGACGACCAACCAGGTCAGCCCCGGCGCCGGCGTCGTCGCCGCCCCCGAGGTCGTCGAACGCATGGCGGAGTCCGCTACGCAGAACGCAGGCCTCGAGCTGAAGATCACCGGCACCTTCCACACCACCGTCAGCGACGTCGCCGTCGAAGGCGACTCCGCCACGGCCTCGGTCTGCGACGACTTCCGTGATGTGGTCGTTGCTGACCCGAACGGGACCTACACGCCCGTCGAGGTGGGCCTCGACGATCTCGCGCAGCGGCTCACGATCACCCGCTCCGGCACCGGTGGCTGGCTGGTCGCGGTCAACGATGTCGTCGGCAGGTGCTGACCCGCAGGCGACTCACGACATCCACCGTGTGCGACGACTTCAGGGACGTCACGCATCAGCGGATCAGCCGAGGACCCGCACACGTCCCGCACGATCGACGAGCGCCGTCGCAGCGACGAGCCCGTCCGACATCGGCCGACGGTCAGGCACAAACAAGGCAGCAGCACCGAGTGCGACGTCGGCGTCGACCGGGGGTACGCGGCACGCACTGCGGCAGGACCTGGTGCGTCAGAGATCGACCGTCATCCTCGTCCATACGCAGAGCGTCCCTCCTCGTCGAGAGGATCAGACACCACCACTTCAGGTGTCGGTACGTACAGAGGACACGCGGCGCGACGGTCTGACGGAACCCGCAGAGACCCACGCGGTCAGCCCGCGTCCCGCACGCTCCCTGCAGGCCCGACCACGAGCACGTCGATGCCCCGCTCACGCAGCGCCGCGGGCAGCCACGCCCCCGGCGCGACCAGCCGCGCGTACGGCTCTGTCACCGCGAGCAGCGCCCGCGCCCCCGGGGCGACGACGCCGCGCAGCCAGTCCAGCTTGAACGCGTCCGCGATGAGCTTGTTGCGCTGCAGGCTCTTGAGCTGCCCCGTGCCCCCGTTGACCAGCACCAGCACCCGCGGCACCGCCGAGGCGTCGGCGGCGTCCGTGCCGTCGACGCTCACCCGCACGTCGCCACGCACCACGAACGTGCGCGGCACGAGCGCGACCCCTAGGTGGGCACCGACGGCGGCGAGGACCGCGTCGTCACCACCGGCAGCGGCATGACCGGCAGGCGCGTGCGCTCCAGAGCTCATCTGCCCAGCGTAGGCACGGTGGTCGCCGTCGGGCCCGGTCGTGTCGGAGAAGTCGACCGGTCGGGGCTCGATCGGCACGCGCCCTGGCTCGAACTCCCCTCCAGCGGGGTCACCGCGCAAGAGCTCGGTCAGCGACAGACTCCGTCCGGTGCCGTCCTGCATCTCCATCGAGACTCCTTCCTGGCGATCACTAGCATGGGCGGGCACCTCGGACGGGAGGGGAGGAGACACCGTGGAGACACTTCCGATCGACGGTCTCGTCTCGGCCGTCACGGACACCCTGCGACCACGAGCCGCCGCGAACGAGTGCTCACCGGAGGCCGAGGTCGCGCGATCATGATCGCGCCCGTCCCGGCGGACGTCGGAACACAGTGGGTGGACGCCACCCGTGGGGCCCGAGGCGCGGACCTGGAGCTCCCGGCCCGGCACCGGCCACGGCCCGTCGACCTGGCCTGACGCCCGCGAGCCCAGGCATCGGGCTCACGTCAGGACGTGCCGCAGGTAGCGCTGCGGGGAGTCGAGGAAGCCGCGCCAGGCCTGCACGAGCTCCAGGTCCTCCCACGCGCACCGCCGCATCCCCCACTCCCCGACCTCCCACACCTGCGCACCGGGAAGCGCCGCCAGCAGCGGCGAGTGCGTCGACAGCAGCACCTGGGAGCCGCCGCTCGCCAGCTCGTGCAGGTGCTGCAGCAACGCGAGGGAGCCGGTGAACGACAGCGCCGACTCCGGCTCGTCCAGCACGTAGAAGCCGGGCTTCATCATGCGGTTGCCGATGAGCGCGAGGAACGACTCGCCGTGCGACATCTCATGGAAGTCCGGGTCGGACCCGCCGGGGTGCTCCTCGAGGTACGTGTAGAACCCGTGCATCGTCTCGGCCCGCAGGAAGAACCCCCGCCGCGGTGCCCCGGCACCCCGCAGCAGCTTCAGCTCGTCCGCGAGCGCCGACTCCGTGGGCCGCGTGCTGTGCCGCGACCCCGTCGACCCGCCCTCCGGACCCATGCCGAACGCCCCGGCGACGCCCTCGACGAGCGTGGACTTGCCCGCGCCGTTCTCGCCCACCAGCACCGTGACCGCGGACAGGTCCCACCCCTCGTCGAGCACCTGCGCCACCGCGGGCACCTGCCGGTACCAGTCCGCGGGCGGCCGCCAGTCGTCCTCCGCAGCCGGCTCCGGCGGCCCGACGCCGGACGCCTCGACCCGCCACACCGGCAACCTGCTGCTCAGCCCTCGACCCGTCCCCTGCACCATGCGCCCACCCCACCACGCCCCTGCGACACCGGGCCCGCGTCGCGCTCCCGCGGGTCGTCGCGCACGAGGTCCCGTGGAGCACTCCGGCTCGGCTAGACTCCTCGGGCGCGCTGCGCGGTCCCGACCGCCTCCGCGTGCCAGGAGGATTCGCCTAGTGGCCTATGGCGCACGCTTGGAAAGCGTGTTGGGGTAACACCCTCGGGGGTTCGAATCCCCCATCCTCCGCCGCGCGAAGGGCCCGTGACCTGCAGCGATGTTGGTGGCGGGCCCTTCTACGTTGTCGGGGTGGCTAGGGCGCGTCTCCCTACCAGGGGTTAGTTTCGCGGCACGCCGGTGTGGTGACGTCGTCTTCGCGGTTTCGGGTGTTCTCCGATGAGCAGTGGGCGCGGATCGAACCGATGCTGCCCTCGAACGTGGGCCGGCGGGGGCATCCGTTCGGTGACGACCGGCGGGTGGTCGAGGCGATCGCCTACCGGTACCGGACCGGCATCCCGTGGCTTGACCTGCCGCGTGAGCGGTTCGGGCCGTGGCAGACGGCCTGGAAGCGGCACCGCCGCTATGCCGCCGACGCGACCTGGGACCGGGTCCTGGCCCGTCTGCTGGCCGAGGCTGATGCCGCGGGCCAGATCGACTGGAGGGTGTCGGTGGACGCCACGATCACCCGGGCCCACCAGCACGCGACGAACACCACCCGCCCCGACCAGGACACAGGGGGCAGCGTCGAATCACAGGAATATGCCGCTGGAGGACTGTGAACCTGCAGGTCACGGCATCGGGAGTTCCCGGGGTGGGCTGACCACGAAGATCCACGCTGCGGTCGACGGGCACGGGCGCCCGCTCGCGGCGGTGGTCACCGGCGGACACCGCAACGACGGGGCCGTGCTCGCCGCGGTCCAGGCCGACCTGCGGGTCCCACGTCTGGGTCCGGGCCGCACGCGCGCCCGACCCGAGGCGGTCGTGGCCGACAAGGCGTACTCCGCGGGCGCCTACCGCCGGGCCAGGCATGCCCGAGGGATCAAGGCCGTCATCCCCGAGAAGTTCGACACGATCGCCGCCCGCCGACGGCGCGGCTCACGCGGCGGGCGACCGCCCGGCCTGGACGCCGCCGCCTACCGCGGTCGCAACGTCGTCGAACGCCACTTCGCCCTGACCAAGCAATGACGAGGGCTGGCCACCTGCTACGACAAGCTTGCCACCGCCTACCGCGCCGCCGTCGTCCTCGCTGCCTGAATCACCTGGCCACGGGTGTAGGCGACACGCCCTAGTTGCCGGCGTGGGTGGCCACGGCCTGCTCACCCGATCGCGATGCGGTGCTCGCGTCGGCCTACTCAGCGAGGACGCAGCGACGCGCCCTTGTCGACTCACGGATCGGGGAGCGCCGGGGTGGTTCAATTGCCGAGACGGAGGGGGACTCGTGCTAATCGACAGCGAAGCAGTTGCCAACTTCGAGATCGTGATCGGGCTGGTCGCGCCGATCGGGACAGACGTCGACTCACTCGTTGCATACCTTGAGGCTTCCCTCGAAAAGGTCAACTACAAGACGGAGTGCCTGCGCCTCAGCGGGCTGTTGGACGAGACACCAAGCGGTCGCGAGCTGCCTCACACCTCTAGCGACCCGAGGTACTACGAGGCCCGGATGGGCGCGGGCGACGAGCTTCGAGAGTCACTCGGATCCAGCGACGCCCTAGCCGCCTACGCGATCGCCAAGATCCGCAGCACTCGATTCCAGCGAGCTTCCTCCAACGAACAGACGGCTCGGCATGCATGGATCCTCAGAACGATCAAGCATCCTGAAGAGATCCGACTGCTGCGCGCGACATACGGGCGCCGCTTCGTGCTCGTCTCGGCCACGGCATCGGAGGCGTCTCGACGAGCGAGCATCCTGAGCGGACTGCGGGACGCAAGCCCCGAGAGCACCCAACTTGACGCACGTGTGACTGAACTTATGCTCCGAGATGAGCAGGACCCGGCCACGCCGTATGGACAACATGTCCGCGACGCCTTCGCGCTCGGTGATTTCTTCGTCGACTTGGACTCCGCGGCGGGGCCGAGGACTGAACTCGATCGATTGGTGGGCCTCCTCTTTGGTGAGCCGTTCCTCACCCCGCGGAGGGACGAGCAGAGCATGTACCTGGCATTCGCCGCATCGCTGCGTTCTGCCGACCCCGGTCGCCAGGTCGGAGCAGTCATTACCACGGTAGACGGCGAAGTGCTGGCGGTCGGATCGAACGAGGTTCCGAGGGCTGGCGGAGGGGAGTACTGGGACGGCGACAAGCCCGACCATCGGGACTTCAAGCTCGGTAGTGATTTCAACCGGAGAGAGGTACGACGGGCACTCCAGGAACTCCTCAGCGTACTGTCCACCGAGGGCCACCTGGCCACCGCGCTCAGCGGACTTGAGAGCCGTGAGCTCCTGGATGAGGTCGTCGCCAAGAGCGGTCCCGGAATCGACTCAACCCGCATACGCAACCTGATCGAGTTCGGCAGGATCGTCCACGCTGAGATGGCGGCGATTACAGACGCAGCCCGCCTCGGGGTGCCCATCAAGGGGTCGACCCTCTACACCACTGCGTTCCCGTGTCACATGTGCATGCGGCTGATCATCGCCTCAGGGATCATACGCATCGTCTACGTCGACCCCTACCCAAAGTCGCTCGCTGGGGAGATGTATGCGACTGAGATTCGACTGAAGGATGAGGGCGGTGAGACGAGAGTGGCCGTGGACTCGTTCCTCGGCGCATCGTGGCGCGTGTACCCGGATGTCTTCCAGTCCGTAAATCGGAGACGGGATCCCTCGACCTCCAGGTTCGAGCCCTGGTCGCGGCGCGATGCGAGGATGCGGCTGGCTGAGCTCGATCCCCTGCTCGGCTCGGAGGCCCTTGAAGCTCAAGTTCCTCTGGCACTCGAGGACAGACTGCGACAGCTGGCGGACAGTCCTGCGGATGTCGGACGTTCGATAGATGATGTGCGAACCGGAGCAGAACCTGGCTAGGAGGAACCATGACTGTGACTGAGCCTGGTTGGCTGGCGGACGTGAGCCGGCGGTCCCGCGATGAGCTGTCCGCGATGGCGCCCTCGACTCAACCGTCTTGGTATCGGTGGGTCGGCGGTCCTGGTAGTGGAGCTGACGGCGAGAAGCCCGAGATCGGGCTCCTGGTCGTCGAGACCCCCGACGAGTCAGCGCGATAGACGACGCGGTCGGCCACCTGGGGCTCGGTCGGCGCAGTCACTGTCACCGTGGCTGGAGGACCGAGTAGCAGTAGCAGTTCTGGTAGTAGTTCGCCGCCAGAAGCTAGGCCCCGCCCCCTTGCCGCTCGCTCCTCACGACGCGATGACCAGCCTGTACGTCGTGAGCCCGGCAGGCCACTTGGACGGCGTGTTGGGGTAGCACGCTCGGGGTTGGAATCCCCATCCTCCGCACTCCGAAGGGCCCCTTACCTGCACCAGCAAGACGAGGGGCCCCTCGTCTTGCTGTGCCCGCGACGCCGGCCGGCGGGCCCTGACCTCAGTTAGCGCACCGGCGCCGGCACACGGCGCAGCAGTGCGCGGACGACGAGCGGGTGGATGCGTTGCACCACGGCCCAGGAGGCGCGGCCCCGGCCGTTGCGGATCTCGACGACGGTGCCGACGCGTACGGCGGCCTCGACGACGCGGATGCTGTCGCGGAACGCGAGATGGACGTCGTCGATGCCGAGCAGGATCTCGTCGTCGGTCCGGGCGAGGACCGGGAAGCCCGCCTCGGGGCCGGCGGAGCCGTTCGGCACGGGGTCGATCCCGATCATGCGCACGAGCCGGTTGCGCAGGGCCATCAGCCGGTCCACCCAGCCGGGGGTCGCCGAGACGAGCGCGGCGTGCCACGCGTCGACCGCGCGGCTGTCGTCGGCGACGAGGGGGGTCTCCCAGACGTCGCCGTCGTCCACGCGCCCCAGGGCCCCGGCTAGCAGGCCGTCCTGCGGGATCGGCCGGCGGACCGCCGGGCGCCGGGTGTCGCCCGTGGAGGGGCGGGGCGCTGAGGGGTGGGGCGACACGGGGCTCTCCTGACGACGGGCGACGCGACCGGGCACATCGTCCCCTCGGAGCGTGCGCCGGGCGGCCGCAGCCCGGTGCGGCTACTCCGGGACGCTCCGCCCGGGGCGCGCACGGTAGAGCTCGGCCGGCTTGCCGCGGCGGCCGGTGCTCGTGCGGCCAGTCTCCGTGAGGTGGTGGCGCATGGTGCGGCGGAAGGCGTCCGGGGGCAGGCGGTGGCCCGCGACGGCCTCGTGGACGAGGCGGAGCTCGCGGAGGGTGAAGGAGCCGTCGGGCTCGGCGGCGTCGACGAGGCCGGAGGGGTCGGGGGCGGTGCGGTAGCGCTCGCGGAGGGCGGCGACTGCGAAGCCGATGATGGCGCCGTGGTCGAAGGGCAGGGCGGGCACGTCGGCGACGGGGACGAGACGGTTGCCGTCCCGGGCGGGGATGCGATCGGCCCGGACGACGGCGAGGTGGGCGACGGACAGGACGCGGCCGCGGTCGTCGCGGGTGGGGGCGTCGAAGACGTGCAGCTGCTGGGGGTGCAGGCCGGTGACCCCGGCCTTCTGGTGCAGGGAGCGGGTGACGGCGTCGGCGAGGGTCTCGCCGACGTGCAGGAACGTGCCGGGCAGGCGCCAGGCGAGCGCCGGTTCGGCGTCGGGCGCGCGGACCAGCAGGACGCACAGCGCGCCGCGCTCGACGGTCAGGACCGCGGTGTCCACCGCGACGGACGGTCGCGGGTAGTCGTCGAGCGAGCGGCCCGTCGGGTCGGGCGCGGTCACGGTGCGACCGCGGCGGGCGCGTACTCCGACCCGCGGCGGCGGTAGGCCAGCGGGGTGCCGAACAGGCGCAGGAGCTCGGCGACGACGCGCTCCTCCCGCGCCTGGAGCCCGTTCTCGTCGACCAGCACCCAGGGCACGCCGACCTGCTCGCACAGGTCGATCCAGAACTGGTCGGTGGTCTCACGGCGGTCGCCGCCGTAGCGCAGGGGGTCGGCGGCGAACGGCACGGGGTCCTGACCGAGGATCACGTAGAGGTCGCTCGCGTGCGCGGCGGCGTCGGCCCACAGGCCCGCGGGCACGTCGGGCTCGCCGAACTCCTCGCCCTTGAGCAGCCAGTACCCGACGGTGGAGTACAGGTCGGTGTCCTGGACGACGAACGGCCGGCGCCGGCGGGCCGCGATCGCCTCGGCGGCCCGCTGCTGGGCGAGCTGTCCGTGCCAGATCGCGCGCATCTTCGCCGCGGTGACGTCGGGGCCGACGGCGTCGAGCTCGAGGTAGGGGCGCGCCCACTCCGGCTGCGCGACGGCGAGGCCGCGCTCCTCCAGGCGCCGGGTCAGCGTGGTCTTGCCGACCGACTCGGCGCCGAACAGGGTCACGCGCTTGCGCAGCACCGGTGCGAACTCGTCGAGCAGGTCGGCGAAGTGCTCGATCGGCGCCTCGCGGAGGCGGGTGGCCTTGGCGGGGTTGGCGAGGCGGCCGGGGTCGTACGGCAGGAAACGACCTTCGATCACGGCCGCGAGCTCGGTGCCGTACGGCTCGGACGCGACGACGAGGTCGCCCGGGCGGGCGCCGAAACCGACGAGGAGGCGGCGCCACATCGGCCAGAAGTCGGGGGTGTCGGCCGGCTCCTGCGGCATCTCCTCGTGGACGTGGTGCACGTGCACGGCTCCGTGCGGGTCGAGCCGGGCCGCCATCGCGCGCACCGCGGCGTGCCGCTCTGCGGGCATCGGCTCGCTGGGCTGCGTGCACAGCACCACGTGGACCTCGCGCGCGGCCAGGGCGGCGAACCGCACGAGGTCCTCGTGCCCGGTCGTCGGCGGGAGGGCGGTGAGCAGCACCCACGCACGGTCGGCCCCGGGGCGGGCGTCGCCGGTCATCGCGTGCTCCGCAGCCACGCACGGAAGCCGAGCACGGCCGTGACGACGAAGACGACGTACTGCAGGCCCGCCACGACGAGGCCGGCGCTGAGGTACGTCCCGACCGCCAGCACGTTGACCGCGACCCACACGAACCACGTCTCGATGCGCTTGTTGTCGAGCAGGAACTGCGCCAGCAGCGAGCCGGCGAGGATCGCCGCGTCCGCCCAGACCAGGCGCCCGCCCAGGGCCCCGACCAGCCAGATCGCCCCGAGGTACGCGGCGCCCGTGACACCGAGGTAGACCGGGATCCACCGCCGGTCGCGCACGAGCCACGTCACCGGACGCGTCTGCTCGTCCCGCCCCCACCGGAACCACCCGTACACGAGTTGCGGCGTGAGGTAGAGGTTCAGCAGCGCGGACGCCAGGAGCCCGTTCTGCAGGAAGAGCACCGCGTACGCGGCGGTGCTGACCGCCCCGACCACGTAGTTGGCGCGCCGCTGGCGGATGCACAGGATCGTGCACGAGTACGACGTCGCCACGGCGAAGGCCTCCAGCCAGCCCACCGCGTCGATCCACCCGGCGAGCACGCCGATCCCGTAGCTGGCCCCGGTGAGCAGCACAGCCGCGACGACCGAGACGGCGATGTCGCGCCGGGCGGAGGGCGGGCCGGACGCGATGAACGTCCGGCGCACGGCGCCCGCGCGGGACACCCTCACGGTCGCCGCGGGATGGTCGATCGTCGGCTGAGTCACCACCGAAAATTAGCGCGCTCTTGCGCTAATTCCAAACAGGTCACCCCGGGCACGTGGATCACTTGGCGCCGACCAGTCGAGTGTCACACGTGTGTAGCATCGCAGTACTGCTACACGCGTGTGACATTGCAGCAATGCCACGCTAGTGTGGCATTCATGAGTGGAGACCGGCTGCTGCCCGCGAGGTCGCTCCCTCGCCTCGGCGAGACCATCCGGACGCTGCGGCGCGAGCGCGCGACCACGCAGGCCGCGCTCGCCGCGACGGCGGGCGTCTCCCGACGCTGGGTCGGGGAGGTGGAGGCAGGGACGCGCACGAACATCGAGCTGGACCGCGTGCTCCGCGTCCTCGATGCCCTCGATGCGTCTCTCGTGGTCCGCGACGACAGGGCCACGCGATGAGGTCGCCGCAAGCCCTCGCCGTGATCCTCTCCGGACGCCTCGTGGCCCACGTGCAGCGCACCCGAGCGGGTGTCCTGCGCCTGACCTACGAGGACGACGCCCGCGACCCCGCCAGCACCCCGCTGTCCCTGTCGCTGCCGCCCGGCGTCGGCACCTTCAGCGGCGCGCTCGTCGAGGACTTCCTCGGGGGCCTGCTCCCCGACAACGACCGCGCGCTACGGACGATCGCCGCGCGTCACGGCGCCGACGCCCGCGACCCGCTCTCGATGCTCGCGGCGGTCGGCCAGGACTGTGCCGGTGCCGTGCAGTTCTGCACACCTGACGAGGTCGAGGCGACGACATCACCACACGGGACCCTGGTGCCGCTGTCGGACGCCGACATCGAGATGCGGCTGGCCGAGCTGCGCACGGACGAGGACGCCGGCTGGGTCATGCCCGGCGAGCACTGGTCGCTGGGCGGGAGCCAGCAGAAGTTCGCGCTGCGACGCACGCCTCACGGGTGGTGCGAGGCGCACGGATCGTCGGCGACGAGTCACATCGTCAAGCCGGGGATCTACAAGATGACGGCTCAGGCCCTGCTGGAGCACGTGTCGATGCAGGCCGCCGCCGCGTGCGGCGTCGACGTCGCCCCGACCGAGTACCTGTCCTTCAAGACCGAGCAGGCCCTCGTGGTCACGCGATTCGACCGGTCACCGGGCGACGACGGCGACCTCGTCCGGCTGCACCAGGAGGACCTGTGCCAGGCACTCGGGGTGAGCGAGAAGTACGAGGAGCGGGGCGGCCCGTCGCCCCGGACGCTCATCCAGATGCTGCGCGACCGGTCGCGCACGGCGGCAGACGCGACGACGAACGTCGAGCGCTTCGTCGACGCCCTGGTCCTCAACACGGCGATCGCCGCACCGGACGGCCACGCACGCAACTACGCCGTGCTGCTCGACGCCGACGAGGTGCGCCTGGCGCCGGCCTTCGACGTCGCCTCCGGCCTCGCGCACTCGTACCGGGCCGGAGACGACCGCCGCCTGGCGATGAGCATCGCCGGCGAGCTCGACCCCTCCGCCGTCACCGGCGACACCTGGCGCCGGTTCGCGGACGACAACCGGCTCGACCCTGCCACCGTGTTCGACCGGGTCCACCGGTACGCGGAGACGATCCCCGGTGCGATGCGCGCAGCGCTGGACGAGGTGGACGACCGGGACGGCTCGGCGAAGGCCCTGGCCGCCAGGCTGCTGCCCGCGGTCGAGTCGCACCTGGCGGCCGTCACCCGCGCCACTCGGTAGGACTGCCCCGTCATCTCGGGGACCGTGGGCACTGCGACGGTGGATACCCGCCGAGCACGCGCGCCCCAGCGGGTCGTGCGCTAGACAAGCAGGGTGACGCGGCACGTCGGGATCGACCTCGCCTGGGGCACCACCGCGCGCACCGGCGTCGCCGTGCTGGACGAGGGCGGCCGGCTGGTGCACTCGTCGAGCGTGGTGACGGACGCGCAGATCGACGACCTGCTGGCCGAGCACGTCGGCACCGCGCCCGTCGTCGCGGCGATCGACGCCCCGCTGGTCGTCCCCAACGCCACGGGGATGCGGGAGGCCGAGCGGCTGGTCACCCGCCACTTCGGCCGATTCTCCGCCGGCGCGTACCCCGCCAACCGCGCCAACCCGCACTTCGACCCGCCCCGCGCCGAGTGCCTGGCGCACCGGCACGGCTGGGCGACCGACCCGGGCGTCCGCCCCGACGACGCCACATCCGTCGCCGTCGAGGTGTACCCGCACCCGGCGATGGTCATGCTCTTCGGGCTGGACCGCGTGCTGCCGTACAAGGCGAGGCGCGGCCGTGATGTCGCCTCCCGCACCGCCGCGTGGCAGCTGCTGCTCGACCACCTCGACCGCGTCGCCGGCACGCTGCTCGGCCTGCCCTCGAACCCGCGCTGGGCCGAGATCCGGCACGCGACCGCCACAGCCCGTCGACCGGTCGACCTGGACCGCCTCGAGGATGAGGTCGACGCGATCGTCTGCGCCTACCTGGCCTGGCTCTGGCACCACGAGCCCGAGCGCATGGTCGTCCTCGGCACGGCCGCCGACGGCTACATCGTGGTACCCGGCCTCCCTGATCCGCACGAGGCGCGCTCCCGGCCGACCACGCCACGCCGGGACCCGGACGCCGCCCGGCGACGGGCCGTCGACGCCGTGCTCGCCGAGATGCCCATGCTCACCCCCGAGGCAGCGCAACGGCTCGTCGCGATCGTGTCCGGCGAGCTCCTGGCCTGAGCCCGTCAGCCGCCCGCTGGCGGTTCGAGCAGACCGTCGAGCGCTGCGGCGAAGTCTGCCCATCGCGACCCGCCGGTGTGCATCGCGGGCTCGATGACGCGGACGAGTGCCGCTCGCAGTGCGACCACCTCCTGGGTGGCGCCACGGGCCTCGGCGCCGTGCAGCCGCTCGGCGACGGGACCGACGTGGTCGTACCACTCGGACTCCATGCCGTCGGGGAGGAAGACGAACGAGCCGCCCGGCGTGATCCAGTCGGCCGGATCGCCGGTGATGCGTTCGTGCGCGGCCCGGATCGCCGCGCACACCGCTCCCAGGTCGCGTTCGTCGTCGTCGACGACGGGAGTGACGAAGGCCTGACCGCTCCCGCACAGCGGCCATCCGCCGCCCGGCGCGTCGATCCCCCAGTCGTCGAGCTCGAGCCCGGCCGATTCGGCGGCCGCCACCAGATCGTCCATCCGGTCCGCCGGCGCATCGACGCGCATCTTCCGCCACATGTCACACCTCCGCGGCGGAGTGTGGTGGGTGACGACTGAGATGTCAGCTGGCTTCGCGCAGGTCACGCCACCGCGCGCGGGCGGCGTCGCGGTGGACGTCGAGCAGGTCGGGGCGCGGCAACGTGTGCTCGGCCACCTGCAGGGGACGCCCGTCGAGCTCGGCCAGGCCGGGGTGGCGGTGCACGAGCTTGGGGGCGACCTGCGCCGTCCAGTCGTGCGTGTCGATCGTCAGCAGCAGCCGGTCGAAGAGGCGGTGCACGTCGGCACGCAGGAGCAGCCCGCCGCTGAGGTCGTGGTCCTCGTGGACGGCGAACGCTCGCAGGTGTGCGGCGTCGAGCACCGCATCGGGCTGCGGACCGGTGACCGCGCAGACCGCACCGAAGCGGTCGAGCAGCCGCTCCCGGAACTGGTGCTGACCGCGCCTGCGCCGTACGACCGCGTCGACGTGACCCCCGGTCGGCACCTGACCCGCGCCGAGCAGGTTGAGGTGCAGCTGCCCCTCGGCGCCGCCGAACCGCTCGATCAGCGCCAGCGCCCGGCCGTAGTCGAGCCGGCGGATCGCGTTCTGCCGGTCGGCGCCGGCATAGACGTCGGTCAGCCACCGCACGGGCGCAGGAGGGTCGAAGTCGAGCCACGTGCTCTCGTAGTGCGCCGTGTAGGCGGTGACGGTCTTCTGCTCGACCAGCGGCTCGTCGAACTCGAACCCGTCGGCCAGGCACCGGAACCGAGGCAGCGCCACGCGCCGCTCGGTCAGCCGCGACGACGTGCACCGCGGGCAGCGCAGCATCGTCTTCTCGTCGGGCCGCGCCTCGACGTCCTCGACGACCGCATGCCCGTAGACGAGGTGCCGGTCGCGGATCAGGATGACGTCGCCCACGCTGATGCCGAGATGGTTCACGACGTGCGAGTCGTAGGCGTACCGGCTGCCCGGACGGTCCTCGTAGAGGGCGTCACCGACGACGTCCGAGACGCCGGTGTAGCAGCTCCAGGCGTTGCCCGTCACCGCCCGTCACCCCACCCTCGTCGCCCCCGCACAGCGTGAGCTCATCACCCCGCCGGCACGGGAGCAAGGGCCGATCGGGGTGAGCCGCGACCCTCAGTCCTGCCGCGCGGGCACCGTCGCCGCGACGGCGCTGACCTCGATGAGGGCGCCGGGGACGCCGAGGCCCGCCACGCGGGCGGCGGTGACGAGCGGCGGGGCGCCCGACCCGCCGAGGCGGTGGGCGATGGCGCCGTAGGCGGCGCCGAGGTCGGCGTCGGCAGCGATGAGGACGGTCCACTGCACGACGTCGGCGAGCGTGGCGCCCGCGGCGACGAGCGCGACGGCGGCGTTGTCGAGGGCGCGGGAGGCCTGGGCTCCCACGTCGGGCGAGACGAGCGCACCGGTCTCGTCGACGCCGTTCTGACCGCCGAGGTAGATCGTCGTCGCGCCCGGAGGCACGACGGCGACGTGGCTGAACGCCGGGCTCACGACGAGCCCGGCCGGCTGCAGGCGGGTGATCTCCATGCCCGAACGGTCGCACCGCGCACCGACAGACGCGAGGGGCGGGCGGCAGGGACGGGCTGGGACGATGGGCGCATGAGCGCACCCGCACCGCAGACGACGTTGACCTGGGCCGCGTGGGACGCCCTGACGCCGCGCCAGGCGTACGAGGTGCTGCGGCTGCGGGTCGACGTGTTCGTGGTCGAGCAGGAGTGCGCATACCCCGAGCTCGACGGCCGTGACCTGGAGCCGTCGGCGCGCCACCTGCTGGCGGTGCGGGACGGCGCGGTCGTGGGGACGCTGCGGCTGCTGCACGATGCGGCACGCGGCGACTCCCCCGCTCGGGCGCGCATCGGTCGGGTCTGCGTCGCGGCGTCCGAGCGCGGCACGGGGCTGGCGTCGCGGATGATGGCGGCCGCCGTCGAGGCGGGCGGTGCGGGCGAGCAGGTGCTCGACGCGCAGGCGCACCTGGAGCACTGGTACGCCCGGTTCGGCTTCCGTGCCGCGTCCGCGCCGTTCCACGAGGACGGCATCCCCCACGTCACCATGACCCGCCCGGCGCTGGAGGTCTGACCACCCGGGCAGGAGCGGACCCGACCGGATGTGGGAGTTCACCCGATCTGGACGCACGTTCACCCCGGCGCCCGCTGGACGGACGGGGCCACGTGGACGACATGTCAGGCAGACCGGCGCCGCACCCCGCGCAGCGCGCCGTCGCCGCCGCCGCGGCCACCGCACCGGTCGGTCCCCTGTCGTCCGTCGTCGGAGCGTGCCGTGCCCGTCCCTGCCCCGCGCCATCGTCGTCCTCTCGCCCGTCGGGCGGCTGCCGCGCTCCTCACCCTCGGGCTGGCGGGGCTCGGCGTGGGCTCGGCGCACCTCGGGCAGGCGCAGCCCGCCACCGCCGCCGCACCGGACGCCACCCTCTGCGGCACGGACGTGTCCGCGAGCGCCGCCGCGACCGCGTCGTCGTCGGGCTCGCCCGCCTGGACCGGGCCGGAGCGCGCGCTCGACGCCGACGCGGCGTGGAGCCGGTGGGTCGCGCAGGACGACGCGGACCACCCGGCCCAGGACGACGAGCACCTGACCGTCGACCTCGGCTCCGAGCAGCCGGTGTGCGCGCTGAAGGTGTACTGGTCGGCGGCTGCCGACTACGACGTGCAGGTCTCGACGGACGGCGTGGCATGGACGACGGTGGACGAGGTGCGCGGCAGCACCACGGTGGGCCTGGTGACGTCGCGGTTCGCGCAGACGACCGCCCGCTGGGTGCGGGTGCAGGGCGTCGCCCGCGCGACGGCCGACCCGTACGGGGTGTGGGACCTGCGGGTGCTCGGACCCACGACCGTCGCGCTGCCCACCACGGACCTCTTCGGTCCGAACGTGCTGGTGCTCGACCCGGCCATGCCCGCGGCGGACGTCCAGGCGGTCGTCGACGCGGTGTACGAGGAGCAGGAGGACGACCAGTTCGGCACGAACCGTCGCCAGCTGCTCTTCCTGCCCGGGGAGTACGACGTGGACGTGCGGCTGGGGTTCACCACGTCGGTCGCCGGGACGGGGCAGATGCCTGGTGACGTGGTCGTGCGCGGCGACGGTGGCTGGGTCGACGCGGCCTGGTCCGACGGCAACGCGACGCAGAACTTCTGGCGGTCGGCGGAGAACCTCACGGTCGACCTCGACGACCCCTTGACGGCCCCGGTCGAGACGGGCCCGCTGCGGTGGGCGGTCGCGCAGGCCTCGCCGATGCGGCGCGTGCAGGTGCTCGGCGACCTGGCGCTGGACTCGGCACGGTACGGGTGGGCGTCGGGCGGGTACGTGGCCGACACCGAGGTCACCGGCACCGTCACGGCGTACGCGCAGCAGCAGTGGTACACCCGCGACAGCAGCGTCGGCGGCTGGGACGGCGGCGTGTGGAACATGGTGTTCTCGGGCGTCACCGGTCCGCTGCCCGACGCCGACGCGTGGCCGACACCGCCGGCCACCGCGCTGGCCACCACCGGCCCCGTCGCCGAGAAGCCGTACCTGTACCGGGCCAGCACCGGCTGGCGCGTCGCCGTCCCCGAGCTGCGCGACGGCACGACCGGCACCACGTGGGCCCCGCCCACGACGTCCCTGGCCATCGACGACTTCTACGTCGCCCAGGAGACGGACTCCGCGGACACGATCCAGGCCGCGCTCGACGCCGGGCGGAACCTGATCGTCACCCCGGGCGTCTACCACCTCGACCGCACGCTCGAGGTCACCGAGCCCGGCACCGTCGTCCTCGGCCTCGGGTACGCGACCCTCGTGCCCGAGCACGGCGGGCCCGCGCTGCACGTCGCGGACGTCGACGGCGTGCGCGTCGCCGGGCTCGTGGTCGACGCCCCTGGCGGCGGCTCCACCGCGCTC
This sequence comes from Cellulomonas sp. SLBN-39, assembly GCF_006715865.1. Taxonomy (NCBI): domain Bacteria; kingdom Bacillati; phylum Actinomycetota; class Actinomycetes; order Micrococcales; family Cellulomonadaceae; genus Cellulomonas; species Cellulomonas sp. SLBN-39. Next base: position 1,977,643 of record NZ_VFOA01000001.1, on the reverse strand, counting down.
GTCGTCGTCGGCGACGCCGGCACGCACGCCGACCACGCCACCGACCCGACGGTGCTGCAGGACGTGGTGCTGCGCGTCGGCGGGGCGACCGCGGGCAGCACGGGCACCGCGCTGGCCGTGCACGCCGACGACACCCTGCTCGACCACGTGTGGGCGTGGCGCGCCGACCACGGCACCGGTGTCGGCTGGGGGCAGAACACCGCGGACGTCGGCGTCCACGTGACCGGCGACGACGTGCACGCCTACGGCCTGTTCTCCGAGCACTTCCAGACGTGGAGCACCCGGTGGTCCGGCGAGCGCGGGCGCACCGTCTTCTACCAGAACGAGCTGCCGTACGACGTGCCCGACCAGGCGGCCTGGCAGAACGGTGCCGTGCGCGGGTACGCCGGCTACAAGGTCGACGAGGGCGTGACCGCGCACGAGGCGTGGGGGCTCGGCGTCTACGGCAACTTCACCGAGGACACCGACCAGGACGAGATCACCGTCGACAACGGGTTCGAGGTGCCGCAGACGCCGGGCGTCGTGCTGCACCGGACCACCGTCGTGTCCCTGGGGGGCGAGGGGAACTTCGCGCACGTCGTGAACGGCGTCGGCAGCCCCGCGGGCGGCGCCGACCTGGTGAGCCGGGTCGCGGTCTACCCGACGGGCGGGGAGGACCCGGTGTGGCCGCCCGCCGTCGAGCCGACCCCGTCGCCGACCCCGGAACCCACACCCACACCCACACCCGAGCCTTCTCCCACCTCCGAGCCGACGTCCACACCGACGCCGACACCGAGCGTCACGACCACGCCGACACCCACGCCCAGCGCGACGCCGACACCGACGCCGACGCCGACGCCGAGCGTGACGCCCACGCCGGCACCCACGCCCAGCGCGACGCCCACGCCGACCGCGACCCCGCGTCCGACCGGGGCACCGTCGCGGACCGCCACGCCCTCGCCGTCCCCGACGGCACCGGGCAGCGTCCGGGTGCGGCTGTCCGAGCCCCGCGTCCAGGAGGACGGCCGGGTGACCGTCGTCGCCAGCGGGCTGCGCCCGGGCGAGCCCGCGCAGGTGTGGATGTACTCCGACCCCGTGCTGCTCGGCGTGGTCACCACCGACGCCGACGGCCGGGTCGACCTGACCACCGCGCTCCCGCCGGGCACGCGCGCCGGCACGCACACGGTCGTCGTCGTCGGCCTGGAGTCCGGGCTGGAGGGGCGCGCGACCCTGCAGGTCCTCGCCGACGTGCCCGCGGCGACCGGCACGCTCGCCGCGACCGGCGGACGCCCGGGTGCCGCCGCGCTGGTCGCGCTCGTCCTCGTCACGCTGGGCGCGTCGGCCGTCGTCGTGGCCCGCCGCCGCGCCGCCTGAGCGCACCGCCGGGCGCGGACGGGCGCGGACGGGCGCGGAAGGACGCGCGGGCGGACGATGGGGGCGTACCGGGCGCAACGGCGCGCCCGCGTCCCTGGGGGCGACCATGTGGACCACGACCACGCCTGACCCGACGACGACGACCACGCCCGGCACGCCGAGCCCGTCGGCGACACCCGTGCCCGGCGCAGGTGACGCGCTGGCCGTGGACCTGTCGCTCTTCCTGTGGATCACCGTGCTGGCGCTGGTGGTCATCGGCGGGATCCACCTGGTGCACGTGCTGAACGGCAAGACGCGCCCGCTGACGCTGGTGCGGATCCTGGCGCTGATGTTCGTCGTCGCCGCGGCCGTCGTGCTGGTCGTCGCCGAGGCCCCGACCGAGGCCAAGACCGCCGCGTTCACCCTGCTCGGCACGATCGCCGGGTACCTGGCGGGCACGCGCTCGCCGACGACCACCACGACCACGACCCCCGGCACCGACCCGGTCCGCAGCGACGGCACGTCCACGGTCGTCGGCGGCACGACGGTCGTCGTGGAACGCACCTGACCCGCCCGGCCGACCCCTCCCCGATCCCCTCCCGCCCACCCCGTCATCCGTGCATCGACGCACCCCCGGAGCACCACCGATCACGGGTTCGCCGACCACGCCGCCGCGGCACCCCAGGGGCGACCCCGTCATCCGTGGCGGGACGGGGTGGCGTCGAGGCACGGATGACGGGGTCGCGGGGCGGAGGGGGTCGTCGGGGCCCGGGGGGGAGGGGCGGTCAGGGGCGGCGGGTGAGGGACTCCGGGCTCAGGCCGGCCAGGACGAGGCGCTCGCGGACCCGGGCGGAGAGCTCGCGATCCCGCAGCAGGTCGCGCAGGACGTCACGCTCCTTGTCCCTCTGCTCGTCCCGCTCCTTGTCGCGCCCGGGGCTCGGCTCCTCGCCCTCGGTGGGCTTCTCCGAGTCCCCGCCCTTCCACACCGACGCGGTGCGCACGGCCTCCCGGGTGAACGGCGTGCTGCGGAACGTCTCGCCCTCGGCGGTGACCAGGACCGTCCACGTGCCCTCCTGGTTCGCCTCGAACGCCTCCTCGAAGACACCGCCGCCGACCTCCTGCAGGCCGATCACGTGGACGCCGCCGCCCGGGTCGGTGACCGTCGCCCGGACCTTCGCCCGCCCCTCGACGGGCACGCCGTACTCGGTGAGCGTGGCCCGCACCAGCACCTTGGCGCCGGGCTCGAACGACTCGTGCCGCACGTCCACGGCCAGGCGCAGGTTGCTCGACGCGTGCACGAGGACGGTCCCCGTGATGCCCTTGCCGCGCAGCTCGAGGAGCTCGGCCCGGGTCAGCTTGCCCTCCCCCGCCGACGCGCGCTTGAGCGACTCCTCGGGCAGGTGCACCCGCGCGAGCCAGGTGCCCAGGTGCGCGCCGGAGCCGATCGGCACGGGCAGGCTCAGCCGGTACAGCACGACCTCCTCGCCGACGTGGGTGTAGCTGCGCCCGCCGATCCCGGCGACGAAGCCGGGGTCGACGACGTCGCCGTCGGGCGTCACCAGCGTCAGCTCGACGAGGTGCGGGTGCCGGGTGAGCAGGACGACGTCGACGACGATGTCCGTCTCGGCCAGCCGGAACGGCACGTCGACGGTCTGCCCGAGTCCCACCGCGACGGGCGGGTCGACGACGACCTCGTGGTTCTTGACCCCGGCCAGCACCTGCAGGAAGTACTTCGCGAGCCGGTACCGGCTGTCCAGGCCGAGGTCGCCGGTGAGCACGCAGTACCCGCCGGTGCCGTTCGTGACCTGCGTGAGCGCCGAGGGTCGGATGTTCTCGGCGCGGCCCAGCGCGACCGCGAACGTGCGGTCGGTGACGGACCCGGCGACGTCGGCGATGAACTTGTCGCGGTTCTCGAACCCGTCGGTGAAGACGATGGTCGCCTTGGTGTCGAACCCGGTGACGGGGTTGAGCTCGGCCTGCCCGAGGTCGAGGCCGTCGCCGATCGACGTGAAGCCCGCCGTGTTGGTGGCGAACGTGTCGATCTCGGCGCGGATCGAGTCGCGGGCCACGTCGATGCCGCCCGTCGGCGCGGCGAGCGGACCCGCCGGGGGCACGAGGACCGGGGCGGCGTCGGTGTCGAACGCGACGATGCCGACCGCGTCACCCTCCTGCGCGTAGTCCACGAGGATGTTCGCGGAGTACTGCAGCACGTCGAGGCGGCTGCTCGTGCCCACGCCCGAGGGGCTGTCCATCGACCCGGACCGGTCGAGCACCAGCATGACGGCCGCGGTGACGGGCGGGACGCTGCTCGCCGTGATGGGCACGGTCCACACCTGGCCCGTCGGGTCGTGGCGCACCGTGATCGAGCCGGAGTCGGTGGTGCCCGGGGTGCGCCCGGTGAACGCGACCCAGATCAGCCCCTCCTCCAGGGTCGTCCACTGCGGCGTCCCGGCGAGGGCGTCGGACGAGCCCAGCGGCAGCGAGAACGGCGCCGCCGGCCCCGCGACCACGGAGAACGTCGACGGGTAGAGGCTGTGCACGTCGATGCGCACGGCCCGGAACGTCGTCTCTCCCTCGGGCACGTCGGTGAACTCCAGGACGTCGGTGACGAGGTCCACGGTCCACGCGGCACGCAGCACCGCGGCGCGCGCGTCCACCCGGCCGGCGCCGTACCACTCGCTGCGGGCCGGGCCGCGGTACCCGGGGTCGGTGGAGATCCGCCCGTCGACGTCGCGCCAGCGCCCGACCGCGTCCGTGTTCCCCGCGTCGATCCGGACCGCGGTGCGCTCCATGATGTCGCCGACGTCGCGCCACCCCAGCTGCGGGTTGGCCGACAGCATGAGCGCCGCGACGCCCGCGACGACCGGCGTCGCGTAGGACGTGCCGCCGAAGTCGGTGCGCCACTCGCGCGGCCCGAAGGTCACGGCAGCACCGTTCGCGAAGCCCGCGGGCAGGGCCATGTCCAGCGAGACGCGTCGGTTGCCCGCGTCGACCGCGGTGATCGTGCGCCCGCGGCTGGTCGCGGCGGCGGCCGGGCCGACGAGCACCGAGCCGCCCACGACCGCCCCGGCGACGGACTGGACGTCGATCGTGGTCGCACCGGCGCCCGACGCGGTGCGCAGCGTCGTCGCCGCCGCCGCGGTGCCCGGCACCGCCGTGCCGCGGGGCGTGGCCCGGTGCGTCGCGGTGAACGCGCCCCAGCTCTGCGGCGGGTTGTGCCCGCCCGCCTCCGCGTCGTTGGTCAGCGCGCACACGTCGACCGTCGAGCCCCAGTTGCTGTACCAGGTGCGTCGCTCGGTGGTGCCGTCCGGGTCGAGCGAGGCCGCGGCCACGCCGTAGCAGCGGTCGTACATGCTCCACGGCCGCCGGTTCGTGTCGTCGAGGTCGACCGCGTCGTTGCCGGCGGAGAAGTACAGCACCGTCCCGCGACCCCCGCGGCCCTGGTCGGTCACGGCGTCGAACGTGTCCTGCATGAGCGCCGAGATCGGCATGTCCACGCTGAACCCGAAGCTGTTCGAGATCACCCATGCGCCGTCGGCCAGCTGCGCCGGGAACCCCGCCGCCGCACTGCCCGCGTCGAGCCCCGCCATCCACAGGTACGCCTCCGCGTACCGCTCCTCGCTGCCCGCGTGCCGGGTGGCGATCAGGCGCGCGTTGCCCGCGACGCCCGCGGTGCCCACGCCGTCGTCGGCCCGGCCCACGGCGGCAGACGCGCAGCAGATGCCGTGGTCCGCGAGCGGTCCGGTGTTCGTCGCGTCGTTGTTCGCGACCATGGTGCCGAAGTCGAAGAGCTGGACGACCTTGGCGCGCCCGTCGCTGACGGTGCCGGTGATCGCGGGGTGCCCGGGGTCGACGCCGTTGTCGGCGACCGCCACGACGACGTCGGGGTCGCCGAACGTGTGCGCGGGGTCGAGGTCGCGCAGCACCTGCCACGCGTCGGCCAGCCCCTCGACCGTCAGGTCCCACTGCTGCGGGCGCAGCAGGTCGCTCGGCGTCACCGCGTCCGGCACGACGCTGGACACCAGGTCGGGCTCGGCGTACCGCACCCCGGGCTCCGCGGCGAGGCCCGCGACCTTGTCGAGCAGGTCGTACCCGGCGCCGTCGGGCGAGCGCAGCAGGTACGTGCGCGGCAGGGCGCCGAACCGCCGGACGACCTCCAGGCCGTGCCGGGACGCGAGGGCCACCACGTCGACGTCGTCGCCCAGCAGGGACACGTGCACGGTGCCGGACAGGAACGACACGGCCGCGTCGGACAGCTGGACGATCGCGCCGACCTGCTCGACGTCGTCGACCACCTCCGCGCGGTGCGCGAGGTCGCGGACCGCGTCGTCGAGGGCGCGCGAGCGGTGCGGGTCGACGTCGCGGAGCACGGCGTCGCCGTCCGCGCCGGTGCCGAGCCCCGGCACGCGCAGCACCTGCACGTGCGGGTCGGGGAACGTCAGGGCCGTGGTCGGGCCGTCGGTCAAACCGTCCAGGGCCGGACCGGTCCCGTCGTCCCGGGGCACGGTGGTCCGCACGCCGACGGCGTCGAGCACCGGCCGGAACGGCACCCGCACCCGCCCGCGGAACAGGTGCGGCCACCCGGGCGGGCCGACGACGAACTCCTCGAGCCCGTCCCCCCGCACGGGGTACGCGCCGCCGACGTCGCGGGCGTCGGGCGCGAAGCCCTCGGCGACCACCGTGACCGTGGCCGGGTCGGCCGCGGGTGCGTCGAACGCGGCGCGCCCGCGGGCGTCCGTCTCGACGGTCGTGCGCGTGCGGTCCGGCGCGGTCCGCGTGACCTGCGCGCCGACGACCGGCCCGCCCTCCACGCTCGTGACCCGCACGCCCAGCGTCGCCGTGGTGCTCATCTGCCCGTCCCCCGTCCGGCCGCGCCGGTGCGCCGCCCCCTGCGAGGAGGACCCCGCGCGCGGGAGGTCTGATACCTCCCGGTATGCCGGGTTCCGCGTTCACCCGGCAGGCGCCCGGGCGGGAGCGCCGCCGGTGTCGGCAGGCGTGGGTAGCGTGCGGCCCGTGGGTGACTACCGGTTCGACGCGCCCCTGTGGCGCACCGAGAACGGCTCCTGGGTGTTCGTCACCGTGCCGTTCGACGTCGCGGACGCGATCGACGAGGCGTCGCACGGCGCGCAGCGCGGGTTCGGCTCGGTGCGCGTCGAGGCCGTGCTGGGCCCGACGACGTGGCGGACGTCGCTGTTCCCCGACAAGCGCCTCGAGAGCTTCGTGCTCCCCGTCAAGCGCGCCGTGCGGGACGCCGCGGGGGTCGACGACGGCGACGTCGTGCACGTCGAGCTCACCCTGCTCGACGCCTGAGCGTGGTCGCCGGCGGCGGACCGGGACGCCTCGTGCGGGCAGGCACCCCTTCGCCGGGACGGCTCAGGCGGGCAGGCGCCCCTTCGCGAAGTACGTGATCGGCCCGACCCAGTTGACGAGCAGCGCGACCCCCCACGCGAGCTTGGGGCCGTGCACCTGCTCCGCGGGCCGCTTCACCAGGTCCCGGTAGGCGGCCACGGTCAGCGCGATCTGCGCGGCCGAGACCACCACCACCCCGACCTTGCGGCGCGTGCTCAGCTCGTCCCAGCGCTGGTGCTGCATGACGCTCCCCTCCCCGGGCCCGACGGGGCCCACCTGCCCATCCTCGCGCGCCATCCCGGCCCCGCACGCGGGCACGACGTCCCGGTGACGCCTAGGCTCAGCGCCCATGGAGCTCACCCTCGGCCTCGACGAGGCCCTCGTCGCCGCGCGCGCCAGCGGCGCCCTTCCCACGGCCGTGACGGACGTCCGTGCCGAGGGGGCGGTGGTGCTCGCCCGCGTGGCGGTGCACGAGCTGCCCGGCGTGCCCGCGCCCATCCGCATGGCCACCCGCATGGCCGGTCCCGTCGACGTGCGCGTCGAGGACCGCGGCATCACCGGCCGCAGCTGGGAGGTCGCGATCGTCGCCCAGCACCCCGTGGTGCGCGCCGACCTGTCGTCGTTCGTCGCGGACGCGGTCCGCGGCCAGCTCGCCCACCTGCCCCCGGGCGTGGCGCTGGTGCGGACCTCGGGCGGCGCCGTCGTCGTCGACGTGGACCTCGACCGGGTCGGCCCCGTCGTCGCGGGGATGCTGCCGGGCGGGGGCCGCGGCGCGGCCGTGCACGTGGAGCACCTCGAGCTCGGCGCACGGCTGCACGTCGTCGCGCGGGTCAGCGCGACCTGACGGGCCGCATCACGGCGTCGCCGTCGGCTCCTGCGTGGTTGTTGCGCCGTCCGACGCGCCCTCGTCCGTCGTGGCGCCGTCCGTCGTGGCGTCGCCCGTCGCGCCCTCGGCCGTGCTGAGGGCGGCGGAGTACGCGTTCGACAGGAACGACACGAAGTCGTCGGCGTCCCCGAGGTCGCCCGTGTACGGCTGGCCCGCGACCAGCACGACGGGGGACGTCGTGACCGCACCGACCTCGGCGTACGGCACGGCCTCGGCAGCGCGGGCCGTCGCCTCCTGCGCCCAGTCGACGAAGTCGCCGCCGCGCACGCACGCCTCCACGGCCTCGTCCGCGCCGATCGCCGTCGTGACCACCGCGACGAGCTCGTCGGTGGACAGCCCGTCGGCGTCGAGGCCGTCGACCTGCTCCAGCAGCGCCGCGTGCGCCATGAGCACGGCGTCGGGCTGGACGTCGGCGACGCACGCGAGCGCGCCCGCGGCGCGCGCCGAGTAGTCCCCGGTCGCGGCGGTCGCGGTGGCCTGCGCGGACGGCTCGCCCGTCGCCTGCGCGTCCGGCGTCGCGGCGGCGGTGGGCTCGGCGTCCGCCGTCGCCGTGCTGGAGGGGGCGGCGGTGGCGGTCGCCGCGGGCACGTCGGCGCCGTCGAGCACCGCGACCGGGTGGATCTCCACCGTCGTGTAGCCCATCGTCACCCAGCTCTCGACCTGCTCCCCGCTCGCCGCCCAGAACGCCGCGGCCTGCGGGTCGCGGTAGTCGACGTACAGCACGACGTCGGGCACGGCCGCGTCGACGACGGTCGCGGTCGGCTCCTCGCCGGGCGCCAGCGCGTGCGTGCGTACCGCGGTCGTGGCGGTGCCGTCGCCGGCGAGCAGGACGCCGTCCGCGGCCATGTTCGCCGGGCCCGTCCCGGCCGCCTGCGCCTGCGCGTGCAGCGCGACAGCCACCGCCACGACCACAGCCAGGGCGGCGACGGGAGCGCTCGTGCGGCGCACCACGCGCCACCGTCGCGCGCGGCGGCGGCGCCGCTCCCGCTCGGCCCGCGCGAGCACCCGGTCGGCCGCGCGACGCTCCTTGGCGGTGGCCTTGCGGCGCAGGTCCCGGGACCGGCTCATGCGTCGTGCTCCTTCTGGCTGCGGGCCGTGGCACGCCCGCCGCGGGCGTGCCGGGGCCCCGCCGGAAGGGGACGTGCCGGCGGGGCCCTCGGCAGCACCGTGCCGCGGCCACCTGCACGCATGCCCAGCGGAGCCTGGGAGCACGCTGTGCAGGGGCCGACGCGGACGGCTACAGGTCGACGCGACGCTCCACGGGAGCGGACCGCGGGGCGAGGAGCCATGCCCCTGCCACCGCGAGCAGCGGCAGCCCGACGACGAGCAGCCCGACCGCGGGCCAGGGCACGACCGTGACCCAGTCGAGGTCGCGGTAGTGCCGTGCCCGGATCATCAGGTGCCCGAGGAGCAGCCCCGTGCCGGCCCCGAGCGGCACCCCGACCGCGCACAGCACGGTCGCCTGCGCGGCGCTGACCCGTCGTCGCACCGCCGGTGCCGCACCTGCCGCGGACAGCAGGGCCAGGTCGGGCCGGGCGTCCCGCGCGGCGAGGGCCACCGTCATGGCGACGGCACCGACGCCGAGCGCGAGCGCCACCAGCGCGACGGCCCAGAGCACGCCCGGGCCGGTGCCCTGCCACCCGCGCTCCACGTGCAGGCTCACGGCCACGGCCTGACGCACCGCGCGCTCGGCGTCGGCCTCCTCCTGCATGGTGGGCATCCGCGTCGTCGTGACCAGGTACCCCGCCGGATCCACGCGCGACCCGAGCTCCGCGACGCCCACCGGGAGCACGACGCCGAGCTGGAGCTGGTGCCCGAGGTCGACCGCGGTGCCGGGCAGCACCACGGTCCGGAGCCGCTCGGCCGGGCCGCCGGTCTCCGGCCGCGCCTCGACCGCGAGGTGCACGGTGCCGTCGGGCCACACGTCGTGCGGCGACGCCACGACCACGCGCCCTGCCGCGAGCGCCGCGGCCGCCGAGTCCGCGCCGGGCACCCCGAGGCGCCCGACGGCGGTCCCGTCGTCGACGACCACGCTGAGGCCGGGTCCGTTCCGCCAGACCTGCCACCCGCCGGGGTCGAGCGTGCACCGCGTGTCACCGGGCTCGGCGTGCCGGGACGACCCGTCGTCCCGGTACCAGGGGCAGAGCGCGTCGGGGTGCCGCACCACGGTGTACGCGACGGACGCGCCGTCCACCTCGTCGGCCGGACCCCCGGCGCTGACCGGGACGATCTCGTCGACGGGGAGCTGGTCGCGCAGCGTCTCCCGCAGGAGCAGGTCTTCCTCCGGCGTCAGCGGACCGTCCTCGGTCCCGGCGCCCACGGCCACGACGCCCGGGGCCCCGATGCCGCGGTACATGGCCACGTTGTAGGCCTCCGTCGACGCGACGACGACGAGCGCCGCGGTCGCCCCGGTCACGGCCGCGAGCACGGCGGCGACCGCCGGTGCGGTGCGCGACCGCTGCCGGACGGCGTCACGGACGGCGAACCGCCCCGCCGGGCCGAGCCGCGGGGCGAGCCGCCCGAGCACCTGGACCAGCCCGCCCGAGACCAGCACGACGCCGAGCATCATGGCCAGGGCACCGGCGACCATGAGGGCCCCGTTCGCGCCGATCGAGCCGGAGCGGATGAAGCCGAACATCTCCAGGACGATGACCGCCGCACCGCCCGCGGCGAGCAGCAGCCCCACCACCACGACGCGGCGGCGGGGCGGGTCCTCCGCCCGACGTCCCGCGAGCGCGGCGACGACGTCGACGCGGGCGGCACGGCGGGCGGGGAGCCACGCGGCCGCGGTGGCGACGGCCGTCCCGGTGAGCACCGCGGCGAGCACGTGCCACGCGCTGACCCGCAGGTCGGGGTACGTGAACCGGCCGGTCGCGAGGTCGACCCACCGGACGACGGCCGCGACGCCCAGGCCGGTCGCCGCGCCGGCGGCGGACGCCGCAGCGCCGACGAGCAGCCCGCCGAGGAGGACGACGCGTCGCACGGTGCGGCGGTCGGCGCCGACGGCGGCGAGCAGGGCGAGCCGGCGGCGGCTGCTGCGGGCGCCGATCGCGAACGCGGGGCCGATGAGCAGGACCGCCTCGAGGAGCCCGAGGACGACGGCGCCGCCGAGGAGCACGGCGGTGCCGTCGTCGTCGCGTGCCGGGGCGGTCGGCGGGTCGAGGACCACGGCCCGGCTGACCACCGTCGACCCGAGGTCGTTGACCGCCAGGACGTCGTCCCAGGTGACGGGCGAGGGCCCGAGCACGTACCAGGCGGGTGCGGACGGCAGCAGGGCCCCGGCGTGGGTCGGCTCGGGGAGCACCGCGCCGGCGGTCGCCACGACGTCCGGCGTCAGCGGCCCGGGGGCGAGCACGCCGGAGACGGTCAGGGTGACGGGGCCGCCCTGCGCGGGCGTGACGGTGACCGTGTCGCCGACCCAGGCGTCGAGGGCGTCGGCCCACGCGTGGGAGACGAGCACGGCGTCGGCCCGCCGGGGCAGGGTCCCGCTGTGCAGGGGTGCGGTCACGACCTCGGGGAGGTCGTCGAGGTCGAGCTCGAGCACCTGCGCCTGCGCACCGGACCCGACGACGGCCGCGGGGTCGGCCGTGCGCGCGTCCGAGCCGAGGTCTGCCGGTCCGCGGACCGCACGGACCAGCCGGGCGTCGGCGGGCAGGGCGGCAGCGAGGCGTCGCCCGTACGTCGCGACATCGGTCCGTTCGCCGCGCGGCACGGCGCCCTCCGTCTCCCAGGACGACCCGTCGGTGCTCTGCAGCACGGCCGCCCCGGCCTGCTCGCCGACCAGCGCCTGCGCGTGGTCGCCGAGCGTCGCCGCGACGAGCCGTGCGGGTGCGGGCGTCGCCGACAGCGACAGCGTCGAGACGGCGACGGCGGCCGCGACGGGCAGCGCGACGAGGGCCGCGACGAGGGCGGTGCGACCGCGCTCGTCGCGGGCGTCGCGCAGCGCGATCCGGCCGGCGACCCGCCAGGACGCGACGAGGCGTGCGGGCAGCGCGGGACGCGCGGGGGCGGTGACGCTCATCGGTGCACCGCACCGAGGAGCACCTCGGGGCCGCCCGCGGTTCCGGTGCCGTCGACGAGCACGCCGTCGCGCAGGAACACGGTGCGGTCCGCCCATGCGGCGAAGCGGGGCTCGTGCGTGACGAGCAGCCCCGCGGACCCGGCGTCGATGCGGCGGCGGAGCACGCGCATGACCTCCTCGCCGGTCGCGGAGTCGAGCGCCCCGGTCGGCTCGTCGGCGAGCACGACCCGCCGCGGGCCGATGAGGGCGCGTGCGATCGCGACGCGCTGGCGCTGCCCGCCGGACAGGTCGTCGGGGTAGCGGTCCGCCAGCGCGGCGGTGCCGACCTCGTCGAGCGCGGCGAGGGCCTCGGCGCGGGCCGGACGGGGTGCGACGCCGTCGAGCTCGCGCGGCAGGGCGACGTTCTCCGCGACGGTCAGGGCGGGCACGAGGTTGAGGTCCTGGAAGACGAACCCGACGGCGCGACGGCGCAGGGCGGCGCGGCGCCGCTCGTCGAAGGCGGTGACGTCCTCCCCGTCGATCACGACCCGGCCCGAGGTGGGGGTGTCGAGGGCGCCCGCGACGTTGAGGAGCGTGGACTTGCCGGAGCCGGAGGGTCCCATGACGGCGACGAGCTCGCCGGCGTGCACCTCGAGGTCGACGCCTCGCAGGGCGCGCACGGCCGCGGGGCCGGTGCCGTGGACACGACCGACACCGCGCAGGGCGACGAGGACGGGGTGGGCGCTCATCGGGTGCCGCCCGCGGGGGCGCGGCGGGCAGCCGGCCGCGGCGCGTCCGCCACGTCCGACGTCCCGGGCGCGCGTCCCTCCGACGCGGCCCGGGACGCCCGTGACTCGACGTGGTCGAGCCAGCGCACCTCCGCCTCGGCGGCGAAGACGAGGTGGTCGAGCACGAGGGACCAGGCGAGGTCGTCGGCGCCGTCGGTGCTCTTGAGGCGGGTGTACTCGTGCAGCACGCGCATCGACTCGCGGCGCTGGTGCTGGATGACGTCCTGCACGTCGACACCGGGCGCGGTCACGGCGAGGGCGACCTTGATGACGAGCTCGTCGCGGGCCGGGGCGCCGCGGTCGACGGGCCGGGCCCACCAGGCCGCGGCCTCGGCGCGCCCGTCGGCCGTGAGGCGGAAGTGCTCGGCGTCGGGCTGCTCGTCGGCGGGCAGCGGCTCGACGAGGCCGTCGCGGACGAGGCGGTGCACGGTGGTCCAGACCTGGCCGATGTTGAGCGGCCAGGTGCCGCCGGTGCGCTGCTCGAACTGCTGCTTGAGCTGGTACGCGTGCATGGGCTGCTCGGCGAGCAGCGCGAGGACGCCGTTCCGGACGGTCATCGAACCCCCTGGGTTACTCGGTAACTACCATCGAGATTACCGGGTAACTACCGCACACCGTCAACCCTCGCCGCGCGCCGACGTCGCGGCGTGCCTAGCGTCGGACGCGGCGGCGCCGTCCGGGCGCCCGGGCAGGAGGGACCACGCCATGCAGGCCAGGCACGTGCTCGCCGACGGCTTCGGACGCATCGAGGAGCTCGTCACCGCCGCGCTCGACGGCGCCGACGACGCGCTCCTCGTGCGCCGGCCCGACCCGGAGGCCAACACCCTCGCGTGGCTCGCCTGGCACATCGCCCGCGTGCAGGACGCCCAGGTCGCGCCCCTCGCCGGTGTCGAGCAGGTGTGGACCGCGCAGGGCTGGGCACGCCGCTTCGACCTGCCGTTCGACGACGACGCGCACGGCTACGGTCAGACCCCCGACGACGTCGCCCGCGTCGCCGCCCCCGCACCGCTCCTGCTCGACTACCTGCGGGCCGCGACCGCGCAGACCCTGGCGTACCTGGCGCGCCTGACGGACGACGACCTCGACGTCGTGGTCGACCCCGGCTGGGACCCGCCCGTCACGCTGGGCGTGCGCCTGGTCAGCGTCCTCGCGGACGACCTGGAGCACGCCGGCCAGGCCGCCTACCTGCGCGGCGTCCTCGACCGCACCGCCTGAGGCGCCGCACGGTTGCCGGGCAGGGACCGAGGACCCTGCCCGGCACGGGGGCGGACGTGATGGGGTGGGCGCGTGAGCCGACGCCGCGTGTCGATCCCCCTGCCGACCGCCGGGGAGGTCGCGCTGGGCCTGCTCCTCGCCGGGCTCGCCGGGCTGCCCGTGCTGCGGACCTGGGCGCTGCACCTGGGCGCCACGGAGGCCGAGCTCGACGCCACGCTGCCCGGCGACGACCGCACCCCGTCGGCCGACCTCGTCGCGACGCGGGCGATCACGGTGCGCGCCCCCGCGGACGTCGTGTGGCCGTGGGTCGCGCAGATCGGCGCCGACCGCGGCGGCTTCTACTCCTACGACGCGCTCGAGAACCTCGTCGGCTGCGGCGTGCGGTCCGCGGACCGGGTCGAGCCCGCGTGGCAGACCGTCCGCGTCGGCGACGCGGTCGCGCTGCACCCGGACCTCGTCCTGCGGGTCGCCGTCGTCGAGCCCGGGCGCGCCCTCGTGCTGGAGGGCAACGCCGCCCCGGGCGAGCAGCAGCCGCCGTACGGGTTCACGTGGGCGTTCGTGCTGCGCGCCGCGCCGGGTGGCGGCACACGGCTCGTCGTGCGCGAGAGGTACGTGCGCGCCGGCACGGCGGCGAAGGTGGTGACGGAGATCGCCAGCGTGGCCAGCACCGTGATGTCCGAGAAGATGCTGCGCGGCATCCGCGACCGTGCGGAGCGCGCCGGGGCGGCCCGCTGACCAGGGCCCGAGCGTCCTGGTGCAGCCGCAACCGCACCACGGCGAGTCGTGACCTCACCGTGACCTTCTCGCCACTTCTGGCGCGCGCCGAAATGCCGCTAGGGTGGGGCACGTAGTCGCAGTGCATCGCTTGTCGGTCCGACCGCCCTCGTGGCGGGCGGGCATACGTTCTCCGGAGCGGACGACGACCACCGTGATTCACCGGTCCCGGTCGTCGGGTCCGCAGTACACCGCATGAGGAGAATGACATGCCCAACGGCATCGTGAAGTGGTTCAACGCTGAGAAGGGCTTCGGCTTCATCGCCCCCGAGGACGGCGGCCCGGACGTCTTCGTCCACTACTCGGCCATCCAGTCGAGCGGCTACCGCTCGCTCGAGGAGGACCAGCGTGTGTCCTTCGACGTCCAGCAGGGCCCCAAGGGCCCGCAGGCGTCGAACGTCGCGCCTGCCTGAGCGACACCAGCGCCACGAAGGGCGCCGCGACCTCCGGGTCGCGGCGCCCTTCGCCTTTCCCCGGGCCCCCGGTCCGACACGCCCCCGGCGCCAGCTCCTTCCGCCGGCCGCCGACCCCGTGATCCCTGACGCCCGGCATCCACGAGGCGCCACCGATGACGGGCTCACCGGTCGGGGCGGGGCCACCCGAGCGGCCGACCCCGTCATCCGTGACGGCCTGCATCGGCGGGGCCTCACGGATGACGGGGTCGGCAGGCGGCGGTCCGCCGCCCTCCGTCAGCCCAGGGGGGTCGTGATCCGGGTGATCGCCGTGGTCAGGGTCGTACGGGCCTGGGGTGTGGCCTTCGAGACGCGGGAGTCGCGCATCGTGGAGACGCGGTCGGCGAACCGGTCCAGGGTGCGCACCAGCGCCCTCTCGTCACCCCGGTCGGCAGCCTCCTGCGCCGCCGCCAGCGCGACCTTCCCCTCGACCACCACGAGGCCCTGGAGGTCCTTCGACCGCACGAGGCCGTCGAACGTCTCGCGCAGCGCACCGACGGAGCCGGGCAGCCACGCCTGCGCCACGGGGACCGTGGTCATGTCGGTGTCCGAGGCGAGGTAGAAGCCCGGGTACGCGGGCTGGTTGTAGGTCGTCTGCTGGCGGGCGACCTCGGCCCGGTACTGCGGGTCGTGCATGAGCGTCACCAGCCCGCGGTCGGTGACCTCGGTCGAGAGGTGGACGCGGATCGCCGAGGAGTCGGCGGTGCGGACGAAGAGCTCCTCACGCCAGTCGCCGAGGACGTCCGCGACGAGCGACGGGTTGCCCTTGGTGCCGTTGTTCGTGAGCGCGCCCGTCGCGGTGAGCAGGGTGCCGCGGGTGGCGTCGTCGATCGTCGGCGTCGCGGCGCCGGAGCCGTTGACGATCTGCGTCGTGCCGTCGGCGGCCCAGCGGATGCTCATGTTCGTGCCGGGGATGGTCGGCTGCAGGACGCGCCCGTCGGCCGAGTAGAGCCCGGACGCGTCGGAGCCGCCGGGCAGGGACGCCCAGGCCTCGAGGCCCGGCACGTCGGGGCGGACGTCGCCGACCATGCCGCGCCCGGTGTCACGGCCGGAGTAGACGCCGAACAGGGTCTCGCCGGTGGCGGCGTCGCGCATCGCCATGCCGTACGGCGCGTAGGTGCCGCCCTCGTGCACGGTGAAGACCTCCAGGCCCGGACGGGCGGGGTCGATGTCGGTCACGTGCATGGCGTCGCCGTGACCCAGCCGCGCCTCCTCGCCGGGGGTCGCGGACCCCGGCGGCATCGTCGCGAACGACGAGTACAGCAGCGAGCCGTCGTCGTCGATCGTCGCCGAGCCGTACACGACCTCCTGGCGGCCGTCGGCGTCGACGTCGGCCACGGAGAACGAGTGGAAGCCCTGGGTGGTGAGGGTGCCGAACTCGGGGTCCGTGCCGTCGCGCCCGTGCGGGCCGTCGTTGAACGGGTTGGTCATCGGCGTCCAGCCGGAGTCGACGGACCAGCGCTCCCGGAGCTTGGTGCCGTCCCAGTCGTAGGCGACCAGGGTCGTGCGCGTGTAGTAGCCGCGGGCGAAGACCGCCGAGGGCCGCTCGCCGTCGAGGTACGCGGTCCCGGCGAGGAACCGGTCGACGCGGTTGCCGGGCTCGATGCGCGCCATGGCGTAGTCGCCCCACAGCAGGCCGTCGTCGGTGCGCCCGGGCGTGTAGTCGACGGTCTGCAGCTCGCGGCCGTCGCCGCCCACCACGGTCAGGTACTCGGGCCCGTCGACGATGAACCCCTCGAAGTTCCGCAGCACGTTGCGCGCGCTGCGGGACGGGGCGTAGACGTCCATGAAGTAGTCCGCGACGGCGCGGGCATCCGCGTCGGAGAGCGGGTAGTCGTACCGCGGCTCGATGCCGAAGGCCTCCTCGAGCGTGGCGGGCCACTGCCCGGAGACGACCTCCTCACGGTCCGCCCAGCCGCGGAACATCTCCACGACGTGCTCGTAGTAGCCCTCGCGGCTGAGCCGGTAGTCGTCCGCGTGGGTGACGCCGGCGCGCACGTCGTCGCGCGGCAGCGTCACGGGCCGCGTGCTGCGCACGGAGCCGTCGGCCCGGTAGCGGGTGATCGTCGTGCCGGGCGCCGTCTTCACCATGAGCTCGGCGGTGCCGTCGCCGTCGTAGTCGGCCACCGGGAACTGCGTGTAGTGGGCGCCGGCGCGGATGTTCACGCCCAGGTCGATGCGCCACAGCTGCGTGCCGTCGAGCTCGTACGCGTCGAGGTAGACGTTCCCTGTGTAGCCGATCTGGGAGACGTCCTTGGAGTTCGACGGGTCCCACTTGACGACGTACTCGTACCGTCCGTCGCCGTCGAGGTCGCCGACGCTCATGTCGTTGGCGGAGTACGTGTAGGCCTCGCCGGCCGGCGTGACGCCGTCGGCGGGCTTGCTCAGGGGCAGGTCGAGGTGCCCGTCGCCCCACGGCGTCACCGGTTCGCTGACGTCGACCTCGACGCCGTCGACGACCGCGGCCACCGTGTAGCTGGCGTCGGTGGTGCCCTCGGCGTCGAGCAGGTTGGTCGCGCCCTCGACGGTGCCGATCGGCTCGCCGTCGCGGCGGACGACGAACTGCGGCCCGGTCTGCGTGGTGGCCGTGGCGCCGGTGACCTCCGGCGCGAGCAGGCGCCAGGACAGGAAGACGCCGTCGGACGTGGCGACCGCGACCAGGCCGCGGTCGAGCCGTTCGAGCTGGACGGCCCCCAGGCCGGCACCGGGGCCGTGGGCACCGCCGCCCGCCGAGGCCGGGGCCGCGAGGCCGGTGAGTGCGAGCGCCGTGGTGCAGAGCACCGCGGGGAGGACGAGCGGGCGTGCCGGACTGCGCAGACTCATCGTCGAATCCCTCTCCGTCGGCCGGTCGGGGCGCGCGCGGCGTCGTCGGTGACGCGGCACGGGGCGCAGCCGTCGTTGGAATACGCTCTCCCGTCCGGTTTGATCGATTCAAACGTCCGGTCACGGCCCGCGTCAACCACCTGGACGACGACGATGACGTCCCCGCAGGTCGTGGCCGAGGACCCGGTCGGGCGGGGACGGCGGGCAGGGGCCTCGCGCGCCGGACGTCCGGCCCCCCGCGCCGCGCGACCCCCTAGACTCGGCCCGTGATCTTCAAGGCGGTGGGCGACGGGCGCCCGTACCCGGACCACGGGCTCGTGACGCCCGCCCAGTGGGCCACCGTCCCTCCGCGGCAGGTCCGGCTGGACGAGCTCGTCACCACCAAGGTGACGCTGCACCTGGACGCCCTGCTCGCCGAGGACTCGACCTTCTACGGCGACCTGTTCGCCCACGTCGTGGAGCACAAGGGCGTGCTCTACCTCGAGGACGGGCTGCACCGCGCGGTGCGCGCGGCGCTGCACCAGCGCGCGCTGCTGCACGCACGCGTCCTGGTGGTGCCGTGACGACCTGCAGGACCAGCGTGTGAGCGGGGGAGACGCATGAGCGACCAGGACCGGGCCCGTCAGCTGAGACGGCGGCACATGCACGAGCGGCAGGCCGTCATCTTCGGCGTCCTGCTGGCCGTGCTCGCGGTCGCCGGCCTCGGCGCCGCGGCCGTGTACACCGACAACCTGGCGCTGCCGCTCCTGGACCGTGGCTTCTCGACGAATCCCACCGAGAGCGCCGCTCCCGTGAACGCGTACTGCCCGCCCGAGGGTGCGCTGCCGGTACCCAACGACCAGATCACGGTCAACGTGCTCAACGGCTCGGGGCAGAACGGGCTCGCCGCGGCCACCGCCGCGAGCCTCGCCGAGCGCAGCTTCACGGTCGGGGCGACCGACAACGGAGCCCCGACGGCCGGCGTCGCCCGGATCGCCCACGGCATCGAGGGCACCGCGCAGGCGTACACCCTGCTGGCCTACGTGCCGGGTGCCGTGCTGTTCCCCGACGCCCGCACGGACGCGACCGTCGACCTCGTGCTCGGCGACGAGTACGAGCGCCTCGCCGCTCCGGAGGAGGTCGCGCTCGAGGCGAACACGCCGCTCGAGGGCGTCACCGGCTGCCGCCCGTTCGCGGAGATCACCGCGACCCCGACCGCCGAGCCCACCGAGGCGGCCGCCGAGGGCTGACCGGCCCGGACCCCTGGCGCAGGGCCGTGCCCCGCGCCAAGGGCCGTGCCCAGCGCCACGGGTCGCCCGCCCGGTGCTGCGGCTCAGTGCTTCAGCTCGTCGCCACCGGGCACGGACGCGGGCGTCGCCGGCTCCTCGGTCGTCCCGCGCCACCGGCCCAGCACCCGCATGAGGTGGTACAGGCCGATCGCGGCCGCGGTGCCCAGCGCGATCCCCCGGAACTCCAGGGCACCGGCGGTGAACGCGTAGTCCGCGATGCCGACGATCAGCGCCACCGCCGCCGGCACCAGGTTGGTCGGCGAGGAGAAGTCGACCTTGCTCTGCACCCAGATCCGCGCGCCGAGCAGCCCGATCATCCCGTAGAGCACCGTGGCCGCACCGCCGAGCACGCCGTCCGGCACCGTCGCCACGACCGCCCCGAAGCGCGGCGACATCGACAGCAGCAGCGCCGTGGCCGCGGCCACCCAGTACGCGGCCGTGGAGTACACGCGCGACGCGGCCATGACACCGATGTTCTCCGCGTACGTCGTCGTGCCCGACCCGCCGCCGACGCCCGCGAGGGTGGTCGCCAGGCCGTCGGCCATGAGCGCGCGGCCGACGAGCGGGTCGAGGTCCTGGCCCGTCATGGCCGCCACCGACTTCACGTGGCCCACGTTCTCGGCGACGAGCACGAGGACGACCGGCAGGAACAGGCCCAGGACCGCGAGGTCGACGCTCGGGGCGACGAACGTGGGCAGGCCCACCAGCGGGGCGTCCGCCACGGCCGACAGGTCGACCTCGCCGCGCACCAGCGCGACCGCGTACCCGACGAGCACACCCACGAGGATCGACAGGCGCCCGAGGATGCCGCGGAACAGGACCGTGACCAGCACGATCGTCAGCACGGTGACCAGGCCCGTCACGGGCGCCGCCCGGAACCCCGTGCAGCCGTCGTCCGTGCACGACCCCCACGCCGCGGGCGCCAGGTTGAAGCCGATGAGCGCCACGATCGTGCCCGTGACGACCGGCGGCATCAGCGCGTCGATCCACCGGGTGCCCGCGACGTGCGCGACCACGCCGACCGCCACGAGGGCCAGGCCGGTGACGAGGATCCCGCCCACCGCGGCCGACTGCCCGCCGCTCGCCGTCGCCGCCCCGATCGGTGCGATGAACGCGAAGCTCGACCCCAGGTAGCTGGGCAGCCGGTTGCGCGTCAGCAGCAGGAACAGCGCCGTGCCGACCGCGCTGAAGAACAGCGTGGTCTGCGGCGAGAACCCCGTGATGAGCGGGACGAGGAACGTCGCGCCGAACATCGCGACGACGTGCTGCATCCCGATCCCGACGGTGCGCCCCCACGCCAGCCGTTCCCCCGGGGCGACGACCGCCCCCGGTGCGACGGTGCGCCCGTCGCCGTGCACGTCCCAGCCCCAGCGGCCCACGTCCGGCTCCCCTCGTCCGCCACCGGTGCGGCACCGGTGCGCGTGGGGAGGCTAGCGTGCGCGGGGCGGCGGCGGCCGGGACCCCCGGGGCGCGGACCGTCCCGCCCCGCGCCCAGGGGCCGGCGCTACCCTGGCCGGGCCGGGCGTCGACGCCTGCACCGACCCCGCACCCCGGAGGCTCCCCTGCTGCGCCGTGCTCCTGCACCGACGACCGTCGCCGTCTGGGTCGTCGTCCTCGTCGTGCACGCCTGGCTGACCTGGCTGGGCGCGGTCCTGCTCGCCGAGCAGTCGTTCGGCGACGTCGACCTGTACCGCGAGTGGGTGCGCGACGGGCTGCGCCTGGGGTGGTGGCCGGTCGTCGACGAGGCGTGGGTGTACCCGGCGGCGGCGCTGCTGCCGATGCTGGTGCCCGCGGTCGTCGGCACGGACGCCTACCTGCCGTACGCCCTGGCCTGGTGCGCGCTGGTCGCCGCGCTCAACGCGGTGGCCGTCGCGGCGCTGCTGCGGCGCCGGCACGGCGAGACGGCGGTGCTGTGGTGGATGACGTTCCTGCTGCTGCTCGGCCCCGCGGCGATCGGCCGGCTCGACGCGGTCGTGGCACCGCTGAGCGTGCTCGCGCTGCTCGGCGCCCTGCGCCGCCCCCGCGTCGCCGCCGCCCTCGTCACGCTCGGGGCGTGGGTCAAGGTCTCCCCCGGCGCCGCGATCGTGCCGCTGGCGCTGGCCGCCCGCCGGCCGTGGCGCGACGTCGTGGCGCCCGCCGCCGCGGTGTGCGTGGTCGTCGTCGGGTCGGTCGCCGCGCTGGGCGGGCTGCCGCGCGTCACGTCGTTCGTCGCGGAGCAGGGCCAGCGGGGGCTGCAGATCGAGTCCGTGGCCGCGACCCCGTGGCTCGTCGTGGGTCTGTGGTCCGACGCGGTGCGCCGCTACCTCAACAAGCCGCTCGTGACGTTCGAGATCGCCGGCCCCGGCACCCAGACCACGGCCGACGCGCTGGGCGCGCTGCTCGTCGTCGGGTTCGCGGCCGCCGCGGCGCTGCTGTGGTGGTGCCGGCGCCGCGACGGGGCACGGTTCTGGTCCGACGACGCGCTGCGCCTCGACCTGGTGCTGCGCGGCGCGCTCCTCATGGCCCTGGTGCTGATCGTGCTGAACAAGGTCGGCAGCCCACAGTTCATGACGTGGCTCGCACCGCCCGTCGCGGTCGCTCTCGCGCACGGGCTGCCCCGGTGGGGTCGGGTGGCCGCCGCCGTGGCCGGCGCGGCGTTCGTCACGCAGGTCGCCTACCCGTGGTTCTACGCCGACGTGGTGCGCGGCGGGACCGTGGTCACGCTGCTGCTCGCGGCACGCAACGTCGCGCTCCTGGCGCTCCTCGTCGCGACCGTGGTCCGGCTGCTGCGGCCCGCCGCCGGCGAGGAGGACTCCCCCGCCGACGGCCGGACCGCGCGCCTGCCCTGGCCCCCGCGCCGGGGCGCCGGGCCAGGGGCCCCGTCAGGCGCCGTGGGCGGCGAGCCACCCGAGCAGGTACGCGCGTGAGCTGCCGTCGTCGACGGACGTGTCGGGCAGCGTGAGCGCGTCGTCCCACGCCGCCGCGGCCGCCTCGGGCCCGGCGAGCGCCCGGTACATCAGCACGTAGTCCCCGAACATCACGTCGGGCCCGTCGGGCGCGGCCTCGTCGGCCGCCGCCGTGATGACCGTGGGGTCGACGTCGACGGCCAGGTAGTCCGCGACCGGCGCCATCGGGATGAGCAGGATCCCGAGCATCGCCGACGGCTCCGGGCTGAACCACGTGGCCCAGTCGCGCTTGCCGCCCCAGTTGAGCGAGAGCACCTGGTGCCCGAACCCGTCGTACACGGGGTCGCTCAGGTCGGGCGCGGTCCAGTAGGCGCGCGACGACGCCGCCTCGGTCGACGCCAGCCACGTGGCCTGCACGAGCAGGTCGTCCTGACCGGACGCCGCCGCCCACAGGCCCACGCCGTTCCACGCGGTCACGGCCTCCGACGACGACTCCTGGTTGTTGCCGTCCGCGAACGGCGACGTGCCCGACGCCCACGCGTGGCCGGCGTACGGGTCGAACGTGCGCAGCTGCGGCAGCTCGTCGGTGGCGACGGCCGCGGCGACGTCCTGCACGAGCAGGTCCATCACGGGCCGGACGTCCTCGACGAGGTCGGGGTCGTCGGCGCCGATCAGCCCGGCCGCGGACAGCAGGTAGCCGTAGTGGAAGTGGTGGTCGTTGAGCTGCTCGGAGCCGAACGCCACGGTCCGGCCGATCACGGACCGGGCCTGCGCGTCGTAGACGAAGCAGCGGGCGTCGCGCTCGTCGCAGCCGTCGGGCTGGGCCCACTCGCGCAGCGCGTCCGCGACCCGTGCGCGCAGGTCGGCGACCACGTCGTCGGCCCCGAGCTCCTCGCCGAGGACCACGAGCGTCGCCGCCCGGTACAGGTGCTTGGCGCCGAAGTAGGTGTCGGACGCGAACGCCCCGGTGCCCGCGACGTCGGTCTCGAGCTGCTCCAGGACGGCGTCCCGGCGTGCGTCGTCGATCCCGGCCAGGTCGAGGGTGCCGGTGGGCGTCAGCGTCGGCGCGTAGGCGTCGAGGGTGGTGCCGGCGCACAGCTCGAGCGTGCCGTAGACGCTCCGGTAGGTGCCGAGCCCGCAGCCGTCGCGCTCGGGCTGGGTGCCCGCGGTGTGGTGCGGCATGAGCACGTGCGCGCCCGGCCCGTCGCCGGCGGTGCGGTAGGTCAGGCTGGTGCGCGCCACGTCGTCGTCCACGCCGTAGGCGACGTCGACGGCGACGACCGGGTCGCCCGCGGCGTCGGCCAGCGCCTGCGCGGCGTCGGGCGAGGCGTCGTCGGGCAGGGCGTACCAGGCGGCGGTCTGGCCCGCGGCGAGCGTGAGGCGGTCGCCGTCGAGGGCTCCGTCGGGTGCGGCCAGCGCCCAGGTGGTCCCGGCGACCTCGGCGGTCGGCGCCGGGCCGTCGCCGGTGAACGCGGCGCCGGCGGCGAGCTCCACGTCGGCGTCCGCGGTGAACGAGACGAACGGCGAGCCGCCCGCCAGGTGCACGGTGCCGAGCGTGGCCCCGTCGGCGTCGAGCAGCCCGACGCCCACGGCGACGGGGTCGGCGCTGACGACCTGCGCGGCGGACGCGCCCGCGTCCACCGTCAGCGCCGGCACGTGCGGCCCCGCGATGACGGCGTCGTTCGTCACCGGGTCGGGCAGCCCGACGGTGAAGCCGCTCGCGGTCAGGGCGAACGACAGCGGCAGCGGGTACACCGGCTGCGGCTCGTCGCCGAACACCAGCCCGGAGTACCAGCGGTTCGAGGGCGGGACGAGCCCGTCCGCGAGGCGCACCGGGTCGACGTCCGCGTCGTCGGCCTGCGTGACGCCGGAGGTCAGCGCCTCGGTGTCGACCTGCGGGACGGTCGCGTCGACCGGGCCGGGGACGTCGCCCCGCGACGCCTGCCCGGCGGCCCCGTCGGCCGCTCCCCCGCGGTCCCAGGGGCGCACGACGAGGAGGGCGACGACGAGGACGACCACGAGGACGGCGGCCACGAGGACGGGCGTGCGACGGCCCGCCGTCACCCGACCACCCCGGCGACGTAGCTGCGGACCGTGTCGGCGACGGTCGTGACCACCCCGTCGTTCTCGAGGTGCAGCGCGGCCACCACCGGGGTGCCGGCGGACACGAGGCCGTCGCGGTCGCCGTCGGCGAGGCCGTCCGAGGCCACGCGGACCACGGCCTGGGCCTGGCCGGCGACGGTCTCGACGGAGATCTCCTCGACCGTGCCGGTGATGGTGCTCTGGTCGGGCAGCGTCAGCGTGACCGGGGCCCCCTCGGGCACGCGGGCGTACTGGGTGGCGCTGAGCGTGTACTCGGCCTGCACGTACAGGGAGTCCTCGCGCTGCACGGTCGCGAGCGTCGTCGCGGCCTGCACGAAGGTGCCGCGCGTGGCGTCGACCGTCGTCACCGTGCCGTCGCCGCTGGCGAGCACGACGAGGCGACCCTCGGCGTCGACCTCGGTGAACTCCGGCGCGTCGGAGACGAGCCCGTTCTCGAGGTCGTACGTCAGCGCGGAGGAGTCGACGACGAACAGCGCGTCGCCCTCGGCGACCTCGTCGCCGTCCTCGACGAGCTGGTCGGCGACCAGCCCCGCGTACGGGGTGCCGACGGCGTAGGTCTGGCCGAGGATCTGCGCGGAGTCGCTCGTGGCGATGCCGCGGGTGTCGTTGAGGTGGAACGTCGCGAGTGCGGCGACGGCGAGCACGACGAGCATGCCCAGGACGAGTCGGACGCGGCTGGCCCAGGTCATGCGGCACCTCCGGTGAGTGCGGGCGTGGCGGGGGTCGTGGCGGGGGCGGCCGGGGCGACGGCGTGGCGCGCGCGGCGCTCGGCGCGCAGCTGGGCGCGGGCACGACGGCCCTCGCGCCAGGCGATCACGACGAAGACCCCGAGGATGGCGGTGTTGGTGGCGTTCCAGGCGAGCGCGAGCGTCGCGTTGGCGCCGGACAGGTCCTTCCACAGCCCGACGACCGTGGTCAGGAGCAGGAACTGGAAGACCAGCACCTGCGGCACCATGAACGCGAACGGCGAGCGGTAGGCGCCCTTGCGGCCCGTCACGTGCCAGGCCTGGTCGCGCTTGAGGAACGCGTTGACCAGGGCCCGGGTGTAGATGGGGAACGAGACGGACGCCAGCAGGAGGACCTCCCAGCGGAACGACCCGAGCGTGTAGAACGCGAGCAGGATCTGCATGACGTAGAAGCCCGCGTAGTACAGCGCCCACGTCGCCGGGGTGATCGACAGGTTCATGGGCGACAGGTCGAAGTAGATCTCCAGCGCCGGGACCATGAGCAGCAGCAGGGGCGCGATGCCCGTGAGGTAGTGCGTCGCGGTGACCAGGTACTGGATGCGCTGGTCCATCGTGAGGTTGCGCCGGCGCGAGAGCGGGTTGTGCGTCAGCAGGATCTCGAACCCGCCGGTCGCCCAGCGCAGCTGCTGCTTGGTGTAGGCCTCGACCGTCTCGGGGGTGTCGCCGACCGCGAGGGTCATGGGGATGTAGACCGTGCGCCAGCCGGCCTCGTGCAGCAGCAGCGAGGTCCACACGTCCTCCGACTTGGAGTCGGTGTGGATGCCGCCGACCGAGTCGATGGCGCGGCGGCTGAACACGACGTTCGTGCCCACGCAGAACGCGGCGTTGAACCGGTTCCGGCCCGGCTGCACGAACCGGTAGAACACCGACTGCATGTAGCCCGCGCCGCGGGAGATCACCGTGTCGTAGTTGCCGTACGTCTGCGGCGTCTGCACGAAGGCGACGTCGTCGCGGACGAAGAACGGCACCGTCTCGTGCAGCATCTCGGGGCGCGGCACGAAGTCCGCGTCGAGCACGAGGAAGCAGTCGCCCTTGGCGAGCGTGAGCGCGTGGTTGATGTTGCCGGCCTTGGCGCCGCCGCCGGACAGGCGCCGCACGTAGCGGGCGCCCAGCTCGGCCGCGAGCTCGCGCACCTCGTCGGAGCGGCCGTCGTCCAGCACGTAGGTCGTGTGGCGGCCCTGCATCCGCAGCGCGGCCTCGACCGTGCGGCGGATCGTGCCGACGTCCTCGCCGTAGGTGGTGATGAACACGTCGACCGCGACGGGGCGGTCCTCGAGGTACATCTGCCAGTCCCACGGCCGGTCCTCGGCGCCGTCGCGGATGATCTCCGTGAGGTCGTAGAGGCGCTCCTGCGCGTGGTGGAACGCGAAGTCGCGGGGGTTCCACCCGCTCGACAGCGTCGTCCACATCGACAGCAGCGCGTGGGCCACCAGGACGCACTCGGCGACGATGACCAGCGTGTACGGGAGCCAGTCGCCGCGGTTGCCGGGGTTGAGCAGGAA
Organism: Cellulomonas sp. SLBN-39; assembly: GCF_006715865.1. Lineage (NCBI taxonomy): Bacteria > Bacillati > Actinomycetota > Actinomycetes > Micrococcales > Cellulomonadaceae > Cellulomonas > Cellulomonas sp. SLBN-39. The sequence continues at coordinate 1,951,520 of NZ_VFOA01000001.1, read as the reverse complement.
GACCGCGTAGACCACGACCCCCGCTGCGGCGAGCAGCATGAGGAGGGTCGTCGACGGGCTCTGGACCGCCTCGTGGTCCGGTGCACGCCGGGTCTGCGGCCGCGAGCGGCCGTCGTCGGTGCGTCGGGGCTCGAGGATGAGCCTGTCGAAGGTGGTCGCCACGGGCGCTCCTGGGGGTGGTCGTCGGCACGGCGTGCGACGTCCACCACCCGGGGTCGGGCGGTGCGTCGTCGCGGTTGCGACGGCTCCGTTGGCGCCCGGTGCACGAGGTGCGACGGGCCGTCTCGGCCCCGCGGTCCCCCCGTGGGTTGTGACGACGGTATGCCCGAATCGCCCCGCGCGTCGGTGGCGGGTTCGCGTGACCGACGGCACGACGCGGGCGACTGTCATGGTCACAAGGCGTGGTGAATCGTCGCGACCTGGACTTTCATCCCTATGCGTCGCGCATGTGAACATTTCGGTCACAGGCCCTGTGTCCCACTATCCGGACAAATCACCCGACGAAGTCCACCCGCACGTGTCACCCGGACGGGTGTCCGACGGCCCGGGCCCGCCGGCGTCGCACCCCCGGGGACGACGACGGCCGGCCCCTGGGACGCACCCCGGGACCGGCCGTCTCGTCCGGCTCAGCGCAGCTGCGTGCCCACCTGCTCGGCCACGAGCTGCAGGTGCTCCAGGTCGTGCAGGTCGAGCACCTGCAGGTACACCCGCTGCACGCCCTGCGCCTCGAGCTCGCGCAGCCGGGCCGCCGCCTCGTCGACCGTCCCGGCGATGCCGTGCTCGCGCAGCTCGGGCACCTCGCGGCCGATCGCCGCGGCCCGGCGGGCGAGCTCGGCCTCGTCGCGGCCCACGCACAGGACCAGGGCGACCGACTGCACGAGGGTGCCCGGGTCGCGGCCGACCTCGACGCACGCCTCGCGCACCCGGGCGATCCGCCCGGGCACGTCCGCGAGCTCGGGGAACGACTGGTTGTACTCCGCGCCGAACCGGGCCGCCAGGCGCGGGGTGCGCGTCGGGCCGTTGCCGCCGACGATCACGGGAACGCCCGCACGGGAGGCGTCCAGCGGCGACGCCTGCACCGGCTTGGGCAGCGCCGGGGAGTCGGTCAGCGTGTAGTGCTCGCCGGCGTGGTCGAACCGCTCCCCGACCGGCGTGCCCCACAGGCCCGTGACGATCTCGAGCTGCTCGGTCAGCAGCCCGAACCGCTTGGCCGGGAACGGGATCCCGTACGCGGCGTGCTCCTGCGCGAACCAGCCGGCGCCCAGCCCGAGCTCGACCCGGCCGCCGGACATCTGGTCCACCTGCGCGACCTGGATCGCGAGGACCCCGGGGTGGCGGAACGTCGCCGACGACACGAGCGTGCCGAGGCGGATGCGGCTCGTCTCGCGGGCCAGCCCGGCCAGCGTCGTCCACGCGTCGGTCGGGCCCGGCAGGCCGTCGCCGTCGCCCATCGCGAGGTAGTGGTCGGAGCGGAAGAAGGCGTCGAACCCGAGGTCCTCGGTCGCGCGCGCGACCGCGAGGAGGTCGTCGTAGGAGGCGCCCTGCTGGGGCTCGGTGAAGATGCGCAGATCCATGCCGCCAGCCTCGCACGGCACAGCACGGGTAGCGTCGCGGGCGTGGACCGCCGCCCCCCGCGCCTGCGCGCCGTGCGCTGGGCCTCGCTCGCCCTCGTCGCCGGCTGCACCCTCGTCGTCCTGGTCTGCGTGGTCGCGGCCCTGCGCGGCCGCCCCTGGGCCCTGGCCCCCGGCGCGGTCGCGGCGGCGATCGCCCTCCGCGAGATCCGCACCCTCCACCGACTCTGACCCCGACCCCGTCATCCCTCCCCGCCGACCCCGTCATCGGTGTCGTCCCGGACGTGCCGGGCGTCATCGATGACGGGGTCGGCGGAGGGTGGAGGAGGGGTCTGCCGGCGGGGGCTGAGCAGGGGGCGGTGGGGTGGCGGAGGTGGGTGGGGGCTGGCAGCGTGGGACGGGTGCACGCCAGCCCTCTGACCACCGCGCTCGACGTCGCCGACTGGCGGCGCCGGACCGCGCGCACCTACGCCGACGTCCGCGCCCTGGCCACCGACGACCCCGCCGGGGCGCACGCGGTGTGGGTGCAGCAGCGCGACGAGCTCTTCGCGTTCCACGCCGCGTCGCCGCTGAGCCCGGACGCCCGTGCGGCGTTCGCCGGTCTGCCGGTGGCCCCGTACGACCCCGCCTACCGGTTCGAGGTCGCCGTCGAGCCGGCGGGCGAGCAGCGCCTGGACGTGTCGACCGGCACCGACGGCGTGGTCGGCTACGACCGCATCGGCGCGGTCGTGCTCGGCGACCTCGGGCGGCTGGCCCTGTGGTCGCTGCGCGGGTACGGCGGCGGGCTGTTCATGCCCGTCCGCGACGCGCTGTCCGGCGACCGCACGTACGGCGGCGGGCGGTACGTGCTCGACACGATCAAGGGCGCCGACCTGGGCGTGGACCACGTCGGACGGCTCGTGGTCGACCTGAACTTCGCCTACAACCCGTCGTGCGCCTACGACCCCGCGTGGGCGTGCCCGCTGCCGACGCGGGCCAACGCGCTGGACGCCGCGGTGCCCGTCGGCGAGCTCGCACCGCCCCCCGAGCTCGTGGGCTGACCCTCACACCTGGCAGGTCGGGCAGCGGTACAGCTTGCGGGCCGCCATGTCCTCCACGACGACGGGCGTGCCGCAGACCCGGCACGGCAGACCGGCCCGCCCGTACACCCAGTGCCGCAGGTCGCGGTCGCGCAGGGCCGCGGCCCGCCCGTCGGCGTCGAGGTCCTCGCGCGTGACCATCACGCCGTCACGGATGCCGTCGGCGAGCAGCCCCGCCCAGTCGTCCCACAGCCCGCGCACCACCTCGGCGGGCACGCGACGGCCGGGGGTCCAGGGGTCCAGACGGGCCCGGAACAGCAGCTCCGCGCGGTAGATGTTGCCGATCCCGGCGACCACGGCCTGGTCCATGAGCAGCTGCCCCACCGGCACGCCCCGGGTGGTGACGCGCTCGACGACCTCCCGGCCCGCGGCGTCGAGGTCGGCAGCCCGGTCGACGGGGTCGGGGCCGAGACGGTCCCGCACGGCGGCGGCCTCGTCCGGGGTGAGGACCTCGCAGGCGGACGGGCCGCGCAGGTCGGCCACGAAGACGTCGGTCGCGAGGCGCACACGCACGGCACCCACGGGCGGCGGGGGCCACGCGAGCCCGTCGCGGGCCGTGCGCTCCGACTCGTCCTCGCCCATCCGCACGGCACGGCGCACGCGGGGCGCGCCGAGGCTGCCGCGCGCCCGGTCGCCGTCGACGAGCGGGCTGACGTCGCCGTGGAAGTCCCACGCGCCGTACAGGCCGAGGTGCACGCGCAGCACCTCGCCGGAGTCGAACGGGCACAACAGCTGCTTGCCGACGGCCGTCGCCGCGGTCATGGTGCGGCCGTCGAGCCGGGCGGCGCCGTCGGCGAACCGCCCCTGCGGGGACGTGACGGCCAGCGGACGCCCGACGACGTCGAGGGCGAGCTGGCGCGCGATGCGGTGGACGGTGTGGCCTTCGGGCACGGTCGCCCACCCTACGTGGGGCGGCGCACCGGGGCCGGTCAGCCCTCGTCGCGCAGGACGGCCCGGATCTCCGCGAGCTCGGCGTCGTGCAGGCCCAGGCCGCGGCGCAGGTAGCCGTCGAACCCGCCGTAGTGCTCCTCGGTCGCGTCGAGCGCAGCCTCGAGGTACTCCTCGCGGACCTCGAGCAGCGGGACGAGCAGCTCCGGGTCGCCGCCGACGGCCGCGAAGCCGTCGAGGAGCGGCGCGTACATGGCCCGCACGGTCGGGTTCACGGCGAGGTACTCCTCGTGCACGCCGTCCTCGTCGACGCCCGCGACGACGAGGAGCACGGTCGTGGCCCACCCCGTGCGGTCCTTGCCGGCGGTGCAGTGGTAGAGCAGCGGCCGGTCGGCGGGGTCGAGGAGCCGGCGCAGCAGCGTCGCGTACCCGCGCCGGGCGGGAGCCCCGGCGACGAGGTCGACGTAGGTCCGGACCATCTGCCCGGCGGGGTCGAGGTCGGCGAGCACCTGCTCGGCCAGGCGCGGGTCGGCCAGCACCTGCGTGAGGTCGGCCGCGGGCGCGTGCGGGTCGAGGGCGAGGACGTCGAGGTGCACGCCCTGCGCACCGGGGGGCAGGACGTCGGGAGCGACCGCGTGCTCGGCGAACGTGCGCAGGTCGACGACCGTGCGCAGGCCGAGCGACGCCACCGTCGGGTCGTCGGCCACCGCGGGCGAGCGCAGCTCGGCGGACCGGAACGCCACGCCGCGGCGGACCCGGGCCCCGTCGGCGGTGGCGCGCCCGCCGATGTCGCGCAGGTTGGACAGCGCCGGCGTGGGCAGGACGTGGGGGTCGTGGACGACGGTGCCGACGGTCGCGGGCGGGTGCGGCGGCAGCACGTCGTCGTCCATGGGGGCAGCCTGGCACAGGGGGTGACCGTGCACCCAGGTGCCGGCACCCGGCGGGCCACGCCGGACCTCCCGCCGGACCTCGGGCCGACCCATGCCCGACACATCCCCGGAACACGCGCGGAGAACACTGCCGTGCGTGCACGCACCCGACGACGCCCTGCCGAGCACCCCCGACACCGCGCCCGCGGGCTGGTCCGACCCCGGCCGGCTGCGGTCGGCCGCGGCCCGCCACCTGTGGCCGCACTTCACGCCCGCCGACCAGGCGGCCCGCGGCGACCTGCCGGTGTTCGTGCGCGGCGAGGGCGTGGAGATGTGGGACGCGGACGGCAAGCGGTGGCTCGACGGCCTCGCGGCGCTGTTCACCGTGCAGGTCGGGCACGGCCGCCGCGACCTGCTGCAGAAGGCCGTGGACCGGGCCGGCGACCTCGCGTACTTCCCGCTGTGGGGCGCGGCGAACGCCCCGGCGGTCGAGCTCGCCGAGCGGCTCGCGCACCTGGCGCCGGGCGACCTGGACCGCGTGTTCTTCGGCACCGGCGGCGGCGACTCCGTCGAGGCGGCGTGGAAGCTCGCGCGCTCGTACTTCGCGGCGGTCGGCAAGCCGCGCAAGTACAAGGTGCTCTCCCGCGTCGGCGCGTACCACGGCACGTCGCTGGGGGCGTTGTCGATCACGGGGATGACGGGCATCCGGCACATGTACGAGCCGCTGGTGCCCGGGGCGGTCAAGGTGCCGTCGACGAACCTGTACCGGGCGCCCGTGCACGCGGACGACCCCGTGGCGTTCGGCGCGTGGGCCGCCGACCAGGTCGAGGCGACGATCCTCGCCGAGGGACCGGACACGGTCGCGGCGATCTTCCTCGAGCCGGTGCAGAACGCGGGCGGCTCGCTGCTCCCGCCGCCGGGGTACCTGCAGCGGGTCCGGGAGATCTGCGACCGGCACGACGTGCTGCTGGTCTCCGACGAGACGATCTGCGGGTTCGGCCGCACGGGCGCGATGTTCGGCTGCGAGCGCTTCGACGTGGTGCCCGACATGATCACCTGCGCGAAGGGCCTGACCTCCGGGTACGCGGTGCTGTCGGCGGTGATCGCGTCGGAGCGGATCTTCGAGGCGTTCCGCGCCGGCGGCGGGCAGTTCGTGCACGGCAACACGTGGGGCGGGCACCCTGTCGCGGCCGCGACGGCGCTGGCGAACCTCGACCTGTTCGACGAGCTGGGCCTGGTCGAGCACGTCGCGGCGACCGAGGGGGCGTTCGGCGACGCGATGCGCGGGCTGGGCGACCTCGAGCTCGTCGGGGACGTGCGCGGCGTGGGGCACTTCTGGACCGTCGAGGTGGTCGCGGACCGCGCGACCCGCCGCCCGATCGTCGCCGACGCGGACGGCCGCCACGTCGCCGACGTCATCCGCGCGGCCGTGCTCGACGCGGGCCTGCACTGCCGGGTGTTCGGCTCGGGCTCGTCGGTGATCCAGCTGTGCCCGCCGCTCATCAGCGACCAGGGCGTGTTCGACGAGATCGAGCAGGTGCTGCGCGCCGCGCTCGAGAAGGGTGCCGCCGCGTGCTGACCTGGACCTTCCCGACCGCGGAGCTGCGCGACATGCTCGGCGAGCCGCCCGCGGGCGTGCGCGTAGGCCTGTGGGACCAGCTCGTCGACGACGAGCCGGCGGACGTGCCCCTCGACGAGGTCGACGCGGTGCTGGCGCCGGACTGGGTGGTGCCCGAGCCGTTCGAGCGGATCGCCCGGGCCCCGCGCGTGCGGTTCGTGCAGCTCTCGACCGCCGGGTACGAGCACGTGCGCGGCGTGCTGCCCGCGCACGTGACGGTCGCCAACGGCCGTGGGGTGCACTCCGACGAGACCGCCGAGCTGGCCGTGGGCCTGGTGCTGGCCCAGCTGCGCGGGATCGACGTGTTCGCCCGCCGCATGGCGGTGCAGTACTGGGAGCCGGGTCTGGTCAAGCGCCCGTCGCTCGCCGGCAAGCGGGTCCTGGTGGTGGGCGCCGGGTCGATCGGCACGGAGATCCGGTCGCGGCTGCTGGCGTTCCGGACGACCGTGACGCTGGTCGGCCGAACCTCCCGCGACACCCCCGACGGCCACGTGCACGGCGTCGACGAGCTGCCCTCGCTGCTGCCGCACGCGGACGTCGTGGTCGTCGTGATCCCGCTGACCGACCTCTCGGAGGGCCTGGTGGACGCCGCGTTCCTCGGGGCCATGCCCGACGGTGCGCTGCTCGTCAACGTCGCGCGCGGCAGGGTCGTCGACACCGCGGCCCTGCTCGCGGAGCTGGGTTCCGGCCGGCTGCGCGCGGCGCTCGACGTGACGGACCCCGAGCCGCTGCCGCCCGAGCACCCGCTGTGGCGGGCCCCGAACCTGCTGATCACCCCGCACGTCGGCGGGGACACCCCGCTGACCGAGGTCCGCGTCACCGAGCTGGTGCGCCGCCAGCTCACCGCGCTCGTCGCCGGGACACCGCTGGAGAACGTCGTCGCGGGCCCCGTGCAGCCTGGCGCCTGACCGGGGGCCCGGCGACGGGTCGCCGGTGAGGACGTGCAGCGGGGTCAGGACGGGAGGGCGACGTCGGTGGCCAGGAGGGTCCCTCCCTCGTCGACCCAGGAGCTGTTCACCCCGTCGACACCGGTGATCCGCCCGTCGGGCCAGTGCCCGAAGCGGGCCACCGGTGCACCGTCCGCGGCGCGCAGGAGGACGTCGACCTCGGGCGCGGGCATGTCGTACACCGCGCCGCCGGTGTCGAGCGGCTCCGCGCCCAGCAGCTCCTCGGCGAGCGCGGCGACCGCCGCAGGGTCGCGCAGGGTCCGCACGAGCACGGCACCCTCGCCGTAGGGCGTCTGCTCGATCTGGGCGCCGCCGGCGCGGAGCAGCAGGTCGTCGGGTTCCAGGACGCGGCGGACGTCGATGCTCACGACCGTGCCCGGTGCGGCCTCCGGCGCGACCCAGGTCGGGTCGGCACGTCCGGGGTGACCGGGAGCGGACGCGCCGATCGCGACCGCCAGCCCTGCGGCGACGGCCGCCACCGCGAGAGCCGCGATCCTGCGTGGTCGCACGAGGTGCCCCTCTCGTCGCGGGCGGCCCTGGCGCCGCCCGCCCTGACCTGTCTGTGTCGCAGCGGCCGGCAGGCTTGCGCCGCCGCCGCACCCGGACGGTCGGGGCGCGGGATTCCACCCTGCCGCCGGGGGACGTTGGTCCCTACACTCGACGGCGACCGGCAGCGTCGCCGTCGTGGCCCGCGCCGTGTCCGGAGAGCGGGTGGGTGCGCGTGCTGACGACGTCGGACGTCACGGCTGCCCACGACGCGTTCGTGACCACCGGCCACGGGCTGTCCCGCGTGCGGCGGCTGGTCGCGGACTCGTGGCGGCGCAGCCGGCGCATCGGTGTGGACCCGGAGCTGCCGACGCCGCGCACCGAGCTGTCCGACACCGACCTGGCCGACCTGCGGCGGCGGTCGCCGCTGGCCCCGGCCCTGCCCGTGGTGCGGCGGCTGCTGCTCGACGTGGACCCGCAGTGGGTGGCGGCGCTGACCGACGCGGACGGGCGGCTGCTGTGGGTCGAGGGCAACCGGTCCGTGCTGCGCGCCGTCGGCAGCGTGGGCTTCGTCGAGGGCGCGGTGTGGAGCGAGGACTGCGCGGGCACGAACGCCCCGGGCACGGCCCTGGCGACCAACCGCGAGGTCCAGGTGATCGGCTCGGAGCACTGGGTGCGGCCGGTGCAGCCGTGGAACTGCGCGGCGGCACCGGTGCACGACGCGACGGGCCGGGTGCTCGGGGTGCTCGACATCACCGGCGGCCCGCCCGTGGCCACCGGGCTGGCGATGCAGCTGGTGCGGGCGACGGTCGCGGCGGTCGAGGCGACGCTCGGCTCCACCGCCGCCCCCGCGGACGGTCCGGCGCACCCGACGCTGCGGGTGCTGGGCAGCCAGGGCGGCACGCTCGTCCTGGACGGCACCGCGCACCGGTTGTCGGGCCGGCACGCGGAGATCCTCCTGCTGCTGGCGGCGCACCCGGCCGGGCTGGGCGCCGACGAGATGGCGGTGCTGCTCAGCGAGACCGAGCTGTCGGGGGCGACCGTCCGTGCGGAGGTGTCGCGGCTGCGGCGCCTGGTGGGGCCGCTGGTCAGCGCGTCACGCCCGTACCGGCTGACGCGCGCGGTGCGCACGGACGTCGACGCCGTGCGGGACGCGCTCGCGCTCGGCGACGTGTCCCAGGCCCTGGCCTCGTACGGCGGTCGCGTGCTGCCGCGGTCCGCGTCGCCGGGCGTCGGCGAGGTGCGCGACGCCGTGTCGGCCGAGGTCCGGTCCGCGGTCCTGGCGAGCGGCGACCCCCGGCTGATCGTGCGGTGGACGGCGTCCGCCGAGGGCGCGGACGACCACGGGGCCTGGCGGGCGCTGGCGGGGGCGAGCGCCCCGGCGTCGGCGCTTCACCTGCGCGCCGTGACGCACGTGCGCCGCCTCGACGCGGCCCTCGCCGTCCCGCGCTGACGACGCCCACCGCCCGCCGTCGGGCGGTCCGCCGCGGCAGCGCCGACGATGCAGCACCCGTGCAACGCCCCCGCCCGTAGCGTCGTCGGGGACGCGGCAACGGCGCCGCGTCCGGGCGTCGTCGTCGACGCCCGCGCACCGGACGGAGGGCGTCTGATGACCGTCTACGCAGCACCGGGGACCACCGGGAGCCCCGCCACGTACCGCGAGCGCTACGGCCACTGGATCGGCGGCGAGCTCGTCGACCCGGTCAACGGCCGCTGGTTCGAGAACCCCACGCCCGTGACGGGGCGGACGTTCACCGAGGTCGCGCGCGGCGACGCGGACGACGTGGAGCGGGCGCTGGACGCCGCGCACGGCGCCGCACGCGCGTGGGGCCGCACGTCGGCGACGGAGCGCGCGGTGGTGCTCAACAAGATCGCCGACCGCATGGAGGCGCACCTGGAGATGCTCGCGGTGGCCGAGACCTGGGAGAACGGCAAGCCGGTGCGCGAGACGCTCGCGGCGGACCTGCCCCTGGCGATCGACCACTTCCGCTACTTCGCGGGGGCGGTGCGGGCGCAGGAGGGGTCGATCTCGGAGATCGACGCGGACACGATCGCGTACCACTTCCACGAGCCGCTGGGCGTGGTCGGGCAGATCATCCCGTGGAACTTCCCGTTGCTGATGGCGGTGTGGAAGCTCGCGCCGGCGCTGGCGGCGGGCAACACGGTGGTGATGAAGCCGGCGGAGCAGACGCCGACGTCGATCCTCGTGCTGATGGAGCTGATCGCGGACCTGCTGCCGCCGGGCGTGGTCAACGTCGTCAACGGCTTCGGCGTGGAGGCGGGCAAGCCGCTGGCGTCGAGCCCGCGGATCCGCAAGATCGCCTTCACGGGCGAGACGACGACGGGCCGGCTGATCATGCAGTACGCGTCGCAGAACATCATCCCGGTGACGCTGGAGCTGGGCGGCAAGAGCCCGAACATCTTCTTCGAGGACGTCGCGCGCGCCAAGGACGACTACTACGACAAGGCGCTGGAGGGGTTCGCGATGTTCGCCCTCAACCAGGGCGAGGTGTGCACGTGCCCGTCGCGGGCGCTGATCGCGGAGTCGATCTACGACGAGTTCCTCGCGGACGGCATCGCGCGCGTGAAGGCGATCAAGCAGGGCAACCCGCTGGACACCGAGACGATGATCGGCGCGCAGGCGTCGAACGACCAGCTCGAGAAGATCCTGTCGTACATCGAGATCGGCAAGGAGGAGGGCGCGAAGGTCCTCACGGGCGGCTCGCGCACGCACCTCGACGGGGATCTCGCGGGCGGCTACTACGTGGAGCCGACGGTGTTCGAGGGCAAGAACTCCATGCGGATCTTCCAGGAGGAGATCTTCGGGCCCGTGGTCGCGGTGACGTCGTTCTCGGACTACGCGGACGCGATCCACACGGCCAACGACACCCTGTACGGGCTGGGCGCGGGCGTGTGGTCGCGCGAGCAGGCGACGGCGTACCGGGCAGGCCGCGACATCGAGGCCGGCCGCGTGTGGACCAACTGCTACCACGCGTACCCGGCGGCCGCGGCGTTCGGCGGCTACAAGGGCTCGGGCGTGGGGCGCGAGAACCACAAGATGATGCTCGACCACTACCAGCAGACGAAGAACCTGCTGGTCAGCTACGCGGGCACGAAGCTCGGCTTCTTCTGACCCGCACGCGACTCCCGGCCCCTCCCCCACCGCTCCCCGGCGTCGAACGGGTCCTGGCTCACGCTCCGGTGCGCTGCACCGTGAGCCAGGCCCGTTCGCCGGGCCGACGTGGAGGGCGGGGCGCGGGGGTGGCGGCGGGGGCGGCAGGGGTGGGGCGACGAGGTGGAGGTGGGTCGTGGTCGAGCGGGTCGGGGTGACCGAGGGGGCGGCGCAGGTGCTGCGGCGCCTGCACGCGCAGCACGGGGAGCTGATGTTCCACCAGTCGGGCGGGTGCTGCGACGGCTCGTCGCCGATGTGCTACCCGGCGGGCGACCTGATCACGGGTGACGCGGACGTGCACCTGGGCGACCTGGAGGTGGGCGACGACGCCGGGCCGGTGACGGTGCCGGTGTGGATGACGCGCGCGCAGTACGCCTACTGGAAGCACACGCACCTGACGATCGACGTGGTGCCGGGCCGCGGGGCGGGGTTCAGCCTCGAGGCGCCCGAGGGGGTGCGGTTCCTCATCCGGTCGCGCGTGCTGAGCGACGAGGAGTACGCCGCGCTGGTCGACGCCGGCGTCCTCTGACGGGCCCGGGCGGCCGCCGCGGCAGGTGCCGGGTTTGTGCCCCGCAGCGCCGGCACCCCGGTCGTCGCACGGGGCTTTCGTCCTGAGATCGCGTCTCGTGATGCGAGACGCGTGCCGACGGGGTGCGACCGCCGTGCTTGCATCGACGGCATGGCACTCCCCGACACGCACGCACCGCGACCGGCGCACGCCGTCGCCGCGTGCTCGTGTCGTGCCCGAATGTGTCGCTGACGGCGACCACGCGCGCACCTCGCGCTGCCCCGACCCGCTCGGCCCCCGTGCCCGGGTCACCCCCTCGCCGCTGACGGACGCCCCGGGACGCCCGGCGGTCCGCGGCCCGGCACCGCCCCCGAAGGACCCCCGTTGATCGAGCTGTCCGCCCTCCGCAAGGTCTACCCGTCCCCCGACGGCGACGTCGTCGCGCTCGACGGCATCGACCTGACCGTCGAGCGCGGCACCGTGCACGGCGTCGTCGGGCGCTCCGGCGCCGGCAAGTCCACGCTGATCCGCTGCCTCACCGGCCTCGAGCGCCCGACGTCCGGCACCGTGACCGTCGACGGGGTGACGATCTCCGCGCTGCCCGAGGCCCGCCTGCGGGCGGCCCGCCGCCGCACGGGCATGGTGTTCCAGCACGTCAACCTGCTCGACTCCCGCACGATCGCCGCGAACGTCGCCTACCCGCTGGAGGTCGCCGGGGTCCCGCGCCGGCAGCGGGCGGCGCGCGTGGCGGAGCTGCTCGACGTCGTGGGGCTGGGCGACCGGGCCGGCGCCCACCCGGCCCAGCTGTCCGGCGGGCAGAAGCAGCGCGTCGGCATCGCCCGCGCGCTGGCCACGGAGCCGTCGGTGCTGCTCTGCGACGAGCCCACGTCCGCGCTCGACGGCGAGACCACCCGGGAGGTCCTCGGGCTGGTGCGCGACCTGCGCGACCGGCTCGGGATCACGGTCGTCATCATCACGCACGAGCCCGCGGTCGTCCGTGAGGTGTGCGACGCCGTGACGCTGCTGCAGCACGGGCGGGTCGTGCAGTCCGGTGCGCTGGCCGACGTCGTCACGCAGGTCGGGTCGCCGCTGTCGCGGGCGCTCGTGCCGGTGCCGGACCTGCCGCCCGGTGCGCGCCGGGCCCTCGTCGAGGCCGTGTACTCGACGAGGGCCGTGGCGACCAGCGCCGCGTTCGCGGCCGTCGCGAGCCTCGGCGACGACGTCGAGGTCACGTCGGCGACGGTCGAGCCGCTGGCCGGCGAGCGGGTGGGCCGGCTGATCGTCGACGCCCCGCGGGACCGCGTCGAGGAGGTCGTCGCCCGGCTGCGGGCCGCGGGTCTCGAGCCGCTCGCCGCACCGTCGTCCGAGGAGGAGGTGGCCTGATGGGCGACCTGTGGACCGAGCTGACGACGAACCGCGTCATCCTCGAGAAGCTGCCGGAGGCGACGCTCGAGACCCTGCAGATGGTCGGGCTGTCGGCGCTGATCACCGTCCTGCTCGGCCTGCCCCTGGGCCTGCTGCTGCGCTCGCTCGCCGCCGACGGGCTGACGCCGAGCCGCCCGGTCGCGGCGGTGCTCGGCGCGGTCGTCAACGTGCTGCGCTCGCTGCCGTTCATCATCCTCGCGCTGGCGCTGATCCCCCTGACGCGGGCGCTGGTGGGCACGTCGCTCGGGTGGGAGGCCGCCGTCGTGCCGCTGAGCGTCGGCACGATCCCGTTCTTCGCACGGCTGGTCGAGACCGCCGTGCGTGACGTGGCCCCGGGCAAGGTCGAGGCCGCGCGGGTCATGGGGTCGACGCGGTTCACGATCCAGGTCCAGGTGCTGGTGCGCGAGGCGCTGCCGGCCCTGGTGTCGGCGACCACCGTCACCGTGATCACCCTGATCGGCTTCTCCGCGATGGTCGGGGCCATCGGCGCCGGGGGGCTCGGCTTCCTGGCGATCACCTACGGGTACCAGCGGTTCGACCCCGTGGTGCTCTACACGTCCATCGTCGTCATCGTCGTCCTGGTCACCGTGGTCCAGGTCGTCGGGGACGCCGTCGCGCGCCGCCTGGACCACCGGTGAGCGCGCCCGGCCGCGACCGCGGCCTGCCAGTCCCCGCCCCCGCACGGGGGGCGTGCACCGAGAGGAACACCCGATGAACCGCACCGTCCGCACCGCAGCCGTCCTGTCCGCAGCGGCCCTGGTGATGACGGGCTGCGCGGGCGGCTCCGGCGGCACCGCAGGCCCCACGGCGGACGCCGACGGCGTCACCACGCTCGTCGTGGGCGCCAGCCCCGTGCCGCACGCCGAGATCCTGCAGTTCGTGCAGGACGAGCTGGCCGCGGACGCCGGCCTGGAGCTCGAGATCCGCGAGTTCACCGACTACGTGCTGCCGAACACGGCCCTGGCCGAGGGCGAGCTCGACGCGAACTACTTCCAGCACCTGCCGTACTTCGAGGCGCAGGTGGCGGAGAACGGCTTCGAGTTCGACCACTACGCGGGCGTGCACATCGAGCCGTACGGGGTGTACTCCGACTCCGTCGACGCGATCGAGGACATCCCCGACGGCGGCACGATCGGGATCACCAACGACCCCGGCAACCAGGCGCGGGCGCTGGACCTGCTGGTCGAGGCCGGGCTGATCACGCTCGCGGAGACCGAGGGCGACCCGACACTGCTCGACGTCGAGGACAACCCGAAGGACCTCGAGCTCGTCGAGACCGCGCCCGAGCAGCTCGTGGTGTCGCTGCCGGACGTGGACGCGGCGATCATCAACGGCAACTACGCGCTGGAGGCCGGGCTCAACCCCGCGACGGACTCGATCCTGCTGGAGTCCGGCGAGGACAACCCGTACGCGAACTTCCTCGCGGTCCGCGCCGAGGACGTCGACGAGCCGGCGCTCGTGGCGCTCGACGAGCTGCTGCGCTCGGACGAGGTGCGGTCCTTCATCGAGGAGCGCTGGCCCGACGGCGAGGTGCTGCCCGCCTTCTGACCGGTCCGCCGGCCCTCCGACGCCCGTCCCGCGACCTCGCGGGGCGGGCGTCGCCGTCCGTGCCGGGAGTCGCTAAATGAGAACGGCTCTCGTCATCTGTTAGCGTGCGGGTGCGGCACCCGCCGCGCACGACCGACCGGAGAGGAGCCGGCACCGCACCCGCGGCGCCCGACACCCCGATGACCCAGCACCGCACCGCCCGACCCCGCCGCACTGCCGCCCGCCTGGGCGCACTGGCCCTGCCGCTCGCGCTGCTCACCGCCTGCGCCGGCACCGCCGAGCCCGCCGCCACCGCGGCAGCCACCGACGAGGCCACCGCCGGCGCCCGCACCGAGGCCGCGACGTACACCCCGCGCCTCGTGCTCACCTACGACGGCGGCCTCGTCGTCCTCGACGCCACCACCCTCGAGACCGTCTCCACGATCGAGGAGCCCGGGTTCCTGCGCGTCAACCCCGCCGGCGACGGCCGGCACGTCATGGTCTCCGCCGAGGGCGGCTTCCACCTGCTCGACGCCGGCACCTGGGCCGAGGAGCACGGCGACCACGACCACTACTGGACCGCCGACCCCACGCCGACCAACGTGACGTTCCCGGCCGAGACGCCGGGGCACGTCGTCGTCCACGGCGACCGCACCGTCCTCTTCGACGACGGCACGGGCGAGGTCACCGTCCTCGACCCGCACCAGCTCGCCGACGGCCCCGACGCGGCCGTGCGCACCTACACGACCCCCGCCGCGCACCACGGCGTCGCGGTGCTGCGCGAGGACGACCACCTCGTCGTCACCGACGGCACCGAGGAGGAGCGCACCGGCGTGCGCCTGCTCGACGCCGACGACACCGAGGTCGCCGCGACCGACCAGTGCCCCGGCGTGCACGGCGAGACCGTCGCCGCCGACGAGGTCGTCACCGTCGGCTGCCAGGACGGCATCGTCGTCATCGACGGCGACACCGTCACCAAGGTCGACGCCCCCACCGACTACGGCCGCATCGGCAACCAGTCGGGCTCCGAGGAGTCCACGGTCGTGCTCGGCGACTACAAGTCCGACCCGGACGCCGACCTCGAGCGCCCCACCCGGGTGTCCCTGACCGACACCGCGACCGGTGAGCTGACGCTCGTCGACCTGCCGGCGTCCTACACGTTCCGCTCCCTCGCGCGCGGCGCCGACGGCGAGGCCCTCGTGCTCGGCACCGACGGGCAGATCCACGTGATCGACCCCGACACCGCCGAGCTCGTCCGCTCCATCCCCGTGATCGACGAGTGGACCGAGCCCGACGAGTGGCAGCAGCCGCGCCCGGCGATCCACGTGCTCGACGGCACCGCCTACGTCACCGACCCGGCCACCGACCGCGTCCTGGCCGTCGATGTCGAGAGCGGCGAGGTCTGGAAGGAGACCACCCTCGACGTCACGCCCAACGAGATCACCTCGGCAGCGGGCCGCCACACCCACTGACCCCGACACCGACGGCCCGCCCTCGCCCGGGGCGGGCTGTCGGTGCGCCCACCGCAGGTCCGTGCCCGGAACCTCCGTGGCACGGAGGCAGAAGTCGTTCGGACGACGCGCTCACGTGGACCACGGGTCCACCTCGCGGAGTCCGGGCCCGAGGAGATCGCGCACCTCCGCACCCGGCTGACCGGGTGCAGGGATCATGACGACACCGCTGACCGTGATGAGCCCCCGCACGACCTTCGAGCCGTCGCAGAGCGCCGACTCCAACCACGAGAAGACGGACCGGCACAGGTCCTCGTGCGACGCGCGGTGCGCCACCAGCCAGCGGACGATGTCGTCGAGCAGGATGGTCGGCAAGACCTCCCCCTCGTAGTCGACCAGGTGCTCGTCGAGGATGGGCAGCAGCTCGCGGTTCGCGTAGACCAGAGCACCGACCGCGGTCACGGTCTCGGCACTCATCCGGCCTCCAGAGCAGTCGATCGCCAGCAACGAGTGGTTCCCGCGGCGCGCGTCGTCATTCCCACGTCGGTGAGGACACGCTCAGAGGTCATGCCACTCTCCGAGAGACCACAGATCTGCACCGTCCACGAACTTCACGACCACGTCCCGTGCCCGCGCGGAACCTCGGACGTACTCTCCCGTGAAGGTCGCGAGCTCGTCCATGATCAGCACATCGACCACCTCCGAAGCGGCCGACGAACCATCCCCCGCAAGAAGGGCCATCGAATCCGGTCCCGACATGCACTGCACGACGGCGATCCCCCTCCGGAAGCCGACCAGCAGGGCCGGGAACTCGTCGTTGGCCAGTCGAACCTCGACGTACGCCTGCTCGATCATGGAGAGTCGATCGATCAGGGCGACCAGGTCGTCTCGGTCGACCGACAGCTCGGCAGAGATGAACCGACCGGTCTCGAGCGAGGTAGCAGCGACGAGCGCTCGTTCATCGGGCACAGGGAGAAGCGGCCCGCGAACGATGCGGTCGTCGGGTCCGACCACTCTCAAGAATGAGTTCGTGGCCACCAGCCGGCGCGGGAGAACCAGAGGCTGGTGAAGAAGCACTACAGATGGCTCTCCGCATAGCTCACCGCCCATGCGACGACCGGCAGCGGGATGGGCCCTGATTGAGGGTCCACCTCCAGACACGCCTCACTCGTGGACGCCCCCTCGGTCTTGAATATCGCGAACCATAGCGACGGACCCGCACCACCGACGACCTTGAACTCCAGCGAGACCTCGTCCACACCGTCGACACCCACACCTTCGACAGCCTGAACCGTCACCTCGAACGGGGGCAAAGAAACTGCTTTCACCGCACCTCCTGATCGCAGAGCACCTGGATACGCCCGCGAGCGAGAGTCTTGCACCGCGACCGCTGGGAAGACGGACGCCCCGTACGCCGGAGTGCGGAGCCAGGACTCGACCCCACCCACGCCCCGCGGGTCGTCGACGGATCAGTCAGCGTGTCCACCAGCAAGGCCCCTCCTCACCTCGTCGATCTCCCTCTCCGCGCTCGCCTTGATCTGCCCGTCAGCGGTTGCCGCGATGCGCGAGAGGTAGAAGACAGCCCGCTCTGCGGCTGGCCGGCTCAGCGTCGAAGCCATCGATATCAGATCGACGCCCTGGGCGATCTCGGCCTCCGTGCCGGTCTCGATCAGGGCGCCGATCATCGGAAGCGCCCCTTCGACCAGGCGCCCGGCCTCAGCGGCAGGCTGGCTGCCGCTCGCCTCGATCGATCCGACGATCTGAGAGAGAAGGAGCAACGCCTCCGGCCTGCTCGCGGCGCCCGTACGAGGCAACCCCGCCACGACAGCCGCCACGACCGCGGGGGTGTCGTCCGCCAGCCCGCCGCTCACCGGCACGACAGCAGCCTCGATCAACCCCATCAGGCACGCCGCCCGGTCAGGATCGTCCGTCGAGAGCAACTCCCCGACCATGGCGGCCACGTCCTCCCGCAGCGCGCCGACCCCAGTGAGGTAGTCCAACTCCCACATCATGGTCCTCCGATCAGATCGGACTCGACGAGCGTTGCTGCATCAGCGAGGCACAGGCCCGTCGTGAGTCCTCACCCGTCAGGGCGGGGTCGACCCAGCCGACTGCTCGCCATAGAACGCCTCAAGCAGGCCGAACAGGGCCTCCATCGCCTCGGCATCCTGCTCCGCACTGAAGGCCGACTCGTCGTGCGCGCATACCCGGGACGTGTGCCGGCGCACTGCGTCTGATCGCCACCGTCCACCTGACCGTGGGGTCGCTGTCACCGGCGAGCCTCTCCAGCACCACGGCCGGGACCGTCTTGTTGTGAGCCACCCACTGCCTCATCTCGGGGTGGTCCTCGATGACCGCAAGCCACAACTCCAGCGGCGCCTCCTCGCGAGCCGCCCGCTGGTAGTTCACGGGGTCCTCGCTCGTGCGGAGGCGGACGAACTCAGCTGCCGACTCGATCAACGGAACTCACCCCGGGAGGCCCCGTGGTTCCTCGGCGCGGGTAGGTCGGTCACGGACGCAGCCAACTCCTTCACGGCCTCTCGACCCCGACGGCCCGCCCCTCCTGGGACGGGCCATCGGCGCGCTCGGCAGGCGCCGGGTCAGCTGATGATGCCGGAGCAGGCCCGGGTCATGTCGCCGCTCGTCGGGCGACCCGGTGCGAACGTCACGTCCGCGACGTCACCGTGCCAGCGGCCCGCGACGCCGGAGCCGACCAGTGCGGTCGCGCCCTCGACGGAGACCGTGCCGACGGCCGCCTGCGCGCCCGGGCGAGGCGTCACGTCGTCGACGGTGCACGACAGCACCTCGGCCACGCCGTCGTCGGCGTCGTAGAGCCCGAACACGTGGATCCACCTGCCCGTGACGACCTTGCGCGCCGTCAGCACGAGGGTCGCGTCGGGGCCGGTCGTCTCGAAGGACCAGCACGATCCGACACCGTCGGCGCAGGCCCGGTAGCCGAGCGACGCGCCGCCCGTCGCACCGTCGAGGGTGACCGCCGACGCCTCCACGGGAGCATCGGCCGCCGCGCGCAGGGTCGCGGTGACGGCGAACGAGTCGACGTCCGTCAACGGGGCCTCGGAGGTCTGCGCACGGTCGTCGGGCTCGTCGAACCGCAGCGCGCGGTCCTCCTCGTACGCGCCGATCTCCGCGAGAGGGCCGGGCACCCACGTGACCGTCGGGGAGACCGTCATGCCCGGCCCGCCACCGGTCGGCAGGGTGGGGCTCACGAGGTCGTCGAAGACGTAGCGCGTACGCCCGTTGCCCACGGAGAACGAGTGCGTGGTCGTCGTGCTGGTGGCGCCGTCCGCCGCGACGGCACGCACCATCAGCGTGTGCGGGCCCGAGGTCTGCGGCGTGTAGAAGGCCACCGGGTCCGACGCGGGCACGCTCTGCCCGAACGTGTCGTCACCCCACGAGTACTGGTACTCGACGGCGTCGGCGCCGCCGTCGCTGAGACGGAAGGCGCCGGGCAGGCCCGGGGTGGAGACGTACCCACCGTCCGGGTACAGGCCGGGGTACCCCGCCACTGGCGTGATGGTGGGCGCCGCCAGACGGGCCTCGATCACCGAGAAGTCGCACGTCACGGACGGGCCGACGTGGCCCGCCCTGTCACGCCCCGCGATACGCAGCCGGTACGAGCCCACCGGCAGGCCGTCCACCGTCACGGACTGGCTCCGCCCGCTGGCCTGCGGGACGGTCCCGCCCTGCCAGACCAGCGTGTTCGGCCGGTAGAGCCGGCGCACCTCGACGACCGCGGCGACGTTGCCACCCTCCGGGTCAGACAGCACGGCGGAAAGCCCGACGTCCGGCCTGCGCATGAGCGGTCGGTCCGCGCCGGTCACGCACACCGCCTCGCTGGGCGTCGTGAAGCGCACCTCCGTCGGGCGACTCGGTGGCCGGTTCGGTGTCGCGGTGACCGCGACACCGGACACCGGCCTCTCGGTCGCGACGGCCGCCGGCGCCGTCACCCCCGCCGTCAGCAGTGACACCAGGGCGGCGACGACCACGCCGCGCCCCCACCAGGACCGTCGCACGGTCTCCCCCTCGCTTCGACAGCCCGCAGGCCGCGCACGGCCCCGCCGCGCCGGACGGACGCCGTCACCCGAGCAGGTGGCGGCAGGAGGACCCTAGGGAAGCACCCCTCCCCTGTGCGTGCCCTTTGACCCCGTTCACACGAACGGGTGAACGCCGCAGGTCAGAGCCACGAGGCTAGTCGCCAGCAGCCTGCTCCTTCGCGCTGCTCGACGGAGCGAGTCCGCGATCGCGCTACTCAACCGTTCCCCACCGCGCCTCGAGATCAGCAGCACGGATCACCACGGTCCCGCGTCGCAGCCCGTACTCGTGTCGAACACCGCCCTCCGTCGGCAGGATCTCGTCGAGGAGCACATGGAAGCGCATCGGGTCGAACCCCGACGGTGGCTCCATCTGCACCTCGATCGACCTGACGTCGACGTAGGTCACGGTGAGCCCCTCGTCGTGCTTGTGCAGGTTGGGCGTGAACACGAGCACGCACGTCTCCGAGTCCACGTCGAAGACCTGCCGGTCCAGCACGAGGTCCTTGACGCACCTCGTGCTGTAGAAGTCGTAGCGGTCCGGATCGGTGGCGAACCGACGCGCTCCTTCGGGCAACCGGTCCACCATCTCCGGCAGAACCTCCAGGTACCGGCGGGCATCGAGCATCACGCCCCCGTCGTCGCCCTTCAGCTGCACGTACTTCACTTGCGCACCGTAGTCCGCGGCCGCATCCCGCTGACCACGAGAGCCGCCAACGCGCCTGCGATGGCTAGTAGCCGCTTGCCAGGAGTGCGGCACCGGCCGGAGTGAGTGCCAGACGGTCGTACATCGGACCTGGCCCCGGGAGCCGGAACGAGCGGAGCGGGGCCTCGGGAAAGAGACGGGGATTCCCGGCTGGCTGGACGATGTCAGCGAACAACCAGCGCCCGTCGTCCTGTGGCGGGGCGTAGCAGTAGATGATGCCGTCCACGACCAGGGACGCGGTCGGCAGCTCGGACTGGACCCGCTCTCGGGTCCACGTGCCGTCCGTCGGTTGAAGGGCTGCCGCGGTGGCGACCAGCCGCTCCCAGTCGGGCGGTGAGAGACGGGGAGCGTCGACCCATCCGAACCGTGCTCCCAGCTCGGCGTGCCAGGCGAACACCTCGGCTGCGCCTCTCGCCACGTTGTTCGGGGCAGCGTCGAACCACGCGCCCATGCGCGGAGGCCCGAACTCACGGAAGTCCTCGGTCCGGCACCGCGTGTGCTCGGCGTCGTAGGCGTCCTCGCGCTCGTCGATGTACGCGAGGGTCTGCTGCAGCTGCACCGAGGCGCGGTAGGCACCCTCTGCAGTCCTGGCGAACATGCCCGTGCGAGCGCACATCTGGCTGAACTGCGTCATCAAGCGACTTCGAAGGTCCTCGAGGCTGACCACGCTTCAATCGTCCCGCACCTCGCGAGCCGTTGGGAGACACGCCCTAGCGGGCTCCCCGCCCGCGTGCCAGTCGGCCGCTGACCCATCACGCCCCCTGAGTGTCGTCAAGACGTTCGGCCCCATCGACGGTCGCGAGTCGTGGCCCCGGCGGAGCGCCGACGGCTGTCTGCGGTTCTAGGTTCAGGACTCTGAGAGCTCGACTGGAGCCAGCAAGATCCGTCGCGTCGTGTCCAGGAGGGCCTCGACCCGAAAGGTGCCGGTGGTGCCCAGCGTCGGACGTTCATATGACCACTCGAGGACGGCATGGTCGTCGCCGAACGCCACCATGTACTCCCGGTTGCCGGTGACGACGTGTGTGACGCGAGCAGTCACCAGTTGGCCTTCGCGGTAGCGCGACTTCGTCCGCGCCCAGGTGATGCTCTCCTGGTCGTCACGAGCATCCGCGTGTCGCCAGCGAGGATCGACCGGCCATAGGCGCACCTGGCCAGGACGGTGTTGAAGCACCTCGAAACCCATCGTCGTGCCTGGAGGCGGCCACAGGTGCGGGTCTCTTGGGAGGGCCAGAACGTCGACGAAGCCTTCGGGCGTCTCGCCGAGGCTGACGAACAGACCTATTGCGCCGGGCTGCGGCATCCGAGTGACGGTGCCGGGGACCTGGCGGCCCACCGGGAAACGGCGCCGAGCGACGTCGAGCTGTTCCCAGTCCACCACCACGGTCGACAGCCTAGGCCGGACAATGCCCCAGGCGGGGCCAGATCAGGTGACCACACTCACGCCCCCTGATCCCTGACTCGATGCCTAGCCCGAGCGACGCGCTCGGCGTAGCCCTCCTGGAGCGTCTCGGGGAGTATCGACTCGAGGGCCGACTCGAGGTCCCAGAGCGCGCGCTGCTCGGCCTGGTCGGCGACCTCCACAGGCCGGCCCGCGGCCGAGGTGCGCGCGAGCCAGTCGTACAGCACGAGCGCAAGATCGCGTTTCAGGCTGACTGACACGTCGTCATCCACAACCGAGACTCCCGTCCCTGGGGACATTGGCGAGCGGATTCGATGTGAGTCTTCGTCCACTGACGAAGATCCCGCCGGGCAAGATGACGTTCAAGCCCGTCGTCGGGTTGAGGAAGTGCGCAACCAGGAGACGTGCATGCAGTCTCGGACGGGCGCCGCTGCGGCCGCGCGACGCGCTACCACCGCGGCTTCACCGCGGGCGACTCGCGTCTCCCTCGTTGCGCAGGGTGATCACGTGGCCCTCGCCGTACTCCTCGACCACCAGAGCTCGCGCTTCGAGTGCCGACGGCGCGAAGACTCGCAATCGAATACCGGGGCCGTCGCCGATCCAGATGATCCCGACGTACTCCTTGTTCCGCCTCTCTCCTTCATCGCTCATCTCACCCTCGCTCACCATCGTGACCTGCTCTGCCGCGGCCCCGGACGTTAGCGCGGCGCCCTGACGACCCGGCCCAGAAAAGCCAAGACGAGGCCGAGACCGGGCTCGTCGACCCGCGGCTCGGCCCAAGGGCGCCACGCTCGAAAGAGCGTGCCCTCTCGTGACCGGGTCACAGCACCGGGGCGCAAGGACGACAACAGATCTTCCTCCGCGGACTCCGCGCGCGAGCCAAGCTCCGAGGACCAGAACCACGTTGAGGGCCACAGCACCGACCGCTGGGCCCTCGCCAGCGACACCGGGGTCGGGAACACGGCCTCGATCCCGATCGCACCGTACTGCGCCTGGACCGGTTCGGTCAGAGCGAGCAGCAGTCTCTCCATCCAGCCCATGACCCGCTTCGCCGCTCGCCGGTCAGACGGGGACCACATCTCGTCCGGCAAGGAGAACGGGCCGGCGTGGATCGCCACTTCCAGAGGATGAGGCTCCCCATGTTCGACTGCGGAGGACAGCCCCAGCACAACGATGCCCATGCTCCGATGACGGAACTCGATTCGGAGAACCTGACGGCTCGCCAACAAGTCACGAGGCGAGCCGTCATGTCGGATCACCTCGCGATCGACATCGCTGACGTACTGGAACCACTCCTGACCGCGAGCCACTAAGAATTTACCTGTGAAGACGCAACCAGCCGCCGTCAGCACGTCCCATGCGGCCACAAGGGCCTCGGAACGATCCAACCCGGGCGCGATAAAAGCCGACAGATGAGGCGGCTCGGGATAGAGGTCAGTCATCAACGCGCCGGAATAGGCGACTCGGCGCCGAGTTGATCATCACCAGGCAGGACGTGCTGCACCGATAGGTGACACCTCTTGCCACTTGCCCTTCAGATTTGCCCGCAACGCCCGCCGAATCCATTTTGCACAGCGGAATTAAATCTCCCAAAACATGCCACCCGGACGCGCAAGAATTCCCGCCGCCGCCGCGGCCGCACCGCCCACGGCGGACAGGCGCGTCCACGGCATCGAGCAGGATGCGGAGCTGCAACCACAATTCGACCTGACTGCGGAGGGCGACGTCCGCATCACGCAAGGCGCCGAACACGTAGACAAGCAGTCGGCCGAGAACTCTGGTGACTGACCTCGGGAGCCGTCACGAGTAGTCCTCGAACTCCCAGTATGCGAATCGGCTCAACTGCTGGGCAAGCTCTTCCCAATCCTTGCCCACGCACCGAGACACCCGCCCCTCGATGTAGCGTCGTATCACAGCCCAGTGAAAATCGCGAACGACAAGATGATGGCGCGCATCGAAAACCGGCATCTGCTCGACCTGCTTGTTGAGCCAGGCCGCCGAGCAGACAGTGAAGTCAAAAGACTCCTCACCATCCTGCCCCGCGGGTCCGATTTGGAGTCGGATGGGGATGGCGAAGGCGTCTTCTGGCGGTCGAAAATCTTCCAGGCTCTGCACATCACTGGAGAAGATCGATCTGATCTCAGCTCTCATGGCATGTCCGAAATATTGAGGTGACCGTTGGTCTGCCACTGTCCACGTGGAACCCATCGAGACTCGAAGTTGGACTGCCAAGACCCCCCTTGCCACTTGGGCTTGAAACTCGGCGGGCGCCACTGACGCAAGCCATCCTGACTCAACAGAGTCTTCCCATCGCTCGCAAGGCGCGCGCCTTCGCCGACCCAGGCACGCCCCGCCGTCTGAGCTTCGGCGGCGGTGCCCCAGCCCAGGCCAAAGTTGCCCTTCCCGCGGACCGCGTCACGCAGGATCCCGCTGACGTTGACCCAATCGTCCGCGGCATTTGCGGCACCGCTTGATCGGGACGGTAGCAGGCGGGAGGCGTTCTGAACCACCGATCGCACCTGCTGGACGACCTGGGTGCGGATGTTCTGGGCCGTCTGGGCCAGGGCCTGGGAGGCCTTCGAGGCTGCTTGTCGTGCTGCTGAGAGCGCGCCGGCACCGAAGCGCTGGGCCGCGGGCCCGACCACCCGGCCCGCCCAGGACGCGGCCGCGGAGGCCAGCGGCTTGGCCGCAGCCGCAGCCCCACCGATCGCGCCCATCGCGGCACCGAAGACCGTCTCGCGCACGAACCCACCGACAGTGAACCGCGAGGTCTTCTGCACCTGGGTCCGCCACAGGTTCGACGCCGCCCCGGCCGCAGCACCACCGAGCGCCGCACACCCGACCGACCCCACACCACCGGTCGCGACCAAGCACCCACCGGTCACGATCGCACCAGCCGCGAAGCCCACGATCGACGCCTGGTGCTTCTTGACGAAGCTGCCGGTCGACTTCCACGCCGAGGAGACGCCGTTCTTGACCGCCGACCCGATCTTCGACAGGCCGCTCTTGAACGACGATGCCCACGACAGCATGCCGGTGGGGTCGGAGTACGTGACCGGGTTGTGCTCGCCGTAGGAGTACGCCGACCACTGCGCCGGGTCCTTCAGGTCCAGCACCGGGTCCACCGACACGAACCGGCCGATCGACGCGTCGTAGTACCGGGCACCGACCTGCGTCAGACCCGTCGAGTCGCGCACCTTGTCCAAGAACAGGTGGTCACCCGGCCACGACGGGTTCGTCCCCCGCACGTTCCCGTACGGATCCGTCCGACGCACCGTCACCGTGTCGGTGATGTTCTGCACCGACACCAACGCCGTGCCCTGCGTGTCGGCGAACAACGACGACACCGTCGAGGCCGCCGTGCCCGTACGCGTCGCCACCGTCTGACCCGCGAACGCGTAGTACCGCTGCGCGGCGAGCGCACCGGACGACGTGGTCAACGTCAGCTCCTGCCCACCGGGCAGGTACACCGTCGTCTTGCCACCCTGCTTGCGGATCAACCGCTCACCATCAGCGGTGTACACGTACGAGCCGACCGTCGAGGTGCCCTGCTTGACGGTGGTCAGCCGCTGCTCGGCGTCCCACGTCAACGTCTGCGCCGTCCCACCCGCAGGCGTGCGCGTGGCCGTCGCACCGTTCGCGTCGTACGTGTACGACCCGGTCTTGGTCGTCGATCCAGTCACCGACGTGATCGACGTGACCGCGTGCGGCTGCACCGCCGTCGCACCCGACGCCGCGTACGTGTACGTGTTCGTCGTCGTGCTCGACGCCGACCGGATGACCTCCTTCGTGCGGTTGCCCGCGACGTCGAACGCGTACGCCTTCCAGTACGGCGCCGGGCCGCCCAGGCCGGCGGCCGACGCCGCGACCGAGCAGTCCGCGTTCGCCGGCGTCCACACCTCCTTCAGGCGCCGCAGACCGTCGTAGGCGAAGCACTGCGCGTCCACGGCCTGACCCGTGGGGCTGTCGACGATCTTCGTCGGGTTGCCCGCGTCGTCGTAGGTGTAGGTCTTGTCGAAGTCACGACCCGACGCGCCCTGCCGCACCAACCAGGTGCGGGCGAGCTGGCGGGTGCCCTTCTCGTACGCGAAGTTCTGCGAGTACGACTTGAAGTTGCCCAGGTCCTGCTGGAGCAGCTCACCGGTCGTGTCGTACACCGCCTTGGCGACGTACGTGCCCCACCCGTCACCGCCGCTCAGCGAGATCGCCTGCGACAGCGCGTTGTACTCGGTCGTCACCGTCTCAGCGGGCAGCGACCCGACGGCAGGCAGCTTCATCGTCGCCAGCTGACCGTCCGCGGTGTACGTGTACCCCGTGGTGTACGTGCCGGCCAGTGCACCCTCCGACGCGGGCAGCGTGACCGACTGGCCCAGCGGCTGGTACGCGTCGTCGTAGGCCGTGACGGCCGTGGTGTAGGCGTTGGTCCCCACGTGGCGGGTGCTGGACGTCAGCTGCCCCTTGGCCAGGGTGTCGTACGTCCACGAGGAGCGCAGCGTCCCGGTGGCCGAGCCCTCCCGCAGCTCCGTGACTCGCCCGAGCGTGTCACGCACGTACGCGAGCGTGACCCCGCGGGCGTCCTTGGTGGACACCAGCTGCCCGGCGTCGTCGTACGTCGAGGTGGTCGTGCCCTTGTCCGGGTCCTTGGCCGTGACCTGCCGGCCCCGCAGGTCGTACGTGTACGACCACACGTTGCCCGCCGGGTCGGTGTGCGAGGTCAGGTTCCCCGACCGGTCGTAGGCGTACTTCGTGGACCGGAACGTGCCGGTGGGCGCCAGACCGGTGAACTGCCGCAGCTCGACCACCTGGCCGGCGGCGTCGGTGATCGACATCGACGGCACACCACCGGTCGGCGGGTCCACGCTCACCCGGTCGCCGTCGTAGGACGTCGTGGTGCGCACGTCCTCCTTCTCGTCGACGTCGCTGATCTGGGCGGTGACCCGCCCGGCGCCGTCGTAGGCGTACCGGGTGCGGGTGGGCACCGCCACCGACGGGAACACGACCGTGCCGGCCGGGTCACCCGTGGTGAACCAGGCACCGTTCTCCCACTCCACCAGGCCGCGCGAGTCGTAGATCGTGTCGGTGATCAGCCGGCCCGGGTTCTCCGTCGACGCCGACGGCGACTGCGTCTGACGCGGGCGCAGCAGGCCGTCGTAGATCGCCACCGACGTCAGGTATGCCCCGGACGCCGTCAGCGTCTTGGTGGTGACCGAGTTGGCCCCGTTCCGCGCGAGCTTGTACGCGAAGGTCTGGTCCGCGGTGTCCTTGCCCTGGGTACGGCCCGGCATCCACACCGCGGTGGTGCGGCCCAGCGCGTCGTACGTCGCCGAGGCGACCTTGCCGTTGGGGTCGGTCACCTTGGTGGGTGCACCCCACGCGGCGTTGACCTCGGTGGTCGACGACGCCGCCGTCAGCGGTCCCGACCCGTCGGGGTCGGGCGCCGTGGTCGTCACCGACCGCAGCGGCCCGCCCGTCGCCGGGGTGTACGCCGTGGTGCCCTTGCGGCCCAGCGCGTCCGTGCTGGACGTCGGGCGCCCGTAGGCGTCGTACGTCGACGTCGACTCCGTGACGTACACCGGGGTGGTACCCGAGTACGACTTCAGCGTCTCGCTGCGCGTGACCTGCCCGCGCGTCGGCACCTCGCCGTAGGCCTGCCCGTCGTAGGACACCCGCATGTCGGCCAGCACGTCACCCGGGCGGGCGGGCGTGGCCGAGCAGGAGACCCCGACGGTCTCGGTCCGACGCATCGCCCCGACGATGTGCGCGGCGGTGTTGCGGGCGTACTCGGTGCGCGTGCACCGGTCGTCCGCGGCCGTGGCGACGTCACCCTGGTCGTCCACCGAGACCGGCAGCCCGTAGGTGTCGTCGTAGGTGGTGACGGTGCGCGTGACGCGCTTGCCACCGGGCAGCTGGCTGCCGATGGTGCGGGACTCGACCGTCCGGGTCGACATGAAGGTGGCCTTCACGCCGTCGCTGCTCGTGGCCGTCGGCGGCGACACCCACGGGGTGTTGACCACGCCCTCGACCTCGGCGCCGCCGACGCCGTTGTACGTGATCTCCTCACGCACGAACCCGTTGAGGCGCGCGTCGTCGGCGATCCCGTCGACGCTGACCGACCGCTTGGACCCGTCGGCCAGGTGGTCGCCGTTCATGCCGCGGAAGAACCGCTTGCGGTCCCACGACCTGCTCGCGAGGGTCTTGGCGCCGGTGTAGATGTCGACCGTCGCGTACCCGCGCCACTGGCCCCACGTGCGCTGCTTCTCCGGCACGAGCGGGTTGTCGTCGTACGCCCACGCGGGCGTGCCCTGGTACGCGTACGCGGTCTCGATGGCCGGGCTGATCAGGTCGTTCGGGTTCTCGGCGATCGTGTCGACGAGGTACTTGTGGAAGTACTCCACGACCTCCTTGCCCGAGCCCTCCGGCTGCCACCGGACAGGGAAGCAGCGACGGGTGTTGGAGTCCGCCGAGGCCGGCAGGCTGCCGGTCGTGCAGTCCTGCGGGGTGTAGCTGATCGAGGTCGTCGAGCCGGACTCCGCCGTGATCGAGGAGATCCGGTAGCGGTTCATCGCCGGGCCGGCGTCACCGGTCGTGTCGACCCGGTTAGCCATCTGCACACCCTCGAACGTGACGTCCGGCAGCGTGATCGCGTCACCGACGCGTCCCTCGTGCCCGATCTTCGAGAGCCACAGCGCCGGGCTCGTCGAGTCGCCCGGGTCCGGGTACGTGTGCGTCAGGGACCACCGGTCCACGTCCTGCCACGCGCTGCCCGACCGGACCTGGGTGGTCACCGTGGTCAGCCGCTTGCGCGTGAAGAAGGACGGCGAGATCTGCGACGCGCACGTGGTGCCCGAGGTGCAGATCTGGTCGAACGGGACGTCCGGCCACGACTTGGCCGTGTCCTTGGTCAGCGTGTCCGGCTCGCAGCTGACCCCGTCCTTGGGCAGGCACCGCTCGGCGACACCGAACACCACCCGCGCCGGGGCCACGGAGTCGGCCTCCGACCCCGCCCGCTGGCCGTACTCGATACGTGCGAGGTACCCGCCGCGGTCGTACGTCGAGACGGCGTCGTCGAGGTTGCGGCCGTACTTGTTGGTCTCCTTGGCGTACACGTACGTCATGGAGTTGCCCGAGGGGTCCACGACGTACTCGAGGTTCCAGCGCCACGCCTGCTGGCACCAGGCCGAGTCGTAGTCGGCCTTGTAGCAGGGCTCGCCGGCCTGGTTGCCGTACACCGGCACGGTCCACGCCGAGTTCAGCTCCAGCGTGTCGTCGGCCGACCGCTTGCCGCGGCCGAAGTAGTACTTGATGCCGTCGGTGGTGGTGACGACCCAGTACTCACCGTCGTCGTCACCGTTCCACCCGCCGGTCTTGCGCTCGATGCGCGTGCCGTCGTCGTTCTTCAGGCGCCACTGCCCCGACGACGCGTCCTTGACCAACTCTCCGGAGTGCCCGGCGAACGCCATCGTGGCGTTGTCGGACTTCCAGCACTGGTCACCGGTGGGCTTGTCGACGTTGTTGCCGTTCTTCTCGTCGTCGACGCACGCCACGTACCGCCGCTCGATGAACCCGGTCGACAGGTCCCACCCGTCGCCGACCCACGACGTCTGGTTGTTCGTCGAGGCCACGCGCCCGTCGAGCGACCCCGAGGAGTAGCTCAGCGACAGCTCCGGCGAAGGGCCGCCCAGCGACGGCGGCACCCGCATCGGGTACGACCACGAGAAGTCACCGGTCTGCTCCGACACGTCCCACGACGACGACGGCGACAGGGACGTCGCACCCCACGAGCCGGACGACCCGCCCGGCGCCGCGGCCAGCGCGACCACGCCGGTCGACGACGCGGCGAGCGACGCCGTCACGGTCCGCGCGACCGGGTCGTTGACCGAGTCCACGGGCGTCTGCACGCGGCAGCGGGCCAGCACCCCGTGCGTCAGGGCGCACGCCGGAAGCTCGACGACGCGCAGCCGCGACGCCCAGTCGCCGCCGTACGCCTGCGCGAACGACGAGTAGTCCAGCGTGAGGTCCACGGCCGGGACCGCGACGTCCTCGTCGGCAGGCACGACGTCCGGCGCCGGCTCGTCCACAGCAGTGACGAACGCGGCCTGCTCGACCACGAGCTCCTGCGTCTCACCCGTCGGCGACGGCACCGGTGCGGTCGCCGCCTCCGGGGCGACCGTCGCGGTCGGCTCCTCGGTCGGCTCCTCGGTCGGCACCGCGGGCGACGGAGCCTCGTCCGACGGCGTCGGCTCCGGCGCCGTGGCGTCGGCCGACGGCGCTGCCTCGGGGCTCTCCGCCACGGCGCCCTCGGCCGGAACCTCCTGCACGGGCGAGAGCTCGAACACGACGCCCTCGACACCCAGGTCCTCGGAGTCGTCCTGCGCGAGCGTGCGCACCGCGACCCCGTCGGCGTCGCCCTCCTCCACCACGTCCACGGTCACGACGCCCAGGTCCGCGGCCGCGTCGGGCATCGCCACGGCCTCGTCGGCCTCCGGCCAGTCGGGCGCCACGACCTCAGCCGTGCCCAGCTCCTCACCCGGGACGTCAGCGGGGTCCGTCGCGCCCTTGCGCGGGGTGGTGCGCACCGCGATCGGGTCGCTGAAGTCGACGTCGGGCGCGACCTCCTCGCCCGCCGCACGCCGCTCCTCCAGCGAGGGCAGCGCATTCTCGTCGGCCGCCACAGCCTCGGCAGCGGTCGGCGACAGACCGAGCGTCACCAAGAGGGCGGATGCCACCGCCATGCCGACGGCGGAGCGCCGGACCCGCGCCGGGACGATCCCGGCCAGTCGCGCGCTCACTCGGGCACCACGCCGTGGCACGCACGAAGCAGGTCATCAGCCATCGGAAGCCCCCTGAACACCCGTAGATCCGCCACGGCACCCCGCCATGGACTCGACGTGCCACCCTGCGCCCGGCCGATCACGGTCGATCCGGTCGCTGACCACGGCGTCGTGAACGACGTTGCGACGCCTTCGTCGGGGTACTGGCCGCGCGGACAGACTCGCACCGTGATCTGGTCCGCCGCCGCATCGTGCGTCCCCGTGACGCTGACCCA
The DNA here is from genome assembly GCF_006715865.1 of Cellulomonas sp. SLBN-39. Classification (NCBI taxonomy): domain Bacteria; kingdom Bacillati; phylum Actinomycetota; class Actinomycetes; order Micrococcales; family Cellulomonadaceae; genus Cellulomonas; species Cellulomonas sp. SLBN-39. The sequence goes on along the minus strand of NZ_VFOA01000001.1, from coordinate 1,920,776 downwards.
CCGGCCCGGCGTCACCTTGATCGTCGACACGGCGCTGACCGCGGAGGCCGTCGTGGCGGACGAGTTGGCCGTGAACGCCCAGCAGCGTCCGTCGCCGTCAGCGCACGGCGCGAAGCCCAGCTCGAACGCGCTGACCGCGGTCCCGTCCTGACTGACGGCCGTCGCGCGGCTCGCCGCCAGGTCGTCGGCCCGCAGCGTCGCGATCACCCCGTAGCCCGTCGACGTGTCCGCCCACACCGGACCCGTGACAGCGTCGCTGTCCTCGTCGAAGAGCAGGGCCTTGTCGTTCGGGCTGAAGCCCGACTCAGCCAGCGGCCCCGGGGCCCACGCCGTCGAGGCGCTCACGTCGAGGACCGGCTGCTCCTCCCACGGGGCGGCGGTGCTGCCCCCGTCGTCCAGCAGCCAGGTGCGCTGGGCCTCGTTCACGTCGAACGTGTACAGCCGTACCGGGCTGGTGTTGCCCGCACGGTCGACCGACCGCACGTACAGGGTCTTCGCGCCGCGCGAGGTCGGCGTGAAGTCGAACGCGGCCGCCGCCGCCGTGACGCTGTTGTCGAAGGCCGTCCTGCTGGTGAACGAGTACTGGTACGTCACGATGTCGCTGGACCCACCGTTGCCGAGCGCGAACCGGCCCTTGAGGTTGGGCCCGCCGGAGGAGACGTCCTCCAGGTACACCGCCGGCTGCCCCGCGACGGGCGTCACCGTGGGCGTCTTCGGCGGGACGGTGTCGATCTCGACCTCGCAGGAGACGGCGGCTCCGCCTCGGCCGGTGCCATCGACACCGTTGACCTGGACCCGGTAGATCTGCCCGTGCACCATCCCACCCAGCACGATCGACTGCCCCTTGCCCGAGGCCTGCGCCGCCGGACGGGCGTGCCAGAGGATGTTCGCCGAGCCGGACGCGGCGCTGGCCTTGTACACGTCGACGTTGGCGTGCACGTTGCCACCGTCGGGGTCGGAGAACACGGCGTAGAAGTGGGGGTTCAGCGAGCGCAGGACCGGCCGACCGCTACCCGTGGTGCACGCCGATGTCCCCGGGTGGGAGAACTTCGCGCCCGTGGGCTTGTTCGGCGCCCGCTCGTAGGTGATGGAGAGCTGGGCGTCGTTGCGGTACCTCTTCCACGACGCCATCGACGACTCGTCGGTGCGCAGGCCCAGCGTGAGCTGACCGCTGCTGGAGTTCGCGACCGCGCGTGCGGCCTCCATCGCGCTGAACTCGATCCAGCGCGTCGGGGAACCGGCGCACGAGTCCTTGTGCGCCACGCTCGCCGAGCTCTGCGAGATCCACGTGGGACCGCCGGGCCAGCCCGTGCCCGAGGTGAAGTTGTCGACCCGGTAGAGCGTCACCGGGCGCGCCGTGCAGTCGTACGAGTGGGACCCGAAGACGCGGAACGTGGCCCCGGTGACGTTCTCCGGTGCGAGGTTGTTCACGGTCGCCAGGCCCGTGAACTTCCACAGGATGCGGCTCGTGAACGTCTTCGAGCACGTCGAGGACGTCGCCGTGGAGCACAGGCCGATGCCCTGGTCGGGGGCGAACCGGTAGTCCGCACCGTAGGTGTCGCGCACCGCGGTCCAGTCGTTCAGCGACGCGCTCACGCCCGGGTCGATGTACACCGGGAACTCGGTGCCCGGGTCGGTCAGCATCTGCGCGTCGGGCTCGACCACGACCGCGTCCGCCTCGACGGTCAGGTCCATGGTCTCCAGCGCGTCGGTGCCCAACGGCGCCGACGTCGTCACGTGCTCGGACTCCACGCCCGAGGAGTCCCACATCAGCGGCGCCGGAGCGGTGAACACCTCCTCCTCGCCGGCCGTCGCGACGAACCCGCCGGCGGACTCCGCGGTCGTCAGCCCCTCGGACGTCTGCAGCGCGAACCGCAGCTCGTCCAGCTCGGGGTGCTCCGCAGCCTGCGGGGTGTGCACCACCAGCACCTCGGAGAAGCCCGTCGCGTCCTGGTTGACCGTCACCACCAGGTCCACGTCCGGCAGCACGTCCGCGTACGTGATCTGCGGACCGTCCACCGTCGGGGCGGGCAGGTCCAGGTCCACGTCCAGGGCCAGCTCGTGCCCGTCGCGGGCGATCGTGGCCAACGGCTCGTCACCACCACCGCTGAACACCATGGCAGCGACACCCGCACCAGGCGTCAGCACACCGTCCTGCTCGACCAGGTCAGGGTCCGGCTCGACCCACCGCCCGTCAGCGAGCGTGCGCACCGCCAGCGCCGACACGTCCAGACGCATCTGCCCGTCCGGCTGGGCGAACACCGTGTTCCACTCGGTCCGCTCGTCCACGACCTCGACATCGGCGTCGCACGCCACCGCCGTCGCCATCGCGACATCGTCCGCGGCCTCCTCGACGCACGGCACCTCCGCCGCACCCGCCACCGGCTCCTGGGCCGCGCGCGCGGACGCGACCGGCGCACCCGCCACCCCGGCCACCAGCGCCGCCACCAGCACGACCGCCACCCGGTTCCGGGCAGCACGAACACACCCGGTCACGGGCACTCCTGTCGACCTCCAGCACCGCACCAGCGGTGCCGCTCCCCCATGACCGGACCACCCGAGTCATGCCCAAGGCCACACGAGTGATCCCGGTGTCACGGACCTTAGGGCACCCTGTGCATCGCCTGAGGCAACTTGATCGAGTATCACCCGATCGGAGGACACGCAGTGCCGTGAACTGCAACGACGCCCCGATCGAAGCGCTGACTCTGGCGTGACGCGCCGCGGTTGCGCGCAGAAGCAGCTCGATGACTCGCACCCGCGATGACTGCCGGTCACGACATCTGCACGAGCGCCCACAGCCCTGCCGCGCTGCTGAGCACGCCGACGACGATCGCGAACACCGCACGACCACGGCCGTGCCCGCCCGTCCGCGCCCTGACCATCGCCCAGACGCCCAGCCCCAGGCTCAGCGGGCCGAGCGCCCACACGACCACCGAGAAGAGGGCGACGTAGCCCGCGACGACCGACTGCCAGGACCGGCCGACGGGCTTGAGCCCGTCCGCGCTCACGCGTGCGCGAGGGCGGACGGGCTCGACGCCGGATCAGGCGCGGCGGCGGCGGGCGGCGAGGACCAGGCCGAGGCCGATGAGGAGCAGCGCCGCGGCCCATGCGACACCGGCGGCTGCCTGCGCACCGGTGGCCGCGAGCGCGGGTGCGGCGGCGACCTCCGCGTCGGGGTCGGTGACGACGATCCGCACCGTGCGGGTGGTCTCGGCCCCGTCGGCGTCACGGACGACGACCTCGACCTCGACGGTGCCGACGAACCCGGGGCGGGGGGTGTAGACGAGGCGGCCGTCGACGACCTCGGCGGTGCCGTGCGCGGGCGGGGTGACGGAGACGAGCTCCTCGCCGTCGCCGACCACGTCGATGACGAGGACGGTGTCGTCGGGGGTGGCCCAGGCGTCGCCGTCGCGGGTGCCGGCCGCTGCGACGGCGATCGTCGCGTCGGCGGTGCTCGTGGCCTGCCCGTCGCTGATCGTGTACGGGAAGGTGACGACGCCGGTGAACCCGTCGGCGGGGGTGTAGGTGGCGACGCCGCCGGCGAGGGTGACGGTGCCGCGGGTGCGGCCGTCGGCGTCGACGGGAGTGCCGACGCTGACGACGGTGAGCGTGTCGCCGTTGAGGTCGGTGTCGTTGCGCAGCAGGGTGATGCGCACGGGGCTGCCGGGGGCGGTGACGGTCTGGTCGGCGGCGGCGACGGGTGCGGCGTTGTCGACCGTGACGACGAGCGTCGAGGTGACGGTCGCGAGGCCGTCGGAGACGACGTACGTGACGGTGACGGGACCGGCCCAGCCGCGGGCGGGGGTGACGGTGATGCGGCCGTCGGTGCCGACGGTGGCGCGGGCGCCGTGGTCTGCGGTCGCGGACGTGACGCGCAGGGTCTGGAACCCGGCGGCGGCGTTGGGGTCGGCGGCGTGGGTGAGCACGTCGACGGTCACGGGGGTGCCCGAGGCGGTGCGGGCCGTGGTCGCGTCGGCGGTCGGGGCCGCGTTGGTGACGGTGACGGTGACCGTGCCGGGGGTGCTCTCGTGCTCGTCGCTGGCGGCGTACCCGAAGGTGACGGTGCCGGTCCAGCCGGTCGGCGGCGTGTACTGCACGCCGCCGCGGACGATCTCGACGGTGCCGCGGGGGGTGCCGTCGGCGTCGACCGGCGGGGTGAGGGAGCCGGTGGCGACGACGAGGGTCTCGCCGTCGGGGTCGGTGTCGTTGGCGAGGACGTCCACGACGACGGTGGTCGACGTGGGGGTGGTCGCGGTGTCTGCGGTGGTGGCCGGTGCGCCGTTGCCGACGGTGACGGTCAGGGTGCCGGTGGTCGTGGTGACGCCGTCGCTGAGCGTGTAGGTCACGGTGACGGTGCCGACGAAGGCGCCCAGGGGCGTGACGTCGAGCGTGCCGTCGGGGTTGACGGTGACGGTCGCGTCCTGGTCGGCCGTGGCGGCGGTGACGGTGAGCTCCTGGTCGCCGTAGCCGGCGTCGACGTTGGCGTCGGTGTCGTTGCCGAGCACGTCGACGCCGGTGAGCGGGACGCCGACGGTGGTGCCGGCGGTGTCGGGCTGGGCCACGGGTGCCGCGTTGGCGACGGTCACGGTGAGGGTGACGTCGGTGCTGCCGCCACGGCCGTCGCCGACGGTGTAGGTGACGGTGTCGTCGCCGACGAACCCGGCCGCGGGCGTGTACCGCACGCGGGGTCCGTCGTCGGTGGTGACGACGACGGCGGTGCCGACGGCGGCTGTGTCGTCGACGGACAGCAGCTCCAGGGGGTCGCCGTCGAGGTCGGAGTCGTTGGCGAGGACGTCGACGTCGACGGGGGTGCCGGCGGCGGTGCTCGCGGTGTCGGCGACGCCCGTGGGCGGTGCGTCGACGGTGACGGTGACGGTGGCGTCGGAGGTCGTGCCCGACGGGTCGGTGACGGTGTAGGTGAAGGTGACGGTCCCGCCCCAGCCGGCGGCGGGCGTGTAGACGACCCGGCCGTCGGTGCTCACGGCGGTCGTGCCACGCGTCGTGCCGTCGCCGTCCACGGGCGTCCCGACGGCGGACGCGACGAGGGTGTCGCCGTCCGGGTCGGTGTCGTTGGCGGCGACGTCGATCGTCACCGGCCCGGCACCGGCCACGGCGTCGGCGGTGTCGTCGACGGCCACCGGTGCGCTGTTGACCTGGGCCGACGTGATCGTGACCTCGCCGACGTCGGACGCGCCGCGGGCGTCCTCGACGGTGTACCCGAAGACCTCGGTGCGACCGGCGGCGAGCCCGCCGGCGGGCTTGGTGTAGGTGACGGTCCCGCCGGCGAGGGTGACCGTGCCACCCTGGGCGGTGGCCAGCGCGCCCGAGGTCGCGGTGGTGCCGTCGACCGTGATCGAGCGGACCGTGAGGGCGTCGCCGTTGGGGTCGGTGTCGTTGCCGAGCACGTCGACGGTGGTCGCCGCGGAGACGGGGACGTCGACGTCGAGCGTCAGCGCGTCGTCCTGGGCGGTGGGGGCGCCGTTGACGACCTCGACGATGACGGTGGCGGTGCTGACGTTCCCGGTGGAGTCGGTCGCGGTGTACGTGAACACGTCGCGGCCGGCGAAGTCCGCGTCCGGGGTGTAGACGACCGTGCCCGTGGGGTCGAGGGTCAGGGTGCCGCGGGCGGGCTGCGTCGTGCCGACGAGCATGACCGGTCCCCCGGTGTCGACCGCACCGGCCAGCAGGTCGATGCTCACCGACGGGGTGGCCGCGGTGGGGGTGTGCGCGACCACGTGGTCGCGCAGCGCGGGCGGCGCGTCGCCCGTGTCGCCCTCGACGACGGCCTGGACGATGTTGGTGACCGTGCCGGCGACGGTGCCGGTGGTGGAGCCGCGCGACGTGGTCTGGGCGGCGTTGACGAGGGTCTGCCCGGCGACGACGTCGTCGTCGACCACGACGGTGAAGCTGACGACGTGCGAGGCGCCGCCGTCGGCGAGCACGTCGACGTCGCCGACGTCGACCCGGACGGCACCGGGGGTGCCGGTGCCGGGCAGGAACCGGCCCGCGTCGGCGTCGTCCGCGTCGGTGAGGGGGCTGCCGTCGAGGAGGATCGAGCCGGGGACGTAGGTGGTCCCCGTGGGCACGGCGTCGAAGAAGACGGTGCCGGTCGCGGCGTCCAGGCCGTCGTTCTCGACGACCACGGAGTAGGTCAGCTCGTCACCGGCGCGCAGGTCGGGGTTCTGCCGGACGCTGTTGCTGCTGAACGACTTGGCGCCGTGCACGTTCGGCTCGTAGAGCTCGGTGGCGAACGTGACCATGCCGATCCAGTACTGCTCGGACGAGGTCGTGGCGCTCAGGGTCGCGCTGGTCACGCCGTTGCCGAGGATCCCGTCGGCGGCGATCAGGTCGGAGTCGAAGCCCATCTGGTTGGCGTAGTCGGGGTTCTGCCCGGCGCTGACGCGGGTGCCGCGGTTGCTGATGGTGGAGTTGAAGACGTCGGTCTCCGGGTTCAGCGGGTCGCTGAGGTGGGTGCCGTTGAGGCTGAACCGGTCGCCGGACAGGCCACGGTCGCCCTCGTAGGTGACCGCGCCGAGCGTGGTCAGGACCGTGCCCGACGGCGGGGTGAGGAAGCCGCTGACGTCGAACGACACGTCGTTGTTGCCCGTCGAGTTCGAGATCTCCGAGTAGCCGCGGAACACGCTGAGGTTGCGCATGGGCTCGGCGGGGTCGGCCACGACGACGACGAGCGACCACCCGGCGAACTGGTTGGTGCCGGCCGTCGAGGACTGCACGTTCCCCACGGTGTACGTGCCGGACCCGGCGGCGGTGACGACGTCGGTGACGTCCACGTACGCCTGGTACCCGGAGGCCGTGCCCGCCTGGGCGAAGTGGTCGGCGGTGATCGTGGCGCCGGCCCGGTCGGTGCCGGTGGCGCTGTCGACCGCGAGCCACGCCCGGTCCCGCAGCGCCGGGTCGGCGGTGCCGGCCTGCACCGTGTCGACCCGGCCGCCCCAGACGAGCGCCGCGAACAGCACGGACCCGCCCGCGGGGACCGTCAGCGTCGACGACGACGAGCTGAACGTCGTCGCCCCGTCGGCGAGCACGTCGACGAACTGCCCGGTGTAGTTGTTGTTGCGGGCGGTGCTCGAGATGCTCGTGTCGGTCGACGTGCGCGCGGCGTTGCAGTTGTCGCCGTTGGCCCCGGAGACGGTGCACGTCATGAGCGTGTTCGCGGCCATGACGATCGTGCCGTGCGCGTTGGCCGAGAACACCGCGGCGAACGGGTCGATGTTCGCCGCCTGCGCGGGCGCGGCGAGCACACCGCCCAGGACGGCGGTGCCGACGAGGAGGACGGCGACGGCGCGGGCGCGGCGCAGGACGGCGTGCAGCATGCGGAGACCTCGAGAGGGGTCGACGGGTGGGGACGTCCGGTCGATCGACCCCGCAGCGGGCGAACTGAACGCCCGTCCACGTTCTTTCGCCCGCTCCGTCTCAGTTCCCTGGGCGCTAGGACCCAGGTCCCGGGTGCTAGCACCCCCACCGCCCCTGACCTGCGGTGACGCGGGTCACAGCCCGGGTGTGGCCGTCGGACGACGGCCACACCCGGCGCTCACGCCCGTCGGCGGCGCGCCACCCCGACCAGGCCGAGCCCCAGCGCGAGCAGCGCCGCGGCCGAGGCGGCGGTCGCCGTCCCCGAGACGCCCGTGTCGGCCAGCTCGGCCCCGGGGGACGCGGCGGGGTCGGCGGTCGCCGGGGTCGCCGCCCCACCCGCGCTCGTGCCGGCGCTCTCGCCCGCCGCGACCACGACGGAGCCGACGGCGGTGGCGCCGCGCGGGTCGGCCACCACGTAGACGAACGTGTCCGTCCGGCCGGCCTCGAGCCCTCCGGCAGGGGCGGCGTAGCGGAGCGTCGTCCCGTCGAACGTCACACGCCCGCCGAGGGACGTCAGCAGCGTCCCCGACGCCACGGCGCCCGCACCCGCGCCGACCGTCCGCACCGTCAGGACGTCGCCGTTGGGGTCGGTGTCGTTGGCCAGGACGTCGACCGTCACCTGCTCGGCACCGTCGAGGGTGACGGCGTCGGCCTGCGGTGCGGGCGCGTCGTTCAGCACCTCGACGAGGACCGTCGCGGTGGTGGCGTTGCCGGTCTCGCCCGTGACCGTGTACGTGAGCAGGTCGTCACCGGCGAAGTCGGCGTCGGGCGTGTACACGACGGAGCCGCCGGGGCCCGCGGCCAGGGTGCCGCGAGCGGCCGGCGTCCAGCCGACCAGCGAGAGCACCTCGGGCGCTGCGGTCTGGGCCCCGCCGAGGACGTCGACCACGAGGGACGGCGCGTCGGCGGTCGGACGGATGCTCACGACGTGGTCGACCAGCGTCGGCGGGAGGTCCCCGAAGCCGCCGCGCACGCTGCCGAGCACGATGTTCGTGACGGTGCCGTCGGCCACCCCCGACGTGGCCCCGCGGTAGCTGGTCTGGGCGCCGTTGACGAGCGCCTGCCAGCCGGCGGCCGACGCGTCCACGACGACGGTGAACGTGACGAGGTGCGTCGGTCCCCCGTCGGCGGCCGGGGCGATGTCGCCGAGGTCGACGTGCACGGCGCCGAGGTCACCGTCCGCCGGCGAGAAGCGGCCCGCGTCCGCGTCGTCCGCGTCGGTCAGCGGGTCCCCGTCGAGCGTGAGGGACCCCGGCAGGTACGTGGTGCCCGTCGGGACCGCGTCGAACAGCACGGCGCCGGTCGCGGTGTCGTCCCCCTGGTTCTCGACCACGAGCGAGTACGTCAGCTCGTCGCCCGTGCGCAGGTCCGTGTCGCCCCACGGGCTGGCCGTGCTGAACGAGAGCGCGACCTGCACGTCCGGGTGCGGCGCCGCGGGGCCCGGGTCGCCGGAGGCCGGTGCAGGGGCTGCCATCGCCCCGACGACGGCGATCCCCCCGATCGCGAGGAGGGCGGGACGGGACAGGTGCGGGACGGCTCGACGCATGAAGGAGACCTCGGGGGATCGGTGGAGCATGACCCCCCTGCCTCGGGTGCGGCCGCGACGGGCTGAAGCCGCGCACGCGGACTTCACCTGCTCCCGACGTCCCGGCTGGGTGCTGGCACCCACCCCGCCCCCGGCCGGCGCCCGTCACCGCCGCGCGGCGTCAGTCCCGCTCGCCGGGCACCTTGTCGACGACGTCCTCGTACTCCGCCGCCGCGGGCAGCTCGCCCGGCGCGTAGACCAGACGCAGCACGCCCGAGCCGAACGCCTCGGAGCGCAGCAGCCGCAGCGGCTGGACGTCGCCCTCGTCGAACAGCCGACCGCCGTGCCGCGCCGCCACGGGGTGCACGAGCAGCCGGAGCTCGTCGAGCAGCCCGGCCGCGAGCAGCTGGCGCACCACCGAGGGCGACCCGGCCACGAGGACCTTGCGCACCCCGGGCTCCGCCGCGACCGCCCGCACGGTCCCCAGCAGGTCGGCCGTCGGCTCGACGTTGCGCCACCCCAGGTCCTGGTCGCCGTGCGTCGCGACGACCTTGCGCACGTCCCCGAGCTGCGCGGCGAACGTCGCGTCGTCCTCGCCCGCCGCCTCCCGCTCCGGCCACGCCCCCGCGAAGCTGTCGTACGTGACGCGCCCGAGCAGCAGCACGTCGACGTCCTCGTAGTCCTCGGCGACCGCCGCGCCCATCTGCTCGTCGAAGTACGGGAAGTGCCAGGCGGGGTCGATCTCGACGACACCGTCGACGGAGATGAACAGGGTCGAGACGATCGTCGCGGTCACGCAGACCTCCAGGCTCGTGGCACCCGCCCGTCGCGGGCACCCGGACGACTAGACCCGCGGCAGCGGGCGGACTGAGCGGGTCAGGGCAGGTCCGGTACGACCGGGAGGACCAGCCGGGACGGACGGGTGGCGTCGTGGTGGACCCGCTGGTGCACGACGCGGCGCCCGGCGGGGCCGGTGAGCGCCGCCAGGGCACCCGTGCCGGGGTTGACGTCGAACCGCGGGAAGGACGAGCTCGCCACCTCCAGCCGCAGCCGGTGCCCCGCACCGAAGCGTTGCGCGGTGGCCCCGAGGTGCACGGTGACCTCGCGGGGCTCGTCCGGCGGGACCGCGCCGAGAACCTGCCCGACCCGGACCACCCCGTCGACCACCCCCAGGGCGGTCCCGTCGGGGTGCACGTCGACCAGCGTGGCGGTCCAGTCGGTGTCGAGCGCGTCCGTCGACGCGACGAGCGTGACCTCGACGTCCCCGATCACGGTGACGTCGTCCGCGAGCGGCGGGGAGTCGAAGCGCAGGACGTCGGCACGGCCGTCGAGCACGCGGCGGTCCCACGCGCCGGTGCCCCGGGCGGCGTCGCCGCGGGCGAAGAGGTTGGGACCGCCCACGGTCGGGACGGGGTCGGCGGGGTCGTGGACGAAGGCGGACGGTGCCGCGGCCGGCGCGGGCTCCGGGCCGAGGGACCCGCCGGGCCGCAGGTACCAGGCCGTCGGGTTCGCCGGCGGCGGCCACGTCTCCAGGCCGCGCCACGCGTCCTCGCCCATGACGAAGACCCGGACCCGCGGGGCGTCCGCGACGGGCTCCCCCGTGGCGTGACCGACGAGGTGGTCGAGGACCTGCGCCCCGACCTCCTCGGCGCCGCGGGCGGCAGCGCGCCCGTGGTCGACCGCGCCGATCGCCCGCCCGGCGGGGCCGTGCCCCCAGGGGCCGACGACGAGGCGGGAGCCGGGCGGGCAGGTCGCGAACAGGTCGAGCGTGAGGTCGCGGAAGATGTCGTGCCAGCCCGCGACGAGGAACGTCGGCAGCGCGGGACGCGGCGGCAGGGCACGCTCGGCCCACCACGGGTCGGCCGGCGGGTGCGTGACCCAGTCCCGCCAGGCGGGGAACCAGCGGGCGAGCACCGGGTGGTCGGCGACGACGCCGTCGAGCGCGACCCGCTCCCCCGCCTCCGCGAGCTCCTCCCACGCGGCGAGGTCGGCGGCGACGTCCTGCCCGGCGGCCGCGGCGCGCAGGATCTCGCCCCGCCCCATCGCCGTCACCCAGCCCAGCGCCGATCCGAGCAGCAGCGCGCCGCCGCGGTAGACCACGCCCACGGGGTCGCCCGGGACCACGCCCAGGTGCAGGGCGCGCAGCGCCGGGTGGCCCGCCGCGGCGACCGCGAGCAGCGTCTGGGCGAGGTACGACCGCCCCCACCCCACGACGGCGCCCGAGCACCACGGCTGCCGCACGCACCAGTCGAGGACGTCGCGGCCGTCGTCGCGGTGCCCGGCCCAGGGCTCGAAGGTCCCGTCCGAGGCGCCCGTGCCGCGCAGCGCCACGACGACGACCGCGAGACCCCGCTCGACGAGGGCGTCCTCCCCCATCTCGGCCCGGGCGCCGTCCACCGGGTACGGGGTGAGCGCGAGCACCACCGGCACCGGGGCGTCGGTGACGGGCCGGTGCACCGTCGCGCGCAGCACGGTGCCGTCGGCCAGCGGCACGGGGACGAGGCGCTCGACGACGCTCACGGCACCGCCGCCCGCAACCCCGTGCGGGTCCACCTGCTCTGCCGCGGGAGCGGTCACGGTGCTGCCTCCGTCGCGCCGGGGGCGCCGTGCGCGTCAGCCCACGACCAGCGGCATGCCCGCCTCCGCCCACGCGACGACGCCGCCGTCGAGGTCGTGGATGTCGGTGAGGCCCGCCTCCGCCATGAGGTCCGTCGCCGTGCCCGATCGGTTGTCGGTGCGACAGTAGACGAGGTACGTGCCGTCCTGCGGCAGGTCGGCGACGAGGTCGGCGAACGCGGGGTCGGACAGGTCGATGTTCACGGCGCCGTCGAGGTGCCCCTCGGCGAACTCCGCGGGCGTGCGCACGTCGACGACCGTGACGTCGGGGTCCTCGAGCAGGGCGGCGGCGTCCTCGACGTCGACGTCGGTGACGGCCCCGCCGCCCGAGCACCCCGCGAGCGCGGCGACGGTCAGGGTGACGGCGAGCGCCGCGAGGGCGGGGCGACGAGAGATCTGCATACCCCCCAGGGTATATGCGATCGATGTCGGGGCACGGGTCGGCCGGCCCTCGCGCCGGGCGCCGACCGCCCTACGATGCCCCGATGGACGTGGTCGCGCGGGGCCGGGAAGCGGTCGTCCTCGACGCCGGACCGGGGCTCGTGCTGCGCCGCTACCTCGACGGGCGGGACACGACGGCCGAGGTCGCGCTGCACCGGCACGTGGGCGCGCACGGCTACCCCGTGCCGCAGGTGCTGCGGCAGGAGCCGGGCGGGATGCTCCTCGAGCGCGTCGTCGGTCCCACGCTGCTCGAGGCCCTCCTCGCCGGCACCACCACCGCGGCGCAGGCCGCCGCGGTGCTCGCCCGCCTGCACCACGACCTGCACCTGCTGCCCGCGCCGCCCGGCTCCCTCGCCGGCACGTGCGTGGTCCACCTCGACCTGCACCCCGCCAACGTGCTGCTCAGCCCGTCCGGGCCCGTCGTGATCGACTGGGCGTCCGGCCGGCCCGGCCACCGCGACACCGACGTGGGCCACACGGCGGTCGTGCTGGCGGCAGCGGTCCTGTTCGGCGTCGACGGCGAGGCCGGCGACGCGGGCGCGCACGACGTCCCGGCCGCGCTCGTGCGCGACATGTTCGAGGCCTTCCTCGCTGCGGACCACGGCGCCGACCCTGCCGCGCGCCTCGACGAGGTCGCCGAGCACCGCGCCCGCTACTCGATGCCGGCGCGGGTCGTCGAGGCCGCGACAGCCCTCGTCCGCCAGGCCGCAGGCGCCTGAGCAGTCGTCAGACGGCGCGCACGGGCGGGGCGGGGTCGCAGGAGGAGGCGAGGGGGACGGCGTCGTCACCGGTGGCACGCGGGACGCTCAGCGCCCAGGTGTTCATCGCGTCGAGCACGACGCTCAGCCCCTGGCCGACCTCGGTCAGCTCGTACACCACGCGCGGCGGCACCTCTGCGTACACGGACCGGGTGACGATGCCGTAGGTCTCGAAGCGCCGGAGCCGGTTGGTCAGCGTGTGCGCACTGACTCCGGGCAGGGCGTCCTTCAGCTCCGAGAACCGCAGCGGCCCGTGCAGGAGCTCGCGGACGATGAGCGTGGCCCACGGCCCGTCGAGAAGAGTGAGGAAGCGGGCGACGCCGCACTCGGGCCAGGTCTCTCCGGGGGACGGCATGGCGCCAGGGTACCCGATAGTGCAGTTGACGTAACTGATGCAGTGCATGCACTAATGGAGACATGACCTTCATCGTCCACGGCGCCACCGGCGCCCAGGGCGGCCCGGTGGCCGCCGCACTCGCCCGCGCAGGCAGGTCCGTCACGGCCGCCGTCCGCACCCCGCAGTCGTACGACGGCGACGCCGTCGCCGTCGACTACGCCGACCCCGGCACCCTTGCCGCCGCCTACCGGGGCGCCGAGGGTGTCTTCGTCCACCTGCCCCTGGGCACGCCCGAGCAGCAGCTCGCGCACGCTCGGGCGATCGTGCAGGGCGTCGAGGACGGGCGTCCCGGCAGGGTCGTCGTCTCGACCAGCGGCTACCCGTTCGCGGAGGACGGGACCGACGACGGCCCCGTATCGGTGCTCGTGCGGGGCCTGCGCGGCTCCGGCGTCCCCACGGCCGTGATCGCCCCCCGCCTGTACCTCGAGAACCTCCTCCTGCCGCCCGTCACCGCCTCCGCGCGCGAGCACGGGGTGCTGCCCTATCCGCTCCGCACCGACTACCCCGTCTCCTGGAGCTCGCACCTGGATGTCGCCGACGTCGCCGTCCGCCTCCTCGACGACCTCGCGCCCACCGGCACCGTGGCGGTGGGGGCGCTGCCCGGGCTGCTCGGGGCCGATCTCGCCACGGGGTTTGCCGAGCACCTCGGGCGTGACGTCCGCTTCGAGGCGCAGGACCCCGACGACTTCGGCACGGCTGTCGCACCGATCTTCGGTGCCGAGGCGATCGCCCCTGTCGTCGCGTCGTACCACTGGCGGGCCACGCAGCCCGGTGACGTGATCGCGCGCGAGGACAGCGCCCAGGAGCGCCTCGGCCTCCAGCCGCGCACCGTGGCGCAGTGGCTGCGCGACGTGGGCGCATAGCCCCGGGATCGGCACGGGGTGACGACGCGACGTCCGGGCGCCGTCACCCCGCCGCGTCCGCCGACATCGGCGGGCAGCCCTCGTCGGCGGCATCAGGGCGCAGCTCGAGGTGCCAGACCTCGTTGGCGTAGACCTGGCACAGGCCGAACTGCGCCCCGTGCCGGCTGAGCCACTCGGCGGTCGCGTACGGGCCGACGTCCACGGCGTCACCGGTGACGTGCGCGGAGTCCTCCGGGGAGGCCACCCAGCGGGACGCCTCGTCGGCGCTGCCGAACGTGCGCAGGGCGTCGTCCTGCAGCCACCGCTGGTAGGCCGCCGACCGCCAGCCGCTGGTGACGTGCAGCGTGCGACCGTCGACGCCGACCGCGGTGGCGGCCTCGCGCAGCGCGGCGAGCAGGGCCGGGTCGAGTCCTGCGATCGCCGGCAGCGAGTCGTCGAACGGCGAGACGGTCTCGCCGTCGGGGATCCGTCCGTCGGCCGTCGTCGGCTCGCTCGGTGCGGTCGGCCCGGGCAGCGGGACCGTGCCGCCCGCCAGGCCGGCGGTGGCGGCCGCCGCGACGACGACGAGCGCAGCGAGTCCGCCGACGACCGCGACAGCGCGACGCCGTCGCGGACGGGGCCGCTCGGCGCCCGTCGCCGGGGCGCGAGGAGGGAGCAGGGTGGTGTCGTCCATGCGACGAGACCACCGGACGCCGCGTCGCCACGGCGTATGCGCCGATGCATACGCGCACGACACACCGCCACGCCTAGGGTCGGCCCGTGCGTGTGCTGATCGTGGAGGACGAGCCGGACCTCGCCGCGGCCGTCCGCGACGGGCTCCGGCTCGAGGCGGTCGCCGCCGACGTCGCGCCCGACGGCCACGCGGCGCTGGAGCTGCTGGGCGTCCACGACTACGCCGTGGCGGTCCTCGACCGCGACGTCCCCGGCCCGTCGGGGGACGACGTGGCCCGGTGGATCGTGGCCTCCGGGTCGGGCCTGCCCATCCTCATGCTGACGGCCGCAGACCGGCTCGACGACAAAGCCAGCGGCTTCGAGATCGGTGCCGACGACTACCTGACCAAGCCGTTCGCGATGCGCGAGCTCGTGCTCCGCGTGCGCGCCCTGGCGCGGCGGGCGCCGGCCCCCACGCCTCCGGTGCTGGAGCTGGCCGGCCTGCGCGTCGACCCGTTCCGGCGCGAGGTTTTCCGCGACGGCCGGTACGTGGCCCTCACGCGCAAGCAGTTCGCGGTGCTGGAGGTGCTCGTGGCTGCGGGCGGAGGCGTGGTCAGCGCCGAGGACCTGCTCGCGCGGGCGTGGGACGAGAACGCCGACCCGTTCACCAACGCCGTCCGCATCACCATCTCGTCGCTGCGCAAGCGCCTCGGCGAGCCCTGGTTGATCGGCACGGTCCCCGGCGTGGGCTACCGCATCGAGACGGCGGGGCCCGGCGGTGCGTAGGCGCGGCCTGTCCGTCCGGTGGCGGCTGGCCCTGAGCTACGCGGCGCTCGTGACCGTGGTCGAGGCGATGCTGCTGACGGTCGTCGCCGCCTTCCTCCTGCGGTACGTGCCGGAGGGCGACCTCGTCCTGCTCGACATCGGCGGGACGACGGCGTTCGCACCCGACCGGTCCGACCTGCTGCGCACCTTCGCGCCCGCCGCCGCACTGACCGGCCTCGCGGCCTTCGGCCTGGGACTGCTCGGCGGCTGGGTCCTCGCCGGCCGGGTGCTGCGGCCGCTCACCGCGATCGGCGCCGCCGCACGGCGCGCCGCAGCCGGGTCGCTGGACCACCGGATCGACCTGACCGGGCCCCACGACGAGTTCCGGGAGGTCGCCGACACGTTCGACACGATGCTCGCCCGGGTCGAGCAGAGCGTCGAGGGGTACCGCCGGTTCGCCGCCGACGCCTCGCACGAGCTGCGCACCCCGCTCGCCACCACCCGCGCGATCCTCGACGTCGCGGCCGCCGACCCGGACCCCGACGTCCCGCAGGTGCTCGCGCAGCTGGCCGCGGCCAACGCGCGCGCCGTCGCCGTCACCGAGGCGCTGCTGCTCGTCGCTCGGACCGACGCCGCACCTGTCGGCCGCGACGACGTCGACCTCTCCCTCGTCCTGGAGGACGCCGTCGAGACGCTCGCCGGCACGGCCGACGCCCGCGGCACCACGATCCACCTCGACTCCCGGCCCGCCGTCGTCCCGGGCGACGCGACCCTGCTGCACCACCTCGCGACGAACCTCCTCCAGAACGCCGTCGTCCACAACACCGCGACCGGGGGCTGGGTCCGCGCGAGCACGCACCGCACCGACACCGCCACCCACCTGACGGTGGAGAACACCGGCCCCGTCCTGACCACCGACGCGGTCGCCGCTCTGGCCGCACCGTTCCGCCGCGGCGCGGGCCGCACGCAGGCCCCCGACCACGCCGGCGCCGGCCTCGGCCTCGCGATCGCCACGTCGATCGTCCGCGCCCACGGCGGCACCCTGACCCTCGTCCCCCGCGCCAACGGCGGCCTGGTCGCGACAGCGACGTTCGTGGCATGACGATCTGCAGGGACGTCAGCCGCGCATGACCTCCGGCGACGTGGACATGTGCACCACGCGCTGCTCAGCTCTGCCCGTCGGCCCCTTCCAGGTGGAGCTGCTGGGCCAACGCCGGGACGTTGCGCAGGAGTGCGACCCAGACGATCTCGTCGTTCACGCCGGCGTAGTCGTGGGCGATGCGGTTGCGCATGCCACGGATCGCACGCCAGTCCACGTCCGGGTGTGCAGCACGGAACCCGTCGGACAGGCGGTCCGCGGCGGACGACACGTTGACCACGACGGTCCGTGCCGCGTAGCGCAGCAGCCTGCCGTCGGCATCGACCGCGACGAAGGCGTCGTGCCCTCGGCCGACGATGTCCGCTGCCGTCTCGACGAACTCGAGGAGATCCCGGAGCACCAGGGCGTCGCGGTCCGACGCGGCACCGCTGTCCCTCACAGTGGCCGGGCCTCCACGAGGGCGTGCTCAAGAACCCGTGAGCGGGAGCGGTCATCCACGATGTCGACCCGGACGCCGAGCACGTCCTCGAGGGCCTGCTCGAGGGCCACCAGCTCGACGAGCCCCATCGTCTCGGGGAGCGTGGCGAGAAGGTCGAGGTCTGAGCCCGGACGGTCGTCGCCCCGGGCGACGGAACCAAAGACACGCACGTCGGACGCACCGGCGGAACGCACCAGCTCGAGGACCTCCGCCCGATGACGCGCGAGCTCCTCCGACGGCCTGGTCGTCACACCCCTCACCTCCTCACGTCCTGAGGACGACGGTACCGCCCGTGCGCAGCGGAGAGGAACCCGCACGCGAGGGCCCCTCGACCTGCATGACGAAGGGCCCCGACCTGCGGAGATCCGCTGGTCGGGGCCCTTCGTTCGGCGGTAGCGGTGGGATTTGAACCCACGGTGGACTTTCACCCACACACGCTTTCGAGGCGTGCTCCTTAGGCCGCTCGGACACG
The DNA here is from genome assembly GCF_006715865.1 of Cellulomonas sp. SLBN-39. Taxonomy (NCBI): domain Bacteria; kingdom Bacillati; phylum Actinomycetota; class Actinomycetes; order Micrococcales; family Cellulomonadaceae; genus Cellulomonas; species Cellulomonas sp. SLBN-39. Next base: position 1,903,334 of record NZ_VFOA01000001.1, on the reverse strand, counting down.
CTACCTCGGCGGCACACAGTACCCGCTCGGGGTACCGGGCAGCCAATCGATCTCCTCGGGCGCACGCGGCGGGCGCGGACGTACCGTGGGCGGGTGAGCGTGCCGCACCCGACCACGACCCCGTCGACCCCCGCCGCCCGGCCCGCGAGCGCGGCGTCGGTGGGCGAGGTCGTCGACGTGCTGCGCGGTCACCGGCTGACGGTGCTGACCGGTGCGGGGGTCTCGACGGACTCGGGGATCCCCGACTACCGCGGCCCGGACTCCCCGCCGCGGACGCCCATGACGTTCCAGCAGTTCGTGGGCGACGAGGCGTTCCGGCGGCACTACTGGGCACGCAACCACGTGGGCTGGCGGCACGTGCACCGCACGCTGCCCAACGCGGGGCACCGGGCGCTGGCGGCGCTCGAGGGGCGCGGGGTGGTGCACGGGCTGATCACGCAGAACGTGGACCTGCTGCACGAGGCCGCGGGGTCGCGGCACGTGATCGACCTGCACGGGCGGTACGACCGGGTCGTGTGCCTGCGGTGCGGGACGGTGGTGCCGCGGTCGGCGCTGGCGGAGCGGCTGGAGGCGCTGAACCCGGGGTTCGTCGAGCGGGTGCGGGAGGTCGCGGACGTGGAGATCGCGCCCGACGCGGACGCGGTGGTCGAGCAGACCGCGGACTTCCGGGTGCAGGCGTGCTGGGCGGACGACCCGGACGGCCTGCCGGGCGCGTGCGGCGGGATGCTCAAGCCGGACATCGTGTACTTCGGGGAGAACGTGCCGCGGGAGCGGGTCGAGCGGGCGTACGCGATGGTCGACGCGGCCGACGCGCTGCTGGTGGCCGGGTCGTCGCTGACGGTGCAGTCGGGGCTGCGGTTCGTGCGGCACGCGGCGCAGGCGGGCAAGCCGGTGGTCGTGGTGAACCGGGGGGCGACGCGCGGGGACCGGTACGCGACGCTGACCCTCGACGCCGGCACGTCGGAGACGCTGACGGACCTGGTCGAGCTGCTGCCCTCCCCCTGAGCAGGGCGACCTCAGCGGTGCGCGGCGAAGAAGCCGTGCAGGAGGTCGGCGGACTCGGCGGCGCGCACGCCGCCGTGCACCTCGACGCGGTGGGTGCTGCGCCGGTCGCGCACGACGTCCCACTGCGAGCCGCACGCGCCGGCCTTGGGGTCCCACGCGCCGAGCACCAGGCGCGGCACGCGGGCGAGCAGGGTGGCGCCGGCGCACATGAGGCACGGCTCGAGCGTCACGACGAGCGTGCAGCCGTCGAGCCGCCAGCGGCCCAGGGTGCGGGCGGCGGCGCGCAGGGCGACGACCTCGGCGTGCGCGACGGGGTCGGCGTCGGCCTCGCGCAGGTTGCGGCCGCGGCCGACGACGGCGCCGTCGGGCCCGAGCACGACGGCACCGACGGGGACGTCGCCGGTGCCCAGCGCGGCACGGGCCTCGTCGAGCGCGAGCCCCATGGCGGCGTGCTCGGCGGCGGTCGCCCCCGGGGACGCCGGGGTGACGACGGGCGTCGTGCCGTCGTGCTCGTCCACGCGCCACCTCCCGCCCGCTCGTCGTGCCGCCCGTCGCGGCGCCGGTCGCGCCGCACGGCTGTCCGCCCGGGACCGTCGCCCGTCCCGCCCGCCCGCATCCTCGCACTAGGCTCGCGGCATGCGCCTGCACGTCGCCGACCACCCGCTCGTCGCCCACAAGCTCAGCGTCCTGCGTGACGTCTCGACGCCGAGCCCCACGTTCCGCCAGCTGGTGGACGAGCTCGTGACGCTCCTGGCGTACGAGGCGACGCGGCACGTGCGCACCGAGGAGGTGCCCGTGCAGACGCCCGTCGCGCTGACGACGGGCATCAAGCTGGCCGACCCGAGCCCCATCGTGGTGCCGATCCTGCGCGCCGGTCTCGGCATGCTCGACGGCATGACGCGGCTGCTGCCGACCGCGGAGGTCGGGTTCCTGGGCCTGCGGCGCGACGAGGAGACCCTCGAGGCCATCACGTACGCGAACCGCCTGCCCGACGACCTGTCGGGCCGGCAGTGCTTCCTGCTCGACCCGATGCTCGCGACGGGCGGCACGCTGGTCGCGTCGATCGACTACGTGCTGCAGCGCGGCGCGCGCGACGTCACCGTGGTGTGCCTGCTGGCCGCGCCCGAGGGGCTGAAGCTCGTCGAGGAGTTCGTCGGCGACCGGGCCGACGTGTCGGTGGTCGTCGCGGCCGTCGACGAGCGCCTCAACGAGAAGGCGTACATCGTGCCGGGCCTCGGCGACGCGGGCGACCGTCTCTACGGCATCGTCTGACCGCTGCGCCGCCCCGCGGGCGGGGTGAGCCGTTCTCAGAGCCTGAGACGGTCACGGATTTCCCTGGGACGATCGCGGGCCCCGTGCCACGATCGTCGTGTGAGTCTCCGCACGTGCACGTCGTCCACGCATGCCGCCGGCATGCGTGACGTGCTCGTACGCGGGTGGTATCGCTCCACGCCCTGCTGTCACCGCTGACAGCACCGCACGCGTCCACCACCACCCGCCCGACCGCACCGCGGTCACCCGTCGTCACGGAGACCCTCATGGCTCGTCCCGCCCGCCTCGCCGCCGCCGCTCCGGCTGCGCCCCGCCGCACCCCTCAGCCCGCCGACGACCGGCCGCGCGCCGGCCTGGTCCTGTACGTGAGCCTGCCCGGCGGTGACGACGCCCGGGCGGCGTCCGCGACCGCGCTCGCCGAGGCGGCGGAGACGTTGCGGGAGTTCGCGCAGGAGCTGCTGCCCGACGCCGAGACGTCGGCCGCCCTCTCCCTCGTGCCGGGCACGAGCGGCGACGTGCGGCAGCTCGGCGACCGGCTCACCCACCTGCGCCTCATCGCCTCCCCCGACGACGCCTGACCCGTCCGGACGGCACAGGCCCGCACCGCAGGCGTCGGCACGGCAGGCGCTCGCACGGCAGGCGCACGGATGACCGAGGCGTCCGCCCGGGCGCTCCGGCTGGGCCCGGCCGGCTACGGCTCGGGGACCGTGGTGCCGTCCCGCGGGACGGTGCGCAGCGTGACCGCCCCGACGAGGTACTGGTCGCTCGTCGTGGTCAGGCGCAGCGTGCTGACGCCGGTGGCCGAGAGCGCCGCCGGCTGGAAGCCCTTGGCGTCGACGCCCAGGGAGTGCAGGTACCGCGAGCCGGTCGCGGTGGAGTCGAACGCGTTCTGCCCCGAGCCGCCGCCGACGAAGCGGGTCCCGTCCCAGCGCTGCGGCACCAGCGGGGTGCTGCCGAGGGTCGCGAGGTCCCCCGACCCGCCGCGGTCGCCCTCCCAGGCGACGACGCCGACGCGGGCCTGCGAGCCGGGCTCGGCGACGAACGTGAACTCCGGCGCCGTCGCGGCACCGCTGCCGACCCACGTGCCGCCGTCGTACACGGTCACGGCCGACGCGGCCGGTGCGCCGTCGGCGGGCTCGGCGAGCGTGCCGTGCACGACGACGAGCGCCCAGCCCGCGTAGTACGTCGGCGTCTTGTCGGTGCGGGTCGCGGCGACCGCGACGTCCGCGACTCCCCACTCCCCGGCGCCTCCCGCGCGGACCAGCTCGGTGACGTCGGCCGCGGACTGGTAGTACTCGCGGCCGTCCTTGTCCCGCACGCTCGTGGTGCGCTCGCGGGCCTGCACCTGCGACCACTGCCCGCCGGGCGCGCGCAGGCGTGCGGTGCCCGTCGACGTCGACCACGTGTCGCCGGGCGCGCGCACCCCCGACCAGTACAGCCGCGCCCACACGACGTCGCGGCCCTGTGGCACGGCGAGCGTGGCGCCGGACGAGACCGGCACCGACGCGCGGGACCCGGGCACCCCGGCCGGCGAGGACGCGAGCTCGTCGAGCGGGACCATCGTGAGGGCGTTGTTGTCCTGCGAGCCGTCGCGCACCGCCGCGCACGGGGCGGTCGATCGCTGGAGGCACGTGAGCAGGGGGGCGCCGACCTCGGTGACCTCGAGGTCACCCGTCCCGGCGAAGACGGGCAGCAGGCCGGCGGACCCGAACCGCACCGCCGCGCCGGCCGTGGCGTCGGCCGCACCGGGTGCCGACGCGGTGACCCGGACGGTGCCGCTCAGGGCGCCGCCCGCCTCGACCGCGAACGACGCTCCCGCCACGGCCTTGCCCCCGTCGTCGCTCACGAGGTCACCGAGCTCGCAGCGCACCGTCCGGGGGTCGTCGGTCGCCGCGCACGCGCCCACGACCGGCGCCTCGGGGTACGGGTCGAGCCGCACGCCGGCCGGCAGCCGGACGTCCGCGGTCGCGCCGGTGACGACGGGCCGCGGGTCTGTCCCGCCCCGCGCGGCCGGCGCGGTGACGGCGAAGGCGACGGTCGCGGCCCGCGAGCCCTGCGCGGACAGCACGGTGAGGTCCTCGACGGTCAGGGTCGGCAGCACCGCGGTGAGCGTCGTCGACGCCCGCGACGGGCCGACGTGCTCGTGGCCGGGGCCGTCGGACGCCGTCCCCCGCACCCACAGCTCCCCGAGGGCGGGGCCGGTGGCGGTCGGCACGGTGGCCGGGAGCGTGACGGCCGCCTCGGCACCGGGGGCGAGCGTCGGCACCGTGCAGGTCACCGGCCCGGACCCCTCGGCGGCCGTGCAGGACCAGCCCGCGGGGGTGCCGACGGGGCCGGCCCAGGTGAACCCGGCGGGCGGGTCGACCCGCACCTCGACGTCGCGCGCCACCAGGTCGCCGTCGTTGGTGACCTGGACGGGGACGTCGGCCCGGACCCCGGCGGCGAGCCGCGCGTCCGCGGGCGCGGTGACGACCACCGCGGCGGGGCGCGCGACGGAGTAGGGCACGCCGAAGCGGGACGGCAGACCCCGGGCGGGGCGCAGCGCGACCTCGAAGGCGCCCGAGCCCGCGGTGGCGTCGGCGGGGCCGCTGAGGTCGACCGTCAGCACGCTGCGGGCACCGGGCGCGAGCCCGGCCACGTGCCAGCAGGTCGCCCCCGCGGGGGTGGGGCCGCACGCCCAGCCGTCGCTCGTGGCGACCGCCTGCGACCCGGCGGGCAGCGCCAGGTCGACGCCCGCGCCGCGACCGTCCGACCCCGGGCCGGTGCTCGTGCCGCCCGCGTTGCGGACCTCGACGCTCATCGCGCGGGGGCGCCCCGCCACGAGGTCCACCGTGCGGTCGGCATCCACCAGGACCAGCCGCGGACCGGTCCGCTCGACGTGCACGGGCAGGGCCCACGGCGCCGACGACAGCCCGGCCCCGCGCACCCGCACGGACAGCGCCCCGCTCTGCTCCTGCGCGTACCCCTCGTCGATGGAGACGCGCAGCACGAGCTGCGTGGTGGTCCGCGGGGGCAGCTCGTCGAGGCTGCAGCGCGCGGAGGCGGACGCCCCGCTCTGCAGGCACGCCCAGCCGGGCACGACGGGCGGCGCGAAGGTGCCGACCACCCGGAACCCGGTGGTCACGTCGACGAACGTCACACCGTCGGGCAGGTCGACCTCGGCGGTCAGGTCGAGCGCGACGCCGTCGCCGGTGTTGGCGATCGAGACGACGAGGTTCTGCTCGGTCCCGGCCGAGAGGGCGATCCCCGCGTCGGGCGCCACGACGGTCAGCTCGGGGAGGGCCGGGGGCGTGGGCGGCTCGGGGTCCGGCGTCGGGTCGACGGTCGGCTCGGGCGTCGGGGTCGGCGCGGGTCCCCCGTCGACGGCGGGGGTGCCGGCTCCCTCGTCGGCGGGCTCGTCGGGGATCGCGGTCGGCGTCGGCGTCGGCGTCGGCGAGGGGGTGGCGGACGCCGTCGACGAGGGCGTCGCGGCGGGGGTGGGTGCGAGGGTCGCGGCGGAGGTGCCGGCGGAGACCTCGACCGTGGGCGTCGCCGCGAGCGGACCCGGCTCGCCGCCGAAGAGGTTGACGGCCGCCACGACCGCGGCGGCGACCACGGCGACCGCACCGACCGCGACGGCGATGGCGGTGCCGCTCATGCCGGCGAGGAGTGCACCGAGCCCGCCCGCGGTCGTGCCCGCCGTGCCGGCGACCGCCAGGCCGGCGGCCCCTCCCGCCGCACCGGCTCCCGCGGGTGCCGCGGCCGTGCCGGCGGCGGCACCGCCGCCCGCCCCGCCGGACGCACCCGCGCCGCCTCCGGCAGCACCCTGGCCGCCGGCCCCGAGGCTCGCGGCCCCCGCGGCCAGCCCGCCGCCGACGGGCAGCTCGTGCGCGAGCGCACCGAGGCCGAGGAGCCCGAGCACGAGGGGCGCGACCACGGCCCGCATGCCGTGGTTGACGTCGCCGAGCTCCAGCACGAGGGCGCGGCACTCGCCGCAGCCGTCGAGGTGCGCCTCGACCTGGGCGGTGTCGCGGGCGCCGAGGCCGCCGCGCACGTGCGCCCCGAGCCGCCCGGCGACCGCCTTGCAGCCCTCGTCGAGCGGGTCCTGCAGGTGGTGCTGGAGGTACGCCTGCCGCAGGCCCTCGCGGGCGCGGTACGCCAGGGCCGCGGTGCTGTTGGCCGACAGGCCGAGGATCGGGCCGATCTGCGCGGGCGTGAGCCCCTCGACCTCGGAGTGCCACAGCACGGCCTGCCACCGCTCGGGCAGCGAGCGGAACGCCCGGGCGACGATGCCGCGCTCGAACGTCTCGAGGGCCGGCTCCTCGGCGGCCTCGACCGCGCCGGCACCGGCCTCGAGGGTCGCGAGGTCGTCAGTGGGCTCCGCGCGGCGGCCCGCCGTCCGGTGCACCGTGGCCGTGCGGCGCACGGCCGTGAACAGGTAGGCGCGGAACGCGACCTCGGGACCCCCGCCGCCCAGCAGCGCGCGGTGCACGTTGGCGAACGCCTCGTGCACGACGTCCTCGGCGTCGGCCGCGGAGTCGACGTACTGGCGGGCCACCACGAGCGCCGCACCGGCGTGCCGCTCGTACAGCCGGCCGTAGGCGTCGGCGTCACCCTCGCGCGTGGCATGCAGCAGGGCGGCGTCATCCTCGATGACGCCGTCGACTCCTCTGGTCTGCACCACGCCGCGTCGTCCCGTCAGCCTGCACCTGGTCCGAGTCAGCCTGCCATATCGGACCGAACGGATGAACCGCCCCTCCACCATGCGGCCGCCCGCGTGCCGCCGCCATCAGGTCACCGGGTGATGACACGCCACGTCAACGGGCTGTGACGCCCCCTCACCTGCGCTGCGGGTGAAAGTTCGCGGAAGTGGCGTCATGCCCCCCGGTTCGGCCACTCTCATCCCACGTGACGACCAACACCGGCAAGGACGGGCGTGCGTTCCCCGACGGCCTGCGCGAGCGCTGGCGCGAGGAGAGCGTCGCCAGCGTCTGGCGCCGCCCCTCCGACTGGTACCACCCCGCCGTCGACGCGCTCGCGCTCGCCGTCCTCGACGACGCCGACCCGACGGGTCCGGCGTGGGAGCTCGGCCAGGCGCGCGGCGAGTACGGCGTGGGGCTGGGCGAGGCCCTCGACGACCTCGTCTGCCTCTACCGGTCGACAGGACGCCCGACGCCGCCGATGGACGCGGTGCGCGCGCTGGGCGAGGGCTGGTCGGACGCGCAGGCGGCGCTGGTGACGACCGGCTCGTGCGTGGACCCGGAGACGGGGCTGCCGACCCGCCAGTACCTGGGCGTGCGCCTCGCGGAGGCGTACCTGCGGGCCGAGGAGGCCGACCTCGACGCGGCGATGCTGCACGGTCTCGCGGTGGTCGACGTCGCCGCCGGACCCGTGACGGGTCTGGTGCGCGCGGCGCGGTCGGCGGTCGTCGGGGCGGCGCTGCGCGACACGTTCGGCACCGGTCACCCCATGGCGACGCTCGGCGGCGGGGTGTTCGTCGTCCTGACGTCGGTCGGCAGCGACGTGGACGGGCGCCTGGCGGACCTGCGCGCGCAGGTCGCGCGCCGCTGCTCCGACGTCGACGTGCGCAGCGCCACCCGCCAGCCCGTGCGGCTGTGGGTCGAGCCGCTGCCGGCGACGCACGCCGAGGCGGTGCTGCGCCTGGACCGGCTCTCGCGGCCCGAGCCGTGGACGGGCGTGCCCCGCCCGAGCACCGGCTCCTGACCTCCGCGCGGTGCCGGCTCCACCCCCGCGCACCCGGCGCCGCGCGGGCCCGCACCTCCCTGCACCACGGCGCGACAGATCGCCCGGCCGGGGCTACCGTCGACCCATGCCCCCCGCCGACCTGGCGCCGCAGGGCTCGGCAGCGCCTGCCGAGGCCCCTGGCCCGCTCCTGGCCGCCGGCACCTCGGCCGACGTCTTCGCGATCGACGAGGAGCACGTGCTGCGCCGCTACCGGGGCGGTCGCGACGCCGGCCCCGAGGTCGAGCTGCTGCAGCACGTCGTGGCGCACGGCTTCCCCGCACCGGCCGCCCGGCACCTGGGCGGGCCCGACGCCGAGCTGGAGCGGCTGCACGGTCCGACGCTGCTGCAGGCGCTCGGGGCGGGCGAGATCTCGCTGCACGACGCGGCGCGCGTGCTGGACGACCTGCACCGGGCGCTGCACCGGATCGCCGCCCCGGAGTCGTGGCGCACGCCGCCCGACCCGGACTGGCCGCACCTGGGCGGCTCCGCGGTGGTGCACCTGGACCTGCACCCGGGCAACGTCATCCTCACCGAGACGAAGGGCCCGGCGCTCGTGGACTGGGCCAAGGCCCGCGCCGGTGCGCCGGAGCTGGACGTGTCGTCGACCGCGCTGCTCATCGGCGAGGTCGCGGCCGACTCCGACGGCGAGTACTCGCAGGCGGCCCGGGCGCTGCTGGCGGCGTTCCTCGCGGTGACCGAGACGGACCCGCTGGCGGCGCTCGACGACGCCGCGGCGCTGCGGGCGGTCGACCCGGGCCTGATGCCGGGCGAGCGGGAGCTGGTGACCCGGTCCGCGCAGCTGGTGCGGGCGCTGGTGCAGGTGGCGAGCCGGCCGGAGGACGAGCCGCCCCCGCCGCAGCACGGCACCGCCTGACCGCGCCCCACCGCGACGGGCCTGGCCGCGCGCCGTCCCGTCGGCGCGTCCTGTGGGGCGTCGCCGCCCGCGGGCGCACGACGACGCCCCGCGACCACGGGCCGCGGGGCGTGCGACGGACGGGACGTGCCGGTGTCAGGCCGGACGGGCGGCGAACGTCAGGCAGTCGGCGATGTCGTGGCCGGCGCCGATGCGCACGGACGGCGCACCGCACTCGAGGTGGTCGTTGTGGGAGCAGTCCTGCCGCTGGCAGGCCCCGACGTGGCTGACCACGCGGTCGAGGCCCCCCTTGACGCCCAGAGGGATGAACGTGGCGCACTGCGCGTCGCCGGCGCCGCCGATGGTGACGGCCGCCGCGTGGCAGCTGGAGTGGTCGTTGTAGGAGCAGCCGGCCACCGAGCACTCGGCGACGGCGGGGAGCTCTGCGAGGGTGCTCATGAGGACCTCCGGGACGATGTGCGGGGCGTCGGACGGCGCCTGACCCTTCGACGGTAAGGGCGTGACGTGGATCACGCCAGCAAGGCAGGACTGGCTTACCCGGCCCCGGCGAGCCGCCGCCGGACGTCCGCGAGCGCGTCCAGGACCTGCGGCGGGACGGCGTCCCCGAACCCCGCGAACCACTCCAGCACGAGGTCGGTCTCGGCCCGCCACGCGTCGGCGTCGACGGCCAGGAGGGCCGCGAGGTCGTCGTCGGTGACGTCCGTGCCCGTCAGGTCGAGCGAACCCGGCGCGGGCAGCAGCCCGACCGGCGAGTCGACGGCCGCCGCGGTGCCCGCCACCCGCCCCAGGGCCCAGGCCAGCACGCGCGCGTTGTCGCCGAACCCCGGCCACAGGTACCGGCCGTCGGCGTCGGTGCGGAACCAGTTGACGCAGAACACCGCGGGCGCGCCCGCGCCCAGGCGCTCGCCGACGGCCAGCCAGTGCGCCCAGTGGTCGGCCGCGTGGTACCCGGTGAAGGGCAGCATCGCGAACGGGTCGCGCCGCAGCTCGCCCACGGTGCCCTCGGCCGCAGCGGTCTGCTCCGACGCGATCGTCGCGCCGAGCAGCACGCCGTGCGCCCAGTCGCGCGCCTGCACCACGAGCGGCACGGTCGAGGCGCGGCGCCCGCCGAGCAGGATCGCGTCGACGGGCACCCCGGCGGGGTCGTCCCGGTCGGGCGCGATCGTCGGGCAGCGGTCCGCGCGCACCGTGAACCGGGAGTTGGGGTGCGCGGCGGGGCGTCCCGCGTCGGGCGTCCAGTCCCGCCCCTGCCAGTCGACGAGGTGCGCGGGCGGCTCGGGCGTCAGGCCCTCCCACCAGACGTCGCCGTCGTCGGTCAGGGCGACGTTGGTGAAGATCGTGTCGCTCGCGACCATCGCCACGGCGGCCGGGTTGGTGCGGGGCCCGGTGCCGGGCGCGACCCCGAAGAAGCCGGCCTCGGGATTGATCGCCCGCAGCCGCCCGTCCGCGTCGGGGCGCATCCAGGCGATGTCGTCACCGATCGTCTGCGCCGTCCAGCCCGGCAGCGTGGGGGTGATCATCGCGAGGTTCGTCTTGCCGCAGGCCGACGGGAACGCCGCGGCGACGTGGAACGCGCGGCCCTGCGGCGACGTCAGCCGCAGCAGCAGCATGTGCTCGGCCAGCCAGCCCTCGTCGCGGCCCATGACCGACGCGATCCGCAGCGCGAAGCACTTCTTGCCCAGCAGCGCGTTGCCGCCGTAGCCCGACCCGAACGACCAGATCTCCCGGGTCTGCGGGAAGTGCGCCACGTACTTCGTGCGGCTGCACGGCCACGGCACGTCCGCGACCGGCCCGCCTGCGTCGTCGACGAGCGGCATGCCCACGCTGTGCACCGCGGGCACGAACGCGCCGTCCGTGCCCAGGTGCTCGAGCACGGCCGTCCCCACCCGCGTCATGAGGTGCATGCTGACGACGACGTACGGCGAGTCGGTGAGCTCGACCCCGTACTGCGCGAGCGGCGAGCCCACGGGCCCCATCGCGAACGGCACCACGTACAGCGTGCGGCCGCGCATCGACCCGTCGAACACCGCGTCCAGCTCGGCGCGCATCTGCGCCGGCGCACGCCAGTTGTTGGTCGGCCCCGCGTCGCGCGCCCGCTCCGAGCAGATGAACGTGCGGCTCTCGACACGTGCGACGTCGTCGGGCGTCGAGCGGGCGAGGAAGCTGCGCGGCCGGCGCCGGGGGTCCAGGCGCACGAACGTGCCCCGGTCGACGAGCAGGTCGCACAACCGGTCGTACTCGTCGGTCGACCCGTCGCACCAGACCACCGCGTCCGGGCGGGTCAGCGCCGCGATCTCCGCCACCCAGGCGCGCAGCCGGCCGTGCGCGGTCGGCGGCAGGCCCGCCGGTCCGGCAGGCGTCACCGGCTCCGCGGGCGCCGCCGGTCCCGTGGGCGGGGTCGGTCGGGTCAACGGCTCCACCGCAGTCATCGTGCCCTCCTCGTCACGGGGCCACGAGCGGGCCGCCGGTCCGTCCACGGTGCGCCACGGACGGGCCGACGTGGCGGCCGCGAGGGCTGCAAGATCGGCAGAAGTTTCGCTACCGTCACAGGCGTGGGCAACGACGCGCACCACCCGGCCATCGCCGTCCCCGACCCGGACCGCCACCCGGACCCGACGCCGTCCACGACGGCGGACCTCCTCACGCTCGGACGGCGGGTCCGGCACCGCCGCACGCAGCGCGGCATGACGCTGGACCAGCTCGGCGCAGCCGTCGGCGCCACCGCCAGCCAGCTGTCCCTCGTCGAGAACGGGCACCGCGAGCCCCGCCTGTCCCTGCTGCAGGCGATCGCCCGGACGCTCGGCACCGACGTCGGCGACCTGCTGCAGCCCACCCCGCCGTCGCGGCGGGCGGCCCTTGAGATCGCCCTCGACCGGGCGCAGCGCTCCACCCTGTACGCCGCCACGGGCCTGCCGACGGTCCGCGTGACCCGGTCGCTGCCGACCGAGGCGCTCGAGGCGCTGGTCGGCCTGCACGCCGAGCTGACGCGCCGCGACGACGCCGCCCTGGCCACCCCGGAGGAGGCGCGCCGGGCGATGACCGCGCTGCGCCTGTGGATGCGCGAGCGCGACAACCACCTGCCGGACGTCGAGGACGCCGCCGAGGAGATGCTGCGCCACGGCGGGTACGTCTCGGGCGCGCTCACGCACCGCTCCGTCGCGCTCATGGCCCAGCACCTGGGCTTCACGCTCATCCACGTCGACGACCTGCCCCACTCCACGCGCACGGTCACCGACCTCGCGAACGGACGGATCTACCTGCCGCCGGCGTCGATCCCCGGCGGGCACGGCCTGCGCGCGCTCGCGCTGCAGGCCCTCGCCCACCGCGTGCTCGGGCACGAGCGCCCCCGCAGCTACGGCGACTTCCTGCGCCAGCGCATCGAGATCGCGTACTTCTCGTCGGCCTGCCTGGTGCCCCGGCACGCGGCCGTCGCGCACCTGACCGAGGCGAAGAAGGCCAAGAACCTCGCCGTCGAGGACTTCCGCGACGCGTTCGGCGTCACCCACGAGACCGCCGCGCAGCGCATGGCCAACCTGCTCACGTCGCACCTGGGCGTGCCCCTGCACCTCATGCGCGTCGGCGACGACGGCGCCCTGTACAAGGGGTACGAGAACGACGGCATGCCGCTGCCCACCGACGGCACGGGGGCCATCGAGGGGCAGGTCGTGTGCCGGCAGTGGCCGGCGCGGATGGCGTTCACGCGCCGCGACCGCACCACCGAGTACCACCAGTACGTCGACACGCCCGCGGGCACCTACTGGGCCTCGACGCAGACCGGCACGACCGCGGCGGGCGGGTTCTCCATCAGCATCGGGGTGCCCTACGCGTCGTCGACGTGGTTCCGCGGCCGCGAGACCCGCGTGCGCACCCGCTCCACGTGCCCGGACCCGGCCTGCTGCCGGCGGCCCGACCCCGCGCTCGCCGGCCGGTGGGCGCCGCACGCCTGGCCGAGCGCGGCCGTGCACGCGCACGTGCTCGCGCCGCTGCCGAGCGGCACGTTCCCGGGCGTCGACGAGTCCGAGGTCTTCGCGTTCCTCGACGCCCACGCCGACCGCTGAGCCCCGGCCCGGCACGCCCGGGCCGCACGGCGTCGCACGGTGCGTCGGGGATATCCGTTACGCCCGGTCGTCGGCACGCGTCTCCTCTCGTGGGGGGAACGGCGCAGCAGCGAGGTCCTGGGCCCCGCCCCTGCGCCGCACACCGACGACGACCTGGAGACGCCGTGACCACATCGACCCCCCGCCGGGGGATCCTCGCCGGGCTCGTGCTCGTGCTGACGCTCATGGGGACCGCGACCACCGCGAGCGCCGCCGAGCTGTGCGAGGCACCGACCCCGCTGCCCGTCCCGCAGGCCCTGACCACCGTGGGCGACGGCACCGCCGCGTCCTGCACGGAGCAGGTGCTGCGCGCCGCCGCCGGCCGCGGCGGGCGCATCGAGTTCGACTGCGGGGACGACCCCGTGACCATCGACGTGACCTCGACGATCGTCGTGACCAAGGACGCCGTGATCGACGGCGGCGGGAAGGTCACGCTGGACGGCGGCGGCAAGGTCCGCATCATGCAGGCCGCCGACCGCACCACGTCGTCGTTCCGCAACCTGACGTTCGTCGGCGGCGCCGCGAAGCAGAGCTTCGAGCGCTCCGAGGGTGCGGGCGGGGCGATCGCGGGCATGTTCCGCTCGCACATCGAGGTCATCGGCAGCACGTTCGTCGGCAACAGCGCCGGCCACGGCGGCGGCGCGGTGTACGGCGGGGTGCAGGGCTCGACCGTCATCGTCGGCAGCCAGTTCCGCGAGAACTGGTCGTGGCTGGGCGGTGCGGTGTACACGCTGCTGTCGCCGCTGACGATCGTGAACTCCGACTTCGAGGGCAACTACACGACCACGAAGGGCGGGCTCGGCGACGGCGGCGCGATCGCGACCGACGGTGCCGCCGACATCGGCCAGGGCGGTGACGTGCGCATCTGCGGTGCCACGATCAAGAACAACACCGGGCACGGCAGCGGCGGCGGCGCGTACCTGTGGACGTACGCCCCGGACCGGATCGTCATCGAGAAGACCGTGTTCGAGGGCAACGAGGCGCTGCCGAACGGGCGCAACAGCCAGGGCATCGGCGGTGCCGCGCGGCTGAGCACGGGCAAGGACTCCACGACGCCCGGGTCGATCACCGTGACCGACAGCCGTGCGGTGGGCAACGAGTCCGGGGGCAACGGCGGCGCGTTCTACGTCGACTGCTACGCCACGTGCGACTTCCGCCGCTCGACGGTGGCCCGCAACTCCTCGGGCGGCTACGGCGGCGCGGTCTTCGGCGACGGGCACAGCAGCACCGACATGCTCTACGCCGAGAACACGGCCGCCGGGCACGGCGGTGCGTTCTTCGGCAAGGGGTTCACCGCGAAGGACACCGTGTTCGTCGCCAACTCCGCGGGCAACCCGTGGGGCCAGGCCATGTCGTGCAGCGAGACGGGCACCGGCTCGGGCGTGACGCAGTGGGGCACGGGCGGCCCGGACACGTCCACCCCGTGCGTGACCGGCGCGACGTCGGCCGACCCGGGCCTGGACCTCGACGCGATCATCGGCGCGCCGATCTCCGTGGGTGCCCCGCAGGCCCCGACGGAGCCGGAGCCCGTCCCGGCGCCGGCGCCCGCCGACCCGGAGCCGGTCGCCGAGGAGGAGGTCGAGCCCGAGCCCACGACGGTCGCGACCGCCGAGGCCACGGCCGCGGCCACGCCGACCCCCTCGCCGACGGCGTCCGCCACGGCCGACGTGACCGCCGACGACCGCTCCGAGGTGCTGGCCGCCACGGGGACGTCGACGCGCACGACCCTCACGGTCGTCGCCCTGGCCGCGCTCGTCCTGGCCCTCGGCACCGGGGCCCTGCTGTGGGCCCGCAGCCGGGGCGCCTTCGCCGGTCGCCGGTCCGCCGGCCCGCGCCACTGACCTCCCGCACACGAAGGAGCACGACCATGACCCGTCCCACCCGTCCGCACGGGGTGCGCCGCAGGGCGTTCCTCGGCACCCTCCTCGCCGCCGCCCTGGCGGTCCCGCTGGCCGCGACGTCGGTCGGCGCGGCCCCCGGCGTCACGGCCGTCACCAGCCCCGCCGTGGTGGTCGACGCCGGCACGAAGCACCAGACGATCCGCGGGTTCGGCGGCATGAACCACCCGCTGTGGATCGGCGACCTCACGGCCTCCCAGCGCGCCACCGCATTCGGCAACGGCACCGACCAGCTCGGCATGTCGGTGCTGCGGATCTGGGTGAGCGACGACCGCTCGCAGTGGAGCCGCGAGGTCGCCACCGCCAAGGCCGCGATCGACCGGGGCGCGATCGTCTTCGCGTCCCCGTGGAACCCGCCGGCCTCGATGACCGAGACCGCGACGGTCGGCGCGCCGCAGGGCGCCGGCACCCTGTACCAGGCGGAGACGGGCTCGACGCTGCGCAGCGCGGCCGTGAGGTCGGAGCACACCGGGTACACCGGCACCGGGTTCGTCGACTTCAGCGCGGCGAGCGGTGCGAGCATGCAGCTCGACAACGTGAGCATCGGCACCGCGGGGACCAAGAACCTCGCGATCCGGTACGCGCTGGGCAGCACCACGGCCCGCACGCTCGACGTCTACGTCAACGGGACGCGGGCGCTGACCGGCGTGACCTTCAACCCGACGGGCGGCTGGGCGAGCTGGGGCAGCGTGCAGGTGCAGGTGCCCATGCGCATCGGCGGCAACACCGTGCGGCTGGAGACCACGGGCACCGAGGGCCCGAACGTCGACAGCGTGCGCGTCACCGGCTGGGTCGAGTCCACGGGCAAGCGGCTGCGGCACGACAAGTACGCCGACTACGCGAAGCACCTCAACGACTTCGTGGCGTTCATGAAGAGCAACGGCGTCGACCTGTACGCCATCTCGGTGCAGAACGAGCCCGACTACGCCCACGAGTGGACGGCGTGGACCCCCACGGAGATCCAGACGTTCATGCGTGACCACGCCGGCAGCATCACCACCCGCGTGATCGCTCCCGAGTCGTTCCAGTACACCAAGTCGGTGTCCGACCCGATCCTCGAGGACCCGAAGGCCCTCGCGAACATGGACATCCTCGGGGCGCACCTGTACGGCACGTCGTACGCGGACTTCCCGTACCCGCTCTTCCAGGAGAAGGGCGCGGGCAAGGACCTGTGGATGACCGAGGTGTACTACCCGAACTCGACCATGACCTCGGGCAACGCGTGGCCGGAGTCGCTGTCGGTGGCCCGGCACATCCACCACGCGATGGCCGACGCCGAGTTCCAGGCGTACGTGTGGTGGTACATCCGCCGCGGGTACGGGCCCATGCAGGAGGACGGCACGCTGAGCAAGCGCGGGTACGCGATGGCGGCGTTCTCGAAGTACGTCCGGCCCGGTGCCGTGCGTCTGGAGGCCGAGTCCGAGCCGCGGCAGGGCGTGTACGTCTCGGCGTACCGCAACACCGACGGCAAGATCGCCGTGGTCGTGGTGAACCAGAACAACGCGAGCGTCACCCAGCCGCTCTCGGTGAAGGGCGCGACGGCCTCGAAGGTCTCGTCGTACACGACCGACGCGACGCGCAACCTCGCGCCGCGCACCGGGATCGCGGTCTCCGGCGGGGCGTTCACAGCGACGCTGCCGGCGCAGAGCGTCACCACGTTCGTCGTCGAGGGCTGACGACGGACCACCCGCACGTGCGACGGGCCCGGCAGCTGCTGCCGGGCCCGTCGTGCGTCCGGCCCGAGGGCGCGGCGGTCTCGCCGGTCTCGAACCGTTTCACCGGTGGACCCGGTGCCGGACCGCCCTACGCTCAGCAGTGATGTGAACGTTCACGGCAGGTGCTCGCAGCACCCACGCCCGGGCCACGACGCCACGGGCCCCGCCCCTGCCGTGACGCCCCGACGCGACACCGACGTCCGCCGGGTCGTCCAGGCCCACACCCGGGCCGCGTCCGCCGAGGAGACCTCCGTGTCCCGCACCCGTCCCCGCCTGCGCGTCCTCGCGCTCGCCCTGGCCCTGCTCGTCGCCCCCGCGGCCGGCCTCGCGGCGCCCGCCGCACCGGCCGCGGCCGCCACCCCCACCGTCGAGGAGCCGGCACCGCTGCCGCCCCTCGGCTGGAACAGCTGGAACACCTTCTACTGCAACATCAACGAGCAGATGATCCGGCAGGCGGCCGACGCCATGGTCAGCTCGGGCATGGCCGCGGCGGGCTACCAGTACGTCGTCGTCGACGACTGCTGGATGCAGGACACCCGCGACGCCAACGGCAACCTGCGGGCGAACACGTCGCGCTTCCCGTCCGGCATGAAGGCCCTGGGCGACTACATCCACAGCAAGGGCCTGAAGTTCGGGATCTACCACGCCCCCCGCGAGAAGACCTGCGACCAGTACTTCGGCAACCGACCCGGCACGTCGTCCAACGGGTACGAGACGCGCGACGCGCAGCTGTTCGCCTCGTGGGGCGTCGACTACGTCAAGCACGACTGGTGCGACCCGCGCGGCACCGTCACCGAGCAGGCGGCGCTGTTCAAGAAGTTCGGCGACGCCCTCAAGGCCACGGGGCGGCCCATCGTCTACTCCATCAACCCGAACAGCGCGCACACCAACACCGCGCCGACCTACTCCGGCTGGGGAGCGTTCGCGGACATGTGGCGCACCTCGGAGGACCTCAAGGACGCGTGGTCCACGGGCTGCCCGCCGTCGGACCACTGGTGCTTCGTCGGCATCACCGAGGCGCTCGACATCATCGAGCCGATGCGGGAGTGGACGAAGCCGGGCCAGTACAACGACCCCGACATGCTCATGGTCGGCGTGCGCAACACCCTCACCCCCACCGAGAACCGCGCGCACATGAGCATGTGGGCGATGCTCTCCGCGCCGCTGATCGCCGGCAACGACATCCGGAACATGAGCGCCGACGTGCGCAGCATCCTGACCAACCGTGACGTGCTCGCGATCGACCAGGACCCGCTGGTCCGCCAGGCCGACCGTGTGCGCGACGACGGCGACGCCGAGGTCTGGGCCAAGCCGCTGGCCGACGGCTCGGTCGCCGTCGCCCTGCTCAACCGCGGCGGCAGCAGCCGCAGCATCTCCGCGACCCTCGCGGAGGCCGGGCTGGGCGCCGGCACGGCGACGTACCGCGAACTGTGGACCGGGGCGACCGGCCAGACGTCGGACCGGATCACGGCCACCGTGCCCGCGCACGGCGTCGCGCTGTACCGCGTCACCCCCGGCACCACGACCCCGCCGCCGACGGGCTCGACGACGACGCTGGTCAGCGCCGCGTCCGGCCGCTGCCTCGACGCGCCCAACGGCGCCACGGCCAACGGCACACGCCCCGTGATCTGGGACTGCAACGGCGGCACCAACCAGCGGTGGACCACCGACGGCGCGACGCTGCGCGTGCTCGGCCGCTGCCTCGACGCCCCGGCCGGGGCCACCGCCGGCACGGCCGTGCAGCTGTACGACTGCCACGGCGGCACCAACCAGCAGTGGACCGCGCAGCCGAACGGCACCATCCGCGGCGTCGCGTCCGGGCTGTGCCTCGACGTCGACCGCAACCTCACCGCGAACGGCACGGGCGTGCTCCTGTGGACCTGCACCGGCGCCGCCAACCAGGTGTGGAGCCGGCGGTGAGGCGCGGCCGGCGGGTCGCGGCGCTCGCCGCGGCCGCGCTGCTGCTCCCCGTCACGCTCACGGCACCGGCCGCGGCGGACAACCCCATCGTCCAGACCGTCTACACCGCCGACCCGGCCCCGCTCGTCCACGACGGCCGCCTGTACGTCTACACGAGCCACGACGAGGACGGCTCGACGTACTTCACCATGAAGGACTGGCGGGTCTTCTCCACCACCGACATGGCCAACTGGACCGACCACGGCTCCCCCATGGGCCTGACGACGTTCGCGTGGGCCGAGGCCGACGCGTGGGCCGGGCAGGTCGTGGAGCGCGACGGGAAGTTCTTCTTCTACGTGCCCGTCAAGCAACGGGGCGGCGGCATGGTCATCGGCGTCGGCGTCTCCGACAGCCCCACCGGGCCGTTCCGCGACGCCATCGGCCGCCCGCTCGTCGGCAACGGCGAGATCGACCCGACCGTGATGATCGACGACGACGGCCAGGCGTACCTCTACTGGGGCAACCCGAACCTCTGGTACGTCCGGCTCAACCGCGACATGGTGTCGTACTCCGGCAGCCCCACCCGGATCCCGCTGACCACGGCGGGGTTCGGCACGCGCCCCGGCGGCAACGCGCAGCGGCCCACCCTCTACGAGGAGGGGCCGTGGGTGTACAAGCGCAACGGCACCTACTACAACGTGTTCGCCGCGGAGTGCTGCAGCGAGTTCATCGGGTACTCGACGTCCCCCGGCCCGACCGGCCCGTGGACGTACCGCGGCACCGTCATGCCCCGGCAGGGCAGCAGCTTCACCAACCATCCCGGCGTCGTCGACTACCGGGGCAGGTCGTACTTCTTCTACCACAACGGTGCGCTGCCGGGCGGGGGCGGGTTCACGCGGTCGGTGGCCGTCGAGCAGTTCACGTACGGCGCCGACGGGTCGATCCCGCAGATGAGCATGACCACGGCGGGGCCGCCGCAGGTCGAACCCCTCGACCCGTACGTCACGCAGCAGGCCGAGACGACGGCCTGGGCGAGCGGCGTCGAGACCGAGCGCGCCACCGAGGGCGGCCTCAACCTCGCGTTCATCGGCAACGGCGACTGGGTGCGGGTCAAGGGCGTCGGGTTCGGCGCCGGGGCGGCGGCGTTCAGCGCACGCGTCGCGTCGGCGGGCGCCGGCGGACGCATCGAGGTGCGGCTCGACAGCGCGACCGGGCCGGTCGTCGGCACGTGCACCGTGCCCGGCACCGGCGGCTGGCAGGCGTGGACCACGGTCACGTGCCCCGTCAGCGGTGCGAGCGGCACCCGCGACCTGGTCCTGCGGTTCGCGGGCGGCAGCGGCGAGCTGTTCAACGTCGGCAGCTGGCAGTTCACGCGCGCCGGCGGCACGACGCCCACCCCCACACCGACACCGACCCCGACGGTGCCGCCGTCCGGCGAGGTGCGGATCGCCAACCGTGCGAGCGGCAAGGTCATGGACGTCCAGCAGCCCAACCGCGACGACCTCGCGGTGGTCGGCCAGTGGGCGAGCAACGGGCAGCCGTGGCAGCGCTGGCAGGTCGTCGACGCCGGCGGCGGGTACGTCTCCCTACGGTCCGTGCACAGCGGCAAGTGCCTCGACGTGACCGGCGCGTCCACCGCCGACGGTGCCCGCCTCATCCAGTACACCTGCCACGGCCGCACCAACCAGCAGTTCTCGTGGCGGTCCACCGGCGACGGCGACGACCAGCTGGTCAACCGGGCCAGCGGCCGGTGCGTGGGCGTGGTCGGCGGCTCGACCGCCGACGGCGCGGCCCTGGAGCAGCGCACCTGCACGTCGGCGGCGACGTTCCGGTGGAGCCGCGTCTCCTGAGCGGCGCGACGCCCAGGGGTGCGGGGGCGGCGCGCCCGTCCTCGCACCCCCGCGTGGCCGGGACGGAAGGCGGCCGTCACCGAGCACATGCCCCGTCCGGCGCGGTCACCGACGGGTCGGTGCCGCGATCCTGACGAGGTGCTCGAAGGGCCGGAAGTCGTCGAGGTTCGCCGTGAGGAGCGCTGCACCGTGCCGGTGCGCCTGCGCGGCGATCAGTGCGTCCTTGCCGCGCACCTTCGCGCCGGACGCCCGTGCCGTCGAGGCGACGATGCCGTACGAGCGCGTGCACTCCACGTCGAACGGCAGCCAGTCGAACAGCTCGTCGAGCTGGTTGAGCCGCCGGGTGCGGACGGCGGTGTCCTCGGCGCTGCGGGCGGCGCGGACGCCGAACTCCAGCTCGGCACGCGACAGGATGCTCGCGGTGTACTCCTCGTCGGGGTCCAGCGCGTACAGGTGGAGGTCGACCAGCACGTTCGTGTCGAGGAGGATCACGCGCGCGGCGCCCACGGGTCGGCGGGCTCGTCGTCCTGGTCCACGGACGCGAGGTCGTCGTGGAGCCGCGACACGGCGTCGTCGTCGATCAGGGCTACCCGGGCCAGGTCCGCCCCCCGGACCCACCGCCGCGGCCCAACATGGGTCGGCACGAGCGCGACTCCGGTGGGGTGCCCGTGCGTCGTCACCACGACCGCCTCGCCCGTCTCGAGAACCTGCCGCACGACGGCGTGCGGGTTCTGCTTGAGCTCGCGCGTCCCGACGGTGGCCATGAAGTCACGGTAGTCGCGGTGTAGACGCGCGTCTACACCGCGGACTGGCGACCGTGCTCGGCGGGGGCACACAGGTGAGCTGGGGCTCGGCCCGCGCACGTTGCGGATGGCCGGGTGCGTGCCGTGGCTATCGTCGTGGCGTGGACGCCGACCCCCTGGACGTCGAGTACGCCGTGCACTCGATGACGCGGCTGCTGGTGGTCCGGGGCCCGTCGTACGACCCGGGCGTGAAGCGCCGCCGTCGCGACCCCGACGACCTGCTGGCACGGATCGACGACCCCGGCGCCCTCACCGAGCTGCGCGCCTGCCTCGTGCCGCCGACGAGCAGGACGGCGGGTCCTGGACGACGACCGCCCACCCGACGCTCGTGCTGCACGCCGGCGACGACATCGTCGGCACGGTCTCGGTCGTCACGCCGGGGTACGTCCGCGGGCCGTGGTGGGACACGGACGTGATCCTGCGCCACCCGGACCGGTTCGAGCGGTGGCTCGACGCCCACGTGCCGCGATGGCGCGCGTCGCCCTGGTGACGAGCCGGCTGCGCACGGCGCGAGCGGCGCCGTCGGCGGTCGGGACGGCGCGTGAGGCCAGCGGCGTGGCGGAGCACCTTCTGGCCGGACGCGACGCGGCCCTCGTGACCACCAGGTCACGAGGGCCGCGTCGGCAGCACGCCGGGCTCAGAAGTCCCAGTCGTCGTCCTCGGTGTTGACGGCCTTGCCGATGACGTACGAGGAGCCCGAGCCGGAGAAGAAGTCGTGGTTCTCGTCGGCGTTGGGGCTCAGCGCCGAGAGGATCGCCGGGTTGACGTCCGTCTCGTCGCGGGGGAACAGCGCCTCGTAGCCCAGGTTCATGAGGGCCTTGTTGGCGTTGTAGCGCAGGAACTTCTTGACGTCCTCGGTGAGGCCGAGCTCGTCGTAGAGGTCCTGCGTGTACTCCACCTCGTTGTCGTACAGCTCGAAGAGCAGCTCGAACGTGTAATCCTTGAGCTCGGCCCGCTCGGCCTCGCTGACCCGCTCGAGGCCCTTCTGGAACTTGTAGCCGATGTAGTACCCGTGCACGGCCTCGTCACGGATGATCAGGCGGATCAGGTCGGCCGTGTTGGTGAGCTTGGCCCGCGACGCCCAGTACATGGGCGCGTAGAAGCCCGAGTAGAACAGGAACGACTCGAGCATCGTCGAGGCGACCTTGCGCTTGAGCGGCTCGTCGCCCCGGTAGTAGTTCAGGACGATCTCGGCCTTGCGCTGCAGGTTCGGGTTCTCCTCCGACCAGCGGAACGCCTCGTCGATCTCCTTGGTCGACATGAGCGTCGAGAAGATCGAGGAGTACGACTTGGCGTGCACCGACTCCATGAACGCGATGTTCGTGTAGACGGCCTCCTCGTGCGGGGTCAGCGCGTCGGGGATGAGGCTCACCGCGCCGACCGTGCCCTGGATGGTGTCCAGCAGCGTCAGGCCCGTGAAGACCCGGCTCGTCATCATCTTCTCGGCGTCCGTGAGGGTCGCCCAGGACTGGATGTCGTTGGAGACCGGCACCTTCTCCGGCAGCCAGAAGTTGCCGACCAGGCGGTCCCAGACCTCGAGGTCCTTCTCGTCCTGCAGACGGTTCCAGTTGATCGCCGACACGCGGTCGACCAGCTTCAGCTTGCCCGTTGGGCTCATCATGATGAAATTCCTTCGTGTACGCCTAGGGATTCGATTGCGCGAAATGCATTACAACATGCAGCTAACGCAACCCTCCACTTCCGTACCTTCCAGCGCCATCTGCCGCAGGCGGATGTAGTAGATGGTCTTGATGCCCTTCTTCCACGCGTAGATCTGCGCGCGGTTCAGGTCACGGGTCGTGGCCGTGTCCTTGAAGAAGAGGGTGAGCGACAGGCCCTGGTCGACGTGCTGGGTCGCCTCGGCGTACGTGTCGACGATCTTCTCGAAGCCGATCTCGTACGCGTCCTGGTAGTACTCCAGGTTGTCGTTCGTCATGAAGGGCGCCGGGTAGTAGACGCGCCCGATCTTGCCCTCCTTGCGGATCTCGATCTTCGACGCGATCGGGTGGATCGAGCTCGTCGAGTGGTTGATGTACGAGATCGAGCCGGTCGGCGGGACGGCCTGCAGGTTCTGGTTGTACAGCCCGTGCTCGGCGACCAGGGCCGCGAGCTCGCGCCAGTCGTCCTGCGTGGGGACGTGCACGCCCGCGGCCGCGAACAGCTCGCGCACGCGCTCGGTGCGGGGCTTCCACTCCTTCTCGACGTACTTGGTGAAGTACTCGCCGGTCGCGTACTTCGAGTCCTCGAACCCGAAGAACTTCGCCTTCCGCTCCTGCGCGAGCAGGTTCGAGGCACGGATCGCGTGGTACGCGACCGTGTAGAAGTAGATGTTCGTGAAGTCCAGGCCCTCGTCGGAGCCGTAGTGGATCCGCTCGCGCGCCAGGTACCCGTGCAGGTTCATCTGCCCGAGGCCGATCGCGTGCCCGCCGGCGTTGGCCTTCTTGATCGACGGCACCGACTCGATGCTCGTCTGGTCCGACACCGCGGTCAGCGCGCGGATCGCGGTCTCGACCGTGCGGCCCAGGTCCGGGGAGTCCATCGACAGCGCGATGTTCATCGAGCCCAGGTTGCAGGAGATGTCGCGGCCGACCTGGTCGTAGGACAGGTCCTCGTTGAAGGTCGACGGCGTGGAGACCTGCAGGATCTCCGAGCACAGGTTCGAGTGCGTGATCTTGCCCTTGATGGGGTTCGCACGGTTGACCGTGTCCTCGAACATCACGTACGGGTAGCCGGACTCGAACTGGATCTCGGCGAGGGTCTGGAAGAACTCGCGCGCGTTGATCTTGGTCTTGCGGATGCGCGCGTCGTCGACCATCTCGTAGTACTTCTCGGTGACGTCGATGTCCGCGAACGGCACGCCGTAGACGCGCTCGACGTCGTACGGCGAGAAGAGGTACATCGGCTCGTTCTTCTTCGCCAGGTCGAACGTGATGTCCGGGATGACGACGCCGAGCGAGAGGGTCTTGATCCGGATCTTCTCGTCCGCGTTCTCGCGCTTGGTGTCGAGGAAGCGGTAGATGTCCGGGTGGTGCGCGTGCAGGTACACCGCGCCGGCGCCCTGGCGGGCCCCGAGCTGGTTGGCGTAGCTGAACGAGTCCTCGAGGAGCTTCATGACGGGGATGACGCCCGAGCTCTGGTTCTCGATGTGCTTGATCGGCGCGCCGTGCTCGCGGATGTTCGACAGCAGCAGGGCCACGCCGCCGCCGCGCTTGGACAGCTGCAGGGCCGAGTTGATGCCGCGCGCGATGGACTCCATGTTGTCCTCGATGCGCAGCAGGAAGCAGGACACGGGCTCGCCGCGCTGCGCCTTGCCGAGGTTGAGGAACGTGGGGGTCGCCGGCTGGAACCGCCCGGAGACGATCTCGTCGACGAGGTTCATCGCGAAGTCCTGGTCGCCCTCGGCCAGCGCCAGCGCGACCATGCACACGCGGTCCTCGAAGCGCTCGAGGTACCGCTTGCCGTCGAACGTCTTCAGCGTGTACGAGGTGTAGTACTTGAACGCGCCGAGGAAGGTCTGGAAGCGGAACTTCTTCGAGTACGCGTACTGGAACAGCGACTTGATGAACTCGCGGTCGTACTGCGCGAGCACCGCCGGGTCGTAGTACTTGTTCTCGACGAGGTACTCGAGCTTCTCGTCCAGGTCGTGGAAGAAGACCGTGTTCTGGTTGACGTGCTGCAGGAAGTACTGCCGCGCCGCCTCGCGATCGGCGTCGAACTGGATCTTCCCGTCCGCGTCGTACAGGTTGAGCATCGCGTTCAGGGCGTGGTAGTCCAGCCCCGTCATCTCTACGCGGGTATCTGCGACCGTCGCTGCCAAAACTGCCCCAATCCGTCGCGCACGCGCGTGACGTCCTCGTTGGTTCCCATGAGCTCGAAGCGGTACAGGAGCGGCACGCGGCACTTGGCCGCCACGATGTCGCCCGCGATGCAGTACGCCTCGCTGAAGTTGGTGTTGCCCGCGGCGATCACGCCACGGATCAGGCCACGGTTGCCCTCGTCGTTGAGGAACTTGATGACCTGGCGGGGCACCGCCCCGCCCTCGTTGCCCCCGCCGTACGTCGGCAGGACCAGCACGTACGGGTCCTGCACGTGCAGGAACGGCTCGGTGGGCCGCAGGGGGATCCGCACGGCCGGCAAGCCGAGCTTCTCCACGAAGCGGTGGGTGTTGCCCGACGCCGAGGAGAAGTACACGAGCGAGGTCATCGCACGCTCCTTCCGCCGTCCGAGGTGCGATCTGTGCGGAGCCCGCCGGGCCGGTGCGGTGCGTGACCGGCACCGGCCCGGGGCGTCCGTGCGGTCGTCCGGGTGCCGCGCGGGCCCCGGACCGACCGGGTCAGGCGACCTGCGTCGCCAGCTTGTCGGCGAGCGCCTTGATGCGGTCGGGGCGGTAGCCCGACCAGTGCTCGCCGTCGACGACCACGACGGGGGCCTGGAGGTGGCCGAGCGACATCACGTAGTCGCGGGCGTCCGCGTCCTGCGAGATGTCGACGACCGTGTAGTCGTGGCCGATCTTGTCGAGCGCACGGTAGGTCGCGGTGCACTGCACGCAGGCCGGCTTGCTGTAGACCGTGATCGTCATCGCGACTTCTCCCCGAGGGCTCGTTCCGTGCGTCTGTGACCGGCTCGAGCCCTCCGCGAAGCATGGGGGCGAGCCGTCTGCGTAGACACTACACCTGGGGTCTGACACTGCAAGACACCACTAGGTGTTGTGTTGCACGGGTGTGGTTTTCACCCTGTGCGCCCTCGCCGCCCACCGCCTGTGGACAGTGCGTCGGCGCCCTGACGTGCGTGTTCACCCGCATGCGCGCCACGCGCACGGCGATACCCACAGGCCCGCCCACAGGCGCACCCCGGCGTGTCCCCACCTCCGTCCACAGCCGGTTCGCCCCCTGTGTCCGCTTCGTCACAGCACGGCGTGCCGCACCGTGCACCGGCGCGTCGCGGCGCCGTCCGGCGCGTCGCGCGGCGTTCGGCCCCCGGCCCGACGCGGTGTGCCACACATCCGCCCATGGGGGCAGACCAGCGCAGGACCACCGTCGTCGCACTCCCCGGCAGCATCGTCGCCGCCGCCGTCT
Source organism: Cellulomonas sp. SLBN-39 (assembly GCF_006715865.1). Classification (NCBI taxonomy): domain Bacteria; kingdom Bacillati; phylum Actinomycetota; class Actinomycetes; order Micrococcales; family Cellulomonadaceae; genus Cellulomonas; species Cellulomonas sp. SLBN-39. The sequence continues at coordinate 1,877,122 of NZ_VFOA01000001.1, read as the reverse complement.
CCGCCGGGCTCGGCACGGGCGGCTGGGACGTCCTGGACGTGCGGGCCGAGCGGGTCGGCCCCGACGCCCTGCACGGGCCCTGCGTCGTGGTCGTCGAGGACGACGACGGCGCCGCCCGCCTCCGGCTGCCCCCCGGCGTGCCCCTGCACGGCACCGTCGCCCTGGGGACCGTGCGCTCGGCCGACGTGCTGCGGCACCTGCAGGAGCGCGGCGCGGCCGTCCTCAACCAGGGCGCTCCCCTCGTGCCGCTGCTGCGCCTGGTCGACCGGCGCCTGCACTCCCCCGCCGGGCCTCCTGCCGGCACGGAGCTCGGGCGACGCCACCAGGAGGTCCTCGACCTCGACCGGCTGACCCCCGCCGAGCACGCCGTGCTGCGCGCGATGGTCGCCGGGATCCCGGCCGCCCGGATCGCCGAGCGCCGGCACCTGTCGCTGCACACCGTGCGCAGCCACATCAAGTCCGTGCTGGCCAAGCTGCAGGTGACGTCCCAGCTGGAGGCGGTCGCGGTCGCGCACCGGTCGCTGCCCGCCGCGTGGCTGGCCCTGGCGGCGGTCACGTTCACCAGTTCTGGTGAGGACGCCCCCGCGCGGACGGGAGAACAGTGACACACGGGCCGGCCCGGCCCGTCACCGCCGGGGGCGCAGCGTCGCACCCGCCGACCAGCAGGGGGACACCATGATCAGGACCAGCACCGGTCAACCGACCACGCTGCTCAACACCACCGTCGTCGGGCAGCCGTGGCAGCCGCACCTGCGCCTGGGCGCCGGCGTCGACGCCGTCACCGGCCAGCTGCGCGCGAGCGCCGTCGCACCGTTCGAGGTGCGCCGCAGCCCGTCGCTGCACCCCGAGTACCGGTACGCGCTCGTGCAGTCCGAGTCCGACATGCAGAGCCTCATCAGCTCGTCGGTGAAGGCGTCGTACAACCTCGAGGGCGTCACCGTCTCGGCCAGCACGTCGTACCTGGAGGAGCTCGCGGTCTCCGAGCTCGCCGTGACGATCCTCGCCGAGGTGAACGTCGAGGAGAGCCAGTTCTCCCTCGCGGACGCCTACAGCCTGGCCGTCGAGCCCGGGCCCGGCTTCCGCGAGCGGCACGGCGACTACTTCGTGGCCGGCTACCGCGCCGGGTCCGCGCTGCAGGTGGCGTACCAGTGCCGGTTCACCAGCACGGAGCAGCGCACCAAGTTCGCCGCGTCGCTGGGCGCCGAGGTGCCGCAGGTGCTCAGCGCCGAGGGCAGCGCGGCGTTCGAGAAGACCGCCAAGGCGCACGGCGCGAACGTGAACGTGCGGATCACCGCGCAGGGCGTCTCGAGCCCTGTCCCCGACGCCCCGTCGGAGGGGTGGACGCCCGGGTCGGTGCTGTCCGTCATCGTGCCCTGGTTCAACCAGAACCAGGCGATGGAGCCGCTCGAGAGCTACCTGCAGGCGTACCGCATGATCGACCCGGCGCTGCCCGGCGAGGTGCCGGTCAGCCCCGACGCGTTCGCCCAGCTCGGGTTCCTCTACAACCGGTTCTGGCTGGTCCGCGCGCACTTCCGCACCTGCCCCGACTTCGGCCGCCGGCTCGTCGAGGAGGCGTACCACAAGCTCGAGAAGACGATCGAGGCGCACCAGGCGTCGCTCGCCACGGACCCGCAGCAGATCGAGCTGCTGACGGCCGAGACGCAGCGCGTGCTGACCACGCTGCACGAGATCGCCAACCGGCAGGCGTTCTACTCCCAGGTCGTCGCGGCCGCGAAGACCGAGCCCGGCAAGGGCGTCAACCACGACGCCGACCTGGGCACCGTGCGCTGGGGGTACGGGTTCCAGCGCGGCGACGAGGCGGGTGTCGACGTCACGCTCGAGACCAGCACGGTCAGCGCCGACTGGAAGATCGGCTGGAACGAGCACGTGTTCTCGTACCGCAACTCCTCGCGCGTGATCGTCGGCTTCGACGTCGTGTGCAACCGGTCGAGCAACGGCGGGGACTGGCGCAAGGTCAGCGACCAGATCATCGGCCGCTCGGGCGGCGACGTGTTCGTCAAGAGCGACTACGACCGCGGGTACTCCTGGACGGTCACCTGGTACACGGTCGAGGCGCGCCTCTACCCGGCCGGCCCCTGGACCGACGGCACGGTGCACGCCCCGGACTTCGCCGCCACGTTCGACGCCTCGCGGGTGCTCTCGGACGACGTCGCGGCGCTGGAGCTCTGGACCCCGGAGCTGATGGCGCAGGCGACGCCGTTCGGGGTCGAGGAGGACCCCGACGCGCTCCGCCTCCCCGACGCCCCGCGCACCGTCGCGGGCAGCGGGGCGCACGCGGTGCACCCCGCGCACGTCGGCGGTGCCGCGTCGTCGCAGGCGCTCGGAGGCCCGGACGTCGGTCCGGTCACCGACCGCGTGCCGAACCCGGGGACGAGCCCGTGGAAGACGGTCGGCAAGCTGTTCTTCCGCCGCGACGGCCAGCCGTACTCGGGCTCGGCGTGCGTCGTCCACAAGCGCGGGATCCTCACCGCGGCGCACAACCTCACCTACCACGGCGTCACGGCGACGGACCTGGTGTTCGTGCCGGCGTACGCCGCGGGAGCCCGGCCGTTCGGGACGTGGGCGATCGCCGCCGGGTTCGCCCCGCAGGCCTGGAACGTCCAGGCGAACCAGATCGCGGCGTGGGACGTGGCGATGTGCACGATCAAGCCGCTGGACGGCAAGGAGATCGGCGAGGTCGTGGGCTGGGCGGGGATGCTCTGGGGCGCGGTGGCGTCGACCTGGATCGACACCGGGTACCCCGGCAAGGCGCGGCCCGGGTTCGCGTTCGACGGCGAGCACATGTGGCGCAGCCTCGGCAGCCGGCTCACCGAGCAGGGCCCGGCCACGATCGCGAAGCTCGACGACCTGACGCAGGGCGGCAGCGGCGGTCCGTGGTTCGACGCGCAGGCGCCGGACGTCGTCAACGGGCTGTTCAGCCACTGGGTCCCGGACGGTCAGCGCGTGACCAGCCCCGAGTTCGGCGGCTGGGTGGGGCAGCTCTTCCACCACGCCTTCCGCTGACCGGTGGTGCTGCCGGTGCCGGTGCGGACCTCGTCGTCCGCGCCGGCACCGGTGCGCTGGTCAGACCAGGCCGACGAGCGCGCCGAGCAGCGCGGCGCCCAGCAGGCCGAGCGCGACCCACGCGACGACGCTGCCGGCGACGTAGCCGGCGAACCGCAGGCGCTGGGCGGGCGTGGCGCCCGGCGTGGGCGCGGGGGCCCAGCGGACCGTGTCGATCGCGCGGTGCGCGTGCGTGCGGACGCCGCGGGCGGCGGAGGGGGCGTGGCTGAACGTGACGGCGGACATCTTCGTCGCTCCTGGTCGGTGCGTGCGGACGGGTGGCCGGGGTCGCCGGCCCCGCCATCATCTCACCATCCGGACACCCGGCGAGGGGGACGAGGGTCCCGTCACCCGGTCCCCCGCGCCGTGGGTCGCGGGGCCCCGCGACCGCCCCCTCAGGCGATGCGCAGGGCGCCCGCCGGCCGCACCGGGGCAGCGCCGGGGCGGTCCGCGACGGCCTTCTCCAGCACCGCCGTGATCTCGTCGCCGACCAGCTCGTGCCGGGCCAGGAGCGCGTCGCGGAGCGCCTCGACGAGGTCGGAGTTCGACGCGAGCAGACGGCGGACGGTCGCGCGGGCGTCGTCGAGCACCTGCTCGAGCTGGGCACGGGCGGACGGGTCGCCGATGACGGCCGAGACGAGGTCCTTGTCGGTCGCGGCGAACGACACCAGCGACCCCGTCATGCCGGCCGCGCCGACCATCTGCGCGGCGGTGCGGGTCGCGGCCGCGAGGTCCGAGGCCGGGCCCGTGCTGGTCTGGCCGAAGAACAGCTCCTCGGCGACCCAGCCGCCCATGGCGATCTGCACGAGCGCGCCGAGGTCGTAGCGCGAGTGCGTGTAGACCTCCTCGCAGTCGCCGTGGGCGAGCAGGCCCAGGGCGGAGCCGCGCTTGACGATGGTCAGCACCTCGAGCGTGCGGCTGGGTGCCACGAGCCACGCGGTGACGGCGTGCCCGGCCTCGTGCGTCGCGATGAGGCGCTGCTCCGCCGGCGTGTACGTCACGGGGTGGCCGATGCCGACCAGCTCGGTCAGGCGCGCGTGCTCGACGTCGACGAACCGCATCGCGGTGTCGCCGCGGCGCAGCGCGTTGACCAGGGCCTCGTCGAGCACGTGCTCGACCATCACCGGCGTCCACCCGCTCGTCGCGGCGGCCACCCGGTCGCGGACCGCGGGCTCGTCGAGCTCGGCGTGGTGCGCGCGGCGGGCCAGGAAGTGGTCCACGAGGGCGCGGCGGCCGTGCGCGTCCGGCGGGTTGAACGTCAGGCGGCGGTCGAACCGGCCGGGGCGCAGCAGCGCCGGGTCGAGGTGGTCGGCGCGGTTGGTGGCGGCGATCAGCAGGATCGGGGCCCGCGTGGGCTTGCGCAGACGGATCTGGCGGTGCGCGGGCAGCAGGAGGTTGACCAGCTGGAGCAGCGCGTTGACGACCCGGTCGGACCCGACGGGCTCGTCGAACGACTGCATCTGCACGAGCAGCTCGTTGACCACGCCGCCGGTGCCCTCGGAGATCATCGCGTCCCGCACCACGCCGCCCTGGCCGCCGAGCAGCCCCTGCACGGACGGCACCTGCACGAACGCCGCCCGCGACGACGCCGCCGCGAGGCCGCCGCGGCGCAGGGCGATCGCGTCGATCTCCTCGATGAAGCCGATCGCGCCGCCCTCCTTGCGGGCGGCGGTGCGCAGCGCCTTGAAGTACGCGCGGATCTTGCGGGCCGTCGCGCCGTAGTACATCGACTGGAAGCTCGTCGCGGACACGAACAGGAACGGCACGCCCGCCTCGGCGGCCATCGCCTTGGCCGTCAGGGTCTTGCCCGTGCCGGGCGGGCCCTCGAACAGCAGGCCACGGCGCGGGGTGCCGCCCATCTGGTCGGCGAACCGCCGGTGGGTCTGGAACAGGTCGATCGAGCGGCGCACGTCTTCGACCACCGGGTCGATGCCGACGACGTCGTCGAGCGTGACGTCGACCTGCTCGGGCCGGTAGGTGACGTGCGGGGAGCGGCCGGAGCCGACCTGGGTGCCGACGAGCAGCAGCAGGAGCGCGGCGAAGAACAGCACCGGCACGAGCACCAGCGGGTCGACCTCGGGGACCACGACCAGCGGCCGCCCGGTCAGCGCCGCCCAGATCACGTAGACCTCGAGGGCCAGCACGACGAGGCACAGACGGACCACCCGGCGCCGGCGCAGGCGCTCACGGTCGGCGGCGATGTCGTGCGTGGCGATCAGCGGGGTGCGCGCAGCGGTCACGAGGAGCGGCCCTTCGTCGGGGCGACGGCCTCGCGGCTCGGCGGCCGGCCGTCACCGCGTGCGGGTGGTTCACGGCGAGACCGCCATGCTCGTCCGGTATGTCCGATTGTGACAACCGGTGGCGCGCACCTTCACTCGTCCGGCCCTCGCCCGGACGGCCCATCCCCCGGCGTCGCCGCAGGTGGTGGCGTGCGCCCGAGGGACCCGCTCAGCCGTCCCGGCGGGGCGTCGGCCCGGCCACGAGCTGGCGCGGCACCCAGCGGGGCCGGCGCCCCGGCGCGGGCTGCGGGGCCAGGGGGTGCCGGCGGTCGGCGACGACGTTGCCCGTCGGGTCGGCGGTGAACACCCGGCGCCCCGGGTCCAGCAGGGTGCGCAGGAACTCGACCTGCTGGCGCACGGCCCGCACCTCGGCCTCGAGCTCGAGGATCCGCTTGATGCCCGCGAGGTTCACACCCTCGTCCTGCGAGAGCCGCTGCACCTCGCGCAGCATCTGGATGTCCCGCGCGGAGTACCGCCGCCCGCGCCCGCGGGTGCGGCCCGGGCGGACCAGGCCGAGGCGGTCGTACTGCCGCAGCGTCTGCGGGTGCATGCCCGCGAGCTCGGCGGCGACCGAGATGACGTAGACCTTCGCGTCCTCGTCCATCGCCCGTCCTCCTCCCCCGCAGCCGCGGCGGTGCACCGCGCCACCCGGTCGGGTGGCGCAGACCCGTCAGCGCCGGGCGTCCGCCATGAGGTCCGCGCGCACGTCCTCGCCGGACGTGGCGATGCCGAACGCCTGCACGGCCTCGCGGGCCGCGGCGCTCAGCCGCTGGGGCACCACCACCTGCACGGTGACGAGCAGGTCGCCGGTGCCCTTCGACGTCGTGATGCCCTTGCCCTTGACGCGCAGCGTGCGCCCCGAGGGCGTGCCGGCCGGGATCTTCACGCGCACGGCCGACCCGTCGAGGGTCGGCACCTGCACCGTGGCGCCCAGGGCGGCCTCGTCGAACGCCACCGGCACCGTCACGCGCAGGTTGTCGGCCTCGAGCGAGAACACCGGGTGCGGCTCGACCTGCACGGTGATGACGAGGTCGCCGTCGGGCGCCCCGCCGCTGCCCGGGCGGCCCTTGCCGCGCAGGCGGATCTTCTGCCCGTCCCGCACCCCCGCGGGGATGCGCGCGTTCACGGTGCGCCCCTCGACGGACAGCGACACGGTCGACCCCTCGGCGGCCGTGCGGAACGGCAGCGTCGTGGTGGCCGTCAGGTCGGCGCCGGCGTGGCCGCGCCCTCCCCCGCCGCCGAACAGCCCGCCGAGCAGGTCCTCGAACCCCGGCCCGCCGGCACCGCCGCCCGTGCCGGACGTCTGGTACCGCACCCGCCCGCCGGGACCGTTGGCCCCGCCGAACATCGTGCCGAACAGGTCCTCGAACCCCGGCCCGCCGGGCGCGCCGCCACGACCGCCGGCGCCCGCGGTGAAGCGGGCGCCGCCGGCCATGGCACGCAGCTGGTCGTACTGGCGGCGCTGCTCGGGGTCCGAGAGCACCGCGTACGCCTCGCCGATGTCCTTGAAGCGGGCCTCGGCCGCGGCGTCGCCCGGGTTCTGGTCCGGGTGCAGCTGGCGCGCCAGCTTGCGGTACGCCTTCTTCACCGCCGCCGCGTCCGCGTCCTTGGCGACGCCGAGCACGGCGTAGAAGTCCTTCTCGAGCCAGTCCTGGCCGGTCACGGCGCCTCCCTCCCGCTTCGTCCTGGTGTGCAGATGATGGTGCCCGTCAGCCCTCGGGGTCCACGACCGCCACCCGGGCGGCGCGCAGGACCCGCTCGACCGTGCGGTACCCGGGCTGCAGCACCTGCTGCACCGTCGGCTCCGTCACGTCCGCCGAGTGCGCGTGCATGAGCGCCTCGTGCACGGCGGGGTCGAACGGCTCCCCGGCCGCGCCGTAACGCTCCACGCCGAAGCGCTGCAGGGTCGCCTCGAGCTTCTCCGCGATCGACGCGAACGGCCCCGACAGGTCACCGTGCTGGCGGGCCAGCTCGATGTCGTCCAGCACCGGGATCAGTGCCTCGGCCACGGCCGCGACACCCCGGTCGTGCGAGGCCAGGGCCTCGGCCTTGGACCGCTTCACGTACGCCGAGTACTGCTGCTCGAGGTTGTAGTGCGCCGCCTGCGAGCGCTGCAGCTCGTCGAGCCGCTGCGCCGCGAGCTCCTGGGCGGCCGCGAGGTCGCCCTCGGGGGCGACGCCCGAGACCGCGTCGGCGGCCGCGTCGAGCACGGCCTCCTCGGGCGTCGGCTCGCGCAGCTCGCCCGTCTGGGGGTCGAGGCGGCGCTTGTCGGTCACGCGCGGGGCCCCCTCGTCGGGGCCGGACCCGCCCTGCGGCTGGTCCGGCCCCTGGGGGGCGTGCTCGTCGGTCACTTCTTGTCGCCCTCCGGTGCCTCGTCCTCGACGATCTCGGCGTCGACCACGTCCTCGTCGGCGGACTTGGCGTCCGTCGCCGGGGCCTCGTCGGCGGCCGGGGCGGCCTGCTCCTGGCTGTACAGGGCCTCGCCGATCTTCTGGCTGGCCGTCAGGAGCGCGGCGTGCTTGGCCTTGACGGCCTCGACGTCGGTGCCCTCGAGGGCGGTCTTGAGCTCGCCGACCGCGGCCTGGACCTCGGTCTTGACGTCGTCGGAGAGCTTGTCGCCGTTGTCGACGAGGAGCTTCTCCGTCTGGTAGACGAGCTGCTCCGCCGTGTTGCGGGTCTCGGCCTCCTCGCGGCGCTTCTTGTCCTCGGCGGCGTGCTCCTCGGCGTCCTTGACCATGCGGTCGATGTCCTCCTTGGGGAGGGCCGACCCGCCCGTGATGGTCATCGACTGCTCCTTGCCGGTGCCGCGGTCCTTGGCGGACACGTGCACGATGCCGTTCGCGTCGATGTCGAAGGTGACCTCGACCTGCGGGACGCCGCGCGGCGCCGGCGCGATGCCGGTGAGCTCGAACGTGCCCAGCGGCTTGTTGTCGCGCGCGAACTCGCGCTCACCCTGGAACACCTGGATCAGCACGGACGGCTGGTTGTCCTCGGCGGTGGAGAAGATCTCCGAGCGCTTGGTCGGGATGGCCGTGTTGCGCTCGATGAGCTTGGTCATCACCCCGCCCTTGGTCTCGATGCCGAGGGACAGCGGCGTGACGTCGATGAGCAGGACGTCCTTGCGGTCGCCCTTCATGACGCCGGCCTGGAGCGCGGCGCCGACGGCCACGACCTCGTCCGGGTTGACGCCCTTGTTGGGCTCCTTGCCGCCGGTGAGCTGCGTGACGACCTCGGACACCGCGGGCATGCGGGTCGAGCCGCCGACGAGCACGACGTGGTCGATGTCGGCCACGGAGATGCCGGCGTCGCGGATGACCTGGTGGAACGGCGCCTTCACGCGGTCGAGCAGCGGCTGCGTCATCTGCTGGAACTGCGCGCGCGTGAGCTTGGTGTCGAGGTGGATCGGGCCGTTCTCGCTCATCGACAGGTACTGCAGCGAGACGTTGGTGCTGGTCGCGGACGACAGCTCCTTCTTGGCCTGCTCGGCCGCCTCGCGCAGACGCTGCAGGGCGATCTTGTCCTTCGACAGGTCGACGCCCGTGGTGTTCTTCACCTCGGTGACCAGGTGCGCGACGATCGCCGCGTCCCAGTCGTCGCCGCCGAGGCGGTTGTCGCCCGCGGTCGCGCGGACCTCGATCGTGGAGAAGCCGTCGTCGTCCTTGCCCACCTCGAGCAGGGAGACGTCGAACGTGCCGCCGCCGAGGTCGAAGACGAGGATGAGCTCGTCCTCCTTGCCGCGCTCCAGGCCATAGGCCAGGGCGGCCGCGGTGGGCTCGTTGATGATGCGCAGGACGTTGAGGCCCGCGACGGTGCCGGCGTCCTTGGTGGCCTGGCGCTCGGCGTCGTTGAAGTACGCCGGGACCGTGATGACCGCGTCGGTGACGGGCTCGCCCAGGTACGCCTCGGCGTCACGCTTGAGCTTGCCGAGGATGCGGGCGCTGATCTCCTGCGGCGTGTACTTCTTCTCGTCGACCGCCGTGGTCCAGTCAGTGCCCATGTGGCGCTTGACGGACGTGATGGTCCGGTCGACGTTGGTGACGGCCTGGCGCTTGGCGACCTCGCCGACGAGGACCTCGCCGGTCTTGGAGAACGCGACGACCGACGGCGTCGTGCGCGACCCCTCGGCGTTGGCGATGACGGTGGGCTCGCCGCCCTCGAGGGTCGCGACCACCGAGTTGGTGGTACCGAGGTCGATGCCGACTGCTCGTGCCATGTGCGTTGCCTTCCTTCCGGAGCGGTGCTCCACAAACTGGGGGCGCTCTTGAGTCCGCCTGGCTCAAGTCTGCGTCGGCCGGAGCGACCTGGCAAACCCGAGACGGTCGAACTTGAGTCTGCTGGGCTCAACTCTGTGCGTCGCCGATCTGTTCCCGCCCGTCACCTCTCCGCGCGGCAGGCCCCGGAGGCGTCCATGGCCTGTGCCAATCTCACGAACCGGTCGTCGCAGGCATGGGGGCCGAGCGTGGCTCGTCCCGAATACCCGACCACCGAGGGACCGAGCCCCCGTCCCTTGCCATGCCGCTCGTTGGTCATGCACCTGCGCGTGCCGGTCCCCGTGGCTAGCGCACTGCCTCAAGCTCATCCACGATCTTGCGGGCCCAACGCTCGGCCCTGCCGAGCACGGAGACCAGCTCGCCACCGACGTGCTCACTCGACTCCAGAAGCAGAAGCGGGTGCGAGATGCCGATCCAGTCGCCTGGGTCAGCAAAGTCGAATGGGATGCCGGAGACCCTCACCGCCGCGGGTGGTTGCGACGGGTCTGGCCGGCATGGGCGCCCGACCTCAAACCGGAGGCCACCCATGCCTTCGGTGATCTCCATCCGGTACGCGCCGCTGAAGGGCGCGATCGACACGACCGAGCGGTGCTTGCTGACGATGTCTAGCTGGTGCAGCACCCAAAGGGTGCTGTTCTCGAACGTCTCCGGCACAGCCTGGTTGTACGGCTGGAACCGCTCGATCACGTCCCTGACCGCGGTCGTTACCCCATCGATCGACGCGCGCCATGAGGCTCGCTCCTTCGAGGTCACAGGTGCCGTGCGAAGAACCGGGAAAGCCTGCCGTGACTGGACGCCGCCATTGTCAGTTACGAGCTGCCAAACGACGTGGTCGAGCGCTGTCCGCATGTGGTGCAGCGAGTCGTCGACGGCGAGCACCAGCGCGTCGGTGACGGGTGCGAGCCCACCCACTCGGACGACGAGGTCGCGGCCACTGCCAGTGGCCGACGGTTCGATCGAGTTGATGAGGAACGGCGACGATGCGGCGTGCCACGCCTGCACCTCTCTGTCGACCAGCTCGTTCAGTTCATGGGCGCGTGCCAGCTTCAACCGGGCCGATCGGAGTCCGTCCACCTCTGAAGCGTGTCGCACGACCGCCCGCGCGAGTTCTCGACAAGTGGATAGGCCGGGAGGTCGAACGCGAGCGGTGGTGATGTCGTGCGTCGATCTAGGGCTGGCGGGCGGGAGCTATGCGTGGTGGCCGCTCAGGTCGCACAGGACCTGGTTGAGAAACTCTTCGGGGGAACGGGTGATGCGCGCGTCGCCGCGGAGGTTCCCACCACCCTCCTGAGCGTGGCGGAGCCTCGACGCCCTCGGCGTACGAGCGACGCCAAGCTCGACGACGTCACGAGCTTGTTTGGCTGTGGGCCGGGCGCTCTACAGCGTTCGGGGAACTCAATGGCCCGATCGCGAGATCGAGTGCGCCTGCAACCAGGCGTGCAGCTTTCCCGCATCGACGAGAGAGGCTCGGCCGGGCCACCTCGGCCACTCGATCCCAGAGGGAAGATCGACTCGCACTACATCGGTCAGAGTCCCCGTCGCGTCGAAGAACTCGATCGCGAGGTCACCCGTGCACATGCACAGGAAGTCGGTCACGTCCCTGGCGGCCAGGGCGTCCATCAGAGCGGCGAGGTCCGCCGGGTCGCGCGTGGACCCGACGACTTCTGCGCCGAGCACTTTGACGTACTTGAGCGTGTGGTCGTCCAGCACGTCGTCCGTCGGATCGCACGCGTAGATCAGGTACCCCCCGAGCGTGACGTCGGCCCGGGCGGCGCGAGCCAGAGAGAGGCCGAGTTCGTCTGCATCCCAGGTGGATGCACCTGAGAACTCCAGGACGGCCCGCTCGTTCTTCTTGGTCACGACCGGAACGTACCCCGTACCCCGTGCGCGAGCAGCGACAATCACGCCAGCATGAGCGGTCGACGGGGTACCTCTGCGCACGTCGCTGAGGATCCGGACACGAAGGTGAGACGGCGGCCGTCTCCCGCTCTGCCGGGACGCGGGTCCGCGCACCGGACGTTGGACGGTTCTCGTCATTCCCTACAGTCCCGTCACCGCCTGACGCACGCCCCGGCTCCGGTACGGACTGCCTAGAAAGGTGGTTGCCTCCTCGGGCGCCAGAGCGCCGCTACTCGGCGAGCGTCGCGCGGAGGCGGCGCAGCCCTCGGAGGACGACGGCGCGGTTCTTGCGGCTCTTGATCCATGCGGGCAGCCGGCTGGCGAGGGACGCGTTTCCCGGCTCCTGCTCACGCAGGCCGGCAGCGACGTAGCGCTCGAGGAAGTCCAGGTGGGCCTCGTCACACGCCCACAGGACACGGCCCTCGCACGGGGTCTGCAACCAGAGGTCGAGCCCACGGAACCGCGGGCCCTCGGGCACGCCCGCGCCTCGCACCCGGACGACGCCGTGACGGGTGACGGCCCCGCATCCCTCGCAGCGCACGGGCACCGGGCTCATCGCCCCTCGCACGCTCCGCTCGACCACAGCCTTGCGCCCGCACCGGCCGCACCGACCCTGCACCACCGCCGTCACCCGAGCACCGAGCAGCACCGAGCCGCTTCCCGTGCGGGAGAAGGCACAGGCCGAGCACGTCACCGACGTGGGGGTCGCCACGGCCCGCGCAACACACCGGGGGCACCGGACCAGGACCGTGGATGGCCGCAGGTACCGCACCGGTTCGTCGCGGTCCTGGAACCGCGGTCGCGCGGGAGTCACCGCAGCATCATGGAGGGCGACCGGTCCGTCCGTCACCGGGGATCACGACGTGCGCCTGGCGGGCGTGGTGGAGCCGGTGGACTACGACGCCTCGCTGTCCGCCGTCTTGCCGTTGCGTGCCAGGAGCTCACGGAAGTGCTCGTCGTCCTTGACCCGGGGGAAGGTCGAGCTCAGGCGCCGGACGGACGGATTCTCGAGGAGCGACGCCAGGCCGGCAGGGGTCATGCCGGTGTCGACGAGCCGCACGTCCTCGAGGTGGGGCGCGGCAGCCAGCCCCGAGACGTCGGTCAGCCCTTTGCACCCCCAGACGCGCGCCATCTTCAGGCGGTCCAGCGCCTGGAGGTCCGGCAGCACCAGCTCACCGCGCACGTTGAGCAGGTGCAGCTCCTCGATCTGCGTGAGCGACGCCAGGAAGCCCCAGCCCGTGCGGAACCGGGCCTGGTTGAGGAACAGGCGCCGCAGCGTGCCGATCTCGGGCAGCGCACCCGGGTCGTCGACCCGGAGGTTGACGAGGCTCAGGTCCGCGAGCCCGGGCAGGTCGAGGAGGAACACGAGCGACGCGTGCTGCGCCCGCCACACCTCGACCGTCGACCTCGACGCGCAGAGCCGGGTCAGGCGCTTCAGGTCCTGCTCCGTGAGCGCGCCCTCGACGACGACCGTGCCCTTGATGACGGAGACGTTCGTCGGCATGGGCTCTCCGGGGACGACGTGCGGGTCAGCGGGCGGCGGGGAGGGGCGCGTGTCCGCGGCCCTCCCCCACCCGCCATCGTGCCGGCGGACGGGGCTGACATGGAGCACCGTCCGCCGGCGGTCGCGCCGGACCCGCTCTGGTGCTCAGAGCGTGAGGACCACCGTGGAGATGCTCCGTGCGGGGACGTCGACCGTCACCTGGCTGCCGTTGACGGTCGTGGTCCGCGGTGCCCGGCTGGAGTACTGCGACGTCATCGTGTGCAGCGCCGACCGGACCTGCTGCGGCGCCTGGACCACGGCTCCGTTCACCGCGCTGGTCGAGCGGTTGAGGATGACCAGGGTGATCTTGCCGCCGTCGCCCTGGTAGGCCGTGACGTCCAGCGGCGACGCCTTGGCGCTCTCGGTCACGCCGATGCGCTGGTCGCCCGGACGGACGTACTTGGAGTACTGGGAGAAGGCCCAGCCGCGCTTGAGGACCGCGCCGCCCGTCGTCCCGAACGCCGACTCCCCGTCACCGATGAAGGAGTAGTAGCGCCGCCCGTACCACCAGACGTACGCGCTCCAGTTGGCCTCCATCGTGCGGTTGACCGACGGCATGATCACGTCGAGGGTCTCGTTCCACACGGCGGCGTTCGACGGGTCTCCCCAGATGTTCGACCCGGTGCCGTCGGCCTGGTGGTAGTTCCACTCGGTCATCCACTGGTTCTTGCCGTGCTGGGCGGCGAGCGGGTACCGGGAGAGGTTCGGCCCGTTCTCCTGGCCGTAGATGTGGCCGCCGATGTAGCCGATGTTGTTGCGGGCGGTCGCGTCGTTGAGCGTGGGGTCGGTGTAGGCCCGGTTCGTGCCCAGCGACTCGGCGACCATCAGCTTCGTGCTCGTGATCTTCGTGCCGTGGTCGCGCACGAAGTTGCGGAGAGTGTCGCCCGTCCACGCCATCGAGTCGTAGTCGGGGTGCCAGTCGGGCTCGTTCTGGACGGACGTGACGTCGATCGTCACACCCTGGCCCTTCATGTACTGCACGTAGCTGTTGAGGTGGTTGGCGTAGTCGCCGTAGCGGGAAGGCAGCAGGGTGCCGCCGTTGATCCGGCTGTTGTTCGACTTCCACGCGGCCGGCGCCGTCCACGGCGAGGCGAGGATCTTGACCTCCGAGCCGTAAGACTTCGCCGTCCGCAGCGCGCTGACCTGGGCGCTCCACTCGCTCTGCACCGGCGAGATCCCGGTGCGGACGATCGACAGGCCGAGCTGGTTGTCGCCCATCCCGACGAGCGTCTGCGTGTCCGCGGTCGACCACGCACCGCCCCAGATCGACACGGCGGCACCGAAGCCGTCGATCGTCTGGTATCTGGTGCCCGTGTTCACCGTGAGGTCCGCGGGGCCGCCCACCGGCGGGGTCGGTGTCGGCGTCAGGGTGGCGGAGGGCGTGGGGGTCGGCGCCACCGTCGGCGTCGGCGTGGGGGTGCCGCCGGCCGACCCCGTGCAGGTGGTGCCGTTGAGCGCGAAGGAGGTGGGCGCCGGGTTGGTGCCGCCGTACGTCCCGTTGAAGCCGAACTCCGCCGACGCCCCGGTACCGAGCGAGCCGTTGTACGACGCGTTCCTCGCAGACACGGCGGCGCCGCTCTGGGTGACGACGGCGTTCCAGGCCTGGCTCACGGTCTGACCTGCGGGGAAGGTCCAGCCGAGCTGCCAGCCGCTGACCGCGTCACCGAGGTTGGTGACCTTGACGCCGGCCGTGAACCCGCTGTTCCACTGCGAGGCGACGACGTAGTCCACCCGGCAGCCGCTCGCGGCGGACGCCACAGGCGCCTCGGCGACCATCACCCCCGTGATCAGCGTCGCCACCGCCAGCGTGAAGCCCCAGGTCCGGCGTGATCGTCGAGCTCTCCGCATGATCCGTCCCCTCGTCGTCGGTCGTCCGGTGCGCACCCGACCGTCCCGCCCGCAGCCGGCAGGCACCAGCAGCGCCCGCCGGTGCGCGTGACCTCGGTGAGGGCGGGACCGGTCCTGCCCGGACCGGTTGTGGACGATCACATCGCGGCACCGCGCACTCTGGCACCGGCCTCGTCGGGTTCGCGATCGGCCAAACGATTAGGTGCTGCGGGGTCACCCAGGGGCGGCGTGCCGGCCTTTGGCTTAATCGATTCGAGTGCATCGCCCGGCCCGCGAGCGCGTGCCAGAGTGGGGCCCGGTCTCGCCGCGTGATCGTTCACATCGGCGGGATCTCACCGCCCAGGCACGTCACCGGTCCCGAGCACGTCCCGACCGCACGACCGCACGGCACCGGCCCGAGGTCGCGGGGCACGCCCGCCGGCGCACCGTCGCGCCCGATGGGTCGCACGTGCCGCCATCCCAGGAGGCAGACCTCATGCACAGATTCGGCCGACGGCTGCTGCTCGCCGTCACGCTCTGCGTCGCGCTGGCAGGAGGTGTCCTGGCGCCGTCCACGCCCGCGTCCGCGGAGAGCAACGGGGGCACCCGCGTGATGCCCCTGGGCGACTCGATCACGGACGGCGTCGGCATGGGCGGCGGCGGGTACCGCGTCGGGCTGTGGCAGCGGCTGGCGCAGAACGGCTACACCACGGACTTCGTGGGGTCGGGCTTCAACGGGCCGGCGAGCCTCGGGGACCACGACCACGAGGGGCACTCGGGCTGGCGGATCGACCAGATCGACGCGAACGTCGTGAGCTGGGTGCGCACGTACCAGCCGCGCACGGTGCTGCTGCACATCGGCACCAACGACATCAGCCAGAACCGCGACCTGGCGAACGCACCGGCGCGGCTCGCGGGGGTGATCGACAAGATCACCAGCACGTCCCCGCAGACCGACGTGTTCGTCGCGACCCTGATCCCGGTGTCGTACGCCGACGCCAAGGTCCGGGCCTACAACGCCGCCATCCCCGGCATCGTGTCGAGCAGGGCCGCCGCGGGGAAGAAGGTGCACCTCGTCGACATGTACAACGCGGTGAGCGTGAACGACCTGCCCGACGGCGTGCACCCCAACGCGGCGGGCTACGACAAGATGGCGGCCGCCTGGTTCACCGCGCTGCGCGCCGTGCCGGGGAGCATCGGCAACCCGGCCGGCAACCCGGGGAACTCCGGCCCGGTGGACACCGCGGCCTGGTACACGCTGGTCAACCGCAACAGCGGCAAGGCCATCGACGTCTACAACCTGTCCACCGCGGACGGCGCGCGCATCACCCAGTGGGCCCGCAACGGCGGCACGCAGCAGCAGTGGCAGTTCGTCAGCTCCGGCAACGGCTACTACCGGCTGAAGTCGCGGCTGTCCGGCAAGGTCCTCGACGTGGCCGCGAAGTCCACCGCCGACGGTGCGGCGGTCCAGCAGTGGAGCGACAACAACGGCGCCAACCAGCAGTTCAGCATCCAGACGGTCGACGGGTACGTCCAGCTGATCAACCGCAACAGCGGCAAGGCCGTCGAGGTGCAGGGCGCCTCCACCGCCGACGGCGGGAACATCGTCCAGTACACCGACTGGAACGGCACCAACCAGCAGTGGCAGCTGGTGAAGGTGGGCTGAGCCCCCTCCGCCGGGACGCCCTCCGCACCGCCCGCGACGACGGCCCGGTGCGGAGGGTGGATGCGGATATCCGCATCCACCCTCGCCTGACCGTCCTCTGCACGGATATTCGTGTCATGCTGGCTCCAGGCCAGATCGACACGGATATCAGCAAGCCGACGGAGGTGGCGATGGCGCACGAGGGCCCTGCGGCTCCCGGGCGGGGGCAGCGGCCGGAGGACCAGGCCGTCGCGCGGCTGGCGCAGCGACTGCGCGAACGCCGTCTCGCGCTGGGGATCACCCAGGCCGACCTCGCCGACCAGCTCGGGGTCACGCCGGCGTACCTGTCGCGCCTGGAGACGGGCGAGGCAACCACCCAGCTGCGTCGGCTCGTGCGCGCCCTGTCCTCCGTCGGGCTGGACCTGCTGGCCCTGCCACGCAACCACCCCGCCGCACGTGAGGAGCGCCTACGCCCGGTCGCTCCACCGCGGCACACCCGCGGCACCGACGTCGAGCAGCTGCTCGACGCGCTGGACGGGCTGGACCCGTCCCACATCGGGTCTCCCGAGCTCGCCGAACGGTTGCGGACGCTGCGCGCGCTGCTCGCGGACGCGACAGGTGGGGACGCGGACCGGGTGCGCACACTGGTCCGGCCGATCGCCAGGCTCGCGGGCAGCGACGAGGCCCTGTCGATCGCGCACCCGTCGTTGCGTCGCGTGCTGCTGCAGGTGCGCGACACGTTCCCCGAGGCGGCGGAGGCCGACGAGGGGACCGCACCGGCGCTGCCAGCCGGGCGAGGCCCCGCGTGACGGGGACGCTGCACGTCTGGTTGAACGACGTGCACGTGGCCGACCTGCTGGACGCCGGCATGGGTGCGGTCTCGGTGCGGTACACCGACGACGCGGTCGAGCGGTACGGGCCGGGGGCGATCGCCCTGTCGGTCCGGATGCCCGTCCGTCCGGAGCCGTACCCGGCGGTCGTCGCGCAGCACTGGCTCGACGGCCTGCTCCCCGAGGAGACCCTGCGCAAGGCACTCGCCGACCGGTACCGGATCGCGGAGAACGACACGACGGGCCTGCTCGGCCGGATCGGCCGCGAGTGCGCCGGCGCCGTCGTGATCACCCCGCCCGACGCCGATCCGCCCACCAGCGCCGGGGTGCACTGGTTGGACGAGGCGGCGCTGGAGCGGACCGTGGACGACCTCGCGGTCGCACCGTTCGGGGTCGGCGCCGACGAGCACGTGCGGGTGTCGCTGGGGGGCGTGCAGGAGAAGCTCGTGCTCGTGCGCGACCCGACGGGCCGGCTGGGCCTTCCGCTGGAGGCCACCCCCTCGACGCACATCCTCAAGCCGGCGCCGATCAGGGCCGACGGCGAGGAGCGGTGGCCCGGCGTCGTCCACGGGGAGCTGTTCGCGATGCGCGCGATGCGGCTGGCCGGGGTGCCGACCGCGGACGTGCAGCTCCGCCACGTCGGCGCACGTCCGGGAATCCTGGTGGAGAGGTACGACCGTCGACGCGTCGACGACCGGCTCGTCCGGATCCACCAGGAAGACATGTGCCAGGCGCTGGGCATCCCCCCGACGAGCAAGTACCAGCAGGCCCAGGACCCGATGTCGCCGTCTCTGGCAAAGATCGCCGCAGTGCTGTCGACGCACGCGGACGCCCCGGTCGAGGAGCTGCGCGCGCTCGCCGCGCTGGTGACCGGATCGCTGGTGCTGGGCAACTGCGACCAGCACGCGAAGAACATCTCGCTGCTGCTGGACCCCGAGCGGGGCGTACGGCTCGCACCGGCGTACGACGTGGTGCCGACCACCGCGCTGCCGGGGACGAGCACCGAGCTGTCGATGCGGATCGGTGGTGAAGCGTTCATCGACGACCTGTCCGGGGAGGCGCTGGTCGCCGAGCTTGGCGCCTGGGACATCGGCGAGCGGGCGGCGCGCCGGATCGTCAGCACCGCCCTCGACCGGCTGGAACCCGCGATCGAGGACGCCCGTGCACAGGTCGCGGACGAGGCCGGGGACCACCCGGTGCTCGATCTGGCCGTGCGCCAGGCGCACGAGCGGATCACGAGGATGCGGCGGTAGGCAGCGCCCGGTCCCGGCGTCGTGCCCTGGGAGACTCCCCGGCGTCGACCCGGCAGGATCAGCGCATGCGCGTCAGGGTGCTGTCCGCCGGGGCGGCCATGGTGAGGTGCGAGACGCCCGGGGGCGATCTCCGCGTCGTGTGGCGAGGTCCGGTCACGCCGGTCGTGGGTGACGACGTGGACATCGAGCTCGACGCCATCGGGTCGCTGGCGTGGGAGACGGTGGACCAGCCCGCCACCGGTGCGAGGGGCGCCACGGGTCTCGACGTCCTGGCCGGGATCCTCGAGCACGTCGACAGCGACTGCGCGGTCCTGCGGGTCGGTGACTCGATCGTTCTGCTCGAGCTGACCGGCGAGGCTCCGCCTGCCGCGCTCGGCCAACCGGTTCGAGCCCGCCCGGAGCGCTGGGAGGCGTGGCCGACGGGCGTCTGACCGGCGGTCGTCCCGCCGACCGGCGGCGCCGAGGATCGGGCCCGTCACCGCCTGGCGCACCGCGGGCAGCCTCCTCCCGCGATGATGGAGCCGTGCGATCAGACGGCATGCCGCTGCCCGACCTCCGCGAGGCCGGCGCGCTGCATGACCTCGGGGTCATCAGGACGGACCAGCTCCCCGATCTGGCCGCGCGATGGCTGGCGGCCGACGTCGTCGACAGCGAAGCCGTACGGCTGCTGGCCGGTCACGCCCGGCAGGACCCCGAGGCCATCGAGCGGCTGATGCGCGACGCGCTGCACGAGGCACAGGTCGAGCCGCTGCAGGGACCCTCGGCCGCGCGAGAGGTCGTGCTCGAGCACGTCTCGGCCCGGTGGCGTCTGGACCACGACACCCGGGGCGCGGTGGCCCTCCTCGCACGGCTCGGCGAGAGCCGGCCGGATCTGCACCTAGACGAGTTCATCGGCCTCGACGACGAATGGACCGGAGGCTGGGGGCGCCTCGCCCGGGAGGTCGAGGCCGCGGCCGAGACGACGCTCAGCCGCTCGCTGCCCGGGAGCTGACGACCCGCCGCGCCTGCCCCGCCGCATGAGGCGGCGGAGCCGCACGACGCGGAGGCGGGTTCCTCGGCACGACCGGGCTGCCGGCCGCCACCCGACACGTCGATGGCCTGTACGAGGGGTTAGGAGGGCCACGACGAGTCGAACGGCGGCTCGGCGACCGTCCAGCTGGACCCGCGGCTCCAATGGTCCCTGCTCGAGTGCTCAGCTGCCTCGACGAGACCGTCGCCGGCCTCGCGCAGGTTCACCTCGAGGTCGATCGGGCCCTCGAACGTGAGGACGAGGCCACGGTCGAGGACCTCGTCCACGGCACTCAACCGCCGACCGGTCAGCGACTGCAGCTTCGCCACGAAGCCGGCGTCCCCGTCCTCGCACGTCCCTGCGGCCTCGATGATCCGGGCCCCGGAGTAGATCACGAGATAGTCGTCGGGCCAGTCGAGCTGCAGACATCCGACGGCCGTCTCGACTCCGGTCAGGGGCACGCCGAGAACTGCGTGCAAGGACGTGGGCGCCACGACCCGCGCCTCGGGCGGCTCCACCGGGTCCAGGTCAAGCTCGGAGAACGAGGCGGCGATGAAGGTGTCCCGCTCGGACTCCGTCGCGAAGTACCGGGAACCCACCGGTGCCGAGCAGCGCAGCTCGAAGTCCGTGAGCGTCCTGCGCTCCGCCCTCGCGGAGTCCCACCAGGACTGCGTGCACGAGAGGAGCTCGACGTCGTAGGTGTCCGGTCCCCATCGCCCGCGCCCCCGAGCCGTCCGGGTCTTGACGATCTCCACCCGGCACAGTCTGACGCGTGGGAAACGGCGCGCGGGCGGCTACCGCACGAGACCATCGGCGAGCGCCACGCTGTCGAGGGAACGACGAGGGCGGAGACGCCCTCTAGTCTCGGAGACTCTGCTCGTCTCCTGAGACCCGGCACCACACACGCCGTCACGAATGACCTCTCGCCTCGACGCCTCGCTGTCCACCTTGCGCCTGGTCACGGTCCTCGACCGTGCCGGCCGTCCCTCGCTCCGGCCGTTCGTCGACGGCAGGGACCTGCTGCTCGGGTACGCGAACCCGAAGGGCCTCGACCCCGACGCCCTGCTGCCTCCGCTCTCGACCCGGCTGCTGCCGACCCGGGAGGGCGCGACGGTGGTGCTCGGGGCCTGCGCCTGCGGCGAGACGGGCTGCGGGAGCCTGAGCGCCCGAGTGCGGCGGGAGGGTGGCGACGTCGTCTGGGAGCCGCGCCGTGCGCCGGACGAGACGCTGGACGCCACGTACCGGTTCGGCCTGCAGCACTACCTCGACGCGGTCGACGACGCCACGGCCGCACGCATGGCGTACCCCGACGCGGACCCGGTCGACGACGCGACGGGCGGACCGGACGCCGTCCCGACCGGCGACGCCGTCGCCGAGGGCCTCGGCCGGCGCGTGGCCCGCGACGTCCGTCACGCCTTGCGGCTCCACGCGCAGGTCGACGCCGCCGTGTTGCTCTTCCACGTCGCCCGCATCGACTGGGTGTCGGCGTGGCCGTGGAGCAGCCCGGACGTGCGGGCGTCCGTGTCGACGAACGGCGCGCAGGAGGTGCTCACGTTCGTCGCCCAGCAGGACGAGGACGACGACGGCTTCACCCGGCGGGTGCTGAGCGAGCTCGACGCGCGCCGGATGCCCCGCTCTGCCTGGTCGTGACCAGGCGGGGGCGCCGAACGGGAGCGACGCGCGCGGGGGCGGTGACGGTCAGTCGCGGGTGGCGTCGGTGCCGAAGCCCGGTCGCTCGGAGCGGGTGTCGAGCGGTTCCAGCTCCTGGAAGACGGTGATCTGCAGGCCCGCCGGCGCCTGGAGGCGCGCGTTGAGCGACCGCCACGGCGTCTCGGTCGGCTCGGCGATCACCTCGGCGCCGGCATCGGCCAGGGCACCCGTGGTGGCGACGGCGTCGTCGACCTCGAACGCGACGCGGACGGCGGGCGCGACCTGCCGGCCGACCTCGACGTCGTCGATCATGCGCTTCTGGGCGGGGTTCGCGATCTCCAGGGTGGCGCGGCCGGCGTCGAGGATGACGACGCGGGCGTCGTCGTCCCCCTGGAAGGCCGCCTGCTCGGGGAGGCCGAGGACGTCGCGGTAGAACCGGACGGCCTCCTCGTAGTCGGCGGCCTCGACGACCAGCCGCAGCTGCCGGGCGCCGCCGGCGGGCGGCGTGGGGTGCTCACTCGTCATGCAGGCCACGCTAGGCGCCCGGCGCGGTCCGCGGGTGACGTCCGCGTGAGCCGCGGGAGGAGCACGGCAGGCCCTGGATCAGCGTGCGCCGTCCATCTCCTCGTCGTACCTGTCACGCGCCGCGTCGATGCTCGGCAGGTGCTCCGCCGCCCAGTGCAGGATCGCGTCGACCGGCGGGCGGAGCGTCTTGCCGAGGGGCGTGATCCGGTACTCCACGGCGACCGGCCGGGTGCCCAGCACGACGCGCTCGACGATGCCGTTGCGCTCCAGGCGCCGCAGCGTCGCCGTCAGCGACTTCTGCGTGACCGTGGGGATCGCCCGCCGGAGGCCGCTGAAGCGCAGCGGGCGTTCGCACAGCTCGTTGAGCACGTCGAGGGACCACTTGTCGAGCACCTGGTCGAGCAGCTCCCGGTGCGTCGCGGTGATCGTCAGCCTGCCGTGGGCTCGCGTGTCGGTATCCGTCACGACACCCAGTCTCGTTGTGGTGCCCGATCGACACAAGGTATCCATGCGATACCGAATCCCGTCGGCCGAGGAGCAGCCATGACCGTCCACCTGTCGTCCCCCGAGGGCCTGATGCAGCCCGTCCCATACCACCACGTCGCCGTCGCCACCGGCACCCGCCAGGTCCATGTGGCCGGGCAGATCGCCCGCAGCGCCGACGGCACGCCCCTCGCGCCGGGCGACCTCGCCGGGCAGGTCGCGCACGCCCTGCGCAGCACGCGCACCGCACTGGCCGGCGTGGGTGCCGGGTTCGAGGACGTCGTTCGCCTCACCTTCTTCGTGACCGGCTGGAGCCCTGACAAGATCGAGCCCTTCATGCGCGGGGTGGAGTCGGTCGCCGAGGAGATCGGCCTCCCGCTGCCGATGCCGCCCGCGTCGCTGATCGGGGTGGACGTGCTCTTCGAGCCCGACGTCCTCGTCGAGGTGGAGGCCACGGCCGTCCTCGACTGACGACAGGGCGCCGGAACAAGCCTGGCGAGCGCCCAGGACGAGGACCCGGCGCTTCCCGACGGCCGTGCCAGACGTGTCACCGCGCCGCCCCGGGCACGGACGCGAGTGACGGGTCGAGCCGGCGGGCGCTGAAGTCGGCGGTCCCGGGTGACGATGAGGTGCAGGTGACTGAGAACCGTCCTGAGGGCGCACCGCCACAGCCTGAGCGCGTGCCTCTTCGACGCGTCCTGCTCGACTCCGTGCTCGGCCGACCGGCTGACACCCCACGTCCTCGCTACCCACGGGCGCGCCGGACCAGCTGGCACAGGGTCGAGGTCACGCCCGATGCCGTCGTCTGGCGGAGCTGGAGCGGTCGCTCCCGACGTCTTGCACGATCCCAGTTCACTCGCGTCGAGCTCGTCCAGACCATCCCGATGATCGACACAGGCACCCGAGGCACCGACCTCGCCGTGGACCACCATCTCGTGATCGGGACGACGGGCGGCGTGCTCCTGCGCGTGCGGGACCCGAGCACCGACCGCGACAGCGAGATGCGCGCACGATGGTCCCCGCTCGGAGTCCCGACGGCGCGGGTCAACCTGTCGGTCAACCGGCTCAAGGACGCGCGGCGGAGGTGGCCCGAGGCGTTCTCGATCGTCACGGCGCACCCGGTGATCTGCACCGCCCTGGTGACCGGAGCCGCCATCTACGGGCTGCCGTGGCTCCTCTAGCAGCAGCACCCGCGGGGAGGGGTGGCGGGGACGGACCCTCGGCCGCCTGGACGGGAGAAACCTGGGGCGTCGCGCGCGCCGACGTCGGCACACTGGCCCCATGACCTCGGTGACGGACCTGTGGACGGGGGCGCTCGGACGCATGCAGGACGAGCATCGGGTGGTTCGGCTCACGCGCCGGATCCCCGGGGCCGACGTGCACGACGGGTACGTCGTCAGACTGGGCCGGCGGTGGCTGCTCCTCGCGCACGTCCCGGAGATCCGGGTCGACGGGTACGTCGCGCTCCGGCTGCGGGACCTCGAACGCGTCCAGGTCAGCACGTGCGACGAGACCAGCCGCAGGCTGCTGCAGAGCACCGGCGCGTGGCCGCCGGCGGGACCTGCCGCGTCGATCGCACTCGACCGCACGCGGGATCTCGTCGCGACCGCCGCCGCGCACGGCGGGCTGGTGCACGTCGAGGTCGAGCGCGTCGACCCCGACGTCGCGTTCTTCGGAGCGCCGGCGCACGGCGGCGAGGGCTCGATGGTGCTGGACGAGGTGACGCCGCAGGGCGTGCGGGACGGGACCGTGTCGCGGTGGAGGTACCGGGAGATCACGAAGGTCGCGTTCTCCGGCTCGTACGAGACCGACCTCCTGACCGCCGCAGGACCGCCGCCGACCCGCTGACCTCCGGCCGCTCGTCCCGCGTGGCGTAAAGGTTTCACGCCGCCCGCACGGGCCGGGCCGAGGGCCACACTCGGGGCGACCCGTCGCCCACCGGAGGAACCCGATGTCCACGCAGAAGACACGCCGTTCGGTCGGAGGTGTGCTCGCTCTGCTGGTCGCGGGCGCCGCGCTCGTCGCCGCGCAGGCGCCGGCGGTCGCGCTGACGCCCGGGGGCGAGGCCGGGCCGGTGACGGGCAACGCGACGTGGTTCGACAACCTCGGGTCGCCGTACGGGGGCTGCGGGCTGCCGCAGGACCAGCTCGAGACGCAGGACTGGCTCGCGCTGAACGTCTTCGACACCCCGGGCGACTACGCGATGTACCCGCGCCCGATGGCCGCCGCCGACCCGAAGGTCGGCATGTGGGACAACGGGCGCAACTGCGGCCGCTGGGTCCGGGTGTCGATCGGCGACTACTGCACGGGCCTGAACGACGGCGCCGCCGGCCAGGCGTTCTGCCGCAACGGCGCGTGGGTCGAGGACGAGTACAACGGCGCCACGCTCGACATGCTCGTCGCCGACAGCTGCGGCGACCCCAACGCGTGGTGCCGCGACGACCCGTACCACCTCGACCTGGCGCACCAGGCGATCAACCGGTTCGTGAAGGACGGCGCGCCCGTCGGCGACCTGGAGCCCGCGCACTGGGGCAACCGCCAGGTGACGTGGGAGTTCATCGAGGCGCCGGACTACTCCGGGGACATCGAGATCGGGTTCATCCAGGGCTCGGAGCGGTGGTGGGCGGGGGTGTCGATCAACCACCTGCCGAACGGCATCCACGGCGTCGAGCACCTCGCCGACGGCGCGTGGGTCACGACGCCCATGAACACCGACATGGGGCAGTCGTACCTGGTGAAGCCGACCACCGCGGGCGGCACCGACTACCGGATCCGGGTCAAAGACGTCACGGGCGCGTACGTGTTCGGCGGTCGCGAGTACGCCTTCTCGCTCCCCGCGAGCTGCAACGGCAAGTGCTCGTCGCCCCGGACGGTGGTGAGCTACACGACGACCGAGGGCGACGGCTCGACCCCCACGCCCACGCCCACCCCCACTCCCACGGTCACGCCGACAGCGACACCCACTCCGACTCCCACGCCCACGCCCAGCCCCACGCCGACCGGCGGGCCGGCCACGTGCACCGCGACCTTCCGCACCGCCAGCGTGTGGCCCGGCGGCTACCAGGGCGAGGTCACGGTCACGGCCGGCGCCACTCCCCTGACGTCGTGGACGGTCACCCTGCCGGGCACGTCGGTGAGCACCCTGTGGAACGGCGTCGCGACGACGTCCGGCGCGACCGTGACCGTGCGCAACGCGCCCTACAACGGCGCCGTGGCCGCCGGCGGGACGACGACCTTCGGGTTCATCGGCACCGGCGCACCCGGCGCGTCGGCGCTGGGCTGCGCGTCCTGACCGTCAGCCCGCCGGGGCGTGCGGATGCGCGAGCAGGTCGCGCGCCCGCGCGTACTTGGCCACCAGCCGGGCCCGGGTCTGCTCGTCGAGCAGCGCCAGGCGCTCCGGGTCGGTGTTGTCGGCCAGGTCGGCGGCCTTGACCGCGATCGCGACCGGGTGCCGGTTCACCGCCGCGAAGTAGTCGTCGACGCTCTGCCCGGGCACCTTGCTCAGCGCGACCACGGCGGTGACGACGTCGTCGGGGATGCCGGCGGCGCGCAGGTCGTCCGGGGTGACGTCGGTGTCCTCGATGACGTCGTGCAGCCACGCCGCGGCGACGACCCGCTCGTCACCTCCCGCGGCGGCGGCGTGCCCGGCGACGCGCGCCGGGTGGCCGATGTACGGGGCCCCGGCCTTGTCGACCTGGCCGCGGTGGGCCTGCGTGGCGATCCGACGTGCGGTGCTGACGAGGTCGGTCATGGGCGTCTCCTTCTCCGGGTCGCGTCCGTCCACCTCCGTGGTCGGCCCGACGGCACGGTGTCACGAAGTGGCCGGTGCGGCCCGCGGCGGGCGGTCGACCTGCAGGCTCGCCGCCACGGCGAGCACGGCCTCCGTCAGGGCCGGGACGTGCCGCACGCCCGACGTCGTGCCCGTCAGGACGGCCAGCCAGACCGAGTCCGGCACGGGCACTCCCACCTGGACGGTGTGCTGCTCGCCACCGGTCACGGTCGTGCGTCCGTGCACCGCGACGAGCCCGGGTCCCAGCCCCGTGGCGACGGGTTCCCCCTCCCGCAGCACGAGGCGTGCGAGGTCGAGGTCGGCGCGTACCGGGGCGGTACGCATCCAGGTCAGGCTGATCGCCGAGACCTCGGGCTCCTCGTCCGACGCGGCTGCAGCGGGCAGGCGCAACAGGGTGGCGACGGCGCCGGTGGCCGCGCTGGCCCGCGCGATGCCGTGCAGCAGGTGGCCCAGGCCCCCACGGCGCCGGTCGTCGAGCTCCTGCCACAGCGGGGTCCGCGCGACCAGGGCAAGCAGGTCGTCCGCCAGGGACGGGGCGTCGCCGCGCAGCGCCTGCCACCCCGCCGGCGCCCGCACGGTGAACCCGAAGGGTGGTCGCGCCGCGGTGCCGACGGGCGTCGTCGGTCGCGACGGACGGCGGGCGGTGGTCACGACGCGCAGCCTAACCACGCCCTCCCGTGGCGTGCGGCGCCTCGTGCGCTGCTGTGGATGTCCCGACCGGGCAGCGCGGGCGCCGGGTATGTTCCCCCGGGTCGGTCGAGCAGCGGGAGGGTCACCATGGCGTCGGTCGAGGCCGCCGAGCGTCGCGTCGACGAGCTGCGGGCGCTGCTGTCCGCGGTGCGCGCCGCCCGCGCCGACGTGCCCTCGTTGCGGCGGGCGACCTCGGCGGTGGGGGCACCGGGCAGCTGGACCGGTACGGCCGCGCACCGCCTGCACCACGACGAGCTGATCCCGGTCGGCGCGCAGCTGGACGCCGGGCTGGAGCGCGCTGAGCAGGCCGTGCTGGACGACCTCCAGCACGCCGAGCGTGCGCTGGGACGCGCGCAGGACGAGCAGGACGCCGAGCGCAGGGCCGGGCGATGACGCGGGTCGTGGAGGTCAGCGCCGAGGCGGTCGCCGGCGTGCGCGGCGACGTGGCCGCGGTGCGCGACACGGTCGACGCGGACTGGGCCTCGTTGCGGTCCCGGGCGCTGGCGCTGGGCGTGCCGACGTCGGGGTTCGACGACGTGCTGGGCGCCGGGGACCGCCTGGGCACCCACGTGCTGCCGGTGGTCGAGACCCACCTGGACCGGGCGCGGGCGCTGGAGGACCTGCGCTACGGCGGCGCCCTGGGTCGGCCACTGCCGGTGCTGGACGTGGACCCCGCCCCGGTCGCCCTGCCGTTCGGGACCGCACCGTTCGACGACGGTGGCACGACCCTGACCTGGGCCGCGACCAGCCCCGGCGACATCGCCGCCGACGAGCAGGCCGCCGCGGACTCGCGCGGGATCGGCGACTGGTTCTCCGACCGGTGGGACGACGTGTCCGGCGCGGTCGCCGACGGTGCGGACTGGGTCGCCGACACCGCCGGGCAGGCGTGGCAGACGGTCACCGAGGCCGGCGCCGCGATCGGCGACTGGTGGGAGACGACCACCGCGGACCTCGGCTCGTGGATCGACGAGAACCTGGCCAACGTCCGTGAGCTCGTCGGCCGGCACGTCGCGGGCTTCCGCTTCCTGGCCGACGCCCTCCAGATCGTCGGGTGGGTCCTGGTCGCGGTCGGGGCGGTCCTGACGGTCGTCCTCGGCGTCGTCGGCGCACTCGGCGGCTTCGCGGCGGGAACCCTGCTCGGCGGGGTCGCCGGAGTACCCGGCGGGGTCGCCGGCGCAGCCGCCGGGGCCACGTTCGGCCTGAAGATCCTCGGCGTCGGGTTCACCCTCGTCTCGGTCGGGGACTTCCTCGACGTCGTCGCCGACTGGGGCGAGGGCACGATCGACGGCCAGGACCTCGTCCGGCTCGGCACCCTCGAGCTCGGCCTGGCCGCGACCTCCCTGCTCGGCGTCGGCGTCGTCGGCAAGATCCTCCAGAAGGCCGTCAAGCACCTACCCGCATCCTGGCGACGCCGACTCGACGACTGGTTGTCCTCGCGCGGTGGCGCTCCGCATCAGTCGGAGTGGGTCGGGCCCAACGGGCTCCGACTCTCCGGCGACGAGGTAGCTGCAGTCGACGATCTTCTCGGCTCTGCTGCTCAGCACGAACCGACGATCACGGCTGACCTGCAACGCATGCTGAGTGGCGTCGACGGTGCGACCATGCCGGGACTTGAGTTCCGGTTGAAGGGTGAGGACTCTCTCTACCGAAAGATCGCGACGGACCTGGCGGACGACGCACCGCCCCGAGACGTCGCCGGGGCGGTCGCCCGGATCAAGGACGCGGTCCGATACACGGCGCAGGTTCCCGACGAGCACTTCGCACAAGGAGTCGACGATGTGACCGATCAGCTCACAGAGGCAGGCTTCACACCCGTCTCGTGGAAGAACACGTTCGGCCAACCGGGCTACCAGGGAATCAACAGTGCCTGGCGGTCACCCGACGGGCAGGTGTTCGAGCTGCAGTTCCACACTCCGACAAGCTTCGACGTGAAGATGCGCGGGCACGACCTGTACGAGCAGCTCCGGCTCCCGAACCTGAGCGCGCACGACCGAGCGCGGCTGGAGGCAGAGATGCAGCGGCTCTTCGACACAGTCCCGACCCCGCCCGACGCACGCACGATCACTGCACCGGAGATCCCATGACATCCGAGACCGAGTACTTCGCCGTGCTGTGGGACGGAGACGACAACGATCGTCCTCGCGCTGTCATCCGCAGGCGCGGGACGCCTGACGGGATGGAGGAGGAGATCCTCCGCGCTGACGGGACGTGGGAGAGCACGGGGATTCTCGCGCTCGTGCGGCTCAACATGTACGAGAAGGACGTCCAGCCGATCACCCCCACGGCGGCGCTCGACTTCGAACGACGAGTGCTGTCACGCCATGCCGACGAAGCGTGAACGATGCGCGCGAGGAGAAGCCGTGGCCGCACCTCTTGCCGCACCAAACGACGACCATCTCGCGTCGCTCGGCCTGGAGCCCGAGGAAGGCGAGGAGCCGTGGGTGCGCTCGGTCACCTTCGACGGCACGAGCAGCGGGACCGTGACCGTGACCTGGGACACGGTCGCCGCGTCGGCGCACCTCGTCTGGGAGCTGGGCTCGGACGTCCTCGTCGAGATCAGCCGAGAGACGGTCGACAGCGTGAAGGTGGACTCGCAGGGCGACGGACACCACGTGACGATCACGTCGCACAGCGACGGCGTCACGGGCACGCTCAGCGCCACGGTGACGCCGGCGGGCGTGCGGCTCCACGACAGCCTGCTCAGGTCGTGACGGCCGTAGCCGCGGTCCGCCCACAGGCGACTCCCCACCGCGTCGTAGCTCTGCGATGACAGTCCTCGACCCGGGCCTCGCCGCACTCGCCCACGAGGCGGGGCTGGTCTGGCAGGTCGAGCCCGATCACCGCCTGCTGGTGGGCGAGTCGGAGGTCCAGTTGTTCGTGCTCCAGGAGGGCGAGGACCTCGTCGTCGAACGCGTCAGCCGCGGCGCTCCTGCCGGCACGCAGCTACGGACGCGTGAGCGTGCCGCGATCGAGCGATATCTCGTCGCCTGGATCGGCGACGCATGGCGCGAGAGCCGGCACATGCCGCGAGCCCTTGTCGACGCCTCGACGACGGCGCGCGACGCCGCGGTCGTCCAGGGGGAGAACTGGGACGCGACGCTCACCTGGACGCAGGACGGACGCACCTGCACCGCCACGCACCTGAACGTGGGCGCAGCTCGCCGCCTGGCGGCGCTGCTCGCGCACGACCTGGACACCTTGGTCGCCTCTTACCGTGAACCTGCGGGACGCCCCGCACTCGCGACCGCATGAGAGAGCCGGCTGGGGCCGAGGCGTCACCGGCTGTGGTGGGCGAAGCCGGGGTCGAGAGGCATGCTGACGACATGGGCGAGGAGCTGTCATGAAGTCCGCCTACCTGGTCTCGACGGAGGACTCGTTCGAGGAGGACCTGTGGCGTGCCGCGGCGACCCTGGGTGCGGACGTGCGGGAGCACGCCGCGCAGCTCCGTGACGACCAGGGCCGGTTGGTGACGATCTTCGGTCAGCTGGACCCGAAGCACGCCGCCGACTGGCGGGAAGGACCGTTCGAGCACCGCGGGCCCGGCCCCGCGCCCGACCTGAGCGCCGCGGTCGCCGTCTCGGTGGAGTGCCGGTGGGAGGACCTGTTTGCGTCATCGGTCGCCAGGATGGCAGCGCTCCTGCCCTACCAGGCCTGGGTCGTCGACGACGGCGGCGTGGTGTGGCCCGCCGCGGACGTCGATCCCGCCGGGGTCCGGCTGTGACCCACCGGAGCGCACGGTGACCGTGCCACGTCTCGACCCACGGACCGTCGACTTCGTGATGTCCGTGCCGTGCGGGGTGGACGTCGACGGCGATGTGCTCGTCGTGGGAGACGGCGAGCAGGACCATCACGTCGCACGTGACGGCGAGGTCCTGGTGGTCCGACGGGTCGTGCGCGGGGCGCCCCGCGACGCCGTGGTGCTCACCTCGGACGGGCACGTGCTGGACGCCTTCGTCGTCGTCACCCTCGCGAACGCGTGGCGGGACGGCCACGGTCTCGCGCTCCTGGACCTGTGGGCGGGAACGGTGAACGCCGCGGCGGGTGACCTCGCGTTGGTCGAGCGGCCCGACGGGTGGGCCCTCGTCGACGCGTCAGGTGCTGGGCGCCTCGTGGCCAGCGGCATGAGGCGCCACCATGCCGCACGGCTCGCGCGGGCTCTCACACTCCCGCTGGACACGCTCGTCGACGCGGTGCAGGACCCCGAGGGCGGCGGCTTCTACGCGCTGGCGCCGCCGCGCGGAGGGCCGGCCTGACGCCGGGCCCGGCTCGTCGTCGGTCGGGTGCATAGTGTGGCCATGGAGCCGCAGCCCGTGACCGTGACGGCGCCGGAGATGGCCGGTCGGCCGATCATGGGCCAGTGGTGGCGCGACCTGACGTTCGTGCACTGGCGGGTCGCGCCCGAGGTCGTCGCCCCGTTCATGCCGCCCGGCACGCGGCCGGACGTGCACGACGGGTCGAGCTGGGTGGGGCTCGTGCCGTTCCGCATGGTCGGCGCCGGTGCCGCGCGCGGGCCCGGGCTGCCGTGGGTCGGCACGTTCCCCGAGACGAACGTCCGCCTCTACTCGGTCGACGAGCAGGGCCGCCGGGGCGTCGTCTTCCTGACGCTGGAGGCGTCCCGGCTGGCGTTCGTGCTGGGGGCGCGCGGGGTGTTCGCGCTGCCGTACACGTGGGCGCGGATGCGGGTGACCGAGGCCGACGGCGTGATCACCTACTCGTCGCGGCGGCGGTGGCCCGGGCCGCGGGACGCGTCGACGCACGTCGTGGTGCGACCGGGCGAGCCGCTGCCGCCCGGCGACCCGCTGGCGGAGTTCCTCACCGCGCGCTGGGGGCTGCACACACGTGCGTTCGGCCGCACGCTCTACCTGCGCAACCGGCACGAGACGTGGCCGCTGCTCACCGCCGAGCTGCTCACGCTGGACGACCGGCTCGTCGCCGCGTGCGGGCTGCCGGGGACCGCGGTCCGGCCGCCGGACTCGGTGCTGTTCTCCCGCGGCGTCCGCACGGAGTTCGGCCCGCCGGTCGACGCGCGGACGCCCCTGGCCACCTGACCGCAGCGCATGGCCGACCGCCGGGCCGGTGATCAGCGCCGGGCGGTCACGACGCGGACATGCGGAAGACCGGCCAGCCGATCTCGGTGCGCCATGCCGACGGGTCCGGGGTGTCCCGCGGGCCGACGAGGTACGTCTCCCGCACGGGCCCGGCCACGGCGAGCGTGTTGGCCACCACCCACGCGCCGAGCTCGCCGTAGGTCACGTCGATGTCGTCGTGCTCGCCGACGTGGGTCGTGACGGCGAGCTCCACGGCCGGGAGCGTCGTGGGGTGGACGCGCCCGACGCGCGGCGGCCGGGCGGTGGGCCGGTAGACGAGCACGTGGCCCCGGCCGTCCTCGAACAGCGCGTTGTCGTACAAGCCGCCCGGGGCGCCGGTCGGGGCGTCGACCGCGACGTCCAGCTCGGCCATCGCGCCGGCGTACCAGGCGAGGACGTCGTCGTGGGCGACGTGGCCCGCGACCGCCGCCACCTCGGTGGCAGGGACCGGGCGCAGCTCGACGCGGAGCGGCGCGGGCTCCGGCTGCAGCAGGCGCCGCAGCGAGGTGACGGCCGCGCGCGTGCGGTCCAGCTCGTGCTCCAGCCGTCGCAGGTGGTCGGCGACCAGCCCGGCACGGGTCGCCGGGTCCGGGGACCGCAGGATCTGCGCGATCTCGGCCAGCGGCACGTCGAGCTCCCGCAGGCGGTGGATGACCTGGGCGGTCGGGATCTGGTCCGGGCTGTACGCGCGGTAGCCGGTCTCGGCGTCGACGGCGGCCGGCTCGAGCAGCCCCGCGTCGTGGTACCGCCGCAGCGTGCGCACGCTGAGGTGCGTCAGGCGCGAGAACTCTCCGATGGCCAGCACCCACCCATCGTGCCCCCTCCCCCGGGGGGAGGGTCCACCGCTTGACCCTCCCCGCCGGGGACGCCCCAGCCTCGACGCATGACCGCACCGACGCCCGTCCGGCCCGACGACCTGCCCGCCACCGTCCGCGACTACCTCGCCGCGCACGCCGCACGCGACACCGAGGCCGCCCTGCGCGTCTTCACGCCGACCGCCGTGGTCGTCGACGACGGCACGACCTACCAGGGCACCGACGAGGTCCGGCGCTTCCTGTCCCGCGCGGGCAGCGAGTTCACCTACACGACCGAGCTCGTCGGCGCCGTGCGCGTCGACGGAACGCACTGGCTCGTGACGTACCACCTCGAGGGCGACTTCCCCGGCGGCGTGGTCGACCTCGGCTACCGCTTCACCATGCACGACGACCTGGTCGCCGAGCTCGTCATCGCCCCCTGACCCCCGCACCACCACACCCGGGCGTCCCCGCCCGTCCCGACCGAGAGGACCACCCCATGACCAGCGCAACCACCTCCCCCGCGGGGGCCGCACCCGGCACCCTGCCCACCGTCGTGCTCGTGCACGGCGCCTTCGCCGACTCGTCGAGCTGGAACGGCGTCGTCACCCGGCTGCGGACGGCCGGGTTCCCCGTCGTCGCGGCGGCCAACCCGCTGCGCTCGCTGCACGACGACGCGGCGTACCTGCGCGCCGTCCTCGATGACCTCGACGGCCCGGTCGTCCTGGCCGGGCACTCCTACGGCGGCAGCGTGATGAGCGAGGCCGCCCACGGGCACCCGCAGGTCAAGGCCCTGGTGTTCGTCGCGAGCTTCCTGCTCGCCGAGGGCGAGAGCACCGCCGACCTCGCCGGGAAGTACCCGGGCAACGAGCTGGGCCCGGCCCTGCACGCGGTGCCCGTGCCCGGCCCCGACGGCACGACCGTCGAGGATCTCGTCATCCAGCCCGACAGGTTCCACGCCGTCTTCGCGGCGGACGTCCCCGCCGACGTGGCGGCGCTCATGGCGGTCACGCAGCGACCGATCCTCGGCGGGGCGCTCGCCGGAGCGGCGACGCGGGCGGCGTGGCGGACGACCCCGTCGTGGACCCTCGTCACCCTCCAGGACCTCGCCGTGCCCGCCGCGGCGCAGCGGTTCATGGCCGAGCGCGCGTCGTCCCACGTCGTGGAGGTCGACGCCTCGCACGCGGTCACGGTCTCGCGCCCCGACGTCGTCGCGAGCCTGATCGAGGAGGCGACCCACGCCACGGCATGACGACGTGCCAGGGTGGCGCCGTGAGCTTCGACGTCTTCCTGCAGCGGTTCCAGGACGGGGACGGCGCACCGGCCGACCCGGTGCTGGTCGACGAGGTGCTGGCCCCGTACCTCGACCCGTCGCGCACGCGGCTCGTGCTCCCGGACGGGGAGGCCGACGTCTACGGCTGCGAGCAGTCCCCCGTCGGCGGCCTGATGGTGAACCACCTGTCCGGGAGCGCCGGGTGGGACGTGCTCCACCGTCTCGCCCGGCACGCGGGTCTGGCGGTGATGCCCGTCGGGTGCCCGACGGCCGTCGCCGACGAGGCGGCGCTGGCCCACCTGCCCGACGAGCTGCGCGGCGACGCCGTCGTGGTGGGCTCCGGGAGCGAGCTGCTCGCGCTCGTCCGTTCCTCGTGAGGCGTCCCCGTCGCTAAGAGAACTCTCACGGCCTGCGAGGGCGTGAATCGATTCGACCTGCTGCGCCGGGTGAGGGCGCTCTGATGCAATGGCGCGTCCGCCGCCGGGTCGTCACGGCCTCGGCGGCACCCGTTGACGAGAGGGACCCCACCCGTGCGCGCACTACGCAAGGTGCTGACGGTGGCCGCGGCGGCCGCCGTCGCCCTGGCCGGATCGATCAGCGTCGCCCAGCCGGCGACCGCCGCCGCGGGCTGCCGCGTCGACTACACGGTGTCCAGCCAGTGGCAGGGCGGCTTCAACGCCGCGGTGCAGGTCACGAACCTGGGTGACCCGATCAACGGGTGGGACCTGCGGTTCTCGTTCGGCGCCGGGCAGACCATCGGCAGCCTGTGGAACGGCGTCGGCACCCAGTCCGGGGCCACGGTCACGGTGCGCAACGCCGGGTACAACGGCGCGCTGCCCACCAACGGCTCCGCGTCGTTCGGCTTCATCGGCACGTCCGGGGCGACCAACCCCGTGCCGACGTCGTTCACGCTCAACGGCACCACGTGCACCGGCGGGGCGGTCACGCCGACCACCTCGCCCACGCCGTCGCCGACGACGTCCCCCACGGCCACGCCCACGCAGTCCCCGCGGCCGACGACCACGCCGACCCCGACGCCCACCCCCACGCCGACGGCCGGGGCGGTCACCCTGAACGCCACGCAGCTCGTCACCGCGCTGGGCCAGGGCTGGAACCTCGGCAACCAGCTCGAGGCGAACATCAACGGCATGCCCAGCGAGACCGCGTGGGGCAACCCCGTGATCACGGGCGCGATCTTCGACCGCATCAAGGCGTCGGGCTTCGACACCGTCCGCATCCCGGTGTCGTACCTCGGCAAGATCGGCCCCGCGCCGAGCTACACCGTCGACCCCGCCTGGCTCGCCCGGATCCAGCAGGTCGTGAAGCTCGCCCACGACCGCGGCCTGTACGTCGTCATCAACATGCACGGCGACGGGTACAAGAGCGTCGGCGGCTCCTGGCTCATCTGCGACGCGTCCGCGCAGGACCCGATCAAGGACAAGTACCAGAAGGTGTGGCAGCAGGTCGCCACCACGTTCCAGTCCTACGACGGGCGCCTGGTCTTCGAGTCGATGAACGAGAACTTCGACGGGCAGTACGGCGCGCCCACGCAGCCGTGCTATTCCAACATCAACGCGTACAACCAGATCTTCGTCGACACCGTGCGCAAGACCGGCGGCAACAACGCCTCGCGCTGGCTGCTGGTGCCGGGCTGGAACACGAACATCGACTACACCGCCGGCAACTACGGCTTCGTGATCCCGACCGACCAGTACCGGTCGACCGC
This sequence comes from Cellulomonas sp. SLBN-39, assembly GCF_006715865.1. NCBI lineage: Bacteria > Bacillati > Actinomycetota > Actinomycetes > Micrococcales > Cellulomonadaceae > Cellulomonas > Cellulomonas sp. SLBN-39. The sequence continues at coordinate 1,841,485 of NZ_VFOA01000001.1, read as the reverse complement.
GATCCCCGCCGCTGAGCGCCGCATCATGATCTCGGTGCACTACTACGACCCGTGGGACTTCGCCGGCACCGAGGACGGCACCATCACGCAGTGGGGCCCGAACGCGACCGACCGCGCGAAGACGTCCACGTGGGGCCAGCAGGACTTCATGGACGCGCAGCTGAAGAAGATGCGCGACCGGTTCACGGCCAACGGGTACCCGGTGTTCATCGGCGAGTACGGCTCGATCGACAAGACGTTCGCCGACGCGTCGAACGACCGGTACCGCGCCGACTACGCCCGGACCCTGGTCACCACGGCGAAGAAGTACGGCATCGCCACGGCCTACTGGGACAACGGCCACAACGGCCAGTACGGGTTCGCGCTGTTCGACCGCCGCACCTCGACGGTGACCGAGCAGGGCATCATCACCGCCATCACGGGGTCCTGACCGGCCCGGAGCGACCACGACCCGGCGCCGGGTCGGTGGGCAGGCCACCCTGCCCACCGACCCGGCGCCCGTCTACCTGGGTCCCCGCGCGCCGAGGATCCTCGTCGGCCCGGCGGCCGTCACGCCTGCGCGCGACGGCGCAGGTACTCGGCGAACTTCGGCGCCGTGTAGGCGTACTGGCCCTTCTGGATCCGGTAGATGACGCCCTGCTCGGTGAGCCGCCCCATGAGGACGTTGATGTTCCCGTCGCTCTTGTCGCTGCGGGCCCGGATGTCCGACGTCCTCAGCGGCGGGTACGGGCACTGCCCCGAGAGCATCAGCACGTCCTGCTCGCTGGGCGTCAGCGTCTCGACGCGTCCGGCGTAGAACTCCTCGTCGAGGCGCTCGTAGATCTGACCCTCGATTGCGTCCAGCATCTGTTCGGTGAATCGGTCGAAGCCGAGGCTGGTAGCTGCGTCCCACAGCTCCGCACCCCACAGCTGGATGAAGAAGGGATACCCCTCGACCTCCTCGAGGACACGCGCGATCAGCGCCTCGTCCGCCGTGATTCCGGTCGACCGGAGCGGCTCGACGAAAGCGTCGCGGGCAGCACCCGGGTTGCCCTCCAGCTCGCCGATCGTCTCGGCCCGGAACATGCGCTCGGAGTAGGTACGTGCCTTCTGCAGGTGCGCGCGGAGCGTGGGCAGACCGCAGAGCACGAGCGCGATCGGGAGCCCGGACTCCTGCAGGGCGTTCACCGCGGCGACGAGCATCGACAGCGGGTGCTCGCCGCCACGGTCCGTGTCGTCGTGGAGGACCTGCGCCTCGTCGAGCAGGAGCACGAAGCCCTCGTGCCCGCTGCGCACCGCGGTCTCGACCGCATCGAAGAGGGCTTCGGCAAGGGTCGTCTCCGCCTGGCCCCCACCCGCGAGGCTGAACGTGACGTCCTCGATCGTCACGTTGAGCAGACCGCGGGTCGCGACCCAGGCGTCGGTCACGGCTCCCTTGAGCGCGCCGAGCCTGGACGCGCGGCGCCCGGCCGCGGAGGCCACCGCGGCCAGGAGCGCGCAGAGCTCGTCCTCCGTGTTGTGGCGGGGCTCGAGCTGCCGACGGGCCGCCACCCAGCCCGACGCGTTGGCCACCGACTCGAGCTCGCGCAGGAGCACGGACTTGCCGACGCCACGCAGGCCGGTGAGGCGCAGGTTCGCCGGCAGCTCGGGGGCACCTGCGAGGAGCTTGCGGAACCGCTTGATCTGGACGTCGCGGCCAGCGAGGTGCAGCGGAACCGTCGCGGCGCCTGGTCGGTACGGGTTCTTGCCCGGCGTGGCACTCATGTCGACACCCCTCTGATGTCGCGACAACATTACGCGATCATCGTAAGGTCTGCTGCGCCGGGCGACCTGCACCCGACGTCTCCCTCACGCACCCCCGACGCGGCGGCTGCGGTCGGTGGTGCCGCCGACCAGCCCGCACTCGTACGCGATGATCACGGCCTGCACGCGGTCGCGGGCCCCGAGCTTGGCGAAGACGTTGCCCACGTGCGTCTTCACGGTCGTCTCGGACACGACGAGGTCGGCCGCGATCTCCGCGTTCGACGCGCCGACGCCGATGAGGCGCAGCACGTCGAGCTCGCGCGGGGTGAGCGCACCCAGCCGCGGGTCGGGCCCGGGTGCGGCGGCGCTGCCGGTCGGCAGGTGGGGCGCGAACAGGTCGAGCATGCGCCGCAGCACCCGCGGGGCCACGACAGCGGTGCCCGCGGCGACGGTCCGGATCGCGTCGACGAGCTCGCCCGGCTCGGCCGACTTGAGCAGGAACCCGCTGGCCCCGGCGCGCAGTGCCCCGAACGCGAGGTCGTCGACGTCGAACGTCGTCAGGACGAGGACGCGCGAGCCCGGGTGGTCCGCGACGATCCGCCGGGTCGCCTCGATGCCGTCCATGCCGGGCATCCGGATGTCCATGACGACGACGTCGGGCCCGAGTGCCGCAACCTGGTCGAGCGCGACCCGGCCGTCGGACGCCTCCCCGACGACCTCCAGGTCCGGCTCCGACTCCAGGACGAGCCGGAACCCCACCCGCACCAGCGCCTGGTCGTCCACGAGCAGCACCGTCGTCATCGTGCACCTCCGTCGTCGTCGGCCGGCAGGACGGCGTGCACGCGCCAGCCGCCGTCGGGCGTCGGCCCGGCGTCGACGTGCCCGCCGAGCAGGGCGGCCCGTTCGCGCATCCCGACGACGCCGCGCCCCGTGCCCGGTCCGTCACCCGGGCGCGTGCCCCCGGCGTCGACCACGTCGACCTCCACCGTCGTGGGTGTGCGCCGCACCGCGACCTCGACCGACGGGGAGCCCGGCGCGTGGCGCAGCACGTTGGTCAGCGCCTCGCCGAGGATCCGCAGCACGGCCAGGCGCACCGCCGTGTCCTGCGGCAGCGCCACGTCGAGACCGGTCGCGCGCACCGGCAGCCCGGCGGCGCCGAACCGCTCGACGACCGTCGGCAGGTCCACGTCCGTCGGCTCCTGCGCCTGGTCGGCGTCGGGCACCGGGCCGAGCGCGCCGAGGACGCGCTGCATGTCGGCCAGCGCCGCGCGGCCGGTGCGCGCGACCTGCCGGACCGCGTCGCGGGACCGGTCGGGGGCCCGCTCGAACGCCGCGTCGGCGCCGTCGGCCAGCGCGACCATCACCGACAGGTTGTGGGCCACGACGTCGTGCATCTCGCGGGCGATGTGCGCGCGCTCGTCGGCTCGGGCCAGCGCAGCGCCCTGGTCGCGCTCGCGCACCAGCGCGCGGTACCGCTCGACGAGGTCGTGCGCGTGCTGGCGGCGGGCGCGCGCGGCCGACCCGACGGCCACGCCCAGCAGCAGCAGGGTGTGCAGCAGCAGCACCGAGCCGGCGCGGCGGCCGGGCGAGAACAGCGGCTGGGCGAGGTACGTCTCGGGCTCCCACGTCGGGCTGGGCACGGACCCGAACCACGCGAGGATCTCGATGAGCCCCAGGTCCTGCCACCGCCAGAGCGCCAGGGTCACGGTCACGAGCACCCCACCGAGCACGGCCCACGTGGTGCGGGGCTCGCGCGTCGCCGCCACGGTGCTCATCGCGAACGCCAGGCACAGGCCGAGGACGCCCAGCACGCCGGAGACGAGCAGGGACACCAGGCACGCGACGACGAGCAGGGCCGTCACGGTCAGGGGCCGGACCCGGCGCAGCAGCAGCAGGGCGGCGCCTGCCGCGGTGCCGACGAGCCACGTCGTGGTGACGCGGCCCTCGATGCCGGAGCCCTCGGGGTACAGCCCGAGGGCCTGGGCGCCGGCGGCCGCCTCCCACGCGAACATCGCACCGACGAGGCCCACCAGCAGCACGAGGCAGGCGGCGGCGACGTCGGGCACCCAGGGGTGGGCGTTGACCAGGCGCGCGACGGGGCTGCCGCCGCTGACCTGGTCCTCCGTGAGAGGGGTCGCCTCGTCGGACCGCGGCACGACGACGTGCGCCGGGCCCCCGCGTCGGATCACCACCGCCCCACTCTCCCAGTCCGCGCCCGCCCGCACGGCCACGCCCGCCGCGCGGGTGTCACCCGAGGTCATGCCGCCGCAGGCGGTAGGCCGCCGCCGCGAGCGCGACCAGCACCCAGCCGGCGGCCACGACCCCGCCGCCCCACGTGCCGAGGTGCGGGCCCCGGGTCGTGGCGTCGAGGGCCGCGAGCGCCGCGTCGTCCTGGAGGAGGCGGGCACCGGCTGACGGCAGGAGGGCTCGCACGGTGTCGGTGACGGGGCCGGGGTTCGCGGCCAGCGCCTGGTCGCCGAGCAGCAGGAGCACCACGCCGGCGACGACGGCGCCGGCGGGGCGGCGCAGGGCGGAGCCGAGCCCCAGGCCGAGCAGGGCGACGGCGACGCCGGCCAGGACGAACCCGACCAGGGCGCGGGCGGCCCCCGGCTCGGTGAGGTCGAGGCCGGGGGCTCCGCCCGCGCGCGCGCCGGAGGTCGCCAGGGCGGACGCCGCGAGCGCGAGCGCCCCGGTCGTCGCCGCCGCGGCGGTCGTGACGGCCACCTGCGCGGCGAGGACCGGCAGGCGTCGGGGCACGGCGGTGAAGGTCGACCGGGCGGTGCCGGTGGTGTGCTCCCCGGCGCCGACGAGCACGCCGAGGACGAGCAGGCCGAGCTGGCCGAGCACGAAGCCGGAGGTGACGACCCACGAGCCGGAGCGGCCGTCGTCGGGCCGGACGAACAGGCCGAGGACGGAGGCGGTGGCGGCCGTGGCGGCGACCGTGCCGACCACGAGCCACGCGACCGACGGGACGCTGGTGAGCTTGGTGAGCTCGGCGCGGAGCACGCGGCGGGGGGTCACGGCGGACCGTCCGTCGCCGGCGCGCCGTGCCGCCGGGGCGGGCGGGGCCGTGGTCATCGGACGTCCCGGACGGTCAGGCGGACGGTGGCGGCACCGAGCAGGAGGGCGACCCACCCGGCCAGGGCGAGCCCGCCACCGACGGGGCCCAGGTCGGGGGCCCCGTCGACGGGGCCGCTGGACGCCGGCACGGTCATCAGCCCTCCGGCCATGCCGGGGGTGAGCAGCGCGACGGTGCCGGCCAGGGTCACGGCGGGGGCCTCGACGGTCGCATCGGCCGTGGGCGGCGCGGTGAGCCCGGGGTCGCCGACGGTCGTGAGGACGACCGGCAGGACGAGGACGAGCAGCACGGCCGTCACCAGGGCGGGGACGCTGCGGCGCAGCAGCGCGCCGAGGCCGAGGCCGACGAGCGCGAGCCCGACGAGCAGCAGGACCATGCCGACCAGGACGCCGGGGGTCGCGTCGACGGTGAGGTCGACGGCGATGCCGCGGGACGCCGCCGCGGGCAGGAGCGCGACGACGCTCGCGGCGGTGGCCAGCACGGCGGCCCCGAGCGTGAAGACCGCGACCGCGACGGCCTGGGCGGCGAGGACCGGCCACCGCCGCGGGACCGCGGTGAACGTGGAGCGGAACGCGCCCGTGCCGTACTCCCCCGCCCCGGCGAGGACACCGAGGACGAGGGGGCCGAGCTGCGCCAGCGCGACGCCCGTGGTCAGGGAGTCCATCGGGTCGAACCCGGGGTCGCCCGACGACGCCTGGACGGACAGGTACGTGATGATCCCGGCGACGACGACCGTGACCGCGGCGGTCCACCAGGGGGCGCGCAGCGAGACGAGCCGGGTCCACTCGGAGGCGACGACCCCGGCGGCCCCGGGACGCGTGGTCGTCGCGGCGGGGCGGGGAGCGGCGGTGGGGGCGCTCATCGTGCTCCTCCCCGGGGGGCGTCGGTGCGGTACTCGACGGCGTCGCCGGTCAGCTGGAGGTAGGCGTCCTCGAGGGTGCCGGTCTGCGTGGCGAGCTCGAGGACGGCGACGTCGCAGCGGCGTGCGGCGGTGCCGACCTCGTCGACGGTCGCGCCGCGCACGTGCAGCGCGCCGCCGTCCGCGGTCGCGACGTGGGCGCCGGCGGCGACGAGCGCCCGGGCGAGGGCCTCGGGGCCGTCGGTGCGGACCCGCACGACCCCGGTGCGCTCGGAGCGTTCGACCATCTCCTGCACCGAGGCGTCGGCGAGCAGGCGCCCGCGGCCGATGACGACGACGCGGTCCGCGCACAGCGCGAGCTCGTGCATGAGGTGGGACGAGAGCAGGACGGTGCGCCCCTCGGCGGCGAGCTCGCGGACGAGGCGCCGGACCCAGAGCACGCCGTCGGGGTCGAGCCCGTTGACGGGCTCGTCGAGGATCAGGGTGGCGGGGTCGCCGAGCAGGGCGCCGGCGATGCCGAGCCGCTGGCCCATGCCGAGGGAGAACGTGCCCGCGCGGCGGTGCGCGGCGGGTTCGAGCCCGGTCTGGGCGATGACCTCCCGCACGCGGGCCCTGCCGATGCCGTGGGTCTGCGCCATCGCGAGCAGGTGCTTGTACGCCGTGCGGCCGGGGTGCACGGAGCGGGCGTCGAGCATGACGCCCACGGCGTGCAGCGGCGCGGGCAGGTCGGCGAACCGGCGCCCGTCGACGGTCGCGGTGCCGGACGTGGGCCGTTCGAGCCCGACGACGACGCGCATCGTCGTGGACTTGCCGGCTCCGTTGGGCCCGAGGAACCCGGTGACGGTACCGGGCCCGGCGGTGAACGTCAGCCCGTCCACCGCCGTGGTGCTGCCGTAGCGCTTGGTCAGCGCGTCCACCTCGATCATCGCGTCTCCTCGTCGTCGGGCCCCGGGGGGGGCGTCCGTCGGCGACGCTACGAACCGTGACGGGGGCGGCAGCACCTGCCGGCGGAGGAGAACGGCGCGGGACGCCCCTCCTCCCGTGGGAGGAGGGCACGGGACCGGGCCGGAAAGATGTCAGATCAGGTTGACATCCGACCGATGTCAGACCAGGCTGACACGCATGGACCTGGAACGGGTGGAGGACGCCGCGACGACGGCCGACCCGCGGGAGGGGCTGCGCACCGTGGTGGCGCTGCACCGGCTCGCGGACCGGCTCGAGGACCTGCACGTGGCACGAGCACGCGCGCTCGGCATGTCGTGGGCCGACATCGCCGTCGAGCTGCAGGTCACGCGTCAGACCGTCCACAAGAAGCACAGCCGCCCCCGCGGCCCGCGCAGATGGAGCACCGATGCTGATCTATGACCAGACGTTCGTGGCGACGATGGACGCCACCCGCGGCGAGGCCACCGCCCTGGGAGCCGACGCCTACGGCTCCGAGCACCTGCTGCTCGGGCTGCTGACCTCGGCCGATGCCCTCACCACCCGCGTCGTCGAGGAGTTCCCCGGACTGACGGCCCCGGCGGTGCGGGACGCCGTCCGCGAGGCCGCCGACGACGCACCCCACCTCGCCCGCCTCGGCCTGACCGCTCCCCCGGCCCCGACCACCGACCCCGCGCGCCGGGCCGCCCCGCCGCGCGTCAAGCACCGGCCCGAGCTGCAGGCCGCGCTGAACCGCGCCACGGCCGCCTGGGGCCACCTGCGCAAGGCCCACGCGCTGCCGAAGGAGCGGCAGCTGAGCAGCGCCGTGCTCTGGCTGGCCGTCCTCGAACCCTCCGCCCGCGCACCGCGGCTGCTCAGCGCCCTGGGCATCGACCCCGACGCCGTCCGCACGGTCGTGCTGCGCACCCTCGTCCCGGCCGGCACCCCGGTGCCCACCTGGCCCACGGACCCCCCGGTCGACCCGCTCACCCGCCTCGCCCACCGCATCTTCGGACGCACCCACGTGGCCCGCTGATCCCTCCTGCGGGCGCCCGTACCGTTCAGGCGTCCGCCGAGCCCTCGCGGTAGACCTTGCCGCGGCAGATCCGACCGCCCTCCACGTCGAGCACGGCGATGAGCGCGGCCGACCGGACCTCGCCCTCGACGGTCCAGGTCTCCGTCATCTCGACGGCGACCGCGTCCGTGCCGTCGATGACCCGCACGAGCGTGAGGTGCGGCCGCAGGTGCTGCACCGCCGCGGCGAAGAACGGCCGTAGACCACCCGTCGGCACCACGTGGTCGCCGGTGACCCACTCCGCATCCGGGGCGAAGTCCGCCAGCAGGCGGTCGACGTCCCCGGCGTTGAAGGCGTCGACATGCCGTCGGACGAGGTCTTCCCGGGCGGAGTCCTGCATCTTCCCGGTCACGGCTCCGACCCGGGTACGGGATCGACGATCGGCTGCCCCTGACGGACGCGCAAGCACTGCTGGAACGCCACCTCGTCGACGGTCAGCGCCTCCCACGCCCTGCGCTGATCGGCGATCGCAGCCTCCGGCTCCCCGAGCTCCGCCATCTCCTCCGGCGACACAAGGACACCGTTGTGCGGCCCCTCGGTGACGGACGCCAGCGCCGCGTCGACCCGAGTCGAGACGTCCGCGTCCGCGCACCACCGCTCACCGTCGCCCGCCGTCGCCCCGGGAGCGGTCGCTCCCGCTGCGGACTCCTGCGGCGCTGCAGCAGTCGCCGTCGGCCCGGCGTCGGCGGACGCCGGGCCGGCAGCCGGAGCGCACGCCGAGAGGAGCAGGAGCCCGCCCCCGACGAGGACGAGCAGAGATGTCGATCGCACGGCCGGCCACCTTCCCCCTGAGGCTTGCGAGCCTACGGACCCGCGCCTGCGCAGGAGGGTGTTTCGCGCACCGGGCGTGCGCACCCCGTCGCCCGCCGGATCTCGGCGAGGTACTGCGCCCGGTCGAAGTGCAGGTCCGGGACGTCCCAGCAGCGGCCTTCCGTCGTGGGCGCGGTCGTGGCGAGCGGCGAGTCGAAGACGCCGGTGAAGTCGCGCGCGTCGACCCACGACACCCGACGCCCGTCCGGCGAGGGCATGACCACCGGAGCGACCACCCCGCACCCGGCCTGGGCGCACGTGCAGCGGTAGATCGCCACGCGCCGACCCAGGTCGTCGGGCAGCAGCGGCGAGTCGGCGCCGAGCATCTCGGCCGGGTGGAAGCCCTGCCAGCCGGGCACGACGTCCTCCCACGGCTCGGCGCCGTCGACGAGGATCTTCACGACGGGGACGTCGGGACGGGCGTCGAGCGCCCCGACCTGCAGCTCGAGCACGGACAGGGATCGAGCACGGGCTCGCGAGATGCGCATCGTGATCGGCGCTTCGCGGCGCGCCGGGGCCATCGACGGAGCTGAGGACGTCAGGGTCGCGCACCCGGGCGGCCGACGTCCAGGCGTGTCCCGCGTCCTGCGCCGGTTCGAGGCGTGGTCAAATCGCTCGCAGCGCGGACGATCTCGCCCGACAGCGGGGAGCCGCAGCACCCGTCCGGACCGGCAGGAGACCGTTGACGTGCAGATCACGCGGCAGGCATGGGTAGGTGGGCGGTACGTCGACCTGGTGGACGTGCTGCGGATCGTCGGCGACCACGGCTGGGTGTGGCGGCTGGAGGAGCTGGAGGGCGTGAGCCGGCCGGAGAGCCCCTACAACGCGTACGTCATCGAGCGGACGCTGCGCACGGACGGCCCGATGACGCTCGGGTGGACGGACGTCATGTCGTTGGCCCTGGGCATGGAGCAGACCGTGTGGTGCATGCTCGTCGCGATCCGCGAGGGCAGCCCTGAGCCGGTGCTGCGCCTCGAGTGCGTCGACAGCACGCTGTGGGAGATCACGGCGCCGGACGACGACGCCGACGGCACCGAGGTGCTGCGTCGCATCGCCCGGGAGTGGCCCGAAGCGGGCGCCTGAGGCCGAGACGGCGAGGACCGCCTCGACGTGGTGGCCCGGCTCAGGTCGTGCGCAGGGCCAGGAGGAACTGGCCGCCGCCGGGCTCGACCTGGGCGGTGACCGCGAGGTCGGGGGCGAACCGCGAGAGGCGGTCGACCAGCCAGTCGGCGGCCTGGTCGGCGTCGGCGCGGCTCGGGCAGCGGGCGACGACCTCGCGGCCGCCCTTGCGGCGGAGGCGCTCGACGGTCTCGGCGATCGGCGCGGGGTCGACGACGAACAGGTCGGGCGACCACGGCACCACGGGCTTGACCGCGCCCTTGCGGGTGTTGCAGGCGCGGTGCGCGAGCCGCTCGGTGCCGGCCGTCTTCTTCGACCTCGCGGCACCGAGGTCGACGCTGGGGCCGAGGTCGGAGTTCACGGAGGCGTCGGGGTCGACGGGCTGGTCGCACAGCCAGCAGCGCCACGAGTCACGGTCACCGACGACGCCGAGGTTGCTCATGCGTCGCACCGTAGCCCGTCCGGGTTCCCCGCCAGACCTTGACAACATTTGTTGTCAAGCGCACGCTGCTGTGGTGCAGGACATCGAGGTCATCGAGGACGCAGGCACCGCGGCGGCGGCGCTGGACCCCGTGCGGGCCCGGCTGCTGGCCGAGCTGGCCGAGCCGGCGTCGGCCGCAGGGCTCGCCGCCCGCGTCGGGATCACGCGGCAGAAGGTGAACTACCACCTGCGCGCCCTCGAGGCCGTGGGGCTGGTCGAGCTCGCCGAGGAGCGACGGCACGGGGGCATCACCGAGCGCGTGCTGCGGGCGTCGGCCGCGTCGTACGTCGTCTCCCCCGCCGCGGTCAGCACGTCGGCGGCCGACCCGGACGCCGCCGCCGACCGGATGTCCGCCGGGTACCTCGTCGCGCTCGCCGGCCGGGTCGTGCGCGAGGTCGGCGCGCTCGCCCGGCAGGCCTCGACCACCGGACGCCGCCTGCCGACGCTGACCGTCGACACGCAGATCGGGTTCCGCACCGCCGCCGACCGCGCGGCGTTCGCGGACGACCTCACCGCCGCGGTGCTCGAGCTGGCCGCGCGCTACCACCACGACGACGGGCGCCCGCACCGGCTCGTCGTCGCCGCCCACCCGCTGCCCGAGGAGACCCCGTGACCACCACCACCCACGTCCCGTACCGCCTGGAGATCGCCGTCGAGGTGCCCGGCACCCCGGAGCAGGTCTGGCAGGCCGTCGCCACCGCCCAGGGCATGAGCGCGTGGTTCCTGCCCACGCAGATCGAGGAGCGCGAGGGCGGTGCGCTGCACTTCGCCATGGGGCCCGGCATGGGCTCCGACGGCCACGTCGTGCGGTGGGACCCGCCGCAGCGGCTCGTCTACGAGGAGGACTGGGCCGCCCTCATGGGCAAGGACCCCACCGAGCTCAGCCCCATGACGTCGGAGTTCGTCGTCGAGGCGCGGTCCGGCGGCACGTGCGTCGTGCGCGTCACGACCAGCGGGTTCGGCACGGGTGCCGACTGGGAGCAGGAGTGGTGGGACGACATGGGCGACCAGTGGCGGCCCTACTTCGACCACCTGCGCGTGTACCTCGCGCACTTCACCGGGCAGGAGGCCACGCAGGTCGAGGCCTCGGCGTCGCACCCCGTGGACGTCGCCACCCTGTGGTCGACCGTGGTCGGGACGCTGGGCGTGGGCGACGCGGGCACGACGCTCGACGTGCGCGGGTCCACCGGCACCGTGGAGCGGGTCGGCACCCGCCAGGTGCTGGTGCGGCTGACCGCACCCGTCCCGGGCATGCTCAGCGTCTTCGCGTACGGCGAGGCCGACGACCGGGCCACCGTCGCGGTGCGCGCGTACCTGTTCTCCCCCGACGCGCCCGAGCACGCGCGCCGCGAGGAGCCGGCCTGGCAGGAGTGGCTGCGCGGGCTGCCGGTCCCGGTCTGACCCGGTCCGTCCTCCTGCGCCGGGCAGTTCACCCCCCGGTGCGCGTCAGGACGGGGTGCCGGGCGGTCGATCACCAGCCGACTGCTCGCACCACCCGGAGGGGACCCGATGACCCGGACCGCACGGCTCGCGGCGCTCGGCGCGCTGCTCGGCGCCGTGCTGTGCACCGGCATGGTGCTGCGCACGTCCGAGGCCGTGTTCACCGCGGACACCCGGGTCCCGGACAACGCGTGGGAGACGGGCTCGGTCTCGCTGGACGACGACAGCACGGGCAGCGCGCTGTTCGCGACGACGAGCTACGGCGGCGGCGTCCCCGGCGGGGACGGCCTGCTGACCGGCGGGGACACCCTCACGCGCTGCCTCACGGTCACCTACACCGGGACGATCACGTCCGGCGTCGCCGTGCGGCTGTACGCCACGGCGACCGGTGCGCTGGCGCCGTACCTCGACGTCGTCGTGGAGGAGGGCACCGGGGCGGGCCGGAGCTGCGCGGCGTTCGTCCCGTCGCGCACGCTCTACAGCGGGACGCTGACCGGGCTGGCGACGGTCGCGCACGACGGTGCGTCCGGTCTCGGCCCCTGGGAGCCGGCGACGACCGGCGCGACCCGGGTCTACCGGTTCACCGTCACCGTGCAGCCCGTGTCCGCGGCGCAGGGTGCGCAGGCCACGGCGGACCTCGTCTGGGAAGCGACGGGCTGACCGTGCCGGCCGCCGGGGGAACGCCCGACGGGCGGCCCGCACCGGAGCGGACGGCACCGGGAGCGGCGCGACGGCTCGCGTCGGACGTGACCACGCTCGTGACCGGCGCCGGTGCCGGTGCCCTGCTCACGCTCCTGCTGCTCACCCTCGCGCCCCTGGCCTGGGGCTGGCAGCCGCTCGTCGTCACGTCGGGCTCGATGGGCCCGCTGGTCCGGCCCGGGGACGTGGTCCTCGTCCAGCCGGATCCTGACGACGTCGTCGTGGGGTCCGTCGTCACGTTCCGCGCGGCCGACGACGGGCTGGTCACGCACCGCGTGGCCGAGGTGACGGCCGACGGGTACGTGACCCGCGGGGACGCGAACCCCGTCACCGACAGCACCGTGGTCCACCGGGAGGACCTCGTCGGACGCGTGCGGGCCCTCGTGCCGTGGGTCGGGCTGCCCGCCGTGGCCGTGCGGGGCGGCGCCGACGCGTCGGGGGCGGGCACCACCGGTGCCGCGTTCGTCGCGCAGCGCACGAACGGGCCGCAGTCGCTGGGCACCTCGTCGCGCTTCTACCGTGACGCGGTGGTGCGGTCCGGGCCGGTCAGCTACTGGCGCCTGGACGAGACCGGGGGGACGACCGCGGCGGACACCATGGGCGTCGCACCCCTGACGATCGGCTCCGGCACCGCGTTCTCCCGCCCGGGGGCGCTGCGCAGCGAGTCGAACGCGGCGATCAAGGCGCCGCCCTTCCCCGAGCTGCTGCAGGCTGGTGCCGTGCCCGCGCACGACATCGCCGGGAGCTTCACCGTGCTGGCGTGGGTGCGGGCGACGAGCCTGCCGCAGAACTCCCTCGCCCGCGTCGTGACCAAGCGGGACCCGAACGGCACGACCAACTACATGCTGGCCTTCTCCTCCGACGGCCTGAGCATCCGGGCGCTGACCACCACGACGACGGGCTCGTACGAGGTCGCGGCACCGGTCCCCCAGGACCTGGAGTGGCACATGCTCGCCGCCACCTGGGACGGCGCGCACCTGCGCGTGTACGTCGACGGGGCGGTCGGCGGGACGCTCGCGGGGACCGGCACGCCCCGCACGGTCACCCCGCCGCTGACCCTCAGCTACGGCACGTCGCCGCTGCGCGGGGAGATCGACGAGGCCGCCGTCTGGTCGCGGGCGCTGACGTCCGCGGAGATCCTCCGGCTGTACCGCTGCGCGACGGGCTGAGCGGCGCCGGCGCGGGCCGGCCCGGCGCTAGTCGGTCGTCCCCGCGAGCGGCGGGACCGACGCCGTGACCACGGAGCCGTCGGGGCGCACCGTGTCGCGCAGCGCGCGGGGCTCGGGCTTGCCGTCGATCCGGGGGCCCTGCCCGTCGAGGGGGACGACGACGGGCGCCCCCGGGGCGACCTCGTACGTGCGGCCGCGCACGTCGACGACGACGCCCGGGCCGGTCTGCGCGACCAGCTCGACCGCGTCCTGACGGACCGTGACCGCCAGGCGCGTGCCGTCGAGGGCGACCCGGAACGTCACGGCCTGCCAGGTCGCGGGCAGCCGCGGGTCGAAGGACGTGCGCCCGCCCGGGCGCCGGCGCATCCCGGCGAACCCGTGCACGAGCGCGCTCCACACCCCGCCCGCGGACGCCACGTGCACCCCGTCGACCGCGTTGCCGTGCCGGTCGGCGAGGTCCACGAACAGGGCGTCGTGGAAGTAGTCGAGCGCGAGCTCGTGGTACCCCACCTCGGCGGCCATGATCGACTGCACCACCGCCGACAGGCTCGAGTCGCCCGTGGTGATGGGCTCGTAGTACTCGAAGTCCGCCCGCTTGAGCTCGGGCGTGAAGTCCTCGCCGCGCAGGAACGTCGCCAGCACCACGTCGGCCTGCTTGAGCACCTGGAACCGGTAGATGACCAGCGGGTGGTAGTGCAGCAGCAGGGGCCGCCGGTCCGACGGGGTGCTCTTGAGGTCCCACACCTCGCGCTCGTGGAACTGGGCGTCCTGCGGGTGGATGCCCAGCACGTCGTCGTACGGGATGGCGATGGCGTCGGCGACCCGGACCCACTCGGCCACCTCCCCGGGGTCGACGCCCAGGTGCGCCACGACCCGGGCGTGCTCGGCGGGCCACTCGGCCGCCAGGTGCGCCATCGCGGCGGCCGCCGCCCGCAGGTTCATCCGCGCCATGACGTTCGTGTAGAGGTTGTCGTTGACGACCGTCGTGTACTCGTCGGGACCGGTGACGCCGTGGATGTGGAACGACCCGGGCCCCTCGCCCCGCCAGAACCCCAGCCCCACCCACAGCCGGGCCGTCTGGACGAGCACGTCGATGCCCTCGCGGGCCAGGAACTCCTCGTCGCCGGTGACGTCGACGTACCCCGCGATCGCGTACGCGATGTCCGCGTTGATGTGGTACTGCGCGGTGCCGGCGGCGTAGTACGCGGACGCCTCCGCCCCGTTGATCGTGCGCCACGGGAACAGCGCCCCGCCCTCGTTGAGGTCCCGCGCGCGGGACTCCGCGGCCGGCAGCATCGCGGAGCGGAACCGCAGGGCGTTGCGGGCGGCCGTCGGCGACGTGTACGTCAGGAACGGCACCACGTAGATCTCGGTGTCCCAGAAGTAGTGCCCGCCGTACCCCGACCCCGTCAGCCCCTTGGCCGGGACGCCGTGCCCCTCGGCCCGCGCCGACGCCTGCGCGAGCTGGAACAGGTTCCACCGCACCGCCTGCTGCACCGACGGCTGCCCGGGGACCTCCACGTCCGAGCGCGTCCAGTAGGCGTCGAGCCACGCCCGCTGGTCCGCGAGCTGCTGCGCGACGCCCTGCGCCCGCACCCGGTCGAGCGTGCGCCCGCAACGGGCCGCGAGCTCCGCCGCCGGGTCCGCGTCGGACGTGTGGTAGCTGACCAGCTTCGTCACCGTGAGGGTCTGGCCCGGCAGCGCCTGGACCCGCACGTCGGTCGTCGCGACGTCCTCGGTGACGACCGTGCTCGTCGTCGTCTCGGCGTCGCCCTCGACGAGGTGGTCGGCCGCGACCGCCAGCGTCATGCCCGACGTCGCGCACCGGAACGCCAGCACCGCCCGGTCACCCTCCTGCCGGTGGAGCACCGGCTGGAGCACGCGGTGGCCCAGGGTCTCGCCGCGCCGCGGGTCCGCCATGGCGCCGGGCACCGCACCCGCGGGCGCGTCCTCCGGCGTGGCGGTGGCGTACCGGTTGACGACCTGCGACGACACCACGACGGACGCCGACGCGTCCTCCAGGGTCACCGAGACGCTCGCCAGCACGAGGTGCCGCTGGGTGAACGACACCATGCGGGTCGACCGCACGCGCACCCGGTTGCCCGTCGGCGTGCGCCACACCAGGTCGCGGCGCAGCACGCCGTCGGCCATGTCGAGGGTCCGCTCGTACGCCAGCAGCTCGGCCTCGCCCAGCACCAGGGGCTCGTCGTCGACGTACACCTGCAGCACCGTCGCGTCGGGCACGTTGACGATCGTCTGGCCGACCTCCGCCAGGCCGTACGCGGCCTCGGCGTGCTGGATGGGCCACGTCTCGTGGAAGCCGTTGACGAAGGTGCCGTGCTCGTGGGCGGGACGCCCCTCCTCGGGCGTCCCGCGCACCCCGACGTACCCGTTGCCGACGGCGAACAGCGTCTCGGTGGTCCCGCGGTCCGCCGGCTCGACCCGGCGCTCCACGAGGCGCCACGGGTCCAGCGCGAAGCGCGACCGGTCCAACGGGTCCGGCCCGCCCACGTACCGCCTGTGCCTGGCGACCTTGCTCATCGCCCACCCCCTCGCGCGTCGCGCCGGATCCTGCGCTCAGCGCAGGAGCTCGTCCAGGTCCTGCACGACCACGTGCGCGCCTGCTCCCCGCAGGGCGTCCGCGCCCGCGCCGCGGTCGACGCCGACCACGAGCCCGAAGCCGCCGGCGGCCGCCGCCGCGACCCCCGGGACCGCGTCCTCCACCACCGCCGCCACCACCGGGTCGACGCCCAGGCGCTGCGCGGCGCGCAGGAACATCGCGGGCGCCGGCTTGCCCGGCAGCCGCTCCCTCGCCGCGACGACCCCGTCGACGACCACCGGGAACTGCCCGCCGTAGCCCGCGGCCGCGAGCACCGCCACCGCGTTCTGCGAGCTCGACACCACCGCCCGGGGCACGCCGCGCACCGCCAGGTCCGCCACCACCGCGACCGACCCCGGGTACGCCGCCACGCCCTCGCGGGCGAAGAACCCCTCCACGACCGCGTTCTTCGCGTTGCCCCAGCCGTGCGCCGTCGCCGTGCCCGGCGGGTCCGTCGGGTCGCCGTCGGGCAGCACCACGCCGCGGGACGCGAGCACCGCCCGCACCCCGTCGACCCGCGAGCGCCCGTCGACGTGCGCGAAGTATTCGGCGTCGGTGTACGGCTCGGCGACGCCGAGCGCCGCGAAGCAGTCGCGGAACATGGCGTCCCAGGCCCTCATGTGGACGGCTGCCGTCGACGTCAGCACGCCGTCGAGGTCGAACAGCACCGCCTGCGCATCCCCCCAGTGCATGCCCCGACCGTACGGCCGGGCGCGTGGTGCGGCGACTGGTCAGCCGTCCGGCAGCGCCGGGGTTCCGCATGCCGGGGGCCGCTGCGATGCTCGTGCGGTGGAGCTGCGGTTCAGGGGTGAGGTCGTCTGGTGGCGCGGCCCGGCGCCGTTCCACTTCGTGGTGCTGCCGGAGCCCGAGGCGGAGCGGCTGCGGGCCGTCGCGGCGGACGTGACGTACGGGTGGGGGTGCATCCCGGCGACCGTCACGCTGGGGTCGACGACGTTCACGACGTCGATCTTCCCGAAGGACGGTGGCTTCCGGGTGCCGTTGAAGGTCGCGGCACGGCGGGCGGAGGACGTCGAGCTCGGCGACGACGTCGCGCTGGTCGTCGTGGTGGACGCACCCGGCGACGCGTGATCCCCGCCCCCTCGACGCCCCGGGGGCCGGGGACCTACGGTGCGTGCGTGCCGACCCGCGACAGCCGCGTCACCGACCCGCAGACCGCCGCGTTCTGGCGCGACGCCGACCGTCATCTGCTGCGCTACGGCGGGACGTTCACGCCCGAGATCGTCGAGCGGGCGGAGGGCTCGTGGGTCGTGACGGCCGAGGGCCGGCGGATCCTGGACTTCACGTCGGGGCAGATGAGCGCCGTGCTGGGGCACTCCCACCCGGATGTCGTGGCGACGGTGCGCCGGCAGGTCGGCGAGCTCGACCACCTGTTCTCGGGGATGCTGTCGCGGCCCGTCGTGGACCTCGCGCGCCGCATCGCGCAGACGCTGCCCGACCCGCTGGAGAAGGTCCTGCTGCTGACGACGGGGGCCGAGTCGAACGAGGCGGCGCTGCGCCTGGCCAAGCTCGTCACGGGCGGGCACGAGGTCGTGTCGTTCTCCGCGTCGTGGCACGGCATGACGCAGGGTGCGGCGGCCGCGACGTACTCGTCACGCCGGACGGGGTACGGACCGGTCGCGCCCGGCAACCTCGTGATCCCGACGCCCAACCGCTACCGCCCCGACGTCGTCGACGCGGACGGCGAGCTCGACTGGCGTCGCCAGCTCGATCTCGGGTTCGCGCTCGTCGACGCCCAGTCGACGGGTGCGCTGGCCGCGTGCCTCGTCGAGCCCGTGCTGTCGTCGGCGGGCGTCGTGGTGCCGCCGCCCGGGTACCTGCGGGCGCTGGCCGACCGCTGCCACGAGCGCGGGATGCTGCTGATCCTCGACGAGGCGCAGACCGGGGTGGGGCGCACAGGGCTGATGTACGCGTTCGAGCGGGAGGGTGTGGTGCCCGACGTGCTCACGCTGTCCAAGACGCTCGGTGCCGGTCTGCCGCTGGCGGCGGTCGTGACGTCGGCGCAGCTCGAGGCGCGGGCGCACGAGCGTGGGTTCCTCTTCTACACGACGCACGTGTCGGACCCCCTGGTGGCGGCGGTCGGGCTGACCGTCCTGGACGTCGTCGAGCGGGACGGGCTGGTGGAGCGGTCGGCGGTGCTGGGCGCACGTCTGCACGCGGGCCTGCGGGACCTGCAGACCCGGCACCCGGCCGTCGGCGACGTGCGGGGCCACGGGCTGCTGCAGGGCCTGGAGCTGGTGGCCGACCCGGTGACCAAGGAGCCCGCCGACGCGCTCGGTGCCGCCGTCACGCGGCGCTGCCTGGAGCTCGGGCTGCACATGAACGTCGTGCAGATGCCCGGCTGGGGCGGCACCTTCCGGATCGCGCCGCCGATGACCGCGACGGAGGAGGAGATCGACCTGGGCGTCGAGATCCTCGACCAGGCCCTGGCCGAGACGGCCGTCTGACGGGCTGGCGGCACGACCGGCCCCCCGGGGTCGGTATGAATCGTTTCGTGGTGGTTCCGGCCCGCCGAGCGCCCTCGGTAGCGTCACCGGGGCCGGCGGGCGTCGTCCCGCGGGCCTCGTCCTCCGGCAGCGTCGCCGGCGGATCCGCCCGGAGGGGAGAGACCATGCACCAGTCCGCACCGCGCCGGGTCCGACGGGGCCTGCTGGCCGCCGCGGCCGCGCTGCTCGTCCTGGGAGGTCTGACCGCTCCCGCGTCCGCGCAGCCCACGGGGGTCGCGCCCACGGCCGTGACCGCCGGCTGCGGCCGACCGGCCGGCCTGGCGACCGGTACGCACACGATCACCAGCGGCGGCGTGCAGCGCACGTACCGGCTGGACGTGCCCGCCGGGTACGACCCGAGCCGCCCGTACCGGCTCGTCGTCGGCCTGCACTGGTGGCACGGCACCGCCGCGGACGTGGTCAACCAGGGCTTCTACGGCCTCAAGCCGCTCTCGGGCGCGACCACGGTGTACGTCGCGCCGCAGGGCATCGACAACGCCTGGCCGAACACCAACGGGCGCGACGTGACGTTCGTGGACGACGTGCTGCGGGCCGTCGAGTCCGCCCTGTGCATCGACACCACCCAGCGCTTCGCCACCGGGTTCAGCTACGGCGGCGGCATGAGCAACGCGCTGGCCTGCGCCCGGGCGGACGTGTTCCGCGCCGTCGCGGTGCTCAACGGCGCCCAGCTCTCCGGCTGCTCGGGCGGCACGCAGCCGATCGCGTACCTGGGGTCGCACGGCGTCACGGACGACGTCCTGAACATCTCCCAGGGCCGGGCCCTGCGCGACCGGGCGCTGCGCAACAACGGCTGCCAGGCCAAGCAGGCCGCGGAGCCTGCGGCGGGCAGCGGCACGCACGTGCGCACCGACTACACCTGCCGCGCGGGGTACCCCGTGGTGTGGATCGCGTCCGACAGCGGGCACTGGTGGGACCCGCGCGACCGTGGGGCGCAGCAGTCCTGGGTGCCCGGCGAGGTCTGGCGGTTCTTCACGTCGCTGACGTCGACGACGACGCCCACCCCGACGCCGACCGCCACCCCGACGCCCACGCCGACGCCCACCAGGACGCCGACGCCGAGCCCGACGCCGACGGTGTCCCCCACGCCGACGCCGACCACCCCGCCGCCTGCGGGTGCCTGCACCGCCACGTACCGCACGGTGAACTCCTGGTCCGGCGGGTTCCAGGGCGAGGTCACGGTCCGGGCCGGGTCGCCCGCGACGTCGTGGAGCGTGAGCTGGCGCCCGGCCGGCGAGCGCGTCGACCAGGTGTGGAACGGGACGCTCAGCACGCAGGGCGGTCTGACGGTGGTGCGCAACGCGGCCTGGAACGGGAACCTCGCCGCCGGTGGCACGACGACGTTCGGGATGCTCGGCTCGGGCACCCCGCCGACGGGCGCACTGACCTGCACGAGCTCCTGACCTGCCTGCGGCGGGGCGGTCCGTCCCGCTGAGCACCTCCGCCGGCGTCGTCCTCCTCGGGCGGCGCCGGCGGTCGTCTGCGTGGCGGCTGCGCGCGTCGGCCTCGGGTGCGTGCGGCCGTGCTCCGACGCCGCCCTCAGACGCACCCGCCCGTGCGCAGCGTGAGCGCGAGGTCGGAGCGCGTCACGTACGTGCGCCCGCCGGCGGTGTAGACGATCTCGACGCCGTCGATCGACGCCTCGTCACCGGTGGCCTCCAGCTCGACCACGAGGTCGACGGCGGCACCGGCCGGGACCGTCGCGCCGATCGCCTCGACCGCGTCGGGCCACAGGTCGGGGAACTGCCCGGTGGGCGGGTACGCGTCGAGCATCAGCCGGACGTGCCCGGCGGGGACGGTCATGAGCCGGACGGCACCCCGGGTGATCCCGTCCGGCGCGACCAGGGAGACGGCGTCGATGGTGACGCCGTCGGGCACCCCGGTGGGAAGGATGACCCCGTGGGCCGCGTGCCCATGAGCCGGCAGCGGCGCGCAGACCACTCCGCCGGATTCGACGTCCATCGGACCGCCCACCGTGACGGTCGAGCCGCCCACGACCACGACGAGCCCGAGACCCGCTGCCGCTGCGACGGCTCGCACGTGCGCCTGCCGCGGCACCCACCCACGACGCCCCTGCCCCGCCCGCTGCTCCATCCCCCCATCGTGGCGCACCCCCACCCCCACCGGGCCCGCTCCCGTGACCGAGCGGCTGACATCCGCGGCGGCGAACGGGCTCTGGCTCACGCCACGGGCGGCCGAGACGAGAGCCTGAGCCCGTTCGGCGGTGGGGCTCGCCCGGCGGGCGGGCCGTCCAGACGTGAGCCGGGCGTGGTGCCGGGCGGGCGTGGGGCGCACACTGGTCGGGACCGTGGACGACCGACGTGGGGGGCGTCGCGCGCCACCGGTCCTCCGCCGGGTTCGCCGGTGCAGGGCGCCCTCGCGGCTGCCCGCAGCCGGTCCGGCGGTGGATGGCGTCCCCCGAACAGACTGGCGCGCGACGCCGCGCGCCGCGGGGGGAACCGCCATGACATCTGCATCAGCACGCCTCGCCCGCGCCGTGGTCGCGCTGGCGCTCGCGACGACGACCGTGGTGGTCGGCGCCTCCACGGCGAGTGCCGACCCCGGACCGGCGTCGACCGGCACCGAGACCGTGGTGTGCCGGGGAGACCTCGAGGGGCAGGAGACCGACGGGGACGTCCGGGTGCCGACCGGACGGATGTGCAGGATCTACCTGTCCCAGGTCGGCGGGGACCTGCTCGTCGACCCGGGCGGCGAGGTCCGCGTGGTGGCGTCGACCGTGGTCGGCGACGTCATCAGCTCGGGGTACGTGCGGCTGGGGCACACCGTGACCGTGGAGGGGCGGGTCTGGCTCGACGACGCGTACCGGCTCGGCACGGACGGCGCGACGATCCTCGGGTCCGTGAAGGGCCGGGCGGGCGCGCTCGACCTGTACGGGTCGAGCATCGGCGGCTCGCTGAACGTCTCGGCCCTGACCCGGGTCTACATGAGCGGGGTCGACGTCGGGGGCTGGGTGAACCTGCCGACCAGGCCCCAGGCCTCCCTCCAGATCAGCGACGTCGAGGGGCAGGGGCTGACCGTCCGCGACGCCGAATGGCTGTCGATGTGCGAGGTGCACCTCGCCGAGCACCTCGTGGTGCGGAACGTGGAGAGCGTCGCGATGGGCTACCCCAACGACGACGGTGGTTCCTGCATGGGCCGGCGCCCCGGCTGGGGCCTGGGCGCGTACGAGGTGAGCGTCGGCGGGTCCGCGCTGCTCGACGGCAACGGGACGATCCGCCTGCGCCGCCTCGACGTGGCCGAGCACCTGGCGTGCGTGGGCAACGACGAGGTCCGGCTCGACCCGGGCGACGGCCCGGACGAGCCCCTCGTCACCGCGGGCGTGGGACGACGCGGCCAGTGCGTCGACCTGGGCTGAACGCCTCGTCCGACGTCGTAGGGGAGGGAAGAGGACCGATGGGAACGACGACGAACCGGGTGGCGCGCACGGTGTGCGCCGCTGTCCTGCTCCTGACCATGACCGCGGCGGGCGCGACGGCGTCCGCCGCCGGAGCCACAGACGACGGCCCCGTGCTGTGCGACGGGATTCTCCAGGGCGAGGTTGTCGGCGACGTCCGCGTACCGGCCGGGATCTCGTGCACCGTCTCGATGTCGGAGATCACGGGTGACCTCCTCGTCGACCGACGTGCCAGCCTGCGGCTTCAGCGCTCGACCGTCCACGGAGCCATCGTCAGCGCAGGGTCCCTCGAGGTGCGTGAGACGACGGTGCACGGCCGCACGTGGCTCGACCGCGTCGGGATCATGCGGGCCGACTACTCGACGCTCTCGGGCCCGGTCCGGGGCGAGGCCGACTTCGTCCACCTCGCCGACGTGACGCTCGGTGGGTCGCTCAACGTCGCCGGAACGCACACGACGACCCTGAGACGTGTCGCCGTCGACGGATGGATCAACGTGCCGTCCAGGAGCTACGGCCCCACGACCCTCAGCACCGTCACCGCCCGAGGGTTGACGGTGAAGGCCGGCGGGGGCGTGAGCTTGTGTGACGTGGCCCTGGAGGAGCACCTCATCGTCCGGAACCACGACCGGGTGCACATCGGCCTCCCCCTGTACACGGTCAACAGCTGCCCGCTGCACCCCGACGCGTTCAAGGTCACCGTGGGCGGTTCGGCCCGGTTCGAGGGCAGCACGCAGGTGCTGCTGCACGGAATCGACGTCGCGGAGTACCTCGTGTGCGTCGACAACGCGCAGGTGGACGTGATGTCCGGGTCCCTCGGCGGGCGCCCGCTGGTCACCGCCGGGCTCGGCCGCCTCGGGCAGTGCCGGTGACCACCGCACCACCGCCCTGCGCCCGCCCGCCGCCGGCGGCGCACCGCTCGACGCCGCCGTCGAGGGCGGTCGCCGGCGCCGCAGCGGATGACAGCGGGACGGGAGGCCGGTGGGATGGGGGTGTGGACGGCGCCGTCGTGGTCGAGCGCGGGCCCGGGTGCGAGTGGGTGGCGGACGGGCCGCTCGTCGAGCCGGTCTCCGCGGTGACGTCGTGGGTGTTCGTGCTCGCTGCCCTGGTCGTGGTGGTGCGGCGACGGCGGGCGCACCGGCCCGTGCCGGTGGCGTACGTAGCGCTCGTGGCCGGCGTCGGCGTCGGATCGTTCGTGCAGCACGGGCCGGACCCGGCCTGGTCGGACGCGGCGCACGACCTGCCGCTCGCCGGGGTGCTGTGCTTCCTCGCGGCCGACGCCGCAGGCGTGCTGAGCGGCCGGGCGCGCCGCTGGTGGTGGTGGGCCGTCCCGACGGGAGCGCTCATGGTGCCGGTGGTGGTGTGGCCGCGGGCCGGTGACCTCGCGCAGGTGGGGGTGGCCGTGGTCGCGGCGCTGCTGCTGGCGTGGCGGGCAAGCCGCGTCCCTGCCGAGCGGGCACGGGTCGCCGCCGCGTGCGCGCTGCTGGCCGCCGGCGGGACCGTCGGTGCGCTGTCCCGGACGGGCGGGCCGTGGTGCGACCCGTCGTCGCTGCTCCAGGGGCACGCCGTGTGGCACGTCGCGGCGGCCGCGGCGCTGGTGGTCCTCGCACCCCTGGTGACCCCGGACGCACCCCTCGCCGCGCCGCCGTCACCCGGGCGGGCGAGCATGGGCCGATGAGCCGCACCCCCGACGCCCGCACGTACGACCTCGACGTCCTGCGGGAGCGGGTGCTCGGCGAGCGGGGCGGCGCCGTCGACGACAGCATCCCCCAGCTCGCGGCGGCCGACCCGGAGCTGTGCGGGCTCGCGCTCGTGCTGCCCGACGGGACGGTGCGGGCCAGTGCACAGGCGGACGTGCCGTTCAGCGTGCAGTCCGCGGTGAAGCCGTTCCTGTTCGCGCTCGCCCTGCTCGACACCGGCGGGCGCGCGCTGGACCTCATCGGCATCGAGCCGACGGGCGAGGCGTTCGACGCGATCAAGCTGGAAGCGGGCACCGGGCGCCCGCCGAACCCCATGGTCAACGCAGGTGCGCTGCTCACGGCCGCGCTCGTCGACGGTGGCGACGTCGAGGGCCGGACCGACCGGATCCTGCGGGGGCTGTCCGCGTTCGCCGGGCAGGACCTCGAGGTCGACGAGGACGTCGCCCGCAGCGAGCACCTGCTCGGCGACCGGAACCACGCCCTGGCGCACCTCATGCGCGCCGAGGGGACGCTGGAGGTCGGGGCCGACGACGCCGTCGCCGTCTACGCCCGGGCGTGCGCGGTGCTCGTCGACGCCCGGGCGCTGGCCGTGATGGGCGCGACGCTGGCGTGCGGGGGCGTCAACCCCGTGTCCGGCGAACGCGTGGTGCCGGCCGGGGTCGCACGGGACGTCGTCTCGGTGATGGCGACGTGCGGGGTGTACGACGGCTCGGGCCGGTGGATGCGCAGCGTCGGCGTGCCGGCCAAGTCGAGCGTGTCGGGCGGCATCGTGCTGTCCGCACCGGGCGTGCTCGGTGCTGCCGTGGTCAGTCCCCCGCTGGACGAGCAGGGCACCAGCGTGCGCGGCCGCCTCGCCTGCGAGGCCCTCAGCGCCGACCTCGACCTGCACGTCTTCGGCTCCCGGGGCGCCTGACGGTCCCGGCCGCACCAGGCACCGACGTCACGCCAGGGCGTGGGTGCCGAGGACGGCGAGGAGCTGGAGGCGGTCGTGGCTCTCGGTGCCGGGCACGGCGGTGTAGACGAGCAGGCGGTGGGACTGCTGCGGGTCGAGCAGGGTCTGGCAGTGCAGCTCGATCTCGCCGACGACGGGGTGCACGACGTGCTTGAGCTCGTCGGGGCGGACACCGACCTCGTGCGCCTCCCACAGGGTGCGCAGCTCGGCGCTGGCCGCGAGCGCCAGTTCGGCCAGCACCGCGGCCCGTGACCCGGGGCCGCGCAGGGTGACGACCTGGCGCAGGTGCGCGGCGTAGACGCGGGACAGGTGCGCGTGGTCGTCTGGCCGGTACAGGGCGCGGGTGGCGGGGTCGGTGAACCAGCGGTACCCGATGCTGCGCGCGGGGCCGGTGTGCGCGGTGGCGTCGCCGGTGAGGGCGACGGCGAGCGGGGTCTGCCGCAGGGTCTCGCCGAGCTCGGTGACGATCTCCGCCGGGGTGTCCTCCAGGCGGTCGAGGATGCGCAGCAGGCCGGGGCTGACGTGCTCGCTGAGGGCGCCGCGGGGCGGGGGCTGGTGCCCGACGAGGCGGAACAGGTGGTCGCGCTCGTCGAGGGTCAGGTGCAGGCCCTGCGCGATCGCGGCGGTCATCTGCTCGGACGGGCGCGGTCCGCGCTCGCGCTCGAGGCGGGCGTAGTAGTCGGTCGACATGTGGCACAGGGCTGCGACCTCCTCGCGGCGCAGCCCCGCGGTCCGGCGCCGCGGCCCGCGGGGCATCCCGACGTCCTCGGGCTGCATGGCCTGCCGGCGGCGGCGGAGGAACTCCGCGAGCCCTGCCCTGTCGATCACGCGACCACTCCCCGTCGGTTGAGCACCCCCTGTTCCTACCGTGCCGCGCCGGGCGCATCCACGGCCTGCTGATCCCCCTCTGGCACGGCAGTGCTGCGGCGCGAGGGGCGGATCGGGAGGCCCTGGATGGGGCCCGCCCCGCGGCTGACGCTGGCTGCACAGCCCGCCCGACCCGAGGAGGAACCCGTGAACCGTCCCCCGACCGTCGACGCCCGACGCCCCACGGACGCCGTCGGCACCGCCGTCGGCGTCAGCGCCGCCGCCCGCCGGGTGCTGGGCCTGCCCGAGCTGCCCGAGCAGTCCGAGGCACGTGCCGCGACGCAGCGCGCCCTCGAACGTGTCGGCGGACCCGTCGGCCTGACCGTGGCCGTCGCTCCGACCGTGGCCTTCGTCGCCGCGGACGCCGCCGCCGGCCTGGAGGCGGCGTTCGTCGCCCTCGGGGTCACCGCGGTGCTGGCCTTCGCGGTGCGGCTGGCCCGGCGCGAGCCGCCGGGCGCCGCCGTCGCCGGCCTGGTCGTCGCCGGGGTCTGCGCGGGTGTCGCCGCGCTGGCGGGTGAGGCGCGGGCGTTCTTCCTGCCGAGCATGCTGCTGCCCGTCGTCTTCGTCGTCGCCTACGTCGTCTCGCTGGCGATGGGCCGTCCGCTGACCAGCCTGATGGTCCACCCGCTGTCGGGCGGGCCCCGGGACTGGCGCCCGTACCCGGACCTGCGCCGCGTCTACGTCGTCAGCTCCCTCGTCGGGCTGGCGATGGCGGCGGTGAACCTCGTCGTCCGCGTCGTGTTCTACCTCGCCGACGAGCCGGCCGTCCTGGCCGCGATCCAGGTGACGGCCACGTCGGCGTTCGCCGTGCACTTCGCCGTGACGCTCGTCGCGGCCCGCCGGGCGGCGGGGTCGCTCACGGTCCCCGCACCCGCCCCCTCGTCCCGCTGACCCTTCTCGAACCCTGGAGACCACCATGCCTCGTACCCCTCACCTGGACCTGCCCGACCTGACCGGCCGGCGGGCGCTCGTCACCGGCGGCTCCGACGGGATCGGCCTGCGCATCGCCGGACGGCTCGCCGGTGCCGGTGCCGACGTCGTGCTGCCCGCCCGCAACCGCACGAAGGGGCAGGCCGCGGCCGACGCGATCCGCGCCGAGCACCCCGCCGCCCGCGTGACGGTCCACGACCTGGACCTGGCGTCGCTGCGCTCCGTCGCCGCCCTGGGCGAGGAGCTGCGCGCCGACGGGCGCCCGATCCACCTGCTCATCGCCAACGCCGGGGTCATGACCCCGCCCGAGCGCCAGACCACCGTGGACGGGTTCGAGCTGCAGCTCGGGACCAACCACCTCGGGCACGTGGCGCTCGTCGCGCACCTGCTGCCGCTGCTGTCCGCGGGCCGGGCCCGGGTGACGTCGCAGATCAGCGTGGCGGCCCGCAGCGGGTCGATGCACTGGGACGACCTCAACTGGGAGAGGTTCTACGAGGGCCGCCGCGCGTACAGCCAGTCAAAGATCGCGTTCGGCCTGTTCGGCCTCGAGCTGGACCGCCGCAGCCGCGCGGGTGGCTGGGGAGTCACGAGCAACCTGTCGCACCCCGGGGTCGCGCCGACCAGCCTGCTCGGGGCGCGGGCGGAGATCGGGCGCGAGCGTGACACCCCGCAGATCGGGATGATCCGGCGGCTGTCCGCCGCGGGCATCCTGCTGGGCACCCCCGAGAGCGCCGCGCTGCCCGCGCTGCTGGCCGCGACGACGCCGGAGCCGGCGGGCGGGCGGCTGTTCGGCCCCGCCGGGTTCGGGAACCTGGGCGGCGCGCCGACCGCGCACGCCCTGTACCGGCCCCTGCGCGACGCGGCGGAGGCCGCCCGGGTGTGGACCGTCTCCGAGGCGCTCGTCGGCGTCCCGCTCGACGCGGCGCCCGTGCGGTGAGCGGCTGAGGTCACCCGCCCGGGGACCCCGGCTCCCCGGGCGGGCCGCGTACCATCTTTCGGGCCCCGCGCGACCGCGACGGGCCTCTCCCCCACGCAGGACGGACGGCGCATGAGCGCGCAGACGACCACGCCGGACCGGCACGGCGACACCCCCGACGCGGCCGGCGGCCCCGCCGGGCTGCCGGGCGTCAGCGCTGCGGACTTCGAGACGTTCCTGCGGGTCGTCGACCAGGTCGCCGTGCTGCCCCAGGAGCACCCGCAGCACACGGCTGCGCGTCGCGCCGCGTCCGGGCTGTTCAAGGCGGCCAAGAAGCACCGTCGCGGCGAGAAGCGGCGCCTCGAGGCCGAGGCCGACGCCGCCGTCGTGGCCGCGACCGCCACCGGCAGCCCCGGGCGCATCGACGACGAGACGAACGGCCTGATGCTGACCTCGTCGACGACGGCCGCGACCGCCGGCACCCTGCTGCGCGCCCGGCCCTGCTACGTGTGCAAGCAGGACTACACGGTCGTCGACGCGTTCTACCACCAGCTCTGCCCCGCCTGCGCGGCCCTGCACCACGCCAAGCGCGACGCCCGCACCGACCTGACCGGCCGGCGGGCGCTGCTCACCGGCGGGCGCGCCAAGATCGGCATGTACATCGCCCTGCGGCTGCTGCGTGACGGCGCGGACCTGACGATCACGACCCGGTTCCCCCGCGACGCGGTCCGGCGGTTCAGCGCGATGGCGGACTCCGGCGACTGGCTGCACCGCCTGCACGTCGTGGGGATCGACCTGCGCGACCCCGCCCAGGTGGTGTCCCTCGCGGACCACGTGGCCGCGCAGGGGCCGCTCGACGTGCTCATCAACAACGCCGCGCAGACCGTGCGCCGCTCCCCGGGCGCGTACTCGCGGATCGCGGACGCCGAGCAGGCACCGCTGCCCGACGAGGGCGCACGCATGATCACCACGTTCGGGCACACCAGCGACGCGCACCCGCGCGCGCTCGCCGGGTCCGTCAGCGAGCTCACCAGCCCGGCCCTGGCCATCGAGCGCGCCGCCCGCGCGGCCGCCGACGACCTCGTCGCGCAGTCCCTCACCGCGCAGGCCGCGAGCCTGGAGCGGCTCGTCGCCGGCACGTCCATCGACGCCGGCGGTCTGATCCCCGACGCCGCGGAGACCAACAGCTGGGTCGCCACGGTCGAGCAGGTCGACCCGATGGAGCTCCTCGAGGTCCAGCTGTGCAACCAGACGGCGCCGTTCATCCTCATCAGCCGCCTGCGCCCGGCGCTGGCCGCGTCGCCCGCGCGCCGCACGTACATCGTCAACGTCTCCGCCATGGAGGGGGTGTTCTCCCGGCGCTACAAGGGCCCCGGGCACCCGCACACCAACATGAGCAAGGCCGCGCTCAACATGCTCACCCGCACCAGCGCGGCCGAGATGCTCACCGACGGCATCCTCATGACCGCGGTCGACACGGGCTGGATCACCGACGAGCGCCCGCACCCCACCAAGGTGCGGCTCGCCGAGGAGGGCTTCCACGCCCCCCTCGACCTGGTCGACGGCGCCGCGCGCGTGTACGACCCGATCGTGCGCGGCGAGGCCGGCGAAGACCTGTACGGCTGCTTCCTCAAGGACTACGCCCGCTCGCAGTGGTGACCTCCCGCGCCCAGCACCGCCGTTCGAGATGCTCAGCACGCTGAGCATCGCCATGCTGGGTCCATGACGACGACGCGCACGGCGCAGGCCGCCCCCACCACCTCACGCGACCGCGTCCGGCAGGTCACGGTCCTCGTCGGCGCGGTCGTCGCGATCGTCGGCGCCGCGATCGGCGCGGGCGCGTTCGGCGGCCAGCCGATCGCCGAGGCCGCCGGCGGCGCGCTGTCCGCGACCGCGACCCCGATCGCGCCGGACACCCCGGCGTTCTCGATCTGGTCGGTCATCTACACCGCGTTAGCCGTCTTCGCGGTCGTCCAGGCGCTGCCGCGCCAGGGCTCCGACCCGCGGCTGCGGGCCGTGTCGTGGTGGGTGCTGGCGTCCATGCTGCTCAACGCCGTGTGGATCGCGGTCGTGCAGGCCGGGTCGGTCGGCGGCAGCGTCCTGGTGATCCTCGCCCTGCTCGCCGTGCTGGCGACGATCTACGTGCGGCTCGTCCGCCTCGCGCACACCGGCACCGCGACCTCCGTCGTCACGGACGTCACCGTCGGGCTGTACCTCGGCTGGGTCAGCGTCGCGACGCTCGCGAACATCACCGCGTTCCTCGCCGTCGCCGGCGTCGGCGAGCTCGGCCTCGGCGCGACCGTCTGGTCCGTCGTCGTCCTGGCCGCCGCGGCGACCCTCTCCGTGGCCTACGCCGTCTTCGGCCGCCGCCGGCCCACCCTCGTCGTGCCCGTCGGCCTGGCGATGGCCTGGGGGCTGACGTGGATCGGCATCGGCCGCACCGAGGGCCCGGTGGTCGACCAGACCGTCGCCGCCTCCGCGTTCGTCGCCGCCGCGATCGCCCTGGTGTCCCCGATCGCGACCACCCTGTCCGCCCGCCGCCGCTGACCCGAGACCGTGGCACCTGCCCGGCCGCCGGACGTCAGGCGCCGGGGCGCGGCGCATACATGATGACGGCGACGCCGACCAGGCAGATCAGCGCGCCCGTCACGTCCCACCGGTCGGGGCGGAACCCGTCGACGACCATCCCCCACAGCAGCGACCCGGCCACGAAGACCCCGCCGTACGCGGCCAGGATGCGGCCGAAGCTCGCGTCCGGCTGGAGCGTCGCGACGAACCCGTAGGCGCCGAGCGCGATGACCCCCGCGCCGATCCAGAGCCACCCCTTGTGCTCCCGGACGCCCTGCCACACGAGCCAGGCGCCGCCGATCTCGAGCAGGGCCGCGGCGACGAAGAGCACGATCGAGCGGGACGTCGTCACCGGGGGCCTCCTCGGGATGGTCGCCGGCACCCAGCAGGCACGGCAGGACGGCCGAGCCTAGGCGGCGGCCGTCGACGCGGCGACGCCGATCCGTGGACCGGTGCCCCCGGCGGGTCTAGCGTCGGTCGTGCACGTCGCCACTGGGGGGATGTCGACCGTGAGGAGCACCGCCATGCCCGTCGATCCTGCTGCCGTCGTCCCGCCGGGCTGGGTCGGGGGGTTCGCGCAGTCCGACCCCGCGTTCGCGTACCCCGAGCCGGACCTGTCGTCGCTGCCGCTGCTGGGCAACATGGACAACATCGGGCTGCTGCAGCGCCAGCAGGCCGTGCTGTGGCCGGAGTTCAGCTGGCTGACCGTGCCCGGCGACCCCGCGTCCCGGGCGTTCCAGATGTTCGCGCCCGACATCTCGCGCGTCGGCTACACCGACGCCGGGCGCATCTACTCGGTCATCTGCCCGCAGCAGGGTGTGGTGTCCCCGTCGTTCGGGGCCCTGAACGTGGAGGTGTCGGTGACGGGCCAGCGCGGCTGGGTCGACGAGACGACGCGCACCCTGGCGGCCGACATGACCGTCGAGGCGAAGGTCTGGTTCAGCCCGAGCGCGAAGCAGAGCCCGGTTGTGCGGCTGCTGTGGACGCTGTTCGCCGACAACGGCCTGCTCTTCCCGGCGGACAAGGCGCGGGCGATCCGCGTCTCGACGCACCGGAGCGGGGAGCCGACCGAGCCGGTGTTCCCGGTCCGCGCGGGCGAGGGCACCGCGTTCGATAGCCCGTCGTTCGCCCAGCACCACGACGTCGCGTGGACGGTCGGCAACGTCGAGGTCGAGATCGGCCCGATCGCCAGCACCGGCGAGGCGGTCGTCGACGACTTCAACCACCTCGTGATGGACGTGTTCAACCGCTCCTCGGGGAACCTGCTGACCCCCGGCACGGTGCTGACCTGGAACGTCTGGTTCACCGAGCCCGCGATCGTCGACCAGCAGGAGTGGCGCGAGCACGCCGAGAAGTGGCGCGAGTCCATCGACGCCGACCACGGCAGCCCCGACGGCCCCGGCACGTCCCCGCGCTACTTCGACGGCACGCCCTTCGTGGCGTCCGCCGAGACGGCGCAGCAGGAGACCGAGGCCCTCGCCGACTACCTGGCGACCCACATGCCCACCCTCGCCGCGTCCCGGCGGGAGGCCGCCCGGACCCGCGACGCCGCCGGCCTCGCCTAGTGGCGCATGCCCCGGCGGCACCGCGGGACGTCGTCGAGGACCTGGGACCCGTGCAGCTCGCGCGGTTCGTCCCGGAGGACGTCGACGACGTCCACGCCTTCGCGTCCGACCCCGTGGTCTGCGAGCACACGACCTGGGGCCCCAACACGCCCGACGACACCCGGGCGTTCGTGGAACAGGCGTGCCGTCCCGAGCCCGGGACGGTGCTGCTCGCGATCGTCCGCGACGGCCACGTGATCGGCTCGGCGTCGGTGTGGACGACCAGCCGGTCCGACCGCTGCGGCGAGATGGGCTACGTGCTGCACCGCGACCACTGGGGCCGCGGGTACGCCACGCTCGTCGCCCGGGCCCTGCTACGGATCGGGTTCGACGACCTGGGCCTGGCCCGTGTCGCCGCGACATGCGCGCCGGCGAACACGGCATCGGTCCGCGTCCTGGAGAAGGCCGGCCTGCAGCACGAGGGCCACCTGCGCGGGGACCGCCTCGTCCGCGGCGCCCGCCGCGACTCGCTCGTTCTGGCGCGACTGGCCACCGACGGCTGAGCCCGCGACCCGCGACCCGTCGTCGCTGCAGCATGGATCTGTGGACGACTCGATCACGCTGCACGTCCGGGGAGACCTGACCGACCGTGAGCTCGACCTGCTGCACGCGGCGGCGTTCGGTCTGCCGCCCGCGGGCGCGCCGTGGCGCAGGCGGCTCGCCGACCACAGCCTGACGTGGGTCACGGCCCGGCTCGACGACCGGCTCGTCGGTTTCGTCAACGTGGTCGGCGACGGAGGGGTGCACGCGATCCTGCTGGACACGTGCGTCGCCGCCGACGTGCGTGGGCGGGGCGTCGGCCGGGCGCTGGTCGGGGTGGCCGCCGACGAGGCGCGCCGGGCGGGCTGCCACTGGTTGCACGCCGACTACGCGCCGCACCTCACCGACTTCTACGAGGGCGCGTGCGGTCTGCGACCCACCGACGCAGGCCTCCTCCGGCTCGTGTAACGGGTACGAACCACGCCGCAACGGATGATCACTAGTGTTGCGCTAGCGCTATGGTAGTGATCATGGAGATCCCCACCGCCGAAGCCGCAGACGCGCTCGGCGTCTCGCAGCAACGCGTCCGCGCCCTCATCAGCGCGGGGCGGGTACGCGCGCGCCGGGTCGCCGGTCGATGGCTCGTTGACGCGGCCTCCTTGCCGAGCGAGCCCCGACGGAGCCGACCGATGAGCCCGAGCTCCGCATGGTCGTTCCTCAGCAGCGATGCGCCGGACGCCCGCCCTGAGGCCGCCTACCGCCGGCGTCAGCGTCGCGACAGGCTCGCGCGCGACGGCGAGCCCGAACGCCTCCTCACCTCCTGGGTCGCATCCCGCGCCCGCCGCGAGGTCTTCACGTCGCGACACCCCGAACACGTCCTCGCCGACAGCCGTCTCGTCAGGTCCGGCCTGTCGGACCCACGAGCGGGAATCGCCTCGGGTGACTTCGCGGAGGCCTACGTCCTGGTGGAGGACCTGGACGACATCGTCCGCGCACACCTGCTGCGCCCAGGGCGGTCGAGCCCCAACGTGGTCCTCCACGCCGTGCCGCGACTGCCGCCCGACCCCGTGCCGCCGCTGATGGTCGCAGCCGATCTCGCCGAGCACGACCAGCCACGTGAGCTGTCCCGCGCTCGCGAGCTGATCCGCGAGGAGCTCTGCTCATGAGCATCGCGCTGCGGGCCATGGGAGACGCCCAGCGGCAGGCCTGGCTCGCCATCCTCGACCTCCATGACCGCTACCCGACCGGCTGGACGATCGTCGGCGGCCAGATGGTGCACCTGTGGTGCGCCGAGCGTGGCACCGCACCGACCCGCCCGACCGACGACCTCGACGCGGTGCTGGACGTTCGAGCAGAGCCGAACGCCTTGCTGACGTTCACAACGGCGCTGCGCGACATGGGCTTCCGGCCGGAGGGCGAGACGTGGAACGGGCATCAGCACCGATGGGTGCGAGACAACGCACAGATCGACGTGCTGATCCCGAGGCATCTCGGTGGTCGCGCTGCGGGCCGCAAGGGCGTCAGCGGTGGGACGACGCTGGAGACGCCGGGCGCACAGCAGGCGCTCAGACGGTCTCGCGATGTCACGGTCACCGTCGGAGACCGTGACGGCATGGTCCGGCGCCCGAGCCTCCTCGGGGCACTTGTCGCCAAGGCCGCAGCCAACACCGTCTCGCTGGACCCGGCGCGGCGCCGCCACGTCCTCGACTTCCTGGTACTGACGACGCTGATCGAGCCGGAGGACCATGTCGAGGCAGCCGACGCCCGCGACCGCCGCTACCTCGCCGGCATGCTGGCCACCATCGGAGACGACCGGCGAGCCGTGCTGACCGTCGACGGCGCCGAGGACGGTCTCGCCGCCCTCCGCACAGCGCTGGACACCTGACGACATGGACAAGAACTTCGTCTCCGGCTCCGGGTGGCAGCGGCTGTTCGTGGAGCTGCAGGAGGCGCGAGAGACGGGCCAGGACGTGCGGCCCGTGCTGGATCGCTGGCTCCCCCGGCACCGCCGCCACGTCGAGGAGGTGCAGCGGGCCGGGCACCCCGACAACCATGGGCGGCCCCTCGGCGTGCCGGAGCCCGGCGCGTACACGACGTCGCAACGGCTGTACGCCCTCGGGCGGGTCCTCGACGTCCTGCTCGTCGACCGTGCGCCGCGTGCCGACCTGGTGCCTCCGGGCCTTGCACCGGCGGCGCGGGCCGAGACGTTCCCGGCGTTCTGCGCGAGCCTCGGTGCCACCCCGATCGGCGACCGCCCCTTCCACCCCTTCTTCCACGAGGTCGTCGAGGTGGTGCCGTCGGACGACCCGGACGAGGAACCGACCATCCTCGAGGAGCGGTGGCCCGGGCACCTCATGGACGCGATGGTGCTCGTCCGGACGGGCGTCGTGGTCAGGGCAGGTGCACACCACCTCGTCCACGGGGTGGCCGACCGCTCGACCCTCTACTGGACGTTCCTCCGCCCGGGGCGCCCGACCGAGGACCTCTCGTCCGGCTGGGGCTCGCGCTCGCAGTGGACCACCGGCTTCCGTCGCGACTACCTGGTCGACGGGCTGCTGCACTACAACGTTGACGAGGCGCTGGGCGAGGGGAGGCACGTC
The DNA here is from genome assembly GCF_006715865.1 of Cellulomonas sp. SLBN-39. Taxonomy (NCBI): domain Bacteria; kingdom Bacillati; phylum Actinomycetota; class Actinomycetes; order Micrococcales; family Cellulomonadaceae; genus Cellulomonas; species Cellulomonas sp. SLBN-39. The sequence continues at coordinate 1,806,961 of NZ_VFOA01000001.1, read as the reverse complement.
GAGCCCGACGAGATCGACGCCGCCGCGATGACCGGGATCGTCCGTCACCGGTGCAGCACGGTCGTCGACCACGGTGACGTCTTCCCCTACGACGCCCACCACGTCGAGCCGGCCCCGTGAGACGGGCTCCACCTCAGCCCTGCTCGGGTGCCGCCCGCAGCACCGGCGCGGCCGGCAGGGCGTACGAGGGCAGGCCGCGGCGGCGGACGAGGCGTTCGGCGACGACCAGGTTGGGCAGCCAGCACAGGAACGGCACCGCGGCGTAGGCGTTGGCGAACGCTGCGTCGGGGTCGAGCCCGGGCCCGCCGACCACCACCTGCGCCCCGACCAGCACCCCGAGCCACAGGCGCAGCGTCACCGCGGCGAAGGTCAGCGCGTAGTTGCGCAGCATCCACGCCTGGTGCCCGGCGAGGTCGCCCGTGCGGACGGAAGCGAGGGCCCGGGCCCCGGTCACGACCCACAGCACCGCGAGCGCCCCGAAGCCGAACACCCCGACGAGGCCCGCGGTGTTGACGGGCAGGATCGCCAGGCCGGAGAGCCCGCCGAGCGCGACCGCACCGAGGTACACGCGGCCGGTGGCGCGGTGCAGGGCGGTCGCGCGGCGCCGCAGGGCGTGCGAGAGCTGCACGGGGCCGAGGAGCAGGGCGAGCGACGCGGTGACGATGTGCACGTAGAGGGCGCCCTGGAAGAACGGGTGGGCGTCCGCGTAGCCCCCGCCCAGCCCGCCACCGTCCTCGGCGAGCTGGTCGAGGCTGGCGGCGCCGTAGGTGACGAGCGAGACGAGGGCGATCGCCAGCGCGAGGACGCCGACCACCGCCAGGCCGACCCGGCGGTGGGCAGGGACCTGCGGAGCGGCGTGCGGCGTGGTCATGGGACCCCTTTGATGCGAGAGCCGTTTACATTGTGAGCGGTGTCAACATATGGCCCGATGTTAGGGTCGTCAACATGCCGTCCAGTCCTCGATCCCCGGGTCGGCGTGCGGCCTACCACCACGGCGCCCTGCGCGACGCGCTCCTGACCGGCGCACGCGAGATGCTGGCCGAGCGCGGCCTCGACGGGTTCAGCCTCAGCGCCCTGGCGCGGCACCTCGGCGTGAGCACCGCAGCGCCCTACCGGCACTTCGCCGACCGCGACGCCCTGATCGACGCCCTCTGCGTCGAGGGCTACGAGGAGTTCGGCGCCGCGCTCGACCGCGCCGCACGCTCGACCGACGACCCGCGCGCCCGGCTCGACGCGCTGGGCGTCGCCTACCTGCGGTTCGCCGCGGAGCACCGGGCCGTCTTCACCGTGATGTTCGCGAACCGCGGCGAGGCCGTGACGGAGGCCGGCCGGCCGACGTTCGACCCGCTCGTCCAGGCCATCCTCGCGGCACAGGCCGCCGACGTGCTGCCCCCGGCCACGGACCCGCGCGTCCTCGCCCGCACGCTCTGGGCGACCCTGCACGGGCTCGCCGTGCTCGGCGGCCAGGGCGGGCTGGCCAAGCTCGGGCTCGACGACGCCCCGGAGGCGCTCGTCGCGAGCGCGTTCTCGTTGGCGACCAGGTGAGAGCACCCGGGACGCGCGGTGTCGCACCCGCACGTCCCAGACGTGGGGCCACCGGGTGCGGTAGGCATGCCCGGGGACCGCGTCCGGCGGCCCGTCACTCACAGCAGGCCTGCTCGGGGCCTGTGGGGCCCAGGGAGGACGGCAGCAGATGACGCCCGAACGGATGCTGGTGCTCGTCATCTTCGTCGGGCTCGCCGTGACAGCACTGTGGATCGGCAGCGGCTGGACGGCCGCGGGCCCCGCGCTCGGTGCCGTAGCGATCGTCGTCGACACGTGGCGCAGCCGACGCGCCGATGCCCGCCGGGCGGCCAGGGACTGAGCCGGCGGCGGTCGAGCGACACCGGCGCGACCAGCGAGAATGCCGTCGCACCGTCCTGGACGAACCAGCAGACTGCAGCCGTGGACGACGACCTGGCCGACCCGGGCTCACTGCTCGGGCAGCTGCAGCGCGGGCGGGGGCGCGGCGTGCAGCGGGCGCTGGACGCACCGGACGCCGCACCACTGGTGCTCGGGTGCGTCGCCGACGACCCGCGCTGGGACCGCCAGACGGAGGAGCGCGCCGACTGCTACGCCCGGCTCCTGATGGACCTGCGAGTACCCGTGGCAGACCTCGACGTCGACGTCGGCGATCCCGAGGCGCGGTGGACGCTCGCGTTCGACGTGCTCGACTCGATGGCGCGCCGCGGCTCGCCCGACGCCAACGTCATGCTCCGGACCTGGTACGACGTGGCGGACGACGCGGGACACGGCCCCGCCGCCCCGCAGCCCGGCCGCGGGGCGGGCCGGAGAGCGCACGCCCTGGGCATGTGGACCACCGACGACCTCCGCCGGGTGGCCCGTCACGCCACGGCACCCCTGCGGCTGTGGGCGACGCGCGAGCTCGGCAGGCGGCGCGACACCGTCGTGCTGGACCTCGCCGAGGACGACGCGCTGCGGGCCGACGGGGGCCACGCGTGGCTCGCCGGTGCGACGCTCGACCTCGGCGCGGCAGCGCTGCCCCGTGCTCGCACCTGGCTGGAGGAGCCGGACCCGTGGCTGCGGTCGATCGGCCGTGCGATCGTCGCCGGCCACGGGGACCGGCCCGACGCCGCAGCGGTGCTCACGTGGTTCGACGGTGCGGTCGCCGACGGGGACTGGTGCCGGACGGAGGTCTACGCCGACGCGCTCGGCCGGCTCGGGCACCGGCCCGCCCTGCCGGCGCTCGCGCGGGCCTGGGAGGTCACCCCGCACTCGCGAGCACGCGGCTCGTACCTCGGGGCGCTCGTCCGCCTGCGTCCTGGCGACCTCTCGTCGTACCTGGCGGAGGCTGCGGACGACTGCGAGCCCGCGACACGTGAGCGCGCGGCGGGAGCTCGCTGAGAGCTGTGGCCCGGGGAGGTGGCTACTCGCCCGTCGTGCCGTCGGCGAGCTCGCGGGCGACGTCGAGGTGGCCGACGTGCCGGGCGTACTCCTGCAGCACGTGGAACGCGATCCACGCGAGCGTCGGCGTCGGCTCGGCGGTGAAGCGCCCTCCGATGGTTCCCCGGGTGCTCCACGGCACGGTGGTGAGGATCTGCGTCGTGCGTTCGCCGCCGGCGTGCAGGCGCTCGGCCAGGTCGGCGGCGGTCACGTCGTCGGGCACGTGCCACCGCCCGGCGTCGGTGCCACCGGCCTTGTCGCCCCACGGCTGGTCGACCTGCTCGGCGTGGAAGCCCCACGCGAACCAGCGCTGCTCCATGTGCACCAGGTGGCTGAGGAGCTCCAGCGGCGTCCACCCGGACGGCAGCAGCGACGTGCGCTGCTGGTCGGGTGCCAGGCCGAGGACCTTGCGGGCGGCGGCGGCGCGGTAGTAGTCGAGGTACGCGACCATCTGGACGGCAGGGTCGGCGGAGTCGACCCGGGGCTCGACGTCGGAGACGGCCATGCGCGCCACCGTAGCGTCAGCCCGGGGCGAGCCGGGCGAGGTCGCGGACGGCGTACCGGTGGTGCTCCCACTCCTCCTCGAGGATCACGTGCACGCACTGCCGCACCGACTCGGTCCGGTCCGGGGCCCACGGGTTGGTGCGCACCTGCTCGAGCTGCTCGGGGGTGACGTCGGCGAGGAAGTCCCGCACCTGGGCGACCCGGTCGGCGCGCGCGGCCAGCACGTCCGCGTACGGCGGGGTCCCGGGCATGAAGACGGACGTGTCGTGACCGTCGGTCGCGTACTCGACGTTCGGCTGGCCCAACGGGTGCGGCGGGCCGTCGATCTGCAGGACCGCCCGGCGCAGCCACGTGTCGGTGGCGAAGACCAGGTGCCGCAGGGTCTGGGCGAACGACCACTCGCCGTCGACCTGCACGTCCACCGCGCCCGCCGGGAGCGTCGCGGCGCGCGCGAGGGTGGCCTCCCAGGTGCGCTCGACCGCGGCCCAGGCGGCGCGCAGCCCGTCCGGGTCCTCGGCGCGCCGCTGCTCGCGCCCCGGGAACCGTCGGTCCAGCTGGGCCTCGACGTAGGGCACGACGTCGACGCCGTTGACCAGCAGGCGGTCGTCGGTCAGCCACGGTGCGTCGATGTCCGCGCCGGGCAGGTCGACGCCGCGCATCACCACGCCCGCGAGCCGCGCGCGCACGAACCGCGCACCGGTCAGGTCCGCGTCGACGAACTGCGCCGCCGTCAGGTCGTCCGTGCCGTCGAACGTCACCATCGCTCCCCCTCGTGCCTCGCCGCACGCGGCACCCGCCACGTCTCCCGGACAGGCTCGCGCACACCGCCCACACCGGCACGACGGGGGTCCCCTCCGCCGGGCGCGCGCCCGTCGTGCCGAAATGCCTCGTCGGGTCCGCGACCGTGGTGCCACGATCGCGCGCATGAGCACCGACGGCGCCGCACCGGCGCACCCTGCGACGACGCCGCGCGTGCGGATCGTCCACCTCGACGGGCCGACGTTCCGGGCGCTGGCCGCGGGTGACGTCCCCGCCGTCGCCGCGGCGTCGCCCGTGCCGCTGCCGGCGTCGTTCGCCGGGCCGGACTGGCGGGGCGTGTGGCGCCGGCGCGCGGCCCAGGTCGACGAGGACCCGGGCGCGGCGGCCTGGGTGACCGGCGTCGTCTGGGACGAGGACCGCGGCCTGGCGGTGGGTCGCGCGGGCTTCCACGGACCGCCCGACGACGACGGGATGGTCGAGATCGGCTACGCGGTGGAGCCGGAGCACCGGCGGCAGGGCTACGCGCGGGCCGCGCTGGTCGCGCTGCTGCGGCGGGCCGCGGCCGAGCCCGGGGTGCGGACCGTGCGCGTGTCGATCAGCCCGGACAACGCGGCGTCCACGGCGCTCGCGCTCTCCGAGGGCTTCGTCCGGGTCGGCGAGCAGTGGGACGACGAGGACGGCCTGGAGATCGTGTACGAGGTGCCGGCCCGCCGGTGACGCCTGCACCGGGGGGAGGCTCATCGGGAGGGGTGGACGCGCAGGTGCGCCAGGGCTGCGGCGGCGAGGTCGGGCCAGCGGTCGGCGTGCTCGACCGGGACCTCGACCCAGCCGTGGAAGGAGCGCCCCCGGGCGCCGGGGCTGAACAGGTCGGCGCCGGGCAGCGCGAGTGCCGCGGCGTGCTCGGCCGTGCCCGCGCCCAGGCGCACGCCCAGGCGGTCTCCCTCGAGGCAGGCGAACATCCGCCGGTCGAGCGCGAGCATCGGCCGCCCCATCATCTGCGCACGCCGGGCTCCGGCAGGCTCGAGCTCCGCCAGCACCTCCTCGAACGCTGCGAGGGCGGCGGCGTCGACGGGCGGGGCGCTCACGAGGGCGCCCCGTGCACGGAGGACCGACCGGCGGGGTGCCACGCGCGGACGGCGTCGGCCACGTCGGCAGGGGCGTCGGACGGCACGAAGTGCCCGGCGCCGGGCAGCCGGACCAGGTCGGCGTGGGGCAGCTCGGCCCGCCAGCGCGCGAGCTCGGTCTCGCGGAAGGCGATGTCGCGGTCCGCCCAGAGCAGCAGCGCGGGCACGTCGGCGAACGCGGGCAGCGTCCGGGCGACGTCCGCGAGGAACGGCGTGGAGCGGACGATCTCGGCGGCGAACCGGGACGTCACCGCGCGGCGGTCGGGAGTGCCGAGCGGGGCGAGGTAGTGGTGCATCTCGGCGCGGGTGAGCCGGCGCCTGCGGTGCCCGAGCGGCAGCATCGCGCGGACCACGAGGTGCGCGTGCCGCGCACCGAGCCGACCGACCGGTCCGCCCATCGCGCGGGAGAACGTCGTGAAGTGCCGGTCGTCGTCGACGGGCCAGGCCCAGCTGTTGGCGACGACGAGCCCCGCCAGCCGACCGGGGTCTCGGCGGGCGGCGGCGAGCCCGATCGGGACGCCCCAGTCGTGGGCGACGAGCGTCCAGGCGTCCAGGCCGAGCGCGGCGACGACGTCCGCCACGACGCGGGCGTGCTCCGCGGGCGACCCGCCGAAGCCGGGACCGGCCGTGCTGAGCCCGAGGCCGGGCAGGTCGGGGGCGACGCAGCGGAAGTCCGCGCGCAGGCGGGCGACGACGTCGCGCCACTCGTACGACCAGGTGGGGTTGCCGTGCAGCAGGAGCAGGGGCGGCCCGGTGCCCTCGTCGACGAGGTGCACGACGGCGTCGTCGACCTCGACGGTCCGGGTCGCCCAGGGGTAGGTGGTGCGGTCGAGCCAGTGCGGGTCGGTCACGGCCCCTCCGGTTGATAGTCTCCACCGTGGTACAGAAAGTCAACCACCGAGGGGTGCGCGTGTCCACGTACGGCCAGTTCTGCGGCGTCGCCCGGGCCCTCGACGTCGTCGGCGAGCGGTGGACCCTGCTGCTCGTCCGCGAGCTGCTCGTCGCCCCCCGGCGGTTCACCGACCTGCGCGCCGGTCTGCCGGGCATCGCCCCCAACCTGCTCAGCCGCCGTCTGACCGCGCTGCAGGACGCCGGCGTGGTCGAGCGACGCCTCGCCGACCGCGGCACGGTCTACGCCCTGACCCCCTGGGGCGAGGAGCTGCGCGGCGTCGTGCGCGAGCTCGTGCGCTGGAGCGCCCGCACCATGTCGGGCGGCCCGGCCGCCGACGACACCTTCCAGCCGCAGTGGCTCGCCGTCGCCCTGGACGCCCTCCTGCACGACGTGCGCACGGCCACGCCGGTCACGCTGGCCCTGGACGCCGACGGGTGGCAGGGCACGGTGAGCGCCGGACCGGACGGCATGGTCGTCACGGGCGGGACCGCGCCCGACGGCCGGGCCCCCGACGCCACGCTCCGCGCCCCGGGCCCGCTCCTCCTGGGGGCCGCCTCCGGTGCCGTACCGCTCCCCCGGCTGCTGGCCGCCGGCACCGTGACGGGCGACCGTGCCGCCGTGGCCGCTGCCCTGGGCGTGCCGGACGCCTGACGACCACGGGCTCGGGGCGTCCTGCGCGGCGGCGCCCCGGGTGCGGGTCGCACCCGGGGCGCGGGCTCAGACCCGGCGCTCGCGCTGGCCCCATGCCCAGCGCAGGAGCTCGCCGTCGACCGGACGGATCGTGCAGCAGGTGTCGAGCGCGCGGGTCGCGCGCCACGGGTCGGGCTCGTCGTGCCCGCGCAACGGGTCGGCGCCGGGCCGGGCGGGGTCGCCGGCGTGCGGGTCGTCGGCGCCGGGCGTGCTGTTCCAGGGCGTGTGCATGCGCAAGGGGTCCTTCCTCGGTCCTGGGTGCCGGCCCGGGTGCGGGCGGCTGGTCCGGAGCGGGGAAGGGTCAGTCGGGGCGCGCCCCGGGGCGGAGGGCCAGGGCGGGAGGCACGGCGTCGTCCGCCGCGCGGCCGGCCGCGCTCGTGGCGGCGGGACCACGGGGGGCGCCGGGCACGGCCGCGGCGTCGGCCGACGGCGCCGGCGCGGGTGACGCGGCACCACCGGTCGTCGCCGGGCAGCCGGCGCCACGCCCATGGGGCCCGGACGGCGCGACCGGGTCGCTCTCGGGGACGGCCGGCGCACCGGCCACGACCACGACGTCGGCCCGACCCGCACCGCCGACCGGCGACGCGCCGCGGGCGTCCGCGGCCACGAGCCCGGTGCCGGCTCCCGGGGGTGCTGGGGCGACGCCGACGGTCGCAGCCACGAGCAGCTCGGGGGCCGGCACCGCAGCGCTCGACGGCGGGCGCTGCGGCACTGTCGTCGACGGACCACCCGGCTCGACCTCCGCGGGGAGCAGGGCGTCCGTCAGCGGCGCGCCGACGCCGCCGAGCACCTGCCCGAGAGCCGGCACGGTTGGGCCGAGCGGGACGGTCACCGGCGCCAGCAGCCGGCCCACCGGCACGGTCACCGGTGCGAGTGCGCCGAGCACGGGCCCGGTCACCGGCGTCAGCCCCGCGAGCGGCGGGCCCGTGACCGGGGCCGCCGCCCCGAGGACGGGCGTCACCACGTGCGCGGCACCGCGGCCCGCCGGCGCGAGCGCTGCACCGACGGGACGCACCGCCGGGTCGACGACCTCACCGACCGCCGTCTCGACCGGCTCGAGCGCAGCACCGAGTGGTTCGAGGGCATCGCCGACCCCGCTGGCGACCGGCTCCACGAGGACGCCGACCGGCTGGACGACGGGCTCGGCGACCTGCTGGGCGACCGGTTCGGTCACCTGCGAGGCGACCTGCTCGAGGACCGGTTCGGTCACCTGCTCGGCGACCGGTTCGGTCACCTGCTCGGCGACGGGCTCGGTCACCTGCTCGGCGACCGGCGCGACGACCTGGTCGACGCCCGCGAGGACCTGGTCGACGCCCGCGAGGACCTGGTCGACGCCCCGGGAGAGCTCGGCGACGGCGACGTCGAGTGCGCCGGCCGCACGGCCCGCGGGCGTCGGCTCGGCAGCATGCGCCGGGGCGGCGAGCACGGCACCCCCGGCCCACAGGCCGGCTGCCGCGGCGGCCGTCAGCAGGGCGCGTCGCCACCGAGCACCTGCGCGCACGTCACCTCCGACCGCTCCTGAACGTCGGTCCAGGGTAGTCAGACGCCTCGGCCGGACGCACGCAGGCCACGCGACGGCCCGGGCTCAGCCGGCGTGGCGCGGAGCCACGTCGAGCACCCAGGTGACCCCGAACCGGTCGGTGACCATGCCGTACAGGGGCGCCCACCCCGCGGGCGCGAGCGGCTGGACCACCGTGCCGCCGGCCGCCAGCGCCTGCCAGTACCGGGTGATCTCGTCGGCGTCGTCGCCACGGACGGAGACGAAGAACGGGTCCTCGCCCCGGGCGTGGGCGCGGCCGGACGGCACGTCGTAGGCCATGACGCGGAAGCCGGCGTCCGAGACGACCTGCCCCCACATCACCTGGTCGGCCTCGGCCGGGTCCTGCACCGCACCCGCGTCGGCGTAGGTGATCGCGACGAGCTCGCCGCCGAACACGGACCGGTAGTGCTCCAGGGCGGCACGGGCGTGACCACGGAAGTTCAGGTGGGTGACGGTGCTGATGCTCATGAGGACTCCTGGTGCCGGGGGCGGCGCGGCGCGCTGCCCGGTCCTCACGACGCTAGGAGACCTAGGTGCCACTTCTCGGCCGCAATGCGCGGGAGACTGGGGCATGGCCGTCACGAGCACGCGCACGCTCCGTCTGCTGTCGCTCCTGCAGCAGCGGCGGCACTGGGGCGGGGCCGAGCTCGCGGGACGGCTGGGCGTCTCGCTGCGGACCCTGCGCCGGGACGTCGACCGGCTGCGCGAGCTGGGCTACCCCGTGGCCGCCCGCCGCGGCATCGACGGCGGGTACGCCCTCGCGCCCGGGGCGGCGCTCCCGCCGCTGGTCCTCGACGACGACGAGGCCGTCGCGCTCGCTGTGGGTCTCTCGGCGGCGGCGACGGGCGTGGCCGGGCTGACGGAGGCGTCGGTGCAGGCCCTGGCGAAGGTCGTCGCGGTGATGCCGGCGCGGCTGCGGCGGCGCGTCGACGCCCTGCGGGCCATGACGGTCCCGGCGACGTGGGGCGGAGCGGGCGTCGACGAGGTCGTGGAGCCCGGCGTCCTGACCGTCGTCGCGCTGGCGTGCCGCGACGAGGAGCGGCTCGCGTTCACGTACGCCGGCGCGGAGGGCCCGACCACGTCCCGCCAGGTCGAGCCGGTGCGCGTGGTGCCCCTCGGCTCCCGCTGGTACCTCGTCGCGTGGGACCTCGACCGCGTGGACTGGCGGGTGTTCCGCCTGGACCGGGTGCGCGACCCGCGCGGCACGGGTGCCCGGTTCGCGCCCCGGGCCCTGCCGGCGGAGGACGTCGCGACGTTCGTGCGGGACCGCCTGAGCGGCGGTCCCGAGCGGCACCGCGTGGAGGCCCTGGTGGAGGCGACGGCCGCCACGGTGCGGCAGCGCGTGTCGTGGCTGGCCGCCGAGGACGACGGGCCGGGCCGCTGCCGCGTCCGCCTCGAGGTCGACGACCTGCGGTGGGCGGCGGCCGCGCTCGCGCTGGTGGGCGAGCCGTTCACGGTCGTCGCACCGCCGGAGCTGCGCGCGACGCTCGCCCAGGTGGCGGACCGGCTCGGTGCCGCGGCGACGCACGGCGCGGTGGAGTCCCCCACCGCCTGACCGACCCCGTGCGGCGCACCTAAACGTTTCCGTCCGGTGCCGCCCGGCACGTCGACGGCTACCGTGGCGAAGCGCTTCGACGACGCCGTCGGGGCGCGGCGCTCGACGGCGAGCCGACGCACGCCCGGGCGCTCCCGCCGACGAAGGGCACCCCCGCATGAGACGCACCCTCGCCACCGGGCTCGCCGCCCTGGTGACCGCCACGGCCCTCGCCGTCACGGCCGCCGCACCCGCGAGCGCCGGCCCCGGCCGCGACCGACCCGTCCGCACCCCGTCGGCCGCGCAGGTCGTGGCCGGCATGCAGCCGGGCTGGAACCTCGGCAACACCCTCGACGCGGTGGGCGCGGACGAGACGGCGTGGGGCAACCCGCGCGCGACGCGCGAGCTGTTCGACGCCGTCGAGGACGCGGGCTTCCGCAGCGTGCGGGTCCCGGTGACGTTCGGCCAGCGCACGGGCCCGGCGCCGGACTACACGGTCGACCCCGCGCTGATGGACCGCGTGGAGGAGGTCGTCGACCTCGCCCTGGACGAGGACCTGGTGGTGCTGCTCGACGTGCACCACGACTCGTGGATGTGGGCGCACCAGATGCCCACCCGCCACGACGAGGTGGTCGCGCAGTTCCGCGCGACGTGGGAGCAGATCGCGGAGCGGTTCCGCGACCACCCGCGCACGCTGCTGCTGGAGAGCCTGAACGAGCCGCAGTTCGCGGGCGTCGACGACGCGGCGGGCGACGTGCTGCTCGACGAGCTCAACCGGGTGTTCCACGAGGTGGTGCGCGGGTCCGGCGGCGGCAACGCGGACCGGGTGCTGGTGCTGCCGACGCTGCACACCAACGCCGGTCAGGAGCGCCTGGACGCGCTCGCGGGCACGATCGACGCGCTCGACGACGCGAACCTCGCGGCGACGGTGCACTACTACGGCTACTGGCCGTTCAGCGTGAACGTCGCGGGCGGGACCCGCTTCGACGCGACGGCGCTGGCGGACATGACGGGCACCTTCGACCGGGTGCGCGAGACGTTCGTCGACCAGGGCGTGCCGGTGGTCCTGGGCGAGTACGGGCTGCTGGGCTTCGACCGGCACACGGGCACGATCGAGCAGGGCGAGAAGCTGAAGTTCTTCGAGGAGCTCGGGCACCAGGCGCGCGCCGCGGGCGTGACGACGATGCTGTGGGACAACGGGCAGCACCTGGGCCGCACGTCGTTCGCGTGGAGCGACCCGGCGCTGTTCGCGCAGATCAGCTCGAGCTGGTCGGGGCGCTCGGGCGTGGCGTCGACGGACCAGGTGTTCGTCGAGCCGGGGGCGGCGACGGACCAGACGATCACGCTGCAGCCGAACGGCCGCAAGTTCCGTGACCTGCGCCTGGACGGCCGTCAGCTGAAGAAGGGGCGGGACTACGCGATCAGCGGGACCGCGCTGACGCTGCACGCGTCCCTGCTGGACCGGCTGGTCGGGGACGGCCCGACGGGCACGCGCGCGGAGCTGTTCGTGCGGTACGGCGGCGGGCTGCCGTGGCGGGTCGAGGTGGTCGCGGCGACGGCGCCGGTGCTGCAGGCGGCGACGGGGACGACCGCGGACTTCGCGGTGCCGACGGCGTTCCACGGCGACCGGCTGGCGACGATGGAGGCGCGGTACGCGGACGGGACGAACGCCGGTCCGCACGGGTGGACGTCGTACAAGGAGTACGACGTGACGTTCGCGCCGGACGAGGACGCGGGGCGGATCGTGCTGCGCCCGGCGTTCTTCGCGGAGGTGACGGACGGCGCCCCGGTGACGCTGACGTTCCACTTCTGGTCGGGCCGCACGGTGACGTACGAGGTCACCCGCACGGGCACGGAGGTCACGGGCACCCCCTGACCCTCCCCCGGCCCACCGCCGAGCCCGTCATCCGTCGTCCCGCCGCGTGGGGGGACGTCACGGATGACGGGCTCGGCGGCGTCTTGGGGGTGGGGGAGATGGCGTCATCTATCGATAGTCGGTAGGTTCTTGTCGTTCTTCGACAGAGGAGGTCGCCGTGGGGCGGTGGGCCGTGCTGGCGCTGCGCGTCGTGATCGTGCTGATGGTCGCCGGGATGCTGTTCGTCCAGGCCGTGATGATGCCGCTGCTCGCGGCCGACGCGCGCGAGGAGTCGCCCGACCTCGCGACCACCGGGTGGGTGGTCGCGGTCATCGGGATCCTGGGGATCCTGGCCGTCGAGGTCGCGCTGGTGTGCGTGTGGCGGCTGCTGACGATGGTGCGCCGCGACACCGTGTTCTCGCCTGCCGCGTTCCGCTGGGTCGACGTCGTCATCGGCTGCGCCGTCGCCGGCGCCGTGCTGGCCGTGGCGCTCGGGCTCGTCCTGGCGCCGGGCGAGGCGGTCGCCCCCGGCGTCGTGCTGCTCGTGGGCGTCGGCGCCATGGGCTGCGCGGGGATCGCCCTGCTCGTGCTCGTGCTGCGCCTCCTGCTCACGCAGGCCGTGGCCCTCGACACCAAGGCGACGACGCTGCGCGCCGAGCTCGACGAGGTCATCTGATGCCCATCGTCGTCGACGTCGACGTCATGCTCGCGCGCCGCAAGATGACCGTCGGCGAGCTCGCCGACGGCGTCGGCATCACCCCCGCGAACCTCGCCGTGCTCAAGAACGGCCGGGCGCGCGCGGTCCGCTTCACCACCCTCGACGCCCTCTGCGAGGTCCTCGACTGCCAGCCCGGCGACCTCCTGCGCCACGTCCCCGACACCCCCGCACCCCCACCCCCCTGACCCCCTCCCGACCCCACCCGCTCACCGACCCCGTCATCGACGACGCGTCGCCGGCCGGGTGCGACACGGATGACGGGGTCGGCAGCCGGCCGGGGCGCGACCGGGACCAGCGGACCACGGGGAGCCGGAGGCCGGGGCGTAGCCTCGGCGGGTGGACGAGCGGGCGACGAGCGTGCAGGTGACGGAGCCCGCCGGAGGCACCGCGCTGACGGGCGGGAGGTCCGTGGTGGCGCTGCTCGGGGTCGGGCTGGCGTCCGGGTTCTTCGCCGGGCTGTTCGGGATCGGCGGCGGGCTGATCATCGTCCCCGCCCTGGTCGTGCTGCTGGCGATGGACCAGCGCCGGGCCGTGGGGACGTCGCTGGTCGCGATCCTGCCGGCGATCCTCGTCAGCGTCGGCTCCTACGCGGTGGGCGGCGGTGTCGACTGGCGGGCCGGGCTGCTGCTCGCCGTGGGCGCCGTGACGGGTGCGCAGATCGGCGTGCGGGTCCTGCTCACGGTGCCGCGCCGGGCCGTGCAGTGGGGATTCGTCGCGCTGACCGTCGTGATGGTCGTGCAGCTCGTGCTCACCGTGCCCGACCGCGGCCAGGACCTCGTGCTCGACCCCGTCCGCATCGCCGGGCTCGTCGCGCTGGGGCTGTTCGCGGGGGTCCTCTCGTCGTTGCTGGGCATCGGCGGCGGGGGCGTCGTCGTGCCCGCGCTCATGCTCGTGTTCGGCGTCGGCGACCTGGTCGCCAAGGGTGCGTCACTGGTCATGATGGTGCCCGGCGTGCTGTCCGGGCTCACGGCCAACCTCCGGCGGCGCAACGTCGACGTGCGCGCCGGGGCGGTCGTCGGTGCGGCGTCGCTGCTCACCAGCCCGCTGGGCGCGTGGACGGCCCACGCGATCCCGCCGCGCGCCGCCGCTGTTCTGTTCGCCGCGTTCCTCGCCGTCATCGGCACGACGATGGCCAGGCAGGCCCTCCGCCGCACCCCCACGACGCCCGGCTCCGCCCCCGCCAGCACCCGCTGACACGACCCGCCCCGCCCGCCGACCCCGTCATCCCTGACCCGATCCGGACAGGAAGCGCCATCGACGACGGGTTCGTCGAGACGGATCAGCCTGTCCGACCGTGAGCCCCCCCCCCCCCCCCCCCCCCCCCCCCCCCGCCGAGACCGTCATCGGTGACGCCGGACCTGTGGGGCGTGGCACGGATGACGGGGTCGGCGGGCTCGAAATGAAGTGGGACGACGTGGTCGCGTCGGGCAGGGTCGGCGTGTGACAGGAACCTGGAGCGCCGCCGCCGACCTGTGCGTGCCGCAGGACGTCGCGCGACTGCTCGCCGGGCTGCCCGAGTGGTTCGGGATCCCCGCCGCCACGGCGGAGTACGTCGACGACGCCACCCGGCTCGAGACCTGGACGGTCCGGAACCACGACAGCCGGGTCGTCGGCGTCGCGCTCGTCGCCCGGCACTTCCCGCACGTCGCCGAGATCCACCTCATGGCCGTCGACCGTGCGCTGCGCGGGCGAGGCATCGGTCGGGCACTGGTGGACGCGCTCGTCGAGGACTCACGCGGACGCGGCGTCCTGCTGCTGGAGGTGAAGACCCTCGCGGCGTCGCACCCCGACGTCGGCTACGCGCAGACGCGCCTCTTCTACGAGGCCGTCGGCTTCCTGCCCCTCGAGGTCACGGACCTCTGGGGCGAGGACTCACCCTGCCTGATCATGGTCCGCCCCCTCGTGCCACCACCTTCCGCCGCCGCCTGATCACCCCGCCGCGACCGGCTGTTCGCGGCGCTCCTCGTCGTCATCGGCACGACGATGGCCAGGCAGGCCCTCTGGGGACCCACCGAGCGGTAGCCCGGCCCGCCCCGGGCACTCCTCCGGCTGTCCGGCGCCGGTCAGAAGGCGTAGATCTCGCGCGCGCGCTCGCGGCGGGTCAGGGTCGCGACCAGGGCGGACTGGCCGTGGCGGGCGACGGACAGCCGGACGAGCAGGGCCACGACCGGGTCGAGCACCGCGTCGGGCAGGGGCGGCGCCGGCACGTCGAGGCTGGCGACGAGGTCGTCGGAGTGCACGACCATCTCGAGCATCCGCGTGAGCAGGAAGTCGTCGCGGCGCAGCGACCAGCCCTGCCACGGCACGGGGACGACGTCGCGCGCGGACCCGTCGGCGAGCAGCGCCCGCACGGTGCGGTCCGCGCCGTCGACCCGGTCGAGGAGGGCGGCGTGCCCCGTGCGGGCCTCGTCCTCGTCGCGGCTGCGGTCGTTGACCGCGTCGTCCGGCGGTGCCGTGACCCACGCCGCCCGGCGGTAGTGCTCGTCGACCGAGCCGAGCACGGGCAGATCGTCCTGCTGCGGGAGCAGCTGCGCGGCACGGACCACCTGGTTGCCCAGGTGGCACGCGAGCGCCCCGACGCTCAGCCCGGGCAGCGCGCTGGGCTCACCCCACGCCGGCGCGAGCTGCGGGAGGCGGAGCAGGTCGCGCGTGACCTGCGCGGCCGTGAGGAAGGCGTCGTCGTACCGGTCCGCGGCAGCGCTCATGCGCGGCAGTCTGGCACGGTCGCGGTCAGACGAGGTCGAGGCCCGCGGCGACCGCCATCAGCTCGTCCAGCACCGCCGTGACGGTGGGGCGGGGCTCGTGCCGGGTCGCACGGTGCCGGGCGACCAGGCGTCGCGAGCCGAGGCCCGGCACGGTCGCGACGGTGACGCCGTCGGGCAGCTCGCCCTGCAACGCGAGCGCCGGGAGCATCCCGACGCCCTGACCCGCCGCGACCAGCGCCAGCGCGACGTCGAAGTCGTAGTAGACGTGCCGCGTGGTCAGCGGCCCGACCATCGACGCGACACGCGCCAGCGCCCGCGCCGCCGCGGTGCCCGGCTCGGCCGCCACCCAGGTCGCACCGGCCAGGTCCGACAGCTGCGCGGGGACGGCCACCGCAGGCGGCAGGACGACCCGCCAGGGCTCCTCCAGCAGCACCACGTCGCGCTGGCCGCGGGGGGTGTGGCCGTCGGCGTCCTCGTCGCGCTCGATGAGCACGACGTCGGCGTCGCCCTCGCGCAGGCGGCGCAGCGCGTCGGCGGGCTCGCGCTCCTCGACGACGAGCTCGACCCCCGGGTGGTGCTCGGCGAGGTCCGCGAGCGCGGGCGTGACGACGGCGCGGATGGCGGTCTGGAAGCCGGCGACGGTGACGCGCCCGCTGAGCTCGCCGCCGAGGGTCGCGAGCTGCTTGCGGGCCTCGACGAGCTCGGCCTCGATGCGCTCGGCGGCGTCGGCGAGGATGCGGCCGGCGGGGGTCAGGGTGGCGCCACGGGGGCCGCGGTCGAGGACGGGCACGCCCTCCTCGGCCTCGAGCCGGGCGATCTGCTGGGAGACGGCGGACGGGGTGACCCGCAGCAGGTCGGCGGCGGCGAGGACGCCGCCGGCGCGGTGGACGGCGAGCAGCACGGCGAGGCGCCGCGGATCGGTGGTCACCCGGTCAGACTAGTTCAGTTCTGCTGAACCCCTGGTGCAGGTTTGTTCGATTGTGCTGAACTCCTGCGGGGCCCACACTGGGCGTGCCGCAGCCCGCCGTCGACGTCGGAGGCGGCACCCCCACCGCTCGTCCCCCCGCGTCCGTGCGCCCACGGACGCGCTCTCGTCACGCCCGAAGGAGCCCGCTCGTGCCCGTCGTCGTCACCGCGCTCGGATGGATCGGCGCGGTCACCTGCCTGACCGCGTACGTCCTGGTCACGCAGGGCCGCTGGTCGCCCACGTCGGGCCGCTACCAGCTGGCCAACGTGCTCAGCGGGCTCATGCTCGGCACGGTCGCGGCGAGCAGCGGCGTCTGGCCGTCGGTGGTGACGAACCTCGTCTGGGCCGCGGTCGCCCTGCACGCCGGCCTCGTGCTGCTGCGGCGTCGTACGCGGCCCGCCGGCCTCGACGCCAGCCGTGTGGACGTCGCCCACTCAGGCTCCGCGGGGATCTAGGCTCAGGCGGTGCTCGATGCGCGCCTGAAGAGGTCGATCCGCTGGCTCGGTGACCGGACCGACCCCGACCTCCGGGCCGACACCACGGGCTGGTGGCGTGACGCCGAGACGCTCGCGCTCCTGGGCCCGGCCTTGGCGGCGCTGTTCCCCGAGGCGTCGCCGACCGTCGTCGTGGGGCCGGAGTCGCACGGGTCGCTCCTCGGCCCGCTCGTCGCCTCGCACGTCGGGACGGGGTTCGTCGCCATCGAGAAGGATCCCGGCAGGAGTGCCGACTCCGACGCCTGGCTCGAGGTCATGACCCCGCCCGACTACCGCGACCGTCAGCTGCGCCTCGGGATGCGCAAGACGCTGCTGCAGGCGGGCGACCGGGTCCTCTTCGTCGACGACTGGGTCGCGACCGGCGCCCAGGTCGAGGCGTGCCGCGCACTGGTGGGACGCAGCGGGGCGCAGTGGGTCGGTGCGGCCGTCGTCGTCGACGGGTGCGAGCGTCCGCAGGTGCGCCGGGCCGTCGACCTGCGCGCCCTGGTCCACGTCCGGGACCTGTGAGGTCACCCCGCCCGCGCGGCGGCGGTTCCCGGACCGACGAGGCCCGTCTCGTAGGCCGTGACGACGAGCTGGACGCGGTCGCGGCGGCGCAGCTTGCGCAGCACCTCCGAGACGTGGGACTTCACGGTCGGCTCGGAGACGAACAGCTCGGCGGCGATCTCCGCGTTCGACAGGCCGCGGGCGACGGCGACGAGGACCTCGCGCTCGCGGGGCGTGAGCAGGTGCAGCGGCACGTCCTCGGCGGGCGCCGCCGTGCGGCGGGAGAAGTCCTCGACGAGCCGGCGGGTGACCGACGGGCCCAGCAGCATGGAGCCGTCGGCGACGAGCCGCACGGCCTCGACCAGCCGCGGCGCGGTGACGTCCTTGAGCAGGAACCCGGACGCCCCGGCGCGCAGCGCGTCGTACACGTACTCGTCGAGGTCGAACGTGGTGAGCACGAGCACGCGGGTGCCGGGGTGCTCGGCGACGACCGCGCGGGTCGCGGCGATGCCGTCGAGGCGCGGCATGCGCACGTCGACCACGGCGACGTCCGGCCCGTGCCGCGCGACGAGGTCGACGAGCTCGACGCCGTCGGCCGCCTCGCCCACCACGGTGAGGTCGGGTGCCGAGTCGAGGATGGCCGCGAACCTGGCCCGGACGACCGCCTGGTCGTCGGCGACGACCACCCGCGTCACGGGGCCGCCTGCTCGGGCAGGTCGACCGTGAGCACGAACCGCTCCCCGGTCGCCGTGGCCTCGACGCGGCCGCCCAGCGCCTCGACGCGCTCGCGCATGCCCAGCAGCCCCCGCCCCACCACCACCGCGGTGGCACCCGGTGCGTCGTTCGTCATCGTGAACCCCACCCTGCCGTCGTCCTGCGTGCGCTCGACCCGGACCGTGGCGGCCGGTGCGTGCCGGCGCGCGTTGGTCAGCCCTTCCTGCACAGCCCGGTACAGCACGTAGCCGGGGCCGGCGGGCACACCCTGCCACGAGCCGACGACGTCGACGCGCTGCCCCGCGCTCACGGCCGTGGCGAGGAGGCCGTCGACGGCGGACGCGTCGGGCTGCGGCGCGAGCTCGCCGGGGTCGGCGTCGGTGCGGCGCAGGACGCTCAGGGCCTGGCGGAGCTCGCCGAGCGCGGCGCGGGCGTCGTCGGCGATCTCGACGAGCACCTGCCGGGCCGCGGGGTCGAGGTCGGGGTGCTGGTAGGGCGCGGACTCGGCCCGCACGGCGATGAGCGAGACGTGGTGGGCCACGACGTCGTGCAGGTCGCGCGCCATCCGCGCCCGCTCCTGCACGAGCTGCTCGACGTCCCGCGCCCGCCGCTCCTGCACCACCGCGGCCCGCTGCTGCTGCCGGCTCCGGCCGGCGGCCCCGACGGCGATCGCGACTGCGAGCGTCGCGGTGAACCAGAAGGCGTACAGGACGAGGGTGAGCACCTCGTACTCCGCGCCGGACCCGCCGGCCGTGACGGCGCCGATCGGTGTCTGCGCCGCGGCCGACGAGCCGCAGAACCACCCGGCGACGCCGAGGGCGGCTGCGTAGGGGGCGAGCGCCTGGACGGGGCGACGGGCCGCGACCAGCACCATGATCGCCAGCAGGGCGAGCAGCCAGCCCCACACGAACCACTGCGTCCAGGGGACGACCCCGAACGGTGCGAGTGCGAGCGCCGTGGCGCGCAGCGGCCAGACCCGCGACAGCAGCACGCTGAGGACAGAGACCGTCCCGGCGACCACCAGCAGCAGGCGGACACCTGGCAGCAGCGCGACGATGCCGACCGTCGTGTACGACCCGTCGGGATTCCCCTGGGAGTACCCCTGGGCCCGCGTCACGAGCAGGAACGCCGCGACCACCGCCGCGGCGACGACCGTGCCGCCCCACCGGCGCCACCACGCCCCGAGGTCGGGCCGGTCCTGCATGCGCACCTGCGGTGCCTGCGTCGTCGTCACGCTCCGATCGTCCCCGGGCGAGCACCACGGGGGCCACCGACGTGAGGAGGGGACGGGCTCCGCCGCGCGGCGCACCCGGCGCCCGCCGGACGTCCGGCCGCTGCACCGCCCGACGGTGCACCCTCGGTCCCGCGAGAGGCGGTCAGAAGGTGCGGGCGGACAGGTCCAGGCTGACCGCGCGGGCGTGCGCGAGGCGGTCGGGCGTGAAGACGAGGTCCTCGCCGGTGCCCGCGCCGCCGGGCCGGCCGTGCGAGCGCACGAGGCGCTGCGCGAGCCGGGCGACGGCGGGGTCGTCGGGGGCGGCGACGAGGTGGAAGTGCCCCTCGCAGGGTACGTCGGTGGCGTCGCCGCCCCACCAGACCAGGCCCTCGCAGTCGGCGAGGACGTCGCGGACGACGGTGAGCTCGTGCGGGTACAGGCCGTCGCGGGCGCCGGGCGGGAAGGCCCCGGGGTCGATGTCGATGGCGGTGCCGGTGAGGTGGTGCGCCTCGTGCGCGGGGGCGTCCGGGGCGATGTCGGCGTAGCCGGTGACGGCGTGGTCGACGGGCCGCACCTCGTAGTGGAAGCGGCGGGCGACGTGCAGGAGCACGGTCGTCGCGGCGCCCGTCTGGAGGGTGGTGCGGGCGCCGCTGCCCTCGACGGCGACGGTGGCCACGGCGACGGCCGGGGCCGCGCGTCGCACGGGCGCGGCGGCCGCGGGCCGGGCGTCGAGGGGCAGGGCGGCGGCGACGCCCAGCCCGAGTCCGACCTGCAGGACGGTGCGCCGGGCCACGACGGGTCCGGCCGGGACGGTGCGGCGGTGCGGGGCGGGGGTCATGACTCCTCCTGCGCGCGGGCGACGAGGACGTCGGCGAACGCGCCGCAGAACGTCCGCAGGGCGGGGCGGTGCCGGTCCTGCAGGGCCGTGGGCCAGTCCGTGGCCGGGCTGAGCGCGGCGCGCGCAGCCTTCCACGACGGGTCGGTGAGCGCGGCGAGCGCGGCGTCGGCGACGGTCTGCCGCCGGGACCGGAACCGCTCGGACAGCACGGTGCTGTAGCGGCGGGCTGCGACGGGGGTCTGGCCCTGGCGGGCGGGCAGCGCCAGCAGGCGGACCGCGGCGGGCAGGTCCGCACCGGCGCGGACGCGCGTGGCCAGCAGCAGGCCGTCGAGGTCGGCGACGAGCGTGCGGTGGTCGAGCGCGGTCACCAGGTCCGTGCGGCCGAGGTGCTCGACCACCCACGGGGCGGGGTCCGGCGCGTCCGCCCGCTCCGCCCACCAGGCGCCCGCGAGCGCGACGAGGTCCCCGGCCCAGCCGCCGAGGTCGCCGGCCTGGACGGCAGGGCTGCGCCAACGGGCGGGCAGGAGCAGGGCGGCCTCCGTGGCGGCGGCCCAGCGGGCTACCGGGAGGGTGTCGAACGTCATCGGGTCGACGAACGTGGCCGGGCGGGTCAGGCCCGCGGCGGCGAGTCCGGCGTCGGCGTCGGTGCCGAACCGGGTGTCGCCGTCGTCGAGGGGCGTGGACCAGAACGGCGTGCCCTGGTCGGCCCGCAACCAGCGCAGGGCGAGGCGGGCGGCCGCGACGGGGCCGCGGTCGCGTGCGCCGCGCAGGCGGGCCGCCGCGACGGTCTGGAGCACGTCGAGGACCGCGAGGAGGGGGTCGACGACGGTGCCGTCGGTCGACAGCCGCGTGACGCCCGGGTCGCGCCCGGAGGCGGCGTTGCGGTCGATCTCGACAGCCGCGTCCGCGGGTCCGTCCGCGCCGAGCGTGACGGTCTGCACCTGGTTGAACGCCCAGTTGCCGGGCAGGGGGTGGCCGGCGTTGCCGGTGTAGCCGGTGGACATCCCCGCGACGAACACGTGGGGCACGAGGACGGCGCGGCTGACGCCGGTGCACACGGCGCGCGACCCGTAGACGCCGGGGGCGTAGACGCGTCCGCGCTCGCGCAGCGCGGCGGCGACGCCGCGGAAGTACGGCACGACCGCGGACTCGACGTCGGCGGGCACGGCGTCGTAGTCGACGGCGAAGTAGAGGGTCGTGCCGGGCGGCAGCCGGTGCCCCCAGGCGGCGTCGTGGGCGCGTCCGCCCTGGGCGCGGCCGGCGGCCTCGGTGAAGCTGCCCAGGCCGGCGGCGTCCTCCTGGTAGATCGGGAAGAGCGTGAGCCCGGCGTCGAGGATGACGGCTGGCTCGCCGGTGCGCAGGCGCTTGTCGATGGCGCCGGGCACGGGGGCGTTGGTCAGGTACCGCCCGACGGTGCGGTAGCCGGCGGCCCGCAGGGTGGCGGCGCGGGCGGGGGTGATCTCGGTGATGCAGTCCGCGGCCGTGACCGTCCGGGTCACGTCGCCGGTGCTGACGAGCAGCTCGGCCCACGTCGGGTAGTCGCCCTCACCGGTGACGGGCAGCGCGCTGAACTCCTGGAACCGGCGCACCTGCTCGGTGAGCGCGGCGGTGAACGTGGCGCCGAGGGTGACGGGTCGGCCGTTCAGCACCATCGCGGCGGTGAACAGCTGCACCCAGCGCGCGCCGGTGTCGGTCGAGCCCTCGCGCACGGGCGCCTGCCCGGCGAGCCGCTGCCGGGTCGTCGGGCCGAAGGTGCCGGTGGCGTCGGCGTCGGAGAGCCCGAACTCGTACTGGGCGGCCACGAGGACTGCGCGCTGCAGGGCACGGGACGCGATCCCGTCGCAGGGCAGCAGGTCGAGGGACCGGGTGAACCAGGTGCGGTTGACCCACTGCTGCACGACGCGTACGGCGGTGCGCCCGCCGGGCCGCAGCAGGTACCGGTCGAGCGTCAGCAGGGACTTCACGACCTTGGGGGCGACGCCGGCATCGGGTGCGCGGTCGAGCCCGAGGTCGGTGGTGCTCTGGCGGGCGGCCTGCGCGGTGGCGGCCGACCAGGTGCCGTCGAGGGCGCCCGCGCCGTAGCCCTTGCACGTCAGGGCCGCCTGGACGAGCGCGACCATGCGGGCGTCGGACGCGGGGCCGACGTCGCCGTGGGCGGCCAGGCGGGTGGCGGTGGCGGGCCCGAAGGCGTCCGAGAGGGCGGTGATGCCGAGCTCGTGCTGCAGCGCGCGGGTCAGGGCGCGGACGGTGGCGGCCCCGGCGACGCCGTCGACGGCGAGCCGGGCGATCCCGGGCACGTCGGCGTACGTGGCGTTGAACCACTCCTGCACCGCGCGTACGCCTGCGTCTGCCATGCGTCAGCCCCCTCCGACGACCGGGCGTCGTCGACCGTGCGGGGGAGGCTACCTGCCGTCGGCGTCTGGGCCGAGCGTCCAGGTCGGTGCGTCAGCGTCCGGACCTGCGCGGGAAGGGGACGACGAGGCCGCCGCGACCGGCCGGCGTGAGCGGTCGCGACGGCCTCGGCGCCGGTCAGCAGCGGGTGATCGTGCCGCCCGTGACGTTGCTGATCACGAGGTTGTCCGCGCAGGGCTTCTCGACGACGCGGGCGCCGCCGGAGAGCTTGAGGTTGCGCAGCGTGATGTCGCGGTTGCCGGCGAACTCGGCGCGCTCGGACAGGCGGACGTCACCGGCTCCGGCGATGGTGCCGCTGGTGGTGGCGAGGCTGACGTTGTAGCAGTTCTCGATGAGCACCGGGTTGTTGCCGGTGCTCGTCAGCTCGACCTTGTTGACGCGCAGGCCGCCGCTCTCGGACACGCAGAAGATCCCGCGCCCGCCGCCGGACGCCCGGACGGTGCCGACCTCGATGTTCGTCGGGTACGACGACCCGACCCGCCCGGCACGGTTCGCGATCCGGAACGCCGCGTAGCCGGTGCCCGTGCCCGCGTTCTGCGCGTCCACCACGCTGATCCGCGCGTTGATGGTGGCGTTCAGCAGCAGCCCCGACTCCCGACGCTGCGGGCGGTCACCGTGCCGACGGTCAGCCCGTCGACCCCGTACGTCTCGACCGCGTGCGAGCCGGCGCCCGAGACGTACGCGGAGTCGATCGTGATGTTGCGCGCGTACCTGCTGGTGTCGCCGAGGTTGTCGATCCGCACGCCGATGCCGCCGCCGGACAGCCGCATGTCGATCTCGCGCAGGCGCAGGTTGTCGACGTTGCGCGCGAAGATCCCGTACACCGGGGTGCCGGTCAGGTGCAGCCGGGCGACCTCGATGTCGGTGGCGCCCCGCATGTAGACGCCGGCGACGTTGCCGGAGCCGGTGCCCGTGACGTGGATCGTGCCGCAGGACTCGAGCGTGGTGTAGCTCGGCAGCGTGATGCGCGCGTTGGCGCTCATGGTGCCCGAGCCGTTGACGACGACGCGCTGCTTGCTGGTGCGCCCCGCGTCGAGCCCGCCGATGGCGGTGTTGATGGCCGTGAGCATGTCGCCGCCGGCGTACAGCTGCGTGGAGCCGCGGTACGCGCGCCACGTGCTGCCGTCCTGGACGGCGGCGCCGTGCACGGTCGAGCCGGTGCACGACGTGCCCGCGGCCTGGCTGGGGGCCGCGGTCGCGACGAGCGACGTCGCGGCCAGCGCCACGGACGCGAGGGCCGCGAGCAGCGCCGCCCGCGGTCGGCGCCGGGCGGGCAGGGACGTCGCGGGCGACGGCGTCGTACGCAGGGCGGGTGCCATGAGGGACCACCTTTCGACGGGGCCGCCGGCCCGACGCGGGTACGCCCCCCGTTGGACGCCCGGGGCGGGCAGCCGCTCGCAGGCTAGGGCGGCGCGACCGTCGCGAGAGCCCCGTGAATCGTTTCGGAGAGCGCATTCCACACGATCGGGTGGTGGATCCTGTGAACACGCCCCCGCGTACGGACCGGCCGTGGCAGGGTCGCCGGCATGGGGGCACCGCGCACGGTCACGCACGTCCTGGTCACGCTCGCCGTCACGGCGACGCTCGCGTCGTGCGCCGGACGCGCGCCCGGCGGGCCGGTCAGCGCGGTCACCGACCCGGCCGCACCGCCGACGGGCACGATCGCCTGCGCCATGGTCGAGGGCGTCGAGCTCCCGCCGGAGTGCATCCCCGTCGACGTCGAGGCGAACATGGCCCTCAACGACGCCTACCGCCAGCGCATGGACGTCAGCGCCGACCAGGTCGCCGCGGCCGAGCCCGAGCGCGCCGCCGTCGAGGCCGCGCTCACGGGACTCGTCGACACGCCCTGGACCGGCGCGAGCGTCGCCGACGCCCTGACCGCTGCAGGCATCGACGAGGACCGTGCCAGCGTCGTCTCCGTGGGCGACCGCGACGCCCCCGAGCAGGTCGAGGTGATCGTGAGCAGCACCGAGACCGCCGTCTGCATCGTCGGCCAGATCGACGCCGCCGGGGTGGAGGTCGCCAGCGAGGGCATGATCGGCGACGGCGGGTGCGTCCCGGCCCAGTGAGCCGCCCTGCGCCCCCGGCCCCCGAGGCCGCTCCCCCGCGCCGACGCACCGTGCTCGCCGCGGCGGTCGTCGGCACCCTCGTCGCGGGGCTGCTCGTCTCGCGCGGCACGGGCCTGGCCGCGGACCTCGCCGGCGGAGCCCTGTACGCCGTGCTCGTGCAGCTGCTGGTGCTGCTCGCCGCACCCCGCACCCGGCCGCTCGTCGCCGGCGCCGTGGCGCTCGGGCTGTGCTGGGTCGTCGAGCTCGCCCAGCTCACCGGCCTGCCCGCGACGGCGGTCGACGCCTGGGCGCCGCTGCACTACGTCCTGGGCAGCACGTTCTCCGCCCGCGACCTGCCCGCCTACGCCGCCGGCGTCGCAGCGCTCACCGCGATCGACGCGACCCGCAAGGCCCGCTGAGCACCGCGCCGTCGGCCCGGGGCGGGAGCGGTCCACGCACCGCACCACCATGAGTACACGCTTCGCTGTACTCTCGCCCGGTGGAGACCGTCACGACGACGCACACCGCGGCGCTCGCGCGGCTCGGGCACGCGCTGTCCGACGAGACGCGCACCCGGGTGCTGCTCGCGCTGCGCGAGGCGCCCGCCTACCCCGCCGACCTCGCCGACGCGCTCGGCGTCAGCCGTCAGGTCATGTCGAACCACCTGGCGTGCCTACGCGGGTGCGGCCTCGTCGAGGCGGTCCCCGACGGGCGGCGCACCTGGTACCGGCTCGCCGACCCGCACCTCGCCCCCGCGCTCGACGACCTGCTGCGGCTCGTCCTCGCCGTCGATCCCGGGTGCTGCGGCCCCGCGTGCACGTGCGCATGAACGCCGCGACCGCACCGACGCCCGCCCGCCGGTCCGTGCTCGCCCGGCGGGTCCGCCTCGTCGTCGCGGCGACGATCGCCTACAACGTCGTCGAGGCCGTCATCGCCCTCACCGCCGGGACGGCGGCCTCGTCCGCGGCACTGGTCGGGTTCGGCCTGGACTCGCTCGTCGAGGTGCTGTCGGCCGCGGCGGTCGCGTGGCAGTTCGCCGCGCCGGCCCCGGAGCGGCGCGAGCGCACCGCGACCCGGCTGATCGCGGTGTCGTTCTTCGGGCTCGCCGTCCTGGTGTCCGTCGAGGCGGTGCGCGCGCTGCTCGGTGCGTCCAGCCCCGAGATCTCGACGGTCGGCCTCGTGCTCGCCGCGGTCTCGCTCGTGGTCATGCCGGGCCTGTCGTGGTTCGAGCGGCGCACCGGCCGCGAGCTCGGGTCGGCGTCGGCCGTCGCGGACTCGAAGCAGACGCTGCTGTGCGCGTGGCTCTCGGCGGTGCTGCTGGTCGGCCTCGCGCTCCACAGCACCCTCGGCTGGTGGTGGGCCGACCCCGTCGCCGCGCTCGTCATCGCCGGCTTCGCGGTGCGCGAGGGCCTCGAGGCGTGGCGCGGCGACACCTGCTGCACCCCCGTCGGCCGGCTGGTCGAGGGCGCCACCCCCGCAGCGTGCACGGACGGCTGCTGCGGCGACTGAGCGCCCCCTGCGAGCTGGAGGGCACGGACGCGGCACGCCCGCCCGTCACGACGGCGACGCCCGCGTCACGCGGGACGCTACGGTCGGCGCAGGCGTGCGCGGCACGCACGGACGAGGGGTGGGAGCGACGGTGGAGCAGGACCATGTGCGGGCCGGCTGGCGGGCGCGATGGCAGCGGCGGTGGCTGTCGTGGGGCGGTGCCGTGACCGCGGTCGGCCTCGGCAACCTCGTCGCGGCGCTGAACTGGAACGCGATCGCCAAGAGCCAGGCGGCGGGAGAGTCTCTCTCCACCGCGATGGCGTCGGGGGCGGCGTCGCAGCGGTACGCGATCTTCGGCTTCGCGCTGCTGGTCGTCGGGCAGCAGATGGTCACCCGCCGCGCCCGGGACGTGCCGGGCACCTGACGGGCGACCGGCGCGCCGGGTCAGCGGGAGGACCAGCCGCCGTCGGAGGCGATGGTCTGGCCCGTGACCCAGTCGGCCTCGTCGCCGAGCAGCCACCCGACCAGGAGCGCGGTGTCGGCGGGGGTGCTCCAGCGGCCGCCGGGGTTGAGCGCGGCGATCGTGCTCGTCGACGACAGCACCCCCACCTGCACCGACGGCTGCCACGACGACTGAGGGTCGACCTTGCGTCATGCTGCCCGGATGACGCCGCCCGCCGACTCCGTCGCGCTGCCCGTCGCGTCCATGTCGGACGAGCAGGTCGACGACCTGGTGACCATGCTGCTGTGGGCCGCGGAGGAGGAGTCGCCCGTCGCTGAGGTCCCGGGCAGGGTCGTCACCCACAGCGTCGACGGGTCCCGCGTCGAGCACGGACCTTGGGTGCCCGACGAGTGCGGGGCCGTCCTGCAGCTTCTCGTCGTCGACGGCCTGGTCGGCGTGCACCAACGGGACCTGGACGGCAGCACGACGGAGATGACGCCGGCGGAGACGGCTGCTGTGCTGAGGTCGGTCGAGGACGCACCCCGCTCCGTCGTGCTGCGCCTGACCTCCGAAGGCGCACGCCCCCGCGCTGACCAGGTCAGACGCCTGGTGGCGACGCAGGAGCCCAGAGCCTCGGAACCGTGACGGCGGCGCTCCCCGGGACGCTACGGTCGGCGCAGGCGTGCTCGGCACGCACGGGCGAGGGGGGAGAGCAACGGTGGAGCAGGAGCAGGTGCGGGCCGGCTGGTGGAAGCGGTGGGTGATGCGGTGGATGTCGTGGGGCGGCGCCGTGACCGCGATCGGCCTCGGCAACCTCGTCGCGGCGCTCAACTGGAACGCGATCCAGAAGGGCTTCGCCCAGTCGGCCGGAGCCCACGACATCATGGTCGCGAGCGCCGAGGCGGCGTCGCAGCGGTACGCGATCTTCGGCTTCGCGCTGCTGATCATCGGCCAGCAGATGGTCACCCGCCGCGCCCTCGACGAGCCCGGGCGCTGACGCCCGTGGACCCGGACCTCCATCTGGGCCACGTCCCTCTCGCGGCGGCCTACGCGGCCTTCGCGCAGGTGGAGGCCCGCGGCTCGTCCGCGTCGTACGAGGAGTGGGCGGCAGGGATCGCGAACGACGAGTCCGTCCTCGCCCTCCTCGCCACCCTGCCGCCGGGACGGCGTCAGCCGAACCTCGTGCTCGCCGCGGCCCGCCTCCACGGTGCGGACGGCCCGTACGCGGCGTTCCGCCGCACCCTCCTCGACGAGTGGGAGCGGGTGCGCGCGACGGTGCTGCACCGCACCACGCAGACCAACGAGGCGGGCCGGTGCGCGACGCTCCTGCCGGTCCTCGCCGGCCTGCCGCAGCCGCTCGCGCTGCTGGAGGTCGGCGCCTCGGCCGGTCTGTGCCTGCTGCCCGACCGGTGGTCGTACCGCTACGACGACGGGACGCACCTGGACCCGGCCGACGGCCCGTCGCCGGTCGTGCTGCCGTGCACGCTGGGACCCGGCGTCGAGGCACCGGCCGCGATGCCGCAGGTCGTGTGGCGTGCCGGCCTCGACCTGGCACCCGTCGACGTGACGGACGCCGACGCGTGCGCCTGGCTGCGCACACTCGTCTGGCCCGAGCACGACGACCGGCGGGTACGCCTGGAGGCCGCACTCGACGTCGCGCGCCTCGCCCCGCCCCCGGTCGTGCGGGGCGACCTCCTCCACGGCCTCCCGGCGCTGGCGGCGACGGCACCGCCCGAGGCGACGCTCGTGGTGATGCACAGCGCCGTCCTCGCCTACGTCGAGCCGGGCGCCCGCCGTGCGTTCGCGAGCACGGTGACGGCGCTGCCCGGTCACTGGCTCAGCAACGAGGGCCGTCGGGTGCTCGACCTGCCGGGCTCCGGCGACGACGACAGCCGGTTCGTCGTCGCGCTCGACGGTCGACCGGTCGCGCTGGCCGACCCCCACGGGCGTGCGCTCGACCCGCTCCCCCGCTGACCCGGCCCGCCGAGGTCAGCGGGAGGACCAGCCGCCGTCGGAGGCGATGGTCTGGCCCGTGACCCAGTCGGCCTCGTCGCCGAGCAGCCACCCGACCAGGCGCGCGGTGTCGGCCGGGGTGCTCCAGCGGCCGCCGGGGTTGAGGGCGGCGATCGCGGCACGCGCCTCGTCGTCGGCGTAGCCCGTGTCGTTGGGGCCGGGGTTGACGCAGTTGACGGTGATGCGGCGCGGGGCGAGGTGCACCGCGAGGCTGCGGGTGACCTCGTGCAGCGCCGCCTTCGACGCGATGTACGGCAGCTCGCCCGGCATCGCGCCGTGGTACTGGCCGGACGTGAAGAGCACCGCCCGCCCGCCGGGGCGCGCGTCGTCGTGCTGCGCCGCCAGCGCCTGCACGAGCAGCAGGCTCGCGCGGGTGTTCACGGCGTACGACAGGTCGAGCTCGGCGGCCGTGAGGTCCTCCAGGGTCTGCGCGCTCGAGCGGGCGTGGTTGGCCACGACGGCGTCGACGTGCCCGAACGCGTCACGCGCGGCGTCCACCAGCGCGGCAGGGGCCGCCGGGTCCGCCAGGTCGGCCGCGACGTGCTCGACGCGCCCGCCGGCGGCCCGCAGCTCGTCGACGAGGGCCTCGGCGCCACCGGCGTCCGCGCCCCACGGCTGCTCCGCGTCGTGCGGGGCCCACGAGTGCAGCAGCAGCGCACCGCCGTCGGCGACCACGCGCCGGGCGACCGCCGCACCGATGGCGATGCGCCGGCTCGCACCCGTCACGACCACGACCCTGCCGTCCAGCGCACGCCTCGTCATCGGGCGATCCTCCCCGGCCGCCCGCCGAGGCGCACGGGCACATGCGCGGTGCGACGGCGGTCACGCGTCCGAGGTCGCCGCAGGGCTTCCGTCCAGGACCCCGCGTGCCGATGAGAGGTGCATGACCTCCGCACCCGCGCGCGACGGGACGATCCGCGTCCTGGTGCGGACCACGGCGTACCTGTACGCCGTGGGGGGCGTCGGCGGGACCCTGATGTCGGTCGAGCTCATCCGGCAGGGTGCCCCGCGGGGCGTCCTGCTGCTCGTCGTCGCTCTCGGCGCCATCGCCCAGGCTCCGCTGCTCGCCGGGTTCGGCGCCCGGCTGCCGCGGTGGACGCTGAGCGCCGTCGTCGCCGTGGCTGCGCTCGCCCTGGGCGCCGGCACGTTCCTCGCGCCGGACCCGGTGGTCGCGGTCGCCGCGGCGGCGATGACGGTGCTGGTGTCGGTCCACGCGATGCTGTTCTTCGGCTGGCGCGAGGGGTGGAGCCACGTCGTGGGCGCCATCGCGCTCCAGGTGGTGGCGCTCGTCGCCGTGCACCACGTGCCGTGGCTGGTGTGCGCCGCGCTGGCCGTGCTGTGGCTCGGCATCGCCGGGGCCGTCGGGGTGCTGGCGCGGCAGGCGTCGAGCGCACGGGTCGACGCGCTCACCGGCCTGGCCAACCGGCGCGGGTGGGACGGTGCGCTGGAGGACGCGATCGACCGCGCCACCCGGCGCGGGGACCCGCTGTCCGTGGCCCTCGTCGACGTCGACCACTTCAAGGTCGTCAACGACGAGCGCGGGCACGCCGCCGGCGACGCGCTGCTGCAGGCGATCGCCGCCGCGTGGGTCCACGACGGCCCGTCCGACGTCGTGCTCGGCCGGCGGGGCGGCGACGAGTTCGCGGTCCTCATGCCCGGGCTGCGCGGCGAGCAGGCCCGCGTCCTGGCGGAGACGCTGTGCGCGGGCGCCCCGGTGGCGACGTCCTGCGGCGTGGCCGAGCACGTGCCCGGGGAGTCCGCGTCGGAGCTCCTGCGGCGCACGGACTCCGCCCTCTACGCCGCCAAGGCGGCGGGCCGCGGCCGCACCGTCCTGTCGTCGAGCCCGCGGCACGGGCTGTCGCGCGACCTGCTGCTCGCGCTGGACCGCGGCGAGGTCGGCGTCGCGCTCCAGCCGATCGTCGAGCTCGCGACCGGCCAGGTCGTGGGCGTGGAGGCGCTCGCCCGCTGGCAGCACGCGGAGCACGGCGCCGTGCCCCCGACGGACTTCGTCGCGGTGGCGGAGGAGTCCGGGCTGATCGGCCGGCTCGGCGAGGCCGTGCTGCGCCAGGCGTGCACCGACGCGCTCGACCT
The DNA here is from genome assembly GCF_006715865.1 of Cellulomonas sp. SLBN-39. Taxonomy (NCBI): domain Bacteria; kingdom Bacillati; phylum Actinomycetota; class Actinomycetes; order Micrococcales; family Cellulomonadaceae; genus Cellulomonas; species Cellulomonas sp. SLBN-39. The sequence continues at coordinate 1,776,491 of NZ_VFOA01000001.1, read as the reverse complement.
GCAGCGCCGGTGGGGACGCCCGGTGGACCTCGCGGTCAACGTCTCCGGGCGCCAGCTCGTGGAGGACGGGTACGGGCAGCGCCTGCGGGCGACCCTCGCCGAGGTGGGGTGGCCCCCCACCCAGCTGGTGCTCGAGGTGACCGAGAGCGTCGTCGACGCGTCGCAGCTCGTGGCCCTGCGCGAGCTGGCGCGGCTGCGCAGCTTCGGCATCCGCGTGGCCGTCGACGACTTCGGGACGGGCTGGTCGTCGCTCAGCCGGCTCGACGAGCTGCCGGTCGACCACCTCAAGCTCGACCGCTCGTTCCTCACGCACGTCACGTCCTCGCCGCGCCGCACCGCGATGGTCCGGGCCCTGCTCGGTCTGTGCCAGGAGCTCGGCATCGACGCCGTGGCGGAGGGCGTCGAGACCGCCGACCAGGCGGCGCTGCTGCGGTCGCTGGGCTGCCCGCTGGCCCAGGGCTTCCTGCTCGGACGACCGGCGCCGGTCGCCGAGCTCGCGCTGGCCGGCCCGGTGCGGACCACGGCACCGCCCGTCCGCCGGCCGGGCTGACGTCTCGCCGTGCAGGAGCCGTGCGCCATCCTGCGCGCATGGACGTGACGACCTTCTCCGCGCTGCGCACCGGCGCCGCCACCCAGACCGACGGCCGCCCCGCGACGCTCACGGTCCACGACGTGGGCACGCTGCGGGTGCCGTCCGGCCTGGTCCGCGCGTGCGACCCGTTCATGTCGCTCGAGGACGGCCCGGTGTTCGCGGTCCCGCCGGGCGACCACCCGGTGCGCGTGACGATCGCTGACGTCTCCCCCGCGCTGGACGGGTCGCACCTGCGCGAGGCCTACCTGACGCTCGTCGTCGCCGACGGCACGCCCGCCGCGGTGACGTACGCCGACGCCCACCCGGAGGGACCGGCACCCGAGGGCGAGGTGTGGGGCGTGGGCGTCGACACCGGCAGCGTCGCGCTGGTCGACCTCGGCGCACTCACGCGCTGCATGCCCGCAGACCCGCGCACCTGGTACGACGAGGTCGTGGACCACGCCGGCCCCGACTCGTGGTTCAACCGCATGGAGGACGCGGTGCCGCGCCCGGGCATGGCGGACATCGTGCTGCCGTCGGCGCCCGCCGGGGAGAACGTCGTGATGACGCGCTCCGGCTGGGGCGACGGCTTCTACCCGGTGGTCGTCACGCACGACGCGACGGGCCGGCTCCTCGGCCTGCACATCGACCTGCGGGTGGTCGGCGAGGTCGTCGTCTGAGACCTGGCGTCAGGGCGTGGCGTCGGCGACGACGTCCGCGTGGTCGGGGTGGGACCCGACCCACGCCGCCATGAACGGGCACTGCGGCACGACCCGGTAGCCGCCGGAGCGTGCGTCGTCGAACGCCCGCCGCGCGAGCGCCGACCCGACGCCGCGCCCCTCCCACGCGTCCTCGACGACCGTGTGCGTCAGCACCCGGGCGCCGTCCTCCCGCGCGACGTACACGGCCACCCCGGCCCGCTCGTCGCCGACCCATGCCTCGTACCGGTGCCGCTCAGGCACGTCCCGCACCTCGACGTCCGTCATGCGCCCATGAGACCACTTCCGTCCGGTCGCCGCGGTCAGGCGGCTCACGAGCCGGCTCGACTTGCGGGGGGAGGTCGACGACGCACCGGCATGAGGCGTGCGGGGTTGTCGACGGGATCCACACGCCCGGCCTTGTCGGTCTGAGGTCGCTCTCTCCGTTGGAGATGAGACGACCTCAGGTCAATAAGGCTGGGAGGACGCCGGGACTGCACCTAGGGTGCGTCGGTGCTCCGTCGTGCTCTCGAGACCGCCCTGCCCGCGCGCCTGGGGCCGGCGTTCCGGTGGCTCGTCGCCTCGTCGTGGTCGACGAACCTCGGCGACGGGCTGCTGCTGGCCGCCGGCCCGCTGCTGGTGGCCTCGCGGACCGAGGACGCGTTCCTCGTCGCGCTGGCCGCGCTGCTGCAGTGGCTGCCGCCGCTGCTGTTCGGCCTCTGGGCGGGCGTCGTCACCGACCGCGTCGACCGGCGGCGGCTCGTGGTCGGCGTCAACGTGGTGCGCGTCGCGGTGCTGGCGGCGCTGGCGACGGCGGTGGCGGTCGACACCGCGCCGATCGCGCTCGTGCTGGTCGCGCTGTTCGTGCTGGGCACCGCGGAGACGTTCGCGGACAACGCGGCGGGCACGCTGACGCCGATGCTGGTGCGGCGCGACGACCTGGCCGTGGCGAACGCCCGCCTCCAGGCCGGGTTCGTCACGCTGAACCAGCTCGCCGGCCCGCCGCTCGGCGCGGCGCTGTTCGCAGCCGGGCACGCCCTGCCGCTGGCCGCGGACGCGCTGCTCGTCGCGGCCGGCGCCGTGCTGGTCTCGCGGCTGCGCCTGCCCGCACCCGACGGGCCGCCGCGCGAGCGCCGGCACGTGCTGGCGGACGTCGCCGAGGGGCTGCGGTGGACGTGGCACCACGCGGCCGTGCGCACGCTCGTGCTGACCATCCTCATCTTCAACGTCACGTTCGGCGCCGCGTGGTCGGTGCTGGTGCTGTACACCCAGCAGCGGCTCGGGCTGGGCGACGTCGGGTTCGGCCTGGTCACCACCGTGCAGGCCGCGGGCGGCCTCGTCGGGATCGCCGCCTACGGGTGGCTGACGGCGCGGGTCTCGCTCGCGGGGCTGCTGCGGATCGGGCTGGTGATCGAGACGGTCACGCACCTGGCGCTGGCGCTGACGACGCAGGCGTGGCTGGCGCTGGGGATCTTCTTCGTGTTCGGCGCCCACGCGTTCGTGTGGGGCACCACGTCGGTGACGGTGCGGCAGCGGGCGGTGCCGACGCACCTGCAGGGGCGGGTCAACTCCGTGAACCTCGTCGGGGTCTACGGCGGCCTGGTCGTCGGCGCGGCGATCGGCGGGGCGCTCGCGCAGGCCTTCGGGGTGACGGCACCGTTCTGGTTCGCGTTCGTCGGGTCGGCGGTGTTCGTCGTCCTGATCTGGCGCCAGCTGCGGCACGTCGCGCACACCGACGCCGCACCGCCGCCGTCGGACGACTGACGCCGCGGTCGCCGGTGTCGGTGCCCTGCGGTGGAGTGGGACCGTGACCCTCACGGCGGACGACCTCAACCGGGCGACCCTGGCGCGCCAGATGCTCCTCGCCCGCGAGGACGTGCCGGTCGAGGACGCGGTGCGCCGGGTGCTGGCGCTGCAGGCGCAGGACGCCGCGGGTCCGTACGTGGCGCTCGCCAACCGGGTCGCGGCGTTCGACCCCGCCGCCGTCGACGCCGCCTACGCCGCGGCCCGCCTGGTCCGCTCGACGCTGCTGCGGATCACCATCCACACGGTGCACGCCGACGACCACCCGACGCTGCACGCCGCGGTGCTGCCGACGCTGCGGGCGTCGTGCCTGAACGACCCGCGGTTCACGGTGAGCGGGCTGACCCCGGCCGACGCGGACGACGTCGTCGCCGGGCTGCGCGCCCTGACGGCCGTGCCGCGCACGCAGGACGAGATCGACGCGTGGCTGCGCGAGCGTGTGGGCCCCGACGCCGCACCGGCGGCGTGGTGGGCCGTGCGGCGGTTCGCGCGCCTGCGCCACGTGCCCGACGGGTCGACCTGGGCGTTCGCGCGCCGGCGCACGTACGCGGCCACCGGGGACGACGCCGAGCCGGACCGCACGCCGGCCCTCGCGGCGTACGCGCTGCGCTGGTTCGCCGCGTTCGGGCCCGGCACGGTGGCCGACGTCGCGCAGGCCGCGATGGTGCGGCGCGGGGACGTGCGCGCCGCGCTCGACGCGGTGCCGGGCGCGCTCGTCGAGGTCACCGGGCCCGACGGCCGGCCGCTGCTCGACCTGCCCGACGCCCCGCGCCCCGACGGCCGCACGCCCGCCCCGCCACGGCTGCTGGGCATGTGGGACAGCGTGCTGCTGGCCCACCACGACCGCAGCCGGGTCGTGCCGCCGCAGCACCGCGCCCACGTGACCCGGCGCAACGGCGACGTGCTGCCGACCCTGCTGGTCGACGGGCGCGTGGCCGGGGTGTGGCGGCTCGTCGACGACGGCGTCGAGGCGACCGCTCTCGACCCCCTGCCCGACGACGCGTGGGACGGGCTGGCGGAGGAGGCCGCACGCCTGCTCGCCTGGGCCGCCCCGCGCGACCCGGCGCTCTACGCCCGGCACACCCACTGGTGGGCGTCCCTGCCCGCGGACGGGCAGCGGCGCGTCCTGCCCGGCTGACGGCCGACCCGGTGGAGCGAGCCACCGGTGCTGCGGCCGGAAATGTGCTGAGGGTCGGGCCACGGGCGCGGGATGCTCACCCCATGGACACCCCCGGCACGATCACGGTCGAACGCACCGACCCGCCGCTGAGCGGCTCCGAGGCGCAGACCCTCCTGACCTTCCTCGACTACCACCGCCGCACGCTGCTGCTCAAGGCCGACGGGCTCGACGCCGCCGGCCTGGACCAGGCGCTCGCGCCGTCGACGATGACCCTCGGCGGGCTGCTCAAGCACCTGGCGTACGTGGAGCACCACTGGCTGCACGTGGTGCTGCTGGGCCTGCCGCCGGTGGAGCCGTGGGCGTCGGCCGACTGGGACGCCGACCCGGACTGGGAGTGGCACAGCGCGGTCGACGACTCCCCCGAGCAGCTGCGGGACCTGTTCACCCGGTCCGTGGCGCGCTCGGAGCAGGTCGTGGCCGACGCGCTGACCCGCGGCGACCTCGGCCAGGTGTCGGTGCGGCCGCAGCGCGGCACCGGCGAGCACTACTCGCTGCGGTGGATCCTCGTGCACCTCGTCGAGGAGTACGCCCGCCACAACGGCCACGCGGACCTCCTGCGCGAGGCCGTCGACGGCACCACCGGCGAGTAGCGGGCGCCGCCGGTCGGGTGACTCTTCACCGAGCAGTCCCCGACCGACGGGCCGCGGCAGTACCGTCGCCGGGACGGACGGACAGCGGGGGACGGTCGGATGGCAGAGCACGCGTTCGTACGGCTGAGCGCCTGGTACCACGGGCTCGGCCTGCACGGGGTGCGCGACCTGGCCGACCTGGACGGGGCAGAAGGCCTGGTGCACGAGGACGACCACGACCCGGAGCACTACGCGGTCACGATCGCCACCGGCGTGCACACCGGTGGCGTCGGCGTCGCGACGCAGCAGCTCGACGGCCCGCCGGCGCTCGTCGAGCCAGGATGGGAAGCGGTCGTCGACGTGTCGGTGCACGTCGGCACCGACGGCCCGGCACGCGTGATCGCTCCGGCCGGGCTCGCCGGTGAGGCCGAGCCGCCCGCGCTGAGCGACGGTCGCACAGGATGGTGGCGCCTGCGTGTCCACGCACGCGGACGGAACCTGCGGTGGGACGGCGCAGGGCCGCTGCCGGGCGAGCCGCTCGACGAGCTCTTCCTCGTCCAGGCCTGGAAGGCGTCGCCGTCGGGCGGCCGGGTGCACGCGACCGACGGGGACGCGTGGGAGCGGTCGGCCTCCGCGGCGCGCCGTGCCGCAGCGGCGACGCGCACGGGTCCGGTCTCGGTGACGGGCACGCTGCGGCGCGTGGGGCCGACCGCGGGCGGCCCGGGCCGACGGTGGGCGCAGGGCCCGCGCCCGCCTCGGGCATGACGCACCAGGTCAGGGGCTCAGGCGCGTCGTCGCGGAGGCCAGGCCGAGCCAGGTGTGCGGGTTGCGGTCCCAGCACCAGCCGAGCTTGGCGCGCCGCTCGCTGATCCACACGGCGGGCACGCGCTGGTTCGTGCCGGTCCGCGAGCCCGCCAGCGAGTAGCAGCGGTTCGGGCGCAGCACGTCGGGGCGCACGACCGTGAGGAGCACGCCCTCGAGCATCGTCAGCGGGGTGCGGCCGGCGTCGAGCACCGCGGCCGTGGCCTGCTCGGGGGCGGTGCCGCACCACGTGGACCCGGTGTCGACGCCCACGAGCAGGTACGGCTCGGCGGGCACCTCGACGCCGTGCGCGGGCAGGTAGGCGGCGGCCTCGTCGGGCGGGACCACGCTGACGCCGAGCCGGCCGCCGCGTCGCATCGCGGGGGCGACGGCGTTGACGTCGAGGGCGGGCAGGACGAGGACGAACGGCACCGCGTCGTCCGGCGCACCCGCCCAGGCGGTGCTGCCGGGCTGCGGGAGGGCGTCGAGGTGCTGGCGCAGCGCGTCGGCCCGGGCACCGAGCGCGTCGGCGTCCCAGCCGAGGGTGGCGGCGACGCCGCTCTCGACGAGCGCCCGCACCTGGCGGTCGAGCTCGTCGGCGTGCGGGGCGGCGGGGTCGACGGCGGCCGCCGCGGGCGAGGGTTCCGCGAGGACCGTGGGCAGTGCGGGGTCGACGGCGACGACGGGGACACCCATGCGGACCTCCGGGAGGGGTGCGGGAGCGGAGAAGGTCCAACGCCGTCGGCACGACGCGTGTTCCCTCGCAGGTCGCAGGCCCGGACGGGTGCGGTGCGCGCCCGTCAGTGGTTGCCGGATCGCAACACGTTCGCCACCCGGGATGCCCGGATTGCCCCGTATCCTCCGGCGCATGGGAGTCTCGTTGCACTGGTCCGCCTCGCGCGGCCACGCGCTGTCGTCCGCCGAGGAGGCGCAGCTGCGGGGCCTCGTCGCCGCGCACAACGCGTCGTTCGCCTACGACGCGCAGACGCTGCAGATCGATCCCCCGCAGCAGGACGGGCCCGTGCTGCAGGGCTCGACGCAGCTGCCCTCGGCCGACCCGTTCGCGACGTTCCTGGGGCTGGCGCACTGGTGCCAGGCCCTGACGGACATGCGCCGCGCGCTGCCCGACGCCGTGTGGGAGGCGCACGTGGACGGCGAGCCGGTGCCGTGGGACGACGCCGAGGGCTACGGCTGGCCGGAGCAGCGCGACCCCGCCCTGATGGCGGAGATGCAGCAGCTCATGCGCCGGTGACAGCCGGGCGGGTCCAGACCAGGGACCACCGCCAGTAGAGGTGCCGGCGCCACCGGGCACCGGGCAGCACCTCGGCGACGACGCGGCGCATCGACGCGTAGCTCTCGTGCGGCGGCCACACGGTCGGCGACGGGTGCTCCCAGTAGCCGCGGGCACGCCGGGCGACGGCATGGGCGACGACCGCACCGATCTCGTACGGCACGTCGGCGGGCGAGTCCGAGCGCGCGACGCCCACGACGACGAGCCGGCCACCGGGAGCCACCAGCGCGGCCATCCGCGCGAGGCCCTCCCGGGCGTCGAGGTGGTGCAGGGTCGCGACCGACGCGACGACGTCGAAGCCGCCGAGGGGCAGCGGGTGCGTGAGCACGTCCCCCTGCACGTAGGCGGGTCCGCCGCCGGCACGGCGGGCCTGGTCGAGGCCCGCGGCGTCGAGGTCGATGCCGGTGACGTCCGGGACGACCTGCCGGAGCCGCCGGGCGAGCATGCCCTCGCCGCAGCCGACGTCGAGCGCGGTCCGCGCCCCTGCGGGCACGGCGGCGAGGACGAGCCGGTGGTAGTGGGTGTTGTGGTTCCAGCGCCGGTCGTCGCTCATCGGGCCAGCGCCGCGACCAGGGCGTCGACGACGGGGACCTGGCCGGCGACGAGCTTCTCACGGGCCTCGTCGTAGCCCCACCAGGCGGCGCGGTCGACCTCGGGGACGACGACGACGCGGCCGGACCGCGGGGGCCACGTCACCTCGACGGTGCTGACAGCGCGCTGCGTCAGGTCCTCGCAGGCGGGGTCCTCGTCCGAGCCGACGAGGTCGGCCGGCACCTCCAGCGCGAGGACGACGACGGTCTTGCCGGACGTGTAGCGGAACGCACCGAGCTCGACGAGCGGGCCCGTGGGCACGGGGACGCCGATCTCCTCGACGAACTCGCGCCGGGCGGTCTGCTCGTGGCTCTCGCCGGGCTCGACGAGACCCTTGGGCACGGACCACGCCCGCGCGTCCTTGCGGGCCCAGAACGGACCACCCGTGTGGGCGAGGAGCAGGCGGGGCGCGGGCCCGCGGTGGTGCAGGAGCAGTCCTGCGCTGGTGGGCGGCACGGGGTCGATCATCGCGCACCGCGCCGACGATCGTGACCGTTTCGTGTCCTGGACCGGACGCTAGTCATTTTAGTCGACCTGTTGAGTTGATACGGTTTGTGACATGCCCACCCCCCGCACACCCGGGGCGTTCTGGTGGCTCTGGACGTCCTCCGCGTTGTCGAACCTCGCCGACGGCGTGCTCAAGATGGCCGTGCCGCTCGTCGCGCTCCGCTACACCGACTCCCCCGCGCAGATCGCCGGGCTCAGCCTCGCCATGGGGCTGCCCTGGCTGCTCGTCGCGCTGCCCGCCGGGGCCCTGGTCGACCGGTGGGACCGGCGGCAGACGATGCTCGTGGCGAACACCGTCCGCACGCTCGTGCTCGTCGTCGTGCTCGGCGTCGCGATGGCCGGCCACGCGAGCATGGCGTGGCTGTACGCGGCCGCGCTCGTCGTCGGCGTGGCCGAGGTCTTCTACGACACGACCGCGCAGTCGATCCTGCCGCAGGTCGTCGGGCGGGACGCGCTGCCCCGTGCGAACGGGCGGCTCATGGCCGCCGAGCTCACCGCCAACCAGTTCGTCGGCCCGCCGCTCGGCGGCCTCCTCGCCGCGGCGGGCGTCGGGCTCGCGTTCGGGGTCCCGGCGGGGGCGTGGGCGCTGGCCGTCGTCGCGCTCGTCGCCGTGCGCGGCACGTTCCGCACACCCGTCGACACGTCCGCACCCCGCACGTCGCTGCGCGCCGACGTCGCCGAGGGCCTGCGCTTCCTGTGGAACCGCCCCGCGCTGCGCTCGCTCGCCTTCATGACCGGGCTGCAGAACCTCGCCTCGACCGCCGGCGGTGCGGTGTTCGTGCTGTGGGCCGTCGGGCCCGGCTCCGCGCTCGGCCTCAGCGAGCCGGGGTACGGCCTGCTCGGGACCACCCTGGCCGTCGGGGCCGTCGGCGGGTCGCTCGTCGCCGCGCGGGTCGCCGACCGCGCCGGCCTGACCCTGACGCTCGCCCTGTCGGTGCTGGCCAGCGCAGCGATGCTCGCCGTCCCCGCGGTGACGTCGCAGATCGTGCTCGTGGGCGCCTCCTACCTGGCCGCCGGCCTGGGCATGGCCCTGTGGAACGTCACGGTCGTCTCCCTGCGCCAGCGGCTGACGCCGGACCGGCTGCTCGGACGGGTGAACAGCGCCTACCGCCTGCTGGCGTGGGGCACCATCCCGATCGGCGCGGCCGTCGGCGGGGCGCTCGCCGAGCTCGCGGGCATCCGCATCGTGCTCGTCGCCTCGGCCGCGCTCACCGTCGTCACGCTCCTGCTGCTGCCCGCGATCACGGCCGCGCGCATCGACGAGATGGAGGACGCCCCGCACCCCGACCGCGCGGCACCCACCGACCCCGTCCCCGCGGTCGCCACGCCCGGGATGCCCGTCAGGGGTGCCGAGGACGCATAGGGCGGCGCCGCCCGATGGACCGCACCACGCCCGCCGCGTCGCGCTGTCGAAAACGGGACCTCTCGACCGTCACCCGTCACGACGGGCACAGTGGGTGCCGCGACGAAGGGGACGACGATGAGCGACGCGACGACGTACCTCGTGCTGCTGTGGGGGCGCGAGGAGGAGTGGGCGGACGCCGACGAGGCGACCGTGGCCGCCGCGATGGCGGAGCACGACCGGTTCACGCAGGCCCTCGCGGCGGGTGGGCACGAGATCGTGGGCGGGGACGCCCTCGCACCGGCGGCCACGGCCCGGGTGGTGCGGCGCGGCGACGACCCGGACGACCTCACCGTGACCGACGGACCGTACGCGGAGGCCGTGGAGCAGCTCGGCGGGTACTACGCGGTGCGGACCGCGGACCTGGCCGGGCTCACCGCTCTGGTCGGGATCGTCGTCGGCACCGGCACCGTGGAGATCCGACCCGTCGAGACGTACGCATGAGGTTCGTCGTGCTCGTCTACCAGGACGAGCGGGTGTGGCTCGAGGCCGACGACGCCGCGCGGGAGCGGTGGACCGCCCAGCACGCGGCCTTCGACGCCGGGCTGCGGGACGCAGGCGTGGAGCTCGTGGCCACCGAGGTCCTGCACGGCGTCGACGCCGCGACGACGTTCCGCCGCCGGGGCGGCGACGTCACGCTGACGGACGGGCCGTTCGCGCAGACCGCGGAGCAGCTCGGCGGGCTGTACGTGCTCGACGCGCCCGACCTCGACGCCGTGACCGGGGCGCTCGGGCTGCTGCCGGAGTACACCCTCGAGGTGCGACCGGTCGCGGCGCTGTGAGCACCCCCGCGGCCGGCACGGACGCCGACGTCGACGCCGCGCTCGCCGCGGCGTGGCGCGCGCACTGGTCGCACCTCGTCGCGCTGCTCGTGGGCCAGTTCGCCAGCCCCGACCTGGCCGAGGAGGGCGTGGCCGACGCGTTCGAGGCGGCCGCGCGCACGTGGCCACGCTCCGGGGTGCCGGACAACCCCGGGGCGTGGCTGCTGACCACGGCACGCCGCCGCGTGCTCGACCGCCTGCGTTCGCGCGCGGTCCACCGGCGCAAGGAGCCGCTGCTCATCGTCGACGAGCAGCTGCGCGCCGTGGCCGCGCAGACGCAGGACCCGGGGGCGCACGTGCCCGACGACCAGCTGCGGCTCGTGCTCACGTGCTGCCACCCGGCGCTGGCGGTCGCCGACCGGGTGGCCCTGACCCTGCGGTTCGTGGTCGGGCTGCGCACGCAGGACGTGGCCCGGCTGCAGCTCGTGCAGCACACCGCGATGTCGGCGCGGCTGACCCGGGCCAAGAAGCGCCTCGCCACCGCCGGCATCGCGTTCACCGTGCCACCGCCCGAGCGCCTCGACGAGCGCATGGACGCCGTCACGACCGTGCTGTACCTGCTGTTCACGGCCGGGTACCAGCCGTCCGACGCCCCCGGCGGGCTGCGCGTCGACCTGGCCGACGAGGCCATCCGGCTGACCCGCGAGCTGGACCGTCTGCTGCCGGGCCGCGCCGACCTGCGCGCCCTGCTCGCGCTCATGCTGCTGCAGCACTCGCGCCGCGACACGCGCCTGGACGCGGCGGGCGCGCTCGTGCTGCTGCCCGACCAGGACCGCACGCGCTGGCACCACGACGAGATCGCGCAGGCCGTCGACCTGCTGGGCACCGTCCCGCCGGGCGACGGGCGCGCCGAGGAGTACCGGCTGCAGGCGCTCGCCGCCGCGGAGCACGCCACGGCGGCCCGCCCGCAGGACACCCGCTGGGACGTGGTGGCCGCCCGGTACGCCGAGCTCGAGGCCCGCACCGGCTCGCCGGTGGTGCGGCTGGCCCGTGCGGTGGCGGTGGCGGAGGGTACGGGGCCGGAGGCGGGCCTGCGGCTGCTCGACGGGCTCGACACGGACCTGGCGCACCACCACCGGCTGCCGGCGGTCCGCGGCGAGCTGCTGCTGCGGGCGGGCCGGGCCGCGGAGGCGGCCGCCGAGCTGGAGCGGGCGCTGGCGCTGGCACCGGCGGGTGCCGAGCAGGACCACCTGCGTCAGCGCCTGGCGGATGCGCGCACCCCGGGGTGAGGACGGGTCAGCCGACGACGAGCAGGCCCAGCAGGGCGAGGTTGAGCGCGACGACGAGCGCGACGACGACGCACAGCACGCCGTGCACGACCGGCCCGCTGCGGTCGGCGCCCATGACCGACCGGTCCCGGGTCAGCCGCACGAGCGGGACCATGACGAACGGGATGCCGAAGCTGAGGACCACCTGGCTGAGCACGAGGGTCCAGGTCGGGTCCGCCCCGAGGGCGAGCAGCACGACGGCGGGCACGATCGTCACGACGCGGCGCACGAGCAGCGGGATCCGGCGGTGCAGCAGGCCGGCCATGATCGTGGCGCCCGCGTAGGCGCCGACGGACGTGGACGCGAGCCCGGACGCGAGCAGCCCGACGGCGAAGACCACGCCGATCGCCGGCCCGAGGGACGCGACGATCGCGGCGTGCGCGCCCTCGATGGAGTCGGTGCCCTCGACGCCCTGCAGCGCGGAGGCCGCGAGCAGCAGCAGCCCGATGTTCACGGCCCCGGCCACCGCGAGCGCGGTGGCGACGTCCCAGCGGGTCGCCCGGAGCAGCAGGCGCCGTCCCTCGCCCTCGGGGGCGCGCCCGTGCCGGTCGCGGACCAACGCGGAGTGCACGTAGATCGCGTGCGGCATGACGGTGGCGCCGAGCATGCTCGCGGCGAGCAGCACGGAGTCGGAGCCGTCGAACCGTGGCGCGAGGCCGGCGAGGACGCCACCGGCGTCGGGCGGGCTGAGCACGAGCCCGGCGAGGAAGCCGACGGTGATGACGAGCAGGAGCGCGACGACGACGGCCTCGAACCGGCGCTGGCCGTACCGGTCCTGCGTGGCGAGCAGCAGCAGGGACGCGGCGCCGACGATCACGCCGCCGAGCGGCAGCGGCACCCCGAAGAGCAGGTGCAGGGCGATGGCGCCGCCGACGACCTCGGCGACGTCGGTGGCGGCGGCCACGAGCTCGGCCTGCGCCCAGAACGCGAGGCGGCTGCGGCGCCCGAGCCGGTCGCCGAGGATCTCGGGCAGCGACCGGCCGGTGACGAGCCCGAGCTTGGCGGACTGGTACTGCACGAGCACGGCCATGGCGTTGGCGGCGACGAGCACCCACAGCAGCAGGTACCCGTACCGTGCGCCGGCGGTGAGGTTGGCGGCGACGTTGCCCGGGTCGACGTAGGCGACCGCGGCGACGAACGCGGGCCCGAGGAGCACGGGGATGCGCCCTGCCGGCCGGCCGTGCGGGCCTCGTCTCGGCGCGTCCGTCGTGCCGTCCGCCACACCCACCGGCGACCCGTTGTCGCGCATGCCCCACCTCCGAAGTTCGGCCGTCCGAACTCTACGCCGACGGTTCCGCGAAAGACGACGGCGCCGCACCCTCTCCCAGGGTGCGGCGCCGTGCGGGGCGAGGCGAGGTCAGGCGGCGACAGGGCGCTCCCACGAGCCGTCGGGCAGCGGGCGGAAGCCGACGCGGTCGAGGTAGGCGCGCGCGTTGGGCGGGGTGGTCGGGACCACGAGCCGGTCGAGGCCCTGCGCGGCGAAGACGTCGCTGTGCCGGTACACGAACTCGCCCGGCGTGAAGTCCCGGAACCGGGGCGTCACCCAGTCGAGCACCACGACGCCGCTGCCGTCGCCCGCGGGGCGCACGAGCACCACCCCGACGGTCTCGTCGCCGCGCACCACGAGGAACGCGAGCTCGTCGGCGGCCGGCACCGCGTCGGCGGCGACGGGCACGGTGCGGAACCGGGCGACGTCGTCGGCGTGCACCGCCAGCACGTGGTGCAGGTACGCGTCGTCGGGGGCGACCTCGACCACCGCGTACACGGCGGCGTCGCCGCGCTCACGGTTCAGGCGCCACAGCCAGTACACGTTGATCAGCGCGATCGCCGCGTTCATCGCGGCGAACGGCCAGATCTCGATGACCGCGTTGTAGGCCGTCGCGATCACCGAGCCCACGAGGTTCATCACCCGGAAGCGCCACACGCGCGCCTGCATCAACGACACGACGACGAGGACCGACCCCGTCCACCCCACGATCTCCAGCCACAGCACCGACAGAGGGTAGCGGTCGCGCACCGGCCCGCCCGCGGGACCACCCGGGCCGGCGGCGCAAATGAGTCGCGCGGCACACCCGACCGGGCGCACGGTGGTGCCATGGTCACGACGACGACGTGGACGATCCGGGCGATCACCCCCGAGCACCCCGACCCCGCCCTCGTGCGCGGGCTCGTCGCGGCGGCCGACGCGGTCGTGGTCGACCGGTGGGGCACCGACGACTTCTGCACGTCCGAGACGGAGGTGCTGTCCCAGCTCGCGCACCAGGAGTACACCGGGCGCGTGCGGCTGGTCGGGGTGGTCGACGACGAGGTCGTCGGCTACGCGAGCCTCGACCTGCCGGTCCGGGACAACACGCACACCGGCTGGCTCGACCTCGGCGTCGTGCCCGCCCACCGCGGCCGGGGCCTGGGCACGGCCCTGCACGGCGCGGCCCTCGACGCCGCGCGCGCGGCCGGCCGAACCACCCTGATGTGCAGCGTCGACCAGGCCGTCGAGCCGCCCGAGGGGCCGGGCACGCTCGCACCGTCGACCGGCGTCGGCCGGGTGCGGGCCGACGACCCGGGCGTGCGGTTCGCCCGCGCGCACGGCTGGTCGCTGGAGCAGGTGGAGCGGCACTCGCGCCTCGACGTGCCCGTCGACCCCGACCGGCTCGCCGCGTTCCGCGCGGACGCCGAGCGCGCCGCCGGGCCCGACTACCGGGTGGTCACCTGGACCGACGTCTGCCCCGACGCGTACGTCGACTCCTACGCCCGGCTGGTCCAGAGCATGAGCACCGACGCACCCGTCGGCGGCCTCGACCTCGGCGAGGACGGGTGGGACGCGCAGCGGGTGCGCACCCAGGAGCAGGTGATCGCCGAGCGCGGCGACCACCTGCTGACCACCGCGGTCGAGCACCTGCCCAGCGGGGAGCTCGCGGCGTACTCGTCGTTCCACGCACCCGCGCGCAGCACGCAGTTCGTCTGGCAGGACGACACCCTCGTGGCAGCCGCGCACCGCGGGCACCGCCTGGGGATGCTGGTCAAGGCCGTGCAGCTGCAGCGGCTGGCGGCCGAGCGGCCCGACGTGCGCCGCGTGAGCACGTGGAACGCCGAGGAGAACCGCTGGATGCTCGCGATCAACGTGGCTCTCGGCTTCCGCCCCGCGGGCGGCGCCGGCGAGTGGCAGCGCCCGCTCGCCTGACGCCGGTCAGGCCGTCGGCCAGTCCGCGGGGCGCGTCGCGACGCCGTCGAGCCACAGCCGGTCGCTCGCGTCGCGGTGCGTGCCGCTGGTGCCGACGTGGGTCGACGCGATGCGGTCGCCCTTCGTGACGACGTGGACGATCGCCATGGCGTGCCCGCGACCGAGACCGTGCTCGGCGGCGAGCCACTCGACGACGGGGCCGGCCTTCGTCCCGGGGCCGAAGCCCCGCTCCGTGGCCTGCGCGAGAAGCTCGCGCGGGGTCAGGCCGGTCTTCTTCTCGACGGCGTCGAGGTAGGCCTGGAAGGACATGGCGGCTCCCGGGGGGACGACGGCAGGGTCCGCCCATCTTCCGCCGCCGGACGCGCGGGCGACACCCCCGGGTGCCCGGGACGCCGCCGGGGCTCAGGCGTGCTGCACGGACGCGGGCTGCAGGACGGGCACCTCGGCGGCGGCCCACCACGTCTCCCAGCGTCGGGCGACCTCGTCCTGGCCGTCACGGTCAAGGCCGTACACGGAGAGGGTCGCGGTCACGAGGCCGTACGGGGGACGGTGCGCGGGCGGGGCGACCAGCACGTGCAGCAGGGCGGGCGTGCCGGTGAGCGCGACCCCGACCTGGTGCTCGGAGCGGAAGACGACCTGCCCGCCGACGGGCGTCCCGTCCGGCCGGATCCCCGCGACGTGCACACCGACGGGCACCGAGCCGAGGCCCGCCAGGCCCGCGCGCTCGAGCAGCGGGGCCTCCGCCGGCCCGGCGTCCTGCTCGCAGACGGCCAGGACCATGCGGTCCTCGCCGGGGTGCGCCTCCAGGGCGTGCTGCAGCCGCAGCAGCGCGGCGATCCACGCCTCCCCCGCCGGGCAGTAGACGCCGTCGTGGCGGGCCTGCATCTCCTGCGGCCGGCGCGTGAACGTCACGCGCGTGCGCATCGGGTTGCCGGGGTGGCCGACGACCTTGAGCGAGTCGCCGCGGCGCGGCCACGAGATCGCGTGGATCGCGCCCGCGTCGTGCTCGGCGCGCACCACGCGCACGCGGTCGCCGAAGAACGTCGCGCGGATCTCCTCGTCGAGGTGGGGCCGCTCCCCGCCGAACCAGCGGCGGATCAGCCGGGCGTCACGCAGGTGCGCCCAGACGGTGGCCGGGGGTGCCTCGATGTCGAGCGTCACCAGGGGGCGGTGGAGGAGGGTCATGGCGGGCTCCGATCATCCTGTCGTCAGGACAAGGGATCGGACGGCCGCGGCCCGGCGCGAGCGGTCGCGCCCGGACGGGCACTGCCGGATGTCCGTTCGGTGCCGGTCCGCCGGACCTTCTCATCCGGCTCGGTGCCCGGACGGCGCAGCGCCCGTCACCCGTCAGGCCGCGCCCCACCACCCGGCCCAGCGGCGGCGCGCCTCGGCCAGCATGGCGTCGTCGAGCCCGTACGTGGACAGGTACGCGTCGACGACGCCGTGCGGCGGGCGCCGGGCGGCGGGCTCCTCGACGAGCACGAGCAACGACTCGGCGATGCCGTGCAGGTGGATGCCGATCTGGTGCTCGGAGCGCAGCACGAGGGTCCCGCCGACGCGGGAGCCGTCGGGGCGCGTCGCCTCGACGTGCGAGCCGACGGGCGTGCCGCGCACGCCGTGCAGACCGGCGCGGAACAGCAGCGGGTCGTCGCGGCCGCCCGCGTCCATGCCGGTCGAGACGAGGCTGACGCGGTCCTCGCCCGGGTGCACCTCCAGCGCGAAGCGGAGCTGGTGCAGGAACGTGATCCAGCCCTCGTCGACGGGGTCGAACACGCCGTCGTACGACGACAGGCCGTCGTGGCTGGCGCGGGTCACCGCGACCCGCGTCGGGCCCTCGCCGCCGGGGTGGACGGCGAGCACGTCGTGGCCGTGCGGCCACGTCAGCGTGCGGGTGCCGTCCTCGTGCTGCCCGACGGCCGGCAGGTCGACGAAGATCTGCCGGATCTCGGCGTCGAGGCCCGGGGAGTCCCAGCCGAACCACCGGCGGATCAGGTGCGGCTCGCGCACGTGGGCCCAGACGGTCGCGGCGGGTGCTGCGACGTCGACCTCGACGACGGTGCGGCGCGCGACGGGCACGGTGGGCTTCGCGGGCATGGCGGGCGCTCCTCGGGGACGACGACGGCTCCGGCCCCTCCGACGCTACGAGCCCGCGGGCAGCACCGCGACCCCGGCGGGGTCGACGCGCAGGGCGACGCGGGTGCCGGGCGCCGCGGACCACGCGCTGGGTGCCAGGGCGGTGACGCGGCCGACGCCGGCCACGTCGACGACGACCTCGGTGCGGCCGCGCCGCGAGCGCTGCACGTGGACGTCGCCGGCGGGTCCGGCGGTCGCGTCGTCGTCCGGCACGACGACGAAGGCGCCCGCGGCGAGCGCGACGACGCCGGGGTGCGGCACGTGCGCGGCCAGGGCCCGCACGGCGGGTGCGTCGGCGTCGAGCGCGTCGAGGAACGCCTCGTAGCCGAGCAGCTGGGCCGTGCGCCGGTCCGCGGGGCGGGCCCACAGCCGTGCGGGTGCGGCGACCTGCAGCAGGCGGCCGGCGTCCATGACGGCGATGCGGTCGGCGACGGCGAACGCCTCGTCCTGGTCGTGGGTGACGAGCAGCGCCGTGGTGCCGGTGGCGACGAGGACGTCGCGCAGGTCCAGCGCGAGGCGCTCGCGCAGCGTGCGGTCGAGGGCCGACAGGGGCTCGTCGAGCAGCAGCAGGCGGGGGCGCGGCGCGAGCGCGCGGGCCAGGGCGACGCGCTGACGCTGGCCGCCGGACAGGGTGGCGACGTCGCGGCGCTGCAGACCGGGCAGCCCGACGAGGTCGAGGAGCTCGGCGACGCGGGCGTCGCGGGCCGGTCGGGCGCCGCGCCCGCGGGGCAGCCCGTACGCGACGTTGGCGCCGACGTCGAGGTGCCCGAAGAGCTGCCCGTCCTGGAACATCAGACCGAACCCGCGCCGGTGCACGGGGGTGCGGGCCACCGAGACCCCGTCCCACGCGACGTCGCCGGCGGCGACGGGCTCCAGGCCCGCGACGGCCCGCAGCAGCGACGACTTGCCGCACCCGGACGGGCCGAGCAGCGCGACCACCTCCCCCGCGGGCACGTCGAGGTCGACGTGGTCGACCGCGGTGACCACGGCCGGGCCGGCGCCGTACCGGACGACGACGTCGTGGACCTGCAGGCCGTCGCTCACGGCTCACCTCCGGGTGCGGGCGCCGTCCGGCGCGGGCGGCTCACCAGGAGCCCCCGACGCCGGGCGTGCGCAGACGTTCGCAGACCGCGACGACCGCCGCGGTGAGGGCCGCGAGCAGCACGGCCGCGGCCAGCGCGGTCCCGTAGCTCTCGGCACCGGGCCGCCCGATGAGGCGGAAGACGACGACGGGCAGCGTGGGGTTCTCGGGGCGCGCGAGGAACGACGTCGCACCGAACTCCCCGAGCGACGCGGCGAACGCCAGGCCGAGCGCCAGGCCGAGGGACCGCACGGCCATCGCGAGGTCGACCGTGCGCAGCACCCGGCCCGGCGGGGCGCCGAGCGTGGCCGCGACCTCCCGCAGCCGCGGGTCGACCGCGCGCAGCACGGGCAGCACGGTCCGCACCACCAGGGGCACCGCGACGACGGCCTGCGCGACCGGCACGAGCACGCCGCTGGTGCGCAGGTCCACGTCGAGGCCGAACGGGGCGTCCATCGCGACGAGGAACCCGAACCCGACGGTGACGGCCGAGACGCCGAGCGGCAGCATCATGACCGCGTCGAGGCCGCCGACCGCGCGGCGCAGCACCGGGCGGCGCGGGCGGCGCGAGACCACCAGCGCGACGAGGCCGCCCACGACGAGGGCGATGACGGTGGCGTCGAGCGCGACCCGCAGCGACGTGACGGCCGCCGCCAGGGGCGTGACGCGCAGCGTGTCGGCGGGCAGCGCGAGCGCGGCGTAGTGGTCGAGGCCCCAGCCGGTCGGCGTGCGCAGCGACCGGACGACGAGGTTGACCAGCGGCAGCGCGAGCAGCCCGACCACGGTGACGGCCGTGACGACGACGGCCGTGACGTCGACGGGGTCGCGCCACCGCACCGGGTGGGCGGTGCCGACGGGCTCGCCGAGGTCGAGGGCCCGCTCGGTGCGCGCCCGCGCCCGGGCGGCGGCGGCGAGCGCGCCGGCGACGACGACGAGCTGCAGCACCGACAGCACGGCCGCGGCGCGCAGGTCGAGGTACTGGGTGGTCTGCACCCAGATCTCGGTCTCCACGGTGCCGAACCGCCGCCCGCCGAGCACGAGGACGGTGCCGAACGCCGTGGCGCAGAACAGGAACGTCAGCGAGGCCGCCGAGGCGATCGCGGGGGCGAGCGCGGGCAGCGTGACGGTGCGGAACGCCCGCCACGGCGACGCGCCGAGGGACCGGGCGGCCTGCTCGGCGCGCGGGTCGAGCCGCTCCCACAGCCCGCCGACGGTGCGCACGACCACGGCGTAGTTGAAGAACACGAGCGCGAGGACGATCGCGGCGAGGGTGCCGTCGAGACCGAGTCCGCCGAGCATGCCGCCGTCGACGAGCAGCGAGCGGAACGCGACGCCGACCACGACCGTCGGCAGCACGAACGGCACGGTGACGACGGCGCGCAGCGCGTCCCGGCCGGGGAACCGGCACCGGTGCAGCAGGTACGCGCCGGGGATGCCCAGCAGCAGGGACCCGGCGGTGCCGAGGGCGGCCTGCGTGAGGGTCTGGCCGAGGATGCGCCACGTGCGCGGCCGGCCCAGCACCTCGCCGACGCCGCTGAGGTCGAGCACGCCGTCGGTGACGAAGCCGCGCCCGACGATCTCGGCGACCGGCCAGGCGAAGAAGACCCCGAGGAACGCCAGCGGGACGCCGGCCGCTGCGGCCCACCCGAGCGTGCGCCCGACCGACGCGCGACGGTCCGCCGCCGGCCCCCTGGCGGCGGCGGGCGTCACGCGCCGGTCGAGCAGCGTCATGTCAGCCGACCACCGTCGCCGACCAGTCCTCGAGCCACGCCTCGCGGTGCTCGGCCACGTCGGCCGGCGCGACGTCGTAGGGCTCGTCGGAGAGCGGGGCCCACGACGCCCAGTCCTCGGGCAGCTCGACGGACGAGCTGACCGGGTACATGTACATCGACGTGGGGATGTCGGCCTGGACCTCGTCGGACAGCAGGAAGTCGAGGAGCTGCGCGGCCCCCTCGGGGTTGTCGGCGCCGGCGAGCACGCCCGCGTACTCGACCTGCCGGAAGCACGTGCCGAGCAGGGCGGCCGTGGTGGGCTCGTCACCGCCCTCGGGCACCGTGAACGGCGGCGACGAGGCGTACGAGAGCACGACGGGCCGCGGGCCCTCGCCCCCGCCGCCGCTGAAGTCGGTGTAGTACGCCTCGCTCCACCCGTCGGCGACCTGCAGGCCGTTGTCGCGCAGGTCGGCCCAGTAGTCGAGCCACCCGTCCTCGCCGAACCTCCCGATCGTGGCGAGCACGAACGCCAGGCCGGGCGACGACGTCACGGGGTCGGGCACCACGGTCAGGTCCGCGTACTGCGGCGCCGTGAGGTCCTCGAACGTCTCCGGCGGCTCGACGCCCTGCTCCTCGAACCACGTGAGGTCGACGTTCATGCAGACGTCGCCGACGTCGATCGCGGTCAGCGCGCCGTCGTCGCCGGGCACGGCGTACGCGGCGGCGTCCTGCGCGGCCGGGGCCGTGACCTCGGCGGGCACGACGACGCCCTCGTCGAGCGCCCGGGACGCGAACGTGTTGTCGACGCCGTAGACCAGGTCGCCCAGCGGCGCGTCCTTGGTCAGCACGAGCTGGTTGACCAGGGCCCCGGAGTCGGCCTGCTGGACGATCTCGACCGTGAGCCCGGTGTCCTGCTCGAACTGCTCGAGGATCCCCTCGGCCAGGCCGAACGACTCGTGCGTCACGAGCGTGACCGTGCCGCCGTCGGTGCCCTCGCCCGCGTCGGTGCCGCCGCCGACGGCCGAGCAGCCGGTCAGCGCGAGCGCCCCGGCCAGCCCGAGGGCAGCGGTGCGGGTGCGGTGGTGGGTGGGTGCCATGAGGTGGTGCGTCCTCCGTCGTCGTCGCGGAGGGCCCCCGCGCCCCGACGCGCCCGCGGGAGCACGCCGACCGCGGGAGGAGAGAAGCCCGACTCCCTACGCCGGTGCGAGCCGGATCAGGTTCGAGGGTCTGCGGTGGTCCGCACTCTCAGCGTCCAGCACGTCCTCGCGGACGCCCGACGCTCCCCTGTCGTTCGCCGCCGATCCTAGCCCTCCCCCGGACACCCGTCCGACGCCTGCCCGCCCGGGCCTCGCTACGGTGCGGTGATGGAACCCGTCCCGGCCGTCGCCCCGCGCATCCCCCGGTCGGCGCGTGGCGTGGTCCTGGCGGCGGCCGCGGGCGCCCTCGCGGGCGCGTGGGCCGGGGCGTGGGCGCTGGTGTGGCCGGAGCTCACGCAGCCCACCGGACCCGTCGGCGGCCTCCTGCCGTTCGCCGTGGCGATCGGCGCCGCCGCCGGAGCGGTCGCGGGCGTGCTGCTGCGGTCCGTGCTTCACGCCCTGGTGCGGCAGCTCGTGCGTCGGCGCACACCGCCGCGGGCGGCCCGTGCCGTGGCCGTGGCGGTCACGGCAGCGGCAGCGGCGCTGGTCACGCACGCCGCCGTGCTCACCACCGAGGCCCCGTGGAACGCGCCGGCGGTGCTGGGCGTCGGCGCGCTCACCCTGGCCTGCGCCCTCCACGAGCTCCGCCCTTCGGGTGATGACTAGCGGGCCGCTACGGCTGCTCGACCCGCATCTCGACGCCCAGCTCGCGCATGACCTCGAAGAGCCGGTTGATGTAGAGCGTCCCGCCCCCCTGCTCCAGCTGGTAGACGTACCGGCGGTCGACGCCGATCCGCTCCGCCAGCTCCTCCTGGGTGAGGCCGGCGAGCTCGCGCATCTCGCGGAGGAAGCCGCCGAGGTCGCTCGGGCCGCGCACGTGGGCCCATGCCGTCATCCCGCACCTCCGATGAGCCGATTTTCTCTCACGTGCACATGGGACGTTATCAGCACATGCTCACGTGCGTCGATATCCGCTCACGCAGTGCGCCGACCTGCGGATCCGTCGGGGCCGCACTAGCGTCGGCCCAGGACGTGACCGACGAGCAGCAGGAGGACGCGGTGGGCGACAAGGACCAGTCGATGGTGGCCAAGATGGTCGGCCTCGGCGTGACCCTGGCCGCGGCGTGGGTCGTGCAGAAGGCGATCGACACCGCCTGGGAGAAGACCCGCGGGCACAAGCCGCCGCAGGCGGACTCGACGGACGAGGACATCAAGTTCTCCGAGGTCGCCGCCGCCGCGGTCATCACCGGCGCGCTCGTCGCGCTCAGCCGCGTCGTCGCCACCCGCGGGACCGCACGGCTCGTGGGTCGCGCCACGCGCTGACCCCCTCGCACCCTGCGCGTGGGGCAGGACGTTCGTCCCGGGTAGGGTGCGGCGTGTGAGCGAGGGACCGGGCGGCGCGCTGCCCGTCGCACGCGCCGTGACGGTCGCCGCGACGTCCCTCGCCGTGACCGCCGCCGCCCACGCTGCCGCCGGCGGGGCGCTGCCCGACGCGCTGGGCGCCGCACTCCTCGGGGCCGTCGCCCTGCTGGCCGGGGCCGCGGTCGCCCGTCGACGCCTGCGGGCGGTCACGCTCGTGCCGGTGCTCGGCGTCCTGCAGATCGTGCTGCACGCCGGGTTCACGTTCTTCAGCCCTGCGGGCACGGTGGCTGCGGCCGGGACGCACACCGCCCACGGTGCAGGCCACCTCGTCATCGAGGCGGGCGCCGGCCACGGCCACGCGTCGCACTCGTCAGCCGGGATGGTCGCGGCGCACGTCGTCGCGGTCGCTCTCGTCGCGGCCCTGATGCTCGGCGCCGACGCCGGGGCGCACGCCGTGGTGCGCACCCTCTCCCGCGTCGTCCCGCTGCTGCGGCACGTGGTCACGGCCGTCGTCACCCCGCCGCGGGTGCCCGTCGAGCCTGCCGGAACGGTCCGGCCCCGCGCGCTGCTCGTGGTGCGCGACGCACGGCGTCGCGGCCCGCCGCGGGCGCTCCCGGCCGGCTGCTGACCCCTTCCCCACCCCGGGGGCCGGGGCACGGCCGCGCCCGCGTGCCCGACCCGGCACGCCCGAGCCCGCAGCCCTGACCCCCGCACGCCCGCACGGCACCGCTGACGGTGCCGTGCGCCGCCGCGTGCACCACGAGCGAGGACCTCGCATGCCCACGAACGCCTCCACGCCGTCGCGCCCGCCGGCCGACGGCCCACCGCCCGGCCCGGCACCCGTGGCCGACCCGCCGCCCGCCCGCCCCTCCACCTGGTCGCTGCTGCAGCCGCTGCTGCTGCGGCTGCACTTCTACGCCGGCGTCCTCGTCGGCCCGTTCCTGCTGGTCGCCGCGACCACCGGGCTGCTGTACACCACCACACCCCAGCTGCAGCAGGTCGTGCACGGGCACGAGCTGACGGTCGACGCCGTCGGCCCGCGCACCTTCGCGCTCGACGAGCAGGTCGCGGCCGCCCGCGCCGCCCACCCGGAGGGCCGCGTCAGCGAGATCCGCCCCGCGGCCACCCCGACGGGCACGACGCGCGTCGTGCTCACGGTCGACGACGTGCCCGAGGGCAAGGCCCGGACCGTGTTCGTCGACCCGTACACCCTCGAGGTCCGGGGCGCCCTGACGACGTACGGCGAGTGGCTGCCGGTGCGCTGGACGCTCGACGACCTGCACCGCAACCTCCTGCTCGGCGAGCCCGGCCGGCTGTACTCCGAGCTGGCGGCGTCGTGGCTGTGGGTCGTGGTGCTCGGGGGTGTCGCCCTGTGGGTGACCCGCACGGCCCGGCGGCGACGCTGGTCGCGCCTGCTGGTGCCCGAGACCTCCGCACGCGGCCGTCGCCGCCTGCTCTCGTGGCACGGTCCCGTGGGCCTGGTCGCCGCGCTCGGCCTGCTCGTGCTCTCCGCCACCGGCCTGACGTGGTCGACGTACGCGGGCGCGAGCATCGGCGATCTCCGCACCGCGCTCGGCTGGACCACCGTGTCCGTCGACACCGCCCTCGAGCCCGCGGACGCCTCCGCGGACCACGGCGGCGGGGGCCACGACCACGGTCCCGGCGCCGGCGCCGACGACGCGCAGCTCACCGCCGGCGCCGGCCTCAACGGGGTCCTCGCCGCCGCACGCGGCGAAGGGCTGCGCGACCCGCTGCGGCTCGCACCGCCCGCCGACGAGCACAGCGCCTGGGTCGTCGCCGAGGCGCAGCGCTCCTGGCCGACGCAGGCCGACCAGATCGCCGTCGACGGCGCCACGGGGGCCGTGGTGGACCGCGTCGACTTCGCCGACCAGCCGCTCGCCGCGCAGCTGACCCGCTGGGGGATCGACGCGCACATGGGGCTGCTGTTCGGCGTGGTCAACCAGCTCGTGCTCGCCGCGCTGGCGATCGCGCTCATCGCGCTCGTGCTGCTCGGGTACCGCATGTGGTGGCTGCGCCGCCCCACCCGCGCGGGGGCGCCGGGCGCGTGGCTCCCGCCGGGCGCGCTGCGCCGCCTGCCCGTCCCGCTGACCGTCCTGCTGCTCGCCGTCACGGCCCTCGTCGGCTGGTACGTGCCGCTGCTCGGCATCCCCCTGATCGCCTTCCTCGCCGTCGACGTGGCCCTCGCGGCCCGCGCCCGACGGCACGCGCGACGCCCGTGAGCGCCGCACCCCGCCCGACCACCGACCGACACCGCCAGAGGACTGCCATGACCGTCTCGACCCCCGCCCGCCGCTCGCTCGTCCCGCTGCGCACCGGCGCCACCGCGCTCCTCGCGCTCGGCCTCGTGAGCGCCTGCTCGTCCGCCGGGACGCCCGCGGCCACGCCGTCGGCCACGGCCGCCCAGGCCGACGCCCTCACGATCACCGACCCGTGGGTCAAGGCCACCGACGAACCCATGACCGCCGCGTTCGGCGTCCTGGAGAACTCCTCGGACCAGGACGTGCGGATCGTCTCGGCGACCACCGAGCTGTCCACGATGGAGCTGCACGAGATGACCACCGACGCCGCCGGTGCGATGGTCATGCAGCAGAAGGAGGGCGGCTTCGTCGTCGAGGCCGGCGGCAGCCACGTGCTCGCACCCGACGGCGACCACATCATGTTCATGGACCTGACGGCACCGGTCGAGCCCGGCGACGAGGTCACCCTCACCCTCACGGCCGAGGACGGGTCGACGTTCGAGCTCACCGCACCCGCCCGGTCGTTCGCCGGCGCCGAGGAGGAGTACGTCGGCGAGGGCGACACGGACATGGACATGGACATGGACGACGGCACGGCGACCGAGGGCGCCCACAGCGACCACGAGGGGCACGACGAGTGACCACCGCGGGAGCAGGTGCCCCGGGCGCGGCGTCGTCGGACGACGCCCGCCCGGGCTCCGGGCCCAGCCGCCGGTCGCTGCTGCGCCTCGGCGCGGCGGCGGCCGGCGGCGCGGCCGCCGCCCTGGCGGGGCGGGGCGCGTGGGACGCAACGGCCGCGACGCCCGCCCCGGCACCCGTCGCGCCCGATGCGGCCGGTCGGGTCACCGTGCCGTTCCGCGGCGCCCGGCAGGCGGGCGTGTCGACCCCGCCGCAGGCGTTCGTCGCGCTGGTCGCCCTCGACCTCGTCGCCGGGACCGACCGGGACGCGGTCACGCGGCTCATGCGCATCTGGACGGACGACGTCGAGCGGCTCATGGCGGGCCGGCCGGGCCTTGCCGACACCGAGCCCGAGCTCGCGCAGGTGCCCGCCGCGCTGACCGTCACGGTCGCGTGGGGGCCGGGGGTGTTCACGGCCGCGGGGATCGAGGACCGGCGCCCCTCGTGGCTCGCCCCGTTGCCCGCGTTCACGGTGGACCGGCTCGAGGACCGCTGGTGCGGGGGCGACCTGCTGCTGCAGGTGTGCGCCGACGACCAGGTGACGGTCGCGCACGCGGTGCGGGTGCTCACCAAGGAGGCCCGCACGTTCGCCGGGGTCCGGTGGGTGCAGCGGGGGTTCCGCAACAGCCCCGGAACCGTGGCCCCGGGGACGACGATGCGCAACCTCATGGGGCAGGTCGACGGCACCCGCAACGTCGACCCGGAGGCCGATCCGCAGCTGGTCTGGCAGGTCGACGACGCCGGGCCGTGGGTGCGCGACGGCTCGTCGGTCGTGGTGCGGCGCATCGCGATGGACCTGGACACGTGGGACGAGCTCGGCCGGGCCGGCCGGGAGAACGCCGTCGGCCGACGTCTCGCCGACGGCGCGCCCCTGACCGGCACGCACGAGCACGACGAGCCCGACCTCGACGCCCGGGACGCCCTCGGGTTCACCGTGATCTCGGACGCCGCGCACATCCGGCGGGCCCGGACCGACGACCCTGCGCACAGGTTCCTGCGGCGCGGGTACAGCTACGACGACGCCCCGCCGACCGGCGCCCTGTCGGACTCGGGGCTGCTCTTCGTCGCGTTCCAGGCCGACCCCGTCGCCCAGCTCGTCCCCGTGCAGGAGCGGCTGGCCGAGGCCGACCTGATGAACCTGTGGACCACCCCGGTCGGCTCGGCGGTGTTCGCGGTGCTGCCCGGCGCGCGCGAGGGCGAGGTCCTCGGGCAGGCGCTACTCGCGTGAGGTGCCGGCCTCGCCGCCGTCGGAGCGCTCCGGCGCGGCGGGGCCGGGCGCGTCCTGCGC
Organism: Cellulomonas sp. SLBN-39; assembly: GCF_006715865.1. NCBI lineage: Bacteria > Bacillati > Actinomycetota > Actinomycetes > Micrococcales > Cellulomonadaceae > Cellulomonas > Cellulomonas sp. SLBN-39. The sequence goes on along the minus strand of NZ_VFOA01000001.1, from coordinate 1,750,163 downwards.
GGCGAGCTCGTCGCGGGCCGCCTGCTCGTCGCGGGCCGCCTGCTCGTCGCGGGCCGTGATCGCGTCGAGGTCGCGGGTCAGCTCGTCGACCACGAGCAGGTCGTGGCGGACCTTGCCCGTGCGGTACCCGGCCCGGCCGACCATGTGCGCCGCCACGGGCGCGGTCAGCATCTGGAAGACGGCGACGAGCACGAGCGCCCACACGGCCCCGCCCTCGCGCAGCCGCAGCGCCAGCCCGATCAGCACGAGCACCAGGCCCAGGACCTGCGGCTTGGTACCCGCGTGCATGCGTGAGAGCAGGTCGGGGAACCGCAGCGCGCCGACGCCGGCCGCGAACGCGAAGAACGCCCCGCCGAGCAGGCACACGACCGCCACCACGTCCGCGACGGTGGTCCACGTGGTCGCCGTCATCGGACCTCCCCCTCGGCGCCGCCGCCGTGGTGCTCGGGGTCGGGGGCCTCCTCGACCGTGTCGGCCGCGCTCTCCGGCACGTGCCGGCGCCCGCGGCGGGCCTCTTCCTCCTCCTGCTCGCGCAGGCGCCGGGCGGCCTCCTCGGCGGCGACCTCCTCGCGCGTGCGCACGCGGCGCTCGCTCTCGGGCTCCACGGCCGCGAACCGGGCGATCGTCACCGACCCCACGAACCCGACGAGCGAGAGCACCACGAGGATCGGCACCACGTCGGACCGCTGCCGCACCGCGGCGTACAGGGCCAGCGCGGCGATCACCACGGTGACGACGATGTCGAGCGCGACGGTCCGGTCGAGCATCGACGGACCCTTCTCGGCCCGGATCACGGCGAACGTCGCACCGAGCCCGAGCAGCACGGCGCACACGGGCACGACCACGTCGAACACGCTCATCGCTGCACCTCCAGGCGTCCGCCGGGCCGGCCCCGCTCGGGGCGGCGGCGCAGACCCGCGTCCTCGAGCTCGGCGTCGGAGGCCAGCGCCCGCAGCAGGCGTGCCTCCTGGTCGAGGACGTGCTGGCGCGCGGCCTCGATCCCGCCGGACGTCTCGACGTCGAGCACGTGCACGTACAGGCGCCCGGTGAGGCGGTGCGCCTCGACGATCAACGAGCCCGGCACCAGCGAGACGAGCTCGGCGGTGAGCGTGAGGTACAGGTCGGAGTGGCTGCGCAGCTGCACGCACACCACGGCGCCGCGGGGCGTGTGCCGGGGCCGCAGCGCGACCATCGACACCTCGAACGACGCCCGGACGAGGTCGACGACGAAGGTGCCGAGGAGCACGGCCAGCGCACCGGGGTGCACACGGCCGTGGAAGTCGACGGGCGTCATGCGCAGCCCGAAGGCCACGAGCACCGCCAGCAGCACGCCGTTGACGAGGTTGCCCCAGGTCACGTCGCCCCACAGCAGCACCCAGACGGCCGTCAGCCACACGACGGTCACGCCGTGGCTGCGCAGGACCGAGCGTCGGCGCGGGTGCAGGCTCATCCGTCCTCACCCCCGACCGGCACCTCGTCCTGCTCGGCGGCCTGCTCGGCGACGTCCGCGGACTCGCCCTGCCCGCGCTCGAGGTCGGGCAGCACCGCGCGCACGTACGGGTCGCGCTCGGCCAGGGTCACGGCGGCGCGCTCGGTGTACGCGTACAGCGGCCCGGCCAGGAAGGTCAGCGCCAGCCCGACGGCGACGAGCGCCCCGGCGGGCACGGCCATCGACGTCGGCACCGGGGTGCGCGGCAGCTCGGCCGGCGGGGTCTGCCAGAACGCCTTGTTCCACGCCTTGATCAGCGCGTACAGCGTGAGGAGCGACGTCACGACCGACCCCGCGACCAGCAGGTACGCCAGCGGCGTGGCCTGCGCGACGCCGGCCTCCAGCAGCCCGACCTTGCCGAGGAACCCGGACAGCGGCGGGATGCCCGCCAGGTTCATCGCGGGCACGAAGAACAGCACCGCCAGCAGGGGTGCCGTCTTCGCGAGCCCGCCGAGCCGGTCCAGCGACGTCGTCCCGCCGAAGCGTTCGACGAGGCCCACGACGAGGAACAGCGCCGTCTGCACGGTGATGTGGTGCGCGACGTAGAAGATCGCGGCCGTCCACCCGGCCTGCGAGCCGAGCGCGATGCCGAAGACCATGAAGCCGATGTGGCTGACCAGCGTGAACGACAGCAGACGTTTCACGTCGTCCTGCGCCACCGCACCGAGGATGCCGACGAGCATCGTCGCCAGCGCCAGCCACATCAGCACGTCGTCGAGCCGCCCCTCGGGGAAGAGGAGCGTCTGGGTCCGGATGATCGCGTACACGCCGACCTTGGTGAGCAGGCCCGCGAACACCGCGGTGACGGGGGCCGGCGCCGTCGGGTAGGAGTCGGGCAGCCACGACGACAACGGGAAGATCGCCGCCTTGATGCCGAACGCGAGCAGCAGCATGACCTGCAGCACGAGGCGCACGCCCGGGTCGATCTCCGGCAGCCGCACCGCGAGCTGGGCGAGGTTCACCGTCCCCGTCGCGGCGTAGACCGCCCCGATCGCCACGAGGAACAGCACCGAGCTGATGATCGCGACGACCACGTAGATCGTGCCCGCCCGGATCCGCTCCCCCGTGCCGCCGAGCGTGATCAGCACGTACGACGCGGCGAGCAGGATCTCGAAGCCGACGTAGATGTTGAACAGGTCGCCGGACAGGAACGCGTTCGACACCCCCGCGGTCAGCGCCAGGTACGTGGGGTGGAAGATCGAGATCGGCGCCTCGTTCTCGCCGTCCGCCTGGCCCTGCGCCAGCGAGTACAGCAGGACGCACAGCGTCACGGCCGCCGACACCGTGAGCATCAGCGCCGAGAGCCGGTCCGCGACGAGGTTGATGCCCACCGGCGCGGCCCAGTTGCCGACCTCGACGACGAGCGGCGCACCGTCGGCGAGCACCAGCAGCGCCGCCGCGACCACGAGCACCGCCGTCAGCGTGACCACCGTGACGACCCGCTGCACGCGCGGACGCCGGTAGAGCGCCAGCGTGAGGCCGGCCGCGGACAGCGGCAGCACCACGGGCAGCGGCACCAGCCAGCTCCAGTCGGTCATCGGCCCGCCTCCGGGGTCGGGACCGGCTCGGCCTCGTCGGTCTCGTCGCGGGTCAGCGCCGCCTCCTCGTCCAGGGTCTGGGTGTCGCCGTCGGTGTCCGCGTCCTCGAACGCGCGCTCGTCACGGGCGGCCAGCCGGGCGATGCGCCGGTCCTCCACGTCGTCCTGGACCTCGTCGTGGCGGTGCAGCTGCCACGACCGGTACGCCATGGCCAGCAGGAACGCCGTCAGACCGAGCGTGATGACGATGGCCGTGAGGATCAGCGCCTGCGGCAGCGGGTCGCTCATCTCGCCCTCGGGCGTGACCCCGACGATCGGCGGGCCGCCCGCGCGTCCGCCGGCCACGAGGATCAGCAGGTTCGTGCCGTTGCCGAGCAGCGCCACCCCGATGATCACGCGGGTGAGGCTGCGCTCCAGCACCAGGTACACGCCGACCGTGAACAGCACGGCGATCGTCACGACGAAGACGAGGTTGGGGCTCGTCACGAGCGCGTTCACGGCGTCACCTCCGGCCGGTCGCCCTGGTCGTCCCGGTCGCCACCGCCGCGCGGGACGGCGAGCGCCCGCACCTCGTCCGCCACCGTCGTCGACGACGTCGTCAGGAGCTCCTCGCCGCCGACCGCGTCGCCGGAGACCTCGTCCTCGCCCGTCTCGGCCCGCCGGTCGATCTCGGCCCCGAGGCTGCGCAGGATGTCCAGCACCAGCCCGACGACGACGAGGTACACGCCGATGTCGAAGAACAGGCTGGTCACGAGCTTGACGTCGCCCCACACCGGCACCGTGAACTCGAGGATCGCGGACTGCAGCACCACCCCGTCCTCCAGCATGGCGAGCATGCCCACGCCGGCGGACAGGAACAGCCCCAGGCCCAGCAGCACACCCGGCTGCACGGGGGCGGCCTCGCCGAGCTCGTACCTCCCCCCCGCGAGGTACCGGACGGCCAGGGCGATGCCCGTGACCAGCCCGGCCGCGAAGCCCCCGCCCGGCTGGTTGTGCCCGGAGAACAGCAGGAACACCGAGTAGACGATCATCGTGTGGAACAGCAGGCGCACCACGACCTCGAAGATCACCGAGCGCCGCTGCGGTGCGAGGGTGCGGCCCCCGCGCAGCCACTCCCGGGCACGCGAGCTGGCCCACGCCCCGCGCGGCGGCTCACCCGTGCCGGCCTGCGCCCGGTCGGGGGTTCCGGCGGGCCCGGGGATCATCACGGAGTCGCCGGCACGGCGCAGCGCCGCCATGGGGTCGGGCGCACCGCCCCAGACGGCCCGGTCGACGGGCGCCTCGCGCTCGCGGAAGATCCGGCCGGAGCGGGCGGAGAGGAACACCAGCGACGCGACGCCGGTGGCGGCGACGAGGAGCACGGAGATCTCGCCCATCGTGTCCCACGCGCGGATGTCGACGAGGGTGACGTTGACGATGTTCTTCCCGCCGCCGTACTCGTAGGCCTCGGTCGCGAAGTCCGTCGAGACGGGGTCGTGGACCCGGGCGGAGGGGGCGACGAGCGCGATCCCCGCGACCGTGAGGCCGACGGCGAGCCCGAGGGCCAGGCGCACCCACCGGGACGCGGCCAGGGGCCGGTCGGAGAAGTACGGCGGCAGGCGGCGCATGACGAGGACGAGCACGACGAGCGTGATGGTCTCGACGAGCACCTGCGTGAGCGCGAGGTCGGGGGCGCCGTAGAGCAGGAACATGCCGGCGACCGCGTACCCGCCCACGCCCATGAGGATGACGGCCTTGAGGCGGCGGCGGGCGCGTGCGGCGAGCACGGCGGACGCGACGGTCGCCGCGCCGAACGCGATCTGGGCGGTGTAGTCCCAGGGCCGCACCTCGGTGGGCAGGGACGTGCCGGTGACCAGCGCGGTGCCGACGCCGACCACCCACGTGGTGAGGATGACGCCGAGGTACAGGGGCAGGGAGCCGCGCTGCGTGACGGCGGTGACGTCGGCGGCGAGGTCGTCGAGGCGCCGCATCGAGCGCCGGTAGACGCGGTCGGCCTCGGCGACGGTCGGCACGCGGGCCTGCCAGCGCTCGACGCGGTCGCGGGCGAGGAACAGCGCGGCGCCGCCGGCGAGGATCAGCACGGTCAGCCCGAGCGCGGGCGTGAGGCCGGCCCAGAGCACGAGGTGCCCGGGCTCCCCCGCGGGCACCGTGGCGGCGTAGGGGGCGAGCACGTCCTCGCCGAGGTGCGGCAGGAGCGCGACGGCCACGCCCAGCACGGCGAGGACGAGGGCGGGCCACATGAGCAGCAGCGACGGGCGTGACACGCTCGCGGGGGCGACCGAGGTCTCGCCACCCTCCGCGAGGCTCGTGCTGGTGGCGCCGCCGTCGCCGTCCTCGGTGGCCTGCTGGGTCAGCAGCGCGGGCTTCGTCGCGAAGGCGCCCCACCAGAACCGCAGGCCGTAGGCGACGGTCAGCGCGGAGCCCAGCACGAACGCGACGAGCACGACCCACCCGGCGGCACCGCCCTCGAGGTGCAGCACCGCCTCGAGGCCGGCCTCCTTGGCCACGTACCCGGCGAACGGCGGCAGGCCGATCATCGAGGCGGTCGCCAGCCCGCCGGCGGTCGCGGTCCACGGCAGGGCGCGGCCGACGCCCGACAGGCGCCGCAGGTCGCGCGTGCCGGTCGCGGAGTCCACGGTGCCGACGACGAGGAACAGGGACGCCTTGAACATGGCGTGCGCGCCGAGCATCGCGACGCCGGCCAGCGCGGTCGCCTGGGTGCCGAGGCCGACGAGCAGGATGATCAGCCCGAGCTGGGAGACCGTGCCGAACGCGAGGACGAGCTTGAGGTCGTGCTGCCGCAGCGCGCGGTACCCGCCGAGCAGCAGCGTGGTGCTGCCCAGCACCACGACGGTCCAGCGCCACACGGGCAGGTCGGCGAACGCCGGGGCGAACCGGGCGACCAGGTAGACGCCGGCCTTCACCATGGCGGCCGCGTGCAGGTAGGCGCTGACGGGCGTGGGGGCGGCCATCGCGGCGGGCAGCCAGAAGTGGAACGGCACGAGCGCGGACTTGGTCGCGGCGCCGGCGAGCAGGCACGCGACCGCGACGACGACCACGCCGCTCGCCTCCGGCGGGTCCGCGACGACGGCCGAGAGGGAGTACGTGCCGGCCGCGTGCGCGAGGACGACGAGGCCGACGAGCATCGCCAGACCGCCGGCCGTGGTCACGACGATCGCCTGCATGGCCGCGCGACGGCTCGGCTTGCGGTCCGCGTAGTGGCCGATGAGCAGGTACGACGTGACCGTCGTCAGCTCCCAGAACACGAACAGCAGGAGCATGTCGTCGGCCGTGACGAGACCGAGCATCGAGCCGGCGAACGCGGTGAAGACCCCGCCGAACCGCCCGAGGCCCGACGCGCCCTCCTTGAAGTACGCGGAGCAGTACACGAGCACCAGCGCACCGACACCGCCGACCACGAGCGTCATGAGCCACGACAGGGAGTCGAGCCGGAAGGACAGCTCGAGGCCGAGCGTCGGGATCCACTCCACGACCTGCACCGGCCCGTGCCCGGACCGGACCTCCGTCGTCCACGACAGCGCCCAGGCCACGGCCGACGCGGGGACGAGCGCCAGGATCCAGAACGCGCGCCGGCCGAGCCAGCCGATGAGCGCGGGCGCGACGAGAGCCGCTGCGAGGTGCACGACGAGCAGCAGCAGCACGTCCGGCTCCGTCCTGGTCGGGGGCGGTGGTCGGTCGGTGGGCGCCGCGTCCGGCTCCGGCCGGGCGGCGACGGGGTGTGGTCGGTGTGAAGGTGCGACCACGCACGGCGACGCAGGTCAGCGCCGTCGTGATGGACGAGGGAACGCGTCGATCCTAACAACGGGCCCCGGAACCGGCCCGGCGGCCCGCCGTGCCCCTAGAGTGGGCCGGGCCACAGGGACGCGGCGCGACCCGTCGGCACCGCACGTCGCCCGGCACGTCCAAGGAGCCCCGATGACCGATCGTCGCCCGCCCCTCCCGCCCACGTCCGGACCGACCCGGTGACCGCCGTGTCGAGCGAGGCCGCGGGCTCGGTCCGCGAGCGCCAGGTCAGCACGTTCACCGCCCTGGCCCGCACCGTGCAGGAGTCCGGCCTGATGCGCCGGCGGTACGGGTACTACTGGACGACGTTCGCCGTCCTCACCGCGCTGATCGCGGGGACGTTCGCCGCGTTCGTGCTGATCGGCCCGTCGTGGTGGCAGCTGGTCGTCGCGGCCGTGCTGGCCGTCCTCTTCGGCCAGGTCATGTTCCTGGGGCACGACGCCGCGCACCGGCAGATCTTCGAGTCGGGCCGCTGGAACGACTGGGCGAGCCTGGTGATCGCGAACCTGTACGCGGGCATGAGCTACGGGTGGTGGCAGCACAAGCACTCGCGCCACCACGCCAAGCCCAACCAGGTCGGTGCCGACCCCGACATCAAGACGGGTGCGCTCGTGTTCCACACCGAGGACCTCGAGAAGCCCCGCTCCGGTCTGGTCGGCTGGTTCACGGCCCGGCAGGGCTGGCTGTTCTTCCCGCTGCTGCTGCTCGAGGGCCTCAACCTGCACATCTCGGGGATCAAGACGATCTTCGGCCGCGGCCCGGTCAAGCGGCGCCCGGTGGAGATCGCGTTCGTGACGCTGCGCCTGGGCGGGTACCTGGCGCTGGTGTTCTGGCTGCTGCCCGTCGGCATGGCGTTCGCCTTCCTGGGCGTGCAGCTCGGGCTGTTCGGCCTGTACATGGGGGCGGTGTTCGCGCCCAACCACAAGGGCATGCCCATCGTGCCGCCGGACTCGCGCATCGACTTCCTGCGCCGCCAGGTGCTCATGAGCCGCAACGTGCGCGGCGGCCGGGCCACGGACCTGTTCATGGGCGGCCTGAACTACCAGGTCGAGCACCACCTGTTCCCGTCGATGCCGCGCCCGAACCTGCGCAAGGTGCAGCCGGCGGTCAAGGCGTTCTGCGCCGAGCACGGGATCCGCTACACCGAGACGAGCCTGGCCCGGTCGTACCAGATCGTCGTCGAGCACCTCAACCGCGTCGGCCTGGCGGCCCGCGACCCGTTCCAGTGCCCCCTCACCGCGGAGTACCGCTCGGCCCGCTGACGCCGCTCGACGCGAAAGGACTGCGTCGCGCGTGTCCTGCCCGGGCACGATGACGCCCATGGGTGTCGTCGCGCAGGACAGGGTGCTCGCGGCGCGGTCCGTCGCGGCGCTGGTCGCGGCGTGCGCGGAGGGCGGCGTGCCGCGGTTCGTGCACTTCTGGGGGCACCGCCCGCGGCCCGACGGGTCGCTCGGGCGGGGGTGCTTCAGCCAGTGGTGGCCGTCGCCGTTCGAGGTCGACGGGCGCACGTTCGCCTCGGCCGAGCACTGGATGATGTGGCGCAAGGCCGTGCTGTTCGACGACGCGGAGCGTGCGGAGCAGGTGCTGGCGGCCCGCTCCCCCGCGCACGCCAAGGCCCTGGGGCGCGAGGTCCGGGGGTTCGACGAGGACGTGTGGGCCGCGCACCGGTGGGACGTGGTGGTCGCCGGCTCGGTCGCGAAGTTCGACGCGGACGACGCGCTGCGCGCCTACCTGCTGGCGACGGGGTCGCGGGTGCTGGTCGAGGCGTCGCCCGTCGACCGGGTGTGGGGCGTGGGGCTGGCGGTGGACCACCCGGACGCGGGCGTGCCGGCCCGGTGGCGCGGGCTGAACCTGCTCGGGTTCGCGCTCATGGAGGCGCGCGCCGTGCTGGCGGCACGCGCCGCGGGGCACGTCGGTGGGACCTCGGTGCGGTCGCGCGGGGGTGGCGCCCGTTAGCGTGTCCGCCGTGGGCTGGCTCCAGGTGGTGTGCATCGGTCTCGTCGTCGTCGCGACGGTCGTCGGCGTCGGCGTGTTCACGCGCGGCGTCGTCGTCATCGTGCGGACGATCCGCGTGGGACGGCCGCTGCCGGGGCGGTGGGCGCCGGCGGGCGCGCGGCTGCGGACCCTGGCGCGCGAGGTGCTCGGGCACGAGCGGTTCCGCCAGCGCCCGGCGGTGCGGGCGGCGCACTGGGTGGTGATGCTGTCGTTCCCGGTGCTGTTCCTCACGCTGCTCACCGGGTACGGGCAGCTCGTCGACCCGGCCTACGGGCTGCCGCTGATCGGGCACTGGGTGCCCGTCGAGTGGGCCGTCGAGGCGTTCGCGTGGCTCGGGCTCGTGGCCATCACGGGCCTGGTGGTGCTGCGCGTGCGGACGCGTCCGCGGGCGTCGCAGCCGGAGGTCGAGCAGCGCCGGTCGCGGTTCTTCGGGTCGAACTTCGCGTGGGCGTACGTCGTGGAGGCGACGATCCTGCTGGTCGTGGTCGCCGTGGTGCTGCTGCGCGGGCTGGAGTACGCCCTCGCCGTGCAGGACGGCGAGCCGTGGGCGAGCGCCCTGCACTTCCCGCTGACCGCGTGGTTCGGGCAGGCGTGGGTCGGGGCGGACCGCGCCACGCTCGAGGCGTGGGTGCTGGTCGTCGCGACCGTGAAGATCCTCGTGTCGATGTCGTGGTTCGTCGTCGTCGGCCTGCAGCCCACCATGGGTGTGGCGTGGCACCGGTTCCTCGCCGTCGTCAACGTGTACGCCCGGCGCGAGCCCGACGGCGGCCCGGCGCTGGGGCCGCTGGCCCCGCTGCGCGACGGCGACGGGAACCCCCTCGACCTGACGGCCGTCGACGACCTGCCCGACGACGCGCGCCTGGGCGTCGGCGCGGTCGAGGACCTGCCGTGGAAGGGCCTGCTCGACGTCGCGACCTGCACGGAGTGCGGGCGCTGCCAGGACCAGTGCCCCGCGTGGGCGACGGGCAAGCCGCTGAGCCCCAAGCTCCTCACGCTCGCGCTGCGCGACCACGCCGCCGCGACCGCCCCGTACGTGCGGGCGGCCCGCGCCGCCGGCGCCACCGACGAGGCGCAGGCCGACCCGCACCTGGGCGTCGACCTCGTCGCGTCGGGCGTCATCGACCCCGACGTGCTGTGGTCGTGCACCACCTGCGGCGCGTGCGTGCAGCAGTGCCCGGTCGACATCGAGCACGTCGACACGATCGTCGACATCCGCCGCTACCAGTCGCTCATGGAGTCCGCGTTCCCCGCCGAGCTCGGCGGCACGTTCACCAAGATGGAGCGGCGCGGCAACCCGTGGGGGCTGCCCGCCCGCCAGCGCCTCGACTGGGCCAAGGGCCTGGACTTCGACGTGCCCGTGGTCGGGACCGACGTGGAGTCCGCCGCGGACGTCGACTGGCTGTTCTGGGTCGGCTGCGCCGGCGCGTTCGAGGACCGCGCCAAGCGCACCACCCGCGCCGTGGCGGAGCTGCTGCACGCCGCGGGCGTCACGTTCGCGGTGCTCGGCGACGGCGAGACGTGCACCGGCGACCCCGCCCGGCGCGCCGGCAACGAGGCGCTCTACCAGATGCTCGCGGCGCAGAACGTCGAGACGCTGAACGAGGTCGGGGCGCAGCGCATCGTCGTGACCTGCGCGCACTGCTTCAACACCATCTCCCGCGAGTACCCCGCCGCGGGCGGCCGCTACGAGGTGCTGCACCACACCCAGCTGCTCGACACCCTCGTCGCCGAGGGCCGGCTGCGGTTCGCCCCCGGCACCGGCGACGACGGCACGGGCACCACCGTGACCTACCACGACCCGTGCTACCTGGGCCGCCACAACCAGGTGTACACCCCGCCGCGGGACCTGCTCGCCGCCGCCGGGGTCACCCTCGCCGAGATGCCGCGCAACCGCGAGACGTCGTTCTGCTGCGGCGCCGGCGGGGCGCGCATGTGGATGGAGGAGACCATCGGCGAGCGCATCGGCACGGCCCGCGCCGCCGAGGCCGTCGCCACCGGCGCGAGCGCCATCGCCACCGCCTGCCCGTTCTGCACCGTGATGATCGGCGACGGCGTCGCGGCGCACACCCGCGCGTCGGCCCCCGACGACACGGCACCCGCACCCGTGCCGGTCCCCGCGCAGGTCGGCGTCCCCGAGGTCGCCGACATCGCCGTCCTCCTGCGCGACCGCCTCGACCGGACCTGATCCGCCGACCGCGCTCTGGTCGCCCCACCTATGCCGCGCTTCCTAGCCTGCCGGCGCTTCACTGGGATCACAGACGCTTGCTCCCCAGCAGACTTGGATCGAGCGGTCGAGAATCCAACTAGCAATGGCCTGGAGTGGGTTCAAGCCCACACTTTGTGGGTCATAGACTTGGATCATGGATCCGTTGCTGTATGCCGACACCGTGTTCGGCCGCCCTCACCGCACCCCCGGTGACCGCCGAGCGTTCTGGTACTACAGCCCACGCCCGATCCCCCGCGACCTCGACCTGACGCTCCCGACGATCGCCGCCCTCTCGCGTGCCGACAACGCCATCGGACTGCTCACCGGCTTCGGGCATCTGGTCCGCGACCCCGAGATGCTCATCGGCCCGTACCTGCGGCGTGAAGCGCTCGCGAGCACCCGCATCGAGGGCACGCAGACGACCCTCGACGACGTCCTCCGTTCCGAGGCGCACCTCGACGAGGCGACCGTCGACACGCAGGAGGTGTGGCAGTACATCGACGCCGCCCGGCTCGGCATGGAGCTCATCACCGCACTCCCGCTGAGCCAGCGCCTCATCACCTCGGTCCACCGCAAGCTGCTGTCCGGTGTGCGCGGGCAGGAGCGGATGCCCGGTGAGCTGCGCCGGTCACCCGTCTGGGTCGGCTCCGCCACCGACACCCCGGACACCGCGCAGTACGTGCCACCGCTGCACACCGACCTGCCCGACCTCATGACCGACCTCGAGCTCTTCGCCAACGAGCCCAGCCCCTACCCCCCGCTGATCCATGCAGGGCTGCTCCACTACCAGTTCGAGACCATCCACCCGTTCCTCGACGGCAACGGGCGGATCGGCAGGCTCATCGTCTCCCTCTACCTGATGCAGGAGGGGCGGCTCCCTGCTCCGATCCTGTACCTCTCGGGCTACCTGGAGGCGCGGCGGTCCGAGTACTACGACCGGCTCCAGGCCGTGCGGGAGCGCGGCGAGATCCAGGAGTGGCTCCAGTTCTTCCTGACCGCGGTCGAGCGGCAGGCCGTGGACGGCGCGACGCGCGCCCGGCTCCTCGTCCAGAAGCGTGAGGAGTACCTCTCCGAGGCGTCGACGAGTCGCGGCCGCCTCTCCGTCATCGCCGACCTGGTCTTCCAGAACCCGATCATGACGGTGGCCAGGGCACAGAGCGCCTCCGGCCTGTCGAACCAGGGTGCGCGCAACCTCGTCGGGGACGCTGTGGCGAGGGGGTGGCTGACGAAGGTCGGTCGGATGTCGGGGCGTGACTACTGGATAGCGCAGGACGTGCACCAGATCATGCAGGCCCCGCTGGATGCCCTGACGTGACCACACGCCACCGGGATGACGACCGGGGACGCTGCGCGCGTTCGTTGTCTCGTGTGGGGGCGACGGGCTCACCGGGAGGGTTCCTGGGGCGCCCCTCACAGACCCGTCGCTGGCATGTGTCTCGTTGTGGTTTCAGGACGCAGTGCCCGCACCCAACCACAGGCGTGCGGCTCACCTCAACGAGGTCACCCGTTCAGAGGCGCTGCCGCGGGACCGTTCGTCCTCGCCCGCAGAGCGGGCTGCGGGCGCTGCGCCCCTTGCCCTCGAACCGCTGTGGTCGCCTCCCGAGTTACGTTGCTACTTCAAGTCAAGAGCCCGCCTCCGGCGCACCCCGTCGTCCGGCTCGCCAGGCTGCTCTTAGCGGTAGAAGGAAGTTCGACGGATGGCTCTCTTCGATTGTCTCACCAATCTGCACGCCACCAAATGCCGAGCGAGAGAACGGAATAATTAGCCCGCGGGTCTCGCCAGAAGAGATTTCAGCATATATCTGGAGCGCCTCGGTGCGGTCTGGTTGCAGCGCAGGCGGAATGAGAGCTTGCCCTTCCTCCGGCAACCTTCCGATCCAGACCTCAGCGACCTGCAGGACTCCGTCGGCGCCAATCCGAATAGCGAGTTCGGCAAGTTGCTGAGAAAGTGCGAACTTGTCCGCCCTATCGCGCGCGGCCACGAACTCTGTATGAAGTCGCTCGCCACCGCGGTAGAAGAAGTGAAACCACCCGTGATCCTCGCCGCTCCGCAAGATCTGCTCTCCCAGCGCGGCGTACGGTTTGACGTAGTCGAGGGCGCTACGGGCGCCAATTACCTGCATCGGCGGCCCGTACTTCCCTGCGGCCGCCTTGAGAGCTTCCGGGTCGAATTCGATCGCCGACGTAAAGCCGCCCACGTTCGAATCCCCGTCGACATACCGAAAGGATGCTGTGCGGGCCCTATGCGTGCTCACCATGCACGGCGGTCGTAGAGCGGCCGGATATCGGCAGCCGACCGTTCCAATGGTGTCCGGGTCCAACTCAAGATCTGGCCTGGTGGCGGAGAATTGCACATCAGCGTCAAGCACAAGGCTGGCGAGAAACGAGAATGCATAAGCAATAGCATTCAGTAGTTCAGACGCTGGGAATCCCTCTGCTACCCAGCGCCGCTCCAGTACGACTATGCCGTCAGCGAGGACAGCGTCCGGGAGTCTCAACTCTTCGACGTTGGCGCGGACTTCCTCCAGGCTTGCCAAGACCTCCGACTCTATTTCAATTGGCTCAAGAGCGAACTCGTGCGCTCGCTCTTCCGCGATAGCTGCCGCAGCATAGTAGTCGAATACAAGCCTGGCTCGCAGCCTACTGTGGGTGACCAGGTCGCCTTCCTTGACGATCTGATTCCGGGCTTGGACGAGCCATTTTAGGACAGGTGTACGCGTCATCGCGTCACGCCACGGCGTGTACCACTCGGTGAAGCCCTCGATGTGACGCATCTCTTTTTGAAGGGCGAAAGTCACATTGCGGATGGCTTGGATTCCTGCGTTCAGGTCTGTCCGGAAGAGATTCGGCTCTTGATAGTTGTCCAGGCACCTGTGCCAGAAAGTGTGAACTTCGTCGAGGCGCAGGTGTGCTGTTGGTGACGGGCATGTACCAGACGCAGCGCAACCGATCAGATGCTCATGCATAAACTGATCCTCTCTCGTCGGCGATCCGCTTGGCCGTGGTTCCCGGTGTTCAGCTCGATGGAGTACGGCAACTGGTGGCAGTGGCCGCACGGGTGAGTTCCAGGTGCTGGCCACCGTGTGCGTGAGCAGGCGCGGCTTCAGCGCGGGGGTGCCGCGGTCGCTGGCGGTAGTGCCTATCCGGCTCGCCATGCGCGAGACCTATAGTGCGATTTTCGCTTGTGCGGCATGGACGCCCGGAGTCTGCCTTCTGCAAGCTCGGCGGCAGTGCGAGCTGGGAGACCTCGTCGGGCATAGTCGGAGGCTACCCGGCCGCGTCGCGGCGGGTGGGTCCGGTTTAATGGGTGTCCTAGCAACTAGCCGCCTTCGTCGACCCGGTAGCGCGCGGTCAGCGGGTGACGAAGAACAGGCGGGCGCGCTTGGTGGGCAGGTCGACCTCAGGGCCAAGCTCGGCGCCGAGCAGGAGCGCGCGGCGCAGCATGGGCGTGTTGCGAGTGTCGGGCTCGCCCACCAGGCGGCGGACGCCCGGCTGGTCGAGGAGCACGTCCGCGAGCGCGGTGAACAGGCGTGTGGTCCACCCGGTGCCGCGCACGTGCGGCGGGCGGCCGCCGAGCAGGACGTGCAGGCCGAGGTCGCCGGGCTGCACGTCGTACACCTCGCCGACGGGGTCGAGCGCGGGCTCGTAGACCTGCAGGAGCGCCACCGGCACGCCGTCGAGGCGGACGAGCAGCGCATGGTGGTGGTCGAGGTCGTCGACGTAGGCGTAGGTGTCGCGCAGCTCCTCGCGGGTGAGCTCCGCGAGGCCCCAGAACTGGGTGCCGCGGGCCGTGACCCACGCGTGCAGCACGTCGAGCTCGGTGTCCGGGTCGAGCACCGTCGTGGTGAGGGTGCCGAGCCCGGGCAGGTCGCGCTCGTCGACCGTCCCGCCGCGGCCGAGGGCGGCCAGGTGGGCCGTGACGCGGTCGGGGACGGTCGCGGTCACGGGCGGTCCCCCGCGTCGTCCGGGTGGTCGGAGGCGTGCTCGCGCGTGAGGGCGTCCCACGCGGTGACGACCTGCACCGTCTGCGCCGCGGCCCAGCCGGGGTGCTGGTCGGCGAAGTGCTCCGAGGCCGGGTCGCCGGCGGTGCCGAACGGCACGCCCCAGCGGCTGGCGTCGCGGTCGGCGAGGTCCCACACCCAGCGGGCCACCGAGCCGCGGAACGCCCGGTCGGTGACGCCCGGCACGGTGCCGGTGCAGCGGACGGTGTCCTGGTCGCCGCCGAGCGGCACGGGCGAGACGACGGGGACGGCGGCACCGGGCACCTCGGCGAGCACGTGGGTGGGGCGCACGGTGTGCCGGTCGCCCCAGGTGCCCTCGTGCGCGCCGGCGACCTGCTCGAGCGCGGCACGCACGTGCGCGGGGCCGTCGCCCACGAGGTCGGGGCGGGCCAGCAGTCCGGGGAGGACCGCGGCGACGCGGCCGCGCAGGCCGAACCACGCGTCCCAGGCCTCGCCGAGGCCGTGCGGTGCGACGAGCGGCGCCAGGCCGGGCTCGGCGCACAGGCGCACGACGAGCGCGGACCGCAGCGCGGCGAACAGCCCGGCACCGACCGAGCCGGCGTCCATGTGCCGGTCCCAGGCCAGCAGGCGGGTGCGCACGTCGGCGGCGGCGGCGGCGCTCAGGGCCGCGGAGCCGGGCGCGCCGGCGTCCGCGACGAGCGCCAGCAGGGGCTCCGCACCGGCCAGGTGCGTGTCGGCGTGGATCTCCGCCATGTCCGGCGGCCCGAGGGGGCGGTCGCGGCGCTCCGCGAGCAGCGCGCGGACGCGGTCGCTGCGGTGGGGCGCGTAGACGCTGCCGTGGTCGCGGGCCGGGTCGGCGGGGCGCTCGTTGGCGTCGGCGGCCTGGTCGGTCACGGCGGTCGGCGGGGCCAGGGGACGCCAGGGGCGGGGTGCGTGCGCCGGGTCCCAGGCGTCGAGCGGCAGGAGGCGCTGCTCGGGCGGGCGGTCGGCGGCCCGGCCGGCGTCGAACGCCAGCACGGTGCCGTCGGCGTCGGCGGCCAGCACCCGGTTCACCGGGTCGACCCAGCCGGTCAGCGCCGCGGCCACGTCGTGCGCGGTGCGGGCGCGCAGCAGGGGCCGCAGGCAGCCGAACCCGAGGTCGTCGTCGACGCGGGCCTGCAGGCGCAGCGCGTACCCGGCCTCGAGGTGCACGGCGACGAGCGGCACGGTCTCCTGCTCACCCTCGGGCCGGTCGTCCGCGGGGGCAGGGTCGGCGGGTGAGCGGTCCTGCGACCCGTCGCCCTGCGCGGTCGTCGCCGCGCTCGGCCCCGGTGCGTGCGCACCCGCCCACGCCGGGTCGTGGGGGTCCAGGCCGCGCACGACGACGACACCGCGGGCCGTCTCCAGCACCTCGACGTCGACGGGTGCGCCGCCGCGGACCAGCACCTGCTCCGTCGTCGCGTCGCACGGCTCCCAGCCGCCGGGCCCGCGGGCCTCCCACCGGCCGTCGCGCCGCCCACCGGTGCGGCGCAGCAGCTCGCGGACCACCTCGCCGGAGTGCGCGACCGCGTTGGTGATGCCCCACGCGGCCGTGCCGGTGTGCGCGAAGTGCGGCACGCCCGGCACGCCGGGGAACGCGAGGCCCAGCACGTCGTACGCGTCGCACGCGAGGCGTACCTGCTGGTACACGCCCGGCAGCTCGAGCACGCGGTGCGGGTCGCCGGCCAGCAGGGGGCGCCCGGACGCGGTGCGGGACCCGTGCAGGGCCCACGCGTTGGAGCCGCTGCCCGGGTCGTCGGCCGCGGGCTCGAAGAGCCGCACGAGGTCCAGCGGGTCCGTGCCGGCCAGGCCGGGGTGCCCGGACGCGCGGGCGGCGCGCACCAGGTGGTCGTGCCAGAGCACGCGCGGCGCGGACGAGAACAGCGCGTGGTTGACGAGGAACACGGCGAGCGGCGCCCACGCCGGCCACGGGTCCCAGCCGGTGGTGCCGCCCAGCACCCGGTCGAGCTCGACGACCTCGGCCACCGCGCGACCGCCACCGGGCCCGGCGTCCGCGAGGCCGGCGTTGACCCCGTCGACGTACGCGTCGACCCAGGCGCGGTCGTCCTCGCCGAGGGCGGCGTACGCGCGCCGCGCCGTGGAGCCGAACCGGGCGCGGCGCGCGAGCACGTCCCACGCCACGCCCGCGGGGCCGATGTGCTCGGCCATCCGCCCCTCGGCGCGCCACAGGTCGGTCTGCACCTGCCACGCCCGGTCGCGCGCGGTGACCCAGCCCTGCCCGTACGCCAGCGCACGCTCGTCGGACGCGCGCACGTGCGGGACGCCCTGGGCGTCCCGGAAGACCTCGAACCTCACGTCAGGACGTCTCGTGCACGCCCGCGGCGTCCGGCTCCTGCCCGGCGACCGCGCCGCGCGCGACCGGGTTGGCCAGCGTGCCGGCGTAGATCAGCGACGAGGACTGGTCGGCGAGGTCGACCATCTGGAGCGTGTTGCGCAGCTGCAGCCGGTTGAGGCACGAGTGCGCGAACCGTGCGGCCCGCAGGTCCACGCCCGACGGCAGGTCGGGGTGGTCGGCGAGGTGCCCGTCGATCGTCTCGGCGACGACGCCCCAGAACTCGCCCTCGGTCATGACGTCGTCGAGCACGAGGATCGCGGCGAGGTGCCGCAGCACGCCGTCGAGCACGTCGGTGAAGACCGCCAGGGCCTTCTCGGCGTCGTCGACGGGGTGCCGGACCCGTTCGACCGCAGCGGGCAGCACGGGCCGCTCGGACAGGACGGCGACCTCCTCGCCGATGTCCTTGAGGAACGCCCCGACGGGCACGTGGTCGGCGAGCTCGAGGATCACGTTCTCGCCGTGCGGCATGAACGCCAGGTCGTGGGCACGCAGGCAGTGCACGAGGGGCCGCAGGTAGACCCGCAGGTACGCGCGCAGCCAGTCGGCGGGCGCCAGGCCCGACGCCCGGACAGCGGCCGTGGCGTACGCGTCCCCGGCGCCGTCGCGGTGCAGCAGCGCGGCCATCGTCGCCAGACGGTGACCGGCGGGCACGCGCGTGAGGGGCTGCTCGCGCCACAGCGCCGCGATGAGCTTGCGGTGCGCGTTGGGGCGGGCCGTGCGGTGGTACGCGTCGCCCGTGTACCCGATCGACGCGCGCTCGCGCAGCACCCGCACGCCGCACGCGACCAGCTCGGGGTCGTTCTCGACGAGGTCGGCGACCCAGTCGTTGATCGCGGGCGTCGCGCGCATGTACGCGGGCGAGAGCCCCCGCAGGAACCCCATGTTCTGCACGCCGAGGGCCGTCTTGACGTAGTGCCGGTCGGGCCGGGACACGTTGAGGAACGTGCGCACGGACTGCTGCGCGCGGTACTCGTCGTCGGACTCCCCGAGCAGCACGAGGTCGCGGCGCGCCACGTCGGGCGCGAACGTCACCGCCACCTTGTGCTCCCACTGCCACGGGTGCACGGGCAGGTACCGGTACTCGGCGGGGTCGAGGCCGAGCGCGCGCAGCCGGTCGGCGAACGCCGCGAGCGTCGCGTCGCCGAGCTCGTGCCGGTACAGCGCGTCCTCGGTCAGCCCGTCGCCCGTGGCCACGTGGCTCAGCGACCGGCGCGCCGCCAGCCACACCAGCCGCACGGGCCGCGCCGCCTCGGGCGCGTACGCGTCGTGCTCCCCGACGCCCAGGCCGATCCGGCCGTTGTTCGCGACGAAGCCCGGGTGCCCCTCGGTCATCGCGGCCTCGACGGTCGCCAGGTCCGCGTCGAGCAGCTCGGCGACGCTCGGCCCGCCGCGGTGGTGCTTGTACGCGGCCGACGCCAGCGTGGCGGCGAGCTCCTCCAGGTACAGGGCGAGCAGGTCGTCGGGGATCCGCAGCAGCGGCTGCAGCTCCAGCACGAGCTCCTGCACGTCCAGCGGTGCGGGCGTGCCGTCGACGTCGCGCACCAGGCTGTCCTCGTCCACGGCCCAGTGCTCGAGCGCGAGGCGTCGGGCCCGGAACCGGTAGGTCACGGTGCCGCCGTCCAGGGCGTCGAGCGCGAGGACGTAGGCGCCGTCGGCGGACGCGGCGCGGTCGCGGGACGGCGCCAGCAGCCGCTCGTGCGTCAGCTCGGCGATCGCCTTGGCCACGAGGTGGCGCTGCGCCGCGGCCATCGCCTCGGGCGTCAGGTGCGCGGCCGGGTGGGGTGCGGGGTGCCTCGTCGTGCGCGGGCCCGGCCCGGTCAGGGCGGGCTCGGCGACGGTGGGTGCTGCGGTCATGACGGGTCCTCGGTGGTTCGGGGCGGGGCGAGCGGCAGGCCCGGCGGGGCGGCGGGCGGCTCGGCGGCCCGGCGGCGGGCCCGGGCGCGACGGCGGGGGCCGACGGCGCCGACGCTCGCGGCGGCGGGCGGCAGGGGCGGCTGCCCGAGGCGGGAGCGCGCGAAGTCCTCGCGCGTGCACACCGACAGCGCGGCCCGCTTGGTGCCGAGCTGCACCTCCTGCACGACGCGGAACCCGCCGGCGGCGTTCTTCGCGGCGATCGGGGCGTTGTGCACGTCGGGCTCGACGACGACGCGGTCGGCGTGCAGGGTGGAGAAGCAGAACCGCAGGGTCGCGGCCATGACGGCGTCGGTGAGGCCGTGCAGCGGCGCGGCCTCGGGCGGGGCCACGAGCAGGTGCATGCCCACGTCGCCCGGGCGGGCGTCGAACACCTCGTCGAGCAGCACCCGCGCGGGGTCGTACGTCTCGACCATGAACGTCGGCCGCCCCGCGACCCGCCCGAGCCACGCGTGCTCGTGCGGGGAGGCGGCGAGCGCGAGCTCGTAGGCGAGGATCTCCGGCAGCCCGAGGTGGTCCATCTGCCAGAACCGCGACGCCGGGTGCGTCAGCCAGGAGTGCAGCAGCAGCGCGTCGCGGTGCGGCACCACCCGGTCCAGGCGGATCGGGCCGATGCGGCGCCACGCCTCGGCGGGGGCGGTCGCGGTGGGCAGCATCGTCGTCTCGGCGCTGCGGCGCACGGGCCGCAGCACGGGCACGCCGGGCCCGGTGACGGGACGCGGCGCGGGGTCGCCCGCCGGGGTCGGGACGCGCGGCCCGTCCGCCGGACGCGCCGCGTCCCCGGGGGCGGCCGGGTCGTCCGTGCCGGTGGTCGGGGCGCCCAGGCGCACGTGGCGACCGGTCACCGGCCGGCCTCCGCAGGCACCCCGGCCGGTGCGACCGTCCCGGCCGGTGCGGGGTGCGCGCCGGTGGGGACGCCGAAGTCCTGGAACGCGATCCGCTGCTCGCGGGGGTAGACCTCGCGCCCGCAGACCGCGGCGAGGATCGCCGACGACCGCCACGGGCCGAAGCCCAGGTCGGGGGCGGTGAGGCCGTGCGTGTGCTCCTCGCCGTTCTGCACGAACACCCGGCGGCGGCCGCCGTCGACGGAGTAGTCGCGGGCCACGTCGAGCCGCCCGCGCGCGTCCCAGTCGAGGCGGTGCGCGATGCCGAGCACCACGTCGGGCACCTGCGCGGCGTACCCGGTGGCCAGCACGAGCGCCTGCGTGCGCCGCTCGTGCTCGGTGCCGAGCTGCCCGTGGCGCAGGCGCAGCGTGTACTCCTCGCCGTCCCAGGCGGCGGCGGTCACCTCGGTGTCCGTCAGCAGGGTGGTCGGCACGGGGCCGGTCGCGCTCATGCGGTACAGGGTGTCGTAGATCTCGTCGACGAGGTCGCCGCTGATGCCCTTGTACAGGCCGCGCTGCTCGCGGGTGAGCCGGTCGCGCAGCGCCTCGGGCAGGGCGTGGAAGTGGTCGGTGTACTCCGGCGACGTCATCTCGAGCGTCAGCTTGGTGTACTCCATGGGGAAGAACCGGGGCGAGCGCGTCACCCAGTCCAGCCGGTAGCCGTGGGTGCGGGCGCCGTCGAGCAGGTCGCGGTACACCTCGGCCGCGGACTGCCCCGACCCGACCACGGTGATCGACCCGGCGGCCTGCAGCTCGGCGCGCCGGTCGAGGTACTGCGACGTGTGGATCGCGGGCCCGTCGAGCCCGCGCAGCGCCTCGGGGACCACGGGCTGGGTCCCCACGCCGAGCACGACGTGCCGCGTCCGGTACCGCTCGACCCCGTCGGCGGTGCGCGCGTGCACGACGTACAGGTCCTCGTCGTCCGGGTCGACCTCGACGGACGTGACCGTGCGGCCCCACCGCAGCGAGCCGAGCTGGTCGGCGACCCACCGGCAGTACGCGTCGTACTCGGCGCGCAGCGGGTAGAAGCTCTCGCGGATGTAGAACGCGTACAGCCGACCGGTGGCCTTGAGCCACGCGAGGAACGAGTACCGGCTGGTCGGGTCGGCCATCGTCACCAGGTCGGCGAGGAACGGCACCTGGATGGTCGCGCCGTCGAGCATCATGCCCGGGTGCCAGCGGAACTCCTCGGCCCGGTCGAGGAAGACCGTGTCGAGGTCCAGGGGGTCCGCGAGCGCGGCGAGGCCGAGGTTGAACGGTCCGATGCCGACGCCGACGACGTCGTGCACGTGCCCCGCGGCGCTCACCGGGCCACCTCCGCGAGCCGCTGCTCGGCGAGCAGGGCGGCGCCGGCGGCGCGCACGAGCTCCAGCACGTGCCGCACGTCGGCGACGGACGTCTCGGGGTTGAGCAGCGTGAGCTTGAGGCACGGCCGTCCGTCGAGGACGGTCCGGGCGACCAGCGCCCGGCCGGCGTCGAAGAGCCGGCGGCGCACCCCGGCGACGAGGGCGTCGGCCTGCTCGTCGTCGACACCGTCGGGCTGGTAGCGGAACAGCACGGTCGACAGGTCGGTGCGGGCGAGCAGGTGCAGCTCGGTGTCGCGCTCGACGAGGTCGTGGACGGCGGCGGTCAGGTCGATGGTCGCGTCGACCATCTCGCCGATGCGGTCGGGGCCCAGGGCGCGCAGCGTGGCCCACAGCTTGAGGGCGTCGAAGCGGCGCGTGGTCTGCAGGGAGACGTCGACCTGGTTGGGCTCGTCGGAGTCCTCGGGGTTGAGGTAGTCGGCGTGGTGGGCGACGTGCCGCAGGTCGGCGGCGTGCCGCACGACGAGCGCGGACGACGAGACGGGCTGGAAGAACGCCTTGTGGAAGTCGACGGTGACGGAGCGGGCGCGCTCGACGCCGTCGAGAAGGTGCCGGCGCGTGGGGCTGACCAGCAGGCCGCAGCCGTAGGCGGCGTCGACGTGCAGCCAGACGTCGGCGGCGTCGCAGACGTCGGCGATCGCGGCGAGCGGGTCGACGCAGCCGCGGTCGGTGGTGCCGGCGGTCGCGACGACGGCCATCGGCAGCCGGCCGTCGCGCTCGACGTGCCGCAGGGCGATCGCGAGGGCGTCGGCGCGCATGCGCCCGTCCTCGTCGACGGGGACGAGCCGGACGCCGTCGGCGGGCAGGCCGAGCAGGCGCACGGCGTTGCGCACGGAGAAGTGGCCCGACGCCGTGGCGAGGACGACGAGGTCGTCGGGGTGGGCGCCGGGGGCGTGCGCGAGGGCGCGCTCGCGGGCGACGAGCAGGGCCTGCAGGTTGGACTGGGTGCCGCCGGAGGTGAAGACTCCGCCGCCGTCGACGAACCCGAGGCGGCCGGCGGTCCAGGCGACCAGCCGGCGCTCCATGAGGGTGCCGACCGTGGACTGGTCGTAGGTGTCGACGCTGGCGTTGACGGCGGCGATCACGGCCTCGGCGGCGACGGCGGGCACGGCGACCGGGCAGTTGAGGTGCGCGGCGTAGCCGGGGTCGTGGAAGTACACGGCGTGCCGGGCGAAGAGCTCGTCGATCTCGCGCAGCGCGGCGTTGGTGCCCTGGCCGGGGCCGTCGAGGTCGACGACGTCGACGAGGGCCTGGAGCTCGTCGCGGCTCGCGCCGGAGAACGGCTGGGTGGTGGTGCGGAACCGCGAGGCGACCCGGTCGACGGTGCCCCGCAGGGCCTCGGCGTAGGCGTCGGCGGACGCGGCGGACAGCAGCTCGTGCACGTGGGGCTCCCCCTCGAGAGCGACCCCCTGAGCTGGACGCGCGCCCAGCGAGTGAGGTCTACCTAACTTAGCCACGCCTAACATACGCCAAACGGACGACGGGTCAAGCCGCCAGGGACGCAGGTCCCGCCCGCTGGCACGGTTCACCCCGCCCGACCGCGCACGTGCGGCCCCGCGCCGTCGACTGGACCGGTCGTGGAGGAACCCGTGCGCACCCGCCCCGGCACCTCCGCGACCGCTGCGGTCGCGCGGTACGCCGCCACCGGGACCGCCGCCAGCGGCGTCTACGCGCTCGTGGTCGCCGTCGCCACCGGCCGCGCGCTGCCCGCGCTGCTCGCGCACCTGCTGGGCACGATCGTCTCGACGGTCGTCGGCAGCACCCTGCACCGCCGCTACACGTTCCGCGCCACCGCCACCACGTCGTGGCGGCGCACCCAGGCCGCGGGCGCCGCGACGGCGACCACCGGGCTCGTGCTGAGCAGCGCGACGCTCACCGCCTGGCACCACGCGGCCCCGCACGCGCACCGGTTCTCCGACGTCGTGGTCGCCCAGGTCACCAACGCGCTCGTCGGGATGATCGGCTTCGTCGTCATGCGACGCGTCGTCGGCGGTCCGACGCCCGTGACGCCCCGGCCCGGCTACGCGCCCGACGCACCCCCGGCCGCCCGTCCGCGCAGCGGCAGCCACGCCAGCACGTCCTGCACGTGCCGGTCCCAGAACGCCCAGTCGTGGACGCCCGGGTGCACGTGGTGCTCCAGCGCCACCCCGCGCTGCGCGGCCCGCGCGGCGAACGCGTGCTGCGACCCCAGCAGGGGGTCGTCCGCGCCGCACGTCGCGTACAGGGCGGGCAGCGCTGCCGGGTCCGCGCGGTCGAGGAGCGCGAGCAGGTCGTCGTCGCCGCCCGCCGGGTCCGCGCCCGCCCACACCTGCGGCACGAGCGCGTCACGCGCCTGCGCCGACGCCGCGTCCGTGATGCCGAGCGCGCCCGACAGGCTCGCGGCGGCCGCGAACCGCCCCGGCTCGCGCAGCGCCCACCGCAGCGCCCCGTACCCGCCCATCGACAGGCCGGCGACGAACGTGTCCTCCCGCCGCTGCGACACCCGCAGGAACCGCCCGACGACCTCCGGCAGCTCGGCGTGCAGGAACGTCCAGTACGCGCTCCCCCAGGCCTCGTCGGCGTAGAATGACCGCCCGCCGCGCGGCATCACGACCGCCAGCCCGAGCTCGGCCACGTACCGCTCGACCGACGTGCGCCGCAGCCAGATCGACTCGTCGTCCGAGAGCCCGTGCAGCAGGTACAGCACCGGCGGCGGCTCCGAGCCCGTGGCCCCGCCCATGCCGATCTGGCCGTGCGCGGGCTCCGGCAGGATCACCGTCATGGCGGTGCTCTCCTGCAGGGCCTCGGAGAAGAAGTGACAGGTCAGCAGCGCCATCGCCGGTCCTCCCGTAGGGTCCCCCGCACGGTACCGCCGCCCCCGGGACCCGTCAGACGAACAGGCAGAACGGGTGCCCGTCCGGGTCGAGCATCACCCGCACGTCGCCCTGCGGCTGGGGGTCCGCCAGCCGCGCCCCGCACGCCAGCGCGTGCGCCACGGCCGCGTCGAGGTCGCCGTCGACCTGCACGTCGAGGTGCTGCGACGCCAGCGGCTCCCCGGGCCGCGCGGGCCACACCGGCGCCACGAAGTGCCGCTCGTGCTCCAGGTTGATCGTCAGGCCCGTCTCGCCCCGCGGCGGTGCGACCTGCGCCCACCCGGCCTCGGGCGGCTCCCCCGGCCCCGGCCCGTCGTCCGCCGTCACCCGCCACCCCAGCAGCGCCGCGTAGAACGCCGCCGCCTGCCGCGGACGGGGAGTGCCGATGCTCACCGAGGTCGCCCGCATCCGCGGGGGCGCGTCGTCAGCCATGCCTCATCCTCCGCGACAGCCGGCCGGACCACGACTGCTACAGTTGCGACAGATACAGCAGATACAGCAGATGGAGGCCACGTGGTCAGGACGCTCGAGCGGGACGCCGCCGCACTCCACCGGGCGTTGGAGGCCTCCGGCGACGAGATCCACGTGGCGGTCTCGCGCGAGACTGCCGAGCTGCTCGCACGCCTCGTCGACGCGCACGCCCGGGGAGAGCGGGTTCTGGTCACCGCCCCCGAGGTCACCCCGAACGAGGCCGCGTCCTTGATGGGGATGTCCCGGGCTCAGGTGCGCAAGCTCATCGACCGGGGCGCCCTCGACTCCCGCATGGTCGGGAGCCACCACAGGGTCAGCGTCGAGTCGATCCACGCGTTCCTCGACGCCGAGCGGGATCGCCGCCGCTCGGCGCTCGCCGACCTCGCACAGCTTCAGGACGACCTCGGCCTGACCGAGTGACGGCTCTAGAACCACCGCGCATCGTCCTCGCCGACGCGAACGTCCTGTACTCGCGCGTCCTGCGCGACTACCTGCTGTACGCGGCGGACGAGGAGGTCATCTCGGTGACATGGAGCCCCGAGATCCTGCGCGAGATGACCGAGCACCTCGTCGAGAACGTCGCAGGCTTCACCCACGAGTCCGGGGAGCGGCTCGTGACGGCAATGAACCGTGCATTCCCGTACGCGGAGACCACCCCGTCGGACGAGGCGCGCGCTGCAGTCGCCGAGGCCGCGATTCCCGACGAGGACGACCGCCATGTCCTCGCAGCAGCCGTTGCCGCCGAGGCCACCGTGCTCTGCACCTCCAACGTGCGCGACTTCCCCGAGGAGGTCACGACCCCGCTGGGCGTGCACGTGATGACGCCAGATGCACTGCTGGCACGCCTCGTCCGACAGTTCCCGACAACGATGCACCGGGTGCACGCCACGTCTGTCGCACGACTTCGAGGGGCGAGCGACGACTCGACGATCGCGGCGCTGGGGCGCGCCGGCGCACCGCGCACCGCCGCACTGGTCTGCGAGCTCGTCCAGGCGCGATCGACCTCGACGAGCCGGCCCCCGCCGTAGAGTGCTGGGCGCGCCGCACCATCGAGGTGGTGTCGGAAGTGAGCCTCGGGAGAACCTGCCGGACGGCAGGGCCCGGGGCTCGCGCCATGCCTGGAGGTCGCCGTCGACGACGTGGAGAGGCACCTTGACGCCGAAGGGCGCCCGCGCCGGCACTCTCGGCGCGTCAGCCGCGGGCGACGCGGCGCAGGAGGTGCAGGAGGGCGGCCCGCTCGTCGGGGGCGAGGACGTCGAGGCGGGCGCGGGCGCCCTCCTGGCGGCGGGCGGAGAGGCGGGCGAGCTGCTCGTGGCCGGCGTCGGTGAGCTCGACCAGGGTGGCGCGGCGGTCGGCGGGGTCGGGCACGCGGCGGACCCAGCCGTCGGCCTCGGCCTGGTCGACCTTGGACGTCATGGACCGGGGGGCGACGTCGAGCGCCTCGGCGAGCTCGCCCAGGCGGCGGGGCTCGCCCGCGTGGTCGAGGGTGCGGAGCAGGCGCAGCTGGCCGGGGGTGATGTCGTGGCCGAGGATCGTCGACGCCTCGCGGCGGACGCTGCGCAGCACGTCGTGCAGGAGGCCCAGGAACTCCTCGGAGGGGTCGGCAGTCCGCGGCGGGGGGCACCCGTCGCCGCGCCCCTCGCCGTCCGACCACCCGTGCTCGCCCACGGGCGCAGGCTACCCGGGAACATCCCGAAGGTGAATGACGCTCATGGTGAGGTAACCTCAGCATCGGCGTCGCTCGCCCGCGCGCCGTCCCGCCCCTCCGCCCCCAGGAGGCCCCATGAGCCCCACCGGCATGCCGCGCGGCGGCAACCCGATGATGCGCGGATTCGGCACCGACCGGTCCGTGGTCCACCAGCGCCTGCAGCGCGGCACGCTGCGCCGCGTCCTGCGCTTCGCGCACCCCTACCGCCCGCAGCTCGGGGTGTTCCTCGCCCTCATCGCCCTCGGCGCAGCCGCCGGCGCTGCCTCGCCGTGGCTCGTCCAGCGCCTCATCGACGACGGCGTCGCCACGGGCGACACCGGCCTCGTCGTGAGCACGGCCTCCGTGATCGCCCTGCTCGCGGTCGTGCAGGCCGTGCTCGGCGTCGGCGAGCGGTGGGTGTCCGCACGGATCGGCGAGGGCCTCATCCACGACCTGCGCACCGCCGTGTTCGACCACGTGCAGCGCATGCCGCTCGCGTTCTTCTCCCGCACCCGCACCGGCGCGCTCGTGCAGCGGCTCAACGGCGACGTGCTCGGCGCGCAGCAGGCGTTCACGTCCACGCTCTCCAACGTCGTGAGCAACTCCCTGACGGTCGTGTTCGTGCTGGCCGCGATGCTGTCGATGTCGTGGCAGCTCACGCTCGTCTCGCTGGTGCTGCTGCCGGTGTTCGTGCTGCCCGCACGCTGGTTCGGGCGCCGCATCGCCGACATCACGCGCGAGAGCTACGAGCTCAACGCGGACGCGTCGCAGACCATGACCGAGCGGTTCAACGTCGCCGGGGCGCACCTGGTCAAGGTGTTCGGCGACCCCGCGCGCGAGTCCGCCGCCTACGCCGAGCAGACCGGGCGCGTGCGCGACATCGGTGTGCGGATGGCCCTGTACTCCACGTGGTTCCGCATCGGCCTGACCACCGTCGCGGCGGTCGCCACGGCCGTCGTCTACGGGCTCGGCGGGCTCATGGCCATCAGCGGCCAGCTCACCGTCGGCGTCGTCGTCGCCCTCGCCGCCTACCTCGGGCGGCTCTACGGGCCCCTGACCGCGATGTCGAACGTGCAGGTCGACGTCATGACCGCCCTGGTCTCGTTCGAGCGCGTCCTCGAGGTGCTCGACCTGGAGCCGATGGTCGCCGAGAAGCCCGACGCCGACGACCTGCGCGCCGCCGTCGGCACGCGCGGGGCGTCCGTCGAGCTCGACCACGTGGACTTCCGCTACCCCGCCGCCGACGAGGTGTCGCTCGCGTCGCTGGAGTCCGTCGCCGCGCTGCGCCACGACCCCGTCGCCGACACGCTCCACGACGTGACGTTCACCGTGCCGGCCGGGTCGATGGTCGCGCTCGTCGGCCCCTCGGGGGCGGGCAAGACGACGATCTCCCAGCTCGTCACGCGCATGTACGACCCCACGGGCGGCGCGGTGCGCATCGCCGGGCAGGACCTGCGCGACGTCACCGCGGCGTCGCTGCGGGCGACGGTCGGCGTCGTCAGCCAGGAGGCGCACCTCTTCCACGACACCATCGCCGGCAACCTGCGGCTCGCGCGCCCCGACGCGACCGACGCCGAGCTGGCGGACGCGCTGCGCGCCGCGCACGTGTGGGACCTGGTCGCGTCGCTGCCCGAGGGGCCGCAGACCGTCGTCGGCGACCGCGGCTACCGACTCTCGGGCGGGGAGCGCCAGCGCCTGGCCATCGCGCGCCTGCTGCTCAAGGCGCCCGACGTCGTCGTGCTCGACGAGGCCACCGCGCACCTGGACTCCGAGTCCGAGGCCGCCGTGCAGGTCGCGCTCGACGCCGCGCTGGCCGGGCGGACGTCGCTCGTGATCGCGCACCGTCTCTCGACCGTGCGGCAGGCGGACCTCGTGGTCGTCCTCGACGCCGGGCGCGTCGTCGAGCAGGGCACGCACGCTCAGCTGCTCGCCGCCGGCGGGCTGTACGCCGACCTGTACCGCACGCAGTTCGCGGACGTGGCGGGAGCGCAGACGGGTGGAGGTCGCGTCCGAGCGGGGTGAACTCGGGCAGAAGTGCTCGTGACCGGCACCAGCCGGACGACCGTCCAGACATACCGGTCCCACGACGCACGCCCAGGAGCCCTCTCATGACGACACCCGCGACCACGGCCGCCGGCCGCCGCCGGTTCGCCGACCTCGGCGTGCAGACGAAGGTCCTCACCGCCGTCGGCGTCGCCGCCGCCGTCGCGATCGGCGTCGGTGCGCTCGGGCTGCAGGGCCTGCACGACTCGGCCGAGCGCACCCACGCGATCGCCGAGCACGACCTGGAGGCCGTGCACGACTCGCTGCTCATGGAGGTCGCCCTCCTGGAGATGCGCCTGGCCGTCGCGGACCACGCGCTCTCGCAGACCGACGAGGAGATGGCCGCCAGCCTCGAGGCCGTCGCCGAGGCCGAGGCCTCCCTGCGCAGCTACGCCGACGAGTACGCCGAGCTGGCGGACGCCTCCGAGGCCGCGTCGCTCGCGGAGGTCCTCGCCTCCCTCGACGCCTACGACCAGGTCCGCGACGAGGTGCTCGTCCCGCTCGGCGCGGTCAACGCGTACGACGAGTGGATGGCGGCGCGGAACGATCAGGCCCAGCCCCTCGCCGAGCAGATGGAGACCACGCTCGACGAGCTCTCCGAGGCAGCACGCACCGACGCGGACGTCGCGGTCGTGGAGGCCGACGACGAGTACCGCACCGACCGCGCCGTGTTCCTCGCGCTGCTCGCGCTCGGCATCGCCGCCGCCGTCGGCGTGGGCGTCGTCGTCGCGCGGCAGATCGTCGGCAGCCTGCGCCGCGTGCAGGACGTCTGCGCGGCGCTGGAGCGCAGCGACCTCACCGTCACCGCGGGCCTGACCCAGCGCGACGAGGTCGGCCGCATGGGCACCGCCCTGGACTCCGCCGTCGCCACCCTGCGGGGCGTCGTCGGCACGATCGACGAGTCCGCGACGTCCGTGGCCAGCGCGTCCGAGGAGCTCGCGGCCGCGACCCAGCAGATCGCCGCCGGTGCGGAGGAGACCTCCGTGCAGGCCGAGGTCGTCTCCGCCGCGGCCGAGCAGGTGTCGCGCGGCGTGCAGACCGTCGCCTCCGCGAGCGAGGAGATGGGCCTGTCGATCCGCGAGATCGCGCAGAACGCCGGCGAGGCGGCCCGCGTCGCCGAGGAGGCCGTGCAGGCTGCCGCCACCAGCACGACCACCATCTCGCGCCTGGGCGACTCCAGCCGCGAGATCGGCAACGTCGTCAAGCTCATCACGCAGATCGCCGAGCAGACGAACCTGCTGGCCCTCAACGCGACCATCGAGGCCGCGCGCGCCGGGGAGGCCGGCAAGGGCTTCGCGGTCGTCGCCGGCGAGGTCAAGGAGCTCGCGCAGGAGACCGCCCGCGCCACCGAGGACATCTCGCGCCGTGTCGAGACCATCCAGGGCGACACGCAGGAGGCCGTCGACGCCGTCGAGCACATCTCCGAGGTCATCGCCTCGATCAGCGCCTACCAGCAGACCATCGCGTCGGCCGTCGAGGAGCAGACCGCCACGACGCAGGAGATCTCCCGGTCCACCGCCGAGGTCGCCACGGGGTCGAGCGAGATCGCCGCGAACATCGCCGGTGTCGCCGAGGCGTCGGCCACCACGACGATGAGCGTGGCGCAGTCGCAGGAGGGCGTCAGCGCGCTGGCCGCGATGTCCGTCGAGCTCTCGGCGCTGGTGGGCACGTTCCGCAGGTGAGCCGACCTGGGTGACCCGACCTGGACGCCCGTCCTGAACCGGGTGAATCCGGGCGCCGCGCCTCATCGACGGCGCCGGGCGGCCGAGAGGACGGAGGACGCGACCCGTCCCGGGCCGCCCGCACCCGGAGCCCACACATGAGCATCGTCGCCCCCACGTCCGCCGCGCCGCGCAGGTTCCGCTTCGCCGACGTCAGCGTCAACGTCAAGATCCTCGCGGCCGTCGGCGTCGCCGCCGTCGTCGCCCTGGTCGTCGGCCTGCTGGGCCTGAGCGGCCTCTCCTCGTCGTCCGCGGCGACGCAGTCCATGTACGAGCAGAGCCTCGCCGGGGTGCGGTTCGCCGAGCAGATGGACAGCGGCGCGGCCAAGATGCGGCTGTCGGTGACCAACCACGCGCTCGCCGCCGACGAGGCCGCGATGAGCGAGCAGGCCGCGAACGTCTCCGAGCACGAGCAGGCGGTGCGCGACGCGGCGGCCGGCTACCTCGCGCTCGGCCCGACCCCCGAGGAGACCACGGTCGTCGAGGAGTTCCTCGCCGCCCTCGACGGTTACGCGCAGGTCCGCGACGACGTCCTCTACCCGATCAGCGAGCGGAACGCGTACGCCGAGTGGATCGAGGCGCGCGACACGCAGTCCGGCCCCTTCATCGAGGCGATGGCCGCCGCCACGACGAGCCTCGTGGAGAGCGAGACCGCGCAGGCGAGCGCCTCGGTCGCGGCCTCGCAGGCCGCGTACGCGTCGAACCGGACCACGTTCATCGTCGTGCTCGTGGTGGGTCTCGTCGCGGCGATCGCGCTGGCGTGGTTCGTGGCCCGTGGCATCGTCCGCAGCGTCGCCGACGTGCGCCGGGTGGCCGACGCGCTCGAGCGCAACGACCTCACCGTCACCTCCGGCCTGACCTCGCGCGACGAGCTCGGGCAGATGGGCAGCGCGCTCGACGCGGCCGTGGTCAACCTGCGTGGCGTGATCGCGACGATCGAGTCGTCGTCCGGCTCCGTCGCCGGGGCCTCGGAGCAGCTGTCCGCGAACACGCAGCAGATCGCCGCCGGCGCCGAGGAGACCGCCGCCCAGGCCGGTGTCGTCTCGGCCGCCGCCGAGCAGGTCTCGCGCAGCGTGCAGACCGTCGCCGCAGCCAGCGAGCAGATGGGCGCCTCGATCCGCGAGATCGCCCAGAACGCCGGCGAGGCCGCCCGCGTCGCCCAGGAGGGCGTCGAGGCCGCCGAGACCAGCACCTCGACCATCCAGCGCCTGGGCGACTCCAGCCGCGAGATCAGCAACGTCGTCAAGCTCATCACCTCGATCGCCGAGCAGACGAACCTGCTGGCCCTGAACGCGACCATCGAGGCCGCCCGCGCCGGCGAGGCCGGCAAGGGCTTCGCGGTCGTCGCCGGCGAGGTCAAGGAGCTCGCCCAGGAGACCGCCCGCGCCACCGACGACATCTCCCGCCGCGTCGAGGCCATCCAGGCCGACACCGACGGCGCCGTCGAGGCCATCGCCGGCATCTCCGGCATCATCGCCTCGATCAGCGGCTACCAGCAGACCATCGCCTCGGCCGTCGAGGAGCAGACCGCCACGACCCAGGAGATCTCCCGCTCCGCCACCGAGGCCGCCTCCGGCTCCGGCGAGATCGCCGCGAACATCTCCGGCGTCGCCCAGGCCGCCGGCACCACCACGAGCAACGTGTCGCAGTCGCAGCAGGGCGTCAACGAGCTCGCCTCCATGGCCGCCGAGCTCGCCACCGTCGTCAGCCGCTTCCGCGTCTGACACCCGCACCGACGGCGCCGCGACCCCCACGGGTCGCGGCGCCGTCGTGCTGCCGGGCCGCAAGAGCGCTCAGTGCGCGAGCTTGAGTCCGACGACGCAGCCGACGATCCCGAGGATCAGCAGCACCTTGACCAGGCTCGCGGGCTCGGCGCCGGTGAGCATGGCCCAGGCGACGGTCAGCGACGCACCGACGCCGACCCACACGGCGTACGCGGTGCCGGTGGGCAGCTCGCGCATCGCCCACGCGAGGCCGCCCATGCTGCCGATCAGCGCGACGCCGAACACGACCGTCGGGGCCAGGCGGGTGAAGCCCTCCGAGCGGCCGAGGGCGGTGGCCCAGACGGCCTCGAGGACACCGGACAGGACGAGCACGAGCCAGGACATGGCAGACCTCCGCAGGTCGCCGTCTTGTCGCACTCCGGGTACGGCGCCGCTCGTCCGGGAGCGGGCGGTCCAGCGCCTCGCTCTCCCCCAGGCTCGCACACCCGTCGGCCCGCGGCCAGGCGTCGGCGGACGGCCGCACCACGACGGAGGACCGGGTGGGTGAACTTGGCAAGCGCCTTCCCTCCGTCGGTGCGCGCGGGCAAGGATGGACGGGTGACCTCCTCCCCCCGGTGCCGGTCCGTCGACGTCGACGGGCAGCACCCGCTGCGCTCGGTCCTGCGGCTGCTCGGCATGCACCGGCGCCGCGTGGCCGCAGCTGTCGGGTTCTTCGCGCTCAAGGACACGCCGCTGTGGCTCATGCCGCTGATCACGGCACGGGTCATCGACGTGGTCGTCGCCGGCGGGCCGCTGCGCGAGCTGTGGCTGTGGGCGGGGATCGCGCTCGTCGCGCTCGCGCAGAACTACCCGAACCACGTGGCCTACACCAAGCTCTACATGGGCGCCGTGCGGCAGATCGGCGCCGACCTGCGCAACGCCCTGGCGGCGCGCCTCCAGAGCCTGTCGATCGGCTTCCACCAGCGCGTGTCGTCCTCGATCGTGCAGACCAAGGTGGTCCGCGACGTCGAGAACGTCGAGCTCATGCTCCAGCAGGTCACGCACCCGCTGCTGTCGTCCACGATGGTCGTGGTCGGCGCGGTCGTGACCACCGCGACGTCCGTGCCGCAGTTCCTGCCCGTGTACGCGCTGACCATCCCGCTGGCCGTGCTGCTGCGGCACGCCCTGGCGCGCCGCTCGCGCGCCCGCAACGAGGACTTCCGCCGGCAGGTCGAGCGGTTCTCCGCCCGCGTGGGCGAGATGGCCACGCTCATGCCGATCACCCGCGCGCACGGCCTGGAGGAGACCGCGCGCGACCGGGTCGCCGAGGGCGCCGAGGGCGTGCGGACCTCCGGGTACGAGCTCGACGTGCTCAACGGCCGGTTCGCGTCGCTCTCGTGGGTCGGCCTGCAGCTGCTCGGCGTGGCGTGCCTCGTGCTCGCGGCCACCGCGTCCGTCAGCGGCTGGTTCCCGGTGACCGCCGGCCAGGTGGTGCTGCTGTCGTCGAACTTCACGCTCATCACCGGCGGCGTCACGGCGCTGCTCATGCTCCTGCCCGTGGCCGCCAAGGGCCTGGAGTCGGTCCGGTCGGTGGCCGAGGTGCTCACCGAGCCCGACCTGGAGGAGAACGAGGGCAAGGCCCACGTGACCGCGGTCGAGGGCCGCCTGGTGCTCGACGGCGTGCACGTGCGCTACGCCGACGCGGACGCCGACGCTCTCGACGGCGTCGACCTCGACGTGCGCCCGGGCGAGACGGTGGCGTTCGTCGGGCCGTCCGGGTCGGGCAAGTCCACGCTGCTCAACCTGGCGCTCGGGTTCCTGCGCCCCACGTCCGGGCGGGTGCTGCTCGACGGCGTCGACGCGGCGACGCTCGACCTGCGCACGTACCGCCGGCACGTGTCCGTGGTGCCGCAGGAGTCCGTGCTGTTCGAGGGGTCGATCCGCGACAACGTGACCTACGGGCTCGGCGACGTGCCGGACGCGCGCGTGCGCGCCGCGCTGGAGGACGCCAACGCCGCGCAGATCGTCGACGACCTGCCCGACGGGTGGCACACCGTGGTCGGCGAGCGCGGGGCGCGCCTGTCGGGCGGCCAGCGCCAGCGGCTCGCGATCGCCCGCGCGCTGGTCCGCGACCCGCGCGTGCTGCTGCTCGACGAGGCCACCTCGGCGCTGGACCCGGAGTCCGAGGCCCTCGTCCGCGACGCCCTGGCCCGGCTCATGCGGGGCCGCACCACGCTGGTCGTCGCGCACCGCCTCTCGACGATCCGCGGCGCCGACCGCATCGTGGTGCTCGACCACGGGCGCGTCGTCGAGGTCGGCAGCCACGACGAGCTCATGGCCGCCGACGGTCGCTACGCCCGCCTGGAGCGGGCCCAGCGGGTCTGACCGGGTCGTCCCCGCGGGTCCCGCTCAGGCCAGCCGGCCCAGGTGCAGGGCCGCGAGGGCGAGCGCGGCGACCGTCTCGCCGTCGCGGACCCGGCCGTCCCGGACCATGGCGAGGACCTCCCCGAACGGCACCGTGCGGACCGCGGTGATCCCCTCGACGCCCTGCTCGTGCGCGGTCGCGGCGACGTCGCCGACCGGCTCCAGACCCCGCGCGACGAACACGTGCTCGACCGCGCGGGCGATGCCGTTGAGCGCCTCGGTCGTGCCGACGGCCGTCCACTCCCGCGCCGTGAGCCCGGCCTCCTCGGCGAGCTCGCGCTGCGCGGCGACGAGGGGGTCCTGGCCGTCGGTGCCGCCGGCGGGCACCTCCAGCGACCCCGGACCGGTCGTGTAGCGGTCCACGGTCACCAGCACCACCTCGTCGTCGTCCGTCAGGGCGACGACGAACACCGACGGCCGCAGCTCGACCACGCCGTACACGCCGGGGCGGCCGTCGGGCGTCGTGGTCGCGTCCTCCCGGACCGTGATCCACGGGTTCTCGTAGACGACGCGCGAGGAGACGGTCTGCCAGGGCACCCCCCGACCGTAGGGCACCGGCAGCCGCCCCACGGCCGGGCCCGGCTCAGATCGTGGCGACCGAGCCGGCGTCGACCCGGTAGTTGGACCCGGTGACGAACGACGCACGCTCGGAGCAGAGGAACCCGATCACGGCGGCGACCTCCTCGGGCCGGCCGCGCCGCCCGAGCTCCATGTGCGGGCGCTCCTCGGCGAGGAAGCTGCGCACGGCCTCGTCGAGGTCGGTGCCCCGCTCGGCCGCCCGCTTCTCCATCATCGCGTCGGTCATCGGGGTCTCGACGAAGGCCGGCGAGACCGCGTTGGTCAGCACCCCCTCGCCGGAGTACGTGGCCGACAGCCCCTTGGACAGCGCGAGGACGCCGGCCTTGGCCGCGCAGTACGGCAGCTCGTCGGGGTACGGCTGGACGGCGTCCTCGGACGCCAGCAGCACCACCCGCCCCCAGCCGGCGGCGCGCATGGCGGGCAGGAACGCGCGGACCACGCGCACGGCCGCGAGCAGGTCGACCTCGAGGGTCTGCTGCCAGCCCTCGTCGTCGATCTCGTGGAACAGCCCCTGCGCCCCCGTGACGCCCGCGGCGTGCACGAGCACGGTCGGGTCGCCGAGCGTGGCGCGGGCGTGCGCGACGAGCGCGTCGACGTCCGCGGGCCGCGTCAGGTCCGCCGCGCGGGCGGTCAGCGCGTCCGCGCCGGCACCCAGCCGGTCGGCGGCCTCGGCCAGGGCCTGCGGGTCCTGGTCGGTGAGCACGACGCGCACCCCCTCGTCGAGCAGGAGCCGCGCGGTGTGCCAGCCGATCCCGGAGTCCCCTCCGGTGACGAGCGCGGTGCGGCCGGTGATCCCCAGGTCCATGCGTCCTCCGGCGGGCGTCGGGTGCGGGCGACGAGCGGCCCGCCCGCGGGACCGTCGGCGTGCCGGGGCGTCCCCGGCGGGGCGGTTCAGGCGGTGAGCGCGGCGGCCGTGGCGAGCACGACGGCGTCCTCGACCAGGGCGGCCCGCAGGTCGGGCTGCAGGGCGGCGACGCCGGACGCGGCGGCCTGCTCGCGCCACGACGCCCCGACCACCGACCCGACGAAGGCCCCGAGCGCACCGACCACGGGTGCGCCCACGACGGCAGCCGGCCCTCGCCTCTCGACGACCGCGAGCGCGAGCGCACCGGCGGCGCCGGCGAGGAGCCGCACCGCGAGCTGCGGGGAGCCCAGCCGGCTGGGCGTCACGGGGAGCTTGTCGGTCACGACCTCGCCGAGCACCGCGGCGCGGGCGAGCGCCCGCAGGGCCCGCGACGGTGCGTCGTCCCGTCCGCGGGTCGCGACGACGACCGGGACGGCGAACGCGACGGACGAGCGGCCGCCGGTGGCCAGGCCGAGGGCGGCGGACCGCACGAGATCTCCCATGCGTCGTTCCTACCCGCGGTCGGCCGGCCCGGCATCTGGAGCGGGGCGCCTGACCCGGCGCTCAGAGGTCGTCGGGGTGGACCAGGAAGTCCGCCTCGTCGGCGATCTCGCCGCCCACGAGCCCGTGCACGGCCTTCGCGATGGCCTGGATCTTCGGCGCGGACCGCGCGCGCGCGACCCGGTGCTCGAACGACGGCTTCTCGGCCTCGATCTCCTCGATCGAGAACGGCTCCCACCGGACGCGGTAGGCGACGACGCCGTCCGCGGCCCACGGCAGCTCGGCGATCAGCGGCGGCAGCAGCTGCGGCTCGGCGGCGGCGACCTCGACCGCGAGGATCCCGTCGACGCCGAGGTCGACGAGGACGCCGAACCCCTCGGACGGCGGAGGGTTCTGGAGCATGTGCTCGTCGAAGGCGGCGGCCTCGGCGTACAGGCGGCGGCGCTCGTCCTCGTCGGCGACGCCGTGCTGCTCGAGGGCGGCACGCAGCCCGGACCCGCCGGCCTCGGGCGATCCGCCGACCGCGCCCTGGGAGTCGCGCCCGACGCCGCTGCTCGGGCCGCGCCAGCCGTCGGCGTCCGGCTCGGACAGGTAGGCCCCGGCGTGCACGCGCTGGACGACCTCGAGGACCTCGGCGGGCTCGACCCAGTGGTCGGCCAGGACGGTGAGGTCGGTGGCCGCGTCGGGGTCGGGGGTGAGGACGGCGCCGGTGGAGGTGCGGATCGCGCCGCGCAGGCGGCGGGCGACGGCGACGAGCCACTGCAGGTACCGCTCCTCGCCGCGCACGGGCATGCCGTCGGGGAAGGCCCGCTTGAGGCCGTCGCGGTCGCCGCCGGGCCAGGGCTTCTCGCCGCGCTCGACGGGGCAGTCCAGCACCCACACGACCGTCGTCGACGCGGGCAGGCCGACGGCGACGGCGTCCTCGGCGGTGGTCGCCCAGGGGCCGACGAGCGTGGCGGCTCGGCCGAGCCGCAGGGCGCGCGCGGACGCCTTGACGGCGCGGATGCCGAGCGCGGCCGTGACGGCGGGCACGAGGCCGGTGCGGGTCGCGGCCTCGGCGCCGGTGACCTCCCAGCGCACGTTGCGGAAGCGGCTGGCGGCGAGCACCTCGACCTCGTAGTGCTCGACCCCGGCGGGCAGGCCGAGCAGGTGCTTGTCGCGCAGCGTCGCGTCGCCGACGGGCAGCGGCGGCAGCGTCTCGGTGGAGGGCTCGGCCACGGTCAGACCTCCGTCCGGACGAAGCCCTGCCACGACCGGGAGGCGGTGGGGCCGCGCTGCCCCTGGTACCGCGAGCCGTAGGCGGCGGAGCCGTACGGGTTCTCGGCGGGCGAGGACAGCCGGAAGAAGCAGAGCTGGCCGATCTTCATGCCGGGCCACAGCAGGATGGGCAGGGTCGCGACGTTCGACAGCTCGAGCGTGACGTGGCCGGAGAACCCGGGGTCGATGAACCCGGCGGTGGAGTGCGTCAGCAGCCCGAGCCGTCCGAGCGAGGACTTGCCCTCGAGCCGTGCGGCGACGTCGTCGGGGAGCGTGACCTGCTCGAAGGTCGCGCCGAGGACGAACTCGCCGGGGTGCAGCACGAACGGCTCGCCGGGCTCGGCCTCGACGAGGCGCGTGAGGTCGGGCTGCTCCTGCGCGGGGTCGATGACCGGGTACTTGTGGTTGTCGAACAGCCGGAAGAACCGGTCGAGGCGCACGTCGATGCTCGACGGCTGGAGCATCGCGGGCTCGTAGGGGTCGAGCCGCACCCGGCCCTGCTCGAGCTCGGCGCGGATGTCACGGTCGGAGAGCAGCACGGGGGCAACGGTAGTGCGGCCGGGAGCGGGGCGAGGCCGATGGCCGGGACGGACGGACCGACGGGACGGTCGCACCGGGTGCACGGTGAAAGGTGTCGGGCGGTTCCGGACGGGCGACCGGTCCGGCTATGCTGTCGACCGTGGCCGCGTGGGAGCGCTCTCGCAACGACCACGCACCGCTCTGACGAGCACGACGACCAGGTACCGAGCAGCGTTGCCGACAGACCTGGGCGCACCTCCCGCCGGCCGGGACGACGCCCACCGCGGCCCGCTGCCCACGAGCACGGCGAGAGGCAAGCGATGCGGTTCGGGCACTTCGACGACACGGCGCGTGAGTACGTCATCACGACGCCGCACACCCCGTACCCCTGGATCAACTACCTGGGGTCGGAGCGGTTCTTCTCGCTGCTCTCCCACCAGGCCGGCGGGTACTCGTTCTACCGCGACGCCAAGATGCGTCGCCTCACGCGCTACCGCTACAACAACATCCCCGCCGACGCGGGCGGCCGGTACCTGTACGTGCACGACGAGGGCGACGTGTGGACGCCGTCGTGGCTGCCGGTCAAGGCCGACCTCGACCACTTCGAGACCCGGCACGGCCTGGGCTACTCGCGCATCACCGGCGAGCGCGGCGGGCTGCGCGTCTCGACGCTGTTCTTCGTGCCGCTCGGCGAGGACGCCGAGGTGCAGAAGGTGACCGTCACCAACACGTCCGACGCGGCCAAGACGGTCACGCTGTTCTCGTTCGTCGAGTTCTGCCTGTGGAACGCCCAGGACGACCAGACGAACTACCAGCGCAACCTCTCGATCGGCGAGGTCGAGGTCGAGCAGGACGGCCCCCACGGGTCGGCGATCTACCACAAGACCGAGTACCGCGAGCGCCGCGACCACTACGCCGTGTTCGGCGTGAGCACGCGCGCCGACGGCTTCGACACGGACCGCGACACGTTCGTCGGCCCGTACAACGGGCTCGGCGAGGCCGCGGTCCCGCGCTCGGGCGTCTCGGGCGACTCGGTCGCGTCGGGCTGGTACCCGATCGGCTCGCACTCGGTGAAGGTCACGCTGGCCCCGGGCGAGTCCCGCGAGCTGGTGTACGTGCTCGGCTACCTGGAGAACCCGCAGGACGCCAAGTGGGCGGACGACGCGCACCAGGTCGTCAACAAGGAGCGGGCGCACGCGCTGCTGGGCCGGTTCGCGACGCCCGCGCAGGCGGACGACGCGTTCGAGGCGCTGCGCACGTACTGGACGGACCTGCTCTCGACGTACTCGGTGCGCTCGGGCGACGAGAAGCTCGACCGGATGGTCAACATCTGGAACCAGTACCAGTGCATGGTCACGTTCAACATGTCCCGCTCGGCGTCGTTCTTCGAGACGGGCATCGGGCGCGGGATGGGCTTCCGCGA
Organism: Cellulomonas sp. SLBN-39; assembly: GCF_006715865.1. Classification (NCBI taxonomy): domain Bacteria; kingdom Bacillati; phylum Actinomycetota; class Actinomycetes; order Micrococcales; family Cellulomonadaceae; genus Cellulomonas; species Cellulomonas sp. SLBN-39. Next base: position 1,710,613 of record NZ_VFOA01000001.1, on the reverse strand, counting down.
CTCGAACCAGGACCTGCTGGGCTTCGTGCACCTGATCCCCGAGCGGGCGCGCGAGCGGATCCTCGACATCGCCGCGACGCAGTTCCCGGACGGGTCGGCGTACCACCAGTACCAGCCGCTGACCAAGCGTGGGAACAACGACATCGGCTCGGGCTTCAACGACGACCCGCTGTGGCTGATCGCGGGCACGGCGGCGTACATCAAGGAGTCGGGCGACTTCTCGATCCTCGACGAGCAGGTGCCGTTCGACAACGACGAGTCGCTGGCCGAGCCGCTGTTCGAGCACCTGACGCGCTCGTTCCGGTTCACGGTCGACCACCTCGGCCCGCACGGCCTGCCGCTGATCGGCCGCGCCGACTGGAACGACTGCCTCAACCTCAACTGCTTCTCCTCCGAGCCGGGCGAGTCGTTCCAGACCACGGAGAACCAGGCCGGCGGGGTCGCGGAGTCGGTGTTCATCGCCGCGCAGTTCGTGCTCTACGGCGCGGAGTACGCCGAGCTGGCCGAGCGGCGGGGGCTGACGGACGTCGCCGCCGAGGCGCGGGCGGCGGTCGAGGCGATGCGCGAGGCGATCCTCACGCACGCGTGGGACGGCGACTGGTTCCTGCGCGCGTACGACTTCTACGGCAACAAGATCGGCACCGACGAGCACGACGAGGGCAAGATTTGGATCGAGCCGCAGGGCTTCGCCGTGATGGCGGGCGTCGGCGTGGGCTCCGGCCCCGACGACACCGACGCACCGGCGGTCCGCGCGCTGGACTCCGTCGGCGAGATGCTCGGCACGCCGCACGGCATGGTGCTGCAGTACCCCGCCTACACGACGTACAAGATCGAGCTCGGCGAGGTCTCCACCTACCCGCCCGGGTACAAGGAGAACGGTGGCATCTTCTGCCACAACAACCCGTGGGTGATCATCGGCGAGACGGTGCTCGGCCGCGGCGACCGCGCGTTCGACTACTACAAGCGGATCACGCCCGCCTACCGCGAGGACATCTCCGACGTGCACCGGCTCGAGCCGTACGTGTACGCGCAGATGATCGCGGGCAAGCAGGCGCCGCGCGCGGGCGAGGCGAAGAACTCCTGGCTCACGGGCACGGCGGCGTGGAACTTCGTCGCCGTGTCGCAGCACCTCCTGGGCGTGCGACCCGGGTACGACGGCCTGGTCGTCGACCCGCAGATCGGCCCGGAGGTTCCCACCTTCACGGTGACGCGCGTGGCCCGCGGGGCCACGTACGAGATCTCCGTGACGAACTCGGGTGCCCGCGGTGCGCGCGGGCGCCTGGTCGTGGACGGGGCGGCGGTCGAGGGGAACGTCGTCCCGTACGCGCCGGCAGGGTCCACGGTGCGCGTCGAGGTCACGCTCTGAGCGCTCGCGCTCAGCTGACCGCAGGGGGCGAGAGATGACCACCGTAGAACCTGTCGAGATCCTGACGTCGCCGTCGCGCTCGCGCGCGGCGGCGACGTCGGGGCCGCTGGCGTCCGCGATCTCCGGGCCGCGGACGTACCCCGACGCGCCCGACGAGGGTGCGCCGCACGTGCTGACGCTGCGCTCGTCGGCGTGGGAGCTCGACGTGGTGCCCAGCAGCGGCGCCGCGCTGTCCGCGGGGCGTGTCCGCACCGCCGACGGGGTGTGGCGCGACCTGCTGCGCCCGACCCGGCGCACCGCGCTGGGCGACCCGGAGCGCTGCGCGAGCTTCCCGATGATCCCGTGGTCGAACCGCGTGCGCGACGGCGTGCTGCGCTTCGGCGGGCGGTCGTGGCAGCTGCAGCGCAACGCGGCCGACGGCACCGCCATCCACGGCGCCGTGTGCCAGGCCACGTGGGAGATCGACGACCTCGGCCCGTCGCACGTGAGCCTCGTGCACGACTCGGGCGCGTGGGTGGGCTCGAACTTCCCGTGGCGGTTCCGGGCCCGCATCACCTACGCCGTCGACGGCCCGACGATGGCGGTGACGACGACGGTCGAGAACGCGGACCGCGAGCCGTTCCCCGCGGGGTTCGGCCACCACCCGTACCTGCGCCGGGCCCTGCTGCCCGTGCAGGCTCCGGTCGCGGAGTACCCGCTGAGCGCCGGCCCGCTGCTGGAGGTCCCGGCCCGGGCCGGGTACCGGCTGCACCGGGCGATCCCCGACGGCCCGGCCGGCCGCGTGCCCGCGCGCGCGGACTTCCGCATGCCGCGGCTGCTGGGCAACGCGTTCGTCGACGACGTGCTGACCGACCTCGAGCCCGGCCGGCCGGTGCGCGTCACGTACCCCGAGGACGGCGTGGTCGTCGAGATCCAGCCCGACGAGACGTTCAGCCACCTGGTGATCTACGCACCCCGCAAGCGCTGCTACTTCGCGGTCGAGCCGGTGACGAACGTCAACGACGGCTTCGCCCTGCACGAGGCGGGCGTGCCCGGCACCGGCGTCTTCGTCCTGGAGCCGGGCGAGCAGCGCACCGGCACGTTCACGGTCACGACCCGCAGCTGACCCGACGGGCCCGCCGTGCCGCGTCCGCGGTCTCGGCGGGACCCGGGCCGCGGGAGCCGCAGTCGGTCAGGCGGGGGCGTGGTCCGGACCGACGAGGATCGCGGCGTAGTACCCGGAGCCCTCGGCCGAGCCGCGCACCGTGACCTGCCCGGCCTCGTCCACGGTGAACGCGTGGGCGACGGCGGGGTCCGGACCCTGCGCGCAGGGCACCTCGACGTCGGCGGCCGGCGGCTCGACAGGCAGATCGCCCAGCCCGAGCACGTATGCGGTCGGACCGTCGCACAGCAGCACGAGCGTGTACGCACCGGGCTGGACGTCGATCTCGAAGGAGCCCGACCCGGGTCCGGCCTCGGCGCAGTCGGTGAGGACCGTCGTCTCCGGCAGCGGCAGCGTCGCGCACCGGCTGTCGAGCGCCGCCCCGTTCTGCCCCGCGAGGTCGCCGGCCCCGACGTCGGCGAGCGTCGGGACGGAGACGGACGTCGTGCACGCCGTGAGCAGCAGCAGCGCGACCCCGGCAGCCGCACCGCGCCTCAGCCGTTCCACGTGAAGTACCCGACGTCTGTGAGGCAGTCCTTCGACTCGTCCCGGACGAGGAGGTCCTGGGAGTGCAGGACGAGCTCGTGCATCGTCGCGTCGTCGGGCACGTCGACGTCGTAGCCCCGCAGGCACTCGAGGAGCGGTGGCGCGAGCGCGGCCTCGAGGCGGTCGTTGAACGCGACGGCGTCGGGGCTGAGCGCCTGCCACGAGGTGTCGACGGCCGCGCTGTGGCGCTCGGTGCAGTCCTCCATGAGCGCACGCCCGGCGTCCGTGGCGAGGTCCGTCGCCGCCGTCGTGCCGGCGACCTGGAAGTCGAGCAGCGTGACGCCGCGGCTCTCCTTCGTGCCGTTCACGGTCACGGTGAAGCCCTGGTCACGCATGCAGGCGAACGCCCGCTGCATCGACGTCTCGTACTCGTCGTAGGTCACGACCCCGTCCGCCAGCGCGTCGAGCTGCTCCTCGTCCGCGCCCGCGGCCTCCGCCTCGGCCACGATCCCCGCGAACGCGTCGTCGACCGTCTCGGTCTCGGGCTGCGCGGGCGACCCGCACGCCGCCACGAGGGACAGCACCAGCACCACCCCCGTGGCGACGCGCTTCCTCACGAGCCGGAGTGGTTCGAGGAGGTCAGCTCGGCCGCACTCCCCGTCTGGACGGCATCGCCGGACGACGAGAACGTCCCCGTGTAGATCGTCGAGCTGATGCCCGCGGGCGAGAAGTAGTGGCCGACCCGCACGACGGAGCACCCACCCGAGGCGTCCGTCGTCCGTGCATAGTCGGACGAGTACGAGCGGTAGGCGGACACGATGCACGACGCGGCCGAGGCCGGGGCCGCGGTCGTCACTGCCATGCCCGCGGCAACGAGCAAGGCACAGCCACCTGCGAGAGTCTTCTTCATCGATCTCCCCCTGCCCTCGCGAGGCTGCCGCATCGTTGCGGGCGTCCCGCCCCCCGAGACGCGGGAACGGTAGCGCTCCCACGCTGGTGGGTCAATGAGCCCGTCGGCCCTGGCACCACGCGTGTCATGGGCGCTAGTGTCAGCCCGCTGCACGCCGATGACGGCCTGCGGATCGCGACGACAGGGGGACGGATGCGTCGACGCCGGGGCGATGACGGGTCGGCCGCACCGTGGCTCGTCCTGACCGTGCTCCTGGTGCTACCCGTGGTTGTCCTCACCGGCTGGTGGCTGGTCGCGGCCGCCGAGAACAGGACCGCCGCCGCCGCCCCTGTCGCCGCCGTGGTCGTGCCCGTGGCGCGGGAGGACGTCCGCGCGGAGGCATCGGTGTCCGTCGCGCTCGGCGAGGCCCCGGGCTTCGAGCTCACCGTGACCGGCCAGGGCACCGTCACGACGCCGCCGACGGTCGGAGCGGTGCTCGACGCAGGCGCCGAGGTCCTCCGGGTCGACGACCGGCCGATCCGCGCCATGGTGGCGGACGCCCCGTTGTGGCGCGCGTTGTCCGCCGGCGACACAGGACCGGACGTCGTCCGCCTGCAGGAGCACCTGGCGACCCTCGGGTACTACGACGGTGCGCCCGACGGCACGTTCGGCGCCGGCCTGCGCCGGGCCGTGGAGAAGTTCAACACCGATGCCGGGCTGGGCCGCCGGGTGCCGGCGTTCGATCCCGCGACGGTCGTGTGGGTCGGGCCGGACCCGCTCACGGTGCACGAGGTCCTGACGACCGCAGGCGCGTCGACCGCGCCGGGCACGGCGGTCGCCCGCGGACCGGCCCGGCCGGACGCGGTCACCGTCACGGAGCCGCAGGGCGGCGTCGCGGGGCTCGGTGACTTCACCGGCGGCGCAACCCTGGCCGTCGCCGACGTCGAGGTGCCCTACGTGCCGGGGTCCGGCGCCGTCGAGTCCGCAGCGGACGTCGCCGCGGTGAGCGAAGCGCTGGCACCCGGCACCGAGGGTGTCGCCCGGGTGAGCGCTGTCGAGGCCCGCCCGGTCGCCGTGGTCCCGGCGTCCGCGCTCGTGCAGGGCGCGGACGGCACGGTCTGCCTGTACGGGTCGCCCGACGCGCGACCCGTCGCGGTGACGCCTGTCGGCGGAGGCGTCGGGTCCGCGCAGCTGCCGTCCGACCTCGAGCTCGACGAGGTGCTCACCAACCCGGGACGCGTCGACCTGGCACACCCGTGCGGCTCGTAGCCTCCGAGGTCACGGTGCGTTACCCGCGTGCGCGCCAGGACGTGCTCACCGGCGCGAGCCTGCACGTGGACCACGGCAGGACGGTGGCCATCCTCGGCCCGTCGGGCTCGGGGAAGTCCACGCTGCTGTCGGTCCTCGGCGGTCTCGTGCGCCCGACGTCCGGGACCGTCCGCGTCGAGGACGAGGGCGACGGCGCCCCGCGCCCGGTCCGTGACGTGACGTCGTGGGTGCTCCAGACCGTCAACGTGCTGCCGGAGCGGAGCGCCCTGGACAACGTGGCGGTGGGCGCGCTCACGCGCGGCCTGGACGGCGCTGCCGCACGCGCCGAGGCCGCCGCACGGCTGAACGCCGTCGGCCTCGGCGACCGCGCCGGCGAGAAGGTCCGGCTGCTCTCCGGCGGCGAGCTCCAGCGCGTGGTCATCGCACGGGCCCTGGCAACCGCACGTCCGTTCGTGCTCGCCGACGAACCCACCGGGCAGCTCGACCGTGCGACGTCCGACACGGTGCTCGACGCGCTGCTGACCGGGACGGGAGGCGCAGGCATGGTCATCGTCACCCACGACCCGGAGGTCGCCGAGCGCTGCGACCGGACGGTGCGGATCGAGAACGGTGTCGTGGTGCCCGCATGAGCCGCAGGACGGGCGCCTGGCGGGCCCGCGCGTCCTTCGCCGAGGGTGCGACGAACCTGCGCGAGAGCGGCGTGCTCGGCGCCGTCCTCGTGGGCCTGGCCGCAGTTCTCGTGGCAGCCGGCCTGCTGGTGGACGTCCGGGCCGCGCACGCGGTCGTCGAGGCGGAGTCCGGCTACCTCGCGGCAGGTGGCGACCTGCTGGTCGCCCAGGCGGGCGACGACGGGAGCATCGACGCCGCGCGGTGCGTCGCCGTCGCCGGCACCACCGGGGTCCGGGCGAGCGCCGCCGTGACCGTCGCGCCCGGCGCTGCGGGCATCGTCGGACGCCCTGCGGCGGAGCAGACCGTGGTGACGGCGACCGACGGCGTGCTCGACGTGCTCGACCTGCCCGCACCGAGGCCGGACGGCGTCGTCGTGGCTGCCGGGCTGGCCGACCGGTGGGAGTGGGCCGCGGGTTCGCACCTGCAGCTCGTGCCGCGCGAGTCGACCGCCGGGCTCCCCACCGGCGTGCTCACGGTCGAGGCCGTGGCCGATCTCGCCCGCCTGTCCGAGGGAGCCTCGACCGGCGTCCTCGTCCTGGCGGCACCGATCGGCGACGCACAGGCCTGCTTCGTCCGGATCGACCCGCAGTACCGCGACGACCTGAGGGCCGCGCTGCCCGCGGTGCTGGGCGAGACGGCGGCCGGCCCGGTCTCGGTCTCCGACCGGCTGCCGGCGGGCGCGCTCGCGCAGGACCCGGCCTCCGCGTACGACCATCGCGTGACCCGCTGGGTCGGCGGAGCCGTCGGAGCGGTCGTCGGGCTGGTGTGGGCGGTCGTGGCGTGGACCCGCCGCGGCCGAGCGGCGCTCTACGCCTCGCTCGGGGTGCCGTGGGCCGGCGGTGTGCTCGTGCGCTGGGTCGAGGGGCTCGGGATCGCCCTCCTCGGGACGGTGTGGGGCACGAGCCTGGCGGCGACGACGGCGGTGACGGCACTCGGGGTGCCCGCGCCGCTCGCCGTGGACCTGGCGGTCCGCGGCGGCGCCCTGGCGTTCGCCGTCGCCTCGCTCGTCGTCGTGGCGGCCGGTCTGTGGCAGCCCCCGACGCTGGCGAGCCTCAAGGACCGTTGACGTCGCAAATCCCCGCGACGTCGGGCGGGCAGGGGGCCAGAGTGGTGCAGGTGACACCGATCGACGCAAGCACCGCCCGGCCGTGGACCGTCCGCCCCGCTCCCCCGGTCCCCGACGCCCTCGACCACCCCGACGTGTGGGCCTACGCCGGCCTGACGGAGGTGTCGCGGCGCGCGACCGCCGCCGTGTGGGGGTGGACCGACACGTGGGCGCCGCTCGCCGTGCGGCTGCCGATGCTGCGCCCGTCGCCGTACGGCGAGACCGCCGTCTGGGTCGCGGTCGAGGGTGACGGCCGGTCCGCCGACGACGTCGTGGGGTACGCCAGCGTGCACCTGCCGCTGACCGCCAACGAGACCACGGCGGTCCACGGCGTGGTCGTGGACCCGCGGCACGAGGGTCGCGGCATCGGCGCGGCGCTCCTCGCGCGGGTGCACGAGCACGCCGCGGCGCACGGCCGCACGGTGCTGCAGGCGTTCTCCCCGCACGCGCCCGAGCCGCCCGCGGGCCCCGACGCGCTCGAGCCACCCACCGGCTCGGGGCGGGTGCCGCGGCACGACCGCGCCGTGCGGCTCGCGCACCGGCACGGGTACGCCCTCGAGCAGGTCGCGCGCGCGTCCGTGCTGGAGCTGCCGGGCGACACCGCCCGGCTGGCGCGCCTGCGCGACGAGGCCCGCGCCCGCGCCGGCGCGGAGTACCGCACGCACACGTGGCTCGACGACCTGCCCGCGGGCCGCCTCGACGACCTGGCCGTGCTGTGGACGCGCATGAGCACCGACACCCCGCACGGTGCCGTCGAGCAGGCCGAGGACCCGTGGGACGCCGTCCGGGTGCGCGAGCACCTGGACCGCCTGCGCGCCAGCCACCAGCACGTGCTCATGACCGTGGCGGAGCACGTCGCGTCGGGGCGTCTCGTCGCGTTCTCGTGGTTGCAGGTGCCGACGGCGCCGGTGCCGTTCGCGTTCCAGGAGGACACGCTGGTGCTGCGCGAGCACCGCGGCCACGCGCTGGGCATGCTGGTCAAGACGGTGAACCTCGACGCGTTCACCGCGATGCGCCCCGACGCGCTGCGCATCCACACGTGGAACGCGCAGGAGAACGCGCACATGCTGGCGATCAACGTGGCGATGGGCTTCCGCCCGTCGGGCGTCTCCGCCGTCTGGCAGCGCACCGCACCCGCCTGAGCGTCAGCCCAGCGCCTGGACCAGCGCGGCGGGCAGGTGCCGGTGCCACCACGCCCAGTCGTGCCCGCCGGGCACCTCCAGCGCGTCGACGTGCTCCCCGCGGGCCCGGACGAGCGCCACGAGCTCGTGGTTCGCCTCCGTCAGGTCGCCCTCGTAGGCGCCGACCTGCACGACGGTGCGGACGTCGCGCGGCGGCGCGGTGCGCAGCCAGGCGGCCGTGGCGCGACCCGCGGGGTCCTCGAGGTCCGGCCACCAGAAGGAGCCGGACTGGCTGACCGAGGCGCCGAACCGGTCGGGACGGTGCGCGACGAGCCGGAACGCGGCGAGGCCGCCGTACGACTGGCCGGCCACCGCCGTGCGGGCGGGGTCGTCGACGAGCCGGAGGCCCCGCCCCGCGAGCACGGGCGCGACCACGCGCGGCAGCAGGTCGTCGGCGAGCAGGTCGAGGTAGGCGTCGCCGCCGGCGAGGTCCGCGGCGCGGCGGTCGGGGTCGACGGAGTCGACGAGCACGGCGACGGTCGGCGGGACGTCGCCGCGGACGTGCAGCGCGTCGAGGTGGGGGGCGAGCGGGACGCGCTCGGCCCACATCCGGCCGTCGAAGAGGACGACGGCGCCGACGTCGTGGGCGTCGCCGGGCGGCAGGTGCAGCCACACGGGCTGCGCGACGCCGTCCGGGCGGTCCCAGACGAGCGCGACCGTGCGCTCGTGGCGGTCGGGGACGCCGGGCGGGTCGACGAGACGGGTGCCGCCCCGGCCCGGCAGGTCGACGACGCTGCGGACGGCCCCCCGGGAGTCGACGAGGTGCTCGCCGGGGTGGAGCGGGTCGGGCCGGGCGGCGGCGAGGACGGACAGCCACCAGGTGCGGGCGGTGTCCGTGTCGCGCGCCGCGGGCGAGACCAGCGGTGCGTCGGTCGGGACGAAGGCGTAGGACGCGACGTACCCGGGCGGGACCCCGAAGGCGCCGACGTGCACATCGGTGCCGGGCACGTGGTGCAGGGTGCCGGCGGCGAGGTAGGAGCGGTCGGTGAGCCCGTTGAGGTCGGCGTAGACGTGCGCGTGCTCGGCGTCGCGGTGGACGAGGACGACGGTCGGGACGCCGTCGGGCGGTCCGTCGTCGCGAGGCAGGCCGGCGGGGAACCAGCGGGGTGCGCCGAGGGCGCGGACGGCGTCCCACCAGGCGGCGGAGCCGATCACGCCCGGGGCGAGGGCGCGGGCGGCACGGGTGTCGGCGTCGGGGCGCCGACCGGTGCCGGGCGGGAGGTCGAGGCGGGACGAACGACCGGGTCGAGGAGGCACCAGGATAGGTTAGCCTCACCTTCGTTCCGACCCGGGCGACCGGGTCCCCGACCACTCGAAGGACGCCCATGCAGCGCTCTCACCTGCGGATCGGCGCACTCGCGACGATCACGGCCCTGACGCTCGCCGCGTGCACAGCAGGCGCCACCGGTGACACGACGGGAGCGGACGCGACCGCCCCCGCGGCCGCGTCCGACGGCACCTGGCCCCGCACGATCACGCACGAGCTCGGCGAGACGGTCGTGGAGGCGGAGCCGCTGCGGATCGTGTCCACGTCCGTCACGCTCACCGGCATCCTGCTGTCGATCGACGCGCCCGTCGTGGCGTCGGCAGCGACGACGCCGGCCGAGACCAACCAGAACACCGGCTTCTTCGACTGGTGGGCCGACATCGCCGTCGATCGCGGGGTCGAGGTCCTGTACCAGAACATCGAGTACGACGAGGAGGCCGTGATCGCGGCCGAGCCCGACCTCATCCTCGTCTCGACGACGGGCGCCGACGCGACCGCCGACCAGTACGACGCGCTGTCCGCCATCGCACCCACCGTCGCCGTCGACTACTCCGCCGCCACCTGGCAGGACGTCGCGCTCGAGCTCGGCGAGGCCACGGGCCTCGAGGAGCAGGCCGAGGCGACCGTCGCCGAGTTCGACGCGCGCGTGGCCGAGGTCGCCGACGCGATCACCGTGCCCGAGGGGACGACCAACGCGGTCGTGTTCTACGGCGACGGCACCGACACGGCCTTCGCCAAGCCGGAGGGGTCGCACGGCACGCTGCTGGCCTCGCTCGGTTTCGACGTCGTCGGTGCCGACGAGGCCCTCGACACCGCAGAGCAGGCGCGCACCGACTTCGCGTTCGTGTCGCTGGAGAACACGGTCCAGGCGCTGACCGCCGAGACGGTGTTCCTCGTCAACGGCAGCACGGCCGAGAAGGAGGCGCTGCTGGCCGAGCCCGTGCTGGCCAACGCCCCGGCGGTGGTGTCCGGGCAGGTGCACCCGCTCGGGCCGAACTCGTTCCGGATCGACTACTACTCCGCGTCGGAGATCGTCGACACCGTCGAGGAGCTGTTCTCCTGACCGAGGCACGCACCGCCGCCCCGCGCACCGCACCTGCCCGGGGCGCGGGGCGCGTCCGCGCACCGGGGGCACCCGGACGCCGCGGCGGCACGGGACGCCCGACGCTGCGCGGCGCCGGGCTGGCCGGCGCGCTCGTCGCACTGGTGCTGCTCGCGCTGCTCAGCCTCGCGGTCGGCTCGCACCCCGTGCCGCTCGGCACCGCGTGGCACGCGGTCGTCGCGTTCGACCCCGCCGACGACGGGCAGCTCGTCGTGCGGACGCTGCGGGTGCCCCGCACGGCGCTGGCGGTGCTCGTGGGCGCCGCGCTCGGCACCGCGGGCGCGCTGGTGCAGGCCCTGACCCGCAACCCCCTCGCCGAGCCGGGACTGCTCGGCGTGAACGCCGGCGCCGCCGCGGCCGTCGTCACCGCGATCCTCACGCTCGGCGTCTCGACCCCGCTCGGCCGGCTGCCGTTCGCGCTCGCCGGCAGCGCCGCCGCGGCAGCCCTCGTGCTCGCGCTGGGCGGCGGGCTGCGCGGCGGCGGGCCCGGCGGCGGCAGCCGTGTCCAGCTCGTCCTCGCGGGCACCGCGATCAGCGTCGTCCTGGCCGCGTACACGTCGACCGTCACGATCAACGAGCCCGACGTCTTCGACGTGTTCCGCCTCTGGGTCGTCGGCTCCCTGCAGGGACGTGGCACGGACGTGCTGCTCGTGACCGCGCCCCTGGTGCTGGCGGGCCTGCTGCTGGCGCTGGGCGTCGCCGGGTCGCTGGACGCGCTCGCGCTCGGCGCCGACACCGGGGCCGCGCTCGGCGCGTCCGTGCGTCGGACCTGGGTGCTGACCGCCGTGGCCGTGGTCGTCCTGTCCGCCGCAGCGACGGCCGCGGCCGGACCGATCGCGTTCGTCGGGCTCGCCGCGCCGCACGCCGCCAGGACGCTCACCGGGCCCGCCCACCGCCGGCTGCTGCCCGCGTCAGCGCTGCTGGGGGCGTGCACGCTGCTCGCCGCCGACGTCGTGGGCCGCGTCGTGGCCGTGCCGTCGGAGGTGCAGGCGGGGATCGTCGCGGCGCTCGTCGGCGCCCCCGTCTTCGTGCACCTCGTGCGCAACCGTCGGGTGGCGGGCCTGTGAGCGGCACCGCGCCACGGGCCGCGGACGCGCCCGTGCACGACCCGGTCCCGCTCCCCGGTCGCGTGCTCCGCGCGGGCGGGTCGTCCGTGCGCTGGCACCCGCGCACCTGGGCCGTCTGCGCCGCCCTGCTCGCCGCCGCCGCTGCCCTCGCCGTGATCGCGATGGGCGACGGCACGATCGCGCTCACCCCCGCCCAGGTGCTCGGCGCCCTCACGGGGGCCGCCGAGGACCGGACGGTCGAGCGGGTCGTGCTCGGCATCCGCCTGCCGCGCCTGGTCACCGGCCTGGGCGTCGGCGCGGCGCTCGGCGTCGCCGGGGCGCTGTTCCAGTCGCTGTCCCGCAACGCCCTCGGCTCCCCCGACCTCATCGGCCTGACCACGGGTGCCGCCACCGGGGCCGTGCTGCAGATCGTGCTCGGCGGCGGCACGTCCGGGCCGCTCGCCGTGGGTGCTGCGGCCGTGCTCGGCGGCACCGCCACCGCCGTCGTCGTGCAGGCGCTCGCCCGCACCGGGCGCTCCGGCGGCGGGTACCGGATGGTGCTGGTCGGCATCGGCGTCGGCGCGTTCCTCCAGGCCGTCTCGTCCGTGCTGCTCACCCGCGCCGAGCTCGACCAGGCGCTCGAGGCGGAGATCTGGCTGCAGGGCAGCCTCGCGGGCCGGTCGTGGCAGCAGGCCGTGCCCGTGCTCGTGGTGCTCGCCGTCGTCCTGCCCCTGCTCCCCGCGGTGCGCCGCGACGCGGACGTGCTGGAGATGGGCGACGAGACCGCCGCGCAGCTCGGCGTCGTCGCCGCACGCGCCCGCCGCACCCAGGTCGTGCTCGGCGTCGCGCTCACCGCCGTCGCCACGGCGGCGGCCGGTCCCGTCGCGTTCGTCGCGCTCGCCGCACCCCAGCTGGTCCGCCGGCTCACCGGCGCCACGGGGGCGCACCTCGGCCCGTCCGCCTGCCTCGGCGCCGCGCTGCTGCTCGCCGCCGACCTCCTCTCCCGGCACCTGCCGTTCGCGTGGTCGGTGCCCGTGGGCCTGGCGACGGCGCTGCTCGGCGGCCTGTACCTGGTCTGGCTCCTGTCCCGGAAGGACCCCCGATGACCTCCCGCCTGCGCGCCGAGCGCGTGACCCTGCGGTACGACGAGCGCGTCGTGGCCAGCGACCTGACCGTGCACGTGCCCGACGACTCCTTCACGGTCGTCGTCGGCCCCAACGCCTGCGGCAAGTCCACCCTGCTGCGCGCCCTGGCCCGGCTGCTGCGCGCGGCCGGCGGCGAGGTGTACCTCGACGACGCGCCGATCCGTTCGCGCCCGGCCAAGGAGACGTCCCGCCGGCTCGCGATGCTCCCCCAGGCGCCGACCGCGCCCGACGGCATCACCGTCGTCGACCTCGTCGCCCGCGGCCGCTTCCCCCACCAGGGCCTGCTGCGGCAGTGGTCGGTGCAGGACGAGGAGGCCGTGCGGCGCGCGATGTCCGCGACCGGCGTCACCGACCTCGCCGACCGGCCGGCGGGCGAGCTGTCCGGCGGGCAGCGCCAACGCGTCTGGCTCGCGATGGTCCTCGCGCAGGACACCGGCATCCTGCTGCTCGACGAGCCGACGACGTTCCTCGACGTCGCCCACCAGATCGAGGTCCTCGACCTGTGCCGCGACCTGCACGAGGACCAGGGCCGCACCGTCGTCGCCGTGCTCCACGACCTCAACCACGCCGCCCGCTACGCCACGCACCTGGTCGCGATGCGGGACGGCCGGGTCGTCGCGGAGGGCCCGCCGCACGAGGTCGTCACCGCCGAGCGCGTCGAGGAGGTCTTCGGCCTGCCCTGCCGGGTCGTCGAGGACCCCGTGACGGGCGCACCGCTGGTCCTGCCCCTCGACAGACGCCGCACCCGCACCGTCAGCGCAGCGGCAGGACCATCCGGCGCCCCCACGGGTACGCCGTCTCGGTGGTGAACCCCAGCCGCTCGTAGAACGCGATCGCCGAGGCGTTGGCCGCCGAGACGCCCAGGTGCAGCCCGGGCACGCCGCGCTCGCGCAGCGCGTCCGCGAGCGCCCCGATCAGCCGGCGTCCCCAGCCCTGCCCCTGCAGGTGCGGCAGCAGGTCGACGTGCAGGTGCGCGGGGAACCCCTCCGGCGGCACGACGCGCTCCCAGGCGTGCACGCGCTCGACGAGCACGTGGTCCTGCGTCCCGTCGTCGGGGTCGCCGACCCGCGGGTGCGCGGCCCGCAGCGGCGGCCACCAGCGCTCCTCCAGCCAGTCGTCGAAGCGGGCGGTGTCGGCCGTGCCGACGACGTACCCGCCCACCCCCTGCTCGTCGACCACGACGAACGTCAGCCCCGGGTCCGCCACCGGGTACGGCCCGGCGTACAGGTGACCCAGCAGCTCGGGCTGCCGGTACAGGCCGGTCGCGTCGCCCCCGGCGTCGCCGGTGCGCAGGCACACCCGGTACATCCCCGCCAGGTCGGACGGGTGGAACGGGCGCAGGACGGCGGGTGCGACGTCGGTGGGCACCCCCCGAGCCTGCCACCGGCACGGCCGTCGTGGCACCCGTCCGCGGATCACGTCGCGACCGGCCTGCGGAGTTGGGTAGGATCGCAGCCGCACGCCTGCACCAGGGGCGTCGCGCGGGTGTAGTTCAATGGTAGAACTTCAGCTTCCCAAGCTGAGAGCGCGGGTTCGATTCCCGTCACCCGCTCCGTCATCTCCCCAGGCCGGGCCTCGCCGGCACTCACCTCGCGGTCGTGGTCAGGGCCAGGACGGGTTCCTCGACGTCCTCGACCCACGCGGCGACGTCCTCGTGTGCCGAACGGACGAGGAACAGGTGGACGGCCCCCGTGGCGAAGTCGGATGTGGGGTCGATCGTGCCGGGCGCGGACTGAAGGCTGATGAGCACCCGCGCGGGCAGCGACGAGAGCGTGACGGCCTGCGGCAGGAGACGCCTGGCGACGGTCAGCCCGTGTCGGAGCAGCTCGGCGCGCCAGGCCGGGTCGGACGCGGGCGTCTCGGTGTCGAGGTGGAGCTTGTTCACCCACAGCTCGGCCCCGAGGTCGTCGAGGTGCCCAGGTGGTGGCGTGCTGTGCTCCGGACGCACGAGACGGAGCCGTCCACCGGAGCGGACGAGCCCGGCGCGGATCCGTTCCTCCAGCGCACGGGGCAGGACGCACTCGCGACCATCCTCGGCCACGGCCCGGAAGATCGGCTCCATCGCGGCATTCATCGCCATCTCCACGTCGCATAGCATGGCGGTGCGACCGACGGGCCGCGGACCGAAGCGGCGGCAGCACGGCTCGCCCGAGCACGTTGCCACCGGGCTCACGGCCCCGCGTCGCCCGTGCCCCACGGGTCCGGTGCTCCGAGACGCCCGACGAGGGCCACGTCGTGGCCATCGCGGCAGTACCAGACGTGCGTGCACGCCTCCAGGTCGCCGTGGTGCTCCGGGCACGCGAGGCGCACGCGGTCGAGCACGTCGAGGATCTCCTGGACTTCCAGGGCGACGACCTCCATGGCCTCCGACTCGAGCACCGCCTGCTGCTCGGACTCGCTCCACGCGCTGTTGACGTACCAGGACTCGTCGGACACCTCCGCCGGGAGCATCGAGCGCTCCGTCCGGGTGCCGTCGGTGACGGTCAGCACGAGGTCGTCCTCGAGGACGCACGACCACGCCGGCCCGAGGGCCGTGCGGAGGTCCTGCTCGACGAGGCCGGCAGCGGCGCGCAGGTGAGCGGTCTGACGGAGCACGAGGCCGACGCTAGAGGCGATCGGGGACCTGGTCGACGGGATTGCGGTGCCGGCCGCCCGGGGCAGGGGGCACTGCCAGGTCGCCTGCGCTCCCGTCCCGGACCACGAGACGTCAACCGCCAGTGGGCCGGTGTCAGCCCGCCTGGCGCTCCGCGGCGGCGAGGAGCACGCACGTCGCGACGACGTCGACCGCGGCGCGCACCTCGGGCAGCGGGGGCATCGAGGGAGCGAGGCGGATCGTCGCGTCCTCGGGGTCCCGCCCGTACGGGAAGGGCGCGCCCGCGGGCGTGAGGACCACGCCGGCGTCCGCGGCGAGCTGCACGACCCGTGCGGCCGTGCCCGGCGGCGTCCGCAGCGTCACGAAGTAGCCGCCGCGAGGGCGGGACCAGGACGCGACGCCGTACTTCTCCAGCCGCTCGGTGAGCACCTCGTCGACGACGGCGAACTTCGGCGCGAGCACCGCACGGTGCCGGCGCATGTGCGCGCGCACCCCCTCGGCGTCGCCGAAGAACAGCGCGTGGCGCAGCTGGTTGACCTTGTCCGGCCCGATCGAGGCGATCGACCGGTGCCGCACGAACCACTCGACGTTCGCCGGCGACGACGCCCAGAAGGCGACCCCGGCCCCGGCGAACGTGATCTTCGAGGTCGACGCAACGAGCACGACACGGTCGGGCGCACCCGCCTGCGCGGCCAGCTCGATCGCGCGCGCGCTCGTCACCTCGTCGTCGGTGAGGTGGTGCAACGCGTACGCGTCGTCCCAGAGGATGCGGAAGTCGGGCGCGGCGGTCGGCATCTGCACGAGGGCCCGCGCGACCTCCTCCGTCACGACCGCACCGTCCGGGTTGGCGTACGTCGGGACGACCCACATGCCCTTGATGGTCGGGTCCTGCGCGACGAGGGCCGCGACGGCGTCGACGTCCGGACCGTCGGGCGTCATCGGGACCGGCACCATCTCGATGCCCAGCGACTCGCAGATCGCGAAGTGGCGGTCGTAGCCCGGCACGGGGCAGATCCACCGCACGACCTCCTCGCGCGACCACGGCCGCGGCGACCCGGGCACACCGTGCAGGAACGCGTGCACGAACGTGTCGTGCATCATCGTCAACGAGCTGTTCCCGCCGGCGAGGAGCTGGGCCACCGGCACGCCGAGCAGCTCGGCGAAGATCCGCCGCAGCGCGGGCAGGCCCTCGAGACCCCCGTAGTTGCGGACGTCCACGCCGGTCTCGTCGTGGGTCACGCCGGCACCCGGGAGCGTGAGCAGGGCGTTCGACAGGTCGAGCTGCTCCGCGGAGGGCTTGCCGCGCGTCAGGTCGAGCCGCAGACCGCGGCCGCGGAGCTCCTCGTAGGCACGCCGGACGTCAGGCAGGGCCGCGACCAGCGCCGCAGCCTGAGGTGTCGTGGTCACGGTCGCGACCCTACTCCGGCGCGCGTGGCGCCGGCCTCGTGACGGTGGAGGTCGTGCCGTGCCGTGCGGGGCCTCGTCGGGCAGGTCCCTGGACCGGGGCCGCGCCGCCCGCGCCACCGGCCCAGGCGCAGGATCGGCGTCTCCTCGAAGGGGCCCGGCGCACCGGACCCGTCAGCCGGCCGTCTCGGCGAACCAGCCTCCGGCGGGCACCTCGACGACCTCGGGCTGCGGCTCGGGCTCGGCGTCGGGCTCCCACGGCCACAGCTCGACAGCCTCGGCCCGCGCGGCGGCTAGCGCCTCCCCCGGCAGCACGAGGCTCGCCTCGGGCAGGCCGAGCCCGGGCAGGGCGACCACGACCAGGACGTCGCCCTCGGGCGGCGCGGGAGTCAGCCAGTACGACATCGCGAAGGTGCGTCCACCACCGCCCCCGCCGGAGCTGTGGAGGGTGTGGGCGGACGGGTCCGTCGGGTCACCGCCCCCGTGCCGCAAGGGCGCCGAGACGACGCGCGTGCCGTCGGCGAGCCCGACGCCGACCCACGCCTGCTGCACGGCCTCCCAGGTCTCGTCGCGCATGCCGCGACTGGCCCGGGCGGTCCGCAGCGCGATCCGCATCTCGAGCTCCAGGCCCTCGGCGTAGCAGCGGACGGTCTGCAGGACCACGGCCACGTCGTCGGTCCGGGCGAGCACGTGCACGCCCGGGAGGACTCCGGCGACCGCGTTCTCGGGTGGCTGGTAGCGCTGCATCGCTCTCCGCATCTCGTCCCGGTCCGCACCGTCGGAGGCCGCCAGCGCCAGTGAGGAGTGCACGGGTCGAGGCTCCCAGCCGCTCGGCGCGGTGTCGAGGGCACGCCCCTCTCGACGTCGCAGAGCACAGCTCAGCGACGCGCACCGTGTCCCTTCTCTACTGGTCCGGATAGGGGTTGCCACGGTAGGTGTCAGGAATGCGCGGGCACTCCTCGTCACGGACGCGGACGACCTCTCCGCGCCACGCCTGCAAGATGTCCGCGAACATCTCGCCCGACATCGCCTCCGGGTCGAAGAGCTCGTAGTCCGAGCTCGCGACGACCCGCCCCTCGATGAGAGACAGCGTCGTCGCGTTCCCCCCCTGGAAGGGACCGGTCTCGCCGGACGCCACCATCTGGCGGACCCGCGCGAGGGCCCGGTCGATCCAGTACGTCGACACGGACGTCTCGCGCGAGCCGCGCGGTGGCAACGAGCCGACGGCGTCGTCGAGCGTCTGCTCGAACCCGACCCAGCCCGGACCGAGTCGGGCGTACGGCGCACCGTCCTTGGCCTTCTCGAACCCCACGTCCACAGCGCCATCTTGCTGCGAGGAAAGGCAAGGGTGCGCGACGGCGACACCGCGAGCGAGTGTGCCCCGGTCGACGAGGGCACCCGCCCCGACGGGGACGACGACGCCCTCCGCCGCGACCTCCTCGCTGCTCGTCCGGGGTTGGTGGCGAGCACGACGACCGCAGCAGCCGGTAGCAGCGCCACCGTCGACCACGATCAGGACCGCACGAGCACTCCAGGACTCACGTGAGCACTGGACTACTCACGCCGGCTGCGTCCGCGGTCCCGAGGTTTCCGCCGGAGCGCCGAGCGACCCGCCGCAGACGCATCACGCGCGCATCGTCGCAGGGCGGAGACGGTGACGTCTCGCGTGCCGGGAGCGTCGCGGGCGAGGAGCACCCGGGTGGGTGGCGGCCGGACGGGGAGGGGGCGTGACGGGCGCCACGGGAGGAACCGGACGATGGGCCCAGGGGGTCGCCCGTCCGGGTGAGTACCCGTGTTCCGAAGCTACCGAGTGGTACGGATCACCGGCGGTGGGCGATGCCGAGAGCCGTAACAGGCACGTAACGTCGAGGGACGTCCGTGGCGGGCGCCCATCCGGCCCCTGCCACCCGCGGCGCCGTCGCCGCACACCCCCACCCCCCACACCCAGGGATTCTGCGATGCGCTCTGCCCTCGTCCGTTCGTCCGTCGTGCTCGCCACGGTCGCCCTCACGCTCACCGCCTGCGCCGGCGCGCCGCCGAGCACCACGACCACGTCGGCTGCGCAGGCCGGTGCGGGCGTCGAGTCCGCCCCCGCCGTGCCGAGCGAGGAGCCGACGCCCGAGCCGACGAGCGCGGACCCGGCTGACGTCTCCGCCGACGACCTGGAGATCGCCGACGGCGGCGAGTCCGGCACCCTCGACGTGCCGTCGTACACGAACATCCTGCTGACCACGGCGCGGGCGAGCCTCGAGCTGCGCGGCTTCACGGTCGAGGCGGTCGACGCGTCCGGCCAGTCGCGGATGGTCGACCAGGAGGACCAGTGGGTCGTCGTCGCCCAGGACCCGCCGGCGGGCGTCGTCGTCAAGGGCTCGTTCGTGGTGCTGAACGTGCTGCACCGTGACGAGGTCAACGGCTGACGCACCGCCCCTGCACGCCCCCGACACCGTCGTCGGGGGCGCTTCTCTTGCACCCGCCCTGAACGAGTGGTTAGCCTGCTGAACATGCGGTCAGCCACGTCGTCGTCGCCCCGCCCGGACGACCTCACCGCCCGGGCCCGGATCCGCGACGCCGCGATCGCGCGGTTCGGCCGCGACGGCTTCGGCGTGGGCCTGCGCACGATCGCCCAGGACGTCGGGGTCAGCGCCCCGCTGGTGCTGCACCACTTCGGCTCCAAGGACGGGCTGCGCGCCGCCTGCGACGAGCACGTGCTGGCGACCGTGAAGGAGCACAAGGCCGACGCCCTCGGCCCGTCCGGGCCCGACCACCTCCTCGTCGAGCTGGCCCAGGTCGAGGGCTACGCCCCGCTCGTGGCGTACGTGCTGCGCAGCATCCAGCACGGCGGCGACCTGGCCCGCACGTTCCTCGACGCCTTCGTCGCGGACGCCGAGGCGTACCTGCGGGAGGGCGTGGCGGCGGGCACGATCCGCCCCAGCCGCGACGAGGCGGCCCGCGCCCGGTGGCTGACGCTGCAGGGCCTGGGCGGGATGCTCGTGGCGCTGGCCGTCGACCCGCTCGACGACCCCGCCGGCCTCGGCCCCCGCCTGCGCGCCTACCTCGACAGCCTCGCGCTGCCCGCCCTCGAGCTCTACACCGAGGGCCTGCTGACCGACCGCCGCATGCTCGACGCCTACCTGATGTACGTGACGGACCCGCCCGCCGGCACGCCCGGCCCCACCCCGCCCGGAGACCCCACGCCCTGAGAGAAGACCGTCATGCCCAGCACCACGCCCGTCGTCGACGTCCACGAGCTGTCCAAGAGCTTCGGCCGCGTCCGCGCCCTCGACCGCCTCGACCTGCGGGTCGAGGCCGGTGAGGTGCACGGCTTCCTCGGCCCCAACGGGGCCGGCAAGTCCACCACCCTGCGCGTGCTGCTGGGCCTGATCCGCGCCGACTCCGGCACGGCCCGCCTGCTGGGCGGCGACGCGTGGGACGACGCGGTCGCGCTGCACCGGCGCCTGGCGTACGTGCCCGGGGACGTCACGCTGTGGCCCAACCTCACCGGCGGCGAGGCGATCGACGTGCTCACGGGGCTGCGTGGCGGCGCCGACCCGGGCCGGCGCGCGCAGATGCTCGAGCGCTTCGACCTCGACCCGACCCGGAAGGCGCGCACCTACTCCAAGGGGAACCGGCAGAAGGTCGCGCTCGTCGCAGCACTCGCCTCCGACGTCGAGCTCCTCGTGCTGGACGAGCCGACGTCCGGCCTGGACCCGCTCATGGAGCTCGTGTTCCAGGAGTGCGTGCGCGAGGCGGCGGAGGCGGGCCGCACCGTGCTGCTGTCGAGCCACATCCTCGCGGAGGTGGAGCGCCTGTGCGACCGCGTGACGATCATCCGCGACGGGCGGGCGGTCCTCGACGGCTCTCTGACGGAGCTGCGGACCCTGCACCGCACGGCCGTCACCGCCGTGGCGCCGGCCGACGGCGTCGCGTCGCTCCCGGGCGTCCACGACGTGCGCCACGACGGCGAGCGCGTGCACCTGCAGGTCGACGACGACGCCCTGCCGGAGCTGCTCGCGCACCTGGCACGGACCGGTGCGCGCGGGCTGACGGCCACGCCGCCGTCGCTCGAGGAGCTCTTCGTCTCGCAGTACGGCACGACGGGTGCGGACCGGTGACCGCCGCCACGCACGCGCGCACGGCCCCCGACGCCCCGGCGCCGACCGCCCCCCGCGCGTCGACCCTGACCGGCACCGGCCGGCTGCTGCGGCTGGCGCTGCGGCGCGACCGGGTGCGGATCCCGGTGTGGGTGGCGTCGATCGCGGGCCTGGTCGGGTACTTCGCCGTGGCGATCCCGGTGGCGTACCCCGACGCGGCCGCGCGCCAGACCCGCGCGGCGATCATGCGCGACCCGTCCGGCGCGCTGCTCTCGGGCCCCGGCTACGGGCTCGACGACTACACGATGGGCGCGATGGTCACCAACGAGATGCTCGGCATGCTCGCGGTGGCCGCGGCGCTCATGTCGGCGTTCCTCGTGGTGCGCCACACCCGCGCGGAGGAGGAGATCGGCCGCACGGACCTGGTCCGCGCCGGCGTGGTGGGCCGGCACGCAACCCTGGCCGCCGGCGTGCTCGACGCTCTGGTCGCCAACGCCGCGGTGGCCCTGGCCCTCGTCGGCGCGCTCGTGGGGACCGGGCTGGCGGTCGACGGGTCGGTGGCCGTGGCCCTGGGCGTGGCGGGCGTCGGCGTCGTCTTCACCGGCGTCGCCGCGCTGACCGCGCAGGTGGCGAGCACCGCACGGGCCGCCACCGGCTCGGCCGGCGCCCTCGTGGGGCTGGCGTACCTCCTGCGCGGCATCGGGGACGCGCAGCAGACCGGGGGCAGCACGCTGTCGTGGGCGTCGCCGATCGGGTGGGCGCAGCAGACCCGGGCGTTCGTCGACCTGCGCTGGTGGCCGCTGGCGCTGCACGCGCTGCTGGCCGTGGTGCTGCTCGCCGGCGCCTGGGCGCTGGTCGGGCGGCGCGACGTCGGCGCGGGCCTGCTGACCGTGCGCCCCGGGCGCGGCACGGCCGCCGCGTGGCTGCGCACCCCGCTCGGCCTGACCGCCCGCCTGGAGCGCACCGCGACGATCTCCTGGGCCGCGGGGCTGGGCGTCTTCGGCCTGCTCACCGGCTCGATGTCGCCGGGGATCGTCGACTCGTTCGCCGCCCGGCCCGAGCTCGCGACCGTCTTCGGGGCGTCCGGGGACGACCTGCTGCGCGGCACCCTGTCGGCGTTCCTCGGCTTCTTCGCCATGGCCGTCGCCGTGTTCGCGGTGGTGACCGTGCACCGGCTGGGGCGCGAGGAGTCGTCGGGGCGTGCGGGCGTCGTGCTCGCGTCGGCGGTGGGCCGCCCGCGGTGGCTGCTGGCGCACGTGGGCGTCGCGCTGGGCGGCGGCACCGTGCTGCTGCTGGTGTGCGGCGCGACCCTCGGCGCCGGGGCGGCCGGGTCCGTCGGGGACGCCGGGCTCGCCGTCGACCTCACCCTGGCCGCGCTGGTCCACCTGCCGACGGTGGCGCTCTTCACGGCGCTGGCCGCGGCGGTGCACGGCGCGGGGCTGCCGTCGTGGACGACGTGGGCGACGCTCGTCGCGTCGATCGTCGTGGGGCTGTACGGCCCGCTGCTCGACCTGCCGGCTGCGGTGCTGGACGCCGCGCCGTTCGGGCTGGTGCCCGCGCTGCCCGCGGAGGCCTTCGACCTCGCACCGGTGCTGGGCGTGGGCGCCGGTGCCGCCGCACTGCTGGGCGTGGCGCTGGTGCTGCACCGCCGCCGCGACCTGCGGGCCTGACGGGGCGCACGCCACCCGACCCGGTGCAGCCGTCCGCGTCGGGTCGGGTCGGGGGCGTGGGCCGAACGACCCTGGACGACGGATCCCGTCGTGAGGCACGTCACGGACAACTCATCCGCTCCGTCGCTCCCGTGGTGAGGCTCACCCGAATCGATGCGACAACCCCGGGCCGCGCGACGTAACGTGCTGGAAACACCTCTGCGGCGACGTCCACCCGACGTCGGCGCGCCCGGCGACGCCGCCGATCCCACCACGACCCTCTGGGGGAGCACCATCATGCGTACCACCGCCCTGCGGACGTCCGTCGCCCTCGTCGCGGCCGCCACCCTCCTCGCCGGCTGCGCCTCGAGCAGCGGCACCCCCGGGACCACGGAGTCCACCCCGTCGCCGTCGCTCACCGCCGACGGCGGCACCAGCGGCATGGTCGACGTCATCTCGCAGACCAACATCCTCCTCGTCTCGGCCCAGGAGACCCTCGAGGCCCGCGACCTCGTCGTCGAGGTCGTCGACGTGACCGGCCAGGGCCGCATGGTCGAGGACCCGACGCAGTGGGTCGTCGTCGCGCAGGACCCTGAGACGGGCACCGTGGCGTCGGGCTCCACCGTCGTGCTCGAGGTGCTTCGCACGGACGACCCGCGCTCCTGAGCGCCACCTGACCCGGCCCGCACCACGGGCCGACCCGCCGAGCCCGGCCCCGACCACCCGTCGCGGCCGGGCTCGCGCCGTCGCCGGACCCTGCCGGGCGGGCCCCGCCCCCGGCACGAGCCAGGGGCGGGGGCCGGCAGACCCGCAGGCGGGGGCAGACGAAACCTTTCGTGCCGCACGCGCGGGCGGCGGGGTGCCTAACGTCGTCGGCGCCGCCCCCGGGACGCCGATCGCGCCCGGCCGGGCGCGCCCGTCGTCCGACCGCCGCGGCACCGCGCGCGCCGGTCACGCCGGACGCCCGCCCCTTCTCCCGCCAGGAGCCCACGTGCCCGACGCCCGCGACAGCGCCATGGGAGCGCTCTCACCAGCGCGAACGCGCCCGATCGCACCGCCCACCACCACCCTGCCGCTGGCCGGACCACCCCCGGCCCCGGCACCAGCGCCCGCCGCGCCACCCGCCGGCACGGACCCCGGCCCGGAACCGCCGCCCGCACCCGGACGCCGCCCGCGCCGTCGACGCAGCGCCGTGGTCGTCGCGGGACTCGTCGCCGTCGCGGTCACGGCGGCCGTCGTCGCGCTGGCGCTGCGCGGCGGCCCCTCCTCCGCCGCACCCGACCCCCAGGCCTCCCCCGCCGCGCTCGCGGGCGGCAGCGTGCCGTTCGGCGGCACGTTCACCTACGACGACGGGCTCGCGGTCACGGTCGGCGCGCCCGAGGCGTTCGCGCCGTCCCCCTCGGCGGAGACGACCGGCACCGGGACGCCCGTGCGGGTCGAGGTCCGCGTGGACAACGGCACCACCGAGCCCTTCCAGCCCGCGACGCTCGCCACCGTCGCGACCGCCGACGGCGGCCCCGCAGCCACGGTCTGGGACCCGGAGCTCGGCCTCGAGCTCACCGGCCCGCCGCACGCGGCCCCCGCCGGTGCGACGACCACGTTCCAGCTCGCGTGGACCGTCGTCGACCCCCAGAGCCTCCGGCTCGAGATCACCCCCGCGCTGGTCGGCTACGAGCCGCTGGTCGTCACCGGGTGAGCCCCGGCGCGGCCGGTGCGTGCCAGGTGCCGCCGGCCGCGCCCCACCCGGACCGGCACCAGCAGGTCCTGGCACCCAGAACCGGGAGGAACCACCCCCGCAGGTAGGCGACTGCGGACGATCGGCAGGCCATGATGGGGGCGGCCCGCTCCTCGAGCGGGGGCGGGGGATGACATGGCACGGGAGCACGACCGACAGGTCGGTGCGGACGTCTTCGAGGCGTCACGCATCGGGCTGTTCGAGTACGACGTCCAGGCGGACCGCCTGGTCTGGGACGAGCGCATGCACGACGTCTACGGCGTCGGGCCGGCCGCCTTCGACGGCACCCTCGAGGCCCTGGTCGAGCTGGTCCACCCCGAGGACGCGACCCGGGTGCGCCGGGCGATCACCGCGGCGCTCGAGGCCTGCGGCGAGTACGACGCCCGGTACCGGGTGGTGCGACCCGACGGGGCGACGCGCTGGGTGATCGGCCGCGGACGCGTCCTCGCGGGCGCGGACGGTGCCGCGGCACGGTTCGTCGGCGCCGCCTACGACGCCACCGAGATCGCCGACATGGACGCGACCGTGGCCCGCGAGCTCGAGATCATGCCCACGGCGTTCGTGACCCTCGACCACGACCTGGCCGTCCGCTACGTCAACGGCGCCGCGGAGAAGCTGCTCCAGCGCACGCGCGACACGCTCGTGGGCCGCGGTCTGCTCGAGACGTTCCCGGCCGTGGGGGGCACGACGTTCGAGCACCAGTACCGGCTGGCGCTGCGCACCGGGCGGCCCGTGACGTTCACCGCCCGGCACCCGGCGCCGCTGGACGCCTGGTACGAGGTGCACGCCTGGCCGGGGCCGCACGGGCTGTCCATCTACTTCTCCGACGTCGACGACCGCGTCCGCGCCGAGCAGGCGGTCGCGGCCGCGACCCGCCGGGCCGCGGTCCGGGCCCGGGTCGCCACCGAGCTGTCCGAGACCCTCGACGCGGACGAGGCCGTCGCGCGGCTGGCGACGATCGTCGTCCCGGCCGTCGGCGACTGGTGCGTGGTCACGCTCGTCGACTCCGACCACCCCGGCGCCCGCCCGCGCACCCGCGACGTCGGCACCTGGCACGTCGACCCCGAGCGCCGCGCCCTCGTCGCGGAGTACGCCCGGGTGCGGCTCGCCTCGCTCACCCAGGACGCGCCGCTGCGGCAGGCGCTGCGCACCGGCGAGGTCGTGCGCGTGACGTCCTCCGACCTGCCCGACCCGTTCGACGTCGTGCAGCCGGGGCGGGCGCGCGACCTGCTGACCGAGCTCGCCCCGGAGTCGGCGGTCGTGCTGCCGCTGCGGGGGCGGGGGCGCACGGTCGGCGCGATCAGCCTGTTCAACGGCGCCGACCGGGGCCCGGTCTCGGACGTCGAGGTCGACCTGCTGCGCGACGTGGCCGGGCGCGCGGGCATGGCGCTCGACAACGCCCGGCTCTACCACGCCCAGCTGCGGGTGGCCGAGGAGCTGCAACGCTCCATGCTCACGGACCCGCCGCACGTGCCGGGCCTGGCGACGGCGGTGCGGTACGCGCCCGCCTCGCAGGTCGCCCGGGTCGGCGGGGACTGGTACGACGCGTTCGGCCTGGCCGACGGGTCGACGACGCTGGTCATCGGCGACGTCGTGGGCCACGACGTGAAGGCCGCCGCGGACATGGGGCAGGTGCGCGCCCTGCTGCGCGGGATCGCGGTGGCCACGCAGACGTCGCCGTCGGTGCTGCTCACGCAGGTGGACCGGGCGCTGCACACGCTGGGCTCGCACGCGATGGCGACCGCCGTGGTGGCGAGCGTCGGCGCGCTGGACGACCCGACGGTCGACGGCCCGACGACGGTGCGGTGGTCCAACGCGGGGCACCCGCCGCCCGTGCTCGTCGAGCCCGACGGCACGGTGCGGCTGCTGAGCGCCGCCGCGCCCGAGCCGCTGCTGGGGGTGCTGCCGGACCGGCCGCGCACCACGAGCGAGCTGCCGCTGCGCCCGGGCGCCACGCTGCTGCTCTACACCGACGGCCTGGTCGAGCGGCGGGACATGCCGGTGCGCGAGGGCATCGCCCACCTGCAGCAGGCGCTGGCGTCGCTGCACGCGCACACCCTGGGCCTCGACGACCTGTGCGACGCGGTGCTGCACCGGCTGCTGCCGACCGACCGGCACGACGACGTCGCGCTGCTGGCCGTGCGCCGGTGCCCGCGGGCGCTCTGACGGCGCGCGGCCCGCGGGCGGCCCGGGTCAGGCGGCGGTGCGGTCGCCGAGCCAGGGGGCGAGCACGTCGGGCCGCCCGAGCCACTCCCCCAGGCCGCGGCTCATCTCGGCCGGCGTCAGCAGGATCTCCTCGAACGCCTCGCGCAGCGCGGGCCGCTCGTCGCCGGTCCCGGTGACGACGATCCGCGTCTCGGGCGCCCTGCGCCCCCACGGGCCCGCCGCGCCGATGCTCAGCTGCCCGCCCGCGCCGTCCCAGACGCACAGGGTGTCGGGGCGGCTGGGCACCCAGAACCGGCCGCGCGCGCGGAAGGGCCCGTCGCCGAGCCGGTGCACCTCGTGCACGAGCCGCTCGGGGTGTAGGGGGCGGTCGGAGCGCAGGTCGAGGGTCCAGACGCCGTGCGCGGTGGGGGTGCCGGGCACGGGGGCGGCGTACCAGGGGTCGAGCCGGCGCTCGCCCTCGACCACGCGGTGCTCGCGCGCGACGAGCTCGTGGACGTCGACGCCGTAGCGCCCGTCGACGCGCCGGGAGTCCGCGGCCCGCACGTGGTCGAGCAGGTCGGACGCGACGCGCGAGTCCTCGCCGCTGACGAGCACGACGTCCGCGTGCGTGACCTGCGCGGCGAGGGCCTCGCCGACCGAGCGGCGGTCGTCGAGCGTGAGGGCGAGCTCGCGCTCGTCGAGCAGGTCGTCGCCGAGCAGGTCGTGCTCGAACGTCGCCAGGTCGACGGTGGTCACGACGTCGGCGAGGCGCAGGCGGGCGAGCGGCTCGCGCGGGCGCATGGCCCAGCCGAGCGCGCGGACGACGGGCAGCGACTCGGCGCTGACGGGCAGCGCGAGCACGATCGCGTCCCACCGGCCGTCGGCGGCGAGGCGGGCGAGCGTGGGCAGCGCGTCCTCGCGGACCGCGCACGAGAGGCAGGCGTGCTCGAGCGGCACCGTCTCGTCCTCGACCGTGCCGGTGGCGTCGGCGACGACGCGGCGGATCTGGCCGCCGTCCTCGTCGTCGTGGATGTCGTGGCGGACGGCGACGACGCGCGGGGAGTCCATGAGGAGCCCGACGACGACCGCGTCCCTCTCGACGGGGTCGAGGGAGGACAGGACGACGACGGGCGTGCGGCTGCGACGGCTCAACGGTGCTCCTCGGTGCGACGGTCAGCCGGCCGCGCGGCGCGGGCTCGACTGAGATCGGTTCTCGACAGTTGACGAGAACGATAATCACTAACTACCGTTCCGGTCCATGAGCCGTCACTGCCAGGTCCTCGGCAAGGTGCCGTCCTTCGGGCGGTCCGTGTCGCACTCGCACCGCCGCACCCCGCGCCGGTTCGACCCGAACATCCAGCGCAAGCGGTACTGGGTGCCGTCGCTGCGGCGCCACGTGACCCTGCGCGTCTCGACCGACGGCATCAAGACCATCGACCGCCGCGGCATCGACGCCGTCGTGGCCGAGATCCTCGCCCGCGGGGAGAAGCTCTGATGGCCGGCAGGCGCGCGGACCTGCGCCCCGTCATCAAGCTGCGCTCCACCGCCGGCACCGGGCACACCTACGTGACCCGCAAGAACCGCCGCAACACCCCGGACCGGCTCGTGCTGCGCAAGTTCGACCCCGTCGTGCGCCGGCACGTCGACTACCGCGAGGAGCGCTGAGCCGTGGCCAAGAAGAGCAAGATCGCCCGCAACGAGCAGCGGCGGCAGGTCGTCGAGCGGTACGCCGCCCGACGCGCCGAGCTGCGCGCCGCGTCCGTGAACCCCCACCTCACCGAGGACGAGCGGCAGGCCGCCCGCGCCGAGCTGCACCGCCAGCCCCGCGACGCCAGCCCCGTGCGCCTGCGCAGGCGCGACGTCGTCGACGGCCGCCCCCGCGGGCACCTCGGCACGTTCGGCCTGTCGCGCGTGCGGTTCCGCGAGATGGCGCTGCGCGGCCAGCTGCCCGGCGTGACCAAGTCCAGCTGGTGACCAGCACCCCCACCCCCAGGAGCCACCCGTGAAGCAGGGCATCCACCCCGACTACCACCCGGTCGTCTTCCGCGACCGGTCCGCGGACTTCGCGTTCCTCACGCGGTCCACGGCCACGTCGTCCGCCACGATCGAGTGGGAGGACGGGAACACCTACCCCGTCATCGACGTCGAGATCTCCAGCGCGAGCCACCCCTTCTGGACCGGCAACGCGCGCGTCATGGACACCGCCGGCCGCGTCGAGAAGTTCAACCGCCGCTACGGCCGCAGCCGGCCCGAGGAGGGCACCCGATGAAGGTCCGCGCGTCGCTCGCGTCGCTGAAGAAGAAGGACGGGTCCATCGTCGTGCGCCGCCGCGGCAAGACCTACGTCATCAACAAGCGCAACCCGCGCTGGAAGGCCAGGCAGGGCTGATGGCCGTCCCCAAGCGCAAGACGTCGCGCTCCCGCACCCGCTCGCGCCGCGCCCGGTGGGTCGCGACCCCCGTCGAGCTCGTCCCCCTGCGCGTCGACGGTCGCACCGTCGCCGTGCCGCGGCGCCTCGTCGCCGCCGTCCGTCGCGGCCTGGTCGACCCCGCGACGCTCCCCGACGCCCCGGCCTGAGCGTCGTCGCTCGTCGCCGGAACCTGCACCGGCGACGGACGCCAGGACGGGTGCACGCGCGGCCGGCGAACCCGGGGTGCCGCCGGCCGCGCGACCTCGTCCTCACGAGGCGCGCCTGTCCCGCGACGGACCCTTGATACTCATCCCCGCGTTACTATCATTGATGATAGTAACTTTGATGATACGTCGAGGGGGGTGCCATGGGTTTCGTCGGCCGCGAGCGCGAGCTCGGTGACCTGGAGGCGATGCTCGCGACCGTCCGTCGCGGCGGGCGCGCCGACGCGGGCAGCGCGGTGCTGCTGCGGGGCCGTCGGCGCGTCGGCAAGTCCCGGCTCGCCACCGAGCTGATCCGGCGCAGCGGTCTGCCGAGCGTGTACTTCCAGGCCGCGCGGCACGCACCGGTGGAGGACGAGCTCGCGCTGCTGGCCGAGCAGATCGCGACCTCCGACCTCCCCGACGCCGAGGTGGCCACCGGTCAACGGCCCGCCTCGCTGACCGCCGCTCTCCGCCTGCTCGCCCGCGCGCTGCCGCAGGACGCCCCCGCCGTGGTCGTCCTCGACGAGCTGCCGTGGCTGCTCGAGCAGCTGCCCGGTGGCGCCGGGGAGCTGCAGCGCGCCTGGGACCGCGACCTCGCGCAGCGGCCGGTCCTGCTGCTCCTGCTGGGCAGCGACCTGGCGATGATGGAGGCGCTCGACGGCCCCGACCAGCCGTTCCACGGTCGCGCGACCCCGATGGTGCTGGACGTGCTCTCCCCCGCCGACGTCGCCCGGATGACGGGGCTGACCGGCGTCGAGGCGTTCGACGCCCACCTCATCACCGGCGGTCAGCCGCTCGTCGTGCAGGAGTGGGAGCCCGGCGAACCACCGTCCGCGTTCGTGCGGAGGTCGTTCGAACGGGCCACCAGCGCGCTCGTGGTCTCCGGCACCCGCGTCCTCGACGGCGAGCTGCCGGCAGGCGGGCGGCCGCGCGACGTCCTGACCGCGATCGGGGGGCGTGGCGAACGCACCTTCACCGGCGTGCTGGGCGCGGTGGGCGACGGGGTCAACGCGACCACGCTCACGCGGGCGCTGGACACGCTGCTCCGTGCGCGGGCAGTCGCCGCCGACGAGCCGCTGTCCGCCCGCCGCAACACGAAGGACCGCCGCTGGCGCGTCGCCGACCCCGCGCTGCGGTTCTGGCTCGCGATGGTCGAGCCCGCGCTGGGCGACATCGACCGGGGACGCCCCGACCTGGCTGCCGACCGGGTGGCGCGCGGGTACGCCGCGTGGCGGGGGCGCGCGGTCGAGCCGCTGGTCCGCGACGCCCTCGCACGCCTGCTGCCCGACGACCGGTGGCCGGACGTCCGCAGGGTGGGCGGCTGGTGGCCGCGCACCAACCGCCCGGAGATCGACCTCGTCGGCACCGACGACCGGCCCGCCCCCGAGATCGCGTTCGTCGGCACCGTCAAGTGGCGGTCGTCGGCACCGCTCACCGCCGCCGACGTGACCGCTCTCGCGACCGACGCCACGGCAGTCCCCGGCGTCACGGCGGCGACGCCGCTCGTCGGCGTCTGCCCCGCGGGCGCCGAGCCCGACCCCCGCCTCGCCCAGGTGTGGACGGCCGACGACCTCCTCACCGCCTGGCCCTGACGGGCCCGCCCGTCACCCGACGTGGCGGTGCGTGTGGGTGTGGCCCGTGCCGGCGAGGCGGGCGGGGTCGTGGACGGTGACGGCGGCGAGGGCCGCGATCAGCGTGGTCAGGGGGATCGCGAGCACCAGGCCGACGGAGCCGGCGAGGGTGCGGACGATCTCCTCGGCGAACTCTCCCGTGGTCAGCGTGCGGGTCAGGGGCTGGGCGTAGAGCTCGAGGAGCAGCAGCACGGGCAGGGACGCCCCGGCGTAGGCGAAGGCGATCGTGTAGACCGTGGACGCGATGTGGTCGCGGCCGATGCGCATGCCGCGCTCGAACAGCCGCCGCCAGGACGCGTCGGGGTCGGACGCCCGCAGCTCGAACACGGCGGCGGCCTGCGTGATCGTGACGTCGTTGAGCACGCCGATGCCGGCCAGGACGACGCCCGAGAGGAACACCCCGCGCAGGATCTGGATGCCGTCGTCCCCGAGCAGGCGGGCCAGGCGGTACGTCTCCTCCGTGGAGCCGGGCTGCAGGTGCGCGAGCTCGGCGCCGAGGACGCCGAGGCCGGTCACCATGGCCAGGCCGGCGAGGGTGCCGACGAGGGCGGTGGTGGTGCGCAGGGACACCCCGTGCGCGAGGTACAGGACCACGACGACGATGACCGTGGACGCGCACAGCGCGACGACCAGCCCGCTCTGCCCCTGCACGAGGCCCGGGATGAGGTAGACGGCGAGCACGACGAACGCGAACGCGAGCCCGATCAGCGCCCGCAGCCCCCGCAGGCCCGCGACCAGCACGGTCACGAGCGCGAACACGAGCGCGAACGTGCCCAGCGGCAGGCCGCGCTGGTAGTCGCCCCACGCCCAGACCTCGGCGGCGCCGTCGATCGGGGGGTAGCGCTCGACGATGATGCCGGTACCCGGGGGCACGTCGTCGACGCCCACGCCGGACGTCGCGAGGACCTGCACCTGCGTGCCCGCCAGGGAGCCGCCGGTGACGGTGGCGTCGACCTGGAGGCACTGGACGGTCTCGGGCACGGTGCCGTCCGGGGCGACGTCCTCGATGGTGCCGTCGCAGGTCGTCCAGCGGGCGTCCGTCACGTCGGCCCGCAGGTACTGCACGTCGACGTCGACGAGGCCGGCACCGGCGGTGGTCTCGCCGTCGGGCCAGGTGAGCGCGACGCCGACGAGGGCGGCGAGGCCGAGGACGACGACGACCGCGCCGAGCAGCCACGCCGGCCCGCGTCCGCCGCCGTGCCGGCCGTGCGCGGGCTCCACGGGCTCGGGCGGGACGGCGCCGTACGCGGCGGCGGCGCGGCGGGCGGTGGGGTCGTGGGGGGCGGGGACCGGCGGGGAGGGGTCGGTGCTCACGCGTCGATGCTGGCAGACCGCACGACCGTCGGCCCGGCGTCGACCGCGTCGACCTCCCCGCCCGCGCGGCTCAGGCGCACGAGGGCGGCCGCGAGCGCCGTCGTCACGGGGATGGCCAGGACGAGGCCGATGGACCCGACGAGTGTGCGCACGACCTCCTCGGCGACCTCGCCGCTGCCGAGGACGCCGAGCAGGTCGCGGTCGGAGAGGCTGACGAGGAGCACGAGGGGCAGGGCCGCGCCGACGTACGCGAAGACGATGGTGTAGACGGTCGAGGCGATGTGGTCGCGGCCGATGCGCATGCCCTGGCCGAACAGCTGCCGCCACGTGCTGCCGGGGCGGGCGGCGTGCAGCTCCCACACCGCTGAGGCCTGCGTGATCGTCACGTCGTTGAGCACGCCGAGCCCGGCCAGGACGATCCCGCAGACGAGGACGGCGCGCAGCCGCACCTCGGGCGCGACGGACATCAGGTCGAGCGCGTCCTCCCCCGACAGCCCGGTCAGGTGCGCGGCGCCGCCGGCCCAGGCCGCGATCCCGGCGGTGGCGACGAGCCCCACCAGGGTGCCCGCGAGCGCGGTGGACGTGCGGACCGAGACGCCGTGCGCGAGGTAGAGGACGGCGAACATGATGGCGGTGCTGGTGACGAGCGCGACGGGGACGGCGGGCCGGCCCTGGAGCAGGGCTGGCAGCGTGAAGCCCACGACGACACCGAGCCCGACGACCATGCCGACCAGCGCGGCGAGCCCCCGCCAGCGGGCGACGAGCACGACGAGGACGACGAACACGACGGCCAGCAGCACCATCGGCGGGCCGCGGACGAAGTCGACGAACACGTAGGTCGTGGTGGTCGCCTCGGGGTCGGCGAGGGGGTCGACGGCGGTGGCGGGCAGCTCCATGCGGGCCAGGCGCACGGTGTCGCCGGGGCTGAGCTCGGGGACGTACTCGGGCGGGACGTGCGCGGGGGCCTGCGCGCCGTCGGGCAGCAGGACGGTGGCCTGCTCCATGCCGTCGTCGGTCGCGTCGACGGTGACGACGTCGGCCCGGACGTAGGTGACGCCGGGGCCGTCGGTCTCGATGACGGGCGGGCGGGCGTCGGCGGACGGCCACAGCCACCAGGCGCCGACGGCGGTGAGCAGCGCGACGGGCACGAGGACGGCGGCGAGCAGCGCGCGGGCACGGGTCGCGGTCGCGCGGGCGGCGGGGCCGGGCGGCGCGGGCGGTCCGGCGGGGGCGTGGGCGTGCGGCACGCCCCCAGCATCGCCGCCCCGGGCGGCCCGCCGGGACCCGACACACCCGCCGGCGCGGCGGCGCACGGTGGACCGGGGGGCCGCCGGGGGCGCGGGTGCGACAGACTGCACCGGGTGACCGACCTGCTCTCCTCGCCGCGCCCCGACGGGGCGGTGGTCGCGCACCGTCCGGACTGGTCCTGGCTCACGGAGCCGGCCGACGCGCCGACGCCCGAGGACCTGCTGCGCGCGGGCCGGCAGGCCGAGCAGGTGCTCGCCGAGCACGGGGTGACCTACGGGGCGGACCGCACGGACGGCGGGGCGGGCCCGTGGCGGCTGGACCCGGAGCCGGTGGTCGTCGACGAGCCCGAGTGGGTGCGGCTGGACGCGGCGCTGGTGCAGCGAGCCGAGCTGCTCGACGCGGTGCTGCACGACCTGTACGGGCCGCGGCGCCTGCTGACGGACCGGCTGCTGCCGCCGTCGGCGGTGCTCTCGCACCCGGGGTTCGTGCGGGCGGTCGACGGGCTGCGCACCCCGGGCGGTCGGGAGCTGGTGCTGACGGCGACGGACCTGGTGCGCGACGCGGACGGTGCGTGGTGCGCGGTCGCGGACCGCACGCAGGCCCCGTCGGGCCTGGGGTACGCCATGGAGGACCGGCGGGTCGTGGCCCAGGTGCTGGCCCCGGTGTACCGGCAGGCGACGATCGCCCGGCTCGGGCCGTTCTTCCACGCGCTGCGCCAGGCGCTGCGCGACGTGGCGCCGGCGTCGGCGGGCGACGAGCCGCGCGCGGTGCTGCTGTCGGCGGGGCCGGCGTCGGAGACGGCGTTCGACCAGGCGTACCTGGCGTCGATGCTGGGCCTGCCGCTGGTCGAGGGCTCGGACCTGCTGGTCCGTGAGGGGCGCCTGCACCTGGAGGGCATCGACGGCCTGGAGCCGGTGGACGTGGTGCTGCGCCGCGTCGACGCGGACTGGTGCGACCCGCTGGACCTGCGGGCGGGCTCGCGGCTGGGCGTGCCGGGCCTGGTGCGTGCGGTGCGCGGCGGGTCGGTGTCGCTGGTCAACCCCCTGGGCGTCTCGGTGCTGGAGAGCCCGGCGCTGGCCGCGTACCTGCCGCGCCTGGCCCGCGAGGTGCTCGACCAGGACCTGGCGCTGCCGTCGGCGCCCACGTGGTGGTGCGGCGACGAGCGCGCGCTGCGGCACGTGCTCGGGCGCCTCGACCGGCTGGTGCTCAAGCCGACCGCGCCCGGGGCGGAGCCCGTGCTGGGCTGGACGCTGGGCGACGAGGAGCGGGCGGCGCTGGCCGCGCGGGTCGCGGCGGAACCCTGGGCGTGGGTCGGGCAGGAACCCGTGGGGCCGCACGCGGCCGCACCCGTCGAGGTCGGCGCCGTGGGTGTCGGGACGGACGGCACCACGACGACGGACGGGCCGGGCACGGGTGTCGGCCCCGTCGACCTCGGGCCGCGGGCCGCGGTGCTGCGCGCCTACGCGGTCGCGCACGCCGGCTCCTACACGGTGATGGCCGGCGGGCTCGCGCGCGTGGCGGACTCCCTCGTCGTCTCGTCGTCGCGCGGCGCCGTGGCCAAGGACGTGTGGGTGCTCGACCCGTCCGCCGCCGCGGAGCCCGCGGCGCCGAGCCGGGACGAGACGCTGGTGACGGCCCGGGCGTGGCGCGGGCACGGCATCTCCCCGCGCGCCGCGGAGAACCTGTTCTGGATGGGCCGGTACGCGGAGCGCGCCGAGGACGAGGTGCGCGTGCTGCGGGCCGTCGCCGACCGCTGGGACGACGACCGGCACCGCCCGGCGTCCGCGGGCGGGCGGGCGCTGGCGGTGCTGCTGGCCGCGCTGACGCCCGCCGCCCTGCCCGACGGCGGGGAGGCGGCGACGCTCGCCGCGGCCCGCGAGCCCGACGCCACGGTCACCGCCCCGCCCGTCCCGGCGCTGCGCGACCTGCTGCTGGACCGGCGCACGCGGGGGTCGGTGGCGCGGGCGGTCAAGCGCCTGACCACGGCCGCCGCGGCCGTGCGCGACCAGCTCTCGACCGACACGTTCGCGCCGCTCGGCCGCATCGAGCGCGCGCTGCGCGACGAGCGGCACCGGGCCCGGCGCCGCGGGGACGACCCCGCGGGCCGCCCGGACGACGCGGCCGCCGTCACGGTGGGTCTGCGCCCCACGCTCGACCGGGTGCTCGAAGGGCTGCTGGCGCTCTCGGGCGTCGCCGCCGAGGGCCTCACGCGGGACGCGGGCTGGCACTTCCTCGACGCGGGCCGCCGCATCGAGCGGGCGCAGAGCCTCGTGGGCACGCTCGCGGCGACCGTCGTGGTGCGGCACGCGCCCGAGGTCGAGGAGCTGGTGCTGGAGTCGGTGCTGCTGGCCACCGAGTCCGCGATCACGTACCGGCGGCGGCACCCGTCGGGCACCACGCTGACGGGCGTGCTGGACCTGCTCGTCCACGACCGCACCAACCCCCGCTCGTTGGCCTTCTGCCTGGACCGGCTGCTCGCGGACCTCGAGGCCGTGCCGCCGCCGTGGCGCTCGGCCGGGCAGCGCGACCACCTGCTGCAGGGCGTCACGGACCTCGTCGCCGAGCTCGACACCGTCGCCGTGGGCTCCGTCGTGTCCGACGACGGGCGGCGCGTGCGGCTGGCGGAGGCGCTGGAGTCGATCCAGTGGCGGCTGCGGGCCGCGGCGGACGAGATCGAGCGCGTGCACTTCGCCCGGCCCGGCCCGAGCCGGGCGCTGGACGACCTGTGGGGCTCGACGTCCGGCTCGCCGTGGCAGCCGTCGTCGGACGGGGCGGGCACCCCGGGCACGGCCGACGTCGACGTCGAGGAGGTGGCCCCGTGAGCCGCACGTACGACCTCGTGCACCGCACCACGTACGAGTACGCCCAGCCCGTGACGGACTCCTACGGGCGCACCACGACGACGCCGCGCGAGCTGCCCGACCAGCACGTGCTCACCACGGCCGTCGAGGTGGACCCCGCACCCGCGGACACGGACCGGCACGTGGACTTCCACGGCAACACCTCGACCTACTTCGGGGTGACGACGCCGCACACCCGGCTGGTCGTCACCACCCGCTCGACGATCGAGGTCGCCCGCACCGCACCGGCCCGGGCGGACCTGCCCGACGTCGGCTGGCAGGCCGTGGCCCGCGCGCTGGCCGCGGGCGACCTGGGCACCCTGCGCACGGACGCCGCGGGCCTGGTCGCGCTGCGCGAGGCCGTGCTGCCGTCGGTGCACGTCGCGTTCGTCGACGAGGTCCGCGCGTGGGCGGCGCCCTCTTTCGCCGCCGACCGGCCGCTGGCCGACGTGCTGCTCGAGCTCGTGCACCGCATCCGCACCGAGCTGACGTACCGCTCGGGCTCGACGACGGTGCACACCACCCAGGCGCAGCTGCTGGCCCAGGGGGCCGGCGTGTGCCAGGACTTCGCGCACCTGATGATCGCGGCGCTGCGCGTGCACGGCCTGCCCGCCCGGTACGCGTCGGGGTACATCGAGACCCGTCCGCGCCCGGGGCGACCCAAGCTGCGCGGCGCGGACGCGTCGCACGCGTGGGTCTCCGCATGGCTGCCGGGCCACGGCTGGCTCGAGGCCGACCCCACCAACGACCAGCTCGTCGACGACCGGTACGTGGTGCTCGGCTGGGGCCGGGACTACCACGACGTGCCGCCGCTGCGGGGCGTGATCTTCACCGAGGGCCGCGGCGGCGCGCCGCGCGTCGAGGTCGACCTGGTGCCCGCCGGGGCGGACCCCTTCGTCTGACCGCCAGCCTCGTCCGAGCGCCGGCCCGGCTCACCCGGTCAGGCCGTGATGCGGCCGCGGAGGGCGTCCGGCGAGACGTCGGTCTGGTGGGCGATCACGTCGCGCGCCGCGTCCGTGCGGTCCCACACGTCCCACAGCAGCACCCCGGCGACGCGGCCGCCGTCGAGGTAGTACACGACGCCCTGCGCGTACGGCTCGTCGCCGTGCCAGTCCTCGACCGTGTCCAGCGACGCGTCCAGCCGGCCCACGGCCTCGTACCCCAGGTCGAACATGTCCGAGTAGTAGAACGGCGTGTGCGTGTACGGCTCGCCGGCCCCGGCGATGTTGCGCCCCGCCTGCCGGCCGGAGGACTGCGCGTGGTCCACGTGCTCGACGCGACGCCGGCCCAGCAGCCGGTCCGGGTACTGGGCGAGGTCGCCCGCGGCCCACACGTCCTCGGCCGAGGTGCGCAGCTGCTCGTCGACGACGACGCCGTCGTCGACCGTGATCCCCGCCGCCTGCGCGAGGCCCGTCTCGACCTCGATCCCGACGCCCACCACGAGCGCGTCCGCGTCGATCGTCCGACCGTCCTCCAGGTGCACCCGGACGGCGTCGGGGTCGGCGTCCGCCGAGGCCAGCCGGGCGCCACGGACGACCGTGACACCGGCCTCGACGAACCGCGCGTCGACGCGCGCCGCCAGCCCCGCCGGGAGCACGTGCCCCTGCACAACGTCCTGGCTGACCACGAGCGTGACGCGGGTGTCGTTCTGCGCGAGCGCCGCCGCGACCTCCGTGCCGATGTACCCGCCACCCACCACGACCACGTGCCGGCCCTGACCCGCGACCTCCCGCAGGCGCTCGTAGTCGCGCACCGAGCGGTAGTACAGGACCCGCCCGGACTCCTCGACGCCCGGCAAGTGCACCGGCCGGCCGCCCGTCGCGAGCAGCAGGCGCCCGTACCCGAGCGTGCGCCCGTCGTCGGTCGTCACCGTGCGTGCGGCGGTGTCGACCGCCACGACGCTCGTGCCCAGCAGCAGCGTCGCCCCCGTCGCCTCGGCGGTGCCCAGCGCGACGCCCTCCAGCGTCGTCTCCGGGTCCGTCCACAGCCCCTTGCTCAGCGCGGGCCGCTCCACGGGCGCGGTGTCCTCGCGGCCCACGACGGCGATCGTCGCGTCCGCGTCGAGCTCACGGACGCCGCGCGCCGCGGCGTCGGAGGCCATGCCGGCGCCCACCAGCACGACGTCGAAGGTCTCGGTCGGGGTCGCGGGGATCGTCATGGCCTCGACGGTAGGGCGCGGCGTTGCGACCCGCACGGCGAGGACGGGCCGGGCCACGGGCCGGGGCCGGGCGTCTCAGCGGCGGGCGGTGCGGACGCGCTCGTCGAGCTCCTCGGGCGTGACCACGAAGCCGCCCGCGTCCACGACGGTGCCGCCCGCGGTGCGCCAGAGCGTCGCGACGACGCGGCAGATGCCCGGCGTGACGCGCTGACGGGCGATCACGTGGAGCTGGGAGGGCTGCTCGACCTCGAGCTCGACCGGGTCCGGGGGCAACCACGAGACCCGGTACGCCCACGGGCCGTGGGCCCGCCAGTCCAGCGTCGAGAGCACCGCCGGGACCTCGTGCGAGCGGGTGCACCGCACGACGACCTGCCCGTCGTACTCGTAGGAGGCGGTGAGGGAGAACTCCGCGGGGCCGTCGGGACGTCCCGCGGTCTCGACCGGCCCGACGCGCGACCCGCTCAGCGACGGGCGCAGCAGCGGGAGCGCGTCGCGGGGCGGCACCGGCACCGGCGACCAGAGCGTGAGGTCGACGGACGCGTGCGGGTCGGGCACCAGCGCGCGCGAGCGGTCCGCGGGCAGGATCGCCCCGCCCGTGCGTCGGGCGACGGCGGTGGCCCACCCCGCGGCGACGTCGCCCAGGCCCGTGACGGGGACGCCGTACAGGTCGCTCTCGCGCGGCGGCAGGCCGGCCGCGCGGGCGTCCGCGGCGGCGAGGGGGAACGGACCGACGACCTCGGTGGCCCCGTCGAGGTCCAGCAGCCCCGGGCCGGGGGCGGTCGTCGCCGCCATGCCGCGGAACCGGGCGCCCGCCATCGGGCGCGCGGCGGTGGCACGGCCGGGTTCGCGGCTCCAGCGGGCGGCGGGGAACCAGGCCGTGGCGAGCACGAGGACGTCCGTCCCGCGCGGGAGCGCGATCACGTGCCGTCCGTCGAGGTCAGCAGGAACCGCAGCCGGCTCTGGCATGGCGCGAACGTAGCGGGTGAATGCTGCGGATGTGTTTCGCTGCGCCCGACGTCCCACCCTGCGGACGGACCGGCCCCGACCGCCCCTGCCCCGCCCGGCCGGCGGCCGCCCGGGCGGGTGGTGCGCGGCTCAGCCGCGGACGTCGTCGAGGTGGTGCACCACGTCGTGGAGGAAGTACTGCCCGAGGGTGCGCACGGTGAACACCGACCCGTTGGACCGGCGGCCGGGGCGTGCCCACTGGTCGCCCTGCACGGCGTCGAAGCGGGCGGCCGTGCGCTCGGCGGACGCCGCGAGCTCGTCGGCGACGACGACCGGGTCCTGCGCGTCGTACCGGTCCTCCAGCGCGGTGGCGTCCTGGTCCCAGTTGGCGAAGAGGGGGTCGTCCTCCTCGACCATGGCGCGCACCCGCTCGTCGAAGACGCGCATGACGTCGCGCACGTGGGCGCCGTACTCCAGAGCCGACCACGTCGACGGCGCGGGCCGCTCGCGGGCGTCGGGGCGGTGCAGGACCGCGACCCAGCGGGGCACGAGGTCGCGGACGGTC
Source organism: Cellulomonas sp. SLBN-39 (assembly GCF_006715865.1). NCBI lineage: Bacteria > Bacillati > Actinomycetota > Actinomycetes > Micrococcales > Cellulomonadaceae > Cellulomonas > Cellulomonas sp. SLBN-39. Next base: position 1,671,017 of record NZ_VFOA01000001.1, on the reverse strand, counting down.
GCGCCGATCTCGGCGGGCTCGACGTCGGCGGCGGCGAACCCGCACTCGGGGCAGCGACGCTCGAGGACCCAGGTCCAGTCCTTGACGTCGGGCTCGACGGCCGGGGGCCGGGCGGTCGGTGCGTCGTCCGGCGCGGTGCGTGCGGTCTCGTCCACGCCCGTCACGGTAGCGCGGGAGAAAAGGGTGCGGGCGGCGCGCCCCCTCCTGCGCGCCGCCCGCCGGCACCGTTGCACGTCCCTCGCGGGGCGCACCCCTGCGGTGCCACTGGCGGGCACGCTAGCGAGCCGCACGTTGCACGACCGTTGCACGCCGCGGGGCGGCGGCGCGATTCGCCCGTTGGACGTACGTCCAGGTCAGGACAGGTGCGACGGGCCGGCGCGCGGGGTCCGGGGCGGGTCAGCGCAGGCTGCGGTCGAGCTGGGCGAGACGGGTGTGCGCGCGCAGGTGCGCGGCGGAGCCGATCGGCGCGACGCGGGCCAGCACCTGCCACGCCTCCCAGTCGTCGAGCCCCTCTTCCTGCGTGGTCCAGCGGCCCACGAGATCCGCGTCGCGGGACGCCAGCGCGGAGGACCGCAGGTCGGTGCGCAGCGACTCCCGCAGGCGCGCGACGCCCGGTGCGGCGGACCGGACGAGGACGGGCCCGGAGTACGCGGCGAGGGCCGCGGGCACGTCGTCGATGGCCAGCGCGGACCGCACCTGGTCGAGGTCCGTGGGCAGGGGCGAGGTCAGCCGGTAGGGGCGGGACTCCGACAGCAGCGGCCCGACGAGGCGGCGCAGCCGGGAGATCTCGGCCCGGACGGTGACCTCCGACAGCTCGTGCTCGGAGAGCAGGACCGCGAGCTCGTCCCCCGTGAGGCCGCCGGGGTGCTCGGCCAGGAGGAGCAGGATCTCCGCGTGCCGGCAGGTGAGGCGCCGCCGCCCGGTGGGCGTGTGCAGGGTGCCGCCGTGCGGCCCGAGGACGTCCAGGCGCAGGGTGGGCGGGGCGGGCCCGCCGGCGATGGTGGCCTCGACGGCCGCGACGGTCGCCCGGACCAGCGCGAGGGCCATCCACGTGGACACCTCGTCGCGGCCCGTGACGTCGAGGACCCCGACGACGCGCCCGTCGGGGCCGCGCACGGGGGCCGCCGCGCAGCTCCAGGGGTGCACGACGCGCGCCCAGTGCTCGGCGGAGACGACCTGCAGGGGGCGCCGCGTGGCCAGGGCGGTGCCGAGCGCGTTGGTGCCGACGCTGTCCTCGCGCCACGTGGCGCCCTCGACGAAGCCGACCTGCTCGAGGCGGCGGCGGGCCTCCTTGTCGCCGTCGACCCAGAGCATGCGCCCCGACTCGTCGGTGAGCGCCGCGACCCACGAGGCGCCGGGCTCGACGAGGAGGCGACGGACCACCGGCACGGCGCCGGAGACGGGGTGCTCCTCGCGCAGCGCGCGCAGGTCGGGGTCGGACAGGTCGACGGGCGGGGTCGGCAGCTCGGGGTCGACGCCGACGCGGCGGCTGCGGCGCCAGGAGTCGGCGACGAAACGTCGGACGCGCGCGCCGGGGTCGGTGCCGCTGAGCACGAAGGACTCGTGGGCCTCGCGCACGCGCGCGACAGTCTCCGGGCACGGGGGTGCCTCGTCCGTGCCAGTGCTGCCGTCGGGGACGGCGTGGGCGTGTCGGCTCATGGTGCTCCGTCGGGGCGCGCTGGGAGCATCCTAGGCGAAGCACGCAGATCCGACGTGACCTGAATCACACGTTTTGTCCGGTTCTGACTCCAGACATCACCCGCGAGCACCTGCCGGCGTGTCACACCGCCCCGTTACGCTGCCGCGCGCACCCACATCACCGAGGTCTCCTCGCCCCTGCGCGCGCAGGGGAACCCCCAGCGAAGGACGTCATGAGCGACACGAGCGGCACGCCGCAGCCGGGCCCCGACAACGCGGGCGGCCCGACCGACCCGTACGCGGTCCCGACCCCGCCCCCGGCCCCGCCGGCCGGCGCACCCGAGCCCCCCGCCGCCCCGACCTACGGCACCGCGCCGACCACGCCCGAGGCGCCCGCCTACGGCGCACCGGCCGCGCCCGCCGCCCCCGGCTACGGGTCCGCGCCGGCGTACGCCGCGGCCTCCCCGTACGCCGCGCCGACCGGCCCCGGCACCGACGGCGTCTCGATCGCCGCCCTCGTCACCGGCATCCTCGGCCTGGCGATCGTGCCGCTGATCCTGGGCATCCTCGGCCTGAACCGCACCAAGAAGAACGGCACGTCCGGCCGCGGGTTCGCGATCGCCGGCATCGTCCTCGGTGCGCTGCAGATCGTGGCGTACATCATCCTGATCGTCACAGTCGTGGCGGGCCTGTCGGCCGTGAACAGCGAGTCGCAGGGCCTGCGCGACGACTGCTCCGCCGGTGACATGACCGCGTGCGACACGCTGGCCATCACGTCGTCGCTCACGGGCGAGGTCGACGAGGTCGCCGACACCTGCGGCGGCACGATGCCGGCCGGCTCGGGCGGCTCCTGCCAGTTCGGCCCGGTCGACCCCGGCACCGACGAGGGCACGACCGAGGGCAGCGCGTTCACCTACGGCGACGACGCCACGCTCGACGCCCTGTGGGACGCGTGCGAGGGCGGCGACATGGCCTCGTGCGACGACCTCTACATGGAGTCCGAGCCGGGCAGCGAGTACGAGAGCTTCGGCGGCACGTGCGGCAACCGCCAGGAGACGGACGCGTACTGCGTGGACCTCGACCTCTGACAGGTCCACCACCCGCGGGCGGGTCGGGTGCTGCGGCACCCGGCCCGCCCGTGGTCCGTCCGGGGCACGGGCGGCATGGTTTCTGACGCGGTGTGCGAGGATGTCAGCATGCCCAAGATCATCGGCGGATCCCTGCACGAGCACCGCGAGCAGACCCGCCTCCGGCTGTTCGGCGCCCTCGGCACCCTGATGGCCGAGCGCGGCTTCGACGCCATCACGCTGGCCGACATCGCGTCCGCCGCCGGTGTGGGCCGCACCGCCGTGTACAACCACTTCCCCGACAAGGAGGCGCTCCTGCTCGGGTTCATCACCCACGAGACCGAGCAGTACGCCGCAGGGCTCCAGGCCTCCATCGAGGGCACCGACGACCCCGTCGAGCAGCTGCGCACCTACGTGCGCCAGCAGGCCAGCCTGCGTCGCGTCTACCACGTCGCCCCCGGCCCCGACCTGCGCGCCGTGCTCTCGCGCGGGGCCCAGCAGCGCGTCCGCGAGCACGTGCTCGTCGTCGAGCGCATCCTGCGCGACGTCCTCGCCGCCGGCATCGCCTCCGGCGCCTTCCCCGAGCAGGACCTCGAGACCACCGTCCCCCTCGTGCACGCGTGCCTGACCGGCCGCGGCATCCCCGAGGAGGACGGGCCCGAGCGCGACCACGCCCTCGCCCAGACCGAGGCGTTCGTGCTGCGCGCCGTCGGCGCACCCGTCACCGTCGCGGCCTGACGACGTGCCCGGACGACGACCTCCCCGCCCGGCCGACGGCGGGTCCGGCGGCCGCGCCGGCGGGCCCGCACGCGGCGGGCGGACCGCACGCGCCGAGCAGCCGGTGCGCGGCGGCCGGCCCGCGCGCCCCGGCCAGGCCGGCCGCACGGGCACGCCCCGGCACGAGGACCGCGGTCGGCGCCCCGCCGACCGGCCGCGTCGCCCCGCCGCCAGCACCGTCGAGCTGACCTACCTGCCCGGCCTGCGGGACGTCGTCGCGGCCGAGGTCGCGGCCCTGCTGCCCGCGGCGCACGGCCTGCGCGACGTGCCCGGCCGCACCGACGCCGTCGAGCTGCACCTGCCCGGGCCGCTCGCCCCCGTCGCCACGCTGCGCACCCCCGTCGCCGCGTGGGTCGTCGTGCACCTCGACGTGCCGCGGCCGAAGACGTTCGCGAGCCCCGAGCACCTCCAGCGGATCGTCGACGCCGCGTACGCGTCGCTGCGCGTGGCCGGGTCGTCGAGCTTCCGGTTCGAGGCCGCCGGGTCGGACTCGGCGGTGTTCGCCCGCCTGGCGGACCTGCTGCACGAGGCCACCGGGCTGCGGCACGCCCCCGACGACGGCGACCTCGTGGTTCGCGTGCGGCGCGGCGTCCACCGCACCGGCTCCGGGCGCACCGGGGCCACCGACCCCGGCTGGGACGTCCTCGTGCGCGTCGGCCCGCGCCCGCTCTCGGCCCGCACCTGGCGCGTCGTCGACTACCCGGGCGCCGCCAACGCGACGATCGCCGCCGCCATGAGCCGGCTCGGGGGGATCGTGCCGACGGACCGGGTCGTCAACCTCATGTGCGGCTCCGGCACGCTCCTCGTCGAGCGCCTGCTCGCGGGCCCCGCGTCAGCCGGCATCGGCGTCGACACCTCGCCGACCGCACGGGACGCCGCGCGGCAGAACCTCGACGCCGCCGGGCTGCGCCGTGCACCGACGCCCGCGCTGCTCGCCGCCGACGCCACCGACCCCGCGGCCCTCGCGGCGGCGCTGGCCGGGCCGCTCGACGGGCACGGGGCCGACCTGCTGCTCGCCGACCCGCCGTGGGGCACCCGGCACGGGTCGCACGCGGCGAGCCCCGCGCTGCACGCGGGCCTGCTGCGGGCAGCGCACGCCGTCGCGGCACCCGGCGCGCGCCTGGTGGTGCTGACGCACGAGGTGCGCGTGATGGAGCGGGTCGTGGCCGACGCCACGGCGCTGTGGGGGGCGCGCGAGCCCGTGCGGGTCTTCGCCAAGGGGCACCACCCGCGCCTCTGGGTGCTCGACCGGCGCTGACGCGCAGGTCGCGTGCGCCGGGCGGGACCTGCGTCCCGACGGAAACGTTTCGGGGCCTGGCGCCCCTCGGGGCTCCCGGGTGACGGTCTCCTGACACGCGTCGACGCCGACCGTGCGCGGCCCGGGGGTGGGAGCCGACGGCCGGTGCGGCGCGAGCCGATCGCTCCCGACCTGAACGGAGACCGCGATGTCCGTCCGTACCGCACTGCGCCGCCTGGCGGTGGCGCTGCCGATCGCCCTGGTGGGTGCCGGCCTCGTCGCCACCGGCGCCTCGGCGCACGGCACCGTCACCGACCCCCCGACCCGCAACTACCGCTGCTGGTCCGTGTGGGGCGCGGACCACCTCAACCCGAACATGGCCCAGCTCGACCCGATGTGCTGGCAGGCGTGGCAGGACGACCCGAACGCCATGTGGAACTGGAACGGGCTCTACCACGAGGGCATCGGCGGACGGCACGAGGAGCTCATCCCCGACGGCCAGCTCTGCTCGGGCGGCCAGACCGAGGGCGGGCGCTACAACTCCCTCGACACCCCCGGCGCCTGGAAGATGACGGACGTGCCGGAGCAGTTCCAGCTCACGCTCACCGACAGCGCCAAGCACGGCGCCGACTACCTGCGCATCTACGTGACCAAGCCCGGCTTCGACCCCACGGCGGAGGCACCCGGCTGGGACGACATGCAGCTGCTCAAGGTCACCGGGAGCTACCCGACGACGGGCCTGTACCAGACCGACGTCAACCTGACCGGGCGCGAGGGCCGGGCCATCCTCTACACGATCTGGCAGGCCAGCCACACCGACCAGCCGTACTACCTGTGCTCCGACATCAACATCGGCGGCGACGGCACGGAGCCGACCCCCACGCCCACACCGACCCCCACGGTGACGCCCACCCCGACGCCGACGCCGACGGTCACGCCGACGCCGACCCCGACGCCCACGTCGACCCCCACGCCGACGCCGACCGCCGGTGGATGCACCGCGACGGTCAAGGTCGTGAACACCTGGCCCGGCGGCTACCAGGCCGACGTCGTCGTCACGGCCGGCGCGGGCGGCCTGCACGGATGGACCGCGTCCGTCCCCGGCGCCACCATCACCCAGGCGTGGAACGGGACCGTCAGCGGGACGACGATCACCAGCGTCGGGTGGAACAGCCACCTGAACGCCGGCCAGACCGCGACGGCCGGGTTCCTCGGCTCCGGCTCGCCCACGGGCCTGACCGCCACGTGCGCCCCGGCCTGACCTGACCCGCAGCACCACCACGCAGGCCCTGCCCCTCCCGGGCAGGGCCTGCGTGCGGCACGGGTCCCGGTCGAGCGACGGACGGCGGGACTGCGCGCGGCGCGGACGGTGTTGACTTGGTCCGTGACCACGAGCAGCACCCGACTCCCCCGTGTCCGCGCCTCCGAGCTGGTCGGCCGCGGCTGGCTCAACACCGGCGGCGCCGACGTGACGCTCGCCGACCTGCGCGGCAAGGTCGTCGTCCTCGACTTCTGGACCTTCTGCTGCATCAACTGCCTGCACGTGCTCGACGAGCTGCGCGAGCTCGAGGCCGAGCACCGCGACGTCCTCGTCATCGTGGGCGTGCACTCCCCCAAGTTCGCGCACGAGGCCGACCCGGCGGCCCTCGCGGCCGCGGTCGAGCGGTACGAGGTGCACCACCCGGTGCTCGACGACCCCGACCTGGTGACGTGGCAGGCGTACACGGCGCGCGCGTGGCCGACCCTGGTCGTCATCGACCCCGAGGGGTACGTCGTCGCGCAGATGGCCGGCGAGGGGCACGCGCACGCCGTCGAGGCGCTGGTGCGCGAGCTCGTGGCCGAGCACGAGGCGAAGGGCACGCTGCACCGCGGCGACGGCCCGTACGTGCCGCCGACGCCGCAGCCGACGACGCTGCGCTTCCCCGCCAAGGCCGTCGAGCTGCCCGGCGGCACGTACCTGGTCGCGGACGCGGGGCACCACGCGCTGACCGAGGTGGCCGCGGACGGCGAGACGCTGGTGCGGCGGATCGGCACCGGGGAGCGCGGGCTCGTCGACGGCGGCCCGGACGAGGCGCGCCTGAGCGAGCCGAACGGGCTGGCGCTGGTGCCCGAGGCGCTGCGCGCGCAGGTGGGCTACGACGTGCTCGTCGCCGACACCGTCAACCACGCGCTGCGGGGCGTGCGCCTGGCCGACGGGCACGTGACGACGGTCGCCGGGACGGGCGAGCAGTTCATGGTCGGTGCGGTCGACAACGTGCGGCCCGACGACGCGGACGGTCCGCGGACCGAGCGCTCGGGGTTCGCCTACGCCGGGCCGGCCCGCGACGTGCGGCTGTCGTCGCCGTGGGACGTGACCTGGTTCGAGCCGTGGGGCGTGTTCGTCGTCGCCATGGCCGGCCACCACACGCTGTGGACGTTCGACCCGGTGGCGGGCACCGTGCGGCACGTCGCCGGGACGATGAACGAGGGCCTCGTCGACGGCCCCGCCGCGGACGCGTGGTTCGCGCAGCCGTCCGGCCTGTCCGTGGCGGGCGAGCACGTGTGGCTCGCGGACTCGGAGACGTCGGCGCTGCGCCGGCTCGACGCCGCCGGCGCGGACCCGGCGGACGCCACGGTCCGCACCGTCGTCGGCGAGGGGCTCTTCGACTTCGGGCACCGGGACGGTGCGGCCGACGAGGCGCGCCTGCAGCACCCCTTGGGCGTCGCGGTGCTGCCCGACGGCTCCGTGCTGGTGGCCGACACGTACAACGGGGCGCTGCGCCGGTGGGCGCCGGACCCCGAGGGCGGCGCCGGCCAGGTCACGACGCTGGCCACCGACCTCGCCGAGCCGAGCGGGCTGGTGCTGCCGGCGGGCGATGCCGGGCACGTGCTCGTCGTGGAGTCCGCCGCGCACCGGCTCACGCGCGTGGCGCTGCCCGCGGACGCGACCGGCACGCACGTCGACGGTGGCGCGCACCGCACCCGACGGCCGGTGACGGACGTCGCCGGCGGTGAGGTCCGGCTCGAGGTCGTCTTCACGCCCGCCCCGGGGCAGAAGCTCGACACCCGGTGGGGGCCGTCGACGTCGCTGCAGGTGTCCGCGACGCCGCCCGAGCTGCTGCTGGACGGCGCCGGGACGGACGTGGACCTGGTGCGGACGCTGCGGCTCGACCCGGCGGTCGGCGAGGGCGTGCTGCACGTGACCGCCCGGGCGGCGAGCTGCGACGGCGACCCGGCGATCGAGCACCCCGCGTGCCACCTGGCGGCGCAGGACTGGGGCGTGCCGGTCCGCATCACCGCCGGCGCGGCCGACACCCTGACGCTGCCGCTGCTGGGCTGAGCGCGGCTGCCCGCCCGCACCTCGCGGGCGGGCACCGCGGGGCCGGCGTGCGGGTCAGCCCGCGTCGAGCACGGCGATCGCGGCGAGCGCGGCCAGCGCGGTGCGGACCTGCCGGCCGGTGCCGACGGACTCCGCGGCCCCGATCTCGACGACCCAGTCGTCGCGCTCGACCGTGAGCGTCGTCGTCGCCTGCCCGGCGTCCGACGGGCTGCCGCCGCGCGCGACGGCCCCGAGGACGTCGCTGCCGGGCTGCCGGGCGAGCACGGTCCACTCCTCGCCGCCGAGCGTCTCGGTCGCGGCCGCGGCGAACGCGCACAGGCGCGGCACCACACCGGTCTGCGCCTGCCCGATCGCCACCGACCCGGCGGACACCAGGCGCTCCGCGGTCACGGCGGGGTCGGCCGCCAGCGGCACCGAGCGGGCACGCGCCCGGGCCCGGGCGCGCTTGTTGCGGTACTGCGCCTGGTCGGCGCGACGGAACAGGTGGCGGGCGTGCACCGCGCCCGTGACGGCGGTCGACGCGACGCCGTAGGAGATCGCTGCGCCGTGCGGCAGCGGGAACCGGCTCACGGTCAGCGCCATGGTCTCCGCGACGAGCCGGCGCGGGTGCCCGGCCGTGACGAGGCAGAACTCGTCGCCGCCGATGCGCGCGGCGGTGGCGCCGGGCAGCGCGTCGGCCGCACGGCGCAGCACGTCCGCCACGGCGCGCAGCAGGTCGTCGCCCGCGTCGTGGCCGAGCTCGTCGTTGACGCGCTTGAGGCCGTCGACGTCGCACATGACGATGCAGGTCTCCTGCCCGGAGGACAGGGCGGCGTCGGCGGCGGAGTCCGCGACGCGGCGGTTGGCCAGGCCCGTCAGGGGGTCGTCGGCGACGATGTGGCGGACCTGCCGCTCCAGGTCGACGCGCGCGACGGCGCCGGCGACGAGCGCGGCGAGCACGTCGGCGGTCGCGATGTCGTCCTCGCCGAACCGCGGCAGCGCGGGGTCGCGCCGGGCGAGCGTGAGCTGACCCCAGACGGCGTCGTTGACGACGACGGGTGCGGTGACGACGCTGCGGCTGCCGGTCGCGCGGAGCGTCTCGACCTCCGCGGGGTCCCCGCCGTCCGGGTCTCCGGGGGCGAGCGGGGTGCCGTCGGCGTCGACCGTGTGCGCGACCCAGGACCGCCGGTCGCGCAGCAGGGCGCGCAGCGCGGGGCGCTCGTCGACGGTCGTGGTGGTGCGCGTGACCCACGGCTCGCGTGCCGGGGCGTCGGCCGGCTCCAGGTGCAGGATGCGTGCCGCGCCCTGCTCGACGCGCACGAGCAGGCACACGTCGGCGTCCACGACCGACAGGCCCAGCCGGGTGGCGACCCCCACGACGTCGTCGACGTCGCGGCACCGGTCCAGCCGGTAGGCCGCCAGCGCGAGCCCGCGCACGCCACGGAGGTCCGCAGCGGAGAGGCCCTCCCGGTGCGCACCCGTCGTGGCAGAGCCTCCACGCGTCACGCTGCTCATCATCGACCCTGGGATCACGTCCGCACGACTCCCGGGAGGTGAGAGATCCGTGAGATCGCCCGCCCGGGCAACCGATTCCTGGGCGTTCGTCCGGTCTGCCCGGAGCCGGCGGCGCGACGGGGGACGCCCCACGCCCTGCGGGCCGTCCCCGGGGTCCACGGCTCAGCCCTGCGGGGTGACGGGACCGCCCGGTGCCACGCGGACCCGGACCCCGTCCACGTCGTGGGGCACGTCGGGGTGCGTCGGCCCGCCGCGGGTGTCGCGGACGAGCAGCCCGTACCCGTCGGCGTCGGGCGCGATCCCGACCGCGAGGCCCGGTCGGCCCGCGAGCGCGACGAGGAGCTCGCGCTTGGCGGCGCGGGCCTGCTCGAGGTCCGCCATGCGTGCACCTCCCGGGCGTGCGGTGCGCTCGTCACGTCGTCCACCGCGTCAGCCCAGGAGCGAGGCGTCGAGGGCGGTGAGGACGGCGTCGACCGGGTTGACGTACGTCAGCCCGCGACCATTCTCCCCCCCGGTCTCGGACCCGGCAAAGAGCAGGCCCAGGGCGACGCCGTCCTCGCGGACCACGAGGGAGCCGGAGTCGCCGCCGCGGGAGAACGGGTCGGGGCCGAGGCCCTCGACCTCGATCTGGTCGTCGAACCGCACGTCGCCGAGATCGTCGCCGTACCCGACGACGACGTCGTCGAGCTCGATCGCGGTGACCCGGCCGCGGGTGGTGCCGGTGGTGCGCCCGGTCTTGAGGACGCGCTCGCCGCCGAGGGCCGTGGCCGTGGTGGTGACGCGGCCGACGGGGTAGGTCGGGTCGACGTCCTGCGTGTCGAGCAGGGCGAGGGCGGCGTCGACGTGCGCCGTGACACCGGCCCGCAGCGGGACCGAGGCGGCCAGGGTGCCGATCCGGTCGTCGGGCGCGGTGCCGCCGTCGGCGGGGCCGGGCTGCAGGACGAGGTCGCCGACCCGCGCGCCGGGGGCGCCGGCGAGCACGTGGTGGTTCGACAGGGCGTGCAGGACCCCGCCGACGGTGACGAACGCGCCGAGGGTGCCGGCGGTGACGTCGACGTGCGCGACGGAGACGCCGGGGCGCAGGGGCCGGACGCGGCCCGTCTCGCCGACGGCCCGGGCGGTGACGACCGGGGGGCGGGGGCGCGGGCCGGGGCCGCCCGCGAGGCGCGGGGCCCCGCCGGCGAGCGGGCGCACACGCCCCGTGCGGCGGACGTCGGCACCGGGACCCGCGTCCGCGGCGACCCGGCGGGCCAGGGCCCGCACCTGCGGGACGCCCAGCCGGTACCGCACGGCGAGCGCGTACCCGCCGTCCGGGCGGGGGGCGAGCCCCAGCGCGAGCGGCACCATGGGCCGGTCGTCGAGCCCGGCGGGTCGCACGTGCCGCTCGACGAGCTCGCGGGCGAGCCCCAGCGCGTGCGTCTTGGCCTGGCGTGCCTCGTCGTGGTCCATCCGCCTCCCCCTTCGTGCGGCCGGGCCGCGTGCGTCGCGCGCCGGGCGGCCGGCGCGTGGCCCAGTGTGCCGAGGGCCGCCCACACGCACGGTGGGGGCGGCCCGGGCGGGGCGGTTCAGACGGCCGGCGGGGGCAGCCGGTCGTCGTGGCGCTCGACGACGACCTCGCTGTGCGCGGTACGTGACCGGCGGCTGCTGAGCGCGAGGACGAGGACCAGCGCGAGCGCGCCGGCGCCCATGCAGATGTAGCCGATGACCGACAGGTCGACGCCCTCGATCACGTCGGACACCCCGAACGCGAGGATCGCGCCGATCACCAGGAGGGCGATGCCGCCACCGATACCCATGTCGCTCCTTCGTCCCTGCCGGTGCCCGTCGCCCCGGCCTGGCTGGCGAGTCTGGTGCCGGTCGGGCGGTCCCGCACGTCGAGCGCGGGCGGCCCGGCGCGCGGGGCGGGTGCGCGCGAGGCGCGGCACCCGGGGTGGGTGCCGCGCCTCGCCGAGCCCAGAGGAGGGCCCTGACCTGGGGGGACGTCAGCCGAGCAGCTCCGGGTACGCGGTGTCGTCGCCGGTGCTGCCGAGCACGTGGGTGGCGAGGAACGCCTGCACCGTGCCGTACCAGACCTTGGCGTGCTGCGGGGTGAGCACCCAGTGGTTCTCGTCGGGGAAGTACAGGAACCGGTGGGGGCTGCGGCCCTCGTCGTCGGCGGGCAGACCGGAGTGCGCGAGCAGCTCGTACCACAGGCGCAGGCCCTCGCCGATGGGCACCCGGTAGTCCTTGTCGCCGTGGATGACGAGCATGGGCGTGACGATCTGCTCGACGAACCGGTGCGGGCTGTTCTCGAGGGCCATCTGCGGGGTCATCTCGCGGCGCCAGTAGTAGGCGCCGTCCGTCGTGGGCCCGAACTGGTCGAGGGCCCACAGGCTCGCGTGCGTGACGACGGCACGGAAGCGGTCGGTGTGCCCGGCCACCCAGTTGGCCATGTACCCGCCGAACGAGCCGCCCATGGCGGCGGTGCGGGTCTCGTCGACGTCGGCCCGGGCCTCGGCGGCGTCGGTGACGGCCAGCAGGTCCGTGTAGGGCGCGGCTCCCCACGCCCCCCAGCCGCGCTGGACGAACTCCTGGCCGTACCCGGTCGACAGGGCCGGGTCGGGCAGCAGCACGGCGTAGCCCTGGGCGACGAGGATCCACGGGTTCCAGCGCCACGACCAGGCGTTCCAGGAGCCGAGGGGGCCGCCGTGGATCCACAGCAGCAGCGGCGCCGGGGTGTCGGTGCTCGCGCCGTGCGGCAGCGCGAGCCAGGCGCGCACCCGGGTGCCGTCGGTGCCGGTGGCCTCGACCTCCTCGAGCCGACCGGACAGGGTCGGCAGCGGCGCGGGGGCGGGCAGGGCGACGGCCTCGACGGGCGCACCGGCCGCGAGGGCCGCGGCGAGGTCGATGCGCACCGGGTGCGCGGGGGCCGCGTAGGACGTCCGCAGCGCGTAGGCCGTGGCGCCGTCGGGGGCCACCTGCACGTCGGAGAACGCGGCGTCGTCGGCGGTCACGCGCGTGACCTGCCCCGACGCGAGGTCGACGTGGAACACGGGCGCCCGGCCGTCGTCGTCGGCGACGGTCAGCAGCGCGTCCGAGCCCGGCAGCCAGACCGGCTCGTGCGGCCAGCGGTCCCAGCCCTCCGCGAGTCGGCGCGGCTGCCCGCCGGCGAGCGGCACGACCCACAGCTCGACGCGCGGCGCGGTGCGCGGCGTCGCGACGGACTCGCGCAGGTACGCCACCAGCGTGCCGTCGGGCGAGACCACGGGGGCACCCAGGTCGGCGTCGTCCTCGGCGAGCAGCACGCGGCGCTCCCCGGTGGCGACGTCGACGGCGACGAGGTGGGCCCGCACGTCGGCGCGGGCCAGGGTCGCGGACCACGCCGTGACGACGGTCGTGCCGTCGGGGCTGATCGTGGGGCTCTGCTCGGCCAGCGCGGGGACGGGCGCGTCGGGGGTCACGTCGCGCAGCTCGAGACGGGCGTCGGCCTCCCCGGCGGCGGGCGCGAGCACGGCGTCGGTGAGGGTGCCGACGAACGCGTGCGTCGCGGCCGGGCCCAGGTCGTGGTCCCAGTACCGGACCGGGTAGGTGTCGTGCAGGATCGCCGCGACCTTCTTGTCCTTGCGCTCCTTGCGCAGCCGGTCGTCGTCGGCCGCGTCGGCGGCCCGGGGGTGGACGGCGGAGCCGAGGACGACGACGGGCGCGGCGGACGCGACGCGCAGACCGCCGAGGCCGGCCGTGCGCTGCGCGACGACGCGCGCCTCGGCGCCGTCCTTCGGCAGCAGCCACAGGGCGGTCACGGGGTCGTCGCCGGAGGCTGCGTCGGGGTCGGGGCGGGCGCTGGTGAACAGCAGGTCGCCCGCGGGGGTGAACGCGGCGCCGGACTCGCCCTTGGCGGAGCGGGTCAGCCGGCGCGCGGGGCGCTCACCGGCGGGGTCCACCTCCCACAGGGCGGTGACCCAGCGGGTCGCGTCCTTGTCGAGCGTCTGCACCGACGTCACCAGGCGGGTGCCGTCGGGCGAGAGGACGAGGCCGCCGGTGCGCGGCAGCGCGTTGTACGCGTCCAGGTCGTGGAACGGCGTCTCGGGCTTCTCGGGGGTGGGTTCGGTGCTCGTCGTGGTCACCGCACCGGTCTACCACGGTGCGGTGACCACGACGGCGGGCGTCGGTTCACCCGATCGGCCCAGCGCAGGACGCGGCCCGGGCGGTCAGTCCTTCCAGACCTGCACGACGCTCGGGCGCGGCCCGCCCCAGCGTCCGCGGGCGAGCGTCCCGGGTGCGACGTAGTCGGGGAAGTACGACTGCTGCGCCGCCCACGACCCGTCCTCGCCCGGGTGCTGCACGGCCACGTAGACCATGTCCTGCCGGTCCCGGACCACCGGCCCGCAGGTCTCCGCCCCGCGCGGGACGGCGAGGAACTGCTGCACGTGCCCGCGCTCGCGGCCCGTGAGCGGCACCTTGAACAGGCCGTCGCAGTACCCGATGGTGCCGGGCTGCCCGTCGGTCGAGATCCACAGGTTGCCCGTGGAGTCGAACGCGACGTTGTCCGGGCAGGAGATCGGCGAGACCTTCTCCGGCGGGAAGCCCGCGAAGTACGTGTTCTGCGTCGTCGCGGGGTCGCCGCAGACGAGCAGGATGCTCCAGCCGAAGCGCGTCGACGTCGCGTCGTTGCGGTACTCGGTGATCTCCACGACGTGGCCGTACCGGTTCTGCACCCGCGGGTTGGGCTCGGTGGCGCCCTCCTTGCCCGCGGCGCCCCGGTCGGTGTTGTTGGTGCAGGCGATGTAGATGCGCCCCGTCGCCGGGTTGGGCTCCACGTCCTCGGGGCGGTCCATCTTGGTGGCGCCCACGGCGTCGGCGGCCAGGCGCGTGTGCACCAGGACCTGGTCCGTGGTGAAGCCCGGGACCTTGCTCACGCCGTCGACGACGAGCGGGATCCACTCGCCCGTGCCGTCGAACTGCCCGTCCGAGGGCAGGGTGCCGGTGCCGTCGAGCTCGGCCGCCGGCGAGTCGCCGGTGAACCGTGCGACGTAGAGGGTGCCCGCCGAGAGCAGGCGCTTGTTGTGCTCGCGGTGGCGCGCCCCCTCCTTGTAGCGCTCCTTGGAGACGAACTTGTAGACGTAGTCGAAGCGCTCGTCGTCGCCCATGTACGCCACCACGTGCCCCGTGCGGCCCACGATGACGTTGGCACCCTCGTGCTTGAACCGGCCGAGCGCCGTGTGCTTCACGGGCGTGCTGGTGGGGTCCTGCGGGTCGACCTCGACGATCCACCCGAAGCGGTTCGGCTCGTTCTCGTAGCCCGGCGTGCGCGCGTCGAACCGGGGCTCGACCTGCTCCCAGCCGCGCGTGGTGGCACGGTCGGCCAGCCCGTACCGGCGGTCCGCGGCGCTGGTGCCCGCGGTGCGGAAGTACTGGTTGAAGTTCTCCTCGCCCGACAGCACCGTGCCCCAGGGGGTGGTGCCGCCGGCGCAGTTGTTCAGCGTGCCCACGGGCGTGGTGCCCGCCGGGTCGTCGACCGTGCGCAGCAGGGGCGAGCCCGCCGCGGGTCCGGAGAACGCGAACGGCGTGCTCACGGTGATCCGCCGGTTCTGCCGGGCACCGACCCGGTACGACCACGGCTCGCCGGTGCGCGAGCGCTGCAGCGCCACCACGGACAGGCCGTGCGCGGCCATGCCGACGCGCCGCTGCCGCTCGACCTCGGCCGGCGTCGTCGCCGGCGGGAACATGAGGTTCTCGTTGGTGTACTCGTGGTTGACCACGAGCAGGCCCGTGCGCCCGCCGCGGTCCTCGAGCACGTCGACGTAGTCGCAGTTGTAGCCGAGCTGGCGCGCGGCCTGCTCAGGCGTGACCGTGGCGGGGTCGAACGCGTCGCGCGTCGAGAACAGCGGGTCGCCCCAGCGCACGATCGGGCGCCACCGGTACCCCGACGGCACCGTGAACGCGTCGGTCGCCGCAGGCTGGGGGGCGATCGGCCGGAACGGCAGGCGACCCCCGCGGGAGTCGTGGGCGGCGGCGGGCAGAGGGTCGCCGACGGTGCTGCCGATGACGAGGGCGGCACCGGCGACGGCCGCGCCGGCGAGCACGGCGCGGCGCGAGAGCGCGGCGTCGACGACGTCGCGGAAGTACGGGTTGCCGGACGTGTTCGGCACGGGCTGGGAGCACGCGTCGCCGCACTTGAGGTGGCAGGTGACGGGCGACCGCTTGCCCCGGGCGTGCCCGGCCATGGGCAGCAGGGGCAGGAGCGAGCGGCGGGCGACGCCGGGGGCGGCGTCGCGGTCGTCGAGGGTGGTCATGGGTGCCTCTCTCCACGGTGCGAGTGGGGGAGCACCAGCGTGGCAACCGGACGATCCGGGCGGGACCACGCACGATGAGCACCGGGTGAACGCCCGACGAACTCTCCCGCCGCGGGACGCAGGTCCCTCGACCGGGTGAGCCGTGCCGGTCAGCGCGTCGGGCCGGCGTCGCGGTCGGCGAGGCCCGCGAGCATCGCGTTGTACTCGTCGAGCTCGGTGTCGCCGTCCCGGTCGACCCGGCGGTCGCGGCGCCGCGCCACCCGCTCGTCGTCCTTCGTCCACTGCACCGCCACGACGATCGCGAGCGCGACCGTCGGGATCTCCCCGATCCCCCACGCGACGGACCCGCCGACCTGCTGGTCCCGCAGGGCGGAGTCGCCCCACGGGCGGCCCATGAGCCCGAACCAGTCCGCGACGAGCAGCGACTCCCCGCCGACGAGCGCGACGCCGAAGAACGCGTGGAACGCCATGGTCGCGAACAGCAGCAGCAGCCGCATCGGGAACGCGGGGCGGGTCGGGCCGGGGTCGACGCCGACGAGGGCGTTGACGAACAGGTACCCGGCGAGCGAGAAGTGCACGATCATCGCCAGGTGCCCGACCTCGGTGCGCAGCGCCCACTCGAACACGCCCGAGTAGTAGAAGACGACCATCGAGCCGGCGAAGTTCACGGCCGCGACCACCGGGTGGGCGAGGAACGTGCCCCACCGGGAGTGCACGAGCACGAGGATCCACTCGCGCGGCCCCCGCGAGACGTCGTCGCGCACCTGCGCGGACCGGGCCGGCAGCGCGCGCAGCGCCAGCGTCACGGGCGCCGACAGCGCCACGAAGATCGGCACGACCATGGCGAGGACCATGTGCTGCACCATGTGCGCGCTGAACAGCACGTGCCCGTACATCGCCGGCCCGCCGGACGTCGTCCACACGAACGTCAGCATCGCGACGACCCAGGACGCCGTGCGGCCCCACGGCCACGCGTCGCCGCGGCGGCGCAGCCGGTGCACCCAGCGCAGGTAGACCACGAGCCCCGCGGCCGCCGCGGACGCGGTCAGCACGTCCCACCGCCACTGCAGCACCCACTGCGCGAGGTCCGGCTCCGGCGGCAGCGGGTGGCCCGTCACCAGCACGGCCGGCGAGGTGTCGGCCAGCGGCTCGTCCGGCACGGGCGGCGCCGTGGACCCGAGGGCCACCGCCACGCCCGAGACGGCACCCATGACGGCGACCTCGACGAGCACGAGCCGCCACAGCAGCCACCGGCCCGCGGGCGCGACCTGCGCCAGCCGCGGCACGGTGCGGCGGCGGTGCGCGAGCCCGAGCAGCGCGAGCACCACGAACAGCGCCACCTTGACCAGCAGCAGCAGCCCGTACGTCGTCGTCAGGCCGTCCCAGCCGCCGAGGCGGACGACGCCGTTCACGACGCCCGACAGCGCGACGCCCGCGACGCACCAGCCCGCCACCACCGAGTACCGGGCCACGGCGGGCGCGACGTCGGTGCCCAGCCGGCCGCCGAGCACCGCGAGCGCGGCGAGCGCGCCGATCCACACCGCGGCGCCGACCAGGTGCAGCACCATCGACTGGGTCGCGACCTCGTGGCTCGCAGCCCCGGCGGCGTGGCCCGTCTGGGCCTGCTGCCACAGCGCCACCAGCACGAGCACGGCCGCCCACGCCGCGCCCGTGGGGGTGGCGACGAGCAGCGCGACGACCGTGACGACGGCCGCGAGCGCGACGACGGACAGCAGGGTGCGGCCCAGGTCGATCTGCGTGACGAACAGCGCGAGCTCGTCGCCGAACGTCGGCGACGTCGGCGACCGGCCCGCGACGGACGCGTACGTGAGCACGAGCTGCACGAGCGCGAGGACCGTCCAGGTGCCGGCTGCCGCGGCGGCGAGCACGAGGCTGCGCGCGTACGCACCGCCGTCGGCCGGGGCGAAGGACCCGTCGGGCCGGGGGCGGGTGCCGCCGCGCACCGGGGCGGTGGACGCCGCGCGGCGCGGCAGCAGGCAGACGGCGAGGACGAGCGCCCCGAGCGTCAGGGACGCCGCGAGCTCGGCGAGGGTCTCGACGACGGGCAGGCCCCACCGGACGACGGCACCGGGGTCGCCGACCACGGTGGGCGCGGCGGCCCCCGTGTACGTCAGGCCGAGGACTACCGCGACCGCGCCGGCGACGGGCAGCAGGACGAGCGCGCGCGTCCGGACCGACGCCGCGGCGCGCACGTCGGCGGGTGCGGTCGTCGTGCTCGCTGCCTCCACCCGGTCAGCGTAGGCGGGCACGGGCCGTCAGCGGTCCCCGTCGCCGGCCGTCGCGCCGCCACGGGCCGCGGACGTGCGGCGGCGGGCGGCCACGACGGCGACCGCTGCGGCCACGACGACGGCGGCGGCACCGGCGGCCCACAGCCACGCGGGCGTCCCGGAGGTGGCGACGTCCCGCTCGGCGGGGGCCGCGGTCTGCGCGGCGGTCGGTGCCGGGGTCGAGGCGTCCGTGGGCGTGGCCGCCGGCGGCGTCGTCGGCCCGGGCGTCGGGGTGGCCGTCTGCTCGATCGTCGGCTCCGGCTCGCCCGTCCCCTCGGCGGCGGTGAACGCGAAAGCACCGCTGATGGGGTGGCCGTCGGCCGAGGTCACGCGCCACGCCACCTGGTACTCGCCCGCGGGCCGCTCGTCGGCGAGGATCTGCACGACGTCGTTCTCGGCGACCTGCACAGGCCCCTCGCTGACGACCGTGCCGTCGGGCGCGGTGACGACGACCTCGGAGCCCAGCTCGATCGCGGGCTGGTCGAACGTCAGCGTGACCCGGTCAGGCGCCGCCGGGACGGTCGCGCCGTCGGCGGGGTCGCTGCCCCGCAGCGCGTTGTGCGCGGACGCGGGCGGCGTGCCGACGAGCATGAGCAGCACGGTCGCGAGCGCGGCGAGGACCGCGGCACGCACGACGGGCGCGCGGTGCGGGTGCAGGGCGGAGGAGCGCATGTGACCTTCCCGGGCCGGCGCCTCGTGCACCGCCCCGACCATCCCACCACCCCGGGCGGCGCCAGGCCCAGCGGCGGGCGTGCGACGTCGGACACGCGGGGCGGACTCGCGGCCGGACGACCGGACCGGCACCGGAAAGGTCGGGCCGCACGACGTGCACCGGCCGACGATGGACGTGTCACGGGAAGGAGGACCACGGTGCTGGAGAGGTTCAACGCCGCGCTCGACCTGGTCGAGGAGGCGGTGCGGGCGGGCGAGCCGGTGGACGTCGCCGCGGTGAGCCGACGGGCGGGGACGAGCGAGCACCACTTCCGCCGCACGTTCTCGTCGCTGGCCGGGTTCCCGATCGGGGAGTACGCGCGGCGACGGCGCATGACCCTGGCGGCCGCGGACGTGCTCGCCGGGGGGCGCCCCCTGCTCGACGTCGCGGTGCGCCACGGGTACGGCTCGACGGAGGCGTTCAGCCGGGCGTTCCGTGCCGTCCACGGCGTGGGGGCCGGGGAGGCCCGGCGCACCCGTCCACCCCTGGTCTCCCAGCCCCGGGTCTCCTTCCACCTCACCGTCGAAGGGAGCAGCAGCATGGAGTACCGCATCATCGACAAGCCCGAGCTGCGGGTCGTGGGCCTGCGGGCCCGCATCCCCCTGGTGCACCGGGGGCGCAACGCCGCGATGGAGGACTTCGTCGACGGCATCGCGCCCGCGGTCGCCGCCCGGATCGAGGCGCTGTCGGACCAGGAGCCCGCCGGCGTCGTGTCCGTGACGGACGTGCGGGACGGGCCGCGCGAGGAGGGCACCGAGCTGGACTACTGGCACGCGGCCGTCACGTCGGCGCCCGCGCCGGCGGACCTGGAAGAGCTGCGCGTGCCGGCGGGCGCCTGGCTCGTGCTGAGCGCCCGCCGCAGCACCTACCCGGAGGGGCTGCAGCAGATGTGGCTCGACGCCTACGCCGGCTGGTTCCCGGCCAACCCGTGGCGCACCCGCCCCGGGCCGGAGCTGCTGCGGACGCAGTGGCACGACGACGGCACCGCCGACGCCGAGCTCTGGCTGCCCGTCGAGCCGGAGCCGGCCTGACCCGTCCGGCAGCTTGCGCGCGCCCGGCCCACGACGGGCCGGGCGTGCGCGGGACGGGCTCAGCCCCAGACGAGCGCCTGGGCCGGGTCGGCCAGGACGGCCGCGATGTCGGCGAGCAGGCGCGAGCCGAGGGCGCCGTCGACGAGCCGGTGGTCGAAGCTCAGCGCCAGCTGCGTGACGTGGCGCGGCTTGACCTTGCCCTTGTGCACCCACGGCTGCTGCCGGATCGCCCCGAACGCGAGGATCGCGGCCTCGCCGGGGTTGAGGATCGGGGTGCCGGTGTCGATGCCGAACACGCCG
The DNA here is from genome assembly GCF_006715865.1 of Cellulomonas sp. SLBN-39. Taxonomy (NCBI): domain Bacteria; kingdom Bacillati; phylum Actinomycetota; class Actinomycetes; order Micrococcales; family Cellulomonadaceae; genus Cellulomonas; species Cellulomonas sp. SLBN-39. Next base: position 1,650,882 of record NZ_VFOA01000001.1, on the reverse strand, counting down.
ACGTTCGTGATCGTGATCGTGCCGTCGGACATGTCCGCCGGGGACGTGCGCCCGGCACGCGCGGTGGCGGTGAGCTCGCCGAGCGCCGTCGCCAGGCCCAGCAGGTCGAGGCGGTGCGCGTCCTTGATGTTCGGCACCACGAGGCCCCGCGGGGTGGCCGCCGCGATGCCGAGGTTCACGTAGTGCTTGTAGACGATCTCCTGCGCGGCCTCGTCCCAGGACGCGTTGATCTCCGGGTGCCGGTCCACGGCCAGCAGCAGCGCCTTCGCGGCGATCAGCAGCGGGGTGACGCGCACGTCGGCGAACTCCCGGTCGGTGCGCAGCCGCTCGACGAGCTTCATCGTCCGCGTCACGTCGACCGTGTGGAACACCGTCACGTGCGGGGCGCTGAAGGCGCTCGACACCATGGCCTCGGCGGTGCGCTTGCGCACCGACTTCACCGGGACGCGCGTCTGGCGTCCGTCGGGCGTGACGGAGCCGCTGGCGAGCCACGGCTCGTCGCCCGGGTAGGTCGCGAGCTCGCGCGCCCCCGCGCGGGCGGTGTGCGCGAGCACGTCCTCGCGCGTGACGATCCCGCCGGGGCCCGTGCCGGCGACCGAGTCGAGGTCGACCCCGAGGTCGCGGGCCAGCTTGCGGACCGGCGGCTTGGCCAGCGCGTGCGTCGGCACCCCTGTCCGGCCGCCCGTCACGGCGGGCGCGGGGGCGACGGGGGCCGGCGCGGCGGGCGCCGGTGCGACGGGTGCGGGTGCCGGGGTCGCCGTCGGGCGGGCTGCGGCGGGTGCCGCGGCCCGGGCGGGTGCGGGAGCAGGTGCCGACGTCGCCGCGGGGACCGTGCGCCGACGGCGGGCCGTGCCGGCGTCCGCCGTGCCGTAGCCCACGAGCACCGCGCCCGAGCCGCCGTCGGCGTCGCGGGCCTCGTGCACCTCGTCGGCGCCGCCGGGCTCCTCGGACGCCCGGCTGGGGTGCGGCTGGTGCGCGCGCACGCCGTCCCCCGCGCCCGGCGCACCGGCCGCGGACGCCGGGTCGCCGGCGGCGGGGGCGCCCGTCGGGTCGACGTCGATCTCGATGATCGGGGTGCCGACGTCGACGGTCGTGCCGACCTCGACGAGGATCCGGCTGACCACGCCCGTCCACGGGGACGGCAGGTCGACCAGCGACTTCGCGGTCTCGATCTCGACGATCGTCTGGTTCACCTCGACCGCGTCGCCGACCTGCACGTGCCACGTGACGATGTCGGCCTCGGTGAGGCCCTCACCGGCGTCGGGGAGCGGGAACTGCTGGTACGTGGGCACGGTCGGGTCCTCCTCGGTGCTGCGCGGGCTGCCGCGCGGGGTGCGGGCGGCCGCTCAGAACGCGAGCGCGCGGTCCACGGCGTCGAGCACGCGGTCCAGGCCGGGCAGGTAGTCGTGCTCGATCTTGGCGACCGGGTACGGCGTGTGGAACCCGCCGACCCGCAGCACGGGCGCCTGCAGGTGGAAGAAGCACTCCTCGGTGATGCGCGCCGCGACCTCGGCACCCGTGCCGTACAGCACCGGGGCCTCGTGCACGACGACGCAGCGGCCGGTGCGCTGCACGGACGCCGCGACGGTCGCCGTGTCCAGCGGCGAGATCGTGCGCAGGTCGATCACCTCGACGCTGCGCCCCTCGGCGGCGGCGGCCTCGGCGGCACGCAGCGCGGTCGCGACCGTGGGGCCGTGCGCGACGAGCGTGACGTCCGTGCCGGTGCGCACGACACGCGCGTGGTCGAGGTCGCCGGGGCCGCCGTGCGGGGTGGGCAGCGCGGCGTCGAGGTCGACGTCGCCCTTCTCCCAGTAGCGGCCCTTCGGCTCGAGGAAGATGACGGGGTCGGGCGACGCGATGGCCTGCTGGATCATCGTGAACGCGTCGGCCGGGGTGGACGGGCTGACCACGCGCAGGCCGGCGGTGTGCGCGAACAGCGCCTCCGGGGACTCGCTGTGGTGCTCGACCGCGCCGATGCCGCCGCCGAACGGGATGCGGATGACCACGGGCAGCTGCAGGCGGCCGCGGGAGCGGTAGTGCATCTTGGCCAGCTGGGTGGTGATCTGGTCGAACGCGGGGAACACGAACCCGTCGAACTGGATCTCCACCACCGGGCGGTACCCGCGCAGCGCGAGGCCGATCGCGGTGCCGACGATCCCGGACTCCGCGAGCGGGGTGTCGACCACGCGGTCCTCGCCGAACTGCGCCTGCAGCCCGTCGGTCACGCGGAACACCCCGCCGAGGCGGCCGATGTCCTCGCCCATGAGCAGCACGCGCGGGTCGTCCGCCAGGGCACGGGCCATGCCGAGGTTGAGGGCCTTCGCCATGGGCAGGCGCTGCACGCCCGTCGGCGCCGCGGGCGGCTCGGCGGGGGTGGCCGGGGTGGTGCGCTCGCTCGTGACCGTCATCGGTGGCCTCCTGCGGGGGTCTGGCCGGCGTCGGTGAACGACGCCTCGTACCGGGCGAACCACTCGCGCTCGGCGTCCACGACGCCGTGCCGGGTGGCGTACACGTGGTCGAACATGCTGGCCGCGGACGGGCGGCCCATGGCGCGCACCGTGTCGCGCACGTGCGCACCGAACGCGTCGGCCTCGCCCGCGAGCTCGGCCTGGAACACCTCGGGCAGCTCGCCGACCGACTCCAGGTGCACCCGCAGGCGCTCGATGGGGTCACGGCGGCGCCAGTGCTCCTCCTCCTCGCGCGAGCGGTACCGCGTCGGGTCGTCCGACGTCGTGTGCGCGCCCATGCGGTAGGTGAACGCCTCGACGAACGTCGGACCGCCGCCGGAGCGGGCCCGCTCGAGCGCCTGCCGCGTCACCGCGTACGTCGCGACCACGTCGTTGCCGTCGACCCGCACCGAGGGGACGCCGAACCCGGGGGCCCGGTCCGCGATCGGCACGCGCGACTGCTTCGTCGTCGGCTCGGAGATCGCCCACTGGTTGTTCTGGCAGAACAGCACGACGGGCGCCTGGTTCACCGACGCGAAGACGAGGGCCTCGCTGACGTCGCCCTGCGCGGTCGCGCCGTCGCCGAAGTACGCGACGACCGCGGTGTCGCGGTCCGGGTCGCCCGTGCCGACGAGCCCGTCGCGCTGCACGCCCATGGCGTAGCCCGTCGCGTGCAGGGCGTGGGAGCCGATCACGAGGGTGAACAGGTGGAAGTTGTGCTCCGCGGGGTCCCAGCCGCCGTGGTCGATGCCGCGGAACAGGCGCAGCACGTCCGTCATCTCCAGGCCGCGGGCCTGCGCGACGCCGTGCTCGCGGTAGCTGGGGAACACGTGGTCCTGCGGGGCCAGCGCGTGGCCGGAGCCGGTCTGCGCGGCCTCCTGCCCCAGGCACTGCGCGTACAGCGCGAGCTCGCCCTGCCGCTGGAGCGACGTGGCCTCGGTGTCGAACCGGCGCGTCAGCACCATGTCGCGGTACATCGCCCGCAGGCGGTCCGCGTCCAGGTCGGCCGCGTACGCGTCGTACTCGGGGTGCGAGACGCGCTCGCCGGTGGGGGTGAGCAGCTGGACGAGGCCCTCGTCGGTGAGGGGCCCGCCGGTGCGCGGTCCGGGCTGGGTCACGCGGTCCTCCTTCGCTGGCGCCGGGGGCGGGACCGGGTGCGGTCCGGGTGGCCGGGAGCGGCGCGACCGTGGTGGGGTCGCGCCGCCGGGTCCGCCGACCGGTCGGGCCGGCGAACCTACGTCAGCGTAGGCTACGGCACCGTAGGTTAGGCAAGGCCCTCCCCCACAACCCGCTCCGGACCCCGGTTGTGGAGACCCCACACCGCCGCGCGCCCCGGCGCACGCCCTCAGCGCGGGGCGTGCTCCCCGGCGACCTCGAGGAACAGGTCGGTCGCCTCCTTCTCCCCCACGGAGACGCGCACGCCGTCGCCGGCGAACGGCCGCACCAGCACCCCGGCGCGGGCGCAGCGCTCCGCGAACGACGACGCGTGGTCGCCCAGCGCCAGCCACACGAAGTTGGCCTGCGAGTCCGGCACGGTCCAGCCCTGCGCGCGCAGCCCGTCGATCATGCGCGAGCGCTCGGCGACGATCGCCTCGACCCGGGTCAGCAGCTCACCCTCGGCGCGCAGCGACGCCAGCGCCGCGAGCTGCGCGACGTGCGAGACCCCGAACGGCGTCGACGCCGCACGGATGCCCGCCGCCAGGCGCGGGCGGGCCACCGCGTACCCGACCCGCAGGCCCGCGAGCCCGTAGGCCTTGGAGAAGGTGCGCAGCAGCACCGTGTTGGGGTGGTCGGCGTGCACCGCGAGCGCGTCGGGCGCCGCGGCGTCGCGCACGAACTCCACGTACGCCTCGTCCAGCACGACGAGCACGTCACCGGGCACGCGGGCGAGGAAGGCGCGCAGCTCGTCGTCGTGCACGGCCGGGCCGGTCGGGTTGTTGGGGGTGCAGACCAGCACGGCGCGCGTGCGGGGCGTGATCGCGTCGGCCATCGCCTCGAGGTCGAGACGCCCGTCGGGGCGCACCGGCACGCGCACGCCCGTGGCGCCGACCAGGGAGATCGCGATGGGGTAGGCCTCGAACGAGCGCCACGGCAGGACGACCTCGTCGCCGGCCCCGCACACCGCCTGGAGCACGTGCCCGAGCACGGCGACGGACCCGCAGCCGGCGACGACGCCCGCGGCGGGCACGCCGAGGCGCTCGGCGACCTGCTCGACGAGCTCGGTGGCGTACATGTCCGGGTACCGGTTGACGTCGACGGCGGCGTCAGCGATCGCGGCGACGACCGACGGCAGCGGCGGGTACGGGTTCTCGTTGGACGAGAGCTTGTAGGCCGCCGCCCCCACGGGCACCCGGGCACCGGGGACGTAGGCGGGCAGGTCGGCGACGGCAGGGCGGAGGGGGACGCGGGCCACGGCGCCAGCATGCCACCCGGTCCCGCACCCCTCCCGGACCGTCCGTCCCCATGCTCATCGCCCGGGCGGCCTCAGGGCCTGGGCGCGTCCGCGTCGAGCCAGGCGGTGCGCTGGGCGTCGGTCGGGGCCGGCGTGTCGACGACGTGGGGCACGAAGCGCGCGTACCAGTCGGTGACCCAGCCGTCGGACTCGCGTACGCCGATGCCCGCGGCGTGGTCGCCGACCACCCACGAACCGATCACCGCCTTGTGCCCGTCGAGGTCCGGCAGCGGGTTCCACGCCTGGTAGCACAGCCCCTCGCCGCCGTAGGTGCCGGGGGTGGTCAGCTCGACGCCGGGTGCGTGCACGCGGATCGCGTCGCCCTCGCGGCCGTGCAGCGGCTTGGCGACCCACGCGGTCAGCGGACCGGGGTCGTCGAGGTACGCGGGCAGCAGGTGCGGGTGCCCGGGGTACAGGTGCCACAGCGCCGCGAGCAGCGCCTTGTTCGAGACGACGACCTTCCACAGCGGCTCGACCCACCGCACGCCGTCGGGGTCGGCCATGACGTGCGCGCCGAATGGCTCGCGCAGCATGTTCTCCCAGGGGTAGAGCTTGAAGCAGGTGTCGATGCGCTCCCCCGCGAGGTCGACGAGCTCGTCGTGGTCGTGGTCGAGCCCGATCTCGTCGACCCGCAGCCCGACCGTGCGCAGCCCGGCCTGCTGCGCCGTGTCCATCAGGTACGCGGCGGTCGCCCACTCCTCGTAGGCGGTGTCGTGGTCGACGTGGGCCACGTGGACGCGGTCGCCGGGCAGCCGCGGCGCCAGCTGGGCCCAGCGGCGCACGAGCCGCTCGTGCACGGAGTTGAGCTGGTCCCGGTCGGGGTGGGTGTCCATCAGCCAGAACCACTGCACGACCGCGGACTCGACCAGACCGGTCGGCGTGTCGGCGTTGTACTCGAGCAGCTTGGCGGGGCCGGTGCCGTCGAACGCGAGGTCGAACCGGCCGTACAGGTGCACGGGCTCCGCGGCGAGGCTGTCGCGCACCAGGGCGAAGGTGCCGTCGGGCAGCCCAAGGTCGCCCATGGCGCCGGTGGCGAGGAACGCGGCTGCCTCACGGCTCATGGCGTGCAGCTCCTCGGTGGCCCGTTCGAGGTGGTCGGCCTCGTCGGAGGAGATGACGTAGCAGGAGTCCTCGGACCAGTAGGGCACCGTGCCGCCGCCGGGCAGCGGGGTGTCGGGGTACGTCAGGCCCTGGGCGCCGACGAGGTCGCGGTACCCCGGTCGCGGGGTGCTGGGCAGTCGCTGCACGTCAGCCGCCGACGTGCGAGGACGTGCCGCCGAACCCGCCGCGGGACACGCTGCCGCCCTTGACGGACGTCTCCCCGCCCGCCGAGACGCCGCCGCGGACGGCGGTCCGGTCGGACGGGACGGTCGTGGTGCCGCCGCTGACGGCCTCGCCGACGGGCGGCGCGCTCGCCCCGCGCGGCAGGTAGTACCAGCCGTGCGTGCCGCCGGTGTAGCCCGCGTCGTCGTCGTCGCAGTCCGCGTCGTCGAGCCGGGTGCCCGACGCCTTCTCCACGCACACCCCCTGGTAGTCGCTCGTCGAGGAGCACCCGCTGAGGACGAGGGCGAGGGCGGCGCTGACGCCGAGGACGACGGTGGAGGACCTGCGGGTGGGCACGGCGCAGGGTACCGAGACGCGCGCCCCCAGGTCAGCGGTCGTGCGCAGTGGCAGGATCGGGGCATGGGATTCGTCGTGCGCGTCCTCATCAACGGTGTCGCCATCTGGCTGGCGACGCTCCTCCTGCCCGGCCTGACGGTGATCGGCGGGGACTCCACCGGCGGCGAGATCGGCGTGATCCTGCTCGTCGCCCTCGTCTTCGGGCTCGTGAACGCGATCGTCAAGCCGATCGTGAACGTCCTGTCGATCCCGCTGTACATCCTCACGCTCGGGCTGTTCACGCTGGTCGTGAACGCGCTGATGCTCATGCTCACCGCGTGGATCACCGAGCAGACGTCGTGGGGCCTGCGCATCGAGGACTTCGGCACCGCGGTGCTCGGCGGGCTGATCGTCGCGGTGGTCAGCTTCGTGCTCTCGGCGGTCACCTCGCGCGACTGACGTCGGCGAACGGCGACGCGACCGGCCCGAGCACCGGGACGGGCGGCGGGAACGCCGCCGGCTCCCCGAGGCCGGGTCCGACCTGTCCCCCGGACGGAGCGGGCTCCGGCACGTCGACGACGGCCGTGAGCTGCCACGTGCGCGACGTCGTGCCCTCCGGGCCCAGCACCGCGGCCAGCGCACGCCGGTGCGGGTCCGTGGCGGGGGCGCCGGCCAGCGCGTCGTCGAGCGCGGCCGCGGTGCGCGTGTACTCCGCGACGCCGTGCGAGCCCGAGACGGTCGGGGTGGTGCCGTCGGCCCGCAGGTCGCGGGTCACGCTGAGCACGTTCGGCGCCGGGGCGACCTCGCGACGCCCGTCGAGCAGCGGCACCAGGTCGGTGTCGTGCTGCAGCCGCACGACGGGCACGCGGGCCGGCAGCGCGGCCGGCACGTCCGGCGACCCGGCGGCCACCACCGTCCGCACGTCGAAGGTGCGGGTCGCCAGCGCGGTCGCGGCCACGCTCGCGGCGACCATCCCGCCCTGGCTGTGCCCCACGATCGCGACCGGCTCGTCCGCCCCGACCCCGACGGTCGCCATGGCGGCCAGCACCGACTGCGACATCGCGTCCGGCAGCCCTGCGACGGCCCGCAGGTTGGTGCCGTTGTGCGTGAGCGGGTCGCCCGAGAACCCCGCCGACTGGGTGCCCGGCACGGTGACGACCCACGCGACCGTGCCGTCCGGGTGGTCGAGCCGCTGGATCGTCAGCGTCGCCGGGGGCGTGGCCGCGGCGCCCGGTGCGTCGTCGTGACCGTAGGACACCCCGACGCCCGCGACGAGGTCCGCCACCCCGCGCGGCGCGGGCAGCTGCGGCGGGTCGAGCCGGGGCACGAGCCGTGTCGGCTGCACGGGCAGCAGCGACCCGACCCGACCCGCGAACCCCGGCACCGGCTCGGCCGAGGGCACCAGCCCGCCGGTGGACGCGCGCAGCCCCCCGGCCACGAGCTGCACGAACGGCGCCGCGGCCGCCGACGCCGACAACCACGCGACCCGGTCCTGCACGTGGTCACCGGTCGCGGCCAGCGGTGACGGGTCCCCCGGCAGCCACAGCACGGAACGCACCAGCAGCACGGCACCCGCGTCGACGGCCAGCGCCGTCGCACCCACCCCCACGACCCCGAGCAGCCACGTCGGCGACGTCAGCGCGAGCGCCCACCCCGCACCCGCGGCGGCCCCCCGCACGAACCCGTCCGCGGCCGTCTCGGCGCCGTCGTACGTCGTCGCCGCGTCCCGCAGCCGGTCGGCGAGGTCGCGCACGTCCTGCGCGACCCACCACGGAGCCACCGGCCCCGAGCGCGCCTGCTGCACCGCGCTCACGAGCGCAGGGCCCGCCGGCGAGTCCCCCGCCGCGCCCTGCGCCGCCGCCAGCGCCGCCCCCAGGTCCGCGTGCGCCGCATCCAGGTGCCGCGCCGCGACACGCAGCGCGGCGGCTGCCGCGGCGAGGGCGTCGGTGTCGACGACCCGGGTGCCGCCGGCGTCGATGCGGACCTGCGTGCCGTGGTCGACGCTCACCAGGGGGCCACCGGCGCGGGCGGCCAGGCCGAGGGCGCGGGCGCGAGCACGGGCGGCGCGGGCGCCCACCCCGTGCCCGTCCCCGGCGCGACGCACAGGGCCCCCGCCCGCGCGGTCCGCGACGCGGCGTCGACGTCGTCGAGCGACCGGGCCGTCCGCACGAGCAGCGCGGCGACCTCCGCCCGCCGGTCGGCGAACGCCGTCGCCGCCGGCCCGGTCCACCACAGGTCCCCGAGCCCGCCCAGCACGGCGGCGGCCGACGCGATCTCCTGGCGGGCGGCGTCGACGTGGTGGTCGACGAGGGCGAAGGTCATGGGACCGGGACGCTAGGCGCCTCCCTGCCGACCCGTCCGCCATCCGCCCCTGCCCGCGTCCCCGCAGGTCACGGCCGCGGGCTGTGGTCGGCTCGTCAGGTCAGCGGCCCTGCCACCAGGGCTGCGCGGGGCGGCGCAGGGCGACGGCGGTGACGCCGACCGCCGCCGCGAGGCCGAGCAGGCGCCACGCGTCGCCGCCAGCGGTGGCCCCGGCGAGGACGCCGACGGCCAGCGCGAGCACCTGGGCGGCGGCCTGGAGGCCGGCGACGAGCGGGAGGTCGGCGCGCAGCACGGCCACCTCGACGCGGGTGCGCAGCGTGGTGCGCGCGGCGACCGCCGCCAGCCACAGCAGCAGGTGCACGGCCAGCACGAGCCCGGCCAGGTGCCAGCCGCCCAGCGGGTCGGCCGCGAGCAGCGCGACGGCGGCTCCGGCGACGACAAGGGCTGCCAGGCCCGCGCGGGGCCGGATCGCCGGGACGACCCCGAGCAGAGCGAGCACCGGCACGGCACCCGGGGCCACCGGTCCCCCGGGCGCGAGGGCGGCGAGGACCAGGACCGCGGCGCCCAGCAGCGCCACCGCCGCGCGCAGCACGAGGGCGGGGACGGCCGGCCCGGTGGCGATCTCGACCTCCGGCTCGCGGGCCGCGCCAGGCAGCGGGACGCGGGTCACACGACCCCCGCCCCGGCGTGCCGGCGGCCGCGGCGCGCGAGCACCTGCAGCGCGACGGCCGGGTCGTCGCGCCACGCGACCACCTCGACGCCCTGGTCGGCGAGCTCGGCGACGCGGTCCTCGCGCGTGAGCGTCACCAGACGCACGGCCAGCCGCTCACGGACCGAGAGGTCGGCGCTGCGCAGGGCGGGCAGGACGTCCACGGCGACGACGCGGTGCCCGGCGGCGCGCCACTGCGTCGCCACGGCCGCGGCCTCGTCGTCGAGGAACGTGGAGAACACCACCGCGAGCGCACCCGACGGCAGGCGCGGCGCGCGGACGCGCACGGGCGGGTCGCCGGCGGGGTGGGTGCCGGCCAGCGCGTGCCGCACCCGCTGGAGCTGGCGGCGCCCGCCGCCGGGCGGCAGGGGCCGGCGGCGCACCCCGAGGTCGTCGAGGCCGACGCGGTCGCCCTGGTCGAGGAACGCGCGGGCCAGGGTCGCGGCGGCCTCGCGGGCGCGGTCGAGGGACGTCGCGTCGGCAGGGTCGGGCGGGACCGGGCCGCGCCACGTGCGGGGGTCGGGGCCGACGTCGTCGCGGGAGTCGACGACGAGGACGACGACGGCCTCGGCGAGGGTGTGCTCGCGGCGGACGTACAGATCGCGCAGGTCGGGCGAGCGGCGGGCGGTGACGCGCCAGTCGATGCGGCGCAGGCGGTCACCGGGGCCCCAGGGGTGCACGTCGCGCAGGTCGCCGCCCTCGCCGGGACGGCGGGCGGGGTGCGCGCCGGTCGTGCCGCGCAGCCGGGGCGGCAGGGGCACCTCGCGCACCGGGGTGGCGCGGGGCAGCACGACGGTGCGGCGGTCGACGGCGTCGGCGGGGTCGGCGACGGACGCGGCGCCGGGGCCGACGCCCTGGACGACCGCGGTCGCGACCTCCTGCGGGCCGGTGCGCACGGTGCGGGCGGTGACGGGCAGGCGTCGGGTGCCGTCGACGTGCACGAGCGCGTCGGCGACGGCGCGGCCCTGCCGGGTGAGGGCCACGTGCGCGGCGGCGCCCGCGGGCGCGTCGAGCCAGAGCGCGGCGCGCAGGGTGCCGTCGGGCCCGGCGAGGTCGCGCCCGTCGTCGCCGGCCTCGTCGGCCGGGCCGGCGAACCAGGCCCGCACCGAGCCCGTGGGGCGGCGGTGCCGCACGACGACGGCGGTGAGCAGCGGAGCGGCCACGACGACGGCGACGTCGCCGCGGCCGGCGAGCACGGCCAGCACCAGCACCAGCACGCCCGCGACGGCACCGGTGGCGACCGCGAGGGTCGGTGCCCAGGGCGTCGCGTCGACGGCGGGGCGGTGCCCGGCCGCGCCCTGCCCGGGGGGCGTCATCCGCGCCGGGCGGTGGTCGGGCCCGGCACCTGGGTGAGGACCTCCTCGACGACGGACTGCGGCGCCAGGCCCGCCGCCCACGCCTGCGGGCTCAGCGACAGCCGGTGCGCGAGCGCCGGGACCGCGACGGCCTTGACGTCCTCCGGCGTGACGTACGCGCGCCCGTCGAGCACGGCCAGGCCGCGGGCGACGAGCACGAGCGCCTGCGACCCGCGCGGCGACGCCCCGACCTCCACCGCCCGGTGCGCGCGGGTCGCGGCGGCCAGGTCCACGCAGTACGCGAGCACGTCGTCGTCGACCGCGACGTCCTCCACGCCCGCCTGCATGCGCAGCAGCGTCGCGGCGTCGACGACCCTCCGCACCGTGGCGCCCTCCCGACGGCGGCCCAGGCGCCGGGCGAGCACGTCGACCTCCGCGGCCCGCTCGGGGTACCCGACGGCGAGCCGCACCATGAACCGGTCGAGCTGCGCCTCGGGCAGCGGGTAGGTGCCCTCGTACTCCACGGGGTTGGACGTGGCGACGACGTGGAACGGCGCGGGCAGCGCGTGCGTGGTGCCGTCGACGCTGACCTGCCGCTCGGCCATCGCCTCGAGCAGCGCGGACTGCGTCTTGGGGGCGGTGCGGTTGATCTCGTCGGCCAGCAGCAGGCCGGTGAACACCGGGCCGGGGCGGAACGTGAACGCCTGCGTCGCGGGGTCGTAGACGCTGGACCCGGTGACGTCCGACGGCAGCAGGTCGGGGGTGCACTGGATGCGGCTGAAGTCGAGGCCCAGCGCGGTCGCCAGGCTGCGCGCCGCGAGGGTCTTGCCGAGCCCGGGCACGTCCTCGAACAGCACGTGCCCGCCGGCGAGAACTGCGGCCAGCGCCAGGCGCACGGGGCCGGCCATGCCGACGACGGCCGTCGCGACCTCGTCGAGCACGGCCTGGCCGCGCACGGCGACCTCGCGGACGGTCAGGGGGCCGGCGTCGGCTGCGGTGGTCATGAGCTCCTCGCGGTGCCGGTGGTCCGGCGGTCGGCGCCGAGGCCCTCGAGGACCGTCAGCGTGTGCTGCAGGTCGCCGAGCGACGGCAGCGGGTGGGTCGTGCGGGTCAGCGTCGCGTGGGCACGGGTACCGACGAGGGCGCGGACCGCGTCCGCGTCCGCGGCGTCGGCGAGGTCCAGGCCGTGCCGGGCCAGGCGGCGGGCGGCGGCCGCGCGCAGCCGCCGCAACGACCGCTCCCCCGCCCGCCCGTCGCGGCCGACCATCGACCACGCGAGGTCCAGCACCTCGCCGCGGCTGCCGTCGCGGCGCGCCGTGCGGTGCCGCTCGGGCGCGGGCTCGGCGCGCAGGTCGACGTGCTCGGCCACGACGACGAGCGCCGCCGCACCCGCCGCGAGGACCACGGCTGCGCCGACCGCCATGCCGGCGACCGTCGACAGCACGCCGACGATCGCGGCCGCGAGCGCCGGGCGCCACACCCGCGCGCCGACCGCCCGCAGCGCGGCGGCGGGGCTCACGGCAGCGGCCCGTCGTCGGTTCGCGGCACGTCGGCGGACGTCACGTCGGCGGACGTCACGTCGGTGCGCGGGACGTCGGTGCGCGGCACGTCGGGAGGAGTCACGTCGGGACCGACCCGTGCGGGCGCGTCCTGGCGGGCGGCGAGGCCCTGGGCGACGACCGCGAGCAGCGCCCGGGCGCGGGCCACGTCCGGCCCGGACACCGGCTCGGCGCCGTACCGCGCCGCCAGGTACAGCCCCAGCAGCTCGCGGGTCGACCCCGGGTCGGCGCGCGTCGCGCCCAGCACCGCGAGCGCCAGCTCGGTGGCGGTCTGCGCGCGGTCCCGCTCGACGCCGGTCGCGGCCGCCGCGCGCTCGACCGCCACCCACGCGGCGACGACCGCGTCGCCCGGCGGCACGTCGTCGTCCAGCTCGCGGGTGGCAGCGCGCACGCCCTCCCGCAGCACCGCGAGCGCCTCGTCGTCCACGCTCCCCCCGGGGTCCTCGCCCGGGGCGACCACCCCGTCGTCCTCGGGCGGGGTCGCGCCGCGGCTCTCGACGAGCCGGCGCAGCGCCGCGACCAGCGCGGCACCGAGCAGCCCGACGACGACGAGTCCGACGACGACGAGGATCCACGGGGCGATCTCGGTGGCGCCGGGCACCTGCGGGGGGCCCTGCACGGAGCTCGTCGGCAGCGGCGGCTGCGACACCGGCGGTGCCGTCGCGCGCAGGTCGGGGCCCGTGCCGTCGCGCCCGACCGTGCGCAGGTCGAGCGGTCCCGCCAGCGCAGCACCGAGGACGGCGAGGACGACGAGCCCGCCGGCCAGGGCGGCCGGGACCGCGGCGCCCGTGCGCGTCGTCGTCACTGCACCCCCTGGTCGTCGTCCGCGTCAGGCTAGCCGCGCGGACGCGGCGGCGGGGCCGGCAGGGCGGCGGGCGGGCGAGGCGCCGCGCGCTGGCGCGGGCCGCCGGGCACGGCGATGCTCGTCCGGTGGGCGGGGACGGCGGGAAGCACGGGACCAGGTGGACGGCCCGCACCGGGACGCACGCTCCGGTGCGGCGCCTGCTCCTCGTCACGGCTCTCGCCCTCGGGGCGGCAGCAGGGTGCGCCGTGCCGCCCGGTGACGCCGCGCCGCCAGGGCCGACCGCCGCGTCCGCCCCGGCCGCGTCGGGTCCGGGCACCCGTCCGACGACGACGCGCACGCACCCGCCGCCCGTCCCGACCGCGACGCCCAGCCCCAGCCCCAGCCCCAGCCCCAGCCCCAGCCCCAGCCCGGAGCCTCCCGCGTTCGAAGCGTCGGTCGGGCCGATCACCCCGGAGCTGGCCGCGCGCATGCACGCGTCGTGGCGTCCCGGGTGCCCCGTCCCGCTGGAGGACCTGCGCCACGTCACGGTCCGCCACCACGACATGACCGGCGCGGTCGTCACCGGCGAGCTCGTGGTGCACGCCGACGTCGCCGACGGGCTCGTCGAGGTGTTCCGCGCGCTCTTCGACGCGCGGTTCCCGCTGACGTCGGTGCGGCTCGTCGACGACTTCGGCGCCGACGACGACGCGTCGATGGCGGCGGACAACACGTCGGCGTTCAACTGCCGGGCCGTGACGGGCGGGAGCGGCTGGTCCGAGCACGCGTACGGGCGTGCGGTCGACGTGAACCCCGTCGAGAACCCGTACGTGCGGGGCGGGACGGTCCTGCCGCCGGCGGGAGCCGCCTTCGTCGACCGGCCCGACGCGCCCGGCGTGGTGCACGACGGTGACGTGGTGGTGCGGGCGTTCGCGGCGCACGGGTGGGCGTGGGGCGGGCACTGGTCGTCGCCGACGGACTACCAGCACTTCTCGACGACAGGACGGTGACCGCGGGCGGCCGGCGTCGGACACGGCGCCGCGCGCCCGTCACCCTCTGGGAGGATCGGGGCATGGCCACGCCCGACCCCGCCCGCACCCCGTCGCCGCTGCCCGCCGAGCGCGTCCGGCTCGCCGACGTCAGCCCGTCGATCGCCCTCGGCCCGCTCGACGGCCGCTACCGGGGCACCGTCGCCCCGCTCGTCGACCACCTCTCCGAGGCGGCGCTCAACCGCGCCCGGCTCGCGGTCGAGGTCGAGTGGGTGGTGCACCTGACCACGCACCAGGTGGTGCCGGGTGCACCCGTGCTCGCCGACGACGAGGTCGCGTACCTGCGAGGGGTCGTCGCGTCCTTCGGCGCCGACGAGATCGCCGAGCTCGCGGAGATCGAGCGCACGACCGTGCACGACGTGAAGGCCGTCGAGTACTTCCTCAAGCGCCGGATCGCCGCCGCCCCCGAGCCGCTGCGCGCCGGCACGGTGCTGCCGCAGGTCGCCGAGCTCGTGCACTTCGCGCTCACGAGCGAGGACGTCAACAACCTGTCCTACGCGCTGATGGTGCGCGGGGCCGTGCACGAGGTGTGGCTGCCGGCGGCGGCCGCGCTGGCCGACGACGTCGCGGACCTGGCGCGCGAGCACGCGCAGGTGCCGATGCTCGCGCTGACGCACGGGCAGCCGGCCACGCCGACCACGCTCGGCAAGGAGCTGGCCGTGCTCGCGCACCGCCTGCGCCGCCAGCTGCGCCGCATCGCGTCGGACGAGGTGCTGGGCAAGCTCAACGGCGCCACGGGCACGTACGGCGCGCACGTCGCGGCCGTGCCGGGCGCGGACTGGCCGGAGGTCTCCCGCACGTTCGTCGAGCACCTCGGACTGGTGTGGAACCCGCTGACCACGCAGATCGAGTCGCACGACTGGCAGGCCGAGCTCTACGCGGACGTCGCCCGCTACAACCGCGTGCTGCACAACCTGGCGACCGACGTGTGGACGTACATCTCGCGCGGCGTCTTCACGCAGATCCCCGTCGCGGGGGCCACGGGCAGCTCGACGATGCCGCACAAGGTCAACCCGATCCGCTTCGAGAACGCGGAGGCGAACCTCGAGGTGTCGTGCGCGCTGCTCGACACCCTCGGCGCGACCCTCGTGACGAGCCGCCTGCAGCGCGACCTCACGGACTCCACGACGCAGCGCAACATCGGCCCCGCGTTCGGGCACTCGCTGCTGGCGATCGACAACGTGCGCCGCGGCCTGCGCGCCCTGTCCGTCGACGAGGCGCTGCTGGCCCGCGAGCTCGACCAGAACTGGGAGGTGCTGGGCGAGGCCGTGCAGTCGGCGATGCGCGCGGCGTCGGTCGCGGGGGTCACGGGCATGGAGAACCCGTACGAGAGGCTCAAGGAGCTGACGCGCGGGCACCGTCTGACGGGGGACGAGATGCGCTCGTTCGTGGCGGGACTGGGCCTCCCGGGGGACGTCGCGGAACGCCTGGCCGCCATGACACCGGCGACCTACGTGGGACTCGCGGCCGAGCTCGTCACCCGTCTGGACGACTGAGCGTCCGGTTCGCCCGGTCTCGCGGCCCCTGACAGGGGCACGGATTCACCCGTTCGGCTCAACCGTGCGCCCGCAGGTGGGACCGGTCACGGATGACTGGCCGCGAGACCTGGACAGCCGCCCGGCTGGGGGTAAGAATCGTCCTGTCCGTCGGAATCCTCCCCTTCATCCGATACGGCAAGGAACCCCCTGTGACGTTGATGCAGAAAGCGATCACGCCGTCGCTGACGCACGCGCACCTCACGCAGGGTCACGACCGCATCGCCGGCTACGTGGTCCGTGCAGAGGACGTCGCGTTCGCCACCACGCCGGCCCAGCTCTTCGAGGTGCACGGCCTGGGCTACCCGGGCTCGCCCTTCAGCCCCTACGACCGGTACATCGACATCCTGCGGTTCGAGTCGTCGCCGCAGCTGCAGTACCGCGACGTGCCCGGGTACATCGTGCCCCTGTGGTGGTTGCGCCACTCGCGCATCCCCCCGGGTGCCGAGCTCATCCGCGTCTTCGACGACGGCTCCTCCACGCTGCTGGCCCGCTACGGCGACGTCGGCTCCGGGTGGACCGTGACGCAGCTGGGGGCCCCGCGCCCGTCGCTCGCGTCGCTGTCGCGCTGCGTGGGTCCCGTGGCCAAGTGGCACGGGGCGTACCTCGAGGCGGACGTCGTCGACGGCGGTCGGACCGTGGTGCTCGCGCTCGCCAACCCGCCGCTCGCGGAGACCGGGTTCCAGCAGTCGCCCTCGGGCCGCTGGTTCCGCCGCGTCGCCCGGGAGGACGTCAGCGAGCTCTTCGAGCTCGACCTGACGGCCCGGTGGAACGGTTTGTCCGTGCGCGTCGTCGATCAGTGGCAGGATGCTCAGCGGTACGTCGTCGCGCGCATCTCGCACCTCGGTGACGACATCGAGCGTGCGGAGCGTCTGCACCTCGAGCGCATCGAGGCTGGCGTGTACGAGGCGATCGTCTACGCTGCTGAGCTGACGGACATCCAGACCAACCAGGTCGTGCCGCACACCTGGACCCCTGGACCGGCCGCCGCAGAGCAGCAGCAGCAGTACTGGGCCCACTCGTGAGCCCGACCCCATGAACTAGCTCGAGGCCCTGGCGCTCGCCGCCGGGGAACGGGACACGCTGCACGAGCGTGGCCCCCACGGACCGCACCGGGCCTGGTCCTCCCCCCCGACCAGGCCCGGTGCGCCCGTCAGAGCAGTGCGAAGGCCCCCGCCGGACGGCGGGGGCCTTCGTGCGTCCCGGCCCGACGGTCGGCAGCGGGCCCGCCGTCTCACGATGCGGGACAAAGCGGACGCGATCGGACATGGCTCCACCGGACATCGGTCGGTCGGATGCCGCTCGGTCGCACCCGGTCCCGACGGCCTCTCGTCGCAGCCGCGGCCGGGCGGTGGGCGTCGGACCGCGGCGTCAGGCGGAGGCCGGGACCGGGGGGTGCTCGACCGCCGCGAGGGCCGCCAGGGCCTGCGCGTAGGCCGCCGCGTCACCGGCGCGGGCGGCCTCGCGTGCCGCCACGGTGGGCGCGTGCAGCGCGGTCCGCGTGCGCCGACGCAGCGAGCGCTCCACCCGCTCGTCGCGGACCTCGTCGGGGACCGCCGCCAAGGACCGCTCCAGCGCCCCGAGCACGCGGGCCCGCTCGGCCACGACCGCCGGGTTCCACTCCCGCACGCGCCGCTCCGCCTCGAAGTCCCGCGCGGCCGTGTCCACGATCTCGCGCGCGTGCTCCAGCGCGGCGTGCTCGGCGGGCGCGTGGTCGGCGACCGTCTGCAGCGAGACGAGGGCGACGCCCGGCAGGGTCCGCACCCCGGGGTCCACGTCGTGCCGCAGCGCCAGGTCGACCACGGTGAGCGGCTGCGCGCCGGCGGGACGCGCGGCGGCGAGCGCCTCCACGCCGAGCACGGCCCCGGCCGCGCCGCTGCACGCGACCACCAGGTCGGCGCGGGCGACCTCCGCCAGCAGGTCGTCGCCGGACGGCAGGGCCCGGGCGCCGCGCGCGCTCGCGAAGGCCGCGGCCCGGCCGCTCGGGGAGTGCACGAGCACGTCCTGCACGCCGCGGGCCCGCAGCGCGGCCAGGCTCGCGCCGGCGTAGGAGCCGGTGCCGATGAGCACGGTGCGGGTGCCGCACCAGTCGGGGCGCCCGTCGCGCGACGGCAGGGTGCGCTCGGCGAGGTCGAGCGCGACGCCGACGACCGAGCGACCGGTGCCGCCGAGGCCGGTGCCCGTCTCGACGGCGCGCGAGGCCCGCGACGCCGCCTGGAAGAGGGCCTCGAGCGCGGACGTCGTCGTGCCGTCCCGCCGGGCCGTGGTCAGGGCACGGCGCACCTGGCCCGCGATCTCCCGCTCCCCCACGACCATCGACTCGAGCCCCGACGCGACGGAGAACAGGTGCGCGCTGACGTCGGTGCCCAGCAGCGGGTGCAGGTGCCCGCCGACCTCGTCCGGGGCGTACCCGGAGCGCGCCGCGATCGCCTCGGCCACGGCGGCCCGCGCGAGCGGCGCCCGGTCGGCGTCGTCGACGTCCAGGTACAGCTCGAACCGGTTGCACGTCGCGAGGACGACGGCACCGGCCACGGGGGAGGTCGCGCCCACGAGCTCACGGCCGACGGCGTGCACGTCCGTCTGCAGACGCTCCAGCACCGTCAGGTCGAGATCGTGATGGCTGGCGACGAGGGACAGCAGCACCACGGGGCCGATTGAATCATCCCTGGAAATGTCCGGCACAATCGTCCGGTGACGCTTCCCGCCCAGCACCCGCTCGTCGACGGCCGCACTTCCGCCTCAGCACTGGTGACGGCCTATTCCGGCACCCGCCCGGAGCGCCAGCCGGTGTGGTTCATGCGACAGGCCGGCCGGTCGCTGCCGGAGTACCGGGCCTCGCGTGCGGGGGTCGCGATGCTCGACTCGTGCCTCGACCCGGAGCTGGCGTCCGAGATCACGCTGCAGCCCGTGCGCCGGCACGACGTGGACGCGGCGATCTTCTTCTCCGACATCGTCGTGCCGCTGCGCCTGGTGGGCGTGGACGTCGACATCAAGCCCGGCGTGGGCCCCGTGTTCGGCACGCCCGTGCGCACGCTCGACGACGTGCGGCGGCTGCGCGACCTCGGCCCGCTCGACGACGAGCGGCTCGCCCCCGTCGCGGCGGGCGTCGCGCGGACCGTCGCGGCGCTCGGCGGCACGCCGCTGATCGGGTTCGCCGGGGCGCCGTTCACGCTGGCCGCGTACCTCGTCGAGGGCGGCCCGTCGCGCGACCACCTGGCCGCCCGCCGCCTGATGCACGCCGACCCCGCGGCCTGGGACGCCCTCATGGCGTGGACCGCCGAGGTGAGCGGCGCGTTCCTCCAGGCGCAGGTGCGTGCGGGTGCGAGCGCGGCGCAGCTGTTCGACTCGTGGGCCGGGGCGCTCTCGAAGGCCGACTACGTGCGCGGCTGCGCGCCCGCGTCGTCGCAGGTCCTGGCCGGGGTGCGCGCCCTGGGCGTGCCGGTCGTGCACTTCGGCGTCGGCACCGGCGAGCTGCTGGTGGCGATGCGCGACGCCGGGGCCGACGTCGTGGGCGTCGACTACCGGGTGCCGCTGGACGAGGCGTCCGCACGCCTGGGCGGGGCGACGCCGCTGCAGGGCAACGTGGACCCCGCGCTGCTCGGCGCCCCCTGGCCGGTGCTGGAGGCGCACGTGCGCGACGTCCTCGAGCGGGGCCGGTCGGCGCCGTCCCACGTGCTCAACCTCGGGCACGGCGTGCCGCCCGAGACCGACCCCGACGTGCTGACCCGCCTCGTGGCGCTCGCGCACGAGCTCTGAGCGCGACCGTGGGCGCGGACGGGTCGGAGGCGGTCGTCGACACCCCCTGGGACGCGGTCGTCGTGGGGGCGGGCGTCGGCGGGCTCGTCGCCGCCCGTGACCTGGCGCTCGCCGGGCTGCGCACGCTGGTGCTCGACGCCCGCGACGCCCCCGGGGGCGCGGTGCGCGCGCACGAGGTCGACGGCCTGCGGCTCGACGCCGGCGCGGAGTCGTACGCGACCCGGGGCGGCACGGTCGTGCCCCTCCTCGACGAGCTGGGGCTCGCGGACGACGTGGTCGCCCCCGAGCCGCGCGGCTCGTGGGTGCACCTGACCGACCGCGACGGGCCCCTGCCGGCGACCGGGCTGCTGGGCGTCCCGGCCCGCCCGTGGGCGCCGGACGTGCGGCGCACGCTCGGCCTGGCCGGGGCGCTGCGCGCGTGCCTCGACCTCGTGCTGCCCGCACGCGTCGGGGCGGGTGCGCCGACCCTGGGGGCGCTCGTGCGGGCCCGCATGGGGTCCGCGGTGGTGGACCGCCTCGTGCACCCGGTGGTCGGCGGGGTGCACGCCGCCGACCCGGACGACGTCACGGTCGACTCCGCCGCCCCGGGCCTGACCGCCGCGATGGGGCGCAGCCGCGGATCGCTGGCGCGCGCGGTGGGCTCGCTGCGCGCCGGGGCGCCCGCGGGCGCGGCGGTGCAGGGCGTGCACGGCGGCATGCACCGGGTGGTCGACGCGCTGGTCGCGCACGTCACGGCGCACGGCGGCGTGGTGCTGCCGCGCACCCGGGCCGCGGCCGTGACCCGGGATCCCGACGGTGCGCTGCGGGTGCGCCTGGAGAGCACGCGCCGCGGCAGCGCGGCGGGCGACGACCGCACGGTGCGGACCGCGCGCCTCGTGCTCGCCGCCCCCGTGCCCGGGCTGCTCGACGGGCTCGACGGGCAGGACCTGGCCGGCGTCGTGCCCGACGACGGGATGCCGGTCGGCCTGGTCACGCTGGTGCTGGACCTGCCCGCGCTGGACGCGGCGCCGCGCGGCACCGGGGTGCTGGTGGGTCCCGGTGCGGACGACGTCGGTGCCAAGGCACTGACGCACGCGACCGCCAAGTGGGCGTGGCTGGCGCAGGCCGCGGGGCCGGGCCGGCACGTGGTCCGCCTCTCGTACGGCCGCGCCGGCGACCCCGCACCCGCGCCGTCCTCCCCCGCGCCGTCGGTGGCGGCGACGGCGGCCGCGGGGACCACGACCACGGCGGTCGGCGCCCCGCCCGACGACGTGCCTGACGACCTGCCCGACGCGGTGCGGACGGCGCTGCGGGACGCGTCGCGGCTGCTCGGCGTGACGATCCCCGCCGAGGCGCTGCGCGCGCACGCGGTGGTGCGGTGGACCCAGTCCCTGCCCCGGCCGAGCGCGGCGCACCAGGCCGCCGTGGCGCGCGTCCGGGCGGCGGTGCCGGCGATGCCGGGGGTCGCCGTGTGCGGCGCGTGGGTGGCGGGCAACGGGCTCGCGTCGGTGGTGCCGGACGCGCGCGCAGCTGCCGCGTCCGTGCTCGCGCCCACGGCGGTCGACGCGGGCGCAGAATGACGCGCACAATGGCGTGGGTCACATTTCTGCCGGGTCCGTGCCGCCTCGCCCGGACGCTTTTCTGACCGATTGTCAGTTCGACCGTCGGCGACGCCTCCGCGCATTTCCTGACACCGCGTCAGGACGTCGGATTTTCGCCATCCTGCACGACGGGAGAGACTGGGGCCCATGCCCCAGACCGTCCGCGTCGGCACGCGTGCGAGCACCCTCGCCCTCACGCAGACCGGCCACGTCGCCGACGCCCTCGCGGCGCTGGCCGACCTCGCCGTCGAGACCGTGCGCGTGCGCACCGAGGGTGACCGCGTCGCCGCACCGCTCGCGTCCCTCGGCGGCACCGGCGTCTTCGTCACCGCGCTGCGCGACGCGCTCCTGGCCGGCCGGTGCGACGTCGCGGTGCACTCGCTCAAGGACCTGCCCACGCAGCCGGCGCCCGGGCTGACCGTCGCCGCCGTCCCCCCGCGCGCCGACGCCCGCGACGCCCTGTGCGCGCGGGACGGCCTGACGCTCGCCACGCTGCCGCCGGGGGCCCGCGTCGGCACGGGGTCCCCCCGGCGGGCCGCGCAGCTGCGCGCCGCCCGCCCCGACCTCGACGTCGTCGACGTGCGGGGCAACGTCGAGACGCGGCTGCGCCGGGTGCGCGGGCTCGTCGTCACCCCCGCGTCCGACGCCCCGCCCGCCCCGGACGCCGGCGCGGCCGCCGCAGGACCGCGCGGCGACCTCGACGCGGTCGTGCTCGCGGCGGCGGGGCTGGGCCGGCTCGGCCGGCTCGGCACCGTCACCCAGCTCTTCGACCCCGACCTGCTGGCCCCAGCACCGGGCCAGGGCGCCCTGGCCGTCGAGGTCCGCACCGCCGACGCGGACGCCGCGAGCCCGCTCGCGCAGGCCCTGCGTGCCCTCGACGACGCCCCCACCCGCCGGGCCGTCGTCGCCGAGCGCGCGGTGCTCGCGCGCCTCGAGGCGGGCTGCGCGGCACCGGTGGGCGCCTGGGGCCGGTTCGACGGGGCCGGCGCCCTCGTGCTCGACGCGGTGGTCTGCGCGACCGACGGCACGCGCGTCCTGCGCCGCAGCGCGTCCGGCCCGGCGCCCGACGACGCGGCCGCGCACGCCCTCGGCGTCGCGCTCGCGCAGCAGCTCGTCGACGACGGCGCCGCGGACCTCGCCCCCCTCGGGACGTCGTCGTGACACCCCCCGCGGACCCCCTCGCGGGCTGGCACGTCCTGGTCCCCCAGCCACCCGCCGACGCCCTCATCCCCCATCCCGCCCCCGCGCCCGCACCCGACGAGGGGGACGTGGCTCACGCCTCGACCGCCCGGACCGTGCTCGAGAGCCCGGTCGGCGCCCCGCGCGCGGTGCCGGGCGGCGCGGTGCCGGCCGGGTGGGGGGCCGCGAGCCCGGCGGTCGTCGCGCTCGGGGCCGTCGGGGCCGTGCCCGTGGTCGTGCCGCTGGTGCGGACCGTGCCGGCGCAGGACCCGACACCGCTGGACGACGCCCTGCTCGCGCTGGGCGCCGGCTGGTACGAGTGGCTGGCCGTCACCAGCCAGGCCGCGGTCGCGGTGCTCGCGCAGCGCGCGGCCCACGCCGACGAGCCGCTGGCCGCGATCGTGCGCCGCGGCGGTGCCCAGGTGGCCGCGGTGGGCCCCGGCACCCGGCGCGCGCTGGAGGCCCTCGACGTACCGGTGGCGCTCGTGCCGCCCGTGCGGTCGACCGCCGCCGACCTCGTCGCGGCGTTCCCGGCCCCCGGCACCGCCCGCGCGCCGGAGCCGCCCGCCGGGTCGGCGTTCACCCGCGGCCCGTGGCCCGCCGCGCCGACGCCCACCACCGGCCGCGTGCTGGTCCCCCGCGGCGACCTGGCCGCACCCACGCTCACCGACGGTCTCGCCGCCGCGGGCTGGCAGGTCGACGACGTCGTCGCCTACCGCACCGTGCCGGCCGAGCCGCCCCCGCCCGACGTCGCGACGGCGTGGGCCGACGGCACGATCCGCGCGGTGCTGCTGACGTCGGCGTCGAGCGTGCGCTCGCTCGTCGACCACCTCGGCCCGCCGCCGGCCAGCACCCTCGTCGTCGTCATCGGCCCCAGCACCGCCGTCCAGGCCCGTCGCAGCGGGCTGCGCGTCGACGCCGTGGCCCGCGAGCAGTCGCTCGCCGGCCTCGTCACGGCGCTCGTCGCCGTCGCCACCCCCTCCGAGGAGCACCCGTGACCCCCACCCCCGGCCCCGTGCCCGTCCCGGGCCGCACGCGTCTGCGCCGGCTGCGCACGTCCCCGGCGATGCGCCGCCTGGTCGCGCAGACGCGCGTCGACCCCGCCGACCTCGTGCTGCCCGTCTTCGTCCGTGAGGGCCTGACCGAGCCGCGCCCGCTGTCGTCCATGCCGGGCGTGCTGCAGCACACCCGCGACTCGCTGCGGCGCGCCGCCGCCCAGGCCGCGCAGGCCGGCGTGGGCGGGATCATGCTGTTCGGCGTGCCCGAGCACCGCGACGCCACCGGGTCGCAGGCGGATGCGCCCGACGGCGTCCTCAACGTCGCGATCGCCGACGTCGTCGCCGAGGTCGGCGACGCCCTCGTCGTGCAGGCCGACCTGTGCCTCGACGAGTTCACCGACCACGGCCACTGCGGCGTGCTGACCCCGCGCGGCACGGTCGACAACGACGCGACGCTCGAGCGGTACGCGTCGATGGCCCTCGCGCAGGCCGACGCCGGCGCCCACCTCGTCGGCCTCAGCGGCATGATGGACGGTCAGGTCGCCGCCACGCGCGACGCCCTGGACGCCGCCGGGCGCACCGACGTCGCGCTGCTCGCCTACGCCGCGAAGTACGCGTCGGCGTTCTACGGCCCGTTCCGCGAGGCCGTCGAGTCCCAGCTGCACGGCGACCGGCGCACGTACCAGATGGACCCGGCGAACCGCCGGGAGGCCGCCCGCGAGGTCGCGGCGGACGTGGCCGAGGGCGCGGACGTCGTCATGGTGAAGCCCGCGATGTCCTACCTGGACGTGCTCGCGGACGTCGCGGCGACGTCATCCGTGCCCGTGTTCGCCTACCAGGTGTCCGGTGAGTACGCCATGATCGAGGCCGCCGCCGCGCAGGGGTGGATCGACCGACGGGGTGCAGTCACCGAGTCGGTCCTCAGCATCCGACGTGCAGGTGCCGATGTTGTGCTGACCTACTGGGCCACCGAGCTGGCCGCATGGCTCGTGGAGGAGCGACGATGACGCAGACCGAGACCGACGCGACGACCTGGTCGTCGACGAGCGCCGCGGCGTTCGCGCACGCGGAGGAGGTCATCCCCGGCGGGGTGAACTCCCCGGTGCGCGCGTTCGGCGCGGTCGGCGGCACACCCCGGTTCATCGCCTCGGCGCAGGGACCTTTCGTCCGTGACGTCGACGGGCGCGAGTACGTCGACCTGGTCGGGTCCTGGGGCCCGGCGCTCCTGGGCCACGCGCACCCCGCGGTCGTCGCGGCCGTGCAGGAGGCGGCCGCCCGCGGCCTCGGGTTCGGCGCCCCGACGACCACCGAGGTCGAGCTCGTCGACGAGATCCGCGCCCGCGTGGCCGCGGCCGAGCGCGTGCGCCTGGTCTCGACGGGCACCGAGGCCGTGCTGACCGCGGTGCGCCTGGCGCGCGGCGCGACGGGCCGCGACCTCGTCGTGAAGTTCGCGGGCTGCTACCACGGGCACGTCGACGCGCTCCTCGCGCAGGCCGGCTCGGGCCTGGCGACGTTCGGGATGCCGGGCTCCGCGGGCGTCACCGCGGCCCAGGCCGCCGAGACGATCGTGCTGCCCTACAACGACCTGGCCGCGGTCGAGGCCGCGTTCGCCGAGCACGGCGACCGGATCGCGGCGCTGATCACCGAGGCGGCGCCGGCGAACATGGGCGTCGTGCCGCCGCTGCCGGGCTTCAACAAGGCGCTGCGCGAGATCACCCGCCGGCACGGTGCGCTGCTCGTGCAGGACGAGGTGATGACCGGGTTCCGCGTGGGCCCCGCCGGCTGGTGGGGGCTGGAGGGCCGGGTCGAGGACTGGGCGCCGGACCTGCTGACCTTCGGCAAGGTGATCGGTGGCGGGCTGCCCGTCGCCGCGGTCGCCGGGCGCGCCGAGGTGATGGACCTGCTCGCCCCGCGCGGCCCGGTCTACCAGGCCGGCACGCTGTCGGGGAACCCCGTGGCCACCGCCGCGGGCCTGGCGACGCTGCGCGCCGCCGACACGGAGGTGTACGTGCATGTCGACGCCGCCGCCGCGCACCTGCGCCGTGCCCTGACGGGTGCGCTCGCCGAGGCGGGCGTGCCGCACGCCGTCCAGTGGGCCGGGAGCCTGTTCTCCGTCGTCTTCGGCGAGGAGGCCGCCACGCGCGGGGCCCGCGACTACGCGGCGGTGCAGGCCTCGGAGCACTGGCGGTACGGGCCGTTCTTCCACGCGCTGCTCGACGCGGGCGTCTCGGCACCGCCGTCGGCGTTCGAGGCATGGTTCGTCTCGGCGTCGCACGACGAGGCCGCCCTCGACCGGGTGATCGCGGCCCTGCCGGCCGCCGCGCGGGCCGCTGCGGAGGCGCAGGCGCCGCAGGACGAGGCCGCGTCGACGACGATCGCGGTCGCCGGCCTCGCCACCGGGGCCGACGACGCGGAGGGCACCGCCGCGGACGACGCGCCGGGGGACCCCGACGTCGGCACCGAGGTCGACGCCGACGGTGCGGCCGACGCCGACGGCACGGGCGAGGGCGGTCCGGACGCGACCGTCACGGACGGGCCGCTCGACGGCGCCGCGCCGGTCGCGGACCCGGGCGACACCGCGCACCACGAGGTCCCCGCCGCGGCCGCGTTCTTCTCGCGGCCGTCCGCGCCCGCCCCGGCGCCGGAGGCGGAGCAGGCGCCGCCCGCGGCGTGGACCGAGGAGGCGTCCTCGGCGGAGACGACGACGGTGATGGAGCCGGTGCGCATCGAGCTCGTGCCGGACGAGCCCGACGAGGTGCCCGCCGAGGAGACGCACCAGCCCGGCACCCCGTGGCCGGCGCCGTCGGAGTCCCCCGAGCCGCGCACGGCGTGGCAGTGGCCGCCGACGGGAGCCGGTACGCCGGACGAGCAGCGCTGACGCCCGTCCCGGGCCGCCGGTCGCGGCGGCCCGGGACCCGGGCACGGACGCCGACGGGGCCCGTGGTGCTCACGCACCGCGGGCCCCGTCGTCCGTGCCGCCCGCCCCTGTCGGTCGGGGCGGCACGGGTGGTGCGGGGCCTCGCACGCCCCGCGCCGGTCGGTCGGCTCACGCCCCCGTCGTCGACCCCCCGGCGGTCCCTGCCGGCACGCCGGTCGTCGCCGACCCGGCCTCCGGGTCGTCCGTCTCCCCGGCCGCGGCACCGGCCGCCGGCGCGTCGTCGGCCGTGCGGGCGGCCTGCAGGTCGGCGCGGTAGGCGCGCACGGACCACGTGACGGCGGCGACCCAGACGAGCGCGATGACGGCGAGCGTCGTCGCCTCCTGCGGGGTGTCCTTCAGGCCGATCCAGTCCGAGCGCAGCAGCGTGCGGGTGTTGACGAGGACGATGACGCCGCCGACCGCGGACCCGAGCACGCGCCCGGGCACGTGCCGCACGAGCCAGGCGGCGATCGGGGCGGCGATCAGCCCGCCGACGAGCAGCGCGAGCGCCCAGGCCATGTTGATCCCCGCCGTGCCGAGCGCCAGCAGGAACCCGACGCTGGCCGCGACCGCGACGAGGAACTCGGACGTGTCGATGGACCCGACGACCTTGCGGGGCTCCAGCCGCCCGGACGCCAGCAGCGCGGGCGTGCCGACCGGCCCCCAGCCGCCGCCGCCGGTCGCGTCGACGAACCCGGCGACGAGCCCGAGGGGTGCCAGGAACCGCTTGCGCAGCGGCAGGTGCAGCCGGTCGGTCCGCAGGCCCTTGAACGTGAACCGGCCCAGCAGGTAGACGCCGAGGCCGAGCAGGACCAGCGACATCACGGGGCCCGCCTGCTCGGTGGACAGCCCGGTGAGGAAGGTGGCGCCGACGAACGCGCCGATGGCGCCGGGCACGCCGACGCGCAGGACGACCTTCCAGTCGACGTTGCCGAACCGCCAGTGCGCGGCGCCGGACGCGAGCGTGGTGCCGATCTCGGCGAGGTGCACGGTCGCCGACGCGGCCGCGGGGTTGGTGCCGATGGCGAGCAGCAGCGTGGTGGACGTGACGCCGTAGGCCATGCCGAGGGCCCCGTCCACGAGCTGGGCGGCGAGGCCGACGAGGGCCAGGAGGATCAGGGAGGGCACGGTGGACCACCTCGGGATGACGCGCGGCGGGTCCGTGCGTCGGTCGGGCGTGCGGGGCACGCGGTCGGCCAGCTTGTGCCGACGATAATTCCGACCGGCTTAGTCGGTTTACAAGACGCGTGTCATCTGGTGAGACGCGTCTCATGAGTCGGACAGGTGTCCGAGGTGGTGGCCGGGCGTGCGGCCCCGCACGGCGGCGGCGCGACCGGGTGCGTCAGGCGTTCTCCCACGCGTCGGCGCGCGCGGCCAGGTCGTGCACCGAGGCCGGCAAGCGGCCGGCGACCAGGTCCGCGAGCGTCACGACGTCGAGGACGTCGCGGACCGAGGCGCGCAGCGCGACCCACACCTCCAGCAGCGCGGCCGCGGAGCCGTCGTAGGTCAGGCTCGGCGGCCGCTCGTCCCGCACGGTGACCAGGGGCCCGTCGACGGCGCGGATGACGTCGGCCAGGGTCGTCTCCGCAGCAGGCCGCACGAGGCGGTAGCCGCCCGAGCGGCCCCGGACGCTGGCCACGACCCCCGCCCGACGCAGGTCGCCCATGATCCGCTCGAGGAAGCTCACCGGGATCCCCTGCCCGGACGCGAGCAGGTCGGTGGGCACCGACTCCCCGTCGGTCCGTGCCGCCAGCTCGGCGCACGCGCGCACCGCATAGTCCGCCTTCGCCGAGACCCGCATGCGCCGATTCTCCCGTGCCGCGGGCGGCGTCGGCGCGGGACCGCTGGCGCGCTTGCAGCAGATACCCCCCGGGGGTATGTTCGCGTCATGAGCACGGACGAGCCGACCCCGCCGACCGCCGACGAGCACGACGCCCACGCGGGCCCGCACGGGTACACGTCCGCCAAGGACGAGTACCTGCGCCGGCTGCGTCGCGTCGAGGGCCAGGTGCGCGGCATCGCGCGCATGGTCGAGGAGGACGTCTACTGCATCGACGTGCTCACGCAGGTCGCCGCCGTCACCAAGGCGCTGCAGGCCGTGAGCATCGGCCTGGTCGAGGACCACCTCGGCCACTGCGTCGTCGACGCCGCCCGCCGCTCGCCCGAGGACGGCGCCGAGAAGGTCCGCGAGGCCTCCGCCGCCATCGCCCGGCTCGTCCGCAGCTGACCACCACCCACCCACCGAGGAGCCACCATGAGCCACACCACCACCTTCCGCGTCGACGGCATGACCTGCGGCCACTGCGTCAGCTCGGTCACCGAGGAGCTCACCGCCCTGCCCGGCGTCGAGGACGTCCAGGTCGAGCTCGTCACCGGCGGGGCCTCGCCCGTCACGGTCACGTCGCAGGGCCCCCTCGACGACGCCGCGGTCAGCGCCGCCGTCGCCGAGGCCGGGTACGCCGTGACCCCGCCGAGGTCGCTCCTGTGACCGCCCCGGCGCCGCACGGCGCGGCGGACCCGCAGGTCGCGACCGTCGACCTGGCCGTCGAGGGCATGACCTGCGCGTCGTGCGTGGCCCGCGTCGAGAAGCGGCTCAACCGCGTCCCGGGGGCGAGCGCGACCGTCAACCTGGCGCTCGAGAGCGCGCACGTCGAGCTGCGCCCCGCCGAGGAGGGCACGCTCGCGAGCGTCGACGACCTGCTCGCCGCCGTCCGCGCGGCCGGGTACGAGGCGCGCGCGACGAGCAC
The DNA here is from genome assembly GCF_006715865.1 of Cellulomonas sp. SLBN-39. Taxonomy (NCBI): domain Bacteria; kingdom Bacillati; phylum Actinomycetota; class Actinomycetes; order Micrococcales; family Cellulomonadaceae; genus Cellulomonas; species Cellulomonas sp. SLBN-39. Next base: position 1,621,957 of record NZ_VFOA01000001.1, on the reverse strand, counting down.
CCCGGCGCCGGCCGCGCACACCGACGAGCAGCACGACGGGCTCCACGGCGCAGCCCACGCCACCGACGCAGACGCGCCGGCGACGCACGCGCACGGCGCGCACGACCACACGGACACGGGGAGCCTCACCGACGCCCCCGCGGAGGACGACACGTCCTCGCCCGTCGACGCCCGCGGGGCCGACCTGCGCCGCCGCCTGCGCGTCGCCGCGGTCCTCACCCCGCCCGTCGTCGTGCTCAGCATGGTCCCGGCCACGCAGTTCACGGGCTGGCAGTGGCTCGTCGCGGCGCTCGCCCTGCCCGTCGTCACCTGGGCCGCGTGGCCGTTCCACCGGGCGGCCGCGCGTGCGGCCCGGCACGGGGCGTCGACCATGGACACCCTCGTGTCGATCGGTGTCGTCGCGGCGACCGGCTGGTCGCTGTGGGCGCTGCTGCTCGGTGGCGCGGGCATGCTCGGCATGCGCATGACCCCGACGCTGCTCCCCGCCGCCGGCGCGGGGCACGGCACGTCGATGCCGGAGCTGTACTTCGAGGTCGCGGCCGTCGTCGTGACGTTCCTGCTGCTCGGCCGGTACGCCGAGCACCGCTCGCGCCGCCGGGCGGGCGACGCCCTGCGGGCCCTGCTCGACCTCGGCGCCAAGGACGTGGCGCAGATCGTCACCGGCCCCGACGGCCGGCGTGTCGAGCAGCGCGTCCCCGTCGGCGCGCTCGCCGTGGGCGACCTGTTCGCGGTGCGCCCGGGCGAGAAGGTGGCCACCGACGGCGTCGTCGTCGAGGGCACCAGCGCCGTCGACACCTCGCTCCTCACCGGGGAGCCCGTCCCCGTCGACGTCGGCCCGGGCGACGAGGTCACGGGCGCGACCGTGAGCACCTCCGGGCACCTCGTCGTGCGCGCCACCCGCGTGGGCGAGGAGACCCGGCTCGCGCAGATCGGCCGGCTCGTGTCCCGCGCCCAGACGGGCAAGGCGCCCGTGCAGCGCCTCGCGGACCGCATCTCGGCCGTCTTCGTGCCGGTCGTGCTGGCGCTCGCCGTCGGCACGCTGGTCGTGTGGCTGCTCGCCGGCGGCGGGGCCCAGGCCGCCTTCACCGCCGCCGTCGCGGTGCTGATCATCGCGTGCCCGTGCGCGCTCGGGCTGGCGACCCCGACGGCGCTGCTCGTCGGCACGGGCCGCGGCGCGCAGCTCGGCGTGCTCATCAAGGGCCCGGAGATCCTCGAGGAGACGCGCCGCGTCGACACCGTCGTGCTCGACAAGACGGGCACGGTGACCCAGGGGCGCATGGCGCTCGTCGACGTCGTCCCCGCGCCGGGCGAGGACGCGGCACAGGTGCTGCAGCTGGCGGGAGCCGTCGAGGCGCTCGCCGAGCACCCCGTCGCCCGTGCGGTCGCGGCCGCCGCGGCCGAGCAGGGTGCCGGGGCCGAGGCCGTCCCGACCGGTGCGGACGGCGTACCCGTCGGGTCCGACGAGGTGCGGGAGTTCCGCGCCGACGCCGGGCACGGCGTGAGCGGCGTGGTGCGGACCGCGCACTCCGGCGTGGGCCTGGCCCGTCGCGTGCTCGTCGGCCGGGCCGGCTGGCTCGCCGACCAGGGCGTCGACGTCGCGTCGGTCACCGCCGCTGTGGACGCCGCGGAGACGGACGGCGCGACCGCCGTCGTCGCCGCCTGGGACGGGCGGGCGCGCGGCGTGCTCGTGCTGCGCGACCCCGTCAAGCCGACCTCGGCCGCGGCCGTGGCCGAGCTGCGGTCGCTGGGCCTGCGCCCGGTGCTGCTGACCGGCGACAACCGGGGCGCGGCGCTCGCGACGGCCCGCGCCGTCGGGATCGCCGACGAGGACGTCCTCGCGCAGGTGCTCCCGGCCGACAAGGTCGCGCACGTCGAGCGGCTGCAGGCGTCCGGCACGCGCGTCGCGATGGTGGGTGACGGCGTGAACGACGCCGCCGCCCTGGCGACCGCCGACCTCGGGCTCGCGATGGGCACCGGGACGGACGTCGCGATCGAGGCCGCGGACCTCACGCTGGTGCGCGGCGACCTCGCGGCGGCGCCGCAGGCGATCCGGCTGGCGCGGCGCACGCTGCGCGTGATCCGGCAGAACCTGTTCTGGGCGTTCGCCTACAACGTGGCGGCGATCCCGCTGGCCGCGCTGGGTCTGCTGAACCCGATGATCGCGGGTGCGGCGATGGCCTTCTCCTCGGTCCTGGTGGTGACGAACTCCCTCCGCCTCCGCCGCTTCACCTGACCCCTCCCCACCCCTCCCCGCCGACCCCGTCATCCGTGCCGCCCCACCCCCGGGCGCCCACCACGGATGACGGGGTCGCGCTCGTCCCGGTCCCGCCGACCCCGTCATCAGTCGCGGACCGGGGCCGCTGGACGTCACCGATGGCGGGTCGGCGGCGGGTGGTGAGCGGGGCGGCGGGGTCAGTGGAAGCGGCGGCCCTCGTCGTTGCGGAGGGCCCAGGCCGCCAGGGCCGCGAAGGCCAGGGTCCAGCCGATGAGGACCGGCAGGGCCAGGGCGCCCGCCGGCTCGCCCGTCGTCACCTGGACGACCAGGTCACGGGCCGCACGCGACGGCAGCCACTGCGAGACCGCGTCGAGCCAGCCGGGGAAGAACTGCGGCGGCATGAACAGGCCCCCGGCGAACGCCAGCGGGAAGAGCGTGGCCTGCACGACCGCGAGCGCCGCCTTGACCGAGAGCCCGTACCCGATCGCCAGGCCCAGCAGGGTGAACGGCACGGCGACGCCGACGACCATCGCGACGGCGCCGAGCACCTGCAGGGGGCTGAGCGTGGCGGCGGTGAGCAGGACGCCGGCAAGCACGAGCGGTACGAGCGACAGGTACGCCCAGAGCAGCCCGTTGAGGACGCGCCCGGCGAGGCGCGGCGCGGGGCGGGCGGGCAGGGTGCGCACGTAGGTGTCGAACGGCTTGGCGCGGTCCTCCGCGACGCCGGCGCCGTGCGTGAACATGCAGGCCGACATGATGGCGAAGGTGCCGAGCTGGGCGACGGCCGCGGTGGCGGCGACGGGGTCGTCGGCGACGGCGCTCTGCGGGACGATGAAGAACAGCAGCGCCAGTCCGGGGAAGAGCATGTTGCCGAGGACGGCGATGGGGACCCGGGTGGTCTCGAGGAACTGGTAGCGGGCGTGCAGCCAGGTCAGCGACCAGGCGGGCCGGAGCGCGGTGCGCGGGGCGTGGGCGGTGGTCATCGGTGCGCCTCCTCGGCGGGGGTCCCCGGGTCGGGGTCGGTGCGCGCCGTCAGGGCGAGGAACGCCTCCTCGAGGGACGCGCCGCGGACCTCGAGGTCGCGGAACGGCAGGTCGTGGGCGACGAGCGCGCGGACGGCGTCGTCGGCGTCGGAGGCGAGCAGGGTCCAGCGGCTGCCGTCGCGGCCGGGGCCGGCGGGCAGGACGTCCTGGACGCCGGGGAGCGCCCGGAGGCGCGCCGGCAGGGCGGGGTCGCCGTCGGCGGTGGGCGCGCTGCCGGGCCCGGCCGTCGCGTCGGGGACGGTGAGCGTGACGCGACGGACGGTGACGAGGTCGACGACGGCGTCGAGGGTGTCGTCGGCGAGCACGCGTCCCTGCCCGACGACGACGACGCGCTCGGCGAGGGCCTCGATCTCCTCGAGGTAGTGGCTGGTGACGATGACGGTGGCTCCGTCGGCGTGGTAGTCGCGCAGGGCCTGCCACAGGACGTGGCGGGCCTCGACGTCGAGACCGGTGGTGGGCTCGTCGAGGAGCACGAGGCCGGGCCGGCCGACGAGGGACAGCGCGACGGCGAGGCGACGGCGCTGGCCGCCGGACAGGCCGCCGGTCTGCCGGTCGGCGAGGTCGGCGATGCCGAAGCGCTCGAGGACCTCCGTGGCGGGCATCGGGGCGGCGTAGTGGCCGGCGACGAAGTCGACGACCTCGCGGACCTTGAGGGTCTCGGGCAGGCCGGTGTCCTGCGGCGTGGTGCCGAGACGGGTGCGGGACGCGGGGTCGCGGGGGTCGTTGCCGAAGAGCCGGACGACGCCGCTGTCGGGGCGGCGCAGCCCCGACAGCAGGGAGAGCAGGGTGGTCTTGCCGGCGCCGTTGGGGCCGAGCAGCCCGACGATCTCGCCGGTGTCGACGCGCAGGCTGACGTCGTCGAGCGCGACGACGTCCCCGAACCGCCGGGTGGCGTGCTCGACGAGGACGGGCGGGTGGTCGGCGACGGGGGGTGCGGTCATGGCTGGGCTCCCTTGAGCAGCGCGGTGAGGGTCTGGGTGTACCGCTCGAAGGCGTGGCGCCCGGCGGTGGTCAGCTCGACGTAGGTGGCGGGGGTGCGCCCCTCGTGGGTCTTGGTCTGGGTGACGTAGCCGGCCTGCTCGAGGCGGCGCAGGTGGGTGGAGAGGTTGCCGGCCGTCATGTCGAGGAGCTTCTGCAGCCGGGGGAAGGCGATGGAGTCGCCGGTGCCGAGCGCCGCGAGGGTCGCGACGACCCGCAGCCGGGAGGCGGAGTGGATGACGGGGTCGAGCTCGGCCTCGGTCATGCGGCCCGCCGCTGCCAGGCGGCCACGGCGGCGCCGACGAGCAGGCCGCCCCCGCCGCCGGCGGCCATGACGAGGTGCCCGGCGGGCAGGCCGACGAGGCTGGTGACGACGGTCATGACGAGGATCCAGGCGCCGAGGGCGTAGAGGGGCTTCTCCTGCCAGAGCGCGCCGCCGGCGAGGTAGAGCAGGCCGACGACGAGGAGCGCGATGCCGTTGGCGGCGGTGGTGAGCACGACGTCGTCGGCGCCGGCACGGGCGAGGCCGCCGACGATGGTGCCCTGGGCGGCGAACCCGAGGAACCACGCCCAGCCGTACATGGCGCCGGTGGACCTGCTGACGCCCCGCACGCCGCGGGTGGCGCGCAGCACGTGGACGAGGGTGACCACGAGCGCGGTGACGAGGCAGACGCCGAAGACGGCGGCGGCGACGCCTTCGGCGGGCCCGCCGGCGTCCTGCGTGGCGCCCCACCAGCGGGCGCCGTACCCGACGACCCAGGCCAGGCCCCAGACGGTGAAGAGCAGGCGGTCGTCGACGGTCGCGTTGCGCACGGCGCGCCGCTGGGCGTCGACGATCGCGAGGCCGGCGCGCAGGTCGAGCGGCTCGTCGTCCTCCGGGGCGTCGGGGGCGGGCTGGTCGGGCAGCGACTTTGTCACGCAAACTACTTTGCTCCCGCGGCAGCACCCGCGTCAAGGCGCCTGTGGCCGCGCAGCCCGCTCCCAGCGCCGCGCCGTACGCTGCCGACGTGGACAGCAGGCCGGACGTCGACGCCCCCGGGCGCCCCGAGCGGGCCCCCGCCCCCGAGCAGGCCGCGGTGCGCCGCCGGCTGACCGCCGAGATCTGGATCGTGCTGGGCCTCTCGCTCGGCAAGTCCGCGGTGTACGCCGTCGTCTCGCTGCTGGCCGCGCTCACCGCGGGGCCGGCCCTCGCCGACCAGACCACGACCCTCAACGCCAGCCGCTCGCCGCGACCGTGGCTCGACCTGACGTACCAGCTGCTGTCCATCGGGTTCGCCCTCGTGCCCGTGGCCCTCGCGCTGTACCTGCTCTCCGCGAACGGCCGCTCGGCGGTGCGCCGGATCGGGCTCGACGCCGCCCGGCCCCTGCGGGACCTCGGTGTCGGCCTGGGGCTGGCCGCCGTCATCGGGATCCCCGGGCTCGGCCTGTACGTGGCCGGGCGGGCGCTGGGCATCACCGTCGAGGTGCAGGCCGCCGCGCTGAACGCCGCGTGGTGGACGGTGCCCGTGCTGATCCTCTCGGCGCTGCAGAACGCGCTGCTCGAGGAGGTCGTCGCGGTCGGATACCTCATGGAACGCCTGCGCGAGATGCGCTGGAGCACGCCCCTGGTCGTCGCCGCGAGCGCCCTGCTGCGCGGCTCCTACCACCTGTACCAGGGGTGGGGGCCGTTCGTCGGGAACGTCGTGATGGGCGTCGTCTTCTCGCTGTACTACGTGCGCCGACGGCGCGTGATGCCCCTGGTGGCCGCGCACACCGCGCTCGACGTCGTGGCGTTCGTCGGCTACGCGATGCTGCCCGAGGAGTGGCTCGAGGCGATCGGCGTCGGGTGACGCACCGCTAGGCCGCCGGGCGGCTCTCCAGCTCGCGGGCCAGGGACCGCACGGCGAACCCGCCGACGACGTTGAGCGCGCCGCTGACGAACGCGAACAGCCCGAGCAGCACCGCGAACACCGCGAGCGACTGCTGGGGCCGCACCACCAGCAGCAGGGCGAACAGCGTCGAGACGAGCCCGAGCGCGAACGGCCAGTGCCAGCCCACGTCGCGCGACCGGGAGATCGCCACCGACGCGATGATCGACACGACGCCGAGCACCAGCAGCCAGGCCGCGAGCAGGAAGAACAGCACACGCACGGTCGGCCCGGGCCACAGCATGACGACGGCGCCGACCAGCACGCCGCCCAGCCCCTCGACGACCCACCACCCCGACCCGGGCGTGCCCCGGTTGGCCAGGCCCTGCGCCGCCGCGAGCACACCGTCGACGACCGCGAAGAGGCCGAACAGCCAGATGATCGCCGACGTCGTGACCGTGGGCTGCGCCAGCAGGGCGATGCCGAGCACCAGCAGCACGACGCCACGCAGCACGGGAAGCCACCACACCGACCGCAGGACCTTCGAGACCTCGTGGGCCACGTCGTCGACCATGAGGGACCTCCGTCCGCGGGTGCGTGCGGGCCGACGGCCCGGTGCGACGCACCCCCTCCGCCGAACGTAGCGCCGCCGGACCTCCCGCACCCGCCGAGACGCGACGGGTCGACCACGCCGCCGCCGCACGGAGGCCCCCGCGCCGACGCGAGCGGTCCTCCGTCGCAGGGCGGAGGGGACGACGTGCCGAACCCCACCGCGAGGCTGACGAGCGCGACGGGGCACGCTGCCTAGACTCGCCAGCATGCCCGTCCCGCCGTCGTCAGCGCCGGACGGCGCCGTCGAGGAGGGCCCCGGCACCCCCGCAGGACGCACGGCGCAGCCCCCCGCCGACCCCACGACCCGCACGCCCGGCACCGACGACGTCCGCGACGTCCCGCCCCCGGTCGACGTGCTCGACACCCCGACGACCCGCGTCCACCACCCCGGCGACCTCCTGGCGCTGGTCGCCACCGCGCTCGGCGCCGCCCTCGTCGTGGTCCTGGCCACCTACGCGCAGAACACCACGACCGGTGTCGCCGAGGACGTCCAGGGCTTCGCCGACCTGCTCCGCCGGATCCTCTTCGTCCCCGTCTCGTTCCTCGAGGCGTTCACGACGATCGTCGTGCCGATCGCCGTGCTCACCGAGCTCGCCGTGCGCCGGCTCGGCCGCCAGCTGCTCGAGGGCCTGATCGCCGCCGCCGCCGCGATCCTCGTCACCACCGCCGTGCACTGGGTCGTGCAGACCCTCGGCAGCCCGCACGTCCAGGTCGGCCTGTCCGTGCGGCTCGGCGGCGCGTGGGTCCTGACCATCCCGAGCTACATGGCCATGCTCGCGGCCCTGCTCACCCTCAGCGGCCCCCGCAGCCGCCGCCGGTCGGTCGCGTGGTCGTGGAACCTGCTCTGGGTGACCATCGGCGTCCTGCTCATCACCGCGCAGGTGTCGCTGCCGGGCGTCGCGCTCGCCCTGCTGCTCGGACGCACCGTCGGCCTCGCCGTCCGGTACGCGTCGGGCGTGACCACCGAGCGCGCCGAGGGCGACGCCCTCGTGCTCGGGGTCCGGCGCGCAGGGCTCGTGCCGGCGCGGATCCACCGCGTCCACGACCCCGCCGGTGCCGAGCCCGCGCCCGGGTCCGCCGCGCTCCCCACCCCCTCCCCCGCACGGCTCGCGCTCGCCCGCTCGTCCGGCGACCGGCTGTACGCCCTGACCACGGCCGACGGGCGCGAGCTCGACCTGCTCGCGTTCGACGGCGACCGCCAGGTCGTGGGCATGCTCACCCGCCTGTGGCGCAGCCTGCGCCTGCGCGGCATCGAGGGCCGGTCGGCCCTGTCGCTGCGCCAGGCCACCGAGCGCGCCGCCCTGCTCGCGTACGCGGCCGCCGCCGCGGGCGTGCGCACCCCGCAGCTGCTGCGCATCGCCGAGGTCGACGACTCGCTGCTGCTCGTGCAGGAGCGACCCGGCGACGCCGTGCCCGTCTCGGAGCTGGACGACCTCGACGACCGCGAGCTCGACGAGATCTGGGTCCAGCTGCGCCGCGCGCACGCCGCCGGCCTCGCGCACCGCGCCCTGACCAGCGACGTCGTGCTCGTCGAGCGCACGCCCGACGGCCCGCAGGTGTGGATCACGGGCTGGGAGCTCGGCGACGTCGCGTCTTCCGAGCTGGCCCGGCGCCTCGACGTGACCCAGCTCGTGGCCCTGCTCGCGCTGCGGGTCGGCGCCTCCCGCACGGTCGCGTCCGCGGCGCGGGCCCTGACCGAGACCGAGCTCGCCGGGGTCGGCCCCCTGCTGCAGACCGTCACGCTGCCGCGCCGCACCCGCGACGAGCTGCGCGCGCACCGGGACGTCCTCGCCGACCTGCGCACCGTCCTCATCGAGCGGCTGCCCGCCGCCGCCGACCTCGAGCCGGTCCAGGTCGTCCGGTTCGGTGCGCGGACGATCTTCACGATCTTCGTCACCGTCGTCGCGGTGTTCATCATCCTCGCGACCATCAACGTCGCGACGATCACCGAGGTGCTGGCCGAGAGCGACTGGCGCTACAGCGCGCTGTCCTTCGCGTTCGGGCTGGTCACGCTCCTGGGGGCGGCGCTCGCGTTCGTCGCGTTCTCCCCCGTACGCCTGCCCGTCTGGCGCGCCACGCTCGTGCAGACCGCCGCGACCTTCGTCGCGCTGGCCGCCCCCGCCGGGATCGGCCCGGCGGCCCTCAACCTGCGGATGCTCACGCGGCGCGGCGTCTCGTCGTCGCTGGCCGCCGCGACCGTCGCCCTCGTGCAGGTCAGCCAGTTCGTCGTCACGCTGCTGCTGCTGCTCGTGCTCACGCTGACCTCGGGCGTCGGCTCCGACGACCCGTTCACGGTCCCGCCCGCGGCGCTCGTCGCGCTCGCCGTCGTGGCCCTGCTCGTCGGGGCCTCGCTGCTGTTCCCGCAGGTGCGCGCGTGGGTCACCGCCAAGGTCGGGCCGACGGTCCGCCAGACGCTCCCCCGGCTCATCGAGGTGCTCGGACAGCCGTGGCGCCTCGCGCTGGCCCTCGGCGGCAACGTGCTCATGACCATGGGCTACGTGCTGGCCTTCGACGCGGCGCTCGCGGCCCTGGGCCAGAGCGCGAGCCTCGTGCAGGTCGCCCTGGTGTACCTCGCGGGCAACGCCGGCGGGGCGCTCATCCCCACCCCGGGCGGCATCGGCACGGTCGAGACGGCGCTCGCCCTGGGCCTGACCACGGCCGCCGGGGTCAACGCCGGTGTCGCGGGGACCGTCGCGATCCTGTTCCGCGTGATGACCTTCTGGCTGCGCATCCCGTTCGGCTGGGTGGCGATGCGGTACCTGCAGCGCGTCGGCGAGCTCTGACACCGGCGCGGGCCCGGACGCGTCGCCCGGGCCCGCGCCGGTCGTGTCAGGCCGCCAGCGCCCGCGACTTCAGCTGCGCGAACTCGGCGGCGTCGATCGCCCCGGAGTCCAGCAGCTGCTTGGCGGTGGCGATCTGCTCGGCCGGCGACGTGCCGGCCACGGTGCGGATGTACTGGTCCGTCTCCGCCCTGACCTGCTGCACGGCCTGCGCGTGCCGCTCCGCCATGCCCTTGCCGCGGGCGATCAGGTACACGAGAGCCGCCAGGTACGGCAGGACGATGAGGAAGACGACCCAGCCGGCCTTCGCCCACCCGCTCGCCTCGCGATCGCGGAACAGGTCACCGAGGATCTGCCACAGGATGACGAGGTAGGCGAAGAAGAAGAACCAGTACATCAGGACGAGGAACCACTCCCACAGCGTGTCCACGGTCGAACCCCCCGGCTCATCGCCCGCGCCGTAGGCGGGCGCCATGCTCGCGACACTAGGACCGAGGGGGTCGGCACTACAGGGACGCGCGCGGAATCACGGCGTGTCGCGGCACGCCACGCCGTGAGGCGACCTCGTCGGTGCCGTCCGACGCGCCCCCCGACGAGCCCTCAGACGCGTCGAGCGCCGCCCCGGCAGGGACGGCGCTCGACGGGTGGTGCTGGGTTCAGGCGGCCATGCTCTCGCGCTGCACGGGGATGGTCGCGGACGCCTCGAGGCGGGCAGCCAGGGCGGCCCAGGCGCTCAGGCGGGTGGTGGGGAGATCGGTGCGCGACTTGTCCGCCGCAGATCCACGCTGGTCCATGATCGACCTCTCATCGTTCGGTAGCCCGGCTGACCCAGTAGGTCCCGTGGCTTTGCGTCCCCGCCTTGCGGAGGGTTTGCCGTTTCGCTGACGTCGTCGACCCTAGCCCGGCCGCGACGACCGTGGGAAGAGTCCACCCGGGGAAATACTGGACCGCCGCCCAATTCACCCGCACGGGGGACCGACACGCCGGGCCGGAAGCGTGCACAGGTCCGTCCGGGGTCCCCCGGACGCACCGCGCCCCGCGAACCAGCAGGTCCGCGGGGCGCAGGATGCTGCGGCAGCGCTCAGCGCACGGCGTCCTTGACGTCGTCGCCGGCCTGCTTGAGGTTGGCCTTGCTCTGGTCTGCCTTGCCCTCGGCCTCGAGGCGCTCGTCGTCCGTGAGCTTGCCCCAGGCCTCCTTGGCCTTGCCCGCGGTCTCCTCGGCAGCGTGCTTCGCCTTGTCGTCCAGTCCCATGGCGGCCTCCTTCGTCGGTGCGCCGTGCGCGAGGGTCGTCGCGGCGCGTCCCGACGACGCTAGGCGGCCGGGGCGCCGTCCGCATCCGGAGCGGGCGGGCCCGACGGCTCGTCGCGCAGGCGCGGCTCCGTGCGACGCGCCGGCACCAGCCCGGACTTGTCGGCGTAGAACGCACGGACCACGTCCATGTCGGCCCGCACGTCGCCGGTGAGCGTGATCGTCGGGCCCAGGCCCGTCGTCATGGTCGTACGGTCCACGTAGCCGAGCGTCACCGGCAGCCCCGTCGCCCGCGCGATGCGGTAGAAGCCGGACTTCCAGCCGCTGCCCGAGCGGGTGCCCTCCGGCGTCACCACGAGGTAGAACCGCTCCCCCGACGCGATCCGCGCGACCAGGTCGTCGACCAGCCCCGCCGGGTCGCGGCGGTCCACGGGGATGCCGCCGAGCGCGCGCATGACCGGGCCGCCGATCCCCCGGAACAGCGTGTGCTTGCCGAGCCACCGGAACGGCAGGTCCTGCTCGGCGCCGATGGCGAGCATCAGGACGAAGTCCCAGTTCGAGGTGTGCGGCGCCCCGAGGAGCACCCCGGCACCGTCCCGGGGCAGCCGCTCGGTGCGCAGCGTCCAGCGGCTGACCGCCCAGTACGCCCGGGCCAGGGTCGTGCGCGTGCTCATCGTGGTCCCGTCGCAGCAGGGGTCAGGTGAGAGGGACGCTAGCCGATGGGACCGACGCCCCTTGCGTCGTCCGGCCCGGCGCGTCGCTCAGGCGTCGAAGGGCGCGTCGAGCCACGTGCGCGACGGGGGCAGGAGCGTCGCGAGCTCGTCGAACAGCTCCTGCGGCAGCGGCGTCGCCGCCGCGGCGAGCGTCTGGGCGACCCGCTCCGGGCGGGACATCCCCACGATCGTCGACGTGAACCGGTCGTCGCGCAGCGAGACCTGCAGGGCGGCCGTGCGCAGGTCCGTGCCGTGCGCGGCGCACACCGCACGCATGCGCGCGACGGCGTCGAGCACCTCGGGCGGGGCGGGGCGGTAGCCGTACGTGGTGGGGCCGCCCTCCTGGTGGGCGAGCACGCCGCCGCCGAGCACCGCGGCGTTGAGCACCCCCATGCCGCGCGCGCGGGCCTCGGCCACGAGCGCGTCGGCGGACCGGTCGACCAGCGTCCAGCGGTTGTGGACCAGCAGCACGTCGAACACCCCGAGTGCGAGGTACCGGGCCATCTCCTGCACGCGCCCGCCCGCGAGGCCGATCGCCCCCACCGCACCGGACTCCCGCAGCTCGACGAGCGCCTCGACCGCACCGTCCGGCGCCGTGAGGTCGTCGAACTCGTGCCGCTCCGGGTCGTGCAGGTGCACCAGCGGCAGGTGGTCCAGGCCCAGGCGGCGCCGCGACTCGTCGACGGAGCGGCGCACGCGCTCGCCCGAGTAGTCCGAGCCCTCCGGGTCCACCTTGGTGGCGACCACGACGTCCGCGGGCAGCCCGCCGTGCGCCGTGAGCGCGGCCCCGATCCGCCGCTCGCTCTCGCCGCCGGAGTACCCGTTGGACGTGTCGACGAAGCGGACGTCGCTGCGCAGGGCCGCGAGCACCGTGCTGATGCCGCGCTCCGGGGAGACGTCCTCGCCGAACAGCTCGGGCATGCTCCCCAGCGGCCCGCCGCCCAGGCAGAGGGCGCTGACCGTCAGGGACGTCCCGGGCAGGGGGCGCATCCACCCGGCACCGCCGGGCACGTGGGGTACGGGCATCGTCGTCTCCGTCTCAGGGCCTGCCGTCGTCCGTCTGCGCCCGCGGCCGGGCGCGCCGTCGACGTCAGCCGACGAGGAACGCGCGCATCAGCGGGCCCGCCGTCGTCGAACCGTAGTCGCCCTCGGCGACGAACACCGACACCGCGAGGTCACCCTGGACCGCGATCATCCACACGTGGTTGCGCAGGTCGTCGCCCGTGCCGAACTGCGCCGTGCCGGTCTTGGCGATCACCGGCCCCCCGGGCACGTCGGCGAGCAGGGTCGCGCCGCCCTCGGTGACGACGGCCCGCATCATGTCGCGCAGCGCGGCCGCCTCGTCCTCCGTCAGGGGCGTGGCCGGGGTCGACGGGGCCTCCTGCGCGGCGGTCTCGGTGGGCGCGTCCGCGGCCTCGCCCGTCGCGTCGTCACCCGCAGCGCCGCCGGCCGCTTCCACGACCAGCACGGGCGTCACCGTGCGGCCCGCGCCGACCGACGCCGCGACCGTCGCCATGCCGAGCGGCGACGCGAGCACCTGGCCCTGACCGATGACCGTCGCCGCCAGCGCCGTGCCCGACGCGTCCGCGGGGACCTCGCCGAGGAACGCGGGGAAGCCCAGCTGCACGTCCGGCTCCAGGCCGAGCGAGCGCGCCGCCTCGACGATGCCGGCCGGGGTCGTCGTGTCCCGGGCGCCGATGAAGGCCGTGTTGCAGGAGTTGGCGAACGCCGTGCGGAACGGCACGTCGCCGGACGCCGCGGCCGGGTACCCGGGGAAGTTCTGGAACGTGCGGCCGTCGACCGTCACGGTCGCCGGGCAGCTCACCGTGGCGTCCGGCGTGAGCCCGCCGCGCAGGTACGCCAGGGCGGACGCGACCTTGAACGTCGAGCCCGGCGGGTACTGCCCGACGGTCGCGGTGGACAGCCCCTCGCCGCCCGCACCGCTGGCCGCGGCCACGACCTCGCCCGTCGACGGGCGGATCGCGACGACCGCCGACGCGGGGGCCACGCCCGCGAGCACGGCCTCCGCGCGCTCCTGCAGCCCGACGTCGAGCGTCAGGCGCAGGTCGCCGCCCGCGACCGGCTCCGTGGTGAACAGCTGCCGGACCGCGTCGCCCTCGGCCGGCACGGCCTCGACCGTGACGCCGGGCGCACCGCGCAGCAGGTCGTCGTACTGGCGCTGCAGGCCCGACAGACCGGTCAGGTCCCCCGCCGCGATCTCCCCGGCCGAGTCCTCGACGATCTCCGCGGTCGCCAGCCCGACGGTGCCGAGCAGCGGCCGGGCGAACGTGCGCGTCGGCGCCAGCGGCAGCTCGTCGTCCTGCACCAGAACCCCGGGCAGCGCCGCGAGCGCGGCCACGTCGTACGCGGGGTCGTCGGCGCGCACGACGATCGCCTCGACGAAGGCCTGCTCGCCCGCGCCCTCGACGCGGGTCGCGTACTCGGCCGGGTCGATCTCCAGGGCCTGCGCGAGCGCGGTCGCCGCGGCCCCCGCCTGCCCGGCCTCGACGCGGGTCTTGTCGATGCCGACACGCTTCACGGCGCGCGGCTCGACGACCACGGCGCCGTCCGCGCCGAGCACGCGGCCGCGCTCGGCGGTCGTGCGGGTCAGGCGCAGGGTCTCGCCGTCCATGAGGTCGGGCGCGAGGAGCGCGTCCTGCCACACCACCCGCCACACGTCCTCGTCGTCGAGCACGACGTTCGCGGTCGCCTCGTAGCTCCAGTCCTCGTCGGTGCCCGGCAGGTCCCACGTGACGGTGAGGGGCGCCGTCGCGCTCTCGCCCTCCTCCGCGACGGTGACGTCGCCCGCCGCGACGGCCGCCGTGGCCTCGCCCAGCCCGGCGACGACCTCGGCGCGCCGGGCCTCGATCGCGTCGGCGCCCGCGGACCGGGCGTCGAGCGGGACGTCGTCGAACTGGCCGGCGACGAGCGCGTCGGCGAGGGCCTGGACGGCGGGCGCCGGGTCGGGGCGGTCGGGGGTGCAGGCCGTGAGGCCGACGGTGCCGAGGGCGCCGACGGTCAGCGTGACGAGCAGCCCACGGACCGGTCGGGAGCCGGGCACCCCCCGCGCGTGGCCTGCTCGTCCGTCCGTCGCCCGTGCCGTCGCGTCGCGCACCCGTGCCCCCTCGTCGTCGCTGGTCCTGCGGTCATGCAGCCTGGCAGCGTCGGGCGGGCCCCGGGGCGGGCCGCGCCGATCTTCACGCGTCCTCCCCAGGCCACGTCGGGGTCGTCCGGGTCGTCACGGGCCGTCAGGGGGGGTCGCGGGGCGGCAACCAGGAGATTTCACCCGGCCGACACCCGCCCCGACACGCCCGCGCGGTTGCACCTGGACGCACGTCCGGACGACGATCCGGACATGGACGCAGGGGGACGCCCAGCAGGCGCACGCATGCCACCACCCGACCAGGTGGGCCGGCTCAGACCGCAGGACCGCACCGAGGCGGCCGCGGTGCTGGCCGCGGCACTGGGTGAGGACCCGGGGTTCAGCCACATCTTCCGCGACCCGGCCCGCCGTCAGCGCGAGCTGCGCGCGGTGTACCGGCTCACGCTCGCGGACGCGCTGCGGTACGGGCACGTGCTCGTGACCAGCCACGACGGGGAGATCACCGGCGTGCTGGTGCTCTACGGCCCCGGCGCCTACCCGATGGCCTGGTGGCGGTGGGTGCGGCAGGCGCACCGGGTGCTGCGGATCGCGGTGATCGCCCGCGAGCACAGCCCGGGGATCATCCGGTTCGGTGCCCTGACGTCGAAGGGCGTGCCGCGCGACGCCTGGTACGTCGAGGCGTTCGGCGTGCGGCCCGACCGGCAGCGCGAGGGCCGGGGGTCGGTCCTCATGCGGGCGTTCGGCGAGCTCGCCGACGGGCGGCGCGAGCCGTCGTACCTGGAGACCACCAAGCCCGACAACGTCGGCTACTACCTGGCGCGCGGGTACGACGAGATCGGCGAGCACGTGCCGATCTCGTCGCAGGGCCCGTGGATCTACCCGATGACGCGCCCCGCGGCGGACGAGCACGGCACCGCCGGCACAGCCGCCGGGTGAGCGCTCAGCCCGTGACCGACGCGGCCACGAGCTGCTCGCTGCGCTCCCACAGGGCGCGGGCGAGCGCCGGGTCGTGCGCCCGGGGGTTGCCGCGGGCCGGACGGTCGTCCGACCAGTAGCCGCCCGTCGGCCAGTCCACGCCGGGCGTGGTGCGGGCGAGGCGCACGAGCGTCGCGGCACCCTGCTCGGGCGTGCGCATGAGCCGCCTCCCGAGCCGGGAGCGGTAGAACCAGCCCGACAGGTCGGCGGACGTGGCCGCGAAGCTCGTGGCGACGCCGCCGGGGTGCACGGCCGCCGTGGCGAGGCCCGCGTCGCCGTACCGCCGGTCGAGCTCGCGCACGTGCAGGACGTTCGCCAGCTTGGCGTCGGCGTACGCGCGCAGCGACGAGTACCGGCCCTCCGGCGCGGGCTCGCCGGCCCGGCGCGCGTCCTCGACGGTCATGCGGGACGCCCGTGACGCGACGCTCGACGTGGCGAGGACGGTCGCGCGCGAGGCCAGCAGCCGGTCCATGAGCAGGTTCGTGAGCAGGAAGTGCGCGAGGTGGTCGACCTGGAAGGTCGCCTCGAGGCCGTCCGGGGTGACGGTGCGCTCGCCGAACACCCCGCCCGCGTTGTTGACGAGCACGTCGATGCGCTCGTACGCGGCGAGCAGGTCGGCGGCCAGCCCACGGACCTCGTCGAGGCGCGCGAAGTCGGCCACGTGCGCCGGCCCGCCCACCTCGGCGGCGACCTGGCGGGTGCGCGTCGGCGACCGGCCCACGACGACGACGGTGTGCCCGTCCGCCGCGAGCGCCCGTGCCGCCGCCGCCCCGATCCCGTCGCTGGCCCCCGTGACCACGATCGTCCTGCCGCTCATCCACGCCTCCGGCCTCGTGCCCCGACCGGCCCCGGTCCCGGGGCCGTGCCGTGATGGTGCGCGAGGTCGCGGGCCGGCGCACGCCGACGCGCACGCCCCGACCGGCTCGGCCGCGGCGGTTCAGCCCGACGTGACCGGGGCGGGGTCGGACGGGCCGAGGTCGGGCGGGCCGAGGCGCAGACGTGCGAGCAGCTGCTCGGGCGTCGCGGTCTGCGGGTCCCACCGGGAGTCGACGAACCACGTCGCACCGGCCTGCGCGAGCCCGCCCACCAGGTCGGCGGCCTCCGCCGGGTCGTCCGGCAGGACGCCCTGCACGACGACGTCGAAGGGACCGGCCGCCGGGTCGCGGTGCTCCTGCGACCACGCGACGACCTCGGCGACGTCCTGCGGGCTCATCGGGTCCATGGCGCGGTCGCCGCGCAGCTGGGGCACGACGCCGTCCCAGCGCACGGCCCGGCCCATGGACCGCGCGCTGGGGAAGGCCGCGACCGGCCACACCGGGATCCGGAGCCGCCCGTCGGGCCGCTCGACCGGACGCGGCAGCAGCCGCATGCCCTCGACGTGCAGGTGCGTGCCGTCGAGGTCGAACGTCTCGCCGCCCCACGAGCGGTCGAGCAGCGCGAGCGCGTCGTCGAGGCGCTCCGCCCGCTCCCGCACGCCGACGGCCTCCCCGCGCACGCCGGCGACCGCGCGGTCGTCCGGGACGCCCAGGCCGACCGGCAGCACGAGCCGCCCGCCGGAGAGGTGGTCGACGGTGACGGCCTGCTTGGCCAGCACCCAGGGGCGGCGGCGCGGCACCGCGAAGACGAGCGCGCCGAGGGTGATCCGCTCCGTCCGCACGGCGGCCGCCGCGAGCACCGCCCAGGGGTCCCAGACGGGGAAGGACGTGTCGCCCATCGCGCCGCCGAGGTCGACGCCGTCCCACGTGAAGAACCCGTCCCAGCCGTGCTGCTCGGCCTCGACCGCCATCTGCACGACCTCGTGCACCGTGCCGAAGCTCCCGACGAACCCGATCCGCACCGTCGTCCCCCTCGTCGTCCACGTGCCGCGCCCGTGCCGCACCCCTGGCGCCACGGTAGGACGGGCCGCCGACACCCGCCTCCGTGCCCGGACGACGCGGCGGGGTCCGACGGGACGGCGGGCACGGCGGCGGGGCGGCACGGGGTGGGGCAGGGTGGGGCAGGGGCGGACCGACGGGAGGAGCACGGTGGGCGCACCGGTGGACGTGGTGGTGGTCGGGTCGGGGCCCAACGGGCTCGCGGCGGCGGTGACGTGCGCCCGCGCCGGGCTGGGGGTGCTCGTGCTGGAGGAGCAGCCCACCGCCGGCGGCGGCGCCCGCACGCTCGACCTGGGCCTCGCGGACGGGGTGGTGCACGACATCTGCTCGGCGGTGCACCCGCTGGCGTGGGCGTCGCCGTTCTTCCAGGAGTTCGACCTGCCGGCCCGGGGCGTCGACCTGCTCACCCCGCCGGCGCAGTACGCGCACCCGCTGCCCGGCGGGCGGGCGGGCGTCGCGTACCGCGACCTCGACCGCACGGCCGAGCACCTGGGCGTCGACGGCACGGCGTGGCGGCGCCTGCTCGGGCCGCTCGTGCGCGACGTCGGCACCCTCGTGGCGCTCACGCTGGGCGACAAGCGCAGCGTCCCGGCCGGTGTGCTCCCGCGCGGGGTGCCCACGGCGCTGCACCTGGCGCGCGGGGTGCTCGAGCAGGGCACCGCGCTGTGGTCGCACCGGTTCGTCGACGACGTCGCCCCCGCGCTGCTGACCGGCGTGGGTGCGCACGCGATCAGCCGGCTGCCGTCGCCCGCCGCCGCGGGCACGGCCCTGCTGCTGGCGTCGCTCGCGCACGCCGGCGACGGCTGGCCGGTGCCGCGCGGGGGCTCGGGAGCGATCGTGGCGGCGCTGCGCGCCGACCTCGAGGCGCACGGCGGCCGGGTGCTCACCGACCGGCCCGTGCGCGGGTGGGCGGACCTGCCGCCGGCCCGCTGCGTCCTGCTCAGCACCGGCGCCGGTGCCGCCGCGGACCTGCTGGGCGATCGGCTGCCCGCGCGCACCGCCCGGGCCCTGCGCCGGTTCCGGCACGGCGACGGCGCCGCGAAGGTCGACCTCGTGCTGTCGGGGCCCGTGCCGTGGCGGGCGCCGGAGGTGGGCCTGGCGGGGACCGTGCACCTCGGCGGCACCCGCGCGCAGCTGGCCGCGGCCGAGGCCGACGTCGCGGCGGGGCGCCACGCGGCGGCCCCGGTGGTGCTGGTCAGCGACCCCTCCGTCGCCGACCCGGGCCGCGTCGTCGGCGGCCTGCGCCCCCTCTGGACGTACGCGCACGTGCCCGCGGGGTCCGACATGGACGTCACCGAGCAGGTGCTCGACCAGCTGGAGGGCGCGGCGCCGGGCGTGCGGGACCTCGTCGTGGCGTCCCGCTGCATCCCCGCGTCACGGATGGCCGAGCACGACGCGAACTACGTCGGGGGCGACATCTCGGCGGGCGCGGTCGACCTGCGGCAGGTCGTCGTGCGCCCCACGGCGGCCCCGGACCCCTACCGACTCGCCGAGGGCGTGTACCTGTGCTCGTCCGCGACACCGCCGGGTCCGGGGGTGCACGGGATGCCCGGCTGGTTCGCGGCCCGACGCGCCCTGCGGCAGGTGTTCGACGTCGGCACCACCCCGCGTCTGGCACCATGACCCGCGGCGGTTCCTCCGGGTGAACGTCCGTCCAGACCAGGGGCGGCGGACCACGGCCTGTGGTGCGATCGAACCCGGACGCCTACCGTCGTGAGGAGAGCCGTGGGCACCGGGCCCGCGGCGCCTGCCGAAACGGACGGAGACGGCGCGTGACGGACGACCAGCGGACGGCACCGGCACCCGTCGCGCCGCCCGCCACGCTGGCCCGGCCCGCACCCGTGGTCTCCGACCCGGCGACGGACCCCGAGGCGGGTACGACCGCCCCGGCCCAGCTGCCGTCCGACGACCCGACGGTCCCCTCGCCCCGCGGCCGGCTGCTGCCCGCCGCCCGGCCCCCGGAGGAGTTCGTCGCGGTGCGCCGGTGGGTCCTCGCGGGCGCCGCCGAGCTGCGCGCCCTGCGCGGCGAGCTCCGCGAGCAGCTCGCCGCGGCGACGTCCGACGGCTCGCGCACGCTCGGCGACATCGAGGAGAAGGTCGTCCTCGTCGCGTCCGAGCTGGCGACGAACGCCCTCGCGCACGGCGAGCCGCCGACCCAGGTGCGCCTGTGGCAGCACGGCCACGACTTCCTGCTCGACGTCACGGACTCCGACCTGACGCACCACCCGCACCTGGCCGAGGGCCGCGGGCCGGGCGAGGGCGGGTTCGGCCTGCAGATCGCCCGCCGCCTGTCCCTCGACGTCGGCTGGTACACCGAGTCCGGCCTCAAGCACGTGTGGGCGACGTTCTCCGGGCCCCGGCGGCGGTGAGCACCCCCACGCTGACGCTGCGCTCGGTCACGCTGGGCGCCGGCCGGCCGGCCGTGTGCGTGCCCGTCGTCGAGCGGACGCCCGCGGACGCGGCCCGGGGCGTCGCCGCCCTCCCGGCGGGTGCCGCCGACGTCGTCGAGCTGCGTCTCGACCACCTGACCGGCAGCGCGACGGACCCCGGTGTCGCCGTGCGGGCCGTCACCGACGTGCGGGCAGCCCTGCCGGACGGCACCCCGCTGCTCGCGACGTTCCGCACGGTCCGTGAGGGCGGCGTCCAGCCCGCCGACGAGGACGCCTACGCCGCCCTCGTGGCGGCCGTGCTCGCGGGCGGGCAGGCCGACGCCGTCGACGTCGAGCTCGCCGCAGCGCACCGCGCCGACCTGGTGCGGCGGGCCCACGACGCCGGTGCCGCGGTCGTGCTCTCGCACCACGACTTCGCCGCGACACCCCCGCGGGAGCGGCTCCTCGCGCTGCTGCGGGAGCAGGCCACGGCGGGCGCCGACCTGTGCAAGATCGCCGTCATGCCGCGCGACGTGGACGACGTCCTCGCGCTGCTCGGCGCGACCGCGGACTTCGCGCGCGACGCCGCGCGCCCGGCGGCGACCATGGCGATGGGCGGGCTGGGCGTGGTCACGCGCCTGGCCGGCGAGGTCGTCGGCTCGGCGCTGACCTTCGGGTCCGTGGGCGCGGCGAGCGCCCCCGGCCAGGTCGACGCGACCGCCCTGCACGGCGTGCTCGCGCTCGTGCACGGCGCCCTGGCGGCCGACGGCGCGCCGTCCTCCCCGGGAGCCTGAGCTCACTCCTCGCCGAGCATCCGGTACAGCTCGCGGCGCAGCGCGTCGACCTGGGCGACCGCACGGGCCCGCTGGTCGGTCGACCCCTCGGCCTGCACCTGGCGGAGCACGCCGAAGAGCTTGCCGGACGCGGCCAGCAGCTCGCCGTGCTCCTCCCAGCGCTGCGCGGCCGGGCCCCACGCGGCCTCGAGCTCGTCGGGGTGCTCGGCGACGTACGCGTGCCCGGCGTCGGTCAGCGCGTGGTCCGTCCGCGGGCTCGTCGGGTCGACGGGCGCGACGAGGCCCTCGTCGGTGAGCTGCTGGAGCGTGGGGTAGACCGAGCCGGGGCTGGGCCGCCACACCCCGCCGGTGCGCTCGGCGATGCCCTTGATCAGGCCGTACCCGTTGGACGGCCCGTCCGCCAGCAGCGCGAGGATCGCGGCCCGGACGTCACCGCGGCGCGCCCGTCCACGACCCCGCGGCCCGTGCGGGCCGCCGTGGCCGGGGCCGCCGCCCATCGGTCCGAAGCCCGGTCCGAAGCCGGGGCCGAAGCCCGGTCCGAAACCGGGGCCCCGCCCGCGACCGCCCCGGTGGGGGCCGTCGTGGTGGAGGCCGTCGTGGTCGCCGCGCCCGTGCCCGTGCCCGCCGCGCGGGTCCCCGCCACCGGGTGCGTCGTCGCCGGGCCGGGGGCCGCGGCGGGGGCGGCGGGTACCGTCGCCGCCGAGCAGGTGTCGCATGTCGTTCGCCCTCATGGGAGGTGCCCTCTCGTCGCGGACGCGCCCTTGTGATGCGTTCCGATATATCGGTACCGTACGCCTGCTCGCTCCGGTGCGCCACCCCCACCCGAGCGGGCCGCAGCCGAGCCGGGGCACCCGCACCCCGTGGGCTAGAGTCCCGCGCGGACCGGCCGTTCGACCGCCGGCGCCGCGGGACCGATCGGACAGGGCGGAGCAGGCCGCGATGACGACGACCGACACAGCCACCCTGCAGCTCGTCGTCGTGGCGCAGGCGGGCGACGACGAGGCGCTCGACCGGCTCGTCGCCGAGCACCTGCCGCTGGTCTACGGCATCGTCGCCCGGGCCCTCGGCGGGCACGCGGACGTCGACGACGTCGTGCAGGACACCTTCGTGCGGGCGGTCCGTGAGCTGCCGCGGCTGCGGCGGCCGGAGTCGTTCCGCTCCTGGCTGGTCGCGATCACGGTCCGCCAGGTCGCGAGCCACCACCGGCGGCGCCGGAGCGCGCTCGACACCCTGGCCCCGCTGCCCGAGGCCGACGCCGTGCCCGCCGAGGACGACGTGGAGGGCGACGTCGTCGGCCGCCTGCACCTGGCGCAGCAGCGCCGCGAGCTGCTCGCCGCGACGCGCTGGCTCGACGACGGCGCACGCACCCTGCTCGCCCTGTGGGTGCAGGAGGAGGCGGGCGGGCTGACCCGCTCCGAGGTGGCGGAGGCCGCGGGTGCGAGCGGCGCGCACCTGCGGGTGCGGCGCCAGCGCGTGCGCCAGCAGCTCGTCGTGGCGCGCGACGTGGTCGCCGCGCTGGAGGCGACGCCGCGGTGCACCGAGCTCGACGGCCTCCTGGCCCGGTGGGACGGCCGCCCGGCGCCGGTGTGGCGCAAGCGGATCCACCGCCACGCGCGCGGCTGCCCGGTGTGCCTGGCCACGAGCGCCGGGCGCACGTCTCCCGACCGGCTGCTCGCCGGGCTCGCCCCGGTGGTCGTCCCGGCGGCCCTGGCCGCGCGGCTGGGCGCAGAAGGTGCGACCGCCGCCCAGGTCGCCGCCGCGTCGGGGGCCGCGGCCTCGGCCGCCGAGCCGGCCGCCTCGCTGCTGGGCCGCCTCGCGCAGCTCGTGGCGGCGCACCCGGCCGCCAGCACCGCCACCGGTGCGCTGGTCGTCGCCGGCGTGGTGGTCCCGCAGGTGGTCGAGCCGGCACCCGAGCCGCCGCCCGTCGTCGTCGAGGCGCCGACACCCACCGCGACGCCCGCGCCGGCGCCGCGGACCTCCGCACCCGCGGCACCGCCGACGCCGTCCCCGACCCCTTCCCCGTCGCCCGAGCCGACCGGGCTGGTGCCCGCGGGGACGTGGTGGCTGGAGTCGGTGCAGAGCCCCGGCCTCTTCCTCGTCGACGCGGGCCAGGCCGTGGCGCTGCAGCCCGTCCCGGCGTCCGACGCCGCGACCCGCGAGGCCGCGACCTTCGTCGCCGGCCCCGGCCTGGCGGACCCGTCGTGCACGACGTTCACGGCGCCCGACGGCCAGCACCTGCGCCACCGTGAGCTGCAGCTGCGGGTCGAGCCCGCCGACGGCACGGAGCTCTTCCGGCAGGACGCGACGTTCTGCCCGGAGCCGGGCTCCGCGGACGGCACCGTGACGCTGCGGACCAGCAACTACGAGTACCTCGTCGTGCACGTGCGCGACGACGGCGTGTGGGTCGACGTGCCCGACGCGCAGGAGGAGGCCGCCGGCGAGGCGTCCTTCGTGCTGCGCCCGCCTCCCGCGCCCTGAGCCGGCCCGGCGCACCCGCCGGCGCACCGGGCGCACTTTTCGTTACGCCCTCCCCCTCCTGCGCGTCTCCTCCTCCGGGGGACGAGCCGTACGCGGCTCCGACCACCGACCACGAGGACGAGCACGGCAGGAGCACGCAGCAGGAGAGCACCCGGACGAGGCGCCACGCGCACCACGACCGCCGCGACGAGCACCGCTCGCCCCGGCGCGCCCTCGCCGACCATTGAACAATGCAGCACCGCAACGCCGGCCCGCAACGGGCGCGGCGGCATTCTTGCATTGGCCCAAAAGCGCCTTCCGACCTGCGCAGATGCATTCCATGAGACTTCTGCAACGAATCCTTTCCGGCACGTGCGGATCGTCTAGCGTCATTCGCGACAACCCCGGGCCGCCCCGTCAGGGCGCACATCGTCTGCTCCCCGCGGCCGGCTCGTCGGACACCTGATGGCTCATCAGGACCCGTGTCACGGATGAGAGGAACGACATGTCCACCAGCACGTCACGGTCCGCCCGAGGCGCCCTCGGACGACGCCGGAAGATCGGCGGTGCGCTCGCCACGGTCGCGCTCGCCGCCACCCTGCTCTCGGTCGCCGGCCCCGCCCAGGCGGCCACCACCCTCGACGACTCGGCGGCCGCCAAGGGCCGCTACTTCGGGGCGGCCATCGCGGCGAACAAGCTCAGCGACCCGGTCTACACCGGCATCCTCAACCGCGAGTTCGACTCCGTCACGGCGGAGAACGAGATGAAGTGGGACGCGACCGAGCCCCGCCAGGGCCAGTTCTCCTACACGTCCGGCGACCGGATCGTGAACCACGCCCGGGCCAACGGCATGAAGGTCCGCGGTCACGCGCTGCTGTGGCACTCGCAGGAGCCCTCGTGGGCGCAGAGCATGTCCGGCACGGCGCTGCGCAGCGCGATGATGAACCACGTCACCAAGGTCGCGACGTACTACAAGGGCAAGATCCACACCTGGGACGTCGTCAACGAGGCGTTCGCCGACGGGACCTTGGGCGCCCGCCGCGACTCGAACCTGCAGCGCACCGGCAACGACTGGATCGAGGCCGCGTTCCGCGCCGCCCGCGCCGCCGACCCGGGCGCCAAGCTCTGCTACAACGACTACAACACCGACTCGATCAACCCGAAGTCGACGGCCGTGTACAACATGGTCAAGGACTTCAAGGCGCGCGGCGTCCCGATCGACTGCGTCGGCTTCCAGTCGCACTTCGGCACCACGATCCCCGGCGACTACAAGGCCAACCTGCAGCGGTTCGCCGACCTGGGCGTCGACGTGCAGATCACCGAGCTCGACATCGAGCAGGGCTCCAACCAGGCCAACGCGTACAAGCAGGTCACCGAGGCGTGCCTGGCCGTGAGCCGCTGCACCGGCATCACCGTGTGGGGCATCCGCGACAACGACTCGTGGCGCACCGGCAAGAACCCGCTGCTGTTCGACTCCTCGGGCAACAAGAAGGCCGCGTACACCGCGGTCCTGAACGCCCTCAACGCGGGCGGCACCACGACCCCCACGCCGACGCCCACCACGCCGGCCCCCGGCACCGGCGCCGTCGACACCTCGGCCTGGTACGTGCTGGTCAACCGCGGCAGCGGCAAGGCGCTCGACGTCTACAACCTGGCCACCAACGACGGCGCCAAGATCGTCCAGTGGTCGCGCAACAACGGCACCCAGCAGCAGTGGCAGTTCGTCAGCTCCGGTGACGGCTACTACCGCCTGAAGTCCCGCCTGTCGGGCAAGGTCCTCGACGTCACCAACTTCTCGACGGCCGACAGCGCCGCGGTCACCCAGTACACGGACCGCAACCAGGCCAACCAGCAGTGGCGCCTGACCACGCTGTCCAGCGGGCACGTCACCCTCGTGAACCGCAACAGCACCAAGGCCCTCGAGGTCATGGGCGCGTCGACCGCCGACGGCGGCGCCGTCGTCCAGTACCAGAACTGGGGCGGCGCCAACCAGCAGTGGCAGCTGGTCAAGGTCGGCTGACCCCCGCCGGGTGCCGGCCGCGAGGGGCGGCCGGCACCCGGCACCCGCACCCTTCGAGGAGACGACGATGAGTTCAGCAGGGAGCAGGTCCCGCCCGCCGCGGTTCCACGCGGGGCGCGTGTCACGGCGGTTCGTGGCCGCGGTGGCGGTGACGACGGTGGCGGTCGTGGGCGCCGTGGGGCTCGTGCGGGCGCAGGACGCCTCGGCCGCGACGGTCGACACGTCCGCGTCGTACGTGCTGGTCAACCGCGGCAGCGGCAAGGCCCTCGACGTGTACAACATGGCGACGAACGACGGCGCGAAGATCGTGCAGTGGTCGCGCAACGACGGCACGCAGCAGCAGTGGCAGTTCGTGGACTCCGGGGGCGGCTACTACCGGCTGAAGTCGCGGCTGTCGGGCAAGGTCCTCGACGTCCTGAACTTCTCGACCGCCAACGGCGCCGCGATCACCCAGTACACGGACCGCAACCAGACCAACCAGCAGTTCCGGCTGGTCGACACGAGCAACGGCTACGTGACGCTGCAGAACCGGAACTCCGGCAAGGCGCTGGAGGTCCAGGGCGCCTCGACCGCCGACGGCGGCGCGGTCGTCCAGTACGACAGCTGGGGCGGCACCAACCAGCAGTGGCAGCTCGTCCGCGTCGGCACGGCCACCAGCCCGGCTCCGACGCCGTCCCCGTCGGCCTCGGCGTCCGCACCGACGGCCACCGGGTCGCTCCCGTCGAGCTTCCGCTGGAGCTCCAGCGGCGTCCTCGCCGGCCCGAAGCCCGACGCCAGCCACCCCGCGGTCGCGGTCAAGGACTTCTCCGTGATCCGCTACCAGGACAAGTGGCACGTGTACGCCACGACGGCCAGCAGCAAGGGCTGGGGCCTGGTGCACTACGCGTTCAGCGACTGGTCGCAGGCGTCGTCCGCGACGCACACGTACCTCGACCGCTCGGGCATCGGGGCCGGCTACCGCGCCGCTCCCCAGGTGTTCTACTTCGCGCCGCAGGACCTGTGGTACATGGTCTACCAGACCGGTCCGCCGACCTACTCCACGACGAAGAACCCCGCCGACCCGCTGTCGTGGTCCGCGCCGAAGAAGCTCATCGCCAACGAGCCCGCGATCGTGTCGCAGAACAAGGGCAACGGCACCTGGATCGACTTCTGGAACATCTGCGACGCCCAGAATTGCTACCTGTTCTTCAGCGACGACAACGGCCACACGTACCGGGCCCAGACGGCGCTGGCGAACTTCCCGAACGGCTTCGGCAACGTCCAGATCGTCATGACCGACAAGCCGAACAACAACTTCGAGGGCGCCAACGTCTACAAGGTCGCCGGGAAGAACCAGTACCTCATGGTCGTCGAGGCGATCGGCTCCACCGGCCGCCGCTACTTCCGGTCCTGGACGGCGACGAGCCTGACGGGCGCGTGGACGCCGCTCGCCGCCACGGAGTCCAACCCGTTCGCGGGCCGCGCCAACGTGACCTTCCCCGAGGGCACGTGGACGCAGGACATCAGCCACGGCGAGCTCGTGCGGTCCGGCAACGACCAGACGCTGCCGATCAGCCCGTGCCGGCTGCAGTACGTCTACCAGGGGCAGAGCCCGTCCGCCTCGGGCGACTACCTGCTCCTGCCCTGGCGGATGGGTCTGCTCACGCAGACGAACTCCACCTGCTGACGCCTTCCCCGCAGCGCACGAGCCCGCCCCGACCTCCACGGCCGGGGCGGGCTCGTCCGTCCTGCGGCGGTCGGCCCGCTCAGCGCTGGTCGTCGGTCCTGCGTCGCTCGACCTCGTCGGCCGCGGCACGCGCCTTGCCGGCGTCGCCGCGCTCGCGCGGCGGCCCGTCACCCACCGGATCCTGGAGCATGTGGGACTGGACGAGCTCGTGCCGCTGGACGTACGTGTTGGCGACGGCCTGGATCGTCGCCGCGACCGGCAGGGCCAGGAACGCACCGAGCGCACCGAACACGGCGCCGAACGCGAGCACGACCACGAACGACACCGCCGGGTTCATCTCCAGGGCACGCGCGGAGATCTTCGGCGACAGCCACAGGTTCTCGACCTGCTGGTACGCCACGACGAACACGAGGACGGCCACCGCCTGCGGCACGCCCTGCGAGGTCAGCGCGACGACGATGGGCAGCGCACCGCCCAGGTACGTGCCGATCGTGGGCACGAACTGCGAGGTCAGGCCGACGAACACCGCGAGCGGCACGGAGTACGGGGTGCCGAGCACGGCGAGGAACGCGAACGTCGCGACCGTGGAGATCGCGGCCAGCACGATGCGGGTGTTGATGAAGTCCGAGACCTTGACCTGCGTGATCTC
Source organism: Cellulomonas sp. SLBN-39 (assembly GCF_006715865.1). Lineage (NCBI taxonomy): Bacteria > Bacillati > Actinomycetota > Actinomycetes > Micrococcales > Cellulomonadaceae > Cellulomonas > Cellulomonas sp. SLBN-39. The sequence continues at coordinate 1,594,613 of NZ_VFOA01000001.1, read as the reverse complement.
CCACAGCCGCAGCACCTCCTGCTGCCGGTTCGGGGTGAGCCAGCGGCAGATCGACGCCCGGAACCGTGGGCCCGCGGCCAGCAGGTAGTACGTCACCAGGCCGATCGTCAGCGACGCGAAGACCGCGCCCAGCACGCTCGACCCGATGGCCAGCGCCTGACCGGCGACCTCGGAGCCCCACTCCTCGGCCGCCTGCTGCAGCAGGTCCTCGACGCGCGGCACCTCGACGCCGAAGCGGTCGCGCACCAGGTCCTGCACGCCCGCGTACGCGTCGGGCACGTTGCGGATGAGCTGGACGAGCTGCTGCACGAACAGGTTGCCGAACAGCGCGAGCACCACGACGACGGCGACGAGGCCGCCGAGCAGCGCGACGGCCGCGGCCGCCCCGCGCTTCCAGCCGTGCCGGACCAGCCAGACGACGATCGGCTCGAGCGCGAGGGCGATGAACGCGGCGATGAGCAGGTTGACGAGCAGGCCCTGCAGCGCGGCGACCGCGCCCCACGCCCACACGCCGACGAACACGGCCGCGACGGCCATGGCCAGCCCCTTGCCCCACCAGCGCGGCGGGCGGCGGGCGTCGTGCTGCAGGGGACGGGTCCCCTCGTCGCCCGGTGCGGCGGGGGCGCCGATCATCGGGGCGGGTGCCGGGGCGTCGTCGACGGCGGTGCCCGTCGCGCCCGGGGTGGCCGGCGGGGTGGCCGGCCGGTCGGTCGGCTCGGCGGCCGGTCGGTGCTGGGGGTCGTCCTGCGGCGTCACGTGGTCCTCCTCGCGCGGGCCGGTCCTCGACCGGTGCGCCCACCCTAGGACCGGCGCCCGCACCGCCGGTGGAGGCGGGCCCGTGCCGCGCCCGGGGCGGCTACCCTGCCGCCCATGAGCAGCCCCGCAGGCCACGAGCCCGTCGTGGTGCGCGACGCCACGACCGCCGACGCGGCCGCGTGCGCCGCGATCTACGCGCCGTACGTCGAGGGCACGACCGTGTCGTTCGAGGTCGAGCCGCCGGGCGTCGACGAGATGGCCCGACGGGTGGGGGCGGCGCTCGCGTCGCACGCGTTCCTCGTCGCGGAGGTGGGCGGCGTGACGGTCGGCTACGCGTACGCGGGCCCGTACGCGGCGCGCGAGGCGTACCGGTGGGCGTGCGAGACGAGCGTGTACCTCGCCCCGGCGGCCCGCGGGCGGGGGCTGGGCCGGATCCTGTACACGGCGCTGCTGGACCGGCTGACCGAGCGGGGCTTCCGGCAGGTCGTCGCGGGCTACACCCTGCCGAACCCGGCGAGCGCGGGCCTGCACGCGTCGCTGGGCTTCGAGCCCGCGGGCACGTTCCGCGCGGTGGGCTGGAAGCTCGGGGCGTGGCGCGACGTGACGAAGGTGCAGCGCGCGCTGGGCCCGGGTGCGGGGGTCCCGCCCGCGGACGCGTCCTGACGCGCGCCGCGCCTGGAATGCGTCAGCCGTCCTCGGGGTGGGCGGCGGCGAACAGGCGGGCGGGGCGGGCGCCGGGCGGGCGGAGCGCGGGGTCGTCGGACCGGCCGGCGAACCGCTCGGTGAGCGACTCGACGGCCCGGCACAGCTCCGCGAGCTCGTCCCGGGTGGCCCAGAACCGGGCCGTGGTGAGGGTGGTCGCGCTGACCCAGTCGGGGTCGTAGTCCTCGGGGTGCGCGAAGTGGTCGACGAGGCGGGCGGCCTCGCGCTGGACGACGAGCGCCGCGACGGCGGCGACGCCGGCCACGGAGGCCGGGTCGTCCACGTCGGCCTGCATGCGGCGCTGGGCGTGCGCGGCGCGCCAGGGCTTCTCGCGCCCGCGGGGCGTCGCCCGCTCCACGTAGCCGGCCTTCTCGAGCTGGCGCAGGTGGAACGAGCAGTTGGCGACGGTGTGGCCGGTGCGGGCGGCGACGTCGCTGGCCGTGAGCTCGCCGTCGTCGTCGAGGAGCTCGAGGATCTCGACGCGCAGGGGGTGGGCGAGCGCACGGAGGACCGCGGGGTCGGAGGTCTGCAGGGTGCGGGCGGGGTCGGCCACGGGTCGGGCGCTCCTCGGGCGTGGGTGTCGGGGCGGGGGCGTCAGAACGGGCGGTGGCGGAGCTGGGCCTCGGCGGCGAGCCGGTCGCGGCGGAGGGCGTCGCGCTCGGCGACGGGGTCGAAGCCGGGTCGGCGGTCGGTCGTGCGGTCGGTGGTGCGAGCGGTGCGGGTGCGGCGCGGCGGGCGGTGCATGGCGGTCCCCTCTCGTTCCTGGTCGCCGGGTGCGGCGGCAGGACCGACCCTACGCGTGCAACACCTCTTGCGCAATGGTTGTTGCGCAAGAGGTGTTGCACGGTCATTGCGCGTGACGCACGCCCGTGCCGGGCGCCATCCTCGTGCCGTGCCCGACCTCGCCCCCGCCGCCCTCGCCGGGCTCCTCGCCGGCTGGGCGATCGCCGTGCCCGTCGGTGCCGTCAGCGTGATGATCGTGCTCCTCGGCGCCCGGCACGGGTGGCGCACCGGCTGCGCGGGCGGGCTCGGGGCCGCGGTCGTCGACGGCGCGTACGCGACCGTCGCGGTGGTGGCCGGCGCCGCGCTGGCCCCGGTGCTGCTGCAGGCCGGTGACGCCGTCCGGTGGCTCGCGGCGGCCGTCCTCGTCGTCGTGGCGGCGCTGCTCCTGCGCTCCCCCGCGGCCGACGCCGCCGACCCGTCCACCCCGGCGGACGGCGCACCCGCCGCACCGGGCGCCGCCCCCTCGGCAGGCGTCGCGACCCGCGCCATGACGCCGGCCCGGGCGTTCTGGCTCGTCCTGGGCGCGACGGTCGTCAACCCGACGACGGTCGTCTACTTCGTCGCCCTCACCGCGGGGTCGGCGACGACGACGCTGACGACGGGTGGGCAGCGCGCGGCGTTCGCCGTCGGGGCCCTGGTCGCGTCGGCGGCGTGGCAGCTCGTGCTCGGCACGGCCGGCGGGTGGGGTGGCACCCTGCTGGCCGGGCCCCGCGGGCGGCGGTGGACAGGCCTGGTGGGTGCAGCCGTGGTGCTGGTGCTCGCCGTCCGGACCGCGCTGGGCTGACCGCGCCGGGCTGACCGGTGACGGCGGCGGTCAGCGGCCGGTGCGCAGCAGCGCGGCCAGGTGCGTGAGGTGCTCGCGCACGGCCGCCGGGCCGCGGCGCCGGACGTCGGCCAGGTACGCCGTGTGCTCGGCGACCAGGGCGGGCACGTCGTAGTGCCGGCGCGCGTGCAGCAGCAGCAGGTGCATCTCGGCGGTCAGCGCCCGGTACGCCTCGGTGATCCGCGGCGAGCCCGCGGCCTCGACCAGCGCGACGTGCACCTGCGCGTGGGCACGCTCGACGGCGGGCCAGTCGTCCGGGTCCGTCGCGCCGAGCGCGTCGACCGCCGCGGTCAGCACCTGCGTCACGGACGGCGGCCAGCCGTCCGGGTGCCGGGTGGCGAGCAGGCGCACGGCCTCGCACTCGAGCGCCGCGCGCAGGTCCTGCAGGGCGCGCACCTCGTCGTCGTCGAGCCGGGCGACCCGGGCGCCGCGGAACTCCTCGTAGGTGACCAGGCGCTCAGCGACGAGGACCGCGAGCGCGGACCGCACCGTGTGGCGGGAGACCCCGTGCGCGGCGGCGAGCGCCTCCTCGCGCAGCGGCGTGCCGGGAGCGAGCCGCCCGGCCAGCACGTCGGCACGGACGGCCTCGGCGACCGCACGGGCCGACGTGGCGCGGGCGGGGCTCACGCGACGGTCCCGGCGACGACGGGCAGCGGCGACCTGCGGCGCGCCCCGAGGGCGAGCACCACGAGGCCGGCCGCGAGGACGCCCAGGCCGAGCACCGACGCCACGGACAGCCGCTCCCCGAGCACCGCGAGGCCCAGGACGGTGGCCGTGAGCGGCTCCGCGAGGGTGAGGGTGGCCACCGTCGGTGCCGCGAGCCGGGCCAGGCCGTACCCGAAGAGCACGTAGGCGCCGGTGGTGGTGACCAGACCGAGCCAGAGCACCGTGACCAGGCCGTCGACCAGCCAGGACGTGTCCCCCGCGGCGAGCACGCCCACGCTCACCACCCCTGCCGTGCCGAACATCGTCCCCATGCTGCTGGTGGCGTCCCAGCCCTGGTCGATGAGCGCCTTGCCGGCCAGCGTGTAGGCGGCGTACGCGGTGCCCGCGCCCAGGGACGCGAGGACGCCGACGGGGTCGACCGCGCCCGCGGCGGCGGCCTCTCCCCCGCCGAGCCCGAGCACCGCGACACCGGCCGTCGCGAGCGCGGTGGCGAGCATCCACGACGCACCGGGCCGCTCGCGGCGCAGCGCCCAGGCGAGCAGTCCCGTGATCACGGGGGCCGCACCGAGCGCGACGACGGTGCCGACGGCGACGCCGTTGCGGGCCGTGCCGACGAAGAACGCGGGCTGGTACGCGAGCACCCCGAGCGCGCCGACGACGACCGCGGCCGCGCGGGCGGCCGCGGGGACGGGCAGCGGGGCGGGCACCGGGACGGCAGGGGGCCGGCGTCGGGCGAGGACCAGCGCGACGGCGCCGAGCGCGAGCCCGCCGACGGCGATCCGGGCGGCGCCGAGCGCGAGCGCGGGCGCGTCGGGGCCCAGGGCCTGGGCGGTGCCGGTCGTGCCGAAGCAGACCGCCGCGAGGAGGACGGCGAGGACGGGGCGCACGGCGCGATTGTTACACAATCACGCCGTGCGTTCGTCCGCCGGTCACTCGACGGGGTCCGGGGTGCGGTTCTCCGCCGCGAGCATCCACGCGAGCTTCTCGAGCTCGGCGATCGCCGCGTGCAGCAGGTCGGCCGACGTCGGGTCCTCCTGGTCGACGTCGTCGTGCACCCGGCGCATCGTCTGCACCGTGCGCTCGACTGCCGCCGTGACGAGGTCCACCGTCTGCCGCGTCGACACCTCCCCCGCCGGGTACGGCGCCACCGTCGTGGTCTGCGCGACGGTCGCGGTGCGCCCGTCGGGCACGAAGTGCAGGGCACGCATGCGCTCGGCGACGACGTCCGCGTGCTCGCGCGCCTCCTCGACGATCTCGTCCAGGTGCAGGTGCGTGTCGCGGAAGTTCGGGCCGACCACGTTCCAGTGGGCCTGCTTGCCCAGGTTCGCCAGCTCGACGAGGTCGGCGAGCACGGCCTGCAGGTGGTCGCCCAGCCGGGTCGAGGCGGTGAAGCCGTTCTCGGCGTTCTGCAGGTCGGTCGGCACGTCGACGGGGACGTCGGGGCGGTCGGTGGTGCTGGTCACGGCTACCTCCTGGTCGTGGGCTCGGCCGGGGTCGTCCCGGCACCGCCCACGCCCGGCCGCCGGCCCCGCGTCCTCCCGACGGTAGGCCTGTCCGCGCGCTCCCGCACGGCGGGGACGCAGGGTCCGCGGGTCCCCTCAGGCGGGGACCGTGGCGCGCCGGCCGAGCGCGGCCAGCGCCCGGGTCTGGCGGTCGGCGTCGGCGGGGACGTCGAGCGGTGCCGCGCACACGCCGTCGCCGTAGAGGTGCTCGCCCATCGCGGCGACCATGCCCTCGAGGACGTCGAGGTCCGCGTCCGTGAAGACGTGCGACCGGCCGTCGGCGGCAGCCACGTCCCACCGGTGCGCGACCATGTCGAAGCCGTAGAACAGGTGCAGCGTGGCGCCGACGGTCGTGGGTCCGGTGAAGCCGTCGTAGCCGCGCGCGGCGAGCGCCGGGTCGGCCAGCAGGGCCTGGACGGCCGTGGCGTGCGACCGCCACGCGTCCGCCGGGTCGGCGAGGTCCGGCCGGGGCCCGAGGTCGACGCCGTGGCCGGCGAGGAAGTCGCGCTGGGTGTCGAGGACGTGCGCGACGACGTCGCGGCCGGTCCAGCCGTCGCACGGCGACGGCGCGTCCCAGGCGGCGGGGCGCACGGCGTCGAGCACGGCCTGCAGGCCGGCGGAGCGGTCGGCGTACGCGTCGCGGACGGCCTGCGGCGTGGGGGCGGGTGCGGTTCCGGTCATGGCAGGCACGCTAGGCGGGTGGCAGGAGGTGCGCCTTGAACGAACCCGACACCGCGACGGCACCGCGGCACGACGACGTCGAGCGCGCGCACCTCGTCGACCCCGCGGACCGCACCTACCGGATCGGCCGGTGGGCCCCCGACGACGACCTGCGCGACCTGGTGCGTCGCTACTGGGTGCCGACCTGGTCGGTGCCGGCGGGGCAGGAGGCCGAGCAGCAGGTCCTCCAGCACCCCGCGTGCCTGCTCGTCGTGGCGGACTCGTACGCACGGCTGTACGGCGTGACGCCCGGCCTGTCGACGACGACGCTGCGCGGCACGGGGTGGGCGGTCGGGGTGATGCTGCGCCCCGCGGCGGGTGCGCTGCTGCTCGGCGGGCCGCTCGCCGGGTGGGCCGGGCGGCACGCGCCGATCGTCGACACGCTGGCCGCGACCGCCCCGCGCACCGTGCTCGAGACGTGCGTCGCCGCCGTCCGCGCCACGATGACGCCGGGGCCCGCCGACCCCGTCCGCCAGCACGCGGCGACGGACCTGGTCGGGGACCTCCTGCGCCGGTGGCTGCCCGTCGACGACGAGGGCCTGCTCGTCAACGCCGTCGTCGCCGCGGTCGAGGACGACCCGGGGATCGTCCGGGTCGCGCAGCTGTGCGAGCGGTTCGGCACGCCGGAGCGCACGCTCCAGCGTCTCGTCCGCCGACGGCTGGGGATCACGCCCCGGTGGCTCGTGCAGCGCCGCCGGCTGCACGAGGCCGCCGGGGCGCTGCGCGGGCGCACCACGACGCTCGCCGAGGTCGCCGCGCGCCTCGGCTACGCCGACGAGGCGCACCTCTCCCGCGACTTCCGCCGCGTCACCGGCATGACGCCGGGCGCGTTCTCCGCCCGATTCGGCGGGCACGCCTGACCGACCCGCCGGCCCGGCGGTGCCGTGCCGTCGAGGTCTACGCCACCCCGGTGACGCCGCGTCGCGGTACCGCCGCGCGCACCGGTGCGTGCGCGGCGCCGCCCGCGCGGGCGCGCTCGACCCTCTCGAGCTGGCGCCCGTAGCTGTCGACCGCAGCGCGGTGCGCGGCCTCGGCACCCTGCAACGTGCGCAGGGCGAGCAGCTCGGAGTAGCTGCCGGCGCCCTGGTGGCGCTCGACCTCCGACCGTGCGAGGTCGACCGCGGACGCGGTCCGTGCGACCTCCTGGAGCAGCGACGCCAGCACCGGATCGGTCTGCGTCTCGTACGACGTGTCCACCCGAACCCCCCCGAGCGAGCCGGTCGCGGGCGTCGTCGCCCGGCCCCGGACGCGGACGGCACCGCCCGCGCACGACCACGGTAGACCCGTCGGGCGAGCTCGGCACAGGATGAAGCAGACGTTCACCGGGACGGCCCCACGGGCCCTCTCCCGCACGATCATGCGGCGCACGGGCGCCGTCCGGCGGGCGACACGCCGCCGGGCGCCGCCCGTGCCCGTCCGCGCGCGCGTTGTGCCAGGTGGTGCGCGTGCACGAGAGTGTGCGCGAACAGGTCGGCGCACACCGCCGACGCTCGGAGCAGCGGAGGCGCACGATGGCACGCACGACGACCCGCAAGGTGGGCATCCTCACCGCGGGCGGGGACAGCCCCGGCCTCAACGCGGCGATCCGCGGGTTCGGCAAGACCGCGATCGGGCACTACGGCATGGAGCTGTTCGGCTTCCGCGACGGCATCACCGGCCTGGTCGAGAACCGGTACGTCGAGCTCGACGGCAAGGCCCTGTCGGGCATCCTCACCGTCGGCGGCACGATCCTCGGCACGAGCCGGGACAAGGTGCACCGCTTCCCGGTCGACGGCGAGCCGCAGGACATGGTGCCGACCGTCGTGGAGAACTACCGGGCGCTGGGCCTGGACGCGCTGATCATGCTGGGCGGCGGCGGCACTGCGAAGAACGCCAAGCGTCTGCTCGACGCCGGGCTCAACGTGGTGCACCTGCCCAAGACCATCGACAACGACATCGCCGAGACCGACACGTCGTTCGGCTTCGCGACCGCCACGGAGATCGCGACGGACGCCGTGGACCGGGTGCACTCCACGGCGCACAGCCACCACCGGATCATCCTCACCGAGATCATGGGGCACCGCGCCGGGTGGCTGACGCTGGCCGCGGGCCTCGCCGGCGGCGCCGACATCGTCCTCATCCCCGAGATCCCGTACACGGTGGAGTCGGTGGCGGAGACGATCAAGGCCCGCACCGCCCGCGGCAGCTCGTTCTCCGTGATCGCCGTGGCCGAGGGCGCCCGCGACGTCGACGACACGTCCGACTACCAGGCCGCGCAGCTGCTGGTGAAGGCCGCCAAGACGCCCGAGGCCAAGCGCGCCGCCAAGGCGCACCTCGCCCACGTCGAGGACGCCCAGCGCGAGCACTCGTTCCGCCTCGCCCGCGAGCTCGAGGCCGCCACGGGCCTGGAGTCGCGCGTGACGATCCTCGGCTACGTGCAGCGCGGCGGCACCCCCTGCGCCGCCGACCGGCTGCTCGCGACCCGCCTGGGCGCGGCCGCCGCGGACCTCGTCGCGCGCGGGGAGTTCGGTGTCATGGTCGCCGCCCGGGGCGAGAGCACCGAGGCCGTGCCGCTCGAGGACGTGGCCGGCAAGGTCAAGCTCGTGCCCCTGGACCACGCCTGGATCCAGGCCGCCCGCCAGGTCGGCACCGGCCTGGGCGACTGACGGCCTCCGCCACGGCGGAGGGCGGGCCGGGTCGCGCCGCGCGCGCCCGGCCCCCGTCCGGTCAGTCCTCCGTGGCGTCCAGCAGGACCCACGCGGACGGGTCGGCCTGGCCGTCGATGAACGTGCGGGCCGCGGTGAGGGCCTCGCCGCGCGAGCGGGTGGGCTCGGCCACGTCGAGCGCGACGTAGTACGCCCCGGCGGCGTCGGCGCCGTGGTACGCGACGACCGCCTGCACACCGGTGCCGTCGTTGATGCGGGCGACCGCCTCACGGGCCGCGGCCTCGAGCACGCCGTTCACGTCGGGGCGCTCGCCGAGCTCCTCCTCCGCCGCGAGGACGGGGGCGAGGACGTCGGCGACGACCTCCTCGGGCAGGGGCTCGCCGTCGACGACGAGGACCTCGCGGCCGTCGCTGAGCACGAACGCGTGCTCGCCGGGGCCGGACGCGTCGACGCGGGTGACGGCGTCGACCTCCTCGGCCGTGGGCGCGACGGTGACGGGCGCCTCCGTCGAGCTCTGCGTGTGCTGGGCGACCGTGGGCTGCCGGTCGGAACCCTGGGCGACGGCGTCGCCGCCGCAGGCGGTCAGGGTCAGGGTCACCAGGGCGACCGCAGCCGCGGTGGCGGCCCTGGTCACGCTCGTCGTTCGCATCTCGTGGACATCCTCGCTCGTGGCCTGTGCTGGTCGTGGACGCACGACGACGACCCCGTCCCCCGGGGGGACGAGGCACGACGGTGGGCGACCACGGGGTCGGCGACGGCGGACCGTCGCACGGCGGCGCGTGCCCGCCCGTGGGGCGGTGCGGTGGCGCCGGGCCGGCGGACCGTGGTCCGACGGCAGCCCGTGGACGTTACATCGGCGCGGGCCGCGCAGCACACGAGGTCAGGGGCACGTGACGGACGTCATGCACCCGGTCGGAGCAGCCGGGAGGGGTTCGTCGGGCCCGCTGGGACCTCCGTCCCTGGGGTGCGACGCGCGACGCCCGGTCGCGGCCGCCGTGCAGAGCGGCCGCGACCGGGCGCGGGGGCGGTGGCGCTGGTCAGCCGCGCCAGGTGTCGTTCAGCGTGAGCCTGCCCGAGGCGGGCACGGTGACCACCCGGTTGGCCCCGGTCTCCCAGGTGACGCCGCCCGAGCCGTCGATGCGGACGTACTTGTACTCCACCCGGGTGCCCGGCGGGAGCGTGACGGTCCCCCGCCAGACGGGGTACGTGGATGCGGACAGCGCGACACCCGACGACGGGTTCCACGAACCGAGAGCCGGCTGGTCGCCGACCGCGTAGATGTTCTGGCCCCAGACGGTCGTGGCATTCACCGCGAACGCCAGACCGGTGGCGCCCGTGGGCGAGGGGGTCGGGCTCGCGGTGGGCGTGGCGGTCGGCGTCGCCGTGGGCGTCGACCCGCTGCGGGCGCCGACGTGCAGCGCGAGCGCGCCGTAGGCCGGCACCGACGCGGTGAACCGGCCGCCGGAGACGGCGACGGTGCGCGCGCACGTGCTGGACGCGACGACGTCGCAGTACGTGCCGTCGGGCAGCGACGTCGTGTAGGTGCGGCTCTGCGCGGACGCGGTGTTGTTGAGCACCACGTGGCCCTTGGCGCCGCGGCCGAACGCGACGAGGTTGCCGCCGTCGTCCCACCAGTTCGTCAGGTCGGTGCCGGCGACGGCGTTGTGGAAGCCGACCATGCCCCGCACCTCGGTCATGCGGTGCGTGCACGTCCACTGGCTGTTCGCGCAGCTCGCGTCGGGCACGGTCGTCGCGGTGGCGCCGGGTGCGCCCGCGTCCTTGTCGGTGAACCGGTAGCCGGTGTAGACCGACGGCGAGCCGTAGGGGTAGGCGAGCATGAACGTGTTGGCCAGGACGTACTTGGCACCCCACGCGTAGGTCATGGTCTCGCCGTTGCGCTCGGTGTCGTGGTTGTCGACGAAGACGCCGGCCTGCGCGGAGGGCAGCAGACCGTCGCCGACGGTCCGCAGGTCCTTGATGCTGCCGTCGAACCGCTGCTTGAGGCGACGCGCGTAGTCGAACTCGTGCACGTCGCCGCTGCCCACGTACTCGGCGGGGCGGATCGGCTCGCCCGCGGCGCCGATGACCTCCTGCACCCAGTAGACGTCCGGCCGGGACAGCCGCTGCTTGATGGCCGCGAGGTCGGCGGCGGGCATGTGCTTGGCCGCGTCGATGCGGAACCCGTCGACGCCCAGGCCGATGAGGTCGTTGAGGTAGGCCGCGATCTTGCCGCGCACGTAGTCCGAGCCCGTGCGCAGGTCCTGCAGGGAGACCAGGCGGCAGTTCTGCACCTGGTAGCGGTCGCTGTAGTTCGTGATGTTCGTGCGGCAGTCGTTGAAGTCGTTCGGCCCGTACGGCACGCCGGGGAACGAGTCGACGCCGAAGGCCGTGCCGGCCACGCCGGTGCCCGACCCGCGGTCCGCGCCGGTGGTGTGGTTGATGACGGCGTCGGCGATGACGCCCACGCCGGCCGCCTCGCAGGCGGCGTTCATCGCGGCGAACTCCGCGCGCGTGCCCAGCTTGGAGTCCACGCGGTAGCTGACCGGTTGGTACGAGGTCCACCACTGCGCCCCGGTGACGTGCTCCTGCGGGGGCGACACCTGCACGTAGCCGAACCCGGCGTCGCCGATGGTCGCGCACTCGGCGGCCACGGCGTCCCACGTCCACTGGAACATGTTGAGGACGACGTCCCCGTCACCCTTGACGGGGGCCGACGCCCGGCTGCGGTCGGCGTTCACGACGCCGACGAGCCCGGCCAGGACCGTGGCCAGCGCGGCGAGCGCGGCGATCACGGGGGTGCTGCGGCGGGTGCCGCGGGGTGCGGTGAGCGCCCCGGGGCGCGGTGGTGCGTGGTGCGACGTCATCGTCGGCTCCCTCTCGGTGGCTGGTCGCAGAGCCCCGCGTGCGCCCGTCGGCGCGGTCCCCACGTCGGGACTGCAAGGCTTCTCTGCAAGTTCTCAGCGCGCTTGCACGCAACGTACCAACCCGCGCGCGCCGCGTCGAGGGGGTGGTGTGACGGCGGACACGCGCAGCCGTGACCCCGCACGCCGTCGACGCGCGGTGCGGTGCGGCTACGGTCCCCGCATGGCCACCTCCGACCTGCAGCTGTTCGCCACCCTCGTGCGGTACGAGACGCGCCTGTGGAACCAGCTCGACGCCCAGCTGCGCACGGAGGGCCTCGTCCCGCTCCCCACGCTCATGACGCTCGACGTCGTCGGACGGCACGCAGGCTCGTGCCGCGTGCAGGAGATCCGCCAGGACCTCGGCATCACCGTGGGGGCCGCGAGCAAGGTCGTCGACCGGCTGGAGCGCGACGGCCACGTGGTCCGCACCCCCCACCCCCACGACCGCCGCTCGTCGCTCGTCGGGCTCACGCGCACCGGTGCGCAGGCCCGCAGCGCAGGGCTCGCCGCGCTCGAGGCGATGCTGGCCGCGCACCTGGCGGGCGAGCCCGGCCTCGACGCGGCGGGCGCCCTGCTGTCCCGCCTGCTCTCGCGGCTGGACGGCACGCCCGCCTGACGCCCCGCCCGGCCACCTTCCGGGCGCAGATGGATGCCGCGGAATATACTTCTGATGCATGCGGTTGAGGGTGGCCATGGACACCGCTGCGTGGGACGCCCACCCCCTCGTCCCGTCGGGTGACGTGACGCCGACCCGGACCGCCCGATGACGCGCGCGACGATGCGCGCCGCCGTCGTCGTCGCCCCCGGCGGGCCGGAGGTGCTGACCGTCCGCGAGGTCCCCGCACCGCGTCCCGGACCGGGCGAGGTGCTCGTCGCCGTGCGCGCGAGCGGGCTGAACCGGTCCGAGCTGCACTTCCGCCGCGGGCAGGCCTCGACGGGCTCGTTCCCGCGCGTGCCCGGCATCGAGGCCACCGGCGTCGTCGAGGAGGCCCCCGGGAACGAGCAGCTCGTCGGCTCCCAGGTCGTCACGATGATGGGCGGGATGGGCCGCACGCGCGACGGCGGCTACGCCGAGCGCGTGGTGGTGCCGGCCACGCAGGTCATCCCCTTCGTCAGCGACCTCCCGTGGGAGGTCCTCGGCGCGGTCCCCGAGATGCTGCAGACCGCCCACGGCTCGCTCGCGGTCGGCGTGCGACCCGAGCCCGGGCAGACCCTGCTCGTCCGGGGCGGGACGTCCTCGGTCGGCATGGCGTTGATCGTCCTCGGGCGGCTGCAGGGCCTCACCGTCCTCGCGACGACCCGCTCGCACGCCCGTCGAGGGCTCCTGGAGCAGGTCGGCGCCGACCACGTCCTCGTCGACGACGGCCATCTGGCGGCGCAGGTGCGCGAGCTCGTCCCGGGCGGCGCCGACGGTGCGGTCGAGCTGGTCGGGGTCGACACCCTCCACGACACGCTCCGCGCGGTCCGCCCCGGGGGGACGGTCTGCTTCACGGGCATGCTCTCCGACCGGTGGACCGTCCCGGAGTTCTACCCGATGGACTGGCTGCCCAACGGTGTGCGCCTCACGGCGTACTCCGGCGAGGCCGCCGACCTGCCCGCCGCGGTGCTGCAGGAGTTCCTCGACGCCGTCGCCGCCGGGCGCGCCCGCGTGCCGCTCGGACGCGTGTACCGCCTCGACCAGATCGCCGACGCCCACCGCGACATGGAGGCCGGCGTCGTCGGGGGCAAGGGCGTGGTGCTCCTGTGATCGAGCTCGACGACGTCTCGATGACCTACCCGGACGGCACCGTCGCGGTCGAACGCTTCAGCCTCACCGTGCCGTCGCGCACCACCGTGGCCCTCGTCGGCTCGTCCGGCTCGGGCAAGACGACGCTGCTGCGGATGGTCAACCGCATGGTCGACCCGACGGCCGGCAGCGTGCGGATCGACGGCGTCGACGTCGCCACGGTCGACAAGGTCCGGCTCCGACGGTCCGTCGGGTACGTGCTGCAGGCCGGCGGGCTGCTCCCCCACCGGACCGTGCTGGAGAACGTCATGACGGTGCCGCTCCTCGAGCGGCGCCCCGACCGCGCCCGCGTCGCGCGCCGCGCCCGCGAGGTGCTCGACCTCGTCGGCATCGACCCCGCCCGTGCGGACGCGTACCCCGGGGAGCTGTCGGGCGGCCAGCAGCAGCGCGTCGGCGTGGCACGGGCACTCGCGGCAGACCCCGACATCCTGCTGATGGACGAGCCGTTCGGCGCGGTCGACCCCATCGTGCGCCGGGAGCTCCAGGGCGAGCTGCGTCGCCTCCAGCGCGACCTGGGCAAGACCGTGCTGCTGGTGACGCACGACGTCGACGAGGCGTTCGCCCTGGCCGACGACGTCGTCATCCTGCGCGAGCGCGCGCAGGTCGCGCAGGCCGGGTCGCCGACGCAGATCATGGCGCACCCGGCCGACGGGTTCGTCCGCCGGTTCGTCGGCCTGGACGACGACCGGCGCGCGCTGCGCACCGCCGTGGTCGACGGCGTCACGGTCCTCGTCGACGGGGCCGGGCACCCGGCGGGAGTGCTCGCGACGTGACGTGGCTGACCCACGCGTGGCCCCAGGTCCTCGACCTCGGCCGCGCGCACCTCGCGCTGTCCGCCCTGGCCGTCGTCGCCAGCGTCGTCCTCGCCGTCCCGCTCGGCTACCTCGCCGCCCGTCGGCCACGCCTCGGCGCCGCCGTCACGTCGACCATGTCGGTCCTCTACGCGATCCCGGCGCTGCCCCTGCTCGTCGTGATACCCGTCGTGCTGGGCACGCCGCTGCGCTCGTCCGCGACCGTCGTCGCCGCCCTGACCTGCTACGGCGTCGCGCTCATGGTCCGCTCCGCCGCCGACGGCTTCACCGCGGTCGACCCGGGTGTGCGGCAGGCGGCCGAGGCCGTGGGCCACTCCCGGTGGTCGCTGTGGTGGCACGTCGACCTGCCGCTGGCCACGCCCGCGCTCGTCGCCGGGGCCCGCGTGCTGTGCGTGAGCACGGTCGGCCTCGTGACGATCGGCGCCCTCGTCGGGGTGCCGTCGCTCGGGACGCTGTTCACCGACGGGTTCCAGCGCGGGATCCCCGCGGAGATCGTCACCGGCATCCTCGCCACCGTCGCGCTCGGCCTGGCGCTCGACGGCACGTGCGCGCTCGTCGGTCGTGCGCTGACCCGGTGGGACCGTCCGGCACCGCACCGGTCCAGGGCCCGCGACGGCGGTGCCGGGTGATGCTGCTCCTCGACGCGCTCACGTGGCTCGCCGACCCCGCCCGGTGGGTCGGCGACGGCTCCGTGCCCGTCCGTGCGGGCGAGCACCTGCTCGTGACGGCGGTGGCGATGCTCGTCGCGGCGGCCGTCGCCCTGCCTGTCGGCGTCGCCGTCGGGCACACCCGGCGCGGCCGGCTGGTGGTGGTCGCCCTCGCGGGCGCGGCGCGTGCCGTGCCGACGCTGGGTCTGCTGACGCTGCTGGCCCTGGCCCTCGGGATCGGCGTGGGCGCACCCCTCGTCGCGCTCGTCGTCCTTGCCGTCCCGTCGCTGCTCGCCGGCACGGCGGCGGGCGTGCGCGGCGTCGACCCCGTCGCGGTCGACGCCGCCCGGGCGAGCGGGTTCACCGAGGGGCAGGTCGTCGTGCGCGTCGAGCTGCCGCTCGCCGCGCCCGTGGTCGTCGGCGCGGTGCGTGCCGCGACGCTCCAGGTCATCGCGACCGCGACCCTGGTGGCCTACGTGGCGGACGTCGGGCTCGGCCGCTACGTGATGGGCGGGCTGAAGTCCCGCGACTACCCCCAGATGCTGGCCGGCGCCCTCGTGGTGATCGTCCTCGCCCTTGCCGTCGACGGCCTCGTCGCAGGCATCCACCGCGCGGCGACCTCACGTCGCCGCTCCCCCGGCCGCCGGCGCGCGCAGCGCCCGGCCACCCCACGAGAGGAACCCTGATGCATCCCGCACGACACCTCGCACGCACGGCCGTGCTCACCGGGACGGCGCTCGCCCTGGTCGCCTGCGCCACCACGGACCCGCTGAGCACGACGGGCGACGCCACCGGCTCCGACGACGTGCTCGTGGTCGGCTCGCAGGACTACTACTCGAACGAGATCCTCGCCGAGGTCTACGCCCAGGCCCTGGAGGCGTCGGGGCGCACCGTCGACCGGGAGCTCCGGATCGGGCAGCGGGAGGCGTACCTGCCCGAGATCGAGGCCGGCGAGATCGACGTGTTCCCGGAGTACACCGGCCCCGTGCTGCAGTACTGGCAGCCCGAGACCGAGGCGCGCCTGGCCGACGACGTGTACGCCGCGCTCCAGGAGGCGACGCCGGACGGGCTGCGCGTGCTCGACCAGTCGCCCGCGACCGACCAGGACTCCTACACCGTCACCCGCGCGTTCGCCGAGGAGTGGGACCTGACCACCGTCGCCGACCTGGCCGACGTCACCGTGCCGCTGACCCTGGGCGGCAACTCCGAGGGTCTCGACCGGCCGAACGGCCCGGACGGCCTGAAGAAGGCCTACGGCGTCGACGTCGCGTTCACGCCGATCGAGGACGGCGGCGGCCCGCTGACCGTCAAGGCGCTCCAGGACGGCACCGTCCAGCTCGCGATCATCTACACCGCCGACCCGTCGATCGCCGAGAACGACCTGGTCACCCTGGAGGACACGGCCGGGCTGTTCCTCGCCTCGCACGTGGTCCCGCTCGTCAGCGACCGGGTGGACGACGACGCGGCGGCAGTCATCGACGAGGTCAGCGCAGCCATGTCGGCCGCCGACCTCGTCGCGCTCAACGCCCGCAGCGTCGACGAGCAGCTCCCCGCCGCCACCATCGCCGCCGACTGGCTGGCCGAGAAGGGCCTGGACTGACCGCCGCCGGCCCGCACGCACGTCTCCACCCCGAGGAGAAGGACACCCCATGACCGACCTGACGCTCGACCCCACCACCACCGCGGTCCTCGTGATCGACATGCAGAACGACAACCTCCACCCCGACGGCGCGTTCGCCGCGACGGGTGCGGCCGACCACGCCGCCGAGCAGGACGTCGTGGCGCACGTGGGCGCGATCCTCGCGGCCGCCCGCGCGGCGTCCGCACCCGTGGTCCACAACCGGATCGTCGTCTACCCGGGCCGACCGACCGGCGGGACGAACGCACCGATCTTCCGCATGCTCGGCCCGGAGTCCCTGCTGCTGGGCACCTGGGGCGCCGACCCGATCACGGGTGCCGAGCCCGTGGGTGACGAGATCGTGCTCGACCGCATCCGGATGTCGGCCTTCCACGGCACGTCCCTCGACACGATCCTGCGCAACCTCGGCGTGACCACCGTGGTCGTCACCGGCGTGTGGACGAACATGGCGGTCGAGCACAGCGCACGCGACGCGGCCGACCTCGGGTACGAGGTGGTCGTGGTGTCCGACGCGACGTCGTCGATCAACGCGCAGTGGCAGGAGGCTGCGCTCGGCTTCGCCCTGACCAACATCGTCACCGTCGCAACCACCGCCGAGGTCGTCGCAGCGCTCACCCCGGCCCCGTGACCCCTCGGGCGGTGCGGGAGGAGGATCCCGCACCGCCCGAGGCCGGCTCCCAGGGCTGCCGTGCGGCGCCACCCTGCGCACGCGCGGGTTCCTGGGGTTCCAGCCTCGAGACGAGGGTGTGGGCGAGCATCCCGAGCCGCTCGACGTCCTGGGCGGAGAGCCCCCCGAGGATCAGGTCGCGGACGACCGCGTGATAGGTGAGCTGTGCGCGCTCGTAGGCCGCCGCGCCCGCGTCCGTCAGCAGCGCGTTCGTGGCTCGGGCGTCCTCCTCGCAGGGTCGACGCACGACCAGGCCTCGGCGCTCCAGCCGGGTGACCACCCGGGACAGCCGCGGCAGCGTGGCGCTGGTGCGCGCAGCCAGCACGGTCAGCCGCAGCCGCCGCTGCGCGCTCGCGTGGAGCCGGCCGAGGAGCGTGATCTCGAAGAGGGTCAGACCCGTAGGCGCGAGGTGCCGGTCGAGCGCCGGTGGGAGGAGCTCCAGCAGCGCGTTGACCCGTTCCACGGCCGCCTGCTCGGCGCGACCCAGTCCGTCCATGGCCGCAGCCTACAGGGGTAGTTGCATCTTCAACTAGAAGTTGTATGGTTGTGGCTACAAGCATTCCTCGGCATCTATCTGGAGGTTGGCCATGACGAGCTTCACGATCATCGGGACAGGCAGCATGGGCAGCGCCATCGGCGGGCTCCTCGCCGCGGGCGGCAGCGACGTCACGCACGTCAGCCACGACCAGGTGGGCAGCGCACCCCTGACGGGCGACGTCGTCGTCCTCGCGATCCCCTACCCGGCCGTCGACTCCGTGCTCGCGGCGTACGGCGACCAGCTGGCGGGCAAGGTCGTCGTCGACATCACGAACCCGCTCGACTTCAGCACGTTCGACTCGCTGGTCGTGCCCGCGGGCAGCTCGGCGGCCGCCCAGATCCAGGCCAAGCTCCCCAGCAGCTCGGTGCTCAAGGCGTTCAACACGAACTTCGCCGCGACGCTCGCGAGCAAGCAGGTCGGCGACGCACCCACGACCGTGCTCGTCGCCGGCGACGACGCGGCCGCCAAGGAGACCCTCGTCGCGGCCGTCACGGCCGCCGGCGTCGGGGCCGTCGACGCGGGTGCGCTCTCCCGCGCCCACGAGCTCGAGGCGATCGGCTTCCTGCAGCTCACCCTCGCCGTGGGCGAGAAGCTGCCGTGGACGGGCGGGTTCGCCGTCGCGCGCTGACGAGCGTCGGCCGGGGGCACCTCGGCCACGGTGGCGGGGCGCAGCGGCAGGACCGCCGCGCCCCGCCACGTTCAGTCGCGCCAGGTGTCCGTCAGGGTGAGGACGCCGGACGCCGGAACCGTCACGACGCGGTTCGCGCCCGTCTCCCAGGTCACCTTCCCCGTCTCGTCGAGGTGCACGTACTTGTACTCGACGCGGGTCCCGGGCGCGAGGACGACGCTCCCCCGCCAGACCGGGTACGTCGCCGACGAGAGCGCGACACCCTCCGTCGGCTCCCACGCCCCGAGCTCGGGCACGTCGCCCACCACGAAGACGTTCTGGCCCCAGACCGTCGTCACGTCGGCGGCGAAGCCCAGGCCCGTGGCGGCGGTCGCGGACGGCGTCGGCATCGGGGAGGCGCCCGTGCGGGCGTCGACGTGCAGTGCCACCGCGCCGTGCGCCGGGACCACGGTGGTGAACCGGCCGCCGGCGACCGTGACGGTGCGCGAGCACGTGGCCGACGCGACGACGTCGCAGTACGTGCCGTCGGGCAGCGCCGTGGTGAACGTGCGGACCTGGGAGCCGTCGCGGTCGTTGATGACGACGTGCCCGCGGTCCTCGCGGCCGAACGCGACGAGGTCCACGCCGTCGTCGTACCAGTCGGTCAGCGCGGTGCCCGCGACCGCGTCGTGGAAGCCGACGATGCCCGCGATCTCGGGGATCCGGTGCGTGCACGTCCACGCGGCGTCGTCGCAGCTCGCGTCGGGCACCGACGTGGAGGTCGCGCCGGGGGCGCCGGCGTCCT
This sequence comes from Cellulomonas sp. SLBN-39, assembly GCF_006715865.1. Classification (NCBI taxonomy): domain Bacteria; kingdom Bacillati; phylum Actinomycetota; class Actinomycetes; order Micrococcales; family Cellulomonadaceae; genus Cellulomonas; species Cellulomonas sp. SLBN-39. The sequence goes on along the minus strand of NZ_VFOA01000001.1, from coordinate 1,575,612 downwards.
TGTCGGTGAACGTGTAGCCGGTGTACACCGCCGGGGCGCCGTACGGGTGGGCGAGCATGAAGACGTTGGCCAGCAGGTACGCGTCACCATCGGTGTAGTTCAGCGTCTCGCCGTTGCGCTCGGTGTCGTGGTTGTCGACGAAGACGCCGGCCTGCGCGGACGGCAGCAGCCCCTGGCCGATCGTCCGCAGGCTGGTGAGGCTGCCCTCGAACGCCGACCGCAGGCGGGTCGCGTAGGAGAACTCGTGCACGTCCCCCGTGCCGGCGTAGTCGGACATCGCGATGCCCGGGGACGAGCCGACGACCTCCTGCACCCAGTAGACGTCTGGGTGCTCCATGCGTCCCTTGATCGCCGCGAGGTCCGCGGCGGGGATGTGCTTGGCCGCGTCGATGCGGAACCCGGCCACACCCAGGTCCACCAGGTCGTCGAGGTACGCGGCGATCGCGTCGCGCACGTGCTCGGAGCCGGTGCGCAGGTCCTGCAGCCCGACCAGGCGGCACCCCTGGACCTCGGCCGCGTCCTGGTAGTCCGCGACGTTCGTGCGGCAGGCGTTGAAGTCGCCGGCGCCGTACGGGACCGCCGGGGCGCTGTCGATGCCGTAGGCCGAGCCCGCGACGCCCGTGCCGGAGCCCATGTCGGCACCCGTGGTGTGGTTGATGACGGCGTCGGCGATCACGCCGACGCCGGCCGCGCGGCACTGCTCGACCATCGCCGCGAACTCGGCCCGCGTGCCGAGCTTCGACTCCACCTGGTAGCTGACCACCTGGTACGACGTCCACCACGCCGACCCGCGCAGGTTCTCCTGCGGGGGCGAGACCTGCACGTAGCCGAAGCCGGCCTCCCCGACCGTCGCGCACTCGTCGGCGACGGCGTCCCACGTCCACTGGAACATGGTGAGGATGACGTCGCCCTCGCCGTCGCCGGGCTCCGCGGCGGTGCCGGGGGCGGCGGTGGCGAGGCCGAAGGCACCGGCGAGGGCCACGGCGAGCACGGCGACCGCGGCGGTCAGGCGGCCGGCGGACCGCCGGGCGGGGGGCGGTGAGGGGTGCTGCAACGACACGGTCGTCTCCTTCGGTGCTGGTCCTGACCCGCTCCGCGGGCGGCGCACGTCACGAAGCCCGGATCTTCGCAGAAGGGACGTAACGGACACCGGACACCACAGGACCTCCACACCACCCGCCCAGGCGCGCCCGGGGCCCTGATGGCCCGGAGAGCCGGTCGACCCGGGACGGGCGCCCTCTGGCGACTCCATCTCTATATAGATAGATTTGAGGGGTGGAGCAGCTCACGAGAGTCACCCCCGCCACCGTCGACGTGCTCCGGGCGCTGCGGGCCGAGGGCCCCGACGTCTGGGGCCTGCGCGTCGTCAAGCTGTCGCAGCGCCCCGCGGGGACGGTCTACCCCGTGCTGGAACGGCTCGAGCGCGCCGGGTGGCTCACCTCGGACTGGGAGCAGGACGACGCGCGGCCCGGCCCCCGGCGGCGGCTCTACCGCTTCACGCCGGACGGCGCCGCCGCCGCCCTCGAGATCGTCACGTCCCGCACCGTCGCCGCCGGGCGCACCGCCCGCGCGGGCGCGGCCGCCGCACCCGCGGAGGGGACGGCATGAGCGGCCTCGCCCGGGCGCTCGTCCGGGCCGCCGCCGCGCTCGCGCCGGCCGCCGAACGCGCCCGACGGCGCGAGGAGTGGCTCGCGGACGTCGACGGCGCCGCCGAGGTCGAGGTCAGCCCGCTCTCCGTCGCCACCGCCGCGTGGCGCACCGCCTGGACCACCCGCACCCGAGGAGCAGCCGTGCAACCGATCGGACCCCTGGCCATCGCCCTGCGCCACCGGCGCCCGCACGGCCGCGCACCCGTCGTGCTCGCCGCGGTGCTGACCCTCACGCTCCTCGCGGGCCTGGTCCTCCTGCTCGCCGGGCTCGGCTGAGCCCTCCGGCCCGGCTCCGCCCGGCGTGCCCGTCAGCGGGTCAGGGAGCGGAGGATCTCCTCGGCGCGGTCGTCATGGCCCGTGCGGCGCAGGAGCGCGACGAGGTCGTCGGCCGCCTGGGTGCGGGGCTCGCGGGCACGGGCGACACCGAAGCCCTCGACCGCCGACTCCAGGTGCCAGGCCGCGTCCTCGGTGCGGTCCAGGGAGTCGAGCAGGCGCCCGGCCAGCCAGAACGCGTGCGCGGCGTCCGCCACGGCACCGACCCCGGCGTACGCCTCCGCGGCCCGGCCGGCGCGCACCACCGCGTCCTGCAGCCGCTCGTCGCCGCCGGTCGTGGCGAGCACGCGGGCGGCGGCGTCGTCCACGTCGGCCAGCGCGCGGCGCCGGTCGCCCTTGCGACGCTCCGCCAGGGCGGCCTGCTCCGGCGCCGCGTCGGCCTCGGGCTCCTCGACGAGGGTCGCGCGCGTCGCGTCGACGGCCGCGAGGAACGGGTCCACCTCACCGGTGGTGCCCGCCGCCGGCGCCCACGCCACCAGCACGGGGACCAGGTCGACAGGGTCCGCGCCGCCGGCCCGCAGCCGGGCCGCACCCCGCTCGAACAGGCGCGCGGAGGTGTCCTCGTCGCCGAGGACCTGCGCGCACGCGGCCGCCTCGGCGAGCGCGTAGCCGGCGTCGACCAGCAGTCCGGCGGCCTCGGCCTGCCCGGCGGCCTCGACGTACGCCTGGGCGGCGCCCTCCGTGTCGCCCGCGGCCAGCAGCCGCTCGGCACGCGCCAGGGCCGGCTCGTCCGTGGGGGCGCCCCCGGTCGGGACGGGTGCCGCAGCGGGACCGTCGGGCTCCGCCACGGCGGTCGCACCTGGACCGACCTCGACCGGTGCGGCGGGAAGACGCACGACGTCGAGGTCGAGCGGCTCGGGCTCGCCCTGCGTCGCGAGCGCGTCGGCGAGCTTGCCGGCCATGCGGGTGCTGCCGTTGCGGGCGTCGAACGCCTCCGCCAGGGTCCGGGCCTGCGCCGCGGCCCACGCGTGCAGCTCGCCGAGGGTCGCGGCCGGGACGTCCGCCAGACGCACGGCGACGTCCGCGTGGGCGGGCAGCAGGGCCGCGGTCCCGGCGACGACGCCGAGCAGCAGGTCCAGGCGCGCCCGCGGGGTGTCGGCACCGGTCAGGAGGCGCTGGTCCTGCTCGACGGCGCGGACGACGCGTGCGGGGTGGCCCGCGCGCCCCAGCAGCTCGATGCGCTCGCCGCGCGCCGCGGCCATGTCGCTGCTCGTCTCGGCGAGGGCGGCGACGGCACGGCGGTGGGTCCGCACCGCGTCGGCCGGCCGGCCCAGGTCCAGGTACGCCAGCGCGAGGCCGGCGAGCATGTCCGCGGGCTCGGTCGCGCACGTCAGGCCACGGTCGAGGGTCTCCTCGACGAGCCGGACGCCCTCGGCCGTGCGGCCGGTCTCGAACAGGTAGGACGCCCGGTCGCCCGGGTCGCAGACCTCGCACTGGGAGTACTCGTCGCGCGGCGTCGCCACCCAGGTGGCGTACAGGTCCTCGACGTCGGGCGCGCCGCGCCGGGCGGCCCACGCGAACCGCGAGTAGGCGACGGCGTCGCGACCGAGCCCGGCGAGCGCGTACCGGCGCTCCATGTCGTCGAGCGTGGCCCCGATCTGCGTGGCGGGCACGCTCGGGAAGTCGCCGAGGTGGCCGACCATCCACTTGAACGACCAGAACATCGCGTGCTTGTCGACCTCGTCGAAGTGCTCCGGGTGCTCGTCCCACCAGCGCACGAGCTGCGTGAACGGCAGGTAGGCGCGGTCGACCTCGCCGGCCCACACCATCGACTCCACGAGCACCGACAGCGCGTACGCGCGCGCCTGGTCCGGGCCCTCGGCCTCGACCAGGCGTGCCTGCAGCTCCGCGGCCTGCGTGCGCGCGACCCCGTAGGGCAGCGAGCGGATCCGGGCGATCTCGCGGTTGACCTCGTCCAGCGTGCGGCTCACCGCGCGTCCTCCTCGTCCGGGTCCGTCGCGCCGAGCCCCGCCTGCAGCAGGACCGACATCGACGTGGTCATGGTCTGGGCGTCCCGCGCGCGCAGCGGCTCGCCGGCCAGCAGCAGCGCGGTGACGTACATCGACCGCAGCCCCGCGGCGAACACCTCGGGGCGGTGCGCGCCGGCCAGCAGGTGGCGCACGGTGGGGTTGGCGTCGTTGAGCACGAGGCGGCGGGCGGCCGCGGGGGTGCCGGAGAACCCGGCGAGGACGCCGCCCCACAGGTCGTCGGCCTCCTGCACGGTCCGCTCGACCTCGCGCCGGTGCTGGTCCTCGCGGTCGTCGAGCATCACCGCGGGCAGGTCGTCGGGCTCGAAGCGCCGCACGACGACCTCGCAGTCGAGGTCGCGCACGGCTGCGGTGGCGGCGGGGACGACGTCGATGAGCTCGAGCTCCCGCTCGGGCTCGAGCGTGCCGAGCACCTGGGCGACGTCCTGCGTGCGCAGCGCGCGCACGTCCCAGCCGCGCCGCCCGGTGAGTCGGGCCAGCAGGTCGCCGTCGTAGACGTACCCGGCGTTGACCACGAGCAGGCCCTGCGCGCGGGCCACGGGCGCGACCCGGCGGAACTCCTCGACGCTGGTGGTGTGCACGACCGTGCCGACCGCGTCGCGGACCTCGGCGAGGGTGCGCGTGCCGTCCGTCGTCTCGAACGGCAGCACCTGCGCGGCGATGTCGAGGACCTCGTCGTCGACGAGCGCGAGCGAGCGCAGCGCCAGGTGGTGCGTGCGGACGAACTCCTGGGCCAGCCGGCCGCCAGCCTGCAGCGTCGCCAGGGTCCAGGCGCGCACCTGCGCGGCCAGCGCGTCGCGCGTGACCAGCAGCGCCTCGTCGTCGTACAGCGCCTCGCGCGAGGCCGTGGGGCGCAGGCCGTCGGCGTCGACGACGCAGCGCACGTAGAACGCCCAGCCGGGCAGCAGCGTGTCGACGCGCTCGCCCAGCAGCATGCGCTTGAGGTGCACGCGGTGGGTGCTGCCGCCGCCGGGCGGCACCGCGGCGGGCAGCACGTACGCGACACCCGTCAGGCCGGTGAGCGGCACGTCGAGGTCGAGGTGCGCGAGCGGCGTGAAGCCCAGGGTCCGCTCCGCGTACCGCACGAGCGCGGCCGAGCGCGCCGCGTCGTCCGCGTAGGTCGCACGCCACGGCAGCTCGTGCTCGGTGACGCGGCGCCAGGCCGTCTCGCCGTTGCCGAGCGGCACCTCGACGGCCACGTCGAGCGGCAGCAGCGCGCCGTACTCCGTGGCGAGCGCCGCGACCGTCTCGGCGGCCGTCCAGTGCTCCATGTCGCGGCGCGGGTGCAGCCGCACGGTCGAGCCGACCGGGTCGGACGGGTCGCGCGGCAGCACGGTGAGGTCGTACGTGCCGTCGGGGTGCCCGACCCACCGCACGCCCGGGGCGTCGGGGTCGGTGGCCGAGCGCGACTCGAGCTCGATGCGCTCGGCGACCATGAACGCGGACAGCAGGCCGATGCCGAACTGCCCGAGGAACTCGGTGCGCCCGACCCCGAGGTCGAGGTCCCGCTTGGAGCTGCGCCCCACGGTGGCGAGCAGCTCGCGCGCGTCGTCGGGCGTCAGGCCGACGCCGGTGTCGGTGACCTCGAGGCCACCCCCGTCGAGCGGGCGCAGCCGGACCCGGCCCGGCGCGCCGGGCTCGTGGGCCCGGCGCGCCGTGACCGCGTCGACGGCGTTCTGGAGGAGCTCGCGCACGTACACGCGCGGCCCGGAGTACAGGTGGCGGGCGAGCAGGTCGACGACGCCGCGCAGGTCGACCTGGAACGCCTGCCCGAGCTCGTCACCCCCCGCTGCGGGGGCGGTGCTCACTCCTGCTCGGCCTCGGCGGCCTTCGCGGCGGCGGCCTGCTCCGGGTACGCCTCGTCGAGGGCCTCGAAGAACGAGAGCGCGGTGCTGATCCCGCACGCGAGGTGCACGTCGAGCTGCTCGTCGGTCAGGCCGTGCTCGTAGTCGACCGTGTGCTCGGCGTAGACGCCCAGGCGGTCGTCCTCGACGCGCACGTAGACCTTGGGCCACAGGCGGTCGGCGTTCCAGTCGTTGACCTTGGCGCTGACGGTGGCGAGCTCGTCGAGGCCGACCTGGCGGTTCCAGCGCCCGCGGACCTGGAGGTACTCCTGGTCCTGGCCGATCCGGAAGAAGTAGAAGAGGTGACCGTCCCAGTACCCGCCGACGTCACCGTCGTCGTCGATGCCGTACCGCATCTCGCGCGCGTCGAGGCAGGCGGTGATCCGCTCGGCGCTCAGGGGCGGCAGGGCGCTGCCGGGGGTGGCGGTCGGCTTGTTGAAGAATCCCATGGGTCCTCGTCCGTCGGCTGCTGGAGGGGCCGTGAACGGCCGACGTCGAGAGTAGCCCGGACCGCTATGTCCCGTCCGTCCCGTTCACACGTCCGGCGGACCGGGCTCAGTGCGCACCGGCGACGAGGTCGACGACGAGGCCGGCGGCGATCGCGACCATGACCACGGCGACACCGGCGTCGAGCACGCGCCACGCCCCGGGGCGCGCGAACACCGGGCGCAGCAGGGCCGCACCGAAGCCGAGGGCGCTGAACCACGCGACGCTGCCCACGGCGGCCCCGGCGGCGAACCACCAGCGGGCGTCCCCGTGCCCGGCGGAGACCGCCCCGAGCAGGACGACGGTGTCGAGGTACACGTGCGGGTTGAGCCACGTCAGCGCGAGCGTCACCAGCAGGACGGGCACGACGGGGGCGGTGGCGCCCGCCGGCCGGTCGTCGTCGGCGACCAGCGCACCGGGGTGCAGCGCACGCCGCGCCGCGAGTGCGCCGTAGACCAGCAGGACGGCGGCGCCGAGCAGCGTGGCGACGGCGGTGACGACGGGGCTGGCGGCGACGAGTGCCCCGACCCCGGCGGTGCCGACGGCGATGAGCACGACGTCGGACAGCGCGCACACAGCCACGACGACGGCGACGTGCTCGCGCCGCAGCCCCTGCCGCAGCACGTGCGCGTTCTGCGCGCCGATCGCCACGATCAGACCGAGCCCGAACACGAGCCCGGCCAGCGCGGACGTCCACCCCGTTCCCATGGCGACGACGCTAGGTGCCGCCACGGGTGCAGGCCAGCGAAAGTTCCTGACGTGCCGTTAGCGTGGCTTCATGGACTGGGACCTCGGCCAGCTCCGCGCGCTCGCCGCCGCGGTCGAGCTCGGCACGTTCGATGCCGCCGCCCGCGCGCTGCACGTCACCCCGTCGGCGGTGAGCCAGCGGATCAAGGCCCTGGAGCAGCAGACCGGCGCCGTGCTGCTGCACCGTGACCGGCCCGTGCGCCCGACGCCGGCCGGCGAGCCCTTCGTGCGCCTGGCCCGGCAGGTCGACGCGCTCACGGCCGACGCGACCCGGCACCTGGTCGCCGCCCGCACCCCGCGCGTCACCCTCGCGGTCAACGGCGACTCCCTCACCACCTGGGTGCTGCCCGCCCTGGCACCGCTGGCCGCGGACGTCGCGATCGAGATCGTGCGCGAGGACCAGGACGTCACGGCCGAGCTGCTGCGGGACGGCCGGGCGATGGCGGCGGTGACGACGCAGGCGCGCGCCGTGCAGGGGTGCACCGCCGAGCCCCTGGGCACGATGCGCTACCGGCCGCTGGCCACGCCCGCGTTCGTGGCCCGGTGGTTCGCGGCGGGCGTCGACGCGGCCTCGCTGGCCGCCGCGCCCGTCGTGGTGTTCGACGCCGACGACCGCCTGCAGGACCGCTGGCTGCGCGCCCAGGGCGTCGACCCGGCCGCCCCTCTGCGGCACCTGGTGCCCGCGTCCGCGGACTTCGCGACGGCCGTGCGGCTCGGCTGGGGCTGGGGCATGCTCCCCGCCCAGCAGTCCGGCGCCGACGAGGCGGCGGGCCGCCTGGTCCCGATCGCGGGCGACGACTGGATCGACGTGCCCCTGCACTGGCAGCAGTGGTCGCTGCGCACCGCGGCCCTCGACGCCGTCGCCGACCACGTCCGCACCGCAGCACGTGGCGCACTGACCTGACGACCCTCGTGCTGGCCCCCGCAGGTCTCACAGTGTATGAATTGATCTAAGAAATTCATGATTTGATGTGAGAGGACGTCATCATCGACGCCGAGACGAACCCCTACACCCCTGGTGCCGGGGCGACCCCCGTCGCCCTGGTGGGACGGGGGAGCGAGATCGAGTCCGCGCGTGTGCTCGCCGTGCGGACCCGGAACGGGCTCACTGGTCGCAGCCTGATGCTCCATGGGCTCCGCGGGGTCGGGAAGACCGTCCTGCTGCGCGCGCTCCAGCACGAGCTCGACCGTCGTGGGTGGCTGACGGTGGCTGTCGAGGCGCAACGGGACCCCGATGCTCGGGCACTCGCCCGGCAGCAGCTGGAACGAGGGCTGCTGGCCGGTGCAAGGCGCCTGGCCAGCCGCTCGGAGCGCCTGTCGGACACCCTCGCGTCGGCGTTGTCGACCCTCACCTCGTTCAGCCTCTCGGTGGGAGCGGGGGTCACGCTCGGCGCCAACCTGCAGCCGGCTCGGGGTCGGGCCGACACAGGCGTGCTCGAGCTCGATCTGGTCGAGCTCGTGGAGGACCTCACGCCGGCACTGCGCGACGCGGGCATCGGGCTCGCGGTCTTCGTCGACGAGATCCAGGACCTCGAGGCATCGACGCTGACGGCGCTGCTGGCTGTGCAGCACCAGGCGGCGCAGCGGGGCTGGCCGTTCTCGGTCTTCGGCGCGGGCCTTCCCAGCGTCCCTGCCGTCCTCTCCGAAGCACGCTCGTATGCCGAGCGGCAGTTCGAGTACCGCAGCATCGACCGCCTGGGCGCGGACGACGCCACCGAGGCGTTCGCCGGGCCCGCCCGGACCGCCGGCGCCTCCTTCACCCCGGAGGCCCTCAAGCTCCTGGTCGACGCGTCGGGCGGCTACCCCTACTTCATCCAGGAGCTGGGCTTCCAGGCCTGGCAGCTCGCCCCTGGCCCCGACCTCATCACGGACGACGACGCACGACTCGCGGCGTCAGCGGGCATCGACGCTCTCGACGCCGGGTTCTTCCGAGCGCGGTGGGAGCGGGCGACGCGCGCCGAGCAGCGGTTCATGCGTGCCATGGCCGCCGACCACGACACACCGAGCCTCCTGACCGACCTGGTCGAGCGACTGCGCAAGCGCAAGCCGTCCGATCTCTCCGTCGCGCGCCGTGACCTGATCTCCAAGGGCCTCATCTACGCGTCGGCCCGTGCGGAGCTGGCGTTCACCGTCCCGCACATGGCCTCGTACATCAACCGCCGTCACGGCGAAGGATGAGAACGCCCGCGGCCACGAGCACGGGTCAGGCGCGGACCACCAGGAGGCAGAGGTCGTCGTCGTGGGCCTCGCCGACCATCGCGGCCAGGACGAGGCGGCGGGCCTCCTCGGCGTCGACGCCGGCCGGGAGCCCGGCGACCACGTCCTGCAGGAGGTGCAGCCCGTCGCGCTGCGAGCGGTCGTACCGCTCGACGAGGCCGTCGGTGTAGAGCACGAGCAGCGCACCGGGCGGCACGTCGACGACGCGCTCGGTCAGGGCGTCGATCGGTCGGATCCCCACGGGGGTGCGCAGGGCCCCGTCGAGCACCTGCAGCCGCCCGTCGGGCAGCCGCAGCAGCGGCGGCAGGTGGCCGGCGCGGGCGTACGCCAGGCGGCGCACGGTCCCGGGCTCGCCGGTGAGGCGCGCGACGACGAGCGTGGCCAGGTCGCCGATGTCCAGGGCCCGCACGAGGTCGTCCAGGCGGTCGACGACGTCGACCGGCTCACGGCCCTCCCAGGCCAGCGTGCGCAGCACGGACCGGAGCTGCCCCATCGACGCGGCGGCGTGCATGTCGTGGCCCACGACGTCGCCGATCATCAGCCCCGTGCTGCCGTCGGGCAGGGCGATGACGTCGAACCAGTCGCCGCCGACCGCGGCCAGGCGGGACGCCGGCAGGTACGTCGCCGCGGTCTGCAGCCCCGGCACGGGCGTCAGGCGCGGGAGCATCCGGTCCTGCAGCGCGGTGGCCGCCTGCCGCTCCTGGACGTAGAGGCGCGCGTTGTCGTACGCGAGGCCTGCCCGGTGACCGATGTCGGCGAGGGTGGCCATGTCGGCCGCGCTGAACGCCCCCGGCCTGGCGGAGACGACGGCGACCGACCCGAGCACCTCGTGCCGGGCGCGCAGGGGCACGACCATCGCCGAGCCGAGCCCGAGCAGCACCATCGCGGCCCGCTGCTCGGCCGACCCGTGCACGGCCAGCAGGTCGCCGCCGATGTCGAAGGGCGCCAGCGTGAACCGGGTGCCGCCGCGCAGCACGTCCAGCACCGGCAGCGACTCCAACGCCCACTCCGGCGACCGCGAGAGCATCGCCGCGGCGTCGACCGCACCGGCGTCGGCCGTGCGCACGACCGCCCGCGGCTTGGAGCGGCGGCCCACCGTGACGACGTGCGCCCAGCCGCCGAAGTGCGCGGCGAGCAGCGCAGGCAGCTCGGCCAGGATCGCGTCGGGCTCGGTCAGCTCGCTCAGCCGCCGCGTCACGCCCGCGATCATGGCGAGGCGGTCCTTCTCGTCCCGCACCTCGACGAGCTCGCGACGCCGCGCCGCGTCGGCCTCGACGCGGGCGGTGACCTCGGCCTGGACGCCCACGCGGTGCGTGACGTTGCCGAGCTCGTCGAAGACCGGGCTGATCACCACCTGGTTCCAGAACGGCGAACCGTCCTTGCGGTAGTTGAGCAGCGTCTCGCCGATCGTGACGTCCGCGGACAACGCGGTGCGGATGCGCGCGACCGCCTCCGGGTCGGTGCCCTCGCCCTGGAGGAACCGGCAGTTGCGTCCGACGACCTCCTGCGCGGTGTAGCCCGTCACGGCCGTGAACGACGGGTTGACCCACACGATCGGGTCGTCCGGGAGCTGGGGGTCGCTGATGGTGAACGCCAGGTCGCTCGCGAGGGCCGCGCGCCGCTGCAGGTCGGCGCCGTCGCCGTCCTCGGCGTCGTCGCGCTGCGGCAGGAGGACCACCAGCACGTGCCGGTCCAGCGTGCCCGGTGCCCCCTCCATGCGGGTCGCCATGCCCCACAGCGTCGCGTCGTGCGCCCCGCCCTCCGTGGCGTCGGGCCGGGCGACGAGCCGCACGCCGTCGACGGAGAGCAGGTCGACGAGCCGGTGGTCGGCGTCGTCCAGGCGCGTGCCGTCCGCGAGGCGCACCCCGGCGGACTTGACCCAGGACCCCGCCGCGAGCGGCACGTGCACCGCGCCGGACATCCGCAGGGCGACGCCGTTGGCGTAGACGACCTCGTCGGTGAGCGCGTCCACGAGCAGCACGGCGGCGGGCCCGTAGGCCGGCGGCACCGGGGTCACCGGCCGCTCCGACCCCAGGCCTGGTGGCGGGTCCGTCGCTCGATCATCACGATCACGATCGTAGGTGGGGTGCCCGCGGTCGGCACGGGGAGCGCTGGACACCGGTCCGGGAGCACCCCGGCGGAGTGCGCTCCCCCGACGCGCGGACCTCCGCGGGCGCACCTACCGTGGAGCGGTGCGGCCGAGCGGTCGACCGCACCGAGACCGAGCGAGACCGACCGAGGGGCACGTGTGACCGGGACCAGCGCAGCAGGCGCCACCGACGGACCGAACGTCGACGCGGGCCTGCGCACCCAACCGATGCCCGAGGGCTACGCGCTCGTCGAGACCTGGCGGCTGGAGACCACGGCGCAGCTGTCGTCGTTGCGCCGCGACCTCACGCTGGCCACGGGGCGCACCCCGGGGGCGCTCGACCAGATCGGTGAGCGGATGGTGCTCATCGCCACCGAGCTGGCGACGAACGCCCTCCTGCACGGCATCCCCCCGACGATCGTCCGCCTCTTCACGGGCGACGACGCGTACCTCGTCGACGTGGCCGACCACGACCTGACGACGCGGCCGGTGCCGGCCGGTGACCGGGCGGTCGGCAGCGGCGGGTTCGGCCTGCAGATCGCCCGCAAGCTCTCCCAGGAGGTCGGCTGGTACACGACCGAGACGACCAAGCACGTCTGGGCCCTGATGCCGCTGACCTGACCGCCCGCCCGCCCCGACCCGCGGGCCGGACGTCAGCGGTTCTCGTACGCCTCCAGCACGGACGCGGGGATGCGCCCCCGGTCGGTGATCTTGTGCCCGTTCTCGCGCGCCCAGGCGCGGACCGCCCTCGACTGGTCACGGTCCACGGTCGCGGCCGCGGCACGCCGCCCGGGCCGTTCCGCCCGGCGACCGGCGGCGATGTACGGCTGGAGGGCGCGCAGGAGCTCGTCGCGGTGCTCGTCGTTGAGGTCCACCTCGTAGACCGTGTCCTGCCAGGCGAACCGGTACGTGGCGGCGCCCTCCGTGCCGTCGATGTCGTCGGTGATGATCACGCGCGTCTGCTGGGCCATGCGCAGGATCCTCCCCCACGCCGGGCACCACCGCCGCCGACGCCCGTCCCCGGCACCGTCCCGGTCGCGGACCGGACGGACGACGCGCACGATGGCAGGGGCGTCGAGCACGGGCGCCTCCGCCCCCCGACGAGGAGCCCGTGATGAGCTCGACCCTGCACGACCACCCCGCCACCCGCCCCGCCACCCGCCCCACCGCCGGCACCGCCGACCGGCACCAGCCCCGCCTGCCCGTCCCCGCCCCCCGGGGTCCCCTGAGCGCCGCGCTCCTCGCCGTCCTGCCCGCCGGGCCGCCCGACGACGACGCGCACGACCGGCTGGCCACCGCGCAGACGCTGGCCACGACGGCCGCACGGGCCGGTGACGAGGTCCTCCACGACGCGGACGTCCAGCTCGCCCTCGCCGTCCTCTACGCGCTGCACCACCGCGGGGTCGAGGGCGTCGACGACGCCTGGGAGTGGGAGCCCGCGCTGCTGCACCTGCGGCGCACGCTCGAGCGCCCGTTCGAGGCCGCCCTGCGCGCCCGGGCCGGTCACCCCCGCGGCCCCGCCACGGGTGCCGCCGACGTCGCCCGGCACCTGTTCGCGCTCGCGGCCGCCGACGACGGGCCGAGCCTGTCGCGGTACGTGGCCCGGCACGCCGACGCCGAGCAGGTCCGCGAGCTGCTCGTCCTGAAGTCGCTCTACCAGCTCGCCGAGGCGGACCAGCACACGTGGGCGGTCCCGCGCCTGGCCGGCGGGCCGAAGGCGGCGCTGGTGGAGATCCAGGCCGACGAGTACGGCGGCGGGCAGGCCGGCCGCATGCACGCCGAGCTGTTCGCGGCGACGATGCGCGGCGCAGGGCTCGACGACACCTACGGCCGGTACGTCGACGTCGTCCCCGTCCCGGTGCTGGTCGCGCTGAACACCATGTCGCTGCTCGGGCTGCACCGCCGGCTGCGCGGCGCCGCCGTGGGGCACCTGGCCGCGTTCGAGATGACGTCGTCGGTGCCGAGCCGGCTGTACGGCAACGGCCTGCGCCGGCTCGGGCACGACGCGTCGACGACCGGGTACTTCGACGAGCACGTCGAGGCCGACGCGGTGCACGAGCAGATCGCGGCCCGCGACCTCGCCGGCGGCCTCGTCGAGGACGAGCCCGCGCTCGCCGACGACGTGGCGCTCGGGGCCGCGGTGTGCCTGGCCGTCGAGGGCGACGTGGCCGCCCACGCGCTGGAGCGGTGGGCCGCCGGGCGGTCCGCGCTGGAGGGCCCGTGGCGGGACGTCCCGGGCGGCACCCGTGGGTGACGCCCGTGACCGGGCCCCGGTCACGGTGACCGCCTGCCCCGACGGGCCGCTGCTGGTGCGCGGCCCCGCCCGCATCGTCGACGGCGAGGGCCGTGAGGTCGAGCGGCGCCGCGCCACGGTGGCCCTGTGCCGGTGCGGCGGCACGGGGATCCCGCCCTGGTGCGACGGCACCCACAAGGTCAACGGCTACCGCAGCGGGGACTCCGGCTGACGCCGCACGGCCCCTGACGGCACGGGGTCCGGGGCGCGTCCGGATCACCGCGGCGGGCGTCCGGGGAGCGTCAGGACGGACGCCGGTCCCACCCGGGCGGGAGGTGAATGGCGGACGGCGGCCGCGGGGCCGCCCGCCGCCGGCGCGCCGGTCGGCGTGAGAACCGACGGGAGCCCCTGCTGTGGCCGACCTCGCCCTCGTGGCCCTGACCTGCGCAGTCTTCGCGCTGCTCGCCCTGCTCGTGACGGCGGTGCGGGAGCGATGAGCGCGGAGCACGTCGTCGCCCTCGTCGTCGCGGTGGTTCTCGCCGCCTACCTGCTCGCGTCCCTCCTCGCGCCGGAGCGGTTCGAGTGAGCGCCACCCTGGCCGCGTGGCTGCAGGTCGGCCTGCTCGTCCTGATGCTGGCCGCGGTGCACGTGCCGCTCGGCGACCACCTGTGGCGCACCTGGACCAGCCCCCGGCACCTGCGGGTCGAGCGCGTGCTCTACCGGGCCGGCGGCATCGACCCGGACGCCGAGCAGACCTGGCCCGTGTACGCGCGCTCGCTGCTGGCGTTCTCGGCCGTCGGGGTGCTGCTGCTGTACGCCCTGCTGCGGCTGCAGGCGTACCTGCCGCTCGCGCTCGGCATGCCGGGCGTCGAGCCCGCGGGCGCCTGGAACACCGCCGTCTCGTTCGTCACCAACACCAACTGGCAGTGGTACTCCGGCGAGCAGACGCTCGGCCACCTCGCGCAGGCCGCCGGCCTGACCGTGCAGAACTTCGTCTCCGCGGCCGTGGGGCTCGCCGTCGCCGCGGCGCTCGTGCGCGGGTTCGCCCGCTCCGCCGCCGACCGGGTCGGCAGCTTCTGGGTCGACGTCGTGCGCGCGACCGTGCGCGTGCTGCTGCCGCTGGCGCTCGTCGCCGCGGTGGTGCTGCTGCTCGGCGGCGTCGTGCAGTCGTTCTCCGGCCCGCAGGAGGTCACGACGCTCTCCGGCGCCACGCAGCAGGTCCCGCTCGGACCGGTCGCGTCGCAGGAGGCGATCAAGGACCTCGGCACCAACGGCGGCGGGTTCTTCAACGCGAACTCCGCGCACCCCTTCGAGAACCCGAGCCCCTGGACCAACCTGCTCGAGGTGTTCCTGCTGCTCGCGATCCCGTTCAGCCTGCCGTGGACCTTCGGCCGCGCGGTCGGCGACCGCCGCCAGGGGTTCGCCGTGCTCGGCGTCATGGGCGGGCTGTGGGCGGCGGCCGTCGCGGTGACGACGTGGGCGGAGACGCACGCGCTCGGCACGGTGCCGCAGGCCGCCGGTGCGGCGCTCGAGGGCAAGGAGGTCCGCTTCGGGCCCGCCGCGTCCGCGCTGTTCGCGGTCTCCACCACCGGGACGTCCACCGGGTCCGTCAACGCCGCGCACGACTCGCTCACCGCGCTCGGTGGCGGCACCGCGATGCTGAACATGATGCTCGGCGAGGTCGCCCCGGGCGGGGTCGGCGCCGGGCTCTACGGCATGCTCGTCATGGCCGTGCTCGCGGTGTTCCTCGCCGGGCTCATGGTCGGCCGCACACCCGAGTACCTCGGCAAGAAGATCGGCCGCCGGCAGGTCACGCTCGTCGCCCTGTACGTGCTGGCGGTGCCGACGCTCGTGCTCGTGGGGGCCGCCCTCACCGCCGGCATCCCCGCGCTGACCGCCGCGTCCGTGCAGGAGCCCGGCGCGCACGGGCTGTCCGAGATCCTCTACGCCTACGCGTCGGCGGCCAACAACAACGGCTCCGCGTTCGCCGGGTTCTCCGCCGGGACGCCGTACCAGAACGTGGCCCTCGGCCTGGTCATGCTGCTCGGCCGGTTCGTGCCGATCGTGCTCGTGCTGGCGCTCGCGGGCAGCCTCGCCCGCCAGGACCGCGTGCCCGCCGGGCCCGGCACCCTGCCGACCCACGGACCGGTGTTCGCCGTGCTCCTCGCCGGTGTCGTCGTCGTGGTCGCCGGCCTGACCTTCTTCCCCGCTCTCGCTCTCGCCCCTGTCGCGGAGGCCCTGCTGTGACGCTCACCGACCAGCCCCCCACCACCGACGAGCCCCGTGTCCGCGCGGGCGCGTTCCGCCCCGCGCTGCTGCTGACGGCCCTGCCCGACGCGCTGCGCAAGCTCGACCCGCGGCACCTCGTCCGCACGCCCGTCATGCTCGTCGTGTGGGTCGGGTCCGTGGCCACCACGGTCCTGGCCGTCCTCGACCCCTCCGTGTTCGCGTGGTCCATCGCGGCCTGGCTGTGGGCCACGGTGGTCTTCGCCAACCTCGCCGAGTCCGTCGCGGAGGGCCGCGGCAAGGCCCAGGCCGCGTCGCTGCGCAAGGCCCGCACCGACACCCTCGCCCGCCGGCTGCTGCCCGACGGCACGCAGGAGCAGGTGCCCGGCCCGGCGCTGGCGGTCGGCGACCTCGTGGTCGTCGAGGCGGGCGAGACGATCCCCGGCGACGGCGACGTCGTCGAGGGCGTCGCGAGCGTCGACGAGTCGGCCGTGACCGGCGAGTCCGCGCCCGTGGTCCGCGAGTCCGGCGGGGACCGCTGCGCCGTCACGGGCGGCACCCGCGTGCTGTCCGACCGCGTCGTCGTGCGGATCACGGCGCGCGCCGGCGAGACGTTCCTCGACCGGATGATCGGCCTCGTCGAGGGCTCCGCGCGCCAGCGCACGCCCAACGAGGTGGCCCTCAACCTGCTGCTGGCGTCGCTGACGCTGGTGTTCCTGCTCGCGGTCGTCACGCTGCAGCCGTTCGCCGTCTACTCCGGGCAGGCGCAGCCGCTGGTCGTGCTGGTCGCGCTGCTGGTCTGCCTCATCCCGACCACGATCGGCGCGCTGCTGTCGGCCATCGGGATCGCCGGCATGGACCGGCTCGTGCAGCGCAACGTGCTCGCGCTCTCGGGCCGCGCGGTCGAGGCGGCGGGCGACGTCGACGTGCTGCTGCTCGACAAGACCGGCACCATCACGCTCGGCAACCGGCAGGCCGTCGAGCTCGTGCCCGCCGAGGGCGTCCGCGAGGAGGACCTCGCCGAGGCCGCGCAGCTGTCGTCGCTGGCCGACGAGACCCCCGAGGGCCGATCGGTCGTCGTGCTGGCCAAGGAGCGCTACGGGCTGCGCACGGGGTTCCGCACGCAGCTGCCGCACGCGACGTTCGTGCCGTTCACGGCCCAGACGCGCATGAGCGGGGTCGACGTGACCGAGCACGCCGGGCTGCGGCGCGTGCGCAAGGGCGCCGCGTCGGCGGTGCAGGCGTGGGTGCGCGAGAACGGCGGCGAGCCGTCGGCCGACGTCGCCCGCACCGTCGACGCGATCAGCGCCGCCGGCGGCACGCCGCTCGTGGTCGCCGAGCAGGTGCCCGGGGAGCCCGCGCGGGCCGTCGGCGTCATCCACCTCAAGGACGTCGTCAAGCACGGCCTGGGCGAGCGGTTCGCCGAGCTGCGCCGCATGGGCATCCGGACGGTGATGATCACCGGCGACAACGCGCTCACGGCGCGGGCGATCGCCGACGAGGCCGGCGTGGACGACTTCCTCGCCGAGGCCACGCCGGAGGACAAGCTCGCGTTGATCACCCGGGAGCAGGCGGCCGGGCGGATGGTCGCGATGACGGGCGACGGGACGAACGACGCCCCCGCGCTCGCGCAGGCGGACGTCGGGGTGGCCATGAACACCGGCACCTCGGCCGCCAAGGAGGCCGGGAACATGGTCGACCTCGACTCCGACCCGACCAAGCTCATCGAGATCGTCGCCATCGGCAAGCAGCTGCTCATCACGCGCGGCGCGCTCACCACGTTCTCCATCGCCAACGACGTCGCCAAGTACTTCGCGATCATCCCGGCGATGTTCAGCGGCCTGTACCCGCAGCTCGACCGGCTGAACGTCATGGGTCTGCACTCGCCGCAGTCGGCCGTGCTCTCCGCGGTGGTGTTCAACGCGCTCGTCATCGTCGCGCTCGTGCCCGTCGCGCTGCGGGGCGTGCGCTACCGCGCGCAGGACGCGGCGTCGCTGCTGCGGCGCAACCTGCTCGTCTACGGCGTCGGCGGGCTGATGGTGCCGTTCGTCGGCATCAAGGCCGTCGACCTCGTCGTCTCCCTGCTGCCCGGCCTGTGAACCCCCTGGAGCCTGCGACCATGACCCCGTTCCTGCGCCAGTCCCTCGCGGGGCTGCGGCTGATGCTCGCGCTGACCCTCGTGCTCGGCGTGCTCTACCCGACCGCCGTCTGGGCGGTCGGACGCCTCGTGCCCGACCGGGCCGAGGGCTCCCTGATCGAGGTCGACGGGCAGGTCGTCGGCTCGCACCTGCTCGGCCAGGCGGTCGACGGGCCCGGGTGGTTCCACCCGCGCCCCTCCGCCGCCGGGGACGGGTACGACGGCCTGGCCTCGGGCGCGTCGAACCTGGGCCCGGAGAACCCCGACCTGCTGGCGGAGGTCGAGGCCCGCCGGGCGGAGGTCGCCGCGCGCGAGGGTGTCGACCCCGCGCTCGTGCCCGCCGACGCCGTCACCGCGTCCGCGTCCGGCCTCGACCCCCACGTGTCCCCCGCGTACGCGGAGCTGCAGGTCCCGCGTGTCGCCCGCGAGCGCGGGCTCGACGAGGCGACCGTCCGTACGCTCGTCGGGCAGGCCACCGCGGGGCGCGACCTGGGGGTGCTGGGCGAGCCGCGCGTGAACGTGGTCGAGCTGAACGCGTCCCTGGCGGCGCTCGGGTGAGGGGCGCCGGTCCCGTGCGGGGCGCGGCGACGACGGAGGAGGTCGGCTCGGTGCAGGCGGCGGCGCGCGGTGACGGGTCGTCCCCGCACGGGCGGCTGCGGGTGTACCTGGGTGCGGCGCCGGGCGTCGGCAAGACGTACGCGATGCTCGACGAGGGGCACCGGCGGGCCGAGCGGGGCGTCGACGTGGTGGTGGGGCTGGTCGAGACGCACGGGCGGGTGCACACGGCGGCGCTGCTGGAGGGCCTGGAGGTGGTGCCGCGGCGCACGGTCCTGCACCGCGGGGCGACGCTGACGGAGATGGACGTCGACGCGGTGCTGGCGCGGCGCCCGGCGCTGGTGCTGGTGGACGAGCTGGCGCACACCAACGCGCCGGGGTCGCGGCACGCCAAGCGGTGGCAGGACGTCGAGGAGCTGCTCGCGGCGGGCGTCGACGTGGTGACGACGGTGAACGTGCAGCACCTGGAGTCGTTGAACGACGTGGTCGAGGCGATCACGGGGGTGCGTCAGCAGGAGACGGTGCCGGACGACGTGGTGCGCCGGGCGGACCAGATCGAGCTGGTCGACATGAGCCCGGAGTCGCTGCGTCGCCGGCTCGCGCACGGCAACGTGTACGCGGCGGAGAAGGTCGACGCGGCGCTGACGCAGTACTTCCGGGTGGGCAACCTCACGGCGCTGCGGGAGCTGGCGCTGCTGTGGACGGCGGACCGGGTGGACGAGGCGCTGGCGGCGTACCGGCGCGAGCAGGGCATCGACGAGGCGTGGCCGGCGCGCGAGCGCGTGGTGGTGGCGGTGACGGGCGGTGCGGAGACGGAGACGCTGGTGCGCCGCGGGGCGCGGATCGCGCAGCGCGGCAGCGGCGGGGAGCTGCTGGCGCTGCACGTGCTGCGCGGCGACGGGCTGACGGGGGTCGCGCCGGACTCCCTGGGGCGGCACCGGGCGCTGGTGGAGCAGCTGGGCGGGTCGTGGCACACGGTGCTCGGCGACGACGTGGCGCAGGCGGTGCTGGACTTCGCGCGCGGGGTGAACGCGACGCAGGTGCTGGTGGGGGCGACGCGGCGGCGGCGGGTCGCGGCGGCGCTGTCGCCGGGGATCACGGCGCGGGTGATCCAGGGCTCGGGCGACACGGACGTGCTGGTGGTGACGCACGAGGAGGCGGGCCGCGGGGTGCGGGGGCCGGGGCCGCGGGGGGTGCTGTCGGTGCGCCGGGTCGCGCTGGCGTGGGCGCTGGCGGGGCTGGGTCCGCCGGTGCTGGCGGCGCTGCTGCGGGCGGCGGGCGGGATCGAGACGCTGCCGACGGTGCTCATGCTGTTCCTGGCGCTGACGGTGGGGGTGGCGCTGGTCGGCGGGCTGCGGCCGGCGCTGCTGAGCGCGGTGCTGGGCGGGCTGCTGGGCAACTTCCTGTTCGTGGCGCCGCTGCACACGCTGTCGATCGCGGAGCCGCGCAACGCCCTGGCGATCGCGGTGCTGCTGGCCGTGGCGGTGGGGGTGTCGACGGTCGTGGACCTCGCCGCGCGGCGCACGGTGGAGGCGGCCCGCGCCCGGGCGGAGGCGGACACGCTGACCGCGATCGCGGGCGCGGTGCTGACCGTGCCGGAGACGGTCCCGGCCGTGCTGGAGCAGCTGCGGGAGTCGCTGCGCCTGGACGGCGTGGCGCTGCTGGGCCGGTCCGGCGACGGGCGCCCGCCGGCGCGGTGGGAGCTGCGGGGCACGTCGGCGGGCGACGCCCCGGCGGGTGCGGACGACGCGACGGCGACGGTGCCCGTGGACGACGACCTGCTGCTGGCGCTGCGCGGACGCACGCTGGCGCCGCAGGACGTGCGGTTCGTGGCCGCGGTGGGGCAGCAGCTGCGGGCCGTCGTCGAGCGTGACCGGCTGCGCTCGGAGGCGCGCCTGACCCGTGCGGAGCGGGAGCGCGGCGAGATGCGCACCGCCCTGCTCGCGGCGGTCTCGCACGACCTGCGCACGCCGCTCGCGGCGATCAAGGCGGGCGTGACGGCGCTGCGCAGCGTCGGCGACCGCATCTCCCCCGCCGACCGCGACGACCTGCTCGCGGACGTGGACCACCAGAGCGACCGGCTGCAGCACCTGGTGGACAACCTGCTCGACATGAGCCGCCTCGACGCGGGCGCCCTGGCCGTGCACGCCGACCCCGTGACGCTCGACGAGGTCGTGCTGCGCGCGCTCGGGGCGGTGCCGGAGGGCGCCGTCGACGTCGACGTGCCCGAGGAGCTCCCGCTCGTGGACGCCGACGCGGGCCTGCTGGAGCGCGCGCTGGCCAACGTCGTGGAGAACGCCGTGCGGCACAGCCCGCCGGGCCGCCCGGTGCGCGTGGTGGCCCAGGAGGTGCCGGACGCCGTGGTGGTGCGGGTGGTCGACCACGGCCCGGGCGTGCCCGACGACCGCAAGGACCGCATGTTCGCCGCGTTCCAGCGTCTCGGCGACGCGCCCCGCGGGCACGGCCTGGGCCTGGGCCTGGCGGTCGCGCAGGGGTTCGTCCGCGCCAACGGCGGCACCCTGGAGGCGGAGGACACCCCCGGCGGAGGCCTCACCATGGTGCTGACGCTCCCGCTGCCGGGGCGCGGACCGGGAGGTGGGGCGTGAGCACGCGAGTCCTCGTCGTCGACGACGAGCCCGCGCTGGCGCGTGCGCTGGCGGTGACGCTGCGCGCCCACCGGTACGAGGCGACGGTCGCCCACTCCGGCGCGACCGCCCTCGACGCGGTGGCGTCCTGGCGCCCCGACGTCGTGGTGCTCGACCTGGGCCTGCCCGACCTGGACGGCATGGACGTGCTGCGCACCGTCCGCTCCTGGTCGGGCGTGCCCGTGGTGGTGCTCTCGGCCCGGCAGACCAGCGACGACAAGGTCGAGGCCCTCGACGCGGGCGCCGACGACTACGTGACCAAGCCCTTCGGCATGGACGAGCTGCTGGCGCGGATCCGCGCCGCCGTGCGCCGCCGCCCCCAGGACGAGACCCCGCCCGTGGTGGCCACCTCCGCGTTCACCGTCGACCTGGGCCGGCACGTCGTCACCACCGCCGACGGCACCGAGGTGCGCCTCACGCCCACCGAGTGGCACATGCTCGAGGTCCTCGCCCGGCACGCCGGCAAGGTCGTCGGCCGCCGCGAGCTGCTCACCGAGCTGCGCGGCCCCCACCTCGACGGCGAGTCCCACTACCTGCGCGTCTACATGGCCCAGCTGCGCCGCAAGCTCGAGCCCGACCCGGCCCACCCCCGCCACCTGCTCACCGAACCGGGCCTCGGCTACCGCCTCCAGCCCTGACCGCTGCGCCGGTGCGCTCGGCTGCGCGACCGCCCGACGGCACCGGACGCGGCGGGCCGATCCGCACCCGGTGGACGGCCGTCCCGCCTACCCTGGGGACCGTCGTGACGGCCCCGCCGGGCCGCCGCGCAGGAGCGCGCCGGACGGTCGGCACGCGGTGAACGCGGAGGTCGGTCGTGACCCGTGACCGGACGGTGCCGGCATGACGCAGCGCCCCGACCGTCCCCTCGTCGTGGGCGTCGCGCAGCTCGACTCCGCGGTCGGCGACGTGACGGGCAACATCGCACGCGCGGTCGACGTCGTCACGCGGGCGTCCGACGCCGGTGCGGCGCTCGTCGTCCTGCCCGAGCTGTCGCTGACCGGGTACGACCTCGCGGCACTCGCCGACGCGACCCTGTGGTTCACGCCGGACGACGGACGCCTCGACCGCCTGCGGGCACTGAGCGCGGACCGGGGCGTGTGGACCGTCGTCGGCGCGCCCGTGGACACCGGCGCCGCGCATCACCTGGCCTCGGTGGTGCTCGCGCCGGACGGGTCGACGGTCGTCGCCCCGAAGACCCACCTCCACGGTGAGGAGGTCCGCTGGTTCGACCCTGGGGCCGGTCCGACGACGCTGGACGTCGACGGCTGGTGCGTGGCGCTCGCCGTCTGCGCGGACACGGCGGCCCCCGAGCACGCGGCGGCCGCCCGTGCGGCAGGCGCCGACGTCTATGCCACCTCGGTCCTGTACACCCAGGGCGAGGAGTCCCTCCTGGCCGGGCGCATGGCGGCACGCGCCCGTGACCACGCGATGACCGTCGTCGCGGCCAACACCGCGGGCCGGCCGCTGGGTCAGCGCTCCGCCGGCGGCTCGGGGGTCTGGGCGCCCGACGGCTCGGCCGTGCGGACCGCGGTAGGGCGTGACGACGAGCTCCTCGTCGTGCCGGTTCCCTGACGCAGCGCACGCCCTAATCGTTTCCGTCGCCGCGCAGGGGGTCGGGGCGACGAGCGGTCGTCCTAGGGTGCTGGGAGCGGTGCCGCAGCGGCTCGACCCAGCGTCGGGCGGCCGCTGCCGGGCGCCGCCGCCTCGTCCGCTCCCACCCGAGGACTGCCATGTCTCCGATCACCCCACGGCGTGCCCTGCGCCGCGGCTGGGCCGCCGGTCTCGCGGTCGCCACCGCCCTCACCGTCGCGGGCGTCGGCGCGCCCGCCGCCGTCGCGGCGCCCGACCCGGGCACCGCGGTCAAGGTCAACCAGGTCGCGTACGTGCCGGGCGTCGCCAAGGTCGCGACGCTCGTCAGCACGTCGACCACGCCGGTCGCGTGGACGCTGCGCGACGCGGCGGGCCGCACGGTCGCCGAGGGGACGACCACGGTGCAGGGCGCGGACGCGCTGTCCGGCGACCGCACGCACCGCGTGGACTTCTCGGCGTACGACACCCCGGGCACGGGGTACGTGCTGTCGGCGGGCGGGGCGAGCAGCCTGCCGTTCGACATCTCGGCCGACCCGCTGGAGCGGCTGAAGGCCGACTCGCTGGCGTTCTTCTACCACCAGCGCTCCGGCATCGCGATCGAGTCCCGGTACGTCGGCAGCACGTACGCGCGGGCGGCCGGGCACCTGGGCGTGGCACCCAACCAGGGCGACACGAGCGTGCCGTGCCGCACGTCGTGCGGGTACAGCCTGGACGTGCGGGGCGGCTGGTACGACGCCGGCGACCACGGCAAGTACGTCGTCAACGGCGGCATCGCGACGTGGCAGCTGCAGAACGCGTACGAGCGGACCCTGCACGTGGCCGGCGCCGACCGCGCGGCGCTCGGCGACGGGACGGCCGCGATCCCGGAGCAGGCCAACGGGGTGCCGGACGTGCTCGACGAGGCCCGCTGGGAGCTGGAGTTCCTGCTGCGGATGCAGGTGCCCGCGGGGCGCACCGACGCCGGCATGGTGCACCACAAGATGCACGACGAGAGCTGGACGGGCATCCCGACGATCCCGGCCCAGGACGCCCAGCGCCGCGTGCTGGCCCCCGTGAGCACGGCCGCGACGCTCAACATGGCAGCCGTGGCCGCGCAGGCGTCGCGCCTGTGGGCGACGTACGACCCGGCGTTCTCGACCCGGGCGCTGGCCGCCGCGCGCACCGCGTACGCCGCGGCGAAGGCCAACCCGAACCGCATCGCGTCGGACACCGACGGCACCGGCGGCGGCGCCTACGGCGACAAGACGGTCACCGACGAGTTCTACTGGGCCGCGGCCGAGCTGTACGCGACGACCGGCGAGGCCGGGTACCGCGCCGACGTCACGGGCTCGTCGTTCTACCGGGGCACGAGCTTCACCGAGCGCGGGTACGACTGGGGCTGGACCGGCGGGCTCGGCGACACGACCCTCGCGCTCGTCCCGACGGGCCTGCCCGCCGCCGACGTCACCGCGACCCGGGCCGCGATCGTGCGGTTCGCGGACGCGGCGCTCGCCCGCCTGGCCACGCAGGCGTACCCCGCACCGAACAACGCGGGCAACGTCTACTACTGGGGCTCCAACGGGCAGGTCGCGAACAACGCGAACGTGCTGGCCCTCGCGCACGACTTCACCGGTGAGGCCAAGTACCGCACGGCCGTGTTCGGAGCGCTCGACTACTTCCAGGGCCGCAACCCGCTGAACCAGTCGTACGTCGCGGGCTACGGCGAGAAGGCCGTGCGCAACGTGCACCACCGGTTCTGGGCCAACCAGGCCGACGCGTCGCTGCCGACCGCCCCGCCCGGGTCGTTCTCCGGCGGTCCCAACAGCGAGCTGCAGGACCCGCTGGCGGCATCCCAGCTGGCCGGGTGCGCGGCGCAGAAGTGCTTCGTGGACCACATCGAGGCGTACTCGGTCAACGAGGTCGCGATCAACTGGAACTCGGCCCTCGTGTGGCTGACCGCGTGGGCCGCCGAGCAGGCGGGGGGCACGACGCCCACCCCGACGCCCACGCCCACGCCGACCCCGACGGTCACGCCCACCCCCACGCCGACCGTGACGCCGACGCCCACGCCCAGCCCCACGGTCACGCCGACCCCGACGCCCACGCCGACGTCCTCCGCGACCTGCAAGGTCACGTACACGGCCAGCTCGTGGACGTCCGGCTTCACCGCCGCGGTCACCGTGACCAACACGGGCAGCACGGCGTGGTCGTCGTGGCGGCTGGGCTTCACGTTCCCGGGCGACCAGCAGGTCACCCAGGGCTGGAGCGCCACGTGGGCCCAGACGGGGAAGGCCGTGACCGCGACGAGCGCCGCCTGGAACGGTGCGCTGGCCCCGGGCGGGTCGACGACGATCGGGTTCAACGGCTCGTACAGCGGCACGAACGCCGCGCCGACCGCGTTCACCGTGAACGGCTCGACCTGCTCCTGAGCGGTGCACGCCCGGGACGCACCCGGGCCTGACGACGGCCGTCGGTCCCCGTGACCGGCGGCCGTCGCCGTGCACCGGTCAGCGCGGGTCGGCGCGGACCAGGGCGTTCTCGTAGGCGGCGATGACGAGCTGGGCGCGGTCGTGGGCGCCGAGCTTGGCCATGATGCGGTTCACGTGGGTCTTGGCGGTGTGCGGGGAGATGACCAGCCGGTCGGCGACCTCCGCGTTGGACAGGCCGGTGCCGACGAGCGTGAGCACCTCGACCTCCCGCTCGGTGAGCTCGGCGAGGTCGGGGTGCGGGGCGGCGGACGTCGCGGCCACCGGCAGCACGTACCGGTCGATGAGCGCCCGGGTGGCGGTGGGCGAGAGCAGGGCGTCGCCGCGGTGCACGGCGTGCACGGCCGCGACGATGTCGGCCGGCTCGGCGCCCTTGCCGATGAACCCGCTGGCCCCGGCGCGCAGGGCACCGACGACGTACTGGTCCTCCTCGAACGTCGTCAGCACCAGCACGCGCACGGCCGCGAGCGCCGGGTCGGTGCAGATGCTGCGGGTCGCGGCGATCCCGTCGACGCCGGGCATGCGGATGTCCATGAGCACGACGTCGGGGCGCAGCCGGCCCGCGAGCGCGATGGCCTCGCGCCCGTCGGCGGCCTGGCCCACGAGCTCGAGGCCGTCGGCGTAGGTGACGAGGTCGGCGATGGCGGCGCGGATGAGGGCCTGGTCGTCGGCGACGAGCACCCGGACCGCGGGGGCCGTGGCGGGGTCGGTGGTCACGTCGCGGGCTCCTCGACGTCGGAGGTGCTGGTCGGCAGGGTCGCCCGGACCGTCCAGGTGCCGCTCGTGGGGCCGGCCGTGAGGGTGCCGCGCACGGACTCGACGCGTTCGGCCATGCCCAGCAGCCCGTGCCGGGTGCCGGGGCCGGTGGTCTGCGGGGTGCAGGCGTTGGTGACGGTGACGGTCAGGGTCTGGTCGTGGTGCTGCAGGCGCACGTGGGCGTGCCGGTCGGCGCCGTGCTTGTGCGCGTTGGTCAGGGCCTCCTGCACGACGCGCAGCGCGACGACGTCGACGGCGCTGGGCAGGGCGTCGAGGTCGCCGTCGCGGCGGACCGTGACCTGGAGCCCGTCGGCGGCCAGGCCGCGGACCACGTCGTCGAGGTGCGCGAGGCCCACGGCAGCCGCGGCGCCGGGCTCGCGGAGGGTGGCCAGCAGGTCGCCGATCTCGGAGAGCACGGTGCGCGACGCCTGCCGGATCGTGGCCAGCGCCCGCTCCGCGTCGTCGGGGCGGGTGCGCACGGCACCCGCGGCGACGCCGGCGTGCAGGTTGATGACGGCGATCTGGTGGGCGACGACGTCGTGCAGGTCGCGGGCGATCGCCAGCCGCTCCTCCGCGACCCGCTGGCGGGCGACGGCCTCGCGGGTGCGTTCGGCGCGCTCGGCGCGCTCGGTGACGGCGGCCATGGCGGCCTGCTGCGTGCGGATCGCGTCGCCGAGCGCCCCGCCGAGGCACACGACGAGCAGGAACTGCGGCCCGGCGACGCCCACGACGAGGGCCAGGCCGGTGACGAGCACCGCCACGCCGATCGTCAGCAGCGTGGCGGTGCGCCGGTCGGTGCGGGTGCTGACCACGTAGACGGCGACGGCGACGGCCGTGACGGTGCCGATGTTGTAGAGCCCCAGGGGGACGGTCAGCACCGTGAGGCCGAGCAGCGCACCGAGGGCCGCGCGAGGGTAGCGGCGGCTGAGCAGCAGCACGGCGATCGCGACGAGGTTGACGACGAGCACGTCGGGTCGGAACCGGGGCTCGACGTCGTGCCCTCGGGCGCCGGGCTCGAGGTTGCCGGACAGCACGATCACGGACGCGAGGAACACGTCGCCGCCGACCCGTCGCCACCGCACCGCTCGTCCCCGCCCGTCGTCCACAGCCCCTCCCCCGCGTCGCGACCAGCATCGCGCACGGGCGGCGGGCGGCACGTCCGCCCCGCGCGGGAGGCGGCGTACCGCGACGGCGGTACGCGGGTGCGAGCCGTGGGGCGACGCGCCGGCCGGGGTCCGCGGGGGACGGTGGGTCACGTCGGCGACGGGCCGGCGACGGACGAGAGAACGAGGCACCCGGTGGACGGACCACTGATGAGCGTGCGCGGGCTGCGCAAGACCTACGGGTCGGGCAGCGGCGCCTTCGAGGCCCTGCGGGGCGTGGACCTGGACGTGGCGGCCGGGGAGTCGCTGGCGATCCTCGGCAAGAGCGGCTCGGGCAAGTCGACGCTCATGCACCTGCTGGCGCTGCTCGACCGGCCCACGGCGGGGTCGCTGACGCTGGAGGGCGTCGAGACGTCCCGGCTGAAGGTGAAGGAGGTCAACGCGACCCGCAACCGGGCGTTCGGGTTCGTGTTCCAGCAGTTCTTCCTCAACCCGCGCGCCAGCGTGCTGGACAACGTGGTGCTGCCGCTGACGATCGCGGGCGTGCCGCGGGGCGAGCGGCGGCGGCGTGGCATGGCGGCGCTCGCGCAGCTCGGTCTGGACGACAAGGCGTCGAACAAGGCCAACGACCTGTCGGGCGGGCAGAAGCAGCGCGTGGTCATCGCCCGGGCGCTCATCAACGAGCCCCGCGTGATCTTCGCCGACGAGCCCACGGGCAACCTCGACTCCACGACCGGCGGCATGGTCGAGGACATCCTCTTCGACCTCCACCGGGAGCGCGGCATCACCCTCGTGGTGGTCACGCACGACGAGGACCTCGCCGCCCGCTGCGACCGCAGCATCCAGATCCGCGACGGCCTGGTGGCCGGGGAGCAGGTGGCCGCATGAGGACCGTCGACGTGGTGACCCAGGCGGTCGCCGGCACGTTCCGGGCCAAGCTC
This sequence comes from Cellulomonas sp. SLBN-39, assembly GCF_006715865.1. NCBI lineage: Bacteria > Bacillati > Actinomycetota > Actinomycetes > Micrococcales > Cellulomonadaceae > Cellulomonas > Cellulomonas sp. SLBN-39. The sequence continues at coordinate 1,547,608 of NZ_VFOA01000001.1, read as the reverse complement.
CGCACCAGCCTGACGGTGCTGGCCATCTCGATCGGCGCGTTCACGCTGTCGCTGACCAACGGGGTCGGCACGGGCATCAACGCGTACATCGACGACACGGTGGCGTCGATCGGCGCGGACGACGTGCTGACGGTGACCCGGACGGTCGAGGCGAGCGCCCCGACGGACGGACCGCAGGAGTACGACCCGGACGCGGCCGCGCAGGACCCGGGGGCGGGGGGCGACCCGTTCGCCGAGCAGGCGGACCCGCTGACCGAGGACGACCTGGCGACGATCGGGGACGTGGAGGGCGTCGAGCGGGTCGAGCCGACCCGCTCCGTGGGCGTCGACTACGTGCAGCACGACGACGGGACGCGGTACGAGCTGGCGCTGTCCCCGATCGTCGCGGGCATGCAGGTCGAGCTCGAGGCCGGCGACCAGGTGGACCTCGAGGGCTCCGAGCCCCAGGTCGTGCTGCCCGAGTCGTACGTGGACCCGCTCGGGTTCGGCTCGGCCGAGGACGCCGTCGGGGCGACGGTCACCCTGGCGGTCACGGACGCCGAGGGCACGCAGAGCACGCTCGACGCGACGGTCGTCGGCGTGGCGGCGCCCGGGCTGGTCTCCCTGACCGGTGCGGTGCCGAACGACGCGCTGACCCTCGCGCTGGCCGACCTGCAGCAGGTCGGCGTGCCGGACGACCAGGAGCCGACGTACGCGTCCGCGTCGGTGTGGTTCGACGCGACCGCGGGCGAGGAGCACCAGGCCGCGGTGGTCGAGGCGCTCGACGACGCGGGCTACACGGCCACGACGCTGGAGGACCAGCTCGGCACGTTCACGTCGGTGATCGACACGATCGTGCTGGTGCTCAACGGGTTCGCGATCATCGCGCTGGTGGCCGCGGGCATCGGCATCATCAACACGCTGTTCATGTCGGTGCAGGAGCGCACCCGTGAGATCGGCCTGATGAAGGCGATGGGCCTGGCCAGCGGCCGGGTGTTCGCCCTGTTCTCGCTGGAGGCGGTGACGATCGGGCTGGTCGGCAGCGCGGTCGGGGTGCTCGCGGCGATGGGCGCGGCGCAGCTCATCAGCACGGCCCTGGCGAGCACGCTGCTCGCGGACCTGCCGGGCCTGACCCTGGTGGCGTTCGACCCGGTGTCCGTGGCCGCCGTGGTGGTCGGGGTCATGGCGATCGCGTTCCTCGCCGGCACCCTGCCCGCGCTGCGCGCCGCCCGCCAGGACCCGATCGAGTCCCTCCGCTACGAGTGACCCCGCCGCCGGCCGCACCCTTCACCGGGGTGCGACCGGCGCGAGCGCCAGGACAGGGCCGTCTGTCGAGATTCCGTCAGGGGTATCGGTTTTCGAACACGCCCACCGGGGCATCACCGACCCCGCCCTCGGGCAGGGTCGGGTCAGACGCGGACGACGACCTTGCCGCGGACGTGGCCGGTGGCGCTGGCGTCGTGGGCGGCGGCCGCGTCGGCGAGGTCGAAGACCTGCGCGACGTCGACGCGCAGGACGCCGGCGTCGGCGAGCTCGGCCAGGGCGGTGAGGTCGGCCGTCGAGGGGCGGACCCACACGTAGTGGCCGCCGAGCTCGTCGCGGGCGGCCGCGTCCGTGATCGACGCGACCGTGCCGCCGGGGGCCAGCAGCGCACGCGTGGTCGCAACCAGGTCGGGGGTGCCGTAGTCGAGCACGACGTCGACGCCCTCGGGCGCCAGCGCCCGCACCCGCTCGACGAGGCCGTCCCCGTAGGTCACGGGTTCGGCGCCGAGGTCGCGCAGGTACGCGTGGTTGCCCTCGGACGCGGTGCCGATCACGCGGGCGCCGCGCGCGGCGGCGATCTGCACGGCGAACTGCCCGACGCCGCCGGCCGCGGCGTGCACGAGCACGGTCTGCCCGGCACGCACCTCCGTGCGCTCGATCGTCTGGTACGCCGTCAGACCCGCGAGCGGCACCGCCGCGGCCTCCTCGAACGTCAGGGAGGCGGGCTTGCGGGCGAGCGTGCGCACCGGGGCGGAGACGAGCTCGGCGAACGTGCCGCCCTGCACCCAGTCCTTGCGCACGTACCCGAAGACCTCGTCGCCGACCTGCAGCTCGGGGGTGTCGAGGCCGACGCGCTCGACGACGCCGGCGACGTCCCAGCCCGGCACCACCGGGAACGTCACGTCCATGACCTGGTCGAGGTAGCCCGCGCGGATCTTCCAGTCGACGGGGTTGACGGACGCGGCGCGCACGCGCACGAGCACCGAGTCGGGGCCGACCTTGGGGGTGGGCTGCTCGGTGGTCTCGAGGACGTCGCTGCCGCCGTAGCGGGAGTAGGTGATGGCTCGCATGCCAGGCGCAACCACGCCCGGGCGGTCCGGTGTTCCCTCCGACCGCCCGGGCCGGGTCAGGACGCCGCGCGCAGCGGCAGCACGAGCCGCGTGACGTTGCCCGACGGGTCGCCGCCCGGCGAAGGCTCGGACACGTACTCCTCCCAGAAGTCCCCGCGCCCCTCGACGCCGAGGGCGACCCGCTCCTGCTCGAGCTTCTCCCAGGCGTCCGGCAGCCCGTCGTACGAGCCGAGGTGCGTGGCCACGAGCGCCGGACCGCCCGGCAGGTCGAGCACGGTGACGTCCCCCGACGACGCCCCGGGCGGCACGCCGTCGACCGCGAACCCGGCGGTGATCTCGGTCGGGCCCGTCGGCATGCTGACCGGGAACCATCCGACCGCAGGTCCGGTGATCGTCCACCCCTCCTGCTGCGCGGCGCTCGCGACCGCGGTGTACGCGCTGTCGAAGAACGTCACCAGCTCCGTCATCGGCACCGTGCGCCGGACGGCCGCCAACGACGTCGTGGGCAGCTCCACCTGCTCGGCCATGTCGTCCTCCTCGTCACGCCGGGCGCCCCGTGCACCCCTCACCACCACCGACCGGTCCCGCGCCCCGGACTCATCGGCCGAACGTCGGGCCGGGCCCGTAGCCGGTGCGGGCGGGCGTCGCTAGCGTCGTGCCGACGGCCCGGCGAGCCGCGCACGGGCCGACGACCCGAGGGGGCGTGCGATGGCGCACGGAGACATCACCCACATCGACATCCCGGTGGCGGACATGGCGGCCGCCACCCGCTTCTACGGCAACCTGTTCGGCTGGCAGATCGCCGAGATGCCCGGCTTCGAGGGCTACCCCATGTGGCAGGCGCCCAACAAGATCAGCGGCGGCGGCCTGGCCCCGCGCAGCGAGGGCTTCGCCCAGCCTCGCAGCTACGTCGAGGTCGACTCGATCGAGGCGACCCTGGCCCAGGTGCGCGAGCTCGGTGGGACGGTGCTGATGGAGCGCGCACCCATCGACGAGACCAGCGCGTGGGCGGTGTTCGTCGACCCGGACGGCAACCACGTGGGCCTCTACGAGTCCGCGCCCGCCGGGGGCTGAGCGCCGGCCGCGAGGGCGGCGACGGCGCGCTCGATGCGGCGGGTCCGCGTCGGGCCCGTCGCCGCCGTCACCACGGGGTGCAGCACGGAGTACCGAGCCTGGCTGCTGAGCGCCGCGAACGCCTGCGCCGCACCGGGCACCGCGGCCAGCGCGGCCGTCAGGTCGTCGGGCACCTCGATCGTCGCCGAACCGGCGTACGCCCGGTCCCAGCGGCCGTCGGCCCGGGCACGGTCGACCTCGACCTGCCCGCGCGGGCGCATCCGCCCCTCGGCGACGAGCCGTGCGACGTGCTCGACGTTGCGCTGCGACCACATCGACCGCGCCCGCCGCGGGGTGAAGCGCTGCAGGAACGTCGCGGCGTCGTGGCTGCGCTTCTGCCCGTCGATCCACCCGCTGCACAGCGCCTCGTCGAGCGCCTGCGCGTAGGTCAGGCTCGTCGGCTCGACCGTGCCCTTCTTCGCGAGCACGAGCCACACCCCGTCCGAGGCGTCCTCGTGCGCGTCGAGCCACGCCCGCCACGCCCCGACGTCGGCCACGACGAACGGCTCGACCGCCGCACCCTGCGCCCTGCCCCCGGAGCCCGTCATGAGGCCACCGTAGGGGCGGTCGCGGACACGGCCTGTCCTATGCTCGGCGCCGCCGGCACCAGACGAGGAGATCCGCGTGGCACCGACCGTCCTGTTCGTCTGCGTCCACAACGCGGGCCGCTCGCAGCTGGCCGCGGGCCTGGCCGCCGCCCACGCCGGTGACGACGTCCGCGTGCTGTCGGCGGGCACGGCGCCCGACGGCCGGGTCTCCCCCGAGGCGCTCGCGTCGCTGGCCGAGCTCGGGATCGACCGCAGCGACCAGGTGCCGACGCTCCTGACGCCGGCGACGATGGCCGCGGCGGACGTCGTCGTCGCCCTCAAGCCCGGCCTGGACCTGCCGGACCACCCGGACGTGCGCACGTGGCCGCTGCCCGACCCCGCGGGCTGGGACGTCGACGGCATCCGCCCCCTGCGCGACCACCTGCGGTCCCGCGTGGCCGAGCTCGTCGACGAGCTCCGCAGCCGCTGACGTCCGGGCAGCGGCGCCCATCGTCGCCGACCAGGGAAAGACTCGTTTGACGAGTGTTATCGTGCGTCATATGAGATCTGAGGCGCCCGCTCTCATGCCGATCTTCCGCTCGGCGCTCCAGGCGCGTCTCCTGCTCCATGTGCTCACCACTCCCGGCACCAGCACCGCCGCAGACCTCGCTCACACGCTCGGGGCACCGGAGACGACGGTCTCGCGGGAGGTTCGTCGCCTGCTCGACGCCGGTCTGCTGCGGGGCGAGCGCGTCGGCCGCGCCGTGGTGCTGCACCCCGCGACGGACAATCCCGCGACCGAGCCACTCCGCCAGCTCCTCGTCGTGACCTACGGTCCGGCGCAGGCGGTCGAGCGGGCACTGACGGGCATCGCCGGGATCGACGAGGCGTACGTGCACGGTTCCTGGGCCGCGCGGTTCCACGGCGAGCCCGGGCCGCCACCCGGCGACGTGGACGTCCTCGTGGTCGGGGCTCCGGACCGCGCCCAGGTCGACGATGCGCTCGACGGCCTCGACGCGACGCTCGGGCGCGAGGTGAACGTGACCTACGCCAGCCCGTCCCGCTGGGCCGATGCCACCGACCCCTTCGTGCAGCACGTCCGCTCACGTCCGCTGGTGGGACTCGACGTCCACCGTCGGGGACAGGTGGCGTCGTGAGCCCCTGGGCGCAAGGGATCACGACCGTCGACACGCTCGTCGGCCAGGGACAGCTGGAACGTGTGCCCGTCAACGCCGACGCCGCCGCGTCGATGATCGCGCAGGCGCGCCGGCACCTGGTGTCCGCCGAGACCCTGGCGCCGAGCGACGTCGTCCTCGCGTACGACGCGCTGCACGCGGCCAACCGCAAGGCGCTCACGGCTGTGCTCCTCGCGCAAGGGCTTCGTCCGACCCGCGCCGGTGGTCACACCGCGGTGCACGAGGCCGCTCGCGCCCAGCTCGACCCGCCTCTCGGGAAGGTGGTGGCCCCGTACTCGCGGATCCGACGGATCCGCAACGCGGGCGACTACCTCGACGACATCACCTCCACGACGGAGGACGTGCTCGCCGACCTCCCCCTCTGCCGGGCGATCGTCGACGCGGCCGCGAAGGTCCTGGGGCACATGCCGCCGTACTGAAGTCAGTCTCCGGTCGACCTCGACCGGGCGGCGCGTCGGTCAGGCCGTGGTGCGGGTGGCGAGGAGGTCGGCGACCTGGGCGGTGGTGGGGACGCGGCCGGAGAGGACGACCTCGCCGTCGACGACCAGCGCGGGGGTCGACATGACGCCGTAGCCGGCGATCGCGCCGTAGTCGGTGACCTTCTCGACGGTCGCGGCGATGCCGAGGTCGGCGACGGCCTCGCGCGTGACGCGCTCGAGGTTCACGCAGTTCGCGCAGCCGGGTCCGAGGATCGCGATGTCCATGACAGCTCCTTCGTGGTGGTGGGTCAGACGCCGAGGACGGCGTTGAACAGGTAGCCGGTGGCGACGATGCCGGTGGCCACGACCGCCACGAACAGCGCGATCAGGCGGGGCTTGAGCACCCGGCGCAGCAGGATCAGCTCGGGCAGGCTCAGCGCGACGACGGCCATCATGAACGCGAGCAGGGTGCCCATGGGCAGGCCCTTGTCGTGCAGGGCCTCGACGAGCGGGAGCACTCCCGCGGCGTTGGAGTACAGGGGCACGCCGATGGCGACGGCCACGACGACGGCGAACGGGTTGTCGGCGCCGGCGTAGCGGGCGAAGAGGTCGTCGGGCGCCCAGCCGTGGATCACCGCGCCGAGTCCGATGCCGACCAGCAGGTAGGGCCAGATCTTGCGGAGGATGGTCTGGACCTCCTCGACGCCCATCTGGATGCGGTCGTCCCAGGTCAGTCCGAGGGCGGGGTCGACGGGACGTCCGCCGAGGCGGGTCTCGAAGACGAACGGCTCGACCCACCGCTCGACGCGCATCCGCCCGAGCACGAGGCCCGCGACCACCGCGACCGTCAGCCCGGCGCCGACGTACAGGAGGGTGGGCCCGACGCCGAACAGCCCGAGCAGCAGGGCGATCGCGACCTCGTTGACCAGCGGGCTGGCGACGAGGAAGCTCATCGTCACGCCGAGGGGCACACCGGCGGCGACGAACCCGATGAACGCGGGCACGGCGCTGCACGAGCAGAACGGGGTGACGACCCCGAGCCCGGCGGCCAGGACGTTGCCCAGCCCCTCGCGCCGCCCGCCGAGCATCGCGCGCGTGCGCTCCACGCTCATGAACGACCGCAGCACGGTCACCACGAAGATGATCCCGACCAGCAGCAGCGCGATCTTCACGGTGTCGTAGACGAAGAAGTGCACGCCCGAGCCCAGGCGCGTGCCCTCGTCGAGGCCGACGACGTCGAGCAGCAGCCAGTCCCAGAACGGCGCGTTGGCCGCGTACAGCCCGGTCCACACGGCCGCGGCGACGCCCAGCCCGACCCACCGGCGGGTGGGGGTGCGGGCCCGCAGGTGCTCGGCGAGGCTCACGACGTCACCGGCCCGTCCCGCAGCCGCCGGACGACGCCGCCACGCCCGACCCCGGCAGCGCGGCCCGCAGGCGTGCGGGCGCATCCTCGGCGAGCGCGTAGTCGACCCACCGACCGCGCCGGCTCGCCGTGACCAGCCCGGCCTCGCGCAGCACGCGCAGGTGGTAGCTGAGCAGGTTGCCCGCGACGGTCACGTGCTCTTGGAGGTGGCACACGCAGGCCGGCCCGGCCGCGAGACGGTCCAGCACGGTCCACCGCACCGGGTCGGCGGCGGCCTGGAGCACCGCGAGCGCGTCCGCGGCACGCGTCGCATCGCCCGCCGCGGTCCCGTCCTGCGTCGGCTCGACGGCCGTCGCCTCAACCATGGTTGAAGCGTCCGCCCGGCAGCGGCCGGGTCCCACGGACCTTCGTCCTCGGCCCACGGGCGCCGACCGCTCTCAGCGGGCGTTCAGGTGCCGATCCGTACGGTGTGCGCATGAGCCTGGTGACCCCGGTCCGGCAGTGGCGCGCGCGTGCGGGCACCGCGCTGTTCCTGCGGGTGGCGGGGCCGCACGGCATCCGCTCGCGCGAGCGGATCCACCACCGCCCCGGCCCGCGGTGGTTCGCGCCCGACGCGGCGATCCGCGAGGTGCACGGCGACGCGTCGATGTTCGTCGGCGGCCTGCGCTCGTTGCTGCTGCAGTCGCTGCACCCGGTGGCGATGACGGCGGTCGCGCAGCACTCGGGGTACCGCGCGGACCCGTGGGGGCGCCTGGCCCGCACGAGCACGTTCCTCGCGGTGACGGTGTTCGGCACGGCCGACGACGCGCAGGCGGCGGTGGACGCGGTCCGCACGATCCACGGCCGGGTCCGGGGCACCACGGACGACGGCGTGCCGTACGTGGCGGACGAGCCCGACCTGCTCCGCTGGGTGCACGTGACGGAGATCGAGAGCTTCCTCGACGCGCACCGCCGCTGGGGCGAGCGCCCGCTGACGCCGGAGCGCGCGGACGAGTACGTGGCGCAGGCCGCGCGGATCGGCCGGGCGCTGGGCGCGACGGACGTCCCGGAGACCGTCGCGGACCTGGAGGCGACGATCGAGGGCTACCGGCCGGTGCTGCGCGCGACGCCCGCGGCCCTGGACGCGGCCACGTTCCTGCTGCGCGAGCCCCCCGTGCCGGTGGCGCTGCGGGCCGGGTACTCGGCGCTCGCCGAGGCGGCGGTCGCGAGCCTGCCCGCCTGGGCCGTCACGGAGCTGGGCCTGCGCGTCCCGGGTCCGGTGCGCTCGCGCGCGGCCCTGTGGGCGGGCGACGGCGCGACCCGCACGGTCCGCTGGCTCCTGGCAGGCCAGCCGACGGGCTGATCCCCGCGAGCCCGTCCGCGCCGTAGGGTCGGGGCGTCCGACCTGCATCGACGCCGGAGCGTGCCATGACCCGTCCTCTTGCCGTCGCGGCGCTCCTGCCGCGCGACCTGCCCGCCGACCAGGTGCTGCCGTTCGCGCGGCGCGCCGAGCAGCTCGGGTTCGACGAGCTGTGGGTCGTGGAGGACCTGGGGTTCCGCGGGGGCGTCGCGCAGGCGGCGGCCGTGCTCGCGGCGACCCGGCGAATCCGTGTCGGCGTCGGGATCCTGCCGGCGGCGGTGCGCAACCCGGCGTTCGCGGCGATGGAGGTCGCGACGCTCGCCCAGCTGTTCCCCGGGCGGGTGGACGTCGGCGTCGGGCACGGGATGCCCGGGTGGATGCGCGCGGTCGGCGCGTGGCCGGCGCGCCCGCTGGGCCTGCTGGAGGAGCACCTGTCCGCCCTGACGGCGCTGCTGCGCGGGGAGGCCGTGACGACGGAGGGCACGGGCGGCCAGGGGCCGCTGACGGACGTGCGGCTGGACCCGTCGGCCGTGCCGGGCACCCCGCCGCGGCTGCTCGCGGGCGTGCGGGGCCCGCGCTCGCTGGCCATGTCGGGCCGCGTGGCCGACGGCACGGTCCTGGCCGAGCCGTGCGCACCGGAGTACGTGGAGGCGGCGCGGGCGCAGATCGGCGCGACCGGTCCGCACCGGCTCGTGGGCTACGACGTGGCGGCGGTCGACGACGACGCCACGGCGGCGCTGGCCCGGGTGCGCCCCGCGCTGGCGTGGATCGGCGAGCCCGACTGGGCCCCGCACCTGGCGCCGGTGCCGTTCGGCGCGGAGCTCGCCGGGCTGCGGGCGGCGTGCGCGACGCGGGAGGAGTTCGCCGCACGCATGCCGGACGCGTGGGTGGCGCACCTGTCGCTCGCTGGCACGCCGTCCGACGTCCGGGCCGCGCTGGCCGCGCGCGCGGCGGCGGGCCTGGACGTGTCGGTGCTGCTGCCCGCCGCCGGCGACCCGATGGACGCCCTGGTCGAGCTGGCCCGCATCCTCTGAGCGCGGCGCGCGCGGCGGCACGGGGCCGCGCCGTAGCCTGCGCTCGTGCGCAGCAGGCGGCAGACCTGGGAGCAGCGGGCGGAGACCCCGCTCCTCGTCGCCGCGGTCGTGTTCCTCGTGGGGTACGCCGCACCGATCGCGTGGCCGGACCTGCCGCCGGACGTCGTGCAGGCGTGCGCGGTGCTCATGGCGGGGGCGTGGGCGCTGTTCGGGGTCGACTACGTGGTCCGCGTGGCGCTGGCGGACGACCGCCGGGCGTTCGTCCGGTCGCACGTGCTGGACCTGCTGGTGCTGGTGGTGCCGATGCTGCGCCCGCTGCGGCTGCTGCGGCTGGTCACGGTGCTGTCCGTGGTGCGCAGGGTCGGGGCGTCGACCTGGCGGGTGCGGGTCGTGGCTTACGCGTCCGGGGGGACGCTCCTGCTCGTCCTGCTGGGGGCGCTGGCGGTGACGGACGCGGAGCGCGGCGCCCCGGGCGCGAGCATCACGAACCTCGGGGACGGGCTCTGGTGGGCGGTGGCGACCATCACCTCGGTCGGCTACGGCGACCTCGTGCCCGTGACGGCGACGGGCCGCGTGGTGGCTGCGACGCTGATGACCGGCGGGCTGGCGCTGCTCGGGTCGGTCACCGCGACGCTGGCCTCGTGGCTGGTGGAGCGCGTGGCCGAGGAGAACGAGCTCGAGCAGGCCGCGACGCGCGCCCAGGTGGCGGCCCTGCACGAGGAGGTCCGGCGGCTGCGCGAGGAGCTCGAGGGCACGGGCACGGGCACGGGCACGGGCACGGCGGAGGGTCCGGGCCGCGGCTGACCTCCCGGGGCGTCGCCCGCTCGTGCGGCGTTCACCTGCCGTTCGCTTGATTCGATGGGTGTCGATATAGAAGACTGTCGAATCACCAGCACGACCCGCACGTCCGAGGAGAGCCCGATGCCCGTCACCGCCGTCACCGACGCGTCGTTCGACGCCGAGGTGCTGCAGTCCCCGCTCCCCGTCGTCGTCGACTACTGGGCCACGTGGTGCGGGCCCTGCCGCCAGGTCGCCCCGGTGCTCGACCAGCTCGCCGAGGAGTACGCCGGGCGCGTCCGCATCGTCAAGGTCGACGCGGACGCGAACCCCGAGGCCGTGACCGCCGCGGGGATCGTGTCGATCCCGACGCTCGGCTTCTACGTCGACGGCGTGCTCGTCCGCTCTCTGATCGGCGCCAAGCCGCGCCCGGCCATCGCCGCCGAGATCGAGCAGGTCCTCGAGTCCGTCGGCACCGCCGCCCAGGACCGCGCGTGAGCGCGCCCGCGCAGGTCGCGGCCCGCCGGCTGTCCACCCTCGACCGGTGGCTGCCCGTCTGGATCGGCGCGGCCATGGTCGCGGGCCTCGTGCTCGGCCGGTTCGTGCCGGCCCTCGGCGAGGTGCTGGCGGACCTCGAGGTCGGCGGGATCAGCATCCCGATCGGCCTCGGCCTGCTCGTGATGATGTACCCGGTGCTGGCCAAGGTGCGGTACGACCGGGTCGCCGCCGTCACCGGCGACCGGCGCCTGCTCGTCAGCTCGCTGGTGCTCAACTGGCTCGTCGGGCCCGCGCTGATGTTCGCGCTCGCCTGGGTCTTCCTGCCCGACCTGCCCGAGTACCGCACCGGCCTGATCATCGTGGGCCTGGCCCGCTGCATCGCGATGGTCGTCATCTGGAACGACCTCGCCTGCGGGGACCGCGAGGCCGCCGCGGTGCTCGTCGCGGTCAACTCCGTGTTCCAGGTCGTCGCGTTCTCGGTGCTCGGCTGGCTCTACCTCACCGTGCTGCCCGGCTGGCTGGGCCTGGACACGCAGGGTCTCGACGTCTCCGTCGGGCAGATCGCCGTCAACGTGCTGGTGTTCCTCGGGGTGCCGCTGGCCGCCGGGTTCGCGTCGCGGTGGGTCGGCGAGCGGGCCCGCGGGCGCGAGTGGTACGAGGAGACCTTCGTGCCGCGGATCGGGCCGTGGGCCCTGTACGGGCTGCTGTTCACGATCGTCCTGCTGTTCGCGCTGCAGGGCGAGGCCGTCACGAGCAACCCGCTCGACGTCGTCCGGATCGCCCTGCCGCTGCTGGTGTACTTCGCGGTGATGTGGGGCGTGGGCATGGTCACCGGGCGGGCGCTCGGGCTCGGGTACGCCCGGTCCACCACGCTCGCGTTCACGGCCGCCGGCAACAACTTCGAGCTCGCGATCGCCGTCGCCATCGGCACGTTCGGCGCCACGTCCGGGCAGGCCCTGGCCGGGGTCGTCGGGCCGCTCATCGAGGTGCCCGTGCTCGTCGGGCTCGTCTACGTCTCACTGTGGGCCGCGCGCCGCTGGTTCGCGACCGACCCCTACGCCGCCCCCGCCCCGGCACCGCTGCCGGACCCGGCGCGGGCGGCCGACCCGGAGGAGGTCCGCGCATGAGCACCACCGTCCCCGTCACGACGACGCCCGTCACGACGACGCCCGACGGCGCCACCTGCGCCCCCACGCCGCAGACCCACGCGATGGGCACCGAGGCGGCCGGGCAGGTCGCCGGCGTGCTCAAGGCCCTCGCCGACCCCCTGCGGCTGCGCATGCTCTCGTTCCTCACCACGAGCGCGAGCGGCGAGGCGTGCGTGTGCGACATCGCGACCGTCGCCGACGTCTCGCAGCCGACGGTCTCGCACCACCTCAAGGTGCTCAAGGACGTCGGCGTGCTCACCGGCGAGCGCCGCGGCACGTGGGTGTACTACCGCGTCGTCCCGGGCATGCGGGCCGCGGTCACCGCGCTGCTGGAGCAGCTCGCCCCCGCCGCCGTCGCCGCCCACGCCGGCACCGCGCCCGTGCTGACCGCGCTCGCCGACGTCGACGGCCAGCTCACCCGCGTCGCGGACGACCTGGCCCCCCGGTTCCCGCTGCTCGACCCGGCCCTCGTGCTGCGCACCGTGCGCGACTCGTACACGGCGCTCGCCCGCGGCGCGGGCGTCGGTGCGCACCTCGTCGTCACCGCCGAGCGGTTCGCCCGCCAGCGGCTCACCGACCTCGAGCGCGCCACCCGCACGCAGGCCGGCACGACCGACGACGTGCCGCAGGTGCTGTTCGTCTGCGTCGCCAACGCCGGGCGCTCCCAGCTCGCCGCGGCGCTGCTGCGGCACCACGCGGGCGACCGTGTGATCGCCCGCTCCGCCGGATCCACCCCGGCCGGGTCGGTCCACAGCACCGTGCAGCCCCTGCTGGCCGCGCTCGGGGTCGACGCCGACGAGGTCTTCCCCAAGCCCCTGACCGACGACGCCGTGCGGGCCGCCGACGTCGTCATCACCATGGGCTGCGGCGACACCTGCCCGGTGCTGCCCGGCAAGCGCTACGAGGACTGGGTGGTCGGCGACCCGGCCCTCGCCTCCGCCGAGGGCGCCGCCGCGATCCGCGACGACATCGACGCCCGCATCCGCGCCCTCGTGGCCGACCTGCTGCCCGACCTGCGCACCACGCCCGTCCCCCAGCCCTGACCCCCGCCGACGCCCGACCCGAGGAGCGACCATGACCGAGACGACGACCACCACCGAGTCCACCGGCACCGAGACCACCACCGGCACCGACCGCCCCAGCGTCCTGTTCGTCTGCGTGCACAACGCGGGCCGCTCGCAGATGGCCGCCGGGTTCCTCACCGCGCTGTCCGGCGGTGCGGTCGAGGTCCGCTCCGCGGGCTCCGCACCCGCGGACCAGATCAACCCCGCCGCCGTCGAGGCCATGCTCGAGCTCGGCATCGACATCCGCGCCGAGAAGCCCAAGGTGCTCACCACCGAGGCCGTCCAGGCGTCCGACGTCGTCGTGACCATGGGCTGCGGCGACACCTGCCCGTTCTTCCCGGGCAAGCGCTACGAGGACTGGGTGCTGGAGGACCCGGCTGGCCAGGGCGTCGAGGCGGTCCGCCCGATCCGCGACGAGATCCGTGCCCGCATCCTCACCCTCCTCGGCGAGCTGGGCGCGACCCCCGTCGAGATCTGACCCACCGACCACGGTCGGCCCGCCGCGTCCCCGCCCAGGTCGGACCCGGTGCTGATCGCGCACAAAAGTAGGCGATCACGCACAAAAGTAGGCGGTGTCAGGCAGGCTGCGCGGGGCCGACCTGGTGCGGGGCATATCGTCGGGCACGCGCCACGAGCGGGTTCCGAGGGTGGCGGGGCGCGCGAGACGTGGAGGCGGCGATGGTCCGGCAGGTCCCCCAGCCCGGTGACGAGCGCATGGTCGAGCCGCGGGGCCACCCGCTCGTCGTGGGCGTCGTGCCCGGGCAGCCAGCCCTCGTGCTGCGGACCGCCGCCGCGTGGGCCGCGGCCACCGGCGGCGCGCTGCACTGCGCGTACGCGGACCCCTCCCGGCACGTCGTGGAGGAGCACCGCGACGGGTCGGTGCGGCACGCCCCGATCGACGCCGACGCGGACGACGACGGCTGGCGGTCCCGCGAGGCCGACCTGCGCGCGTCCTGCGAGGAGGTGCTCGCCGGCACCGGCGTCACGTGGCACGTGCGCTACCTCGCCGGCCGGCCGGACCGGGCGCTGACGCACCTGGCGCGCGCCGTCGACGCCGCCGCGTTCGTCGTCGGCACCCGGGCACCCGGGGCGGGGGGCCGCATGCGGGAGATGGTCGAGGGCTCGGTCGCCGTGGGGCTGGCCCGGCACCAGCACCGGCCCGTGCTCGTGGTGCCGCTGCGGGTCGTGGACTGGTCGGAGCGGACGTGGCGGTGAGCACTCCCCGGCCCGCGCACCGCCGGTGGGGCCTGGTGCTGCTCGTCGCCGCCGGGGGCGCGGTCGGCAGCAGCGCCCGGTACGCGCTGAGCAGCGCCGTCGGCCCGTCGGACGGGTGGCCCGTGGCCACGACGGTCGAGAACGTCGTCGGGGCGTTCGCGCTCGGCCTGCTGCTGGAGGCGCTGCTGCGCCGCGGGCCGGAGGACGCCTGGGCGCGCCGCGTGCGCCTCGGGCTGGGTACGGGTGTGCTGGGCGGGTTCACGACGTACAGCACGCTGGCCCTGGAGACCGAGCGGCTGCTGGCCGCGGGTCGCCCGGGGCTGGCCGCCGCGTACGCGCTGGTCAGCGTCGCGGCGGGGGCCGTCGCGGCGCTCGCCGGCATCACCGTGGCGGCACGCCGTGCCCGGGCCACCACGGAGGACGCCTCGTGACGGCGGCCCTGCTCGTGGCGGTGTTCGGCGGCCTCGGCGCCGCGCTGCGGTTCGTCGTCGACGGCGAGGTCCGCCGCCGCTGGACGGGGGCGTTCCCGCTCGCGACCGTCGTCGTCAACGTGAGCGGCTCGCTGCTGATCGGCCTGCTCGTGGGCGCGCAGCTGCACCTGGGTCTCGGCCCGCCGTGGTTCACGGCCGTGACCACGGGGCTGTGCGGCGGGTACACGACGTTCTCGACCGCGTCTGTCGAGACGGTCCGGCTCGTCCAGGCCGGTGAGGTGCGCGCCGCCTGGGCCAACGCGCTGGGCAGCCTGGTGCTGTGCGTCGCGGCGACCGCCGCCGGGATCGCGCTGGTCACGCTCGCGGCCCGCTGACCGCCCCGGGGTCTCCCCCGGGGCAGCCGGTCAGGCGGGCCTGCGGGCGCGGACGATGGCGCCGTGCATGCCGTCGGCGACCTCGTGGGTGAGCTCGACCTCGGCGTCGAGGAAGCCCGCGTCCGCCAGGTGCGCCAGGTACTCCCCGCGCGAGAGCGCCCCGGCGATGCAGCCGGTGTACGACCCCCGCTCGGCCCGGTCGGCGGGCGTGAGACGGTCCTCGGCGACGACGTCGGAGATGCCGAGGCGGCCGCCGGGCACGAGCACGCGGAACGCCTCGGCGAGCACGGCGGGCTTGTCGGGCGAGAGGTTGACCACGCAGTTGGAGATGACGACGTCGACGGAGGCGTCGTCGAACGGCAGGTCCTCGATGGTGCCGCGGCGGAACTCGACGTTCTCGGCACACGCGCGGGCGGCGTTGGCGCGCGCGAGGTCGAGCATCTCGTCGGTCATGTCGACGCCGTACGCGAAGCCGGTGGGCCCGACGCGGCGGGCCGAGAGCAGCACGTCGATGCCGCCGCCGGAGCCGAGGTCGAGCACGCGCTCCCCCGGGCCGAGCTGGGCGACGAGCATCGGGTTGCCGCAGCCCAGCGACGCGGCGAGGGCCTCGGCCGGCACGTCGTCGGCGTCCTGGGCGTCGTACAGGCCGGCGCCGAACCGGCCGTCGAGCGTGAGCGTCTGCGGGGCGGGGCCGCAGCACCCGCCCCCGACGCTGCGTGCGGCCTCGGCGTACCGGGCCCGGACCTGCTCGCGGATGTCGTCCATGGCACTCCCCTGTCGGATCGATGGATGTCGATGTCCTGACCCTCGCACGGTCATCGACATCCGTCAATATCGACATCGATGGATGCGTCGGTCATCATGGGCGGATGCCGCGCACCCTCCTGCCCCTGGCCGCCCCCGGGTGCTGCACGCCCGTCACCGGCACCCCCGTCACGGCCGACGAGGCCGAAGGTCTCGCGCGCACCCTCAAGGCGCTCGCCGACCCCGCCCGGCTTCGGCTGCTCTCGCTGATCGCCGCGCACGACGGTGGCGAGGCGTGCGTCTGCGACCTCACCGAGCCGCTCGGCCTGAGCCAGCCCACGGTGTCCCACCACCTCAAGGTCCTCACGGACGCGGGGTTCCTCACCCGTGACAAGCGCGGCGCCTGGGCGTACTACGCGCTGGTCCCGTCGGCCGTCGCCGACGTCACCGACCACGTGCTGGCGCACCTGCCGACCGCGACCGCGGCGGGCCGGACGGACGGGCACCGGTAGACTCGGCCCGCCGAGGCGCTCGCCGGCGAGCTGCGTACCCGAGATCGCCCGCCGGCACGACGCGACGGAAGAAGGCAGTTGAGCACCGAGGACCACGAGGGCGCGCCCGCGCCGCGGCGCAGCATCGCCGTCATCTCCCACCCCGACGCCGGCAAGTCCACGCTCACCGAGGCGCTGGCGCTGCACGCCCGGGCGATCAGCCGTGCCGGGGCCGTGCACGGCAAGTCCGGCCGCGCCGGCGTCGTCTCCGACTGGCAGGAGATCGAGCAGCAGCGCGGCATCTCCATCTCCTCGGCCGCGCTCCAGCTGCGGTTCGAGGACACGGTCATCAACCTGCTCGACACCCCGGGTCACGCGGACTTCTCCGAGGACACCTACCGGGTGCTCACCGCGGTGGACTGCGCGGTCATGCTGCTCGACGCGGCCAAGGGCCTCGAGCCGCAGACGCTCAAGCTGTTCGCCGTGTGCAAGGCGCGCGGCGTGCCGGTGCTGACGTTCGTCAACAAGTGGGACCGCCCCGGCAAGGAGGCGCTCGAGCTCTGCGACGAGATCGAGCAGCGCACCGGGCTGGTCGCGACCCCGGTGACCTGGCCCGTCGGGCACGCGGGCGACCTGCGCGGCCTGCTCGACCCGACCACGGGCGCCGTCACCACGTACCACCGCGCCCCGGGCGGCGCGACGCTCGCCGAGGAGCGGCACCTGACGCCGGAGGAGGCCACCGCCGAGCTCGGCGACGTCGTCGAGGACGCGCGCGACCAGGCCGGGCTGCTGCCGGAGGTCGACGTGGAGTCGTTCCTCGCCGGGCGCACCACGCCGCTGATGTTCGGCGTCGCGCTCACCAACATCGGCGTGCACCAGCTGCTGGAGAACGTCGTGCGGCTCGCCCCGGCGCCCGGCCCGCGACCGACCGCCGACGGCGGGGTCCGCGCGGTCGACGCCCCGTTCAGCGGCGTGATCTTCAAGGTGCAGGCCGGCATGGACCGCCAGCACCGCGACCAGGTCGCGTTCCTGCGTGTGCAGTCCGGCGTCTTCGAGCGTGGCGCCCCGGTGATCCACGCGCAGACCGGGCGCACGTTCGCCACCAAGTACGCCGCGACCGTGTTCGGCCGCGACCGCGAGGTCATCGACCTCGCCTACCCCGGCGACGTCGTCGGCCTGGTCAACGCCACGTCGTTGGCCGTCGGCGACACGCTGCACGACCCCGACGGGCCGCCCGTGCGGTTCCCGCCGATGCCGGCGTTCGCGCCCGAGCACTTCGTCACCGCACGCGCCGCCGACCCCGGCCGCGCCAAGCAGTTCCGCAAGGGCATCGCCCAGCTCGCCCACGAGGGCGTCGTGCAGCTGCTGATCTCGCCCGACCGCGGCGACGGCGAACCCGTGCTCGGCGCCGTCGGCCCCCTGCAGTTCGAGGTCGTCGGGTTCCGCATGGAGCACGAGTTCAACGCCCCGCTGCGCACCCAGAGACTGCCCTACGAGATCGCCCGCCTCGTCACGGGGTCGGACGCCGAGCTGCTCGCCGGCGCCCGCAACGTCGAGGTCGTCACCCGCGCCGACGGGGCCCGGCTCGCGCTCGTGCGCGACCGCTGGCACCTGGCGGCGCTGCGCCGCGAGCGCCCCGCACTGGAGCTTCCCGAGCTGCTCGTCACGCCGTCCTGACGGAGCGTGACCCCCTGAAGGAGTACACCCATGAGCCGTAGCACCCCGGGCCGCCTGCCGGCCCTCAACCCCCGCGCCATGCGCATCACCCCGCTCGGCGGGCTGGGCGAGATCGGCCGCAACATGACGGTCGTCGAGCACGCCGGCCGTCTCGTGATCCTCGACTGCGGCGTGCTGTTCCCCGAGGAGGAGCACCCCGGCGTCGACGTGATCCTGCCCGACTTCTCGTCGCTGGCCGGGCGCTGGAAGGACATCGACGCGATCGTCCTCACGCACGGGCACGAGGACCACATCGGCGGCGTGCCGTACCTGCTGCGCGAGCGCCCCGACATCCCCGTCGTCGGCTCGCGCCTGACGCTGGCGTTCATCACGTCCAAGCTCACCGAGCACAAGATCGTGCCCAAGACGGTCGAGGTCGCGGCCGGCGACCGGCGCAAGGTCGGCTCGTTCGACCTCGAGTTCGTCGCGGTGAACCACTCGATCCCCGACGGCCTGGCCGTCGCGGTGCGCACCCCCGCGGGGATGATCGTCGACACCGGCGACTTCAAGATGGACCAGTTCCCGCTGGACGGCCGCCTGACCGACGTGCGGCACCTGTCGCGGCTCGCCGACGAGGGCATCGACCTGTTCCTCGTCGACTCCACCAACGCCGAGGTGCCCGGGTTCACCATCTCCGAGCGCGACCTGTCCCCCGCGATCGGCGAGGTCTTCGCCTCGACGCGGCGGCGCGTGATCGTGTCGAGCTTCGCCAGCCACGTGCACCGCATCCAGCAGGTCGTCGACGCGGCCGCCGCGCACGGCCGCAAGGTCGGCTTCGTGGGCCGTTCGATGGTCAAGAACATGCGGATCGCGCAGGAGCTCGGCTACCTGACGGTCCCCGAGGGCGTCGTCGTCGAGCCCGACAAGCTCGACAAGCTGCCCGACGACCAGGTGACGTTCGTGTGCACGGGCTCGCAGGGCGAGCCGCTGGCCGCGCTGTCGCGGATGGCGCGCGGCGAGCACCAGATCGACGTCGGCGAGGGCGACACCGTGCTCCTCGCGTCGTCGCTGATCCCGGGCAACGAGACCGCGATCTACCGCGTCATCAACCGCCTCACCGACCGCGGCGCGCGCGTCGTGCACCGCGGCAACGCCCGCGTGCACGTGTCCGGCCACGCCAGTGCCGGCGAGCTCGTGTACCTCTACAACACGCTGCGCCCCCGCAACGTCATGCCGATCCACGGCGAGGCCAAGCACCTGCGGGCCAACGGCGACCTCGCGCTGAGCACGGGCATGGCGCCCGAGAACGTCGTGGTGGTCCGCGACGGCGCCGTCGTCGACCTGATGAACGGCAAGGTCAAGGTCGTCGGGCAGGTCTCCGCCGAGGAGGTCTACGTCGAGGACGGCGTCGTCGGCCGCACCGACGAGCGCCTGCTGGCCCAGCGGCGCGCGCTGCGTGACGGGGGCGTCGTGACCGTGGTCGCCGTCATCGACAGCACCGCGGGCACGCTCGCCGAGCCCGTCGAGCTGCTGAGCACCGGCGTGGTGCACGCGGCCGACGCGCAGGGTGCCGTGGACCGCTCGGTGCGGACCGCGCTGTCCAAGGCCACCCCGGCCACCCTCACGGACACCGACGCGCTCGACCAGCTCGTGCGTCGCGCCGCCGAGCGCGTGCTGCGCCGCCGCGGCGGGCCGCAGCCGGTGGTCGTGGCCGTCACCGTCGAGGCGTGACGCCCGCTGCGCACGGGACGTCGGTCCCGTGCGCAGCGCCCGGTGACGGAGCAGCGTGGGCGGCGGCCACCGCACCCGTCCGCAGGGGGACACCATGAGGACCGCCGACGCCGCGCACGACTTCCTCGCCTGCCGGCGGATCGCCGTCACCGGCGTCTCGCGCACGCCCGGCAGCCACGGCAGCGACGTCGTCTACGAGCGGCTGCGCGACCGCGGGTACGAGGTGTTCGCGGTCAACCCGAACGCCGAGACGGTGATGGGTGACCCGGCCTACCCCGACCTGCGGTCCATCCCCGGCGGTGTCGAGGCCGTCGTCGTGGCCACCGCACCCCGGCACGCGGGCGCCACCGTCGCGGAGGCCGTCGACCTCGGGATCACGAAGATCTGGATGCACCGCTCGGTCGACGCCGGCAGCGTCGACCCCGACGCGGTCGCGTACGGGCGTGAGCACGGCGCCACCGTCATCGACGGCGGCTGCCCGCTCATGTTCGGCGACGTCGCCGACGGCACCCACCGCGTCATGTGCCGCCTGCTCACCCTCCTGGGCCGCGTCCCCCGCACCGTCTGACCAGCGCCGTCACGGCGCGACCGCCTCGACGAGCGGGGCCCAGGCCGCACGCACCTTCGCGGGAAGCACCAGGTCGGGCCACAGGTCCCCCAGGAGCGCGCCGTCGACCACGCCGAGGATGTCGTCCGCGGTCCCCTCGGACAGCACCAGCTCGTACGCGCGGGCACGCTCCCGACGGACGGCAAGGTCGAGCACCCGGCCGGGGTCGGACCAGCTGACGTGCAACGGCAACGTGATCCGCGCGAAGGCGCGATCGAGGGGCAGCCGTGGCAGCCGGTCGGGGACGGCGACGGTCCGTCCACGGCCGGAGGCGACGTCGGTGAAGTGCACCACGGGCTCGCTGCGGAGCTCGTGCCCGGCTGCCGCGAGCACACGTTCGGCGGTCGTGATCGTGGGTGCTTTGCGGCCGGACTCGTATGCCGACAGCGTCGCGCGCGACGTGCCCGCACGCCTGGCCAGCTCCGCCTGCGTCAGGCCAGGCCGCCGCCGCGCCGCCCGCAGCACCTGCGCACCGCCCATCAGCCTCACCTCCAGGGAATCCGTTCGGGCGCCCTCGCTCCGCCCTGCCCTGGCGGCCACGTGCGACGCCGTGCGGGATCCCGTACCGTCCCCCACGGGCTGTCGAGCGCCCGCCGAGGGAGTCGCGACATGCTGGTCGTCAACGTACTCCTCGCCCTCATCGGTGCTGCCATGGTGATCGTCGCCGAGGGCGCGGCCACGCGAGTCGCAGGCGTCGCCCTGGCGATCATCGGGACCGCGCAGGTCTGGCTCATCCTGAGTAGGCGCCGGAAAGCGCAGTAGCCGTCCCTGGCCCGGTGCGCGGGCGCGGCAGGCGCGGACCACCGACGTGGCTGCCGCCGGCCTCGGGCATGGCGGCGCACGCCCCGGTGGTGGCGTGCGGGAGGGGCCGACTACCGTCGGCATCGTGCGACGGACACTCGCGGCGGCCTCGGCGCTCGGTGCGGTGCTGACGCTGGGCGCCTGCGCGAGCGGTCTGGGCCCCGACGAGCGTGACGCCTGCACGACGATCGACGCGTGGATCGTCGGCGGGCAGGACCCGGCCCTCGTCGACCGGTCCGTGACGCAGGCCGCCACGGACCTGTCGGCATCGGAGCACGACGCCCTCGCGGCGGCGGGCGACGCGCTGGCCGGTGCCACCGACGCGGACAGGGCCGACCTCGCCGCCGACGTCGTGGCCGCCTGCGACGACCTCGGCTGGGAACCGCCCGAAGGATGACGTCCGCGTGGTGGTGACATGGAGTACGTGACGCGCGCGGACGACAGGTGCGTGGAGCTGCGGGGCGTGACGGGAGCACCGTGCGCCGACACGTCGGTCGCCGGGGTCGTGGGGCGTCGGCACGATGGTCGGCTCCTGCTGCGGACCGGCGTCGTCGCCGGCCCGGTGAGGATCACCGTCGACGTCCGTGCCGGGTCGCCCACCGAGGTCGAGGACGGATGGGAGGACATCGTCGAGGTCACCTGCCTCGCCGTCGAGCGGCCCGTCCTGGTCGCTGGGCCGTACGACGACGCACCCGGCCCGTCGCTGCGCATCGACCCGCCCGACGCGGAGTCGTTCCGCCTGCGGGTGCACGCCCGCCACCGCGACACCGGGTACGACCTCGTCGCGGACGAGCCTGTCGAGCAGTACCTGCTCACGTCCTGGCCCGCGCCCCCTGGCCCCCCGCTCGTGCTGTCAGCCGGGTCCGGCCTGGCCCTCCGGGCCGTCCGGGCCCGGGACGAGGCCGGCGTCCCGACCGGCGCGGCCCCGAGCGACGCGGCACGCGCGGACGTCCTGCGCGCCGTGCAACGCCTCCGCGGCGACGGGCCACCCGTCGTCGTCGAGTCCGTCGAGGACGTCGCACGCCGCGAGGCCGCGCAGGCGAACCTCCTGCGCGTCACCCGCGCCGACGGGCAACCCTAGGTCCGCGCCTGGCAGCCCAGGTGGCGGGTGGCCGCGCGGCCGGCGACCACGCCCGTGCTGAACGAGGCCTGGAGGAGGTAGCCGCCGGTGGGGGCCTCCCAGTCGAGCATCTCGCCGGCGAGGAACGTGCCGGGCAGCGCGCGCAGCATGAGGTCGTCGTCGACCTCGGACCACGCGACGCCCCCGGCGGTGGAGATGGCGCGGTCGATCGGCATGGTGCCGGTGATCTCGACCGGGACGGCCTTGATGAGGGCCGCGGCCTCGGCTGCGGTGGCGGGCAGCGCGCCCGCGGCCTCCCACAGCAGGGCCGTGCCGACGGGGTCCAGGCCGACGGCGCGGCGCAGCCAGGTCGACGCCGACTCCTTGGGGCGGCGGCGGGCCAGCCGTTCCTCGAGCTGGGCGGCGGTCAGGTCGGGGCGCAGGTCGACGCGCAGGTCGCATCGGCCGTCGGCGTCCAGGGCCTGGCGGATCGTGGCGCCGATCGCGTAGACCGGGCCGCCCTCGACCCCGCCCGTCGTCACCATGGCATCGCCGCGGGCCACGCGGCCGGGGTGGCCGTGCACGGTGAGCGCCACGTTCTTCAGCGGCGTGCCGGCGAAGCGCTCGGCGAACCGCTCGCCCCAGCCCACGCGGACGCCCACGTTGGCGGCCCGCAGCGGCGTGACGGCGATGCCGCGCGCGGTGAACGGCTCGACCCAGCCGCCGTCCGAGCCGAGCCTCGGCCACGACGCACCGCCCAGCGCGATGACGGTCGCGTCGGCCGTCACCTCGAACGGCACGCCGTCGGAGCCGGTGAACCGGAGCGCACCGTCGGGCGACCAGCCGGTCCAGCGCTGCCGTGTCTCGATGCGCACCCCGAGGTCGGCCAGGCGGGCCAGCCAGGCGCGGTAGAGCGGGATCGCGCGGAACGCCTGCGGGAATACCCGGCCGCTCGACCCGACGAACGTCGGCTCCCCCAGGCCCTCGCACCACGCGCGCAGGTCGTCGGGGCCGAAGACGTCGAGCATCGGGGCGATGCGCCCGGCCGACGCGCCGTAGCGGGTGACGAAGCGGGCGCGGTCCTCGCTGTGCGTGAGGTTCAGGCCGCCGTTGCCGGCGACCAGCAGCTTGCGGCCCACCGACGGCATCCGGTCGTGCACCGTGACCGCGACCCCGGCGCGGGCCATGACCTCCGCAGCCATGAGGCCCGCGGGTCCGCCGCCGACGACGTGCGCGGTGCCCGTCGGCTGCGCGGTGCTCGTCGGCTGCGCGGTGCTCATCGGCTCCGCGGTGCTCATCGGGCCGGGCGGGCGGGGTGGGCGGGCGGCACCCGGTGAACATAGCTGACGGCGCGGACCCCGTTGCGGGGCCCGCGCCGTCGGTCGTGCGGTGCTCGTGCGGTGCTACGCGACGACCGTCACGTCGTCCGGGCCGAGCGCGTCCGGCTCGTCGTCCGTCGCGTCCAGCACGACGACGTCCGGGACGGCGGCCAGCGCCGGGGTGCGCGCCGCGAGCCAGCCGACCAGGCGGTCGGGGCGGTCGGTGATGATCGCGTCGACCCCCAGCTCGAGCGCCTGCTCCCACTGGTCGGGCTCGTCGAGCGTCCACACCATGACCTGCAGGCCGGCGGCGTGCAGACGGGCCACGAGGTCCGGGTGCAGCACGAGCAGCAGCCCGTGCGGGTTGCACGTCATGACGTCGAGCTCGCGGCACGTCTCGACCAGGTCGTCCCGCACCTCGCCGATCAGCAGCCCGCGCCGCAGGCCGGGAGCGACGTCCCGGAGCGCGGCGACGGTCTGCGGCCAGAAGCTCTGCACGACCACCCGGTCGCCGAGCCCCGCGGCCAGCACGGGGTCGGTGACCTTGCGGACGTCCTCGGGCGTCCAGGCGTCCTTCAGCTCGATGAGCAGGTCGATGCCCGGGCGGTGCAGGAGCAGGTCGAGGACCTCGTCGAACGTCGGCACCCGCTGCCCCGCGTACGCGGGCGCGAACCACGCGCCGGCGTCGAGGGCGCGCACGGCGGCGAGGTCGGTGGCGTCGACGCGCCCCGTGCCGTCCGTCGTGGCGTCGAGCGTGTCGTCGTGGATCACGACGACGTGCCCGTCAGCGGTCAGCTGCACGTCCAGCTCGATCGACCCGGCGCCCGCCGCCCACGCCGCCTCGAACGCCACGAGGGTGTTCTGCGGCGCGACGGACGAGTTCCCGCGGTGCGCGACGACCAGGGTCACAGGTAGGGCTCCACGTTCTCACGGTACGCCGTCTCGATGTCCGGCGTGATCTGCTCGAACGCCGTCTTCGGGTCGGTGCCGCGCAGGACGATCTCCTCGATGCCCTCGGTGAGGATCTGGTCTGCGCCGGGCACGAACACCCGGATCCAGTCCTGCGACCGGGCCTTCTCGCCGAGCTGGTCGACCGCGGTGCGGAACTGCGGGGTCGTCTCGTACACGGCCTGCATCTCCTCGGACTCGATCGCCGAGGTGCGCACGGGCATGTAGCCGGTGTTCTGCGAGAAGTACGCGGTCTGCTCGGTGTCGGTGATGAACTGCAGGAACATCGCCGCCGCGAGCTGCTGCTCCGGGGTCCGCGAGGCCGGGATCGCCAGGCCGGTGCCGCCGGTCGGCACACCGCCGCCGTCGGGGCCGTCGGGCAGGAACGCCGTGCCGACCTCGAAGTCCGCCGCGTCGAGGATGCCCTTGAGGGAGCCCGTCGAGCCGATCGTCGCCGCGACCACGCCCGCGGAGAAGTCGACCGTGGAGTCCTCGGAGACCGTGGCGATCGCGTCGTCGCCGTGGAACAGGTCGCGCAGGAACTCGCCGCCGGCGATCGCCTCGGGGGTGTCGAGCGTCGTCTCCCACTCATCGGAGTACTGGCCGCCCTGGCCCCAGATCATGTTCTCGAACCACCACGCGGCCCACGACGGGCCGGTGGAGAGGCCGAACGGCTTGGAGTCCGCGGCGACCTGGCCCTCGAGGTCCGCGGACCACTCGGCGAGCTCGGCCCACGTCTCGGGGCCGCGGTCGGGCAGGCCGGCGGCCTCCCACATGTCCTTGTTGTAGTAGAAGAGCGGCGTGGAGCGCGCGTACGGCGCGGCCCAGTGCTGGCCCTCGTACTCGTAGTCGCCGTAGAACGCCGAGACGTAGTCGTCGGTGTCGGAGCCCAGGTGCTCGAACACGTCGTCCAGCGGCATGATCTGGTCGTTCAGGTGGTAGCGGAACCACCAGACGTCGGAGGAGATGACCAGGTCGGGCAGCGCGTCGGTCTGCGACGCGGCCTGGAAGCGCTGGGCCACCTCGTCGTAGTTCGCACCGGCGGTGACCAGGTTGACCGAGATCTCGGGGTGCTCGGCCTCGAACCGGGCGATGAGCTCCTCCTCGACCTCCTGCGACGCACCCGGGTGGTTGCTCCACCAGGTGATCTCGGAGGCGGGCTCGACCTGCGACCAGTCGACGGCCTCGGTCTCGCCGGCCTGGGTCTCGCCGTCGGAGGCGAGGCCGGGCGCGGTGCAGGCCGTGAGCGTCAGGGCGCCGACGGCCGCGAGCGCGCCGAGCACGAGGGTCGACGGACGCCGCACGCGGCGGCGGGTCGGCACGGGGTGGGACACGGGGGTCTCCTCGGGTGTGGTCGTGCGGGGTGGGACTGCGGGACGAGGTCCTGCGGGGTGGTCGCGCACGGCTGGGGGCGCGCGCGACCTGCCGGGCCGTGCGGCCCGGGGTCGGTGGACGGGCGGGTGCCCGGGTCGTCGGCGTCAGCCGGTGACGGCTCCGGTGGTCAGGCCGGCGACGAGCCGACGCTGCAGGAGCAGGAAGACGAGGAGGATCGGCAGGGTCACGACGACGGTCGCGGCGAGCAGCACGCCCCAGTTCGTCATGCCGTCGATGTTCTGCAGGAGGGTCAGGCCCACCGGCAGGGTCATCTTGCGGGCGTCGTCGACGACGAGGAACGGCCACAGGTAGTCGTTCCACTCGTTGACGACCGAGACGAGCCCGACCGCGGCGAGGGTGGGCAGCGACATCGGGACGACGAAGCGCCACAGCCGCCGCCAGTGCCCGGCGCCGTCGAGCTCGGCGGCCTCGAGCACCGAGGCCGGCAGCGAGAGGAAGTGCTGCCGGAACAGGAAGGTGCCGAACGCGCTGGCCAGGCCCGGCACGAGGATCCCCTGGTAGGTGTTGAGCCAGCCGAGGCTCGCGACGAACGTGTAGTTGGGGATGATCGTGATCTGCGGCGGGATCATGAGGGCCGCGATGACGACGTAGAACACGGTGCGCCGGAACGGCACGTCGAGGAACACCAGGGCGTACGCGCAGCACAGGCCGAGGACGACCTTGAGGCCCGCGCCGACGACGGTCAGGCCGACGCTGTTGGCGAAGAGCTGGCCGAGCGGGACGGTGCCGGCGGCCTGCGCGTAGTTGGCCAGGTCGAGGCTCTCGGGCAGCCACTGCAGGGGCAGGCGGTACAGCTCGTCGGGGGCCTTGAGGCTGGCGAGCAGCATCCACAGCAGCGGTGCGCCGAGGACGAGCGAGGCCAGGGTCATGGTGACCCAGCCGGTGGCGTCGAGGAGCAGCGCGCGGGGGGTGCGGCGGCGGGCGCCGGGGGCCGTGGGGCGCGGGGCAGGTGCGGCCGGGCGGGGCGGCTCGGCCGGGTCGGCGGCCGGGCGGGGGACGGTCTGCAGGCTCATGCGTAGTGCACCTTCCGCTCGAGGTGGCGCATCTGGACCGCGGTCACCGCGAGGAGCAGGACGAACAGGATCGTCGCCCCGGCCGAGGCGTACCCGGCGCGGCCGTTGACGAAGCCCTCCTGGTAGATCTGGTACATCAGCGTGGTCGTGCTGCCCAGCGGCCCGCCCTGCGTCATGGCCTTGATGACGTCGAAGGACTGCAGCGACGCGAGCATCATGGTGACGAGCAGGAAGAAGCTGGTCGGGGCGAGCAGCGGCAGCACGATCGAGCGCAGCGTGCGGGCGGGCGTGGCGCCGTCGAGGGCGGCCGCGTCGCGCAGGTCCTGCGGCACGCCCTGCAGCCCGGCCAGGTAGATGAGCGCGACGTACCCGAGGTTCTTCCACAGGTAGACCACGACGATCATGACCAGCGGCCAGGGCTCGGCCGTGTACCACTGGGGCGAGGTGGCGCCGAACCACCCGAGCACGGTGGACATGAGCCCGTACCGGGGGTCGAAGATGAACAGCCAGAGGATGCCGACGGCGTACCCGGACAGCACGTAGGGCGCGAACGCCACGGTGCGGGCCAGGCCGCGGCCCGGCAGGCGCCGGTCGAGCAGCAGCGCGAGGCCGAGGCCCAGCGCGAGCGCGCCCCCGACGGTGACGACCGTGAACACGGCGGTGGTGGTGAGCACCTGCGCCGTCGAGTCCGCGGTGAACCACTCGACGTAGTTGCCGAGCCCGACGAACCGGGCGACGGGCGAGCCGAGGTTCCACTGCATGGTCGACAGGTAGAAGCTCTCGACCAGCGGCTTGTAGACGAACAGGACGAGCAGGGCGACGTTCGGGCCGGCGAGCAGCGCGAACCACCCCAGCGCGCGGCGGCGCCGGGTGGCGCCGGTGCGCCGGGGCGCGGGGCGGGGCGGGGTGACGGCGCCGGTGCCGGGTGGTGCGAGGACGGCGGCCATGGGTGTGTCTTCCGTGCGGGCTGGGGATCCGGCGCCGGCTGACCGGCGCGGGCGGTGCGGGAGGCTCCGCGCACCGGGTCCGACCGCCCTGCGGGTGCTGCCCGGGGGTGGTCCGACCTCGCCGAACGTAGCCACACCGCACCGGACGAATCGCCCACCACCGGGAACGTTGCCGACGCGTTCGACCAACGTTCACGCAGGTCACCGAGCCGTCGGCCGCCCGTCGCCCCGTGCCTTCCGGACCGCCACGCGGCGGTCACCCCGCGGTCACCCGGCCCACGGCGGGCGCCGGGGCGGTCCCGCGCGCAGGGGCGCGGGACCGCCCCGCACGTCAGGCGAGGGCGAGCTGCACGGTCACGTAGGAGTGCGCGGGCAGGTCGACCTCGAGGCCCCGCGGGTGCGGGCGCACGCCGGTGTGCGGCGCGGGGGCGACGGCGTCGGGTTGCTCGGCCGTGTTGTGCGCCTGCAGGGCGGGGGCGGTGAGCACCTGGGCGGTGTGCCCGGTGACGTCGCGGCCCCGCAGGTCGAGCACCACGGTGGTCGCCTCGTCGGCGTCGAGGTTGGACAGCGAGACCAGCGCGGAGTCGTCCTTGGTCGACGCGGACGCCGAGAGCAGCGGCACCTGCGCGCCCTCGACCGTGCGGGTGGGGACCTCGCCCTTGAACCGCACGTCGAGCGCGCCCGCGTCGTGGTGGCCCGTGTTCATGGCGAACACGTGGTACGTCGGGGTGAGCACGAGGGCGCCGGTCTCGGGGTCGGTGAGGAGCATCGCCTGGAGCACGTTGACGGTCTGGGCGATGTTCGCCATCGAGACCCGGTGGGCGTACCGGTGGAAGACGTCGAGGTGCACGCTGGCGACGAGGGCGTCGCGCAGGGTGTTCTGCTGGAACAGGAAGCCGGGGTTGGTGCCCTCCTCGACGTTCCACCAGGTGCCCCACTCGTCGACGACCAGGCCGATGCGCCGCTCGGGGTCGTAGGCGTCCATGACGTTGGCGTGGCCGCGCACGAGCTCCTCGATGCGCCGGGCCCGCTTCATGGTCACGTACCAGTCGTCGGTGCTGAACCGGGTGGCGTCGCCCTTGTCGTCCCAGTCGCCGTTGATCGTGTAGTAGTGCAGCGAGACGCCCTGGAAGAACCCGCGGGGGTCGCAGCCGCAGCCGAGCTTGGACGAGACCTTCATCAGCGCCTCGGTCCAGGCGTAGTCGTCGGAGTTGGCCCCCGCGGCGATCTTGTAGACGGTGTTGTCGCCGTGGTTGCGCACGTACGTGGCGTACTGGCGCGCCAGGTCGGCGTAGTGCTCGGCGGACATGTTGCCGCCGCAGCCCCAGGGCTCGTTGCCGATGCCGAAGAACGGCACCCGCCACGGCTCGTCGCGCCCGTTCGCCCGGCGCAGCGCGGCCATCGGGGAGTCGTCGCCGCGCGTGAGGTACTCGACCCACTCGCTCATCTCGCGCACCGTGCCGGAGCCGACGTTGCCGTTGACGTAGGGCTCGGCGCCGAGCATCTCGCACAGGTCCATGAACTCGTGGGTGCCGAAGGAGTTGTCCTCGACGACGTCGCCCCAGTGGGAGTTGACCATGCGGGGCCGCTGGTCGCGGGGGCCGGTGCCGTCGCGCCAGTGGTAGTCGTCGGCGAAGCAGCCGCCCGGCCAGCGCAGGTTGGGGATCTGCAGGGCGCGCAGGGCCTCGACGACGTCGGAGCGGATGCCCCGCACGTTCGGGACCGGCGAGTCCTCCCCCACCCAGAAGCCGCCGTAGATGCAGCGGCCGAGGTGCTCGGCGAAGTGGCCGTAGACGTGCCGGCTGATGGTGGCGCCGGGCAGGTCGAGGTCGATGACGGCGGTGAGCGTGGGCACGGGGCTCCCTGGCTAGACGAGGGGGTGCCGGTGCACGCCCCGGGGACGCGCACACCGTGCTGTATCGATACACCACGGTGTGCAGGTCCGAATATGCTCGGGACCGCACCGGCTCGTCAAGAGGCCGGGCAGGACCGGGAGGCACGCGATGAGGGCAGGGGGCGTCCCCACGCTCAAGGACGTCGCGGCCGCCGCCGGGGTCTCCGTCATGACCGCCTCGAACGCCGTCAACGGCCGCCCCCGGGTCGCGCCCGCCACCCGGCAGCGCGTCCTCGACGCCGTCGAGGCGCTCGGCTACGAGGTCAACCTCACGGCCCGCCGGCTGCGGGCCGGCCGCAGCGGCACCATCGCGCTCGCCGTGCCGCGCCTCGACCACCCGTACTTCGGGGACCTCGCCGCCCGGTTCGCCACGGCCCTGGCACCCGGCGGCCGCCACCTCGTCCTGGAGCAGACGGGCGCCTCCAAGGAGGGGGAGCTCACCGCCCTCTCGCAGGCCCGGCTGCAGATGTACGACGGGGTGCTCCTCTCGGTCGTCGGGCTCCAGCACGCCGACGTCGAACGCCTCCAGGGCGACCTGCCGCTGGTGCTGCTCGGCGAGCGGCCCATGCCCGCGCGGTTCGACCACGTGATGCTCGGCAACGTCGAGGGCGCGCGCCTGGCCACCGCGCACCTGCTGGCCCGGGGGGCGCGCCGCGTCGCGGTCGTCGGCGGCGCGTTCGACGAGGAGCCCGGCGTCTCCAGCACCCGCACCCAGGGCTGGCGCGAGGCCCACGAGGCCGCCGGCGTGCCCGTCGACGAGCGCCTGGTGCTGCCCGCGCCCGCGCTGGAGATGGCGCAGGGGCGGGCCGCCGTCGACCGCGCGCTGGCCGAGGGCCTCGCGCTCGACGCCGTGTTCGCGGTGACCGACCAGGTGGCGATGGGCGCGCTCGCCGCCCTGCACAGCCACGGGCGGTCCGTGCCGGGCGACGTGCAGGTCGTCGGCTTCGACGCGCTGAGCCTCGGCGAGCACCTCTGGCCCGCCCTGACCACCGTCGACCCGCGGCACGACCTGCTCGTCGAGCACGCGCTGCGCCTGCTCGACCGGCGTGCGTCGGGCGACCGCGCCGACCCCGAGCACCTCGTGCTCCCCGTCCGCCTGCTGGAGCGCGCGAGCACCCGCTGACGGACCCGCGCGGGCCCTGTCGAGATCGCGCGCGCCCGCGCGTCATGACCCCGAGGGTCCGGCCGACCCGACGGTGCCTCCGTCCCGCCGGGCCCCGGAGGAGAGGCCATGCCCCGGTACCTGATCGGCGTCACGTTCGCCCCCGGTGACGACCCCGCGCCCATGGACCTCTGGTCGGCCGCGGAGGTCGACGCCCACCTGGCGTACTACGACGCGCTCAACGACGAGCTGCGGGCGTCCGGCGAGCTGGTGTCCCTGACCGTCCTGACCCTGCCCGGCCGCGCCCGGGTCGTCCGCTCCGACGGGCACGCCACCGACGTCTCCGACGGCCCGTTCGCCGAGGTCCACGAGTGGCTGGCGGGCTTCCACGTCGTCGACGTCGCCGACGAGGCCCGGGCGCTGGAGATCGCGGCGCGCGTGTCCGCCGTGCCCGGGCGCGGCGGCGTGGCGACCCGGCAGCCGGTGCACGTGCGCCCCTTCCCGACAACGGCACCCGCCACGGCCGAGGAGATGGACCTGTGGCTCGCCGACGGCGGGGGGACCGGCGGCGCCTAGGATGGCCGGGAGTCCGCAGATGGGGCCTGGTCCTGGGTCCCCGCAAGGGCCTGGACTGGGCCCGGCCGTCGTCCCCGACCCCGCCGAGGCCTGCCCGTGCGCACTCCGCTCCCCTCCCCCGTCACCCCGCCCGCGCCCGCCGCCCTGGCCGACGCCCTGGCCGCCGTCGCGGACGGCACCGCGCCGGACGCCGCGACCGCCGAGGTCCTGCTGCACGCCCGCGGCGACGACCTCGACGGGCTGCTCGACGCCGCCGGGCGCGTGCGCGACGCCGGGCTCGCCGCCCGCGGGCGCGCGGGCGTGGTCACGTACTCGCGCAAGGTGTTCGTGCCGGTCACGCACCTGTGCCGGGACCGGTGCCACTACTGCGTCTTCGTCGACACCCCCGGCGGGCTCGCGCGCCGCGGGATCGCGCCCTACATGGAGGCCGACGAGGTCGTCGCGCTGGCCGCGCAGGGGGCGGAGCTCGGGTGCCGGGAGGCGCTGTTCACGCTCGGCGACCGCCCCGAGGACCGCTGGCCCGCCGCCCGGGACTGGCTCGACGCGCGCGGGTACGCCTCCACGGTGGAGTACCTGCACCACCTGGGCACGCGGGTGCTGGCCGAGACGGGCCTGCTGCCGCACATGAACCCCGGCGTCATGACGTGGGGCGAGCTCCAGCGGCTGCGCCCGGTGTCGCCGTCGATGGGCATGATGCTCGAGACGACGTCGCGCGACCTGTGGGCGGTGCGCGGCAACGTGCACTTCGGCTCCCCCGACAAGGACCCCGCGGTGCGGCTGCGGGTGCTCGAGGACGCGGGCCGCTCGCGCGTGCCGTTCAGCACCGGCCTGCTGCTGGGCATCGGGGAGACGTACGCCGACCGCGTGCAGACCGTGCTGGCGATCCGCGACGTGCACGCCCGGTTCGGGCACGTGCAGGAGACGATCGTGCAGAACTTCCGCGCCAAGCCCCGCACGGCGATGCAGGGCGCGCCCGACCTGGGCACGCAGGAGTACGTCGCCGCCGTCGCGGTGACCCGCCTGCTGCTCGGCCCCGACGCCGTCGTCCAGGCGCCGCCCAACCTCACCGACGCCGGCGAGCTCGCGCTGCTGCTGCGCGCCGGCGTCGACGACTGGGGCGGGGTCAGCCCGCTGACGCCCGACCACGTCAACCCCGAGCGGCCCTGGCCGCACCTGGACGACCTCGCCCGCCTGACCGCCGCGAGCGGGTTCACGCTGCGGCAGCGGCTGACCGTGCACGCGCCGTACGTGCGCGACCGCGAGCGCTGGCTCGACCCGGCGCTGCACCCGCACGTCGCCGCGCACGCCGACGCGACAGGCCTCGCCGACGAGCAGGCGCCCGTGCGGGGCGTGCCGTGGCGACCGGTCGTGCTGTCCGCAACGGCGGACGGGACGGGGCCGGACGGGACGGGGCCGGACGGGACGGGGCCGGACGGGACGGGGCCGGACGGGACGGGGCCGGACGGGACGGGGCCGGACGGGACGGGGCCGGACGGGACGGGGCCGGACGGGACGGCGACGGGCGGGACGGCGGTGCTCGTCGACGACGTGCGCCGGGCGCTCGCCCGCGCGGAGGACGACCCCGCGGGGCTGACCGACGCGCAGTACGCGACGCTGCTGGGCGCGGACGGCGCCGACCTCGACGCGCTGACGGTGCTGGCCGACGCGGTGCGGGCCGACGTCGTCGGTGCGGAGCTGACGTACGTGGTGAACCGGAACCTGGACGCGACGCTGTGGCGGGGCGTCGGCGACGAGCGGCCCGACGCGCTGGGCCCGGCCGAGGTCGCGGCGCTCGTCGAGGAGGCGTGGTCGCTCGGTGCCACGGAGATCTGCGCGCAGGGGGCGGTGCCCGCGTCGGCCGGCCCCGAGGGGTACCTCGACCTCGCCCGGGCGGTGAAGGCCGCCCGGCCCGGGGTGCACCTGCACGCGTTCCGCCCGGCGGAGGTCGACGACGGCGCCCGACGGACGGGAATGACGCGGGCGGCGTACGCGGCAGCGCTGCGGGACGCGGGGGTGGACACCGTGCCCGGCACCGGCGCGCGGATCCTCGACGACGCGCTGCGGGCGGTGCTCTCGGACGGGCAGGAGGTCTCGGTCGCGGACTGGCTGGACCTGGTCGCCACCGCGCACCGGGCGGGGCTGCGGTCCACGTCGACGCTGGTCTACGGGCACCTGGAGGGCCCGGCGCACGTGGTGCGGCACCTGCGGCTGCTCGCGGCGCTGCAGGACGAGACGGGCGGGTTCACCGAGCTGATCCCCATGCCGTTCGTGCCGGGCGACGCGCCGCCGCACGTGGCGCGCCTCACCCGGGGCGGGCCGACGCCGCGCGAGACGCGGGCCGTGCACGCGGTGGCACGCCTCGCGCTGCACGGGCGGGTCGACCACGTGCAGGCGGCCTGGCCCAAGCTCGGGGTGGACGGGGCGCTGGCGGTCCTCGCGGGCGGCGCGGACGACCTGGGCGGGGTGCTGCTCGACGGGACGCTGCGCCCGGACGCCGGGCCGGAGCAGGGCCTGCAGCTGACGGAGGCGGACGTGGCCCGGGTGGCCGCGACGCTGGGGCGGCGCGTGCGGCGGCGGTCGACGACGTACGGCACGCCGACGACCACGACGGCGCCGGTCGCCGCGCGGGTCGCTGCGCCGGGGGCCGCCCGGTGAGCGCGCCGACGGTCGAGCGTCGGGCGGTCACGGCGGCCCCGCGCGCCACGACCACGGACGTCGTGGTCGTCGGGGCCGGGATCGCCGGGATCGGTCTGGTCACCCGGCTGCGGCGCGCGGGCCTGACCGACGTCGTCGTCCTCGAGCGCGCCGACGACGTGGGCGGCACGTGGCGCGACAACCGGTACCCGGGGGTCGCGTGCGACATCCCGTCGCACCTGTACGCGCTGTCGTTCGCGCCGCACGCGGGGTGGTCGCGCACGTACGCGCCGGGCGCGGAGATCCAGGAGTACCTGCGCACGGTCGCGCGCGAGGAGGGCGTGCTGGAGCACGTGCGGCTGGGCAGCCCGGCGGAGCGGATGACGTGGGACGCGCACGCCCGCCGGTGGCACGTGGACACCCCGACGGGCCGGGTCGACGCGCGCGTGCTGGTGCTGGCGACGGGCCGGCTGACCGAGCCGCGGCTGCCGGCGGTGGCCGGCCTCGACACGTTCGGCGGGCCGGTGGTGCACTCCGCGCGGTGGGACGACGACGTGCCCGTCGACGGTGCGCGGGTCGGCGTCGTCGGGACGGGCGCCTCGGCGGTGCAGCTCGTGCCGGCGCTGGCCGCCCGGGCCCGCGAGCTCGTCGTGCTGCAGCGGTCCGCGCCGTACGTGGTGCCCCGCGAGGACCGCCCGTACAGCGCGGCGGAGCGGGCGGCGTTCGCGGCCGACCCGGGGGCCATCACGGCGCTGCGGGAGCGCGAGGCCGCGGTGCTCGAGCCCGGGCACGCGGCGCGGCGGCGGGAGCCGGACGCGGTCGCGGCGCTGCGCGGGCGCGCCCTGGACCACCTGCACGCCCAGGTGCCGCCCGGCCCGCTGCGGGACGCGCTGACCCCGGACCACGAGGTCGGCTGCAAGCGCGTGCTGCTCTCGGACGACTACTACCCGGCGCTGCGCCGCCCGCACGTGCGGCTGCACCCCTCGCCCCTGGCCCGCGTCGGGCCGGGGCACGTGGTGGCGGCCGACGGCGCGGCGCACGCGCTGGACGTGCTGGTGCTGGCGACCGGGTTCGCGGCGGCGGACCCGCCGTACGCGCCGCGGGTCCGCGGCCGCGGCGGGCGGACCCTGGCCGAGCACTGGGCGGACGGCATGACGGCGCACGCGTCCACGGCGGTGCACGGGTTCCCCAACATGTTCCTCGTCGACGGGCCGAACGCGGCGCTGGGCCACTCGTCGGGCGTCGCGCTCATCGAGGCGCAGATCGACTACGTGCTCGGCGCGGTGCGGCACCTGACGGCCCCGGGCGCGCCGGTGCTCGAGGTGAGCGCGCAGGCCGAGGCCGCGTACACGGAGCGCATCGACGCCATGGCCCGCGGCACCGTGTGGATGACGGGGTGCCGCTCCTGGTACGTGGACCCGCGCAGCGGGCGGCTGACGCTGCTGTGGCCCGGCACGACCCAGGAGTTCCGTGAGGCCAACGGCACGTTCTCGCCGGATCCGTACCTGGTCGGGTGACCGAGGAGCGGCGGACCGTGGGAGCGGGTCCTCCGACGTCCACGCACCCGCCCTGTGCTCATCCGTGTCGACACACGTCGCAGGGGGGTTGACTCCGCGCAGACGTCAGACAAGTATCCCGCCGTGCCCCCTCCCGCACCCGATCCTGTGCCCGGTCCCAGCCCTGCCCCGCTCCTGGCGCTCGGCGACGAGACGTACGTCCAGCTCGTGACCTTCCGCCGCTCCGGCACGCGCGTGCCGTCGCCCGTGTGGGTGGCCCGCGACGGCGACGCCCTGGTCGTGACGACCGACGGCGAGAGCGGCAAGGTCAAGCGCCTCGCCCACGACCCGCGGGTCGAGCTGCGGCCCTGCACGGTGCGCGGCCGGGTCGACCCCGCGGTGCCCGCGGTCCGCGCACGGGCGCAGGTGCTGACGCCCGAGGAGGCGGGACCGTCCGCCGAGGCGGCCCTCGCGCGCAAGTACGGGTGGCGGTACCGGGCGATCTCCGCCGTCGGGCGGCTGCGCGGGCGCACCCAGGACCGCGTGCTGCTGCGCATCGTGCGCTGACACCCGGCAGCGGGCGCCCGGTCACGGCGGGGCCACGTCCCGGCCGCCGCGCGACCGGTGATTGCCTAGTTGCGCACAGACGCAAACAAGGCCCATGATCGGGCGGTGCTGCGCGCCCTCGCCCACCCCGTGTACCGCCGGCTCTTCGTCGCCCAGGTCGTCGCGCTCGCCGGGACCGGGCTGGCCACCGTCGCCCTCGGGCTGCTCGCCTACGCGCTCGACCCCGCCGGGGCGGGCGCCGTCCTCGGCACCGCGCTGGCCGTCAAGATGGTCGCGTACGTGCTGGTCGCGCCGCTCGCGACGGCCGCCCTCGCCCGCGTTCCCCGCCGCACGGTCATGGTCGGCGCCGACCTGCTGCGCCTGGCCGCGGCCGCCGCGCTGCCCCTCGTCTCCGAGGTCTGGCACGTCTACCTGCTGATCGTCGTGCTCCAGGCCGCGTCGGCCACCTTCACGCCGACGTTCCGCTCGGTGATCCCCGACGTGCTGACGGACGAGGACGACTACACCGCCGCCCTCTCGCTGTCCCGGCTCGCGTACGACCTCGAGGCCGTGCTGTCCCCCGTGCTCGCCGCCGCGCTCCTGCTGGTGGTCCCGGCCGGGGCGCTGTTCGGCGGCACCGCCCTCGGGTTCGCCGCGTCGGCCGTGCTCGTGGCCGCCACAGCGGTGCCGCGCGTCGGCGGCGGCGCCGACGGCGGGCCGGTGCCGTTCGGGCAGGCCGCACGCCGCGGCGTCGCGCTGTTCGCCCGCACCCCCGAGCTGCGGGCCATGCTCGCCCTCGACCTCGCCGTGGCCGCCGCCGGCGCGCTCGTGCTGGTGCAGACCGTCGTGGTCGTGCGCACCACGTTCGAGCGGCCCGAGGCGCTCGTCGCCGTGCTGCTCGCCGTGCACGGCGCCGGGTCCATGGCCGCCGCGGTGGCCCTGCCGCGCGTGCTGCGCCGTCGCAGCGACCGCGTCGTCATGCTCACCGGCGCGGCCCTCCTGACCGTCACCACGGCCGCCGCCGCCGCGGTGCTGCTCGCCCCGCCCGCACCCGCCGGGCTCGTCGCCGTCGGGGCGCTCTGGGCGCTGGTCGGCGTCGGCTGGGCCGCCGTCGAGACGCCCGCCGGGCGCATCCTGCGCCGCAGCGTCGCGCCCGTCGACCTGCCGGCGACGTTCGCCGCGCACTTCTCGCTCTCGCACGCCTGCTGGCTGGTGACCTACCCGCTGGTCGGGTGGGTCGGCGTGCACGGACCCGGCACGGCAGCGGCGGTCGCCGCGGTCGTGGCCGCCGCCGCGACCGCGCTCGGCGCGTCCCTGTGGCCCCGCACACCCGCGGTCGCCCCCGCGCCGGACGACGCCCCGGCCGCCGCCCGCGCGTGAGCACGTGCCAGCATGGGGGCGTGGACACCCACACCACGGACGCCGCGCCGCCGCCGCCGACGGCCGCCGTGCCGCCCGACGTCGAGCTCGCGCACGCCGTCGACGTGCTGCGCCTGCTCGCGGACCGCACCCGCCTCGCGGTGCTGGCCATGCTCGACGGCACCGAGATGTCCGTGACCGCGATCGCCGAGGCCCTCGACCGCCCCGTCCCGGCCGTCTCCCAGCACCTCGCCCGCCTGCGTGCGGGCCGGCTCGTCACCGCCCGCCGCGACGGCACCACCGTCTGGTACGGCCAGCCCGACGAGCACGTCGCCGCCCTCGTGACCAACGTGCTGCAGCACACCGAGCACGCCCTCTACGAGACGCCGCCGCACCACCGCACCGGCTGACGGGCCGCCGGGTCCGCGCGCCTCACGCCCCGAGCAGGGCCTCCGCACGCGCCAGGAGCTCGGCCGCCCGGGTCGCACCGACCTCGTCGCGCATCTGCTCGCGCAGCGCGAGCGCGGCCCGCAGGTCGACCGCGGCCGCCGCCGGGTCGCCCTGCTCGAGCGCCGCCCAGCCCCGGTGCAGGTGGCCCCCCGCCGCCGTGCGGACCAGTCCGAGCTCGGCCGCGACCTCCAGACCCCGCGTCGCCGCGGCGTGCACCTCGTCCCACCGCCCCAGCAGCGCGAGGTACGCGGCCAGGTACAGCTGGGCGCTGCCGTCCGTGAAGACCGCCACCTGCGCGCGCGGCCGGGTCCGGGGGTCCTCGAGCGTGACGATCGTGCGCCGCACGACGTCGACACCCCCCTCGACGTCGCCCTGCCGGACCAGCACGCCGGCGAGGGCGAGCATCGCCTGCGGGACACCCTCGCGGTCGCCCGCGGCGCCGAGGTGGTGGACCGCGCGGCGGGCGTCGACCGCCGCGCTCTCGAGGTGGCCGGCACGCGAGCGGATCCACGCGAGGTAGTGGCACGCCCACCCCAGCACCCGGTCGTCCCCGGTGCCGGTCGCCGCCCGCTCGGCGCGCTCCGCGTGGGCCAGCGCCGTCGTCACGTCGCTGCGGCACTCCAGGTGCACCCAGGCGAGGTAGCCCTCGTGCACCGCCACGAGCCGGTCGTCGCCCAGCGCGTGCGCGGCGGCCGCCGAGAGCGAGAAGACCTCGAGCCACGGCCCGCCGTGGGCCCACAGGTCGGAGAACCAGTGCAGCGCGTCGGCGACCTCGACGACGCGGGCGTGGTCGCCGTGCGCGGCCGCGCGGCGCAGCGCGGCCGTCCACGTCGGGGCCTCGGCGCGCAGCCACGCGCCCGCGTCGTCGGGGCCCCGCGCGGCGACGAGGTCGTCGTCCGACGCGACCGGCTCGAGGTCGGGCTCGAACCACCGCCCCAGGGCGACCACCGCCCCGAGCACCCGGGCGTCGAGCGCCGCGCGCACCTGCGCCGTCCCGTCCGGCCCCTCCTGGCGGTCGAGCTCGTGCCGGGCGAACAGGCGCAGCAGGTCGTGCAGCTGGTAGCGGTCGCCGGGGCGGTGCTGCAGCAGGCTGAGGTCGACCAGCTCGTCGAGGAGGTCCTCGGTGCGCCACAGGTCGGCGCCGACCAGCGCGGACGCGACCTCCGGCCCCGCGTCCGGGGCGTCGAGCAGCCCGAGCCGGCGGAACAGCCGCTGCGCACCCGACCCGAGCTGCTCGTACGAGGTGACGAACGCCGCGGCCACGCGCAGGTCGCCCGCGGCGAGCCCGTCGAGGCGGCGCTCGTCGGCGCCGAGGCGCTGCACGAGGTGCGCGACGCCCCACCCGGGCCGGGCGGTGACGCGGTTGCCGGCCACCCGCAGCGCGAGCGGCACCCCGTCGCACAGCGCCGCCAGCCTCTCCAGGTCGCCCGGCTCCCCGCGGCCGGGGGCGATCCGGTCGAGCAGCGCCACCGCGTCCGGCGGGGCCAGCCGGTCGAGCACCACGCGGGTCACGCCGTCGAGCCCGGCGAGGGTGCGCCGGCTGGTGACCAGCACCGCCGCCGGCCCCTCGGGCGGCACCACGGGACGCACCTGCGCCTCCGACGCGGCGTTGTCCAGCACCAGGAGCACCCGGCGGCCCGTGAGCAGCGCCTGCACCTGCCGGCCCGCGGCCACGGGGTCGACGGGCGTGGTCCCGGGGGCCAGGGCCTCGCCGACGCGGCGGACCACCTCGTCCGCGGGCACGGGCAGCTCGTCGACGCCGCGCAGGTCGACGAAGAGCGCGTCGTCGAACCCGTCCCGCACGTCCCGCGCGACCTGCACGCCGAGGGTGGTCTTGCCGTAGCCGGGCGGGCCGGTGACGACGACGAGGGGCGACGGCCCGCCCGGGGCGGCCCGGCGCAGCGCCGTCCCCAGCACCTGCCGCTCGCGCCCGCGCCCGGTGAAGTCGGCCACGGGCCGCGGCAGCGGCAGGGCCTGCAGGGCCGGGGCGGGCGACCGGCGCCGGCCCGCCCGGGCGGCGCGCAGGAGGACCGTCCGGGCGTCGCCGTCGAGGCCGAGCGCGTCCGCGAGCGCGACGACGGTCCGGTGCTGGGGGCCACGGCTGACCCCGCGCTCGATGTCGCCGATGCCGCGGTCGCTGACGCCCGAGGCCTGCGCGAGCTGCTCGATCGTCAGGTCCGCGTCCTGCCGGTGCTGGCGCAGCAGCGCGCCGAGCCGGTCCTCGTCCACACCGCCCCCTCTCGCCGGGGCAGGTCCGTCGCCAGTCCTGCCGGTGTTCTTCCTGGTGGGCGCGCGGCACTGCGCGGTTCGATCGTGCCAGGACGGCGACGCGGGGTACACGGCCCCGTGGGGGCCGTGACCTCCAGCCCGGCGACGGCTCCAGCCCCTGCGCCGGTCGGCCCGTCGACCGTCCTCTCTGGCGAAGGAGACCCGCATGCCCACGATCACCACGGCCGACGGCACCGAGATCTACTACCAGGACCACGGCCAGGGCCGCCCCGTCGTGCTGAGCCACGGCTGGCCGCTGTGCTCGGACGCCTGGGAGCACGAGCTGAAGGTGCTCGCCGACCACGGCTACCGCGCGATCGCGCACGACCGGCGCGGTCACGGCCGGTCGACCCGGACCAGCGCCGGGCACGACATGGACACCTACGCGGCGGACCTCGCGACGCTCGTCGAGGCCCTCGACCTGACGGACCTGGCGGTGATCGGCCACTCCACGGGAGGCGGCGAGGTCGTCCGGTACGCGGCGCGCCACGGCGCGGGCCGGGTCACGAAGGTCGTGACGGCCGGTGCGGTGCCGCCGGTGATGCTGCAGTCGCCCGCCAACCCGCAGGGCACGCCGATCGAGGCGTTCGACGGGATCCGTGCGGGGGTGCTGGCCGACCGGTCGCAGTTCTACCAGGACCTCGCGGTGCCGTTCTTCGGCGCGAACCGGGAGGGGTCGACGGTGTCCCAGGGGCAGCGGGACGACTTCTGGCGGCAGGGCATGCTGGCGGGGCTGCAGGCGGCGTACGACTGCGTGAAGGTCTTCTCCGAGACGGACTTCACCGAGGACCTGAAGGCGCTCGACGTGCCGATCCTGATCGCGCACGGGGACGACGACCAGATCGTCCCGATCGCGGCGGCGGCGTACCGCGCGATCGACCTGGTGAGGCTGGGCACGCTGCGCGTGTACCCGGGCGCCCCGCACGGCATCGTCGGGGCGTACCAGGAGGCGTTCCTCGCGGACGTCCTGGAGTTCCTGGCCGACTGACGTGCCGCGGTGCCGCGGGCCCCCGGGTCCGCGGCACCGCCGTCAGGCCGGCCCGCGAGGTGCGCGCGGACGGGTGTCGGCGTCCTGGGGCCCGAGCGGGCGGAGCACCCGGCAGGGCACGCCGGCGGCGACGACGCCGGGCGGGACGTCACGGGTCACGACCGACCCCGCGCCGACGACGGACCCGCGCCCCACGGTCACGCCGGGCAGCACGACGACGTGCGCACCGAGCCACACGTCGTCCTCGATCCGCACGGGCAGCGAGTACTGCTGCAGCGTGGCACGCAGGTCGGGGTCGAGGGGGTGCCCGGCCGTCGTGATCGTGACGTGGGGGCCGAACATCACGCGGTCGCCGACGTGCACGTCCGCGTCGTCGACGAAGGTCGTGCCGAAGTTGGCGTAGAAGTCGTCGCCGACGTGCACGTGCGAGCCGTAGGCGACGTGCAGCGGCGGCTCGACCCAGGCCTCGCGCCCGAGGGTGCCGAAGAGCCGGTCGAGGATCTCCCGTCGCTCGGCGGTCTGCGAGGGGCGCGTCACGTTGTAGTCGTGCGCGAGCTCCTTGCCCTGCACCCGCTCGGCCTCGAGCGCCTCGAGGCCCGGGCCGAAGTCGCGGTACAGCGCGCCGGCGTTCATGCGGGCGCGGACGTCGTCGTGCTCGGGTGTCATGCAGCGCTCCTCGGCTCGGCCGCGACCGCGGCGTCGCGGGCGCAGCACATCGTGGCACGGGCCGCCGTGGGCGGGCGGGCGCTCACCCCGGCCGCGGCCCGGCCATGCCGGTGCGGACCTGGTCGAGGCAGGCGCGCAGCGCGGCGAGGTAGTCGTCGTACGGCGCGTCCGGCTCCCACAGCTCGTACGCGGTCTGCTGCGCGGCGAGCGCGAGGTTCACGGCGAGGGCGGCAGCGGGGCGCTCGGCGGGCGGGACGCGGTCGGTCACCCAGCGGCGCAGGTCGTCGGCGAACCGGGCGCCCAGGTCCGAGGAGTAGGCGATCAGCGCGGGCGAGGTCTGCTTGAGCGCGCGGACCAGGTCCATGCGGTCGGCGCGGCCCTCGCTGACGCCGAGCAGCACGGCGCTCAGGGCGTCCCAGGTCGGCTCGTCGTCGGGCCGGGCCTCGAGGAGGGGGCGCCAGGCGGCGGGCTCGCCGGGGGCGCCGTCGAACAGGACGGCCTCCTTGCCGGCGAAGTAGTTGAAGAAGGTGCTGCGGGAGACGCCGGCGGCGGCGGCGATCTGCTCGACGGTGACGGCGTCGTAGCCGTGCGTGCGGAACAGGTCGAGGGCGGCGCGGCGCAGCGCGGTCCACGTGGCCTGCTTCTTGCGCGCGCGCAGCCCGGGGGTCGGCTCCTCCATGGGAGGACTGTCCCACGGAGTCGGACGACGCGGTGCAATCTTGTACTCAGTCCAGGTTTCGCTTAGCGTGGCGACGGGCCGCCCGGTCCGCCCCCACCGACGAGACGGAGACCGCCGTGGTCGACCTCGGAGTGCACTACTGGAGCTTCTCGAGCCCGGGCCCGACGGCGCAGATCGCCCCCACCCTCGCCCGCACGGCGCAGGTCGCGGAGGCCGGCGGCGTCGCGAGCTTCACCGTCATGGACCACTTCTTCCAGATGGACGGCATGGCGCCCGCCGAGGAGCCCATGCTCGAGGGGTACTCGACCCTCGGCTTCCTCGCTGGCGTGACGTCACGGATGACCCTCGGCCTGCTGGTCACGGGCGTGATGTACCGCCACCCGGGCATCCTCGCGAAGACCGTCGCCACGGTCGACGTGCTCTCCGGCGGGCGCACCCGGTTCGGGATCGGCGCGTCCTGGTACGAGCGCGAGCAGCGCGGCCTCGGCGTGCCGGTCGTGCCCGTGGCGGAGCGGTTCGAGCGCCTGGAGGAGACCCTCCAGATCTGCCTGCAGATGTGGAGCGACGACGACGGCCCGTACACGGGCACCCACTACCAGCTCGCCGAGACGCTCAGCTCCCCGCAGCCGCTGACCCGGCCGCACCCGCCGATCCTCGTCGGCGGCGGCGGCGAGAAGAAGACGCTGCTGCTGGTCGCGCGGTACGGCGACGCGTGCAACCTGTTCGGCACCTCGCCCGAGGAGGTCGCGCACAAGCTCGACGTGCTGCGCGCGCACTGCGACGCCGAGGGCCGCGACTACGACGCGATCACGAAGACCGTGCTGCTGGGCGGGCCCGTGCTGGCGGACGTCGACGCGACGCTGGCGGCCGCCGAGCGGTACGCGGCGCTGGGCGTGACGGAGGTCCAGGTCACGCCCGCGGGCGACCCGGTCGCGTTCACCGAGCAGGTCGTCACCGACCTCGTCCCCCGGCTGCGGTCGATGGGCTGACCCGTCGGGGTCGCGGGGTCCGTGCCCCGCGACCCCGTCATCCACGGGCCCCGGGGGCGGTCCCGACGCCGCGCACGTCGGGTCGGGTGGTGGCCTCCGGGTCGAACCACGTGGTCGTCGGGAGTGGGGCGCCCGGGAGGTGGAGGGCGACGGCCGCGCGGGCCGACGGGCCGACGGGGACGTCGTGCAGGGTCCAGCCCGGCGGGTCGCCGGCCGGGTCGTCGAGGTCGTCGGCGCCGGGGTCGCGCTGCAGCCCCGTGCCGAGGCCCTTGAGGTACGCCTCGGTGCGGACCCAGGCGCGGGCCAGCGCCGCCGGGTGGTCGGCCTCCGGGACCAGGGCCAGGCGCGCACGCTCGCGCGGGTGGAGCACCTCCGCCACCGCCCGGGCGCGCGCCGCGTCCGGGACGGCCTCGACGTCCACCCCCACGCGCACGTCGGCCACCGCGACGAGCACCAGGCCACCGCCCGACGACAGGGAGAAGTGCACGTCGCCGTGCCCCCCGGCGAGCACGGGGCGCCCGTGCGGCCCGCCGCAGCCGACGCAGGGCTCCCGCTCGACGACGACCTGGTCGGCCGGCACGCCGAGCACGCGGGCGAGCACGTCGTGCAGCACCGCACGGGCCTGCGCCCGCCCGGCCCGCACCACCTGGACGGTCGCGGTCACGACGGGCGGACGTCGTCGGTACCCAGCCGGCCCAGCGCGCGGTCGAGCGCGGCGTGCACGTCGGGGCCCGCGACGCCGAGCTGGAGGGCGACGAGCGCCAGCCGGTCGGCCGCCTCGTCGAGCGCCCCGGCGTCGGGTGCGGGGCGGGCGTCGGCGACGACGGTGCCGTGGCGCCCGGCCGAGCGCACCCACCCCTCGCGCGCGAGC
The DNA here is from genome assembly GCF_006715865.1 of Cellulomonas sp. SLBN-39. Lineage (NCBI taxonomy): Bacteria > Bacillati > Actinomycetota > Actinomycetes > Micrococcales > Cellulomonadaceae > Cellulomonas > Cellulomonas sp. SLBN-39. The sequence continues at coordinate 1,503,568 of NZ_VFOA01000001.1, read as the reverse complement.
TCGTCGTAGACGCGCTGCACGGTGCCGCGCGCGATCCCCAGGTCGGCGGCCAGGTGCCGGATCGTCGGCAGCCGGGCGCCCACGGGGAGCGCACCGGACGCGATGAGGCGCGCCACCTGCTCGCGGAGCTGCTCGAAGACCGGGACGGACGACGCCGGGTCGACCTGGACGATCACGCCGGCGCCCACCCCGGCTCCCAGCCGCGCGGCGGGCGCGGGCGCGCGGCGAGCAGCTGGACGACGGACACGACGAGCCCGGCGAGCACGGCCACCACCTGGACGGGCCCCCACCACGCGGCGTCGGCGGTGACGGCCGTGGAGACGACCCAGGTGAGCGTGAGCACCGCCGTCGAGAGCTCGAGGTGCGCGACCGAGCCCGCCGCGAAGGCCCGCAGCCGGGCGTCGAGCCGCTCCGCGCGCGGCGTGAGGACCGGCCGGCGGCGTCCGACGACGCGGGCGCGCGTGAGCTCGGCGAGCCCCACGACCGCGACACCCAGCACGCACGCGACGACCGGCCCGGTGCTGCCGAGCGCGAGCGCGAGCACCGTGACGGCGACCGCACCCGTGGCGACGCCGCGCGCGACCCGCACGTGCGGCGCACCCGGCAGCGGCTCGCGCGGCGCGAGGGACGCGCTCACCGGCCCTCGCACCCGCGGCAGCCGGAACGACTCGGCGACCAGGGCACCGACGACCACCCCGGCGACGCCGAGGAAGAGCACGTCGGCCAGCGGGCTGAGGTCGCCCACGCCCACCCGCACGGTGCCGTACCAGCGGATGCCGACGACAACGGCCAGCGCGACGCCGAGCAGCCCTCCGACGAGCCGGTGCGTGCGGTGCCGTGCGAGGTACCGGCGCACGACGGTCTCCTCGTCGGCGGGCACGAGGGAGCCCCCGGCGAGCCAGGCGACGTCGTGCGGCGAGGGGCGGACCCGCGCGGCGGCCGCGACCAGGACGGCCAGCAGCAGCAGGGGGACGACGAGCAGGACGGCGGATCCCACGCCATCACCTCCGGTGTCGTTCCGTTCGAACCATTGGCACAGTACATTAGGCCAATGACGTCCGACCCCACCACCCCCGGCTCGACCGCCGACCCGCAGGTGCTCGGCCTCGTCCCGGCACCCCGCCGGCGCACGGTCGCGCTCACCGCGGCCCTCTCCGCCCTGCTGCTCGTCGGCGCCTGGTGGTCGACCGCACCCGTCCCCCGGCTGACCGACGCGCACAGCGGCGGCGGCGCGGCCGACGACCTCGGCGACGGGCGCGTCCTCGTCGGCGTCGTGCTCGAGCGCGGCGGCGTCGGCCCCGTCGACGTCCTCGGCGTCGACGACGTGCCGGGTGCCCGCGTGCTGGGTGCGTGGCTCGAGACCACGCCCGCCGGCGCCCCCGACGACGACCCCTTCGGTCCGGGCGGACCCGGCACCCCCGCCCCCGGCTCGCCGCTCGGCGACGCCCAACCCCTGCCCGCCCGCTCCGAGGCCGGCGACGGCGGCTGGCTCGTCGTCCTCTGGGACGTCGACGACTGCGCGGCTCTGCAGGAGCAGGCCGTCGCACCCGTCGCCCGCATCCGCACCGCCGTCGGGCTCGCGATCGACACCCCGCTGCCCGATCTCGCCTCGCCCGCGTCCGTGGCCTGCACGGACGCGTGACACCGGCGCCCCGGCCCGCACCCGGCCTCCCGGCGGTACGCACCGGCCGGCGGTAGCGTCGGCGCGGGGGTGGTCGCCGTGCTGCTGCAGGCGCTCGGGGCGGTGCTGACGCCCGCGCTCGCGGTCGCCCTGAGCCCGTTCCCCGTCATCGGCGTCGTCGTGGTGGTCAGCGGCACGCACGGGCGCCGCACCGGGCCGGCGTTCGCGCTCGGGTGGCTGCTCGGGCTCGGTGCGGCCACGGCGCTGGCGGTGCTCCTGCTCTCCGGGGCCGCGGACGCGGCGAGCACCACCGCCACCGTCGTCGACGTCGCGCGCGTCCTGGCCGGCGCCGCGCTCGTCGTGCTCGGCGTGCGCACCTGGCTGCGCCGCGCCGGCGACGGCCCCAAGGAGCCACCGGCGTGGATGGCTTCGCTGGCCACCGCGTCCCCGGGCGGCGCCCTTCGGACGGGCCTGCTGCTGGGCGGCGCCAACCCCAAGAACCTCGTCCTGGCGTCCGCGGCGGTCGCGGCCGTCGTCGAGACGGGCGTGCGGGGCGCGACGCTCGCGGTCGCGGTCGGGGTGTTCGTGCTCCTCGCGTCGTCGACCGTGCTCGCCGCCGTGGCGGTGGGGCTCGTCGGCGGCACCGCCGGCGCCGCGGCGCTCGACCGCACGCGCGCGCTCATGGTCACGCACAGCGCCGCCCTCACGGCCGCCGTGCTCGTGCTCATCGGCGCGAACGTGCTCGGCGGCGGCCTCGACGGCCTCGGCCGCTGACCGCCGCTACCCGACGACGAACACGCCGATGCGCGTGGTCCGGTCGTCGTCGTACACCGGGATCTCCCGCTGCACCGCCCGCTCACCCGCCAGGACCGCCTCGTCCAGCAGCGCCCGCACGTCCCCGGACGCGAGCCGGTCCGGGTCGAGACCCAGGCGGTCTTCCAGCACCGCGAGCGCGGCAGCAGTGCTGCCGCGATACACGGCTCGACGGGTCTCGTCGTACGCCCGCCCTGCAATCTCGTCCTCCACGTCGACCGCCGCGCCGAGGCCCTCGGCGAGCGAGGCGACGAACGCCCGTCCCGACGCCTCGTCCCGTGCCGCCTGGAGGGCGCCAGCCTCCTCAGGGTTCGCCGGGACGAGCTCCGGGGGCTGGAGGTCGTCGCTGCGGACGTAGCCCTCACGACCGTTGGTCGCCAGGACGCGGACCAGGTCACCGGTCACGGGCTCGGCGGGCCTGCCGACCCCTGTCGCGAACGCGCCGGCCGCAACGAGGGCGAGCACGACGAGCACCCCTCCCCCCACGACGAGCCGTCGGCGGGCGCCGGGGCGTCCTGCGCGGGTGCCGGTCTGCTCGGTCGTGGTCACGGGTCCCCCTGGCGGTGTCGGCGGCGCCGCCGTCGGCCCGCGTCGGGGCAGGTCACGGCCCCCGTCCGGCAGTCTGGCCGACAGCGGGCGCTCGCGGTACCCCGTCGCGACGAGGACGCCTCAGCCGGTCGACGGGCAGAAACGCTTCACCTCGTGCACCCCGACTGCGCCGCGCGGTACGACGTCCGTGGCACGTCGCGCACGCGGCGGTGCCGCCGAGGCGCGGGCGGGGCCCGCGGGGAGGAGACGGGAGTGCGACACGTGCGCGTCACGACGGGCCTGGCGGCGCTGGCCGCCGCGGGGGCGCTGCTCACCGGGACGGCGGCGGCGGCGCCCGCCGCGACGACCGACGACCTGGCCGCGACCGTGCACACCGCCGGTCGGGTCGTGCCCGGCGACGGCGTGCTGCGGTACAGCTGGCCGGGGGTCTCGTTCGAGGGCCGGTTCCGCGGCACGGGCGTCGGCATCGTGCTCGACGACGCGGTCAACGACTACGACGTCGTCGTCGACGGTGTGCGCGTCGAGACCCTGGTGACGCCCGGGAGCACGACGCACCAGGTCAGCGGCCTGGCGGACACCGCGCACACGATCCGGGTGGTCAAGCGCAGCGAGAGCCCGTGGGCCACGAGCACGTTCGGCGGGTTCGTCGCGGTGCCGGGCGGCGAGGTGCTGCCCGCGCCCGCGCCGCGGGACCTGCAGATCGAGCTCGTGGGCGACTCGCTCACCGCCGGCTACGGCAACGAGTCCACCAGTCGCGACTGCACGGGCGACCAGGTGCAGCGCACCACCAACGCGGACCTGTCGTTCGGCGCGATCGCCTCGCGCGAGCTGGGGGCCGACTACCAGGTCAACGCGTTCTCGGGCCGCGGCATGGTGCGCAACTACGGCGGCGGCGAGCCCGGCACCAGCTACCGGACGTACGCGGACCGCGCGCTGCTGGCCGTCGCGGGCGACGTGTGGCAGCGGCCCGCGAGCTGGCAGCCCGACGTCGTCGTGGTCGGCCTGGGCGTCAACGACTTCTCCACGCCGGTGGGCGCGGGCGAGCCGTGGACCGCGGCGTCGCTGCGCGCGGCGTACCTCGACGCCTACGCGGGCTTCGTCGACACGCTGCGCGCGCGGTACGGCCCGCAGACGCACCTCGTGCTCAGCTCGACCACCTACGGCGGCCCGGACCTGCCGGGGCTCGTGCAGCAGGTCGTCGACGCGGAGGTCGCCGCCGGTGACGACCGCGTCGTGCACTGGGACTACAGCGCCGTCCCGCTCGACCTCACCGGCTGCCACTGGCACCCCTCGCTGGCGGACCACCGCCGCATCGCCGCGAGCCTGACCGACGTCCTGGCGGACCTGCCGCTGGGCACCGGCCCGACCCCGACACCCACGCCCACGCCCACGCCCACGCCCACGCCCACGCCCACGGTGACCGCGACGCCCACGCCCACACCGACCTCCTCGCCGACCCCGACACCCACGCCGAGCCCGTCGCCCACGCCCGCCGGTCCCACGTGCCGCGCGACGCTCCAGGTGGTCAGCAGCTGGCCCGGGGGCTACCAGGCGGCCGTGACCGTCACGGCCGGGACGTCGGCGGTCGACGGCTGGTCGACGACGTTCACGCTCCCCACGGGCGGCGCCGTCGCGCAGGCGTGGTCGGCGGACGTCACGACCTCGGGCACGACCGTCACGGCCAGGAACGTGGCGTGGAACGGCCGCCTGGCCGCAGGTGCGTCGACGGCGTTCGGCTTCCTCGGCACCGGCCCCGCCCCGACCTCCGGCACGGTGACCTGCGCGGCCACGTGACCCCACCCACCCAGCCTGCGCCCGCCCACCCCTGACCGGGCGGCGACGACCGGGCTCCGGCTCACGCCAGCGGGTCTCGAACCGTGAGCAGGAGCCCGTTCGTCGGCAGACCTCCGGGCAGACGAGGGGCCAGGGTGGACCGGGAGGGCGGCGGCGTGGTCTGCTCCGGGGCAGACCACGTCCCGCGGCGCAGCGTGCGCCGCCCGACCGCCGGGAGGCAGCCGTGCCGTCGCCCGACGCCGTCGCACGCACCGCCGAGCTCCTGCGGGCCGACCCGGGTGCGCGCGGTGCGCTGCAGCGGCGGACGCTCGCCGTGGTCGTGGCCAGCCAGGTGCTCGGCGGGGCGGGACTCGCGGCGGGGATCACGGTCGGTGCCCTGCTCGCGGAGCAGATGCTCGGCGTGCCCGGGCTCAGCGGGCTGCCGATCGCGCTGTTCACGCTCGGGGCGGCGATCACGGCGTTCGGCGTGGGGCGGCTGACGCAGCGGTCCGGACGCCGCCCGGGCCTGGCCGCGGGGTTCGGTGCGGGCGGGCTCGGAGCGTTCGGGGTCGTGGCCGCGGCGGCGACCGGGAGCGTGCCCCTGCTGCTGGTGTCGCTGCTCGTCTACGGAGCCGGGTCGGCCACCAACCTGCAGGCCCGGTACGCGGGCGCCGACCTCGCGCCCGCGGAGGGCCGGGGCACGGCGGTGTCGGTCGCCCTGGTCTCGACGACGCTCGGCGCGGTCGCGGGGCCCAACCTCGTCGGACCGCTGGGCGTGCTCGCCGAGCGCGCCGGCCTGCCCGCGCTGGCGGGCCCGTTCGTGCTCGCCGGCGTCGCGTACCTGGCTGCGGGTGCTGTGCTGCTGGCGCTGCTGCGCCCCGACCCGTTCCTCGTCGCCCGCCACCTCGACGAGCAGACCGCCGCGACGGACGCGGACGCGCACCCCGACGGGACGCCCCGCGCCGCGCCCCGGGCCGGCGTGGGAGCGACCGTCGGCGCCACCGTCATGGTGCTCACGCAGATCGCGATGGTCGCGATCATGACGATGACGCCCGTGCACATGCGCACCCACCACCACGACCTGTCGACGATCGGCCTGGTCATCTCGGTGCACATCGGCGCGATGTACCTGCCGTCGCTCGTCACGGGTCGCCTCGTCGACCGCGTGGGCCGCACGCCGATGGCCGTCTCCGCGGCGGTCGTGCTGCTGCTCGCGGGGGTGACCGGAGCGCTCGCGCCGACGGGCTCGACGCCGATGATGCTGCTCTCGCTGACGCTGCTCGGGCTGGGCTGGAACATCGGGCTCATCGCCGGGACCGCGCTGGTCGTCGACGCGACCACGCCGGCCGACCGGGCGAGGACGCAGGGGTCGATCGACGTGCTCGTGGCGCTCAGCGGCGCCGGCGGCGGGGTCGCGTCCGGCCTGGTGATGCAGGCGACGAGCTGGACGGCCCTCGCCCTCGCGGGCGGTGCGCTGTCGCTGCTGCTCCTGCCGGTCCTCGCCTGGGCGCGCCGCACGCGCCGCTGACCGGGCGGGCGCCCGCGGGCGGCCGGTCGGGTCAGGGCAGAGCCAGCGCCACCGCGGAGAGCAGGCCGCCGGAGGTCACCGCGGCGACGACGAGCAGGGCCGTGACGAGCACGTAGCGGACGGTGCCGCGATCGGCGCCCGGAGCGGCGGCGGGGTGGCCGACGGGGTGCGCGACCGGGGGCACGGCGGGCCGCAGGCGGGGCGGGGCGGTGCGCACGTCGTGGCTCATGGCGTCTCCGGTCGTCGGGGGCGGTGTGCCGGGCAGGGTGCTGCGCGGCGTCTGCGTCGATCGTGCGCCACGCAGACCCCGGTGCGCGTCATCCCGCGGGACCGTCCTGCCTACGCCGTGAGGAGTAGACGGAGACTCGATCAGGAGCAGTAGTCGCAGAAGCCCGTCGCCGGCAGGACCATCGAGCACGTCGGGCACAGGACCGGCGGGGCCTCGGGGGCGGCGTTGGACTTGCGCGCCGGCTTGGCGGGCTGCGCGCTCTGGGTGCGCTTGCGCGGCTCGGCGCGGACGGGCGCGGCGGGGCGGGCCGCGGGGGCGGTGACCTCGAACCCGCGCTTGCGCAGGATGGACGACGCGGCGTCGACGCTGCTGGCGAACTCGTCCGACGTGGCCAGGCGGCCCGTCGCGTGCCGGTGCGCGACGCCGAGCACGGCGCCGGAGTCGTACGAGCGGCCCTCGTGCTCGAACGTCGCCGCCGTCGAGGGCGTGAAGCCGTAGACCCCGAGGAAGTCGTCCCGGCCCCGGGTGTCGTACTCCGCGATCGCCTGGAGGATGTGCTGACGCGTCACAGCGGAGAAGGTGGCCACGCGCCGAGCCTACGTCCGCGGCACGCCCCGCGGAACGCCGATCGTCCCGGTCCCGACGAGGCCCGACCGACGTCTGCCCAGGTCAGAGGCCCTCTCACGCCCCGCCTCGGGGCTGACCTGCCGTGCGTCACACCACCGCCCGCAACACCGGGACCTGCGACGGCTGCCCGGTCAACGGCCGCCGGGCTCCTGCCAGGCCACCAACGCCTGCCCCAGCGGCCCGTCCGTGCCCGGGTGCTCAGGGTGCCCCGGGTCGACCCTCACGAGAACGCCCCGCACACGGACGAGGTCCTCCGGGTGCCGGGCCCAGTGGTCGGCAGGCAGCCGAAGCACGGCGCTCAGCAGGTCGCCGGGGTACATGTGCCCCTCGCACCACGGGTCGTCGGCGAGCAGGTCGAGCGCCCGCGGGACGAGAACGGCCGGGGCGACGCGCTGCCCGAGCAGCAGCCGCAGGTCCTCGGTCGTGAGCTGCTCGACCGGGACGGTCCGCAGCTCGTGGGCACGCCTGACCAGCCGCGTGGCGTCGGGCGGCGCCGCGGGCGAGGCGGGCGGATCGAGCTCGTCGAGCGTCGGCCCGTGGGCCCACGACGCGTGCTCGGGGCGTGTCACCCGGCGACGGAGGCGAGGAGGGCGAGGTCGGCCGTGAGGATCTCGGCCTGGGCCTGCTCGCGCGGGACGAGGGGCGTGCCGTCGCCCGGCTGGGGGCCGTAGTCCGCGAAGAAGGCGTGCACGGCGCCCGGCACCTCGACGAACCGCGTGGTGGCGGGCAGGTTCGCCCGCGACGCCTCGACGTCCGCAGCCGTCGTCAGGCCGTCCTCGCCCGCCCACACGGACGTGACCAGCAGGTCCGCGCCGCTCATGTCGCCGATCGGGTACGACGCGTGCAGCAGCAGGCCGTCGACCTCGTCGTCGTGGCCGGCGGCGAACTGCGCGGCGGCGACCCCGCCCAGGGAGTGCCCGCCGACGGCCCACCGGTCGACGCCGTCGAACGCGGCCATCGCCTGCGCGGACTGGTCGGGCGAGGTCAGCGCGATGCCCAGCGGCTCCTTGAGCGCGACCACCAGGTACCCGGCCTCGGCGAGCGGGCGGAGCACGGCGGCGGTGGCGCGGACGTCGACGCGGGCGCCCGGGGAGTACACGAGGCCGGTGGTGGGCTCGGTGCCCTGCGGGACGAACGCGTACCAGCCGGCGGTCTCCTGGACGTCCACGGCGTCGTCCGGCGCCAGGGCCGCGAGCGCGACGTCCGTGGCGGGGAACGGCCGCAGCCACCACGCCACGCCTGCGAGGACGGCGAGCGCGCCGTACCCGGCGACGGCGCCGACGGCGCGCAGGACGCGGCGCCCGGCAGGTCGCGCCGGGCGGCGGGCCAGCACGACGCCGCGGACGAGCACGAGCACCCCGGCCAGCAGGCTGACGGCGAGCAGCACCGCGAGCGCGGGGTGCTGGTGGGCGACGGTGTCGCCGGTGCTGGCGACGACGGCCACGGGTGCGACGACGAGGGCAGCACCGACGAGGGCGCGCAGGCCGAGGCCCGCCCGCCGGGCGAGGGAGCGGGTCGGAGCGGGCTGGTCGCCAGGGAGGCGGCTGGACGGCGCGGCGGTCATCCGAGCACTCTACCGATCGCTCAGCATGCTGAGCATTTGTTGTCGCACGTGCGACGCCAGACGGGCCGCTGCGGCTGCCACCGGCGGGCTGTCGTCCGTTTGCATGATCCGATGACGTCCGTCTGTTAGATAGGAACGCGTCCGTTTGTTAGATAGAAGCCCGTCCAGCTGTTAGATTGGCGGCATGGTGTATCGCCGCCGCGTCGTGGACGACCTGATCGACGAGCTGTTCGAGCACCTCGGCGCGATCGCGCTCGAAGGCGCCAAGGGAGTCGGCAAGACCGCGACGGCGACCCAGCGCGCAGCCACGATCCTCACTCTCACCGACCCACGACGCCGCGAGGTCCTGGAGGCCGATCTCGATCTCGTGACCGCCGCGCCTGCGCCCGTGCTCGTCGACGAGTGGCAGCTCGTCCCGGCGATCTGGGACCGGGTCCGGCACGCGGTCGACGACGACGGCACGGGCGGACGGTTCTTGCTCACAGGTTCCGCCGGGCCCGCCCCCGGCACCCGCATCCACTCCGGAGCCGGCCGGATCGTCAGCCTCCCCATGCGTCCGCTCGCCGTGAGCGAGAGGGGCCTCGGGGAGCCGACCGTCTCGCTGCGCGCGCTCCTCGCTGGCGGACGGCCGGACGTCGACGGAGCGACGGACGTCGACCTCGCGACCTACACCGAGGAGATCCTGCGCTCGGGCTTCCCCGGGATCCGCGACCTTCCGCAGCGCGCGCGCCAGGTCCAGCTCGACAGCTACGTGACCCGCATCGTCGACCGTGAGCTCCCTGAGAACGGGGTCGCCGTCCGCCGACCTCGGACGTTGCGCGCCTGGCTCGCCGCGTACGGCGCGGCGACAGCGACGGACGCCTCCTGGTCGACCATTCTCGACGCCGCGACCGCGGGGGAGACCAAGAAGCCCGCCCGGCAGACCGTCGACACCTACCGTGACCACCTGGAACGGCTCTTCGTGCTCGACCCCCTACCTGCGTGGTCCCCCACGTTCGCCCCGCTCCGGCGGCTGACCCGCGGACCCAAGCACCACCTCGTCGACCCGGCGATCGCCGCGCGCCTCGTCGGCGTCGGCGCGGACGGCCTGCTGCGCGGCGACGGCACCCGGGTCGCCGCGCAGACCGGCACGTGGTTGGGAGCGCTCTTCGAGTCCCTCGTGACGCAGAGCGTCCGCGTCTATGCGACGGCCGCGGATGCGCAGGTAGGACACCTGCGCACCAAGGGCACCGACCACGAGGTCGACCTCGTGGTCGAGGGGTCGGACCGGCGCGCCGTGGCGATGGAGGTGAAGCTCGCTGCGACGGTCGGCGACCAGGACGTGCGGCACCTGCTCTGGCTGGGTGAGCAGCTGGGTGACCGGCTGGCCGACAGCGTCGTCGTGACGACCGGGCCGTTCGCGTACCGCCGCCCGGACGGCATCGCCGTGGTGCCCCTCGCACTCCTGGGCCCCTGAGCACCGGCATCCGGGCATGTGTGACGGGTCTCACATCGGACATGGCGGTAAACGGTGCCACCCGCACCGGGGCTCCTGAGAGATTCCTGTGCGCCCGGGCGACCCGCGTCCCGGCACGACACGACGGCAGGACGCGATGGCAAGGATCGACCCCAAGGCACTGCTCAGCGGATGGGCTGACAGCGCCGCCCGCATGGACGAGTTCGTCACCGTCTCGGACCTCCTGGAGGCCGCCGCCCAGGGCGCCGCGGACGACGACCTCCTCGTCGCACGCGCACGGGCAGCGGTCCTCGCCGGTCGCCCGGCCCTCGCCGCCGGCCTCCTCGCGGACGTCGACCGGGACGTCCTCGACGCCGACGAGCACACCTGGAAGGACGTCGTCGCGATGGCGGCCTGGGCTGCGGACGGCGACCACGACGCGCTCGCCGCGCTCGTCCGGCTGGGCCACGGGCTGCCTGGGCCTCAGGCCGTCGCGCACGCCTACCTCCTCGCGCGCGCCGCCGAGCAGATCGGTCAGCACGACCTCGCCGACGGGGTGTGGCGCGCCCTGTCCGAGACCGACTCTCCGACCATGCTCGTGCAGCGACGCGCCCGCGTCGCCGCGGTCCTGCACCGGTCCACGACCGACGACGGCGACGCGGGCGCCGCCGTGGGCACGGCGGCACGCAGCCTCGCCGACATGGTCCCGATGCCCGAGGACGACCTGCGCCCGACACGGGACGTGGTCGAGCGGCTGGAGGCGCGCGGCGACGCGGACGGGGCGTGGCTCGTGCTCGAGGCGCTGTCGCGGCTCCGACCCGGCGCGACCGGTGTGCGAGCGATGCTCGCCGAGCGCGCACCCACGCACCCCCGGTGGCGGGTCGTCGGGCTGCGCGTCCTCGCGGCCGCGGGGGCGGTCGCCGTGGCGGCGTACTGCATCGCGGCCGGCATCGACGCGCTCCTGCCGAGCGTCGCCGTGGTGGCGGCCAGCTCCGCGTGGCTGCACTCGCCGACGCCGCGCGAGAAGGCCCTGAACGGTGCCGACGCGAAGGTGCTGAAGGACGTCCGGGGCATCGGCCCCGACGTGGGCACGAGGTTCTCCGGACTACGCCAGCTCGTCCTCGGTCTGGGAGGGCTCGTGCTGGGCTTCATCTTCTCGGTCATCGCGATCGCCATCGCGATCGAGGAGGGACCCTGGTACCCGTACTTCGTGGACAACCCGGCGACGGCGGACGGCATCGCCTGGCCGCTCGCCACGATGTTCGGGCTGCTCGGAGGCGCGGGCGGGGCGCGGCTCGGACGGCGCGTCCTCGAGCGCGAGTCCGCGCGGTGGGTGGACCGGCTGCGCGAGGACAGCGTGAAGCACACGCGCGAGTGCGTCTGCGTCGCAGCGGTCGGCATGCGCGGGGTCGAGACCGAGAGGTACCTGGCGCAGCACCTGGTGGAGGCGTCCCCCGAGATCGCGGGCCTGACGCCGGCGATCGCCGACTCCGACCTGACCAGCCACCAGTGCCCGATCTCGCGGACGCCGTGGCTCGCGGTGCGCACGCCGGGTCGCGAGGCCCTCCTGGTCAAGGGCGTCCTCGCGAAGGTGAAGGAGTCGGAGGAGCCCGCCGGGGGCTACCTCTGAGAGGGCGCGGTCACGGGAGGCGGGTGGCGTCGCGGCGGTACATCGCCGCGTGGTCGTGCAGCTCGGGGCGGCCCGTGGCGTCGGCGTGCGCGTCGGTCCAGGCGGCCAGGTCCAGCAGGCGCTCGCGCATCGTGACGAGGACCGCCGCGGGCTCGGGTGCGCGGTCGGTGCCGTACGCGTCGAGCAGCACGCCGAGGCGTTCGGCCGGGGTCGGGCCCGGTGGGGCGGGCATGTCCTCGCACCAGCCGCACATGCGGTAGGCGAGGTAGGCCAGGTCCCACGCGCGCGGGCCGGGCGAGGCCATGTCGACGTCGATGATCCCGACGAGGCGACCGTCGGCGTGGACCATGTTGTACGGGGCGAGGTCGTTGAGGCAGACCACCTCGGCGGGCTCGCGCACCGGGGACCTCCACACGGCGGCTGGTGGCGCGAACCCGACGGTGGCGTCGTGCCAGCGGCGCGCCGTCCGCCCCGCGTCCCGCAGCACCGCCGGGTCCCACACCCAGGCCGGCACCGGCCACCCGCCGACCTCGCCGGGCACCCACGTGAGCACCTCGCGCCCGTCGGCGTCCACACCCAGGGGTGCGGGCACCACGTCGACGCCCTGCGCACGCACCCACGCGAGCAGCGCGTGCACCGTCGGCGTCCACGGGCCGGCCGTGCGGCGGACGGTGTCCCCGACCCGCACGACCCGGTTGACGTTCCCGCCCCCGAGCTCGACCTCGTCGGTCATGCCGCTCCTCCGTCGCCCGCGAGGGCGCCCGCGCGCACCCCGACCGGCGTCACGGCTCGACCAGCTCGACGCGCAGCGCGGCGGCGGCCGCGCGGGCGCGGGTGCGGGCGGCGGCGGTGTCGGCACCGCGGGCGAGGGTCACGGCGACCCGGCGGCGGCCGTCGACGCGGGGCTTGCCGAACAGCCGCAGGTCGGTGCCCGGCTCGGCGAGGGCCGCGTCGACGCCGGCGAAGACGGGCACGCCGGTGCCCTCGGCGAGCACCGCGCAGGACGCGGCCGGGCCGAGCGCCAGCACGGCGGGCACGGGCAGCCCGAGGATGGCGCGGGCGTGCAGCGCGAACTGCGAGAGGTCCTGCGAGACGAGCGTGACCAGCCCGGTGTCGTGCGGGCGCGGGGACACCTCGGAGAACAGCACCTCGCCGCCGCGCACGAACAGCTCGACGCCGAAGACGCCCCACCCGCCGAGCGCCTGCGTGACGGCACCGGCGACGCGCTCGGCCTCGGCGAGCACGTCGGCGCCCAGCAGGTGCGGCTGCCACGACTCGCGGTAGTCGCCGTCGACCTGCACGTGCCCGACCGGCGGCAGGAACGTGACCCCGCCCGCGTGCCGCACGGTGAGCAGCGTGATCTCGTCGTCGAAGTCCACGAACCCCTCGACGATGACGCGCCGCCCCGCCGCGCGCCCGCCCTCCACGGCGGCGCGCCAGGCCGCGTCGACGTCGTCGGCCGACCGGACGACCGACTGGCCCTTGCCCGACGACGACATGACAGGCTTGACAACGCACGGCACGCCGAGCGCGGCGACGGCCTCGCGCAGACCCTCCAGGTCCTCGACGAACCGGTACGGCGACGTCGGCAGGCCCAGCTCCTCGGCGGCGAGGCGGCGGATGCCCTCCCGGTCCATCGTCAGCCGCGTCGCGCGCGCCGTCGGCACGACCCGCGCCAGCCCCTCCTCCTCGACCTGCGCGAGCACCTGCGTGGCGATGGCCTCGATCTCCGGCACCACCACGTGCGGGCGCTCGGCGTCGACCACCGCCCGCAGCGCGACGGGGTCGAGCATGTCGAGCACGTGCGCGCGGTGCGCGACCTGCATGGCCGGGGCGTCGGCGTACCGGTCGGCGGCGACGACCTCGGCCCCGAGCCGCTGCAGCTCGATCGCGACCTCCTTGCCGAGCTCGCCGGCGCCCAGCAGCAGCACGCGGGTGGCGGTGGGCGTGAGCGGGGTCCCGAGGCGCACGGTCATGCCGCCATCCTGGCAGGGCCCCGGCGTCGCCCGACCCTCTACCGGGCCTGGGCCACGGACCGGTCGAGCGGCACGGCGGCGGACCACGACCGGAAGCCGCGCAGGAGCAGCCACAGGCCGAACGAGAGCTCCCAGAGGAAGATCGGGAGCACCGCGACCATCGACAGCGGCGAGGTCTGCTCGTTGAGGCCGTAGGCGGTGGCCAGCACGGAGACGATCTGGAGCGGGGCGCCGACGAGCCCGAGCAGCGGGATCGCGCGGGGCACGAGGCGGGCCTGCAGCACGACGGACGCGAGCAGCAGCGCGTTGACCGCGGACATCAGGCCGGGGCCGAGCAGGAAGGTCTGGTCGCGGACGGCGACGAGACCGTCGGCGACGGCGCCGAGGGCAGGGTCGGCGCCACCGGCCGCCGCGACGCCGCGCAGCGTGACGACGGCGAGCACGCTGAGCACCCCGACGAGGATGATCGCGGCCTCCATCACCCGCGACGTGACGAACCCGACCGCGCGCACCTCGGTGGTGCGGCGCAGCACGGGCAGCAGGACGACGGCGGTGCCGATGCACGCGGCCGCGTTGACCGCGTCGAGCAGGGCGCCGGTGACGACGCGCGCGTCGGCGTCGGGGCCGGTGAGGTAGTCACCGCCGACGAGCACGGGCGCGAGCAGCGCGAGGGCGGGGATCGAGGAGACGAACGTCAGCAGGTAGAGCGCGCCCGCGAGCGCGGCGGTGCGTCGGTCGGGGGTCATGGTGGCTCCCTCATCGCGAGGTGTACGGCGTACACCTTCGTCACGGGACCGTAGGGTGTACGGCGTACGCCAGTCAAGGGCGGGGACGGAGGTCGTGACCGTGGGAGCACCCGGCACGTCGCCGCGCCGCGAGCGTCTGAACCGCGAGCGCGTGCTCGCCGCCGCGGTCGCCCTGGCCGACGCCGAGGGCGTGGACGCGCTGAGCATGCGGCGCCTCGCGGACCACCTCGGCGTGGTGCCGATGGCGCTGTACAAGCACGTCGCGCACAAGGACGCGCTGCTCGACGGCATGGTCGAGCACGTGATCGCCGAGATCGACGCCCCGGACCCGGACGCGGGCTGGCGGGCGGCGCTGCGCGCGCGCACCCTGTCGGCCCGCGGCGCGCTGCTGCGGCACCCGTGGGCGCGGCGGGTGCTGGAGACCCGGACCACGCAGACCCCCGCGGTGCTCGAGTACCTGGACGCGACGATCGCGGTGCTGCGTCGTGACGGGTTCTCGGACGAGCTGACGCACCACGTGATGCACGCGCTCGGCAGCCGGGTGTGGGGGTTCACGCAGGAGCTGTTCGTCGCCCCCGCGCCGGCGGCTCCCCCGGACCCGGAGATGCTGCGGGCGGTGATGGAGCGGTTCCCGAACGTCGCGGCGATCGCGGCCCCCGCCCGCCACGACGGCGCGACCGTGGTGGGCCCGGGCTGCGACGACCAGGCCGAGTTCGAGTTCGCGCTGGACCTGGTGCTCGACGGCATCGCGCTGCGGCACGCGCAGGGCTGGACCCCTCCTCCCCCGACGGCACCCGAGGTGACCCCGTGACCGGTTCCGAGCAGCCCCCGCGCGCGCAGCGCCTGCGGGCCACCGACCTGCACCCGCAGCTGCGGCGCACGTTCCGCCTGGTGCCGAACCCGCCGGTGCGGCGGCGGTGGACGCTGGCGCTCATGCAGGCCGGGGGCTCCAGCCGACGCCCGCCACGCGTGCTGCAGGGCGTGGGGCACCGGTACGTCGACCTCGCCGACGGGCGGGGCGCGGGCGTGCACGTGTTCACCCCGGCGGGAGCGCGCCCGCGCGCGGCCGTGCTGTGGGTGCACGGCGGCGGCATGGTGGTGGGCAGCGCCGCGCAGGACCACGCGCGGTGCGTGGCGCTGGCGCGCGACCTCGACCTCGTGGTCGTCTCGGCGGAGTACCGCCTCGCACCCGGGCACCCGTACCCGGCGCCGCTCGACGACGTCCACGCGGCGTGGACGTGGGTGCTGGAGCACGCGGACGAGATCGGCGTCGACCCGGCGCGCGTCGCCGTGGGCGGGCAGAGCGCCGGCGGCGGCCTGGCCGCGGGGCTGGTGCTGCGCGTGCACGACGAGGGCGGTCCGCAGCCGGCGGCGCAGTGGCTGTTCTGCCCGATGCTCGACGACCGCACCGCCGCGGACCGCTCGCACGACGCGGTGCGCCACTACGTGTGGAACAACGCGTCCAACCGGGCGGGGTGGTCCGCGTACCTCGGCGACGCACCCGGCGGGGACGACGTGCCGGCGTACGCGGCGCCCGCGCGGCGCACCGACCTGTCGGGCCTGCCGCCCGCCTGGGTGGGCGTGGGCGACGTCGACCTCTTCCACGCCGAGGACGCCGACTACGCGCGCCGCCTGTCGGACGCGGGGGTGCCCTGCGTCCTCGACGTCGTGCCCGGCGGCCCGCACGCGCTGGAGTCGCTCGCCGCCGACGCCCCGGTCTCCCGCGAGTACCGCACCCGCGCCGAGGACTGGCTGGCTGCCCGGCTCGGCGTGGCGCGCCCGTCCGGCGAGGAGGCGGCACCGGTAGCGTGACCGGGGAGCGCCACCCGCACACCCCGTGAGGTCACCGTGCACGCTGCCGCACACCGGTCATGGAGCCTGAGCCAGGGCGACGACCCGCTCCTGACGACCGCCCTGCTCGTGCGCGACACCCTCGGCCTGGTCGTCACCGCCGAGGACGTCCCTCCCCCGGTCACCACGCCCGCACCACCGCGGCCCTCCGACGGCCTGGCCGCCGCGTGGCTGCACTGGTGGCGCGACCTGCTCCGGCTCGTCGTCGAGGACCACGCCGACCCCGCCCCCGACGACCCCGCCGCCATGATGGCGTGGGCGACCGCCCGCGAGGCACGCCGCCGGCACGTCGGGCAGCCGCTCGACGGGTTCGCGGCCCTCGCCGGCACCCCGGAGCTGCAGGACGCCGCGCGGGCCGTGGACCGCTCCGACCTCGCCGCGGCGCACGAGGACGCCTTCGCCGCACGTTCCCGGCATCTGGGTGCCCTGTCCGACGTCGTGGCCCAGGTCTCCGCCGAGCGCGGGGTCGACCCGTCGTCGTTGCACGGCACCGTCGTCCACGTGCCTGCACCCGCACACTGGTGGCAACCCCTCGCACCAGGCCTGGTCCTCGCCTCGATCCACCTCCCGACGCCGGACGCCGCCCGTGCGGCCTGGCTGGCCTGACCGGGACGGACCGCACCCCGACCGATCCGAGTCCGAACTGGGACCGTGCTGCGGTCGCCCGCCGTCAGAGCGACTGCCGGCACCGCTGGATGCGACGGGTGACGAGCTCGGTCAGGCGTTCCGGGAGGTCGCTGCCGAGGGCACGGACGTCGTCGTCGTCGGCCGCAGCGGCGAACGCGCCGGGTACACGATCCATGAGGCTCGCGGCTCGGTCGCGCACCTCGTCGACGGTCAGGGAGAACTCCGCCGCGACCTTGGGCCACATCGTCGGGCTCCGGCTCAGCAACGAGTAGTCCTTGCCGTACCGCATCGCCAGGCGGACCTTGCGCAGGGTCGCGTCCTCGTACGGAAGCACGGACGCGACGTCGTACAGGGGTGCGAACGCGACCTGCGGCCCCGCCAGCAGCAGGGCGTAGTTCTTGGCATGCCCGTCGGTGCCCGCGATCAGCCAGTTGAAGGTGACGGCGTCGAAGAATCGGCGAACCCCCTCGAGCGCCTGGTCGGCCGGCAGCACCGACCGGAGCAGCGCGCAGACGTCCGTGGTCGACGGTCCGCCCTCGTTCTCGTACTTCTCGGAGGGCGCGCGTCCCAGGGCCTGGCACACGTCCTCCTGATGGATGCGCCGGAGCCACGGGGATCCTGGTGCCCGGTCGTAGCGCGTCGCCACGACCGCCGACACGTCCTCGAACCGCACGACGCGAGTCGGAGCAGCCACGAGCCCGGCCAGGGCTGCGGCCCGCAGGCACAGGTGCTCGTTGAGGTCGTGCTGGTCGAGACCGGCGATCGCGGGCTTGAGGATGTGGCTGGTCGCTGCGGCACCCGACGGGACGCCCCAACGGTCGGACGCGTCGTCCCGCAGGAGCGCGGTCTTGGCCTGCGCGCCCGCGAGCGAGAACCTGCCCATGACCTCGGTGCCCAACCACGTCGACGCGTCCTGCCGCAGGTCGCGGAGCCGTCGGGCCACCTCGGCCTCCGAGAGCCACCGGACGTCACCGGCGCCTGCCAGTGCCTCCTCGAGCCGCTCCGGCGGGACGAACCTCGCCGCGCCCGCGCACTCCTCACCGACCGGCGTCGACAGCAGCGCGAAGGGTGACGACGCGCTGACGGAGAACCTGCGCCCCCACGACCTGCGCACGGCTTCGCTGTCGGGGAGAAGCCCATCCAGCCACGGCGCCACGGTCGCATTGCCGTACGGGGCCGGCGACAGCGGCATGCCGACCGAGATCGGCGTACCTCCCCGTGCGACGTACTCCCGCTCGTAGGTCAGTCGCACGGCCCCTCGCACCCGTCTGATCGTTGCGGCGTGCTGGCCCTCCATGACGACCGCGAGCTCGTCAGGCGCCCTCGTCATCGCTGCTGCCGTCCTCTCCGCCTGAGCGGGCGTCCCGTCGGGCCTCGGCCGCGACGCGTGCCAGGTGGTCCGCCAGGTCCGGGACGGCGACCGGCCGGACCCCCGGCGCGACGGGCTCGTCCTCGGCACCGCGCGCGTCGATCGTGACGTCGAGCGCGGCCAGCACGCGCAGGACGAGGGCCAGCTCGACCCGCCCCGGTGCACCGTTCTCGAACCCGTAGACCCACTTGCGGGACACGCCCGTGCGCTCGGCCAGCTCGGCCTGCGTCAGACCCCGCTCCTGACGACGGTTCCGCACGAGAACCTGCAGGTCCCGCACGCTCACGATGTTCACGATGCCACCCCTCAGGCCTCCGTACGGTGCCACAGGCAGAATGCCACCGTTCGGTGGCTCCTCGTTCACGACACAGTACGGTGTCCTTGCCACGCCGTCAGCGCGGACGCCCACCCCGATGGTCGTTCCTGGTCGGAGGAGTCCACGCCCCCCGCGGCGCGCGCGTTCGACAGGGAGCCTGCGCCGGTGCGGCACGGTCGAGCGCCGTTGTGAGGTCACCCAGGGTCAGGCGGTCCCGTGGACCTCGGCGACGTCGCGGGTCGCGGCCCACGCGGACAGCAGGCGCAGGGCGTCGGCGGACGCCGTGCCGGGGACGGCGTTGTAGACGGTCAGCGCGTGCCCGGGGTCGCTGGGCAGGTCGAGCTGGTGGTAGCTGAGCTCGACGTCCCCGACCACGGGGTGGTGGAACACCTTGGTCCCGGCGTGGTGCAGGCGGACCTCGTGGGCCGCCCACAGCCCCCGGAAGTCCTCGCTCCGGGTGGACAGCTCGCCGACCAGGCCTGAGAGCGCGCGGCTGCGCGGGTGCTGGCCCGCGGCCATGCGCAGCAGGGCGACCGAGACGCGTGCGGCACCGTCCCAGTCCGGGTAGAAGTCCCGCGCGGCGGGGTCGAGGAACGCGAACCGCGCGAAGTTCGGGCGGCGGTCGCCCGCGCTGTCGAGCATGGGCGAGTACAGCGCACGGGCCAGGTGGTTCATCGCGACGACGTCGAGGAAGGGGCTCCCGACGAAGGCCACGGCCTCCGTCATCGCGTCGACCATCCACTGCAGGCTCGGACGCGGGGCCGGGCCGCCGGGGCGGGTGCGCGGGGCGGCGGGGCGGGCCCGGGTGACGGCACGGACCAGGTCCAGCAGGTGGGTGTGCTCGGCCTCGTCCAGCCCCAGGGCCCGCGAGACCGCCTCGAGCACGGACTCCGACGGGTTGCCGACCTTCCCCTTCTCGAGCCGCGTGTAGTAGTCCGTGGAGACGCCGGCGAGCATCGCAACCTCCTCCCGGCGCAGCCCGGGCACCCGCCGCGCACCGACGCTGGTGATGCCCGCCTGCTCCGGGGTCAGGCGCGCGCGCCGGCTGATGAGCAGGTCGCGCAGCTCGTCGCGGGGGTCCATGCCCTCGAGCGTAGGCACGCGACGCCCGGGCAGACAGGGGTGCGCCAGACCCCCCGCTGCGACCGACGGGCGCAGGTGCCGGGGCCGCGGCAGAGGGGGGTCCGACAGGGCCCCGCACCCGGCTGGCGGGAGCGGGGCCGGCGGCAGCACGATCGAGGGGACCCGACCGCAGCGAGGAGCAGCCGTGCACGACGCGCAGAGCCCGACCCGCAGGAGCCGACCCGTCCGGGCGGCGGCCGTGCTGGTCGCCGCCCTGGTGTCCGGCGCGGGCTGCGCGCCCGGGCCGACGGCACCGACGACGGCTGACGACGGCCCGACCGGCGCGCCCGCGACGCAGCCCGCCACGCCGCCCGCCCCCACCCCGACGACCCCGGAGGACACCGTGGGCAGCACCCGCATCGTCATCGTCGCCGAGGGCCTGCGGCTGGACGCGCACCTGGACGACAACCCCGCCGCCCGCTCCCTGCTCGACCAGCTCCCCGTGACGATCACCATGGACGACTTCGGCGGGCAGGAGAAGATCGGCAGCCCGCCCCGGCCGCTGACCATGGAGCAGATGCCCGAGGGCGCGGACCCCGACGTCGGCACCATCGGCTACTACGCGCCGTCCGACGGGGTCGTCCTCTACTACGCCGACGTCGGGTACTACCCCGGCATCGCCGTCCTCGGGCAGGTCGACGGCAGCGTCGACGCGCTCGTCGACCTGCCCGACGGCACCCCCGTCACGATCGACCGCGCCCCCTGACGGGCGCCACCACCCCACCCCGCCGCGCGCCCGCCCCCGGGCCCGCGGGACGACACCAGGAGAACCCATGCTCGGCACCGTCCTGCACGCCCCCGGCGACGTCCGCGTCGAGGAGCTGCCCCGCCCGACGATCCAGAAGCCCACCGACGCTGTGATCCGCCTCGCCGCGGCCTGCGTGTGCGGGTCGGACCTGTGGCCCTACCGCGGGATCGAGCGGCTCGCCGAGCCCCGGCCGATGGGCCACGAGTACGTCGGTGTCGTCGAGGAGATCGGCGCGGACGTGCGCACCGTGCAGGTCGGCGACTTCGTCGTCGGCTCGTTCTTCGCGTCCGACAACACGTGCGAGACGTGCCGCGCCGGGTACCAGACGTCGTGCGTGCACCGTGACTTCGTCGGCGGGTCCCAGGCCGAGCTCATGCGCGTGCCGCTGGCCGACGGCACGCTCGTCGCCACCCCCGGCACACCCGACCCCGACCTGATCCCCTCGCTGCTGGCCGCGTCGGACGTGCTCGGCACCGGCTGGTTCGCCGCCGTCGCCGCCGAGGCGGGACCGGGCAAGACCGTCGCCGTGGTCGGCGACGGCGCCGTGGGCCTCCTCGGCGTGCTGGCGGCCCGGCAGCTGGGCGCCGAGCGGATCATCGCGATGAGCCGGCACGCCGACCGGCAGGCCCTGGCCCGCGACTTCGGCGCGACCGACGTCGTCGCCGAGCGCGGCGACGAGGGCGTCGCGCGGATCAAGGAGCTCACCGGCGGGCTCGGCGCGCACAGCACCATCGAGGCCGTCGGCACGCAGGAGTCGATGATGCAGGCGATCCGCGCGACCCGCCCCGGCGGGCACGTCGGCTACGTGGGCGTCGCGCACGACGTCGCGCTGCCCGGCGACGAGCTGTTCTTCTCGCACGTCCACCTGCACGGCGGCCCCGCCCCCGTCCGCCGGTTCCTGCCCCAGCTCGTCGACCTCATCTGGACCCGGCAGATCGACCCCGGCAAGGTCTTCGACCTCACGCTCCCCCTCGCCGACGCCGCCGAGGCGTACCGGGCCATGGACGAGCGCCGCGCGATCAAGGTCCTGCTGCAGCCCTGACCCGACCGACACCCGAGGAGACCCCGTGAAGATCACCCGTGACGGGCAGACCGCCCGCGGCCCCGCCGACTGGTTCACCGGCGACGTGCTCGTCGACACGGTCCGCACCCCCGACGAGCAGACCGCCGTCGGCTGCGCGCACGTGCGCTTCTCCCCCGGCGCCCGCACCGCCTGGCACTCCCACCCGCTCGGGCAGACCCTCTACGTGACCGACGGCGTGGGTCTCGTCGCCCGCCGCGGGGCCGGGCCCGTCGAGATCCGCCCCGGCGACGTCGTGGTCGTCGAGCCCGGCGAGGAGCACTGGCACGGCGCCGCCCCCGACCGCTTCATGGGGCACGTCGCCCTGCACCAGGCCGACGCCGACGGGCAGGTCGTCACCTGGCTCGAGCACGTGACGGACGCGGAGTACGGCACCGCGACGATCTGACCACGTGGCGTGCGGCCCTGGGGCCGAACGGCCTCCCCGGTCGGCGGGTCCGCGGTACGGTCGCCCGACCACAGGGCTTCGCACCCGCGAGCGCCGTGGCGACCAGGGGGGACCTGTGGCACGGACGACGGTGCCCGTCACGCTGATGTTCGGGCTCGTGCTGACCGGCGGCCTGGTCGCCGGCTGCGCGGAGCAGGAGCCCGGCACGTCGGCGCAGGGCGCCAGCAGCGGCGGCCAGGCCGCCGGCAGCGTGGAGGACCAGGGCGGGTTGCAGCTCCTCGCCGTCGTGCACGGCGTCCAGCGGAGCATGCTGACGGTCCGGTCGCGCGACCCCCAGGGTTCCGTCGCGACGGTCGTCCAGGACCTCCGGGCCGAGATCGGCGTCGAGCCGCACGACGTCTGGGCCGACGACGACGGGACGATCCACCTCGTCGCGCCGATCGCGATGGAGGAGGTCGACGCCGACGGCTCCTACGGCGACGAGGTCCTCGGCGCATGCCTGGAGGTCACCGCCACCGCGGGTGACGCCGACGGCGACGTCGGAGCACGCGGGACCGTGACGACCCAGCAGGTCGGGTGCCCCGACGACGTCGTGCCGGTCCGCGGGGAGCGAGAGGCCGACCGGCTGGTCGAGGGGATCCCGACGCTGACGGACGACGTCCCGATGCCGATCGAGGAGCCGGGCGTCTGCTTCGGCACCAGCGGGGACTGCCCCGGCGGGTGATCCCGGCGGGGCCAGCACCCGACGGCGTCCTCGCGGCCCGCCAGGACGAGACAAGGGGACCGCCACGGTGCGACGATCGCACCAGTCACGGACCGGGAGGACCCATGATCTACCGCACGACCGTGCTGGCCACCGGCGGTACCACCACGGGCATCCCCGTGCCCGAGGAGGTCATGCAGGCCCTCGGTGGTGGCGGTCGACCCAAGGTCGTCGTCACCATCGGCTCCTTCACCTACCGCACCACCGTCGGCACCCGTGACGGCCGCCGCCTCCTGCCCCTGAGCAGCGACCGTCGCAAGGAGTCCGGGATCGCCGCGGGCGACGAGGTCGAGGTCGACCTCACCCTCGACACTCCCGCCTGACCGACCCGCCCGTCACCCTCAGGCGGACGGGACCGCTCCTCGACGGGCAGGGTGTCGCTGTGGAGATCCAGGTCGTGCAGGCGGACATCACCAGCGTCGAGGTGGACGTCGTCGGACCGCGGTACGGCGTCGACGAACCCGCAGCGGACCTGCTGTCGCTGGCGGTCCCAGACGGCAAGTGCCTGGGCGAAGCGGGCGACCGTCAGATGCCGAGAGACGAACCCGACCAGTGTCCACCGCGGCGGGTTCGGGACAGCTTGGCGCGCGGCCCTGCGGCACGAGAGGCGTCTTGACGCCTGACGCGACGGCGAGCAAGCACTGGTAGCGGCGGATCGTGACCTTGGACGTCGTAGGCCGCCAGCCCAACGCTCGTGCACCAGTGGCCGCGTCGCGTTGTCGCGCGCGCGGCCCTCGCAACTGCACTGTCGGCACCACCGGTCGAGCCCGGCCGGGTCATCGACAACCTGGCCAGCAGACACCGCCCGATCCGAGCGCAGGTCCTGGGCGAGCACGAGCAGGCCGGGCCCGTCCAGGCGGCAGAACGTCGTCAGGTGAACAGGCCCTGCATCACACCCGCGGGAATGGCCTCTGGAGGTGACCCACATCACACTTCAACCCCCCCCGGGAGGTGCCTTGGTGAGACACGATGTTGACCCGCTCACGAATGAGCGTGACGCTCGAGATGACGGGAAAAACGATGAGCTTCCCCGCAAGTCACACTGGTCGCACCCTGCGCCGAACGCTCGCCTCGGGCATGACGGCGGCAATTCTCGTACTGGGCACCACGGGTCTCGCAACGCCAGCATCAGCAGCAACGGCAGACTGCCCGTCGGGATACTCGTGCTTCTGGGGCGACACCGGCTACCGCACCGACTCGGTCGAGAACCGGCTGGTCAGGTTCTATCAGTGCTACCGCGATCTCGAGACCGCCACCTGGTCAGGTACGAGCTCGGCCGCCAACGACCGTGCAAGCTCGGTCTCCAACAAGGGACAGCATGACCCGGCCTACTACTACGTAGATGCGCGGTACCGCGGCCTCTTCTTCCCGCTTCCTTATGGATCGGGCGACGGGAACCTGGGCGACTCGTCGGGGAACGCTCCGGCGAATTTCAACGACAAGATCTCGTCGGCCAGGTTCGCATCGTTCGACACCGACTGCGAGTAGTCACCGGCCGAAACGCTGAAAATTTCCACCAGGAGATGGTGAATGAGATCATTAGTGTCGGTCCGAGCCGTGACCGGTGCGGTCATCTTTGCTGCGACCCTGTCTGGCTGCACGGTCACCGACGGGCCCGTAGACAGCTCGGAGACCGGCAGCAGCGCCGCGACTGCGGGCACCGGGGTCGAGAAGAACCGGATGCAGTGGTCCATGCCTCTCGACACCTACACGATCCCGGGAAAGTACGGCTACGTCACTCACGTGCTGGTCGAGCCGTGCATGCGTGAGAACGGATTCGCCTACGACAGGCCCGACGTCGACGTCACGCGGAGCTCCCCGACCATGAGTGCGAGCGAGCGCAGCCTCTTCAACACCGAGACCGCTGCGCAGTGGGGGTACGGGAGCGCGCCCGATCCGGACGTCGACAAGATCCGAGCGGCGCAGGCCGACGCGATGACCTGGTCGCCCGAGCAGCACGAGCAGTTCAGTGCCTGCACGGCGCAGGCGCGCGAGGTGCTGCCCGAGGACTGGGCCAGGATCGACAGCACCGTAGCAAGCATAGGGATGTCCGCATGGACGGGCGCCAAGAGTGCGCCGGAGGTCGTGGCGGCTGCGCAGGAGTGGGTCCGGTGCATGCAGCCGCTCGGGTTCAGCGACCTCCCCTCCAGCCCCAACAGCGACGACGGCGGGATGCCCACCGACGCCATGGCCGCGACGTTCGGATGGGTCACCGACGGCATGGAGGAGTCCCAGACGCCGGAGCAGCAGGCTGAGGAGATCCGGATCGCCACGTTCGACGCCGAGTGCCAGGAGAGCTCCGGTTACGCCGACGCTCTCTACGAGGCCGAGTGGAGCCGGCAGGTGAGCATCGTCGAGGACAACGAGGACGCGCTCGCCAGGTTGCTGGAAGAGAAGACGGCTTACCTCGCCCGGGTCGACGAGGTCATGCGCGAGGCCGGTCTGGGATGAGGGCACGTCGACGCGGGACGACCGCGCTCGTGGTCGCGGTCGTGGTCGTCGGCGCGCTCGGCGGCGGGTGGTGGGCGGCGACCACGCTGCAGTCGCCCGCGCAGGTGGCCGCGAACGCGGCCCCGCCGCCGCCGGGCGACGTCCTCGCCGCGGTGACGCTCGGGGAGCTGTCCGAGCAGATCACCGCACGGTCGGACGTCGTGCGCGCGTCAGCGACGACCGTCGGCATCACGCTGGGCGCCGACCCGCAGAGCGTGGTCACCGAGGTCAGCGTCCCGCCCGGGTCCGAGCTCACGGCAGGAGCGTCGGCCCTCGAGGTGAACGGCCGCCCGGTCATCGCGACGACAGGTGCGTTCCCCTACTACCGCGACATGGTCGAGGGCGACACCGGGCCCGACGTCGAGCAGCTGCAGCGCTTCCTGGTCAGCCGGGGGTTCTCCACCGGGGGCATCGGGCCGTTCGGGCCGCAGACCGCGCGGGCCGTGCGCGAGCTCTACCGGGCCGCCGGGTACGAGCCGCTGGAGCGGGAGGGCGAGGCGTCCGCCGATGCGCCCCCCGCGACGACCGAGACGGACAGTGCGGCCGCCACGGAGGGGGAGGCCGCACCGGCCGCACCCGTGGCGCCGAAGACGCTCGTCGTCGTCCCGCGCAGCGAGCTCGTCGTCGTCGGATCCCTGCCCGGCGTCGTCAGCGCAACACCCGGGCTCGGCACGGTGCTGACCGCGGACAACGCCACGCTCACCGTCGGCGAAGGCGCGATCGTCGCCAAGGCCAAGGTCGCCGTCTCCGTCCTGCCGGTACTCACGGAAGGGATGGCCGTGACCCTCGTGGGCGGCGACGGCACGCTCGTCGACGGCACGCTCGGACCGATCCCCGCACCACCGACCGGCGCCGACCAGGCGCCCGAGGTCGAGATCACCCTCAGCACCGGGCCCATCGACGCGGCGTGGCTCGGCACCAACGTGCTGACCACGATCACCGTCACGTCCGTCGCCGAGGAGGCCCTGCGCGTCCCGGCCCGCGCCGTGACCCTGCACGCGGACGGCACGGCAACCGTCCTGCGCCAGGAGGACGACGGCACGTTCGTCGACGTCGAGGTCCGCGAGACCGGCAGGCTCGGGGGCACGAGCGCCGTGGAGCCCGTGACCGCGGGCACCCTCTCCGCAGGGGACCAGGTGAAGGTCGGTTGACGACCTTCACGCTCCTCGGCATCACCAAGACCTACCCCGGCGCGGAGCCCGTGCACGCGCTGCGCGGGATCGACCTGACGATCTCGCCGGGGGACTTCGTGGTCGTCGAGGGCCCCTCCGGCAGCGGCAAGTCGACGCTGCTCAACGTGCTGGCCCTGCTCGACGCGCCCACCGGCGGGCGCTACCTCATCGACGGGCAGGACACCGCCGACCTCGACGAGCGCGACCGGGCACGGCTGCGCGGGGAGATCTTCGGGTTCGTCTTCCAGGGCTTCCACCTGATGGACCACCGCACGGTCGTCGACAACGTCGAGCTCGGCATGTACTACGCGGGCGTGCCGGCCGACGTCCGGCGCGAGCGCGCCCTGGCAGCCCTCGACCGTGTCGGACTGGCGAGCACCGCGCACCGCCGGGCGAGCGAGCTGTCCGGCGGGCAGCGCCAGCGGGTGGCGATCGCGCGCGCGCTCTCCGTCGGATCGGGTGTCATCGTCGCCGACGAGCCCACCGGCAACCTCGACACCGAGACCAGCCAGACGATCCTGGGGCTCCTGCGCGAGCTGCACCAGGCCGGGACGACGGTCGTGCTGGTGACGCACTCCCCCGAGATCGCCGCCGGCGCCCCCCGGCGGGTGCTGGTCCGCGACGGGCTCATCGTCTCCGGGCCTGGTGCCGCCCCGACGACCCCACCCCGGAAGACGCCCGAGCCGGTCACGACCCAGGCCCCGCGGCGTGGTCTGTCGCCGCTCTCGATCGCCCGCGACGCACTCGCGTCGCTCACCTCCCGCCCGGGACGCACGGCGGCCCTCGCCTCGTCGGTCGCCGTCGGCGTCGCACTCGCCCTGACGACCGTCGGGCTCGCCGGATCGGCGCAGGCACAGGTCTCCGAGCGTTTCGACGCCCGGGTCAACCGCGCGGTGACCCTCACCCTCGAGGTTCCGGACCCCGCGGCCGGCATGCCGGTCGTCACGGACGGCACCGCCGAGGGCGTACCGCCCGACGCGCTCGCCGCGCTCCAGGACCTGCCCGGCGTCGACCACGCCGCGCTGCTCACGCACCACGACTCCGTCGACGTCGCCCTGCCCGGCGGCCTGACCACCGGCATCTCCGTGTTCCTCATGGGGGCGACGCCCGACATCGCCCAGGCCGCCGAGCTCGACGTCCGCTGGGCGGGCGGGGCCCCGACGGCGCTGCGCGACGACGAGGTGCTCCTCGGGCAGACCGTGGCCGACGCCCTCGACCTCGGCCCCCTCGACGCCCGGCCCGCCGTCGTCATCGACGGTCGCTCGTACGTCGTGCGCGGCATCGTCGACCTGGGGATCCGCGTCACCAACGTCGCCCAGTCGGTGATCACCACCGCCGACGTCGCCACCGGCATCCGCCGCGCCGGCACCCAGGACGTCTACCTCGTGACGGCCACCGGCGCCGCCCGCCAGGTCGCCCAGCAGGCGCCGCTCGTGCTTCGCCCCCAGGCCCCGGACTCGTTCGTCCTCACCGTCCCGCCCGACCCCGCGACCCTGCGCGGCGAGGTCGAGAGCGACGTCCGCACCATCCTGCTCGTCCTGACGGGTGTCGCGATCCTCGCCGCAGTCGTGTCCCTGACCAGCACCATGACCATGTCGGTGCTCGAACGCTCGCGCGAGTTCGGCATGCGCCGAGCGATCGGCGCCCGCGCCCGCGACGTCAGCTCGCTCGTGATGACCGAGGCAGCGCTGGTCGGAGCGACCGGCGGCGCCGCGGGCGCGGCCATCGGTGTCCTCGCCCTCCTCGCCATCACGATCGCCCGCCGCTGGACGCCCGTTCTCGACGTCGGACACATCCCCCTCGCCCTGCTCGGCGGGGTCGCCGTCGGCATGATCGGCGGCGTCGCCGCATCCGTCCGCGCGCGCCGCATCCAACCCAGCGAGGCCCTCCGTAGCTGATCGGTTGGTCCCGCGCCCCGGAGTCGGTCGTCGACGCCCCGCGTGGGCTCGACCTGGCACTCAGCCGTGCCACCTGACGATCGCCCTCGACGGTCGGCGCGCGGACCTGTGCGGGACCGGCAGAGTGTCGTCGTGGAGATCGAGGTCGTGCAGGCGGACATCACCAGCGTCGAGGTCGACGTCGTCGTCACCGCGGCGAACAGCCCGCTCATCGGCGGGGGTGGTGTCGACGGCGCCGTCCACCGGGTCGCGGGGCCCGAGCTGCTCAAGGCGCTGCGCCCGTTGGCGCCGTGCCCGGTGGGTGG
Source organism: Cellulomonas sp. SLBN-39 (assembly GCF_006715865.1). Classification (NCBI taxonomy): domain Bacteria; kingdom Bacillati; phylum Actinomycetota; class Actinomycetes; order Micrococcales; family Cellulomonadaceae; genus Cellulomonas; species Cellulomonas sp. SLBN-39. Next base: position 1,474,947 of record NZ_VFOA01000001.1, on the reverse strand, counting down.
CGCGGTCATCACGCCCGCGTTCCGGTTCCCGCCGCCGGTGCGCCACGTCGTCCATGCCGTCGGCCCGCGGTACGGCGTCGACGAACCCGCCGCGGAGCTGCTCGCCGGCGCGTACCGCGCGAGCCTGGCGCTCGCGGACCAGGTCGGCGCCGAGTCCATCGCGTTCCCGTCGCTGTCGACCGGCGCGTTCCAGTACCCGCGGATGCAGGCCTGCGACGTCAGCGTCCGGGCGCTGCGATCGGCCACCACGACCGTCCGACGCTGCCTGCTCGTCGCGCTCGACCTGAAGACCGCCCGCTTCTGGGAACGGGCGTTGGCGCGGTAGCCGCTCTACCCGCGTCCCGCCTCGTGCCCTTCGAGGAGGTTCGAGACGAAGCGCGCGATGTCGTCACGCAGGGCCGGGTGGGCGCGCGGGTGCGGCGCCTCGCGGGCGACGGCGTCGCGCATCTCGTCGAGCGTGGCTTCCACGAGGTCGTCGGCGTCACGCACGCCCCACGCGCCGATCTCCGCGGCGAGGTTCGCCCGTGTGACTGCAGCGTGGCGGTAGGTCCGGTCGACCGCGAGCGCGAGCTCGCCGTCGTTCGGCAGGTGCGTCTGGGGGACGACGTCGTAGGCGGGTGCGAGGTCGACCGTCCCGTCGCGCCGGTGGACGAGTGCCAGGTTCTTGGCGTGCATGTCGAGGTTGCCGGTGGCGACAGCGAGCACCGTCATGCGCGCCAGACGGCGCACGGCCGCGCGGTCGCCGAGCACGGTGAGCTGGTGGGCCACCCGCGCCAGGGACGCCTTGCCGCCGTACCGCTGGTACTTCTGGTCGCCCTGCAGGCCGAGCGCCTGGTTGAGGTCCTCCTGATGGATCCGTCGCGGCGGCCCGTCGGCGGCCACCTCACGGTCGTAGCGTTCGACGACGAGCGCCGGGACGCCGTCGAACTCGGTGATCGTCGTGGCGAAGGACGTGAGCCCGAGCGCGCGGGCCAGCCGGGCCCCGTACTCCTCGTCGTAGATGATCGTCGGGTGGTCCCGCGAGACGGGCTTGAGGATGTGCGTCGAGGGGTAGCCGTCGAGGGCGCGCGCCCACCCCTCTGCCGTGCGGACCAGGAGGATCTTGTCCTGCACGCCGGCGAGCGTCGACGCGCCCGTGGGCGGCTTGTTGGCCAGCGGGTACGACGCGACGTCCGTCAGCAGCGCACCGACCTCCACCTGCGAGAGCGGCTCGAGTGCGGGGGTCCGCGGCTCGCCGGGGGCCTCGGGGTCCCGGATCTGCAGCGCTCCCGCGACGTCCCGACCGTACGCGCGGAGCATCCCGACGACGTCGTACAGCGGCACGCCGGCCTGCTGCGCGAGCCGCACGAGCATCTGCCCCTCGGGCAGCAGCTCGCGGAAGAAGTTCTGACGCCTCGCCCGCCCGCCCCGGGCAGGCACGGCGGCGAACGGCACCGCGACGGAGAGCACGAGGGAGTCGAGGCCGAACTCGTCGATCGCGTCCGGCGAGGTGACGAAGTCGAAGGTCGGGCCCCGCCCGGTCAGCCACCCGATCGTCGAGCCGTACAGCTCGACCACCAGGTCACTCACGGTCGGTCCGCGGCTCGATCGTCGCAGACAGCTCGGTGCCCGTCTCGCGCAGGACGGCGAAGAGGCGGTCGGTGTAGATCGACGGCTTGCCGGCCTCGATCTCCCAGATGTAGCGCTGCGACGTGCCGATCCGGGCCGCCAGCTCGCGCTGGCTCCACCCGTTGAGCAGCCGCGCCTGCTGGAGGATCCGCCCGAGCGACTCCGGGCTCGTGACCTTGCCTCGCACCGCCATGCCGGACCTCCGCTCGACTACGTCTGAGTAGTCAGACTGATCGACTACCTATCGGTAGTCAAGGACAGTGACTACGAAATACGCGTCATCCGTCTTCTGGTGCCCGATGACCCGCCCCGGCGGTCCGCTCGTCACCTCCAGCGATGCGAGCACATGCAGCGCCGCTCCCAGGCCGTCCTCCGTCGGCCTGCTCCTCACCGCCCCGGCCGACGGCGGGCACCACACTCTGGAGCACCCGTTCGTGCGGCGCGAGGTCGAGCGGATCTCGACCGCCCTCGGCCTCGACTCCCCCTGACCGACCACCTCGACGAGCACGTCGTGCTCGACCCGCGGTACTACGGCACCCTCGGCGAGCCGCACCGCGCGCTGTACGGCGCGGCCCGGCCGCCGAGGCTGAGCGGACCGTTCCACCGTCCGTCGTACTCCGACCCGTGGCGGCCCTGGCCGTGGCGGGTGGGCGCGTCCGTGCATCCTGGCGGCGGCATCCCTGCCGTGCTGGCGGGCGCGATGATCGCGGTGCGACGGCTGCTCAGGGCGGCCCCCGCGTGAGGCGCACGACCCCGTCGGCCCGACCACCGCTCGACCAGCACCTGGGCGCACGTCGCCCGGAGAGGAACGTCATCAGTGATCACTGAGGAGAAGGTCGTCCTGCTCGACGAGACCGGCGGGCACGTCGGCGTGGCGAACAAGGCCGAGGTGCACACCACGGCCACACCGCTGCACCTCGCGTTCTCGTGCCACGTGATCGACGACGACGGGCGCGTCCTGGTGACCCGCCGCGCGTTGCACAAACGCACGTGGCCGGGCGTGTGGACGAACAGCTTCTGCGGGCACCCCGCCCCGGACGAGCCGATGGCGGACGCGGTCAGGCGGCGGGGCGTCGACGAGCTGGGGCTCGCCCTCACCGAGGTCGAGCTGGTCGACCCCGACTTCCGCTACCGGGCGGTGGACGCGTCCGGGATCGTCGAGAACGAGATGTGCCCCATCTACGTCGCGCGCACCGGCCTGGCCCCCGTGGCGAACCCGGACGAGGTGATGGACCTGCACTGGCTGACACCCGCGCAGCTGCGCCAGGCCGTCGAGGGCGCCCCGTTCGCGATGAGCCCGTGGCTCGTGAGCTCGTTCGACCGGATCGCGGGGTTCCTGGAGGCATAGGGGGCCGACGCCGACGACCTGCCCTGCACCCCGAGACTGCTGCCCCCCAGCGGGGACGACGCAGGACCCGGTCAGACCTCGTCGCGCCAGGTGTGCTGCGGGTCGTAGCCCAGCAGGCGACGGGCCTTGTCGATCGACAGGAGCGTCTCCCGGCCCTGGAGCGGGCGCGTCACGGGGACGTCGGGGAGGTGCTCGGCGACGAGCTCGGCCGACGGGCGGTCGAGCACCGTGTCGGGCGAGGCGATGATGAACGCCTCGAACCCGCGCAGGTCGCTCTCGAGGGCGAGCCGGACGGCGAGGGCACCGTCGCGGGCGTCGATGTAGCCCCAGAGGTTCCAGATCCGGCTGCGCGGGTCGGCGGCGAAACCAGGGAACGCGGCGTAGTCACCCGGCTCCATGACGTTCGAGAACCGCAGGCCGATGAGCTTGAGGTCCGGGTCCCAGCGCGCGAAGTGCCGGGCCATCTCCTCCTCGACCGCCTTGCCGAGCGAGTAGGTGCTCTCCGGGCGGACGGCGTACTCCTCGTCGACCGGGACGTACGGCGGCGGCGTGTCGAAGGGCAGACCGAGGACGGTCTCGCTGGAGGCCCAGACGACGTTCCTGATGCCCGCGCGGCGGGCGGCGCTGAACACGTGGTGGGTCGCGACGACGTTGTTCGCGAACGTCGCGCCGCTCGGGCGCAGACCCGGTGCGGGGACGGCCGCGAGGTGCACCACGGCGTCGACGCCGTCGCACCGGTCGTCGATGCCGGTGAGCGCCTCGGTCACCTGGCCCAGGTCGGTGAGGTCGACCCGGCTGAACACCGCCGGCTGACCGTCCGGCGGGAGCGCGGTGTCGACGTTGACCACGTCGTACCCGTGCGCAGCCAGGTGCTCGACGACCGCACGTCCGAGCTTGCCGCTCCCGCCGGTCACGACGACGCGGGTCATGCGCCGAGCCGTCCGCGCGACGGCGTGCCGGGGGCGTGGTCGGGCAGGTTCATACCCCATCAGACCACGGGTGACCGGGCCACGTGCCGTTGCGGGGCACCGGCCGGGGCCCAGGGGTCGACCGCCGGTGCCGGTCGGGGCGGTCAGTACAGCCGGACCGTGGTCGTCTGCAGCACGCCCGGGCTCAGCGTGAGTCCGTCGGCGACGGCGGACCGACCGTGGACGTCGGTGACGCGGACGCGGTACGGCCCGGCGCCCGGGCTGCTCTCCAGGGTCCACCCCCACGACTGCCGGGTGAGAGGCCGGAAGGCGCCCTCCCCGTCGGCGACCTCGACGGACGCCACCGCGTTGCCCACGTTGTCGACGTGCAGCCCCAGCCACCACGGCGAGGACCCGTCCTTGACCTTGAACGCCAGGCCGTCGGCGACCGGGGGGTCGCGCACCACCCGGAAGACGATCGGGACGACGCCCTTCGCCGGGTCGTCGACGGCGGCGAACGCCTCGGTGCTGAGGTCCAGGTGGCCCGCCTCGCACTCGGGGCAGAGGTTGTCGACCTTCACCAGGACGGTCCCGCGGGCGCCCGTCACCTCGACCCACGACCCGCAGCCGCGGCCCTCGTCGAACAGCGCCGGACCCGCGGCGGCGGTGTAGCCGTTCGCGGGGAAGGTCAGGGGCATGCACGCCCCGGCCGGCCCGGCGGCCGTGTAGTAGGTGGCGACGCCGGTGACCGGGTCGCCCAGGGTCGTCGGTGCGGCGGGGGGCGCTGGGCTCGGCGACGCCTCCGGGGCGGCGGTCGGCGTCGGTGCCGGTGCGGGCGTCGGGGTGCTGGTGGGTGCGGACGTGCGGATGGGCGTCGGGGTGGTCGTCGCGGTCGGGGAGGCCGCAGGCGACCGCGACGCTGCCGGCCGACCCGGCCGCTCGTCGGGCCCGGCGAGGGACCACGCGGTCAGCGCCCCGAGGACGACCGCCACCGCCACGAGGGCCGCGACCGCGAAGCGTCGGGCGATGCGCCCGCCCGGGACGTCGTTCATCGTGCCCTCCGGGTGCCGGACGGGTGGCGCCGTGCAGGTGTCGAGCCGTCCGGCTCGCGCTCGGCGTGGGACACCGTGCGGGCCGGCCGCCGGGTCGGACGTGACCCTGGCAGCGGTCCGTCGCCGCCGTCAAGGCGGTGCTGCCCGACGAGCGGGCCGCGCACGCCGACGACAGCGACCTGCCGTACCGCCCGGCCCACCGACCTTGCAGCGGTGCGCCGGGCAGCGCGCTCAGGGTCGGTGGCCCAGGCGACGCACCGCGTACGCCCGGACCCCCGCAGCCAGCCAGGCGGGCAGGTCGGGGTCGTCGCCGCCGACGACGACACGCTGCGCGGGGTCGGACTCGATGAGGTCCGCCAGCGCGTGGTACGCCTCGGGGCTCGCCGGCCACGTGGCGCGCACGGCCTCGTAGTGCGCCGCCACGATGTCGAGCGCGGCGGAGGACGTCGGGTCCAGGTCGGCCCGGCGGGCGCGCGACAGCTGGCTGTAGAGGTCCCGGGCCTCGGACTCGGCCTCGTGGTAGTCGTCCCTCGTCCAGCCGGACGGCCACGGGTCGTGCGCGGGGAGCGCGGTGCCGAACTTCTTCCGCAGGGTGGCGGCGAGCTGGGCCCGGCGCTCCTGCAGACCGCGGAAGAACTCGCCGTCGGGCAGGCTGCGACGTCCCTCGAGATCGTCCAGCGTCCGGCGGATCGTGCCGGCGATCGCGTCCAGGCGGTCGCGCTCGGCCGTGACGAGCCGGAGGTGGCGGCGCAGCGCGGCGGCCTCGTCGTCCTCCCCTGCGAGGATCGCCTTGATCTGCGGGAGCGGGACGTCGAGGTCGCGCAGCAGCAGGATCCGCTGGAGCACGCGCAGCTGGCTCCGGCCGTACCAGCGGTACCCGTTGGCGGAGACCTCCTGCGGCGCGAGCAGCCCGATCTCGTCGTAGTGCCGCAGGGTCCGGGCCGAGACACCGGAGATCGTGGCGACCTGGCTGATCGAGTACCGCACGGTCGAGCACCCCCTCGTTGACCTTCTCGCAACGTCAACTTTTAGTGTGCCCGACATGGAACCGGAGCAGACGTTCGTGATGACGGCAACGTTCTCGCCCACCGGCGACGCCCAGGTGGACGACGCTCTCGGCGCCCTGACGCACCTCGACCGCGACGTGCGTCAGGCCGCCGCTCTGAGGGTCGGCGAGCTCGCCCACCCGGGCGCGGCACCGGAGCTGGTGGCCCGGCTGTGGTCGGAGCAGGACCCGTTCGTCCGGGAGACGCTCACCTGGGCGATCACGCGCGTCCGGAGCGCCACGCCCCTCCTGCTCGAGGCCCTGGCAAGCACCGACCCCGGCACGCGAGAGCGGGCGCTGCACGTCCTGAGCAAGGTCGCCGACCCGGCCACGCTGGACGCGATCCTGCCGCTGACGTCCGACGCCGACCCGCACGTCGCCGCGAAGGCGCGGTGGGCGCTGACCCGTCTCGGGGACCCCCGGGGAGTCCCCGCGGTCGTGGCCCACCTGGCGGCCGGCGACGACACCGTCCGCAACGGCGTGACCCGTGACCTCGCGTCCTTCGGCGCGGTCGCCGTGCCCGCGCTGGTCGCGGTCCTGGCGAGCGGCGCGACGGACAACCGTCGCCACGCCGCCGAGGTCCTGTGCCTCATGGGTCCTGGTGCGGAGGGTGCGACCGACGCGCTCTCCGAGGCGCTCGACGACCCGGACGGGACGGTGCGGGTGTCGGCGGCGATGGCCTTGCTCGACCTGGGCACCCCGGCCGCGCTGGACGCGCTCAGCCGGGACACGCGGACGCAGGACCCGCGGGTCCGTGAGATCGCGCGCCGTGCAGGGCTGAGGCAGACCGGTGGACGGCGCACCGCAGCGCGGGTGCTGGCCGACCGACGGCGCGCCGCGGGGGGGTGACGCCCGGTCCGGCGGCGGCCGCCGCCGGACCGACGCCCGTCCCGCAGCTGTCGGCGCTCCGGGGTGACGTCGACAGCCCGTCCCTGCGCCGCGGCGCCGCGTCTCGTCGAGCGCGTCACGACCACCGTGCCAGACCGATCGGAAAGCATCCGGTCGGTCCCATTTTCATACCCTCGCGAAGGGTATTTTTTGTGCATTCTTCAATCACTTTCTTGACGCGCCGAAGAGGTTGCCAGAGCCATCCGGGACCGGCAACTTCCTTGATGTCGGGTATTCCACCCGATGGGCAGTTTGATTGCTCGGCCAGTTCCGGACCGCTCCGAGCACGCACTGCTCTCGACACCGATCGACAGGAGAAATCGTGAGCAACCAGAACGCCCTTCGGGACCTGCCCATGGACGTCTTCGAGCTCGAGGACCAGAGCATGGACGTCTCCTCCCTGACCGCCGGCCACGGCATGACCGAGGTCGGGGCGTCGACGAACTGCTTCTGCTACCCCTGCTGCTCCTGCTCGGCGCCGTCCAGCAGCGCTTGACGTCCAGGAGCGCCTGAGACGACCGGTGGGGTGGTCGCCGGCGGACGCGCCCGGCCACCCCACCGACCCGGCACCGACCGAGCCGACCGACCTCCGGGAAAGGAACTCAGGAATGGGCACGACCCACTCTCGCCAGACTTTTCCAGGTGACGGTCCCGATGACGACGCCGTGTTCGACGTCCGCCTCTCCGCGCTGCCTGCGAGAACCCTGAAAGAACTGCGCTTCACCCACACCCGCACCGCACTCGACGCACGCGCGGATTCCCGCGCGCAGGTGGATCGCTGCACCGCTGCGGCTGCGGCTGAGCTCTTCCGCGCGATCGGCGCTCAGGGGATCGACCCGCAGCGCCAGAAGAACCTCCTGCGGATCAAGCGCGCCCTCGGACGCGGCCGGGTGCCGGGCGAGGACGTCCTGACGACGCTGCCGGCACCCCTGGCCGACGCGCTGCGCCGCGTCGACGACGCGCTCGCCCGCCATCTCCAGGAGGGTGTCCAGGTCGAGACCGCCTTCGCGGCGGACCGCGCGCGGACCCGTGAGCTGCTTGCCGAGCACGTCACGGCGCCCCTGCTGCGCAACGGCGTGCTGCAGTCGGCCCCGTCGCTCGAGGACCTCGTCGACTCCGACGACTGGCCGCAACGCATGGCCTCCGACAAGCGCGCCGCACGCGTCGCCCAGTTCGTCTACCGCGCCGCCGCGAAGACCAGCCCGTTCTCGACGTTCACCTGTACCGGCCGTCCCGGGGCCGAGGGCAGTGCCGGCAGATCGACGACCCCCGACCCCGGCTCGACGCGCCTCGTCCGCCAGCTCGACGGCAAGATCTGGGCGCTGCTCATCCACGACCTGGCAGAGCGCCCCGCGGTCGCCGCCAGGTGGGACCTGCGCCCCAACCCCTCGCTCACCTGGGTCGAGGCTCTCGAGAGGTTCGTGCTGCTCGGGCCTCCCCCCGCGGAACAGCTGCGCTCCTTCCCGGACCACCCCGCGATCCGCCTGGTGCACGAGGCTCCCTCGCGGACCGCAGCGGCCACGACCTGGTCGAGACGCGTCGCCGGGTGCGCCGACGACAGCACCCCGGCTGCGGACACCGTGGAGACGCTGCTGCGCTCGGGCGTCCTGGAGGCCGTCTGCCCCGTCTCCGAGAGCGTCGACCAGCCGGTCGGCGACCTCGTCGCGTGGATCGAGCAGCACGGCGTCGCCTCCGACGTGCCGTACCTCGGCACGCTCCGGCGCCTGGCGACCGTGCTCGCCGAGTGCCCGTCCCCGACCGATCCGCAGCGCCTGCGCACCGAGCACCGGTTGCTCGACGCCGCCGTCCGCGAGCTGCTCGCGATGCTCGGCCGGTCGGCAGACGACCTCGGACCCGACCTGGTGCTCGTCCACGAGTCGGCCGTGCTCACCGAACCCGTCACGGTGCCGGCGGCGGAGCGGCCGTCCGCTGCGGACCTCGCCACCGTCTCGGCCGCGCGGTCGTGGCTCGCCGTCCTCGACGTCAAGTGGCCCGGACGGCTCGCCGTCTCCACGTACGCCGCCGCCGTCGTCCCGCCGGGCCGGTCGGTCCCGCTGCTCCAGTTCTACCAGGCGGTGCACCAGGAGCTGCAGCGCGGCCAGGGGCCGCTCGCGGATCACCTGCGCACGTGGTTCTCACCCGTGCCCGTCCAGCCGGGCCCGTCGACGCGAGCCACCCAGCTCACCGCACCGCTGCTGGAGCTCCTTCATGAGCGGCAACGGTGCACCGAGCTGGTCCCGCGGCCGTCCGAGCACGGCGACGGCGTGACGAGACTCAGCCTCCAGCAGGTCGCGGACCAACTGCGGACCCGGCCGGAGCGGCTGCGGAGCACGGGGCCCGCGGCCGTGTACCTGCAGGCCGCGAGCACCACCGACGCCCGGTGGGTCGTCAACGTCGTGCACGGCGGGCACGGGCGCGGCCGCGCGCGGACCGACCACCTCATGCGCTGTGCTGGGCTCGACCCGGCACCCGTCAGCGTCGCCCGCGGGACGCACACGCTGCCCGCCGAGTACACCGGGACGCACGGCTCGTCGCTCAACGCCCGACGCGCCACGCTGCCGGCAGCGATCGACTACCCCTGCACCACGGGTCCCGCGCCGGGCCAGGAGCGGCTCCCGGTCGGCCGGCTGCACGTGCGAACCGGCGCGACGGGACTCGTGGAGCTCGTCGATGCCCGCGACGGCACACGCGTCCAGCCGACGCACGTCGGCATGCTCGCCGACTACCAGCTCCCGCCCCTCGCGCGGTTCATGGAACGCGTCTTCGGCGACGCCTACCTGCTGCACCCGAGCAGCCCGCCGTTCGCGTCGGACCTGGCGCTCGGCAGCCTGGCCGGCATCACCAGGATCCCGCGCGTGCAGGTGGAGGACCTCGTCGTCCAGCGTCGCCGGTGGATCGTGCCCGCCGCGGACTTCCCACGCCCGCGGACCGACCGATCCCACGCCACGTACCTCGAGGACCTGCAGGGCTGGCTCAGCGACCGCGACCTGCCCGCCACGAGCTACGCCCGCGCCTGGGGTCGCGACCTGCGCGGGGACAAGGCGAAGTCACGCAAGCCGATGCTGCTGGACCTCGACTCGTGGTGGACCGTGTGGGAGCTTCTGCGGCACAGCGCTGGTGCCGACTTCGTCGTGCTGGACGAGGCCCTGCCTGACCCGTTCGGGCGGCACCCGGACGCGCCTGCCGTCGAGCTCCTCATCGAGGTGCCCGCGCACCTCGTGGACGACGAGATGCGGAGGGCCGCCTGATGCCCGCCCCCGATACCGGCGCCGAGCGCACCTGGACATCGCTGCACGTGCGGTGCGACGGGGACACCGACGAGCTGCTGCGGACCGTGATCGTCGACGTCGTCGACGATCTGCAGGAGCGCGACCCCGGGACCGCCTGGTTCTACCTGCGCTACTGGGAGGGCGGCCCTCACGTGCGGCTGCGGCTGGCCCTGCGCCCGACGGACCGCGAGCACGCCGTGGCCCTCGTGCGCGATCGGGCCGGCGCGTGGCTCGCCGAGCACGACCCCCGGTACCCCGCCCCGGAGCAGGTCTACGACCAGATCGCCCGTCGGCTCGCGGCACGCGAGGGTGAGGACCGTGAGGTGCTCGGCTGGCAGCCCCACGGGCACGTCTGGGAGCAGCCGTACGTGCCCGAGGTCGACAAGTACGGCGACGGGGCGTCGCTGCGGGCGTACGAGCAGCACTTCGAGGAGTCCTCGGCGCTCGCTGCTCGCGTGCTGCTCGGTCGTCCCGCTCCCACCCAGGTCCTCACCGTCGCGACCCTGCTCGTGCTCACCGGGTGGGTCCGGGAGGACGTCGGCCCGTCGGCCCGACCCCGCGACGAGCTCGTCGACCGCTGGGCGTCGGCGACACCGCTCGACCGTCGCAAGCCACCGCGCGCCGCCGCGGAGATGTTGCGCGGGCTCCTGTCACGCGCCCGTTCAGGCGCCGACCCCTGGTGCGAGGAGTGGCGGACGTCCCTCGAGCGCCTCCACGTGCGTCTGCTCGCCGCCGACGTGCCGCCCGCCGACCGGTCCCGTGGGTCGGACGTGTGTCACCACCTGCTGTGCAACCGGCTCGGCCTGACCCTCGAGCAGGAGGTCACGGTCCGCCGGATCGCCTGGGACCTGCTCACCGACGAGGCACCCGCGAACGTCTGGGCGGCCCGATGAGCACGCCGGAGCCGTGGTGGGAGCTGTACCTCGTGCGCTGGGACGGCGACGCCGCACGGGTCGTCGAGGAGGTCGTGCGGCCGCTCGCCGGCGACCGCCTGCTGGGGCGCCGGCCCTTCTACGTCGACACCGACTGGTGGCGGGGACCGCACGTCTCGATGTGCTTCTGCGCGTCGCACGAAGCCGTCGCCGCGCTGCAGGCCGACGGACTGGTGGAGCGCGCGTCCGACCTCCTGGCGGCGCTCGGCCCGGGCGCGAAGGTAGAGCCCGGGCAGCACGTCGACCTGCACGAGCGCCTCGCGCGCTACGAGCGGCGGGCCCGGCCGCTCTTCCCGTGGCTGCCGGACGGCAGCGTCGGTCTGCGGCCGCTGGCGGCTCGGGACGTCGACGGCACCGACGAGGCCCTCGCGCGGACCGTCCGGGCGAGCCACCTGGCGCTGCGGGTGCCCGAGTGCGACCTGTTCGGGGAGATCTCGGCCGGCCGCCTGCGCGTCGAGGCGTACGCAGTGCATCTGCTGGCGAGCATCGCCACCTGGTTCACCGACTCCGACCTGCGCGCCACGTACCCGTCGTTCGCGTCGCACGCGGAGGCCTACCTGGGCACGGACGCCGTGGTCGGCACGCGCGAGCGCTGGGACCGGGCATACGAGCTCCACCGTCCCACGCTCACCGGGCTGCTCGCCGAGTCGGCCGAGCAGGCGGCCTCGGGCACGCCGCCGGCAGCGACCGCGGCCACCGTCATGACCCTCGGCTCGGTCGTCGACGCCACGGACCCGCTCGCGCTCTTCGGGGGCAGTGCGCTCCCCGCCACGCAGGACCTGTTCCGGGGATCGGCCTTCCACACCGCGCTGGCCGCGAACCGCGGGTGGCAGGACGAGGTCCGCACCAGCGCCTGGTTCGCGCGGTACCGGCTCGTGCTCAACCTCGCGTACCTGCACCTCACGAAGCTGGGCCTGACGCCGCATCACCGCTTCTACACCTGCTACCTGCTCACCCGGGCGGCGCAGGACCTGACCAGCACCACCGCAGCCGACGTCGTGAGAGGCCTCGACCGTGCCTGAGCTCACCCTGCCCTCCACCGCGCGCACGCCCACGCCCTCGTCCGGGACGACGCTGCGTCTCGCCCTGGCGCCCGGCGTGTACCTCGCGCGGTCCCCGGAGCTCGCCGTCCTGGTCCGCTGGCCGCGCAGCCGCTCCCTCGGCGCGTGGGACGAGCCGACGGCGACACTCGTCGAACAGCTGTCCGACCCGCGGGGCGTCGAGGTCGATGCCGCCGTGCTCACGGGGCACGGCACCGACGACGTCCTCGCCGGGCTGCTCGACGACGGATGGTTGACCGTCACCGTCGAGCGCACGTCAGGGCACGTCATGACCGTCGTCCCACGGCGCCCGCCGGCAGCCCGCGACGTCCCCGCGCACCGGCGACGCCTGACCCCGTCCCGGCACGTCGTCGCGGTACCGACCGCGGACGGGTGGAGCGTGGAGGCTCCGCACTCCTGGGGAGACGTCACGTTCTCGGACGTCACCGGGATGAGCCGGTGCCTCGACCCGGACGGCCGCGAGGTGGACGTGCTCGAGCAGCAGGTGCTGGCGTGGTGCGGCGTGCTCGTCGAGCCGGACGCAGAGGCCGCCGAGCTCCGGCACCGCCAGTGGTCCGCCCACGAGCTGTGGTTCCACGAGCGGTCGCGACGCTATGGACGTGAGCGCGGGTTCGGCGGCACGTTCTGGGCGCGTGGCACGTTCGCGCCCCCGCCGCTGCGCCCGCCCGGCGCGGGCGTCACCGTGCCCTTCGTGACCGCGGATCCGCAGCGTTGGCGCGAGCGCTCGTCGAGCCTGCACACCGTCCTCGAAGACCGCCGCTCGACGCGGCGCCACGACGACGACGCCCCGCTGACCAGCGAGCGCCTTGGCGAGTTCCTCTACCGGACCGCGCGGCTCCGCGCGGCGCAGGAGGTGGACGGCGTCGAGTACGCGAGCAAGCCGTACCCGTCGGGCGGGTCCGTGTACGAGATCGAGCTGTACCTGCTCGTGCGGCACGTCGAAGGGATCGACCCGGGCCTGTGGGTGTACGACCCGACCGCGCACGGGCTGGCCCCTGTGCGCGACGGGCTGGCAGACCCCGACGTAGCGGCGCTGCTGCGCGAGGCCACCCACTCGTCAACCGTCGACACCCCGCCGCAGGTGACGGTGCTCATGGCACCGCGGTTCGGGCGGATCCTGTGGAAGTACGAGCAGATGGGCTACGCCGTGATGCTCAAGCACGTCGGCGTCCTCATGCAGACGATGTACCTGGTCGCCACCGACATGGGGCTCGCCGCCTGCGCGATCGGCAGCGGGGACAGCGACCTGTTCTCCCGCGCGACCGGCCTGGACCCGCTGGAGTGCACGACCGTCGGGGAGTTCCTGCTCGGCACGCCGCACCCCTCCGACACCTTCCAGGAGCGTCCCGCATGAGCACCGACGTGCTGCGATGGTCGGACGACGCGGTGGTGACCACGCACGACTGGGGCGTGCTCGTCCACGACGAGCGCGGGGTCCACCAGCTCCGCGGCTCAGGGCTCGAGCGGCCCGTGGCCTGGATCCGGGAGCGGCTCACCGAGCCGACCGACCCGGCGAGCCTGCTGGCGCCGCTCCCCGACGGGAACCGCGCGCGCATGGGGCGGCTCGTCGACTCGCTCGTCGCGCGGGGTGCGATCACCGTGGAGCGCTCCGACGCGTCCGCGACGAGGACGCTGCACGCCGGCCTGCGCACCGGGCCCGCCGGCCACCGCGCCGCGCAGGCGCTGGCAACGCTCCTTGAGGGTCACGGCGTGGTGCTCCCCCGGCCCGCAGCGGCCCTCTCGCCCGGGCTCGCCGTCGTCGACGGCGACGTGCACCCGGCGGACGCCCCCGAGCGCGCCGTCGGCTTCCGGCTCGTCCTGCGGAGCGAGGACGTGTGGCTGGGCCTCTTCCGCGGCGACGCCGCAGACCGCGCCGCCGGGGCGCAGGAGCTGTTGCGGTACCTGGGCGCGTCGGGCGCCGCCGCCCTGCCGGGCGCGGCGCACGGCGCCGAGGCCTGGCTGCCGTGGGTGGCCCGGACGCTGGCCGCGACGGCCCGCGCGGACGCGTCCGGCGCGGACCGCTGTGTCCGGCTCACCGTCGACCCCTTCGCGGTGCACGAGCACCGCCTCGTGCGGACCGACGGGGACCGGGTGCCGGGCGGCGTCGGCGCGGTCGAGGACCTGAGCGACCCGCTGGTGATCTCGCGGCGCTGCGCGCATCTGGTCGACGACGTGACGAGCCCCGTGGGCGTCCCCTCGGAAGCCGGGCTCCGTCAGCTACCGCTGCAGCTCTCCGGGTCGACGGTCCGACACGCGGACGGCAGCCGGGAGGTGGTGCTCGGCCACGGGTGGACCCTCGAGCACGCGCGCGGCCACGCGGTCGGGCAGGCCGTCCTGCGCTACGGCCTCTCCCGCCTGTCCCCGAGCGTCACCGCTCAGCCGCTCGCACAGGGCAGCCGCCCTGGCGCGCCCGTCGTGCTCCGCCGTGACGACGTCCTGCGGGCGACGGCCGGGTCCGGCGGTGTCGCGTCGCTCGGTGCGACAGCGCACCACGCCGCGCACGCGGCGGCGGTCCAGCTCGCCGCGCGCCTCGCGGCGACGGACCCGCAGGTGACCTGGCACCCTGCGCCGCTGCCGCCGTCAACCACCGGTGCCGACCTCCTGGCGACCGATCAGGAGTGCGACCAGATGCTGGTCGCGCAGGGGCTGCCCTTCGACCTCGTCGCGCTGCGGGTCGCACCGGACGCCGTCGTCATGGGCGCATCGGACCACGGTCCACGGGACGCCGCGGAGGCGGCGGTCGTCCAGGCGCTGCTGCGCCACCAGTCCCGCAGCCCCGGCAACGGGGTCGCGGCGCCGCGGACGTACCGTCCACCGGCCGCGACGAGCGACGGCGTCCCCGACGTCACCTCGCTCGCCGCCCTGCTCGGACGGCACGGCACACCGCTCGTCGTCCCGCTGTCCGGCGGCCCGTCCGTCGACGCGGTGCTCCCCCACCAGGTCCTCGTCCTGCTCGCCCCCGGAGGCTCCCGACCGTGACCGCTGTCCTGTCCGAAGTCCGCACGTGGTCCGCTCACTGCCGGGCCGTCGAGCAGCACCTCCGGGCCGCGTGGGACGAGGCCGCACCGGCCGTCCACCCGTGGCGTCTGCGAGTGCACGTCACCGGCACGCCCGACGACGAGGCAGCGTCCGCCGCCGGGCAGGTCGTGGTGCTGCTGCGCCCGGGCGCCGCACTGGTGACGACGCACGACGCGCGGCAACCCGGCTGCCCGACCTGCCTGCTCACGCGTCACCGACTGGCGACGCCGAGGTCCGTCGACATCGAGCGGGCTGAGGAGCGGTGGGTGGACCTCGACCCTGTCGTCTCCGAGCCGGCGGACCCCGACGTCCTGGCACGAACCGTCGTGGCGGCCGCCCGGACCCTCATCGCGCAGACCGCCGAGCAGCCGACACCGACCCGGACCGTCGTCCGCGTCGACGCGCGCACGCTCGAGCTCGCGTCCCACCGGTTCTTGCCTGACCCCCTGTGCGCGACGTGCGGAACGCTTCCTGACGACTCGCCCGAGTCCGCCGATCTCGTGCTGGAGCACCGGACCAAGCCGGACCCTCGCAGCTACCGGTACGAGGACCCGGTCTCGCGTCTAGAGACGCTGAAGCGTCTGTACGTCGACCCGTTCTGCGGCCTCCTGCACTCGCTGCAGCGTGACACGCAAGGCGGGCTCGCCGTCGCCGGTGCGCTGATGAAGCTGCGGCGGCACGAGTGGATCGAACCGGGTTTCGGCCGCAGCCGCAGCTATGAGGAGAGCGAGGCGACGGCGATCCTCGAAGCGCTCGAACGCTACGGCGGCGTCCAGCCCGGCGGGCGGCGGACCACCGTCCGGTCGTCGTTCGCCGCGCTGGGAGACGACGCCGTCGACCCCCGCCTGTTCGGCGTCCACCCGGCGAGCACGTACGCCGACCCCGGCAACCACTACCGCGACTTCGACCCCCACACCCCGTACTGGTGGGTGTGGGCGTACTCGTTCGCCCAGCAACGACCCGTGCTGGTGCTCCAGGAGCAGGCGTACTACTACGTCGCGCACGACGAGGGTCCAGGCCCGTTCCTGTACGAGGTATCGAACGGCTGCGCGCTGGGCTCCGCGATGGAGGAGGCGATCTTCCACGCACTGCTGGAGGTGGCCGAGCGCGATGCGTTCCTCATGGCCTGGTACCGGCGGCTCGCCCTGCCGCGTCTGCGCGTCGACACCGCCAGGCACCATCCCGTCTCGGCGCAGCTGCGGGCGGTCGAGCGGGAGACCGGCTACCAGGTCCGGCTCCACGACCAGACGACCGAGAACGGCATCCCGTCGGTGTGGGCGATCGCACGGCACCCGGACCCGTCGGTCACCGACCGGCCCACCCAGGTGTGCGCGGCTGGCGCCCACCCCTCGCTCGAGAAGGCCGCGCTCAACGCGCTGAGCGAGATCGGCCCGTTCCTCAACGACTTCATCGGCCGGTTCCCGACCCTGGCGCAGGACGCCGAGCGCATGGTGGACGACCCGGGGCTCGTGCGCACCATGGCGGACCACTCGACGTACTTCGGCTCCCCCCGCATGCGGCACCACCTCGACTTCCTCGACGCCGGCCCGAGCGTCTCGTTCGCCGAGGCGGAGCGGGACGGCCAGTTCACGCACGCGTCGATGGCCGACGACGTCCGCGAGATGGTGGACCGCTTCCTCGCCGAGGGGCAGGACGTGATCGTCGTCGACCAGACCACCGACGAGCACCGTGCGGCAGGCCTGTCATGCGTGAAGGTGCTGGTCACCGGCAGCCTGACCATGACCTTCGGCCACCACCTGCGCAGGATCGAGGGGATCGAGCGCCTCGGGACGGTGCCGGCACGCCTCGGGCTGGCCTCGGCGTGGTCCCCGGACGAGCCCGTGCTGCCGCACCCGTTCCCGTGACCGGAGGTCGGATCAAGATGCAGTTCGTCGTCATGGCCGAGTGGGACCTGGAGCGGCACGGTGTGCCCGTCGAGACGCTCCGCGCGTGGGCGCGAGGGCCGGGCGCGGTGGCGTACGAGGGCCTGCCCGGCATGGCGCTCAAGTCCTGGTACTCCGACCCCCACGCGAACGTCTGGGGCGCGGTGTACCTGCTCACCGACCCGCACGCGCTCGACGACGACCGGCTGCCGCGCACCGTCGGCGACCGCACCGGGCCGATCGGCGTGCGCCCGGACCGGGTCCGGTGGCACGTCCTGGAACGGACCGTGCGGGGCGACGCCGACCTCGACGACCTCCTGGCCGCCGCGTCCGACCCGGCCGACCCGGCCGACCAGCGCGAGCGCACCCCGGAGGACGCATGACCACCACGACGAGCACGACGACGCACGAGCCGGTCGCGGCGCACGACGCAGGCGGTGCGCCCGGCCGCCAGCGACCTGGTCGCCCGCAGGTCACCGTCCCGAAGGGCGCGTTCCGGAGCTTCCTGCACACGATGCGGGAGCACCGCACGGGACTGGTCCTCGTCGGGGTCGTGTCCGTGGTCGCCACGATCCTCGGCGTCGCGCAGCCGCTGATGATGCAGCGGATGATCGACGCCGCGAGCAGCGGCGCGGAGAACCCGTGGGTGTGGTGGCTGGTGGGTGTCACCCTCGGCGAGGGGGTGCTGCGCGGCGCGCAGTCGTTCGTGCTGCAGCGCACCGGCGAGGCGTTCGTCGGCGGTCTGCGCCGCTCGCTCATCGCGCGCGTCCTGCGGCTGCCGATGGCCGCCTACTCGGCTACGCCCAAGGGCGAGTGGATCAGCCGGCTCGGCGCGGACACCAGCCAGGTCCGCACCATCGTGACCTCCGGCCTGTTCGAGCTCGTCTCCGCCGTCCTGATGTTCGGCGCCGCGGTGGTGCTGATGGTGACGCTCGACCCGGTCCTGTTCTCTCTCACGCTCGGCGGGGTGGTGCTCGGAGGGGTGGGGATCACCTTCATGGGGGCCCGCATGCGCCGCACCAGCGAGGTGACGCAGGCCGAGGTGGCGCGCATGACGTCCGCCGCGGACCGCGCCCTGTCGTCGGTCGTGCTCATTCGCGCGAGTGCGGCGACGGAGCAGCAGGTCGAGCTCGTCACCCGGTACGCGCGCCGCGCCGAGGCGTCAGGCGTGCGGATGGCCCGCATCCAGGCGTGGGTGCAGCCCGTCATGTCGCTGTGCATCCAGGGCGCGTTCCTCCTGGTGCTGGCGGTCGGCGGCCTGCGCGTCGCTTCAGGCGTGCTGACCGTCGGCGAGCTGATGGCGTTCATCATGTACCTGTTCCTGCTCGTCATGCCGGTGACACAGGCGATGAGTGCGTACACGCAGATCCAGCTCGGGCTCGCGTCGTACGACCGGATCCGGCAGGTCCTGCATATGCCGGCCGAACGCACCGGCGGGAGCACGGACGTCGTCGGCCCCACCGAGTCGGAGCCGGCCGTCGTCCTGGAGGACGTGCACTTCGGCTACGGGGACGAGCCCGTCCTGCGTGGCGTCTCGCTGACGGTGCCCGTGGGGTCACGCACCGCGGTCGTCGGGCCGTCCGGTGCGGGCAAGTCGACGGTGCTCGCGCTGCTCGAGGGATTCATGGACCCGGACGCCGGCGTGGTCCGCAGCCTGGGGCACGACCTGCGGGACGTCGACCTCGACAGCTACCGCCGCCACGTCGCATATGTCGAACAGGGGGCTCCTGCGCTGGGCGGGACCCTCGCGGGCAACCTCCGCCTCGTCCGTACCGACGCGACCGACGAGGACCTGCGGCGCGTCCTGGGCGCGGTCGGGCTCGACGGTCTGATCGCCCGCCAGGACGCGGGCCTCGACCTCGACCTGGGCGACAACGGCTCCGTGCTGTCCGGGGGCGAGCGTCAGCGGCTCGCGTGGGCTCGCGTGCTGCTGCAGGATCCGCAGCTCCTCCTGTTCGACGAGCCGACGTCGAGCGTCGACTCCGCCACCGAGAGCCTCCTGGGGCTGGCGCTGGACGAGGTGTCCCGCGGCAGGACCACCGTCATCGTGGCCCACCGCCTGTCGACGGTGGTCACCGCCGACCAGATCGTGGTGCTGGAGAACGGCAGAGTCCTGGACGTCGGCACGCACACTGAGCTCGTGGAGCGATGTGCGCTGTACCGCACGTTCGCGGAGCACCAGCTGCTGGTGTGACAGCCGCGGGTCACGCGGTGGGGCGGCGGCCGGATGCCGCGTCTCCGGCCGTCACGGTGACCGCCGCGAGGGAGAAGCCCACCGCGATGCGCCCACCGGCCGACGGGCGGGGCGCCAGCAGCCTGCGCATCTCGGACCTCACCGACGCCTGGTGAGGCCGGGGCCAGTCGGGGCTGGCGCCACTACATCTGCATGTCGACGAAGCGGGAGTAGTGGCCCTGGAAGGCCACCGTGATGGTGTCCGTGGGGCCGTTACGGTGCTTGGCCACGATGAGGTCGGCCTCGCCCGCTCGGGGCGATTCCTTCTCGTACGCGTCCTCACGGTGCAGCAGAATCACCATGTCAGCATCCTGCTCGATCGAGCCTGATTCGCGAAGGTCGCTCATCGCGGGGCGCTTGTCGGTGCGCTGCTCGGGGCCACGGTTCAGCTGGGAGATCGCGATGACCGGGACCTCGAGCTCCTTGGCGAGCAGCTTGAGGGCACGGGAGAACTCCGAGACCTCCTGCTGGCGGGACTCGACGCGCTTGCCGGACGTCATCAGCTGGAGGTAGTCGATCACGACGAGCTTGAGGTCGTGGCGCTGCTTGAGGCGCCGGCACTTGGCGCGGATCTCCATCAGCGACATGTTCGGCGAGTCGTCGATGAACAGCGGCGCCTCGGAGATGCGCCCCATGGTTCCGGCGATCTTGGCCCAGTCCTCCTCGCCCATCTGCCCCGTGCGCAGCTTCTGCAGGTGCACCCGCGCCTCGGCGGAGAGCAGACGCATCGTGATCTCGTTGCGGCTCATCTCGAGCGAGAACACGACAGCACCCATGTTGTGCTTGATCGCGGCCGACCGGACGATGTCGATGCCCAGGGTCGAGTTGTGCGTCGGGATCATCGCCGGGCCGGCCAGGTACAGGTGCGTGGGGTGCGCGATCTCGACGCACCGCACGGGCACCGACGGGACGCGCTCGACGGAGACGACGAATCGCTGCCGCAGACGGGGCGTGCTCGGGCGGCGGCGCTCCTTGTGCACGAGCTTCTTGCGCTCCAGCGCGAACACGTCGTCATCCGTGGTGAAGGTGATCGTGAAGCACGTCGAGGACGCGGCCGACCGTCCACGGACCGGCCTCGTCGACCATCCCGTGCGGTACCCCAGGGAGTGGACGAGCTCGCGGACGTCACGGGCCAGCCGCTCGTCGGTGAGCGCGATCTGCACCGACCCCGTCGGGTTCACGGTCCCGTCGGTGTCGAGGAGCCCGGCGAGCAGATCCCGCCGCTGCACCTCGCTGGCCCGCAGGTACACGGACGGGATGTGCTTGCGGCCCAGCACACCGATCGTCCTGAGCCGCGCCTGAACGGTCCCGACGCGGTCGTGGCACTCCTGGCAGCGCACCAGCCCCGTGGTCGCGACCCCGCAGTCAGGGCACGTCGGCACGGCGACGGGTGCCGAGAGCGTCTTCACCTTGCCGCCGCACGATCGCCCGCACGTCCGTACCTGGGAACGGGCGGGGACGAACGAGACGCCACAGACCTCGCAGAGCCGAGCAATGACAGCAGGACGCGGGAGTGCGATCGAGTAGAGATCAGCTGCCCCGGCGTGGCCCGCGGCGCGGACCTCGTAGCCGCGGCCCTCGACGCGCATGGCGATCTCGGGGTCGGCGCTGGTGAAGCGGGCGGAGGCGGAGTTGCCGTCGCCGAGCCAGACGCCGAGCACATAGGGGTCGACGAGCAGGTCGGCGTGCGGGAGGTCGAGCGGGGCGGCGGTGTCGACGGAGTGGTTCGCGCGCGCGTCGGCGGTCGCGCAGCGGACGGTGGCGGAGAGCTCCTCGGTGGTGCGCACCTGCCCCTCGGCGCCCGTGCGGCGCTCGGCCCGCGTGCGGGTCTGCCACTGGTGCTGGGCGTCGGCGACGATCGTCGAGCCGTCGTCGAACGTGACGCGGTAGCAGGGGCGGTCGTGCATGACCTCGGTCGCGGCGACGACCCGCGTCGGGCTGCCGTCGGCAGCCAGCAGCTCGTCGCCGACGCGGACCTCGCCCATCGTCGTCCAGCCGTGCGGCGTGGGCAGCGGGGTGTCGAGGGCGAGCGCCTTGCCGATGGCGGGCCGGGCGGCGAGGACGATCATCTGGCCGGGGTGCAGGCCGTTGGTGAGGCGGTCGAGGTCGGCGAAGCCGGTGGGGACGCCGATCATGCCCTCGCCGCGGTGGCCGGCGGCCTCGATCTCGTCGACGGTGCCGCCGATGATCTCCGACAGCGGCAGGTAGTCCTCGGACGCCCGCCGCTCGGTGACGGCGTAGACCTCGGCCTGCGCGTTGTTGACGAGCTCGTCGACGTCGCCGCCGTCGGTGCCGTAGCCGAGCTGGACGATGCGGGTGCCGGCCTCGACCAGCTTGCGGAGGATGGAGCGCTCGCGCACGATCCGCGCGTAGTAGCCGGCGTTCGCGGCCGTGGGGACGGCGGAGATGAGGGTGTGCAGGTAGGGCGCGCCGCCGATGCGCGTGATCTCCGCGCGCTTGGTCAGCTCGTCGGCGACCGTGATCGCGTCCGCGGGCTCGCCGCGCCCGTACAGGTCGAGGATCGCGTCGTAGATCGCCTCGTGCGCGGGGCGGTAGAAGTCCGTGCCGCGCAGCTGCTCGATGACGTCGGCGATGGCGTCCTTGCTGATCATCATGCCGCCGAGCACCGAGCGCTCCGCGTCGAGGTCCTGCGGAGGGGTGCGGTCGAACCCGCCGCGCGCGTCCGGCGGTGCGCCGTACTCGAGGTCCTCGATGGTCAACCCGTCACCCACTCCGCTCGTCCTGCACCCGTCCCCCGAGGGACGTTCTACCCGGGGTCGGTGACAATCGGCCGCCGACCCTCCGGGGCGGGTCCCGGCGCCGCGCACGACGCGTCCACCCCCGCCTGGCGCAGGCTAGGCCCCGGCGGCGCGGGCCCCAAACGGCCCTGTGCACAGACCGGTGGACAGCCTGTGGACATCCCCGGCGAGCCTGTGTGCACAGGCGGTGGACAGGCCTGTGGACAACGTGGGTGAGACGGCCGATCCGGGCCGCTCACCTGCCCTTACGCTGTACACGTGCTGTGGAACGAAGAAACTTGGCCGACCATTCACCAGACGGACGCCTGAGCCGCTCCATGGACAGTCCGGACGCTTCGCCCACCCCCTCCCCCGGGCCCGCCGGACCCCCGGAGGAGCCCACCGTCCACGGGTCCACCGAGCCGTCCACAGCCTCGACCGACGGCGCCTCCTCCACACCTGTGGATGGTGTGGACCGGCAGATCGTCCGGCTCGCCGTACCCGCCCTGGGGGCGCTCGTCGCCGAGCCGCTATTCGTGCTCGTCGACTCCGCGATCGTCGGACGCCTCGGCACCGAGCCCCTCGCCGGACTCGCCCTGGCCTCGACGGTGCTGGTCACGATGGTCGGGCTGTGCGTCTTCCTCGCGTACGCCACCACCGCCGCGGTCGCCCGCCGGCTCGGTGCCGGTGACACGCGTGCCGCGCTGCAGACCGGCGTCGACGGCCTGTGGCTGGCCGTCGGGCTCGGCGTCGTGCTCGCCGCCGCCACGTGGGTCGCGGCGCCGTGGGTGGTCGGAGCGCTCGGCGCCGACGGCGGCGTCGCCGCGCAGGCCGTGACGTACCTGCGCTGGTCGCTGCCGGGCCTGCCCGGCATGCTCCTCGTGCTGGCCGCCACGGGGGCCCTGCGCGGCCTCCTGGACACCCGCACGCCGCTCGTGGTCGCCGCGGCCGGGGCCGTCGCCAACGCCGTCCTCAACGTCGCCCTGGTCTACGGCGCGGGCATGGGCATCGCCGGGTCGGGCCTGGGGACGGCGGTCGCGCAGATCGGGATGGCCGTGGCGCTCGTCGTCGTCGTGGTCCGCGGCGCACGCCGTCACGGGGCGCAGCTGCGGCCCGCGGCCGGGGGGATCCTGGCCAACGTCCGGGCGGGTGTGCCGCTGCTGGTACGCACCGCGACGCTGCGCGTGGCGATCCTCGTCACCGTCTGGGTCGCCACCGGTCTCGGCGGTGCGTCGCTGGCCGCGCACCAGGTGGCGATGTCCGTGTGGGGGCTCACCGCGTTCGCGCTCGACGCCCTCGCGATCGCCGCGCAGGCGCTCGTCGGCCACTCCCTCGGCGCCTCGGACGTCGCGCGCACCCGGGCGCTGCTGCGCCGGACCCTGCAGTGGGGCGTTGCCGCGGGCGCGGTCATGGGCGTGCTCGTCGGCGCCCTCGCGCCCGCGTACGTCCGCCTGTTCAGCACCGACCCCGACGTCCAGCGCGCGGCGACGGCCGCCCTCGTCGTCGCCGCGGTCACCCTGCCGATGGCCGGCTGGGTGTTCGTGCTCGACGGCGTGCTCATCGGCGCCGGTGACGGCCGCTACCTGGCCTGGGCCGGGGTCCTCACCCTCGTCGCCTACGTGCCCGCGGCCCTCGCCGTGCACGCCTGGGCGCCGGCCGATGCGACCGGGTTGGCGTGGCTGTGGATCGCGTTCGCCGGGGTCTTCATGGCGGCCCGCGCGGTCACGACCGGCTGGCGCGCCCGCGGCACCGCCTGGATGGTCACGGGCGCCTGACCGCGGAGCCCCGGCTCAGGTGCAGAGCGCACCGCCCGAGCCCGTGCAGGGGGTCGTCAGCCAGAGGGCGAGCGCGAGACCCGCGTAGACCCCGAGCACGGCGAGCATCCGCAGCAGGGCTCCCGTGCACACGCGCAGGAGGTCCGTCCGCTCCAGATCCGTCGAGCTGGTGCGCCGACGCCACACGTACCTCGACCCGACCAGCGCGACCGCGTGGCCGGCCAGCAGCATCGTCTGGTCGGCGCGCAGGGTGAGCGCGAGCGTCGACTCCTCCCACGAGTAGACCAGCACGTGAAAGGCCACCAGCAGGACGATCCAGGCGAGCTGCAGGAGCAGGACGGCCGAGCCTGGCACCAGGACCCAGGCGATCGCCCCCGCACGGCTCAGGACACCCAGCACGACGCCGAGCGCGAGAGTCCAGGGGACCAGCCAGCCGAGCGCGAGCAGGTACTGCACCCAGGCGTCCCTGCCGAAGATCACCGGGCGGGGCACGCGGCTCGACTGCACGGCGTCTGCGAGGACGTCCGGCACGAGGCGAGCCGCGACCACGACAAGCCCGGCGTACACGACAGCGGCCACGAGCCCCGGCGCAGCCGCCACCACGCCGACGCTCCACCGACGATCGAGCGCCGCGTCCCGCCCGTCCACCGACGACCTCCGGGTCTCTGACGCCTCGGGGCGCTGCGCCCCCTCGTCTCCCCCGCGCTCGCTGCCTGATGGCCGCGCTCGCGCCGGCGACGCACCCTGGACGGGCTCAGCGCACGGCAGGTCCGAGGCTACGGCTCCGGGGAGGGGCGCGGGGCGGGATTCCCGCCGTGGGACGCGTCGTCCACAGCCGGTGCAGGCCCGGCACCCGCGTCGGTCCCCTCGGTCGGGGTCGACCCGTCGGCGACGGGAGCGGCGTCGACAGCGCCCGTGCGGCGCCCCTGGCCGCCGACCCATGACAGCGCGATGAAGACGACGCCGACCGACAAGAACACCACCAGCGAGCCACGGTTGTCCGAGCCCATCGCCGACAGCCCGAGGATGACGAACACGAACCCGATCGCCAGGAAGGCGCCGCGCTCGTCCTTCGCCTTGTCGCGCGGGGGGTTGTCGTCGGTGCTCATGGCGGCTCCCTTGCCGGACCGTGGGTCCTCGAGCTGGTCGTCGAGTCGGCCCGCGGCCGGGCCGTCGTTCACGGCTGCGCGTCGTCCACGGGCGCGTCCGGCCCTGCGGCACCGGCCTCGGTGCGGCGCCGTGCGTACGCGGCGAACCGGCCGGCCGACCCGGCCACGAACACCATGCCCAGCACCAGGAAAGGCAGGCCCAGGGCGAGCGACCCCTGCGCCAGGAAGATCGTCCCCACCGAGAGGAACGGCGCCCCGACCGCGAGCAAGGAACCCGCTGCCGCCGCCGTCCCGGCCTGCCGGGGCTGCGCGTCCTGGGGCTGCGAGGCACTCATCGTCGATCTCCTCCTGGTGGTCCGGGTGACACCACCAGGCTAGGGACGCCGGTCCCGCGCGCCCACCGTCCCGGGACCGATCCTGCGCCTCCGTCCCGGGACGGAGAGACGACGAGGCCCGCACCGCCGGAGCGGTGCGGGCCTCGTGAGCTCGCGGGTGCGAACGGTCAGGCGGCGACGACCTTGACGGTCACCTTCGCCGAGACCTCGGGGTGCAGGCGGACCTGCACCGTGTACTCGCCGAGCGACTTGATCGCCTGGGCGACCTCGATCTTGCGCTTGTCGACGGACGGCGCACCGGCGGCCTTGATCGCGTCGGCGATCTCGGCCGTGGTGACGGCGCCGAAGAGGCGGCCGGACTCGCCGGACGTCGCCGAGACGGTCACGACGTTCGCCTGGAGCGAGTCGCGGACGGCCTTGGCCTCGTCGAGCGTGGCGATCTCGCGCGCCTTGCGGGCACGACGGATCGCGGTGACGTCCTTCTCGGCACCCTTGGACCACGGCGTGGCCAGGCTGCGCGGGATGAGGTAGTTACGGGCGTACCCGTCCTTCACCTCGACGACGTCGCCGGGGGCACCGAGGCCGGTGACCTCGTGGGTCAGGATGATCTTCGCCATGAGTCGGTCCTTCCTCAGCGCGCCGACGACGAGTACGGCAGCAGGGCCATCTCGCGGGCGTTCTTGACGGCACGCGCGATCGCGCGCTGCTCCTGAACCGACACGCCGGTGACCCGGCGGGCGCGGATCTTCCCGCGGTCGGAGATGAACTTGCGGAGCAGGACCGTGTCCTTGTAGTCCACCGTGTCGATCTTGGCGGCCTTGAGGGGGTTCTGCTTCTTCTTGGGCTTGCGGACGACGGGCTTGGCCATCGCGGTGCTCCTTGTCTGTGGAGCCCCGAGCGTTGCCGTGCTCGGGGATGTGCAGCTAGATGTGTGTGCCGATCAGAACGGGGGCTCGTCGGAGTAGCCGCCCGACGAACCACCGGGCGTCGCCCACGGGTCGTCGGCCTGGCCGCCGCCACCCGAGGACGAGGAGCCGCCGGAGAAGCCTCCGCCGCCACCCCCGCCCGAGTAGCCGCCTCCGCCACCGCCGCCACCGTTGAAGCCACCGCCGCCGCCCGAGCGCTGGGCGCGGGTGACCTTGGCCGTGGCGTAGCGCAGCGACGGGCCGACCTCGTCGACCTGGAGCTCGTACACGGTGCGCTTCTCGCCCTCGCGGGTCTCGTAGGAGCGCTGCACGAGCCGTCCGGTCACGATGACGCGGGTGCCCTTGGTCAGGGACTCCGCGACGGACTCGGCCGCCTCACGCCAGATCGAGCAGCGGAGGAACAGCGTGTCGCCGTCCTTCCACTCGTTGCTCTGGCGGTCGAACGTGCGCGGGGTGGACGCGACCGTGAAGTTCGCGACCGCTGCACCCGACGGGGTGAAGCGCAGCTCCGGGTCCCCGGTCAGGTTCCCGATCACCGTGATCGTGGTCTCGCCGGCCATGACGGCCTCCTCGCTCGTTCGTTCGGATCGACTGCGGCGTCAGCCGCGTCGGTGGTGGGCTGCCCGCAACCTAGCCGGGCTCACCCACAACCGGTGCGGGCTCACGCCTCGCGGCGCAGGACCTTCGTGCGCAGGACGACCTCGTTGAGGCCGAGCTGGCGGTCGAGCTCCTTGGCGGTCGCCGGCGACGCGGAGAAGTCGACGACGGCGTAGATGCCCTCGGACTTCTTCTGGATGTCGTAGGCGAGGCGACGGCGGCCCCAGACGTCGACCTTGTCGACGGTGCCACCCTCGGTCTTGACGACCGTCAGGTACTTGTCGAGCGACGGGGCGACGGTGCGCTCCTCGATCTCGGGGTCGAGGATGATCATGATCTCGTACTGACGCAGGCTCATACCCACCTCCTCTGGTCTTCGCGGCCACGGTCGGTCCGTGGCAGGAGGGTCTCGTGCGTCGGCCCGCACCCGCCGACCCCGGGAGGGCGGCCCCGGCGGGTGCCGGGTGAGGGTGCTGGCTGTCGTGCTGGTCGTGCAGGCCTTTCGGTACCGCCTGGCAGACGGCAGCGGCCCAGCCTACCGGCCGGGCCGCTGCACGGGGATCGCCTGCGTCACACCCGCCGCGCCCGCTCGCGCGGCAGACGGGCCCGTCGGGTCATCCGTTCCCGCCGTTGCCGTTCCCGTTGCCCTGCCCCTGCCCGTCCACCGTCGGCGACGGGGTCGGTGTGGGCGTCGGCGTGGGTGTGGGCGTCGGGGTCGGCTCGGGCTCGGGCGTCCACTCGGGCTCGGGCGGGCCGGCGGAGACGACGATGGTGACCGTCTGGCCCGTGGGGAGCGTGGAGCCCGATCCGGGCTCGACCCGGATGACGAGGCCCTGCGGGACGTCCTCCGACTCCTCTGTCCGGATGGCCGGCACGAGACCCGCGTTGATGATCGCGGACTCCGCGTCGCCGGACATGCGCCCCACCAGGTTGCCGGGCACCTGCACCTCGGCAGGCGCCTCCTCGGTCGGCTCCTGGGTGGGCTCCGCCGTCTGCGTCGGCCGCGCCGTCGCGGTGGGCGTGGGCCCGACGTTCGCCCGCGGCGGGAAGTCCCGCACGGCGGCGTACTTGGGCATGTCCAGCACCGGGTCCATGTACCGGGCCCAGAGCGCCGCGGGCCACGTCGAGCCCGTGACCTGCGTGAGGGCCTGGCCCCGGGCGTTGTTGCCGAAGGGGGTGATCGTCTCGAAGCTGATGCCGTCGGCGCCGACCTGGCTGAGCGCCACCGATGTCGCGAGCGTCGGGGTGTACCCGACGAACCAGGCCGAGAGGTTGCTCGTCGAGGTGCCGGTCTTGCCGGCGACGGGAACCCCGATCGGCTTGATCCACCCCTCGCCGGACCCGCGCTCGACCACCTGCGTCATCGCGTACGTCGCGTCGGCCATGACGTCTGCCTCGAAGACCTGCTCGGCCTGCGACGACCCGGTGTACGCCACCTCACCCTCGGGCCACGTGACCTGGTGGACGAGGTACGGGTCGTGGTGGATGCCCTGGGCGGCGAACGTGGCGTACGCGGCCGCCATGTCGAGCGGCCGCACCTCGTCCGAGCCGAGCACGTTGGACGGCACGACGAGCGGCTCGGCCTTGGCGCCGGCGCGCTTGGCGACGTCCGCGGTCTTGTCCGGGCCGATCTCGATGTTGAGGGCGGCGTAGACCGTGTTCACGGAGTCGGCGGTCGCGTCGACGAGGTCGATGTTGCCGAACGAGTCGTTGCCGAAGTTCGAGACGTCCTTCTGCCCGCCCTCCCACTCCGGGAAGCGCTGCGGGGAGTTCCCGTCGTACCGGCTCGACAGGCTGACGCCGTTCTCGAGGCCCGCGACGAGCGTGAACGGCTTGAACGTCGACCCGGCCTGGATCGCCGTGGTCGCCCGGTTGCTGAAGTCGGTGAGGTAGTCCGCGCCGCCGTACATCGCGACGATGGCGCCCGTGGCGGGGTCGACCGACGTGATGCCGATCTTCATCCCCTCGGCGGGCGTGGCCCCGCCCGACATCTCCCCGCTGCGCAGAGCCGCGGCAGCGGCCACGGCCTGGTCCTGGACGTCCTTCTCGATGGTCGTGACGATCTTCAGGCCGCCGGTGGAGAGCTGCTCCTCCTTGACGGCGCCCGAGTCGATGAGCTCCTTGCGCACCATCTCGAGGATGTACCCGTTGGGGCCGGCGTACGTCTGCGAGCGCTCGTACTCCACGGTCTGGGGGAACTCCAGGCCGGCGCGCTCGCCCGCGTCGAGCCAGCCCTCCTCGACCATCTTGTCGAGGATGATGTTCCAGCGCTGCTCGGACTCGTCGGGGTTGACGGCCGGGTCCCAGTTGTTGGGCGACGGGATGAGGGCGGCGATGACGGCAATCTCGGCGACGGTGAGGTCGGCGGCGTTCTTGCCGAAGTAGGACTGCGCGGCGGTCTGGATGCCGTAGGAGTCGCGGCCGAAGTAGATCGTGTTGAGGTACCGCTCCATGATCTCCTCCTTGCTCTCCTTCCGGGTCAGCTTGAGCGCGAGGATCGCCTCCTGGGCCTTGCCCAGGTAGGACTTCGTCGTGTTCATGTAGAAGCGCTCGACGTACTGCTGCGTGAGCGTCGAGGCGCCCTGCTGCTGACCGCCGCTGAGGTTGTTGATGAGCGCACGGACGATGCCCCTGACCGAGATCCCGCGGTTGGAGAAGAAGGTGCGGTCCTCACCGGCGGCCACGGCCTGGCCGATGTACGGGGGGAGGGTGTCGTAGTCGACGCGCTCACGGCGCTGCTCGGCGAACTGGCCCATCACCTCGCCCGGCTGATCCGGGGTCGCACCCGCGTAGTAGACGGTCGTCGTCTCGAACTCCGCCTCGGCGAGCCTGTCCGGGATCTCGGTGAACTGGTACAGCCCGACGAGCGCGCCGACGCCGAGGAAGAGGAAGGCGATGAACGTGCCGACCACGACGCGCCACGAGGGCAGCCAGCGGTGCAGGCCGGTGTACCCGGAGCGCGGGTAGTCGAAGAACTTCTTCTTCGCGGGAGCCCTGGTCGAGCGACCCGCTGCGGACGACGACGTGCCGCGGGTCGCACGACGGGCACGCGGTGGTGCCGCGCGACGTGAGGTGCCTGCCAACGAGCTGCCCTTCTGCCGACGACGCCCGCCCACGCCCGGCGGGGCTCGCGGCCCTGGGGAGGAGGCGGTGCGCGGGCACACGGGTGCCCGACGGCCCAGTATGGACGACCGCCCGGGTGGAACCTGCTCCTTCGACGGCCGCGTTCGTGGCACCTTCACACCATCGGCACCCGCCCGCGACGCGGTCGTCGCAGGACGGCGGCACCGCGCACAGCCGGTGCACAGCGGGCGTCCGGTCAGCCGCCGAGGCAGCCCGCGCCGCCCCCGGGAGTGCTCGCGCGCGGTGCCCCGCCGCCCGGCGCGGACGCCTGGACGCCCATCTCGAGGCCGTCGTCGGCGGTGCGGACCGACGCGACGACGAGCCCGTCGCGGCCACCCACGCGCACACCGTCGACGAGACGCCCGACCTCCGGGACCCGCCCAGCGAGCGCCCGCGGCGGCACGTCGAACCCGGCGACGCGCACGGCCTGGGCGCGCAGGACCAGGGCCCCGTCCTCGGCGGTCGCGAGCAGGTCGAGCTCGGCGGGCACCTCGCGGTCACCGACGGCGACGGGTGCGGCGACCGTCACGACTCCGCCGGCGGTGGTGACCTGGAGGTCGTCGCGGCCGGTGGTGCAGGTCAGGGCGTCGGCGAGGGCGTCGGGCGCGAGGGTGACGCGCAGGTCGGCGGTGGCGGTGAGCGCCTGCCAGAGCGCGGGCCTGGGGCCGGGTCGGACGTCGGCGCCGGCGGGCAGCGCGTCCCGGGCCTGGTCGAGGCGGTCGGCGAGGGCGCCGCGGGCGGCGACCTCTCCGGCGGCCACGAGCAGCAGGACGACGCCCGCGCAGGCCGCGACGACGACGGTCCGCCGACGCCACGTCCGCCGGCTGGTGGGGACGTGCGTGGGGTCGGTGACGTGCTGGGCGGCGTCCATGCCCGCATCGCACCACCCCCACCTGCCACCCCGATGACGACCACCTGACGATCCCCTCCCCACCTGCCGACCCCGTCATTTGTGACGGGCGGGGTGGGCGGGGCGGCACCGATGACGGGGTCGGCGGGTGGGAGGGACCCAGCCGGGTGGTGGCGAGACCGTCATCCGTGACGGCTGGGGTGGGCGGGGCGGCACCGATGACGGGGTCGGCGGGGTGGGGTCGGCGGGGGTGGGGTCGGGGGGTCAGGGGGTGTGGGTGGGGAGGGTGAGGGTGACGGTGGTGCCTGTGCCGGGGGTGCTGGTGACCGCGACGGTGCCGCCGTGGGCCTCGACGAGGGACTGGACGATGGCCAGGCCGAGGCCGGAGCCGCCGGGCCCGCGGGCGGGGTCGGCCCGCCAGAAGCGTTCGAACAGGTGCGGCAGGTGCGCGAGCGGGATGCCGGGGCCGGTGTCGGCGACCGTGACCTGGTGGCGCAGGGCGCCCGGGGTGACGGTGACCGTGACGGCGGCGTCGGGGGGCGTGTGGGTCGTGGCGTTGGCGACGAGGTTGCGCAGCACCTGCGCCAGGCGGGTGGGGTCGCCGAGCACGGGCGCGGGGGCGGCGACGAGGCGGATGCGGCGGTCGGGGTCGACGACGCGCGCGTCCTCGACGACCTCGGCGGCGAGGGCACCCAGGTCGACGGGCTCGGCGGCGAGGGGGGTGCCGGCGTCGGTGCGGGCCAGGGTCGCGAGCTCGTCGACGAGGGTGCCCATGCGGGCGAGCTGGGCGGCGACGCGCTGCATGGCGTGCTCGCGCCGGGCGGGGTCGTCGAGGGCTCCCTGCAGGTCGAGGTCGACCCAGCCGGTCGCGGCGGTCAGCGGGCTGCGCAGCTCGTGGGACGCGTCGGCGACGAACGCGCGGACGCGGTGCTCGGCGTCCTGCTGGGCGTCGAACGCGGCGTTGACGGTGCGGGCGAGGCGGGCGATGGCCGGGTCGTCGCGGTCCTGGACGGGCAGGCGGCGGGTGCGGTCGCCGGCCGCGACGGCGTCGGCGCGGTCGGCCATGGTGCGCAGCGGCTGCAGCCCGCGTCCGACGATGACGACGGCGGACGCCACGACGACGGCGATCGACACGACGGCGCCCACCGCGACGAGCGTGACGAAGGCGTCGACGACCGCCTCCTGCTCGGTGGTGTCGACGGTGAGGACGACGTGCACGACCTGGGTGGCGGTGCCGTCGCGCTCGAGGGCGAGGTCGAGGTCGGCGGTGGGGATGCCGACGGCGAGGTAGTGCCCGGCGGCGGGCGCGGGCTCGGTGGCGTCGACGGCGGCGAGCACGTCGGCGTCGGCGGGGTCGACCTGGGAGCTGGCGAGCACGGTGCCGCCCGACCCGACGACGACCACGCCCCGCAGGCCGGTCTGGCCGCCGACGAGCCCGCGCAGGTCGTCGTCGTCGAGCGTGATGCCGTCCACGGCGGCGAGGGCGCCGCGGGTGCGTTCGGCGGTGGCGGCGAGGTTGTCGCGGGACCGGTCGGCCAGGACGTGGGACACGATGAGCGTGGTCGCGCCGGCGAACGCGAGCACCACGACGGCCATCGCGGCGACCATGCCGACGGTCAGGCGGCGGCGGATCGAGCCCACCTCAGGCCTCCGGGGCGCGGACCGCGTACCCGAACCCGCGCACCGTGCGGATCAGGGCGGGGTGCCCGTCGTCGACCTTGCGCCGCAGGTTCGACACGAAGCGCTCGACGACGTTGGTCTCGCCGCCGAACCCGTAGCCCCAGACCTGGTCGAGGATCTGCCCCTTGGACACGACGCGGCCGCGGTGCTCGAGCAGCAGCGCGAGCAGCCGGAACTCCGTGGGCGACAGCGCGACGGGTGCGCCGCCGCGCTCGACGCGGTGGTGCGCGGGGTCGAGCAGCAGGTCCGCGCAGCGCAGCACCCCGTCGTCGGCGTCGGGCGGCGGGCCGGGTGCGGTGCGGCGGCGCAGGACGGCCTCGATGCGGGCGACGACCTCGACCGTGCTGAAGGGCTTGGTCACGTAGTCGTCGGCGCCCAGCCGCAGGCCGCGCACCCGGTCGTCGACGGCGTCGCGCCCCGAGAGGAACAGCACGGGCAGGTCGGGCTCGCGGCGGCGCACGAGCTGCACGAGGTCGAACCCGTCGAGCCCCGGCATCATCACGTCGAGCAGCACCACGTCCGTCCCGTCGGACCCGAGCACCGCGAGCGCGGCCCCCGCGTCGGGGGCGTCGGTGACGTCGAAGCCGGAGAACGTGAGCGCCTGGACGAGCATCTCGCGCACGTCGGGGTCGTCGTCGACGACGAGGACGCGCGGGCTCATGCGGGCATCATCGCGCGCTCATGCCGGGACGGCGGCGAACGGTGCGGTGCGGCGGCGGCGCAGGCCGGTGCCGGCGAGCGCGAGGCCGGCCAGGCCCCAGGCGACGACGACGAGGACGGCACCGGGGTCGACGGGGTGCCCGTCGGACAGGGCGGTGGCCGCGTCGCCGTAGGCGCCCAGCGGCAGCAGGGCGGCGAGGGTGCGCAGCGGTGCGGGTGCGGTCTCGACGGGGACGAGGCCGCCGAGGGCGGCGAGCTGGAGCGCGGTGAGGACGGCCAGGGCGAGGACGCCGGTGCGGCCGCCGCGCAGGATGGCGCCGGTGGCGAGGAGCGCCAGGGCGAGGGCGGTGAGGAGGCTCAGGGCCCCCACGGCGAGCGCACGGTCGGGGTCGGCGCCGAGCGCGGCCACGGCGCCGGTGACGACGACGCCCTGCAGCGCGGCGACGGCGAGGCGGGGCGCGAGGACGGCCCGCAGGAGCCGGGGGGTGGCCGTGGGTGCGTCGAGGTCGTCGGGGCGCAGGCCGCGGCGGCCGACGAGGAGGGTCGCGAGGGCGCCCAGCCACAGGGCGACGGCGGCGGACGCGGCGGCGAGGCGGCCGTCGACCGGGGCGAGGGGTGAGGTGGTGACGCCGACGGGGCGGCTGACGACGGACGCGGTCTGCTCCTGCTGCGCGGTGGTGGTGGCGGGTGCGGCGTAGGCGCCCTCGGCAAGGCCGTCGGCGAGGTCGTCGGCGCCGCTCGCGAGGTCGTCGGCGCCGTCGGCGAGCTGCTGGGCCCCCTCGGCGAGGTCCTGGGTTCCGGTGGCGAGGTCATGGGTGCCGCCGGCGACGGTCGCGGTGCCGTCGGCGAGGGTGCGGGCGGAGTCGACGGCACCGTCGGCGCCGGTGGCGAGGGCGCCGGTGCCGGACGCGAGCTGGTCGGCGCCGGCGTCGACCTGGACGGCCGCGGCGGCCAGCCGGGTGGTGGCGTCGGTGAGGCCGGTGAGGTTGCCGCCGAGGGTGGCGGTGCCGTCGGCGACGGTCTGGGTGCCGGTGGCGAGGTCGGCGCTCGCGGTGGCGGCGGCGTCGAGCTGGGCGCAGAACGCGGCGGACGGCGAGGCGAGGGGGCACTGGGCGTCGAGCTGGGCGAGTCCGGTGGCCAGGGCGGTGGCGCCGTCGGCCGCGGCGGTAGCGCCCTGCGTGAGGGACGTCGCTCCGGTGGCGGCGGCGGTGGCGCCGTCGGCGAGGGCGGCGGTGCCGTCGACGAGACCGGCGGTGCCGGTGGCGAGGCCGGTCGCGCCGTCGGCCAGGGTGGTGGCGGACGAGGCGAGGGTGCCGAGGCCGTCGGCGAGCGCGGCGGCGCCGGTGGTGAGCTGGTCGGTGCCGTCGGCGAGGGTGCCGGTGGCCTCGGTGAGGCGGGCGGTGCCGTCCGCGAGGGTGGCGGTGCCGTCCGCCAGGCTGCCGGCGCCGTCCACGAGCGCGCCGGCGCCGTCGGCGGCCGTGCCCAGGGAGGTGCCGAGGGTGTCGACGCCGGCGAGGACGTTCTCCAGGTAGGCGGTGGTGACCTGGTCGCCCAGGGTGTCGGCGGCGGCGGTGGTGACGGCCTGCGCGGCGAGGGTGGCGACGTCGGTGCTGGTGGGGTCGGTCTGCAGGTCGAGGCGTGCCTGCTCGGGGTCGTCGGTGCCGGCGGACAGGACGGCGGCGGAGAAGTCCTCGGGGATGGTGAGGACCGCGTGGTAGGTGCCGTCGGCGAGGCCGGCCTCGGCGGTGGCGGCGTCGGTGGTCTGCCAGCCGAGGGCGGGTGTGCCGTCGTCGGGGTGCACGAGCGCGGCGGTCAGGGCGCGGCCGGCGGCCATGGGCTGGTCGCCGGTGACGATGGTGTCCTCGTTGACGATCGCGAGCGGGACCTGGTCGACGGCGTCGGTGCGGCCGCTCCAGGACCAGGCGAGGAGCCCGCCGGTGAGCAGGGGCAGCAGGACGCCGGTGACGAGGACCTGGGCGGTGGTGCGGCGGCGGGTGCGGGTCGGGGTGCGCGGGGTCATCGGTGCGCCTCCTGGGCGACGGCGGGGGCGGGGGTCGCGACGTGCGGCGCCGGGCGGGGCGGGGCCGTGGGCGACGGGTGGTCCTGCGGGAGTGCGGGGGCCCGCGGGGTGAGCAGGACGACGGTGGCGCCGTGCCGGACGAGCACCGCGGCCACGTCGGTGTCGGGGGGTCCGGGCAGGACGAGGACGTGGGCGCCGTGCACGTGCGCGACCGCGGCGACGAGCAGCCGCCGCTGGTCCCGGGTCAGGGCGTCGACGGGGCCGTGCAGGCCGGTGATCTGCCCGACCCGCGCGAGGAGGGCGGGGCGTCGGCGCCGCGGGGTGCCGAGCAGCGCCAGCGCCCGGGCGACGTGCCGCTCGACGGTGCCGGCCCGCAGGGGCGGGTCGGCGGCGACGACGGCGGTGGTGCACCGCACCCGTTCGCGCTGCTCGGGCAGCACGAGCCCGCCGACGGCGACGTCGCCGGTAGCCCGGGCCCGGCCGGTCAGGGCGCGGGCCGCGGCGTCCGCGGCGGCGTCGCTGCCGACGGTGACGACCGTGACGGCGCCGGCCGGGGCGTCGACGTCCAGGGCGGTGTCGCCCGGCCGGGGCACGAGCCCGCGGGCGCGGAGCGCCGGGGCGTCGGGGGCGGCCGCGGCGCGGGCGGCGGCGAGGGACCGGACGACCGCCTCGCCCTCGACGTCGACCACGGGCAGCCGCCGGGCGAGCCACCCGGGCATCCACCACGCCCGGTCGCCGAGGAGCACGAGGGCGGCCGGCACGAGCGTCATCCGGACGACGAACGCGTCGACGAGCACCCCGACGGCCAGGCCGAACGCGATGGCCTGGAGGGTGGTGGACCCGCCGGGCACGAACGCCGCGAAGACGGCGACCATGATGAGCGCGGCGGCCGCGACGACGGGCGCCGAGTGCGTGAACCCGGCCAGCACCGCCGCGCGCGCGTCGCCGTGGTGCGTGTACTCCTCGCGCATGCGGCTGACCAGGAACATCTCGTAGTCCATCGCGAGGCCGAAGAGCACGCCGATGACGAGGACCGGCAGGAAGCTCACCACCGGCCCCGGCTCGGCCACCCCCACGAGGTCGGCGCCCCAGCCCCACTGGAACACCGCGACGATCGCCCCGAGGGACGCCCCGACGGACAGCACGAACCCGGCCGTGGCCTTGAGCGGGACCGCCACGGACCGGAAGACCAGGGCCAGCAGCACGAGGGAGAGCCCCACGACGGTCGCGCCGAACGGCACGACCGCGTCCGCGAGCAGCTCCTGCGTGTCGACCGTCACCGCCGTGCTGCCGGTGACGAGGAGGTCGGTCGCCCCCGTCCGCGCCTCGATCGCCGGGGCGGCCTCGCGCAGCCGGTGCACCAGGTCGACCGTCGCCGGGTCGGACGCACCGCCGGGCGGGACGAGCCGCACGAGGGCGGTGTCGGCCGCCGCGTTCGGCGTCGCGGCGGTGACCTCGACGACGCCCTCGACGTCACCGACCGCCGCGGCCAGGTCCTCGACCGTGCCGCGCGGGTCGTCGCCGGCCAGGATGTCCGCGGTGATCAGCAGCGGGGCGGCCGACCCGGCGCCGAAGGCGTCCGCGACCGCGTCGGCGTGCGCCCGCTCGGGCGTGCCGGGCGCCCCGCCCTGCCCGCCGGTGAGCGACAGCTGCAGGTCCGCGGCGGGCAGGGCGGCGACGCCCAGGCCGAGCACGACCACGACCACGGTGAGCACCGGCACACGCGTGACCAGGGCGACCCAGCGCGCCGCGAGCGCCGGTCGCCCCGCGCGGGCCGGACGGGGGCGGTCGGGGCGCAGCCGGTCGGGACGCGGCCGCAGGGCACGGGGGCGGCGCTCGCGGGGGCGCAGGCGGGTGCCGAGGAGCAGCGCGACCGCGGGGAGCAGCGTCAGCGCGGCGGCCACGGCCAGCGTCACGGCCAGCGCCCCGGCCACCCCCATCCAGGTCAGCACGGGGATCTGGACGACGACGAGCCCGACGAGGGACACGACGACCGTCGCGCCGGCGAACACGACGGCGCTGCCCGCGGTGCCCAGCGCGCGGGCCATGGACTCCCGGGGCTCGATGCCGTCGGCGAGCTGCGCGCGGTGCCGGGACAGCACGAACAGCGCGTAGTCGATGCCCACGGCCAGCCCGAGCATCGACGCGAACGACGGCGTGGTCGTCGAGATCGTGGCGGCCGACGCGGCGAGCTGCAGGCCGGCGAGGGTGGCGCCCACGCCGAGCAGCGCGGTGAGGATCGGCAGGCCGGCGGCGACGAGGGAGCCGAAGGTGAGGGCGAGCACGACGAGGGCGACGCCGAGCCCGACGGCCTCGGCGGTGTGGCTCGCGCCCGCGCCGCCGCCGCCGCCGTACGCGTTGCCGCCGACGGTGGACGTCACGCCCGCGGCGTCGACGACGGCCGCCTCGCGCAGCGCGTCGAGGGTGGCGTCGGACGGCTCGGCGTCCTCGAGCTGCACGGTCGCGAGGGCGGCGTCGTGGGCGTCGGTCACGTCGACCTTGTCGGCGGCGGTGACACCCGCGACCCCGTCGACCGCCTCGACCGCGGCGAGCGACGCCTCGACGGCGGCCGACGCGTCGGGCGCCGTGACGTCGTCCGCGCGGTAGAGCACCTGGGCGTTGGCGCCGACGGCGGCCGACCCGAACCGCTGCGCCAGCACGTCCATGCCCTGCTCGGACTCGGTGCCGGGGATGGAGAAGTCGTCGTCGTACTCCCCGCCGTGGGTGCGGGCCAGGCCGAGGACGACGAGCAGCAGGACGGCCCAGGCGCCGACGACGAGGAGCCGGTGGCGGCCGACGGCGTGGCCGAGGCGGTACAGGGCGAGCGACACGGGTCCTCCGGGTGGGGCGCGCGACCCTCACGCGCCGGCCCCGATCCCAGGTCACGGACCTGACGCGGCACCGACCGGGCGCCTGACGGTTGCCTGACGACCCGCGGGCGCGGCCCGCCGGCGCGTCACGGTTGTGCGGACGTCGCAGCCGATCTACTCTCCGGATGTATCGAGTTGATACATCGGATCCGGACACCGCCGGCGCGTCGGACGCGCACGGACGCCACGGGCCCGGCCCGACGGACGGTGAGGAGGACGGCGTGCGCGGACGCACCGAGGTGCTCGAGCCGGCCATCCTCGGCCTGCTCGCCGGGTCACCCATGCACGGCTACGAGCTGCGCAAGCGCGTCAACCTCGTGCTCGGCTCGTTCCGCGCCCTGTCGTACGGGTCGCTGTACCCGTGCCTGAAGAGCCTGGTCGCCCGCGGGCTGATCGTCGGCACGGAGTCGCCGGACGACCGCACCGTGGCCAGCAAGCGGGCCCGGATCGTGTACCAGCTCACCGCCGAGGGCAAGGAGCACCTGCAGCACGTGCTCTCCTCCTCGGGCCCGGCGGCCTGGGAGGACGAGAACTTCGACGTGCGGTTCGCGTTCTTCGGGCAGACCGACGCCGAGACGCGGCTGCGGATCCTCGAGGGCCGGCGGTCGCGGCTGACCGAGCGGCTGGAGCTGGTCCGCCAGTCCTTCCTGCGCACCCGTGAGCGCATGGACGAGTACACGCTGGAGCTGCAGCGTCACGGGCTGGAGTCCGTCGAGCGCGAGGTGCGCTGGCTGGACGACCTCATCGACAACGAGCGCGGCATCCGCCGCGCCCGCCCCGACGGGGGTGGCCGCCCGGCCGCCCCCGAGAACGACGCCGAGGGTCGCACCGAGGCGCACACCGAGAAGGAGCGAGGATGACCTCCATCCGCGTCGCCATCGTCGGCGTCGGCAACTGCGCCGCGTCGCTGGTCCAGGGCGTGCACTACTACCGTGACGCCGACCCGCAGGCCAAGGTCCCCGGCCTCATGCACGTCCAGATGGGCGACTACCACGTCCGCGACATCGAGTTCGTCGCCGCGTTCGACGTGGACGCGAAGAAGGTCGGCTTCGACCTCTCCGAGGCGATCTTCAACTCGGAGAACAACACCATCAAGATCTCCGACGTCCCGCCGCTGGACGTCCCGGTGCAGCGCGGCCACACCCTCGACGGCCTCGGCAAGTACTACTCGGCGACGATCGACGAGTCGGACGCCGAGCCGGTCGACGTCGTGCAGGTCCTCAAGGACACGCAGGCCGACGTGCTGGTCTGCTACCTGCCCGTCGGCTCGGAGGACGCGGCCAAGTTCTACGCGCAGGCCGCGATCGACGCCAACGTGGCGTTCGTCAACGCGCTGCCCGTGTTCATCGCGTCCGACCCGGAGTGGGCCGCGAAGTTCGAGGCCGCCGGTGTGCCGATCGTCGGCGACGACATCAAGTCGCAGGTCGGCGCGACCATCACGCACCGCGTGCTCGCCCGCCTCTTCGAGGAGCGCGGCGTCATCCTCGACCGCACGTACCAGCTGAACGTCGGCGGCAACATGGACTTCAAGAACATGCTCGAGCGCGAGCGCCTGGAGTCCAAGAAGCTCTCCAAGACGCAGGCCGTCACGTCGAACATCGACGACGGCCCGCTGGCGGGCAAGAAGGAGGACCGCAACGTCCACATCGGCCCGTCGGACTACGTCGCGTGGCTCGACGACCGCAAGTGGGCGTACGTGCGCCTCGAGGGCCGCGCGTTCGGCGACGTCCCCCTGAACCTGGAGTACAAGCTCGAGGTCTGGGACTCCCCCAACTCGGCCGGCGTCATCATCGACGCGCTCCGCGCCGCGAAGATCGCCAAGGACCGCGGCGTCGGCGGCCCGATCCTGTCCGCCGCGACGTACTTCATGAAGTCGCCGCCGGTGCAGATGGAGGACACGAAGGGCCGGGCGCAGCTCGAGGCCTTCATCCGCGGCGAGATCGAGCGCTGACACCCAGCGCCGGGCTCGCCCGGCCTGACCGCGGCCGAGGGGCCGGTGAGCACACGCTCACCGGCCCCTCGGCCGTCCTGCTGGGCCCGACGCGCCCTCCGCGCGCGGACCGGCTCACCGGTTCGTCACGTACCCCCACGTGGCGACGCGCCACTCACCGTCGACGACGACCTGGCCGGGGCGGTGGCTCTCGAGCCACGCGAGGGTCGTGACCTCGGCGGTGTCCGGGTCGACGAGCACCGTGCGCTGCGGGTCGGAGCGCCCGCCCGCGTAGCAGGGGTTGAGCGACGTGTGGATCTTCCCGTCGACGACCGTCAGGTCCCCGCCGTGCTCCGACGGCGACCAGCCCGTGGTCAGCGAGCGGATCTGCCCGCCCTCGAGCACCGCAGGGTCGGACGTGGTGTCGCACGGCGCCGGCATGACGACCCGCCCGATCGCGACCCGGCCGTCACCGAGCGGCCACGCGTCGCGCAGCGGCACGTCGGAGACCGCGAGCGACCGCGGCTCCGCGTCCTGCGACACGTCCACGGCCCACAGCTCCCACGAGCCGTCGGCGCGCGGGCACGAGACGGCGGCCTGCGCGTCGTCGACCCAGCCGACGGGCCGGCAGCTCTCGTCGGCCGGCCAGCGGGGCAGGTCGTGCCGCGCGCCGTCGCGCACGTCCACGCCGACCCAGCCGCCACCCTCGCCCCGCAGCGCCAGCCACGTGCGGTCGGGGCTGAGCGGGTGCAGGTAGTTCGGCAGCGTGGCCTCCCCCAGGTCGCGCACCGAGCCGTCGGTGCCCAGCGTGAGCAGGGTGCCGGAGTGCTCGGCGACGTCCCCGCCGTAGACCTCGGCGAGCAGCGCCGGGTCCTGGGCCACACGTGAGCCCGGGCCGGCCGGCCGGTAGTTGCCCGTCCTGCTGCCGTCCGCGAGGTCGGCGGGCAGCGGCGTGCTCACCCAGAGCGTCTCGCCGGTGACCGACGCACCGAGCGGCTGGTTGTCCCACATCAGCTCGGTCGGCTCGAGCACGCCGGTGCGCAGGTCCAGCGTGCCGACGACGTACTGGTCGTCGGCGTCGCTGGCGATCGCGACGGCCAGCGGGCTCCCCGGCTGCCAGGCGACGATCGAGGCCCCCGCGGACGCCCGGTCATCGAACAGCGTCGTGACCGTGCCGTCGGGAGCCTGCAGCGCTGTCGTGGAGCGCATGTCGGCCGGGTCGATCACCCCGGTCTCGTCGATGCCCACCCGGTACTGCCAGGTGCCGACCATGGTCCAGCCCTCCCCGGTCGCCGCGAGCAGGTCGGCGGCCCCGGGGACGGGGTCCACCACCTGGAGCGCGTCGCCCCGCGCGGCCGCGGTGGTGGTGGGCGTGGGTGCCGCGGTCGCGGTGGGCGTCGCCGTCCCCGTGGCCGCCGGCGCCGTCGGGCCGGGCCCGCCCCCGACCCCCCACCACGCGACCGCCCCGATGGCGACGGTCGCGACGGCACCCACCGTGGCCTCGCGCGCGAGACGGGCGGCGCGTCGCCGTCGGACGGCCCGGCGGGCCCCGACGAGCACGCCCGCCGCGCCCGCCGCGCCGCCGTGAGCACGCTCCACGCCGTCCTCCGCCGCCGCCAGCAGGTCTCCCAGATCAGTCACGTCGCCCCTCCTCGCTGCCCACCAGGTCCACGCGGACCCGCTCCGGCTCGTCCATGGCCTGCGCACCGAGCCGCTGCTGCAGCCGTGCAGCGCCCTCGGCGGTGTACCGCTTGACCGACCCCTCGCCGATCCCGAGCAGCCGCGCGGTCTCGGCGACGGAGAGGTCGTCGAGGTGGCGCAGCACGACGCACGCCCGCTGGCGTGGCGCGAGATCGCGCAGCGCCGCCACGACGTCACGCTCCAGCCCTTGCAGCACGACCTCGCCCGACGGCACCGGCTCGGCCGCCGTCCGGGCCAGCGCCCGGCGCTCGGCGCCGTCGGTCCGGGCCCGGTCCACCGAGCGCGTGACGATCACGCGGCGCACGTACTGCTCCGCCGCGGCCACGTGCGTGAACCGCGCCCGGCTCGAGAAGGTCGCCACCAGCGCGTCCTGCACGAGGTCCTCCGCGTCCGCGTGCGTCGCCGTCACCAGCACCGCACGGGCGATCAGCCGCGGGTAGCGATCGCGGACCAGTGCGTCCAGCACGGGTTCCCATGGTCGTGGCACTCCGCCTCCTCCGTCGTCGTGAGCAGCCGTGAGGACAACGGAGCAGCCCGGCGCGGGGTTGTGCTCACCCCCGGCCGACCCACGACAGCAGCCCGTCGCCCTCCGCACCGTCGGTCGGTGCCGGCAGCAGGGTCGACACGTCGCCGGTCAGGAGGTCGACGGCCTCCAGCGTCGTCGGCCCGGGTGCGTCGGTGCACGCATCACGCCCGGCGAGGAGCACGCGGCCCGGCGCCGACGTCAGGTGCGAGCCGTCGAGGCGTGCGGACCGGTCGACGGGCAGCGGGCCGGCGGGGTCGAGCCCGTCGAAGGTCACGAGCGACCCCGCGCACACCGGACCGGTGGCGGTCACGTCCGCGGACGTCGCGGCGACGGGTGCCGCGAGGACGACGAGCCCGACCTCGGTGAGCACGCTGCGACCGACGGGGAAGGGGTCGCCGGCCCCGAGCGCCTGCTGCGCGACCGACTGCCCCGACGTGGCGTCGAGGAGGTGCACGGTCGGGCCGTCGGCGGCGTGGGGCACGGCGCCCGCGGCGGGCGCGTCGGTGCAGGTGCCGAGCAGGTGCGCCGCGTCGCTCCACCCGACGACCTGGCACCACGGCCCCGGCAGCTGGAGCGTCCGCACCCCGTCCGCGCCCACCACGACGGTGCCGTCCTCGCCGCGGACCAGCACCGCGGTGCCGTCGGGCGACCGCTCGCCCGGGCGCCCGTCGGTGGTCGTCCCGGCGCCGGCGTCCGACCCGACCTCCCGGGCGGCCCCGGTCAGGAGGTCGACCCGGAACGCCTGGGCCTCCTGCGCACCGAACGACCAGACGACCGCGGCGCCGCCGTCCCAGGCGCGCAGGTCCCGGGCACCGTCCGGGGCCCGCACCACGTGCAGGACGTCACCGTCCGGCCGGACGAGGAGCAGTCGGACGTCGTCCTCGGCTGCCGGGGCACGCCACAGGGCGAGGACGGCCCCCTCGGCCGCGTCCTCCACGTCCCCGCGCCCGGCCTGCACGAGCGGACCCAGGCCGGGCACGTCGACGGTGGCGGCGCCTGCCGGCGAAGGGGTGGGGGTCGGCGACGTCGCCGGGCTCGGCGACGCGGGCGGCTGCGGGACCTGCGGGGACGGCACCCACCACGCGGCGCCGGCGACCCCCACCACCAGGGCGGCGACCAGCAGCACCCGGGCCGCGACGGCACCGCGGCGGGCCCGGCGGACCCGGGCCACCGTGCGGGGCAGCACGCCGTCGGTCGGGCTCGCGGCCGCCAGCGAGGTCTCCCGCTGGTGCGCCGCCGCACGCAGCAGGTCGTGCAGGTCGTCAGGTCGCTCAGCCACGGCGGGCCTCCTTCACGGTCGGGACCAGGCGGACGGGTGCGCCGGCGGGCTCGGACGGCGCGGGCACGCCCAGCCGGACGGCGAGGGCACGCACGCCGTCGGAGGTGTACCGCTTCACGGCGCCCTCGCTCAGGCCGAGCAGGTGGGCGGTGTCACGCACGGACACGTCGTCGAGGTGCCGCAGCACCACGCACGCCCGCTCGCGGGGCGCGAGCTCGGCGAGCGCTGCCTCGACCTCGTCGGCGAGGCCCGCGGCCCGCACGTCGGGCCCGGGCACGTCGGGCACGGGCCGCGCGGCGAGCCGCCGCGACGCGGCCCCCTCGCGCTGCGCCCGGCGCGCCTGGTCGTAGAACCGCGAGACAACCGCACGCCGCACGTACTGCTCGGCCTCCGGCAGCGACGCGAACCGCGCCCGGCCGCGGAAGGTGGCCACGAGGGCCTCCTGCACGAGGTCCTCCGCGTCGCGCGGGTCGCGGGCGAGCATCCGCGCGCGGGCGAGCAGCGCCGGCCAGCGCTCGCGCACCAGCGCCTCCAGCATCGGTTCCCATCCGTCCGGCACGCGGTCCTCCTGGTCGTCGCGGGTGTCGGGGTGCAGAACGACGTGGGTGGCGACGAGGTTGGGGTGGGGTCGGGACCGGGTCGCCCGGTCGGACGCAGGCGTCGAGGGGCGCGTCGTGGCGGGCACCGTAGCCTGGGTCGGTGCAGGTGATCTCCGACCTCCGGGCGCTCTGGCCGCTGACCGGCTTCCGGCGCCTGTTCGCCGTGCGGCTGGTCAGCCAGACCGCGGACGGCATGTTCCAGGTCGGGCTCGCGACCCTGTTCTTCTTCTCGCCGGAGAACGCGAGCACCGCGACGGGTGTGGCCACGGCGTTCGCGGTGCTGCTGCTGCCGTTCACGATCGTCGGCCCGTGGGCGGGCGTGCTGCTCGATCGGTGGCGCCGCCGGCAGGTGCTCCTCGTCGGCAACCTCGTGCGGGTGGCCCTGACGCTGACGATCGCCGCGCTCATGGCGACCGTGGGCGTCGGGCCGGCCGTCTACGTGCTGGCGCTGGTGACGCTCTCGGTCAACCGGTTCCTGCTGGCCGCGCTGTCGGCGTCTTTGCCGAAGGTCGTCGACGGACCGCTGCTGCTCACCGCCAACGCCGTCACGCCGACGCTCGGGGCCGCAGCGGCCGGCGTCGGCGGCGGCGTCGGCCTGGTGCTCGGCCTGGTGCTGCCTGCCGGGCGGGTGCGCGACGCGACGGCGCTCCTGGTGGCCGCAGCGGTCATGGCGGGTGCGTCCGCGTTGGCCACACGGCTGGGGCGTGACCAGCTCGGGCCCGAGGACCGTGCGGACGGGGCGCAGGTGCGCGCGGCGTTCGTCTCGCTGGCGCGGGGTCTCGGCGAGGGCGCCCGGTACCTCGTCGCGCGCCGCACCCCCGCCCAGGCCCTGGGCATCATGGCGCTGCACCGGTTCTGCTACGGCGCGGTCTTCATCGCCAGCATCCTCATCTCCCGCAACCTGCTCGCCGACCCCGCGGACGCCCAGGCGGGCCTGGAGACGTTCGGCACGGTGCTGGCCGCCAGCGCCGTCGGGTTCGCCCTCGCGGTGGTGCTCACGCCGCTGCTGGTCCCGCGGGTCGGGC
This sequence comes from Cellulomonas sp. SLBN-39, assembly GCF_006715865.1. Taxonomy (NCBI): domain Bacteria; kingdom Bacillati; phylum Actinomycetota; class Actinomycetes; order Micrococcales; family Cellulomonadaceae; genus Cellulomonas; species Cellulomonas sp. SLBN-39. The sequence goes on along the minus strand of NZ_VFOA01000001.1, from coordinate 1,429,959 downwards.
CGCACGCGTGGGTGGTGGGCTGCCTGCTGCTCGCCGTGGTCAGCCAGCTGCTGCTCGTCGTGACGGTCGACCGGGTCGCGGTGCTCGCGGCCGGCGGGGCGCTCGGCCTGGCGGCGCAGGGCGCGAAGATCGCGGTGGACACGATCGTGCAGCGCGACACCGCCGACGCGTTCCGCGGGCGGGCGTTCGCGCTGTACGACGTCATGTACAACGCGGCGTTCGTCGGCGCCGCGGCGCTCGCGGCGCTGACGCTGCCCGACACGGGCTGGTCCCGACCGGTGTTCGCCGGCCTCGCGGCGGCCTACCTGGTCGGCGCCGTGCTGTTCGCGCTCGCCCCGCGCGAGCCGGTGGTGGTCGCCGCGCCTGCCGCGCGCGAGCCCGTCGCATGAGGCGCGCGCCCGCACCGTCGGTCCCCGTCACGGGCGAGGCGGTGCTCACCGGCGAGCTCGCCCGGCGGATCCTGCTCGACCAGCAGCTCGCCGTCGTCGTCTCCGACCCGCGCCTGCCGGACGACCCCGTGGTGTGGGCCAACGACGCGTTCACGCGGATGACGGGCTGGACGTCGGCCGAGGTCGTGGGTCGCAACTGCCGGTTCCTGCAGTGCGCGGGCACAGACCCGGTGGCGGTCGCACGGCTGCGGGACGCGCTCGCCGCGGGCGAGGACGCCGTCGAGCTGCTGCTCAACGCCCGCAAGGACGGGTCGCTGTTCTGGAACCAGCTGGCGGTGACGCAGCTGCGCGACGCGGACGGCGTGGTCACGCACCGCGTCGGCGTGCAGGTGGACGCGACGGCCCGGTCCGTCGGCGACGCGGCCCGCGACACCGAGCTGGCCCTGGCCCGCCAGACGGCTGCCCGCCTGGCGCTGCTCGCCGAGGTGAGCGACGAGCTGACGCGGCACCTGGAGTACGCGGGTGCGGTCGACGCGCTCGCCGAGATCGTCGTGCCACGGACCGCGACGTGGGGGTTCGTCGCGGTGACGAACGAGCACGGCCGGTTCGAGCGCGTGCACGTCGTGGCGGCCGACCCGGCCCGGGCCGACGACGCCCGCGCCCTCGGCGAGGACGGACCGGAGTGGTTGATCTACTCGCCCCGGGTGCAGGAGGCGCTGGCCTCGGGGCCCGACCACGTGGCACAGGTCGACGTCGTGGACCACGCGTCACTGCCGGGGCGCACCACGCCGCGCCAGCTCGAGCTGCTGGAGCGCCTCGGGCTGGGCTCCGCGCTGGTGGTGCCGCTGCGGGCGCGCGACCGGGCGCTCGGCGTGCTCGTCCTGGTGCACGAGCGCCCCGACGGGTTCACCCGGGACGTCGAGGTGACGGCCGCGCACCTGAGCCGTCGGGCCGGCGTGGTGCTGGAGAACGTGCGCCTGTACCTCGCGGAGCGGGAGGCCGCCCTGACCCTGCAGCGGAGCCTGCTGCCGGTGATCGGCGACGTCGCCGGGCTGGACGTCGCGGCGACGTACCTGCCGTCGGCACGAATGGCCCAGGTGGGCGGGGACTGGTTCGACGCGTTCGCCCTGCCGGACGGCGCGGTGTGCCTGGCCGTCGGCGACGTGGTGGGGCACGACCTGCGGGCGGCGGCGTCGATGGGCCAGATGCGGTCGCTGCTGCGCGCCGCGGTGTGGGCGTCGCAGGGCCCGGGCGCCGCGCTGGCCCGGCTCGACGAGCTGGTCCGCGGTCTCGAGCTGCCGGACCTGGCCACGTGCGTGCTGATGCGCTGGGAGCCCGACGGTGCCGGGGGCGCGCACCTGCGCTGGGCGTCGGCGGGGCACCCGCCGGGTCTGCTGCGGCTCCCCGACGGCACGGTGGTCGACCTCGACGGCGGGCGGACGACGCCCGTGGGGGTGCACGGCACCGGGGCGGGCACGCAGGCGGGGCGTGACGTCCCGCCGGGTGCGACGCTGGTGCTCTACAGCGACGGTCTGGTCGAGCGCCGGGACCGCGGGCTGCGCGACGGCGTGGCCCGCCTGCGCGCGGCGCTCGCCACGGCCCCGGCCGGGGGGAGCGCGGCGCAGGTGCGCGACGCGCTGGTCGCCGCGCTGGTCGACGGGCAGCAGGAGGACGACGTGTGCCTGCTCGTGGTGCGGGGGAACCACACCGACTGACTCTTCAGTCAGTCGGCTGACCGTCGAGTCGGTCGTCGCTGACGCCCGAGTCGGTCGAGCGCGCCGCCCACCACTCCTGCAGCAGGGCGCGGGCCGCGTCCTCGCCGAGCGGGCCGCGGTCGAGGCGCAGCTCGAGCAGGAACCGGTAGGCCTCGCCGACCACGCGCCCCGGGCCGACGCCGAGCGCGGCCATGATCTGCGTGCCGTCCAGGTCCGGACGGATCGACGCCAGCTCCTCCTGCTCCCGCAGGCGGGCGATCCGCACCTCGAGGTCGTCGTACGCGCGCGACAGCCGCTGGGCCTTGCGCTGGTTGCGCGTGGTGGAGTCCGACCGCGTCAGGCGGTGCAGCCGCTCGAGCAGCGGTCCGGCGTCCGTGACGTACCGCCGCACCGCCGAGTCGGTCCACTCCCCCTCGCCGTACCCGTGGAACCGCAGGTGCAGCTCGGTCAGCCGGGCGACGTCCTGCACCGTCTGCTTGTCGAACCGCAGCGCCTTGAGCCGCTTGGCCGCCATCTTGGCGCCCACGACCTCGTGGTGGTGGAAGCTCACGCCCCCGCCCTCCTCGAACCGTCGCGTGCGGGGCTTGCCGATGTCGTGCAGCAGCGCCGCGAGGCGGAGCACCAGGTCAGGGCCCGGCACCGCGCCGTCCGGGCCCGTCTCCAGCGCCACGGCCTTCTCCAGCACCATGAGCGAGTGCTCGTACACGTCCTTGTGGCGGTGGTGCTCGTCGATCTCGAGCCGCAGGGCCGGCAGCTCGGGCAGCACGTGGTCCGCCAGCCCGGTGTCGACCAGCACCTCCAGGCCCGCCCGCGGGTGCTCCGCCATCAGCAGCTTGGTCAGCTCGTCCCGCACCCGCTCGGCCGACACGATCGTGATCCGCTCGGCCATGTCGACGATCGCGGCCCGCGCGTCGTCGTCGAGCCGGAAGCCCAGCTGCGCGACGAACCGTGCCGCGCGCATCATGCGCAGCGGGTCGTCGTCGAACGACTGCCGCGGGTCCACCGGCGTGCGCAGCACCCGGCGCGCCAGGTCGCCGAGCCCGTCGAACGGGTCGACGAACACCAGGTCGGGCACCCGCAGCGCCATCGCGTTGACCGTGAAGTCCCGGCGCGACAGGTCGCCCTCGAGGGTGTCGCCGAAGGCGACCACGGGCTTGCGGGACGTCGGGTCGTACTCGTCCGTGCGGTACGTCGTCACCTCGACCACGACGTCCGCCGACCCGGCGCCGTGCCGCCCGGCGAACCGACGCGCGCCGACGGTGCCGAACTCCCGACCGATGTCCCAGTGCGCGTCGCCCCACGACGCCAGCAGCGGCTCCGCCTCGTCCGGCGACGCCGACGTCGCGAAGTCCAGGTCGTTGCTGGTCCGCCCGAGGAAGGCGTCGCGCACCGGACCGCCGACCAGGGCCAGCTCGTGACCCTGGTCCCTGAACCGCTCCCCCAGCGCGAGGGCGTCGGGCGCGACGGTCGCGAGGACCTCGATCGCACGGCGCTGCAGCTGGTTCAGGGCAGGACGGTGGTCGTCAGGGCTGGTGGGCACCGCACCAGGGTGCCAGAGGTGCGCGGCCCGACCGGCACCAGATCGGCCCGCGCACCGGCGATCCGGCGGTGGTGGACTCGTTACAGTTGTCCGCATGCCCAGCGCCGCCCGCCCGCCCGTGCCCGGGCGCGTGCCGGCGCCCCCGGGCGGTCACGCCCTGCGGATCGACCCCTCACGCCTCACCCAGCGTCCCGCCCCGGCCGCCATGCCCGTCGTCGACGAGACCTCCGCGGGCGGCCTCGTCGTCACCCGTCGGCACGGCCTGTACGAGGCCGCCGTCATCGCCCGCCGCAACCGTGCGGGCCGCCTCGAGTGGTGCCTGCCCAAGGGCCACCTCGAGGGCGACGAGACCCCCGAGCAGGCTGCGGTCCGCGAGATCGCCGAGGAGACCGGCATCACCGGCCGGGTCCTGCGCCGCCTCGGCGTCATCGACTACTGGTTCTCGGGTGACGAGCACCGCGTGCACAAGGTGGTGCACCACTTCCTGCTCGGCGCCGTGCACGGCGAGCTCACGGTCGAGAACGACCCGGACGGCGAGGCCGAGGACGTGGAGTGGGTCGCCGTGCACGCGCTTTCCGAGCGGCTGGCCTACCCCAACGAGCGCCGCCTGGCCGACACCGCCCGCACGGTGCTCGGCGACGACGCATGACGCCGACCCCCTCGGCCCGGCCCGTCGCCCGGCGGCGCCCGACGGTGCGGCAGCGCCCCGCCGCCCTGCGCCTGCTCGCGGGAGCGGCGGTGCTCGCGTTCGGCCTGCTCGGCGCGGTGGCACCCGCCTACGCGGCGACCACGACGGCCACGGGCGCCGCGTCCGCGAGCACGACGCGCGCGCTGCCCGTCACGGTCCAGGTGCTCGACGTCGCGCCGACCGTCCTGCGGCCCGGCCAGGACCTCGTGGTCCGCGTCCGGCTGACCAACGACGGCACGACCGCGATCGAGCGCCCTGGGGCCACCGTCCGGATCGAGCGGATCCGCCCCGGCACCCGCGCGGAGCTTCAGGCGTGGCTCGACTCCCCCACCGACGCGGGCGGACGGGTCGGCGCGTACGCGGCGTCCGCGACGTCCGACGTTCCGCTCGCCCCCGGCGCGCAGACCGAGCTGGTCGCGACCGTGCGGGCCCAGGACGTCGGCCTGCTCGACCGGCCCGACGTCTGGGGCGCCCGGGGCCTCGCCGTCGAGGCGACCGACGGCGGCTCCCGCGTCGGCCTGCAGCGCACCTTCGTGCTGTGGGCGCCCGAAGGGCAGTACACGCAGGCCCGGGTCTCCGTCGTCACCCCGGTCGTCGGGGGTGCCACCGTCCCCGAGGGCGTCGAGGTCGACGGTCCCGGCCCCACCGCGGCGGAGCTCACCGCCCCGGACGGCCGCCTGACGGCGCTGCTCGACGCGGTGCGGCCCTTCGACGACCTCGCCCTGGCCGTCGACCCGGCCCTGCTCGCGGACGTCGCGGAACCGCCGGCCGGCGTCGGGACCGCGCCAGGCCCCGACGACGACGCCACGGCCGACCCGACGCCCGAGCCCACGACGCCCGCACCCACGGCGACCGGGCCGACGGGGACGTCCGCGCCGGACGAGGGCACGTCCGACGCGTCGGACGACGCCGAAGACGCCCGCGGCGTCTCGCCCGGCTGGGCCGACGACCTGCGCTCGCTCGCCGCGGGACGCGACGTCGTCGCCCTGCCGTGGTCCGACCCCGACCTGGCCGCGCTCGCCCACGCCGGCGACACCGCGCTGCTCGCCGCCGCGACCGACGCCACCGCCGCGCGCGCCGACGCCCTGGGGCTCGCGGGCGCCCGCACGGACGTGCTGCTCGCGCCGGGTCCCAGCACCGACCAGCCCACCGCGGAGCTCGCCGCCGAGGCCGGGGCGCAGGTCCTCGTCACCGCCGCGGGCGACCTCGCCGCCACTGGCGACGTCACCGTCGGCGCGCGGTCCGAGGTCACGACCGGCACCGGCGCGCTGACCACCCTGACACCGGACCCGGTGCTGTCGCAGCTGCTCACCGACCCGACCGTGCTCGACCCCGCCGCGACGCCGGCGACCGCTCTCGCCCGCACCCTGGCCGAGCTGTCCGTCATCGCCCGTGCCGGCACCCTGGCCCCGCCGCACGTGCTCGTGACCACGCCCCGCACGTGGCAGGCCGACCCCGACCTGGTCGCCGCCGTGCTCACCGGCGTGCAGGAGTCGCCGTGGTCGCGCACGACGCCGCTGACCGCGCTGCTCGGCACCACGTCGGGCACCGAGCAGCGGACGCCCCTGCCCGCGTCGGCGACCGCGGAGACCGAGCTCGCGCCCGAGCAGGTCCGCCGCCTCGACGACGCACGCTCCGCGGCGATCGACTTCGCCCAGGTCAGCGACGACGCGGCCGAGCTGCTCACCGGGCTCGACGACGCGGTCCTCGCCCCGCTCTCGGTGGCGTGGCGGTCGGACGTCGGTGCACGTCAGACGGTCGTCGACGGGGTCGTCGCCGCGGTCGACGCGCGCCGCACCGGGCTGTCCATCGCCCCGCTGAGCACGCAGCGGATCATCAGCGCGAGCGGGGACCTGCGGTTCTCGGTCCGCAACGAGCTGGACGTGCCGGCGTCCGTGCGCATCGTCGCGAGCCCGCGCAAGGCGTGCCTGAGCACCGAGCCGAGCGAGCTCGTCACGCTCGAGCCCGGCGCCGAGCGGGTCGTCCCGGTGCCCCTGCACGCCGTCGCCAACTGCGAGGTGCAGGTCGAGGCGGTCGTGACCACGTCGGCGGGCACCCCCGTGTCGCCGACCCTGACGTTCCAGGCGAGCGTCACGCCGACCATCGAGTCCGTGGGCACCGCCGTGGTCGGTGTGCTCCTGCTGGTGGGCCTCGTGCTGGGCATCGTGCGCACGGTGCGGCGCGGGCAGAGCGCGCGCCGCGGGGCGCGGCTCGTGCACGAGTCGCAGGCTCGAACGCTGCCGGTGCTCGGCGGAACCCCGGAGGACGAGAAGTGAGCGAGGCGACGGTGTCCCAGAGCCCCCGAGGCGATCTGTTCCGCGGTGCCGCCCTCATGGCGTCGGGCACCGCCGTGTCCCGCGCGCTGGGGTTCGTGCGGGCCATGGTGCTGATCGCGGCCGTCGGCGTCACCGGGCAGGCGGCGGACGCGTTCGCCGTGGCCAACAAGCTGCCGAACGTGCTCTACATGCTGCTCGCGGGCGGGGCGCTCAACGCGGTCCTCGTGCCGCAGGTCGTGCGCGCGTACAAGCGGGACGCCGGGCAGGAGTACGTCGACCGGCTGCTCACCCTGGGTTTCGCCCTGCTCGCCGGCTCGACGCTGCTCCTCACGATCGCCTCGCCGCTGCTCGTGCGCCTCTACGCCGACCCGGGCGACCCCGCGCAGGTCGCGCTCGCCACCGCGTTCGCCTACTGGTGCGTGCCGCAGATGTTCTTCTACGGCGTCTACGGCCTGCTCGGGCAGGTGCTCAACGCGCGCGGCTCGTTCGGCCCGTACATGTGGGCGCCCGTGGTCAACAACGTCGTCTCCATCGTGGGCTTCGGCCTGTTCATCGCCGTGTTCGGCGGGGCGTCGAACCCGGACGTCATCAGCGCCACCGGCTGGAGCGGCCTCCAGGTCGGGGTCCTCGCGGGTGCCGCGACCCTCGGCATCGTGGCCCAGGCGCTGGTGCTGATCCCCGCCCTGCGCGCGACGGGTGTGAGCTACCGACCCCGCTGGGGGCTGCGCGGATCCGGCCTGGGCCGTGCGGGGTCCGTCGCCACGTGGACCTTCGCCGGCCTGACCATCGGTCAGCTCGGCTACCTGATCGGCTCACGGGTGGCCTCGCAGGCTCCGCAGGGAGCCCGGGACGTCGCCGGCAACGCGGCCTACGAGTTCGGGTTCATGCTGTTCATGCTCCCGCACTCGCTGGTGACGGTGTCGCTGGCGACAGCCCTGTTCACCCGGCTGTCGGCGCAGGCGAGCGACAAGGACGTCGACGCCGCACGCGCGACGTTCTCCGTCGGTGTCCGTGTCGTCGGCGTGTTCACCCTGGTCGCCGCCGCACTGCTGGTGGTGCTCGCGGAGCCCGTCACCCGGATCTTGCTGGTCGGTGAGGGCGGTGCGGGCGTCGCCGCCACGGCGCCGATCGTGGCTGCCATGGCCGTCGGCCTGCCCGCCTTCGGGGCGTGGTCGATGTGCCAGCGCGTCTTCTACGCGTACGAGGACGCCAAGGGCATGGTGCCGATCCAGGTCGCGATGGCCGTCGTCGTCGTCGGCGGCACCCTCGCCGGCAGGGCACTGCTCCCCAGCTCGAGCTGGGTCGTCGGGATCGGGCTGGCGATGAGCGCGTCGTACCTCGTCGGCACCGTGCTGGCGATGCTGCGCCTGCGCGGGCACCTGGGCACCGTGGACGCCCCGGCGATCCTGAAGACGCACCTGCTCGCGGGACTGGCCGCGGCCGCCGCGTTCGGCGCGGGGTGGGGTGCGCGCCGCCTGCTCGACGACGTGCTGGGCAGCGGCGTCGGCGACGCGGCCCTCGAGTGCCTGGCCGTCTCCGCGGTCGTGGGGCTGGTCTACCTCGTCGTGCTGCGCCTGCTCCGGGTGCGCGAGCTGGACCTGCTCGCGGGTCCGCTCCTGCGCAAGCTCGGCCGTGGGGGCTCCCGACCCGTCTAGCATGGCCCCGCACGCGCCGTGCACATCGGTGGTCGCTCGAACGGAGGTGGGACGTGGTCGACGTCGTCGGACGGGGGACCGTGCTCGCGGGGCGGTACCGCGTGCTGGACCCGCTGCCCACCGACCTGGACGGCGTCGACGTGTGGCAGGCGACCGACCAGATCCTCGACCGCGGCGTGCGCGTGCGCGTCCTGGGCTCCGGCGCCGTCGCCCCGGCCCTGGACGCCGCCCGCCGTGCGGCGCTCGTCACCGACCCCCGGCTCGTGCGCGTGCTCGACGTGGGCACCCACGAGGGCGTCGGCTACGTCATCACCGAGCAGATCGCCGGCGTGACGCTGGCCCAGCTCGTCGAGCGGGGCCCCCTGACGCCGGAGCAGGCGCGTGCGGTCGTCGGCGAGGCCGCGGCCGCGCTCGAGGTCGCCCGCCGCCGCGGGGTCCACCACCTCGCGCTGCGGCCCTCGGTCGTGCACGTCTCCACCGACGGGCGCGTGCTCGTGTCCGGCCTGGCGCTGGACGCCGCGCTCGTCGGCAGCCCGGTCGGCGACGCGCGCGCGACCAGCCGCGCCGACACCGTCGACCTCGTGCGCGTGCTCTACACCGCGCTGACCGGCCGCTGGCCGATGTTCCACGACGACACGACCCCCGTGCGCGACCTGCAGCCGGCACCCGTGCTCGACGGCTCCCCCGTGCCGCCCGCCGAGATCGTCATGGGCGTGCCGAACGACCTCGACACGCTGTGCAGCGTGACCCTCGGCCCGTACGAGGACGGCCCGCACTCCCCCGCCGAGCTCGTGCGCGAGCTGGAGCCGTGGGGCGAGATCCGCATCGGGCAGCCCGTCGAGCAGCCGACGGCCGCGTACATGGCCACCGACCCGGCGGCGACGATGATCGCGCCGCCCGTCGCTCCCCCGCAGCCCGTGCGCGTCGCCCGCCAGTCGGTACGGGCGGCGTTCGACGAGCTGCCCCCCGGGGCCGCCCGGCCCGGCACCCCCCCGCCGGCCGCCCCTGCGCGCAGCACGGGCTTGCCCGCCGCCAGCTGGACGGACACCCAGACGGGTGCCTTCGCCCCGCCCGAGGTGCCCGCGTCGCTGCCGCCCGTCGCGGCAGGTCGCCCCCCCGCTCACCCGCAGCGCACCGCCGGCCCGCCGGCCGCGATCCCCCCGGGCGGCGACGACGGCCAGGGCTGGGGTCCCGGCGCGCCGACCACCGGCGACCCGTTCCCCTTCGCCGACGACGAGCAGCCGCGCGAGCGCAAGTTCGACCCGACCGCGCTGGTCCTGGTCGTGGTGGGCGTCGTGCTGCTCATCGGCCTCGTCTTCGCCGCGAGCTCGCTGTTCGCGGGCACCGGCGACCAGACGGCCGACCCCGCCGGCGGGACGTCGACCCAGCCGCAGGACCCGGGCACGGACGAGAGCCCGTCGGCCGAGGAGTCGCCGGAGCCGTCCGAGCCCGCCGTGTCCACGGACCCTCCCGCCGTCGCCTCGATCCGCTCGATCGACCCGAACAGCCCGGAGGGCGAGAAGGAAGAGCTCGTCCCGCTCGCGATCGACAACGACCCGAGCACCTTCTGGTACACGTTCACGTACAACCGCCCGGACTTCGGCGGCCTCAAGCCGGCCGTCGGCCTCGAGGTGACGCTCCGCGACACGGCGTCCGTCAGCTCGGTGACGCTCGGCGTCAACGGCACGGGCGGCAACGTCGAGGTGCGCGCGACCACCATGGCCGCACCGACGGAGGGCGACCTGCTGGCCTCGGGCACGCTGGGCGCCCAGACCGTGCTGACCTTCGACGAGCCGGTCGACACCAGCACGATCGTGCTGTGGTTCACCGAGCTGCCGACGAACTCCGAGGGCAAGTTCCGGCTCGAGGTCAACGACGTCAAGGTCGGCTGACGCCTGCCGTCCACCGTTGCGTCGCCGTCCCGGAACACACGGCGCCTACCATCGGTTGACGAGGCCAGGACCACCGACCACCGCCGCCCGCCGCCGCGGGCACCGACCGACCGAGGGACCCCGTGACCGCTGAGACGACCGACCAGACCCCCCGCACCGACGCCGTCGTCCGCGACGTCGTCATCGTCGGCTCCGGTCCCGCGGGCTACACCGCGGCGATCTACGCCGCCCGTGCCGGGCTCGCGCCCGTCGTGGTGGCCGGCTCCGTCACCGCCGGCGGTGCGCTCATGAACACCACCGAGGTCGAGAACTTCCCCGGCTTCCCCGACGGCGTCCAGGGCCCCGAGCTCATGGACTCCCTCCAGAAGCAGGCCGAGAAGTTCGGCGCCGAGGTGCTCTGGGACGACGCGACCTCGCTGGACCTCACGGGCGACGTCAAGGTCGTCACCACCGGCTCCGGCGACGTCTACCGCGCGCGCTCGGTGATCCTGTCGACCGGCTCCGCGTACCGCGAGCTGGGCCTCGACGACGAGAAGCGCCTGTCCGGCCACGGCGTCTCGTGGTGCGCCACCTGCGACGGGTTCTTCTTCCGCGACCAGGAGATCGTCGTGGTCGGCGGCGGCGACTCCGCCGTCGAGGAGGCGACGTTCCTCACGCGCTTCGGCCGTCGGGTCACGATGGTCCACCGCCGCGACACGCTGCGGGCCTCGAAGATCATGGCGGACCGCGCCGCCGCGGACCCGAAGATCGAGTTCGCGTGGAACTCCGAGGTCGTCGCGATCCACGGCGAGGACAAGGTCACCGGCCTCACGCTGCGCGACACCGTCACGGGCGAGACCCGCGAGATCGAGGCCGGCGGTGTGTTCGTCGCGATCGGCCACGTCCCGCGCACCGAGCTGCTGGTCGGCCAGGTCGAGCTCGACGAGAACGGCTACGTCGTCGTCCAGGGGCGCACCACGCTGACCAACATCCCCGGCGTGTTCGCCGCGGGCGACGTGGTGGACCACCGGTACCGGCAGGCCATCACCGCCGCCGGCTCCGGCTGCGCCGCCGCCCTCGACGCGCAGCACTACCTGTCCGGCCTGGTCACGGACGTCGTCGACCCGCAGGTCCCCGGCGAGGCGCTCGTGACGACCGGCGCGGAGGCGGGCGCATGAGCGTCGTCGACGTCACCGACGCGACCTTCGGCGCGGAGGTCCTGGAGTCCGACCTGCCCGTCGTCGTGGACTTCTGGGCGACCTGGTGCGGCCCGTGCCGCATGGTCTCGCCCGTGCTCGACGAGCTGGCGGCCGAGTACGACGGTCGCGTCCGTGTCGTGAAGGTCGACACCGACGCCAACCCGGCGCTCACCGAGCAGTTCCACGTGCAGTCGATCCCGTTCATCGGGTTCTTCGTGGGCGGCGAGATGGTCGACTCGGTCATCGGCGCCCGCCCGAAGGCCGCTTTCCGGGAGAAGATCGAGGAGATCGTCCCGGATCGGACCCCGCCGGCCTGACTCCGGGCGTGGGACGTCCGGTCATCCCGCGGGTGTGGCGTGCCACACTCAGGGGATGACCTCCGTGACCGAGCCCGACCGCACGACGTCGGGACCCACCCCCACGTCCGCGGCCGCAGCCGGCACCCGTCTCGACCCCTGGTTCGGCGCCTACGCCGAACGCACGCACGGCATGCGCGCCTCCGAGATCCGCGCCCTGTTCGCCGTGGCCAACCGACCCGAGGTCGTGTCGCTCGCCGGTGGCATGCCGTACCTCGACCGGCTGCCCCTCGACGTGCTGGCCGACATCGCGCAGCGGGTCGTCGCGCAGCGCGGGCTCGTGGCGCTCCAGTACGGCTCGGGGCAGGGCGACCCGACGCTGCGCGAGCAGATCCTCGAGGTCATGCGCCTGCAGGGCATCGACGCGCACCCGGACGACGTGGTCGTCACCACGGGCTCCCAGCAGGCGTTGGACCTGGTCACCCGCGTGTTCTGCGACCCGGGCGACGTCGTGGTCGCCGAGGCGCCGTCGTACGTGGGTGCGCTCGGCGTGTTCCGGGCGTACCAGGCCGACGTCGTGCACGTGCCGATCGACGAGCACGGGCTGGTCCCCGAGGCCCTCGACGAGACGCTGACGGCGCTCGCCGCTGCGGGCCGTCGGGCGAAGCTGCTGTACACCGTGCCGAACTTCCACAACCCCGCGGGTGTCTCCCTCGCCCTCGAGCGCCGTCCCCGGGTGCTCGAGGTCTGCCGGCGGCACGGGGTCCTCGTCGTCGAGGACGACCCGTACGGCCTGCTCGGGTTCGAGGGCGACCCGCGCCCGGCGCTGCGCTCGATGGACGACGAGGGCGTGCTGTACCTCGGCTCGTTCTCCAAGACGTTCGCCCCGGGCTACCGCGTCGGCTGGGTCGTGGCGCCGCACGCGGTCCGCGAGAAGCTCGTGCTGGCCAGCGAGTCCGCGATCCTCTCCCCGTCGAACGCGTCGCAGCTGACCGTCTCGACGTACCTGCAGACGTGCGACTGGCGCGCCCAGATCAAGGACTACCGCGAGATGTACCGCGAGCGGCGCGACGCGATGGTCGGTGCGCTCGCCGAGCTCATGCCGACCGCCTCGTGGACGGTGCCCGACGGCGGCTTCTACACGTGGGTCCGCCTGCCCGACGGCCTCGACGCGCGCGAGATGCTGCCTCGCGCGGTCACCGCCCTGGTCGCCTACGTGCCGGGCACCGCGTTCTACTTCGACGGCCGCGGCGCCGACCACATGCGGCTGTCGTTCTGCTACCCCACGCCCGAGCGCATCCGGGAGGGCGTGCGCCGCCTCGCCGGTGTCGTCGCAGGTGAGAGCGAGCTCGTCGACCTGTTCGGCCCGGGGGCGCACCGTGCCGACGGGGACGTGCAGACCCCCGGACCGGACGTCTCCTGACGTGGACGCACCTGCACGCGCACCTCGGGTGGCGGTCCTGGCCGGCGGCCTGTCCCACGAGCGCGACGTCTCGCTGCGCAGCGGCCGCCGCGTGGCCGAGGCCCTGCGATCGACGGGTGCCGAGGTCAGCGTCCACGACGTCGACGCCGACCTCGTCCCGGCGCTGCGCCAGCTCTCCCCCGACGTCGTCTGGCCCGTGCTGCACGGCGCCAGCGGCGAGGACGGTTCGGTCCGCGACGTCGTCCGGATGATGGGCCTGCGCGTGCTCGGGACGGGTCCGCGCGCCTCGCGCGTCGCCTGGAGCAAGCCGATCGCCAAGACCGTCGTGGCCCGCGACGGCATCGCGACACCGGACTTCGCGACGCTGCCGCAGTCGCTGTTCCGCGAGCTCGGCGCAGGGGCGGTCCTCGACATGCTCGTCGCGCGCCTCGGGCTGCCTCTGGTCGTCAAGCCCTCACGCGGCGGCTCCGCCCTCGGGGTCACGCTGGTCGAACGGCGCGAGGACCTGCCGCAGGCGATGATCGCGTGCTTCTCGTACACCGACACGGCTCTGGTCGAGCGGGCGGTGGTGGGCGTCGAGGTCGCTGTCAGCGTCCTCGACACAGGCGACGGACCGTTCGCGCTGCCGCCGGTCGAGATCGTCACCGACGGGCCGTACGACTACGACGCCCGGTACAACGCGGGACGGACGCAGTACTTCGCCCCGGCGCGGCTCGACGAGGCGACGACACGGGCCGTGCAGGACGTCGCCGTCCGCGCGCACCGGGCTCTCGGGCTCGAACGGCTCTCCCGTACCGACCTGGTCGTCGACGCGGCGGGCACGCCCTGGTTCCTGGAGGTCAACGTCGCGCCGGGCATGACCGAGACGTCCCTGCTGCCCCAGTCGGCCGTCGCTGCAGGTCACGGGCTCGGCACGCTCTACCGCGCACTGGTCGACGCCGCCGTGCAAGCACCCGTCGCCACCGACTGACCCGTCGGTCAGCGAGCTGCGACCGGTCGCCACGCTCCGCCGGGTCGCCACGCTCCGCCTGGTCGCCACGCTCCGCCGGGTGGTCACACAGCCGACGGGCGGCACGCTGCGGTCGGCGGCACTCTCCCCGCAGGCGACGCCCACCGCCGCCCGTCGTGCCGACCGCGTGCGCCCGGGCCGCGGATCAGCCTCGGAGCAGCCCCGGGTCGTCCGGGGCGAGCGTGTTGAGGATCCGGTTGAGGTCCTGCACCGAGGCGAACTCGACGGTCAGGCGTCCGCGCGTCTTGCCCAGGTCGACCTTGACGCGCGTCTCGAACCGGTCGGAGAGGCGCCCGGCCAGCTCGTCGAGCGCCTCGTTGCGCACTCCCGCGCGGGCACGAGGCCGCCGTGTCGGAGCCGTCTCGTCCCCGCCGAGCGCGACGATCTCCTCGACGGCCCGCACGGACAGCCCCTCGGCGACGATGCGCTGGGCCAGCCGCTCGATGGCGGCGCCGTCGCTCAGCCCGAGCAGCGCCCGCGCGTGACCTGCGGAGATGACGCCGGCCGCCACCCGCCGCTGGACGAGCGGAGGCAGGCGCAGCAGACGCAGCGTGTTGGAGATCTGCGGCCGCGAGCGGTGGATCCGGGTGGCCAGCTCGTCGTGCGTGCACCCGAAGTCGTCGAGCAGCTGCTGGTAGGCGGCGGCCTCCTCGAGGGGGTTGAGCTGCGCCCGGTGCAGGTTCTCCAGGAGCGCGTCCCGCAGCATGTCCGCGTCGTCGGTCTCGCGGATGATCGCCGGGATGGTCTCCAGCCCGGCCTGCTGGGTGGCGCGCCAGCGGCGCTCCCCCATGATCAGCTCGTACCCGTCACCCACGTCACGGACGACGATCGGCTGGAGCACGCCGAGCTCACGGATCGAGCCGACCAGCTCCTCGAGCGCGTCGTCGTCAAAGACCTGGCGCGGCTGCCGTGCGTTCGCCCGGATCGCGTCGACGGGCAGCTCGGCGAAGCGCGCGCCCGGCACGGGCACGAGATCGGCGACGTCCGCCTTCCAGTCGTCCGACGCGGGAGCCGCGACATGACCGTCGCCGCCGGACGCGGTGCCGGTGGGTGACGCGGCCTCTCCCGAGCTGCTGACCAGGGCCGATGCACCGCTCGGGCCGGAGACCTGCGTGGGGTCGACCGCCGGCGCACCGGTGACGGCCGCGACGTCCTCGCGCTGGCTGCCGGTCGCGCGTCCACCGTCGCGCTCCTGCGCGACGGCGTCCGCGGTCCGCGCGTCCGCGACGACGCCCTCGTCCTTCGCTGCCGGCACGGACTCGGTGGACGCAGCCACTCCCCGCTCCGCGTCTGTGGCCGGCACACCATCCGCCGTGGCGGCCTCGGGTGCACGAACGTCCGTGCGCACAGCACCGTCGGCCGGCGGTTCGGTCGCCTCCACGGCCGCCTGGTCCTCGGCCGCCTGCGCGGCGGCCGCAGCCTTGCGGTTGTCGGGGAAGAACACATCCACGGGCCGGTCGGCGCCGGTGCTCCGGCTGCCGTCGAGCCCGGTGGGGATCAGTGCACCGAGCCCTCGGCCCAGTCCACGGCGCTTCTCGCTCACATGTCCTCCTGCGTCGCGGCCGGGGCTGCGGTCGCACCGACGGTCTCGTTCGTGCTGCCGGTGCCCGGCGCGGCGCGCTCGGCGAGCTCGCGCGCCGCTTCCAGGTAGGCGAGCGCCCCGGACGACCCGGCGTCGTACGTCATCACGGTCTGGCCGTAGCTGGGCGCCTCGGAGATCCGTACCGAGCGCGGCACCGTCGTCCGGAGCGTCCGCTCGGGGAAGTGGGTCCGTACCTCGTCCGCCACCTGCTGCGCGAGGTTGGTGCGCGCGTCGTACATGGTCAGCAGGATGGTCGACACCTCGAGCGCGGGGTTGAGGTGCGCCTGGATGAGGTCGATCGTCTTGAGCAGCTGGGAGAGCCCCTCGAGCGCGTAGTACTCGCACTGGATCGGGATGAGCACCTCCCGCGCCACGACGAACGCATTGACGGTGAGCAGCCCGAGGCTCGGGGGGCAGTCGACGAACACGTAGTCGATCGGTTCGTGACCGTTGTCTCTGCGCCACTGCAGGTACTGCTCGAGCGCGGTGCGCAGACGGGTCTCGCGCGCCACCATCGAGACGAGCTCGATCTCGGCGCCCGAGAGGTCGATGGTCGCCGGCAGGCACCACAGGCCCGGCACTTCGGGGCTCTCCTGGACCGCACCGTGCATCGGGGCGCCGTCCACGAGCACCTCGTAGATGGAGGGGGTGCCCGCCCGGTGCTCGATGCCCAGCGCCGTCGACGCGTTCCCCTGGGGGTCGTTGTCGAGCACAAGCACCTGCAGACCGGCCTGCGCGAGCGCGGCGGCGAGGTTGACCGTCGTGGTGGTCTTGCCCACGCCACCCTTCTGGTTCGCCACGGTGATGACTCGCGTCGCCGGCGGGCGGGGGAAGCGTCGGCCGCGCAGCTCGATCCGGCGGCGGGCGTCGAGCTGCAGCTCGGCCATCAGCGGGGTGTCCGCGTCGGCGGCAGGCAGGCTCTGCACAAGGGCGGCCCGACGGGCGTCGTCCGCGTCGATCGAAGCATTCATGCTGGTCACAGGCCCGGCGTCGCTCGCATCGACCAGGCTCCCGGCCTCACGGTCGACCTCGGCGGCGCGGGCCGCGTCTCCTCTGTCCGTCTCGCTGGGGGTCGATCCCACGATCGGCCCGGGCTGCAGCGCAGCGGGGGCGTCGTGCGATCCGCCATGATCGCTCGGCGGGGGCGGCGTGGCCGCCGGCTCCGACTCGTCGAGCGCTGCCTCAGTCTGCCACGCGTATGCGGCTCCGAGCTGGGCCACCGAGACGGGCTGTGGTCGTCCGCCGGTCCGTCGTGGGCGAGCCTCCCCGGGGTGCCCGAAGGGATTCTCCCCTTCTCCGTCCGAGGTCGCCGCCTCGGAGACCGCTGCCGTTTCACGTGGAACATCGCGGGCGTCCGCGTCGACGACGGCGGCAGCCCAGGCGGTTTCACGTGGAACATCAGCGGTGTCGCCCGGATCCTGCGCTGCGCGGGGCGTCTCTGCGGGCGCAACGGGGCCGTCCGGCGGCGAGCCTGCCGGACGCGTCGCGTCGTACCCCACAGCCTGGGACCCGCCGCCCGCCGATCTCGCCGCGTCAGGCGCGCTCCAGGCGCGCGCGGTTTCACGTGAAACAGCGTCGTGAGCAGCGGCGAGGGTCTCGGTGCCGCCGCCCTCCCCCCCTTGCCGCACGCCAGCCGCCGCTGACGCCCATCGGTCGACTCCCGTCGGCGTCGGGTCGCCCTCGCTCCCGCCGTCGACGGGTGAGGACGCCCCGGCGCGCGGCTGACCTGCGCTCGTCGACGATGGCGCCACCGCTCCCCCGCGCGGCCGCCACTCACCGCCGGCGAGGTCGGACGTCCCCACATCGGCAACCCCGACGGGTCCATCTCCGAGCCCCCCGCGCGTCTCGGGTCGGATCCGTCCGTCCTCAGCGGACCCGCTCCCGTGCTCGCCCGCGCTACCCGCCTCCGGATCCGCGCCGACCGCCGGCCGGCGAGACGCTGCCGCCGGTCCGTACGCGGACCCAAGCCTTCGCCCATCGCCATCCGGCCCGGGATCAGGCTGCAGCCCGGACACCTCCGTCGGCGGCCCCGGTGTCACTCGTCCCGGCGCCAGGGGATCCCCCGTCGCGGACATCGCCCCGCCGCTCGGACCGCTCTCCTCAGGTGCTTCCTGCAGGCGCCGGGCTTCGTCAGCGACCCTCACCTGCTCCCGGCGCTCCTGATCCAGGCGCTCCTGCTCCAGGCGCTCCTGCTCCAGGCGCTCCTGCTCGAGACGCTCCTGCTCCTGCCGCTTCTTCCTACCGAACACGACCGGGCCTCCCCCGCTCGGCGGTGACCACACGCGCACCCGCGACCCCGGGGATGGTCTCCGACGCGCGCACCTGTGCTCCGATCATGCCTGTCTCCTTGGCCGCGCGCGCAGCGGCCAGCACCTCGTCGTCGGCCCGCTCGCCCTTGAGCGCGACAAGCATCCCCCCCGCCCGGAGGATCGGAGCGGTCCACCGGTAGAGCTTGTCGAGCGAGGCGACGGCACGGACGGTGACCGCATCGGCGACGCCCTCTTCCATCTCTTGCGCGCGCCCTCGCCGGATCTCGACATTCTTGAGCCCCGTGGCCGCAACCACGTCTCCGAGCCAGACGACGCGACGCTCCATCGGCTCCAGCAGGACGACCTCCGCGTCGGGCAGCATCGCCGCGACCACGATCCCGGGCAGACCGGCCCCCGAGCCGACATCGACGATCACCCCACGCTGCGGGAGGAACGGCACGACGGCCGCGGAGTTGAGCAGGTGCCGCTCCCACAGCCGTGACACCTCACGAGGCCCGATCAGTCCACGCAGCTCCCCCTCGGTGGCCAGCATCCGGTGAAAGCCGTCGACGGCTGCCCAGGCCGCTCCGAAGAAGGCCTCGAGGCGCGGGTCGCCGATCCACGGATCGACCTCGACGTCGTCGATCCCGCCGTTCGTCGACGCCTCGACCACGCATCCTCCTCGGTTCCACGTGAAACACCGCTGCAGTCGCACGCCTCTGCCAGGGGCGACAGACGCCGCTCGGCGTCCGCCCACGGTACCGCGCGTCGCACTCCGGACCCGGCGCCACGCGCGCGAAGAACCGCAGGTGGGCGAATGGTCCGATCTCCGCGGCGTCTGGTGGCCTCCGAGGAGGCAGATGACCGTTGCACGTGAAACATGGGCCAGCCCGCACAGGCGCCCGCGGTCCCCGGGCGCGAGCAGGACCGCGCCCAGCGCTGCGCATGTCGAGACGGGCTCGCCCGGGCCGCGTCGAACGCATCGCTTCGGGGCGCTGCCCCGCAGCCCGAGTGGGTCGTGTCGCTCCCGAAGCGTCCGGACGAGGCAACGACGACCACGGTTTCACGTGAAACGGCGTCGAGAAGTGACCACGGCGCGGACCGACCCCATGGACGACGGAGGCGGGCGACCCTCTGGGGTCGCCCGCCTCCGTCGAGCCTCAGGTGCGCGATCAGGCCGGGTGGATCACCACGTGACGATCAGGCTCGACGCCGTCCGAGTCGCTGACCAGGCCCGCGGCTGCCACCGTGTCGTGGACGACCTTGCGCTCGAACGGGTTCATCGGACGCAGCGCCACGGGGGCACCGTCGGAGCGCACGCGGCCGATCGCCTCCTCCGCGATCGCGACGAGCTCGGTCCGCCGCGCGGCGCGGTGGCCCGCGACGTCGAGCATCAGACGGCTGCGCTCGCCCGTCCGCGCCTGGACCGCGAGACGCGTCAGCTCCTGGAGAGCGTCCAGCACCTCGCCGTGCGGGCCCACGAGACGGCGCAGGCTGCGGTCCTCCGACTCCTCCGAGACGATCTCGACGGCGGCCCGACCGTGCTCCACGTCGATCTCGATGTCACCGTCCACGTCGACGATGTCCAGGAGCTCCTCGAGGTAGTCGGCGGCGATCTCGCCCTCCTCCTCGAGGCGCTTCACGTCTGCGGCCACCTCAGGCTGCGTCGCACCCATCTCATCTCCGTTTCGTCGCGCCTGCGCGCTCTGGTCCGTCGTCACGTCAACGCCCTCCGGTGGGCGTGGTGCCGTCGTCGCCCGCGGTCGGTCCCGCGTCGTCGCTGCCGTTCGTCTCCGTGCCGGAGGCCTGCCCGGCGCCGGTCTGCGGTCGTCCCTTGGCACGATCCTTGCGCTTCGGCTGCTGCCGCTGACCGCTGCGGGGCCGCTCCTCGATCACCGCAGTGGTCGTGCCCTCGACCGTCTCGGGGGTCTCGCCGCGGGAGGCGGCCTTGCGGGCCTTGCGGGCCTTGAGCGCCGCCTCGGCAGCGGAGCCCGGCGCCGGCATGCGCCGGATCGTGTAGAACTGCTGGCCCATCGACCACAGGTTGGTGGTGGTCCAGTAGATGAGCACGCCGATCGGGAAGTTCACGCCAGAGAACGCGAAGATCAGCGGCAGCACGTAGAGCAGCACCTTCTGCTGCTGGGCCATGGGCCCCTCCAGCGCGGCAGGCGGCATGTTCTTCATCGTGAGCTGGCGCTGCGTGAGGAACGTGGTCGCCGACATCGCGATGATGAGGACCACCGTGACCAGCTGGATCTGCCAGACACCGTTCGCCTGCATGAAGGTGCCGGCCAGAGGCGCTCCGAAGATCGTCGCCTGCTCGGCCTGGGCCGCCAGCTCCTGCGTCATCGGTCCGATCGCGTCGGCCCGCGGGTAGGTGCCCTCTGCCAGCCGCGGGAGCTCGTAGAGCACGCGGAACAGGGCGAAGAAGATCGGGGACTGCAGCAGCAGCGGCAGGCAGGACGCGAACGGGTTCGTGCCGTGCTTGCGGTAGAGCTCCATCATCTCGCGGCTCTGCGCCTCGCGGGACGCCGGGTCGGTGCGTCCCTTGTACTTCTTCTGCAGCGCCTGCATCTCGGGCTGGATGAGCTGCATCCCGCGCGAGGCCTTGATCTGCTTGAAGAAGAGCGGGATCAGCAGGATCCGGATCACGATGACGAGCCCGACGATCGACAGCGCCCAGGCGGCACCGCCCGCGGGGTCGAGGCCGGCGGCGCTGAGCAGGTCGTGGAACTGCACCATGATCCAGGCGACCACCGCCATGATCGGGAACAGCAGGCCGTCCATCCAGTCCATGAAGAAGGCTCCTCGGAGCTCAGTGAGCGGGCGTGGCCGCGTCGTGGTGGCGGTGCGCAGGGCGCGCCGGTGGAACGTCGTCGACGCCGCCGGGGTTCCAGGGGTGGCAGCGCAGCAGCCGGCGGGTCGCCAGCCACGTGCCCCGCAGCGCGCCGTGCCGCTGGACGGCGACGACCGCGTACTGCGAGCAGGAGGGGTAGAAGCGGCAGGTCGGCGGCGTCATCGGCGACACCACGACCTGGTAGACCCGGAGCAGCGCGAGCAGGACCACCGCGGGGAGTCGTCGCACCACGGCCAGCGCCCGGCGCCCGGTCATCCCCGTCACGTCAGCGACCGTGCCCCGTGCCGCGCCGCGTGGCGCGATCGCGCGCCCGCGCGATCCCGCCGTCGAGATCACGTGCCAGCTGGTCCGAGGTCGCGACCGACGCTGCGCTCTGGGCACGGACGACCACGAGTGTTCCGGCGCCGAGCGCGTCCAGACGCGGCCGGACGAGTGCCCGCAGCCGGCGCTTCACGCGGTTGCGGACGACGGCGTTGCCGACGGCCTTGGACACGACAAGACCGACCACCGGCGGGCCGGGGTCGGTCGTGGTCGTGAGGTGCACGACGAGGGTGTCGCGTCCGGCGCGCGCCCCGCGACGCACCGTCTGCTCGAAGTCGGCAGACCGGCGCATCCGGTGCGCTGCGGGGAGCACCGGGCGGGGTGTCAGGCCGAGAGCTCGGCGCGCCCCTTGCGGCGGCGCGCCGCGAGGATGGCGCGGCCGGCTCGCGTGCGCATGCGCAGGCGGAAGCCGTGGGTCTTGGCGCGGCGCCGGTTGTTCGGCTGGAAGGTGCGCTTGGTCACGACGGTCTCCAAGGTCTCGGTACGGCCGCCCAGGGGTGCGCGACCAGGTCCATGTGCCGGTCGACCGCTCCGGGAACCCGTTGCCGAGGCACGGGCTGGCGTCTGGGCGCGCCGAGAGGAGCCGTCATGAGGCTGGGCCACGTTACGCGAGCCTTCGGCGGCCGGTCAAACGCAGGCGGTGTGACCGAGTCGACGGTCGGACGACCTGCGGCGCTCCCCCACCGTGCACGGCACCACGACCTGCCCGGACGTCCGGGCTGACTCACCCGTGCGCGGGCTTCTTCACCCACTCCGCGGGGTCTAGCATCGGTCCTCGTCACCCCGGGGGCTCGCGCGGTCCGCGCACGACGTGCCACCCTGGGCGGCGCCCGACCGGTCGGCGGTGCGGAGCCGGCCACCGGCCGACCGCCGGTCCGGAGCGCCTCCGCAGCAGCCCGGAACGGCGCTCGTCGGCGAACGCACAGGTGTGGACAACTTTGTGGACAACGCCGGGCGGTGCCACACTCGCAGCCCGCTGGACGAGCACCCCGAGGTAGGACGTGTCACAGGACGAAGAACCCGCCCGCGTGTGGGGGCACGTCGTGCAGACCCTCGAGGCGAGCCCGGACATCACGCCGCGCCAGCTCGCGTTCGTCCGTCTCGCCCACCCGCTGGGCATCCTCGACGGCACCATGATCCTCGCGGTCGGCAACGACCTGACGAAGGAGTACCTCGAGACGCGCGTGCGCGACGAGGTCACCGGGGCGCTCAGCCAGGCGCTCGACCGCGAGGCCCGGTTCGCGATCACCGTCGACCCTGAGATCGCCAGCGACGTCCCGCCGGCGCTGCGGGTCGTCCCCGCTCCACCGGTCCGCGCGTCCGACGCGCTCACGTCCGAGCGCGGGGCCCCGGTCCGGCTGGGCCACGACGGGCACGACGGCTCTCACGACGGCCGCAACGGTCAGCCGCACCTCCCCCAGCAGCACGCCGGCCAGCCCCGGCCGCTGCACGGGCGCGACGACGCGTTCGACGACGACGACCGTCACGACGGGCGCGGGCCCCTGCCGGGCGACCGCGCGACGCTGCGCGCCGTCGAGGACCTCAGCCCGGCGCGGCGCACCGCGACCGCCGAGCCGGCACGGCTCAACCCGAAGTACCTCTTCGAGACCTTCGTCATCGGATCCTCGAACCGCTTCGCCCACGCGGCGGCGGTCGCGGTGGCCGAGGCCCCGGCCAAGGCCTACAACCCGCTGTTCATCTACGGGGACTCCGGGCTGGGCAAGACGCACCTGCTGCACGCGATCGGCCACTACGCGCAGAACCTCTACCCGGCCGTGCGCGTGCGGTACGTGAACTCCGAGGAGTTCACCAACGACTTCATCAACTCCATCTCCGAGGGACGGGCGGGCGCCTTCCAGCGCCGGTACCGCGAGGTGGACGTCCTCCTCATCGACGACATCCAGTTCCTGCAGGGCAAGGAACAGACGATGGAGGAGTTCTTCCACACCTTCAACACGCTGCACAACGCCAACAAGCAGGTCGTGATCACCTCCGACGTGCCGCCGAAGCAGCTGAACGGCTTCGAGGACCGGATGCGGTCGCGCTTCGAGTGGGGCCTGATCACCGACGTCCAGCCGCCGGACCTCGAGACCCGCATCGCGATCCTGCGCAAGAAGGCGGCGAGCGAGCGCCTGCAGGCCCCGCACGACGTGCTGGAGTACATCGCGTCGAAGATCTCGACCAACATCCGTGAGCTCGAGGGTGCGCTCATCCGGGTCACCGCGTTCGCGAACCTCAACCGTCAGCAGGTCGACGTCACGCTGGCGGAGATCGTCCTCAAGGACCTGATCACCGACGACCAGACGCAGGAGATCACCGCGACGACGGTGATCGGGCAGACCGCCGCCTACTTCGGTCTGAGCATCGAGGACCTGTGCGGGTCGAGCCGCTCCCGCGTCCTGGTGACCGCGCGGCAGATCGCGATGTACCTGTGCCGCGAGCTGACCGACCTCTCGCTGCCCAAGATCGGGCAGGCGTTCGGCGGCCGCGACCACACCACGGTCATGCACGCGAACCGCAAGATCCGCGAGCTGATGGCCGAGCGACGGTCGATCTACAACCAGGTCACGGAGCTCACGAACCGGATCAAGCAGCAGCACCGCGGCTGATCCGCCGCCTCCGTGCCCTCACCCGTCGTCCACCGCGAGCGGGTGTTTATCCACAGGTTTCCCCACGGCCTGGGGACGAAGGTCACACCCCGGGATCGTGCTCCCTGCGCGATCCTGCGCTTCGTCGTCCCCGGCTGCCCCCGGGCCTGACCTGCGACGACGTCGTCGCGTCAGCGCCCCTCCAGCCGGTCCCCCGGGTGCGGGCGGACGCCGGCACCCCCTCCCCGCGAGAACATCGGGTGTCCGCAGGAGGAACGCGCCACCAGCAGAAATCGGGCATGGGATGACTACTCACACCTGTGCACAGACCTGTGGACGGCGGTGGATGACCCCCTCCGTTCCTGTGGAGGGCACAGGGCCGATCTGGGGACGGTTGGGGACGAACTCCGCGCCGTCCCCAGGCGTCCCCAGCAGACCCCTCGTCACCCACAGGCGGGCTCCACAAGCGAAAGTGGCCCTGACCTGCACCAAGACCCGTGATCCACAGGATTCACAACCCCTATGACGATGACGGGACAGAGAGATGAAGGGGGCAGACCACCGACGTTGGGCCGGCGACCGACGACGCGCAGGCCGGTGCCGACCACCTGCGCTGCAGGGCAGAGGACGTCGCGTAGTCTTCGCAGGAGCCTGGTGAGCGGTGGGACGGTGCCCCGCACGGGCGACGACGACGAGGGGTGACGCATGAGGTTCCGGGTCGATCGTGACGTGCTCGCCGACGCCGTCACGTGGACCGCACGCAGCCTCCCCACACGGCCGCCCGTCCCGGTGCTGGCCGGTGTCCGCATCGAGGCGGACACGACGGGGACCATCCAGCTCTCGAGCTTCGACTACGAGGTCTCGGCGCGTGCGCAGCTCCCTGCCGACGTCAGCGAGCCCGGCACGGTCCTGGTCTCCGGGCGTCTGCTGGCCGAGATCTCCCGTGCGCTGCCGGCCAAGCCGGTCGACGTGGTCCTCGACGGCACCAAGGTCCAGGTCACGTGCGGGGCGAGCCGCTTCACGCTGCTGACCATGCCCGTCGAGGACTACCCCGCGCTCCCCGTGATGCCCCCCGTCACCGGCACCGTGGACGGCGAGCACCTGACCCACGCGGTCGCGCAGGTCTCGGTCGCCGCGAGCCGTGACGACACCCTGCCGCTGCTCACCGGTGTCCGCGTGGAGATCGAGGGCGAGAAGGTCACGCTGCTCGCCACGGACCGGTACCGGCTCGCGCTGCGCGAGATGACCTGGAAGCCCGCGACCCCCGACCTGTCCGCCGTGGCCCTGGTCCGTGCGCGCACGCTGTCCGACGCGGCGAAGTCGCTCGGCGGCGCCGGCTCGGTGTCGGTGGCGCTGTCCACCGGCGGCGGCGTCGACCTCATCGGGTTCGAGGCAGGCGGCCGGCAGAGCACGAGCCTGCTCGTCGACGGCGACTACCCGGCCGTGCGACGCCTCTTCCCCGACGAGACGCCCATCCACGCGATCGTGCACCGCCAGCAGCTCG
This sequence comes from Cellulomonas sp. SLBN-39, assembly GCF_006715865.1. NCBI lineage: Bacteria > Bacillati > Actinomycetota > Actinomycetes > Micrococcales > Cellulomonadaceae > Cellulomonas > Cellulomonas sp. SLBN-39. The sequence goes on along the minus strand of NZ_VFOA01000001.1, from coordinate 1,404,797 downwards.
CCGAGGCCGCCAAGCGTGTCGCTCTCGTCGCGGAGCGCAACACGCCCATCCGCCTGTCGTTCGCCGAGGGGCAGCTGGTGCTCGACGCGGGTCAGGGCGACGACGCGCAGGCGTCCGAGGCGCTCGAGTCGACGCTCGTCGGCGAGGACATCTCCGTGGCGTTCAACCCGCAGTTCCTGCTCGACGGGCTCGGCGCGCTGGACACGACCTTCGTCCGGCTGTCGTTCACGCACCCGAACAAGCCGGTGGAGTTCACGGGGCAGGAGTCGCTCGAGGGCGACGACCTCAAGGACTACCGCTACCTGCTGGTCCCGATCCGCTTCGCGAGCTGAGGCCGGGCCCCGTCCGTCGGGGCCGGCACGAGGAGTCCTCGCCGCCCGGGCGACCGCCCCCGGGCTGCGGCACAGTGGTGCACGGTGCGACGGCGCACGACCGGCGGAACCGCGCACGACGAGAGGGCGAAGCATGCACATCGGACTGGTCGGCCTGGGCAAGATGGGCGCGAACATGCGCGAGCGGATGCGCCGCGCCGGGATCGAGGTGACCGGGTTCGACCGGAACCCCGACGTCACGGACGTGCCGACGCTCGAGGCGCTCGTGCAGGCCCTGCCCCAGGGCGAGCGTGTCGTGTGGGTCATGGTGCCCGCCGGAGCGGTGACTGACGCGGTAGTCACCGACCTCGCCGGCCTTCTCGCCCCCGGTGACCTGGTCATCGACGGCGGCAACTCCTACTACCAGGACGACGCGGGCCACGCGGCGCTGCTCGCCGAGCACGGCGTCGGCTTCGTCGACGCCGGGGTCTCCGGCGGCGTCTGGGGCCTGGAGAACGGGTACGGCCTCATGGTCGGCGGAGCGGCCGACGACGTGGCCCGCGCGATGCCCGTGTTCGACGCCCTGCGGCCCGAGGGCGAGCGCGCCGACGGCTTCGTGCACGCGGGCCCGGTGGGTGCCGGGCACTACGCCAAGATGGTGCACAACGGCATCGAGTACGGGCTCATGCAGGCCTACGCGGAGGGCTACGAGCTGCTCGCGGCCAAGGACCTCGTGACGGACGTGCAGGCGACGATGCGGGCCTGGAGCAAGGGCACCGTCGTGCGCTCCTGGCTGCTCGACCTGCTCGTCCAGGCCCTGGAGCAGGACCCGGCGTTCACGGAGATCGACGACTGGGTCGAGGACTCCGGCGAGGGCCGCTGGACGGTCGACGAGGCCATCGAGCTCGCCGTGCCCGCGCCGGTCATCGCCGCGTCGCTCTTCGCCCGGTTCTCGTCGCGCCAGGGCGAGTCCCCCGCGATGAAGGCCGTCGCGGCGCTGCGCCAGCAGTTCGGCGGGCACGCGGTGCGCGCCGCGGGCGCCGACACGGTCACGCCCACGGCGCCGCCGACCTCGGAGGCCTGAGCCGCCCGTGCACGTCGCCCACCTCTCGCTCACCGACTTCCGGTCGTACCACCAGGTCGAGCTGCCGCTCGAGCCGGGGATCACCGCGCTGGTCGGCCCGAACGGGCAGGGCAAGACGAACCTCGTCGAGGCCGTCGGGTACGTCGCGACGCTGGGCAGCCACCGCGTGCCCAGCGACGCGGCGCTCGTGCGGCACGGCGCGAGCCGGGCGGTCGTGCGCGCGAAGGTCGTGCGCGAGGCGCGGAGCACGCTCGTCGAGGTGGAGGTGACCCCGGGCAAGGCCAACCGCGCGCGTGTCAACGGCGGCTCGCCAGGGCGCGCGCGCGACGTCCTCGGCATTCTGCGCACCGTGCTCTTCGCGCCCGAGGACCTCGCGCTCGTCAAGGGCGACCCGGACGGCCGCCGGCGGTTCCTCGACGACCTGCTGGTCCAGCTGACCCCGCGGATCGCCGGGGTGATCGGCGACCACGACCGGGTCCTGCGGCAGCGGTCCGCGCTGCTCAAGAGCGCCGGGGCCGCCGTCCGCGGCTCGCGCAGCGGGTCCGACCTGCGCACGCTCGACGTCTGGGACGCCAAGCTCGCGCAGGTCGGCGCCCAGCTCGTCGTCGCGCGTCGCGCGCTCGTCGCCGCGCTGCGACCCCGCGCGACGGACGCCTACCGCCAGGTCAGCTCGGGGCAGAGCGAGCTCGGGCTGGTCTACCGCACGTCGCTGGAGGCGGCCCTCGACCTCGACCCGGGGGCGGCCGCCGAGCCGGCGCCCGCCCCGCTCGTCGAGGCCCAGCTGCTCGAGGCGATGGGGCGGCTGCGCAGCAAGGAGATCGAGCGGGGCGTGTGCCTCGTGGGCCCGCACCGTGACGACCTCGTCCTGAGCCTGGGCGAGCTGCCCGCCAAGGGGTACGCGAGCCACGGCGAGTCCTGGTCGGTGGCGCTGGCGCTGCGCCTCGGCTCCTACGGGCTGCTCACGCACGGCGTCGAGGAGACCGACGCGTGGTCCGCCGACTGGGGCCCGGACGGCGAGCCGGTGCTCGTGCTGGACGACGTCTTCGCCGAGCTCGACACGCGCCGCCGCACCCGCCTCGCCGAGCTGGTCTCGACGGCCGGGCAGGTGCTGGTGACGGCCGCCGTGCCGCAGGACGTGCCCGAGCCCCTGGCCGGCGCACGCGTCGACGTCATGGGCGGCGAGGTCACCCGTGTCCTCTGACGGCCGCCCGGGCCGGCGCGGGCCGGACCCGCAGGACGAGGACCCGTCGGGCGCGCTGATCCCCCGCCCGCCCGTGGTGCCCGACGGCGTGCCCGTGGGCGAGCTGGTCGACCTGACGCCGCCCGAGCAGGTCGCCCGTGCGGCCCTCGCACGGGCGAAGGCCGCCGCCCGCGCCCGCGGGCTGTACCCCGGGGCAGCACCCCGCGGCCGCGCGACGCCGGCGGTGTCCAGCGGTGCGCGACCCGGTGCCCGCGACCCGCAGCTGCTGGGGGCCACGGCGCAGTCCCTGGCCCGTGACCTGGGGTGGGAGCCGGGCCTGGTCGTCGGGGAGGTGCAGCACCGGTGGCGCGAGCTCGTGGGTCGCGACGTGGCCGAGCACTGCGAGTTCGTCTCCCTGGAGCAGGGGCTGCTGACGCTGCGCGCGGACTCCACGACCTGGGCCGCGACCGTCCGGATGTACAGCCCGACCATGCTCGCCCGGTTCTCCGAGGCGTTCGGCGAGGACACGGTGCTCGAGGTCAAGGTGCTCGGGCCGAGCACACCGGGGTTCGGTCGCGGCCCACGCCGGGTGCAGGGCCGGGGCCCGCGCGACACGTGGGGCTGACGGCCCGCGCACAGGCCACGGCGAGGGAAACGGTGCGCGAGGTGGTGACCGGGTAGACTGGGGAGGTCATTCCAGGCGTCTGCGGGCCCGTGAGAGACGAGAACTCCAGCCTCATGGGGTGATCCGGTCTCCCGGCGGCGCGCAGCCGCTCACGACGCGCCCCGCGCGCGCCCAGCACCGAGGAGAAGCGTCGCCCGTGGCCGACCAGAGCACCTCTCGCGAACCGCAGGACTCGGACGAGGGGAACGCCGAGGTCGCCGCCCCGGCCGCAGGCTCGAGCAGCTCTCCCGCGCCGGGCGCGTACGACGCCAGCGCCATCACCGTCCTCGAGGGCCTCGAGGCCGTCCGCAAGCGTCCGGGCATGTACATCGGCTCGACCGGTGAGCGCGGCCTGCACCACCTCGTCTACGAGGTCGTCGACAACTCGGTCGACGAGGCGCTGGCCGGCTACTGCGACACGATCGAGGTCACGCTGCTCGCCGACGGCGGCGTCCGCGTGACGGACAACGGGCGCGGCATCCCCGTGGCGGTGCACCCGACCGAGGGGCGACCCACGGTCGAGGTCGTCATGACGATCCTGCACGCGGGCGGCAAGTTCGGCGGCGCCGGCTACGCGGTCTCGGGCGGCCTGCACGGCGTCGGCATCTCGGTCGTCAACGCGCTGTCGCGCCGGGTCGAGACGCGCGTCAAGCGGGACGGCTTCCTCTGGCAGCAGGACTTCGCTGACGGCGGCAAGCCGGTCGGCGAGCTGCAGAAGGGCGCGGCGACCGACGAGACGGGGACGTCGCAGACCTTCTGGGCCGACCCCACGATCTTCGAGACCGTCGAGTACGACTTCGAGACGCTGCGCTCGCGCTTCCAGCAGTACGCGTTCCTCAACAAGGGCCTGAAGATCTCGCTCACCGACGAGCGCCCGCAGCACACCGGGACCGAGGACGAGGTCGCCGGCACGGACGCGACGGCGAGCTCGGCCGCACGCACGATCACCTACAAGTACGACGGGGGCCTCGTCGACTACGTCAAGCACCTCGTGGCGGCCAAGAAGGTCGAGCTCGTGCACCCGGACGTGATCGACTTCGAGGCCGAGGACCCGTCCCGGCGCATCGCCGTCGAGATCGCGCTGCAGTGGACCACCGCGTACTCCGAGTCCGTGCACACCTTCGCCAACACGATCTCGACGACCGAGGGCGGCACGCACGAGGAGGGATTCCGTGCGGCGATGACGGCGCTCATCAACCGCTACGGGCGCGACAAGGGGATCCTCAAGGACAAGGACGAGAACCTCACGGGCGACGACATCCGTGAGGGGCTGACCGCGGTGATCTCGGTCAAGCTCGGCGAGCCGCAGTTCGAGGGCCAGACGAAGACGAAGCTGGGCAACACCGAGGCCAAGACGTACGTGCAGCGCGTGGTGCACGAGCAGCTCGGCGACTGGCTGGACTCGCACCCGTCCGAGGCCAAGGACGTCATCCGCAAGTCCATGCAGGCGGCCGCCGCGCGCCTGGCCGCCCGCAAGGCGCGCGAGGCCACCCGTCGCAAGGGCCTGCTCGAGTCGCACTCGATGCCGGGGAAGCTCAAGGACTGCCAGTCCAACAACCCGGCCGAGTGCGAGGTCTTCATCGTCGAGGGCGACTCGGCCGGCGGCTCGGCCGTGCGCGGGCGCAACCCGCGCACGCAGGCGATCCTGCCCATCCGCGGCAAGATCCTCAACGTCGAGCGTGCGCGGCTGGACCGCGCGCTCGGCAACCAGGAGGTCCAGGCGCTGATCACGGCCTTCGGGACGGGCATCGGCGAGGACTTCGACATCTCGAAGCTGCGTTACCACAAGATCGTGCTGATGGCCGACGCCGACGTCGACGGCCAGCACATCCGCACGCTGCTGCTCACGCTGCTGTTCCGGTACATGCCCGAGCTCATCACCCACGGCCACGTGTACATGGCGCAGCCGCCGCTGTACCGCATCAAGTGGACCAACGCGGACCACGACTACGTGTACTCGGACCGTGAGCGCGACGCGTTCGTCACCGAGGGCCGGGCCAACGGCAAGCGGCTCCCCAAGGAGAACGCGATCCAGCGGTACAAGGGTCTGGGCGAGATGGACTACACGGAGCTCTGGGAGACCACCATGGCCCCCGAGCACCGCACGCTGCTGCAGGTGACGCTCGACGAGGCCGCGGCCGCCGACGAGATCTTCTCGGTGCTCATGGGTGAGGACGTGGAGTCCCGCCGGGCGTTCATCCAGCGCAACGCCAAGGACGTGCGCTTCCTCGACATCTGACGCACGCCGCCGGCCCCGGCCGGCGCGCACGACGCGCAACTGACGGACCTGGTGAGTGGAGTGACCCGCACGTGACCGAGACACCCGGCGAGATCGAGCACGGCCGCATCGACCAGATCGACCTGCAGCTGGAGATGCAGCGGTCGTACCTGGACTACGCGATGGCCGTGATCGTGGGCCGCGCCCTGCCCGACGTGCGTGACGGCCTCAAGCCCGTCCACCGGCGCGTGCTGTACGCCATGTACGACGGCGGCTACCGGCCCGACCGTCAGTTCTCCAAGTGCTCGCGCGTCGTCGGCGACGTCATGGGCAAGTACCACCCGCACGGCGACACGGCGATCTACGACGCCCTGGTCCGCCTCGTGCAGGACTGGTCGATGCGCTACCCGCTGGTGTGGGGCCAGGGCAACTTCGGCTCCCCCGGCGACGACCCGGCGGCCGCCCCGCGGTACACCGAGTGCAAGATGGCGCCGCTGGCCATGGAGATGGTCCGCGACATCGACGAGGACTCCGTCGACTTCCAGGACAACTACGACGGGCACACCCAGGAGCCCGTCGTCCTGCCCTCGCGGTTCCCGAACCTGCTGGTCAACGGCTCTGCCGGCATCGCGGTCGGCATGGCGACCAACATCCCGCCGCACAACCTGCGCGAGGTCGCCGCGGGCGTGCAGTGGCACCTGGACCACCCCGAGGCGTCCCGCGAGGAGCTGCTCGAGGCGCTCCTGGAGCGGATCAAGGGCCCCGACTTCCCCACGGCGGCGACGATCCTGGGCCGGCGCGGCATCGAGGACGCGTACCGCACGGGCCGCGGCTCGATCACGATGCGTGCCGTGGTCGAGGTCGAGGAGATCCAGAACCGCCAGTGCCTGGTCGTCACCGAGCTGCCGTACCAGGTGAACCCGGACTCGCTGGCGAAGAAGATCGCCGACCTGGTCCGCGACGCCAAGGTGCAGGGCATCGCCGACATCCGCGACGAGACGTCGGGCCGCACGGGCCAGCGCCTGGTCATCGTGCTCAAGCGCGACGCGGTCGCCAAGGTCGTGCTCAACAACCTGTACAAGCACACGCAGCTGCAGGACACGTTCGGCGCGAACATGCTCGCCCTGGTCGACGGCGTGCCGCGCACGCTGAGCATCGACGCGTTCGTGCGGCACTGGACGGCGCACCAGATCGAGGTCATCCAGCGTCGGACGCGGTTCCGCCTGCGTCGCGCCGAGGAAGAGATCCACATCTACCGCGGCTACCTCAAGGCGCTGGACGCGCTGGACGAGGTCATCGCCCTCATCCGCCGCTCCCCCGACGCGGAGACGGCGCGCAACGGGCTGATGGACCTGCTGGAGATCGACGAGCAGCAGGCCCAGGCGATCCTCAACCTGCAGCTGCGCCGCCTGGCCGCGCTGCAGCGGCAGGAGATCATGCAGCGGCACGCCGAGCTCGAGGCCCGGATCGTCGCGCTCAACGCGATCCTCGAGTCGCCGGAGCGCCAGCGCCAGATCGTCAGCGAGGAGCTCGCGACGGTCGTCGACAAGTTCGGCGACGAGCGCCGCACGCACATCCTGCCGTTCGACGGCGAGGTGAACGTCGAGGACCTCATCGCCGAGGAGGAGGTCGTCGTCACGATCACGCGCGGCGGTTACGCCAAGCGCACGCGGGTCGACGCCTACCGGGCCCAGCGCCGCGGCGGCAAGGGGGTGCGCGGCGCCCAGCTGCGCGAGGACGACATCGTCGACCACTTCTTCGTCACCACCACGCACCACTGGCTGCTGTTCTTCACCAACCTCGGGCGCGTGTACCGGGCCAAGGGCTACGAGCTGCCGGAGGGCGGCCGCGACGCCAAGGGCCAGCACGTGGCGAACCTGCTGGCGTTCCAGCCGGGCGAGCAGATCGCCCAGGTGCTGGACCTGCGCGACTACGAGCAGGCCGAGCACCTCGTGCTCGCGACCCGCCGCGGGCTGGTGAAGAAGACGCGTCTGAGCGAGTACGACTCCAACCGGTCGGGGGGCGTCATCGCGATCAACCTGCGCGAGGACGAGGAGGGTCGGCCCGACGAGCTCGTCTCGGCCCGTCTCGTGGACTCCGACCAGGACGTCATGCTGGTCTCGCGCCAGGGGCAGTCGCTGCGCTTCACCGCCTCGGACGACTCCCTGCGCCCGATGGGCCGTGCCACCAGCGGCGTCACCGGCATGAAGTTCCGTGGCGACGACGACCTGCTGGCCATGGACGTCGTGCGCGAGGACGCATACCTGTTCACGGTCACCGAGGGCGGCATCGCCAAGCGCACCGCGCTGACGGTGGAGAACTACCGCCAGCAGGGCCGCGGCGGCCTGGGCATCAAGGTCGCCAACCTGCCCGAGGCGAACGGCGACCTGGTCGGCGCCCTGGTCACGGACCTGGACGACGAGGTGCTCGTCATCATGGAGCGCGGCAAGATCGTGCGCTCCGCGACGGCCGAGGTGAAGGCCACGGGGCGCACCACCCAGGGCGTCATCTTCGCCAAGCCCGACAACGGCGACAGGATCATCGCGGTTGCCCGCAACAGTGAGCGACACCTGGGCGACGATGCCGGTACCGTGGGCGAGAACGGTCAGAACACCGACGGAGCCGACGTCCCCGACACGTCGACCACCCCGACCGGAGCGGTGACCGACGACACCGGCCACCGAACCGCGGAGGACGCATGAGCGAGACCCCCCCTTCGATCCCCCCGCGCAAGCGGCCGACCCCGCCTGCGGGTGGGTCCGGGGCGCGTCCCGGAGGCTCGACGGGCACCGAGACCGTGAAGGACGCCGAGCGTCCCGCGGCCTCGGAGAAGTCCGACGACGGGGCGTGGTCGTCGGGCTCCTCGACGCCTCCGACGTACACGGCGCGGACGTCGACGACGGGACGCAGCACCGGCGGCTCGTCGGGCGGCACCTCGACGACGACGTCCACCCCCACGGGGTCGTCGGGCGAGGACCGTCGCGTCATCGGCACGGTCGAGGACCCGCTCCCCGCCGGCTCTGCGGGCACGGGCGGCCCCGCTCCGCGAGCCGACGAGCCCTCTCCGCTGGTCACCGCCGTCGACGGGACGACGGAGTGGCTGAAGAAGGCGGCGAGTTCCACCGGTGCGAGCCTCAGCCGGGCGTACGCTTCGGTGACACGCCCCCGGACCGAGGACGCCCAGATGACTGCCACGTCGGCCTCCCCGACGTCGACGCAGGAGCGCGCCGCCGCCCCGCGTCCGACCACCGGTGCCACCTCGTCGGTCCGTCCCGCCACCGGTCGCACGCCGGCCGTCGGCGCCCCGCGACGCGTGCGGCTCGCGATCTCGCGCGTCGACCCGTGGTCGGTCATGAAGCTCGCGTTCCTGCTCTCCGTCGCGATCGGCATCATGATCGTCGTCGCGGCGGCCGTCGTGTGGTTCACGCTCGACGGTCTGCGGGTGTTCGCCGACATCGACGGCCTCATCCGCCAGATCGCCGGCACCGAGACGCCGATCGACATCAACGAGTACGTCTCGTTCCGCAAGACGATCTCGGCGGCGACGCTCGTCGCGGTCATCGACGTGTTCCTGCTGACCGCGCTGGCCACCATCGGCGCGTTCCTCTACAACATCGTGGCGTCGCTGGTCGGCGGCGTGCACGTCACCATGACGGACGAGTGAGTCGCGGTGGGCGCCGGCGGTTTGGGACCACGGCGCCCCCTGCGGTACCCTCGACCGTCGCGCACGCCGGACGCCGCCCCTCGGGGTGGACCGTCACCGGTGGGCGCACGGCGGGCCTATAGCTCAGACGGTTAGAGCGCTTCCCTGATAAGGAAGAGGTCACAGGTTCAAGTCCTGTTAGGCCCACGCAGCACGGTGATGCCGTACCACCCCGATGACGGGAGAACGATGAAGAAGCTCCTTCTCCTGACGGCGGCAGCGGTCGTCGGATATGTCGCCTGGCAGAAGTACGTGCAGGACCGCGACGAGCGGGACCTGTGGGCCGAGGTCACCGACACCTTCGAGTGACCTCCCCGCGGCGCGAGCGCCGCGACCAGGGGCCATGGCGCAATTGGTAGCGCACCTGCTTTGCAAGCAGGGGGTTAGGGGTTCGAGTCCCCTTGGCTCCACCCAGCAATCCGGAGGACCCTGGCGGCTCGCCCGGCCATGATGGGCGGGTGCCCGCCCCGCCGCTCGTCGCTGCCGGATGGGTCCTCGTCACTCCCACCGCGCTGCCGCCGGTGCTGCGTCCCGGCCGTCCTCCGTCGGCAGGAGCCGGTCGGCCCGGCGCAGCGCGTCCTGGGCTGGGAGGTCGTCGGGGCTGACGACTGGTTCGACCTGCACTCGTGGCACTGCCACGGGTACGCCGACGAGGTCGCCACCGCCCTCGGGACCTGCACGAACAGCCGCGGCCTGCTCCCGAGCCACGCGGAGGCGAGCGCGGTCCTCCGCTGGATGCTCACCAGACCCTCGGCCGAGGCCCCGGCCCCGGTCCCCTGGTTCCCGGTCGCCCTCACAGCGTCCCCCGCCGCCGAGCGGGCTCTGGCTCACGGTTCACGGCCCTGACCCGTGAGCCAGAGCCCGTTCGGTGCTGTGGTGCCTGCGACGTGCCACGATCAGGCGGTGACTGCCGGCTACTTCCAGCGTGTTCGTTGGCACCACGATGACGCCGAGGACCCCGTGGTGCTGTGGTCGCACATCGTCGACGGCTGGGAGGTGCGCAAGGTCGACGAGTTCGCCGACGGTCGTCTGGCGTGGGCTGACGATCAGCACGAGACGGAGACCACCGGCCTCGGCCAGGTACCGATCCCGCGACCGGAGGAGATCGCGGCCGATCCCCAGTTCACGGTCGCTGTCATCGATGCAGCGGACTTCGAGGGCATCTGGCGACGAGCCCGCGGTGGGGTCTGAGGCCTGTCGACCATCCCGACGGTCGGCGAACGGGACCTGGTGCGCGGCTCGGGGGTCTGAGGCGTGAGCGGGAGCCCGGTCGCGGGCGACCGGGCTGGTCAGCCGGGGCGGTGGGGGTTGCCGACGACGCCGTAGCGGCGCAGGTGGAAGCGCATGCGGTCGGCGACGAACAGCTCGGTGCCGATCTCGACCGGGCGCTGCTGGTCGTCGAGCGTGAGCCGCGACAGGCGGACCAGCGCGGTGCCGGGGTCGACGTCGAGCAGCTCGGCCTGGCCCGCGGTGGCGTACGCGACCTCGATGCTCTCGTCGGAGACGGCCGGGGTCACGCCGTAGGTCTCGCGGAAGCAGCGGTAGAGCTGGGTGAGGTCCTGGGCGTCCAGCTCGGGGAACAGGGACGCGGGGGCGCGGGTGTCCTCCAGGCTCAGACCGGCGCCGTCGTCGGTGCGGCGCAGGCGCTGCAGGTGGTAGACGGAGGCACCGGCGGGCAGCCGCAGCAGGCGGCGGTCGAGGGGGCCGGCACGCACGAGCTCGACCCGCAGCACCGTCGTGACGAGCCGCACGCCCTGCACGCGGGTGATGTCCGGCAGCCCCTCGATGGTGTTGAGGTTCCGCTCGATCCGCCCGTCGGAGGCGAACACCCCTCCCCCGCGTCCGAGCCGCCGGCGCACGTGGCCCGCGGCCTGCAGCAGCTCGAGGGCCTCGCGGAGCCGGGACCGGGTGATGCCGAGCTCGGCGGCCAGGCTGCGCTCGTCGCCGAGCCGGTCGCCGGGGCGCAGCTCCTGGCGGCGCATCATCGCCCGCAGGGTCGCCGCGGCGGCGACGGTCTGCTCGTGCGGCGCCACCCTCATGGCGGACACCGTAGGGCGTCGGGGACCCCGGAGGTACCCCGGCTCTCGGGGTGCGGCGGTCAGCTCACGCCGACGGGGACCGCGCCTCGGGCCACGGCGTCCATCGCGTCGTCCACGGCGGTGTCCAAGGGGATGCCGGCCCGCTGGGCGTGGCTGCGCGCGACGGTCATGGCAGCGAAAGCTGCGGCGACGAGCGCGGCGACCTCGAGGCGACCGACGTCCTCCCGACGGGCCTGCGCCCGCGCGACCAGACGATCCACCAGCACGTCCTGCGCACGCTGCATGCGCTCGAGGAACCCTGCGCGCAGGGTCTCGGACGAGTCGATGATCCGTTGCATCTCCTCGGCCCGCGGGCCGAGGACCGGGTCGGACATGTAGGCGACCGGACCGTCGAACACCCGTCGCAGGGACACCCAGGGGTGCTCGTCCGCAGGCCGGGCGTCGAGCGCCTCGGCGAACTGCTCGCCCTGGCGCTCGTACTTGCCCAGGACGACGGCTTCCTTGCTGCGGAAGTAGCGGAAGAAGCTCCGTCGCGAGACACCCACGGCCTCGGCGATCTGCTCGATCGTCACGTGCTCGTAGCCGTCCCGGGCGAAGAGCTCCTGGGCGGCGTCGAGGAGCTCGTTCTGCACGGCTCGACGCGTACGGGCCCGCAGGCTCTCGGAGGTGGGCGACGACATGTGACGACCCTACCAGTGCGCCACTTGTGGCACTCAGTGTCAGAAGTGGCGTATGGTGATGGCACATCTCGACGTGAGGAGCAGACCATGCAGAAGACCTGGTTCATCACCGGCGCCAGCCGTGGGTTCGGCAAGGAGTTCGCCCGGCAGGCCCTCGGGCGCGGCGATCTCGTCGCCGCCACGGCCCGCGACATCCGCGCGCTCGACGACCTCGTGGAGGAGCACGGCGAGGCGGTGCTCCCGCTGACGCTCGACGTGACCGACGCCGAGGCCGTCACCGTGGCCGTGCAGGCTGCGCACGAGCGCTTCGGCCGCCTCGACGTCGTCGTCAACAACGCGGGCTACGGCCTCTTCGGGACCGTGGAGGAGATCTCCGCCCAGCAGCTGCGCGACCAGCTCGAGGTCAACCTCTTCGGGGTCCTGCACGTCACGCAGGCCGTGCTGCCGATCCTGCGGGCGCAGGGAAGCGGCCACATCGTGCAGATCTCGACCGTCGGCGGCGTCGCCGCGTTCCCCAACCTCGGCGGCTACCACGCCTCGAAGTGGGCGCTCGAGGGGCTCTCCGAGTCGCTCGCCCAGGAGGTCGCCCCCTTCGGCATCAAGGTCACCCTCGTCGAGCCCGGGGGCTTCGCGACCGACTGGTCCGGCTCCAGCGCGGTGCACGCCGACCCCCAGCCGCAGTACGACGGCGTCCGTCAGGCGATGGCGGAAGGTGCCCGTCGGACGCCGCCCGAGATGACGGGCGACCCCGAGGCCGCAGGTCGCGCGATCCTCACGCTCGTCGACGCTCCCGAGCCGCCGCTGCGCGTCTTCTTCGGCACGATGCCCACGCTCATCGTCCCCGGCATCTACCAGGACCGGCTCGCCACCTGGGAGTCCTGGAAGGAGCTCTCGCTCCAGTCGAACGGTCACTGACCTCACCGCACGACCCGCCATCCCCAGCCGTCGCCGCGAGGAGCCCCCATGCCTGCTGTCGCCCACATCGTCCTGAGCGTGCTCCTCGCGGCGCTCCTGCTCACGACCGGAGGGGGCAAGATCGCCGGGTCCGCCTCCTCCCACGCCATCCGTGACAGCCTGCACGTCCCGCCCGGCCGGTGGAGGGCCATCGGGGCGTTCGAGGGTGTGGTCGTCGCCGCCCTCGTGCTCGGGATCTGGGTACCCCTGGCCGGCGTCGCCGCTGCGGGCGGCGTCGTCCTGCTCATGGCCGGCGCCATCGTCACCAGGCTCCGGGCGGGGGGTGCGCAGCAGCGCAGCGGTGTGACGGCCGACGTGGTCGTCCTGCTGATCGCCCTGGTGACGCTCGTCCTGGCGGTCGTCGCGCACGCGTGAGGTCGTCCCCGTCAGACCATCGCTCGAGGAGTGCCATGACACAGAAGACCATCGTCATCACCGGGGCGTCGGACGGCATCGGTGCCGCTGCGGCGCGGATCCTCGCCGACCGGGGCCACCGGCTGATCCTGCTCGGCAGGTCCAGGGAGAAGGCCGAGGCGGTCGCCCGCCAGACCGGGGCCGAGGTGTTCGTAGCCGACTTCGCCCGGCTGGACGACGTCAGGGCCGTTGCCGCCCAGATCGCGTCGGCGGTCGGCCCCGGGGGCATCGACGTGCTCGCCAACAACGCGGGAGGGATCTTCGGCGACCCGACGCCCACCGTGGACGGGTTCGAGAAGACCCTGCAGGTCAACCACCTCGCACCGTTCCTGCTGACCGGCCTGCTCCTGCCGCAGCTGCGGCAGGGAGGCGCGAGCATCATCAACACGTCCAGCATCGGTCACCGGTTCTTCGGCAAGATCGACCTGGACGACCTCGACAACCGCCGTGACTTCAACGCGAACAAGGCGTACGGCGACGCCAAGCTCGCGAACGTCCTGTTCACCGTGAGCCTTCACACCAAGCTGCGCGACGAGGGGATCAGCGCGGTCGCCTTCCACCCGGGGGTCGTCCGCACGAACTTCGCTGCGGAGACCACCAGTGCCATGCGGTTCACCTATCGGACGCCGCTGCTGAACCTGACCCTGATCAGCCCGGAGAAGGGTGGCGCCACCCTCGCCTGGTTCATCGAGGGCGAACCCGGCACGACCTGGCACTCGGGCCGCTACTACGACCAGCGCAAGCTCACCGACAAGGTGAACCCGCAGGTCCGCGACGCGGAACTGGCCGAAGGGCTGTGGCAGCGCAGCGCGGACCTGGTCGGCCTCACGGGCCTGGTCTGACCTCGTCCGCCGACATCGCCCCGCGCGAGGGGGCTGCGCACCGTCGTGGGTGATCACCCGGCGACGCTGCGCAGCGCCCCGTCGAGCTCGGTGAGCAGGCGGGCCGCGTCGTCGTCGTCGAACACCAGCGGTGGGCGCAGCTTGAGGACGTTGCCGCCGCCGCCGCACACGGAGGTCAGGACGCGGCGTGCGCGCAGCTCCTCGACGACGTCGAGAGCCACCTGCCGGGACGGGGTGCCGTCGGCCGGGTCCACGACCTCCAGACCGATGTAGAGGCCTGCGCCGCGGACCTCGCCGACGGCCGCGTGGTCGAGCCCGCGCAGCCCGGCGAGCAGGTCCGTGCCGACGCGGTCGGCGTGCAGCTGCAGGTCCTCGTCACGGAGGACGTCGAGCACGGCCTGCGCGGCCGCGACCGACACCGGGTTGCCGCCGAAGGTGTTGAAGTACGGCAGGTGGTCCGCGAACGCGGCGAGCACCTCGGGGCGGGCGGCCATGCCCGAGACGGGGATCCCGTTGCCCATCGGCTTTCCGGTCGTGACCAGGTCGGGGACGACGCCGTGCCGGGCGAACCCCCAGAAGGCCTGCCCGGTGCGCCCGAAACCCGGCTGCACCTCGTCCGCGATGAAGACCCCGCCCGCGCGGCGCACGGCCTCGACCGCGGGCGCGAGGTAGCCGGCGGGGTCCGGGTAGACGCCGTCGGAGGAGAAGATCGAGTCGGCCAGCAGCGCCGCGCAGCCGTGGCCCGCGGCTTCGAGGTCGTCGACCTGGGTCTGCACCTGCGCGGCGAACCACTCCCCGAGCGGCATCCCGGCGGCCGCCGCGTGCCGCGGGTCGGGCTCGGGCACCAGGCGCACCCAGTCGGCGAGCGGCTGCGCGCTGCCCAGGGCGGGCGAGAGCTGCGACACCATCGCGGTGTTGCCGTGGTACGCCTCGGCGCTGATGATCACGCCCCGCCGGCCGGTGAACGCCTGCGCCACCCGCACCGCGAGGTCGTTGGCCTCCGACCCGGTGCACAGCATCATCAGCCGGCCGATCTCGTCCGGCATCGTCGAGAGCAGGTCCGCGGCGTAGTCGAGGACCGCGGAGTGCAGGTAGCGGGTGTGGGTGTTGAGGGTGGCGGCCTGCCGCGCGACGGCCTCGACCACCCGGGGGTGGGCGTGGCCGACGGACGCGACGTTGTTGTAGACGTCGAGGTACTCGGCCCCGTCGGCGTCGTACAGGTGCGCGCCCTGGCCTCGGACCAGGTGCACCGGGTCCCGGTAGAACAGGCGGTACGCGGAGCCCAGGAGCTCCTCGCGCCGGCGCGTCATCGCGAGCGTGGCGGGGCTCAGCCCCGACGCCTCCTCGGGGCGGAAGCTGTTGGTGTCCATGATCGTCGAGCGTGTCGCCACCGTGCCGTCCTCTCCTCGTGCGCCGGTCTCCTCGCGCGCAGGGCCGCCCGGCTCCGCCTCGTGAGGCCCACCATCCTGCGCGGGCGGCAGGCCCCCGCCCAGGGCCGTCGGTAAACGGTTGGTCACTGTCGGGCAGCGGCACGTAAACGGTCGGTGACACGCCCACCGTCGTGTAAAACCCCCGTTTCGTGCCCTGGCGACGTCTTGTCGTCGCCCGGCGCGGCGCGGGACGCTCGCCCCGAGCCGCCCGCTCCCCTCGTCTCGACCCCCACCCGCACGCACCATCCCGGCGGACCCGAGCGAGGACCCCATGACCATCGAGACCACGACGGAACGACCCAGCGAGGACGTCTCGCTCGCCGCCTTCGCGGCCCTGTCGCGCGGCGCGCCAGCGCCCTACTGGCTGCACCGCGGCGTCTGCGCGGCGTGGGGCCTGGAGCCGGGCAGGGTCGACATGCCGCTCATCACCGTCTCCGAGAACGCCACCTTCCGGCTCGACCTCGACGGCACCCCCGTCGGTGTCGTGCGGGTCAGCCAGCCCGGGTACGTCGGCGGGCCGGAGGCGATCGCGTCCGAGCTGGCCTGGCTCGGTGCGCTGCACGAGCTCGACGAGGTCAGCCTGATCTCCCCCGTCCCGACCATCCGCGGCCCCTTCACCGCGGTGGTCAAGGACACGCGCGGCAACGGCTGGGCGTGCGTCAGCACCCGGTTCATCACCGGCGAGGTGCTCGAGGACCTGCCCGACCCGGCGCAGTTCTACCGCGTGATCGGCCGGTGGAGCGCGGCCTTCCACCAGCACGCGCGCACGTGGACGCCGCCGTTCGGCTTCACCCGTTTCACGTGGACCCTCGAGGACATGGTCGGCCCGACGTGCCGCTGGGGCCGGTGGGAGGACGCCGTCACCGACCCCGAGGAGCACGCGCTGCTCGCCGCGGCGCAGGCACGGGCGTTCGCGCTGCTCGCCGACCTGCCGCGCGACGAGCGCACGTGGGGCCTGATCCACGCCGACCTGCGGCCGTCGAACATCATGACCGACGGGCAGACCCTCACGGTGATCGACTTCGACGACTGCGGGTTCGGGTACTACCTGTACGACTACGCCGCCGCCCTGTCGTTCGTCGAGCACGAGCCGTACGCCCCGGCGATGGCCCGCGCCTGGGTCGACGGCTACACCGAGCTCGCACCCCTGACCGCCGACGACCTGCGGCACGCGAGCGCCCTGTCGATGCTGCGCCGCCTGACGATGCTCGGCTGGACGACCAACCACCGCGCGGACGCGCTCCCCGACGGCCTGCACGCCGCGCAGCTGCCCGGCACCGTCGAGGTCGCCCGCCGGTTCCTCGTCTCCCCCACGTGGCTCCTCGACTGACCGGCACCACCAGGTCCGGCACAGGCACCCCCTGCACCTCCCGCACGGCACGTCCCGCACCTGCGCGGCCCGCCCACCGGCGTGCCCCCTCCCGGAAGGAACCGTCATGGCTGTCACCGAACGACCCGAGGCGTCGGGCACCGCGGACGCGGACTACTTCGCCGAACGACGGCTGCGCCGCGGCGCGGCCGGCTGGGTCCTGCTCGCCGGTCTCGGCGTCTCCTACGTCATCTCCGGGGACTTCTCCGGCTGGAACCTCGGCCTGGCCCAGGGCGGCTGGGGCGGGCTCCTGATCGCGTTCGTGCTGATGGGGGTCATGTACACGTGCATGGTCTTCGGGCTCGCCGAGATGTCGTCGTCGCTGCCCACGGCCGGTGCGGGCTACGGGTTCGCGCGCCGCGCGCTGGGCCGACTCGGCGGGTTCGCGACCGGCATGGCCATCCTCATCGAGTACGCGATCGCGCCGGCGGCCATCGCGGTGTTCATCGGCGGGTACGTCGAGTCGCTCGGTCTGTTCGGGCTGACGAGCTCGTGGCCGGTGTTCCTGGCCTGCTACGTGGTGTTCATCGGCATCCATCTCGTCGGGGTCGGCGAGGCGCTCAAGGCGATGTTCGCCATCTCCGCGGTGGCCGTGGTCGCGCTGGTCGTGTTCGCCGTCGGGATGATCGGCTCGTTCGACGTCGCGAACCTCTTCGACATCGTGCCGACGGACGCCGCCGGCGCGTCGACGTTCCTGCCGTTCGGGTACTCCGGGGCCATGGCCGCGCTGGTCTTCGGCATCTGGTTCTTCCTCGCGATCGAGGGCGTCCCGCTGGCCGCCGAGGAGGCGACGGACCCGGCCAAGGACATGCCGAAGGGCATCATCGTGGCGATGGGCGTGCTCGTCGTGACCGGCGCCCTCGTGCTGGTGCTCGCCCCGGGAGGGGCCGGCAGCGCTGCGATGGGGTCGTCGGCGAGCCCGCTGCCGGACGCGCTGGAGGCGGTCGGGCAGACCGGGCTGGCGACCTTCGTCAACTACGCCGGGCTCGCGGGGCTGGTCGCGTCGTTCTTCTCGATCGTCTACGCGTACTCGCGCCAGCTCTTCGCGCTGTCGCGCGCGGGGTACCTGCCGCGGTGGCTCTCGCGGACGTCGTCCCGGCAGACGCCGCTGTGGGCGCTGGTGGTGCCCGGCACGATCGGCTTCGTGCTCGCGGTCGTCATCGCCAACGGCGACCAGCTCATCAACATCGCGGTGTTCGGGGCGGCGGTGTCGTACGTGCTGCTCAACCTCTCGCACGTCGTCCTGCGCGTGCGCGAGCCCGACCTGCCGAGGGCCTACCGGACGCCCGGCGGCGTCGTCACCACGTCGGTCGCGCTCGTGCTGTCGGTCGTGGCCGTCGTCGCGACGTTCGTCGTCGACCCGGTGGCGGCGGGGATCACGGCCGCGATCTTCGTGGCGTTCCTCGCCTACTTCTGGTTCTGGAGCCGGCACCGCCTGGTCGCGAACGCGCCGGAGGAGGAGTTCGACTCGATCGCGGCGGCCGAGGCCGACCTGCGCTGACGCCGTCCCGCCGACCACCGGTGCGCCGCGCACTCGCGCGGCGCACCGGTGCGGTGCGTCAGGGCCGCCGCGCCCGGGCCAGCACGTCGGCCAGCACGTCGTCGGTGTAGACGGGGACGGGCCCCGGCGTCTCCGGGCCGTCCTCGAGCGTCGCCCAGTGCCAGTGCGGGTGGACGACGGCCTGGTCGGCCTCGTCGGACAGCCGCAGGTCGAGCAGCACGGCGTACCGGTACCCGAACCGGCGCTGGATGCCCTGCGACGCGGCCAGGGTGGGGACGACGGGCGCGGAGGCCGCGTCGGTGGTCAGCTCGACGAGCAGCAGGTTGTCCTCGGGGCCGAGGCGCCCGCGGCGGTGCAGGATCAGGTGCGGGGGCCGGTCGGCGTCGGCGCCCAGGCGCACGGCGGGCTCGAGCGTCATGCCGGAGCGGTCGTACTCGGCGTCGGTGTCCCAGGTGTGGTCCACGGTCGCGCGCAGGGCCCAGCCGAGCTGGAACGAGACGGTGCGCTCCGAGGGGCGGCTGGTGCCGGCGGCGGGCGCGAACAGCGTCCACTCGTCGACGAGCGTGGTGGTCAGCGCGATGCGCACACGGGCCTGCAGGTCGGCGAGAAGCATGGCCGGGACGCTACTCCCGTCGGGCGGTCGGCAGGGAGGGACTTGGGTCCGCTTCTTGCCACGTCGAGGTCATGTACGGATCAAGTCCGACGTGGCGCGCACCACGTCGGACGTCGCCGCGACCCCCGTGCTCAGCCCGCCGTCGCCAGCCCCAGCTGGTCGAGCACCGGGTCCAGCCCGTCGATCGTCACGTCGAGCCGCAGGTGGTCCGGCCGCGCGTCCCAGTCGGCGCGGTCCAGCACGTACTGCTGGCTGACGACCGGCTGCCCCTCGCGCGCCTGGTGCAGCACGCCGTTCTCGCGGTAGCCGATCTTGCGGCTCACACCGCCCGAGCCCGGGTTGTCGACGAAGGCCGACGACGTCGCGTGCTGCGCACCGAACCCTTCGAACAGCAGGTGCAGGATGAGCAGGCGCATGCGCGTGCCGATGCCGCGGTGGTGGTGCGCGAGGCCCAGCCACGAGCCCGTCTCGGCGCTGCGCGTGACCGCGAAGCCCTTGGCGTACATGCCCTGCGTGCCGACCGGGACGCCGTCGTGCAGCACCGCGAGCTCGATCGCCCAGTCGTCGGGGGTCGTGCGGGTGCGCAGGCCCCACTGGTACGTCATCACGCTGCGTGCCACCTGCGCGGGGGTGCCGCGCGTCCACGGCACGACGAACGGCATGTAGTCGGCCGGGTGCACGCCCTGCGCCGCCAGGCGGGCCAGGTCGAGCAGGGTGCGGTCGTCCGGCGCGCGCAGCTCGAGGTCCCCGCTGCGCACGCGCAGCCCGGTCAGCGGCCAGATCTCGGCGTCCGTCAGGGCGGCTCCCGCCGGGGCGACGTCGGTCGGCGCCGGCGTGGACGGCTCCGGCGTGCTGGGCGCAGGCGTGGTCGGTGCAGCGTCGGTCGGCGCGGGGTCCGTCGTCATCCGCGCAGCCTGGCGCGGACGTCCGGGCAGGTCAACCGCAAAGAAGGAGCCGCGCGTCGGTGGTGGGCCCTACCGTGGGCGGGTGCCCGCTCCTGTCGTCCACACCCGTGGCCTGCGCAAGACCTTCGGCGACCTCGCGGCGGTCGACGGCATCGACGTCGACGTCGCGCCCGGCGAGTCCTTCGGCTTCCTCGGCCCCAACGGCGCCGGCAAGTCCACGACGATGCGGATGATCGGGGCCGTGTCGTCGCGCACGGCGGGCGAGCTGACGGTCCTCGGCCTCGACCCCGACACCCACGGGCCGGAGATCCGCTCCCGCCTGGGCGTCGTGCCGCAGGAGGACAACCTCGACACCGAGCTGCGCGTGCGCGACAACCTACTCGTGTACGGCCGCTACTTCGGCCTGCCGCGGCGCACCTGCGCCGAGCGCGCCGACGAGCTGCTGGAGTTCGCGCAGCTCACCGAGAAGGCCCGCGAGAAGGTCGACAAGCTCTCCGGCGGCATGAAGCGGCGGTTGACCATCGCCCGCGCGCTGATCAACCGCCCCCGCATCCTCATGCTCGACGAGCCGACCACCGGCCTCGACCCGCAGGCCCGGCACGTGCTGTGGGACCGGCTGTTCCGCCTCAAGGAGCAGGGCACGACCCTGCTGCTGACCACGCACTACATGGACGAGGCCGAGCAGCTCTGCGACCGCCTCGTCGTGGTCGACCACGGCCGGGTCATGGCCGAGGGCTCCCCGTCGGAGCTGATCCGCGCGCACTCCACGCGCGAGGTCGTCGAGCTGCGGTTCGGGGCCTCCCGCAACGCCGAGGCGGCCGAGCGGCTGCGGACCGCCCTCGACGGCCAGGTGCAGCGCACCGAGGTGCTGCCCGACCGGGTGCTGCTCTACGCCGACGACGGCGAGGGCGTGCTCGAGCACGTCGCGCGCACCGGCCTGGAGCCCACCACCAGCCTGGTGCGCCGCTCCAGCCTGGAGGACGTGTTCCTGCGCCTCACGGGGCGGAGCCTGATCGAGTGAGCGACCCGACCCTCGTGGACGACCCCGCCGCCGACGCGCGCGCGGGCGGCGTCCTGCCGCGCCGGTTCGGCGCCTGGTACGTCGCCGAGCATCAGATCCGGTCCATGCGCGCCTACGGCTGGACCATCGTCGTCGGGTCCGTCGGCAGCCCGCTCGTGTACCTGCTCGGCATCGGGCTCGGACTGGCCGCGTTCCTCGACCAGTCCGTCGCCGACGGCGCCGACGGGCCCGTCAGCTACGTCTGGTTCGTGGCCCCCGCGCTCATGGCCTCGGCGGCCGTCGGCGTGGCCATGGACGAGTTCACCTACGCCGTCATGGCCGGCTTCAAGTGGCGGCGCATGTACTGGGGGATCAACGCCTCACCGGTCTCCCCCGGCCAGCTCATGTCCGGCGTCGTCCTCGCCGTCGTGGCCCGCATGCTGCTCACCGTCGTCGTCTACTACGCGCTCGTGGTGGCGTTCGGCGCCGTGGGCGACCCGGTCGCCGGCCTGGCGCTGCCGCTCGTCGGGGTGCTCGGCGGTCTCGCCTTCGGCCTGCCGCTGCTGGCCTTCACGGCGAGCCTGGCCGACGACACGGGGCAGTTCGCGGTCGTGCAGCGCTTCGTCTTCACGCCGATGTTCCTGTTCTCGGGCACCTTCTACCCGCTGGACTCCCTGCCGGGCTGGCTGCAGTGGGTCGGGTGGGTCTCGCCGCTCTGGCACGCCAGCGAGCTCGGCCGTTCCGTCAGCTACGGGTCCCCGCCCGGGGCATGGCCCGTCGGCGTGCACGTCGCCGTCCTCCTCGTGCTGGCGGCCGGCGGCTGGGTCCTCGCCCGGCGCGCGTTCGGCAGGAGGCTGCGCGGATGACCGCCACGACCACCCCGTCCCGGACGCGTCGCGGCGGCGTCCGGGCCCTGTGGGCCGGCAACCCCGGCGCCGTCGTGGGCCGCGGCATCCGTGCCACCCGCACCAACAACGCCGTCATCATCGCGTCCGGGTTCTTCGAGCCCGTCTTCTACCTGCTCGCCATGGGCGTCGGCCTCGGGCAGTTCGTCGGCGACGTCGACACCCCCGCCGGCCCCGTGCCGTACGCGGCGTACATCGCGCCCGCGCTCCTCGCGGTGTCGGCCATGAACGGTGCCGTCTACGACTCCACGTGGAACGTCTTCTTCAAGATGCACTTCGGCAAGCTGTACGACGCGATGCTCACCACCTCGCTCGGCCCGCTGGACGTCGCGCTCGGCGAGATCGCGTTCGCGCTGCTGCGCGGCGGCCTCTACGCCGCCGGGTTCCTCACGGTCATGCAGGTCATGGGGCTGAACCTGTCCTGGACCGCCGTGCTCGCCGTCCCCGCCGTGCTGCTCGTCGCCTTCGGGTTCGCCGCGGTCGGCATGGCCGTCACCAGCTACATGACGACCTTCCAGCAGATGGACTGGATCCAGATCGTCATGCTGCCGATGTTCCTCTTCTCCGCCACGTTCTACCCCCTGTCGGTCTACCCCGAGCCCGTGCAGGTGGTCATCCAGGCGTTCCCGCTCTGGCACGCCGTCGAGCTGGTCCGCGGCCTGACCCTCTCCGGGCTGTCCGCCGACCTGCTCGTCCACGTGGCGTACTTCCTGGTGATGATCGGCGCCGGCGTCGTCGTCACCACCCGTCGCCTGCGCACCCTGTTCCTCGACTGAGCGGCTCCTCGACCGGCTGCTCCTCGACGGGGTGCACCCCGACCGGGTGAGACCCGGCGGGCCCGGGCGTGCGCGAGGGGCGCCGCGCTCGCGCGCGACGCCCCTCGGGCGTGTCCCTGCACCCCCGCGCGGGACACGCCGGCCGGGCGGATACGGGCCGCCCGGCGTGATCGGTCCCGACCCGGCGACTCGGAGGTCGAGCCGGGTCGGGACCCGTCAGGTCACCCGACCGTGCAGGTCGAGCCGTTGACCGTGAACGCCGTCGGGGACGGGTTCTGGCCGGTGTGCGAGCCGTTGAAGCCCAGGTCGACCGTAGCGCCCGGGGCCAGCGTCGCGTTCCACGCCGCGCCCGTGGCGGTCACCTGCGACCCGGTCTGGGACCACGTCGCGCTCCACCCCTGCGTGAGCTGCTGACCGGCGGGGAACGTGAACCGCAGCGTCCAGGTCACCGGCGCCGTGCCGGTGTTCTTCAGCTTCACGTTCGCCGAGAACCCGGTGTTCCACGAGCTCGTCGCGTAGGTGACGGCGCAGCTCGCCGTGCCCGGCGTCTGGCTGGGCGTCGGGGTCGGGCTGGGCGTCGGCGTGACGGTGGGCGTGGGCGTGGGCGTGGGCGTCGGCGTGACGGTCGGCGTCGGCGTCGGGGTGGGCGTCGGCGTGACGGTCGGCGTCGGCGTGGGCGTCGGGGTCACCGTGCCGTCGGGCTCCGTGCCCCAGACCAGGTCGTCGCCCTCGTAGAGGGTGATCGCCGCCGTCTTCACCGGGTCGCCGGTGGCCGGCAGGCCCGTGAACGACGGGTCGTTCGCCGCCGACCACGTCGAGGACCCCGTGACCCGGAACTGGATCTCCCGGCGGTGCTGCGACTGGCCACCGGGGTGGATGTTCTGGCCCGCGCAGGCGATCTCGGCGTAGTACAGGTCACCGCCGGCGTGCCGCACCGCGCTGGGCTGCGCACCGCACTCGGAGTAGTTCGTCGACACGGACACCGTCGACGGCGCCGCACCCCCGTCGAGCCGGAACCAGTACCGGATCGACGCGTCCCTCAGCGACCGGGCCGGGAAGGCCGAGCGGTTGCGGATGATCGCCTTGACCTCGGTGAACGCACCGGTCTGCGGCTGGTTGAGCTTGGCCTCGACGAACAGCTCGTCCTGGTCCGGCGTCTCCGCCGTCGGGAACCCGGCCAGCGGCGTGCCGCCGTACTCCTCGACCAGCAGCGCGAGCGCCCCGGTGAAGCCGGCGTTGTAGTCGGTCGCGACCTCGTTGGCCACGTAGTCCTGCCGGTCGTCGACGTAGGCGTCGTTCGCCGAGCCGGGACCGCCGACGAGCGCACCGTAGAGCACGTGCCGGTTGTCGGTGGGCGTGCTGATCGCGTCGGACCACGAGCCGTGCGCGGTCCGGTGGTGCGGGTTCTTCGGCGGGTTGGTGCCGAAGCCGACCACGTAGGACGAGTTGCGCGGGTTGTCGCCCAGCGCGTAGTCGATCTGGCTCACGCCGAAGTCGTGGTAGCGCGCCTTGCGGGTCGCGTCGCTCGTCCAGTCCGCGTAGACCAGCGCCACGAAGGCCGTGTTCGCGGCGTACCGCAGGGAGCCCCAGGTGTCGAGCACGGCCTGGCCGCCCGGCGAGTACGGCACCCGCTGCCCGTTGACGCCGACCGTCCAGTAGTCGAGCCACCGGTTCGCGTCGTCCACGTAGACCTGCTTGCCGGTCGCCCGGGCCAGCAGCACGTAGGTGCCGAACTGCTTGTTGTCCCAGGCCAGGGTCCACTTGTAGGACTTGGTGGTGCTCTGGTTCTCGGTGCCGAGCCGGGCGTACTCGGACTCCGCCTTGGCCAGGTACGACGCCTCCCCCGTCGCCGCGTGCAGCCAGTACGCGCCCCACACGAGCTCGTCCTGGTAGCCCGACCACGAGCGGTAGTAGGACTGCGCGTCGGTCACGCAGTCGGAGTAGGCGCCGCGGTACGTGTCGGCGAACGTGTACAGCTGGCGCGCGTGCGTGAGCAGCGTGCTCGCGTACGCCGGGTCGTCGGCCTTGAAGACCATCGACGCCGAGGCCAGCGCGGCGGCCGTCTCGGCGGCGACGTCCGAGCCGGGGCAGGACGCGGTGATCTTGTACGCCGGGCGGGCCATGGTCATGACCTCGGCGGGACCCCACCACTTGTGGTCGTCGCCGCCGTTGCCCACCTGCACGTAGAGCTCGTTCGGCGCGGTGTGCGCCTTGACGAAGTAGTCGGTGGCCCAGCGCAGGTTGTCCTTGAGCTCGTCCATCTGGCCGGCCTGCTGGTAGCCGGCAGGGCTCTCGAGCGCGCCCCAGGCGAGCATCGTCGCGGTGTACGCCATCGGCAGGCCGAACTTCACGTGGTCGCCCGCGTCGTACCAGCCGCCGGTCAGGTCGTGGCCGACGTCGGCGCCGTCGGCCATGCCGGAGTCCCCGCGCCAGCTCACCGCGAAGTCGTCGGGCAGGTCGCCGGAGCGCTGCGCCTGGTAGAAGAACATCGACTTCTGCAGCGCCTCGGCGTAGTTGTACGTGGGGGCGGCCGCGGCACCGGTGGCGAGCGGCACGCCGAGGCCGGCGACGGCCAGGGCGGCGGCGACGGTGCCGGCCCAGAGGCGTCGTCGGGCGGGGGCAGGACGGGGCATGGCGGGGCCTTCCGTGACGGTCGACGAGCGCGTGGAGCGCTCCCACCTGCCGCCGGCGACCTCGGCGTCGTCGCGGTCAGGTCTCGCCGGATCGTCCCGACGCGCACCCCCGCGGGTCAACGCCCGAAAGGTTTAGGCCCTCGCCGCGGACACGGGGCGGCCCCCGACGCGGGTGCGTCGGGGGCCGTCGGGCGTGCAGGTCAGGACGCGTCGGTGCCGGCGTCCGGGGTCTTGGGCGACGAGCGACGGGTGACCTTGCGGGCGGTCTCCTCGGCGGCGTCCTTGGCCTCGTGCACCTTCTCCGCGAGGTCCTCCGACGCGGTGCTCAGCGCCTCGCCGGCCTTCTTCGCGGCGTCACGGCTCTTGGTCACCGCGGCACCGGCGGCCTCGCCCACGGCGTCCGCGGCGTCACCGACGGCGTCCGTCAGGTCCTCGCGGGCGTGCTGGGCGCGGGCCCGCAGCGAGTCGGCGCCCTCGGCGGGCTCCCACGGCTCGGCCCACGGGTCGGTCGTCGAGCGCGACCGCGCCCACGCGAACGCCGCGGCACCGGCCCCGACGATCCCCGCGACGACGAGGAAGACCTTCGTGCCCGAGTGCGAGCGGTCGGCCTTCTGCGCGGCCTTCGCGGCCTTGTGGGCCTCCTTGCCGGCGCGCTTGGCGGCCTTCTTCGCGCTCTTGGCGACCTTGCCGGAGTGCTTCGTCGCGGCCGCGGCGGCGGCCCCCGACGCGTGCTCCACGGTGGCCCCGGCCTTGACCGCGGCCTCGTTGAGGGCGGCGACCACCTTCGGGATGAGCTCGTCGACCAGCTTGTCGTGCGCCGTGTCGATCGCCGGCGTCGCCTTCTGCGCGGCCTTCTCGACCTGCGGCGCCGTCGCCTTCACGGACTCCTTGTAGAGGTGCTCCATGCGGGGCAGCAACCAGTCGATGAACGCCTCGACGCGCGGGGTCGTCCAGTCCTTGGCGTGCCCTGCTGCGTCCGAGGCGCGCACCGCGGCGTCCTTGGCGCCCTCCCGGGCGTGGGACGCGGCGTCGGCGAACGTCGCGCCGAGGTCCGCCGCCTGGCCCTTGAGGCGCTCGGTGTCGACGTCGATCTTCGGACGATGGGTGAAACTCATGGCCACTCCCGACGGGTCGTACGGTCCTGGGGCTGTGACCTCCCACTCTGCCACCGTGGGCCTGACTTCGCCCTTCGCACGCGCGCAGCACGCCGACGATGGGAGACTGGGCGCATGTTCGCGACCATCCACACCTCCGCCGGTGACATCCGGGTCGAGCTCTTCGAGAACCACGCCCCGCGCACCGTCGAGAACTTCGTCGGTCTCGCCCAGGGCACGATCGAGTGGACCGACCCCACGTCCGGCCAGCCGCGCACCGACCCGCTCTACAAGGACCTCGTGTTCCACCGCGTCATCGAGGGCTTCATGATCCAGGGCGGCGACCCGCTCGGGAACGGCCGGGGCGGCCCGGGCTACACCTTCGACGACGAGATCCACCCCGAGCTCAGCTTCAACGAGCCCTACCTGCTCGCGATGGCCAACGCCGGCAAGCGCATGGACCCCGTGACCGGCAAGGTCGGCGGCACCAACGGCTCGCAGTTCTTCGTCTCCGTCGCGGCCACGACGTGGCTCAACGGCAAGCACACGATCTTCGGCAAGGTCGCCGACGACGCGAGCCGTGCGGTCGTCGACGCGATCGCGACGACGCCCGTGCGCCCCGGCGACCGTCCGGTCCAGGACGTCGTCCTCACGTCGGTCACCGTCGAGGACTGATCATCAGCACGCCTGCCCCGGGCCCGTCCGTGCCCGAGCCCCCCGCCCGCCCCGCCGACCCGGCGGCGGCGGGCGGCGGGCTGCCCGGGGCGGGCCCGCACCAGTCGGACGCCGCCGAGCCCGTGTGCCCGCGGCACCCCGACCGCGTCGCGTACGTCCGCTGCCAGCGGTGCGCGCGCCCGGCCTGCCCGGAGTGCCAGCGCCCCGCGGCAGTGGGGGTGCACTGCGTGGACTGCGTGGCCGCCGCCGCGAAGACCGTCCGCACGGGGCGCACCGTCTTCGGCGGGCGCCTGCACCAGGGCCGCCCGGTCGTGACGATCACGATCATCGCGCTGTGCGCTGCGAGCTACGTCGCCCAGCTGGTGGTCGGTTGGTGGACCGGAGCGTGGATCTTCAACCCGGTGTACGGCGCCTACCAGCCGTGGCGCTTCCTCACCGCGGCGTTCCTGCACTCTTCGGGGCAGATCTTCCACATCCTGTTCAACATGATCGCGCTGTGGATGGTCGGCCCGTACCTCGAGCAGACGCTCGGGCGGGCGCGCTACGCCACGCTCTACCTGCTCAGCGCGATCGGCGGCTCCGTCGCCGCCGTGCTGCTGGCCCCCCTGCTCGGCTGGGACCAGTGGATCGTCGGTGCGTCGGGTGCCGTGTTCGGCCTCTTCGGCGCCGTCCTCGTGGTGCTGCGGCGCCTGGGCCGTGACGCCGGCGGGATCGTCGGCATCCTCGTCATCAACGGCGTCCTCGGGTTCGTCCTGCCGAACGTCGCCTGGCAGGCGCACCTCGGCGGCCTGCTCGTCGGCGCCGCCCTGGGGGCCGCCTACGCCTACGCCCCGCGCGAGCGCCGCACCCTCGTCGCCGTGGGCGCCACCGTGGCCGTCAGCGCCGTCCTCGTGGTGTCCACGCTCGTGGCCTACGCCGCCGTCGGCCTCGTCTGACCCCCGCCCGGGTCCGTCCGACGACGGCCGCAGGGGCGGAGCGCGGGCTACGCGGGGTGCTGCCCGATTCGCCCGGGTATGACCGTCCCCAGGTTTGCTCACACCTGGGGAACAGTGCTCACGACCTGGGGAATCCCACCGGTGTAACTATCCACACGCTTGTGCACGACGTGGGGACGAGGCCCCTCATCCTGTGGATGAGGCTGTGGGTAAGTCGGTCACCCTGTGGACGACGGGCTCAGCGCCACCGCGTGAGCATGCCGAACCCGACGATGATGAAGCCGAACCCGACCGCGAGGTTCCACTGGCCGAGGGCCCCGACCGGGTACGCCGTGCTCGTCAGGTACGTCGTCACCAGCCACAGCAGACCGAAGATCATCAGGCCCAGCGACGTCGGCAGGAACCACCGCGGCAGCGGCTTCGGCGCGGACGCCTTGGTGGGCGGAGGCGTGTACGTCGCCTTCTTGCGCGACTTCGACTCGGGCACGGCGGTGCTCCTCACGTGGACTCGACGCCGGCGTGCCCCCACGACGCGTCGTGACGGGTGCCGGTGGGCACTCGTCCGTCGCACGGGCCCCGCCCGGCGCCGGACGTGACCTAGCGTAGTGCCGTGCACCGCGCGTCCGTCGCGGTGCCGCACGCGCGCACCCGCGCGAGAGCAGCCGTGAGGGAGCCGCCGGTGAACCAGCACCTGCACCGCGCCCCCGTCGCCGCGCCCTCCGACGTGGCCGCACCGACCCCGGCCGGTCGCGCCAGCGGCTGGTGGCCGCCGCGTCGGATCGCCCGCGGGGCGCTCGCCGTCGGGCTCGTGCTCGCACTCTCGGGGCTGATGTTCACCGTCAACGCCCGCGCCTCCGCCGACGGCGGCTCGCGCCACCCGCAGAACCTCGCCGAGCTCTCCCAGCAGGAGGCCGCCACCGTCGAGCGCCTCTCCTCCGAGGTCGACACGCTGCGTGCCGCCGTCGAGCGGCTCACCGAGCAGCAGAACGCCGCCGCGGGCCTCACGCCCGAGCCCCCGACCGCGGGCCAGCTCGTCGCCGGCGGGACCGTGCCCGTGACCGGGCCGGGGCTCACGGTCGTCCTCGACGACGCGCCCGCCGAGTCGCGACGCACCGACGTCAACCCCGACCTCCTCGTGGTCCACCAGCAGGACCTGCAGTCGGTGATGAACGCGCTCTGGGCCGGCGGGGCCGAGGCCATGGGGCTCATGGACCAGCGCGTGATCGCCACCAGCGCCTTCCGCTGCGTCGGCAACGTGCTGCGCCTCCACGGGCGCATCTACTCCCCGCCCTACGTGGTCCAGGTCGTCGGCGACCCCGTGCGGCTGCGAGCCGCCCTCGCCGCGTCCCCCGCCGTCGCCGGGTACGTCCGCGACGCCGGCGACCTCGGCCTCGGCTGGTCCGTCCAGGACCAGAGCACCGTCGAGCTGCCCGCCTACTCCGGCGCCACCGAGCTGACCTGGGCCGACGTCCCCGACGGTGTCGACGTGCTGCCCGGCCTCCCCGCCGACGAGGAGACGACGTGACGACCGCAGCACCCGCCCGCACGACGCGGCGGTACCGCCCGCCCGCGCACGCCCGCGCGCCCCGTCCCGGCCGGGGCAGCTCGGTCGCCTACGGGGTCGTGGGGGTCGTCGGCGAGCTCCTCATCACCCTCGGCGTGCTGCTGCTCGGGTTCCTGCTGTGGCAGCTGTGGTGGACGGATGTCGAGGCCGACCGGGTCCAGGCCGACATCGTGCAGTCCCTGCCCTTCGAGCCGGCACCCACGGCAGACCCCGCCGCCGAGGGCCCCGACGTCGCCGAGCCGCGCCGCGACGAGCCGCCGGTGGCACCCGTGCCCGAGCACGCCGAGTCGTTCGCGACCCTGCAGGTCCCGCGCTGGGCCGGTGAGCCCGAGCGGCCCATCAGCGAGGGCACGGACCGCGAGACCGTCCTCGACGTGCTCGGCATCGGCCGCTACGAGGGCACCGCGATGCCCGGCGAGGTCGGCAACTTCGCGCTCGCCGCGCACCGCGTGACCTACGGCAAGCCGTTCAACCGCATCGAGGAGCTGCAGACCGGCGACCCGCTCGTCGTCCGCACGGCGGACACCTGGTACGTCTACCGCGTCACGTCGACGCAGGTCGTCCTGCCGTCCCAGGTGGACGTCATCGCCCCGACCCCGAACCAGCCCGGCGTGGCACCCACGGAGCGGTCGATCACCCTCACGACCTGCCACCCGATGTTCTCGGCGCGCGAGCGGTACGTCGTGCACGGCGTGCTGGACTACTGGGCGCCCGTGGCCGACGGCACCCCCGCCGAGCTGCTCCCGGACGCCTGACGCGTGACCACCGCGCGGACGGCGGCTGGGCACCACGACCAAGGAGGCTCATGATGTACGGATGGCTGTGGCGGCACCTGCCCGGCCCGACGCCCGTGCGCGCCGTCCTTGCGCTCGCGCTCGCGGCGGCGGTCGTCGCGGCGTGCTTCCTGTGGGTGTACCCCGCGGTCGCCCCGTACATGCCCTTCAACGAGACCACGGTGGGTGAGTGACGTGACGCGGATCCTCGTCGTCGACAACTACGACTCGTTCGTCTACACGATCGTCGGCTACCTCGACCAGCTCGGCGCCAAGACGGAGGTCGTCCGCAACGACGCCGTGCCGTCGGCCGCCGAGCGTGCGGGCTACGACGGCGTGCTCGTCTCGCCCGGCCCGGGCACCCCGGCCGACGCGGGCCAGAGCATGCAGGTGATCCGCGACTGCGCGCAGGCCGGCACGCCCATGCTCGGCGTGTGCCTGGGCCACCAGGCCCTGGGCGAGGTGTTCGGCGGCACCGTCACGCACGCGCCCGAGCTCATGCACGGCAAGACCAGCCAGGTCGAGCACGACGGCACCGGGGTGCTCGCCGGCCTGCCGTCGCCGTTCACCGCGACGCGGTACCACTCGCTCGCCGTCGTCGACGGCACGTGCTCCGACGAGCTGGTCGTCACCGCGCGCGCGAACGGCATCATCATGGGCCTGCAGCACCGTGAGCTGCCGCTGCACGGCGTGCAGTTCCACCCCGAGTCGGTGCTCACCGAGGGCGGGCACCGGCTGCTCGCCAACTGGCTGACGCTGTGCGGCGCGCAGGACGCCGTCGAGCGCTCCGCGGGCCTGCACCCGCTCGTCCGGCTCTGACGGCCCCGCGGCCCGCGCTGCGCGGCTGCCGCGGCCCCGACGCACGAAGGGCCCCCGCAACCTGTCGGTCGCGGGGGCCCTTCGTCAGTGCCGGTCGGTCACCACGGCCAGCCGGTGTCCTCGCCGTCGCCCTCGGCCGGCGGCGTCGTCTCCCCGCCCCCGTTGTTGCCGGTCGAGACGTACAGCGTGATCTCCTGGTTCAGACCGACCTCGGTCCCGCCCTGCGGGGAGACCGCCGTGACGGTCCCCTGCGGCTGGCTGGTCCCCTGCTGGTCCTGGCGCGCGACGTTGTTCAGGCCCGCGTTCTGCAGCTCGCGCACCGCCTGGTCGTAGGTCATCCCCACCAGGTTCGTCGGCACCGTCGCCGTGCTCGGGGCCTCGGCGACGCCCAGGTTGATCGTCGTGCCGGCCTGCACCACGTCGCCCTCGGCTCGGTCCTGCTGGACCACCGTGCCCTCGGCCTGGTCGCGGCTCTCGACGGGGGAGCTGTTGACGTTCAGGCCCAGCTCGGCGAGCTCGGACTGCGCGACCTCGATGTTCTTGCCCACGACGTTCGGGACGGTGACGTTCCCGCTCGCGACGAACAGGGTGACCTGCTGCCCCGGAGCCACGGTCGCGCCCGCGGCGGGCTCCGTACCGATCGCGATGCCGGCGTCGACCGACGGGTCGTCGCGCTGCTCGACGTTGACCACCAGACCCTGACCCTCGAGGACAGCCCTCGCGTCGGCCTCCGAGCGACCGGCCACGTCGTCGACCTGCACCGAGCCAGGCCCCGTCGAGACCGTGACGAGGACGACCTCGCCGTCCTCGGCCTGCGTACCGGCCTCGGGGTCGGTGCTGACGACCAGGCCCTCGGCGATCGA
Source organism: Cellulomonas sp. SLBN-39 (assembly GCF_006715865.1). NCBI lineage: Bacteria > Bacillati > Actinomycetota > Actinomycetes > Micrococcales > Cellulomonadaceae > Cellulomonas > Cellulomonas sp. SLBN-39. The sequence continues at coordinate 1,372,853 of NZ_VFOA01000001.1, read as the reverse complement.
GTCGTCCGCCGCCTCGGCCCGCCGGGTCTCGAAACCGAGCGCCGTCAGCTCGGCGACCGCGTCGTCGTACTCCATCTCGACGACGTCCGGCACCGCGACGGTCTCCGGCGCCTGGGGCTGGTTGCCCTGCACGAGCATCCAGATGATCCCGAGGACCGCCAGCACGGCGATGATCGAGAGCACCCAGACCAGCCAGGGGCGCTTGTTCTCGTCCTCGTCGTCCTCACGGTCCGTGGTGGCCGTGGTGGCGGCCAGCTGCGTGCCGCCCCACGGCTGCATCGCCGGCGGCATGGCCTGCGTCGCGTCCGCGGCGGGAAGCGGCGCCATGAGCTGCGTCGTCTCGGCTCCGCCCAGGGGCGCCACCGCGGCACCGACGGCGGGCGCGCCCACGGCCTGCCCGCGCAGCATCGCCTCGAGGTCGGCACGGAACTCCGCGGCCGACGAGTAGCGGGCGTCGCGCTCCTTGGCCAGCGCCTTGAGCGTGATGCGGTCCAGCGTCTCGGGCACGTCGGAGGCGATCGAGCTCGGCACCGGCGGGATCTCGCGCACGTGCTGGTAGGCGACGGCGACGGGGGAGTCGCCGATGAACGGCGGGCGACCCGTGAGCATCTCGAACAGCAGGCAGCCGCTGGAGTACAGGTCGGACCGGGCGTCGACCTGCTCGCCACGGGCCTGCTCGGGCGACAGGTACTGCGCGGTGCCGATCACGGCCTGCGTCTGCGTCATCGTCGCCGCGGAGTCCGCGACGGCGCGGGCGATGCCGAAGTCCATCACCTTGACGGCGCCCGTCGGGGTGATCATGACGTTCGCGGGCTTGATGTCGCGGTGGACGATGCCCGCGTGGTGCGAGTACTCCAGCGCCGAGAGGACGCCCGCGGCGATCTCCACGGCCTCCTCGATCGGCACCGCGTGCCCGTCGCGCAGGATGTCGCGGACCGTGTGGCCCTCGACGTACTCCATGACGATGAACGGCACGTGCTGCACCACACCGGTGGGCTCGGTGATGACGTCCTCGCCCGTGTCGTACACCGCCACGATCGCGGGGTGGTTCAGGGCTGCCGCCGACTGCGCCTCGCGTCGGAACCTGTTCTGGAACGAGGGGTCCCGGGCCAGGTCGGACCGCAGGATCTTGATCGCGACGGTGCGGCCGAGCCGCGTGTCGTGGCCGATGTGCACCTCGGCCATGCCGCCGCGCCCGATCAGCTCGCCGACCTCGTACCGTGCGGCAAGGATGCGGGATGCGTGATCCACCACTAGGCGTCCTTCACTTCCGTCGCTCGCGGCGCACGGGCGTCCGCCCACGTCCGGCCTACCTGGTCGCTGCCCGCGGCCGTCTGCGCCTGCTCCGGGCAGATCATCCCATCCGACCAGCGTGCACGAGGGTACTGGTCGGACGTGCCGCAGGGGAGCACGACCGGTCTCGTGACGGTCACGGTTGCGGCCGTCTGCGTCACCGACGTGCCCCCGGCGCCGTCCGCGCCGATCATCCGGTCCGCGAGGAGGGCACCCAGCAGGGCGACGAGGACGAGGATCACGACCGCGACCGGCAGCCGCACCCGGTACCCGCCGACCCCGACCTCGCGGGGGAGGCGGTCGAGCCAGGACCGCGGCGGACCGTGCTGCCCCGCCCGGTGCGCGCCACCCGTGACGGGCGGCGCGGCGCGGCGGCCGCTCGGCCGGGACGGCTCGCCACGGCCGGCGCGCTCGCGCCGGGTCGTCGGCTGGTACGACGGGGGCGTCGCGTCGCCCGGACGGGGCGACGCGGGGCGGCCGGCGACGGGTGCGGGTGCGGGCTTGCGCTCCGCGGGCTCGCCGCGCCGCCCGTCCGCCGCGCGCCGGGGCGTCGACGTGAAGACCGGGATCCCGCCGGCCGGTGTGCGCGGCGCCATCCGGTCGAGCAGCTCGGCGAGCTCCTCGCCCGACGCGGGCCGCTCGCTCGGCTCCTTCGACAGCAGGCGCATGACCAGCGCGCCGAGCTTCTTGTCGGCGTGCGACGGCAGCGGCGGCACCGGGTCGTTGACGTGCGCGACCGCGATGTCGACGGCCGTCGGGCCGGTGAACGGGCGGTGCCCGGCCATGGCCTCGTACGCGACCACGCCGAGCGAGTACAGGTCGGACAAGGGCGTGGCGGCCTTGCCGACGGCCTGCTCGGGGGACAGGTACTGGGCGGTCCCCATGACCATGCCCGTCGCTGTCATGGTCTTCTGGTCCGTGGCCAGCGAGACGCCGAAGTCGGTGATCTTCACCTTGCCCTGCCGGGCCAGCAGGATGTTGCCCGGCTTGACATCGCGGTGCACGACGCCCGCCACGTGCGCGGCGTGCAGGCCGCGCGCCGACTGCGCGAGGATCGGCACGAGGGCGCGGGGCTTGAGCACGGGCTCGCGCTCGAGCAGGTCGCTCAGCGGCTCGCCGACGACGAGCTCCATGACGAGGTACGCGGAGCCGTCCTGCTCGCCGTAGTCGAACAGCGCGGCGATGTTCGGGTGCGACAGCGCCGCGGAGTTGCGCGCCTCGGTGCGGAAGCGCTCGAGGAACCCCGCGTCGCCCGCGTACTCCTCGCGCAGCACCTTGACCGCGACGGGCCGGGCCAGGGCGTCGTCCTTGGCCTCCCAGACCTCGCCCATCCCGCCCACGGCGATGCGTCGCAGCAGCCGGTACCGGCCGTCCCCGAGCGCCACACCATGCGTCGTCCTCATCCGCCGAGCACCGCCTCCATGACGGCGCGCGCGATGGGCGCGGCCACCTGACCACCGGTCGCCTCGTTGCCGAGCGACCCCCCGTTCTCGACCAGCACCGCGACCGCGACCTGCGGGTCGTCGGCGGGCGCGAACGAGGTGAACCACGCGTGCGGGGGCTGACCCTCGACGGTCTGCGCCGTGCCCGTCTTGCCCGCCACGCGCACGCCCGAGATCTGCGCGGACGTCGCGGTGCCGTCCTCCACGACGCCGACCATCATCTCGGTGAGCGCGTCGGCGTTCTCCTCCGAGAGGGGCTGCGAGTACCGCTCCGGGTCGGTCTCCGACACGACCGTGAGGTCGGCGGAGCGGACGGTGTCGACCAGGTACGGTCGCATGAGCTCCCCGTCGTTGGCGATCGCCGCGACGACCATGGCCATCTGCAGCGGCGTGGCCTGCACGTCGCGCTGCCCGATGGCGGACTGCGCGAGCGACGGCGGGTCGAGCTCGGAGGGGAAGACGCTGCCCGTGACGGGCAGCGGCACGGTGAGCGAGTCGTCGCCGAACCCGAACCGCTCGGCCTGCTCGGCGATCGCGTCCTCGCCCAGGTCGAGGCCCAGCTGGGCGAACGACGTGTTGCACGAGACGCGCAGCGCGTTCGCCAGCGTCACCGGGTCGCTGCCGCACCCGCCCCCGCCGAAGTTGCCGATCGTCGACGACGTCTGCGGGATGTCGAGCTCGACGGGCGCGGGCAGCTCGGTCGCGCTCGTGTAGTCGCCGCTCTCGAGCGCGGCCGCCGCCGTCACCAGCTTGAACGTCGACCCGGGCGCGTACCGCTCCTGGGTGGCGTTGCTGCGCAGCGGGTTGCCGTCCGCGACGCTGAGCAGGTTGTACGCCGCCGAGGCGTCGCTCGTCGAGTGCACGGCGAGCTCGTTCGGGTCGAACCCGGGCGTGGACACCAGGGCGAGGATCCGACCCGTGGACGGCTCGATCGCCACGACCGCGCCCTGCTGGTCGCCGAGCCCGGCCCGGGCCGCCTCCTGGGCGGCGGGCAGGATGGTCGTCTCGACCGCGGCGCCCTCGGGCGTGCGACCGGTGAGGAGGTCCCGCACGCGCGTGAAGAACAGCTGGTCGGAGTCGCCCGTGAGGACCTCGTTGGAGGCCTTCTCGAGCTGGCTGCGGCCGTTGACCACCGAGTAGAAGCCGGTCACCGCGGAGTACAGCTCGCCGTTCGCGTACGTGCGCTGGTACCCGAAAGGGTCGTCGACAGGGGTCGAGGACGCGATCGCCTCGCCGGCCACGACGATCGGCCCGCGGGCGTTGTTGTACTCGCGGTACAGGGTGCGGGAGTTGCGGGTGTCGTTGTTCAGCGCGTCGGCCTGCACGTACTGCACCCACGTGGCGCTGCCCATGAGAGCCACCATGAGGGCCAGCATGATCGTGGCCAGGCGGCGGACCGGGGTGTTCACCGTCCGTCACCTCCGATCCACTGCGTGTGCTGGTCGTCCGGGCCCTCGGCGGGGCGCGCGCTGCGGCGCACCGGCCCGGTGGCGGTCGCAGGGGCGGGTGCCTGCGGGGTGCCGCCCCGCGGCGTGCTCGTCCGGGGCACACCCAGCCGGGGGGTCCCTGCCCGGGGCGTGCCCGCCTGGGGCGTGCCGGGAGGCGGGCCGTCGAGCCCTTCGATCAGCGACGTCTCGTCGTCCGAGCCGCGCCGGTCACCCCGGTCGTCGGCCGGGCCGTCGCCGCGACCGGCGACCTCCGTGGCCGTGGACACGGGGACGCCGCTGTCGGGGGTCAGGACCGGGGTCATCGCGGGTGCCGGCCGGCGGGCCTCGTCCGAGATCCGCAGCAGCAGCGCCACGATCACCCAGTTCGCGACGAGCGAGGAGCCGCCGTACGCGAGGAACGGCGTCGTCAGCCCGGTCAGCGGGATGAGGCGGGTGACGCCGCCGACGACGATGAACAGCTGCAGGGCGACGACGAAGGACAGGCCGCCGGCCATGAGCTTGCCGAACCCGTCGCGGACGCCGATGGCGGTGCGCATGCCGCGCTGGAACAGGATCGTGTAGAGCACGAGGATGGCGAGCAGCCCGGTGAGCCCGAGCTCCTCGCCCATCGAGGCGATGATGAAGTCCGACTCGGCGTACGGCACGATGTCCGGCCGTCCCTGGCCCCACCCGGTGCCGAACAGCCCGCCGTTGGCCATGCCGAACAGCCCGCGCACGAGCTGGCCGGAGCCGCCGGGGTCGCGGTCGTAGATCTCGGGGTCGAGCGCGTGCAGCCACACGTCGAACCGGGCCGCCACGTGGCCGAACGTGGACGCCGCCGCGGCGGCGCCGCCGACGAACAGCAGCAGGCCGATGACGATCCAGCTCGTCCGCTCGGTGGCCACGTACAGCATCGCGACGAACAGGCCGAAGAACAGCAGGGACGTGCCCAGGTCGCGCTGGAGCACGAGGACCACCAGCGAGACCGCCCACACGATGATGATCGGCCCCAGGTCGCGCGCCCGCGGCAGCTGCAGGCCGAGCACCTTCTTGCCGGCCAGCGCGAGCGTGTCGCGGTGCGTGACGAGGTACCCGGCGAAGAACACGGCGAAGGCGATCTTCGCGAACTCCGCCGGCTGCATGCCGGCCGGGCCGAGCGAGACCCAGATGCGCGCGCCGTTGATCTCGGTGCCGATCGGCGTGAGCGGCAGGAGCACCAGCGCCAGGCCCGCGACCATCGCCGTGTACATGTACCGGCGCAGCGTGCGGTGGTCGCGCAGCACGAGCAGCACGGCGATCGCCAGGCCCACGCTGATCGCCGCCCAGGCGAGCTGCTTGTCCGCGAAGTCGGACGTACGGCCGCGCTCGGCGTACGCGATCGAGATGCGGTAGATCATCGCCAGGCCGATGCCGTTGAGCGCGACGACGACCGGCAGGATCACGGGGTCGGCGTACGGCGCGCGCAGGCGCAGCACCACGTGCACGGCCAGCGCGAGCACGGTGGTGCCGACGGCGTAGGCGATCACGTGCTGGGGGACCTCGCCGGTCATGCCGAGCCCCGCGAGCACGTACCCGGCGATGCCGAGGCCGAGCGCGGGCACGAGCAGCACGAGCTCGGTGCCGCGTCCCGCCCGCACCCGGTGGGGCTGGATGCTGGCCATCATGACTCCGTCTTGTCCGCGGGTGCGCCCGCCCCGGCGGGCGCGGCGTCCGCGGTGGGGGTGCTCTTCGGGGTGGGCGACGGCGTGGGCGTCGGCGTCGGGGTCGCGGTGGGCTCGGCGGTCGCCGTCGGCCCGGGCTCGACGACCGCGGCCTCGGCGTCCTCGGCCAGCGTCGCCACGAGCGCGCGCGCCTCGTCGAGGTTCGCCGCGCTGATCGTCGCCGCCACGCGCTCCTGCACGTAGGCGGGCAGGTCGGCGACGACCACGTCGCTGGTCTCGACGACGTCGGCCAGCTCCAGCGGGCCGAGCGTCTGCGGGATGCCGCGGAACACCGCGACGCTCCCCTCGGACGCACCGACGAAGTACTGGTCCTGCGTCCACACGTACGTCAGCGCGGTCAGGCCGACGACACCGAGGATCGCGAGCACCCAGGTCACGACGATGCCCACGCGGCGCGGGGGCGGTGCGAGCTCCTCGTCCTCGACCGCGCGGTGCAGCACCAGCTCCGCGCCGGTGGCCGCGGCCGGGTCGGGCACGGCCTCGATCTCCCCGGTGCCGCGCTGCGTCAGCCACGCGGCGCGCGCGGCGGGGCCGTCCGCCGCGGCGGAGGGGCGGCGTCGGGAGAGCGCGGCGGCACCCACGACCGTCGCCGCGGTGCCGGGCAGCGCGCCGTCGGGCAGGTCGTCGAGCTCGACGACGTCGGCGAGCACCACGGACACGTTGTCGCCGCCGCCGGCGCGCAGCGCGAGCTGCACCAGCCGGTCGGCGCACACGTCGACGTCCGCGATGGTCGCGAGCGTCTCCTCGATGGTCTCCGCCGAGACGAACCCCGACAGGCCGTCGGAGCACAGCAGCCACCGGTCGCCGACGCGGGCCTCGCGCACGGACAGGTCCGCGGTGACCTCGGCGTCGAAGTCGCCCAGGACCCGCATGACCACGGACCGCTGCGGGTGGTGCTCGGCCTCCTCGGGCGTGATCTTGCCCGTGTCGACGAGGTGCTGGACGAACGTGTGGTCCGTGGTGACCTGCGCGAGGTGCCCCTCGCGGAACAGGTACCCGCGCGAGTCGCCGAGGTGCACCATCGCGAGCTTGTTGCCGGCCCGCAGGATCGCGGTGACCGTCGTGCCCATGCCGGCGAGGTCCGGGTCGGCCTGGCTGCGGGCGATGATCTCGGCGCGCGCGTCGTCGAGCGCGACCTCGAGCTCGTCGAGGGCGTCGTCGGGGCCGTGGGACTCGCCGTCGAGCGGGGCGAACGCGGCCACGGCCACGGACGACGCCACGTCGCCCCCCGCGTGCCCGCCCATGCCGTCGGCGACGACGAGCAGGTGCGGACCGGCGTACGCCGAGTCCTGGTTGTCGCTGCGGACGAGACCGACGTCCGAGCGCGCCGCGTAGCGCAGGGCGACCGTCACCGGCTACCTCTGCAGCTCGAGGACGCTCTGCCCCACCCGCACGGGCGTGCCGTTCGGCACCGGGGTGGGGGCGTCCACGCGCTGCTCCGCGACGAACGTCCCGTTGGTCGAGCCGAGGTCCTCGACGTACCACTGCTCACCCTGCGGGAACAGGCGCGCGTGGCGCGAGGAGGAGTAGTCGTCGTCGAGCACGAGCGTGCAGCTCGGTGCACGGCCGATGAGGATCGACGACCCGCTCAGGGGGATCGTGGTGCCGCGCAGCGGGCCCTCGGTCACGACGAGGCGGCTCGGGCCGGCGCTGCGGCTGGACCGGCGCGACGTGCGCGTCGGCGGCTCGGCGGGCGTCGGGGCGGCGGGTGCGGCCGGGGGAGCGCCGACCTCGACGGGTGCGGACGCCGAGGCGGGCCGCGGGGGAGGGCCGCCCGGGCGGCGGCGGTCCACGATGCGCGTGCCGTAGAGGTCGCGCCGCAGCACCGTGATCGCCGAGAGCACGAGCAGCCAGAGCAGTGCGAGGTAGCCCAGGCGCAGAAGGGTGACGGTCAGCTCGCTCATGCGCGGTGTGTCACTCGTCCCCGTCGGCGTCGCCGCCGGTCCAGAAGAGGATGCGCGTGCGCCCGATGGTCAGCGTGTTGCCGTCCAGCAGCGTCGCGGCGGGCACCTGGTGGCCCTCGACGTACAGCCCGTTGGTCGAGCCCATGTCCGAGGCCACCACGCCGTCGGGCGTCACGCGGATCTCGAGGTGGCGCCGGGAGACGCCGGGGTCGTCGACGATGATGTCGGCCTCCGAGCCGCGGCCGATGACCGTGACGGGGCCGGTGAGGATGTAGCGCTGGCCGTCGATGTCGACCAGCGGGTGCCGCGGGCTGGGAGCCGCGTTCGTCGCGGGCGCCACCGCCCCGCGCACCGTCGCGCTGTGCACCGCGAACCGCCCCGACTCCTGCGTCGTGTTCTCGGAGAACGAGACCGTCACGGGGCCCACGAACGCGTAGTGCTGCTCGCCGGCGTGCGTCGTGACGTTGGCCGCGAGCTCCTCCGCGAGGGCCTCGGCGCCCCACGCCTCGACCTGGTCGTAGTCGGGCGTGGACAGCTCGATGGTGAACTCGTTGGGCACCACGGTGCGGTCACGGCCGACGACCGCCGCACGGTCGTCGAGCTCACGACGCAGCGCGTCGGCCATCTCGATCGGCTTGACCTCCGACCGGAAGGCGCGCGCGAACGCGTTGTTGACCACGCGCTCGACGCCGTTCTCGAACTTGTCGAGGAACCCCACGCTCACCTCCTCCCGCCGGTCCGGCCCGGTCCACGCCCCGTCCCGCCCCGGCGTGCTCGTCGGACCGTCGGTGCCAGGTGCCACGACGTTCCGGGGTTGATGGTATCCACGACCCCGCCCCTGCACGGCATCTCGGACACCTGGACATGTGTCGAGATCCTGTGCGTGAACCGTAGAACTCCGCGCCCGCGCGCGCGAGGGACCTCGGTGACCATCCTCACCTCGCCCCGTCCCCCCCGCCGACCGGTCTCGCCCGTCTGCCGCCGACCCCGTCATCGGTGACGCCCGTCGCCCCCTCGCGTCATCGACGACGGGGTCGGCACCCGCGGGCGGGTCCGGTCGGGGTGCGGGCGGGCCGGGATGGTGGTCGGCTCGGCCGGGAGGCCGTGCTAACGTTCTACACCGCGCGCGAGTGGCGGAACGGCAGACGCGCTGGCTTCAGGTGCCAGTGTCCGAAAGGGCGTGCGGGTTCAAATCCCGCCTCGCGCACACAGCAGCAGCTCGGAGACGAGCGGCTCACGCAGTCACGAAGCTCCCGGTCAGGTCTCTGACCGGGAGCTTCGTGGTTCCAGGGCGGTGCCATGATGGTCGCTCCCGACGATGGCCCACGTGCGCCGCGAAGCACGACCACGATGAGCATCACGCCTGGAGGGGCTGCCCTCGTCCGCCGGTGAACGGCCCGCAGGTGCGGGTCCGCACCCCGCACGACCTGCGCCGCGAACGACGCCCGCGCCCGCACTCCTGCTGGGACCACCTCGTCGCCGCGCCCCTGTGGCCGCTGCACGGCGCCAACCTCGGCACGCTGCTGCGCACGTGCGACGCCGTCGGTGCGTGCCTCGCCGTCCCGCGGCTGCCGTGGGTCCCCGAGGCCCTGGAACGCGGCAACACCCTGCGCCGTCCTGCGTGCGTCCACTGGACGGGGAACCCGATCCGCTGGTTGGAGCGCCAGCGCGACCGCGGCTCCGCGGTCGTGGGCGTCGAGCTCGCGGAGGAGGCCGTCCGTCTTGCGGACCTGCCCACGGCGCGGCGGCGCACGGTCATGGTGCTCGGCCACGAGCAGACCGGCATCCCCGGCGAGGCGCTGGACCTGCTGGACCTCGCCGTGGAGATCCCGATGGTGGGCACGGGCTCGAGCCTCAACGTCGCCGTCGCGGGCTCGCTCGTGCTGTACCGGCTCGCGGGTCTGGCGTGACAGGGGCGGTCGTGCCCAGGGGGCCTTTGACGTGACGGGTCTGGCGGGCCTGCGGTGGTGCCGGCGGTCCTGGCGGCGGAGGATCTCGGGATGACGTCGTCGGTCCAGCCGCTGCGCACCGGGGCCCGCGGGCTCGTGGCCGCGTTCCTCGTCTCGGGGACGGTGCACCTGGTGCGCCCCGAGGTCTTCGAGCCCGTCGTGCCGCGGGGCCTGCCCGAGCCGCGGGCGCTTGTGGTCTGGTCGGGCGTGGCCGAGCTGGTGTGCGCGGCGGGGATGCTCGTGCCGCGGACGCGGCGTGCGGCCGGGGCGGCGGGTGCGGCACTGCTGGTGGGGGTCTTCCCCGCCAACGTGCAGATGGCCGTCAGCGCGGTCCGCGCGGCCCGTCGGCGCCCGACGCCGCGCCGGTGGGCGCTCGCGCTGCTGACGCTCGCGCGGCTGCCGCTGCAGTGGCCGCTGGTCGTGTGGGCCGCGCGCGCTGGGCGTTGATCCTGGTCAGTGGCGGGTGCGGTGCTTCCAGTAGCCGCAGAACGTGATCTGGTCGCGGGACGCGCCCGTGGAGACCCAGTGCCGCCGTGCGCCGGTGGCCAGGGTCGACTCGCCGGCCGCCCAGCCGTACCAGGTAGGGCCGGGGGCCGTGGTGCTCGCGCGCACGTGGTCCAGCGCGAGGCTGCCGGGCGGGCGCGGGTCGTCGCCGCGCACCAGCCAGCGCACGTCGACACCGACGGGCGCGTCGAGGTCCTGGCGGTCGTCGGCGTGCGGGACCTCGACGACGGCGGTGCCGACGGCGTCGGCGTCCAGCGACGCGAGCACGCCCGCGACGGCGGGCAGGGCGGTCTCGTCGGCGACGAGCGTGACGTGCGTGGTGCCGGCGGGCGGGACGAAGAGGATGCCCTCGTCGATGATCGCCACGTGGTCGCCGGCGCGGCAGGTGCTCGCCCACGTCGCCGCCGGACCGGCCGTGCCGTCCTCGGCGGAGCCGTGCAGCACCAGGTCGACGTCGATCTCGGGCCCCGACGGACCGTCCGGGCGGTACGCGCGGACCGTGTAGCTGCGGATGACCGGGCGTGACGTCGACGAGGTCATGAGGTGGCGCAGGTACGTGAAGGTGTCGAGGCGGTCGGGCACGTGGTCGAGGGAGTCCGCGCTGACCGGCAGGAACAGCCGGAACCACTGGTCGAACCCGAGCGGGCGGAAGTGCTCGACGTCGCCGCCGCCCAGCGTGACCCGGGCGAACGCGGGGGAGACCCGGGTGGTGCGCAGCACCTCGAGCGTCAGCGACCGTGAGGTCTCCGGCTTGACCCGTGCGAGCTGCTGCCTGGCCATCGTCGCCCCTCCGCCACGTCCGGCGCCGGCGGCCCCGTCCTGCTGGAGGTGAGGCTACCCTCACCCGGCGCACGGCGGGTGGCGCGACCACGCGCCGGACGGGCCGGGGTCAGACGGGACGGCGACGCCGACGCGCCGCCCACGCCCCCGCGACGAGGAACGCACCCCCGGCGAGCAGCGCGAGCGCGGCCGCGCCCCCGTCCCGGGCGTCGTAGCCCGTCGCCGCCAGCCCGACGGAGCCGCCGCCCAGCCGGACCACCGAGGACGACGCGCCGGTGGTGCCGAGGGTCAGCGTGGCCGAGGTGGTGCCGTCCGGCGTCTCGACGCGGTAGCTGCCCGCGGGCAGGCCGGAGGCGGTGACGCGCCCGTCCACCGCGGTGACGGGGATGACGGCGTCGTCCGCCGTGGTGAAGCGGTCGTCCTGGCCCGCCCACCGCAGGAGCACGGTGCCGCTGAGCGGGGCGCCCGTGGGGTCGAGGACCTGGAGGTCGGCGGTCGCGTTCCCGGCCAGGGCGACCTGGGCCTCCGCCTCGCCGCCCTCCGGCACCGTCACGGTCGCGGTCGCGTCGGCACGCCCCTCGGAGTCCCACGTGACGTCGAGCGCGGCCGGCTGCTGCACGTCGACGGCGTACATGCCGACGGGGAGCCCGGTGAACGTGAACGTGCCGCTCGCGTCGGTGAGCCGGCTGGTCACGAGGGTGCGCGTCAGCGCGTGGCGGGCCGAGGCGACCCGTCCCGTCCCCGCGGCGCCGGTGCCGTCGACCTCGACCGCGTACAGGTCGACGCGCACACCCGGCAGGCCGACCTCGCTGCCGCCCGAGCGCAGGCCGTCACGGTCCAGGTCGAGCCACACCGCGCCGGTGAGGCGCTGCGTGACGTCCCGCGGAGGCGCAGGCACGGTGCTCGGGGGCGTCGGGGTCGGGCTGGGCGTCGGGGTGGGCGATGCGGTGGGCGTGGGCGTCGGTGTGGGAGTCGCGCTCGGCGTAGGCGTAGGCGTAGGCGTCGGCTCGGGTGTCGGTGTCGGCTCGGGCGTGGGCGTGGGCGTGGGCTCGGGAGTGGGCTCCGGAGTGGGCTCCGGAGTCGGCTCGGGCGTGGGCTCGGGCGTGGGCTCGGGGGTGGGGTTCGGCGTGGGCTCGGGAGTGGGCTCGGGCGTGGGCTCGGGGGTGGGGTTCGGCGTGGGCTCGGGAGTGGGCTCGGGCGTGGGGTCCAGCGTGGGCTCGGGCGTGGGCTCCGGAGTCGGCTCGGGCGTGGGGTCCGGCGTGGGCGTGGGCGTGGGCGTGGGCTCCGGGGTGGGCGTCGGTGTGGGCTCGGGGGTGACGCCGAGCGTCGCGTCCTCGTCGGCCTGCACGGCCGGGTCCGAGCCCGTGTAGGTCAGCGCCGCCAGGTCCGTCGGCGCCGGGTCGCCCTCGGCGCCCTGCTCCTGCAGGTCCGCGACGACCTCGTCGCGGGGGACGCCGGCCTCGCGCTGCACGTTGTAGAACTCGGCCGCACCCATGCCGCGGCAGGTGGGGGAGCCGGGCAGCGCGCCCGACCAGTTCAGGCCCGGGTAGTTGGGGCTGAACGGCGGGATCACGTCGCCCCAGTCCTTGGCGTGGGAGTCGTAGTAGCCGGGGGTGCTGACGAACACGGGCCCCTGGTGCCCGCCGTGCCCGTTGGTGTTCCCCGAGCCGACGCCGTTGTTGCCCGTGACGGACGACGTGGCGACGGTGATGAGCCGGTACGGGTTCGTCACCGACCGCGTCCGGTGGCACATCGTCACCTTGTCGGGGCTGGGGGCGCCCGACGCGACGACGGGGGGAAGGACGACCGCCACGGCGGTGAGCGTCAGTGCGGCGGCGAGCGCGCGCGGGAGGGCTCTCATCGGGTCCCCTGCTTCGTGTCCGTCGGGGCCCGGGTGGCGCCGTCCGGGTGTGGATCGGTCGGGAGCGGGCGTCGTTGCGCGCTCCCGGGGGGTGAAGCCGCAGGTGAAGCGGAGGCGATTGCACCCGAATGGGTGACGACCGTTACCGTTCCGATATGTAAGGGTGGTTGACGAATCTTCGTGCCGGTGCGCCGGCACGCCGCCGCGCGCCGCACCAGGGACGGTGCTCGCGCACGGCGCGACGCCGCGGGGCGCACCCGCGGTTCCGCTCGGGGGGCGAGAGGAACGACGATGCGCAGGATCACGAGATGGGCGGCCACGGCCGCCGCAGGGGCGTTGGCGGTCGTCGCCGGCGCCGGCCTGGCAGCACCCGCCCAGGCGGTCGGGCCCGACACGCTGCCGATCACGGTGGCCAACCAGTCCGGGCTGGGCGACGACGTCCACCTGTACGTGCTGGGCACCGACCTGAGGTCCGGCAAGCTCGGCTGGGTCGACGCCGGGGGCACCTTCCACGCGTGGCCCGCGGGCAGCAACCCGCCGTCGCCCGCGCCCGACGCCTCGATCGACGGCGCCGCGACCGGCCGCAGCACCACGGTCCGTGTGCCGCGCGGGTTCTCGGGCCGCATCTACTTCTCGTTCGGCGAGAAGCTGCCGTTCTCCCTCACGACGGGCGGGCTCGTCCAGCCCGCCCCGTGGGCGGCCGGCGACCCGACGCAGGACATCCTGTTCGACTGGTCCGAGCTGACCTACAACGACGCGGGGCTGTGGATCAACAGCTCGCAGGTCGACATGTTCGGCGTCCCGCACGCCGTGTCCGTCACGGGCGCCGACGGGAAGACCGCCACCACGGGACAGGTCGTCGCGGGTGGGCGGGAGGCCGTCGTGAAGGCCCTGCAGGCCGACCCGGCGTGGGCGAAGAGCGTGGTCACCCGCGACGACGGCACGGTCCTGCGGGTGCTCGCCCCGGGCAAGGCCGCCTCGGCCGGGCTGCTGAGCACGACGTTCCTCGACGCGTACATCGCCCAGGCGTGGTCGGCGTACAGCAGCCGCGACCTCGTCGTGACGCCCTTCCTCGACCGGCCGCAGGTCCGGTACACCGGGCGCACCTCCGGCACGACGATGCGCTTCACCGACAGCTCCGGCGCGCAGGTCGCGACCTTCCAGCGCCCCTCGTCGTCCGACGTCTGGGGCTGCGACGGCGCCCTGCACGCCCCGAACGACGCGGTCGTCGGCCCCATCGCCCGCACGCTGTGCGCCGCGCTCTTCCGCGGCACGCTCGGCACCAGCACCACCGAGCCGGTCACGGAGGCCTCGAAGTTCTACACCTCGACGCCGGCCAACCTCTACGGTCGGACCGTCCACGCCGCGATGGCCGACGGGCGGGCGTACGCGTTCGCGTTCGACGACGTCGGCGCGTTCGAGTCCCTCGTGCACTCGGGCGACCCCCGCAGCGCCCGCCTGGACCTGTCGCCCCTCACGGGTGCCGGCACCGGCGGTGGCGACACGGGTGGCGGCGACACGGGTGGTGGCGACTCCGGTGGTGGCGACGGCGGCGGCTCCGGCAGCACCGTCGCGCTCGTCAGCGACTGGAACGGCAAGTGCCTCGACGTGCCCGCGTGGAGCTTCGGCGACGGCGTGCGCGTCCAGACCTGGGACTGCACCGGCGGCACCAACCAGCAGTGGGAGATGGTCGACGGCACGATCCGCACGCAGAACGGCAAGTGCCTCGACGTGGCGTGGGGCGCGGTCGGCAACGGCGCGCCCGTGCAGATCGCCACGTGCTCGGGCAACGCCGCCCAGCGGTGGGTGCTGTCCGACGCCGGCGACCTGGTGAACCCGCAGGCCGACAAGTGCCTCGACATCACCGACTGGAACGCCGCCAACGGCGCCCGTCTGCAGATCTGGACCTGCGCGGGCACCGCCAACCAGAAGTGGTCGCGCGTCTGACGCGACCCGCAGACGCGCAGGCCCGCCCCGTCCGCCCGGGGCGGGCCTGCGTGCGTCCGGGACCCGCGTGGGACCACCCGTCTGCCGTCCCCGTGCAGGCCGGCGGCGGCGCACGGGTGACGCGCAGACCCACGCGCGGGTGAACTCCGGGGGATTCACCTCCTGGACGCTCGCCCTGGACGGTGGCGAGCCGATGTCGTAGTCGATGGGGTCTCCTCATCGACGACGACAGGAGGAGCGGGTGCTCGAGCCGGCGGCATGGCTGGTGGCGTCGGCGGTCGCGGCGGTGGTGCTGCACCGTCGTGCCCGCAGCGGCGGCCTCGACGTCGTCGTGTGGCAGTGGTTGTGGCGCGCGGCCCTCGTCGTCGTGGCCATGCTCGCCGTCGAGACGGTGATCGCGGCGACCGGCGGTCCGCTCGCGCTGTCCGGCGCCGTGCTCGGGGTGGGGTCGGTGCTCACCACGCTCGCCGTCTACCGCGGGCTCGTCCACTGGAACCGCGACGTCACGCTCACCGCCGCGCCCGGCGACTGGTCCAACGGGGTGTCGTCCCTGCTCACCGGGGTCGCGCTCGCCGAGGTGATCGGCGCACGGGTCAGCCCGCCCGGCGCCGACCCGTGGGCCCTGCACGGCATGGCCGTCCAGGTCGGCGCGCTCGTCGTCGTGCTCGGCACCGCCACCACGATCCTCGTCATCAGCGGGCTCGCCCGCCGGGCGCTGCCCGCGGTGCTCATCGCCGTCGTGTGGGTCGTCGTGGTCGTCGACGGCTGGAGCGAGGTGCGGGCGCTGCTCACCGAGGGCTCGTCCGAGCGGCTCGTGCTCGCCGCCGCCTGGGGCGGGCTCGCCGTCTGCGCCGCCGCGATCAGCACGGTGCGGGTGAGCGCGGACCAGCGCCGCGACGCGTCGTCCGTCGCGACCGCCGTGGGCGCGGTCGTCGTGCTGTTCGCCTCGCTCGTGCTCGTCGTCGTCGACGCCGCCGTGCCCGGCGGCCCCAGCCCCGTGACGTTCACGCTCAGCCTGCTCGCGGGCCTCATCGCCGCGACCCGCCTGACCCGGCTCGTCGGCGAGCTCGCCGACCTCGCGGACTCGCGGGTGGAGGCGCGCACCGACATGCTCACCGGCGTCGCCAACCGCCGCGCCCTCGTCGAAGCCGTCGAGGCCACGTACGCCCTGGAGAGCAGCACGTCCCTGCTGGTCATCGACCTCGACGGGTTCAAGAACGTCAACGACCGCCTCGGCCACGCCGGCGGCGACGAGGTGATCCGGCAGATCGCCGACCGCCTGCGCCGGCACCTGCCTGCGGACGCGCTGCTCGCCCGGTTCGGCGGCGACGAGTTCGCGATCGTGCTGCGCGGCACCGGCCTGGACGACGCCACCCGCACCGCCCACGACGTCCTCGCCCTGCTGGCCGTGCCCGTCGAGGTCCGCGCGCAGCGCCTCGGGCTCGGCGCCAGCGTCGGCGTCGCGTCCAACGAGCTCGCCGACCACGGCACCGACCTGGTCCGCCGCGCCGACACCGCCATGTACATGGCCAAGCGCGCCGGCGGGGGCGTGCGCACCTACGACGCCGCCGTCGACGACGAGGTCCAGCGCCGGCACCTGCTGCTGGAGGACCTGCGCGGCGTCCTGCTCGACGAGCCCGGCGCCGCCCGCGGCACGCTCGTCGTGCACTACCAGCCGCAGGTCGACGTGGTCACGGACGCGGTCGTGGGCGCCGAGGCGCTCGTGCGCTGGCGGCACCCCGTGCTCGGGCTGCTGCCGCCGATGGAGTTCCTCCCGCTCGCCGAGGAGGCAGGACTCATGCCGGCGCTCACGGCCCACGTGCTGCGCACCGCCGCCCGCGACGCGGCCCGCTGGCCCGAGCACGTGCGCCTCGCGGTCAACGTGTCCGCCACCTGCCTGTCCCACCCCGGCCTGCTCGGCGCGGTCGAGCAGGCCCTCGCCACGTCCGACCTCGCGGCCGACCGCCTCGTCGTCGAGGTCACCGAGACCAGCCTCATGCGCGACCCCGAGGTCGCCGGCGACACCATGCGCCGCCTGCGCGAGCGGGACGTCGTCGTGTCCATCGACGACTACGGCACCGGCTACGCCTCGCTGGCATACCTGCACGACCTGCCCGCGCACGAGCTCAAGCTCGACCGCAGCTTCACGGTCCGCCTGGCCACCGACGCCCGCACGCGCGCGATCGTGTCCGGCACGATCGCGATCGCCCACCGGCTCGGCGTCGAGGTGCTCGCCGAGGGCGTCGAGGACACCCCCACGCTCGAGGTGCTGCGCCAGCTCGGGTGCGACCGGTGGCAGGGCTTCCTGCGCGCCCCCGCCGTGCCCGTCGACGACCTGGTGGCCGGCTTCACCGCCACCCCCGCCGTCCCGGCCCCCCGCACCGGCGAGAGCGCCCTGCAGCAGCGCGCCTGACCTCGGTACCCCTGATCGGCTGACCTGGTCGGCGCACCTGGCTCAGCGCAGCAGCGCGACGCCACCGTCGGACGTCATCCCCAGCAGACGGCCGTCGACCAGGACGAGGTCGACCACCCCTGGCAGCGTCGTCGACCAGGCCGGCCGGCCGTCGTGCACGTCGAAGGCCTTGAGATGCACGCTCGTGTCCCCCGTCTGCCGTACGACCACCGAGCCGTCCGTCAGCAACGTGGGCGATACGTCGGAGGGTCCGGTGCCGCGGTGCTCCCAGACCAGCTCACCGTCGCCGTCGACGGCCGCTGTCCGCGACCCGTCGGCGACGACGAGGCGGCCGTCCATGAGCAGCACGACGTCACCACCGGCCGTCCCGACCCGCACGCGCTCCGTGCCGTCCGGCCCCGCCAGGACGATGTCCTCCCCGTCGAGCACCGGGATGACGTCGCCGAACGTGCCGTCGTCCACGGGAGACATCAGCGGCGACCCCGCGACGTCGGCCGAGGCCGCGGGCGACCAGATCAGGGTCCGGCCACCCGTGTCCAGGATCAGCCGGTCCTCGCGACCCGACAACCACGGGACCGTCGCGCCGCCGACCTCGTCGAGCACGCGTCCGGAGTCCGCGTCGAGCAGCACGACGCCGAGCGGATCACCCAGGTCGAGCACGACGACCCCGGGGACGACCGGCCGCATCACGGCGGGGAGCCACGGGGACCGGAGGTCCTCGGGCAGGCGCGCGTCCAGCACCGTCCGCCACAGCTCCTGCCCGCCACGCACGTCAACGGCGCGGACCACCGGCGACCGGTGCTCGTCCAGCCCTACGACGACGACCGCGTCTCCCGCGACCGTCGCGGAGGTGGGGGGATCGACGAGCATGGTGAGGCCGACGTCGGTGGCTCCGGTCGTCAGGTCCACGACGACCGCGTCGACCCGGCCTACCGCGGCGGGACCACCCGGCGCCGCGCCGTGCGGATCCCACCACGACGACGTGAAGCACACCAGGGAGCCGCCGTTCGGAGGTGCGCAACCGCTGCCGGTCCAGCCTGTCCCCTCCCCGGTCTGCGGCACGGCGGACGGCAGCGGCGCCGACCACAGCAGCTCACCCGTCGCCACGTCCAGCGCGTCCACCGACGTCGGTCCGGCCAGGGCGTAGCGCTCCACCAGCACGGCCTCGTCGGTCACCGCGAACGGCCACGCGTCACCGTCCGGGCTGCTCGTCCACACCGGCGCCAGCGGGCCGTCGAGCGGCGGCAGCACCCCGGGGACATGCGCCAGCGCCGCCAGCCGCTCGCGCTCGCGGGCGTCGGTGACGTGCTGGGCCGCGCCCAGCGCGAGCGCCAGGACGAGCGGCGGCACGAGCCACCACGGGCGGAACCGGCGCCGCAGCCCGCGGGCCGCGCTCCCGACGGCTGCACCCGCGCGCCGGGCCGTCGCGCGTGCGGGCTCGCCGTCGGGGCGTGGCCCGGGCGCGCCGGGACCGCCGTCCGCGTCGTCCTCGACGAGCTCGACCTCGACCCTGCCCGTGCGTGCCACGGGTCGACGGTAGGGCTCCGGCGCCGGTCCGGGGAGCGGTCGAGCGGGTCAGACCGTCTCGGGCCGCTTCTGCCGCGCGAACCGGGCCGGCAGGTCGTCGCCGTCCCACACCTGGACCGCCCGCCACACCGAGGCCGCGATCGGCACGGCGAGGACGGCGCCGGTGATCCCGGCGAGCACCGTGCCGGCGGTCAGGGCCACGAGGATGACCAGCGGGTGCAGGCGCAGCGAGCGGCCCATGACGACGGGCTGCAGCAGGTCGCCCTCGAGCTGGTTCACGACGACGACGATCGCGACGACGATCAGCGCCTCGACGGGCCCGAGCGCGACCAGCGCGACCAGTGCCGCGAGGATCCCGGCGAGCGTGGCGCCGACGAGAGGGATGAACGCGAGCAGGAACACGAGCACCGACAGGGGGATCACCAGGGGCACGCCCACGATCGCGAGGCCGATGCCGATGCCGATCGCATCGACCGCCGCGATGATCGCGGTGCCCCGCACGTACCCGCCGAGGGTGCGGACGGTCGACTCGCCGACGCGGCGTCCGCGCGCGTACCCCGGCCCCTCGAAGGGCCGCAGCAGGAACTCCCAGATCTTCGGGCCGTCCTTGAGGAAGAAGAACAGCACCACGACCATGATGAAGAAGCCGGTGACGAAGTTGACCGTCTGCGAGACGCCGGCGATCGCGCCGGAGCCGAACGCGTCGGACTGCAGCAGGCCGGCCGCGGTGTCCTGCAGGTCGGAGATCTGCTGGTCGGTGATCTCGATCGGCAGGCCCGTGAGGTAGGTGCGCAGCTCGTCGAACCCGTCGACGGCCTGCGTCGCGAGCTCGTCCCACTGCCGCACCACCGCCCAGACCACGGCCCACACGACACCGGCGAGCAGCGCGACGAGCGCGAGCAGCGCGACCCAGGTCGCCAGCATCGACGGCAGCCCGCGGCGGCGCAGCCAGCCCACGAGCGGGCTGATCGCGGCGGCCAGCACGAGCGCGACGAGCACGGGGATGACCACGAGCGTCAGCCGGGTCAGCGCGAAGACCGCGACGGCGACGACGGTGACGATCGCGAGGATCTGCACGGCCCGGGTGCCGGCGGTGCCGAACCCGTCCGACCACAGCCCTCGGGCGGCGGGAGGGGCCGGCTCGGGGGGCCGCGGGGGCGGCGTCGCCGTGCGCGGCGGTGCGGCAGGCGGGCGTCGTCGTCGGCCGAGCAGTCCCATGCGTCCTCCGTCCGGGCTCGTGCGGGGCCGCACGGCTGCGACGACGCTACGGCGCGCCGGGCGAGGGCGCTCGTCGGGGCGGTCGGGCCGTCCGGGGCCGGCAGGGCCCGGACGCGCAGCGCCCCGCCCGTCAGGTGCGACGGGCGGGGCGCTACGGGTGGTGCGGGGTGCTGCGTCAGCGACCGGCCTGAGCGGCGCGGCGGCGGACGAGGACCAGGGCGCCGCCGGCGGCGAGGGCGGCGAGAGCGGCGAGGACGCCGATCAGCGCGTTCGCACCGGTGGCGGCGAGGGACTCGCCGTCGGAGTCACCCGTGGCCGCGAGCACGTCGGACGTCGACGAGGGCGACGGCGTGGGCTCGGCGGCGGACACGTCGTCCGTCGGCGCCGGCGTCGGCTCGTCGACGTCGACGTCGTCGACCGGCGTGGGCTCCGGCGTCGGCTCGGGCGTGGGCTCGACGGTGGGCTCCGGCGTCGGGACGGGCTCGGGCTCGCCGACCTCGCCGTCGTCGACCGGGGTGGTCGGCTCGGGCGTGGGCGCCGGGGTCTCCGCCGGGGCGCACAGCGTCTCGACGTCGACGACGTCCGTGACGTCGTAGTGGCCGTAGTACGCGAGCGTGTTCTTGGTGTGGAAGCCGCCGTCGGGGGGCGTGATGTCGACGGGGATCACCGAGACGAGGTCGAGCTCGCGGCCGGCGATGCCGTTCCCGGCGAGGTCGACCTGCACGCCGTAGGCGCCGGGCTCGGCGCAGACCTCGGCGACGTCGTCGGAGGGCACCTCGACGGGGATGACCTCGGACTCGGCGGGCAGCCGGTACGACGCCTCGTAGCGGGGCGTCTCCTCGTCGGCGGGCCAGGCCCAGACGTCGTGGAGGGCGATGCGGTGCTGCGGGCCGCTGTTGGACCAGCCCGCGGGCTTGGCCGGGTCCACCTTCTTGTAGAGGTAGTACGCCGTGGCCTTCTCGCAGTCGTACGCGGACCAGGGGATGACCTCACCCTGACGCTTGCCGCCGCAGAGCTCGGCGGACGAACCTCCGTCGTACCCGGAACCACCTCCCGACCCGTGGTTGTTGCCGCCGCCCGCGAACGACGCGGTGGCGGGGGCGATGACGAGGGCGGTGGACAGCAGGACGACTGACAGACGTCGAGGCACGGGACGAGCTCCTTCGGCCGCGAGAGGGGGGGACGTGCCCGCGACCAGCGACGGCCGTGGGCGCCTCGGACGATAGCGGGAGGCATCGCCAGATATCGGACTTCTCACAGAAATAGGTCAGAAACACCCGAACGGGCGCCTCGGGCAACGGCGTGTCCCCGGCGTGTCGCCGGGTGAAAATCGGACGGTTGTCCGACGAGGGCACGCGCTGCGTGGGCCGCCCACACCCGGCCCGTGGGCCTGCGGCCGGCTCAGGGGCGCTCGCGGGCGAGCGAGGCGATCGCGGTCGCGGCGAGGTCGACGGTGCGCCGCGCCCGGGCGTCGTCGCGGTCGACGAGCCAGGTGCGGACGGTCCCGTCGGCCGTCGCCAGCACGAGGGCGGCGACGTCGGCGGTCGGTGCCAGCCACACGAGGTCGGCGGTGCGCGCCCAGGTGTCGAGGCGGGACTCGATCTCGGTGAGGTAGCGGGCCTGCTCCCAGGCGGCGGGGTCCTCGAGGTCGGGCTCCTGCCGCGCCGCGCGCACGAGCTCGTCGAGCAGGACGAGCCGGCCGGGGTCGGTGCGGACGCGGTCGAGCTGGGCGAGCAGCCCCTGGTGCAGGGCGGTGCGCACGTCGTCCGCGCCCGTGGCCGCGCCCCAGGCGGAGTCGAGGGTGCCCGTGAGCTCCCGCTCGAGCAGCGCGCGGACGAGCCCCTGCTTGGAGCCGAAGCAGTAGTGGAAGATCCCGTGCGTCACGCCGGCCCGCGTGGTCACGGCCCGGGTGGTCAGGCCGCGCAGCCCCTGCTCGCGCAGGATCTCGACGGCGGCGTCGAGCAGCTGGGCGCGGCGCTCGTCCGCCGTCCGGTGGGTGCCGCCGCCGCCCGACGGGCCGCGCGTTCCCCGTGCCCGCCCGTCCGGGGTGCGCGCCGCGTCGTCCCGTCGTGCCGTCGTCCCGTCCACGACACCAGCCTACGCCGACTTGGCCAGATGACTTGGTCGGTTGGCCAAGATCGGGTTACGCTCGCCGCCCACCCGGACCGAGGAGACCGCGATGATCGTCGTGACACCCGCCGCCCCCGCCGACATCCCCGCTGCCGCCGCCGTGCTGGCGGAGGCCTTCGAGCACGACCCGGCGCTGGCCCCCGTGGTCGGCGGCCCCGACGGCCCGACGCGGCGCGAGCGCGTGCGCCGGATGTTCACCGGTCTCATGCGCTCGGGCCCTGCCCGGGCCGGCACGGTCGACGTCGCCCGCCGCGCCGGGTCCGCGCAGATCCTCGGCGTGGCGGTGTGGGAGGAGCCCGGTGCCACGACCGGGCTGCTCGCCCACCTCGCGCAGCTGCCCACCTTCTGGCGCGTGGACGGCCTGGCGGGCCTGCGGCGGCAGGCGGCCGCCAAGCGCGCGCTCGAGGCCCACCGCCCCCGCCAGCCGCACTGGTACCTGCAGGAGATCGGCGTCGGTGCCGACGCCCGGGGCCTGGGGGTCGGCACGGCGCTGCTCGCCGCGCGCCTGGCCACCGCCGACGCCGAGGACGCGCCCGCCTACCTGGAGTCCTCCACGCCCCGCAACCGGCGCCTGTACGGCCGGCACGGCTTCCTCGAGGTCGCCCCGGTGCGCGGGATGCCGGGCGCGGCGCCGATGGCGATGTGGCGGCCGGCGCCGTCCGGGCGGGTCGCGCCCCGGGCGTGACCGGCGGGCCTCACGGTGCGTGCCGGTCGAGGAACTCGTAGACCTCGGTGGTGTCGACGCCGGGGAACACCCCGACCGGCAGCGCCGCGAGCAGGCTGGCGTGCGGGCGGGCCGCCGGGAACGAGCGGTCCGCCCACCGCTGCGCGAGCGGCTCCGGGGGACGGCGGCAGCACGTCGGGTCCGGGCAGCGGGACGCCGCGCGCGCCGCCGTCTCGCGCCCCTGGAACCACCGCACGTGCGCGAACGGCACGCCGACGCTCACCGAGAAGTGCCCCTGCGCCGACCCCTGCACGCGCGAGGTGCACCAGAAGGTGCCCGCGGTGGTGTCGGTGTACTGGTGGAACGGGCTGAGCCGGTCGTCGCGGGCGAACACCACCCGCGCGGTCCACTGCCGGCACACCGGCTGCCCCTCGATCGCGCCGAGCGGGTCGGACGGGAACACCACCCCGTCGTTCTCGTACGCCTTGTGCAGCGTGCCGCCCTCGTGGACCTTCATGAAGTGCACGGGCACGCCCAGGTGCCGGGTCGCGAGGTTGGTGAACCGGTGCGCCGCCGTCTCGTACGGCACGGCGAACGCGTCGCGCAGGTCCTCCACCGAGAGCCGCCGCTCGGCCTTCGCCTCCTGCAGCAGCGCCACCGCGGACGCCTCGGGCAGCATCAGCGCGGCCGCCAGGTAGTTGGCCTCGACGCGCTGCCGCAGGAAGTCGGCGTAGTCCCGCGGCTCGGTGTGGCCCAGCACGTGCGAGGCCAGCGCCTGGAGGAGGGGCGAGCGCGAGTCGTGCACACCCGGTTCGCCGTGCGGCAGGTAGATCCGGTGGTGGGCGAGGTCGGTGACGGTCCGGGTGGAGTGCGGCAGGTCGGCCACGTGGTGCAGCGTGAAGCCCAGGTGGGCGGCGATCTCCGCGGTCGCGCGCTGCGAGAGCGGTCCGCCGCGGTGCCCGACGGCCGCGAGCAGCGTGCGCGCGTGCTCCTCCAGGTCGGGGAAGTGGTTGTCCTGCGCGCGCATGCGGGCGCGCAGCTCGGTGTTCGCGCGGCGGGCCTCCTCCGGGGTGGCCGCGTGCTCGACGAGCAGGCGCTGCACCTGGTCGACGAGCGT
This sequence comes from Cellulomonas sp. SLBN-39, assembly GCF_006715865.1. Taxonomy (NCBI): domain Bacteria; kingdom Bacillati; phylum Actinomycetota; class Actinomycetes; order Micrococcales; family Cellulomonadaceae; genus Cellulomonas; species Cellulomonas sp. SLBN-39. Next base: position 1,348,956 of record NZ_VFOA01000001.1, on the reverse strand, counting down.
CACCAGCGCGTCGAGCGCGTCCGTCGGCAGCGAGCGGCCCACCTTGACCGACGGCACTCCCAGCCCGGCGAGCAGGGGTCCGCGCTGCGCGCGCTCCAGCGCGACCTCCAGGGCCGCCCGCCGGGTCGGGGGCTCGGGGCGCAGCAGCTCGCGCAGCGGGACGTCCAGCGCCTCGGCCACCGCGGTGAGCTGGGACGCGCGCGGCTCGCGGTGCCCGTTCTCGAGCATCGAGACCTGCGACGGCGCCCGGCCGATCGCGCGCCCGAGGTCCTCCAGCGTCATGCCGCGCGCGGTGCGCAGGTGCCGGATGCGCCGCCCGAGCACGAGCGTGTCGGGAGGGCCGTCGTGCTGCCCGGCGGCACCCCCGCCGGTGGCCCGGGCGTCGGCGACGGCCCGCGCGCCGGGGCGCGGCGGGACCCCGGCGACCCGCGGCAGGGGTCGGGAGGTGCCGGGTCGGTACGCCGTCGTCGCCATGTGACCACCGTCACATGGGCGCTCGTGCGTGGTCCAGACACCGTCCCCGAGAAGGATCGGCGTTCTTGCGCCCGTCGGCGCCGCAGCGGCCGGCAGGCGGCGAGGACGCGGACCGTGCGTGCGAAGGACCCCGCTTCTTGACGATGCGCGACGCTGCGGCCCGCGGCGTCAGTCCGCCTGCGCGGCGCCCCAGCCGTGCCACCGGTCGACCTCGACCAGCACGCTGACACGGGCGCGGTCCCGCACCCGGTAGGGGCTGCCCGTGTAGTGCCGCGCAAGCCGGTCGATGTCCACCAGGTCGACGTCGTCGTGGATGTCCACGACCCGCCCCTGAACGCTCACGTGGGTGTACCAGTCGTCGCCGGCCAGCGCGGTGAGGGCCACGTGCGGGTTCGCGCGCAGGTGCTTGAGGCGGGCGCGGCCGGCGTCGAGGTTGAGCAGCACGCGGCCGTCGTCCTCGAGCAGGTACCAGGTCGCCACGGTGACCGGGGCGCCGTCGGGCCGGACGGTCGCCATCACGGCGTGGTTCGGGCGGGCCAGCAGCGCAGCGACGTCGTCGGGCAGCGGAGCCTGGGGCACGGGCGGGTCCTCTCGTCGGCGGTCGGGCCCGCGGGGTGCGGGTCCGACCATCATGACCGCGCCCGCGTCACCGGAACAGCGGCCACTGCGCCCCGGCCCAGAACGCCACCGTGACGGCGCCCGCGGTCACGGCGATCACCGCCACGTCGTACCCCGTGACCTGCAGGTGGCCGACCCGCAGCCGCCGCCCGCGCCCGTCGGTGACGGCCGAGGTGAACCCGCGCGTCTCGAGCGCCTCGACGGTCGTCCGCACCGACTGCGCGGTGTTGAGGAACACCGGGTAGAACGCCAGCACCACGAGCCGCACCAGCCGCACGACCGAGCGCCAGGCGAGGAACCCCGGCGCGGGCGCGGGCGTGCGCAGCCGGTAGCTCTCGACGACGTCGCTGAACTCGTCGACGAGCAGCGGCAGCATCCGGTACCCGTAGCTGACGCCGAACGCGAGCATCGTCGGCGCGCGCATCGCCAGCAGCGCGTCGGAGAGCTTCTCCGGGTCGAGCGAGACGAACGCGGCCATGCTCGCCAGCGACACCGTGCCCAGCTTGAGCGTCAGCTCGACCAGCGCGAGCACGGTCTGCGTGTCACCGCCGAACAGCCACGCGGCCCCCGCGATGTACGCGAGCTCGAGCACCAGGCCGATGCCGAACAGCCCCAGCACCAGCGGCCCGACGCGCGCGAGCAGCACGCTCACCGCCCCGACCGCGAACAGCGCGCCGAGCACCGTGAGGTTGTGCGTGAACCACGGGGCCAGCGCCAGCAGCACGTACCAGGCCAGCACGGCCCGCGGGTCCATGGCTGCGAGCACGCCCCCGCGGGTGGCGTAGGCGGTGCGCACCAGCTCCAGGCGCACCCACTCCAGCGACAGGACGTCGCGGTGCTGCCGGCTCACCGGGCCACCGCCCCGACCGCGTCCGTGCGGCGGGCCGCCACCGCGGCGACCAGCCCGTCGACGTCCAGCGGCACCGGGTCCAGCCCCAGCGCCAGGCCGAGCTGCGTGACCTGCGGCGGCACCAGGTGCGCGCGCGCCAGCAGGTCGGGCCGGGCGAACAGGTCCGCCGGCGGCAGGTCCGCCAGCACGTCGCCGCCCTCCAGCACGACGACGCGCGACGCCCACTCCGCGACGAGCTGCATGTCGTGCGTCGCGACCACCGTGCACGCGATCGTGCCGGCCAGGTCCGCGAGCAGCGCCGTGACGGCGTCCCGGCTCGTCACGTCGAGGCTCGCGGTCGGCTCGTCGAGCAGCAGCAGGCGCGGGCGCATCGCCAGGCCCACGGCCAGCGTGGCGCGCCGCTGCTGCCCGCCCGAGAGGGTCCGCCCGTCGCGGTCCGCGAGGTCCGTCAGGTCCACGCGCGCCAGCACCCGCTCGGTCAGCTCGTCGGTGTCGGCCCGCCCCCGCCCGCGCGGGAACAGCGCCACGTCCTCGCGCACGCTGGGCGTCAAGAGCATGCGGCGCGGGTCCTGGTACAGGTACGACGCGAGGTCCGCCAGGCGCGGTGCGGGCGCCGACCGGGTGTCGACGCCGTCGAGCTCGACCGTGCCCTCGCGCGGCACGTCGATGCCCGCGAGCATGCGCAGCAGCGTCGTCTTGCCCGCGCCGTTGGCGCCGACCAGCGCGACACGCTCGCCCGTGTGCAGGTCCAGGTCCAGGCCCGGCAGCACGACGTGCAGGTCGCCGTGCACGGTGCGGCGCGCGTGCCGCACACCCACGGCCCGTGCCACGACCTCCCGCCCGGGAGCCCGCGCGGCGCCGCCGTCCGTCGGGGACGTGGTCGCCGAGCCGTCGCCGGCGGGCGCGGGCGCCCCGGCCAGCAGCGGCCGGAGCAGGGCCGCGGCCCGCTCGACCGTCCGCGGCGCCGCGTCCACGCCGAGGCCCTGCACGGCCCGCACCACCTGCGGCGCGGGGATCCCGTGGTCCGCGAGCTCGCCCGTGCGGGCCATCGCCTCGTCCACCGGCAGGTGCCAGCGCGGCGTCCCGTCGGCCATCAGCACCACCGACCGCGCGAACCGTGCGACGAACTCCACGTGGTGCTCGATCGTCACCACCGTCAGCCCGAGCTCGCGGTTGAGCACGAGCAGCCGCTCGTACACGTCCTCCGCCCGCGCCGGGTCCAGCTCGGCCACGGGCTCGTCGACGACGACCACGGACGGCCGCATCGCCAGCACCGACGCCAGCGCCGCCAGGTGCGCCTGCCCGCCGGACAGCTGCCACACGAACCGGTCCGCCAGGTCCGTGATCCGCAGCATCTCCATGGCCTCCGCCGCACGCCGGCGGTAGTCGGCCATGCCGCGGTTCACCGGCCCGAACTCCAGCTCGTCGCGCACCGTGGGCCGCACGAGCTGGTGCTGGAAGTCCTGGTAGACGTACCCGACGCGCTCCGAGAGCACCGCGACCGACGAGTCCCACGTGTCGATGCCGTCCACCCGCGCGACCCCGGCGAACTCCCCGGCCCAGTAGTGCGGCACCAGCCCGTTGAACGTCTTGCACAGCGTGGTCTTGCCCGACCCGTTGCCGCCGACCACCGCGAGCACGTCCCCGCGCTCGACCGTCAGGTCCACGTCGCGCAGCGAGTCGCGCGCGGCGCCGGGGTACCGGAAGCTCACGGCCTCCAGCGCGATGACGGGGTCGCTCACCGCGCGTCCCGCGCAGCGTCGTCGGCACGGTCGGCGCCGTCCCGCCGTGCCGCGTCCCGGGCCTGCCCGCGGCGGGCCACGAGGAACGTCGCCCCGCCGACCACCACGAGCGCCGCGACCGACACCCACAGGAACCCGTCGCCGTACGTCCCGACGAAGTCCGGCTCGAACGCGCCGACGGACATGTCCCACGCCTCGAGGAACGCGAACACGAACGACGCGACCGACAGCAGCAGCGCCACCACCACGAACCACGCGCTGCGCGGCGCCGTGCCCTGCACCGGCTCGCCCGGCACGCGCGGGCGCAGCCCCAGCATCGGCTCGATCCGCCCGTGCAGCGCCGGGATCAGCCACATCGCGGGGATCGCACCGAACAGGATGCCCGACAGGATCACGTCGACCCCGAGCCCGATGCCCTCGAGCAGCAGGATCGACTGCGGCAGACCCTCGACGAGCTCCGCGTCCTCCACGCCGACCCACACCTTCGACAGGTCCACCAGCGCCGAGAGCACCTTGTCGATCACCACGACCGTCAGCGCCCCGAGCCAGATCTGCCCCCGGCTGCGCGGGTTGCGGATCAGCGACCCCGCCACGTACAGCGCGAGGAACATCTGCAGGAAGCCCTCGATCTCCGACAGCCCCGAGAAGTCGCCCATGAGCAGGTCGGTGAACACGATCTCGCCGAGCGGGGCGCCGAGCGCCGCCCAGAACGGGCTGAACAGCGCCACCATCGTCAGCGGCACGAAGACGAAGTACGCCACCGAGACGTCCACCGGCCCCAGCGACACGTCGGGGACCACCTCGAGCAGGATGTTCGACAGCCCGAACAGGGACATCGACAGCACGAACACCATGAGCTTCTGCGGCGGCGCGAGCTCGCGCAGGCCGCCGGGCCCGGTGCCGCGCAGGGCGCCGCGGCGCGCGGCCGTGCGCTCGGTCGTGCTGTCGTCGGGGACGGCGGGGGAGCCGGTGTGCAGGGACATCGTGGCCTCCGGTCGGGGGACGGCTCGGGCGTGCAGGGACGGTGGGTCAGGACGGGTCAGGCGGGCACGGGTGCGCCGGTGTGCGCGCGCAGCAGGGCGAGCAGGCCCGACGCGTCGTCGACGACGTCGGTGGCCAGCCCGCGGGCGAGGGCGGCGTCGAGCTCGACGTCCGGGGTCGACCCGCCGCGCACCAGCACGCGCCGCGCGACCCCGCAGGCCCGCGCGGCCACCGCGTCGTTCTCGGGCTTGTCACCCAGGAACCACGACGCGGCCGGGTCGGCGTCCGCGACGGCCAGGGCCTCCGCGACGAGCCGGTGGTCGGGCTTGCGGTGCCCGTTCTCGTCGGAGCACACCGACGCCCCGACCAGGTCGGTCAGCCCGTGGGCCGCGCACTCCGCGCGCACCGCCCGCCCGCTGACGGTGTTGGAGACGACGACCACGGGCATGCCGCGCTCGCGGGCGTGCTCGAGGAGGGCGCGCACGCCCGGGCGCAGCGCACGGCGGCTCTTGGCGCGCCCGAACCGGTACGTCAGGTCGTGCGCCTCGGCGCGCAGCACCGCGCGGCGCCGGTCGTCGAGCGCGGCACCCACCACGTCGACCCAGAACGTCACCGCGTCGACCTCGCGCAGCGGCGCGCCGTCGAGGGCCGCCCCGTGACGCTCGCGCTTGAGCGCCGCGTACCGGGTGCGCCCGTCGGCGAGCAGGCGGGCGACGTCCAGACCGTCGGCGTGCGCGCCGAGCAGCCGGCGCAGGTGGTCGACGAACGCGTCGAGGGCCACGGGGTCGGGCACGGACGTGGAGATGACACCGCCGTGGTCGATGAGCAGGGCGCCGCGGGTCGGGCGGGATGGCGCCGCGACGGCCGGGGCGGGGGCGTCCGTCGCGAGGGCCCGCTCGAGCAGGTCCGCGACACCCTCCGGGGTGTCGACCACGGCGTCGGGCACCGCGTCGACCGCGAACGGCGGGCTGTCGGTGTGGTGGCTGCGCGTCACGAGGGTCGCGCCGACGCCCGCGCGCCGGCCGGCCACGACGTCCCGGTCGAGGGTGTCGCCCACGTACCAGCACGCGTCGAGCGGCACCCCGAGCGCCTGCGCGGCCAGCGCCAGGGTGCGCGGGTCGGGCTTGCGCATGCCGACCTCGTCCGAGTACACCTGCACGCCCACGTGCCGGTCGAGCCCGTGCGCGGCCATGAGGCGGCGGTGGCTGAGGCCCGAGTGGGCGTTGGAGACGATGCCGACGCGCACGCCGTGCGCCGCAGCCAGGTCGAGCAGCCGGGTCACGCCCGGGCGCACCCGGTGCGTCGACAGGCGGCTGGTCAGCAGGTCCAGCACGTGGTCGGCCTCCGCCACGAGCACCGCGCGCGCGGCGGGCGGCAGGTCCGCGGCGACGAAGTCCCCGACGACCTCGCGGTGGTCCATCTCCCGCGGGGCGAGGCGACGGCTCGACGCGTGCTTCCAGTGCTTGAGCGCCGTCAGCGCGGCGTCGAGCGAGGTCCGTACCCGCACCGGGTCGACCTGCTGCCCCGCACGCGCCAGCAGCGCCACGAGCTCCGCCGCGACGTCGTCACGCCCGCCGGGCACCTTCGACGTCTCGAACACCACGCCGCCGAAGTCGAGCAGCAGGGCGCGCGGCGCGACGTCCAGCGCGCTGCCGGGCGCGGCCGGCGCCGTCGTCGGGCGGGTCGTGGGCGTCGTCGTCACGGGTGGTCCTTCGCGTCGGTTCCGCGCGGGGCCAGGTGGCCCCGCCGGTCGACGACGACGCTAGGGAGGGTGCACGGCCGCGGGGCGACGGTCGGACGAACGACCGTGGAACGCTCCAGGACGCGACGCTGGAGCGTTCCATCACCCGTTCGTGTTGGCCGGGCCGTCACCCGGACGACGGACCCTGGTCACCGTCCCGACGTTCTCCCGGTCCTCGGGCCGGATACCACTGACCTGTGCCGCGCACCGCCACCCACCGACCGACGATCGTCGACGTCGCGCTGACCGCCGGCGTCTCCAAGTCGGCGGTCTCGCTCGCGCTGCGCGGCGACCCGGGCGTCAGCGACGCGACCCGACGGCGCGTGCTCGAGGCGGCCGAGGAGATCGGCTACCGCTCCAACTCGTGGGCGCGCAGCCTCGCGCGCGGGCGCAGCGGCCTGCTCGGCGTCGTCCTGACCGACCTGCACTCCGCCTTCCACACCGACGTCGCCCACGGCGTCGAGGACGCCGCCGACGAGCACGGCCTCGGCGTGCTGCTCGGCCACGGCCGCCGCGACGCCCGCACCCTCGCCGCCCGCGTCGACGCGATGCTCGGCCTCGGCGTCGACGGCCTCGTCCTGGTCACCGGCCTGCTCGACCACGACCAGCTCGCCGACCTGGGTCGCCGCGTGCCGACCGTCGTGGTCGGCCGCCCCGACGCCGTGCCCGAGGAGGTCGGTGCCGTGCACGGCGACGACGCCGCCGGCACCCGCGCCGCCCTGGAGCACCTGGTCGCGCTCGGCCACCGCCGCGTCGCGCACCTGACGTCCGCGTCGAGCGCCGCCGCCCGCGCCCGCGCCGAGGCGTTCACCGCGACGATGCGCGCCTTCGGTCTGGAGGACCGCGCGCAGGTCGTCGTCGCCGACCCCGCGACCGCCGACCCCTGGACCGTCCGCACCCCCCGCTCGTCGCCCCCGCCCGCCGCCGAGCGCACCCCGGTGCCGGACGCGCTCGCGGACCTCGTCGCGCGCATCCGCTCCGCCGGTCCCGACGCCCCCACGGCCGTGTTCGCCGCCACCGACCGGCACGCCACGGCCCTGCTCGGCGCCGCCCTCGACGCGGGTGTGGCCGTCCCCGACCGCCTCAGCGTCGTCGGCTACGACAACACCGACCGCGCCGCCCAGGTCCGCCCCGCGCTGACCAGCGTCGACCAGCCCCGCCTGCCCATGGGGCGCCGCGCCGTCCAGATGCTCGACGCCCAGCTCCGCGGCGCGCAGCCGCGCCACGTCGTGGTCTCCCCGGGCCTGACCGTCCGCGCCTCGACGGCCCCGCCCACCACCTGATTCTGAGGGCGGGACGGTCGTTATTGCTTCGTTATCTGACTGCGCTCGCGCAGATGGGTGTGTCGCTATATTCAGGTCGGGCCCACGTCGGGCCCACGTCGGGCCCACGTCGGGCCCACGTCGGGCCCACGTCGGGCCGCCAATCTGAAGAACGAGGGGTGCTGGCGCTCGATGCAACTGCTTCGACCGGTTCTTTCCGCAACGATCGTGATCACCCTTGCTCTTGGGGTGAACATTGCTGGCATGAGTGCCGCGTCGGCGGCGACCTTGACAAAGGGTCAGCAGCTCTGTGCAGAGACGTATAGAGCGGGTGTGTCTTCCCGGGCCGCTTCAAGTGCTGCCTGGGGTTATGTTATCACTCACAACTACACCCCTGGAGGTGGTTCACCTCGCGCGGCGTTCTTCACGACGGCTCAGTCGGCTGTGCTGATGGAACGCTTCACCTGGACCACCGCCAAGAATTTCAGCAGCTACGGCGTGAAGGCCGAGGCGATCACCAGCGTCGTCGGTCATTGCGGGTGACGATGGCCAGACCGGTTGAAGGGCGGCGTGGGCTCGTGCGAGAGGTGTGGGCCGACCGGAGATTTCGGGTGACTGCTTGTGCTGTCGTCGGAGCCCTCTCGGTTCTCTCGGGATGCGCCTCCGGCGATCAACCGGAGGTAGCCCTCGCGACAGCTTCGAGTGGCCGTCCGGTGATGATCCAAGAATGTATGGCTGAGCGCGGTTGGGCGATGGATCTCGTCGGTTCTGGTGACGTTCTCGACATGGAAGAAGTTCCGGCCGAGCAGCAATCGGCTTTCCAGGCAGATTTTGACGAGTGTCTGGCGCGGAATCCGCTGGAGATTGTAAAGTCCCGGGAGAGTGCCGAAGCATTCTACGACGCGCTCGTCGCTACGTCTGACTGTGTCGCGGCGCTCGGGTACGACGTCGACGAGCCACCGAGCAGGGAGGCATCCGTCGAGTCGATGCTCAGCGGTTCGATCATCGATCCGCTGTGGTCGCCGTACGGCGCGCTCTTCACCGGTACGGGTATCGCGCGAGACGAGCTCGAGCGCGTGTACAGCGAATGCCCCGAGCCTCAGTGGGGAGTCACCGGTTGACAGCGCCGCGCCGGCGGGGGCTCGCCGCAGGGGGCGGGGTGATTGCCGCCCTCGTCGCGGCTGTCGCGGGCACCTGGGCCGGAGCCACACTCTTGGCCCCGGCTCCGGACGTCCTGGAGTCACCTCCGTTCGTCCTTGCGCGCGCCGATCCAGGCACTGTAGGTCAGGTGATCCGGCTCAACGCGTCCGCGACCTGGTCGGCGGCGCAGAGCGTGCGTGGGCACGCGGTCGGGACCGTGACCACGCGTGACCTCGCCGACGGCGACTGGGCCGACACCGGTGACCGGCTCTTCACCGTCGACATGCGGCCCGTCGTCGTCGCTGCCGGCCAGATCCCCATGTACCGCGACCTCGGCCGCGGCGACCAGGGGCCCGACGTCCGACAGCTCCAAGACCTCCTGATCGGCTCCGGGTACCTGATCGGCCCGGCCGACGGCGTCTTTGGTGGGGCGACCGAGCGAGCCGTGCGTGCGTGGCACGCAGGCCTCGGCATCGCAGCAGCCGGCGCCGACGGAGGCAAGGTCCTTCGTGGTGACGTCGTCGCCGTCGGCGCACTGCCCGCGCGGCTCGCCCTGGCGGAGGGCGTCGACGTCGGCCTCACGCTGGGTGGCGGCGAGGTGGTGGTCGAGGTGCTGCCCGCCGAGCCCCAGATGGAGATCGCCCTCACCGACGGTCAGCGCTCGACTGTCGTTGCCGGAACTGCCGTGGAGCTCGCCTTCGGTGACTCGCTCTGGCAAGCGCGTGTCGAGGAGGTCCAGACCGCGGGCGGTGAGGAGCCAGCGCGTGCCGTGCTCGCACCTGCCGACGGAGCATCGATCTGCGGAGACGAGTGCCCGTCGATCCCGGTGGACGGCACGACCCTCGTCCCGGCCGAGGTCATCGTGGTCCCTGAGGTCGAAGGGCTGGTCGTCCCGGCGGCCGCACTCGTCTCTGACGTGTCGGGCGTCCCCGGCGTCGTGCTCGACGACGGGACGTTCCAGCCCGTCACCGTGGTGGCCAGCGCACTCGGGAACGCCGTGGTCGAAGGGATCGAGGAGACGACGTCCGTACGTGTCCCAGGCAGGCTGCCGTGAGCCGGCCGGCGCGCACCGCGGGGCTCGTGGCTGAGGGAATCTGCTACACGTATCCCAACGGGACGCACGTGGTCGACGACTGGGACGCGCAGTTCCCGGCCGGCGCGGTCACTGCTGTCACCGGGCCTTCGGGGAGCGGAAAGTCCACGGTCCTCTACATCCTCGGGCTCATGCACCGTCAGACGAGGGGTGAGCTCTTCGTCGACGGGCAGAGCACGGCGGCGCTGGCAGACTCCGCGCGAGCTCGGCTACGGGCGCACCGCTTCGGGTTCGTCTTCCAGGATGCGGCACTGGATCCGTCACGCACGGTCATCGACAACGTGGTCGAAGCCGCGCTCTACCGCCGGGAGTCGCGTGCTCGCGCCGTGGCTCGAGCGACCGACCTGCTCGATGACCTCGGCGTCGGTCTGCGCGCGTCACACAGGCCGGGGCAGATCTCCGGGGGGCAGGCGCAGCGCATCGCACTCTGCCGTGCGCTGCTGTGGTCCCCCGCGTTCGTCATGGCGGACGAGCCGACCGGCAACCTCGACCCCACGACCCGGGATCTGGTGGTCGAGGTGCTGCGTGAACGCGCACGCCTCGGCGCGTGCGTCGTCGTCGCGACTCACGACCCCGGCGTGGTCGGAGCCTGCGACCAGCAGGTGGCCCTCGGGGCCCCGCTGTGAGCCGTGCCCTCCACGTGCCCGGGCGCGCACGGGCGATGCTGCGGGAGGCTGTCGCGAGCGCGGTCGGCCAGCCTGTGCCGAGCCTGCTGACGGTTGCCATGGTCGCCGGCATGTGCGCGGCGGCGCTGCTCACGTCAGGTCAGACCGCGGCCGCCGAAGCCGCTGCGCTCGCGCGCATCGACGCCGTCGGCACCCGGTCGGTCGTCGTCCGGGCAGACGTGGATGCGGGCGTCACGTCTGCCGTGGTCGACCGCGTCCGGGCGCTGGAGGGAGTGGAGTCGGTCGTGGCCCTCGGGCCGATCGTCGACGCGCGCAACAGCAACGTGCCCGCGGGTCGCCCCGTCCCTGTCCGTGCGGTGTACGGCGACCTCGGGGACGTGCCGTCGGACGGTCTGGCGGCGGCGTCCGACCTCGCTGTGCAGGCACTCGGACTCGTCGACGGCTCGGGCAGCATCGTCACCACCGATGGCCGAGAGCTCGTCGTGGTCGCGGGTCTTGACGTACCCGACCACCTGCGCGAGATGGAGCCCTTGGTCGTCATCCCGGCCGCCAGCACTGGCCCGGTGGCCGTCCTGGTCGTCGTCGCCGACGAACCCCAGACGGTGGCGCCGCTGTCCGCGGCGGTCGTGGGTCTCGTCGCCGCGGACGACCCCAGCGCCGTCACCCTGGAGACCTCGGCGGAGCTGGCCGCCATCAGAGCGGCGGTGGGCGGCGAGCTCGTGACCTACGGGCGATCAGCCGTGCTCGGGATCCTGGCAGTTGCCGGTCTCCTGGTCGCGGCGAACCTGTTCGGGCTCGTCCAGCTGCGGCGCAAGGACTTCGGGCGTCGTCGCGCACTCGGTGCGTCGCGCGGGCAGATCGTGACGCTCCTGCTCACGCAGGTGGGCGTCCTCGCTGTCGCAGGTGCGGTGCTGGGGACGACGGCGGTGATCGTCCCGAGCATGGCCAGAGGCGCACCCGTCCCCGGGCTCGCCTTCGTCGTGGCAGTGGCTGTCGCTGCGGTGCTCACTGCTCTGCTCGCAGCGCTCGGCCCGGCAACGGTCGCCGCGAACCGGGACCCGCTCCACGAGATGCGTATCCCGTAGGTCTTGCCGCCGTCAGTGGCGATGCGAGTCCCGTGGTGCGCGCGTCGTAGGCTCGCCCGGACAGGACGGAGGCGACCCATGTCGTTCACCACCCCTCGCGGGTCGCGGGGCGGCACACCGCCGCGGGGCCCGGTCATCCGCTTCTTCAACCGGATCGTGTCCTGGCGCACGCGGCGTTCCGGCCGCCAGTCGTTCATGGGCATGGACGTGCTCGTCCTGCACACCGTCGGCCGGCGCAGCGGCGAGCCCCGTCAGACCCCGCTCGCGTGGTTCCCCGGCCCCGACGGCACGCGCCTCGTCGTCGCCTCGGCCGGCGGCTCGGCCGACCACCCGGCCTGGTACTACAACGTCGCCGCGCACCCCGACCAGGTCGAGGTCGAGATCGGCGGCGTGCGCACCCCCGTCACCGCCGACGAGCTGCACGGCGAGGAGCGCGCCGCCGCCTGGACGCAGATCGTCGCGACCACGGCCCAGTTCGGCCGCTACGAGCAGCGCACCGACCGCGAGATCCCGGTGGTCCGGCTGAGGGCCTAGCCCTCGACCGGTACGGACGCCGGGTCACCCGCCGAGCGCGCACGACCGACGAGCAGGCGACAAGCCGTTGACCACCCACCAACGCATCGTTAATCTGCGATTCGTCGATCTGTTGGTGAGAGGGGTGCCCGATGAACCAAGACGGTCAGGACGGACGAGGAGGCGCTCTCCCCGCTGGGCTCGTGGCGTTGGCGCTCGGAGGGTTCGGCATCGGGCTCACCGAGTTCGGGATCGTCGGGCTGCTGCCCGAGATCGCCAGGGACTTCGCCGTGACCGAGGCGGTGGCGGGTCACCTCGTCTCCGGCTACGCGCTGAGCGTGGCGGTCGGGGCGATCGCGCTGACCGCCGCCCTCGCCCGCGTCGAGCGCAAGCGGGTGCTCCTCGGGCTCGTCGTGCTCTTCATCGCCGGGAACCTCATCTCGGCGCTCGCCCCCACCTACGGGGTCATGCTCACCGGCCGGGTGGTCGCAGCGCTGTGCCACGGCGCGTTCTTTGGCGTCGGCGCTGTCGTCGCGTCGGAGATGGTCCCGGAGAACCGCAAGGCCGGCGCGATCTCGCTGATGTTCGCCGGGCTCACCGTCGCCAACGTGGTGGGCGTCCCCTTCGGCACCTTCGTCGGGCAGCAGCTCGGTTGGCGCGCGACCTTCTGGGCCATCACGGCGATCGGGGTCCTCACACTCGCGGGCATCCAGGTGCTCGTCCGCCGGACGCCCGCGCCGCCGTCGGCCGGCCTGCGATCGGAGCTGGGCGTGCTGCGCCGGCCCCAGGTCCTGCTCTCCGCGCTCGTGAGCGTCCTGACCTTCGGCGGCCTCGTCGGCGCGTACACCTACATCGCTTTCACGCTCACCGAGGTCAGCGGGTTCGCCGCCAGCGCCGTCCCGTGGCTGCTGCTCCTGTTCGGGGTCGGGACCTTCCTCGGCAACCTCGCTGGCGGCCGCGCCGCCGACCGCAACCTCGACGGCTCCCTGATCGGGATCATCGCCGCTCTCGTCGTCGTGCTCGGCGCGTTCGCGCTCACCGCGTCCGTGGCGTGGGTCGCGGTCGTGGCGATGTTCCTGCTCGGCGCGGTCGGCTTCGCCACGGCACCCGGCCTGCAGCTGCGGATCATGCAGTTCGCCGGTGACGCCCCCACGGTGGCCTCGGGCACCAACATCGCCGCTCTCAACGTCGGCAACGCCGTCGGTGCGTGGCTCGGCGGTCTCACGATCGCCGCCGGCCTCGGGTTCGTCTCGCCCTTGTGGGCGGGGGCCGGACTGGCTGCTGCGGCTCTGGTCGTCGTCGTCCCGGCCTCGTACCGGGCGCGGCGCGCCGACGCCCGTGCCGTGGCGGTGGTCGGTCCGTCGGTGCGCCCGCACGTGCCCGCCCCCTGACAGGTGTCCGTCGGCCTCGGGCCCCGGCCCGGGCCCGGCGCGTGCCGGTGGTACGTTCGGCAGGCATCGAGATTTTGCGATGAGTCGGACGACGGAGGTTGCCTGCCATGACCACGCGAGTCGACGACGACGTCGTCGCCCCCGAGGTGCTGGAGGCGTTCAAGGCGCTGAGCAACCCCGTCCGCCTGCGGATCCTGCACTGGCTCCGCGACCCGCGGGCCCACTTCCCGCAGGAGCGGGCCATCGCCGACCCCGACGAGGTCGGCGTCTGCGTCAGCCACATCACGGAGAAGGCGCAGCTCGCGCAGTCGACCGTGTCCGCGTACATGAGCACGCTCGAGTCCGCTGGCCTCGTCATCTCGACCCGCGTCGGCAAGTGGACCCACTACCGGCGCGACGAGGAGCGGATCCAGCAGTTCGTCGGCCTCCTGGGCCGCCAGCTCTAGCCGGCCGCGGAGGGGCGGTGCGGCCGTCGGGCCGACAGCCGTTCACCACGCACCGGCGGCGACGCGCACGTCCTCGTCCGGGTCGTTCTTGAGCAGCGCGCTGAGCTCATGGTCGCCCCGCCGGTGCGCCATCACGCCCCACCGCACGACCTTCGACCGGTCGCCCGCCAGCGCGAGCACCGTGCCGCGCGGGCAGGCGAGGTTCTGCGCGACCGCGAACCGGACCTCGGCGGCGCGGTCCCCGGCCAGCCCGGCGAGGAGGTCCGGGTCCGTGGTGTGCGCCGCGACCTGACGGCGGACGAGCTTCTCGGGGTCCGCCGCGAGCCGGCTGTGCACCGCCGGCTCGACGCAGACGGCTTGCTCGCGGACCCGCCGTTGCGCGTGCGCCACGACGGCGTCCACCAGCGCCGGGCTCAGGGAGTCGGCGAGCTGCCCGACGGCCTCCGCGACGTCGCCGCCGAGCTCCAGCGCCCGCGCCCGGACGGTGTCGCTCGCCGCCGGGTTCTGCGCCGCGTTCCACCGCACGTGGAAGTCGCGGTCGGTCAGCAGGCCCAGCAGCGTCGCGTCGGGCGTGCGGACGTTCGCTGCGAGCGCCTGACGGACCTGGCGGTCGGGGTCCGTGGCCAGCGCCGTGGCGACGACCGCGGTCAGGTCCGTGCCGGCAGCGGCCCGGCGTCGTTCGGCACGCGTCCCGGGGGAGGTCACGCCCGTCACCCTAGGCAGCCGCGGCCCGGAAGAGCGGCAGGGCTTGCCGCGGGCGGAAGACGGGCCGATCTTCCGGGCTGCGCGACGGTCCGGGCGGGTGCTGCGGGGTCCAGCGTGGGGGCTCCAGCCGACCCCACCGGAGGACGCGATGACCGCACCGACCGCCACCCCCACGTCCCTCGCCCCCACGGCGCCCGGCGCCGGCCGCGTCGTCGTCGACGTGCCCCGCGTGCTCCCGGGCGACCAGCGCGAGACCGCCGAGCAGATCGAGCACGCCTGGCGCACCGACCCCCGTTGGGCCGGGGTGCAGCGGCGGCACACCGGGCAGGACGTCGTCCGGCTCCGCGGCTCGGTCCGTGAGGACCCGACGCTCGCCCGCCGCGGGGCGCAGCGGCTGTGGGAGCTGCTGCACACCCGCACGCACGTGCCGGCGCTCGGCGCGCTCACCGGCAACCAGGCCGTGCAGCAGGTCAAGGCCGGGCTCGAGGCCATCTACCTGTCCGGGTGGCAGGTCGCCGCCGACGCGAACCTGTCCGGCCAGACGTACCCCGACCAGTCGCTCTACCCCGCCAACTCGGTGCCCGCCGTCGTCCGGCGCATCAACAACGCGCTGCTGCGCGCCGACCAGGTCGACGTCGCCGAGCACGGCACCCCCACCCGGGACTGGCTCGCCCCGATCGTGGCCGACGCCGAGGCCGGGTTCGGCGGGCCGCTCAACGCCTACGAGCTCATGCACGCGATGATCGCCGCCGGCGCCGCGGGCGTGCACTGGGAGGACCAGCTCGCCGCGGAGAAGAAGTGCGGGCACCTGGGCGGCAAGGTCCTCGTCCCGACGTCCCAGCACGTGCGGACCCTGTCCGCGGCGCGGCTCGCCGCCGACGTCGCGGGCGTCCCCACCCTCGTCGTCGCCCGCACCGACGCCCTCGGCGCCGACCTGCTCACCTCCGACGTCGACGAGCGGGACCACCCGTTCCTCACCGGCGAGCGGACCGCCGAGGGGTACCACCGGGTCACCCCCGGGCTCGACGCGGTGCTCGCCCGCCAGGACGCGTACGCCCCCTTCGCGGACCTGCTGTGGGTCGAGACGGCCACGCCGGACCTCGCGCTCGCGGTGGAGTTCGCCGAGCGGATCCACGAGCGGCACCCCGGCAAGCTGCTGGCGTACAACTGCTCGCCGTCGTTCCACTGGCGATCGCACCTGACGGACGCGCAGATCGCCCGCTTCCAGCGCGAGCTCGCGGGGCACGGGTACGCGTTCCAGTTCATCACCCTCGCGGGCTTCCACGCCCTCAACCACTCGATGTTCACCCTCGCCCGCGGCTACGCCGAGCGCGGCATGAGCGCGTACGTCGAGCTCCAGGACGCCGAGATCGCGTCCGAGGTCGACGGCTACACCGCGACGCGCCACCAGCGCGAGGTGGGCACCGGCTACTTCGACCAGGTCGCCACCGCGATCGACCCCGCGAGCACCACCCTCGCCCTCGCCGGCTCCACCGAGACCGCCCAGTTCCACTGATCCACCCCACCACCCACCCCACCCCATCCCGCCCCACCCATCCCGCCGACCCCGTCATCGATGCCCCCGGACACCGCCGGACCACCACCGATCACGATCTCGCCACCCGCCGACTACCCACCCACCCCCGCCGACCCCGTCATCGATGCCGTCGGCGTCGGCCGACCCGCCACCGATGACGGGCTCGGCCACCGCTCGCCCACCCCGTCATCGGTGCCTGCCGAATCCTCATGGCCGTCAGGAATGACGGGGTCGGCGGGAGGGGCAACAGACCTCCCCTCCGGCGAACCCGTCATCCGTGACGGGCGGGGTGGAGGTGGCGGCAGGGATGACGAGGTCGGCGGAGGGGTGGCACGTGGGACGGGACCGGTGGAGCGGGGTCGGGAGGCATCCATGAACGGAGAAGTGTCATGACCATCGTCGAGACGTCACCCACCAGCAGGATCGTGAGCGCCGGGCGGCGCGAGCAGCTCGTCGTCGCCGGGCCGCCCGTGCCCGGCGGGGACGCCGTCCTCACCGGGCACGCGCTGGACTTCCTCACCGACCTGCACGCCCGGTTCGCGGGCCGCCGGCAGGAGCTGCTCACGGCACGGCAGCGCCGCCGCGACCGGTTCGCCAACGGCGCCGACCCCGGGTTCCTGCCGATCACCGCGCACCTGCGCGCCGACCCGACGTGGCGCGTCGCGGGCCCCGGCCCCGGCCTGGAGCACCGTCGAGTCGAGATCACCGGCCCCACCGACCGCAAGACGACCGTCAACGCGCTCAACTCCGGGGCGCACGTGTGGCTCGCCGACCACGAGGACGCCATGAGCCCCACCTGGGCGAACGTGGTCTCCGGGCAGGTGAACCTGCACGACGCGATCCGCGGCCAGGTCGACTTCACCAGCCCCGAGGGCAAGGAGTACCGCGTCGGCGCCACCACGCCGACCATCGTGTTCCGCCCCCGCGGCTGGCACCTGACGGAGAAGCACGTGCGGTTCACCGACCGTGCCGGCCAGGAGTGCTCGGCGTCCGCGAGCCTCGTCGACGCCGGTCTGTACCTGTTCACCAACGCCCGGGCGCTCGTCGATGCCGGCCGTGGCCCGTACCTGTACCTGCCCAAGATCGAGGGGCACCTGGAGGCGCGGCTGTGGGACGAGGTGTTCCGCTTCACCGAGGCGTACCTCGGCCTGCCGTACGGCACGATCCGCGCGACCGTCCTCATCGAGACCATCACGGCCGCGTTCGAGATGGAGGAGATCCTCTACGAGCTGCGCGACCACTGCGCGGGCCTGAACGCGGGCCGCTGGGACTACGTGTTCAGCGTCATCAAGACGTTCCGGGCCCGCGGCACGCGGTTCGTGCTGCCCGACCGGGCGCGGGTGACGATGACGGTGCCGTTCATGCGCGCGTACACCGACCTGCTCGTCGCCACCTGCCACCGTCGGGGCGCGCAGGCGATCGGCGGCATGAGCGCGTTCATCCCGGACCGCCGCGACCCCGAGGTCACGACGCGGGCGCTCGCGCAGGTCCGCGCCGACAAGGAGCGCGAGGCCGGGCAGGGGTTCGACGGCACGTGGGTCGCGCACCCGGACCTCGTCCCGGCCGCCCGGGCGGTGTTCGACGACGCGCTCGGCGACCGGCCCGACCAGCGCGACCGGCTCCGCGAGGACGTCGCGGTCACCGCCGCCGACCTGCTCGACGTCGCGTCCGCGGGCGGCGGCGAGCCCGGGGCGGTCACCGACGTGGGCGTCCGCACGAACGTCTCGGTTGCGCTGCGGTACCTCGAGGCGTGGCTGCGCGGCACCGGCGCCGTCGCGATCGACCACCTGATGGAGGACGCGGCCACCGCCGAGATCTCCCGCTCGCAGCTGTGGCAGTGGGTGCACCAGGGCGTCACCACCGCCGAGGGCACGCACCTGGACGCGGCCGCCGTCGAGGAGGTCCTCGCCGACGTCCTCGCGGGCCTGCCCCGCACCGCGCACGACCGGTACGACGACGCCGCGGCGCTGCTGCGGGAGGTCGCGCTCGGCGAGGAGTTCCCGACGTTCCTCACGGTCCCGGCGTACACCCGGCACCTGGTCACGCGGACCTGACCGGGTCGCACGCCACCGGCCCGTCACCGTCCCGTCGCCCGGCCGTCACCCCTGACGGCCGGGCGGCGACGCGCACGGACCCTAGGCTCGCGCGGTGACCTCGCCCGCGCTCGCCCGCCGCCTCGGCCTGACCGACGCGGTCGTCGTCGGCCTGTCCGCCATGCTCGGCGCCGGGGTGTTCGCCGTGTGGGCGCCCGCCGCGCAGGCAGCCGGTGCCGGGCTGCTCGTCGGCCTCGTCGTCGCCGCCGTCGTCGCGTACGCCAACGCCACCGCGACCGCCCAGCTCGCCGCCGTGCACCCCGTCGCTGGCGGCACCTACGCGTACGGGCGCGCCGAGCTCGGCCCGTGGTGGGGGTTCGTCGCCGGCTGGGGCTTCGTGATCGGCAAGACCGCGAGCTGCGCGGCCATGGCCATGACGTTCGCGGCCTACGCGGTGCCCGAGCCGTGGCAGCGCCCGGCCGCCGCGGCCGCGGTCGTCGCGCTCGTGGCGGTCGACCTCGCCGGCGTCACCCGCACCGCCCGCGTCGCCCGCGTGCTGGTCGCGCTCGTGCTCGTCGCGCTGACCGTCGTCGTCGTGGCCGGTGCGGCGGGCGGCGCGTGGGACGTCGGCGGGCTGGCCGGCGGCGCCGCGACGGGCGGTGCGTACGGCGTGCTCCAGTCCGCCGGCCTGCTGTTCTTCGCGTTCGCCGGCTACGCGCGCATCGCCACCCTCGGCGAGGAGGTCGTCGACCCCGCCCGCACCGTCCCGCGCGCGATCACCGTCGCGCTCGGCGCCGTCATGGTCGTCTACGTCCTGCTCGCCGTGACGGTCCTCGGCGTGCTCGGTGCGGACGGCGTCGCCGCGTCGGCCGCGCCCGTCGCCGACGCCGTCGCCGCCACCGGGTGGACGTGGGCGGGCCCGCTCGTGCGTGTCGGGGCCGCCGCCGCGTCCCTCGGCGCCCTGCTCGCCCTGCTCGCCGGCGTCGGACGCACGTCGCTGGCCATGGCGCGCGAGCACGACCTGCCCGGGGCGCTCGCCGCCGTGCACCCGGTGCGGCAGGTCCCGCACCGGGCCACGCTCGTCGTCGGCGCCGTGGTCCTCGCGCTCGTGCTCACCGTGGACCTGCGCGGGGTCATCGGCTTCTCGTCGTTCGGGGTGCTCGTGTACTACGCGGTCGCCAACCTCGCCGCGTCCCGGCAGCGCGGCGACGCCCGCCGCACCCCGCGCGCCCTGCAGGCCGTCGGCCTCGTCGGGTGCGTCGTCCTCGTCGCCACCCTGCCGGTGCCGAGCCTCGTCGTGGGGGCTGCGGTGCTGGTCACGGGCGTGCTGGGCCGGGTCGCCCGGCTGCGCCTGGCGCGCTGAGGAGCCCGTCGCAGATCGGCGGGAAAAAGCCGTTGGCGCCTCCCCGGACGCGGCGTAGCGTCGGTCGCACACTGAAGGGAGGTGGTCCGAGACATGAAGTCTTTCCGGACGCGTGAGGTGGCTGCCCGCTAGTCGCCCGAAGCATCGGACGGATTGCTCGATCCGCTGATCGCCCCGCCGGCAACCCGGCCGGGCGCCTGGTGAATCTCCGGCAGTCACCGCAGCCCGTGGGTTGCCGCGACCTCGTCCTTCGCGGCAGGACCTCTCCCGAGAGGCCCGGCCCACGGGCTGTTGCCTGCCCGGCTCCGGCACCCCGCCCGGATGAGAGGCTGGGCCCGTGGCCCTCAAGACACCCGCCGAGATCGAGCAGATGCGCCCCGCGGGGCGGTTCATCGCGTCCGTCCTGACCTCGCTGCGCGAGTACGCGCAGGTCGGCATGACGACGAACGACCTGGACGCGCACGCCCACCGCCTCATCGACGAGGCCGGCGCCCGCTCGGTCTACCTCGGCTACCACCCGAGCTTCGGGGCGGTCCCGTACCCCGGCGTGCTCTGCACGTCCGTCAACGACGCGGCCCTGCACGGCCTGCCGTCGGACCTCGTGCTCCAGGACGGCGATGTGCTCAGCGTCGACATCGCCGCCGAGGTCGAGGGGTGGGTCGCCGACTCCGCGCTGACCTTCCAGCTCGGCACCCCCACGCCCGAGGCGCAGCAGCTCATCCTCACCACCGAGCGTGCGCTCGCCGCGGGCATCGCCGCCGCCCAGCCCGGCGCCCGCATGGGCGACGTGTCCGCCGCGATCGGCCGCATCGGCCGGCAGGCCGGCTACGGCATCAACGCGGACTTCGGCGGCCACGGCGTCGGCCGCACCATGCACGAGGACCCGCACGTGCCGAACCTGGGCCGCGCCGGCACCGGGGAGCGGCTCAAGCCGGGCCTGGTCATCGCCATCGAGCCCTGGTTCATGGCCGGCGGCGACGCCTACGTCGTCGACCCGGACGGCTGGACGATCCGCAGCGCCGACGGCTCCCTGACCGCGCACGCCGAGCACACCATCGCCATCACCAAGCGCGGCCCGGTCGTCCTCACCGCCCGCGACTGACCCACGTCGCCCGTGGACGCGCTGCTCATCCTGTACGGCCTGCTCATGGGACTCGCCTCGGTCGGCTTCGGCGCGCTCGCGTACACGGGCCGTTGGCGGGAGTGGGCCTCGCCGGGGCGTCCGGTCTACGCGTGGCCGCTCGGCCTGCCTCCGACCGGGGTGGCCTGGTTCCTGATGGCACTCGGATCCCCGGTGATCGGGATCCCACGGTCGGCAGCCGTCGCCATTCTCGCCCTCGCCATGTCCGGCTTCCTGATGGGCATCCTGAGCACGGTCTGGTGGCCGCGGGTGCTGATGCCTCGGTGGTTCCGGCTGCAAGCCGAGCACGAGCGGAAGGACCGGCGTGCGGCGCGCAAGAGCCGGTGGTCGGGGCGTCGGTACAGGTGGACGGCGAGATGGCGCACGTGGACCGGGCGGATGAGAGCGAGGCGGTGACCGGGCGGGCGGGCGTCCCCCGCCGGTGAGCGGCGTGCGTCAGCAGGTCTCGTGGACGGCGTCGGGGGCGGAGCGCGGCGAGACGTCGTAGTCGCGCAGGATCACCGACAGGTGCGGGTCGTGCGTGCCCGGGTCGGTCTGGGCGGCGCACGCCGCGGCGAACGCGTCGGCGTCGTACTCCACGTCGAGGACCACGGGGTAGGCGGACGTGAACACCCCGCACTCCTCCCACGCGGCGCACTCCTCGGCGACCACCAGGTCGGCGCCCAGGGCCCGCACCTGCTCCGTGAGCTCGGCGGTGTTCTTCTGCGCGAACGCCAGGCCCGCGGCGTGCGCGCGGTCGATCAGCAGCGCCGCGGTGGCCAGGGCGTCGTCCTCGTCGAGCAGGCCCGCCGAGCGCGTGTAGGCGTCGAGGTTGTCGATCTCGACCGCGTCGAACCCGGCAGCGGCGCAGCCGTCGATCGTCGCGCCCACGCGTGCGGCGACGCGCTCGCGCAGCGCGGGCGTCGAGACGTCGAAGATGACCTCGTCGGGCCAGCCCGGGTCGCGCAGCGGCTCGCCGTCGACGTGCAGGACGAGGTCGGGCTCGTCGCGGATCGTCTGCTCGGTGTCCCCGGGCTGGGTCTGGAACCCGTTGACGTAGCAGATGTCGTACCCGCCCGACGGTGGCTCGGTGGAGTCGCGGATGACGACCTCGGTGCCGTCCGCGGGCTCGTCGGCGCCGCCGAGCTGGTACTCGAACACGGCCCCCGACGGGGGCAGCGCGACCGGGGGTGCGGCGTCGGCGACGGGGGAGGCCTCGCCCGTCGCCGCGGCGGACGTCGTCGCGGAGGGCGCGACGGACGTCGCCGGGGAGGCCGTGGCCGGTGCGGCGGGCGGCTCGGCGACGGTGCCGCTGCCCGTCGGCGTGCCCGAGCAGCCGGCGGCCGCGAGCAGCGCGACGAGACCGACCAGCGCGCGGCGGAGCGGGACGCGTCCTGCCGGGCGGGCGCGGTGCGGGGCGGGGTGCGGGGTCATGCGGGCTCCCGGAGGTGCTCGGGGACGGCGGCGGGCGGGGTCACGCCGACGGGGTCGACGAGCAGCAGGGGGTCGGCGTCGAGGTCGACGACGCGCGAGCGGGCCGGCTCCGTGAGCGCGGTCTCGAACCGCACGGTCGCCTCCCGGCCGCGCACGTGCACGACCCACCCGCGTCCCAGTGTCGCGTGCTCGACGTCGAGGCCGGGACGGGCGTTCGTCACGTCGAGGGCGCGACCGGGCGGCGCCGGGCCCAGCGGCCGCCCGACCACGGGCCGCTCACCCGCTGGCCGCGGCGCCTCCGCGTCCGGGTCCGCCCGCACCCGGACCACCGGCCGGGCGTCGCCGACCTCGTCGTCGAGCGCCACCGGTGCGGTGCCGCGCTCGACGGCCACGCCCGGCAGGTCCAGGGCGAGCTGCGCGTGCGCGGACAGGCCGTGGAACGACACCCCGAGCAGCCGCACGGGGTCGTTGATGCCGGCGGCGAGGGTCGCGCTGCGGGCGGCGTCGCGCAGGTCGGCCGCCGACGCCGTGGGCTGCGGGAACGTCACCGACCGGGTCACGGTCGAGAAGTCCGAGTACCGCACCTTCGCCACCACGGTCCGGGCGGCGCCGCCGTGCCGCTCGAGCCGCTGCAGGGCCTCGTCGACCACGTCGTCGACCGCGGCCAGCACGAGCTCGCGGCCGAACAGGTCGTGCGCGAACGTGCGCTCCGCGCCGGCGGACTTGCGCTCGCTGGTGACGACGACGGGCCGGTCGTCGAGGCCGCGGGCCAGCAGGAACAGGTTCGTTCCGGACGACTCGCCGAGCGTCATCGTCAGGGTGTCGAGGGGCTGGCGGCGCAGGTCGGCGACGGTGCGTACGCCGAGCCGTTCGAGCGCCGCGGCCGTGGCGGGCCCGACGCCCGGGATGGTCCGCACGTCCAGCGGCAGCAGCACGTCGTCCTCGTCCTCGGGCCGCACGACGACCAGGCCGCCGGGCTTGCGCAGGTCGGACGCGATCTTCGCGACGAGCTTGGACCGTCCGACGCCCACCGACACCGTCAGCCCGGTGCGCTCGGCGACGAGGGCACGCACGCGCTCGCCGGCCTCCTGCGGGTCCGGCGCCCCTCCCTCGGCGAGCGCAAGGTCCGCGAACGCCTCGTCGATGCTCAAGGGCTCGACGGCCGGCGTGAGCTCGCGCAGCGTCGCCATGATCACCGCGGAGTACGCGGAGTAGGCGGCGAACCGCGGGGTCAGCACCGCGGCGGCCGGGCTCAGGCGCCGGGCGCGCGCCATGGGCATCGCCGAGCGGGCCCCGTCCCGCCGGGCCTCGTACGACGCCGTGGAGACGACCCCGCGCCCCCCGACCCCGCCGACCAGCACCGGGCGCCCGCGCAGCGACGGCTTGTCGCGCTGCTCCACCGCGGCGAAGAACGCGTCGGCGTCCAGGTGCATGACCGTCGCGGCGTCGCGCACGCGCACGGCGTCCACGAGCCGCTGCGCGCGGTCTGCTCCCCGGTCCACCGCACCATCCTCCGTCGCGCCGGGGACACCGCCGACCGCGTCGCCACGGACGGGCCGCCGCCGCGGCCTACCGGCGCACGAGGTGCCGCCACGTCTCCGGGTGCGCGCGCAGCCACGTCTCCAGGTCCTGCGGCGGGCGCCCCATGACGCGCTCGACGGTGCCGCTGACCACGTCGAGCTCGCCCGCGGCGATCGCCGCGTACGAGGTCACCCAGCCGGCGACCTCCCAGTCGGGGGCGCCGTACCCGGCCCGCGACGCGTACGCCTCGTCGAGGGTCTCGGGCACGTACGTCACCGGCCGGCCCGTGACCCGCCCGACGGTGTCGGCGACCTCCGCGACGGTCAGCGCGGTCGGGCCCGTCACGTCGAGCACCTGCCCGTCGTAGGCGTCGCCAGCGAGCAGCACGCCGACGACCACGTCGGAGACGTCCCCGTGCCCCACGCTCGCGACCCGCCCGTCGCCCGCGGGACCGCGCAGGGTCAGGTCCGCGCCCACGAACGCCGGCCACGCCGCGTGGTAGAGGCTGTCGCGCAGCGCCGTCCAGCGCAGCCCTGACGCGGCCAGGTGCTGCTCGGTGGCCCAGTGGTCGCGCGCGAACGTGAACGTCGCGTCCGGCGCGGCGCCCAGGAACGACAGGTACACCACGCGCCGCACGCCCGCGGCGACGGCCGCGTCGATCGCGGCCCGGTGCTCGGCGACGCGGTCGGCGGACTCCCGCCCGGAGACGAGGAACAGGTCGTCGACGCCCTCCAGCGCGGCCCGCATGCCCTCGGCGTCGGCGTACCCCTGCACGCCGACGACCTCCCGGCCCGCGGCGCTGGCCATCGCCCTCGGGTCCCGCACGAGCAGCCGCTGCACCACCGGCTGCGCGTCGTCCCGCGTGCCGGCGAGCCGCTCGGCGACCCGTCGACCGACCTGCCCCGTGGCTCCCGTCACCGCGATCACACCCATGGACGGCACGCTAGACCTGAACCGTTCCACCGGCCCGCGGGCGCCGGTGCGCCGCTCAGCCTGCCCGCACCTCGGGTCCGTCGTCCGTGCCGACCACCGTCGGCACCACCCGCGACGCGTCCACGGCCACGGCCACGTCGACGTCCTGCGGCCACCCCGTGCGCACCAGCTCCCGGCCGCTGGTCGACGCCAGCACCGCGGCCGCCGCGTCGGGCGTCGCCGACCACAGCGCCGCCGCCGCGAGGGCCTCGGGCGACAGGCCCGTGCCGTGCGCGCGCAGCACCGCGGCCACCGCCCCGGCCGCCAGCAGGTCCTCCAGCGCCGGGCGCAGGCCGCCGTCGGGCCACCGCTCGCCGGCCGGGACGAGCACGACGTCGTGCTCGGGGTCCGCGTCCAGGTGCGCCGCCGCGGCCCGTGCGACCGCCGACGCGTTGCGCAGGCACCCCACGACGACCCGCGCGCCCGTCCCGGCCACCGCGTGCGTGATCGCGGCCCCGTTGGGCGACGGCAGCACCAGGCGCTGCGTGCCCAGGTCGCGCAGGGACGCGGGCGACAGGCTCAGCCGCCCGTCCCCGCGGGGCCGGGCCAGCGCCGCCCCGGTCGCCGCCGCGAGCCGCTCCGCCCCGGCCGGGTCGGACCACGGCACCGGCAGCACCCGCGCCCCGCCCTCGCACGCCACCGTCACCGCCGTGCCGAACGACAGCACGTCGACGACGACCGCCATCGACCGCGGCGCGTGCTCGCCGAGCAGCGCCATCGCCCCCGTGCGGCCCCACTCCAGCCGCACCCGCGCCCTCACCTGATCCCCCACGGCACCATCCAACCCCACCCCGACCAGGCCTTTCGCCCGCCCCGCCGCCGCCGTGACCCCCGGCTGGGTCCGTGTGGCCGTCCGCCGCCGGTCACAAGGGGGCACAGGGGACGAATCGCCCCGCCGGATACGCTCACGGCGGCACCGGGTGCCGGACGCGGAGGACCGAGGAGAGCGAGGACGGGCGTGACGCAGCAGGACGTGTACCGGGTGATGACGGTCTGCACCGGCAACATCTGCCGCTCGCCGATGGCCGAGGTCGTGCTCCGCGACCGGTTCGAGGCCGCCGGCCTCGGTGACCGCGTCGTGGTCGACTCCACCGGCATCAGCGACGAGGAGCACGGCAACCCCGTGGACCGTCGCGCCCGCGCGGTGCTGCGCGCGCACGGGTACGACGACGGCACGGGCCACCACGCCCGCCAGGTCCGCGCGTCCGACCTGCTGGCCCGCGACCTGCTGCTGCCCATGACGTCGGCCCACGCCCGCGCGCTGCGCCGCCTCGCCGGCGACGACCCCGCCCTGACCGGACGCATCCGCATGCTGCGCACCTTCGACCCCGCGGCCCCCGGCCCGGACCAGCCCGAGCACCTGCTCGACGTCGACGACCCCTGGTACGGCCCTGACGCCGGCTTCGAGACGACCCTCGCCGAGATCGAGGCCGCCGCCGACGGCATCGTCGCCCACATCCGAGACGCCCTCGACACCCGCGGATGAACTAGACGCGTAGGTGTGTACACATGTTGATGTGTGGCTATAGTGCCTCTATGGATACCGTCACCGGGGAAGTGACCACCCGAGAGTTGCGAGAGCACCTCGCTGACGTGCTGGGGCGTGCCATGTACGGCGGCGAGCGGATCGGTGTGACCCGCCACGGGAAGCTCGCGGCGGTCGTGATCGGGGTCGAGGACCTCGAGGACCTCGAGGCCTTCGAGATGGCGCAGGACGTCGAGGCCTACCGCCGGGCCAAGGCTGAGGACGACGGTGAGCGGGTGTCCCTGAAGGACCTGCGAGCTGATCTGACGTCGTGACCTGGCAGATCGACTTCACCTCCGCTGCGGCGCGCCAGGTGAAGAAGCTCCCGCGTCCTGTCCGGGTCAAGATCGTCGACGCCATCGAGGCGCTGGCCGTCGACCCGCGCCCTCGGGGCGCGAGGAAGCTCGTCGGCGAGGACGACGCATGGCGTATCCGGGTGGGCGACTACCGGGTCATCTACGACGTCGTCGACTCCACCCTGACCGTCACCGTGGTACGTGCCGCGCATCGGCGAGAGGTCTACGACCGGTAATCGACCGGAGGCGAGAGGATGGGGGCATGAAGGTCGCCCGCCGTGCGCACGTGCCCCCGTTCGCCGTGATGGAGATCCTCGCCGCCGCCAACGCGCGCCGCGCCGCGGGCGAGCACGTGCTCAACCTCTGCGCGGGCGAGCCCTCCACCGGCGCGTCCGACGTGGTCCGCCAGCGCGCGATCGACCTGCTCACCGCCGGCGACCTCGGGTACACCGAGTCGCTGGGCGCGCCCGGGCTGCGCGCGGCGATCGCCGCGCACTACGGCCAGACGTACGGCGTCGACGTCGACCCCGCGCGCGTCGCCGTCACCACCGGGTCGTCCGGCGGGTTCGTGCTCGCGTTCCTCGCCGCGTTCGACGTCGGCGACCGCGTCGCCCTCGCCCGCCCCGGCTACCCCGCGTACGCGAACATCCTCACCGCGCTCGGCGTCGAGGTCGTCGACCTGCCCTGCGGCCCCGAGCAGCGCTACCAGCCGACCGTCGCCCAGCTCGAGGCCCTCGACCCGCCCGTCGACGGCCTCGTCGTCGCCAGCCCCGCCAACCCCACCGGCACGATGATCGAGCCCGACGAGCTCACCGCCCTCGCCCGCTGGTGCGGCGCCCACGGGGTCCGCCTGGTCAGCGACGAGATCTACCACGGCATCACCTACCCCGACGCGAGCGGCAGCACCCCCGCCCCCGCGACCGCCGCCGCGCACCTGCACGACGGCGCCGTCGTCGTGAACTCCTTCTCCAAGTACTGGGCCATGACCGGCTGGCGGCTGGGCTGGCTCGTGCTGCCCGACGACCTCGTCGGCCCCGTCGACGCGCTCGCGGGCAACGTGGCGCTCTGCCCGCCGGCGCTCGCGCAGCACGCGGGCGTCGCGGCGTTCAGCGCCGAGGGCATGGCCGCGGCCCGGGCCAACGTGGAGCGGTACGCGGCCTCGCGCGCGCTGCTGCTGGAGCGCCTGCCCGACCTCGGCTGGGACCCGGTCGCCCCGGCCGACGGCGCGTTCTACCTGTACGGGGACGTGTCCGCCTCGGGCCTGGACTCCGTCACGTGGTGCGCGCGGCTGCTCGACGAGGCGGGCGTCGCGCTGACCCCCGGCACGGACTTCGACCCGCTGCACGGCCGCGACTGGGTGCGGCTGTCGTTCGCGTCGGCCCCCGAGGTCGTCGCCGAGGCCGTCGACCGCATCGTGGCCTGGCAGCGCACCCTGCCTGGACGGCCCGCCTGACCTGCCTGATCGCGTAGGTTCGTCGCAGACGACGGAGGGAGCACCCCATGCAGTGCCCGGTGGACCAGGCCCAGCTCGTGATGTCCGAGCGCCAGGGCGTCGAGATCGACTACTGCCCCGTGTGCCGCGGCATCTGGCTCGACCGCGGCGAGCTCGACAAGATCCTCGACCGCGCCGCCACCACGCCCGTCGGCGGCATGGACCCCCGCGCCGTCCCCGGCGCCGCGGCCCCCGACCCCCGCCCGGTGTACGGGACTCCCGACCCGCGCCCCGTCTACCCGGCGCCCGACCCGCGCGCCACCGGCTACGACCCCCGGTACGACGACCGCCGCCGTGATCCGCGCGACCCCCGGTACGGCTACGACGGCCGCAAGCGCAAGAAGAAGGACTCCTGGCTCGAGGACATCTTCGACTTCTGACGCCGTCGCCCGATCGGGTGCCGCTGGGGCCGGTCCCGGCCGGCGGGCCGTCGCGGGCCGCTAGGGTCCCCGCGTGGAACTCTTCCTCGCGGTCGCCGTGGCGGCGCTCGTCGCGCTGGCCTTCGGGCACGCGTCGCGCTTCGTGGTGCTGCGCTACGGCACGTGGTCCCGGATCGCCTGCAACTTTGTCGGGATCACCCCGATGATCCTGCTGCTCGACCACCCGCGCTGGGTGCCCGTCGCCTTCGCGATCGGCGGCGGGTACGTCGTCGGGTCGATGTTCCCGCCTCTGACGCCGCCGCGCCCGGTGCCCGAGGACGAGCCCGCCGGTCCCGCCGAGACGCCTGGCCCGGCCTGACGTGACGACGCCCGACGGGCGGTCGCTGCGCCTCGGTGCGTGGGGCGGGCCGTCGTCCGTGCTCGTCGACGGGCACCTGCGGGTGGTCTGGACGGAGTCCTCCGCCGACGGGTCGGACGCGCTGCTCGTCCACGACGGCGCGCTGCTCGTCTGGCCGACGGTGCAGGCGTGCGCGGCATGGGTGCACGCGCGGTCGGGCCGCGCCGAGGACGCCCGGCCCGAGGTCGCGGAGCCCGTCGACGTCGACGCCACCCGCCGCTGGGTGGCACAGGTGGGTGCACCGCCGCCGGCCGCTGCGCTGCTCGACGTCTGGAACCTGGCGGCCGACGTCGCGACGACCCTCGCCCTGCCGCTCGGCGACCGGGGACGGATGTCCGACCGCCTGCACGCGATGCTCACCGCGGCCGTCCTGCCGCAGTACTTCCCCCGCGCCCCCGCGCGCGTCACGTGGACGCCGTACGAGCTGGACCGTCTGCGGGAGCGGGCGCTGCGCAACGCCCGGCTCGTCGCCCGGGCGCTCGACGCCGGACGGGCACCCGCAGGTTCCTGAGACGACCCACGTCCCAGTCCGTGGGTGGCCGGCACCCGGTCGGCGGGACGTGCAACGTGCACGACACGTGCCGTCCGTAGTCTCACAGGATGGACGTGGCGGTGCTGGGGGCGACGGGTGACGTCGGACGACAGGTGTGCACGCAGCTCGTGGAGCGGCAGCTGCTGCCGACGACGTCGCGGCTCCAGCTCGTCGGGCGGCCGGGCGGTGCGTCGGGGCGTGCGGTGCACGGCCTGCGGGTCGACCTGATCGACGCCTACGACGAGCACGCCCCGATGCTCGACGTCGCGCTCGACCCTGCGGACGTCGTCGCCGACGTCGTCGTGGTGGCCGCGGGCCGCACCGTGACGCCCCGCAACGACGGGCTGCCGCCGAGCCGGGCGGGCCTGGCCGCCGACAACGCGGCCGTCTTCCGCGCCTACGCGGACGCGCTCGCCGAGCACGGGTCCGGCAGCGAGGTCGTCGTCGTGGTGTCCAACCCGGTCGAGCTGGCGGTCGCGATCATGGCCGAGCGGCTGGGCCGGCACCGGGTCATCGGCATGGGGGCGTGGCTGGACACGCTGCGGTTCCGCCGCGAGCTGGCCGTGCAGCTGGGGGTCCGGCGGCACCGCGTCGGCGGGTTCGTGGGCGGGCAGCACGGCGAGGACGCGGTGCCCCTGTGGTCGACGGTGCGGATCGGCGGCCTCGACGTCGCCGAGCGGGAGCGGGCCGTCGCCCGCCTGCGCGGACCCCGCACGCTGAGCACGTTCCCCGACGAGATCGCCGCGGCCAAGGCCGAGCTCATCGCCGTCGCCTCGCAGGACATCGGTGAGGCGTTCGCGCTGATCGACTCGTGGCCGCCGGACCTGCGCGTCGTCATGCGGCCCTTCATGACGCACCAGTCGGGCGCGAAGACCGCCACCGGCACCGCGTCGGCCACGATCGACCTGCTCGACACGATCCTCGACGGCCGCGACATCGTCGTCGCCGGGCAGGTGGTGCTCGACGGCGAGGCGACCGTCGGCGGTGCACCCGCGCACGGCGTGCTCGGCGTGCCCGTGGTGCTCGGGCCCGAGGGGTGGTCGCGCGTGCTGCTCGACCCGCTGCCGCCCGACGAGGACGCGCGGCTCGCGCAGGCCGCGGCCGCGATCGACGCCGCCACGGCGCCCTGGCTCGACCCCGTGCCGGCCGGCGCGGGGCTCCACGCACCGCAGGAGGTCCGGGCATGACCGAGGACGACGTCCGCTGGGTCGGCTACGTGCGCGCGGACCACCGCACGGGCAGCGTCGCGGCGCTCGCGGCGGTGTTCGCGACGCGTGGCGTGAACGTGGACTCCATGGCGACCGGCGACGTGCACGACGACGCGGGGCTGATCGTGGTGACGTTCCGCGCGGGGGACCGCCGGGCGCGGCTGCTGGCCCGCACGGTCGAGCGCCTGCCCCAGGTGCGGTCGGTGCTGGTGCGGCGCGCGGAGGACCTGGGTGTGCGCGCCGCCGCGGTGGTGCACCTGCCGGCCGGCGTGACGTTCGTGCCGCCCGCGCGGGCGGCGGTGCGGTGGTCGGGGGAGACGGGGCACGGCGAGCCGCTGCTGGTCGAGGGGCCGCTGGTCGACGTCGAGCTCACGGTCGAGGCCGCGCGGGCCGCGGGGGCGACGCGTGACGCGACGGTCATCCAGCCGCCGTACGGCTGAACACCGTGGCGAAACTTTCGGCAACAGATGCCGCTTGCGGCCGTCTCGAGTGTCCGTGACCTCGCTGCTGAGTGCCTGCTCAACCCGTTGAGAACGTCCACATGTCACCCGTACGAGTGAAGAAACGTTTCGGAAGACGCATCGAAACTATCTGCTCGCGATCGATCTGTTGACCACGTCACGGCCCTGCCCCGAGGGTGAGGCGCGCCGGCTGCTGCCGGCGCTTCCACCACTGAGGAGGGATCGATGACGAACCCCGACCTGAGGGCCCGACGTCGCCGGCTGGGCGCGTTCGTGGGCGGCCTGGCCGCGACCACGTTGGCCGTGACCCTGGCGTTGCCGGCCGCTGCTGCGGGCAGCACGCTGCAGGCCGCTGCGGGCGAGAGCGGGCGGTACTTCGGCACCGCGATCGCGGCGAGCCGGCTGTCGGACTCGACGTACTCGACGATCGCGAACCGTGAGTTCAACATGATCACGGCCGAGAACGAGATGAAGATGGACGCGACCGAGCCGTCCCAGGGGCAGTTCAGCTACACCCAGGGCGACCGGATCGTGAACTGGGCCCGCCAGAACGGCAAGCAGGTGCGCGGGCACGCGCTGGCGTGGCACTCCCAGCAGCCGGGCTGGATGCAGAACATGTCCGGCACCGCGCTGCGCAACGCGATGCTCAACCACGTCACCCAGGTCGCCACGTACTACCGGGGCAAGATCCACTCCTGGGACGTGGTGAACGAGGCCTTCGCCGACGGGTCCTCCGGTGCCCGGCGTGACTCGAACCTGCAGCGCACGGGCAACGACTGGATCGAGGCCGCGTTCCGCGCCGCCCGCGCCGCCGACCCGAACGCCAAGCTCTGCTACAACGACTACAACACCGACAACTGGGCGCACGCCAAGACGCAGGCCGTCTACACCATGGTCCGGGACTTCAAGTCCCGGGGCGTCCCGATCGACTGCGTCGGCTTCCAGGCGCACTTCAACTCGGGCAACCCCGTGCCGTCGAACTACCACACGACGCTGCAGAACTTCGCGGCGCTGGGTGTCGACGTGCAGATCACCGAGCTCGACATCGAGGGCTCCGGCTCCTCGCAGGCGCAGCAGTACCAGGGCATCGTCCAGGCGTGCCTGTCCGTGGCCCGCTGCACGGGCATCACGGTCTGGGGCGTGCGGGACACCGACTCGTGGCGCGCCTCGGGCACCCCGCTGCTCTTCGACGGCTCGGGCAACAAGAAGGCCGCCTACACCAGCGTCCTGAACGCCCTGAACGCGGGCGGCACCACCAACCCGAACCCCACCCCGACGCCGACGCCGGGCCCGACGACGCCGCCGCCCACCGGCGGCGGGAGCTGCACCGCGACGTACTCCGAGGGCGAGAAGTGGGGCGACCGGTTCAACGGCGTCGTCACGATCCGCGCGAACTCGGCCATCTCCAGCTGGCGCTCGACCGTCACGGTGCGCTCGCCGCAGAAGATCATCGCGACCTGGAGCGGCACGCCGTCGTGGGACTCCACCGGCAACGTGATGACCATGGTGCCCAACGGCAACGGTGCGCTGGCCGCGGGCCAGACGGTGCAGTTCGGCTTCACCGTGCAGCACAACGGCAACTGGACGTGGCCGTCGGTGACCTGCTCGGCCTCCTGACGGGCTGACCCGACGGGACGACGGCGACCGCTACCCCCCGCGGACGCCGTCGTCCTGTCGGTCCGTGAAGACGGCGATCAGCTCGTCCACCTCGTGCGACGCCTCGTTCGGGTGCCGCAGCGGCCGGTGCTCCTGCACCCGGTACCGGGTCCGGCGCCCGACCCGCTCGCGGCGCAGGTAGCCGGCGTCCTCGAGGTCGCGCAGCACCAGCAGCGCGGCGCGGGCCGTGATGCCGACCCGGGCCGCGAGGTCGGCCACGCGCACGTCCGGCTCGCGGGCGACCGTGAGCAGGACGTGCGCGTGGTTGGTCAGGAAGGTCCACGAGGACCGTGCCGGACGCCCGGGCGGCGTCGGCCCCGTCGCCCCGCCGGCCTCGTCGGCCGGGAGGGCGGGGGCGTCGGTCGTCCCGGGCGTGCCGGTCACCGGGGTGCGGTGGTCCGTGCGCGGCGGAAGACGGGCTCGAGCATCGCGGTCTCCTCGGGGGTGGCGACGTGGAACGGCGGGTCGGTCGGCTCGGCGAGGGCACGGCGGCCCTGACCCCGCGTGGCGTACAGGCTCGCACCGATCGACACGGTGAGGATCGTCGTGATGACGGCCAGCGAGACGGCGGTCGGGATGTAGAACAGGTCGATCTTGAGCAGCATCTTGATGCCGACCCAGATGAGCACGAACGACAGGCCGATCTTGAGGTAGATGAAGCGGTGCATGAGGTCGGCGAGCAGGAAGTACATCGCGCGCAGGCCCAGGATCGCGAACGCGTTGGCGGTGAACACCAGGAAGACGTCGTCGGTCACCGCGAAGATCGCCGGGATCGAGTCGACGGCGAACACGATGTCGGTGACCTCGACCAGGATCAGCACGGCGAGCAGGGGCGTGGCGAGCAGGGCGCCGTTCTGGCGGACGAGCAGGCGCTGGCCGTGGAACGCGTCGGTCATCGGCACGGTCCGGCGGAACAGGCGCCACGCCCGCGAGTCCTCGGGGTTGAGGTGGTCGTTGCGGGTCCGCAGCATGCGGTAGCCGGTGTACAGCAGGAACGCGGCGAAGATGTACAGCACCCAGCCGAAGCTCTCGATGAGCGCGGCACCGCCGGCGATGAAGATCCCACGGAACACGAGCGCGCCGAGCACGCCGAGGAACAGCACGCGGTGCTGCAGCTCCCGGGGCACGGCGAAGTACGTGAAGATGATCGCCCAGACGAAGACGTTGTCGACCGCCAGGGACTTCTCGATGAGGTAGCCGGCGAAGTACTGCTGGCCGGCGACGGCACCGCCGTAGTGCCACACGAGGGCGCCGAAGCCGACGCCGCAGCCCACCCAGACCGCCGACCACAGCGCGGCCTCGCGCACGTGGATGACGTGCGCACGCCGGTGCGCGAACAGGTCGATCGCCAGCATCAGCACGATCGCGCCGAGCACGGCCAGCCAGATCCACAAGGGCACGTCCATGAGCACTCCTCCGGTCGTCAGCACCAACCGGAGGTCTCTCCCGGCCCGCCGTGCGGGCCCGCTGCACCGGGCCGCCGTGGGACGGCCGTAGTGACGACGCAGCGTCGGGGGATACTCCCCTCCACGAGGAAAAAGTGAACCCTGGTTCACCTGTTCCGTCAACCGGGCGGGTGCCGACGCCCCGGGGTGAGGGGCGTCGGCACCCGTGCGTCAGGCGACGCGGCCCTTCGGGGCCGTCTCCGCGGTCTTGGCCGCGTCGCGCTCGACGACGTCGCCGAGGACCTCGTCGATGCGGGCCATCAGCTCGGCCGGGATGCGCACGCCCGCGGCCTTGACGTTCTCCTGCACCTGCTCCGGGCGCGAGGCGCCGATGAGCGCGGCGGCCACGTTGTCGTTCTGCAGCACCCACGCCACCGCGAGCTGCGCCATCGACAGGCCCAGCTCCTCGGCCACCGGTGCCAGGCCCTGCACGCGGGTGAGGACGTCGTCGTTCATGAACCGCTTGATCATGTTCGCGCCGCCCTTCTCGTCCGTGGCGCGGGACCCGGCCGGCGGCTGCTGGCCCGACTTGTACTTGCCGGTCAGCACGCCCTGCGCGACGGGCGACCAGACGATCTGCGAGACGCCGAGCTCGCGCGAGGCGGGAACGACCTCGTCCTCGATGACGCGCCACAGCATCGAGTACTGCGGCTGGCTCGAGATGAGCTGCACGCCGAGGTCCTTGGCGAGGGCGTGACCGGCACGCAGCTGGTCCGCGGTCCACTCCGAGACGCCGATGTACAGGGCCTTGCCCTGGCGCACGATGTCGGCGAACGCCTGCATCGTCTCCTCGAGCGGGGTCTCGGTGTCGAACCGGTGCGCCTGGTACAGGTCGACGTAGTCGGTCTGCAGGCGGGTCAGCGAGCCGTTGATCGACTCCATGACGTGCTTGCGCGACAGGCCCGTGTCGTTCTTGCCTCCGGGCCCGGTCGGCCAGTAGACCTTCGTGAAGATCTCGAGCGACTCGCGCCGCTCGCCCTTGAGGGCCTCGCCCAGGACGGACTCGGCCTTGGTGTTCGCGTAGACGTCCGCGGTGTCGAACGTCGAGATGCCGGCGTCGAGCGCCGCGCGCACGCACCGCGTCGCCATGTCGTTCTCGACCTGCGAGCCGTGCGTGAGCCAGTTGCCGTAGGTGATCTCGGAGATCTTGAGACCGCTGTTGCCGAGGTAACGGAATTCCATCCCCCCATCCCAGCACCTCCCGACCGCCCGCGCGCACCCGGGCGCGACGGCCCGGTGGTCAGGTGCGGGCGCCGGCGCCCTGGGTCAGGAAGGAGGCGAGCACGGGGGCGACGAGCTCCGGGTGGCCGTACTCGTCGGAGTTCTGCGTGGCGCTGTGCCACTGCCCGGGCAGCTCGACGTGCGTGGCGCCCGGGATCGTCGCCGCGAGGGTCGCGACGGCCAGGCGCAGGTAGGGGCGGGTCGCTGTCCCGTCGACCAGCAGCGTGCTGGCCCGGATCGCGGCGAGGTCGTCGGCGCGGTCCGCGTTCGCGGCGACGACCGCGAAGTCCTCCGGCAGTGCCTCGACCATGCGCCGGCGCTCGGGCGAGCGGAGCATGGCGCGCGAGGCGAGGGCCAGGACCGGCAGCGGCAGGCCGAACATCCACGGCGGCCCCATCTCGGCCACCTTCATCCCGATCGCGGCGGCGCGGGCGAGGTCGCCGCGGGCGACGGCGGCGACGAGCTCGTCGGCCAGGTCCAGGCGCATCGAGCCGTCGACCGGCAGCGGCGGCTCGAACAGCACGAGCCGGGTGATCCGCTCGTCCTCCAGGGCGGCGCGCGCGGCGATCAGCGCGCCCGAGCTGATCCCCACGACACGGTCGGCCCCGGTCGCGTCGAGCACGGCCCGCAGGTCCGCGACCGCGAGGTCCTGGGTGGGCGGCACCGGCAGCGGACCGCTCGCGCCGCGGCCCCGGCGGTCGAGCAGGTGGACGCGGAACCGGTCCGCCAGCAGCACCGCGAGGTCGCGCTGGCTGCGCCCCGACTGCATCGCGCCGTGCACGACCACCACGTCCGGTCCCGTGCCGACCGAGTGCAGGGCGAGGGCCGTGCCGTCCGCGGCGTCGACGGTCGTCGTGGTGAGGGATGAGGTCATGGTTTTATCTTATTTACTAAGATGATGAGGTGACAAGATGTGCCGGTGGGCGAGCGTGACGAGCTGACGAGCCGGCTGCAGGTGCTCAGCGAGGAGGAGGCGACCCAGACGGCGCTCTTCCAGCAGGTCGCCGCGGCCAGGTACGGGCTCGGCGTGACCGACATGAAGGCGCTGAGCATCCTGCTGCGCGAAGGCCCTCAGACCGCGGGTGCGCTCCTCGCGCGCCTCCACGTCACCTCGGGCGCCGTCACGGGCGTGGTGGACCGGCTGTCCGCCGCGGGCCTGGCGCGCCGGGAGCACGACCCGTCCGACCGCCGACGGGTCCTCGTGTCCGTGGTGCCCGAGGGCCTCGCCGAGCGCGAGGACGTCTACGCCGGCATCGGGCAGGCCTTCCAGGAGCTCTACGCGGGCTACACCCTCGACGAGCTGCGGTTCCTCGCCCGCCACCTGGAGCGCGCCGTCGAGATCACCACCGAGCAGACCGCGATTGTCGCGGGACGGGACTGACCCGGACGGTGCCCCCGCGGGGCGCGCGCGATCGGTCCCGGGCGGGCAACCCGCACGACACACGGGTGCCGTACCCTGACCGCGGACCGCACAACTGAACACGCTGCTCGAACCGCGGCGGGAGAGTCCCCGTCGAGAACGCCCTCCGGGGCGTGGTGCGGGGCGCCGAAGGAGCAACCCTCCCCGGGAATCTCTCAGGCCCACGTACCGCCGCGGCGAGGCAACTCTGGAAAGCGGCGCCCAGGCGCCCACCGACGGTGCAAGCCGGCGCGCCCCGGAGCCCTCCGCCCTCGCGGCGGCGGCTCATGGCGGACCGGCAAATCTCTCAGGTCGGCCGTGCGCGGCCGGATGACAGAGCGGGGAGCCCCCTGTCCGTTCCGGCGACCGTCGGACGAGCCCTGGAGCACCCGTGACCGACCTCGACCAGCGCCCCGCGGCGCCCGTGACGCACTCCCCGGCCGCCGCCGAGTTCGCCGACCGGCACATCGGCCCGCGCGGGGACGAGACGGCCCGCATGCTCGCGGCCGTCGGGTACGACTCGCTCGACGCGCTCGTCGACGCCGCCGTGCCGGCGTCGATCCGCACCGACCGCCCCCTCGACCTGCCCGCGGCCCGGTCCGAGGAGCAGGTGCTCGCCGACCTGCGCGCGCTGGCCGGTCGCAACCGGGTCATGCGGCAGATGATCGGCCAGGGGTACTCCGGCACGGTCACGCCCGCGGTGATCCGCCGCAACGTGCTCGAGTCGCCCGCCTGGTACACGGCCTACACGCCGTACCAGCCCGAGATCTCGCAGGGCCGGCTCGAGGCGCTGCTCAACTTCCAGACCGTCGTCTCCGACCTCACGGGCCTGGACGTGGCGAACGCGTCGCTGCTCGACGAGGCCACCGCCGTCGCCGAGGCCGTCGCGCTCATGTGGCGGGCGTCGCGGGCCACCACCGGCACCGTCGTGCTCGACAGCGAGCTGTTCGCGCAGTCGCTGGCCGTGACGCTCGGCCGGGCGCAGGCCGTGGGCCTGCCCGTCGTCGTCGCGGACCTGTCCGCCGGGCTGCCCGAGGTCGAGGGCCCGCTCGTCGGGGTCGTCGTGCAGCAGGTCGGCGCGTCCGGCGTGCTGCGCGACCTGCGCCCCGTGGTCGCCGCCGCCAAGGAGCGCGGTGCGCTCGTCACCGTCGCCGCCGACCTGCTGGCCCTCACGCTGGCCACCACGCCCGGCGAGCTCGGCGCCGACGTCGCGGTCGGCTCCGCGCAGCGGTTCGGCGTCCCGCTGTTCGGCGGCGGTCCGCACGCCGCGTTCATGGCCGTGCGCACCGGTCTGGAGCGCACGCTGCCCGGCCGCCTGGTCGGGGTGTCGGTCGACGCCGACGGCGCGCCCGCGTACCGGCTCGCGCTGCAGACCCGCGAGCAGCACATCCGCCGCGAGAAGGCCACCAGCAACATCTGCACCGCGCAGGCGCTGCTCGCGATCGTCGCCTCGATGTACGCCGTCTACCACGGCCCCGACGGCCTGCGGCAGATCGCCCGCCGCGTGCACGGGCACGCCGCCGGCCTCGCCGACCTGCTGCGCGACGCCGGCGTCGACGTCGTCCACGCGACCTTCTTCGACACCGTCCGGGCCCACGTGCCGGGCCGCGCCGCCGCCGTCGTCACGGCCGCTGCCGCCCGCGGCGTCAACCTCTGGGCCCCCGACGCCGACCACGTCCAGGTCGCGTGCGACGAGACGACCACGGGGCAGGACCTGCTCGACGTCGTCCTCGCGTTCGCCGAGGCGGGCACCACGACCCTGCCCGACGACGACGGCCGCTTCGACCTCGGCTTCGTCGAGCCCGCCCCGGCCGACCTGCCCGCGGACCTCTCCCGGACCAGCGGCTACCTCACGCACCCGGTGTTCCACCTGCACCGCTCCGAGACCGCGATGCTGCGCTACCTGCGCCGGCTGTCCGACAAGGACCTCGCGCTGGACCGCACGATGATCCCGCTCGGCTCCTGCACCATGAAGCTCAACGCGACCGTCGAGATGGAGCCCATCTCCTGGCCCGAGCTCGCGAGCATCCACCCCTACGCGCCCGCCGACCAGACGCAGGGCTACGCCGAGCTCGTCGAGGACCTGCAGGCCTGGCTCGCGGAGATCACCGGCTACGCCGCCGTGTCCGTGCAGCCCAACGCCGGGTCGCAGGGCGAGCTCGCCGGGCTGCTCGCCATCCACGCGTACCACCGGGCGAACCGCGCGCCGGGAGCGCCCGACCGCGACATCTGCCTCATCCCCGCGTCCGCGCACGGCACCAACGCGGCCTCGGCCGCGCTCGCGGGCCTCAAGGTCGTCGTCGTCGCGACGGCCCCGGACGGCGAGGTCGACCTCGCGGACCTGCATGCCAAGCTGGAGCAGCACGGCCCGCGGGTCGCGGCGATCATGATCACGTACCCCTCGACGCACGGCGTCTACGAGGAGCACGTGCGCGAGGTCTGCGACGCCGTCCACGCCGCGGGCGGCCAGGTGTACATCGACGGCGCGAACCTCAACGCGCTCGTCGGGCTCGCGCGCCCGGGCGAGATGGGCGGCGACGTGTCGCACCTCAACCTGCACAAGACGTTCTGCATCCCGCACGGCGGCGGCGGCCCGGGCGTCGGCCCGGTCGCGGTGGCCGCGCACCTCGCGCCCTACCTGCCGGGCGACCCGACGCCGGGCGCCGCGGCCGACGGCCCGGTCGCGCCCGTGTCGGCGGCGCCCTGGGGGTCGGCGGGCATCCTGCCGATCTCGTGGGCGTACGTCGCGCTCATGGGCCCCGACGGGCTGAAGCAGGCCACCGAGACGGCCGTGCTCGCCGCGAACTACCTGGCCACGCGCCTGGCGCCGCACTTCCCGGTGCTCTACACGGGCCCGAACGGCCTGGTCGCGCACGAGTGCATCCTCGACCTGCGCCCGATCACCAAGGAGACGGGCGTGACGGCGGAGGACGTGGCCAAGCGGCTCATGGACCTCGGGTTCCACGCGCCGACGCTGTCGTTCCCCGTGGCGGGCACGCTCATGGTCGAGCCGACCGAGTCCGAGGACCTGGCCGAGCTCGACCGGTTCGTCGAGGCGATGGTCGCGATCCGCGGCGAGATCGACGCGGTCGCGGACGGCACCTGGCCGCTGGCGGACTCGCCCCTGCGCAACGCGCCGCACACGGCCGCGTCGGTGACCTCCGACGCGTGGGACCACGCCTACGGCCGCGAGCGGGCCGCGTTCCCGCTGCCCTCGCTGCGCGCCGGCAAGTACTGGCCGCCGGTCCGCCGCATCGACGGCGCGCGCGGCGACCGCAACCTCGTCTGCTCGTGCCCGCCCGTCGAGGCGTTCGCGGACGCCGACCTGTGACCGGCCCCGCCGACCCGCCCACGACGACCCCGGGAGACCCGATGACGCAGGACGCCCCCACCCCCGACCTGCTGTCCCCGCTGCACGACGAGCACGTGGCCCTCGGCGCCGCGCTCACGTCGTTCGCCGGGTGGCAGATGCCGCTGCGGTACACCTCGGACATCGCCGAGCACACCGCGGTCCGCACGGCCGCCGGGCTGTTCGACCTGTCGCACATGGGCGAGATCGGTGTCGACGGCCCGGACGCGGGCACGTTCCTCGACCGGGCGCTCGTCGGCAACCTCGGCGGCCTGCGCGTGCACGGTGCGCGCTACACGATGATCGTCGCCCCCGACGGCGGCGTGATCGACGACCTGGTGGTCTACCGCACCGGCGAGGGCGCGTACCTCGTCGTCGCGAACGCCTCCAACCACACCGTCGTGCTCGCCGAGCTGCGCGAGCGCGCGGCAGCGACGGGCCTCGACGTCCAGGTCGACGACCGCTCGGCCGCCACGGCGCTGGTCGCCGTGCAGGGCCCGCGGGCGCTGGAGATCGCGCAGGCGCTTCCCGGCCTCGCGCCCGACCCGGCCGGCCCGGAGGGCGTCACGCTGGAGACCCTGAAGTACTACGCGTGCCTGCCCGTGCGCCTGGACGGGGAGCCCGTGCTGGTCGCCCGGACCGGCTACACGGGCGAGGACGGGTTCGAGTTCTTCCTGGCCGCCGACCGCGCCCCGGCCCTGTGGCGGGCGCTGCTCGAGCTCGGCACGCCCCTCGGCCTGGTGCCCGCGGGCCTGTCGGCACGCGACAGCCTGCGGCTCGAGGCGGGCATGCCGCTGTACGGCAACGAGCTGGACCGCACCACGACCCCGCACGACGCCGGCCTCGGCCGCGTGGTGCGGCTCGACAAGGTCGACGCGACCGGCGAGCCCGTGCCGTTCGTCGGGCGCGACGCGCTCGCCGCCCGCGCCACCTCGGCCCCGGCGCGCGTGCTCGTCGGCCTGCAGGGCCTGAGCCGTCGCGCGGCCCGGCACGGGTACGCGGTGCTGGCGTCGACCGCGCCCGACGCCCCCGCGGTCGGCACGGTCACGTCCGGGGCCCCGTCGCCGACGCTGGGCCACCCGGTCGCGATGGCGTACGTGACGCCCGAGGTGTCCGCGGAGGGCACCGAGCTGGCCGTCGACGTGCGCGGCCGGCGCGAGCCCGTGCGCGTGGTGCCGATGCCCTTCTACCGTCGTCCTCGATGACGGACGCACCACCCGGACGACGTCGCACCCGCCGCGCCGCCGCCCGACGCAGTCCCTCCCGACGCAGTCCTTCCCGACGCAGTCCCGCCCGACCCCAGGAGCACCGATGACCGCCGAGCTGCCCGCCCAGCTGCAGTACACCGTCGAGCACGAGTGGGTCGACCAGGCCTCGCCCGTGACCGTCGGCATCACGTCGGTC
Source organism: Cellulomonas sp. SLBN-39 (assembly GCF_006715865.1). Taxonomy (NCBI): domain Bacteria; kingdom Bacillati; phylum Actinomycetota; class Actinomycetes; order Micrococcales; family Cellulomonadaceae; genus Cellulomonas; species Cellulomonas sp. SLBN-39. The sequence goes on along the minus strand of NZ_VFOA01000001.1, from coordinate 1,307,544 downwards.
GCCGCGGACGCCCTGGGCGACATCGTGTACGTCGAGCTGCCCGCCGTCGGGGACACCGTCACCGCGGGCGCCGTGATCGGCGAGATCGAGTCCACGAAGTCCGTCTCCGAGCTCTACTCGCCGGTGACGGGCACCGTCGTCGAGGTCAACGACGCCGCCGTCGCGGACCCCTCGACCGTGAACGCCGACCCGTACGGCGCCGGCTGGCTGCTGCGCGTCGACGTCGAGTCGGCGGGACCGCTGCTGTCCGCCGAGGAGTACGCCGCGCTGAACCCCTGACCAGCGGCCGTCCGACCGGCCCCGGCCCCGCTCCCGCCACCCGCGGGAGCGGGGCCGTCGTGCTTGTGGCGCGGGTGGTTCTCGGGGTGAAATGAGAGGTCCATGAGAACGGTGTCTCGCTTACCACAGGAAGTTGGGTGGTAGCACCCTCTAGGCCTTGCTCCGATCGGGTGAACTGCTGAACGCTTGGGGCGGCGGCATGTATCACCCGGCCGATCAGGAAGTCATCGTGGTGGCAGCGACATCGGCACCACGGGGGGGAACCGTCGGTGAAGAAAAGTCTCCGAACCCGCGTCATGGACGCGAGGGAGGCCGCTCTCATCCGGTACGCAGCCCCTGCGGGGTCGGACAGTCCGGCTCAGCCGCGCACACCGGAGGACATCATGACCATGCTGGAGACGAGCACCACCGCCACCGAGTCGCTCACCCGCCGTGAGCGCGTGGTCCTGGCCGAGCTGGCCGAGGACGTCACCCTCGAGGAGATCGCGACGCGACTCTTCGTCACCCGCAACACCGTCAAGTCCCAGGTCCGCAGCGTCTACCGCAAGATCGGCGTCTCCACCCGCACCGACGCGGTCGCGTGGGCCCGCGCCCACGGCATCCGCTGACGCGCCGCCCGGACCCACGCACGACCCGCACGTCCTGCACCGCTGCACGACCTGCACTGCACGCACGTCCTGCACCGCTGCACGGCACGCGCCGTCTGCGCCGCTGCACCGTCTGCACCGCAACGCCCGTCGGGCGGCCGCGTCCCTCCGCGCGGCTGCCCGGGCCGACCGTCGTCGTCGACGTCGGCACCCGGCGGTCCCCTGACCGCCCGGACGACCCACGTCGTCCGTCGGGACGGGTGACCCGGCCCGCACGCCCGGGTGTCGTCGACGACACCCCCGCGTCACGCAGGGCTGGCACACTCGCCCCATGAACGATGTCCTCGTCGTCGCCGCCGCGCTGGTCGACGACCTCGACGACCCCCGCCTCCTGCTCGCCGCACGGCGGGCCACGCCCGCGAGCCTGGCCGGCCGGTGGGAGTTCCCCGGGGGCAAGGTCGAGGCCGGCGAGACGCCGGAGCTCGCGCTGCACCGCGAGATCCGCGAGGAGCTCGGCGTGCGCGTCGGGCTGGGCGTGGAGCTGCTCGGCCCCGACGCCGGGGCGTGGCGCCTCGCCGAGGGGTACGTCATGCGGGTGTGGTTCGCGGAGGTCCTCGACGGGGTGCCCGAGCCGCTCGTGGAGCACGACGAGCTGCGCTGGCTCCCCGACGGGCAGTGGCTCGACGTGCCGTGGCTCGACGCCGACGTGCCCATCGTCGAGGCGCTGGAGCGCTTCGTCGCGGCCTTCCCGTCGCGCACCGGCCCGTCCTGACGCCCGCGGCACCCACCACGAGGGACCCGTTTCGCCGTCGGCGAACCGGGCCCCGCGACCTGTTGGCACTCGGCACCACAGAGTGCTAATCCTTGACGTGTAGCCACCCGGCGGCAGGCGCGCCGGGCGCATCCGGGTCCGCGGGCGGTCCGCGGCCCCACGTCGAGGAGGTGAGGGGTGTGGCTACTCGTTTCGACCCGTTCCAGGAGATGGACCGAGTCCTCGGGCAGATGCTCGCCGCCGACCGCGCGTCGGCCGGGATGCCGATGGACCTGTACCGGGACGGCGACCACTACGTCCTGCACGTCGACCTGCCGGGCGCCGACCCGGGCACGATCGACGTCGCGGTCGAGGACCGCACGCTGACGATCCGCGCCAACCGGTCCGGCCGCACGGAGCACGACGTGCAGTGGCTGGCCAAGGAGCGCCCCGCCGGCACGTACGCCCGCCAGCTCACGGTCGGCCGCGGCCTCGCGCTCGACCAGATCAGCGCGACCTACGCCGACGGCGTGCTCACGCTCACGATCCCCGTGGCCGAGGAGGCCAAGCCGCGCCGCATCGAGGTGCAGCACGGCTCCGCCGCGACCTCGATCGAGGCCGCCCCGGCCGGCACCGCCGGCTGACGCACCGAACCGACGCCCGGGCGCCCTCCTACGGGGGCACCCGGGCGTCGGCGTGCGGGGCCGTCACCGAGGCCCGAGGTCGCCCCGGGCCACGGTGCTCAGACCAGCGCGCCGACCAGCCGGTCGAGCCCCTCGGCGAGCACGTCGGTGGACGTGGCCAGGTTCATCCGCACGAAGCCCGCACCCTGCGCCCCGAAGGTCGGGCCCGAGTTCACGGCCAGAGCACCCTCCTGCAGCAGCACGCGCGCCGGGTCGGCGTCGGGCGGCACGCACCCGCGCAGGTCCAGCCAGGCGAAGTACGTCGACGCGGGCGGCGTCCACCGGGCACCGGGCAGGCGGTCGGCGAGCGTCCGGTCGACCGTCGCGACGTTGGTGCGGATCTGCTCCAGCGCGGCGTCCAGCCAGGCGCCGCCCTCGCGGTACGCCGCGACGTGCGCGACGACGCCGATCTGGCTGACCCCGTGCCCGACGATCTCCGGCATGCGCGCCAGGTCCGCGCCGGCCTCCGCGCCCGGCACCGCCACCGCGGCCTTGAGACCCGCGAGGTTGAAGGCCTTCGACGCGGAGTGCAGCGCGACGGCCTGCGGGATCACCGCGGTCGCCGAGACGAACGGCTCGTCGTCCAGCACCAGCGGGGCGTGGATCTCGTCGGAGACGACGCGCACGTGGTGCCGCGCGGCCAGCTCGCCCAGCGCCGTCAGCTCCGCCGCCGAGTGCAGCGTCCCCGTCGGGTTCTGCGGGTGGCACAGCAGCATCGCCCGGGCGTCGACGAACGCCGCGTCGAGCGCGTCGAGGTCGAGCCGGCCCGCCCCCGTGAGCGGGACGGCCACCACGTGCAGGCCGGCGTGCTCGAGGAACGCGCGGAACGGCGGGTACACCGGCGTCGTGATGACCACGGCGTCGCCCGGGTGCGTGAGCACGCCGAGCACCTCGACGATCCCGATCATCACGTCCGGCACCATCCGCGTCCCCGCCACGGGCACGTCCCAGCCGTGCCGCTCGAGCGCGAACTCCGCGAAGGCCTCCGCGTACCGGGTGCCGTGGTCGTAGCCGGTGTCGCCCGCGGACATCGCGTCGTGCACCGCGCGCACCACCGGCTCCAGGGCGCTGACGTCCATCTCCGCGACGAACATGGGCAGCACGTCGGGCGCGTACGTGCGCCACTTCAGGGACTGCCGCGTGCGCAGCTGCGCCAGGGGCACGTCGAACGGGGTCGCCATCTGCCCGACGCTACCGGCGTCGGGGGCCGCGCGGGCAGGGTCCGGGCACCACGGGCGCACATCACCCGGTCGGCAGCCACCCGGACGCCCGTCACCCGCCTCCGGCACCTCGGCGCAGACGGCGCGGGGCCCCGGCCGCACCGGCCGGGGCCCCGCGTCCGAGCAGGTCAGAGGGTCGCGCGGACCGTCCTCGTCGCCTGCACCAGGTGCTCCAGGGAGGGCGTGACCTCCTCGTAGCGGCGGGTCTTGAGGCCGCAGTCCGGGTTCACCCAGAGCTGGCCGACGTCGATGCTGCGCACCGCGGAGGCCAGCAGGTCCGTGACCTCGCCCTCGCTCGGCACGCGCGGGGAGTGGATGTCGTACACGCCCGGGCCGATGCCCCGCGGGTACCCCGCGGCGGAGATGTCGCCGAGGATCTCCATCTTCGAGCGCGCCGCCTCGATGCTCGTCACGTCGGCGTCCAGGCCCTCGATCGCGTCGATGATCTCGCCGAACTCCGAGTAGCACAGGTGCGTGTGGATCTGCGTGTCGTCCCGCACGCCGGCGGTCGAGAGGCGGAACGAGCGCACCGACCAGTCGAGGTACGCGGCCTGGTCGGCCTCGCGCAGCGGCAGCAGCTCGCGCAGCGCCGGCTCGTCGACCTGCACGATCGCGATGCCCGCCGCCTCGAGGTCCGCGATCTCGTCGCGCAGCGCCAGCGCCACCTGGTTCGCGGTGTCGCCCAGCGGCTGGTCGTCGCGCACGAACGACCACGCGAGGATCGTCACCGGGCCCGTGAGCATGCCCTTCATCGGCTTGTCCGTGAGCGACTGCGCGTACTGCGCCCACGCCACCGTGATCGGCGCCGGCCGCGAGACGTCGCCCCACAGGATCGACGGGCGCGTGCACCGCGAGCCGTACGACTGCACCCAGCCGTTCTGCGTCACCGAGAACCCGTCGAGGTTCTCCGCGAAGTACTGCACCATGTCGTTGCGCTCGGGCTCGCCGTGCACCAGCACATCCAGGCCGATGCCCTCCTGCAGCTCGACGACGCGGCGGATCTCCGCCTTCATCTCGTCCTCGTACTGCTCGGCCGTGAGCTCGCCCTTCCCGAAGGCCGCACGGGCCTTGCGGATCTGCGACGTCTGCGGGAACGACCCGATGGTGGTCGTCGGCAGCGGCGGCAGCGCCAGCCGCGCGGCCTGCGCCTCGCGGCGGGCGTCGAACGTGCCGCGGCTGAACTGCGCCTCCGTCAGGGCGCCCACGCGCTCGCGGACCTCGGGGCGGACGACGCCGGGCGCGGCGGCGCGGGTGCGCAGGGCGTCGGCGGCGGCGAGCAGCTGCTCGTGCACGGCCTCGCGGCCCTCGGTCAGGCCCTCGGCGAGGGTCGCGACCTCGACGACCTTCTGGTCGGCGAACGCGAGCCACGACGCCAGGGTCGGGTCGAGGGCGGGCTCGTCGGCGACGTCGTGGGGCACGTGGAACAGCGACGTGGACGTGCCGACCGTGACGGCGGCGGCGCCCAGGCCCTCGAGCTGCTCGAGGACCGCGAGCTTGGCGTCGAGGTCGGCACGCCACACGTTGTGGCCGTCGACGACGCCCGCGACGAGCGTCTTGGTCGACAGGCCGTCGGGGGCCGTCGTCGGCGCGGCGCCGCGCACGACGTCGATCGCGACGCCCTCGACGTCGGTCGCCGCGACCACGGGCCACGCCGCGCCGAGGTCGCCGTACGGCGCCGCGAGCAGGATCGCGGGCCGCTGCGGGCGGGACAGCTCGGTGGCCAGCACGCGGTACGCGTGCGTGACGGCCTCGTGCAGGCGTGGCGCGGGCACGCCCGTGGAGTCGGAGACGAGCGCCGGCTCGTCGAGCTGCACCCAGGTGGCGCCGGCGGCCGCGAGCTCGGTGAGCAGGCGCACGTACACCGGCAGCACGTCGTCGAGGCGGTCGAGCGGCGTGAAGCCCTCGGGCGCGTCCGCGGTCGGCTTGGACAGCGCGAGGAAGGTCACCGGGCCCACGACGACGGGTCGGGTCAGCACGCCCTCGGCCAGGCCCTCGGCGAGCTCGGCGACGGGGCGGTCGCTCGCGTACCGGAACGTCGTCCCCGGGCCGATCTCCGGCACCAGGTAGTGGTAGTTCGAGTCGAACCACTTGGTCATCTCGAGCGGCAGGTCGTCGCCACGGCCGCGCGCGACCGTGGAGTATCCGGCCAGGTCGAGGCGGCCGTCGGCGTCCTGCAGGTCCGCGAAGCGCTCCGGCACGGCGCCGAGCAGCACCGCGGTGTCGAGCACGTGGTCGTAGAAGGAGAACGCCGACGGGATCGCGGGGGCGTCCGTGGCCAGGCCCAGCCCCGCCAGGCGGGTGCGGGTGCGGCGGCGCAGGTCGGCCGCGACCTGCTCGACGTCGTCGGCCGTGCTGCGGCCGGCCCAGAACGCCTCGATGGCCTTCTTCAGCTCGCGGCGGGGGCCGATGCGGGGGTAGCCCAGCACGGAGCCGGCCGGGAACGCCGGGGTGGGCGTCGGGGTGGTGTCGCTCATGGCGTGAGTCCTCGTGGTGCGTCTCGGATGGGGCGGGTGCTGCGCGCCGGACGTGCGGGCCCGGCGGGTCGGGTCCGCGACGGCGGGCCCGGTGGTCGGTCGGGTCAGGGCTGCTCGGCGCCGCGTCCGCGCAGGTCGGCGCCGTCGAGCAGGTCGAGCGCGGCGCCGTGCTGGTTGAACGTGTAGACGTGGACGCCGGGCGCCCCGCCGTCGAGCACGCCGTTGACCAGGTCGATGCTGGCGCGGATGCCGCGGCGGTGCCGCTCGGCCGGGTCGTCGGTGCCGTCCAGCAGGGCCAGCAGGTCGCGGGGCACGGGCACGCCCGTGAGCTCCTGCACGCGCAGGAGCCGCGCCGGGTCGGTGGTCGGCAGGATGCCGGGGACCACGGGGATCGTCACGCCCGCCTCCCGGGCCTCCGCGACGAGGCCGAGGTACGCGTCGGCCTCGTAGAACACCTGCGTGATCGCGAAGTCCGCACCCGCCTCCTGCTTGCGCAGCAGGGCCTCCACGTCCTGGGCGCGGGTGCCGCCGGTGGCCGCGTTGCCGCGCGGGAACGCGGCGACGGCCACGGAGAGCGGCCGCACGCGGGCGCGCACCGCCTGCGACGGGCTGCCCGCGCAGCGGCGGTGCTCGATCTCGCGCAGCAGCTCGACCAGCTCGGCCGCGGTCTGCAGGCCGTCCGGGTGCGGCCGCCAGTCGGCCTGGCCGGCGGGCGGGTCGCCGCGCAGCGCCAGGAAGGAGCGCACCCCCTCGTCGAGGAACTCCTCGACGATCGCGGTGACCTCCTCGCGGGAGGTCCCCACGCAGGTCAGGTGCGCGATCGGGGTCAGCGAGCTCTCGTGCAGCAGGCGGCGCACGAGCCCGCGCGTGGTGGCCCGCGTGTGCCCGGAGGCGCCGTACGTCACCGAGACGAAGTCGGGCTCGGCGGCCTCGAGCTCGCGCACCGTCGACCACAGCCGCGGCGCGGCGTCGGGGTTGCGGGGCGGGAACAGCTCGAACGAGACCGTGGGCCGGTCGAGGGCGCCGAACCGGCCGCCGCGCGCGCGCCCGGCCGGCGCGGGGCGGGCGGGCGGGGCGTCCGTGGTGCCGGCCAGCGGCTCGACGCCGACCACGGCGGTCATCGACGCACCGCGCAGCACGGGGCCGGCAGGTGCGTGGGGTCGTGAGGGCAAGGTCGACGCATGTCCGCTCCATCGGTCCTGGCGGAAGCACCCACACCCTCAGGCGATGAGGGGGGTTGCTGCGGCGTCGTCGAGCCAGGTCTCTCGGCCGCTCTGGATGGTTGCTGCGATCGTAGCCCGTGACCGACAGGTGGACAACGGGTTCCGACGGGTGAGATGTCGACGCTCGCTCAGCGGTCGCGGGGGTGCCGACCACGCCGCGTCGCGGGTCGGCGAGGGGGGCGCGCACGTCGGGAGCCCCCGGGTGTGCCACGGGCGCCAGGAGCGGGCGTCGGCGGGGCGTCGGGCGTGCCTCCGAGACGTCGCGGGGGCTGGTGTCAGGTCAGCCGCGGCGGCGGCGGCGGATCGACGGCTTCGTCTCGCGCGAGCCGCGCTGGTGCGGGATGCCGAACCAGGTCGCCCGCGTCACGGCCGGCGAACCCGCGGGGACCCCGGCCAGCCCGTCGCGCACCGCGGCGAGGACACGGGGGTCCGTGTCCTCCGTGCACTGCCAGGCGTCCTGCGCCGCGCGCACGGCGTCGCCTGCGTCTCGCTCGGGGTGCTCCGCCACAGGAGGAACCCTAACCGTCAGCACCCCGCGAGCCGAGGGCTCTGAGCAGGACGTTCACCCGCCCGCGGAAGATCACCCGGGCAGAGCGGCGCGAACCGGGCAGGTGACCAGGTGGTCGTCGACCAGACCGCACGCCTGCATGGCCGCGTAGGCGGTCGTCGGCCCCACGAACCGGAACCCCCGCCGCTTGAGCTCGCGCGCCAGGGCGGTCGACTCCGGGGTGCTCCCCGGCACCTGCTGCGGGTCGGCCGGCGGAGGGCCCGGTGGCGGGGCGAAGGACCACAGCAGCGCGTCGAGCGTGCTCCCCTCGGCGTGCAGCGCCAGCAGCGCACGGGCGTTGGCGATCGTCGCGTCGATCTTGGCCCGGTTGCGCACGATCGACGCGTCCGCCATCAGCCGCGCCACGTCGTCCTCGTCGAACCCCGCGACCACCCCCGGGTCGAACCCCGCGAAGGCCTCCCGGAACGCGGGCCGCTTGCGCAGGATCGTGATCCACGCGAGCCCCGACTGGAACGACTCCAGCGCCACCCGCTCGAACAGCGCGTGCTCGTCGTGCACCGGAACGCCCCACTCGGTGTCGTGGTACGCGGCGTAGAGCGGGTCCCCGTCGCCGAAGCAGCGGCCGGCGACGAGAGGCAGAGCGTCGGTCATGCCCCGAGTCTGGTGCGGGCGTCCGACATCATCCGCGCCGGGCGCGCGGTCCGTGCACCGGGCCACCCGATGCAGGGCTGGGGGCGGCTCACGACGGACCGCGCGCGACGCCGCGCACGGCCGCGGCCAACCGGGCGACGGCACCCTCGACCCGCGCGTCGGCCAGGGCGCCGTAGCCCAGGACCAGCGTGCCGCGCGACGCGGACCCGCCCGGTGCGTCGTACCTGGACCCGGGTGCGATGGTGACGCCGAGCCGTGCGGCCGCCTCGGCGACCACGTCCCCGTCCACCCCGTCGGGCAGGTGCAGCCGCACGTGCAGCCCCGCGTCGAGGCCGTCGACCGTGCACCCCGGCAGGTGGCGGCGCAGGGCGTCGACGAGGGCCCGGCGCCGGCGGGCGTAGCGGAGCCGGCCCGCGCGCACGTGCCGCGCGTACGACCCGCCGGCCAGCAGCTCCGCCACCACCAGCTGCGTCAGCGTCGACGGGTCCGTGCCGTCCGCGGCGTCGAACGCGTCCCGCCACCGCGGCGGCACGACCGCCCAGCCGAGCCCGACGGCCGGCGACAGCGTCTTGCTCAGCGACCCCAGCAGCAGCACCCGCTCCGGAGCGAGGCCCTGCAGGGCGGCCACCGGGCGGCGGTCGTACCGGTGCTCGGCGTCGTAGTCGTCCTCCACCACCAGCCCGTCGACCTCGCGGGCCCACCGCACCAGCGCGTCACGGCGTTCCGGCGCCAGCGCCGCACCCGTGGGGAAGTGGTGGGCGGGCGTCACCAGCACCGCCCGCGCGCCGGCACGGGCCGCGCGCAGCCGCGCCTGCGCCACATCGAGGCCGCCCTCGTCGACGGGGACCGGGACCGTCGTCAGGCCTGCCGCCCCCGCCACCTCCCGCAGCCGGGGCCACCCCGGGTCCTCGACCAGCACCGCCCGGTGACCGGCTGCCAGCAGCATGACCGCGACGCGGTGCATGCCCTCGGCCGCGCCGCTGGTGACCCGGACGTCGTCCGCCGTCACGGCGCGGGCCGCGAGCAGGTGCGCGAGCACCGCCGCACGTGCGCGCGGGTGCCCGCCGGGCACGGGGCCCGCGAGGTCGGCGTCCGACGCGGCGGCCAGCGCGGCGCGGGTGGCGCGCACCCAGTCGGCGCGCGGCACGTGCCGCAGGTCCGGCACCCCCGGCGCCAGGTCGAACGCCCGTCGCGCGGGCAGGGGTGCGGGAGCCGGCCGCGCGCCCCCGACGGGGCCCCGCAGGTCGGCCGGGCGGGCCGCGACCCGGGTCGCCGAGCCCGTGCGCGCCTCGAGCACGCCCTCCGCGACGAGGTGGCCGTAGGCCTGGGTCACCACCCAGCGCGAGACGCCGAGGGTCGCGGCCAGCGCACGGCTCGGCGGCAGGGCCGCACCGGGTGCCGCGCGACCGTCGCGCACCGCCCGCCGCAGCGCCGCCTCTAGGCGAACGTGCACGGGACCGTCGCCGCGCAGGTCGAGCAGCACGTCCCACGCCGGCGGCAGATCGGTCTGGTCGGGAGCCATCGGATCGGACCGTACTCCCGGACCGTTGCGGACCTAGCGTCGGCAGGGACGGCGCGCCGGACGCACCGGTGCGGCAGTGACCGTCCCCGGCCCGGAAGGAGTCCCCATGCGCTACCGCACGCTGAGCGACGGCCGCACCACGGTCGACGTGTCGACCCTCTGCCTCGGCACCATGTGGTTCGGCACCCGCACCGACGAGACCACGGCCCACGCGATCCTCGACCGCTTCGTCGAGGCCGGCGGGACGTTCCTCGACACCGCCAACAACTACAACGCGTGGGGCGAGGGCTACGGCCGGGACAGCGAGGACGTGCTGGGCCGCTGGCTCGCCGACCGTGGTGCGTGCGGCCGCGTGCGCCTCGCCACCAAGCTGGGCGCGGCCCCGAAGGACCCGGCCCTGCCGCTCTCGGGCACCCCGCCGACCAACTTCCAGGGCCTGTCCGCACCGGTCGTCGCCACCGAGGCGCGCCTGAGCCTGCAGCACCTCGGCGTCGACCGGATCGACGTCCTCTACGGCCACGTCGACGACCGCGAGACCCCGCTCGCCGAGACCGTCGGGGCGTTCGGGGCGCTCCAGGACGAGGGCCTCGTCGGCCTCAGCGGCATCTCCAACGTCGCGACCTGGCGCGTCGTCGAGGCCCGCGAGCAGGCCGCCCGCCTCGGCGTGGCCCCCTACGCGGTGGTCCAGCAGCGGATGAGCTACCTGCACCCGCGCCCCGAGGTCGGCCGCACCGACGTCGCGACGCCCGACCTGCTCGACTACGCGCGCTCCACCGGGGTCGACGGCCGGCCGCCCCTGACCGTCACCGCCTACTCCCCGCTGCTCCAGGGTGCGCTCGTGCGCCCGGACAAGCCGCTGCCCGGCGGCTACGACCACCCGGGCTCGCGCGCCCGGCTGGCTGTGCTGCGCGAGGTGGCCGCCGACCTGGGCGCGACGCCGCACCAGGTCGCGCTCGCGTGGCTGCTCGGCGGCGACGTCCCCGTGGTCCCCGTCGTCGGGGTCAGCAGCGTCGCCCAGCTCGACGAGCTGCTGGGCGCGGCCGACCTCGACCTCGAGCCCGACGTGCGCGCCCGGCTCGACGAGGCCTGACCGGTCGCCGCCCGGGTACGACGACGGCGCGGTGCCGCCGGACGGGTGTGACCCGCCCGCGGCACCGCGCCGTCGGGTCGTCTCAGCGGTGCGTCACTTCACGAGGCGCAGGGTCGCGGGGTAGCGGTACACGCGGCCGTCCTTCGCGGCGAGGCCCGCGATGATCGCGAAGACCGTGCCGGCGATCCAGACGAGGAAGCCCAGCGGGAGGCCGAGCAGGGCGAGGATCGCCGTGACGATGTAGAGGCCGAGCAGCGTGAGCTGGAAGTTCAGGGCCTCGAGCGCCTGGTCCTCCAGGAAGGTCTGACGGCCGCGCACGGTCAGCCAGACGACGAGGCCGGGGATGAAGCCGAAGAGGATGCCGCCGAGGTGCACGAGCATCGCGTTCTGGCCGTCCTGCGCGGCACCGGCGGGCGCGGGGACCGGGGCGGGGTTGACGGGCTCGGGGGCGGCGGGGGGCTGGGGGGTGGTCATGACGACTCCGGTCGGTCGGGCGGTCGCCGCCGCCGGGGCGGTGCGGTCGTCCGCATGGGGGAGCGGCGGACAACCGTCCGGCACGCCGACCGCAACGTACCGATTCGTCCCCCTGCGCCGGACCTGCCGAGTCCCACAACGCCGGAGCCCGCCCGTTGTGGAGGCACGCTTCACCCGCTCGGCCGCCACCCGGACGCCCGCTCACCCCTCCGAGCGCCCGCCCCGACGTCGTCGCAGGTCAGCCGGTCGAGACGAGCCCGAGGGCGGTCACAGCACCGACGACGACCCCCTCGCGGCCGCGCGCGGCCAGGGGCCGTGCGGTCACCCGATCGCTGCCAGCGCCTTGCGGATCCGGGTCGGCGACACCGGCACCGGCGTGCCGATCTGCTGCGCGAACAGGCTCACCCGCAGCTCCTCGACCAGCCACCGCACGTCCGCCAGCGCCGCCGCCCGCACCGGGTCCGGCGGTCCCGCGGCCAGACGCGCCCGGACCGTCGCCACCTGGTCCTCCACGTCCTGCACCTGCCACGCCAGGTCCGCGTCGCGGCGCGGGTTCTCCGCCGCCTTGACCAGCCGGTGCCGGGCCGCGCGGAGGTACCGGGCCACGTGCGGCAGCCGGTCCGCGCCCACCTCGGTGACGAACCCGTCGTGCACCAGGCGGCCGACCTGCGCCCGCACGTCCTGCGCGGTCGCCAGCAGCGCCACGCTCGACGTGCCGCGCACCTCCGCCTCGACCTCGCGCCACGCCGTCAGCACCGTCACCACGTCGCCGACCGTGCGGTGCACGTCGTCCTCGAGCGCGTCCCGCACGGCCTCCCGCACCGCCCGGTAGCCCTCCGCGTCGCGGACCGCGCTCGCGGGCCGGCCCGCCAGGGCGCGCCGCAGCAGCCGGTCGACGGACGCGAGCTGCACGTCCGCCACGAGGGCCTGCGTCGACGGTGCCGGCGACGCCGCCAGGGTCAGCGCCTGCTGCCCCGTCCACCGGGTGGTCACGCGGGCCGTCGGCAGGCCGACGTCGAGCAGCAGGAGCCGGCGCAGGCCGCGGTGCGCCGCGTCCTGCGCCACGGCTGCGTCGGCGAGGACCCGCAGCGCCACGCCCGGTGCCCCGCCCACGGGCTCCTCGACGAGGGTCGGGTACGCGCGGACCACGCCGCCTGCGGCGGAGGTGGCCTCGACGACCTCGGGCAGCGGGCCCGGCAGGTCGGGCCACGTGGTCAGCCCGGTCCGTTCCAGGTCGACGCCGGGGCTGCGCGGCGCGGGGCCCGGGCGCGCCGCCCGCCCGCCGCCCACGGCCCCGGCACCGCGCCCGCCGCTCGCCCGGTCGACCGTCGCGCCGTCCGCCGCACCGCCCGGCACGGTCGAGGCACCGCCGGCGGTCATCGCCTCCTCCATCGCCGCCCGCACCGCGGTGCGCACGGCCGACGCGACCGCGTCCTGCGCCCGCGCCGCGTGCCGGCGCTGCAGCACCAGCAGGTCCTTGCCCTCGTCGAGCACGCCGCCCGAGCGCCCGCCCTGCTCGCCGATCACGCGGAACGTGACGCGCAGGTGCGGCGGCAGGCGGTCGAGGTCGACCGCGTCCGGCGGCACCTCGACGTCGCGCAGCGCGCGCACCGCCTGCGCGAACACCTCCACGAACGACGGTGCCGCGTCGGCCGCGCGCACCGTGTCCTCCCACGACGCCGCGTGCTCGGTCATCCACGCGTCCACCGCGCGGGCGACGTCGGGCGCGGGCACGAGCTGCACGCGCACCGGCTTGGGCAGCGCGCGGATCGTCGCGGTCAGCAGCTCGGCCCGCACGCCCGGCACCATCCAGTCGAAGCCCTCGGGGCGCACGCGCGGCAGCTGGGCGAGCGGCACGTGCACGGTGACGCCGTCGGCCTCGGTGCCGGGCTCGAACTGGTAGGTCACGGGGAACGTCAGGTCGCCCTGCGGCCACCGCGACGGGAACGCGCTCTCGTCGATCGCGTGCGCCTCGTCGCCGACGAGCAGCTCGCGCGTGAACGTCAGCAGGTCCGGGGTCGTGCGGCGCGCACCCTTCCACCACCGGTCGAAGTGCCGGGCGGAGACGACGTCGGCCGGCACCCGCTCGTCGTAGAAGTCGAACAGCACGTCGTCGTCGACCACGAGGTCGCGGCGCCGGGCCCGCGCCTCCAGCCCCTCCGCCTCGGCGAGCAGGCGCCGGTTCTCGTGGAAGAACTGGTGGTGCGTCGTCCACTCGCCCTGCACCAGGGCGTGCCTCAGGAACAGCTCGCGCGCCTGCTCGGGGTCGACCGTGGCCAGCAGCGTCCGGCGGTCGACGACGACGGGCACCCCGAACAGCAGCACCTTCTCGGTCACCATCGCCGCGCCCTGCCGCGTCGACCACGCCGGCTCCGAGTAGGTCCGCCTCACCAGGTGCGCGGCGGCCTCCTCGACCCACGCCGGGTCGACCTTCGCGACGTCGCGCGCCCACAGCCGTGACGTCTCGACGAGCTCGGCCGCCATCACCCACGACGGAGGACGGCGCGCCAGCCCGGAGCCGGGGAAGATCGCGAACCGCGCGCCGCGGGCGCCGAGGTACTCGTTGCGGGCCCGCGCGTCGGGCTTGCGCGGCTTGCCGTCACGGCCCTTCGGCGGGTTGCCCGCGGCCACGTCCGTGACCATCTGCATGCCGATCTGCGAGAGCAGGCCGGGGAGCATCGCGCGGTGGATCGCGTCGCCGTCCCACGTCCACCGGGTCTGCACGGCGGCCGGGCCGTCGACCGTGGCGGCGTCCTGCGTGGGCGCGCCCGTGGGGGTGTGACGGCCGCCGTCGCGCCGCCCGTCGCGCCCGTGGCCCGCGGCGGCCGGCACCGCGTCGGACGCGGGCGTGGGTGCGCCCTTGGCGTCGATGTCGAGGTCCTTGGCCATCTGCCGCAGCTGCGCGACGACGTCCTGCCACTCCCGCACCCGCAGGAAGTGCAGGTGCTCGGCCTTGCACATGCGGCGGAACGCCGAGCCGGACAGCTCGCGCTGCTGCTCGCGCAGGTACGTCCACAGGTTGAGGTACGACAGCAGGTCCGACGACGGGTCGGCGAACCGCCGGTGCAGGGCGTCGGCGGTCTCGCGCTGCTCGGCGGGGCGCTCGCGCGGGTCCTGGATCGACAGCGCCGCCGCGACGACGAGCACCTCGCGCGCGACCCCGCGCCGACCGGCCTCGACGACCATGCGCGCCAGCCGCGGGTCGATGGGCAGCCGGGCGAGCGCGCGGCCGGTGTCGGTGAGCCGGGTGCGGCCGCCGCGCACGTCGAGGGCGCCGAGCTCGGTGAGCAGCGCCACGCCGTCGCGCACGGACCGCACGTCCGGCGGGTCGACGAACGGGAACTCCACGACCTCGTCGGGGGAGGCGACCACGCCCACCGCGATCATCTGCAGGATCACCGACGCGAGCGACGTCCGCAGGATCTCCGGCTCGGTGTACTCGGGGCGCCCCGCGAAGTCCTCCTCGGAGTACAGGCGGATCGCGACGCCGGGCGCGACACGCCCCGACCGCCCGGAGCGCTGGTTGGCCGACGCCTGCGACACCGGCTCGATCGGCAGCCGCTGCACCTTCGTGGCCTTCGAGTACCGCGAGATCCGCGCCGTGCCGGGGTCGACCACGTACCGCACGCCCGGCACCGTCAGCGACGTCTCGGCGACGTTGGTCGCGAGGATCACGCGGCGCGTGGTGTGCGCCTCGAACACCCGGCGCTGCTCCGCGGCCGACAGGCGCGCGTACAGCGGCACGACGTCCACGGCGTCCGGGTGCCGCGGGTCGGTCACGCGCGGGCCGAGCGAGCCGCGCAGCGCGTCCTCGGCGTCGCGGATCTCCCGCTCGCCGGACAGGAACACCAGCACGTCGCCGGGCCCCTCGGCCATGAGCTCGTCGACGGCCTCGGTGATGCCGGTGACCAGGTCCCGGTCCGGCCCGTCGTCCGGGCTCAGCGGCTGGTAGCGGATCTCGACGGGGTACGTGCGGCCGCTGACCTCGACGACGGGCGCGGGCACGCCGTCCGGGTGCTCCGGCGTCGGCGGCCCGGCGAAGTGCCGGGCGAACCGGTCGGAGTCGATCGTCGCCGACGTGATGACGAGCTTGAGGTCCGGGCGCTGCGGCAGCAGCCGCGTCAGGTACCCCAGGACGAAGTCGATGTTGAGGCTGCGCTCGTGCGCCTCGTCGATGATCAGCGTGTCGTACATCCGCAGCATCGGGTCCCGCTGGATCTGCGCCAGCAGGATGCCGTCGGTCATCACCTTGACGAGGGTCGAGTCGCTGGACTCGTCGGTGAACCGCACCTGGTACCCGACGACGCCGCCGAGGGGGACGCCCAGCTCGTCGGCGATGCGCTCGGCCACCGAGCGGGCCGCGATCCGCCGGGGCTGCGTGTGACCGATCTGCCCGGCCCGGCCGCGGCCCAGCTCCAGCGCGATCTTCGGGATCTGCGTCGTCTTTCCCGAGCCCGTCTCACCGGCGACGACGACGACCTGGTGGTCGCGCAGCGCGGCCGCGATCTCCTCGCGGCGGGCGGAGACCGGGAGCTGCTCGGGGTACGTGATCTCCGGCAGGTCGACCGCCGCGCGGGCCTCGGCGGCCCGGGTCAGGCGCGCGTCGTCGCGGTGGGGGTGGCGGGTGGTGTCGCGGGGGCGACGCGCCCGGCCGTCGCCCTCGCGTCGGCCGTCCGCGGCGCGCCCCGGGCGTCCGCCCCGACGCCGGCCCCCGCCGGGTGCGCCCCCGGAGGCGGGAGCCTCGGTCCGCGCACGCTCACCGCGCGCGCCCTCGGCGGGGGCGGCGGGTGCGGGGTCGGACGTGCTCACGACGGACCATCCTCCCAGGCGTCCGCCGGAGCTTCACCTCGATTGCCGTCGGCGCCCCGGCAGCAGGTGTGTGTGGGCAGGACGGGGGTGGAGGTCGGTCGTGTGCCGGCGGAAGATCGTCGTGTGAGCACCTTGCGGTGGGACGACGTCCGCGACCTCTTCGACGCGGACGTCGTGGGCGCGCTCCCGGACGGGTGGGTCGAGGGCGGCGTCACCGTCGACGACTGGCAGACCGTCCTCGACCTCGTGCGCACCGGGCCGTGGCGCGTCGACGGGGACGCGTTCCCGACGGCGGCGGGGCTCGCCGCGCGGCTCGCCGACCCGGAGGCCGAGTCGCCCCCGCCCATCCGGGTCGAGGTCGCACCGGCGGCCTGGGTTCACCTCTGGTTCTTCATGCCCACCGCGATCGACTTCGACCTCGACGCGAGGGCTTTCCGGGGGCAGGAGGAGCTGGACGGCCTCTGCGACTTCCTCCGCGCGGTCGGGCGTGCGCTCGGCAGGTCCGTGTGGGTGGGCGCGGAGGGGTCGACCGACGACAGGATGTACGGCTACGACGTCACGCTCGACGGGATGGTGCGTCGTGCGGAGCCCGCCCCCTGGTGGTGAGTCGGGACCGCGTGTCCGCACGCGCCACGCAGTCCGACGCGGGAGTACCGCTGGGTAGCATCGGCGGACCGGTCCTGGCGTGCGGCTCGCGCCCGTGGTGCCGTGGATGCGCAGACGGGTCCGGTCGTGGCGGGACGCGAGGGGACGGGGTGCTGTGACGTTCGGGCGACGGGTTGCCGGGGTCGGCGCCGGGGTGGCGCTGGTCGCCGCCGGGTGGGTGCTGGGAGCCACGGCCGACACGCCCTGGCAGGACGTCACGGGCACCGTGCTGCGCCTGGGCGGCCTCGTGCTCGCCCTCGTCTCCGCCCTGTGGCCACGGTCGGGCGGCACGCCGCGCGACGACGGAGAGCTCGTGACGGTGCGCGTCACGGACGTCGGGCCCGCGCCGGTCCAGACGCTCCACGCGTTGCGGCATCACGCACCCAGGGGGTGGTTCGTCCCGCCGTCGGAGCTCGTGGGTGCGGACGTGCCCGTCGTCGCGGGCCGTCGTGCAGCCCTCGGTGCACGCCTGGCAGCCCTGGGTGCCCGGGTCGAGGACGTCCCGCCACCCGGCCCGTCCACCACGACGGGCTGAGCCCGCGCCGGCGCCCCGCGTCGGGGGACGTCGTCAGCGACGGTCCAGCAGCGCCTGCACGCGGGCCGTGAGGTCGCGCGTCGAGAACGGCTTGGCCACGTAGTCGTCGGCGCCGGCGGCGAAGGCCCACGCCAGGTCGTCGTCCTCCGCCCGGGCGGTGAGCAGCAGCACCCTGACGCCGGTGAGGTCCGGGTCCGCGCGCACGGCCTCGCACACCTCGACGCCGTCCATCCGCGGCACCATCCAGTCGAGCACGACGACGTCCGGACGCTCCTCGCGGACGGCCGTCAGCCCGGCCAGGCCGTCGTGCTCCACCCGTACCTCGTGACCGGCTCCGCGCAGCGTGCGCGCCACGAGCCGGGCGATGTCCGCGTCGTCCTCGACCACCACCACCGACGCCACGTGCCCCCCTGGTGTTGCCGCGTCCCCCGCCATCGTGCATGTTGATCGGGCCGGCGTCATGTCGGCACCACGGTGCACGGGCGGGGTGGGGGCTCATGTCGGACGCCGACGGGCAGCGCCCGTCCCCGCAGGGAGCCGCGCTGCGCGTCGCGGTGATGCTGGGCCTGGCCTACCTGCTGGGCGTCGCCGCGGTCCAGATGGCGTCCTCCGGGCAGCCCACGTCCGCCTGGTGGCCGGCCGCCGGGGCCGCCGTGCTGGCGGTGCTCGCGGCGCCCGCACGGTGGACGTGGGTCGTGTGCCTCGCGGTCGTGGTGGTCACGGCGGCCTCCAACCTCGTCGCCGGTCGCTCCCCGGCGCTGTCGTTCGCGTACGGCGCGACGAACGGCGTGGAGGCGTTCGTCGTCGTCGCGCTGCTGCGTCGCCGCGGCCCCTTCCGCATGCAGTCCGTGCGCGACGTGCGCGCCTTCCTCGGCGCCGCGACCGTCGGCGCCCTCGTCGCCGGGGCCCTCGCCGGCCTCTGGGTGACCACCCTCGCCGGCGGTGACTTCTGGGCCACGGCCCCGGCCGTCGTCGCCAGCCACGCCTCGGCGATCGTCACGATCGTCCCGCTCGCCGCACCGGCCGTGCGCGGGACCGCCACCCGGGGGCCGCGCAGCGGCGCCGCGCAGTGGGCGGCGCTCGTCCTCGTGGTCGCCCTCGTCTTCGGGACCCCGGGCGCACCACCGCTGTCGTTCGCGGTCATGCCGGTGCTGGTCTGGGGTGCGCTGGCGCACTCCGCCCGGGTCGTGGCGGTGCAGCTCGTCGGCGTCGCGGTGGCGGTGACGACCCTCACCACCCTCGGCCTGGGGCCGTTCGCCGGCAACGCCGCGCTGACCGACCTGCAGCGGAACTTCGTCGTCCAGGCCTTCCTCGTGACGTTCGCCGCCTCCGTCCTGCTGCTGTCCGCGACCCGCACCGAGCAGCTCCTCGCCGTCGAGGAGCGCGCCGCGCGCCAGCAGCTGCTGCAGGGGGGCGTCCTCGACGCGCAGGTCGGTCTCGTCATCATGCACGAGCGTTCCGACGGCGACCTGCGGGTCCTGCAGAGCAACGCCCGCGCCGTCGAGCTCCTCGGGGGCGCCATCCCCCTGGTCGTCGACGGCAGCGCCCTCGACGAGCCGCCCGCCGTCCCCGACGACGACGGGGCGCACGTCCGCGCGCTGCGCCGCGCCGTCCGGCAGGCCGCCCTCGCTCCCGACGGGGAGAGCTACTCGGACTTCGGGACCCCCGGGCTCGACGCGCGGCAGGTCGAGCTCATCGTCACGCGGCGCGTGCGGCCCAGCGGGGAGTGGCTCGTCACCGCGCAGCTCGTCGACGTCACCGAGCGCCACCAGGCGGACGTCGCGGTCCGCCGGGCGCTGAGCCACGAGCGCCGCGCCGCCGAGCGCCTGCGCGCGGTCTCCCGCCAGAAGGACGACTTCGTCTCCGCCGTCAGCCACGAGCTGCGCACGCCCATCACCAGCATCGTCGGGTTCACCGAGCTGCTGGAGGACGAGGGCGACCTCACGGAGGCCCAGCGCGAGCACCTCGCGGTCGTCGAGCGCAACGCCCGCCGGCTGTCCGTCCTCGTCGAGGACCTGCTCGCGCTCGGCTCCCGCGCCGAACGCGTGCCCGTCGACGTCGACCTCGACCCGCTCCTGCGCCGCTGCGTGGAGGACCAGCTCCCCGTCGCCCACGAGCGGGGGGTCGACCTGCGCGCCGCACGGTCCGTCTGCGTCCAGGTCCCGTTCGTCGTCGAGGACCTCGAGCGGATCGTCGCGAACCTGCTCGGCAACGCCCTGAAGTTCACCCCGCCCGGGGGGCAGGTGCGGGTCGACGTCCTGTCCGACGGCAGGAGCGTGCGGATCCGGGTGGCCGACACCGGCAGCGGCATCGACCCGGACGAGCTCGCCCGCGTCTTCGACCGGTTCTACCGCGCGCCCGACGCCGTCGAGCGGTCCGTGCCCGGCGTCGGGCTGGGGCTCGCGCTCGTCCGCGAGCTGGCCCTGCGCAACAACGCCACCGTGCACCTGGACTCCGACGGCGTGAGCGGGACCACCGCCGAGCTCGTCGTCCCGCTCCGCTCCGCGCTCCCGGCGCCGGCGGGGGACGCCGCGAACCGCGCCTGACCGGTGCGGCGTCCGTGCGACACGCCGTGACACCTTCGGGTGAACCAGGAGGAATCGGACGTCCGCGACCGCCATGCTGGGGGACGCGTCGACGCCCGACGCCCGACCGGCGCCAGGAGGTGCGACGTGACCGTGCCCGACGCCCCCCAGCCCCCGCGCCGCCACAAGGACGGCTGGGCGCAGACCCCCGGCGACGTGTGGCAGCGCAGCGGGGGCCGTGCAGGTGAGCCCGCCCCCCACGAGCGCAGCCTCCGGGCCGCCGGAGGCGACGGTTCGCAGCGTCCGGCTGCGCCGCCCCAGGCGTCCTGGACGCCGCACGAGGAGTGGCTCCCGGATCCGCGTCCCGCACCCGACCACGCCTGGTCGCCCGACACCGAGTGGGACCGCTTCGCCCGAGGCGTCGCGGCAAGGTCCGGGTGTCCCGGCAGCGGCATGCGAGCGCGTGTCGCGGCGTGGGTGTCGGCGGTCGTCGACGAGCTGCGCGCGTTGCTGGCACGTCGCTGACACGGCTGGGCAGCGCGGCGACGATCTGCCGTACCCCGGGTCCGGGCAGGACCGTCGCCGCCGGCGGGGCGGCCCGGGTCGTGCTCAGTCGGAGCGCACGGCGGTCGCGGGTTGAACTGCCGCAGCACGCAACGCCGGGTACACGGATGCGAGTGTCGCGACGCCGAGGCCGACCACGGGTGCCAGCGCGAGCACCCCGACGTCCATGTGCGCGGTCCAGCTGTTGGCCACGGCGGCGACGAGCACGACGACAGCCGCGACAGCCGATCCGGAGACCCCGCCGACGACCCCGGACACCGCAGCCTCGAGGAGCACGAGCGCGGCAATCCCGCTGCGCGACGCACCCATGGCACGTCGGAGGCCGATCTCGGCCGTGCGGGACATCACCGAGACGACCATCGAGTTGGCGATGAGCAGCATGGTCAGCGCGAGGAGGAGCGCGCCGATCCCTGCGGTCAGGCGGTCGAGCTGGGTGGCGACGCCGCGGCGGACCTCGCTCGCATCGACCACGACGGACGTGCGCAGCACGGCCGGCACGTCCGGTCGCAGTGCAGCCCTGATCGCTGCGGACACCGGACCCGAGGCGCCTGGCTCGGTCAGCACCGTCATCGTGGCGTCTGCATCCGTGGACAGCTCCTTCTCGACCCGCGGGTACGGCAGGGCCACGAGACCGTCCACGACCGGCGAGCCGACCAAGAACCCGACGACCTGGTGCCGCACGCCGTTGACCCAGACGCCGTGCCCCGTCGGATCGGCGGAGACGGGTACGTCCAGGGCCTCGGCAGCGCCGGGACCCAGCAGGACCACGGGGTGCTCGCCGTCCAGCATCCACGCCGTCGTGGCCGGTTCCGCCCCGACGGCGGCCGGGTAGCCGCTCGTGATGCCGGCGACGACGAGCCCGTCGACGTCGGGTCCCAGCACAGGGTCGTCCGTGCGGACGGTCACGCTCGTCTTGCCGGTCAGGTCCAGCCGCAGCCCTGCTGCCTCCACCAGCGGGAGGCCCGACGCGATGGACGCAGCGTCTTCCGGAAAGGTCGCGTCGCCCGCGTCCTGCTCGGTCGTCACGCGCGCGACCGTGACGGTCCTGGTGGCCGTCGCCGCCAGGTCCGTGTCGATCTGGGTCGCCGCGAGCCGGGAGATCGACAGCGACGCGACGAGGGCTCCTGTCGCGAGTGCGACACCCGCTGCCATGAGAGCGGTGCGTGCGTGCCGCGTGTGCATCTCGACCAGCACGTCGCGGATCAGGTCCGTGACGGTCGAGAGTGTCATGGAGCACCCCGCTCGGTCAGGACACCCGCGTCGAGCTCGACCGACCGGTCGGCCCACCCCGCGGTGCTGGGGTCGTGGGTGATGACGACGACCGCGACGCCGCGGGCCGCCTGCGCGTCGAACAGCTCGAGGATCCTGTCGGCGTTCCCGCGGTCGAGATTGCCCGTCGGTTCGTCGGCAAGCAGGACGCGGGGGTTCGTCAGGATCGCGCGGGCGACGGCGAGCCGCTGCTTCTCGCCACCGGAGAGCAACCGCCCTGGGGCGTCGCGCCGGTGCTCGAGGGCGACCTGCCCCAGAGCGTCGTTCACCAGGCGGCCCCGGTCTCGCTGCGGCGTCCGCGCGATCGAGAGCCTGATCGCCAGGTTCTCCGCGACGGTCCGGGCGCCGAGGACCCGGTGCTCCTGGAAGATGAAGCCCAGGTCGGACGATCGATGCTTGTCACGCGCAGACGCCGACAGGGCCAGCGTGTCCACGCCGAGGACCTCGTAGGTTCCAGCCGAGGGGACGTCCAGCAGACCGAGGATGTTCAGCAGGGTCGACTTCCCCGCTCCCGAGCGACCGAAGATCGCCAGGCGCTCCCCGTCCTCGACCTCGAGGTCCACGCCGCGCAGGACCTGTGTCGGCGGCCTGCCGGGGTAGGTCTTCGTGACGGCACGGGGCGCGGATCGCCGCTCCCATCAGCCGCTGACCAGGACGACGTCGCCGATGTCGAGCGCGGACGACTCGACGACCGCCCAACCGCCGCCCGTCGCGAGCACCTTCACCGCCACGCGTTCTCTGCCTCCCGCGCGTTCGACGTACTCGCCCTGCTCGTCCTGCCGCAGCGCCGTGGCCGGGACTGCGGGCCCCGTGGTCGACGCGGCCGCCTCGGCCGGCGTGACGACGACCAGCGCGCCGTCCGCGAACGGGGACTCGGTCAGAGCAAGCGTCACGTCGTAGCCCGGGGGCGAGCCCCCGTCGGTGGAGGCGGGCTTGAACTCGCTGGCCGACGTGACGGTCGCAGTGACGGCGACCTGCGTGTCTGCGGCATCGGTGATCGTGGCGGGATCCCCCGCCTCGAGCTGGTCGGCGGCCGAGACCGATGCGCGCGCCGTCACCGTGGCGCTCCCCGACCTGATCGTGAGGAGCGTCTGTTCGCTCACGTCCGTGCCGAGCCCTGCGACGTCGACGACGGTGGTGGCCCCGGTGGGCAGGGAGAGGACCTCGGAGAAGGGAAGTGGCGTGTCAGCCGCCGCCTGCGCCCTGGCGAGGGCGACCCGTGCGCCGGCAACCGCGCGGTCCGACGAGGTGGAGTCGTCGACGGGGCCCTCGTCGGCCTGATCCGTCCTGGCCGCCTGCGCCTCCGCGAGGGCGGCCGTCGCCGCGTCGAGCGCCTCGAGGGCACCTGGCGGTGGTTCCGGAGCGCGTGCACCGGCGCCCGCGTACAACGACCGGACGGCAGCGGACGTCTTGGCCCCGAACACGCCGTCGATCGCACCGTCGTACATGCCGAGCTCCTGCAGGCTCGCCTGCACCGCCGAGACGTCCGACCCTTCGAGCCCGGGCGTCAGATCACGGAAGAGGTCGAAGGGCAGCGTGAGGGCGATCAGGGGACGGCTGTTGATCTCGACCGGAGACGCCCCCGCCTGCAGGGTGTCCCCTGGGGTTGCGGACACCGCGGTGACGATCGTCCTTGCCTCGGCCGCGCGCGTCACCTCACGGGTGGTTCCTGTCGCCGCGGTCCCGGTCACGACCGACTCCTCGGACGTCACGGTGCGTTCCGAGACGGTGGCAGTCACCGGGACGGATGCCTGACTGTTGGCAGCGGCCTCCTCGAAGGGCGACCGCACGCCGGCACCGACGGCGTAGGCGCCGCCCGCGAGCAGGACGGACGCGACGACCCAGAGCACCAGCCATCGCGCTCGGTGCGGTCGGCTCGGCTCGTTCACCACGTGGTGGTCAGGTCCGCGTGCTCGGTGATGATCTGCTCCGCCTCGTCCCTGGTGGACTCGAGCTCCGTGGCGAAGGCGCGCAGCTCGTCCAGGTAGGCGACGACGACCGGCGCCTGCGCCTGAGCGACCAGGGCGGCCGCCCGTTCGGTGTAGCCGACGTCGTTCTTGCACTCGACGACAGCGATCGCCAGCTCGATCTGCTGCGCGTCGATGAGGGACGAGTCGGCGCCGGCGACGCCGGCCGTGTCTCCGAGGCGCCCGGCGTCGAACGCGGACGTGTCGACCGCGATGCCGCGCTGCTCGTAGCACGCCCGCAGCTCGGAGCGGAGCGCATCCGCCTCGTCGGAGGCCTGGGCGGCGGTGACGGCGGCGCTCATCTCCGTCATCCACGGGCCGGACGGGCTCTGCGCGGAGCCGAACCTGTCCGTGATCTCGTTCGCGGCGAAGCAGTCCTCGACGATCTCGCGATGAGGACTCTCGGCCGGGATGTCGGCGAGCACGGTGTCCGTCCGCTCGACGGCAGGGCCTGCCTCGGGCGCGCCGACGACCCCGTTGCCCCTCAGGTCGGCGTCGGTCATCGGCCGGACGAAGGCGAACCGCTCGGCCTGCGCGATCGTCCAGGGCCCGTCCAGCGTGTCTTGCGAGTACTCCGGCGGGGTGTCGCGTGCAGGGATCCGGTAGTGCACACCCTGGTCGCCCGCGCAGGAGGCGGCTTCGAGCTGCGTCGCGAGGTCCAGGACCTCCGAGTCGTCGAACGTCGGCATGAACTGGTCGAACGGGAGCGCGATCGAGCCCGCGTCGGGGTCGAGCTCCGCCACGAGCGACACGCCTGCCGCCAGTGCGGCTGACGTCGCACCGGCGTCCGGCCGCGGTGCGGCATCAGGGGCCCCGCTGGTGCACGCGGCCATCAGGCAGGCTGTCGTGACCGTCAGGGTGACCCCGCGGATCGCGATCGGGAGGGACCGCGATCCGCGGGTGGCTCGCGGGATCAGCTGCACGACGCGAAGTTCGCCGAGGAGATCTTGTCGTTCGCGTTATTCGTGGCCCAGGTGCCGTACCCGGCTCCGTTGCTCAGGTTCGGGTCCTGGTAGTTGGCGCCTGTGATCGTGTAGGAGTTCAGGTAGAAGTAGTCCCCTGTCCAGTCCCTGTTGTCGTAGTAGTAGCTCTTCGAGCAAGAAGTGCCGTTGGCCGAGGCGGACGACGCCTTGTCGTCGAGCCCGAAACCACCCCAGCTCAGCTTCGAGTTGGAAAATCCGCGCATGGTGCCCGAGTAGTCGTTGTTGACGTAGATGCACATGTGACCTGCATCGCAGACCGCCTGCGCCGCCGGTGCGACAAGCATGGTGCACGTTGCGGCGACGGCCAGTGTGAGGATTGTGCGCAAAGTGGTCTTCATGGCGTCTCCCGTGCAGTTGATGTGATCAGTAGCGGAGTTAATCGAGCCATGACGGTACCGATCGCCGACGCTCCTCGTGGCCGGTTCACCTTCTCGGGGGGGTGTTATGCAATCGTTACCTACGGTGATCGGCGTCCGACGGCTGATCGTGGCGTGGCGATGGCGATCCGGGACCCTCGCGCTCTCTGCGTCCGCGACCCGTCGTGTCGGCGACGCAGTGGCGGGCGCGAGGTCCGTCGGGCTCAGGGCTGGCGGTGACCGTGCGACCATGAGGGTGTGACCGAGCCGAGCCCCGCCCCACCGGGCGCCGGGCTGAGCACCGAGGGGGAGGCGCGGGTCGTCGCGGCCCTCGACGCCGCCGGCGTCGCGTACACCCGCACCCGGCACGGCCGCGTCGGCTCCCTCGCGGAGGCCGCCGCCGCCCGGGGCATCGCGCCCGCGGACCTGCTCAAGACCATCGTCGTGCGCCGCGGTGACGACGACTTCCTCCTCGTCCTGCTGCCCGGCGACCGCGCGATCTCCTGGCCGCGCCTGCGCGCCCTCCTCGGCGTCAGCCGCATGTCGATGCCCGACGCGGCGACCGCGCTCGCGGTGACGGGGTTCGAGCGGGGCACGATCACGCCGTTCGGGACGACGCGCACGTGGCCGGTGGTCGTCGACGAGCGGGCCGTGGGGCGGACCGTGTCGATCGGCGGCGGCGGGCACGGCGTGGGCGTGACGCTCGCCGCGGACGACCTCGTGCGGGTGCTGGGCGCGACCGTCGCGGACGTGTCCGAGCCGCAGGCCTGACGCCCGCCGGGCGACGGGCCGGGCCCCGCGACGCTGTTGAATGGCGCCATGAGCGCCACCGTGCAGGCCAAGGGGGTCGCGGCCGGCTTCGGCGACCGCGAGCTGTTCTCCGGGCTCGACCTCGTCGTCGCCCCGGGGGACGTGATCGGCCTGGTCGGACCGAACGGTGCGGGCAAGTCGACGCTGCTGCACGTGCTCGCGGGCCTGCGCGCCCCCGAGGCGGGCGTGGTGCAGGTCTCGCCGCCGCACGCGCAGCTCGGGCTGCTGGCGCAGGAGGTCGACCGCGCGGACGCGTCGGTGCGGGCCTACCTGGAGCGCCGCACCGGCGTCGGCCCGGCGCAGGTGGCCATGGACGCCGCGGCCGAGCGGCTGGGCGCGGGGGAGCCGGGCGCCGACGAGGAGTTCGGCGACGCGCTCGAGCGGTGGATGGCGCTCGGCGGCGGCGACCTCGACGCGCGCACCGGCTCCGTCCTGGCCGACCTGGGCCTCGACGTCGACCTGGAGCACCCGATGACGGCGCTGTCCGGCGGGCAGGCCGCCCGGGTCGGGCTCGCGGCGCTGCTGCTGTCCCGGTACGACCTGTACCTGCTCGACGAGCCGACCAACGACCTGGACCTCGACGGGCTCGAGCGTCTGGAGGAGTTCGTGCACCGCGCGACGGCGCCCGTCGTCGTGGTCAGCCACGACCGGGAGTTCCTCTCGCGCACCGTGACGTCCGTCGTCGAGATCGACCGGTCGCTGCAGCGGGTGGCCGTGTACGGCGGCTCCTACGACGCGTACCTGGAGGAGCGCTCGACGGCCCGGCGCCAGGCCCGCGAGGCGTACGAGGACTACGCGGGCCGCCGTGACGCGCTGGAGCAGCGGGCGCGCCGCCAGCGCGCGTGGATGGCCAAGGGCGTGAAGAACGCGCGCCGCAAGGCGGGCGACAACGACAAGATCGGCCGCAAGTTCCGCGCCGACGCGTCCGAGAAGCAGGCCGCCAAGGCCCGCCAGACGGAGCGGCTGATCGAGCGCCTCGACGTGGTGGCCGAGCCCCGCAAGGAGTGGCAGCTGCGCATGACGATCGCCAGCGGGCCGCGGTCCGGGGACGTCGTCGCGGCCGTCCGTGCCGCCGTGGTCCGGCGCGGGTCGTTCGTGCTCGGGCCGGTGGACGTGCAGCTCGACCGCACCGACCGGGTCGCGATCACGGGGCCGAACGGCGCCGGCAAGACGACCCTGCTGGGCCTGCTGCTCGGGCGCCTGACCCCCGACGAGGGTCGCGTCGACCTCGGCTCCGGGGTGCTGGTCGGCGAGGTCGACCAGGCCCGGGCCGCCTTCGAGGGCGACGAGCCGCTGGGCACCGCGTTCGCCCGCCAGGTGCCGGACTGGACCACCGCGGACGTGCGCACGCTGCTGGCCAAGTTCGGCCTCGGCGGGCACCACGTGACCCGGCCCGTGGCGTCGCTGTCGCCGGGGGAGCGCACCCGGGCCGCGCTCGCGCTGCTCCAGGCCCGCGGGGTGAACCTGCTGGTGCTGGACGAGCCGACCAACCACCTGGACCTGCCGGCGATCGAGCAGCTCGAGCAGGCGCTCGAGGAGTTCGACGGCACGGTCCTGCTGGTCACGCACGACCGGCGGATGCTCGACACCGTCCGCCTGACGCGCCGCTGGCACGTCGAGGACGGCCGCGTCGCCGAGATCACCCCCGACTGAGCGTCGGACGCCTGTCTGATTCTCTGATCCCGAGCTACGATCGGGACGTGCGCACCGTCACCGCCACCACGGCCTCCCGAGGGTTCTCCGAGCTCCTCGACGCCGTCGAGCGCGGCGAGGTGGTCTCCATCACGCGCGCCGGCACCGTGGTCGCCGAGATCCGGCCCGCGGCACCCTCGACCGGCCGGCGCCTGCGCGAGGCGCTCGCGGGCGCCGGGGGCCTGGACGACCAGATGGCCGGCGACATCGCCGCGGCCCGGGCCCTGGTGGTCGCCGACGAGAGGGACCCGTGGGGGGACGGCTGATCCTCGACACGAACACGCTGATCGAGATGGAGCGTGGCACCCTGCCCGACCCCCGGGCGCTGGACGACGACGACGTCGCGATCGCCGCTCTCACCGTCGCCGAGTTCCGCACCGGGATCGAGCTCGCGCGGACGGCGGAGCAGGCTGCCGGTCGTGCCCGCGTCCTGGCCGTCGTCCTGGACGTGACGACGGTCCTGGACTACACGGCCCGCACCGCTGCCGAGCACGCACGCCTCCTCGCCCACGTCCGCAGGCTCGGGGCGCCGCGCGGTGCGCACGACCTGATCATCGCGGCGCACGCGGCCGAGCACGGCCGAGCGGTCGTGACCCGGGACGCGCGGGCACGGTTCGGCGACCTCCCCGGCGTCGGGACGGTGCAGATCGGCTGACCGTCGGGGTGCCCGACGCCCGCGGACGTTCGCCTGCCGGTCAAGCGGTGGTCAACCGCTGGTCGTGCGGGCGGGTGATCCTGGGAACACCCGGGCGGTGCCGGTCGTTCCAGGTGTCGATGTCCCAGCCAGCGGGTACGGTCGCCCCGGCCGTCGCAGGACCGGTCCGACGACGTACCGCAGACGACTTGACGAGGAGCACGAGCGCGCGCATGGCAGAGCTGACAGTGACGGGCACGGACGCCTTCGACGAGGTGGTCCACGCGATCCGCGTCGAGCAGCACGACGGCCGCGCGGTCGTCCGGCTGGTGGGCGAGATCGACGCGTCGCTGCGGGACGAGGCCAGCGCGTCGATGGGCATGGCCCTCATGAGCGGCGTCCCCGTGGTCGTCGACGCGACCGACGCGACGTTCATCGACTCCTCGGGCGTGGCGTTCGTCCTCCAGCTCCACCTGGCGGCCACCGAGGCGCAGGTGCCCCTGACGCTGCGCGACCCGCGCGGGGTGCTGCGCGACGTCCTGGAGATCATCGGGCTGTCCGGGGCGATCCCCGACGACGACGCCTGAGCGTCGGGGCCGGGGTGTCGGACGCCTCGGATAGCGTCCGGGGCATGCGGCTGCTCCACACCTCCGACTGGCACCTGGGCCGCACCCTGCACGGCGTGGACCTGCTCGACCACCAGGCCGCCTACCTCGACCACCTCGTCGACGTGGTGCGGGCCGAGGCGGTCGACGCCGTGGTCGTCGCCGGTGACGTGTACGACCGCGCGATCCCGCCGGTCGAGGCCGTGACGCTGCTGTCCGACACGCTCGCCCGGCTGGCCGAGCACGCGACCGTCGTCGTGACCTCCGGCAACCACGACTCCGCGACCCGCCTCGGCTTCGGCGCGGCGCTGATGCGTGAGCGCGTGCGCGTGCGCACCCGCGTGGCCGCGCTCGACGAGCCGGTGGTGCTCCCGTCCGCGGCGGGGGACGTGCTGGTCTACGGGCTGCCGTACCTCGACCCGGACGCGGTGCGCGGCGAGCTCGGGACGGTCGACGAGTCCGGGGCGCGCCGCCCGATGGCCCGGTCGCACCAGGCGGTGACCGCGGCGGCGATGGACCGCGTGCGCGCGGACGTCGCGCGGCGGTCGGCGGCGGGTGCGCGGCCCGCACGCACGGTCGTGGCCGCGCACGCGTTCGTCGTGGGGGGCCGGGCCAGCGAGTCCGAGCGGGACATCCGCGTCGGCGGCGTCGACCACGTGACGTCCGACGTGTTCGCGGGCGTCGGCTACGTCGCGCTCGGGCACCTGCACGGCCCGCAGGCGGTGACCGGCGCCGGCCCCACGGTGCTGCGGTACTCGGGGTCGCCGCTCGCGTACTCGTTCTCCGAGCTGCACCAGACCAAGTCGACCGTGCTGGTCGACCTCGCGGGCGACGAGCCGACGACGACGCTGGTGCCGGCCCCCGTGCCGCGCCGCCTCGCCGACGTCAGCGGCACCCTCGACGAGCTGCTGGGTGCCGCCGGCGAGCCGCACGTCGACGCGTGGGCGCGGGTCACGGTCACCGACGACGCCCGACCGGCCGACCTGTTCCGGCGCGTGCGCGAGCGGTTCCCCCACGCGCTCGTCGTCCAGCACCGGCCCGACCGGGTCGTGCCCGCCGCGGGTGCCGCCCTGGTCACCGCGGCGGCGGACCCGGTGGACGTCGCCGCCGACTTCGTCCACCACGTCACGGGCGCGCGTCCGGACGCCGCCGAGCTCGACGTGCTGCGGCGGGCGCACGAGCTGGTCGCGGCCGCGGAGCGGAGCGCCTGATGCGGCTGCGCTCGCTGACCGTCCAGGCCATCGGCCCGTTCGCGGGCCGGCACACCGTCGACTTCGACGCGCTCGGCACGTCCGGCCTCTTCCTCCTCGAAGGGCCCACCGGGGCCGGCAAGTCCACGCTCATCGACGCCGTCGTGTTCGCGCTGTACGGCAAGGTGGCGGGGGCCGACGCGTCCGAGGAGCGGCTGCGCTCGGCGTACGCGCCGGACGACGTGGAGAGCGTCGTCGAGCTGGTCTTCGAGACCGCCGCGGGCGTCCACCGGGTGCGACGCACCCCGGCGTACCAGCGGGCGAAGCGTCGCGGTGCCGGCACCACGACCGCCCAGGCGAGCGTCAAGGCCTGGCGCCTGCCCGCCGACGTGGACCCGGCCGCCGGCCCGGACGTGCTCGAGACGGTCGGCACCCTGCTCGGCACGCGTCTGGACGAGGTCGGGGCCGAGCTGCAGCGCGTGGTCGGGCTCGACCGCACCCAGTTCGTGCAGACCATCGTGCTGCCGCAGGGGGAGTTCGCGCGGTTCCTGCGCGCCAACCCCGAGGACCGTCGCGGGCTGCTGCAGAAGATCTTCGGCACCCAGGTGTACGAGCAGGTGCAGAAGCAGCTGGCGCAGATGCGCCGCGAGGCCGACCGCGCCGTGGACGCCGCGCGCGCCGACCTCGCCGAGGCCGTCGCCCACCTGCTCGGGGCGTGCGCGCTCCCCGACGACGACGCCGTGCGGGTGCGCGGTCTGCTCGACGAGGCGGTCGCCGGCACGCGGGTGGCGGACCGGGTGGGCGCCGTGGTGGGGTCGACGACGGCTGACCTCGGCCGTCAGGCCGACGACGAGGAGGTCGCGTCGGTCGCGGCGACCGCCGCGTGGGAGCGGGCGCGCGACGCGCACGAGGCCGCCCGCGCGACCGCCGCGCTCGTCGAGCGCCGCGCCGTGCTGCGCACGGGACTCGCCCGGCTCGACGCCGACGCCGAGGAGCACGCCGCCGACGCCCGCCGCCTCGTCGCGGCCCGCGCCGCCGCCGCCGTCCGGCCCGTCCTGACGGGTGCGGACGACGCGACGACCGCCCACGCGGCCGCCCGGAAGGCCCTCGCGGCCGCCGTCGACGCCGCCCCGGCCGACCTGCTCCCGCCCGGCGAGCCCGGACCGGGGTGGCGCGACCCGGTCGAGGCCGCGCGGTCCGCCGCCGCGGACGACGCGGCCCGGCTCGAGCGCCTCGTGGCCGTGGAGGCCCGGCTCGACGCCGACCGGCACGAGGTGCGCGCCCTGGCGGCGGTGCTGGACGACCTGCGCAGCGAGGTCGCGCTCGCCGACGCGTGGCTCGCCGGGCGCCCCGCGGGTCGTGCCGCGCTCGTGACGCGGCTGGAGTCGGCACGGGCCACCGCCGCGGAGGCGGGCGAGCGCGCAGCACGCCTGGAGGCCGCCGAGCGCCTCGTCCAGGACGTCGAGGCGCACCGGGCGGCCGACGCCGAGCGGACCGTCGCGGCCGCCGCGCGCGACGAGGCGGCCCGGGCCGCGCACGCCGCCGTCCGGGCCGAGGCGGAGCTGCGGTCGGCGCGGGTGGCCGGCCTCGCCGGTGAGCTCGCCGCAGGGCTGACCCCCGGCTGCGCCTGCCCGGTGTGCGGTGCGACCGAGCACCCCGCGCCCGCCGCGGTGCCGGACGGCCACGTCACGGACGAGCAGGTCGACGCCGCGCAGGCGGTGCGCGAAGGCGCCGAGCGGGTGCTCGCCGAGGCGGGTGCGCGCCACGCGGCCCTGGTGGAGCGCGTCGCCGGGCTCGCCGCGCGGACGGGCGGGCAGGACACGGCAGCCGTCACCGCCGCCCGGGACGCGGCCCGGGCCGCGCTGGCCGAGGCCGAGCAGGCGGACGTGACCGCGACCGACCTGGCCGCGCAGGCCGAGGCCTTCGACGCCGCCACGCAGGCCCGGCACGTGCTGCGGGACGAGGTCGACGCCCAGCAGCGCACCGCCGAGCTCGCGCTGGTCGCCCGGCGTGAGCAGCTCGACCGCGCCGAGGCCGAGGTCGTCGAGGGGCGGGACGGGTACCCGACGGTCGCTGCCCGGCACGCGGTGCTCGACGCCCGGGCCTCCCTCGCGGCGGCCCTGCTGGAGGCCCTCGCCGACGAGCGTGCCGCGGCCGAGCACGCCGCCGCCCGCACGGCCGAGCTGCGGACCGCGCTCGCCGAGCACGGGTTCTCGACCGCGGACGAGGCCCGCGACGCGTGGTGCGCCCCCGACGCGCTGGCCGCGCTCGAGCGCCAGGTCCAGGACGTCGCCGCGGAGCGCGCGCGCCTGCTGGGCGGTCTGGCCGAGCCCGCGCTCGCGTCGCTGGCCGAGGACCTGGCCGTCGACCTGGACGCGACGGGTGCCGCCGAGCGGGCGGCCCGCGCCGCGGCGGACGACGTCGCGGGCCGCGCCCGGGTCACGAGGGAGCGCGCCCGGGCGGCGTCGACGGCCGCCGCGCGCGTGCTCGCGGCGGCCCGGTCCCTCGACACGGCCGCCGCCCACGCGGCCCCGGTCGCGCGGATGGCGGCGCTGGCGGCAGGGACCGGCGGCGACAACGCCCGGGCCCTGTCGCTGCCGACGTACGTGCTGGCCCGGCGGTTCGAGGACGTGGTCGCGGCGGCGAACGACCGCCTGCGCGTCATGTCCGACGGCCGGTACGAGCTCGTGCGCTCGGACGCCAAGGAGGACGTGCGCACCCGCACCACGGGGCTGTCGATGCGGGTCGTCGACCACCGGACCGAGCAGGAGCGCGACCCGCGGACCCTCTCCGGCGGCGAGACGTTCTACGTGTCGCTGTGCCTGGCGCTGGGCATGGCCGACGTCGTCACGGCCGAGGCGGGCGGCATCGAGCTGGGCACGCTGTTCGTCGACGAGGGCTTCGGCGCGCTCGACCCGCACGTGCTCGACCAGGTGCTCGTCGAGCTGGGCCGGCTGCGCGCGGGCGGCCGGGTCGTCGGCGTCGTCTCGCACGTGGAGGCGCTCAAGCAGGCGATCGCCGACCGCGTCGAGGTCCGCCCGACCCGGCAGGGGCCGAGCACGCTGCGGGTCCTGGCGGGGTGACGGTCACCAGCTCCAGCCGCGGGCGGTGAGCTCGACCTCCTCGCGGAACCGCTCGTGCGGGTCGCCCGTGGCGGCGGGCCGCACCTCGACCTCGGCGAGCCGGCACGCCTCGGCCAGCAGCTGGTCGTAGGCGAGCTGGGAGGAGATGATCCGCTCGGCGCGGGCGAACGCGTGCACGTCGCCCTCGAGCTCGCGCACGTGCGCGGCCACGACGCCGAGCCGCTCCTGCACGCGCAGCGTCGCGAACGGGTCGTAGGTGCGCGGCGGCTCCCGGCGCAGCCGGTCGGCGACGTGCTCGAGCCGGCGGGCCAGGGCGAGCTGCCAGCGGGGTGTGTCGTCGGGGGACGGGATGAGCGCCCAGGCGGCGCACAGCAGCAGCGCCGGCGTCGTCGCCACCAGGAGGAGGAGTGCCCAGGTCATCGCGCGTCCCTCGTCGTGCCTGTGCCCAGCCTACGAACGACCTGTGACCGGCGCCACAGGATTGCCGGGTCGGGTGCGACCGACGGGCCCGTGCCCCGGCGCCGCACGGCTGCACCGCCTACCGTGAGGGCCGGTCGGGGCAGGCGTGGGCCCGGACGGCGGGCGCGGGACGACGACGGAGGTGCACGGTGGGTGCCAGGGCAGTGCTGGTGACCGGGGGAGTCCTGGTGGTGGGCGCGGTCGGTCTGGTCGTCGCCGACCAGGTCGCGCGGGGCGTGGCGCAGGAGCGGGCCTCGGAGGTGATCGCCGAGCGTCTGGACGTGACGGGCACCCCGGCCGTCGACGTCGAGGGCTTCCCGTTCCTCACCCAGCTGCTGGCGCGCGAGCTGGACGAGGTGCACGCGACCGTCGACGGGGTGCGCCTCGACGGTGTCGACGCGGTCGACGTGCGCCTCGACGCCCGCGGCGTCACCCTCCGGCAGCCGTCCACGGTGGCCGACGCGACGCTGGCCCTCACGCTGCCGACGGCGACGGTGCAGCAGGTCGTCGCCGAGCAGTCGGGGCTGGCCGTGGACCTGACGGTCGACGGCGACCTGCTGCGGGCGTCGGGCGAGGTGCTCGGCGTCGAGCTGACGGCGGGCGTCCAGCCGTACGTCCAGGACGGCCGGCTCCTCGCCGACGTGGTGGACGTGACGGTCGGCGGTGCGGTGGTCGACGTCGCCGACCTGGCGGTCGGCGGGCGGCTCACCGGCATCGAGATCCCCGTCGGGGGTCTCCCCGACGGGGTCGTCCTGGAGTCGACGTCCGTGGTGCCCGACGGCCTGCGGGTCGTCGCGGCGGGGCAGGACGTGACGCTGGAGGTGGCACCGTGACCGGCTGGGGCGAGGACCTGCCGGGCTCCGTCGGGGACGTGTGGGCGCAGGTCACGACCCCGCAGCCCGCCCCCGAGGTCCGCACGGTCGTGATCACGGGGGTCGTGCTGCTCGTCGCGCTCGCCGCCCCGGGGGTGTGGCACCTGCTGCGGCACGGGCTGACGATCGTGCACGAGGCGGGGCACGCGGCCGTGGCCGTGCTCGTCGGCCGCCGCCTGACCGGGATCCGGGTGCACTCCGACACCTCGGGCCTGACGGTCTCGCGCGGGCGCCCCACGGGCCCGGGCATGGTCGCGACCGTGGCGGCCGGCTACCCGGCGCCGGCGGTGCTCGGCCTCGCGGCGGCGTGGCTGCTCTCGCGCGGGTACGCCGTCGGGCTGCTGTGGCTGCTGCTCGTCGTCCTGGCGCTCGTGCTGCTGCAGATCCGCAACTGGTACGGCCTGTGGTCGGTGCTCGTCGCGGGGGTCGTGGTCGGGGTCGTCACGGTGCTCGCGCCGTCGTCGGTCCAGCAGGTCACCGCCGCCGCGATCACGTGGTTCCTGCTGCTGGGGGCGCCGCGCGCGGTGCTGGAGCTGCAGGCGCAGCGCGCGCGGGTGCGGCGCCAGGGCGGCCGGGACGTCTCGGACGCGGGCCTGCTCGCCGGGCTGACGCACGTGCCGGCGGTCGTGTGGGTGGGCGTCTTCCTGCTGGTGTGCCTGGGGCTGCTGGTCGCGGGCGGTGCGCTGCTGCTGGCCGTCTGGGCCGGCTGACGCCGCCGGGCCGCACGCTCGTCACCCGGGCACGACGACGCAGCCGTCCAGCGCGTCGTCGAGCGCGTCCCGCTCCGCCGGGGTCACGCTGAGCCCGTACGCGTCCTTGACCCGGAGCTGGCGCAGCGCGTAGACGCAGCGGTAGCCGACCTCGGGCGGCAGCCACGCGGACGCGTCGGACGCGCCCTTGTCCTGGTTCGCCGGCCCGTCGACGGCGAGCAGGTTGGCGGGGTCGTTCGCGAACGCGGTGCGCGCGGGGGCGCTCCACGCCTGCGCGCCCGACCGCCACGCGTCGGCGAGGGCGACGACGTGGTCGACCTGCACGTCCGCGGAGCGCTCGCCCCGCGCGAACGCCACGACGGCGCCGGTGTACGGGTCGTCGAGCGTCCCGGCGAGGACGACGCACCCGTCCTCGTCGACGACCGGGCCCGTGAGGTCGCGGACCAGCACGTCGTCGCGCGTGCCGCACCCGTTGCCGTCGACGTCGACCCACCCGTCGCCGAACAGCTCGCGCTCGTACCCGCCGGGCCCGGGGCCGGTCCGCACGGCGACCCGGTCGAGCGCCGCCCGGCCCGCCGCGAGGTCGGTCGCCGTGACGGGGTGCTGGGCCGCCGCGCGCTCCCCCTGCCACCAGGGCAGCCCCAGACCGAGCAGGAGCGCGACGACGAGCGCCAGCACCCAGGCGCCGGTGCGTGCGTCCCGGACGCGCGGTGGTGCACCGGTGCGCGCGGGCACCGGGTGCTCGGCGTGCGCGGCGAGCTCCGGGGCGAGCATCGTCGCGAGGTCCACGGCGTCAGGGTGCGCCGTCGGCGTCCGGGGACGTGCCGTCGCGTCGGCCGCGACGGGGTCGTCCCCGGTCCGCGGTGTGGCTGTGGGCGGGTCGCCGCGCCGGTCAGGACGGCGGCAGCGCCTCGTGGCCGGGGCGCCCGTGCGTGCGTCGGCGCTCCTTCATCTGCGCCTCCGCGACGTGCCGTCGCCCGCCGAGCAGCTCGTCGCGGACTGCGCGCTCGGCGTCCGCGAACGCCCGGTGGTACCCGTCGTCGAACTCCTCGACCACCTGGAACGTCCAGCGGCCGTCGAGGACGTTGCGCCCCAGCACGTCCGCGCGCACCCGGTCGGCGAGCTCGCCGTGCCCGGCCGCCTCGAGCTGGTCGAGGGCATCGCCGAGCTCGAGGTCGGCACGCCCGAGCAGCCGGTGGAACGCGTAGAGCATGCCGCGGGCGTGCTCGACCACCTCGAACGCGGCCGTCACCGCGCCGACCGCCTCCACGGTCGCGTCGTCCACCCCGGGCGGCACGCGGTGCGCGGCGTCGGGCCCTTCGTCCAGGTTCTCCGTCTCGGCCATGCCTCATGCTCGGTCGGTCGCGCACGGCCCGCACCCGGTGGCCGCCCGCGCCCGATCGCGCCATGCTCGGCTGCGAGGCCGCCACCCCCCGGCCGTCGCACCCGGCGCCGCCACCCGCGGCCGTCGTACCGCACGCCGCCACCGCGGCCCGTGCGCCGCGCACCGAGCGGCCCGACCGCGACCCACCGCACGCACCCGCCGCCGTCCGCGGCCCGAACCCGCCGCCCCGGAGCACACTCATGAGCGCAGGACCCGCCTTCCCGCCGCCGGACCGCCCGTACGCCTCCCGCGGTCCGGGGCCGCGCAGCGTGCTGCGCCGCAAGTCCGTCGAGTCCTCGCTCGCGGCGGTCGACGACCCCGAGCGCCGCCTGCGCCGCACCCTGACCGCGTGGGACCTGGCCGTGCTGGGTGTGGCGGTGGCCGTCGGCGCGGGCATCTTCTCCGTGGGCGCGACGGCGGCGGCGAACTACGCCGGCCCGGCCGTGATCGTGTCGTTCCTGGTCGCCGCGCTCGTGTGCGCGCTCGCCATCATGTGCTACGCCGAGTTCGCCTCGACGATCCCCGTCGCCGGGTCGGCGTACACGTACTCGTACTCGACGATGGGCGAGCTCGTCGCCTGGATCATCGGCTGGGACCTGATCCTGGAGATGCTGCTCGCGTCGGCGGTGATCGCGAAGTTCTGGGGCGTGTACCTGTCCGACGCGTTCGGCCTGTTCGGCCTCGACGTGCCGCCCACGGTGACGCTGCTCGGCGTGGACGTCGCGTGGGGCCCGGTGCTCATCGTCGCGGTCTTCACCACGCTGCTCGCGATCGGCACACGCCTGTCCTCGCGGGTGAACAGCGTGTTCACGATCATCAAGGTCGGCATCACGGTGTTCGTGATCGTCGTCGGGTTCTTCTACGTCAAGGCCGAGAACTGGACGCCGTTCGTGCCGCCCGCCGAGCCGGCCGCCGCCGGGACGACGGGGCTGCACCAGCCGCTGACGGGCTTCCTGCTGGGGTTCGAGCCGACGACGTACGGCGTCATGGGCATCCTGTCGGGCGCCGCGCTCGTGTTCTTCGCGTTCATCGGCTTCGACGTCGTCGCGACCACCGCGGAGGAGACCAAGGACCCCCAGCGTGCCGTGCCGCGGGGCATCCTCGGCGGACTGGCGCTGGTGACGGTGCTGTACATCCTCGTGACCGTGGTCGTGACGGGCATGGTCAGCTATCGCGACCTCGCGGCCGCCGACCACCCGTCCCTGACCACGGCGTTCGTGCTGGTGGGCGCCGACTGGGCGGGGCGCGTGATCTCCGTGGGGATCCTCGTCGGCCTGACGAGCGTGCTCATGGTGCTGCTGCTGGGCCTGACGCGCGTGATCTTCGCGATGAGCCGCGACGGGCTGCTGCCCCGGGGCCTGTCGCGGACGTCGCCGCGGTTCGGCACGCCGCTGGCGCTGCAGGTCGGTGCCGGCGTGGTGGTCGCCCTCATCGCCGGGCTCGCGGAGGTCGAGCTGCTCGAGGAGATGATCAACATCGGCACGCTGTCCGCGTTCGTGCTGGTCAGCTTCGGCATCCCGATCCTGCGGCGCACCCGCCCCGACCTGCCGCGCGGGTTCCGCGTGCCGTGGTCGCCGGCGCTGCCGGTGATCGCGGGCGTCGCGTGCCTGTGGCTCATGCTCAACCTCACGACGCTGACCTGGCTGCGGTTCCTGGCGTGGCTCGCGGCGGGCGTGCTCATCTACTTCCTCTACTCCTACCGGCGCTCGCTCGTCGGGCGGGGCGCACCCGACCCGACGCCGCTGCCGGCCGACGGTCACTGACGGCAGGTTCACCCGACCGGGTCGGTCGGGTGGTCCACAGGGCCCCCGTGGGGCGAGGCGCGCTGCGGCATACTGACCGCGCCCACCCATCGAAGGGACCCCGCGCACGTGACCCTCTTCCTCGTCATCGGCGGCATCGGCCTCGTGCTGCTGCTGGCGTCCCTCGTGTTCGGCGACCTGTTCGAGTCCTTCGGCGTCGGGGAGGGCGGGCTGTCCGGCATCGCCGCCGGCGTGGGCGCCGTCGTCTTCGGGGCGAGCGGCGTGATCGCGTTCTCCGCGGACCTCGGGTTCGTGTGGGCGTCGGTCATCGGCATCGGCTTCGCGCTCGTCGCGGCGTTCGTCTCGCAGCGCCTCATCCACCGCCTCGCGGCCACGGAGGACGCGCCGCCGCCGCCGCTGGAGGGCGCGTTCGGCATGACGACCGCGACCACCGGTCCCGGCGGCGGGGAGGTCCGGCTCGAGGGTGTGCAGGACCTCGAGGCCCGCCTGGCGTGGGCCGACGACGAGATCCCGGCCGGCACGCGCGTGCAGGTGGTGGCCGTCAGCGGCTCCCGCGTGCTCGTCCGCCGCGCCTGACGCACCCGCCCGGCACCGGGGCCCGACCCCGCCCCTGACCATGGCGTCGCGCGGCCGCCCCGCGGCCGGCGCCGCACCCGCAGGACCGACAGGAAGGAGCCCCGGCCCGGCCGGGACCCACCATGCTGGACATCGTCGAGAACGGCGCCACCATCCTCGCCGTCGGCGCGCTGATCATCGCGTTCGTCGCGGTCATCGCGCTCATCACCAAGCGGATCCGCCGGGTGCCACCCAACGAGGCGCTCATCATCGTCGGCCGCGGCGCGGGCAAGGGCGCCAACGCGCAGGCCGGCCAGCGCGTCGTCGTCGGCGGGCGCGTGTTCGTCTGGCCCGTGCTGC
This sequence comes from Cellulomonas sp. SLBN-39, assembly GCF_006715865.1. Lineage (NCBI taxonomy): Bacteria > Bacillati > Actinomycetota > Actinomycetes > Micrococcales > Cellulomonadaceae > Cellulomonas > Cellulomonas sp. SLBN-39. The sequence goes on along the minus strand of NZ_VFOA01000001.1, from coordinate 1,268,312 downwards.
AGCAGGGCTTCCCGATCTCGCTGGAGCAGCGTCAGATCGGCATCACGGTCGAGGGTGTCGACAAGAACCGCATCAAGCTCGCCATCAAGGCGTCCATCAACTTCAAGGTCCGCGGGGACGAGGAGGGCGTGCGCCGTGCCGCGCAGCGCTTCCTCTCGCAGCAGGCCACGCTGACCGACGTCATCAAGGAGTCCCTCGAGGGCTCGCTGCGCTCGATCATCGGCGACATGACGATCGAGCAGATCATCAGCGACCGCAAGTCGCTGCAGGACGGCGTCGTCGCCTCCACCAAGGCGGACCTCGCGGAGCAGGGTCTGCAGGTCGACCTGCTCAACATCTCCGACATCTCGACGCCCGGCTCGGACTACCTGTCCAATCTCGGCCGCGCCGAGTCCGCGCGTGCCCGCCAGGTCGCCGAGGTCAAGGAGGCCGAGGCGCAGCAGGTCTCCGAGTTCGCCAAGATCCAGGCGATGGAGGCCATCGCGGCCCGTCAGCGCGACCTCGCGATCAAGCAGGCCGCGATCAAGGCCGAGACCGACCGGGCCAACGCCGAGGCCAACGCCGCCGGCCAGCTCGCCCGCGCCGAGCAGGACCGCCTCGTCGCGACCCAGGAGCGCGAGGCCCTCGCCGAGAAGGCGAAGGTGACCGAGGAGCAGCTCGACATCGACGTCCGCAAGCCGGCCGAGGCCGCTGCGTACGCCGCGGTCCAGCGCGCCAACGCCGAGCGTGACGCGGCCAACGCGTCGACCGAGGCCGACGCGTTCAAGCGCATGAAGATCGCCGAGGCGAACAAGATCGCCACGGTCCAGGACGCCGAGGCCGCCGCCGAGGCGACGATCCGCGCCGGCAACGCCGAGCGCGACCGCCAGGTCGCCGAGGCCAAGGCCATCGAGGCGCTCGGTCTGGCCCGCGCCGCGGCCGCCCGGGCCGAGGGCCTGGCCGCCGCCGAGTCCACCCGCGCGCAGGCCGAGGCGCTGCGCGAGCAGGGCCAGGCGGTCCTCGCGCAGCAGGTCATCGCGCTGCTGCCGGAGATCGTGCGGGCCGCGGCCGAGCCGATCAGCGGCATCGACCAGCTCACGGTCGTCTCCACCGACGGCGCGTCGCAGATCACGCGCACGGTCGGCCAGGTGCTCGGCGAGGGCCAGGAGGTCATCAAGTCCCTCACGGGCCTCGACCTCAGCGCGCTCGTCTCCAGCATCACGGCGCAGCCGACCGCGACCGCGTCGACGGGCAGCGGCACCGCCTCCTGACGCACCGCACGCACGACGACGCCCCCGCCGGCCGGCGGGGGCGTCGCTGCGTCCGTGGCCCGGTGGCCCGGGCCCGGCGCGTCAGGCGGGGGTCAGGACGACGACCGGGATCTGCCGGTCGGTGAGCGTCGTGTACCGCTCGTAGTCGGGCCAGACCTCGACGGCCCGCGCCCACCAGGTCGCGCGCTCGTCGCCCTCGACGACGCGGGCGTCGTACTCGCGGACCACCGGGCCGTCCTGCAGCGCGACGCGCGGGTGCGCGAGGAGGTTGCCGAACCACGTCGGGTGCTCCGGGGCGCCGCCCTTGGACGCGACCACGGCGTACTCGCCGTCGTGCTCGACCCGCATCAGCGGGGTCTTGCGGAGCTTGCCGGTCTTCGCGCCGACCGTGGTCAGCACGATGACGGGGCGGCCGTTCAGCGTGGTGCCCTCCGTGCCGCCGGAGGACTCGTACAGGGCGGCGTGCTCGCGCGTGAAGTCGTCGGGGCTCGGGGCGTACTCACCGGTCAGCGTCATGCCGGTGGCAACGCGACGCGCACCGCCCGGATTCCGTCCCGGCCTCAGGAAGGGGGTGCGGCCGTGGAGGCCCGCACGACGAGGTCGACGTGCACGTGCTCGGTGCGGAGGTCCGGCGCGCCGCCGATCGCTGCGAGCAGCAGGCGGGCGGCGGCCTCGCCCTTGCGCGCGACGTCCTGCCGCACCGTGGTGAGCGCGGGCGTGACGCAGCGGGCCAGCTCGGCGTCGTCGTAGCCGACCACGGACAGGTCGCCCGGGACGCGCCGGCCCGCGTCGGCGAGCCCGCGGCAGAGGCCGGCGGCGAGGGTGTCGGCGGTCGCGACGACGGCGGTGGCGCCGGGGTGGTCGCGCAGCACCCGAGGGGCGGCCGCGACGCCGGCGTCGTAGGTGGTGGCGGCGTCCACGGCCGGCACGTGCCCGACCCCCAGGCTCTGCCGCAGCCCGTCGAGGCGGGCGGCGACGACCCGGCTGCCCCCGGCGAGCGGGCCGACGAGCACGACGTCGCGGTGCCCGAGCGCGGCCAGGTGCGCACCGGCGAGCCGCCCGCCCTCGTGGTCGTCGGAGCGCACGTGCCCGCGGCCCGGTGCGTCGTCGTGCGCGTCGACGACGACGGTGGGCACGCCACGGGGCAGGTCGAGGGCCGCGAGCTCGTCGTCGGTGAACCCCAGGACGACGATCCCGTCGAGGCTCCACCGCTGCACGGAGTCGCGCACGTCGGCGGCGGTCTCGACGCCGCGCAGCAGCAGGTGGTGGTCGCGCCGGCGCAGCGTGACCTCGAGCGCGCCGACGAGCGTCTGGTCGTGGGGCGAGCCGAGCAGGCTCGTGCCGCGGGTCGGCAGGAGCAGGCCGACGAGGTGCGTGCGGCGGGCGGCGAGCGATCGGGCCGCGCCGTGCGGCACGTACCCGAGGGACGCCACGGCGTCCTGGACGCGCGCGGCGGTGGGAGCGGAGACGCGTCCGAGGCGGCCGTTGACGACGTTGGACACGGTCATCACCGAGACGCCGACGTGCGCGGCGACGTCGGCGAGCGTGACCCGCGCCATCGTGACCCCCGTGGTTGACGGTCCGGACGCGGTGAGCCTAGCGTGATCGGGTATAGCGCTAAACCAGACCGTGCGACGGCGCACGGACGGCGCCCCCGACCCGCCGGAGGCCGGCCCCGTGCTCCCGTTCCCCGCCCGCCCCGTCGCCGACCCCCGAGCCGTCGTCCAGGGCGACACCTACCGGATCACCGTGCTGGCCGACGGCCTGCTGCGCCTCGAGCACGCCGCCGACGGGGTGTTCGAGGACCGGCCGTCGACGTTCGCGCTGCACCGCGCACAGCCCGTGCCGGACGTCCGGGTCGTCGAGCACGCCACGCACGTCGAGGTCGTGACGTCGCGGCTGCGGCTCACCTACGACCGCGGCCCGTTCGCCCCGCACGGGCTGCAGGTCGCCGTGCTGGGCGCCGTCAGCGCGTACGACTCGGTGTGGCGGTTCGGCGACGGCGGCCGCGACGGGCGCGGCGGCAACCTCGGCGGCACCGCCCGCACCCTCGACCTCGCGGACGGCGCGATCCCGCTCGACCCCGGCGTCGTCAGCCGCTGGGGGTACGCCGTGCTCGACGACTCGCGCTCCTTCGTCTTCGACGACCACGGCACGCCCGTGCCCCGCGACGGCTCGCGCCACGACCTGTACGTCTTCGCCTACGGCCACGACCACGCCGCCGCGGTGCGGGCGCTGTACGCGGTGTCGGGCCCGCAGCCGGTGCTGCCGCGGTGGGCGCTCGGCAGCTGGTGGAGCCGCTACCACCGCTACACGGCCGACTCCTACCGCGCGCTCATGGAGCGGTTCGCCGCCGCGGGCCTGCCGTTCTCCGTCGCGGTGGTCGACATGGACTGGCACCTCGTCGACATCGACCCCGCGCACGGCAGCGGCTGGACCGGCTACACGTGGAACCGCGAGCTGTTCCCCGACCCGCCCGCGTTCCTGCGCTGGCTGCACGACCACGGTCACCGCGTCACGCTCAACGTGCACCCGGCGGACGGCGTCGGCGCGCACGAGGACGCCTACGCCGCGATGTGCGCGGCGCTCGGCCGCGACCCCGAGTCCGGCGACCCCGTGGCGTTCGACGTCACCGACGAGGCCTTCCTCACCGCGTACCTGGAGCTGCTGCACCACCCGCTCGAGGCGCAGGGCGTCGACTTCTGGTGGCTCGACTGGCAGCAGGGCGGCCACTCGCGCCTGCCCGGCGTCGACCCGCTGTGGGTGCTCAACCACCGGCACTTCCTCGACTCCGCGCGCGACGGTCGCCGGCCGCTGACGTTCTCCCGCTACGCCGGCCCGGGGTCGCACCGGTACCCGGTCGGGTTCTCCGGCGACACCGTGGTCTCCTGGGCGTCCCTGGCGTTCCAGCCGGAGTTCACCGCGACGGCCGCGAACATCGGGTACGGCTGGTGGAGCCACGACGTCGGCGGGCACCTGTGGGGAGTCAAGGACGACGAGCTCGCGACCCGGTGGGTCCAGCTCGGCACGTTCTCCCCGATCCTGCGCCTGCACTCCTCGAACAACCCGTTCATGACCAAGGAGCCGTGGACGTTCGGGCCCGAGCATGAGCAGGTCCAGACCCGCTACCTGCGCCTGCGGCACCGCCTCGTGCCGTACCTGCACACCATGAACCACCGCGCCGCCCGCGAGGGTGTGCCGCTCGTCGTGCCCGTCTACCACCGCTGGCCGCACGCCGACGAGGCGTACACGGTCCCGCAGCAGGCGTGCTTCGGCTCCGAGCTGCTCGTGGTCCCGATGACCACGCCGCGCGCCCCCGCCTCCGCGACCGCATCCGCGCGGGCCTGGCTGCCGCCCGGCTCCTGGGTCGACGTGCTCACCGGCCTGGTCTACGACGGCGACCGCGAGACCCTCCTGCACCGCGACCTCGCGCACCTGCCCGTGCTCGCACCCGCGGGGGCGCTCGTGCCGCTCGACGGCGCCGCGGTGCCCGGCAACGACCCGGTCGAGCCCGCGCACCTGGAGGTGCTCGTGGTCGTCGGCGCCGACGGTGCGCTCACCCTCGTCGAGGACGACGGCACGGGCGACGGCCTCGACGACGCGCACGTCGCCCGCACGCCGCTGACCTGGGACCAGGCCGCCGGCGTGTTCACCGCCGGACCGGTCACCGGCGCGGGCGGCTTCCTCCCGCGCACCCGCACCTGGACGGCGACGTTCCTGTCCGTCGCCGCCGACCTGCCGCCGGCCACCGCGACGGTCGACGGCACCCCGGTCGAGACCGACGTCGTCCGCGGCACCGACGGGCACCTGCACGTCACGGTCGCGGACGTCCCCGTCGGCGCGGCCCTGGCCGTGCAGGTCGGCCCCGACCCGGCGCTGCGGCGCAACGACGTCGAGCGCCACGTCTACGCCCGCCTCGACGCCGCCCAGATCGCCTACGAGACCAAGCGCCGCGTGCACGACGTCGTCACCGCCGACCGCCCCCTGCACACGCGCCTCGCGCACCTCGCGGCCCTCGACGTCCCCGAGCCCGTCCGCGCCGCCGTCGAGGAGGTCCTCCTGGCCCAGGGCTGACCTGCGACGCCCGCGTCCCCCCGCTCGTCCGGTGAGGGACGTGGCCGTCAGCGCCAGGCGGTGATGAGGTCGGCCGCCGAGAAGGACACGTCCGCACCGGGCGGAGTGCCGCCGGCGGGGCTGATGGCAGCCAGGAGGGCGCCGTCGCTCCGGGGCACGTGCTCCCGGTGGCGGCGCAGCTGCTCCACCTCCGCGGACGTCACGGCGCCCCGGGTGCGCCACTTCACGGTGCCGACAAGGGCGGTCCTCGTGGCGGTGCGGGCGACGACGTCGACCTCGACCTCGTTCGTGCGCACCCACCAGGCCTGGACGTCCTCGACGTCGGGCAGGCGGGCGTCGTCGCGCGCCAGCCGGCGCAGGGCGTCGCGGACGACCGGCTCGACGCTCTGCCCGCGCCAGGTCTCCCAGTCGCGGGTGAAGGCCGCGACGGCGAGGTCGGACCGCCCCCGGGCGATCCGGTCCACGTTCCGCTCGACGTAGCGGAACCAGAAGCGCAGGTAGGGGTCCGTCACGCGGTAGCGCCGCAGACGCGAGCCCGGGCCCGCCCAGGCGGGCGCCTCGCGCTCGATCAGGCGCTTCGTCCCGGTGAGCGTGGCGAGCGCGCGGGTCGTGGCGGTCTCGACCCGCTTGCGCTCGGCGGCGTCGCCGACGGAGCCGAGGAGGTCCTTGAAGCCCGGGTTCGCGGTGTCGCTGGCGCCGATCGCAGACAGCACCTGGTAGGCGAACTGCGGCTCCGGGAACTCGGCGTCGAGGCTGATCCTGCCCGTCGTCACGAGCGGGCTCAGCTCGTCCTGGAGGGAGTGCGCGACGTGGTCCGTGGTGCTCGTGCCGGCGGAAGCGAGGTCGGTGACCAGTCTCGGGTACCCGCCGGTGACGAGGTACGCGTCGATCACCTCGACGGGGTCGCGCCCGGGCAGCGCGTCGGCGACGTCGGCCGGCGTGAAGGCGGGCACGACCAGGGGCGAGAGGCGGCCGAAGAGGGGGCGCCCGTGGCTCGCCAGCGCGTCCATCATCGCGACGTCGGAGCCGACGAGGACGAGGAGCACCGGGAGCCGCTCGAGCGTGCGGTCCCACTGGGACTGCAGCTCTCCCTCGAGGGTGGGCTCGCCCGCGGCGATCCACGGGAACTCGTCGAGAACGGCGATGACCGGTCCCGATCGGGCCGCGATCGCGAGTCGGCCGAACCAGTCGCGCCAGGTCGCGGCGGGAGAGCGGGTGAGCAGCTCCGCGTCGGGGAAGGGGTGGCGGGACTCCTGAAGCGCGACGGTGGCATCGGCGAGCTGCTGTGCCGGCGATGCCTGGAAGATGCCGGTGACGAAGGCGTACGGAGTCCCGGACGTCTCGACGAAGCGTTCGACGACGGTCGACTTCCCGACCTGTCGTCGCCCGCGAACCGCGACGATCCGGCCGGAGCCTGAGCGCGCGACCGCGTCCCGGTGGGCGACGAGCGCGGCAAGGACCTCGCGGCGACCGAAGAACCCGTCCCCCGAAGTAGCAGTCATGCGATGTAGCATACATCTGATGTATGTTAATTCCCGGAGTTGGCTCCTAGGCTGACGGGATGCACGAGTACGCGATGACCGGGTTCCGGGTGCGCGAGCACCGCGTCGAGGTGCCGGTGGACCGGGACGACCCGCACCGCTTCGGGTCGCTGGAGGTGTTCGCCCGCGAGATCGTCGACCCCGAGCGCGCGGGCGACGACCTGCCGCTCGTGCTGTTCCTGCAGGGCGGACCGGGCGGCATGGGGCCGCGGCCGATGCCGGCGGGCGGGTTCTGGTCGTCGCTGCTGCGCACGCACCGGGTGGTGCTGCTCGACCAGCGCGGCACCGGCCGGTCCGGGCGCGTGGACGCCGGGGACGTCGCCGCGTTCGACGACGCCCGGACGGCGGCCGAGTACCTGGCGTGCTTCCGCGCCGACGCGATCGTCGAGGACGCCGAGCACCTGCGCCGCACCGTGTACGGCGGGCGCCGGTGGACGACCCTCGGGCAGTCGTACGGCGGGTTCCTCACGCTGACGTACCTCTCGCGGCACCCCCACGCGCTCGACGCGTGCTGGATCACCGGCGGGATGCCGCCCGTCGGGGCCACCGCGGAGGACGTCTACGCCGCGACGTACCCGCGCCAGCTCGCCCGCAACACCGCCTGGCACCGCGCCCACCCCGGCGACACCGAGGTGCTGGCGCGGATCGCCGACCGGGTCGCCGCGGGCGGCGTGCGGCTGCCGACGGGGGAGGAGCTGACCGTCGAGCGCCTCCAGGCCCTCGGCATGTCCCTGGGCATGAGCACGGGCGTCGACGACCTGCACTGGCTGCTCGACACCGCGCTGGACCGGCACGGCGAGCCCGCGCCGGGGTTCCTCGCGCAGGTCGCGCACCGCACGGGCTTCGACACCAACCCCCTGTACGCGGTGCTGCAGGAGGTCATCTACCACGAGGGCGAGCGCGCGCCCGGCTGGGCGGCCGACGCGGAGCACGCCCGGCACGCGGCGTTCGGGACGGGCGCCCGCCCGCTGCAGCTCACCGGCGAGGCGATCTTCCCGTGGATGTACACGCAGGTCCCGGCGCTGCGGCCGTTCGCCGGCGCGGCCGCCGAGCTCGCGGCCCGCACGCACTGGCCCGCGCTGTACGACGTCGACCGGCTGGCCGCCAACGAGGTGCCCGTCGCCGCGGTGCAGTACTACGACGACCCGTACGTCGACCTCGACCTGGCGCTGACCACGGCGTCGGGGCTGGGCAACGCGCAGGTGTGGGTCACCAACGAGCACCTGCACGACGGGCTGCGCGTGGCGGGCGACACGATCGTGCCGCGGCTGGCGGACATGACGGCCGGCCGCTGGGCGGTCACCGGGCGCTGAGCCGCCCCGCCGGGCCACCAGCTGCGCCGGCCGGGCGGTGACGCGACGACGCCCCGACCCGTGCGGGTCGGGGCGTCGCGGGGCCGGCGCACCAGGGGGTGTGCGCGTGGCCCGGTCCGCGTCGGGCACCGGGTGCGCCGCAGCGGACGGGGGCGGGGCGGGCGGCGGTGTCAGCGTGCCGCCGCCCGGCCCCGGGTCTCAGGGGCGACGACCGCCGCCGCCCATGCCGCCACCCATGCCGGTGGACTCGACGCCCGCGGTGCCGGTCACCGCGACGCTCGCGCCGGTCGCGTCGCCCGCGGCGTACAGCCCGCCGACGTCCTCGCCGGACGCCGTGCCGCCGACCGCGAGCTGGTACTCGCTGCCGCTGGTGATCGCGTCGGAGGAGTAGACGACGTTGCCGACGCTCTTGCTGGTCTCGAACGTCGCGACCACGTTCCCGTCCGCGTCGAGCACCTGCAGGACCTCGCCGGCGCCCTGCGCCTGCGCGAACGTGAACGACACGAACGACTGCGAGGAGTCCGCGGACGGGGTCTGCGCCATGCCCGACGACCCCGCGGCCAGGACCGTCCCGCCCGTGACCTCGAACGTGCCGTTGACGTCGAGCGAGCCGTTGCCGCTGTTCGTCGGGCCGTTGACCACCACCGTGCCGCCGCTGATCGTCATGGTCCCGTTGGAGTCCAGGCCGTCGCCCTCGGCGTCGACGACGAGCGTGCCGCCGCTGATGACGACCTCGACGCCCTCGACCGCGCCCATCTCCCCGGCGCCCATGCCGCCGTCTGCGGTGGTGTCGGTCGTCTCGGTGGTCGACGCCGCCGACCCGTTGACGCCGTCGTCGGACGCGACCACCGAGGTCGTGCCCCCGGACACGGTGATCACCTGCGCCTCGATCCCCTCGGAGGACTGCGCGACGTCGACCGTGCCGCCGGCGATCGTCAGCGCGACCTCCGCGTGCACGCCGTCGTCGCCGGCCGCGACCTGCACGTCGCCGTCGGCGACCGTCAGGGCGCCGTCGGAGTGCAGCGCGTCGTCCGCGGCGTCGACGAGCACCTGCCCGCCGCCGACCAGCACGAGGACGCCCGCGGCGACGCCCTTGGGGGAGACCTCCTCGGTGACGGTCGCGGCCTGCGAGGCGCCGCCGCCCGCGACCACCGACAGCGCCCCGCCGCCGACGATCACGTCGGTCGTCGCCGTCACGCCGTCGTCGCCCGCCGTGACGTCCACCGTGCCGTCCGCGAGGTACACGTACCCGCGGGTGTCGTCCTCGTCGTCGTCCGACTTCAGGCCGTCGCCGCCCGCGTCGATCGTCAGGGTGCCGCCGAGCACGACGAGCGCGTCCTTGCCGCGCACGCCGTCGTCGACGGCCGTCACGGTGACGGTCCCCGAGACGATGACGAGGTCGTCCTTCGACGCGATGCCGTCGTACGCGTTCCCCGTGACGTCCAGCGAGCCCTCGCCGGTGATCGTCAGGTCCGCAGCGGAGAACAGGGCGGCGTTCGGCTCGTCGACCCCCTCGGCGTACACGTACTCGACCGCGTCGGTGAGGCTGTTCGCCGTGCCGTCCGCGAGCACCACGACGACCTCGTCGGCCGTCGTCACCTGCAGCGGGGACGTCGTCGACGACGTGATGGCCGCGCCGTCGAGGACGATCCGGACCACGCCCTCGTCGAGGGTGTCGACGACCACCTGGCCGTCGGTGAGCTCCCCGGAGATCCGGTACGTGCCGGCCGCGGTGATCGTCACGGTCCCGCCGTCGACGCTCACCGCGTCGGAGTCGGAGGTGGCGGTGGTGCCGTCCAGGGTGATCGCGACCTCGTCGGCCTCGTCCCAGGTGGTCTCGGACTCCTGCCACGACGTGTTCGCGGCGAGGGCCTCCTCGACGGTGACGTCCGCGTCGGCGGCGGTGACCGTCGTCGTCGTGGTGGACGACGACGACGCGTCGGTGCTGGTGGAGGCGGTGCTGGCGGCGGTGCACCCGGCCAGCAGCAGGGCGGCGAGGGTGGCGGGGAGGGCGAGCCGGGCGGTGGTGCGTCGCATGGTGTGCTCCAGGTGCTGGGGCGCGCGGTGGCGCGGATCAGGGTGGGTGCGCGGGTCAGCGCGGGGTGGGCGGCGTCGTGACGTGCGTGGCGAGCACGCGCCGCCACGGCGTCGCGGGCAGGTGCGGGTGCAGGGCGGCCATGCCGGTGCCGTACTTCGAGATCCGCACGGGCCGGTGGCCGTGCCGCCACAGCAGGCGGTCGGCGGTGGACGGGGTCGAGCCCGTCTTCGTCTCGACGACCACCAGGTGCGGGACGGGCAGGGTCCGCACGCCCTCGGGGCCGAGCGTCGTCCAGCTCAGGTCCGTGTCGACGGTCATGCGGGCGTCCGGCACGGGCCGCGACCACGGGTCGGCGGCACCGCCCGGCAGCAGGAACGTCGTGCGGCGGTACCGGCTGATGAGGGTCGGGGTGAACAGGGTGTCGTCCGGGGCCGGCACGTCCATGTCGTCCAGCACGTCGCCGGCGAAGCCCATGGCCTCCGTCGTGAGCCGGTCCCGGTCGTCGGGGTCGTACGGCAGCCGGTTCTTCACGGTCGCGCCGCGGGGGCCGCGGGTCTTGACCTCGACGAAGCACTCGTCGGAGTCGACGTACGTGCGGGTGCGGACCTTGAAGCGCCGCCGGCGCCGCCGGGCCGCCCCGAGGTAGCTGGCGAGGTCCGCCGTGTCGAAGTACACGGACTCGTACGCGAAGGTGTCGTCGCCGCCGATCCGCAGCAGCCGCGTGCTCGCGTCCAGGCCGCCGAGCAGCCCGTCCAGGGCCGCCCGCGGCACCACGTACTTGCGGTCGACCCGGGTCTGCAGGCTCGCCCGCTCGAGCAGCTCGTCGAGGCCGATGGTGGTGAAGGCGTCGAGCACCGCCGGGCGTCCCGTCGTCGGCGTGAGCGTCGGCACGTGCGTGCGCAGGTCCACGAGGCGGCTCACCGGGCCACCACCACGGCGGGTGCGGGCTGCTCGGCGACCGGCGCCGCGACTGCACGTCCGTGCAACGAGTAGCGGACGTCGACCCAGGTGGTGTCGTTGACGAGGTCGAGGCGCTGCACGCTCGCGGCATGGACGCGGGCGCCCAGCAGGCGCTCGAGGTGGGCCACCAGGGACGTCTCGTCGGCGAACGCCTGGTCGAGCACGATGGTCTGCGACCGGTACCGGCGCAGCAGGCGCGGGTGGTCGCCGACCGCGATGGTCACGAGGATGAGGGCCATCAGGCCCAGGCCCATCGCCGGCGACGTCACGCCGAGCCCGCCGATGAGACCGAGCGCCAGCGCCGAGAAGTAGTAGGCCACCTCGCTCTGCGCCAGCTCGGTGGACCGCAGGCGGATGATCGACAGCACGCCGAACAGCCCGAGCCCGAGCCCCGCACCCACCGTGCTCGACCCGAGCGCGGCCGACACGGCGAGCACGCCGACGTTGACGCCCAGGTAGGCGACGACGAGGTCGCGGCGCCGGTGCCGCGGGAAGTACAGCGCGAAGGTGAGGATGGTGACGGCGACCAGGTCGGCCGCGAAGAGGGCGTAGTCGGGCACGGGATGCCTCCGGGTTCATCTGCCGTCCACCCGGCGTTCGGCTGGACGACGACCATGAAGCCCGTCGAGCCTGTGCCGTCCCTGTGGAACGCCTGAGGTGCGCCACAGGATCGCGACCGGGGCGCGTGCGCCGCGCCGGCCGGCCCGCGCGGCCGGCGCCGCGGGAATGCATTCCGGGGGTCTTTGGTCCTGCGCCCGGCGCCGAATCCGTCGGCAGTCTGCAAATGCTGCTCCGCGCGGTCCGGCAATGTGCCGTGCGGATTCTTGCGTCGGTCGCGCACCCGCGCCGACCCGTCACCCAGAAGTCATCGGCGAGGCATGCGGAGGAAACATTCCTGCGGGAACCTTCCCCCGTTCCGTGCTCGTCCTGACCCCGAGGAGCCCGCCGTGCTGAAGAAGTCCCGGTCCGCGCGATCGGCCACGTGCACGCTGACCTTCGCCCTGCCCGCGCACACCGTCGAGGGACCGGTGAGCGTCGTCGGCACGTTCAACGGCTGGACGCCGGGCGAGCACGTGCTGCGCCGCCGCTCCAACGGCACCGTCAGCGCCTCGGTCACCGTCCCCGCCGGCTCCCAGGTCCGGTTCCGCTACCTGGGCCCGCAGGGGCTGTGGTTCGACGACGCCGACGCCGACGAGATCACCCCCGACGGGTCCGTCGTCCTGGTCTGAGCGCGCCGCCGGGCCGCGACGGGCGGGTCGCGGCCCGGCGTGCGGCTCAGGAGAACAGCGCGCTGTACGCGTTGAGCGCCGGCTGCCCGCCGAGGTGGGCGTAGAGGACCGTCGCGCCCGGGTCGATCTCGCGGCTGCGGACCAGCTCGATCGTGGCGGCCATCGACTTACCCTCGTACACGGGGTCGGTGATCATGCCCTCGGTCCGGGCGGCCAGGCGCATCGCGTCCAGGGTCGTCTCGTCGGGGATCCCGTAGGTGCCCGCGTGGAAGCGCTCGTCGAGCTCGACGTCGTCGGGCGTGAGCTCGCGCTCCAGCCCGATGAGCGCACCGGTGCGCTGCGCGATGCGCAGCACCTGGTCACGGGTCTGCGCGGGCTTGGCGGACGCGTCGACGCCGAGCACGCGGCGCGGGCGCGCGCCCTGCTCCTCCAGGCGCGCGAACCCCGCGACCATCCCCGCCTGCGTCGACCCCGTCACCGAGCAGACGACGACGGTGTCGAAGAAGACGCCGAGCTCGGCCTCCTGCGCCGCGACCTCGTGCGCCCACGACGCGAACCCGAGCCCGCCCAGCGGGTGGTCCGACGCCCCGGCCGGGATGGCGTAGGGCTTCCCGCCGCGCGCGACGACGTCGGCGAGCGCCTGCTCCCACGACTCCTTGAACCCGATGTCGAAGCCGGCGCGCACGAGGCGGACCTCCGCACCGGCGAGCCGCGAGAGCAGGATGTTGCCGACCTTGTCGTACACGGGGTCGGGCCAGTCGACCCACGACTCCTGGACGAGCACGCAGGCCAGGCCCGCGCGGGCGGCGACCGCGGCGACCTGGCGCGTGTGGTTGGACTGGACGCCGCCGATGGAGACGAGCGTGTCGCAGCCCTGCGCGAGGGCGTCGGCCACGAGGTACTCGAGCTTGCGGGTCTTGTTGCCGCCGTAGGCGATCCCCGAGCTGACGTCCTCGCGCTTGGCCCACACCGCGGCGCCGCCGAGGGTCTGCGTGAGGCGGTCGAGGCGGTGCACGGGTGAGGGGCCGAGGAGCAGCGGGTAGCGGGCGTGGTCGGCGAGCGTGGGCATCGGGGTCCTCCGGGGTCGGGGCTGACATGTCAGTGCTGGGCGTGGCTCGTCGCGGGACGCCGGTGGGACCGGCGGGGTCCGGCGGTGGGGTGGGTACGGGCAGGTCTGGGTGGGAATGAGGGCTCGGCACTGACATGTCAGTCGCGGGCGGAGAGGAGGTGGGCGGGTGCGCGGTGCGGGGTCGGTGGCTGTCGGTCCGGGGGAGGGCGGTCAGGAAGCCTGCTCTGACATGTCAGTGCCGGCAGGCGCTAGATGGAGGCCCAGATGGTGCGGGTGATCGCGGCGGCCGCGTCCGGGTCGTGCGCAGCGCACGCGGCGATGAGCTCGTCGTGCCGGTCGGCGGACTCCGCGCCGTGCGTGGGGGTGAACCGGCGGCGCTCGATGCGGCGCACGAGCGGCGTCCACCGGGCGATCGTGGCGCGGGCCGCACGGTTGCCGCAGCGGTCCACGAGCACGCCGTGCAGCGCGTCGTCCGCCGCGACCGCGGCCTCCACGTCGCCCGCGGCCGCCGCGGACCGGAACCGCGTGTTCGCCGCGCGCATCGCCACCAGGTCGGCCTCCGTGACCAGGTCGGCGGCCTCGCGCGCCACCAGCTCGTGCACCACCTGGAGCACCGCCAGCGCGTCCCGCACCGTCCGCAGCACGAGCGGTGTCACGCGGGTGTGGCTCTGCGGCTTGGACTCGACCAGGCCCTCGTCGGCCAGCCGGGCGAGCGCGTCGCGGACGGGGGCCACGGTCATGCCGAGGCGCTGCGCGAGCTGGGCGTCCTTGACCACCTCGCCGGGCGCGAGGTCGCCGGCGACGATGGCGTCGCGCAGGCGCTCGGTCGCGACCTCGCGCAGCAGGGGCTTGCGGGCGGCGGTCGTCACACTGACATGTTAGCCACTGACATGTCAGCGAGGAAGCCCCACGAACCGCTCAGCCGAGGACGACGTAGACCATCCCGACCACCGCGCCCAGCACGATGACGACCGCGAGCCCGGTGATCACCCGGACGAGCTGGCGCGTGCGCCGCTCGTCGCCCCACGGCTCGTGCTCCCCGTGCCCGCTCATGCCACCACCCCCGGCGGCCAGCATCGCCGAGGCGGGTGCCGCCCGCGACCCGGGCCTGCGGCGGCCCGGTCAGGACGCGTGGCGCGCGTCGAGCGCCTCGTCGAGCGCGGTGAGGATGCGCTCGGCCTCCTCGACGTCCCACCGCGTGCCCGCCAGCTCGAACTCGAACAGCACGGGCCGCCCGGACCGGGCCGCGACCTCGCGCGCCGCCTTCTGGTAGTACGCGCCGAAGTTGCGGTTGCCCGAGCCCATCACCCCCACCAGCAGCCGCCGGTTGTGCGCGGAGCGCAGGAAGCGACGCACCCCCTCGGGGATCGTGTCGTTCGCGTCGTTGCCGGTCTTGTACGACGGCGTGAGCAGCACCCACGGCCCGTCGACCTCGCTGCGCCGGTGCTCCCGCTCGGCGAGGTTGGCCGTCGGCCGGTCCAGCCGCTCGGCGAACGTCCGCACGAGCCCGCTGGCCGACGAGTAGTAGTACACGGGGGTCCGACGCACCCACCCACCCCACCCCGGGTCCCACCCCTCCCCCCAGGACGATGGTCCCCACCCCACCCACCCCCCAACCCCCCACCCCGCCGAGCCCGTCATCGGTGGCGCGACGAGACGGCGTCCCGCCACCGATGACGGACTCGGCGGCAGGTCCGAGGGGTGGACCCGTCATCCGTGGCGCCGCGCCCGCAAGCCGCGCCACCGATCACGGGGTCGCTCGGATCGTCGATCTCGTCACCGGTGGCGACGCCGTGATCGGTGGCGTCGGTCGGGTGTGGGGCGTCACCGATGACGGGGAGCGGGAGGAGGGAGGGGACGGCGGGGAGGAGGGGAGGTGGGTGAGGGCTGGAGGGCAGGTCGGGGCTCGGGTCAGGCGAGGCGGGACGAGGCGATCCGGGCGCCCTCGGCCAGGGACTCGAGCTTGGCCCAGGCGATCTGGGGGTGGACCCGGCCGCCGAGCCCGCAGTCCGTCGAGGCCACGACGTTCTCGGGGCCCACGCGGGACGCGAACCGCTCGATCCGCTCGGCCACCAGCTCGGGGTGCTCGACCACGTTGGTCGCGTGCGAGACGACGCCGGGCAGGATCACGGCGCCCGCGGGCAGCTCCACGTCGTCCCAGACGCGGTACTCGTGCTCGTGCCGCACGTTCGCGGCCTCGAACGAGAACGCCCCGGCCTGCACCTGCAGCATCGTGCCGACGATGTCCTTCATCGGCAGGTCGGTGGTGTGCGGGCCGTGCCAGGAGCCCCAGCACAGGTGGAACCGGATGCGGTCCTTCGGCAGGCCGCGCAGCGCGTGGTTGAGCGCGTCGACCCGCAGCTGGGTGAAGGCCAGGTAGTCGTCGAGGGACGGTTCGGGCTCGATCTGGTCCCAGTTCTCGGCGATCGAGGGGTCGTCGACCTGGAGCACGAGGCCGGCGTCGATGATCGCCCGGTACTCCTCGCGCAGCACGTCGGCCCACGCGAACAGGTACGCCCGGTCGTCGCCGTAGTGCTCGTCTGCCAGCCGCGCCGCCGAGCCCGGGGCCAGCGAGGTGAGGAAGCCCGACGTCGCGCCGGTCGCGTCGAGCGCGGCGCGCATGTTCGCGACGTCGGCCGCGATGGCGTCGTGGCCCGTGTAGGTGAGGGGGCCGGTCGCCTTCGGGAAGTTCGTCGGGGCCTCGCCCGACATGACGCCGGACGTCGGGTCCTCGTACGCCGCGGCGAAGCGCTGGTGGTCGCGACGGTGCACGAAGCCGGTGGTGCGCAGGCGGCCAGGCGTCGACAGGTGGCGCCCGACGGCCCAGTCCATGGACGTGTCCAGCGAGAGCCCGCCGGTGCGCTGGAACGAGTAGGACCACCACGCGCCGAAGTCGACGGTGCTGCTCATGGCCTTGCCGTACTCGCCGTCGCCGGGGACCGTGATGCCCAGGTCGACCTGGCGCTGTACGAGCGCCACCACCTGCGCCTGCAGGAACTCGTCCCAGTCGGGCCGCTGCTCGCCGGCGGCGCGGGCCGCGTTGGCGGCGATGAGCTCGGGCGTGCGGGGCAGCGAGCCGGCGTGCGTGGTGGCGATGGTGGTCACGTCAGCCGATGCTACGACCGCCCCGACCCGGTCGCCCCGGACGTCCGTCGCGCCGCGCCGGCCGACGCGCCGCCAAGTCACATGGATGTAACCGCGATGTCATCCCATGTGGTGACTGTGAGCCGCCCGTGAGCCTACGGTGAACCCGCGTCCCGGGTGAGGCCGGGGGCGGCCGCGGCAGCGACGTCGCGGCCCACCGTGGAGAAGGGGGCACCACCGTGTCAGCTCGACGCACCACCACCCTCGCGGGCGTCGTCGCGCTCGCGCTCGGGATGGGCGCGATCGCCGCGCCGCCCGCGCTCGCGCACGGCCGAGGCGGCGGCACGTCGCCGGAGAGGTTCGCCCAGCAGATCAGCACCCGCGCGGTCATGAGGCACCTGGAGGCGTTCGAGCGGGTCGCCGAGCGCAACGACGGCAACCGCGCGGCGCTGACCAGCGGGTACGAGGACAGCGCGCGGTACGTGGAGCGCACCTTGCGCAAGGCGGGGTACACCACCACCCGCGACCCGTTCACGTTCGACCAGGAGATCGTCGAGGCCGCCTCGCTGACGGTGACCGGCGGCGCGACCTACGAGGTCGACCAGATGGAGTTCGCCCCCAGCACCGCCGAGGGCGGCGTGACCGCACCGGTGTCGGTGCCGGCTGACCCGCTCGGCTGCGCCCCGGAGGCGTGGGCCGGCGTCGACGTGGCGGGGACGATCGCCGTGGTCAGCCGCGGCACGTGCCCCTTCGCCACCAAGGCCACCGTCGCGGAGGCCGCCGGCGCGGTCGGCGTGGTCGTCTACAACAACACCACGGGCATGCTCTTCGGCACGCTCGGCGCCGAGGGGCTCGTGACCGTCCCGGTCGCGGGGGCCACGCAGGCCGACGGCCAGGCGATCGTCGCCGCGGCCGCCGCCGGGCCCGTCGAGGTCACCCTCGACACGCGCTTCCGGACCGAGACCGCGGAGAGCTTCAACGTCATCGCCGAGACCCGCAAGGGCCGCGACGACAACGTCGTCATGCTCGGCGCGCACCTCGACAGCGTCGAGGACGGTGCGGGCATCAACGACAACGGCACCGGCTCCGCGGTGGTGCTCGAGGTCGCCGTGCAGCTGGCCAAGCAGAAGAAGCTCAACAACACCGTGCGGTTCGCGTGGTGGGGCGCCGAGGAGCTCGGCCTCATCGGCTCGACCGCGTACGTCGAGGAGCTCGCGACGCAGGAGGGGGAGCTCGACCGCATCGCGACGTACCTGAACTTCGACATGGTCGGCTCGCCGAACTACGTCATCGGCGTGTACGACGCGGACGAGTCGACCTACCCGGCGCCCGTCCCGGTGCCCGACGGGTCGGTGGCCACGGAGGAGGTCTTCACCGGCTGGTTCGACAGCATCGACCAGCCGTGGGTCGACTCGCAGTTCTCGGGCCGCTCCGACTACCAGGCGTTCATCGTCAACGGCGTGCCCGCGTCCGGCCTGTTCACGGGCGCGGACGGGTCCAAGACGGAGGAGGAGGTGGCGCTGTTCGGCGGCACCGCGGGCATCCCGTACGACCCGAACTACCACACGCCCGAGGACGACCTGGCGAACGTCGACCGGACCGCGCTCGGCATCATGGCCAAGGCCGTCGGGTTCGCGACGGCGAGCCTGGCGCAGGACACGTCGGCGATCAACGGCGTCTCCGGCCCGGGCGACCAGGGCGGCCACGGCAAGCCGTGGAAGCCCGGCAAGGGGCGGCACGGGGACGGCGAGGGTGCGCGCCTCTTCGAGGACGCCGCCTGACCGGGCGGTCGCGCCCGGCCCGGTGAGGGGCCGACGGCGCAGCAGGTGATCGGCGCGAGGGTCGGCGGGGGAGATCCCCGTCGGCCCTCGCCGTGCGTGCGGGGTGCGCGCAGGGAGGGAGGGGCCGTCGTCCGGCGTCGGGGCGCGGGCGGTCCTGCGCCGGGTGCCGTGGCACACCGGTCCCCTCGTGTCCCCGTTGGTCCGGCCGCCCAGCCTCGCTGGAGGACGGCGCCCATCCTGCACCGGACGCCCGTCCATGACAAGGGTCTCATCTGACGAGTTCTTGACCACTGACTGGACGACCGTCCGATTGTGACGCATGTGTGACGGATCGCCGCCGGGGCTTCCGTCAAGACGTGGCAAAGGTGCAGTATGTCCGCAGGTCGCCCAGCCTCGCGTCCAACCGGGGACACCTCTGTGCTCGGACGCGGACGCCGTGCTCCCGGACCCTCACGGTCCCGGGAGCGATGACACCGTGGTCGTCACGTGCGCGCGCCACGTCACTCGGCCGGTGCGCCGATCCGCGCGAACGGCTCCAGCGCGAACACGACCTCGACGGGCACGTCGAAGAACGCGGCGATCCGCAGCGCGAGGTGCAGCGACGGGCTGTACTCGCCCCGCTCCAGGTACCCCACGGTCTGGTAGTGCACCCCGAGCGCGTCGGCGAGCTCGCGCCGGCTGACCCCGCGCTCCGCGCGCAGCACGCTGATGCGGTTGTGGACGGTCTCGCCGCCGGTCTGCGCCACCCTCAGGCCGTCCGCTGCAGGTGCGCCTGCAGGCGCGCGGCCAGCGACGACGCGCTCTGCCGGGACGTGATGCGGCGCAGCACGAGCGGGGCGACGACGAGGCCGGCCACGGCCCACGCGCCGAGCACCAGCACGGCCAGGCCGGGCTCCCAGGTGCCGCCGATCTCCAGCGCCTCCGCGCCCGGGGGCAGGCTCGTCCCGCGGATCCCGTGCGCCAGCCAGTAGAGCGGGAACACCTGCACGACGTCCTGGGCCCAGCCCGGCAGCCACGTGGGCGGCGCGAACACCCCCGAGACGAAGGCCAGCGCCACCACCGGGGCGACGCCGAACGGCACGACCCGGGACGGGCGCCCGGCCAGCGCACCCAGCACGACGCCGATCGGCAGCACCGCGAGCGTGCCGAGCAGCAGCCAGCCGACCAGGGCCAGCCAGCCGCCGGGTCCCTGGTGCATCGGGTCACCCAGCAGCAGCGGCCAGGGGGCGAGCAGGATCACCAGCATGGGCACGGCGCCGAGCGCCTGCGCGACGAGCATCCCGACGCTGTAGGTGACCGTGCCGTGCGGCGTGGCGCGCAGCCGCAGCACGGTCCCGTCCTCCACCTCGGTGGCCAGCGCGAACCCCGGTCCCATCGTCATGCCGAACATGATCGCCGAGGCCAGGATCCCGGGGAGCGCGAGGTTCGGCATGCTCACGCCGACGTCGCCGGGCATGACGTCGCGGTTGGCGACGAGGTAGACCAGGAGCGCGACGCCGATGACGACGTTCCAGCCGACGTCCTCGGGGGAGCGCAGCATGTGCCCGAACTCGGTCACGCCGCGGCGCAGGCCCAGCCGGACGGCGGGCGCCGCGGTGCGGCGAGCGGTGCCGTGCGCGGTGCTCATCGGTGCTCCTCCTGGTCGGACGCGTGGACGAGCGCGAGGTAGGCGTCCTCGAGCGTCGCGTGCCGGACCTCGATCTCCTCGACGTCGTCGGGGCCGGTGAGCAGCGCCCGGCTGAACGCGACGGGGTCGGTGGTGGCGTGCACGTGCCGCACGCCGCCGACGGTCCAGCGCACCTCGCTCGGGCCGGCGACGTCGCGGGCGAGCTGCTCGGGGCTGCCGTCGGCGACGAGCCGGCCGTCGACGAGCAGCAGGATCCGGTCGGCGACGGTCTCGGCCTCGGCGAGGTCGTGCGTGGTGAGCAGGACGGTGGCGCCGTCGTCGACGACCTCGTGCAGCAGCTCGTGGAACTCGCGGCGGGCGGCGGGGTCGAGGCCGGCGGTGGGCTCGTCGAGGAACAGCACCTCGGGGCGCCCGACGAGGCCGACGGCGACGTCGAGGCGGCGGCGCTGGCCGCCGGACAGGGTGCCCACGCGCTGCCCGGCGGCGGACTCCAGGCCCACGCGGGCGAGCAGCTCGTCGGTGGGGCGGGGGCGGGTCGCGCCGTACGGGCGGTAGGCGGCGCCGAGCTGGTCGAGCAGCGCGCGCACCCGCCACCGCTTGTGGTCCCGCCAGGACTGCAGCACCACGCCGACGCGCGCCCGCCAGGCCTCGTCGCCGTGCGCCGGGTCCGTGCCCAGCACCTCGACGGTGCCGGCGTCGCGGCGGCGGAAGCCCTCGAGGATCTCGACGGTGGTGGTCTTGCCCGCGCCGTTGGGGCCGAGGAGCGCGACGACCTCGCCCGTGCCGACGGTCAGCGCGAGGTCGTCGAGCACGCGCCGGCCGCCGTACGACATGCGCAGGCCGCTGGCGCGGATGGCTGGTCGCGTCATCGTCTCCATGTAGCAGGTCTACTACATATCGTCGTGCATCCGCTACAGGTGCACGGGAGGCGCTCAGGCCGAGAGGAGCTGGGCGACGTCCTCGGGGAACGGGAACGACCCCGGCACGTACCCGCACAGCGGGTCCTCGCCGTGGACGTCGCCGCCCGACGCGTACGCCCGTGACCGCGAGCCGCCGCACACCCGCCCGAACTCGCACGACCCGCACCGGCCCGTCAGGCGGGAGGAGTCGCGCAGGCCCGTGAACAGCGCGGACGTGCGGTAGATGTCGGGCAGCGGCTGCTCGCGCACGTCGCCCGCGGCCACCGGCAGGAACCCCGACGGGTGCACGGTGCCCACGTGCGAGACGAACACGAACCCGTACCCGGCGTTGACGTTGACGGGCGGTCGCCGCCGCCTGTCGCCCTCGCCCCACCCGAACGCCGCCGTCCGCTCCGTCAGCTCGGCGTACAGCTCGCCCAGCCCGAGCGCGGCCACGTGGTCCACGCCCCGCTCGGCCAGCACGGCGCGCTGCAGCGAGACGCGGCGGAAGTGGTGCCCCTCCGTCGTCTTGACCGGCAGGTGCGGGCCCAGGTCGTACAGGTAGTTCATGACGTCCTCGGCCTGCTGCGCGCTGAGCGCCCCCAGGTCCGTGCCGCGGCCCATCGGCACGAGCATGAACGCGCTCCACGTCATGGCGCCCTGCGCGCGCACCAGCGCCGCCAGGTCGGGCAGCTCGTGCACGGTCCGTGACGACATCGTCGAGTTGACCTGCACCTTCAGCCCCAGCTCGCGCGCCGTCGCCCAGGCCTGCACCGTCCGGTCGAACGTGCCCGGCACGCGGCGGAACCCGTCGTGCACGGCCGCGCTCGCGCCGTCCAGCGACAGCGACATCGCCGTGACGCCGGCCTCCTGCAGCCGCACGAGCGCCGCCCGGTCGAGCTTCGCGGTCCCGGACGGGGACACGGCCACCGCCAGGCCCATCTCGCGGCCGCGGCGCACCAGCTCGGCGAGGTCCTCACGCTCGAAGCAGTCGCCGCCGGTGATGACGAAGATCGGCGACGGGCGCCCGAACGACGCGACCTGCGCCATGAGGTCCGTCGCCTCGTCCGTCGTGAGCTCGCGCGGGTGCCGCAGCGGCTGAGCCTCGGCCCGGCAGTGCACGCACGACAGCGCGCACGCGCGGGTGGCCTCCCAGATGACGAGGAGCGGCCGGTCGGCCGGGTCGTGGCGGACGGTGCGGACGACGGGGCCGTGGGCGCTGCGCTGCATGCCTCCCGACACAACACCCGCCCGCCGCGCCACGGCCGGGACGCAGGTCCCGGACCTGCGCCTCAGTCGGCCGGCGCGGCTGCCACGCTCACCATCCACCCGGTGCCGAAGCGGTCGGTGCACATGCCGAACTCGTCGCCCCACGGGGCCGTGTCGAGCGGCATCACGTGCGTGCCGCCCTCGGCGAGCCGTGCGAACACCCCGTGCAGCCGCTCGGAGTCCTCGGGGCCGCCGCTCAGGGACACCGTGATCGACGACTCGCTCGGCAGGTCCGTCATGGACGACGGTGCGTCCGAGGCCATGAGCACGCCGCCGTCGGGCAGGCGCAGCTCGGAGTGCAGGATCTTGTCCGCGTCGGCCGGGTCGGTCGACATCCCCCCGTCGCCGAACGTGCGGAACGTGGGCTCGCCGCCCAGCACGGAGGCGTAGAACGTCATGGCCTCGCGTGCGGTGTCGCGGAAGCCGAGATAGGGGTTGAGCTGGACCATCGAGGTCTCCTCCGGGGCGACGGGCTGGTGGGGGACCGCGCGGAGGGCGACCCTGACGGGGTCGACCGGTGGCGGCGCGCGAACTCATCGGGGTGCTCGCGCTCGACAGCACATACCCCCGGGGGTATGGTGAACGCAAGCGACGACCCCTGGAGGACCCCATGTGCTACCCCGTGACCTGTGCGACCTGCGGCAAGACGACCTGGGACGGGTGCGGCCAGCACGTCGACTCGGTGCGTGCGCAGGTGCCGGCCGCCCAGTGGTGCGGCGGCCACGACGGTGCCACCGCGTCCGCCCCGCAGGCCGCCGCGCCCGCGCAGGGGTTCCTCGGCAAGCTCTTCGGCGGTCGCTGACCGCTCCACCCGCAGCGGCCAGGCCCCCGCAGGACCCGACGGCCGGCGCCCTCCGCGCACGCGAACCCCGACGCGTGCGTGTGACGCGCCGGCCGTCGCGCACCCGCTCGTCGTGCGACCTGCACGCGTGCACCGGGTCGTCGTGCGCGCCTGCCTGTCAGCCGCGCGGGGCCGCCAGCGCCGCCCCGCGGCGGGCGAGGTCGTCGCCCGTGAGCCCGGGCCACCCGTGCACCGGCGCCCCCAGCGCTGCCCGCACCGCCGTCGCCCCCGACCGTGCCCCCACCAGCGCGCCGGCGATCGCCGCGACCGTGTCGGCGTCCGCCCCGCCGCGCACCGCGCACTCCAGCGCGGACCGCACGTACCCCGGCCCGTGCCCGGGCGTGCGCACGACCGCCGACCACGCGGCGCCGAACGCCTCCACGACCCACCCGTTCGCGGCGAACGACGCCGGACCGCGCTGCTCGGCGTCCGCGATCCGTGCCTCCCACGCCGGGCGTCGGGAGGTCGGGACCAGCGCCAGGCCCACGCGGACGTCCGCCTCGCCGGTGAGCGCCGCGTGCCGGATCGCCGCGCACCACAGGACGCACGCGTCACCCGCCTCCGGGTCGTGGTGCGTCAGCGCGCTCACCGCCCGTGCGGCCTCGACCATCGCGTCCACGTCGTCAAGGTGCGCCAGCGCCACCGGCGCCGTCCGCATCAACGACCCGTTGCCGCCCGACCGCCCGAACCGCTCGTGCAGGGCGTCGGCCGCCGCGCGGGCCGCCCCCGCCGTCGGGTCGTCCACGCACGCGTCGAGCACCCGCCGCGTCTGGGCGCCGACGTCGGCCGCGCTCCGCGACCAGTCGACCCACCGGCCCACGAGTGCGTCGAGCCGGTCCACCAGCCGCACCCCGTCGCGCGCCGCGTCCTCGGCGGTCTCCAGCACGGCGACCGCCATCTGCGTGTCGTCCGTCCACTCGCCCGGCGCCCACCCGAAGGCGCCGCCGCCCACGAGGTCCACCGGCTCGTCGCCCCCGAGCGGCGGTCCGAACTCGTACGGCGCACCCAGCGCGTCGCCGAACGCCTGCCCCAGCAGCACCCCTGCCGCCCGGTCCGCGACCTCTTCCGACCACACGATCCTGTCCACGGCGCGACACCGTAACGCCTGCCCCGGCAGGCCCCATGTTCCACGTGGAACAAAGGTGCTGGTCAGGGGCGTGATGTGGTGAAGCTGCCGGTCAGCGCGCGCCGCGGGGCCCTCGTCGCAGTGGAGGACCGACCCGGCGAAGCCCCCTGGAGCCACGACGGCAGCGCACCCGGCGGCGCCGCGCGGGAGGTGCCAGCGGTGGTTCTCGTGCCTGCCAGCGGGTGCACGGACGCTGCGGCGGCGCGCGGCGGACAGGCGTCGTACGCTCCGGGCGATGAACGAGATCCTCGACGGCGCCCGGATGCTCCTGGGCGGGTGGTCCTTCTGGCGGCGGCGGCCCAGCACCATGGCGCTCGGTCTCATCCCCGCCGCGATCGTCGGCCTGCTCGTCGTGGCCGCCGTCGGCACCCTCGTGCTCAACCTCGGGCCGATCGGCGACTGGCTCACCCCGTTCGCCGACGACTGGACGCCCTTCTGGGAGCGGGTCGCCGAGATCGCCGCGCAGGCCGTGGTGCTCGCCGCGGCCGTCGTGCTCGTCGTCGTGACCTTCACCGCCCTGACCCTCACCGTCGGCGAGCCCTTCTACGACCGCATCTGGCGTGCCGTCGAGCTCGACGCCACCGGGAGCGTCCCCGCAGGTGACACAGGGTTCTGGCGGGGTGCCGTCGACGGGTTCACGCTGCTCGCGCGCGGTCTGCTCGTCGCGCTGGTCGCCGGCCTCCTCGGTGTGCTGCCGCTGATCGGCACCGTCCTCGGCTGGGTCGCCGGCGTGACGCTCACCGGGTGGGTGCTGGCGCACGAGCTCACCTCACGCGCGCTCGTCTCCCGCGGCCTCGACCGCCGCACCCGCAACCACCTCCTGCGCCGGAACCGCAAGCTGGCACTCGGCTTCGGCGCCGCCACCCAGCTGTGCTTCCTCGTCCCCGGCGGCGCGGTCGCGACCATGCCCGCCGCCGTCGCCGGCGCGACCCTGCTCGCACACCGCCTCATCGGCGCTACCCCCGCCGCTGGCAGCGCCCAGCCTCTCGGCGTGACCGTCGAACGCTGACATGTCAGCGGGCGCAGCGTCGACGCTGCCCGGTTGCGAACGCGTCTGCGCAGGTCAGGGGCGTCAGCAGTCCGGTGGGCGTGGTGTGGCGGAGCAGAGCTGGGCGACGAGCCGGCTGGTGCGTTCCTCGATGGTGAACGGGGTGCTGGTCGTGGTGGTCTGGGCGGTGCCGTCGACGTCGCGCCACTGGGTGGTGCCCTCGATGAGGTAGCGGCCGGACCAGGTGGTCGTCAGCGTGATTGACGTGGTGCCGGGGGAGCCGTAGACGTGGGCGGTGTCGTGGTCGGGCCAGGCGTGCCCCGGGCTGGTGGTCACGAGCGGTGCGGTGCCGTCGCCGAAGTCGTAGGTGAAGGTGGTGGGCGTGGCTTCGACCTGGATGTCGTAGCCGAGCAGGTTCGTCGTCAGGGTTGCTGGTGTGGGGTCGGTCATCACGACCGTCTCCTTGTTGACCAGCACCCATCCCCGGTCCGGCTGCAGCGTGAGGACCGGGGCGGGGATGGGGAGTCGGCGGAAGTCCTCGGCGGTGAGTTCGGGTAGCAGGTCGGCCCCGCACCCGCCGACGTCGATCTGCACCCAGTTCCCCCACGGCGAGGCAGGTGTCGCGCGCTCGCGCCGCCACATGGGCAGCACGATCGAGTCCCCCTCGCACGCGGCCTGACCTGCGGCATCGATCCCGGCTGGGCATGTCCCGTCGGGGTTCCCGATGACCCACATCCCCGCTGCCTCACGGCACGCCACGGTCCGCATGTACTCGAACAACCGCTCGCCAGCCGGGATCGTCTCATTGCGCCGCGCGTCCCCCTCCGTCTCCCGTACGTGCAGCGAGACAGCACGGTGGTCATCGGAGACGTCGCCGTAGGACTCGAACTCTCCACCGGCTGCGCTCGTCGCTACACCGAGGAGAGCGGCCAGCGAGAGGCTTGCCGCCACGATGCCCCGACGCAGGTGCGACGTCATCCGTCCACTCGGGTCACGTCGACCTCGCGGACGACCCATCCGTCACGCCACCACAGAGCAAAGTACATCGAGTACTCGCCGAATTCGCCGCTCGGCTCCCTATCGCCGTTCTCTTGAACGATGTATGAGGTGCCCTGGGTGAGTTCAATGGTGGCCGAGTAGGAGTCCTGTGCGCTGATCTCCACGCCCTTGGAAGCTATGACGGAAACTTCGGACCCACTGCCCCTGTTGCCCTCTGCGAAGATCTGCTCGACGTCGTTAATGACGTTGTTGCAGAACTGGCAATCGTCCGCAGACATCTCCTTCCACTCGGCAAGATCGCCGGTGGCATGAAGGTACGGGTACAGCTGAAGGAAGTAGCTGGCGGCGGCGGCGGCGCCGTCCGCGCTGGGCGTCGCCATCGCCTCGGGGCGCTCGGGCGCCACCGTGGTGGCATCTGAGGGCTCAGCGGTCGACGTCGCCGTCTCTGTCGGCGCCTGGCTCGCCGCCGCGGTGGTCGCGGCGGGCGGGGTCGTGGTGCTGGGGGAGCAGGCGGTGAGCGCGGCGAGGAGCAGGGCTGCGGCGGGCACGAGGGCGCGCGGTCGTCGTCGGCTTCCGTCGGCTCGCATGCCGGGAACGTACCGGTTCGCCCGCGCCCTGCAGCAGCCTGGAGCCGATCTGTGGACGGTGAGCGCGTGGAGTTCACCGGTACGGGCGACTCTTGAGGTCTGCCCGTGATGCCGTCGCTCGTCGATCGGCACGCGTCGGCGCGCGCGTCAGGTGAGCGGGGCCGGTACGACGGCCAGCGCCAGGGCCCGCACGCGTGCCTGCACGGCGGGGTCGGGGCTCGCGCTCATCGCGCCCCGTCCGCCGGGCGCGGCGAAGAACTGGTGAAGCACGTGCGCGGCGTCACGGGCGCCCGACCCGGTCGGCCAGTCGTCGCGGCCGAGCTCGGCCTGGCGTGCGGTCTCGAGCAGCCGCCACACGTCCAGCGCATCGCGGGGAGCGAACCGCCCGCGGTACGCGTAGGCCTTGAGGATCAGCGCCGCACACACGTCGGGGAGTGCGACGGAGAACGTCGTCGTCTCACCTGTGGTCAGCGTCGCCTGCACCTCGATGAGGGTCGGTTCGAGGCGGAGGGCCTCCAAGAGCCCCGGCACCTCGTCGACGTAGAGCGATCCGTGCCGCTGGTTGGTGACCAGCCGACTTCCCATGATGGCCCGAGGACATCGATGACGAGGGTGCGACCGCCGGTGCGCCGTCGGAAACGGTTCGACTCCACCGGCGCGTAGCCGTGCGCCAGCAGCGCACCGGGAAGCCGGTCGTCGGAGAGGACCTCGAAAAGCACCCCCATGTCCGCGTCGGCGGTGTCGCGGTCGGGCACGCCCGGACCGACGCCGTGATGGTGGACGAGCAAGGAGATGGCGATGCCCCCGATGAGGCGGTACTCCGCCCCGAGTTCGTGGGCGACGGCCGAGACGTCGGCCGCGGCCAGCCACGCTGCGTCCGTCGCTGCGGACATCGAGCTCAGGACCAGCGGGCTCATGCTGACGCCGCCTCCTCGCGCAGCGACGCCGCGAGGTGGGTGGCCGCGTCGGTGGCGTCGTGCTGCTTGAGATCGAGCCAGACGCGCCACGGGTCCGAGACGCGCATGCCGGCGACCTCGCGCGCGCGGCTGAGCGTGTACGGGTCGGCGGGGACGGCGATGACGACGTTGGCGGACGCTGACGGCGCGGGGGTCAGTCCCAGCGGGGTGAGGTCGGGGATCGATCGTGCCCACACGCGCACGGTGCGGGGCCGGGCCCAGGGCGCGAGGCGATCGGCCGCGACGTCGCCGGTCACGGCGTGGTCGACGTGGAGCGACGCCAGGTACGAGGCGATTGCCTCGGCTGCCGGCACCGGTGCGTCCAGCGTCAGCCACGAGAACGTGACGCGGGGGGACGTGGGGTAGTGCTCGACGAGCCAGTCGGCGAGGCCGTCTTCCGCGTGCCACCCTGACGGGTCCCGGCGCACGAGGGAGCCCCATCCGGAGATCGCCTGGGCGATCCGCGGCTGCGACACACCGACGCGTGCGGCCAGGTCTGCCTGCGTCGGTGCGGGCGCTGCGAGGAGCTGGAGGGCGGCCTCGAACGTCGCCCACGGCACCCGCCCGCTCGGGCGTCGTGGCACGCGTGTGGTCGCGGTCTCGATCGGGTGGATGGAGCCGTCCGCGCCGACCAGCACTCCCCGGAGGGGGGCGCCGGACGGGTCGACGACGAGCATCGAGATGCCGAGGCGCTGCGCCACGGTGAGCGCCGAAGACCCTGCGGAGGGGGCGACGATGAGGGCACGTGCAGGGGGCGCCGCTTCCGGGCCCTGGTGCCACGACGCGTGGATGGTGAGCACGTCCTGACGGTTCGGTGCGCGCCCGAACCGGTGGACGACGTACTCCGTGCTCGGGAGCGTCTCGCCGCTGAGGCGGACGTGCCCGCCCTTCGCCCCGGGGGTCGACGAGGCCAGCACGATGCCGTGACCCGAGGCCAGGTCTGCCCACGGTTCCCTGATAAGCATTCCTGACCTCCAGCCGCTAATGCTTATATCGTAGCCCTGCGCATCGTCCCGCCGGTGGCGCTCGCCGGCACAGGAGCGGGACCTGACCAGACGAGCGCAGGTGCGATCGGTCGCGCTATGCGAGAGGGCCGAGCATCTGCTGCGGGTCGTGCGTGCTGGCGAGGGTGGCCAGCGGGTCGAGCAGGCGCTTCTCCTCGTACCGGAAGTGCGTCTCCATCACGGCCTCGATGCCGTCGAGGTGACGGTGCAGGGTGGCGGTGTCGTGGTCGGCGTCGACGGCGCGCTGCAGCTCGCCCAGCAGGTGGGCGAGCATGTGGTGGTCGCGGGTCAGCTCGCGCAGGACGTCGGCGAGGTCGTGGCGCGCGGCCAGGATCTCGGGGAACATCGTGTCGTCCTCGCGGCGGTGGTGGCCGTCGAGCGCGGTGCAGAAGCCCGTGCAGAACAGGCGGAGGTCCGCGGACCGGGGTCCGTCCTCGTCGATCGCGTCGCGCGCGATCTGCAGGCTCTGGCGGAGCCGGGTGTGGACGGCGCGGAGCTCGCGGTCCCAGGCGATCAGGCGGGTCGTGTCGTGTTTCGGCATGTGGTCCCGACGCTAGCCCCGTGAGCCGACGGCGAGAAGGGCGGTCGGGACGAGGTAGCGGCGGAGGGGTCGGTTGTCGTGCCTGTCGATCACGTCCTGCAGGACGCCGCCGCACCGCTCGATCGTGCGGGCCGACGCCACGTTGGTGTCGGCGCAGGTGACGAGCGCGCGGTCGATGCCCAGGTCCGCGCAGTGCGCGAGCCCCGCGCGCAGCAGCGCGGTCGCGTGCCCCTGGCGCCGGTAGGCGGGGCGGACCGCGTACCCGATGTGGCCGCCGTGCTGCGCGAGCCACGCGTTGAGCCGGTGCCGGACGCTCACTCGGCCGACAATGACGCCGTCGACGACCCCGACGAGGAACGTCGCCGGCACCCGCCCCGCCGGCAGGTCGGTGCCGCGCGCCTCGGCATCGAGCGCGGCGAGCTGCTCTGCGAAGGGTCGGCCCCCGTGCCCGGCGAGGAACTCGAAGCCGTCGGCGGCGAGCTCGCGCTCGGCCTCGCGGACCTGGTCCTCGTCCCCGGCGGTGAGCCGGCGGAGCTGCAGGGTCGAGGTGCGAGGCGTGACGGTCATGGCCGCAGCGTGCCGCTCCCGCACTGTCTGGCGCGAGCGGATTGCGCGCCTGCGGGGCGTCAGCAGTCCGGTGGGCGTGGTGTGGCGGAGCAGAGCTCGGCGACGAGGCGGCTGGTGCGCTCCTCGATCGTGAACGGGTCGCTGGTGGTGGTGGTCTGGGCGGTGCCGTCGACGTCGCGCCACTGGGTGGTGCCTTCGATGAGGTAGCGGCCGGACCAGGTGGTCGTCAGGGTGATCGAGACCGAGCCCGGAGCGCCGTAGACGTGGGCCGTGTCGTGGTCCGGCCAGGCGTGCCCGGGGCTGGTGGTGACCAGCGGGGCGGTGCCGTCGCCGAAGTCGTAGGTGTAGGTCGTCGGTGTCGCCTGGACCTGGATGTCGTAGCCGAGCAGGTTCGTCGTGAGGGTCGCCGGTGTGGGGTCGGTCATCACGACCGTCTCCTTGTTGACCAGCACCCACCCGCGGTCAGGCTGCAGCGTGAGCACCGGCGCGGGGATGGGGAGGCGTCGGAAGTCCTCGGCGGTGAGCTCGGGCAGCAGGTCCGCCCCGCACCCGCCGACGTCGATCTGCACCCAGTTACCCCACGCCGACGCGGGGGTCGCGCGCTCGCGCCGCCACATGGGCAGCACGATCGAGTCCCCCTCGCAGGCGGCGGCTCCGGCAGCGCCGACCCCTGGTGGGCAGGTCCCGTCGGGGTTGCCGATGACCCACATCCCCGCTGCCTCACGGCACGCCACGGTCCGCATGTACTCGAACAACCGCTCGCCAGCGGGGATCGCGCTGTTGCGCTTCGACGCAGCCTCCGACTCGCGGGCGTGCAGGTATGCGGACTGGTTGTCCTCTCCGACGACGCCTGAGACGTCGGGGAGTCCAGCGAGC
The DNA here is from genome assembly GCF_006715865.1 of Cellulomonas sp. SLBN-39. Lineage (NCBI taxonomy): Bacteria > Bacillati > Actinomycetota > Actinomycetes > Micrococcales > Cellulomonadaceae > Cellulomonas > Cellulomonas sp. SLBN-39. The sequence continues at coordinate 1,237,693 of NZ_VFOA01000001.1, read as the reverse complement.
GCTGGACTCGCCATGAGCGCGATCAGGGCGACGATCGAGGTGAATCCCAGCAGGGTGCGGGCTACCGTCACGGCTCGCGCTCGGTGACGTCCAGCGCCTCGATGGTCCAGCCATCGTCGTAGCTCAGCGCGTAAAGGAACCGGAACTCATCCGTCCCTCCGCCGCCGGCGTTGTCCTGAGAGACGTCGAGCGTGGCCGAGTACCAGCGTCCAGGGTCGATCTCGATCCCGCTCGCCGCGGTGACCTCCAGGAGGCCAGCCCCATCCTCATCCGAGGTGTCGTCGGCTCGCAGTGCGTTGCAGGTGATGCAGTCGTCCGCCACAAGGGTGTCCCACTCCTCGAAGTCTGACGTCGTGAACGCGTAGTTCGTCAGGCTGGTGAAGTAGGTGGCGGCGGCTGCCGCGCCGTCGGCGGTGGCGGAGTCCATCGCCACGGGGCGCTCGGGCGGGGTGGTGGCGTCCGGAGTCGGCTCGGCGGTCGGGCTGGTCGTCTCAGTCGGTGCTGGTGTCGTCGCGGCGGCGGTCGCTGCGGGCGGAATGGCGGTGCCGGGGGAGCAGGCGGTCAGCGCGCCGAGGAGCAGGGCTGCGGCGGGCACGAGGGCGCGCGGTCGTCGTCGGCTTCCGTCGGCTCGCATGCCGGGAACGTACCGGTTCGGCCCCTCTCCCCAGCAGCCTGGAGCCGATCTGTGGACGATGAGAACGCGGAGGTTCACCGGTATGGGCGACATCGCGCGGCCCGCCGAGCCAGGGGGCGTGCGCTCGCCGCAGTCTGACCCCAGGTAGAGGGGCCGCTCAAGCGCCGGTCCCGTCCGTCGTGCGCGTCGAGGTCACCACCGTCCCGCCAGGCTCTCCTCCGCGGCCGTACCGGGCTGGCCGATCACCGACGCGCTCACTCGCATCCGACGCCGTCGTCGTCGCGGTCGAGGTGGCTTGCATACCCGGGGTCGCCTGCGCGGACAGGTGCTGCGCCGGCCGCGCGCGCAGCGTCGCAGTTCTCGAAGTACACCGGGCCTGCGGCAGGGGGATCGTTCGGGCGCGAGGCCGCGGCTGCCGCCGCATCCACCTGTGCGGATCGCGCGACGAGTGCCGCTTCCGCGGTCGCGATCTCTGCAGCCCGCGCGTCAAGGTCGGCGGCGGCGCTCTCGAGCTCGGCCTGCCGGTCGTCGAGCTCGGCACTCCGCGCGTCAATGTCGAGCAGCGCCTCCTCCGCCGACTCCAGTGCCTCCTCAAGCGCGGCGATCTCAGCCTGCTTCTCGTCAAGCTGCGCGGCCAGCCGGACGCTCTCGTCCTGCGCTTGCGCGAGCTCTGACCTCCCCGCGCTCTCGGCCACGAGAACCATCCCTGTGTCCTCCCGGGCGTCTCCTGAGACGGCGCCCGCGCCGAGGAGCACGCCAAGAACGAGACCGGCGCATCCTGCCGCGACGACGACGCCACGCCTGTCTGTCTGCGGCGTGTCGAGCCACAGCTCCCAGCCGTCGGGTGCCGGTGGCCATGACGGGTCGGGGGCCCAACCGCGCGGCGGTGCCCATCCCTCGGGTGGCGTCGGCCAGCCGGGAGCGGGATTGAACCGTCGTGCCATCGAGATGCCCCCTCGTCGTCCGGGTACCAGTCCTATCCGGTCGTCGGTCTTCGGGGGAGGGGCCGCCGGGTGAATTCCGGCGGCCTGCGGGACAGTCCGCGATCCGGCCGAAGTGCCCCTTTCCGCAGGTCAGTGATCAGCGTCCGTCGCGGCGGTAACCTTCCTAGGTCAGCGGATCGACGGACTTCGGCGGCTTGCCCAGCGTCGACATGTCCCCCCGCACGTTCATTCGTGCTGCCTGGGGGACGTCCACGTGCATGCGCTTCGTCGCAGCGCCGCCGAGCTTGTCGCGCAGACGGACGCAAGTCCGTCGATCATCGAGGAAGCGCTCGCCCAGTTCCTGCGGTCTGAAGGCGTCGGGCGGACCGGAGAAGGCGAGAGGCGGTCGTGGCGTGCCTCGATCCCCCTGATCGCCAACGACCTGCGGGAGGCAGGTCTCGGTGCGGTACATGTCCTCCTCGAGACGCGGCTGCCGCTCACGAGCAAGCGAACTGACGTCGTCCTCGCCGGCGTGCACCCCCGTACCGGTCGGCACTCCTATGTCGTCCTCGAGCTGAAGCAGTGGTCCTCTGCGATGCGGTGGGAGGACAGCGACACGCTGGTCGACGTGCCCGGTGCCCCGTACCGCCCGGCCCTGCACCCGGCGCTTCAGGTCGACGGGTACGTCGACTACCTCCGCGACTTCGTCCGGGTCCTGGCGGACGACGACGAGGCGATCCGCGGCGCCGCATACCTGCACAACGCATCCGAGGACTCGGTGCGCGATCTGCGGCGTGTGCAGGCGGGCGCGAGGTCGCCCGTCTTCACGGGGCAGAGGAGGTCGGACCTCCACGAGTGGCTGCGGTCCCGACTCGCGCCCGACTCCGGGGTCCGCGCCGCCGACGACCTGCTCGGGTCGCGGGTGGCGCCGTCACGCCAGCTGATGTCGGTCGCGGCGCGCGAGGTGCGGGAGCGTGAGCAGTTCGTCCTGCTCGACGAGCAGCGTGTCGCCTTCGAGAGGGTGCTGGCGGAGGTTCAGCGCGCGCGCGACTCCGACCGCAAGACGGCCGTGGTCATCTCCGGGGGGCCTGGCAGTGGCAAGAGCGTCATTGCCCTGTCGCTGCTGGGCGAGCTGGCGCGCTCGGGGCACACCGTGATGCATGCGACGGGATCGCGGTCGTTCACGCAGACCTTGCGCCAGATCGCGGGCAAGGGCTCCTCGCGGACGAAGAACCTGTTCGCCTACTTCAACAGCTTCATGACCGCCGACAAGAACGGCCTGGACGTCCTTGTGCTCGACGAGGCGCACAGGCTCCGCATCACCTCCGTAAACCGGTACACACGCAAGGAGGTGCGCGCCACGGCGCGCCCCCAGGTCGACGAGCTCTTCGACGCTGCCCGCGTCCCGGTGTTCCTGCTCGACCAGTTCCAGGTGGTGCGTCCGGGCGAGATGGGCTCGGTGGCGGAGATCGAGGCTCATGCACGGGTTCGAGACATCCCCGTCGTGAAGATCGACCTCGAGGGCCAGTATCGATCGGGTGGCAGCGAGGCTTACCTGGACTGGGTCGTGCGTCTCCTCGGACTTGACGGTGCAGGCCCGGTGGTCTGGCGGGACGAGGACGCCTTCACGGTGGAGGTCGTCGACTCGCCCGAGGAACTCGAGCAGCGGCTGCTGCGGGAGCTTGGTGCAGGTCTCAACTCGCGCATGACTGCCGGGTACTGCTGGCCATGGAGCGATCCCCGCCCCGATGGCACCCTCGTCGACGACGTCGTGATCGGAGAGTGGAAGCGACCTTGGAACCTGCGGGGTGACCGCGCGGTGGGAGGAGCGCCGCCATCGGCGCTCTGGGCGACGGGGGACGGCGGCTTCGGCCAGGTCGGGTGCGTCTACACCGCACAGGGTTTCGAGTACTCGTGGAACGGCGTGATCCTCGGCCCCGACCTGGTGTGGCGGGATGACCGCTGGGTCGCGCAGCGCGACCACAACCGCGACCCGGACTTCAGGTCACGCAAGGCGGTCGACGACGCCACCTTCGACCGCTTGGTGCGCCACGTCTACAAGGTGCTCCTGACGCGCGGCATGGTCGGAACCGTCATCTACTCCGTCGACGATGAGACACGGGCATACCTGAGGAGTCTCGTCAACGCGGCACCGTTGGACTGAAGCGTCGATGAGGGCTGAGGCCCTGCACGATGTCCACCGCGTGCCCCTGGGTCGCCGGGCAGAGCGCCTTTCGGGTGCCGTAGATCACTCGTCGTCGTCGCCCTCGAGCTTGAGGAGTGCGGCGAAGGCGGCGCGCTCGCGCTCGCGGCGGGCGCGGAGGGCGGCGTGGACGTCGCCGGTGCGCAGGCGGGTGTGAGTGCCGACCTTGTGCGCCGGGAGGGTGCCGTCCTTGACCATCTTCATGAGGGTCGGCCGGGAGATGCCGAGCATCGCTGCGGCGGTGGACGTGGTGACCTCGCTCGGGACCGCCGAGACGGTGATGGTCGATCCGGACGCGATCGCTTCCAGCACCTGCTGGATCAGCCGGCCGACCTCGGGCGGGACGGGGTGGGGGGCGACGTCGTCGCGCCCGACGGAAAGGTAGCCGGCGGGGCCGGTGAGCGTGCCGAGCACGTCGCGCGCGAGGTCGACCTCGCGCGCGTCGGCGAAGAGACGGGTGGTGGAGTCGACCGAGGTCGCCATGATCACTCCAGTGACGCGGGCTGGTGTTCAGATGCAACCGCAAGACCGTTGCACTCACAACTGCAATGACCAGAAGGGTGACCGCGGCCCCATCCAACACAGTCCTCATCGCGTCGGCGTCCGCGGGTGAAACGCCGTCGATCTGCGGGGGATCCGGCGGTGCGTCCAGCACCATGCCTAGGTGGCGATCAACTTCACGCTCGCACCGGTGCGGGACGTCGACGCGGACGTCGACCCCATGGGGCGGACGTGGACGGGCTGGGACCCAGCGCGCTCGGCCGCCGAGCTGTGGGAGGCGAACCGGGGGATCTGGCCGCTGAGCGACGCGCAGCTCGCGGGGCAGCGGTTCGCGACGCTGTCGTTCGAGGGGTGCGTGCAGGTGGTGGCGTGCCTCGACGGGGCGCAGGTGCACGTGGCGGGGACGTCGCCGATGAAGGCGCTGACGGGGCAGGTGCTGGCGGCGGACCACCCGGTGGCGCTGGCGCTGCTGGGGGCGGCGGTGCCGGCGGGCGACGACGCGGTCGCGGTGCTGGACACGTCCGAGGCGGAGCGGGCCGCGGTGGCCCCGGCGCCCCCGTCGCCGCGGGCTGCGGGGCGCCCGGTGCGGGCGGGGTTCCTGCTGACGTACGACCCGGACCGGTGGGAGTGGTCGGAGGGCGGGGTGCTCGCGGCGGCGGAGGCGACGGCGCACGGCCGGCTGTACAAGGCGCAGTGGTCGACGGGCAGCCGCTCGGCGGGGATCGCCCCGGGGGACCGGGCGTTCCTGCTGCGGCAGGGCGCGGGGCCGCGGGGCGTGGTGGCGAGCGGGGTGTTCCGCTCGGCGGTGGCCGTGCTGCCCGTCGGGGACGGCGCCGGGGTGCGGTACCACGCGCTCGTGGACTGGGACACGGTGCTGGGCGCGGAGGACGTGCTGCCGCTCGACGTGCTGCGGACGCGGGTGCCGGCGGGGGTGTGGACGCCGATGGAGAGCGGGCTGCAGATCAGCCCGGACGCGCTCGTGGGCCTGGAGGCGCTGTGGGCGGAGCACCGCACGTCGGCGGTGGTGGCCGACCGGGTGCGGGCGGGCCGCGGGCGTGAGCCGGCGCCCGCGCGGCGCCGGGCCGTCGAGGACGCCGCGTGGGAGCGGCTCGTGCAGCACTTCGTGGCCGACGGGTGGCAGGTCGAGGACACGCGCACCACCCAGCCGTACGACGCCGTGGCCACCCGCGGCCAGCAGACCCGCTACCTGACGGCCACCGGCACGCAGACCGCCGCCGACCACGTGCTGGTCACCGACGAGGAGGTCGAGCACGCCCGCGCCCACCCGGACGCGTGCGTGCTCGGCGTCCTCGCGGGCGTGGTGCTCGACGAGGCGGGCGCCGCCGTCCCCGGCACGGGCCACCTGCGCGTGCTCCCGTGGGACCCGGACGCGGGCACCCTGACCCCCACGACGTACGGGTACACGTTGCCGAGCCCGTGACGTCAGGCTCGGACCTGCGCATCGAAGGCAGTCAGGCACGCGTCGGCGGCCGCCGCGACGTCCTGCCGGATGAGCAGCGGATCTGTCGTCTCGCCGTCGAGCCGGCGTTGCTCGGCGTAGGAGAGAAGGTCGCTGCCGTCGACGTCGAGGAGGCGTGCCAGGGCCCCGCGGAACGTCGCCGCGAAGTCGTGCGAGCGGTCCGCGGGCAGGGCCTTCCGCGCGGCCGTGCCGGCTGCCGTCGGACCGCCGGGGTTGTGGAGGACGACGAACGCCAGGTCGTAGGCGTCCTTGGGTGCCCGTCTCCCGACCACCGCCGACGCCTTGGCGAGGAGGTAGCCGCCGAGACCCGCGTAGCGGACCTGGATGGTCGCGTCGTCGACGACGCCGATGCGCAGCGGCCGCTCGGTCGCGTCGCCGAGCGCCGCCGCCGGTCCGGGCAGGTTCATCGCCGTCACGACCCGGGTGCCGGGCAGGGCGAGCTCCTGGCCCGCGCTGTCCAGCACGTCGCAGAGCACGTCCAGGTGGACGTCGACGTCGTCCTGACGGATGGTCCAGCGCCACGCCCGACCCTGGCCCGACGGGGCGAAGCCCGCCGCGACGAGGGCGCGTTCCAGCCAGCCGAAGTCCTGCTCGTCCCGGTCGTAGACGGGAGCGAGATCGAGGGCGAGGTCCACGTCGACCGTGCCTTGGTGGGGGGCATCCTCCACGGGTGCCAGGAGCGGGGGGTGAGGCCGCCGACGATCGTGAAGTCGCTGCGGCGTCCGTCGATCTGCGCCAGCAGGAGCCCGAGCGCCCGTTCTGCCTGCGCGCGTGAGCGGGAGGTGCGCATCAGAAACCGATCCGACGGTCGCGGAGCTCGGTCGCGGCTTCCTCGCCGCGGACGCCGGTGCGGAGCAGGTCGGCGTACACGCGGACGTCCGGGACGAGGGGAGGGGCGGACCCGTCGCGGTCGACGAGCCGGAGGACGTACGGGTCCGCGCGCAGGACGCGCACCCGTCCCCCGGCGTCGACCGGTCGTAGCCGGGCGGCGTCGAGGAGGTCGTCGAGGTGCTCGTCGTAGGCGTCCGGGGCCAGGTAGATGTCCACGATGGTGACACGCGAGAGGAAGGGGGCGCGGTGTGCGGCGGCGGCCTCACCGGTGACGGCCCACCGACCGGCGGGCCACTGTGCTTCGAGGCCCTGGATCCACGCGTCGACGTCCGGCATGAGCGTGTGTGCGAGGGTCGACGTGCGTCGACGGGTCGTGCACCACGCGGCCCACGCGCTCAGCATGGCGCCGGGATCAGTGATGTGGCGCACCGCTCCCGGGCCCCGCGCCGCACCGGACCTGCGGCACCACCCTTCGGCGTCGAACCCCTGCAGGGCGCGGGTGACGACCGGTGGCGTGGTGCCGATCCTGCGGGCGAGCGACGACCCGGCGTCGACGGGGGAGTCCGTCCCGATGCGCACGGCGTCGCCCAGCACGAGCTCGGCGACCGCCCCGGACGCATCCGTCCACCGCACACCCTCCGGTGCAGACCTCCCGACCGGCGGGGGTGCGTCGACCGCGACCGTGAGTGGCCCGGCGGCGACGCGGGCGTTGCCGGCCTCGTCGACCCAGCTGAGTCGGTGCTCGTCGAGCAGTGTGCGGGCGCCGGGCGACGCGCGACGCGCGACGAGAACGGCGACGTCTCCTGCGGGGACGTCGCCGAGGAGGGGGAGTGTGCGTCGCACGTCCTGCGGGTACCCGGCTCCCGCGCCGACCGGGAAGAGCCGGACCAGTGAGCCGTCAGGTGCCCGTACCTCGACGCGGCCTGCTGCTTCGGTCACGGAGGCGCGGGACCCGAGCGTCCGCTCGAGCAGTCGGCGCACCGTGACGACATGGCGCTTGTTGTCAGGGAGCACGTTATTAACCGTACTAGTTAATGAGGTGATGCACAGCACTCTGCGTCCGAAGGGCTCATGTGCGTGCTAGCGAGACGTCGGGTCGAGCTGGGTGATGAGGGCGTTGTAGTCGTCGACCATCGCGGTGACGCGGGTCTCCTCGGCGGCGAGCTCCGCCTCGGCCGCCGCGAGCGGCGCCGCGCGCGCGGCCAGGTCGGCGTCGTCGCGGGCGAGCAGCGCGCGGGCGGCGGCGAGCGTCGTCGCGGCCGGGGCCATGGGCAGCTCGGTGCCGTCGTGCCACGTCCACGAGAGCAGCACGCGCTCGCGCTGCGCGGGCGCGAGGGCCGCGACCTCGGCGTCCTTGGCGTCGAGGAGCTCGCGGTACGCCTGGACGGTCGCGGTGTCGGCGGCGTGCTGCGCGCGGGTCTGCGCGTCGGCGGTGTACCGCTGCTCGAACGACTCCTGCGCGGCCGTGATCTCGGCCTCGAGGTCGTCGAGCCGTCCCGTCCAGGCGGTGTGCACCCCGACGAGCGCGGCCCGGTCCGCGACGAACCGGGCGTAGATCCGCTCCAGCTGCGGGTCGAGCCCGCCGTCGCGCCACACCTGCGTGCCCAGGTACGCGAAGTGCTCGGTGGCCGTCGCCTCGGGGTGGTCGCCGACGGACCCGGCGATCTGCTCGTGCACCGGGTCGGCGGGGTCGAGGGCCGCGACCTCCACGGCCAGCAGCGCGGTCGCGACGGCCTGCTCGTCGCGGGTCAGCGTGTCCCACGCCGCGTGCAGCACCTCGTGCGCGACGGTCTCGACGACCGAGCCGTGCAGCCGCTCGTCGTCCGGGCGGTAGACGACGATGCTGCCGTCGTCGGGCCAGTAGCACCCGACCGTGCCGTCGGCCCGGGGCGTCGCGGACGCTCCGAGCCAGCCCCGGTCGTCGCACCGGCCGGCGAAGTCCGCGGCGCCGAGCAGCTCGGCCCGGGACAGGTACAGCAGGTCACGGCCCGCGTCGGTGAGGAACGCCTCGTCGCCGAGGGCCACCAGCGCGGGCGTCGGGGCCGGGATCCGCGGGGCGTTGATGCCCCGCACCGTCACGCCCGCGGCGGTCAGCACCCCCGGGGCGAGGGTGACACCGACGACGCCGACGAGCGCGACGACGACCACGGCGATCATGGCCCGCGCGGCCGCACCGAGCCCGTCCCGGCGCTGCGGTGGTGGTGGCGCGCTCCAGCCGACCGGCACGGCCTGCCCGGTGGCCTCGTCGCGCACCCACTGCGGCACCCGGCCCGTCGGGGACCGCGGAAGGTCGTCGCTCGGCACGCTCACCCGTTCTCGATCGTCCCGCCAGGCCCCGTGCTTGAGGCCCGTCCACGTTCGCACACGTGCGCCGCACCACGGGCCCGCCGCGGCCCGCCACGCCGCACGACGGCGACGAAAGGTGTTGGCCGCCCGCCCCGCCCGGGCGCACCCTGGAGGTCCGCCCATGAAGGAGGCGACCATGCCCGCTCCGAGCACCACCCGCACCCGCACGATCCTCGTCACCGAGCCCGAGCGCCGGCAGGCCGCCGCCGTGCTCGCGGCCGGTGGGACGGGCGTCGTGGACCGCTGGGTCGCGCACGACGGCGGCGTGGCCGTGCCTCTGCCGGCGATGCTCGGCGCGCTGCTCACGCAGGTGCTCGCGTCCGTCGCGGCGGGCGAGACCTTCTCCGTCGGCACCCTGCACGGCGACGTCCCGCGCGACCTGGCGGCCGACGTCGTCGAGCTGCACACCGCCCGCACCCGCCGCGACCGCACCGTCGACGCCGCCCTGCGCGCCCTGACGGACCCGCCCGCGGACTGACCGGACGCCCGGCCCGGACGACCGCGGTCGTGCCGGCCGCCCGGACCGGCCCGTGACGTGCGGTGACTACGATCGCCGCGTGCTGCTGCAGAACCACCCCGGGGACCGTGCCTTCCCCGTGGGCGTGCACCCGGGCAGCGGACGGCGCGTGCGCGAGGCCCGCCGCGGCACCCCCGCCGACCGGGCGCGCACGCTCGGCGCCGTCGTCGTCGCGGTGCTGCTCGTGCTCGCGGTGCTGGTCGCCGAGCCGTGGGTGCTGCCGCTCGTCGCGCCCGACGGGCTCGCCGACCCCGGGTTCCTGCTCGCCGCGCTCGTGCTCGTGGCGCTGCTCGCGGCGGCGGTGCGCACGGTCGTCGGCGTCGCGGACTGGGCGCTGCCGCGGCGCGAGCAGCAGCACTACCTGCGCGCCGGCCGGGTCCCGCCCCTGACGCTGCGCCAGCAGCAGCTGCTGGCCCTCGACGCGCTCGCGGACTACCAGATCGGCGCCTGGAACCACTCGCTGGAGCACTGGCCGTGCGAGGTGCGCCTGGCCGGGCGCGTGCCCGTGCCGCCCCGCGGCCGTGGTCCGTACCTGACGCTGCCGCTGCACCGCACGGCGGCCCTGCGCGGCGCCATGGACCGCGACCACAAGGTCGCCGGCACGGACGCCGCGCTCGACGCCCTGGGCCGGGCGTTCCTCGACCGCAGCGTCAGCCTGCCGTTCGTCGACGCCCTCGGCGGGCCCAGCCGGGACGAGGTGCTCACGCGGGTCAGCGCGCTGACCGGGCTGACGCGTGATGAGGTCGCGGCCCGGGGCGTGCCGGCCGACCCGGACGCGCCGGCCCGCCTGCTGTGGGCCAAGGACGTCATGCTCACCGTGGCGTTCGCGCGGCTCGCGTGGATGGCCGGGTACCTCACGGAGGACCAGGCGTGGTCCCACGTGGAGCGTGCCGGCGACGTCGCGTTCACGCTGTTCTCGTCATGGCAGGAGTACTGGGACGAGGTGCGCCTGGGCCACGCGTTCACGGAGGACTCCCTGGGTGCGGTGCAGGCGTTCGACGCGGTGCTGGCGGACTACCGGTCCTCGCGCTGGCCGTCGAAGGCCCTGCCGTGGCCGGCGCCCGGCGACGTCGACGCCCTGCCCGACAGCGTGCGGCTCATGCGGGTGACCGCCCCGGGCGAGCGGACTCCCTGAGGCCGCCCCTGCCCGACCAGGTCGCCCGTCCTTGTCGCGTGGTCGTCGTCGAGGCGTGACGATGGGCCGCGACGGACGCGACGCAGGGGGGGGCGACGTGCGACCGAGGGCGACGACGAGAGCACGGCACCGGGTGGTCGCGTGCGCGACCGTGGTGGCGGTCGTGCTCCTCGGCGGCGGGCCGGCGACGGCGGTTCCGCCCCGGGCGGCAGGTGCCGACGTCGTGTGCTCCGCCGGCGCACCACCCCCGCCGGCCGTCGCCGGCGACCTCCTGCTCGGTGCCGGGTGCGAGGCGGTCGGCACCCGGGTGGACGGCGACGTGCGTGTGGCCCCCGACGTGGGGTGGGCCGCGCTGCAGGACGTCGTGGTCGGCGGGTCCGTGCACCTGGGGCGCGGCACCGACGTCTCGGTGGTGGGGGCGCAGGTCGGGGCCGACGTCACGCTCGACGCCCCCGGCAACGCCTACCTGGAGCGCGTCGTGCTCGACGGCGAGCTGCGCGGGACGGTGGGGCGCGCGCTGTGGGTCGTGCGGTCGGTCGTGCACGGGCCGGTGCGGCTCGACGCCCCGACGCGCGCACCGTCGGCCGACCTGTGGCTGCGGGGGTCGTGGTTCGGCGGCTGGGTCTCCCTGGTGGGCGGGCAGCCGCGGCTCCTCGGGTCGACCCTCGCGCAGGGGACGACCCTCACCCGCCCGGTGCTCGCGGAGGTGTGCGGCACCCGCACGGGCGCGTCCGTCCTCGTCCAGCGGGCCCAGGGGCCGGTCCGGCTGGGCGGCCCGGTGCACCTGGGCCGGTGCGTGCCCGGTCCGGCGCAGACCCCCGCCACGGTCGGCGGCTCGGTGCGGCTGCGGGAGAACGCGGCACCGGTCACGGTCGCCGACCTGGTCGTCGCGGGCGACCTGGGGTGCGAGGGCTCCGCACCGCCGCCCACGGTGGTGCGCACCGTCGTGCAGGGCACCCGGTCGGGGCAGTGCGCATGAGCGCGCGGGGCGCCCGTCGCGCGGCGGGCGTCGCCCTGGCCCTGCTGCTCGTCGCGGCGGGGCAGGGTGCCGCGTCGGCCGCGCCCACGCAGGTCTGCGAGCAGGGCGTCGCCCCGGTCTCGCCCGCGCCGGGCGACGTGGTGGTCGCGCAGGGGTGCGTCGCGCCCGGGCTGGTCGTGCGCGGCGACGTGCACGTGCTCACCGGCGTCGAGGACGTCACGCTCACCCGGCTGCGGGTCGACGGCGACGTGCACGTGGCGCCGTCCGTCAGCTGGTTGCAGCTCGAGGACGCGCACGTCGGCGGCGACGTCGTCCTGGCCCGCAGCGGCCTGGTGGTGCTGCGGCACGTCGAGGTCGTCGGCGACCTGCGGATGGACGGCGCCGGCACGGTCGCGGTGGAGGACTCGACGGTGCGCGGCGACGTGGAGGGCCGGATCGGCGCGTTCGGGGTCTGGCGCTCGCGCCTCTTCGGGGCGGTCGACGTGCGGGGGACCGACGGCGAGCACATCGCCGGCGCCCACCTGCGGGGCACGTGGGTCGGCGGCTGGGTGCAGGTGCGCGACGCGCGGCCGTCGTTCGTCGCGTCGACGTTCGCCGCCGGCGTGCGGCTGGTCGACGTGCGTGGGGGCGAGGTGTGCGCGTCCGCGGTGGGGACGGACCTCGAGGTCCGGGGTGCGCGCGGCGGGCCGGAGGCCCTGCGGCTGGGCGGGCGGGCGCTGGACGGGCGGTGCGCGCCGGGGTCGACGGTGAACCCGGTACGGGTCGCCGGGACCGTCCGCGTGCTGGACGGCACGGGACCGGCGGTGGTGCTGGACGCGCTGCGGGTCGCGGACGACCTGGTGTGCACGGGCAACGACCGCGCACCGGCGCTCGGCGACGTGGTGGTCTCCGGCGTGCGTGCCGGCCAGTGCGCGTGACCCCGGTCAGTCCGTCGGGTCGCCGGGCAGGTCGGCGCCCTCGCCGGGCTCCGTGCCCAGCGACCACCAGGGGCGGCGTCCGCCCGACGACGACGCGGTGCGGACCACGCGCAGGGCGTCGCGCACGCCGAACGGGGACAGGCGCGGCGGCAGCACGTGCAGCAGCTCGGGCAGGCGGTGGGCGGAGACGACGGGCACGCCGTTGATGACGACGGGCATCGGGCCGGTGGAGGCGCACAGCACGGCGCGGACGGCGGACCGGTGCCGGGGCGGCAGGGTCGCGGTGATCGCGGCGGCGGCCTGCGCGACGCGCTCGACGGCGGCGGACCTCCCGTAGCCGCTCTCGCGCAGCAGGCGGGAGGTCATGGCGCCGTGCCGTGACGCCACGACGACGATGCCCGCGGGGCCCACGGCCACGTGGTCGATGACGGCGTGGGGGCGGTCGGGCCACGTGAGGTCGTGCAGCATCGTCCAGCCGTCGTCGGCGAGGGTGTCGAGGATCTCGGCCACGAGCTGGGACGCGTCGTCGTCCGGCGCGCCGCCGGGGGTGGGGAGGGTGGCGGCGGGGCGGGGGTCGCCCGTCGACGTGGACGGTGCGGGGGCCGACGTGGTGAGGGGACCGGCCGGTGCGCCGGCCTCGTGCTCCGGGGTGCGGGCGTGCCGGGGTGCGCGCCCGTCGGTGCCGTCCGTCTCCCTCATCACCATGCCTCGGGGATCGGCCGACGACCCCGGCGTCTGGAGGATCGGGGCCGGGTGATCACACGCGTGCGGCGCGCACGTCACCCGTCCGAGCCCGGCCGCCCCGCCGGGGCCTGCGCCGCGACCCGCGGAGCGTCCGGCGCGACGGGCTGGGTGTGACGCACTGGGCATCCACCGACCGGCGGAAAGGACTTCACTCCGCCCTGTGTCGTATCGATACGATCGAGGGCAGCCGCGACCGGCACGACCGGCCACCGCGACACCCCCAGCCCCGTCCCTCCGATTCCGGAGACCCCCGTCATGCCCAAGGTCCTCACCGCCGGTCGCCCCTGGCACGTCATCCTGCTCTTCGCCGTCCCCCTGCTGGTCGGCAACGTCGTCCAGCAGCTCTACCACGTCGCCGACGCGATCGTCGTGGGCCGCGTCCTCGGCGTCGACGCCCTCGCGGCGGTCGGCGCGACGGGGTCCCTGCTGTTCCTGCTCCTCGGCTTCGCGTGGGGCATGACCTCGGGCTTCGCCATCCCGACGGCGCAGGCCTTCGGCGCGGGCGACCTCGACGGGGTCCGCCGCTCGGTGGCCGCGGGCACCATGCTCACGGCCGCGACGAGCGTCGTGCTGACCGTGGCCGCGCCGCTGCTCGCCGGGCCCGCGCTGCGCGCGCTGCAGACCCCGGCTGAGCTGCTGCCGATGGCCACGACGTTCGCGGTGGTCAGCTTCCTCGGCGCCAGCGCGATCATGTTCTTCAACTACCTGTCGGCGGTCGTCCGTGCGATCGGGGACTCCCGCACGCCGCTGATCTTCCTCACGCTCGCGTGCGTGCTCAACGTCGTCCTCGTCGTGGTCGCCGTGCCGTGGCTCGGCATGGGCGTGGCCGGGGCGGCGCTCGCGACGATCGTCTCCCAGGCGGTCTCCGTGGTGCTGTGCCTGGAGTACGTGCGCCGGCGCGTGCCCGTGCTGCACGTGCGGCGCGGCGACTGGCGGGCCGCGCGCGCCGACCTGGGCCGCCACCTGCACCTGGGCCTGCCGATGGGGTTCCAGGCGTCGATCATCGCGATCGGCACGCTGGCCGTGCAGGTGCGGCTCAACGAGCTCGGCTCCGACGCCGTCGCCGCGTACACCACGGCGGCGCGCGTGGACGGGCTGGCGGTCGCGCTGCTCGCGTCCCTCGGGCTGGCGGTGTCGATGTTCGTCGCGCAGAACCACGGCGGCGGGCGCCCGGACCGGATCCGCGCCGGTGTCGTGCAGGCGTCGTGGATCGCGGTCGGCGGCTCGGTGCTGCTCGGGGCCGTGCTCGTCGCCGCCGGTGCACCCATCGTCTCGGCGTTCGTGGGCCCGGGCGAGGAGCGGGTGGTCGGCATGGCCGCGCACTTCCTGCTCGTCAACGGCGCGCTCTACGTGGTGCTCGGCGTGCTGTTCGTGCTGCGCGGCGCCCTGCAGGGGCTCGGGCACACGGTGGTGCCGACCGCGACGGGCGTGGTCGAGCTGGTGTGCCGCGTCGGCGCCGCCGTCGTGCTCGGTGCCGCGTACGGCTACGACGGCGTGGTGTGGGGCAACCCGCTGGCGTGGATCGGCGCCGTCGTGCTGCTCGTGCCCGCGTACGTGCGGGCGCAGAAGAGGCTCGACCTCGCGCCCGTCACCGGCGGGGACACCCCGGAGACGTTCGTCCTCGAGGGCCCCGCGCAGGGCTCGGCCGTGCTCGACACGGTGGTGCCCGACGTCGACGCGGTGCGCGCCGACCCCGGGGCGACGCCGTGGGACGACGACCCGGCCGACCCGCGCTGGGACGTGCCCGCGCGGGACGGGCAGGGTGTGCCCGCGCAGCGGTGCGCCGACCCCGAGGAGCGGCTCTCGCGCGACCGCACGACGGGCTGAGCGCGTCACGCGGTGACGTGACGAGGCTCGGAAGCTGGACGCACGTTCGGGTGATCGGGCGGCGTGTCGACCCCGACACGCCGCCCGGGGCCGGGTGGTGCTGTGGACGGCGGCGGTGCCGGGGCGTCGGCGGCTGGCACCCTGTGCGGGCCGTCGGCACGTCGACCGCGGCACCCCCAGCGCGAGGAGCCCTGTCCGTGAGCACCCCTGAGCCGGGCTCGCCCGAGCAGCCCCCGGCCCCGGCGGTCCCGCCGCCGCCCCCGGGGACCCCGGACGACGGCCCTGCCGCACCCCCGCCCTTCGGCACCCCGGGCCTGTGCTCGATGCCGTCGCCGTACGGCCCGCCCGCCGCCGCCCCCGCACCGCAGCCCGAGCCTGTCGTCGCGCCGTCGGCCCCCGTGCCGCCGCCCGGCCCCGCGGCGCCTGCCACGCCCCCCACCCCGCCCGGCGGGTTCCTGCCCCCGGCCGTCGCCGGGGTCCCGCCCGTCCCGGCCCCGTACGGCACCCCGACCCCCGGCGCGCCCTCGGCTCCGTACGGCGCGCCGACCGCGGGCCCCTACGCCGCGCCGCCGCCCGGGTACGCCGGTGCGCCGGCCCCGCGGTCCGGCCCGCGCGCCGGGCTGGCGATCACCGCGCTGGTCCTTGCGGTGCTCGGGCTGCTGCCGTCGTGGATCCCGTTCCTGCAGTACGTGGGTGCGCTGCTGGCCCTCGTGGCGCTCGCCGTCGGCATCCCCGCGCTCGTCGGCGCCGTGCGCGGCACCCGCGGAGGCAAGGGCGTCGCGGTCGCCGCGGTCGCGGTCTCGCTGGTCGCGCTGCTCGTGGTCGGCGTGACGCACGTGGCCTACGCCGGGATCCGCCAGGACTTCGTCGACGGCTTCACCCAGGGCTGGTCGGGCGCCGGCTCCGACGTCGACCCGTACGACTACCCCGCGCTGACGGACCCGACGCCGGACGGGCCGCCCGCCGAGCCGGTCGAGGTCGTCGAGGTCGCGTTCGGCCAGGAGGTCTACGACGAGACGTCGTGGTGGTACGCGGTCGTGATCGACAACCCGAACCCGGAGCACTCGTTCCCGTACTCGGTGCTCGAGATCCAGGCGCTCGCCGCCGACGGCACCGTGCTGGCCACCGACGACGCGTACTCGTCGGCGTCGTCGGGCGTGTCGGCGCTGACCGGCGTCATCTACGAGGTCGGGGACACCCCGGTGGACCGCGTCGAGGTCGTGCTGCCCGACGTCGCCGAGGCCCGGTACGCGACCGACCTGCCCGCCGTCTCGACGTCGGACCTCGCGGCGACCTCGGACGACTACTCCACGACCGTGACCGGCGCGGTGACCGCGACGGGTGTCGACCCCGAGATGGTCTACGTGCAGGTCGTCGTCCTCGCCCGGGACACGGACGGCACCGTCGTGGGCGCGGCCCGCGGGTGGGTCGACGAGCTCGCGGCGGACGGCACGGGCACGTTCGACGCGACGTTCTACGAGGTCATGGAGGCGGGCACGACGTACGAGGCGTACGGGAGCGCCTGACCGGGCGCCACCCGGGTGCGGGACGCGTCGTGCGTCCCGCACCCGGGGTGCCGGCGGTGCGGCCGTCGCTGCCTGACGCCCCTACGGGCCGTCAGGCGCGGCGGCGCAGGGCCAGGGTCGCGCCCGTCACGGAGGCCGCGCACCACACGAGGAGCACGACCAGGGACCGGCCCGGCATCGTGAACTCCTCGGGCGCGAGGCCGGCGCGCACGAGCTGGGCCATCGGCTCGATCGGCAGCCACCGGTGGGCCTGCGCCAGCCAGTCGGGCATGCGCTCGGCCGGGTAGGACACGGGCGAGAACAGCAGCACGACGAACACCAGCGCCTGCGTGAGCAGCTGCGCCAGGGCCGGCGCCAGCAGCGACGCCATGGCGTACCCCACCGCGGCGGCGGTCAGGGAGACGAGCACGGACGCGGGGACGACCCACCACGCGGGCGTCAGGGTCAGGTCGAACCGCAGGGCGCCGGTGACGACGCCCAGGACCATGCCGGGCAGCGCGAGCAGCGTCCACACGGTGAGGTCTGCGACGAGGAACGCGCTGCGCGGCACGGGCAGGGTGCGCATCCAGTCGAGGCTGCCCTCCACCCGCGCCTGCGACAGCAGCTGCGGGGTCACGACGAGCCCGATGGTCACGAGCGTGATGGTCGGCGCGCCGGTGGCCAGGTAGAGGGCCGTGCGCGGGTCGGGGTCGCCGACGAGCAGCCCGTACCCGATGACGGTGGTGACGGCGAGGAACACCTGCACGACGACCATGAGGGGCAGGAACTGGGCCTGCCGGCGCAGCTGCCACTGCACGAGCAGGCCGGTCTGCTGCACCGCGTCCCACCCCGGGCGGTGCGTGGCGGTGCGCGGGGGTGCGGCGGTGGGCGTCAGGGTGCTCATGCGGCGTCCTCCTGCGGTGCGGGGCGCGACGGGTCGGCAGGGTCGTGGTGGTCGGCGCGGCGCTCGTCGCCGACGAGCGCGACGTAGACGTCCTCGAGCGACGCGGGCGTCAGGGCGTACCGCTCGAGCCGCCCGGCGTCGACCTCGGCCTGCGCCCACGCCACGACGTCGGCGGCGCGGGCCGCGGGCACGGTGCCGGCCTCCCGCAGGCGGCCGGTGCTGGTGACCCGGACGGCGGGGTGCCAGGTCAGCACGGTGCCGGGCGCGACGTCGACCTCGACGGTCAGCGACCCGCGCAGCGACGCGGTGAGGCCGGCGGGGGTGTCGGAGGCGAGGACGACGCCGCGGTCGAGGATCGCGAGGTGGTCGACGACCCGTTCGGCCTCGCGGACGTTGTGCGTGACCAGCAGGACGCCGTGCCCGGCGTCGGCCAGGCCCCGGATCTGCTGCCACAGCAGGCGCCGGCGCACGGGGTCGACGTCGTTGGTGGGCTCGTCGAGGACCACCAGCCGGCCGGGCTGCACGGCGGTCATGGCGAAGGCGGTCAGGCGCGCGATGCCGCCGGAGACCTTCTCCGCCGGGGTGTCCGCCCAGGGGCCCAGGTCGAGGGCGTCGAGCAGCTCCTCGGTCCGGCGGCGCACGGTGGCGCGGTCGCCGCGTCGGATCCGCCCGACCAGCTCGATCGCGCGCCGGGGGGTCAGGCCGGTGATCGGCACGTTGGCCTGGGCCTGCACGGTCGCGGCGCGGCGCGCGAGGTCGGGGCGGGCCACGGCGTCGACGCCGTCGAGCGTGATGCTGCCGGAGTCGGGCCGCACGATGCCCACCACCTGGTGCACGAGCGTGGACTTGCCGGCGCCGTTGTGGCCTAGCAGCCCGACGACCTGCCCCGCGGCGACGTCGAGGTCGATGCCGTCGTTGGCCTGCACGCCCTGCCGCCCCCGGTACCGCTTGCGCAGCCCGCGGACGGTGAGCACGTCGTCCGTGCCCATGTCCCACCTCCTGGAAGTTCCGACCGGTACGCGATCGACCGTAGTCCTGCATACCGGTAGGTATCAAGAGGGATGTTCCGATCGGTACGGGGTCGGGTACCGGGCGGTATGGGCCTCGGCTAGGCTCGGCGCATGGCCCGCGACACCGACGAGTCCCTCAGCGCCGCGACCCGGGCGCTCGCGGACGCGACCGCCCAGCTCACCCGGCTGCTCGGCGAGCAGGCCCGCCAGGTCGTCCCCGAGGTCTCCGAGACCATCGCCGCGAGCCTGCGCGAGGCGTCCCGCGGGCTCGCCGAGGCGTCCGAGGGCGTCACGCGCGCCACCGGCGGCCCGCGCGCCGACGAGCGCCGCCGCGCGAAGGTCGAGCGGACCCGCGCCGACCTGCTGGCGGCCGCCGCCCGCGTCATCGCCGAGAAGGGGTACGAGGGCGCGTCCGTCGGCGACATCGCCGCCGCCGCCGGGTACACCAAGGGCGCCCTGTACGCGCACTTCGCCTCCAAGGAGGAGGTGTTCCTCGCCCTGGCCCGCGAGCAGCTCGACCTGAGCATCGACGCCCCCGACGCCACCATCCCGGGGGTGAGCGTCGACGGCGTCGACCAGGACGCCGTCACCGACTGGCTCTGCGGCACCCAGGACGACCCCCGCGTCCTGCTCTCCCTGGAGTTCCTCGCCTACGGCCTGCGCCACCCCGACGCGTCGAGCGACCTCGCCGAGCTGCACGTGCGCTCGCACGAGGTGCTCGCCGACCAGGTCGCCGAGGTCCGCCGCGCCCGGCAGGGCGCCGCCGCCGAGCCCGGCACCACGCAGGACGACTACGACACCGCGCTCGCCGTGATCTCCGTGCTCAACGTCGCCGCCCTCGAGGGGCGTCTGACCCGGTCCGAGCGGCTCTCCCCGCGCGCCGCCGCGCGCGTCATCGCCCGTCTCCTGGGCTGAACGCCGGTCGCGGCAGGGTGGTCCCCGCCGCGACCGGGCCGGCCGGGCTACTCGCAGGCGGTGCCGTCGCCGTCGCCGTCCATCTCGGCCCGGTAGCCGGGCTCGCCCTCGTGCAGCGGCGCCGCTCCTGCCGCACGGGCGTCGGCGCACGTCGCGTAGTGCACGTCGTCCTCCGCCGGCGCGGCGTCCGCGTCCGCACCCTCCGGCCACCACGACGCGTCCGACGTCGGCAGCGGCTCGTCCGGGCACGTGCTCAGCACCTCGACCATCGCGTCCTGCTCGGCGGCCGTCACCCACACGTCGTAGGTCTGCTTCACCGCGACCTGCCGCGCCACGTACCCGCAGCGGGCCGCGCGGTTGGGCGGCAGCCACGTCGCCGTGTCGCCCGAGCCCTTGGCGTTGTTCAGCGGCCCGTCGACGGCGACCAGGTTCATCGGGTCGTTGCCGAACGCCTCCCGCGTCGCCTCGTCCCACTGCTGGGCGCCCTTCTGCCACGCGTCCGCCAGCGCGACGACGTGGTCGATCTGCACCGCGCTCGACGTGTCCTGCCCCCGCGTGAAGGCGATCTCCTCGCCGGAGTACGGGTCCTGCAGGGTGCCCGAGGCGACCACGCAGTCCCGGGTGCCGGCCTTGTACGTCACGTCGTCGAGGTCGCGCGCGAGGACGTCGTTGCGGGCGTCGCAGCCGTTCTCGTCGACGTCGACCGAGCCGTACGAGAACAGCTCGCGGTCGTACCCCGTCATGGGGGCGCGGCCCTTGACGGTGAGGTCCCGGGCCGCAGCGAGCGCGCTGCCGGCGGCACCGGTGGGGTCCGACCCGGTGCTCGTGGCGCCCAGCGCCGGGTCGCAGGCGGCCAGGCCGAGCACGGCGAGGACGACGACGAGCGTGCGCGCCGCGGGGGAGGGGCGGACGGGTGACGGTGCGGAGGGGGAGGTCACAGGCACGAAGTATCCGCGCTGGGACCCGCGCGCGGGGGCGGACGACCGCGCGGGAGCCCGGGGGTCAGCCGGCCAGACCGGCCAGCGGGGCCATGAGCGCGGCCGCCACCGTC
The DNA here is from genome assembly GCF_006715865.1 of Cellulomonas sp. SLBN-39. Classification (NCBI taxonomy): domain Bacteria; kingdom Bacillati; phylum Actinomycetota; class Actinomycetes; order Micrococcales; family Cellulomonadaceae; genus Cellulomonas; species Cellulomonas sp. SLBN-39. Next base: position 1,217,271 of record NZ_VFOA01000001.1, on the reverse strand, counting down.
AGCGTGCCGGCGACGCCCAGCACCACCGGGAGGGGGCCGCGGCGCTCCTGCCGCCACGCCAGCCGCTCGGTCCGCGCACGGTGGCGGGCCAGCCGCCAGCGCCGCCACGGGCCCGGCACCGCGAACGCCGCGGTCGTCACGACGTCGGGCACCTGCGCGCCCTGGCGGGTGGCGAGCAGGGCCGCGAGGCCCTCGACCTCGGCCGCGGTGAGCCGGCCGGGCAGCGCCAGCAGGTGGTCGGCGAGCTGCGCGCGGTGCACGACCGGCGTGCCGGCGGCGTCCGCGGCGGTGCCGCCCGGCAGGGCCGGGTCGGTGAGGTGCTCGGTGCGGCACACGAGGGCACGCACGGCGGTGCGGTGCGCGGGCGCGAGCACGGCGCTGATCGCACCCGCCGCGGCTGCTGCGCGCTCGCGCACGTCCGGGGTGCGGGCACGGCCGGTCCGGCGGAACGCGCGGCGCGGGGGCGTGGCGGGGCCGTCGACCTCGAGGACGACGACACCGCCGGGGCCGACCAGCACGCGGTCGAGCAGGCCGAGCGGACGCCCGGGCCAGGCGACGCCGGTGACCGTGAGCCACCCGTCGGCGCGCAGCCCGGCGAGGACGGCGTCGACACCGCGCTCGTCGTCCATGCGGGCCGACCAGATGCGCCGCTCCGTCTCGCCGCGACGCACCACGGAGGCGTCGACGACCGCGCCCGACTCCAGCGCGTGCCGACGCGCGGCCTCCCGTGCCCGGTCCTGGACCGGGTGCATCGCCGTGAACCACTGCTCGGTCATGGCACCTCCCGGTCGTGCCATCGGCCGCGGGGGCCCGGGCGTGAGCGGTCGCGCCCGAGACGCGCGTCACCGGGCCCGCGCGCCACGTGTCCGGCACGTGACGGGCCGACCTGGTCAGGGGTCCGGCACGTAACGAGACCTGCGAACCCCTCCCGCACGGGCGCCGCCGCCCGTAGCCTCCGCAGGGCACCCGTCCCGCGCGCACCAGGGGGTTCTCCCGCGATGACCGACGCCAGCACGACCACCACGACGTCCGGGGTCGCGACCGTGCGCGCCCGCGTGGCCGTCGGCGCCTCGTACGCGGCGCAGGGCTTCGGGTACGCGACGGTCGTCACCGCGCTGCCCGGGCTCAAGCTGCGCACCGGCATCGACGACGCGACGATCTCGCTGGTCCTGCTGATGGGCGCGCTGCTCGCGGCCGCGGGCTCGGTGCTGGCGGAGCGGATCGCGACCCGACGGGCCAGCCGGCTCGCGCTCGTGGCGGGGCTGCTCGCCCAGGCCGTCGGCCTCGGCCTGGTCACCACCGCGACGTCCGTGCCGCCGCTGGTCGCCGCGTTCACGGTGTTCTCGCTCGGGCTCGGCATGGTCGACGCGGCGGGCAACATGCAGGGCGTCGCGCTCCAGCGGGCCGTCGGGCGGTCGATCATGTCGACGCTGTTCGCGTGCCTGACCGCGGCGGCGATCACCGCCGCGCTCACGCAGTCCGGGCTGACGCGGCTCGGCACCGAGCGCGGGGCGATCACGGCCCTGCTCGTCGCCGCCGCGGTGGCCGCGGGCGTCGCGCTCGCCGCCCGCACGTCGCTGCTCACGACCGCCCAGACCACGCCCGTCGCCGCGGCGGAGGCGACGTCCGACGCCGCAGCGCCCGGCGCCGCCGGTGCACCTGCCCCGCCCCCGCTGCCGCGCGCCGGTATCTGGCTGTTCGGCGCCATGGTCGCCATCGCCTTCGTCGCGGACTCCGCCGTGTCCAGCTGGAGCACCGTCTACCTGCACGACACGCTCGTGGCCCCCGGGGCGGTCGCGCCCCTCGGGTACGCGGCCTACCAGGCCGCGGTCCTCGTGACCCGCCTGCTCGGCGACCCGCTGGTGCGCCGCGTCGGCCGCGCCGCCGTGGTCGCGGCGTGCGCGAGCGTCGGCGTCGTGGGCCTGCTGCTCGTGGCCCTCGTGCCCAGCCCGACGGTCGCGGTGGTCGGGTTCGCGCTCACCGGCGTCGGCACCGGCTCGCTCGTGCCGCTCGCGTTCTCCGCCGCCGGCGAGCTCGCGCCCGAGCGCCTCGACCAGGTCGTCGCACGCATCAACCTGTTCAACTACGTCGGCGCCACGCTCGGCGCGGTCGTCCTGGGACTGCTGTCCGAGACGACGGGCCTCGGTCCCGCGTTCCTCGTGCCCGCGCTGCTCATGGTCCCCGCGGTCGTCGCCGCACCCCGGTTCGGCGGGGTCCCCGGCCCGCTCGGCCGTCGCGGGCGCGCCGCCGCGGCGGCGGAGGACGCCGCGCCGCCCAGCACGCCGTCCGTCGCGCCCCACGTCGACCCGCCGGCCGGCCCCTGACCTGACCGGGTCCTGACCGGCCCCCGACAGGCCTCCGACCGGCCGCTGACCGACGCCGCCCGTGGCGTCGCGCGCAGCGCCACGGCGCGAGCGCTCACAGGTCACCCGCCCCGGCCGATGGGTGGCGCGGGAGGACCACCACATGCCCGCAGGGGACAGCACAGCACCGGACGCCACCGCCGTGGACGCCCGGCCCGTCGACGCGCCCGGGAGCGACGTGCCCGGCACCGGCGGGCCCGGGCCGCAGGCGCCGCCCGCGCGCTCCACCGACCGCCGCAGCCGTGCCGCGGCTGCCGTGCAGGCCTGGGCCGGCGCGGCCGCCCAGCAGCGGCTGCTGGGCGTCGTGGCACCGCTCGCCGCCCGCGGCCACCACGTCGTGCCCGACGCGCCCGGCGGCTCGCGCCGCGCACGGCCCGCCGTGACCGTCGTCGGGCCCGCAGGCGTCCACGTCGTCGCCACGACCACCTGGCCGGTCGGCGACGAGGGGGTCACGCCCGACGTCACCGACGAGCTGTTCTCGCTGGCCGACCGCGCCTACCGCACCGAGGCCGAGCTGGCGGAGCTGGGTCTCGCGCCCGGCGAGGTCCAGGCGCTCGCGGTCGTCGTGGGGCGCGAGGGCGTCGACGAGCGCGTCGGCCCCGTCCGCGTGGTCGGCGAGCGCGACGTGGTCCGCGTCGTCGAGTCGCGGGGCCGCCGGCTGACGGCCGCCCAGACCACCGCCCTGCGGGACCACCTGCTGGCCACCACCGCCCGTCCGGGCGGCGACCCGGCGCTGCCCGCCCCGCGTCCCGAGCCGGCGGCGGAGGTCGTGGTCCCCGCGCCCCCGGCGGCGCCGGTGACGGGTGCCGCAGCCGCCGTGCCCGAGGTGGTCGACGTCGAGCCGTGGATGACCTGGCTCGACCCCGCGCAGGCGCACGCGGTGCGCCGCTCGTGCAACGGTCCGTCGCGGATCCGCGGCGCCGTGGGCACCGGCAAGACGGTCGTGGCGCTGCACCGCGCCGCGTACCTGGCGCGCGCCCGGCAGGGGGCGGTCCTGCTGACCACGTACACGCGCACGCTCCCCGCGACGCTGCGCCCCCTGCTGGCCCGGCTGGCGCCCGACGTCGCCGACGCGGTCGAGGTCGCGGGCGTGCACGAGGTCGCCGCGCGCGTGCTGGCCGAGCGTGGCGTCGCGTGCCGCATCGACGCGTCCCTCATCACCGCCGCGTGGACCACCGCCTGGGGGCAGGTCGGCGCGGGCAGCGTCATCGACGACGAGGACCACGACCAGGTCTACTGGCACGACGAGGTCACGCACGTCATCAAGGGCCGCGGGCTGACGCGGTTCGAGCAGTACGCGATGCTGCCGCGCCGTGGCCGGCGCCACCAGCTCGACGGACCGGCCCGCCGCGTGGTGTGGGACCTGCACGAGGCCTACGCGCGCGGTCTGGCGGACCGGGGCGTGCACGACCTCGCGGACCAGGTGGCGCTCGCGCAGGCCGAGCTCGCGGCCCGCCCGGAGCCGGGCCGGTACGCCGCCGTCGTGGTCGACGAGGTGCAGGACCTGTCGACCGTCGCGCTGCGCCTGCTGCACGGGCTCGTGGGCGACGCGCCGGACGGGCTGACGCTGGTCGGCGACGGGCAGCAGACCGTGTACCCGGGCGGGTTCGCCCTCGACGAGGCGGGCATCGACGTCGGCGCCCGCACCACCGTGCTCGACGTGCACCACCGCAGCACCGCGCAGGTGCTGCAGCTGGCGTCGACGCTGGTCGCGGGGGAGACCTTCCCGGACGTCGACGGCACCGAGCAGACCGGCGACACGTGCGCACCGGTGCAGCGGCAGGGACCGTCGCCGGTGTGGGTGCGCTGCGCGAACGAGGTGGACCGCACCGCGCGCCTGGTCCGGCACGTGCAGGAGCTCGTGACGGCGGGCGTGCCGCTCGGGCAGGTCGGCGTGCTGGCGCTCTCGCGCGCCGGTGCCGACCACGCCGTGCAGCACCTGCGCCGCGCGGGTCTGCACGTGGTGCGGCTGGAGCAGCACGACGGGTCGGACGTCGACGCCGTGCGCGTCGGGGCGGTCAAGCACGCCAAGGGCCTGGAGCTCGCGCACGTCCTGCTCGCCGACGTCGCCGCCGAGTGGCTGGACCGGAGCTCGGGCGGGCTGGACGACGTGGCGCGCGAGCGCCGTGAGCACCGTCGCCGCGAGCTCTACGTCGCGATGACCCGCGCCCGCGACGGCCTGTGGGTGGCGACCGTCTGATCGCCGCGCCGTTCGCTGCCCAGCGCGTCAGAGCGAGCGGCGGTCCAGCTCGTCGATGAGGCGGGTCTAGGAGGCCAGGGGTTCGCGGGTGCGGTCCGTGGCGGTGTCGGGGGCGGTGATCTGCGCCCAGACCGCGTCGAGGGACAGGCCCAGGGCGCCGGCGATCGCGGCGACGGTGGGGAACGCGGGGGTCGCGACGCGGCCCGACTCGATCTTGCGGAGCGTCTCGGGGGAGACGCCGGCGTCGAGCGCGACGTCGAGCATGGAGCGGGTGCCGCGGGCCTCGCGGAGCAGGGCGCCCAGGCGCTGCCCGCGGGCGACGTCGGCGGGGGTGAGCGGCAGCCGGACCATGCCCCGAGCGTAGTCCCGGGATTCTGATACCGGGATAGTCTTACCGGGATCGACGTCGTCCCCGACGAGCCGCACCACCGAGAAGGTCGCCCCGTGATCGAGATCCTCACCCCCACCGAGCTCGACCGCGCCCGCGTCAGCGGCGCCCTCGTCGGCGACATCCTGCAGACCCTGAGGGACCGCACCACCGTCGGCACCGACCTGCTCGAGATCGACCGGTGGGCCCGCGAGCTGATCGCCGACGCCGGCGCGCAGTCCTGCTACGTCGACTACGCGCCGTCGTTCGGCCGCGGCCCCTTCGGCCACCACGTCTGCACGTCCGTCAACGACGGGGTGCTGCACGGCCTGCCGCACCGCTACCGGCTCGCCGACGGCGACCTGCTGACCCTCGACATCGCCGTGCTCCAGGACGGCATCGCCGCGGACTCCGCGATCAGCTTCGTCGTCGGCGAGACCCGCCCGCCGCAGAGCCTCGCGCTGATCGAGGCGACCGAGCGGGCGCTGGCGGCGGGGATCGCCGCCGCGGGGCCCGGGGTGCGCCTCGGGGACGTCTCGCACGCCATCGGCACGGTGCTCACCGCGGCGGGGTACCCGGTCAACACCGAGTTCGGCGGGCACGGCATCGGCTCGACCATGCACCAGGACCCGCACGTGCCCAACACCGGCCGCCCCGGCCGCGGGTACCGCCTGCGCCCGGGCCTGCTGCTGGCGCTCGAGCCGTGGGTCATGGCCGACACCGACGAGCTCGTCACCGACGACGACGGCTGGACGCTGCGCAGCGCGACCGGCTGCCGCACCGCGCACAGCGAGCACACCGTCGCGATCACCGAGGACGGCGTCGAGGTCCTCACCAGCCCGTCCGCCTGAGCGGCGCGCCTCACGCGGCTGCGCGGACCTTCTTCCACAGGCGGCGGTAGGCGAGGGCGGCCGGGGTGCCGGGTGCGAACGCGGCCAGGGGGCGCCGCTCCGCCCCCATGCGCTCGACCACCGCGGCGGCGGGCACGACGACGTCGACGACACCCTCGGGCAGGTCCGCCAGCACCTGCCGGTGCGCGACGCGCCGCCGGTCGACCATGCTGAGGAACCCCACGACCGGCGGGGCGGGGTCGCGCTCGGCCACGACCTGCCGCACCTGCTCCAGGCTGCGCAGCGTCAACGGCCCCGGCACCAGCGGCACCACCACCACGTCGGCGGCCCGCACCACGTTCGCCGCGACGAGGGACGAGCCCGCCGGGCAGTCCAGGACGACCGTGCGGTAGGTGCCCCGGAGCGTCGTGAGCGTGCGGTGCACGCGGCTGCGGGACCGCTTCGCGTCGTCCAGCACCACGTCCAGCGACCGGTACGTGCCGTCCGCGGGGAGCACGTCGAGGGTCTCCCAGGCCGTCTGCCGCACGCCCGCGACGGGGTGCGTGGCACCGGTGACCAGAGCGGGCGCGCCGCCGCGCAGCTTCGGCTTGACGTCCAGCAGCCACGTCGCGCCGCCCTGCGGGTCGAGGTCCCACAGCAGGGTCTCGCCGTGCGCGGCCGCCTCGTAGGCGAGGTTCACCGCGGCGGTCGTCTTGCCGACCCCGCCCTTGACGCTGAAGACCGCCACCACCCGCATGGCCAGACGCTAGACCCCCCGGCCCCGGCGTGGGGAGGGGGTCGCCCGCTCAGCCGGCGCGGACGTGCGGCACGGCGAGCGGGACGGCCACGAGCGTCAGCTCGCGCGCCGGCGCCGGCCTGCCGAGGTGGTACCCCTGGGCGAACCGGCACCCGAGCGCCATCGCCCGGTCCAGCTGCGTCTGGTCCTCGACGCCCTCGGCCAGCACGACCTGCCCCAGGCGCCGCGCCAGGCTCGAGATCGCCGACACCACGGCCTCGTCGGCCGCGGACGAGCCCAGGTCCTGCACCAGCGAGCGGTCGATCTTGATCATCCCGATCGGCAGGTGCGTCAGGTAGGACAACGACGAGTACCCCGTGCCGAAGTCGTCGAGCGCGATGGTCACGCCCAGGTCCACGAGCGTCGCCAGCCGGTCCGCGACCACCCGGGTCGCCTGCACGACCGCGCTCTCGGTGATCTCCAGCACCAGCGACGTCGGCGCCAGCCCCGACTCGGCGAGCGCGTCCTTCACGGTGCTGACCAGGCCCGGGTCGGCCAGCGTGCGCGGCGCGCAGTTCACCGACACCCGCAGCGGCGGCAGCCCCCGGCGCCGGCGCTCGGCGTTCCAGTGCGCCACCTGGTGCGTCGCGGTGAGCAGCACGTGCCGGTCGAGCGCGACGATCAGCTCCGACGCCTCGACGTGCGGCACGAACTGTCCCGGCGGCAGCGGCCCGCGGTCCGGGTGCTCCCAGCGCACCAGCGCCTCGAACGCGAACACCTGGTCGTCCATCAGGTCGACCAGCGGCTGGTAGGCGACCCACAGCCCGCCCGCCGCCGGGTCCTCCAGCGCCTGCCGCAGCTCGCCGACGATCCGGTAGTGCGCACCGCGCACCACGTCGGTCGCGGGGTCGAAGAGGTGCACCCGCCGCCCGCCGGCCTGCTTGGCGCCGTTCGTCGCCTCGTCCGCCGCCGAGAGCACCTGCGCCGTCGTCGCGGGCACGCCCGGTGCCGGGCCCGGCGGGTCCACGCCCAGGCCCACGACCACCAGCCCCACCGACGCCGACGTCGCCACCGTCTGCCCGTCGACCTCGACGTCGAGCTCGACGGCCTCGGCCACCCGCCGCGCGATCTGCTCCGCGTCCGCCACCGACGCGACCGGCTCCACGACCAGCAGGATCTCGTCCGGCCCCGCCCGGGCCAGCAGGTCCGCGGCCCCCGTCATCGCGGTCAGCGCCTGCACCGCGGCGACCAGCACCGCGTCCCCGCCGCCGCTGCCCAGCCGCGAGTTCAGCTCGGTGAACCGGTCGACGTCGCACAGCACGACCGCCAGGCCCGTCCCGTCGCGGCGGCTGCGCGCCAGCGCCCGGGCCAGCTCCTCCTCCGCCGGGCGCCGCAGCATCAGCCCGGTCAGCGCGTCCTGCGTCGACAGCCGCTCCAGGCGTCCCACCGCCTCGCGGGCCTCCAGCTCGGAGGCCGCCTGCTCGCGCTCCAGGCGCGTCTGGTGCCGCAGCAGCAGCACCACCAGGGCGAGGACGCTCAGCACCGACAGCGCGCCCGTCGTGGTGGCCAGCGCCCGCAGCCGCACGGACCGCGTCGCACCGGCGTCGGCGATCTGCGCGGCGTCGGCGATCACCCGCGCCGCCTCGTCCCGCACGTCGTCCATCACCCGCCTGCCCGCGCCCGACGCGACCAGCGTGGCGGCGTCGTCCGCGCGTCCCCGCTTCGTCAGCTCGACCGCGGTCTCCAGGTGGTCGAGCTTGACGCGCGCCAGCACCTCGAGCAGCCCGGGGTGCACGCCGCCGAGCTGGTCGGAGGCCGCCTCCAGGGACGCCAGCGCCTGCGCGAGCCGGGCGTCGGCCGTGGCGTAGGGCTCCAGGAAGCTCCTGTCCTGCGTGATGAGGTAGCCGCGCTGGCCCGTCTCGGCGTCGAGCAGGACCGCCTGGACCTCGCGGGCGTCGCGCACGACCGTGCGGGCCGCCGCCGTCTCCTGGTCCGTCCGGGCCCCCGCCTGGACGGTCGCGACGGTCAGCCCGAAGGACACCAGGACGAGCAGCACGACCGACCAGGCGGCCACCGCCACCCCGCCCGCGCGTCTGTCGAAAGCGCTGATCCGTTCGACCACCCGGTCTGTTCCCCCCAGCCGTCACCCCGTCGCACATGACGGTCCCGACGGGCGTCGATGACCGTCCACCGCACCAGCATGACCCCGGGTGACGCAGGAGACCAGCAGGTTCACCCGCTCCCCGGGGGTGCTATGACCTGGTCGGACGTACGTCTGGTCCCCGGGACGCGCCGGGGAGCGGTTACCGGGCGCGCGGGGGCGCCGTGCTCGCGCGCACCACCAGCGTCGTCGGCACCACCACGTGGTGCCCGCTGAGCGTGGTGCGCTCACGGATCTGCTGCATCAGCAGCTCGACCAGCTCCGACCCGATCGCCGTGAAGTCCTGCCGCACCGTGGTCAGCGGCGGCCACAGGTAGTCCGCCATCGGGATGTCGTCGAAGCCCACCACCGAGACGTCGCCCGGCACGTCGCGCCCGTGCTCGTGCAGCGCCCGCACGAGGCCCGCGGCCATCTCGTCGTTCGCGCAGAAGACCGCGGTCACGTCCGGGTCGAGGGCCAGCCGCGCGCCGTGCGCGTACCCCGACGCCGCCGACCAGTCGCCGTGCACGACGGCCGGGACCTCGCGCCCCGCGGCCCGCAGACGGGTGCGCCACGCGTCGGCCCGCACCCGGGCCGGCGTCGAGTCCTCCGGCCCGCCCAGGTGGTGCACGGTCGGGTGACCCAGGTCGAGCAGGTGCTGCACCGCCAGCGCGGCCCCCTCGGCCTGGTCGGTACCCACCGCCGGGTGGTGCCCGATGAACCGCGAGTCCGACACCACCACGGGCAGCCGCGGCGGCAGCGCCAGCGTCGCTGGCGTGGCGTCCTCCGCCCGGATGACGACCAGCCCGTCGATGGCCTGGTGGCCCAGGCGCCGCGCGGCGTCCGACACGTCCGACGACGACGGCGTGCGCACGTCGACCAGCGTCACCGTGTACCCGTGCTGCCGGGCGGCCTCGACGACGCCCTCGAACGTGCGCGACTCCCCGGTACGGGTGAGCCGGTGCGCGATCAGCCCGATCGTGCCGAACGAGCCCGACCGCAGCGCGCGGGCCGCGTGGTTGGGGCTGTAGCCGAGCTGGTCCATGGCGGCGAGCACGCGCTCGCGGGTCTGCGCACGGACGTTGGTGGCGCCCGTCGACACCCGGGACACGGTCTGCTGCGAGACGCCCGCCAGGCGTGCGACGTCGGCGATGGACGGGCCGGTGCGGCCCCGCGCGTGCGTCCCCTGCGACATGCGGGACAGCATAGCCATGGCGACGTCACCATCGGGTGCCACCCGTCATGTCCTGCCATGACGGATGGTGACGTCACCATCTTGTGACCTGGAGCGCCGTCGTCCGGATTGACAGCCCCCGGCGCGGGGTGCGAACGTTCCTGCACCCGCCAATGGTGACGTCAACATCTCGGCGCCACGAAGGAGTGCCCGTGACCCAGACCGCCGTGCCGCCCGCGGCCGCCGTCTCCGCCGGCCCGACGCCGCGCCCCGCCCGCCGCCGCTCGTGGTCCGGCTGGGGGTTCGTCGGCCCCTTCATGGCGGTCTTCGCCCTCGTCTTCCTCGCCCCGATCGCGTACTCGATCTACCTCAGCGTGTTCCGCACGCAGCTCATCGGCGGCACGACGTTCGTGGGGTTCGAGAACTACGCCCGCGCGTTCGGCGACGCCCAGCTGTGGGCGGCCCTCGGGCGGGTCAGCCTCTTCCTCCTGGTGCAGGTGCCCGTGATGCTCGGCATCGCCCTGCTGGTGGCGCTGGCGCTGGACTCCGGGCGGCTGTTCGGGCGGGACTTCTTCCGCATCTCGATCTTCCTGCCCTACGCCGTGCCGGCCGTCGTCGCCACCCTCATGTGGGGCTTCATGTACGGCACCCGGTTCGGCCTGGTCGGCAACATCAACGACGCCCTCGGCGTCGCGCTGCCGAACCCGCTCGCCCCGGACCTCGTGCTCGCCGCGATCGGCAACATCGTGACCTGGGAGTTCGTCGGCTACAACATGCTGATCTTCTACTCCGCGCTGCGCACGATCCCCACCTCGCTGTACGAGGCGGCGCAGATCGACGGCGCCGGGCAGTGGCGCGTGATCCGGGCGATCAAGCTCCCCGCGATCCGCGGCGCGCTCGTCATCGCGACCATCTTCTCCATCATCGGCAGCTTCCAGCTGTTCAACGAGCCCAGCATCCTGCAGGCGCTGGCGCCGAACGCGATCACCACGTACTTCACGCCGAACCTGTACGCGTACTCGCTGTCCTTCTCCGGCCAGCAGTACAACTACTCGGCCACCGTGGCCATCATCATGGGCCTGCTCACGATGGTGATCGCCTACGTCGTCCAGCTGCGCGGCATGCGCAAGGAGGCGTGAGCGATGACCACCACCACCGTGACCCCCCGCCGGTCCACCGGGCCGCGTCTGCGCCGGGCCCGCGGCTTCTCCGCCGACCGTCCCCGCCGCAGCCCGCTGCTGACGGTCCTCACCGGGATCGTGCTCGTCTACTCGCTGCTGCCGCTGGCGTGGCTGCTCGTGAACGCGACCAAGACGCAGGCCGACCTGTTCTCGTCCTTCGGCCTGTGGTTCGGCGACTCGTTCGCCCTGTTCAGCAACATCGGGCAGACCCTGACCTACGACGACGGCATCTTCGTGCGCTGGTTCGCCAACACGCTCCTGTACGTGGTGCTCGGTGCCGGCGGCGCGACCGCGCTCGCCGTGCTCGGCGGGTACGGGCTGGCCAAGTTCGACTTCCCCGGCAAGAAGGGCGTGTTCGCCACCGTCATCGGCGCCGTGGCCGTGCCCGGCACCGCGCTGGCCGTGCCCACGTTCCTCATGTTCAGCCAGATGGGCCTGACCAACACCCCGTGGTCGGTCATCATCCCGTCGCTGATCTCGCCGTTCGGGCTGTACCTGATGTGGACCTTCGCCGCCGAGGCGATCCCCACCGAGCTGCTCGAGGCCGCCCGCATGGACGGCGCCGGCGAGGCCCGCACGTTCGCCCAGATCTGCCTGCCGCTGCTGGCCCCGGGCATCGTCACGGTGCTGCTCTTCACGATGGTCGCGACGTGGAACAACTACTTCCTGCCGCTCATCATGCTCAAGGACCCCGACTGGTACCCGCTGACGCTCGGCCTCAACGCGTGGAACGCGCAGGCCGCCACCGCGGGCGGCGAGGCGATCTTCAACCTCGTCATCACCGGCGCCGTGCTGACCATCGTGCCGCTGGTGGTCGCCTTCCTCTTCCTGCAGCGCTACTGGCAGTCCGGCCTCGCGGCCGGCTCCGTCAAGGAGTGAGGGCCCCGCGCCCCCGCCCCGCCCCGACCGACCCCCTCTCCGGTTCCCGTACGACGACGTTGGAGGACACCTGATGACCCGCTCGACCCGCACCACCCTGCGCCGCACGGCGCTGCGCGGCGCCGCCGTGGCCGGCGCGCTCGCCCTCACGCTGACCGCGTGCTCCGGCGGCGGCACGGCCGACCCCGAGGCCGCGGCCGAGGAGGGCGGCGAGCTCACCGTCTGGGCCTGGGACCCGACGGTCGAGCCCATCGCCGAGGCGTACATGGAGGCCCACGACGGCGTGACGATCGAGGTCGTCAACGCCGGCACCGGCAACGACCAGTACACCGCCCTGCAGAACGCGATCGCCGCCGGCTCGGGCGTGCCCGACCTCGCGCAGATCGAGTACTACGCGCTGCCGCAGTTCGCGATCGGCGAGTCCCTGGCGGACGTCAGCGAGCTCGGCGCCGCCGAGCTCGACGGCACGTTCACCCCCGGCCCGTGGAGCGCCGTCCAGCAGGGCGAGGGCATCTACGGCCTGCCGCTCGACTCCGGCCCGATGGCGCTGTTCTACAACGCCACGGTGTTCGAGGAGCACGGCATCGAGGTCCCCGAGACGTGGGACGCGTACGTCGAGGCCGCCCGCGCGCTGCACGAGGCCGACCCGAGCATCTACATCACCAACGACACCGGCGACGCCGGCTTCACGACGTCGATGATCTGGCAGGCCGGCGGCCAGCCCTACACGGTCGACGGCACCGACGTGACGATCGACTTCACCGACGAGGGCTCGACGGCCTTCGCCGAGACGTGGCAGCAGCTCGTCGAGGAGGAGCTCGTCGCCCCCATCTCGTCGTGGAGCGACGAGTGGTACCAGGGCCTGGGTGACGGCAGCATCGCCACGCTGACCATCGGCGCCTGGATGCCCGGCAACTTCGAGTCCGGCGTGCCGGACGCGGCCGGCGACTGGCGCGTCGCGCCCATGCCGCAGTGGACCGAGGGCGCGTCCGACACCGCCGAGAACGGCGGGTCGGCGATGTCCGTCACCGAGGCCTCCGAGAACAAGGCCCTGGCGTACGACTTCCTGGAGTTCGCGTCCGCCGGCGACGGCGTCCAGATCCGTCTCGACGGCGGCGGCTTCCCCGCGACCGTCGCGGACCTGGAGTCCGAGGAGTTCCTGAGCCAGGAGTCGGAGTACTTCGGCGGCCAGAAGATCAACGAGGTCCTCGCGCAGTCGGCGGCCGACGTCGTCGAGGGCTGGCAGTACCTGCCCTTCCAGGTCTACGCCAACTCGATCTTCAACGACACGGTCGGCCAGGCGTACGTCTCCGGCACGACGATCACCGACGGCCTCGCCGACTGGCAGGACGCCTCGATCACATACGGCAACGACCAGGGCTTCACGGTCGACTGACCGGCCCCACGCAGGCGGTGGCGCACCCCCGCGCCACCGCCTGCGTCCTGCTCCCGCACCCTTCCCGCGCCCGCTCCACCAGGAGGCACCCATGCCGACGTTCGAGATCGGCGAGCACGACTTCCTGCTCGACGGTCAGCCGCACCAGGTCCTCTCGGGCGCGCTGCACTACTTCCGCGTGCACCCCGACCTGTGGGCCGACCGGATCCGGTCCGCGCGCCTCATGGGTCTCAACACCATCGAGACCTACGTGGCGTGGAACGTGCACGCGCCGACGCCCGACGTGTTCGACACGACCGGGCCGCGCGACCTCGGCCGGTTCCTCGACCTCGTCGCCGCCGAGGGCATGCACGCGATCGTGCGCCCCGGCCCGTACATCTGCGCCGAGTGGGACAACGGCGGGTTCCCCGCGTGGCTGTTCGCCATGCCCGGCGTGGGCGTGCGCCGCAACGAGCCGACGTACATGAAGGCCGTGCAGCAGTACCTCGAGCACGTGCTGCCGATCGTCGCCGAGCGTCAGGTGACCCGTGGCGGGCCCGTGATCGCCGTGCAGGTGGAGAACGAGTACGGCGCCTACGGCGACGACAAGGACTACCTGCGCGCGCTCGTCGCGATCAACCGCGCCCAGGGGATCGACGTGCCGCTGCTGACGTGCGACCAGGCCGACGACGCGATGCTCGAGCGCGGCGGCCTGCCCGAGCTGCACCGCACCGCGACCTTCGGCTCGCGCACCGCCGAGCGCCTGGAGATCCTGCGCCGCCACCAGCCCACCGGGCCGCTGATGTGCATGGAGTTCTGGTGCGGCTGGTTCGACCACTGGGGCGCCCACCACCACACCACCGACGCCGCTGCCTCGGCCGCCGACCTCGACGCGCTGCTCGCCGCCGGCGGGTCCGTGAACATCTACATGGTCCATGGCGGCACCAACGCCGGGTTCACCAACGGCGCCAACGACAAGGGCGTCTACCAGCCGACCGTCACGTCGTACGACTACGACGCCCCGATCGCCGAGGACGGCACCCGGACCGCCAAGTACGACGCGTTCCGCGAGGTGCTCGGCCGCTACACGCCGCTCGCCGACGAGACCGCGCCCACCCGCCGGCCCGCGCCCGCGCTGACGGTGCCGCAGGGTCGCACCGTCGACCTGTGGACCGCGGTCGCCGGGCTCGACGGCTGGGTCGACGCGCACGACGTGCCGACGCACGACCAGGTCGGCGCCGCGCACGGCTTCGTCCTGCACCGCACGCACGTCGACCTCGACGCCCCCGCCGTGCTGGCGTTCGGCGAGGTCCGCGACCGCGCGCAGGTGTTCCTCGACGGTCGGCAGGTCGGCGTCGTCGACCGGTCCGAGCGGGCCACGTCGATCACCCTGCCCGCCGGTGCTGCGCGCCTGGACGTGCTCGTCGAGGACCAGGGCCGCGTCAACTACGGCCCCCGCATCGGCGAGCCCAAGGGGCTGATCGGCCCCGCGACCCTCGGCGGCGCTCCGCTGACCGGCTGGCGGGTGCTGCCCGTGGACGTCGACGCGATCGCCGCGGCCCCCGGCCTGGCGTCCGACGCCCCCGCGACCCACGCGCCCCTGCCCGGCCCGTCGTTCACCGTCTACGAGGCCGACCTGCCCGTCGCCGACCTGTTCGTCTCCACCCGCGGGTGGGGCAAGGGCGTCGTCTGGGTCAACGGCACGTCCCTGGGCCGGTACTGGTCGAAGGGGCCGCAGACCACGCTCTACGCGCCGGGTCCCCTGGTCACCGGCCGCGGCGACCGCGTCGTCGTGCTCGAGCTGCTCGGCGCCCCCGACGGCGCCCTGCACCTGGTCGACGCCCCCGACCTGGGCCACACCGAGCACTGAGGGGGTTGCGAGGGGCAGCGGCGAGGCGGTCAGACGATGCGCACGTCGTACGCGGCGACGCGCGCATCGACCGAGGCCAGCGCGACGTCCTCGACCATCGCCTGGGCGACCAGCATGCGGTCGAAGGGATCGCGATGGTGCCAGGGGAGGTCGCGCAGCGCGGCCGCGTGCGCGGGCCGCAGCGGGAGCGGGGTGAAGCCTTCGTCGTCGAGCGCCCTCACGAGGTCCGCCGGTGCCACGAGCTTGCCCAGTGACGTCTTGATCGCGATCTCGGCGATGCTCACGGCCGAGTAGAGCACCTCGGTCGCGCCGTCCGACAGCGACGTCCGGTGGCGGTCGGGCAGGCGCGGGTCGTCGCCGAGCCACCACAGCAGCACGTGCGTGTCGGCGAGGATCCTCACGCGCCGTACCAGTCCGCCAGGTCCTGGGCGTCGAGGTCGTCGAAGTCCTCCGACATGGTGATCTGACCACGCAGGGCGCCAGGAGTCCGGCGGGCGGCGCGCGGGTGCAGCGGGACGACGCGGGCCACCGGGCGGCCGTGCTTGGTGATCACCGTCTCCTCGCCCGCCTCGGCGAGCGCGACGACGCGCGACAGGTGCGTCTTCGCGTCGTAGATGCTCATCTCGCTCATCACACCAGCATGGCCATCCTGGTCTATCTGGTCAAGATGAGGTTCGCGCAGTTCCGCGGGTCAGGCACGGGCGACCGAGCCGCGGACGCGCAGGGGCATGGGGATGCGGTGCACGGGGCCCGGGCCGGTGGGCTGGTCGCCGCGGGGCGTGCGGATCTCGTGGAGCAGGAGCTCGACCGCGCGCCGCCCCAGCTGCTCGTGGGGGATCTCGAAGGTCGTCAGGCCCGGGCGCACCCACTCGGCGATGGGGTAGCTGTCGAACGAGACGACGGAGACGTCGTCGGGCACGCGCAGACCGGCCTCGCCGAGCGCCTGGTAGACGCCGAACGCGAGGTAGTCGTTGAAGCAGACGACGGCGCGGGGCGGTGGCCCGGGGGCGGCGAGCAGCTCCTGCATCGCGGCGAACCCGTGGGCCGGCACCCACGCGTCGCACACGCGCCCCGACGCCGGGGCGAGCCCTTCCGCGGCCAGCACCTCGCGCATGCCGGCCAGCCGCTCGACGCCGGCGACGGTGTCGGGCGGCATGTGCTCGGGCAGGGGGCCGGCGCCGACGAGGTGGACCTCGCGGTGGCCGTGCTCGAGGAGCAGGCGGGCGGCACCGCGGCCGGCCTCGAGCTCGTCGGGGATCACGGCGGGCGCCCGGGTGGGGCCGTCGGCGAGGGTGTTGAGCAGCACCGTGGGCGTCAGCTCCAGCGCCGCCGGGACCGTGCGGGTGCGGGTGAACATCGAGGTCAGCGCGATGCCGTCGACCTGGCGGTCCTGCATGGCCTCGATGAGCGCGCTCTCGGTGGCGGGGTCGCCCTCGGTCTCGCCGATGAACAGCATGTAGCCGTGGTCACGGGCGGCCTCGATGGCGCCCTTGATCATGTCGCCGGCCATGGGGGAGGTCGCGACGGTGTCGGAGACGAGCCCGAGGGTGCGGGTCGTGCCCTTGCGCAGGCCGATCGAGACGGCGTTCGGCCGGTAGCCCAGCTCGGCCGCCGCGGCGCGCACGCGGTCCTGCACGGCCTGGGAGATCCGCAGCTCGTCGCCGCGCCCGGACAGCACGAGCGAGGCCGTCGTCGACGACACCGCCGCGGTGCGTGCGACGTCCGCCAGGGTCACGCGTCTGCGGCTCACGTCGGTCCTCCCGTCGCCCGGATCCTAGGGTGCCGCGGCCCGGGTCGACGCCCGGCGCCCTCGGCGAGCACCCGTCGGGGTGCGGCCCGGGCGGGCGTCCGGGACCGGGCGGCGGTCCGCGGTGCGTGATGCATCTGTGACCTCCCGTCGCCTTGACAGCCACCCCGTCCAGTGGCGAGCATCCTCATGCTAAGCCGATTTAGCACGGGGTTCCCACCCCCTCCGGGAGCCCCGACGGACGAAAGGGAGACACCGGTGTCTCGAACGACTGGAAGGTCCCGGCGCGCGGTCGCGACCGCGTCCGTGTGCCTCGCGGGGCTCATCACCGTGACCGCGTGCAGCGCACCTGGCGCGAGCACGACCGACGACGGCACCGCCGACGCCGTGGCCACGGGCGACATGACCTGCGGCACCGAGGACGTGACGCTCAGCGCCTACGTGGAGACGGGCTTCCCGCTCGCCCAGGAGCTGTTCGACGAGTTCACGGTCCAGCACCCGAACGTCACGTTCGACGTGCGCGAGGACCAGTTCGCCGTCATTACCCAGAACGCGCCCCGCGTGCTGGCCGACAACCCGCCCGACCTCATGCGCCTGCCCCAGGTGTCCGAGCTCGCCGCCGACGGCCTGCTCTACGACCTGGACGCCGCCGCCGAGGCCTTCGGCTGGGACGAGTGGCCCGCGTCGCAGCTCGAGCAGATGCGCGTCGACGAGGACGGGCGCCGCGGCAGCGGCCCGCTCTACGCGATGGGCCTGAACTTCTCGATGACCGGCGTCTTCTACAACAAGGAGCTCGCGGCGCAGATCGGCATGACGGGCGCCCCGGAGACCCTCGCCGAGCTCGACGACGCGCTCGCGAAGGCGAAGGCCGCGGGCATCACGCCCATCGCGCAGTTCAACGGCGGCGCCACGGGCGGGCTCGCGTTCCCGCTCCAGGGCCTCATGGCCTCGTACGGCGAGCCCGCGGAGATCAACTCCTGGACCTACCAGCAGCCCGGCGCGACGATCGACACCCCGACGACCGTCGAGGCCGCCGCGCACCTGCAGCGGTGGATCGAGGCCGGCTACTTCGCCGACGACGTCAACTCCCTCGACTACTCGATGATGATGAGCCGCTTCATCGACGGCGAGAGCCTGTTCATCTTCAACGGCGACTGGGAGTCGGGGAACCTCGACACCCAGATGCCCGGCAACGTCGGGTTCTTCCTCGTGCCGCCCGTCGAGCAGGGCGGCGAGGTCGGCGCCATGTCCGCGCCGCTGACGTACGGGATCTCCGCTCGGGCCGAGCACCCCGAGTGCGCCGCGTACTTCCTCGACTGGGTCGCGACGGACGAGACGGCCCGCACCATCTCCGTCGAGGTCGGCGGCTCGCACCCCATGGGCCCGGCCGACGCGTTCCTCCCCGAGGTCGCCGACGACACCGTGACCGCTCAGACCCTCGCGGCCGGCGCCACCATCGGCGAGGACGACGGCGCGATGGAGTTCATCGCGAACGCCACCGGGGCGATCTACGCCAAGAGCTGGACCCCGAACCTGCAGAAGCTCGTGGCCGGCGAGATCGACGCGGCGGGCCTGCTCGCGGCCGTCCAGGCGGACTACGAGAGCGAGATCGGCGGCTGATGATGCAGACGCGGACGACCGGCACGACCGGTCGCCGCGAGGTCTCCGAGCAGTCGTCGACCAGCGCCGAGGCCAGGCGCCGTGCCCTCCGGGCACGGCGCCTGCGCCGGGGCTGGGTGGCGCTCGGCCTCGTGGTCCCGGCGGCGGTGGCCTACGCAGCGTTCGTGCTGCGCCCCCTGGTGCTGACGGTGCAGTACTCCTTCTACGACTGGAACGGCGTCACCGAGTCCACGTGGGTCGGTGCCGAGAACTACCGCCGGCTCGTCGACAACCCCGAGATGCTCGGGTCGATCGGCAACGCGCTCGAGCTCATCGTCTACTTCAGCTTCGTCCCGGTCCTCCTGGGCCTGCTGACGGCCGCGACGATCCGCAAGTTCGCCACCAGCCGGCTCGCGCTGGTCTCGCGCACGGTCCTGTTCCTGCCGCAGGTCATCCCGCTCGTCGCCGCCGGCATCATGTGGACCTGGCTGCTCGCGTCCGACGGCCTGGTCAACGAGCTGCTGCGCGGCATCGGGCTCGACGCGCTGACCCGGGCCTGGCTCGGCGACACGAGCACGGCGCTGCCCGCGGTCGGCGTCATCGGCGCCTGGGTCGCGCTCGGCCTGTGCATGCTCCTGCTGCTCGCCGGCATGGCCAAGATCGACCCGTCGCTGTACGAGGCGGCACGCATCGACGGGGCCGGCGCGGTCCGCGAGTTCTTCGCGATCACGCTGCCCAGCGTCCGGCAGGAGATCGGCGTCTGCGTCACCGTCACGGTGATCTCGGCGCTCGCCGCGTTCGACATCGTCTACATCTCGACCCAGGGCGGGCCGGCGAACTCCACGCTCGTGCCGGGCCTGGAGATCTACTACCTCGGCTTCTTCAGCCGGGAGGTCGGGCAGGCGTCCGCGCTGGCCGTCGTCTTCATGGCGCTGGTCCTGGCCGTCGTCCTGCCGATCCAGCGGCTGACCAGGGAGAGTGACCGGTGATCGTCTCCGCCCGCGAGACGTGGCTCAGCCGCGTCCTGCTCGTCGTGCTCATGGTCGTGACGATCGTCCCGTTCATCAGCCTCTTCGTCACCGCGCTGCACGCGCCCGGCACGTACCCGTCGGGCCTGGAGTGGCCGGAGACGCCCTACTGGTCGAACTTCGTCGACGCGTTCACCGCGGCCGACATGGGCGCGCTGCTCTGGTCGAGCCTGCTCATCGAGATCGGCGTCGTGCCCGTCGCGCTGCTCATCGCCACCCTCGCGGGGTTCTCGCTGGGGCACCTGCGCCCGCCGGGGCACCGCGCGATCTTCCTGACGTTCGTGCTCGGCCTGACGCTGCCGTTCCAGGCCGTCATCGTGCCGCTGTACTACCAGATGCGGGACCTGGGGCTGCTGAACACCCGGTGGGCGATCATCCTGCCGCTCATCGGCCTGTACATGCCGTTCGCGGTCATGTGGATGCGCGCGCACTTCGTCACGATGCCCGAGGAGCTGTCCGAGGCAGCCCGCATCGACGGCGCCGGCACCTGGGCGCTCTTCTCGCGGATCCACGTGCCGCTGTCCGTCCCGGCGCTGTCGTCCCTCGGGATCCTGCTGTTCCTGTGGACGTGGAACCAGTTCCTGCTCGCGGTCGTGCTCGTCGACGACCCGGCCAAGCGCACGATGGCCGGGGCCCTCGGCGCGTTCCAGGGCCAGTGGGGCACCGACGTTCCCCTGCTGTGCGCGGGGTCGCTGCTCATCCTCACGCCCACGCTGATCGTGTTCCTCGTGTTCCAGCGCCGGTTCGTCTCCGCGCTCATGCAGGGAGCGCTCAAGGGATGACGACCAGCACCACCACGGCGCGCCCGCCGTTCGACCCCGAGGTGGGCGCGGTCCTCGCCGCGCGCCCCGACGACGTCGTGACGACGCTCGCGCCCGACGAGATCGCCGGTCTGCGGGCCAGGGCGACCCCGCCGGACCTGACGGAGGTCGCCGCGGCGGCGGCCCGCGACCTGACCTGGCACGAGGCCCGCGGGCCCGGCGGCGGCGTGCGTGTCGCGCTGCTGCGCCCGCGTGGCACGTCCGGCCCCGTGCCGGTGCTGCTGCACCTGCACGGGGGCGGGCTCGTGGTCGGCACGGTCGCGGACGACGTCGCGGCGGCCGCGGCGCTGCACCCTGGGTGCGCCGTGGCGTCGGTCGACTACCGGCTCGCGCCCGAGGACCCGTACCCGGCGGCCGTCGAGGACGCGTACGCGGCGCTGAGCTGGCTCGTCGCGCACGCCGAGGAGCTCGGGGTCGACCCGGCCCGCGTCGTCGTCACCGGCGTCAGCGCCGGCGGCGGCCTGGCGGCGGCCGTCGCGCTGCTGGCCCGGCAGCGCGGCTGGCCGACCCTGGCGGGGCAGCTGCTGGTCTGCCCGATGCTCGACGACCGCAACGACTCCGCGTCCGGGTACCAGATGGCCGGCGTCGGCACGTGGGACCGCACCGCGAACGCGACCGCCTGGGCGGCGTACCTCGGGGACGCGGCCGGGGGCCCGGCCACGCCGGCCACCGCCTCGCCCGCGCGCGCCCGGCACCTGGGCGGGCTGCCGCCCGCGTACGTGGACGTCGGCTCCGCCGAGACGTTCCGTGACGAGTGCGTGCAGTTCGCGGCCCGCATCTGGGCCGACGGCGGGGACGCCGAGCTGCACGTGTGGCCCGGCGGCTGCCACGGCTTCGACGGCCTCGTGCCGGACGCCGCCCTCTCGATCGACGCGCGCCAGGCGCGCACCCGCTGGCTGGACCGGCTGCTGCGACGCAGCACCGCACCGGCCTCCTGATCGCCGCGTCGTCCTCCCCACACCCCCCGGGGAGGGCGGCGCGGCCCCGACCCCGGTCGACGAACCCCGACGGAGCCCGCACCGTGACCCACCACGGACCTCAGCTGATCACCTACGCCGACCGCCTCGCCGGCGACCTGCGCGGCCTGCGCGCCCTGCTCGACGGGCCGCTGGCCGGCGCGTTCGACGGCGTGCACGTGCTGCCGTTCTACCCGCCGTTCGACGGCGCCGACGCCGGCTTCGACCCGCAGGACCACACGCAGGTCGACCCCCGCCTCGGCACCTGGGACGACGTGCGCGCCCTCGCCGCGGGCCGAACGGTCATGGCCGACGTCATCGTCAACCACGTCTCGGCGGACTCCGAGCGGTTCGTCGACGTGCGCGAGCGCGGCGACGCGTCCCCGCACGCGCCGATGTTCCTCACGCTCGACGCCGTGTTCCCCGACGGCGCGACCGAGGAGGACCTGGCGCGCATCTACCGTCCCCGGCCGGGCCTGCCGTTCACCGTCATGACCCTGGGCGGGCGGCGCCGGCTCGTGTGGACCACGTTCACGCCCGACCAGGTCGACATCGACCTGCGCACCACCCAGGCGTGGGACTACCTGACCGACGTGGTGGAGGCGCTGACGTCCGGAGGCGTGCGGATGCTGCGCCTGGACGCCGTGGGGTACACCGGCAAGGAGGCGGGCACCGACTGCTTCATGACCCCGGCGACCGACGCATACACCGCGCGCATCGTCGAGCTCGCGCACGCCCGCGGCGCGCAGGTGCTCGTCGAGGTGCACGGGCACCACACCCAGCAGATCGACATCGCCCGCTCGGTCGACCTGGTCTACGACTTCGCGCTGCCGCCGCTGGTGCTGCACGCGCTGACCGCCGCCGACCTCGCGCCCCTCGCCGGCTGGTTCGCGATCCGCCCGACCAACGCCGTGACGGTGCTGGACACCCACGACGGCATCGGGATCGTCGACGTCGGCCCGTCCGACCTGCGCCCCGGCGAGCCCGGGCTGCTGGCGCCGGAGAAGATCGACGCGCTCGTCGAGGCGATCCACGACGCGTCCGGCGGCACGTCGCGGCTGGCGACCGGCGCCGCCGCGTCGAACCTCGACCTCTACCAGGTCAACTGCACGTTCTACGACGCGCTCGCCCGCGACGACCGCCGTTACCTGCTGGCCCGGCTCGTGCAGCTCCTCGTGCCCGGCGTCCCGCAGGTCTACTACGTCGGCCTGCTCGCCGGCGGGAACGACACGGACCTGCTCGCCGCCACCGGCGTGGGTCGCGACGTCAACCGCCACCGGTACACCCCGGACGAGGTCGACGCCGCCCTGGCCCGACCCGTCGTGCGCGCCCAGCTCGCCGCGCTGCGCCTGCGCGCCGCGCACCCGGCCTTCGCCGGCGAGCACGCGTGGCACGTCGACGGCACCCGCGCGACCCTGCGCTGGACCGCCGGCGGCGAGCACGTGACCCTCGACCTCGACGTGGCCGACGCGACCTTCGCGCTGCGGGCCACCGGCCCCGACGGCGAGCGCACGGTCCTGCGCCACAGCGACCTCCCGTAGACCCCGGCGGGACTACCGTGGCGACGTGACCCCGACCCCGCCGCCCGGACCCGCGACCCCACCGGCGACGGCGGCGCGCCGGCCCTCGCTCGTCGGACCCGTCTGGCTCACCGTCGTCGGTGCGGTCCTGCTGGTCGGCGCTGTCGTCGCCGGCGTCGCCACGACCGTGCTGCTGGTCGGCACCGCGTCCTCCGGGGTGCTGCGCCTCGACGGCCGGGCCGGCGACGCCGTGGTCGCCGAGATCGACGCGCCCGGCGCCGGGACCGTCGAGCTCGAGGCCGGCGAGCGGTACGCCGTGCACCTCGTCGTCCCCGCCGACGCCGACGAAGCGACCCTCGACGGTGACGTCCTCCTGCAGACCCCGTCCGGGGAGGTCGTGGCCGCCGACCGGTCGCCCGGCGTCGACATGGAGTCGACCGTCGGGCAGTGGTCGGCCGAGACCGTCGGGGCGTTCACCGCCCCCGAGACCGGCACCTACACCGTCGCCGTACCGCCCGCGAGCGTCGCCGACGCGCACGTCCTCCTCGCCCCCGACCGGGACTTCGCACCGTTCCTGCGGAACATCTTCGGCTCCGTGCTGGGCATGTTCCTGGCCATCGGCCTGGGGGTCGTGGGCGTGCCCGTGCTCGCCGGCGGCATCGTCTGGTGGGCGCTGCGCGCCCGCAGCCGCCGCACCGCCTGACGCCGGCCCGCCCCGGACCCCTCGACGCCGCGCCGCCTGTCGCGGCATGCTCGTGAGCGACCCGACCGACCCGACCGGGCGGCCGGGCACGCCAGGGGGTGGCGCGTGGCTGGTGCACGGGTGCGGCAGGTCGTGGGGCGGGTGCCGTTCACGGTCGGGCTGGTCGGGGCGCTGCTCGTGGCGGGCGTCGCGACCGGCGCCCTCTGGCGGCCGCTGGAGGGCACCACCGCGTGGGACCACGTCGCGTACGGCGTGCCCGCGCTCGCCGAGGGCCGCTGGTGGACGCCCGTCACCGGCTTCGTCGTCGCCGCCACCCCGCAGTCGTACGCGCCGACGCTGGCGGGCGCCTTCCTGCTCGTCGCGTTCGCCGAGCGGAGGCTGGGGACCGCCCGCACCGCCGTGCTGACCGTCGGCGGGCACGTCGTCGCCGTGCTCGGCACCACCGCGCTGCTGGCCGCGCTGGCCCGCACCTCCTGGACGTGGGCGCAGACCACCGCCCGGACCCTCGACGTCGGCCCCAGCGGCGGGGTCCTCGCCGCCACCGCGGCGGCCGTGCTCACGCTGCGCGCACCGTGGCGCGGCCGGGCGCTCGCGGTGCTGCTCGCGCTCGTCGGCGTGCTGGCCGTCGTGCTCGGCGCGTTCGCCGACGTGGTGCACCTGGTCGGCGCCGGCGTCGGGCTGCTGGCGGGGACCGTCTGGTCGGGGCAGCTGCGCGACCGGGCGCCGGCGCCGGACACGCCGCACGCGACCCGGTCGGTGGCCGCCGGGTACTTCCTCGTGTCCGCCGTGGTCGTGGTGGTGACCGCCGTCGCCGCGCCGCAGGCCGGGCCCCTGGGGTCGCTGGGGACGGGGTCGGCGGTGTCGGCAGCCGTCGCCGTGACGCTCGACCTGGCCGTCGCCGCCGGGCTGCGCCGGGGCAGGCGCGCGTGGTGGCGGGTCGCCGTGACGCTCACCGCGGTGGGCGGGCTGCTCGCGGCGACCCTGCTGGTCGCGTTCGAGCTCGTCGGCGAGCCCGACCCGGCCGGTGCGGCGCTCGTCGTCTCCCTCGCCCTGGACGTCGCGACGCTGGCGCTGCTGCTCACCCGCCGTGCCGACTTCCTCGCCGCACGGCGTGCCCCGGTCGGGGGCGCCGACGACCTGGACGCCGACCAGGCGCGCCGCGTCCTGGCGCGTACCGGCTCGGCGAGCCGGATCGCGTGGATGACCACGTGGCCGGGGCTGACCTGGTGGCGTGCCCCGGGAGTCGACGGCTACGTGGCGTACCAGCGGCACGCGGGCGTCGCGCTGGTCCTCGGCGATCCCGTCGCGCCGGCGGCCGACCGGGCGGGCGTCGTCGAGGCGTTCGCGCGGTCGGCCGTGGACGCGGGCCTCGTCCCGGCGTTCTTCTCCGCGACGACACAGGTCGCGGACGTCGCGCGGGCCCGCGGCTGGCTCGTCGTGCAGGTCGCGGAGGAGGCGCTCGTCGACCTGCCGGGCCTGGAGCTGCGGGGCAAGCCGTGGCAGAACGTGCGCACGGCGCTGAACCAGGCCGCGAAGACGGGCCTGGAGCACCGCCTCGTCACCCTGCGGGACGCCGCGCCCGGGCTGCGCGCCCAGGTCGAGGTGCTCTCGGCGGCGTGGGTCGCGGAGTCCGACCTGCCGGAGATGGGCTTCACGCTCGGCGGGGTGCGCGAGGCGCTCGACCCGGCCGTGCGCGTGGGCCTGGCCGTCGACGCCGACGAGCGCGTGCACGGCGTGACGAGCTGGCTGCCGGTGCACGGCGACGGCGGGGCCGTGGTCGGCTGGACGCTCGACGTCATGCGCCGCGCGCCCGACGCCGCCCGCCCGACCATGGAGCTGCTCATCGCGCAGGCGTGCCTGACGTTCCGCGACGAGGGTGCGCTGGTGGCGTCGTTGTCCGGTGCGCCGCTGGCCGGGGAGCTGACGTCGCCGGGCGGCCCGACGCCCGTCGACCGTGCCCTGACCCTCCTGGCCGGGCGGCTCGAGCCGGTGTACGGGTTCTCGTCGCTGCACGCGTTCAAGCAGAAGTTCCACCCCCGGCACGAGCCGCTGCACCTGGTCGTGCCCGACGAGTCGGCGCTGCCCGCGGTCGGTCTGGCCCTCGTGCGCGCGTACGTGCCCGACCTGGGCCCGGGCGACGTGGCGACGGTCGCACGGTCGGTGGCGCGCTGACCCGGCGCCGTGACCGGGGCGTCAGCGGGTGGTGCCGACCTCGATGCGCTCGCCCTGCTCGGTGACGACGACGACGTCCAGGCCCGCGGGCACCTGGCCCTCGAGCGCGTCGAGCAGCCTGGCGACCGGCGGGTCGGGGTCGGGCGTGCGCACCTGCACGTGCAGCTCGTCGGAGACGAGGTCGACACCGACGACCTCGGCGCCGGGCACCTGCTGCACCCACGCGTCGGCGGCGGTCTGCACGCGTGCGGTCAGCACGTGCAGCAGGTAGCCGGCCGCGGTGTTCGCCAGCAGCGGCACCCCCACCACCAGCAGCAGGGCGCCGATCGCGACGTACGCGCGCCGGTGCTCGCCGCGCCGCCCGTCACGGCCGCCGCCCGCCGCCACGGCCGCGAACAGCAGCGTGCCGGCCAGCACCAGGGCGAGCAGGTTCGACGCGAACAGCACCAGGGCGCCCAGCGCCAGGCCGACCGCGCCCCGGCCCAGGCAGACGCCGACCACGGCCAGCGGCGGGACCAGGGAGATGGCGATCGCGACACCCGGCAGCACCGCGGCGACGTCGCGCCGCGCGAGCGCCACCGCACCC
The DNA here is from genome assembly GCF_006715865.1 of Cellulomonas sp. SLBN-39. Taxonomy (NCBI): domain Bacteria; kingdom Bacillati; phylum Actinomycetota; class Actinomycetes; order Micrococcales; family Cellulomonadaceae; genus Cellulomonas; species Cellulomonas sp. SLBN-39. Next base: position 1,191,024 of record NZ_VFOA01000001.1, on the reverse strand, counting down.
GCGACGCCCGTCGCCATGGCCGCCACCAGGTCGAGCAGGCCCGGGGAGGTGCGGGCGGCGATCTGGCTGTTCGCCAGCAGGTCGGACGTCGCGGGGACGGCCACCGACGCGAGGGCCCCGACGGCCACCACGAGCGCCGTGCCCGCCGCGACGAACCCGATCGACCGGAACGACGTCCGGCGCGAGCCCGTGGCCACGCCCAGGGCGATCCCCATGATCGGCGTCGACAGCGGCGCGATGATCATGGCGCCGATGACGGTGGCCGTGGAGTCGCCCAGCACGCCGGCGGTCGCGACGACCGACGCGAGCGTCAGCATCGTCCAGAACGCCGACCGCTTGTCGTGCGCCCCGGCGGCGCCGAGGTCCAGCTCGTCCGCCAGCTCGGCGGCGGTGCGGCGCTGCGTGGCGGGCAGCACGGTCCGCAGCAGCCAGGGCTGCGGGTCGGCGGGTGCGGGTGCGTCGGTCATGTCGGGCGTCCTCCCACGAGGTCTCGCACGCGCTCGACGCGTGCGTCGTACCGGTCGAACCGCTGACGGGCCCGGGCCAGCCGGCGCTCGTCGTAGCGTCGTCGCGCCCACGGCGAGGTCGGCCGGGCCAGGCGCAGCGCCCCGACGGTCGCGACGAGCGGCACGACCAGCCCGACCATCGCCGTCGGGAGCTTGCCCTTCACCGCGCAGACCAGCGCGAACCCCACGTGCGCGACCACGAGCAGGGTCAGCTCCCACCCCGACGACGCGTCGTCGCGGCTCACGCCGATCGGTGACGTGCCCAGCAGCAGCGCGCCGCCGAGCACGAGCGTGAGCAGCACCGCGTCCACGGACCGCTGACCCTCGGCCGCCCAGTACACGTCGTCGACGTGCAGCAGCAGCGCGAACTCGTCGAGCACCAGCGCGGCCCCGACGCCGAACAGCAGCGCCAGCACCTCCGTCCACGGGGTGCCCGGCGCGTACCGGAACTGCAGCATGCCCGCGACGAGCAGCAGCACCATGCCCCACACCTGGTGGTGCACGTGCACACCGCCGATGCTCACGTCGCGCAGCAGCTGCCGGCGCGGCGCCCCCGCCGGGACGGGCCGCTCGCGCGCCGCGCGGATGCGCCGCGTCACCGCCCGCGTGAGCGCGAACGCGACCGCGAAACCGACCAGCAGCCACAGGGCGGGCGCGCGTCCCGTCCCCGCGGCGTGCTCGGCGTACCACCCGCCCACGGCGACCCCCCGGTCGGCGGGGACGCACCCCGGCGCCCCGCTGGCCCGACACTAGGACCCCGTCACCGGCGCCGCCAGGGCTCAGGTGCCAGCACCTGTGTCGCAAGTCATACGGCTGTCCAGTACGAACCGGCGCGGATCAGACCGATGGGTGTGACGAGCGGCACAGCAGCCGCGACCTCGCCCCTGGAGCCGTCATGACGCCGTCCGGAACCACCGTCAAGCTCTCCGTCCGCACCAAGGTGCTCGGCATCGTCGCCGCAGCGACCGCGGTCGCCCTCACGCTCGGTCTCGTCGCCATGGCGAGCACGAGCAACCTGCGCGCCACGACCGCCGAGATGGCGCAGACGCAGACGTCGGTGTCCGCGTCGCTGCGCGACCTCAAGGACGCCCTGTGGGGGATGCGCAACTCCGTCTCCGTCATCGGGATCTTCGTCGGCGGGGACGTCGAGGAGAAGGTCGCCGCGTACGGCGACGCCAGCGCGGCGCTCGACGAGGCCGTCGGCACCTTCACCGACGCCTACGAGGCGTCCGGCGCGGAGCTGCCCGCCGAGTTCGCGACCTTCGTCACCGCGCTCGACGCGTACCGCACCGGCGTCGAGCAGGAGCTCGTGGTGCCCGCCCGGGCCGGTGACCGCGCCGGGTTCCAGGCGGCCCGCGACGACCTCGGCGCCGTCGGCGGCGAGATGGTCGAGTCCCTCAGCGCCGTCGAGGAGCACGTGACCGTCGCGCTGGCCGACCTCGCGGCGTCCGCCGACGCCGCCGCCACGCGCGCGCTCGTCCTCATCGGCGTCGTGCTGAGCACGGGCATCGCGATCCTCGTCGTCATGGGCCTGTGGTTCGCGGGCGCGCTGCGACGCTCCGTCGTCTCGCTGCAGGTCGCCGTCGACGCCCTCGCGCGCGGCGACCTGACCGTCCGTGCGGACGTGCGGGCGTCCGACGAGGTCGGGCAGATGGCCCGCTCGCTCTCGACCGCCCAGGACGCCCTGCGCGCGACCCTCTCCGACGTCGTGCGCACCGCCGCGTCCGTGGCGGTCTCCGCCGAGCAGCTGTCCACGTCGTCGTCCCAGGTGGCGGCCGGCTCGGAGGAGACGTCGGCGCAGGCGGGCGTGGTCGCCGCCGCCGCGGAGCAGGTCAGCCGCAACGTGCAGGCCGTCGCCGCCGGCGCCGAGGAGATGGGCGCGTCGATCCGCGAGATCGCGCAGAACGCGACCGAGGCGGCGAAGGTCGCCGGCCAGGCCACCGGCGTCGCCGAGCAGACGAACGCGCAGGTCGCCCGCCTCGGCGCGTCGTCCCAGGAGATCGGCGCCGTCGTCAAGGTCATCACGCAGATCGCCGAGCAGACGAACCTGCTGGCCCTCAACGCGACCATCGAGGCCGCCCGCGCGGGGGAGGCGGGCAAGGGCTTCGCGGTCGTCGCCGGCGAGGTCAAGGAGCTCGCGCAGGAGACCGCCAAGGCCACCGAGGACATCGCCCAGCGCGTCGAGACCATCCAGCACGACACCGCCGGCGCCGTCGACGCGATCGCGCAGATCGGCGCGATCATCGCCTCGATCAACGACTACCAGCTCACCATCGCCTCCGCGGTCGAGGAGCAGACCGCCACGACCAACGAGATGTCCCGCTCCGTCGCCGAGGCCGCCACCGGCTCCGGCGAGATCGCCACGAACATCACCGGCGTCGCGACCGCCGCCCAGTCCAGCACCCAGGCCGTCGGGGCCGTCTCCGACCAGGTCGCCGAGCTCGCCGGCCTCTCCCGCGACCTGCGCGACCGGGTCTCGACGTTCACGTTCTGACGGCGCCGGGCCGCACCGCACCCTGCGGGACCCGCCGGCTCGACCGACCTGTCGAAACCGGCGGGCCCCGCCCGTCAGGATGAGGACGGGCCGCACCGGGCGCCCCGGGCAGGAGGAGCGACATGACCCAGTACGCCATCTACTTCCAGCAGCAGTGGGTCGGCGACCACCCCGTCGAGTGGTTCCTGAGCCGCGTCGAGCCCAGCAACGCGGTCGTCCGCGAGATGGAGGAGGCCGGGGTCCTCGTCTTCGCCGGCGGCCTCGACGAGAACATGGCCGACGCGTTCACCGCCGACGCCACCAGCGGCACCGTGACCATCACCGACGGCCCCTACACCGAGACCACCGAGTACCTGGGCGGCATCACCGTCATCGACGTCCCCGACCTGGAGACGGCCAAGCTGTGGGCGGGGAAGCTCGCGGAGGGCTGCGGCTGGCCCCAGGAGGTCCGGGTCGTCCGGTAGCCGGACCTGCGTCGGCGCCCGCGCGGCGGGGCTCAGCGCACTACAGGCGGGGCGTCGCGCCCGCGGGCCAGGTGGTCCGCCCGCGCCAGCGCCGTCGGGATCCGGTACGGCCCGGCCATCGCCGCCACGAGACGTGCAGCCTCGTCGAGGTCGAACCCGCCCGCCGTGGTCACGTACAGGGGTCGCGTCGCGGCGCCGCGGCGGACCTCGACCGCGTGCGTCGCGGCGCGGAACGGGGTCTTGGCGACCCCGACGACGGGGATCCCGAGCGCGTCCGCGGCCCGGGCACCGAGCCCGGGCCGCCCCCGGCGTCGAGCGTGGCGTAGCCGTCGACCACGAGGAGGTCGAGCGGCGGGCCCAGTGCCACGACCGCCTCGATGCACGGCAGCTCGCGCCGGTACAGCGCCCCCGGCTCGTACGGTGCGACGCGGTCGATGCGGGTCACGTGCTCGGACGTCACCGCCGCGAGCCGCGGCTCGCCGCAGACGACCAGCGCCGCCGTCGCGCCACCCGCATCGTCGTAGTGGACGTCGACCGCACCGACGATCATCGGGAGACTCACGTCCTCGCTGCTCCCTGCGCGGCAGGGGCGGGGTCGTCACGGGTGGTCACGGTGCGCATCTTCGCAGCCTCCCGCGCTGGCCGGTCCATGGGCCGCAGTGCGTCCCTGCGCCTGCCACGTGCGGACGTCTGGCAGTCGTCTATACACAAGCCTTGCGTCAAGAATAGAGTTGTGCCTATGCAGGAGGTCGGGGTTCCGCAGGCAGCGCACATGCTCGGCGTCACGCCTGCTCGCACCCGTCAGCTGATCGATGCCGGCAGGATCGACGCACGCAAGGTCGCGGGCCGGTGGCTCGTCGACGTCGCCTCGCTTCCGTCCGCCCCCCGCCGCGGACGCCCGATGAGCCCCCGCACCGCCTGGGCGCTGGCCGAGCTGGGTGAGGGGCGCCGCGCACCCTGGCTCCGCCACGACGAGGCCCACCGCCTGCGAGCCCGTCACGACGTCCTCGCTCGCGATCCTGCACCCGAGCTGCTCCTGCGGTCCTGGGTGGCCTCCCGCGCCGAGCGCCACGAGCTGCACTCCACCGCACCGGACGGTCTTCTCGGCGACCCCCGGCTGACCCTCTCCGGTGTGAGCGATCCCCGCTCGGGGATGTCGGCGCGGCACCAGGTCGAGGCGTACGTGCACGCCGACGACCTCGATGCCGTCTGCGTCGAGCACCTGCTCGTGCCCGCGAACCCGTCCGACGCCAACGTGTGGCTGCACGCAGCACCCCTGCTGCCTGGACGCCCTGTGCCGCTGCTGCTGGTCGCCGCCGACCTGGCCGAGCACGACGGGCCCCGAGAGCTCGGGCGCGCCCGCGACCTGATCGTCCGCGTGATGGCCGAGGACCCGCGGCCGTGGGCCGCAGCAGCCGGCGCTGCGGACGGGTTGGCGCGGGTGAGGCTGGCGCTGCAGCCGCGCACCGCTCCGACCCGGGCAGCCACCGGCGCGCCGACCGCATGGGGTCCGTCTCGTGCACGCGGCGGGACGCCCGTCGGCAGGCGGCACGCCACGACCCGTGGCGACCATCCTGAAGCCCAGCCCTGAGCAGAGGCGTCCCGGTGACGTGCAGCCGAGTAGTCGATGCCTGGTGCCGGTCGTGGAGACCGCGGAATGATCCGGGTGTGCCGCGACCGTCCGCCCGTGCTGCCCGGGAGGTGCGCCGCGCCGCGCACGTCCGACCGTCCCCGACGGACGCCGTCCTGCTGGGGCTCCGGGACGTGAGCTTCTCCTACGGCCGTGACCCCGTCCTGCGGGGCGCGACGCTCGCGGTGCGCGAGGGGGAGACGGTGGCGCTGCTCGGGCCCAGCGGCGCGGGCAAGTCCACGCTGCTGGCCTGCATGGCGGGGCTGCGTCGTCCGACCGGCGGGGTCGTCGAGCTGTGGGGCGAGGACCTCGCCCGTGCCGGCCGGGACCGCCTCGCCGAGCTGCGGCTGCGCACGTTCGGGTTCGTGCTGCAGGACGGCGGCCTGCTCGACGAGCTCTCGCTGCGCGAGAACGTCGAGCTGCCGCTGCGCCTGGCCGGCGTGCCCGCCCGCGAGGCGGCCGGTCGCGCGGGCGGGGTGCTCGACGCGCTCGGCATCGACGCCGAGACGGGTGGTCGTCGCCCGGCGGAGGTGTCCGGCGGGCAGCAGCAGCGGGCCGCGGTCGCCCGTGCCGTGGTCCACGGGCCCGCGGTGGTGTTCGCCGACGAGCCGACCGGTGCGCTCGACGAGACCAGCTCGTCGACCGTCGTCGACCTGCTCGTGCGGGCGACGTCGCGGGCGGGGTGCGCGCTCGTGATGGTCACGCACAACCCCGCGCTCGCGGCACGCATGGACCGCAGGCTCCACGTGCACGACGGGCACGTCGTCGAGGACGCCGCGTGAGGCGGTGGGACGCCGCCCGCCTGGGTGCCCGGCTGCACGCGTCGGCCCCGTCGGGCGAGCGTGCCGCGGCCCACGTCGTCCTCGCGCTCGCTGCCGCCGTCGCGGTGGTCGCGCTGTCCCTCGTCGTGGCCCTGGCGCAGCCGGCGGAGCGGGCGGAGGCGACGACGCCCGGTGCCGCACCCGCCACGGGCGGGTTCGCCTGGGGGGTGACCACGAGCCACCACGACGGCAGCACGCTGCGCACGCTCGTCGTGTCACCGGACGCCCCCGCGGTCCCTGGCCGGACGGACCCGCTGGCCGACGGCGAGGCGCTGGTGTCCCCGGCCCTGGCGCGGGCGCTCGTCACCGCGCCCAGCCTCGCGGCGCGTGTCCCCGGGGAGGTCGTCGGCGTGCTCCCGGAGCGGGCCCTGACGAGTCCGCAGTCGCTGCAGGTCGTCGCGGCCGACGCGCGCGCCGCGCTGCCCTTCCGGGGCGCCGGCTGGGGCCGTCCCGGCGCCGACACCCCGGACGGCCTGCCCGTGGGCCCGGCGCGGCTCCTCGTCGCCCTGCTGGTGCTGCTGCCCGCCGCGGCGTCGGTGGCCGCGGTCGCCGTCCGGCAGGCGCACCGGATCCGGCCCCAGGCCGCCGTGCTGGCGCTCGTCGGCGCGCCCCGGCGGACCCTCACCTGGATCGCCGCGGGCGCCGCCGTGGCCCGCTCGGCACCCGGGCTGCTCGGCGGTGCACTGGCCGGGACGCTCGCCGTCCAGGCGGGCGGTCCGCGCGGGTGGTTCGGCACCGACGTGTTCGCCCCGACGTGGCTCGGGGCGGTGCCGGCTGCCGGCGCCGTGGTCGCGGCCGCCCTCGCCCTGGCAGCCGTGACCACCGGCCTCGCGGTGCGCCCGGGCGGGCGCGCGGAGGTCGACGTGCGGCACGAGGGCGGATGGGTGCCCGCGTGGGCCGCGCCGGTGGGCGTGGTCGCCGTCGGCGTGCTGCTCGCGCTGGTGGCCGTCCGCTGGGCGGGGGGCGTCGTCGCCGCACCGTCGGCGGGCGTCCTGCTCACGTACGTCACCGCCGTCGTGGTCGCCCTGGTCACGGCCCCCTTCCTCGCGGTCGCGCTCGCCCGCGCGGTCGGGCGTCGCCTGCCGCAGGGCGTCCCCGTCGCGGTGCTCCTCGCGGTCCGCGGGGCGCAGTCACGGCCGGGTCGGCTCGTCAGCCAGACCGCGGCCGTCGCCGTGCTCGCCTCGGTGTTCTCGCTCGCCGGCGCGGCGGTCCTCGTCATCGACGACACCGGGCAGCCGCCCCGCGGCGGCGTCTGGACCGCGTCGCTGTACTCCCTCGACACCGACCAGGCGCAGCAGGTCGCCATGCTCGCCAGCCGCGACGGCGTCCTCGCCGAGCAGGACGCGGACGGGACGACCCGGCTGCGCGCCACCTGCGCCGCACTCCAGGCGGTGCACGGCGCGGTCGTCACACCCGACGGCGACGGGTGCGTCGACGGCCGGACCTACCCGCCCGGCGGCATCGGCACCCCGGGCGAGAGCGGCGAGCTCCTGCCCCTCGGACCGGTCGGCGCCGAGGGCGTCGTCATCACCTCGCCGCCGACCGACGCCGCACCCGACGGCTCGTCGCGCCGTCACCACTACCTTCAGATGCCCGTCCCCGACCTCGAGGACTGGGAGACGCAGGTGCTGACGGTCGCCCCGATCGCGGACTTCGTGCCCGCGGCCGGGGACGTGACCACCCTGACCGTCCTGCCGCGCCTGCGCGCGCTCCTGCTCGCGTGCCTGCTGCTCGGGCTCGCCCCGACGACCGTCACCCTGCTGCTCACGGCCCGGACGTACGACACCCGCCTCGAGCTGCTCGGCACACCGGCACCCGTCGCGCGGCAGGTCGCCACGACGACGGCGGCGGTGACCGCGGCGATCGCGGTGCTGGTCGCCGCGGTGGTCGCCACCGCCGCCGCCCAGGCGTACCTCGCGATCGCGTCCGCGTACCGCCTCGACGTCAGCAGCCTCGCCGCGCTCGCGGGCGGCGGGGTGCTGGTCGTCGGTGTCGCAGCAACGGTCGCCCGGGGCGAGGCCGCTGCGGCGACGTCCTCGGCATGGCTGTCGTTCATTTTCAGACGATAGTCACGTAGCCTCGATCCATGGACGAGAGGGAGATCGGGGAGCGCGTGCGAGAGCTGCGTCTGAGCCGTGACCTCGACCAGCGCGACCTCGCCGAGGCGGCCGGGGTCAGCGTCACGGCGGTGCGACGGCTCGAAGGCGGTCAGGGGTCCACGCTTCGCACGGCCCTCGCGGTGCTCGCCGCGCTGGAGGCGCCGCTCCGCGTCCCGGACGTCCCGACGCGCACCGTGCGTCGACGCGCGAGCAGTGCCACGACCGCGGCAGCGGTGCTCCCACGGCGGGAGGAGCGGGTGTCCCTCGAGCTTCACCGCGCCGTGGCGCGCAAGATGCGCCGTGACCCGGCCGAGGTACGGGCGAAGGCCCTCGAGAACCTGCCGAAGGTGCGCGAGAACGTCCGCGGCACGCAGGCCGCGGGCTGGGTCGACGAGTGGGAGCGTGCGCTGCGGACCTCGACCCGGGCAGTGCTGGAGCTGGCGCTCGCCCAGGACGAGCACGGGATCGACCTGCGTCAGGTCAGCCCGTTCGCCGGCGTCCTGACCCAGGACGAACGCATGACGGCGATCGCCCGGGCCCGCCGGTGAACCGCACCCAGCTGGAGCACGCGATCCGCGCCTCGACGACGATCCTCGCGCAGGACCGGGTGATCGTCGTCGGGTCGCAGTCGATCCTGGGCACGTGGGAGGCGGACGAGCTGCCCGACGAGGCGACCGCCTCGGTCGAGGTCGACGTGTGCCCGAGGCACGACGACGACACGGAGAGCCTCGCGGACGTCCTGGACGGCGCGATCGGAGAGCTCTCGGACTTCCACCAGACCCACGGCTTCTCCATCCAGGGCGTGGGGCGGACGACGAGCAGCTGGCCCCCGGGTGGGTCGACCGCCTGCTTCCGGTGACCGGACCGCGCACGCAGGGCGCCACCGGCCTGTGCCTCGATCCGGACGACCTCTGCGCCGCGAAGATCATCGTGCACCGGTAGAAGGACCAGGAGTTCGTCCGTGCGTTGATCGTCCACCGGATGGTCGACCCGAACGTGGTGCTGGACAGGGTGCAGCTCACGGACGTGCCCGAGGAGGTCCGGGACGTCGCCGTGAGGTGGTTGGTCCCGCACTGCGCCCACTGGGACGCCCTGGGCCTCGCCACCGTTCCGCGAGGAGCTCGATAGCGCCGTCGGCTGGTCGTCGGCGTCGCAGCGGCGGTCGCCCGGGGCGGGGCCGCCGCTGCGACGCGGGAGCGGGCCGTCAGGCCGTGAGGGCCGGGGCCGGGGCCAGGGCGGCGACGTGGTCGAGGATCTTGTCGAGCACCACGGCGCGGTCGAACTGCAGGGCGTACTCCCGGGCGCGGTCCGCGGCCGCGGCGCGGTCCTCCTCCGACATCGCCAGGACGTCGTCGAGGGCCGCGGCGATCGCGTCCGGGTCGGACACGGGCACGATCGTCGCGGTGTCGCCCACGGCCTCGCCGATGCCGCCGGTGTCGGTCGTGATGACCGGTCCGCCGCCGGAGAGCATCTTCTCCACCAGCGCGATGCCGAACGTCTCGACGAACTCCGGGCGCGGCTTGGACGGCAGCACGAACGCCGTGCAGCCGGCCATGAGGTGGCCCTTCTCGTCGTCGGGGACGTCGTGCAGGAACGTGATGAGGTCGCCGTGCCCGCTGGCCTGCGCGAGCGCGGCCAGCTCGTCGGCCTGCGGGCCGTTGCCCGCCACGACCAGACGCTGCCCGGCCGCCGGCGCGCCCGAGCGCACGAAGCCCTCGATGAGGTCGTCCACGCCCTTGGCGTGCGCGAGGCGCGACAGGAACAGCACGTACCCGCCGCGGGTCAGGCCGCGGGCCGCCAGGGCGGCGTCCGTGGCGTCCTCGTCGCGGGCCAGGTAGTCGCCCACGTCGATCGCCGGGTAGGAGATCTCGACGCGCTCGCGGAACTGGTCGGCGAACCGGGTGCCGTGCTTGGCGTCGATCGCCTCGGACTCGCTGATGATCAGGTCGCGGGTGTACCGGGACACGGCCAGGCACACGTCGTGCGAGAGGTAGTGCGCGAGGACGTGCGCGGCGGCACCGAACCGGTCCTCCTCGACGCACGCGCGGACCACGTTGGTGACGTCGGAGCCGACGGCCTCGGCGACGGTGATGACGTCGACGGGCAGGCCGGTGCGGCGGGCGACCTGGACGGCGTCGGCGACGGCCGTGGCGTGCGGGGACAGGTACAGCGACAGGGCGACGGTGGGGACGCCGTCCGTGAAGAGCTCGACGAGGCGGCCGGTGAGACCGGCGAGCCAGCGGCCGTCGGGGACCTTGTAGTCGCCGACGGGGGCGGGGCGCTCGACGACGATGCCGTCGCTGTACGGCAGGACGCCGTCGAGGGGCTTGAGGGGGAGCCCGGCCTGCTGGAGGCGGTCGACGGGCCAGGTCACGATGCGGACCTCGTCGAAGCCCCGGTGCAGGGCGGCCTCGGCGAGGTTGCGGGCCTCGCCGGAGTGGCCGCAGATCACGGGGTCGGCGCGCACCACGATGACGAGGCGGCGGTCGGGGCGGGCGGCGGTGGTGGTCACGGCCTCGTCCTCTCGGTCGGTGTGCTGGCGACGGGCCGCACGGTCGGGGGGTCAACGCCGGCGGTCCCCGGGCGGTTCCGGGTGCGTCGGTCGTGGGGGAGGAGGTGCCGGTCGGTGACCGGCGGGCTCGTGCGGGTCAGGTGTGGCGCCCCGCGCCGTGCGGCGTGGGCGCGCTCGGTGGTCGGTGCGTGGTGCCCCAGCGGGACGGCTCCGGCCCGAGGGCGATGAGCAGACGGCCGCCGGAGTGGAGCTCGGCGCCGGTGAGGTACGGCCGGTCCAGGGGCTCGCCGTCGAGGTGGACCTGCTGCACGAACTGTGCGGGACCGCCCGGCTCGGGCTCGACGAACCCGGTGGTCTCGATCGCCAGCGGGCGGTCGCCGACGTCGATGCGTGCCTCGCGCCACGCCGGTGCGTTCACGAGGTACGTGTTCTGCCCCGCGACGGGGAACAGACCCAGGGTGGCCCACACGTACCAGGACGACAACCCGCCGGAGTCGTCGTTGCCCGGCAGCCCGCCGCGGCCCGTCGAGAACTGCTGCTGGACGACGTCGTGGACGACCTGCGCGGTCCGGTCGGGCCGCCCGGCGTACATGTACGCCCAGGGGGCCTCCATGTCGGGCTCGTTGTTCAGCCCCTCGAACCGGTCCAGGGCGTACCCGGCGGTCAGCTCGTCGAGCCCGGGCGCCAGGCCGGGCTGCACCACCGGGTCGGCACCGAACCCGAAGAACCGGTCGAGCATGTCGACGAACGGTCCGTCACCGCCGGTCAGCGCGATGCGGGCGGCCATGTCGTGCATCAGCCGGAACGAGTAGTTCCACTTGCCGCCCTCGTAGAACGTCGAGTCCGCGAGCAGCCCGTCCGACGCGTACGCGTTGACCCAGCGCGCCGCCAGCGGACCGAACTGGTCGACGAGCGTGCGGTCGCCCACCCGCCCCGCGACCACGGCCGTGCACCAGTACCCGAACGCGATGTCGAGGGTGTGGCTGATCGGGTGCGCCTTGCCGCGCAGCAGGAAGTCCTCGCCGTACGTGCGCCGCAGGTCGTTGTGCATGTGCACCAGCGCCCAGTCCCAGTCGACGCCCGGCAGCCCGAGGGCGCACAGGTCCGCCAGGAAGGTGTGCGCGAGCGCCGATCCCTGCCGGGAGAACCGGTCCGCGCCGCGCGCCATGCGGTACCCGATGGGGAAGTTGCCCTCCTCCTCGGCGATCTGCAGCAGCGCGTTCGCCAGCTCCACGGACCTCTCAGGCACCAGCGCCGTCATCAGCGGCAGGTGCGTGCGGTAGATGTCCCACATCGTCGACAGGTCGAACGCGAACGGCCCCGGCGTCGGCCAGAACGGCGACTCGTCCATCGCCAGGCACGGCTTGATCAGCGAGTGGTACAGCGCCGTCGCCATGACCGTGCGCTTCTCCGACGACGGGGTGTCGACGACGACCTTGTCGAGGTGCTGGCGCCACACCGTCTCCGTGCGCTGCCGGCGCGCGTCGAACGTGTCGGGCCCCGGGCCGCACTCCGCCACGAGGGTCTGGTGCGCCTGGTCCACCCCGCGCAACGAGAACCCGAACCGCAGCTCGACGGTCTGCCCCGCCTCCGTCGGCCCCGCCCACATCAGCCCGAACGGGCGCAGCGTCGTCGGGCGGATCCGGTCGAAGTCCAGGCGCGTGCCGCCCGGCATCAGCCGACGGTCGTACCAGAGCATCTGCCGCCAGTGCGGGGCGTCGCACTCCACGTGCACCGCCAGCGGCGCACCCTCGACGACGATCTCGCCCTCCGCGACCCCCGGCGCCACCGACCCCAGGTGCGCGCGCAGCGGCACCGTCCGCCCGTACGGGATGTCGAGCCCGCCGAGCGAGAAGTCGATGACCAGGCGCGCGTCCTGGTGCGCGGGGAACGTGTACCGGTGCACCGCGGACTTCGGGCCGACCGTGATCTCCGCGCGGATGCCCGAGCTCAGCGTCGCCGCGTAGTACCCGGGCGACGCCTCCTCCTCCAGCACGTCCCACGTCTGCCCCAGGTCGTCCAGCGGCCGCAGCATCGGCGTGACCCGGAAGTAGTTGTAGTACTTGCGGATCGCGCCCGTCCCCGACTGCTGGAAGTGCGTGAACCCGCTGGCCACCTGCCGGTCGTGCAGCACCGGCGGCAGGCCCTCCGTCGACAGGTCGTACCGCCCGTACCCCGTGGGGTACGCCCCCGAGTACGCGCACGCCGACACCATCCCGAACGGGTACGTGGCCCCCGGGTGCGTGTTGCCGACCTGCGGCTTGGGCCACCACCACGTCGCGGCGAGGCCCGACGGCGCCGGCAGGCTCGTCGCCTCCGTGCCGATGAACGGGTCGACCTGGTCGAACATCGTCGGCCCTCCTCACCTCGTCGTCGTGCAGGGCATCCGTCGTGCCGTCACCGGTCGTGCGGGGCACAGCGTCGCGCGCCGTGCCCGCCCCTGTCCATGCCGGGGTCGCGCGACCGTACGAGCCGGGTGTGTCCGGCAGGTTGCGGGCACGTGACCGCCCGGCCCTCGCCGGCCGTCCGGCCGTCGTCCCGCGGACGCCCCGCCGTGTCTCGCAGGACGTTCGTCAGGTGGTGCCGCGCCCCTGCGGGGACCACGATGCGGTGCGTGCGACGAGGCGGTGACGCCCCGGCGCACCCCGCGGCGCCGCACCGACCGAGCCCGCGAGCACGAGGAGCACGCCGTGACCGACCCGCAGCCCGCCGCGCCCGCGACCAGCCGCACGCACCGCCTCGACGCGCTGCCCGTCACCCGCCGGCACCTGCGCCTGCTCACCGGCTCCGGCGTCGGCTGGCTCTTCGACGCCATGGACGTCGGCCTCATCTCGTACGTCATCGCCCAGCTCGTCGTCGTCTGGAAGGTGCCGGCCGCCGACCTGTCGTGGGTCGCGTCCGCCGGGTTCCTCGGCATGGCCGTCGGCGCCACCCTCGGCGGGCTGCTCGCCGACCGCGTGGGCCGCCGGCAGGTCTTCGCGCTGACCCTGCTCGTCTACGGGCTGGCGACGGGCGCGTCGGCGCTCGCGGGGTCCGTCGCGGTGCTGCTGGTGCTGCGGTTCGTCGTCGGGCTGGGCCTGGGCGCCGAGCTCCCCGTCGCGTCGACGCTGGTCAGCGAGTTCGCGCCGCCGCGCATCCGCGGGCGTGCCGTCGTCGTCCTGGAGTCCTTCTGGGCGGTGGGGTGGATCCTCGCCGCGCTCGTCGGCTACCTCGTCGTGCCGCTGGGCGACGACGGGTGGCGGTGGGCCCTCGCGCTCGGCGCGGTGCCGGCGCTGTACGCCGTGGTGGTGCGGCGCGGGCTGCCGGAGTCCGTGCGGTTCCTCGAGCAGCGCGGCCGGCACGACGAGGCCGAGCAGGTGGTGGCCGCGTTCGAGGGCTCGCGGGCCGTGGGGCACGACGGGCGCACGGGTGCGCAGGTGCGCGACGCGGCCGCCGGGGACGCGGGCGTGGACGCGGTGCCGCCCGACGCCCCTGCGGACGTGCCGACGACCGCCCGGGCCCGCCTCGCCGCGCTCTGGGCCCCGGGCGCGCGGCGCAGCACCGCCGCGCTGTGGGTCGTCTGGTTCACCGTGAACTTCTCGTACTACGGCGCGTTCATCTGGCTGCCGTCGCTCCTGCACGCCGACGGGCACACGCTGGTCCGGTCGTTCGAGTTCACCCTGATCATCACCCTGGGCCAGCTGCCCGGGTACGCGGCGGCGGCGTTCCTCGTCGAGACGTGGGGACGGCGGCGCACGCTCGCCGCGTTCCTCGTCGGCTCCGCCGTCGCCGCGGGGCTGTTCGCGGTCGCGTCCGGCGACGGTCAGATCATCGGCGCCGGCCTGCTGCTGTCGTTCTTCAACCTCGGCGCCTGGGGTGCGCTCTACGCGGTGACGCCCGAGCTCTACCCGACGGCCGTGCGCACCACGGGCGCCGGCTGGGCGGCCGGCGTCGGGCGGATCGCGTCGATCGTCGCGCCGCTGGCCGTGCCGCCGTTGCGCGACCTCGGCGGCACCGGGCTGCTGTTCGGGGTGTTCGCGGCCGTGTTCGTCGTCGCCGCGGCCGGTGCGCTCGCGCTGCCCGAGCGCGCGGGCGCCCGGCTCGACTGACCGCCGGTGCCGCGCGCGGCGGCCGGCCCCCAGCCGTCGCCGCGCGCGCGGTGCTGCGCCGGGCTGACCCCCCGCACCCGCGTGAACGCCGCGCTCAGCGCGAACGGCGTCCCGTAGCCCACCGCCCGGGCCACCGACGCGAGGGTCGCGTCGGGCTCGAGCAGCAGGTCCGCCGCGAGGTCCAGGCGCCAGCCCGTCAGGTACGTCATCGGCGGCTCGCCGACCAGGGCCGTGAAGCGCCGCGCGAACGCCGCGCGGGACAGTCCGACCTCGCGGGCCAGGGCCTGGACCGTCCACGGGCGCTGCGGGGCGTGGTGCAGCGCCCGCAGCGCCCGGCCCACCGCCGGGTCCGCGTCGGCGCGGTACCAGCCCGGCGCCCCGGGCCGGGCCAGCCAGCTGCGCAGGCACTGCAGCAGCACCAGGTCCAGCAGCCGGTCCAGCACCGACTCCTGCCCCGGCAGGTCCCGCACCACCTCGCGCGCGAACAGGTCGACCAGCGCACCGTCGACCTCGTCGCGGCGCAGCACCAGCCGCTCCGGCAGCGCCCGCAGCACCCGCCGCCCCACCGCGCCGTGCACCGGGTACGTGCCCGTGACCAGCACCGTCGGGCCGTCGGGGTCGTTGCCCCACGCGCGCACACCCAGCACCCGCATGGGCGAGGGTCCCCCGCCCACGGGGCGGCACGCGTCCGGCTCCGGGCCGACCACGACCTGCAGGGGCGTCGAGGGGCCGTCCGCGACGACGTAGTGCCCCGGCCCGCGCAGCAGCACCACGTCACCGGCGTCCAGGTGCACGCCCGGGTCGTCCGGCCGGTCCGCCGCCCCCACCCACGCGCTGCCGCGCACCACCGGCAGCACCGTCAGCGGCGACCCGTCCTCCACCCGCATCGACCACGGTGCCCGCAGGTGGCTGCGCAGCAGGAACGCGTCCCGCGCGCGCGGCCCGTCCAGCAGCCCGGAGACGACGTCCACCCGGCCACCCTAGCCACGCCCCGCACCGATGACGAGACGATCACGTATGCCACAGATCGTCGCGGCCATGGATCGTCTCGCCGGGCCGCGGTTGCCTGGACCCCGGCGGCACACCCCGCCCGAGCCGGACCCACCCAGGAGCGACCATGACCACCGAGCCCACCCCGCGACCCGTCACCGTGATCGGCGCGACCGGCAAGACCGGCCGCCGTGTCGTCGACCGCCTGCACGCCCGCGGCGTCCCCGTGCGCGCCGCGTCCCGCACCGGCACGACCCGGTTCGACTGGGACGACGCCGCCACCTGGGAGCCCGCGCTCGACGGGGCCGGGGCCGTCTACGTCGCCTACGCCCCCGACCTCGCCGTGCCCGGCGCCCCGGAGACCGTCGAGCGCCTCGCCGCGCTCGCGCAGCACCTGCACGTGCACCGCCTCGTGCTGCTCTCCGGCCGCGGCGAGACCGAGGCGCAGCGGGCCGAGCGGCTCGTCCAGGCCGCGTTCGACGGCGCCACCGTGGTCCGCTGCGCGTTCTTCGCCCAGAACTTCAGCGAGTCGTTCCTCCTCGACGACGTCCGCGCCGGGCGCGTCGTCCTGCCGGTCGGCGACGTGCGCGAGCCGTTCGTCGACCTCGAGGACGTCGCGGACGTCGCCGTCGCCGCCCTCACCGACGACGCGCACCGCGGGCTCGTGCACGAGCTCACCGGGCCGCGGGCCGTCACGTTCGCCGAGGCCGCGGCGGTCCTCGCGCACGCGGCCGGGCGGCCCGTCGAGCTCGTGCCCGTGACGCTCGAGGAGTTCACCGCCGGGCTGCGGGCGCACGGCGTGCCCGAGGACGCCGTCGCGCTGCTCGCCTACCTGTTCACCGAGGTGCTCGACGGCCGCGGCGAGGCCGTCACCGACGGCGTGCGCCGGGCGCTGGGCCGCGACGCCACCGACCTGGCCGCGTTCGCCCGCCGCGAGCGCGACGCCTGGCGGACCGCCGACCTGCCGGGCTGACCCACGGCCCGCGTGGTGCCCGGCGAGCGGGCACCGCGCCCCGGGCCGAGGGTGCAGGCCCGGGGCGCGGCGGCCTCAGGAGCGCTTCTGCCGGTCGAGGTAGTCCTTGGCCTTCGCGACGACGTCGTCGACCTTCGCGTCCGTGCCGTCGTCCGTGCGCGCCTTCACCGCGTCGGCCGCCTTGTCGAGCGCGTCCTTCGCCTTGTCCTCGTGCCCGGCGAGGGCGCCCTTGGCCTTGTGCACCAGATCGTCGAGCCCCATGACCCGCACCTCCCGTGGTTGTCCACCCGCGGTCCGCGGGCCCACGCCCAGTGTGCGGGCCGTCACGGCCGGCGGCACCCGGGCGGGGCGATGGGCTCATCCGTGCGGGGGTGCGTGCCGATGTCGTCCGTATGACGACTTCCGACGGCCCCCGCGCGGGCTGGTACGGCGACGGTGTGACGCCCGGTGCCGAGCGGTGGTTCGACGGGCGCGCCTGGACCGAGCACCTGCGACCCGCGCCCGGTGCCGCGGGCCCGGCGCCCCGGCAGCACGTCGCGGGGCCGTCGACCGCGCAGCACGCCGCGGGGCCGTCCGCCGCGCAGCCGGCCGCGCGTCCCGTGCCGGCCGGGCCGCCGGCCACCGTGCACCAGGCCGTCCTCCAGCACCCGGGCGGGGGACCCGCCCCGGCGGTGCGCCCCTTCGCGGCCGCTCCCGGCGCCGTCCGGCCCACGGGCCCGACCCAGCCCGGTGCCGTCCGTCCGTCCGGCCTCGGACAGCCCGGCCCTGCGCAGCCGGGCTCCACGCCGCCAGGCGCCGTGCGCCCGCAGGGCGCTGCTCAGCCGGGTCCGGTCGGGCCCGGCGGAGGCCCCGTCGCCCCCGCGTCCGCCCCGGCGGGCTGGTTCGCCCAGCCCGGGCAGGTCCACCCGTACCCGCCGCAGCCCTCGGCGCCCCACGCGGCGCAGCCGGCGGCGCACCCCGGACTGGTCACGGCGGGCGGTCCGCCGCCCAACTTCCCCGTCGCAGCGCCGACCCCCCCGACCTCGCCACCCGTCGCCGCCCGCCCGGGGGCCGCGCCCGGGTGGGGTGCCCCGCCCGCCGGCGCGTCGGGCGGCACCTGGTCCACGGCCGGCACCGGGCTGCGCCCCGGTGCCGCCTACCCCAGCGCGAGCACCGCGGCCTGGGGCGGCACGGCGAACCTCGCCCCGTGGGGTCCGCCCCGCCTCGCGCACTGGGGCTGGCGCGTGCTGGCCCGCCTCGTGGACGAGATCGCGGTCTCGATCCCGTACACCGTCGCGGTGGTCCTGGACATGGTGGCCGCCACCGGCGCTGCCGACCCGACGCTCGCGCTCGCACAGGCGTCCGAGGGCACGAGCACGACCGCCATGGTCGGGCTGCTGCTGACGTTCGTCCTGTGGGTGGCCAACCGGGTCGTCGCGCAGGGGCGCACCGGTCGGTCGCTCGGCAAGCGGGTCTGCGGCCTGCGGCTGGTGAAGCGCGACACGATGCAGCCCGTCGGCCTGTGGTGGGCGTTCGTGCGCGACGTCGGCCACGTCGTGGACCAGGCGCTGCTCGGCCTGGGCTACCTCTGGCCGTTGTGGGACGCCCAGCGGCAGACGTTCTCCGACAAGCTCTGCCGCACCGTGGTGGTGCGCGAGGGCTGACGCGCCGGGCGTCGCGGGCCGCGGGTCACTCCCGCGGGAGACCGCCGTCGTGGTCGTCCGGGTCCGTCGCGGGCCGCTCCTCGGCCGTGCCGGGGTGCAGGTCCTCGGCGTCGAGCGCCGCGGGCTCCTGCACGTCGACCAGGTCGCCGTCCTCGTCGGCCGGTGCCGCCGGTCCGGCCCACGGCTCGTCGTCGGTCCACGCGGCCTGCGCCTGGGCGTGCACGGCCGCGAACACCTCGGCGCGCTCCTGGGCGATGGCCGCCCGGACACGCTCGTCGAGCGTCGCGAGCGTCGCCCGCGCCTCGTCGATCGCGGCGTCGACCGCGGCCAGCGCGTGCTCCTGGGTGGCGGTCAGGGACGTGGACACGTGCTCGGCCTCGGCCTGCAGCGCCACCCGCACCTGCTCGAACTCCTCGACGATCATCGGTTGCTCCTCCTCGCGGTCCCCCGGTGGACCTGCGCGTCGTCCGCGTGGTGGCCCGTGCGCGACGGTGCCGCGCGCGGGTGGGCGACACCGGCGTGGTGCCGGCGTCGACGGCGAGGCTACGTGGGCACGGCGGTGCGTGCCCCGTCGCCCGTCACCCGGTCGGGCGACGGGCCGGTGGGCGTGGCGGCCGGCGACGGTCCGCCCGCGACGCGCGAGGCGGTCAGGCCGATGAACGCGCCCAGCCGGGCCAGCGACTCGGGGCGGTGCGGCAGGGTGTGCGTCAGTCGGGTGCTGCGCACGACGAACGCCGCCCACTGACCGCGCGACACGGCCACGTTGAGCCGGTTGCGGTCGAGCAGGAAGTCCAGGCCGCGGGGCACCTGCGCCGGTGACGACGCGGCGGTGGTCACGACGACCACGGGCGCCTGCTGCCCCTGGAACTTGTCGACCGTGCCCGCGCGCACGCCCGGGAGCCCGGCCTCGTCGAGCGCGCGGCGCACCGTCCACACCTGGGCGTTGTACGCGGCGACGACGAGCACGTCCTCGGGCGCCAGCGCACGCACCGGCACCCCGGCGGCAGGGTCGTGCCACACGCGCCCCACGAGGTCCGCCACCAGGGCGACCACCGCGGCCGCCTCCTCCGGCGACCGCACCGCGTTGCCCTCGTGCTCGACGAGGACGCCGTGCACCCCCGGTTCCACCCCCTCGAGCTCGCGCGCCGCCGCACCGGGCGCCGAGGTCAGCCGACCCTCGTACGAGAGCGTCGAGACCGCCGCGCACAGGCGCGGGTGCATGCGGTGCGTGACGGGCAGGAAGTACCCCAGGTGCGCGGGCAGGGTGTCGTGCCCGTCGGTGAGCCAGCCCAGCGCGGAGCGGTCCACGGGCTCGGGGTGCACGCCCTGGCTGACCTGCGGCAGCTGCTGCGGGTCGCCGAGCAGCAGCAGGTTGCGCGCCGCCCCGGCGACCGCGAAGGTCGTCGCGAGCGCGAGCTGCCCGGCCTCGTCGACGACGAGCAGGTCGAGCGGCGCGTCGGGCAGCCGCCCCGCGTTCGTCAGGTCCCACGCCGTGCCGCCCAGCACCGCCCCCCGGCCGGGACCGCCCGGGTGCGCCGCCCAGAACGCACCGAACCCGCGGTCCGGCACCCACGTCCACGCCACGGGGTCACGGTCCGCGGCGTCGGTCGGTGCCTTCTTCGCGACGTCGGCGCCGTCGACGCCCGCGGCCACGACGGCCGCGAGCATGTTCTCCACCACCGCGTGCGACTGCGCGACGACGCCCACGCGCCACCCGTGCGCCACCAGCGCCGCCACGACGCGGGCGCCCGTGTACGTCTTGCCGGTGCCGGGCGGCCCCTGCACCGCGAGGTAGGAGTCGTCGAGGTCCAGCAGCGCCCGCACCAGCACCTGCTCCAGCGGGCCGTCGTCCGTCGCGGGCAGCGGCCCCCCGGACCGGGTCCGTGGTGCCCGGCGGCACGCGAGGTCGAGCGCGGCCGACCGCGGCAGCACCGGCTCGCCCGCCCCGGCCTCCACACCGCCGCTCCCTGCACCGGGGGCTGTCACGGTGGTCGCCGGGTCCACCAGGCCCACGGTCGCGGCGACCCGCGTCGCCAGCGACCGGATCGCCGTGCGCAGCGGCCCGGTCGCGATCGGAGCGGTCGGCGCCAGCGCCATCGGCAGCGCGTCGAACGGCTCCGAGGTCTGCGCGCGCGTCTCCAGGACGCGCAGCACGTCCCGCACACCGCGGCCCTCGCCCTCGGCCGTCACGTCCAGCACCGTCATGCGGTCGCACCAGCCGCGCGGCGCCTCCGTCGTGGTCTTCATGCCCGCCGGCACCGGCGGGTCGTACAGGCCGACGGCCCGGGCGCCCGCCCGCAGCTCGCTGCCCGGCTCCAGCCGACCCACCAGCCGCAGCAGCCGGTGCGGCACCTTCTTGCCCACCGGCACGTGCCAGTCCTCGACCACCTCGCCGCGCTCGACGACCAGCACGTTGCGCCGCTCCGCCCAGTCCGACGGGTGCGCCGACAGGCGGTCGTAGTGGCCCCACCAGAAGGGCTTGTCCTCGCGCTGGTGGTACCGCAGCGCCGCAGCGACCAGCGCGACCGCCTGGCGCTGCGGGCTGCGCACCACGCCCTCGCCCGGACCGGGGCCGGCGACCGCGAGCAGCGCCTCCTCCAGCGGGTCCGGCTCGGCGAGCTCCGCCGCACGCGCGGCCGCCTCGGGGTCGAGCACCACCGGGCGCGTCGGGCCGTGACCCTGCTCCGCCAGGCGTGCCAGCAGCCAGTCCCGCAGCCCCAGCGTCGACAGGCAGTCGTACCGGTTGTAGTCGGCGATCGCGGCGATGCGCCGCGCCCACTCCTCCTCACGCCCGGCGACCCGCGCCGCGACCGCCTCCGCGTACTCCACGATCGAGTCGGCCGCCGTCGTCACACCGTCGCCGCGCCCCGCGTCCATGTACAGCGGCTCGAGCTTCTTCAACGAGTACGACCGCTGCCCCGTCCGCACGCCCGCCTTCACGGCCGCGTACAGGTCGACCAGCACCCCCTCGCGCAGCAGCGCGTCGACCTCCGCCTCGCCCTCGCCGTGCCGGCCCGCGAGCCGCAGCAGCGCCGTCTTCTCGTACGCCGCGTAGTGGTAGACGTGCAGGTGCGGGAACCGGGCGCGCCGCTGCGCGAGGTAGTCGAGGAACGCCCGCAGCGCCGCGCGCTCCTCGCCGCGGTCGTGGGCCCAGAACGGCACGAACCGCGGCTCCGCCCCTGGTGCCTCGGGTGCCTCCACGACCCCGAACAGGTACTCCAGCCCCCACGCGTCGCCCGTCGCGGCCAGCGCCGGGTCGTACCAGAGCGGGTCGCCCTCGAAGTCGAAGAACACGTCGCCCGGGTCCGCGGGCGGCAGCAGCGCCGCGACGGCCTCCGGGTGCGGCACCTGCGCGGGCACGTGCACCGGGTGCGCCGGGTCGTCGTTGGTCCGCTCCTGCTCGACCTGCAGCCGCGCCTGCAGCCGCATCCGG
Source organism: Cellulomonas sp. SLBN-39 (assembly GCF_006715865.1). NCBI lineage: Bacteria > Bacillati > Actinomycetota > Actinomycetes > Micrococcales > Cellulomonadaceae > Cellulomonas > Cellulomonas sp. SLBN-39. Next base: position 1,169,371 of record NZ_VFOA01000001.1, on the reverse strand, counting down.
TCCAGCACCGCCGGGCTCAGACCCTCGACCTCGGCACCGTCGCCGAGGGCGGCCAGCGCGTCGAGCGTCGTCACGCCCGCCGCGTGCAGCAGCGGGCGGTGCCGCTCGTACACGCCGGCCGCCAGCGTGACGTCCCGCACCGCCTCGAGCTGCTCGACGCACAGCGCGCACCGCCCGCACGCCCGGTGCCCGTCCGCGCCCCACACCACCGCACCCCCGGCGGCGACGTGGGCGTCGAGCAGCGCCTCCAGCTGGGCGCGCCGCTCGCGGTAGACCGGCACGAGGTCGGCCACCGCGTGGGTGCTGCGGGCGTCGTCGCCCAGCACCAGCACGACCTCCCGCGCCACCGGCACGCCCGCGGACGCGAGCAGGTCCGCGTAGGCCGCGACCTGCAGCAGCGCCGTCGGCCGGGCGTTGCGCGCGAGCTTCGCGTCGAGCACGGCCCACGCCTCGCCGCCCGCCGCGCCGCCGCCCGTGCCGGACCCGTCCGTACGGGTGCGGACCAGGAAGTCCGACCGCCCGGTGAACCGGCCGTCGAAGAACGTCGCCTGGTGCACCACGTCCGGGCGCCCCGTCCCGTCGGCCCCTGCGCCCAGCCGCCCGAGCGTCGCGGCGTGCGCGGCCTCCAGGTCCGCCCGCACGTCCGGCCGTCGCGGCGCCGCCAGCTGCGCGACCCCGCCCGTGCGTCCCGGCGCCCACACCCCGTGCTCGGCGACCAGCGCCCGCAGCACCCGCTGCTCGTGCTCGTCGCCGAGGCGCGCGACCCGGTCGAGCATCGCGTCCGTCTCCGTGACGACCGCCCCGCCGCGCCCCAGCCGGGCGTCCAGCGCCCGCAGCACCGCGTACTCGCACCCGGCCGCGGCCACCAGGTCGCTGGCCGAGATCGTCAGGGTGCCGTCGTCGAGCAGGATCACCCCGGCAGGCTACGCAGGCCCGCCCACAGCAGCGCCGGGCCCGTGCGTGTCAGAGCCGCTCGGCCGCCGCGAGGGCCGCGTCCGCCGTCGCCGTCTCGGCACCGTCGAGGCCGCGCAGCGGGCGGGGAAGGCACGGACCGTCGACGAAGCCGCGGTGCTCCGCGAGCGCGGCCGCGACGCGCACGCCGCCACGCCTGGTGATGAGGTCGAGCGCAGGCCCCAGGGCGTCCGTCAGGGCGGCGACGAGCTCGTCGTCGCCCGTGCGCACCGCGCGCGCCAGCCGCACCGCGACGCCCGGCGCGACTCCGGCGAGCACCGACCACCAGGTGTCCGCCCCGGCGGCGAGGGCCGCGACGGCGACCGCGTCCCCCGACGCCCCGACGCCCACGTGCGACGGCACGAGCGAGCGCAGGTGCGCCACACGGGCCTGCGCGGCCTGGACGCCGCCCGGCACGCCCGGCGACTTGACGGCGACCACGTGGGGCAGCGCCGCGACGTCCCGCCACAGGACGTCGGAGAACGTCACCCCGGTGGTCCGGGGGTTCTCGTAGACGACCAGCGGCAGCGGGACCGCGGACGTCACGTCCTCGTACAGCCCCAGCACCTCCGCCTCGGTGAGCGGGTGGTACGACACGGGCGCGAGCAGCATGCCGGCGGCGCCGGCGTCGGCCGCGTCGAGCGCGAGCGCCACCACGTCCGTCGACCGCAGCGCCCCGACGCCGGCCAGCACGGGCACGTCACCGGCCTCGAGGACCGCGCGCTCGACGACGCGGCGCCGCTCGTCGACCGAGAGGTACGGGGCGTTGCCGGTGGACCCGAGCACCCCGACGGAGTCCACCCCGGCCTCGGCGGCGCGCGCGACGAGCAGCCCGAGGGCGTCCTCGTCGAGCTCCTCGTCGCGCACAGGGGTCAGGGGGAAGGCGCTCACACCGGCGAACACGGGTGCTCCAAGGGGGTTGTCGGGAACCTGCACGCTCCGGCAGGGTCGACCTGTGACCAGGCGTGAGCGTAGGGCCTCGGCGGTGGTGGCGGGGCTCGGTCTGGCCCTGGCGGTCGTCGGGGTGCTGCTGCTCGTGCGCACCGGGGCCTGGTCCGGCTACGGCCCCGCGGACGAGGTCGCGGCCCGGGCCGTGCTCACGCGGGGCTGGGGCGCCGCGCTCGCGGGATCCGGCGCGCTGCTGGTGGCGGTGACGGCCGTCGTCGTCGGGGTCCGCCGGCGGGGGTGACGCCGGTCAGGCCGATGCTTCGGCGAACGCGTCGCGGATCGTCGTCTCGGCGGGCTTGGCGTACGGGCAGTAGTCGTCGTCCGTGGCGGCGTCCGTCGCCGGGTAGAGCGGCGTCGGCCAGTCCCAGAGCATGAAGCCGCGCACCCAGTCGCGCCGCGCGCACGCGGCGAACGCCGCCTCGTACCACTCGCGCTGCGCCTCGCCGGAGGGGGCGCCCGGCAGCGCCCAGTCGTTGGGCAGCGCGGGGGAGCCCTCCCGGCTGGGGCAGCCGGCCTCGAGGAACAGGAAGGGCTTGCCGGTCGCGCGCACCACGGGCTCGATGCGGTCGAGCTGGGCCTCCCAGTCGTCCACGGGGTAGTAGCCGGACGACGAGACGACGTCGACCGCGTCCCACCAGCGGACGGCGCCCTCCTGGTACTTGTCGCAGTTGTACGTGACGAGGCCGTCGTACTCGGCGCGGACCGCGGCCACGAGGGCCCGCCACTCGTCCTCGCGCTTGTCGGACTGCACCATCTCGCAGCCCACGCAGAGCATGGCGACACCCTCCTCGGCGGCGATCCGCGCGTAGTGCGTCATGAACTCCGTGTACGCGGCGAACCACTGCGCCCACGTGGGCTCGCACGGCACGTCGACGTCGAAGAACGCGATGTGCGCGCGCCAGGTGCCGTTGCGGACGTTGACGACCGGCTTGAGGCAGACCCGCAGGCCGCGCGCGTGGGCCGCCCGGATCGCGGTGCGGACCTCGTCGTCCGTGGGTGTGGGCGCCTCGCGCCACGCTATCGTCGTGGACTGCGGGGTGTCCTGGAGCGCGCCGAACGCCAGCGTCACCCAGGTGACGCCGAGGCGGTCGACCATGGCGTCCATCGACGCGTCGGCCGCGGGCCCCGTCCAGGTGCCGCGGCCTCCGCCGGTCCACCCCCAGGTCATGCCGGCGACGTACCCGCCGAGGAGGTCGTCGTCCGGCGCACCGGGCGGGGGAGTGGCGGGCGAGGTGTTCACGGCGGCTCCTTCGTCGGCGTCGCCGCGACGCTACCCTTTCTTCGCCCATCGAACAAAGTCTGGTCCGGCCCCGCGGTCGGCCTGATACAGGTCCGAGGGCCCGGGCCCGGCGGGACGTGGCGCTAGGTTGCGGGTGTGGCGGGGCACCTCGCCGTGCGTCGTGCGCCGAACCAGGGGGAGCTGTGGGCCGTCCGAGCACCGTCGTCCTCTGCGCCGTCGTCGCGCTCGTGGCCGTCGCGGGCCCGCCACCGGGGGCCGCGGCCTCGGCGTCCGTCCGCGGGGCGTCCGGGGCGTCCACCCGGCTCGGACCGGCCACCCCGGTCGCGACGCCCGCCCCGCCCGGAGACCCCGCCGCACCTGAGGCAGCGCTCGTGCCGTCACCGGACGACGTGGCGTCACCGGACGACGTGCCGTCGCCGGACGACGTGCCGTCGCCGGACGACGTGCCCGCGCCGGACGACGCGCCGGCGGCGACCCCAGGACCGGAGGGGACGCCCGAGGAGTCCGAGGTCGGCGTCGCCCCGCCCGACGCCGGTGCGGGTGCCGCCCCTCGGCCGGTCGAGGACCTGCTGCTCGCGGCGCTCGCCGACGTCGACCGCGTCCGCGCCGGCACGCTCCCGGACGGCATGGACGTCGACGCCCCGCCCGCGATGGTCGCCGCCGCGCAGGACGACCGGGAGGAGTTCGCCGCCGAGGGCCTGGCGATCACCGAGTCGGCCACGACCCTGGTCGGGGCGGTCGTGGTGACGCGTACCGGCGACCGCCAGGTCGTCGAGGCCGGGGTGCTCACCGAGCTCGTGACCAGCGACGGCACCGGCGAGGACGTCCTGGCGCACTGGTCGAGGACGCACCGGTTCACGGTCGAGGAGAACGACGGGGCCCTGCGGCTCGTCGCCGACGAGGTCGTCGAACCGGCGAGGGAACAGGCGGTCGGCGAGGCCACGGTCGGATCCAGCGCGACGACGCATCTCGTCGCGCTGCTTCCCGCGCTCCTCGTCCTGCTGGCGCTCACCGCCCTGGTGACCGGCGCAGCCCTCGTCCTGCGCCGCCGGGCGCACCCGCCCGCCTGACGTCGCCCTCAGCCCGTCGCCCGCCCCCGGCCCGCCGACCCCGTGATCTGCGCCGCTCCGGGGGTCGTGGACGGCACGGATGACGGGGTCGGCGGGTGCAGTGGTGGACCTTGAGGAGGCCAGCCCGTCATCTGCGGTGGGTGGGGGCGGGGCGGCGTCAGGGATGACGGGGTCGGCGGGGGGCGGGTGCACGGGCGGCAGGGTGGTGGCGGGGCGCCCAGATGCCGGAGCGGGGCCGGGCACGCACGATGGAACGCATGAGCGATCAGACGACACCCCAGGACCCGACCACGCAGCACCCCGGTCCCGAGGCCCAGTCGGGCGAGCAGATCGAGCACCCGGGGCGCACCGACGACATGGACACCCAGCCCGACCACGGCGAGTTCAGCTACCGGGGCTCGGGGCGGCTCGACGGTCGCAAGGTGCTGATCACCGGCGGTGACTCCGGCATCGGACGGGCCGTCGCGATCGCGTTCGCGCGCGAGGGCGCGGACATCGCGATCAGCTACCTGCCCGAGGAGGAGGACGACGCGCGCGAGACCGCCCGCTGGGTGCACGAGGCCCGCCGCACCGCGGTGCTGCTGCCCGGGGACATCCGCGACGAGGCGTTCTGCGGAGAGCTCGTCGAGCGCGCCGTCGAGGGGCTCGGGGGCCTGGACGTGCTGGTCAACAACGCGGCGTACCAGATGGCTCAGCCCGGCGGCCTGGCCGACATCACCACCGAGCAGCTCGACCGGGTGCTCAAGACCAACGTCTACGCGATGTTCTGGATCACCCGTGCCGCCCTGAAGCACCTGGGTGCGGGCTCGGCGATCATCAACACCAGCTCCATCCAGGCGTTCGACCCCAGCCCCGGCCTGCTGGACTACGCGTCCACCAAGGCCGCCATCCTCAACTTCACGAAGGGCCTCGCGGCCCAGCTCGCCGACGACGGCATCCGCGTGAACGCGGTGTGCCCGGGGCCGATCTGGACGCCGCTGATCCCGGCGACCATGGACGCCGAGAAGGTCGACCAGTTCGGCGCCGACACCCCGATGGGCCGCGCCGGCCAGCCGGCCGAGCTCGCCCCCGCGTACGTGTTCCTCGCCTCGCAGGAGTCCAGCTACGTCACCGGGGACCGGATCCTCGTCACCGGCGGGAAGACGGCCTGATGCGCGTCGTGATCGTCGGCGGCCACGGTCAGATCGCCCGGCACCTGCTGCCGCTGCTGCTCGCGCGCGGCGACACCGTGGTGCCGCTTGTCCGGCGTCAGGAGCACGCCGACGAGCTCGCGCTGGCCGGTGCCACGCCCGCGATGCTCGACCTGGAGGCGGCGGACGTCGACGGGTACGCGGCGGCGTTCGCCCGCGCCGACGCCGTCGTGTTCGCGGCCGGTGCGGGGCCCGACGGCGACGTGGCCCGCAAGCGGACCGTGGACCTGGAGGGCTCGACCAAGTCCGTCGACGGCGCCCGCCGCGCCGGCGTGCAGCGGTTCGTGCAGGTCAGCGCCATCGGAGTCGACACGCCGGTCGGGCCCGACGCGGGCGAGGTCTGGGCGGCGTACGTCACGGCCAAGCGCGACGCCGACCGGTACCTGCGCGCCAGCGGCCTCGACTGGACGATCGTGCGCCCCGGCCGGCTGACCGACGACCCCGGCACCGCCCGGGTCGCCCTCGCCGAGACGGTCGAGCCCGGCGACGTGCCGCGGGCGGACGTCGCGCTCGTGCTCGCCGCCGTGCTCGCCGAGCCGTCCACCGTCGGGCGGCAGCTCGAGCTGGTCAGCGGGCACCTGCGGGTCGACGAGGCGATCGCCGCCCTCTGACGGGCAGGCCGCCGCCCCTCGGTGCCCGCGCCCTCAGGGCGCCGAGGGGACGTCGGCGCCGCCCGCCCGCGTGGTCGCACGCGTGGCGGCGCGGTGCACGTGCCACACGACGGCACCGAGCAGCACCGCGGCTGCGACGACCGCCCCACCTCCCGTCGCCGCAGCCGCCAGGGCGTGCTCCACACCTGCGCCCGGCTCGTGCGCCCCGACGGCCGCGAGGGTGCCGGCGCCAGCACCGATCAGCCCGAGCGCACCGGCGACGACCACCCCCCGAGGGGCGGGACGCCCGCCCGCGGCGTGCCACCGGACCACGCGCCGGGCAGCCCACACGGCGAGCACGCCGAGGCCGACGGCGGTGCTGACGTGCTGCAGGACCCGGCCCGCGGGCACGTCGCCGACCAGCGGCTCGCGCAGCCAGGCGACGTGCTGCACGACGACGCCGTCGCCGTGGGTGAAGGAGTCCCACACGACGTGGGTCAGGACGCCGAGGACCAGCGACACCACCACCCATCCCGCCTGCGCCGCGGCCCGCCCGGGTCGCAGGTCGTGCCGGGCGTCGCCCGGAGCGGCGTCCGCGGGCGGGACGAGCAGATCCGCGAGCGGCGCCCGGACGACCCACCACAGGGCCAGCAGCACGACGGCCGTGGGGACGGCCACCGTGAGTGCCCCGGGCCAGGCGTGGGTCGTCGTCGCGTTGACGAACGGCTCGTACCAGGCGCCGGCGTACCGGGGCGCGGGCACGAAGTACGGGACGTCGGGGCTCAGGCTGCCCGCGACGAGGGCCGCGGGGACGAGCGGGCCGCGGACGAGCGGCAGCACCGCGGCGGGATGGGCGAGCGTGAAGGGCACGCCGAGGATCATCGACGAGCGCCGCGCGCCGCCGCGTCCCCCCGTGGTCGGACCGGTCCGGCCTCCGGGTCCTCCCGGCGCCGTCGACCGGGCGCAGCGGACGGACGGCCCGGCCCCGCGGGCGCGGGGGCCGGGCCGTCCGTGGTGCTGGTGCGGTCAGGCGGCCGCCGCGCGGCGGCGCCACCAGAGGATGCCGCCGCCGGCACCGAGCAGGCCGAGGGCCGTGAGCAGCGCGACCAGCACGGTCGCGCCCGTCGAGGCGAGCGCGCCGCCCGGTGCGGACGCGGCCAGCACCTCGAACGTCGCCGACGCGGGGTCCAGGCCCTGGGACGTCACCTCGAGCGTGTGCTCGCCCAGCGGGAAGTCCGCCGGCACGCGCCAGCGCACCAGCACCTGCCCGTCGGCGTCCGCGGTGAACGTGCCGATCACCGTCGGCGTCGAGCGGGCCGTGACGGTGACGCGCTGCCCGGGCTCGAGGCCCATGAGGTCCGCGCGCAGCTCGCCGCCGCGCCGCACCTCGACCGCACCGAGGTCGATCGTGACCCAGCCCGCCCCGGCGTCCGGCGCGGTCGGTGCCGGCGTGGGCGACGGCGTCGGGCTGCCGTCGTCGTCGCCGCCGACCGTGACCACCGCGCGCCCCGTGGACGCCGGCTCGACCGGGCTGTGCGCCTGCACGTAGGCGACCGTCGCCGCGAGGTCGACCTGCCCGGAGTCGGTGCGGGACGCGGCCTGCGTGAAGGTGGAGAACGCGTCGCCGCCGGAGGCGAGGAACGAGTTCACCGCCACGCGGTAGGTCGCGTCCGGGTCGACGGGCGCGCCGTCGACCTCGACGGAGACGACGTGCTCGCCGCGCGGGGCGTCCACGACGTACTCGTACCGCAGGTTCGCCGAGACGCCGAGGTGCAGCTTCGGGCGGGTCGCGCCGTCGGGCTGCCACTGCTCCTCGAGCACGTCGACCAGCTGCTCGCCGGTGAGCTCGGCGACCACCAGGGTGTTCGCGAACGGCTGGACCGCGGCGACGTCCCGGTAGGTCAGCGTGCCGTCCTCGCCGAAGCGCAGGTCGGCACGCAGCCCGCCCGGGTTCATCACGGCCACGTCCGCGGGCTCGCCGCCGTAGGCGGGGTTGTCCTCGCTCGTCGCCCACAGCTGGACGTCCGCGACGAGGTTGCCCAGCGACGACTCCGCGCCTCGGTCCTCGGATCCGTCGGCCGTCGTGGCCCGCGTGATGTCGGCCGTGATCGAGCCGACCTCGACGGACCCGGCGTCCTGGGCGTCGGCGACGGCCGCGTCGACGACCGCCTGCACGTCGGGGTCGGCCGGGTAGGCGGGGGCGCCGTCGACGACGAGCGGCAGCACGTCCGCCGACGCCGCGACGAGCTCGCCCGCGGCCGCGTCCCACGTGAGGCCGACCTGCGCCAGGTGCGTGCCGTACTGGCCGCCCTGCACGACGGGCCGGGGCACGTCGGAGCCCTCGACGTCGAACGTGCACGCGTACGCGCGGTGCGTGTGGCCGGAGAAGATCGCGTCCACGTCGGCCGAGGTCTCGCGCACGAGCCGGCCGAACGCGTCGTCCGCGGCCTCGACGTCCTCGCACACGCTCGACTCCGCGCCGTCGTGGACGAGCGCCACGACGACGTCCGCCAGGTCCTCGGCGTGCAGGCGTGCCGCGACCCGGTCGAGGGCCTCGACGGGGTCGCCGAACGTGATGCCCGCGATGCCCGCGGGGGAGACGAGCGTCGCCGTCTGCTCGGTGACCACGCCGACGAAACCGATCCGGACGCCGTCACGCTCGACGACCTCGTACTCGGGCAGCGCCGGCTCGTCGGCGCCCGCGCGGTACACGTTGGCGCCCAGGTGCGGGTAGTCCGACGCGGGGGCGATCCGGTCGACCAGGTCGTCGAAGCCGCCGTCGAGCTCGTGGTTGCCCACCGCCGTGACCTCCAGGCCGGTGGCGTTCAGCGCGTCGATCGTCGGCCGGTCCTGGGCGATGAACGACGTGAACGTCGACGCGCCCACGTTGTCGCCCGCGGAGACGAAGACCGTCGCGGGGTTCTCCGCGCGGAGCTCGTCGACGGCCCCGGCCAGGACGGCCGCACCGGCGACCCCGCCGGACCCGGCCTCGATCCGCCCGTGGAAGTCGTTGATGCCCAGCAGCTGCAGCTCCACGGTGCCGTCGGTCTCGACGGCGAAGAGCGTCGTGGTGCCGGACACCTCGTTGCCCACGGCGAGCAGCGGCGCCCCCGTCGGGGAGTCCTCGGCGGAGATGAACGCGATCGACTCCGGCCCGAGGTCGCCGGCGGCGGCCAGGTCGCCGCCGTCCTCGACGGACACCGACAGGTCCCGGTTGTTGACGTAGCTGACGTAGGCCACGTCGGCGGGGTCCGTGACGTCGTAGACGGCGACGCCGCCCACGCGCTCGAACCCGACGAACGCGTACGTGCGCCCGCCGACCTCGCCGACCGCGACGGCCTCCGGCTCGGGGCCCTTGTCGTCGCTGCGACCCTCGAGGTTCGTGACCGTGTGGTTCGAGTTGAACGCCTCGGGCGCGGCCGCGGCCGTGACCTGCTCGAACGAGGACCCCGAGTCGTACACCCGCGTGCCGTCGGTCGACCAGATCGAGAACGACCGCGACCCGAACGCGTGCAGCTCGGCGTAGCAGGAGCCGTCCTCCGACAGGCCCGACGCCGTCGAGACGTTGAGGCGGCCCAGGTCCGCGTCACCGGTCAGCCCGGCGAGCGGGGCGCACACCGGTGCGAGGCCGTCGTCGCCGAGGTCCTTCACGCGGGCGGACTCGACGTAGTCGCCCCACTCGCGCACGTCGCCCTCGTTCGCGGTGACGAGGTACGTGGCCCCGCCCGCCTCGTACGAGGTGATCGCGTCGGGCTGGTACATGCCGCGCAGGCCCTCGAACGTGCGCAGCGCGACGCCGCCGTCACGGTCCGACGGGTCGAGCGCGACGTCGCCGTGGTCCTGCGTGCCCAGCGCCCACAGGTCCGTGACCGTGGCCGACGCCAGGTCGACCGTCGCGATCGCGTTCGCCTCCTGGAGCGTCACGTAGGCGGTGCCGCCGACGACCTCGACGTACTCGGGCTCCAGGTTCAGCGACGGCAGCACCGGGGGGTACCCCGGGCCGACGGGCCCGAAGACGCGCACGCCCTCGGGCAGCGCACCGTCCGCGTCGTACGCCTCGAAGCCCGCCGTGCGGACCGCGTCCTGCCCGGGGGCCGTGACGGTTCCCGGCAGCGCCACGACCGTCACGGAGCCCGCCGGGTCGGTGGAGTAGTCGTCCGCCGGCTCGCCCTCGTCGGCGCTGACCGCCCAGGCGCCGTCGGGAGAGATCGACACCTTGTCGGGCAGCGCGCCGGCGCGCACGGCGCCCAGCACGTCGAGCGTCGCCGCGTCGACGAACGCCACCCAGCCGCGCTCCGTCTTGGTCGCGTGCTCCACGGCGACCGCGACGAGGCCGTCGGCGCGCACCGCGACGGAGTTCACGGCAGCGCCCGCGGGGATCGTCGTGCCCTCGGCGTCGACGACCCCGGCCACGGCGATCGTGCCGACCTTCGTCGGGGCGGTGGGGTCGGACGCGTCGAGCACGTCGACCTGCCCGGACTCGGCGTTGACCACCAGCAGGCGCTGCGTCGCCGCGTGGTGCACGACGATCTCGGCGGAGGCCTGGTCGAACAGGCCGGTGGCGTACGTGCCGACCGGGGTCAGGCGCACGGACGCGTCGTCGGCGGCGTGCCGCACCGGCTCGGCGACGACCGACGCCGTGGCGGGCGCGACCAGCGCACCCGTGACCAGGGTCGTGGCGGCCAGGGCCGTCGTCGCGAGCGTGGCGGTGAGCCGTCGGGAGCGTGACGGGTGCGCGGGGCGCTGGTCGCTCACGGAGGTCCTTCCTCGCAGGGGGCCGCCGGTCCGGCGGACGCGAGGACGCTAGGTGCGGGTCACGAAGCGGGAGGGACCGGGACGGGTCGGGCAGGTGAACGCCCGATGGACTGCGTGCGGGCCCGTGGTGGAGGTCGCCCGTCCGGGTGACCTGGTGTCCCGCCGCCCACGGGGTCCCAGGCCCCGCCCCGGGGGCGAGTCCGGGCCCGGGGCCAGGGACGCCGACGGCCCGGCCCCGCGCGGGGACCGGGCCGTCGAGGGTGCGTCAGGCCGTGCGGCCCGCCGCGCGGCGGCGCAGGTGCAGCACGCCGGCGCCGGCGCCCAGCAGGGCCAGCGCCACGAGCAGCGCGGACGCGAGCGTCGCGCCCGTCGCGGCCAGCGCCTCGCTCGTGGCGGCGAGCACCTCGAGCTCGACCTCCACCGGGTCCAGGCCGTCGGACGTCAGCACGAGGCGGTGCTCACCCACGGGCAGCGACGACGGGACGGTCCACGCGATCGCGATCTCGCCGTCCGCGTCGGCGGTGAACGTGCCGATCTCCACCGGGGTCGAGTAGACGGTCGCCGTGACGCGCTGCCCGGGCTCCAGGCCCGTCAGGGTCGCCCGCAGCACGCCGCCGACGCGCACCTGCCCGGTGCGCAGGTCGACCCGCACCCAGTCCGCCCCGGTGGTCGGCGTCGGCGTCGGGGTGACGGTCGGGCTCGGGGCCGGCGTGGTCGGCCCCGCCGTGGGCGTCGGGGTCGGGCTCGGGGCGGGGGTGGTCGGCACGGGGGTCGGCTCCGAGCCGGTCGAGACGATCGAGCGGCCCAGCTCCGGCGGCGTGATCGGGCTGTGCGCCGCGACGTAGGACACGACGGCCTCGAGGTCGATCTGCCCGGAGTCGGCCCGGGACGCCGCCTCGGCGAAGGCCGCGAAGCCGTCGCCGCCGGACGCGAGGAACGAGTTGACCGCGACGCGGTACGTGGCCGTCGGGTCGAGCGGCTCGCCGTCGACCGTGACGGACGTGATGTGCGCGCCGCGCTCGGCCTCCTCCAGGTACGTGTACGTGAGGTTGCCGGACGTGCCGAGGTACAGCTTGGGGCGCGTCGAGCCGGCGGGCTGCCACTGCTCCTCGAGCGCCTGGCGGACCTGCGACCCGCGCATCTCCAGCACCACGAGGGTGTTGGCGAACGGCTGGACGTTGGCCACGTCGCGGTAGGTGAGGGTGCCGGCCGGCAGGTCGGCGCGCAGGCCGCCGGGGTTGGTGAACGCCAGGTCGGTCTCGGCGCCCCCGTACGCGGGGTTGTCGCGGCTCGTCGCCCACCGCTGGGAGTCCGCGACGAGGCTGCCGAGGCTCGACTCGGACCCGCGGTCCTCGACGCCGTCGACGTACGCGCGGCGGATCGCGGCGGTGGCGGTGCCGACCTCGACCGCGCCGGCCTCGGCCGCGGCCGCCGTCGCGGCGGTGACGACCGCCTGCACCGCGGGGTCCGCCGGGTACGCCGGCGCGCCGCCGACGACGGTCGGCAGCAGGTCCGTCGCGACCCCGACGACCTCCTCGGCGGCGGTGTCCCAGGTCAGGCGGACCCGCGCCAGGTGCGAGCCGTACTGCCCGCCCTGCACGACCGGGCGCTGCACGTCCGAGCCCGCGACGTCGAACGCGCACGCGTAGCCCAGGTGCGTGTGGCCGGAGAAGATCACGTCGACGTCGGCGGACGTCTCGCGCACGACCCGCCCGAACGCGTCGTCGGCCGCGCCGATCTGCGCGCACGAGGTCGTCTCGGCGCCCTCGTGCACGAGACCCACGACGACGTCGACCTCGTCGGCGAGCTCGGCCGACACCCGGTCCAGCGCCTCGACGGGGTCCCCGAAGTCCAGGTCCGCGATGCCCGCGGGCGACACCAGCGACGGCGTCTGCGCGGTGACGACGCCGACGAAGCCGATCGTGACGCCCTCGACGGTCGTCACCCACGACTCCGGCAGGACGGGGTCCTGCGTGCCCTTCGCGTAGACGTTCGCGCCGAGGATCGGGAAGTCCGCCTCGTCGGCGACACGGCCTGCGAGGTCCGCGAACCCGCGGTCGAACTCGTGGTTGCCGGCCGCCGAGACCGCCAGGCCCGCGGCGTTGAACGCCTCGATCGTGGGGGAGTCCTGCGCGATGAACGACGTGAACGTGGACGCGCCGATGGTGTCGCCCGCCGAGACCAGCACCGTCGCGGGGTTCTCGGCCCGCAGCTGTGCGACCGCACCGGCCAGCACGGGCAGGCCCGCGACACCGCTGCGCAGGTCGGGCTCGAGGCGGCCGTGCACGTCGTTGACGCCCAGCAGCTGCAGGTCGACCGTGCCGTCGGCCGGGGCGGCCGCCACCGGTGACGCGACGGCCGGGACGAGCGCGGTCGGGATCAGGGCGGCGGCGAGCGCGCACGACGTGACCGTCCTGGTCAGTCGGGCGCGAGGCTCCTGCGGTCGCGGTGCGGCCACGGTGGTCCTTCCTTCAGGGGTGCCGGCACGTCCGGCGAGACCCACGGACGCTAGGGGTGGGGTGTGACGAGGGACAGACCGGGAGGATACGGGCGTGTGAACGCCGCCGGGGTCACTCTTCCGGGTCCGCGTCCGCACCTGTCCGGGCGATCGCCTGCGCCCGCCGGAGCACCGCGTCGAGCATGGGCGGCGTCAGCCGCCCGGTGAACGTGTTCTGCTGGCTGACGTGGAAGCACCCGAGCAGCGTCAGCGCGTCCGGCGCCCCTGACCTGCGCAGCGTCACCTCCGCGCCGTGCGCGAACGACGGCCGCGGGCGCGGCACCGCCCAGCCCTGCTCGGCGAGCGTCGCGAGGACCGCCTGCCAGCCGAAGCCGCCGAGGACGACGACCACCCGCGGCGCCACCAGCGCGAGCTCGCGGTCCAGCCACGGCCCGCACGTGCGGCGCTCCGCGGGCGTCGGGGCGTTGGCGGGCGGCGCGCAGCGCACCGGTGCGGTGACGCGCACGCCGTGCAGCTCCAGGCCGTCGCCGCGGGAGACCGAGGTGGGCTGCGACGCGAGGCCGACCCGGTGCATGGCGGCGAACAGGAAGTCGCCGGACCGGTCGCCGGTGAACATGCGGCCCGTGCGGTTGGCGCCGTGCGCGGCCGGCGCGAGCCCGACGACGAGCACCCCGGCGTCCGGGTCGCCGAAGCCCGGGACGGGACGGCCCCAGTACTCCTGCCCGCGGAAGGCGGCCCGCGGGTGCGCGGCGACGTCCTCGCGCCAGGCCACCAGGCGCGGGCACGCGCGGCAGCCGGTGACGGCGGCGTCGAGCGCGGCGACGTCGCCGCACGCGGCCGCGGCACGGGCCACGGAGGACGCGTCGTGCGGGGCTCCTCGTCCGGTCATCCCGGCATCCTCCCCGACCGCAGGCTTTTACCACTGAGCGCGCGTTCATGTCGTCCCAGGACGGGTGTGTCGCGGGTGAAACCCGCGAGGCGCCGCAGCGCCCCACGCTGCGACGTCGGTCTGGATGACCGAATCGTCGCATCCGGTCCCCCGCCTGGGACCCTTGCCGCACCGTCGCGCGGTTCCTACGGTGTCGGGATCACGAAAGGGCACACCCGTCGCGAGGCGGGGTCGCAAAGCCATGGGGCCCACGCGGTCCGCCAGGCTGCCGAACGAGGGGGCGTCATGCACGCAGCGCGCACGCATGTCCGGAAGCTGGTCACCACCGCCGTCGCCGTGGCGCTCGCCGCGGTCCTGCTGACCCCCACCGGGGCGTCGGCCGCCGGCCCGCCGGACGTGGCGCCCGACGAGGGGATGCTGTTCGGCGCGTTCGTCGCCAAGCGGTCCGAGCCCACCGTCGAGGCCGCCTACGCCGGGTTCGAGCAGAAGATCGACCGTCGTCTCGACCTGCAGCGCACGTACAGCCTGTGGGACGACACCATGCCGCCGCCGGTCGTGCAGGCGGGCCTGGCCGAGGGTCGCACACCCGTGCTGTCGATCGAGCCGCGGCTGCGCGACGGCTCGCGGCTGTCGTGGGCGTCGGTCGCACGCGGCGACCACGACGCCCGCATCCGCAGCCAGGCGGCGGGCATCAGGTCGCTCGGGGTGCCCGTCTTCCTGACGTTCCACCACGAGCCCGACTACGCGCCCGCCCACGGCACCGGCGCCGACTTCCGGGCCGCCTGGCGGCACTACGTGGAGACGTTCCGCGCGCAGGGCGTGACCAACGTCGTGTGGACGTGGATCGTCACGCCGACCGTCTTCATCAAGACGACCTCGGGGCCGACGGCGGCCGAGTTCTACCCCGGCGACGACGTCGTCGACTGGCTCGGGCTGGACGCCTACAACTGGTTCGGCTGCGCGTCGCACGTGCCCGCCGCCTGGCGGCCGATGGCCGAGATCGCCGGCCCGTTCCGCGAGTTCGGGCGGGCCCGCGGCAAGCCGCTGATGCTCGCCGAGTGGGGCTCGTCGGAGGACCCGGCGAACCCGACGCGCAAGGCCACGTGGATGCGCGAGTCCATGCAGACGCTCGCCTCGTGGCCTGAGATCAAGGCCGTCGTGTACTTCCAGCAGCACGGGACCTGCCCGTGGTGGGTCGACTCGAGCGCGACCTCGATGAGCGGGTTCAAGGACGCCGCCACCGTGCCGGCCGCGCACGGCGTGCCCAGCGCGTGGCTGCAGCCCTCGACCGTGCACGGCCCCGCCCCGCTCGCGGTGCGGTTCGACGCCTCCCGCAGCGCCGGGTCCCTGTCCACGACCGGCACCGGGGTCGCGTCGTGGCGGTTCGAGCCCGGCGACGGCTCCGCGGCGCGCACCGGCACCGGCACGCCCCCGTCCGACCTGACCCACACGTACACCACGGCCGGCACCCGCACGGCCCGGCTCACCGTCACCGACGCCCGCGGCCTGACGTCCGTCGACACCGTCGGCGTCAGCGCCGTCGCCCTGCCCACGCTGTCCACGTCCGCCAAGGCCATCACCACGACGAGCAGCGACCTGACCGCGTGGGTCAACCCCAACGGGCTGGCCGGCAGCACGCGGTTCGAGTGGGGCACCACCACCGCCTACGGCGCGAGCACCACGACCGCCGTCCCCGCCGTGACGTGGGCGGCCACGGTCGTGGGCCGGGCCACCGGGCTGACGCCGTCGACGACCTACCAGGTCCGGGTCACGGCCACGACCGACGCGGGCAGCACCGTGCGGACCACGAGCTTCAGCACCGCGGGCAGGCCCACCACGGCGAAGTCCTGGGCGTCGGGCACCACCCGGACCACGACGACGCTCGGAGCCAACGTCAACACCCGGCACGCCGCGAGCACCGTGTGGTTCGAGCACGGCACGACGTCCGCCCTCGGCAAGAAGACCACGGCCGTCACGATGGCCGCCGTCGGCTACGACATGTCCACCACGGCCGCCGTCAGCGGGCTCGCCCCGGCGACGACGCACTACTACCGCGTGGTCGCCCAGAACGCCCACGGCACCACCTACGGCCCCGTGCAGACCTTCCGCACCACGTCCTGACCGGCACGCACGACGACGGACCGCCGCGCGCCCCCGGGCACGGGCGGTCCGTCGTCGCTGGGCCGGGCACCGCCGTCAGCGCGGCACCTCGACGACGTCCTCCCGGACCGCGTCGAGCTCCTGCGGCGCGGTCCACACCTCCCAGTACGTGTTCTCCGGCGTCCCCACGGCCGGCTCGTCCGGGGGCGGGTACGTCCAGCCCTGCACGCGGACGCGGCCGTCGCTCACCTGGACGACCTCGACCTCGTGCCCGCGCCAGCGCGCCCACGTCGTCACCCGGACGATCCGCGTCACCGCGGTGCGAGGCACCAGCCGGCTCCGGACACCCCGGCCGTCCTCCTCGAACCCCGCGGGCACGGGCCCCTGCCCGGGGGCGAGCAGCCGCAGGCGCGGCTTGTGCGCCGACACGGCCGCGTACGTCTGCCCGTCGAGGTCGGCGTACACCCCCGAGGGGCGGGGGAGCGGTGGCGCCGCGGGTGCGGCGGCTGGGGTGCGACGCCGTCCGGGCCGCAGGACCCGCGGCGGTCCCGTCGGGAGGCTCGGGCCCGGCGGTCGCGGTGGCGGCGGCCGGGTCGCCCACACGGCGGGGTCCAGCTCCTCGACGACCTCGACGGCGTCGAGGACCTCGTCGGGTCGCACCACCCCGGTGGTCCGCATGTCGTACTGGTCGTGCCGCAGGTACGGGGGCTGCCCCGTGGCGACGTCGTCGAACGGCGGCGGCCACCGGTCCGGCGGGTACCAGTCGACGAGGAGCTCGGGGCCGCCGTCGTCGGGCCTCGCGAGCACCAGCGGGTACCGGTGCGGCCCCAGGATCCAGGTGGTCACCTCGACGAGCCGCTCGAGCTCGTGCCACGCGACGCGAGGGTCCCCGCGCGGGGCGTGCACGGGGCTCTCCACCCCGTCCCGGGTGGCGAAGCGGCCCGTCCGCAGCGGGCGCGGCAGCCGCCCGACGCGCTCGCCGCCGCCCCCTGCCAGGTCGGCTGCCGGTTCGTCCACGTCTCCTCCGCGCGGTGCCGGTGCGCCGTCAGAACCGGTCGGGGTCGCCCGCGCCCGCGCGCACGACCTCGGGCGTGCCGGAGGTCCAGTCCACCACCGTGGTCGGCTCGGTCCCGCAGTCGCCCGCGTCGACGACGGCGTCCAGCACCGCGTCGAGCTCCTCCTTGATCTGCCAGCCCTCGGTCATCGGCCACTCGGCGCCGGGGACGACCAGGGAGCTCGACAGCAGCGGCTCGCCGAGCTCGTGCAGGATCGCCTGCGCGACGGGGTGGTCGGGGATGCGCACGCCGACCGACCGCTTCTTGGGGTGGGCGAGCCGGCGCGGCACCTCGGGGGTGGCCTGGAGGATGAACGTGTACGGGCCGGGCGTCGCGGCCTTGATCGCGCGGAACGCGCTGTTGTCCAGGTGCACGAGCTGGCCGAGCTGGGCGAAGTCGGCGCACACCAGCGTGAAGTGGTGCTTGTCGTCCAGGTGCCGGATGCGCCGGATGCGCTCGAGCCCGTCGGGGTTCTCGACCCGCGTGCCCAGGGCGTACATCGAGTCCGTCGGGTAGGCGACGACGGCGCCCTCGCGCAGCAGGGCGACGGTCTGCGCGATCGCGCGCGGCTGCGGGTCGTGCGGGTGCACGTCGAGGTAGCGGGCCATGACGTCAGGCTAGGACGTCGGCGGGACCTCCGCGCCCCGCAGGACCGTGGTGCCCGTCGTCCCGTCGGGCACCGCCGACGGCGTCGCGGTCACCAGCAGCGGCGCCGGTCCGGGCTGCGCCGGGCCGACGGCACGGGTCGCCGGGGCGGGCACGCGCGCCAGCGCCGCGTCCACGCCCCGGGCGGCGAGCCCCAGGGTCGCGCCGAGCACCGCGGCGGCGAGGACCGCGACCGACTTCGTGAGCGTGGTGAGCACGACCGACCTTCCGACGACCTGCGAGGACACCCCGGGCGGGGCACGTCCCCATCCTGGTGGCTGCCCGTCGACGGCGACACCCGGAAAACCCCCCGGCCCCACCCCGGGACGACCCCCGCGACGCTCAGGGGGCTCCCAGGGTTCCTCACCGATGCGCCGCCCCGCGCCGGGGTGGACGATCGACCATGACACCCGTCGGGCCGCACGCCGCGCCCGGACCCGCAGAGCACGAGCCGAGGACCAGACGATGACGAGCCCGATCGCGAGCGCCCGTGCGCTCACCCGCACCTACGGCACCGGGGAGACGGCGGTCCGCGCGCTCGACGGCGTCGACGTCGACTTCGAGCGCGGCCGCCTGACCGCCACGATGGGCCCCTCGGGCTCCGGCAAGTCCACGCTCATGCACTGCATGGCGGGCCTCGACCGCCCCACGTCCGGCACCGTCGTCGTCGACGGGCAGGAGGTCTCCGCGATGTCGGAGCGCCGCCTGACGAAGCTGCGCCGGGACCGCCTGGGCTTCGTGTTCCAGGCGTTCAACCTCGTGCCGACCCTGACGGCGCTGGAGAACATCACCCTGCCCGCGGACATCGCGCGCCGGCCGGTCGACCAGGACCACCTCGACGCCGTCGTGCGGGCCGTCGGCCTCACCGACCGGCTCGGGCACAAGCCGTCCGAGCTGTCCGGCGGGCAGCAGCAGCGCGTCGCGTGCGCCCGCGCCCTCGTGACGCGGCCGGCGGTCGTGTTCGCCGACGAGCCCACGGGCAACCTCGACTCCGCGTCGGCCCGCGAGGTGCTGACGTTCCTGCGCCGCAGCGTCGACGACCTCGGCCAGTCCGTCGTCATGGTCACGCACGACCCGACGGCCGCGTCGTACGCGGACCGCGTGCTCTTCCTCGCCGACGGACGCATCGTCGACGAGCTGCTCGACCCGACGCCCGACGCCGTCCTCGAGCGCCTGGGCGCCCTGAGCCGCGCCGACGCCGACGCGCGCACCGCGCGTCACGCCGCTGCCACGGCCCCCGCCGTGACCGCCGCCGCGCGGGTGCGCTGATGCTGCGGGTCACGCTGCGGGGCGTGCGCGCGCACGCCGTCCGGTTCGCGCTGTCGGTGCTGGCCGTCGCGCTCGGCGTCGCCTTCGTCGCCGGCACCTTCGCGCTGCGCACGATGATGTCCGACACCTTCCACGGGATCGTCGACGCGCAGGCGCCCGCCGAGGTCTACGTGCGCGGCACCGACCCGCTGCCCGGCGGCGGGGGCGAGGAGTCGATCGGCGAGGCGCGCACCCCCGTGCCGATCGCGCTGGTCGACGAGGTCGCAGACGTCGACGGCGTCGACGTCGCGCTGCCCGACCTGGCCGGCCCGGTCGTGCTCGTCGGAGCCGACGGCACGGCCGTGCAGTCCACGCAGGCCCCGAGCATCGGCATCGGCTTCGACGAGCGGGACCCGTCGCTGACGGTCCTGCAGGGCCGCGGCCCGGCCGCCGCCGACGAGGTCGCGCTCGAGGTCGCCACGCTCGAGTCGTCCGGGCTGGCGCTCGGCGACCGCACCGACGTCGTCGTCGCGGGCGAGGTCGTCGAGGTCGAGGTCGTCGGGGAGGTGTCCGCGGGCGGGCCGATGGCGGGCGCGACGCTCGTCTTCCTCGACCACGACGCGGCGCTCGCGGCGTTCGCCCCCGAGGGCCTGGTCAGCACCGTGTCCGTGTACGGCACCGACGGGACGGACGAGCAGGTGCTGGCCGACGCGGTGGGCGCGGCGCTCGACGGCAGCACGGTGCTCGCGGACGCGGGGGCCGCCGGCTCCGCCGAGGCCGTCACCGGCTCCTCGGTGCGCGCCGACCTGCAGGCGGACATCGACCAGCTCCTCGGCTTCGTCACCACGTTCCTGCTGGTCTTCGCCGTGGTGTCGCTGTTCGTCGGGGCGTTCCTCATCGCCAACACCTTCGCGATGTCGGTGCGGCAGCGGGTGCGCGAGTTCGCGCTGCTGCGGGCCGTGGGCGCCTCGCCCGCGCAGGTGTTCACCGTGGTCGTCGGCCAGGCCGTCGTGGTCGGGCTCGTGGGGTCCGCGCTCGGGGTGCTCGGCGGCCTGGGCCTGGTCTCGGTGCTGCGGGTCGTGCTCGCGCAGGTCGGCATGGACCTCACGGGTGACGTGCCGCTCGAGGTGCCGACCGTGGTGCTGTGCCTCGTGCTCGGCACGGTGGTCTCCGCGGTCGCCGCGGCCGTGCCGGCCCGCACCGCGGCCCTCGTGGCGCCGGTCGAGGCGATGCGCGGCGACGTCACCGTGCCCGAGCGGTCGCTGCGCCTGCGCGCCGTGCTCGGCGGTCTCGTCGCGCTCGCCGGGGCAGCGGCGGTGGCGTCCGCCGCCGTGCGGCCCACGACCGACCAGGCCGAGCTGCTGCTCGGCGGCGGGGCCGCGGCGGTGCTCGTCGGCGTGCTCGTCGCGTCGCCGACCGTCGCCCGCGCCGTGCTGCGCGTGCTCACCGTGCCGTTCGTGCGGCTGCTGCCCCCGATGGGGCGGCTCGCGCAGGGCAACGTCGTGCGCAACCCCCGGCGCACCGCCGGCACCGCCGGGGCCCTGGTCATCGGCATGGCCCTCGTCGGTGCCGTCTCCGTGATCGCCGCGTCCGCGCAGCAGTCCCTGGCGAGCGTCGTCGAGAGCTCGACCGACGCGGACCTCGTGCTGCGCTCGGCCAACCAGATCATCCCGGCCGGGGCCGTCGACGACGTCGCCGCGCTGCCCGAGGTGGGGGCGTCCGCGCCGCTGGCCTTCGGCACCGCCGCCGTCTCCGCGGAACCCGGTGCGGCCCCGACGGACGACGACGCGTCGTACGTCGTCGGCCTCGAGCCCGGCGTGCTCGGCGGGGCGCTGCTCGTCGACGTCGAGGACGGCAGCACCGACGACCTCGCCGACGGCACCGCGGTGATCAACTCCCAGACGGCCGGCGACGGGTGGGCCGTCGGCGACACCGTCACCGTGCGCGCCGGCGAGGGCAGCCGCGACCTCGACGTCGTGGCCGTCGTCGACACGCAGGTGGTCGGCGCGTCCGTGGTCGTGACCCGGGACGTGCTCGACGCGCTCGTCACCGAGCCGCAGGTCGACACGGTCTTCCTCGACGCCGCACCCGGCGTGGGCCTGGACGACCTGCGCACCGCCGTGGCCGACGCCGTCGCGCCGTACGTCGTCGTCTCCGTGCAGGACCAGGACGAGTTCGTCGACGCGATGGCCGCCCAGGTGGACCAGCTGCTCGTGATCCTCTACGCGCTGCTCGGGCTGTCGCTGGTGATCGCGGTGCTCGGGATCGTCAACACCCTCGCCCTGTCCGTCATCGAGCGGACGCGCGAGATCGGGCTGCTGCGGGCCGTCGGCCTCGGCCGGCTCCAGCTCGCGGGCACGGTGACGATCGAGTCGGTGCTGACGGCCGTGCTCGGCACGGTGCTGGGCCTCGCGGTCGGGGTCGGGCTCGCGTCCGCGCTGCCGCGGGTCTACGCCGAGGACGGGCTCGACCAGCTCGTGCTGCCGTGGGACCAGATCGCGACGATGGTCGGCCTGGCCGTGGTGGTCGGGGTGCTCGCGGCCCTGTGGCCCGCGACCCGCGCCGCCCGTCTGCGCGCCCTGGACGCGATCGCCTCGGAGTGAGCGGGACGGGGCCGGGCCCGTGCGACCCGGCCCCGCCGCTCAGCGCTTCTCGGGCGCGGTGCCGCGCACGGCGTCGGCGGGGAACCGGGTGCGGGCCGCGGCGATCTTGGCCTGCGCCGCCGCCGCGAGGTCGACGTCGAGGACGTCCGCGAGGCGCAGCAGGTAGACCAGGACGTCGGCCATCTCCTCGCCCGCGCGCTGCCGGCGCTCGGGTGCGGCGAAGCGGGCCGCGGCCTCGTCGGCGGGCACCCACTGGAACAGCTCGGCCAGCTCCCCGACCTCGCCGACGAGCGCGAGGACCAGCGACTTGGGGTCGTGGAACTGCTCCCAGTCGCGCTCGCGCGAGAACTCCCGCACCAGGCGGGTCAGCCCGGCCACGTCCGTCACGTCGTCGTCGGTCCCGTCCGCCATGCCCCCATCCTCGCGCGGGGAGCGGTCAGGCGGGGGTGAGGTGCTCCGGGCAGGGCTCGTAGTGGTCGGGCTCGACGCGCAGGTCCGCGCGCCCACCGGTCAGGGAGCGCAGGTCCAGCACGTACCGGGCGAGCTCCGCCTCCGGCACCGTGGCCTCGACGACCACGGAGCCGCCGTCCTGCGCGACGGTGTCGGTGATGCGGCCGCGCCGCGCGGACAGGTCGCTCATGACGTCGCCCTGCACGGTCGACGGCACGGTGACGTGCACCCGGCACACGGGCTCGAGCACCGTCGTGCCCGCCGTGGCCAGCGCCTCCTTGAGGCCGATCGACGCGGCCGTGCGGAACGCCATGTCGGACGAGTCGACCGAGTGGGCCTTGCCGTCGACGACCTCGACGCGCACGTCCACCACCGGGAAGCCGTGCGGGCCGCCGGCGGCCATGGCCTCGTGCACGCCACGCTCCACCGCGGGCAGGTAGGTGCGCGGGATCGCCCCGCCCACGACCCGGTCGACGAACTCCAGCCCGGCGCCACGCGGCAGCGGCGAGACCCGCATCTTCACGACCGCGAACTGCCCGTGCCCGCCGGACTGCTTCTTCAGCCGGCCCTCGACCTCGACGGACCGCGCGATCGTCTCGCGGTAGCCCACGGGCACGGGTGCCGTCGTCACGTGCACGCCGAACACCCGCGCGAGCCGCTCCAGCGCGACCGCCAGGTGCGTGTCGCCCAGGCCCCGCAGGACCGTGCGGTCGCCGGTGCGGTCGACCGCGAGGGTGGGGTCGTCGCCCACCAGGCGGGCCAGCGCGGCGGAGAGCCGGTCGTCGTCGGACTGCGTCACGGGCTCCAGCGCCAGGGCGTACACGCGCTGCCGCTCGCGCGGCGGCCGGGCCGTGCACGCCACGCCCGGCGATCCCTTGGTCGCCAGCAGCGCCCCCGTCGGCGTGCCGGTGAGCTTGGCGACGGCCGCGACCTCGCCCGCGCGCGCCGCGTCGACCGGCAGGTGCTCCTTGCCGCGCAGCCGGAACAGCCCCGAGACCCGCTCCTCGACGTGCGTGCTGGTGCAGACCAGCCGGTCGCCGGGCCGCACGGTGCCGGACAGCACGCGGAACAGCGTCACCTGCCCGACGAACGGGTCCGCGACCGTGCGGAACACGTGCACGAGCGCCGGACCGTCCGGGTCGACACCGACCTCGACCTCGGTGGTGCCGGCCAGGACGCTCACGCGCCGGTCGCCGGGCCCCGGGCCCAGCTCGCACAGCAGGTCGGCCAGCCGGTCGACGCCCACGCCCGTCAGCCCGGAGACGACGAGCACGGGCACGGCCTGCCCGTCGCGGACCTCGTGCGCGAGCGTGCGCTCCAGCTCGGCCGCCGTCGGCTCCTCGCCCGCGAGGTACCGCTCCAGCTGGTCGTCGTCGTGCGCGACGATCTCCTCGGTGACCTCCTCGTGCAGGCGGTGCTCCTCCGCGGCGACCTCCGCGGGCAGGGCCTGCACGTGGTGCGTGCCGTCCGCGTCGTAGGCGAACCCCTGCTCGCTGAGCACGTCCGCGACCCCGCCGAACGCCTGCTCCTCGCCCACGGGCAGCTCGAGCGGCACCAGCGTCGGCCCGAACGCGGCCCGCAGGTCGTCGAGCACGTGGTGGAAGTCGGCGCGCGCCTTGTCCTCCTTGGTCACCACGACCATCCGCGGCACGCCCGCGGCGCCCGCGGCCTCCCACGCCAGGTGCGTGCCGGCCTGCACGCCGTCGACCGCGCTGACCACGACGAGCGCCAGGTCGGCGGCGGTGAGCGCCGCGTCGACCACGCCCGCGAAGTCCAGCGCGCCCGGGGTGTCGAGCAGCGTCACGTCGTACGTCGACCCGTCGTCGGCGGTCCAGCCGAACGGGGCGACGCCGAGGCCGAGGGACACGCCGCGCGCGATCTCCTCGGGCTCGTGGTCGCTGACCGTGCTGCCGTCCTCGACCCGGCCGGCCCGGGTGAGCACGCCGGCGCGGTGCAGCAGCGCCTCGGTCAGTGTCGTCTTGCCGGCGCCCGAGGCGCCCAGCAGCGCCACGGTGCGGATCCTGGGCGTCGTTGCCTGGTCCATGCCTACTCCCACGCTGGAGCCGATGGTCCCGCCAGCGTAGGGCGGCGGGGCCCCGGACGGCAGGACGAGGGTCCCGTGGCGCGGTTCTCACCCGGACGTGCCGCGGGCCGGGCCCCGTGAGGAGCCCGGCCCGCGCGGTGGTGCTGCGGTCAGCTGGCGGCGAGCACGTCGACGACGAACACCAGCGTCGAGTTGGCGGGGATGGTGCCCTGCTCGGCGTCCCCGTAGCCCTTGTCCGGCGGCACGACGAGCAGCACCTGGCTGCCGACCTTCTGCCCGACGAGGCCCTCGTTCCAGCCGTCGATGACCTGCGCGGCGCCCACGCCGGCGACGGTGAACGTGCTGCCGCTCTCCCACGACGAGTCGAACTGCGTGCCGTCCCAGAGCCAGCCGGTGTACTTCACGATGACGTTCTGGCCCTCCTCGACCGTCGCGCCGTCGCCCTCGATGAGGGGCTGCACGACGAGCTCGGTCGGGGCGTCGCCGTCGGCGGCCTCGATCGACGGCGCACCGTCGTCCGCGAGGGTGACGGTCGGCAGGCCGTCGGCGGGGGCCACGGCCTCGCCCTCGGCGCGCTCGAGCACCTTGGTGGCGCCGACGAGGTCGGCCACGGCCACGACCGCGCCGCCGTCCTGCGGCACCGCGAACACCACGCGCGCACCGATCTTCGCGCCCTGCAGGGCCTCGAAGAGCGTCGCGAACAGCGTGGCCTCGGTCAGCTCGACCGACTCCGGCGTGCCGCCGTCGTAGGTGGAGCCGAGGTCGGAGCCGTCGGCGCCGGAGATGCCGGTGGTCTGCATGGAGAGCAGGTCGCCGATCTCGACCGCGTCGCCGTCGCCCTCGGCGACCAGGCGGGCCACGGGTGCGGTGACCTCGAACGGCGTCTCGGGGAGCTCGACGGTGGGCTTGGCGCCCGCGTCGCCGGTGATCTCGACGGCCTCGAGGAGCGCGACGTCCTCGGCCGTAGGCTCCGCGTCCTGGGAGACGGAGGCGTCGTCGGTGGCGGTGGCCGACGCGGTCGGCTCGGCCTCGCCGCTGGCGCCGCCGCACGCCGCGAGCGTCACGCCCACGGTGAGGGCGAGCGCGGCGGCGGCGACGCGACGCGCGGTCGTTCGGGCGGTGGTCGTGCGGCGCACGGGGTCCTCCGTCGATCTCAGGTCCCGCCCGATCAGGGGCGGCGGACCTGCGCACGCTACGCGACGAACCTGGGCGCGTGTCGAGCGTCCGGCCCCTGAAACCTTTCGGTCCCCGGGTCCGGGTCCGGTCGCCCGGGGTCCGCGGCGGGTGGTCTGCGTCACCAGGACGGCCGTCCAGGACGTCCGTCCCCCATCTGTCGCGGATGCGTGACAGAGACTGGTGCGTACCGGACGGAACCGACGCGCAGGGGGTGGCGCCATGAGCACGACCGCCGCACCGACGCGCGTCCCCGAGGGCATCTGCACGGTCGTCCCCGACCCGCCCGTCGCCCGCCGTCGACGACCGGTCCGCCCCTCGGGCCCGACCGTCGACCCCGGTCGTCGTCGCTGACGCCTGGCACGCACACCCGGCACGCACGCCTGGAACGCACGCCTGGCACGCACGACAGGCACCCACGACAGGCACGCACGCCGGGCCCCGCCGGGCCCTGACCGTGGCGCGCCCGCCGGACCGTGGCTGCCCGGTGCGTCGGCGACCGGCCGCGTCGGTCGGTGCCGGCCGGTGCGGCCGCGACCCGTCGACGCCCGACCACCCCGCCCGACCGCCCGCACGGGCACGTCGCCCGTGCGGAACCTCCGCCGCCCGCCGGCGGACATCCCCTGAGGAGGACGCATGAGAAGGATCACCTCGACGGCGCTCGCCACCGTGACGGCGCTCGCGCTGGTCGTCGTCGGCGCCGGTGGCGCCTCGGCCGCCACGACGGCCGCCACCGACGGCCCGGGCGGCGCGACCGCATCGGTCACGGACGTGACGTCGTCCGCGCGCGCCGTGCCGGAGAGCTACCCGCACGACGTCGAGCGGCCGTTCTGGTGGGAGGCCGACGGCCTGCACCTGCGGGACCCGATGCCCGCGAACGGGTACGTCAACATCAACGTGCCCGGTGCGCAGAACCTCAACGTCGACGTGAACCGCGACCTCGTCGGCGCCACCGTCGTGCCGTGGGACCGCTTCGGACTGACGGCCGGCATGTGCGTGGGGTGGACCGAGAGCAACGGGTTCTCGTACCACTTCGGCGAGAACAACGAGGGTCGCGGCGGCGTCGACGAGCGCGGCTGGTCGTACTGCGTGCCCGACCCGACGACCCCGGTCGACCCCGTCGACCCCGTCGACCCGGTGGACCCGGTGGACCCTGTGGATCCGGTCGACCCGGTCGACCCGGTCGACCCGGTCGACCCGGTCGACCCGGTCGACCCGGTCGACCCGGTCGACCCGGTCGACCCGGTGGACCCGGTGGATCCCGTGGACCCCGTGGATCCCGTCGACCCGGTGGATCCCGTCGAACCGGTGGACCCCGTCGACCCGACGGAGCCGGTCGGCCCGGACAGCCCCGACGGGCCGGAGCCGACCGACCCTGACGCCCCCGAGGTCCCCGGCACGGTCGACCCCGGGCCGGTGACCCCCGTGGCACCGGCGCAGCCCGGCGAGGTCGTCACCGTCACGGGCACCGACGCCGACGGCACCGCGTCCCGGGCGGAGGTCCTGGCCGCTGCGGGCGGTTCCGGCGCCCTCGCGACGACCGGTCCCGACGCCCGGCCGGTGCTGCTGGCGGCGGCCGGCCTGGTCGCGACGGGCGGCGCGCTGGTCCTCGTCCGCAGGCGCCTGGCCTGAGCGGCGCCGGACCCCGCGGCGCCGGACCCGGTGCTGCGCGGGCGTCGCGTCAGGTGCTGAGCAGCGGGAAGCCCGACGGTGCGGCCGAGCGCACGTCCTCGGCCAGCGTGGCGGCACCGAGGTCCCCCTTCATGAGGCTGCCGGGCACGGTGCCGGGGGCGTGCGCGCGGGTCGCGGCGACGTCCGCGAGGGTCTGCGCGGCGGTCCGCCACCGCGGCTCGCCCGTGGCGCGGTGCAGGTCGAGGCACGCGTAGCCGACGCCCGCGGCGCCGCAGCACAGCGTCGCGGACGCCTGCCCGGCCGCGGCGAGGGCCCCGGACGCGGCGGCCGCGGCGACGGCCAGGTCGGCCGGGTCGTCGCTCAGCCGGTGCGCGAGCGCCCACAGGAGCGCGTGGCCCGCGCCGCCGTGGCACCAGCCGGGCCACGTCTGCGCGGGGTCGCCGCCGGCGTGCCGGGGCCAGACCAGCCGCCCCGGGCCGCGGGGGTGGGCGGCGGCGCGCAGCCGGTCGAGCTCGTCGCGGGCGGGGTCCGGGACGCCGCCGCGCACGGCCTGCGCCCAGCGCAGCACGGCGTGCACCTGCCCGGCGCGCCCGTGCGCCAGGCCGAGGAACGCCCCCGGGGGCGCGGGCTCCTGCAGCCCGTCGGCGAGCCGTGCCGCGAGGTCGTCGCCCAGGGCGCGGGCACGGGCGACGGCCGGGACGACGTCGCCCGCCGCAGGGTCGGCCGGGCCCGCGGGGCCGCGGTGCTCGACGAGCAGCGCGAGACCCGTCAGCACCGCGGGGTGGCCGAGCGCGGCGTCGCCGTCGAGGGGGCCGTCGGCGGAGCCCTCCCACAGGTCGAGCGCGGCGGCCAGGTGCGTGTCGCCGGACGCGACGTCGCCCGCGGCGGCGGCCACCAGCCCGGCCACGAGGTGGACGCCCGGCGCGGCGTGCAGCGTCGAGCGCGGGCCGACGCGTGCGGGGTCGAGGTCGAGCGCGGGCGCGCTGACGCCCTGGGGGTCGGCGAGCTCGGCGACGGCGCGCTGCGCCCAGGCGTCGGCGTGCGCGACCCCGGCGGCGGCCTCCGCGGCGTCGCCCCGGGCGGCGTCGTGCTGCGCGAGGCGCCACCAGTGCAGCGCGACCCCGGCGGACCCGAACGCGACGGTGGCCCGCGGTGGCCCGAGCGGCCCGCGCCAGGCGGGTCCGTCGGGGGCGTAGCGCCGTCGGGTCGCGCGGGCGAGCGCGTGGGCCGGGGACCCGGCGTCGGCGTGGGCCGGGGACCCGGCGCGGGCGCGGCCCGTCGCGCCC
Source organism: Cellulomonas sp. SLBN-39 (assembly GCF_006715865.1). Taxonomy (NCBI): domain Bacteria; kingdom Bacillati; phylum Actinomycetota; class Actinomycetes; order Micrococcales; family Cellulomonadaceae; genus Cellulomonas; species Cellulomonas sp. SLBN-39. The sequence goes on along the minus strand of NZ_VFOA01000001.1, from coordinate 1,141,044 downwards.
GCGGACGCCGGCCCCGACGGCGCCGGACGGGTGGCCGGGGGAGCGGGGGCGTCGGCCAGGGCCTGCGCGAGGGTCGCCGCGTCGGGCCACCGGTCGTGCGGCGCCCGGGCCAGCGCCCGTCGCAGCACCTGGTCGAGCCCGGGCCAGGCGGGTGCGCCGTCGGCCTTGAACGACGCCGGCGCGGGATCTGCGACGGCGGCGAGCAGGGCGCGCCGCTCGTCGCCCGTGCGCACCCACGGCCGACCCGTGACGACCTCGCGCAGCAGCGCGCCGAGCGCGAAGACCTCGCCCGCGACGGTCGGCGGCGGCGGTTCCTCGCCGGCGAGAAGCGCCGCCGCCAGCTCGGGCTCGTGGTACGCCGCGACACCGCCCCGTCCCCGGGGCACGTCGTCGCCGGAGCGGGCGTTGCCGAGGTCGACGAGCACCGCGCGTCCGTCGTGGACGAGCACGTTGCGCGGGTGCACGTCGCCGTGCACGACACCCGCCGCGTGCAGCGCGGCGAACGTCCGGGCCACGGCGACCACCAGCGCCCGCACGGCGGCGGGACCTGCGCTCCGGGCCTCGGCGGCGGCGACGTCGAGCGTGCGCCCCGGCACCCACGGCACCGCGAGCCACCGGCGTCCCGCGTCTTCCCCCGAGGCGGGCGGCCCGGCGACCGCGGGGCAGCCGGCGCGCACGAGCGCGTCCAGCAGGGCGTGCTCGCGGTCGAGCACGCGGGCGGCGTCGGCCGTGGTCGCGACCTTGAGGGCGACGTCCGCGCCGCCCGACGTCGCCCCGGCGTCCCTTGGGCCGTCCAGGCCGTCCCGGGCGCCGGTGGCGCGGGCGACCCAGCCGTCGACGGTGGCCTGCACCGCGGTGCGGACCGTCCACGGCCCGACCACGTCGCCGGGTGCGGGCGGGACGACGCCCACGTGCCCGGGCGGCACGAGCACGCCGCGGCCCACCAGGCGGGCGGCCAGCGCCGCGACGTCCGCGAGCACGTCCTGCGCGGCCCGGCCCGTGCGGGCGGCGTGCCGCAGCGTCACGTCCACGACCGTGCGGGGCGTGCGGAAGTCTGCGAGCACCGCGGCGGCGTCGGCGTCGAGCACCGTCGACCCGTCCCGCGAGCGCAGGTGGCCCACCGCGACCTCGCCGGGCCGTGCGCCCAGGTCGCGCCGGGCGTCGTCGTCGAGGGTGTCGAGCGCGACGACGACGGCGTCGTCGTCGACCCGCAGCGGTCCGAGCAGCACCTGGCCCGGCAGCACCGGGCCGGGCGCCGTGGCGGTCACCGGGCCGCTCCTGCCGGTGCCGGGGGTGCGGTCCGCGCGGTCCCCGGGTGCGCGGGCTCCCACCGGACGGGGTCGACGCCGTCCGCGCGGAGCCGTGCGGCGACGACGGCCGTCGGGTCGTCCGCGTCCCCGGTGTCGAGCAGCGCGCGCGCGACCAGCCGGCAGACGTGCGAGCGCCAGCTCGGCGACAGCCACGCGAGCGGTGGCTCGGCGGGGTCGGTGCCCGTGCGCACCCGGTTGCCCGGGCGGCCGGTGAACGGCAGCGGTGTCGGGTCGACGTCGCCGCACGCGTCGTCGACGGCCCGGGCGAGCGCGTCGACGGCTGCCGGTCGCAGCCCGTGCACGACGAGCCGGTCGGGCCGCAGGGCGCCGCGCAGCCCGGTGCCGACCTTCACGGCGGCGGCGTCGCCCGGAGGCACGTGCGTGGCGAGCACGCTCACCGTGGCGGCGAACGCGTCGGGCAGGTGGTCGGGCGGCACGCACACGTACGCCTTGTCCTGCAGGGGCCGGCGCGGCCCGGTCCCGGGGCGCCACCACCGCACCCAGTGCGCGTCGGACCCGTGCCGCCAGCCGTCGAGCACGGCCCGCACCTGCGGGCGGCCCAGCAGCAGGCGGTGGGTCGTGGCGTCGGGCCCGGCGGGTGCGGCGCGCCACCGGGCCGTGGCGGGCAGGGTCCCGTGCACGTAGAGGCGGCGGGCCAGCACGTCGACGTCGTGGACGCCCGCGGCGAGCAGGCGGGCCGCGTGCCGTACGGCCTCGCGCGCGTCGCCCGGGGGCAGCGTCGCCCCGTCCGCCGCGGGTCCGGTGGTCCAGCCCTCGTCGCGGCGGCGCTCGAGGACGCCGTCGACCACGAGCCGGTCCACGACGTCCGCGGGCGCCGGCGCGCCCGGCCATTCCAGCACGGCCAGCACGGTCGCGTCGACGGCCTTCCAGGTGGCGCCCGGGGCACGCGGGCGCAGGAACGCGGCGACCGCCGGGTCCGCGGCGAGCGGCGCCACGGCGGCGCGCTCGTGCGGGGCCAGGTCGGGCGTGCGGACCACGTCGTACCGGCCGGTGGTCCGCACGTCGGCGGTCGCCGCGCCGCTCACGGCGCCGTGGCCCCGGTGCGCAGGTCCTCGGCCAGGCCCTTGAGCCGCCCGGTCAGGCCCTCGGCCTGCTCGCGGGAGGTCAGCGCCGCCGAGCGCTCCGCCATCGCCGCCTCGGTGCGCGCAAGCGCGTACTGCAGCAGCGCGTGCACCTGCTCGATCGGCGGCAGCACGACCGCCTCGGCGGGGTCCCGCGGGAACTTCGTCGACGAGCCGCTGCACCCGCCCGGGCACGAGCTGGTGCCGCCGTCGCAGAGCGCGCCGACCCCCGGCAGCACCGAGACCAGCAGGTCCCGGACCCGGAACGCCCCGGCGAACCCCTCCACGCGGTCCGCCTCGCCGACCTCCTGCAGCACCGCGACGGACTCCTCGACCTGCGCGGCGAGCAGCTCGCGCTCCTCGGCGTCCTGCGGCAGCCCGGCCGCGGGGTCGCGCCCGGCGGCCTGCACGAGGTCGACCTGCTCGCTCGCGTGCCGCAGCAGCACCTGCAGCTCGCGGAAGTCCGCGGGGTTGATCCGCCAGTCGTTGCAGCCCGTGGTGTGGAAGTCGCTCGCGGCGTTGCTGCACCCGCCGGGACAGTCGGAGTGCTGGTTGCTGCACGCACCCCCGCACACCGAGTCGTTCGTGCAGTCGGCCGCCCGCAGCCCCGGCGGCAGCACGGTGACCAGCAGGTCCTTGTACCGGAACGTCATGGCGTCCTCGCTCTCCCCAGCGGCCCGCACCGGTGCGGGCCTCCCGTCACGACGCTAGGGACGCCGCCACCCGGGCCGGCAGGCCCAGACCGGGCCCGAAAAAGGACCAGAAAAGGACCGCCTCAGCGGTGGTGCGCGACCGCGTGCAGGTGCGCGACGGGCGGCACGGCGGCGCCGTCGAGGAGTGCGGCGGCCTCGCCGCGGTGCCGCACCCCGAGCTTGCGCAGCAGGTTGTGCACGTGGTTCTTCACCGTCCGCTCCTCCAGCACGAGCAGGCGGGCGATCTCCCGGTTCGTCAGGCCGTCGCCGAGCAGGCGCATGACCTCGCGCTCGCGGGGCGTCAGGTGGGTGGGCGCCACCGCCGGAGCGCTGCGGTGCCCGAGCGCGGCGCACACGGCGGCGCGCAGGTCGTCCGCGTCGGCGTGCGTGCCGAGCACGCGCACCCACGGCCCGTCGGTCGGTCGGGCGGTGGCACCGGGCTCGTCGACGGCGTCGTCGACGAGCAGGACGAGCGGAGCCCCGGCCCACAGGGCGAGCAGGCGCCGCGCGGCGAGCGGGTCCGCGGCGGGCCGCACGACGAGCAGGTCCGGCAGGCCGGCGGCGAGCGGGTCGGGGCGGGGCGCGCACGCGCGCACGGTGCCCACGCACGGCGAGCCGCGCACGACCTCGACGAGGCAGCTGCGTGCGAGCGTCGCGTCGTCGACGACCAGGACGTCTGCGGCGTCCATGCCCGGCCCTCCGTCCCCCTGGTGGTATCCCCTCGGCAGGAGGAGCGCCCACCTGCCGAGGAGATACCGGGTGGGTCAGAGCAGGCGGCGGGAGTCCGGGTGCACGACCCGCAGCCAGCGGTACCCGTACCCGTCGAGCTCGACGTCGAGGCGGCCGTGGGCGTCGGGGTGGTGCTCGTCGTCCTGCAGCAGGTCCACGAGGCGGCACCGCTCGTCGGTGTCGGGCAGGTGCAGCGGGACGGTCACCGACTCGGGGCCCAGGTTGTGCAGCAGCACCGTCGACGCGTCCTGCCAGGTCGATCGGTGCGCGAGCACGGACGCGTGCGGCTGGTCGAGGATCTCGGCGCGCTCGGTCCACCCCAGCTCGGGGCACTCGCGGTACCGGCGGGCCAGCAGCTGCACGAACGACAGCAGCGACGCGGGGTCGCGCCGCTGGTCGGACACGTTGACGTGCGCGGGTCCGTAGGCGCCCTCGACGACGGGCCCGGACAGCCGGGACGGCGCCGCGGCGGAGAACCCGCCGTTCTTGCCCGCGGTCCACTGCATGGGGGTGCGCACCGCGAGGCGGCCCTCGGCGGCGAGGTTCTCGCCCATGCCGATCTCCTCGCCGTAGAACAGCACCGGGGTGCCGGGCAGCGCGAAGAGCAGGGAGTAGACCATCCGCACCCGCCGCGGGTCGCCGTCGAGCATCGGCGGCAGCCGGCGGCGCAGGCCCCGCCCGTACAGCTGGTGGTCCTCGTCGGGGCCGAACGCGGCGAACACCTCGGCGCGCTCGTCGTCGGTGAGCTTGTCGAGCGTGAGCTCGTCGTGGTTGCGCACGAACGTCGCCCACTGCGCGTCGCGGGGGATCGCCGGCCGCGCGGCCAGCGTCGCGGCGACCGGGCCGGCGTCCTGGCGGGCCAGCGCCAGGTACATCTGCTGCATGAGGACGAAGTCGAACTGCAGGTTCAGCTCCTCGCCCTCGTGGTCGCCGTCGTGGTCGTGGTCGCCGAAGAACAGCCGCTGCTCGTCGTAGGGCAGGTTGACCTCGCCCATGAGGATCGAGTCCCCGACCCGGCGGGACAGGAACGCCCGCAGGTCCTGCAGGAACTCGTGCGGGTGCTCGATCGCGTCGTCGGGGTCGTCGGCGACGTCGGCGAGGAAGAACGGCACGGCGTCGACCCGGAACCCCGACAGCCCCAGCTCCGCCCAGTAGCCGACCATCTTGACGACCGCGTCCCGGACCTTCGGGTTGGCGGTGTTCAGGTCCGGCTGGTGCCGGTAGAACCGGTGCCGGTACCAGGCGCCCGCCTGCTCGTCGTACGTCCAGATGCCGTCCTCCTTGTCGGGGAAGACGACCTCGTCCTTCGTGTCCGGCGGCGGGTCCTCCCGCCACACGTACCAGTCGCGGTACGGGGAGTCCTTCGAGCGGCGGGCCGAGCGGAACCACGGGTGCTTGTCGGACGTGTGGTTGACGACGAGGTCCGCGATGACCCGGATCCCGCGGTCCTTCGCGGTGCGGATCAGCTCGACGAGGTCGCCGGCGTCGCCCAGGCGCGGGTCGACGCCGTAGTAGTCGGTGATGTCGTACCCGTCGTCCTTGTCGGCCGTCGGGTAGAACGGCATCAGCCACAGGCACGTCACGCCGAGCTCGGCGAGGTGGTCGATGCGCTGCACGAGGCCCGGCAGGTCGCCGACCCCGTCGTCGTCCCAGTCCATGTACGTCTCGACGTCCAGGCAGTACACGACCGCGTTCTTCCACCACAGGTCGCCGGTGTCGCGGATCCTCACGCGCGCACCTCCCGCAGCACGGGCAGCAGGTGCTCCGCGGCGACGTCCACGAACGCCTCGAGCGACGCCGAACGGGGCGTGCTCGTCGGGGCCGCGTCGGGGTGCTTCTCGTCCGACGGCACGACGTCCGTGACGACCTGGTGCAGGTACACCGCGTCGAAGCCGATCTCCACCAGCGCGGCGACGCGCTCGGCCAGCCGCGCCGGCTCGTGGTCGACCAGCACCGACGAGCGGATCACGTCCTCGGACACCTTCGGCGCGATCTGGTCGAACGCCTCCGGGGTGTCCAGGTCCCACGCCACCGGCGGTCCCACCGCGTTGCCCGCCCACTGCTCGCGCGCGATCCGGAACGCCTCGTCGGGGTCCGGCGCGTACGCCACGTGCACCTGCAGCGCGATCTCGCCCCGCCCGCCCGCGTCCCGGTACGCGTCGACCACGGCCCGCAGCGCGGCCGGGTCCTGGTTGACCGTGACCAGCCCGTCCGCCCAGCGCGCGTGCGCCGCCGCGGTCGTCGCGGTGACCGCGGGACCGATCAGCAGCGGCGCGACGTCCGGCAGCGTCCACAGCTTGGCGCGGTCCACGCGCACGAGGCCCTCGTAGGTGACCTCCTCGCCGGCCAGCAGCGCCCGGATGATCTCGACGCACTCCACGAGCCGGGCGTCACGCACGTGCTTGGCGGGCCACCCGTCGCCGGTGATGTGCTCGTTCATGTTCTCGCCCGAGCCGAGCGCGACCCAGAACCGCCCCGGGTGCATCGCGGCCAGCGTCGCCGCCGCCTGGGCGATGATCGCCGGGTGGTACCGCTGCCCGGGGGCGTTGACGACCCCGAACGGCAGCGACGTCGTCGCCATCGCCGCACCGAGCCACGTCCAGGCGAACCCGGAGTGCCCCTGCGTGGCCGACCAGGGGGCCCAGTGGTCCGAGCACATCGCGGCGTCGAAGCCACGCTGCTCGGCGAGCTGGACGGTGGAGAGCAGGGCCGAGGGATGGACCTGCTCGTGGGAGGAGTGGAGACCGACGCGCACCATGCCGCACTTTCCTACCCGCTGGACGCCCGTCCCGCCCGTCGAGTGCGGTGCCGGGCGCGGTGTCAGGGGGCGGTGCCCGGGCGGGTGCCGGTGGCGCGGCCGGCGACGATCGCGTCCGCGTGGTCCACGATCCAGCCCATGAGCGGCAGCAGGTGCGCGGCCAGCTCGTGGCCGAGCGGCGTGAGCGCGTAGTCCACGCGCGGCGGCACGGTCGCGGCCACGGTGCGGTCCACGAACCCGTCCGCCTCCAGGGTCCGTAGCGTCTGCGCGAGCATCTTCTCGCTGACGCCCTCGACGGTCCGTCGCAGCTCGCCCCAGCGCATCCCGCCGTGCGAGAGCGCGACGATCACGAGCACGCCCCACCGGCTGGTCACGTGGTCGAGCACCACCCGGCTCGGGCACGCCGCCGGCAGGTGGTGGGTGGCCAGCATCTGCTGCAGCGCCGTGGGCGTGGGCGCACCGCCGTCCGGACCCGGAGCCCCGGCCACCGGGCGCGTGGATGTGACCGTCGCCACATCGGCGCGCGGCGGCATCGTCGTGACCTCCATGCTCACCTCCAGGTGCGTACCCAACCAGGAAGTGGGCACCGTCGATCGGGAAAGCCTACGCCGCACCCCACGTTCTGACCCGTGACGGTGCGGGTGGTCCGCACCGGCAGAACCACCGAGGAGCACCCCATGTCGATCGTCGTCACCGGAGCCACCGGCCAGCTCGGCCGTCTCGTCGTCGAGGGCCTGCTCGACGCAGGCGTCGCCCCCGCCGACGTCGTCGCAGGCGGCCGCTCCACCGACCGGCTCGCCGACCTCGCCGCCCGCGGCGTGCGCGTCGTCACGCTCGACTACACCGACCCCGCCACGGTCGCGGCCGCGCTCGCGGGCGCCGAGAAGGTGCTCCTCGTCTCCAGCAGCGAGGTCGGCCAGCGGCTCGCCCAGCACCGCGTCGTCATCGACGCCGCCGTCGCCGCGGGTGTCCAGCACCTCGTCTACACCAGCGCCGCCCACGCCGACACGTCCGACCTCGTGCTCGCGCCCGAGCACAAGGCCACCGAGGAGCTGCTCGCCGCGTCCGGCCTGCCCGTGACCGTGCTCCGCAACAACTGGTACACCGAGAACTACGCCCAGGCCCTCCAGCAGGCCGCCGCGACCGGCGAGATCGTCGCGTCGGTGGGCGAGGGCCGCGTCGCCTCCGCCACGCGCGCCGACTACGCGGCCGGCGCCGTCGCCGTCCTCACGGGCACCGGCCACGCCGGCCAGGCCTACGAGCTGTCCGGCGACGTCGCGTGGACCCACCACGAGCTCGCCGCCGCCGCGGCCGAGGTCCTCGGCCGGCCCGTCACGTACCGCGCCGTGAGCACCGACGAGCACGCGCAGATCCTGCGCTCCGTCGGCCTCGACGAGGGCACGGTCGGCTTCGTCATCACGCTCGACGCCGACATCGCCCGCGGCGACCTCGCCGACGCCACCGACACCCTGCGCACCCTGATCGGCCGCCCGACGACCCCCCTCGTCGACGCGGTCCGAGCGATCCTCGCCTGAGGTCGCTCCCGCCGCCGGACCCGGACCGGCCCGCCCGCGACAGGCGGCGCCACCCCGGGTCCGGCGGACGGTCCCCGCTCAGGGCAGCAGGTCGCGCGCGAGCACGCCCGCCTGGAGCCGGGACCGCACGCCCAGCTTGGCCAGCACGTGGCTGACGTGCGACTTCACGGTCGTCGGCGAGACGCCGAGGCGGTCGGCCAGCTCCGCGTTCGACAGGCCCTCGCCCAGGCCACCCAGCACGTCCCGCTCCCTGGCGGTGAGCACCGCCAGGCGCGGGTCCTCCTCGGTCACGGCCGCCTGCGCGGCGGGGACGAGGCCGCCGCGTCCCGCGACGGCGTCGAGCAGGCGGCGCGTGACCTCGGGGGCGAGCACCCCTTCGCCGGCGGCGACGCGGCGGACGGCGTCCACGAGCTCGGCCGCACCGACGGACTTCAGCAGGAACCCCGCCGCCCCGGCGCGCACCATGCCGACGACGTACTCGTCGAGGTCGAACGTCGTCAGCGCGACCACGTCGGCGAGGCCCTCGGCGACGATCGTGGCGGTGGCGGTGACGCCGTCGGTGCCGGGCATGCGCACGTCCATGAGCACGACGTCCGGGCGCAGGGCGCGCGCCTGACGGACGGCGACGTCCCCGTCCCCGGCCTCGCCGACCACCTCCAGGACGCCGGACTGCTCCAGCATGAGGCGCAGACCGGCGCGGACGGCGCCGTGGTCGTCCGCGAGCAGCACCCGGACCGGCGCGGTCACGACGGCACCTCACCGGTCGCGGGGGCGGGGTCGAGCGGGAGCCGCGCCCGCACGACCCAGGTGCCCTCCTCGGTGCCGGCGGTGACGCCGCCGCCCAGCACCGCGGCGCGCTCGCGCATCGACGCCAGGCCGGACGCGGACGACGGGAGGTCGCGTGCCGGGTCGCGGCGCCCACCGACCGGCACGGGGACGGCGTTGCGGACCTCCAGGTGCAGCGTGCCGCCGGACGTCCGGGCGGTCAGGACCGGACGACCGGACCCGTGCTTGTGCGCGTTCGTGACGGCCTCCTGGGCGATGCGGTAGGCGGTCTGACCGACGGCGGCCGAGACGGTGGGCAGCGTGGTGCCTCCCAGGTCGACGTCGAGCGCGCCGACCTGGTCCAGGCCGGGCGGAGCCGGCAGGGCGTCGACCCCTGCGCCGGCGCGCAGCACCAGGATCATCGCGCGCATCTCGGTGAGGGCGTCGAGCGCCCCGGCGCGCACGGCCCGGAGCGCGGTCCGGTCCTGCGCAGGGTCCGCGGGGCGGGCCAGGGCCGCCTCCGCGTGGATGGCCACCGCGGCCAGGTGGCCCGCGACGGCGTCGTGCAGGTCGCGCGCCATGCCGGCCCGCTCGTCCTGGACGGCCGTCGCGCGGTCGAGCGCCGCGATCCGGGCGGCGTCGTCGGCGTGCGCACGTGCGAGGTCGGCGCGCTCGCGCTCGAGGTCGGCGCGGCGTGCCTCCGAGCGGGCCAGCTCCGCGGTGCGCCGCACGTCGCCGCCCCACCAGAACGGCGTGAGGAACATCGCGACCAGCACGAGGACGACCTGGACCACGTCCCGTGCCGTCAGGCCCGCGACGACGGCGGCGACGGCCCCGGCCAGCACCCCGGCGCCGACCACGCCCTGCGTGCACCGTCGTGCGCGGGCCGACGCGTGCACGGCCACCGCGAACAGCGCGTCGAACAGCACGAGGTACATCCCGAGCCCGCCGCCGAGCAGGGCGTCGACCACGCCCAGCACCGCCACGGCGACGAGCACGGCGACCGGGCGCCGGCGCTTCGACGCCAGCAGCAGCGTCGCCGCGAGCAGCAGCGCCCCCTGCCAGGCCCGGGGTGCGGGCACGTCGAGCACGGGGCTCGTCGGGCCGACCCCGCCGACGTCGAGCGCGAGCAGCGCCAGCCCGAGCGCGAGCAGCCCGAGCGCGTCCGCCCGGTCGGTGGCGCCCGAGGCGCGCGCCGACCACCACCGGCTCACGGCGAGCGCGGCGCGGCGACCCTGGGCGACGAGCACGGCTCCATGACAGCAGACCCGTGGCCGGGTGCTCTCCTCCGGACGGAGGAGACGTCCTCGTCGGGACGGACCGGTCCGTGACAGGCAGGCCGGTCCGTCCGCCGGACGCGGGCGCCGCGCGGGCTGCGCGACGGTGGCGCCATGACGATGATCGAGTGGGTGCGCGACAACCCGGTGGCCGCGCTCGTGGTGGCCTGCGAGGTCGCCTTCTGGGTGTTCCTGGTCGCGGCGGTGCTCGCGCGGTACGTGCTCGGGCGGCGGCGCCTGTCGACCGTGCTGCTGCTGTGCGAGCCGGCGATCGAGGTGGTGCTGCTCGTCGCCACGGTCGGCGACCTGCTGCGCGGCAGCGAGCCCACGTGGACGCACGGCCTGGCCGCGCTGTACCTCGGGTACACGGTCGCGTTCGGGCGGTGGACGGTCGAGAAGGTCGACGGGTGGGTGGCGTACCGGTTCTTCGACGGGCCCCGCCCGCCGCGCCCGCCCGCGCGCGGCACCGCGCGGCTGCGCCACGAGTGGTGGCTGTGGGGCCGGGTCGTGCTGGCCTGGGCCGTGGCCTGCGGCCTCCTGGGGGTGCTCATGCTGGTCGCGACGGCCCCCGACCAGCGCGAGGTGCTGCTCGGGTGGGCGGGGCGGGCCACGGTCGTCATGGTCGCGTGGGGCGTCCTCGGGCCGCTGTGGCAGCTGGTCGCCGACGGCGGCGCCGGCGACCGGGAGCAGGAGGACGCACCCGTCCGCTGACGGGCCGCGGGGCCGGGTGCGGGCTTAGGGTCGTGGTCCACGCCCCGCTCGACGACGAGGACGGTCGATGCCTGCACCCACCCCGGTCCGGTTCGGTGTCGTCGGCTCCGGCTGGCGCGCGGAGTTCTTCGTCCGGATGGCCCGCCTGATGCCCGAGCGGTTCACGTGCACGGGCGTCGTGACGCGCACCGCCGAGCGCGGCGCCCAGGTCGAGGCCGCGTGGGGCGTGCCGACGGTGCGCACCGTCACCGAGCTCGTCACCGGGGACCTGCCGGGTGCGGGTCGCTCGCCGGACCGCCCCGAGCTGGTCGTGACGGCGACGCCCTGGCCCGTGACGCCCGACGTCGTCCGCGAGCTCGTGGACGCGTCCGTGCCCGTGCTCGCCGAGACCCCGCCCGCGCCCGACGTCGAGGGCCTGCGCGACCTGTGGGCCGACGTCGGGTCGGCGGGGCTCGTGCAGGTCGCCGAGCACTCGCCGTTCATGCCCGCCCACCAGGCGCGTCGTGCGCTCGTCGCCGACGGCGTCATCGGCGAGCCCACCAGCGTGCAGGTCTCCTCCACGCACCTGTACCACGCGGTCGGCCTGGCCCGCCGGCTCCTCGGTGCCGGGCGCGGGCCCGCGACCGTCCACGCGCGCGCGTTCACCGCACCGCTCGTCGACCCCGTGGGCCGCGACGCCCGCACGGGGGCGACCGCCCCGCAGCCGGCCCGCACGATCCTCGCGACGATCGACCTGGGCGACGGGCGGCACGTCCTCTACGACTTCACCGACAACCAGTGGCACAACCCGCTGCGCACCAACCGGATCGTCGTGCGCGGCTCCCACGGCGAGATCGTCGACGACACCGTCACCCGCTGGGTCGACGAGCGCACCTGGCTGACGTCGCCCCTGGTGCGCCGCCAGTCCGGGATCGAGCAGGACCTCGACGGGTTCGACCTCGAGCACGTGTCGTTCGACGGGCGCGTGCTCTACCGCAACCCCTTCGTCGGTGCGCGCCTCGCCGACGACGACCTCGCGGTCGCGCACCTGCTCGACGGCACGGGCGCGTGGGTCCGCGGCGACGCCCCCGCCCCGTACCCGCTGGCCGACGGCTGCCAGGACCACCTGCTCGGCCTGGCCGTCGAGGAGTCGGCGCGCACCGGGGGGCCCGTGACGACCGTCGCGGAGGCGTGGGCGCACGACTGACCGCGGGGCGCGCCCGCCCGTTCGAGATGCCGACGGCCGCCGTCCGGGCCATCGTCGGGGCATGACGCGTTTCGGCTACACCCTGATGACCGAGCAGTCCGGCCCGCGCGAGCTGGTCCGCTACGCGCAGGCCGCCGACCGACTGGGCTTCGACTTCGCCGTCTCCTCCGACCACTACTTCCCGTGGCTCGACGAGCAGGGGCACGCCTCGTACGCGTGGTCGCTGCTGGGCGCCGTCGCGCAGGCCACCGAGCGCCTCGACCTCATGACGTACGTGACCTGCCCGACCGTCCGGTACCACCCCGTCGTCGTCGCGCAGAAGGCCGCGACCCTCGGCCTGCTGTCCGACAACCGCTTCACCCTCGGCCTCGGCTCGGGCGAGAACCTCAACGAGCACGTCGTCGGCGAGCGCTGGCCCGCCGTCGGCGAGCGGCACGACATGCTCGAGGAGTCCCTGGAGATCATCCGCGCGCTGCTCGCCGGCGAGCGCCTGACCTGGCAGGGCGTGCACTTCCGTGTCGACTCCGCCAAGGTCTGGGACCTGCCCGAGGAGCGCGTCGAGATCGGCGTCGCCGTCTCCGGCGGCCAGTCCGTCGAGCGGTTCGCGCCGCTCGCCGACCACCTCGTGGCCGTCCAGCCCGAGGCCGACCTCGTCGAGCAGTGGGACGAGGTCCGCAACGCCGCCGGCGTCGGCGGCCCCCGCTCGCGCAAGGTCGGCCAGATCCCCATCAGCTGGGACCCGGACCGCGAGCGCGCCGTCGCCCGCGCCCACGAGCAGTTCCGCTGGTTCGGCGGCGGCTGGCGCGTCAACGCCGACCTGCCCACCACCGAGGCCTTCGACGCGGCCAGCCAGTTCGTCCGCCCCGAGGACGTCGCGGAGTCCATCCCGTGCGGCCCCGACCTGGACGGCATCGTCGAGGCCGTCAGCGCCTACTGGGAGGCGGGCTTCACCGACGTCGCGCTCGTGCAGGTCGGCGACGAGGGCCAGCAGCGCTTCCTCGACGAGGCCGCGGGCCCCCTGCTCGACAAGCTCCGCGCCGCCGCGCCGTCGGCCTGACGGCCGGGCTGCCTCGATGACCGGACCGAGCCGTGCGGAGCTGCGGCGCTGGCGGCGCAACCTCGCCGACGAGCGCGCCGAGGCCGCCGTCTACCGCGACCTGGCCGCCCGCCGCACCGGCGAGGAGCGGGAGATCCTGCTCGCGCTCGCGGCGGCAGAGGCCCGGCACGAGGCGCACTGGCTCGAGCTGCTCGGCGACGACGTGGGCCGGCCGCTGCGCGCGGGGTGGCGCTCGCGCACGCTCGGGGCGTTCGCGCGCCGGTTCGGCTCGGTGTGGGTGCTCGCCCTCGCGCAGCGGGCCGAGGCCCGCTCGTCGTACGCGACGGACGCCGAGGCGACACCCCGCATGGTCGCCGACGAGCAGATCCACGAGGAGGTCGTGCGCGGCCTGGCCATGCGCGGCCGGCAGCAGATCTCGGGCACGTTCCGGGCCGCGGTGTTCGGCGCCAACGACGGTCTCGTCAGCAACCTCGCGCTGGTGCTGGGCATCGGCGCGTCCGGCGTCGGCACCGGCACGGTGCTGCTCACGGGCCTGGCGGGCCTGCTCGCCGGGGCGCTGTCGATGGGCGCGGGGGAGTACGTCTCGGTGCGCAGCCAGCGCGAGCTGCTCGAGGCGTCCCGCCCCGCGGCGACCGCGGCCGCGGCGCTGGCGCACCTGGACGTCGACGCCAACGAGCTCGCCCTCGTCTACCGGGCCCGCGGCATGCCCGCCCCCGACGCGCAGGCACGCGCGGACGTGGTGCTGACGTCGCTCGCGCAGTGGGAGGCGCAGCAGGGCGTCACGGGGTCGCTGCTGCGCACGTCGACGCCGCTGCCGGGCTCGACCCCGGCGCCGGTCCTCGACCCGGACGCGGCCGTGGCCCCCGTGGTCGACGAGCACGAGTCCGTCGGCACCGCCTGGGGCGCCGCCGGTGCGAGCTTCTGCTTCTTCGCCACGGGTGCCGCGATCCCCGTCGTCCCGTACCTCCTGGGCGCCGAGGGGCTGACCGCGGTGCTGTGGTCCGCGGGCCTCGTCGGCCTCGCGCTGCTCGCGACCGGATCGGTCGTGGGTCTGCTCTCGGGCGCCTCGCCCGTGCGTCGCGCCCTGCGCCAGCTCGCCATCGGCTACGGCGCCGCCGCGGCCACCTACGCCCTCGGCCTCGCCTTCGGCACCGGCGCCGTCGGTTGACCCCGCGCCGGGGCGGGATCCGCTGCGCCGTGAGGCGCGTGGGACCCTGGGGCGGACGTCGATGAAGGGAGCGCCCGTGCCGCGTCCTGCCAGGTCCGTCGTGGCGGTGGCGGCGCTCGCGCTCGCGGGCTGCGCACCCGTCGCCGGTGCCGCGGTGGAGTCGTCGTGCGCGGCACCCCGGGTCACGGCGTCCCCGGAGACGGTTGCTCCCGGCGACAGCCTGACCGTCACAGGCGAGGGCTACGTCACGCAGTGCCTCGACAACCCTGGCATCGCCGACGGCACGCCCGTCCCGCAGCCCACGGACGTCGGCCAAGACCGGGTCACGGTCGTCTGGGTGCAGGGCTCGACCACCGTCGACCTCGCGGTCGCCGACGCCCAGGACGACGGTGCGTTCGAGGTGGTGGTGTCGTCCCCGACGAGGCGTCGGACGGGCCCGCAGCAGTCCGCGTCGAGCCGGCCGAGGACGATGCGACAGTGACGGTCGAGCGCTGAACCAGCACGCTCGTGACGTGAACCAGGTCACCAGGGGTTGCGGCATCAGGTAAGCCTCACCTTATGCTGACGCCGTGACTGCCACCGTCGCCGTCGAGGCCCCCACCACGCTGCCGTTCCGGATGTTCCACGTCCGCGTCGCGGCCATGCGTCAGCTGTGCCCCAGCGTCGTGCGGCTCACCTTCACGGGCGACGACCTGCACCTGTTCGCCGACAACGGGTTCGACCAGCGGATCAAGTTCTTCCTGCCGCTCCAGGACGCGCCCTACACGGACCTTCTCGGCCTGGGTTCGACCGCCGACTGGTACGGCCGCTACCGCGAGCTGCCCGACGACCGCCGACACCCCATCCGCACGTACACCGCCCGTGGCGTCCGGCACGTGGTGCGCGAGCTCGACGTCGACGTCGTCCTGCACGGCGACACCGGCCCGGCCTCCGCGTGGGCGTCCGCGTGCCGCCTCGGCGACGACCTCGTGATCCTCGGCCCGAACGCCGAGTGGGACGGCCCGCACGGCGGCGTCGACTTCGTCCCCCCGGCCCGCACCGACCGCCTCCTCATCGCCGGCGACGAGACCGCCCTCCCGGCGATCTCCGGCATCGTCGAGCGCCTGCCCGCCGACGCCCGCGGCGAGGTCCTCATCGAGATGCCGTCCTCGCTCGACCGCATCGACCTCGGCGCCCCCGCGGGTGTCACGGTCCGCTGGTACGGCCGCGACGGCCGCCCCCACGGCGAGCTCCTCGTGCCCGCCGTCCAGGCCGCCTGCGCGCGCCTCCTGCCCGGCCAGGCCCCGGCGGTCGACGTCGACCTCGAGGACGTCGACGTCGACAACGGCCTGCTGTGGGAGGTCCCGGTGGACTACACCACCCACACCCCGCTGGCCGACGAGGCCCACCTGTACGCCTGGCTCGCCGGCGAGGCCGGCGTCATCAAGACCCTGCGCCGCCACCTCGTCCGCGACTGCGGCGTCGACCGCAAGGCCGTCGCGTTCATGGGCTACTGGCGTCAGGGCCGCTCCGAGGGCAGCTGACGCGGCCGGCCGTCATCCGACGGCCGGACACGGCGGACGGCTCCGTCCGTCCACGGGGCGATGCCCCGACCCGCCGGTCGGTGCGACGGTGGCCTGTCGCCGGATCATGCCGGCGCGCTGCCGCGCCCGCGCCCGAGAGGTCCGTCCCCCGTGTTCCGTCAGGTCCCCGTCCTGCCCGTCGTCGTCCCCCTGGCCGTGCTGGTCGTCGCCGTGGCTCTCGTGCCGCTGGCCCGGCGCGGGCGGCTCACGGCACCGCGCGCCGCGGTCGCGCTGACGCTGGGGGTGTACGCCGCCGGGATCGTGGCGAACACCGTCTTCCCGATCTTCCTGGACAAGCCGGCGCGCCACGGCGGCTGGACGAGCCACCTGGCCCTCGCGCCGCTCGCCGGGTACCAGCTGGACGACGCGCTGATCAACGTCGCGGTGTTCGTGCCGCTGGGGATGCTGGTGCCGCTGCTGACCGCCCGCCCCTCGTGGCGGCGCACGGTGCTGGTCGCTGCGTCCATCAGCCTGGGCATCGAGGCCACCCAGTACGTCACGGCCCACGCGCTGGGCGGCGGGCACATCGCCGACCTGAACGACCTGGTGCTCAACGTCCTCGGCGGCGTGGTCGGGTACGGCGTGCTCGCGGCGCTCGTCCGGGTACCCGGGGCCGCCGCGCTGGTCGACCGGTTCCGCTGGGCAGACGGGCCCCGACCCCTCGCCGCCCCGGCACCGGTCTAGGCCGATCGCGCTCGGGGCTCTCTCAGCTTCCGTGGCTGCTCGTGATCCCGATCCGGACCGTCGGGCCGTCCGGGTGGTCGACGAGGTGCTTGCCGTAGTCGTAGAAGATCGAGCGGTGCAGGAACTGGGTGCCCCAGAGCCGGTCCTGCTGCGCCCGGGTGAGCTCGGCGTGGTCGGCCGCGCGCGGCCACGAGTCGTGCACGGCCTCGACGACCTCGTCGATGACCTCGCGCGCGCGAGGCGTCGAGAGGCCGTACACGTGCGCCGCGCGGGCGAGTCCCGCGAGGTCGGCGCGACGACCTCCGTCGCGGTCGTACGCGAGGGTGAGGCTGGCGCTGTCCCCGGAGCGGCTCGACGGGCTCAGGTCGTACGCGGGGGTCAGGGCGAGGGTGCGGCCGTCCCAGAACGCGGCGTGGTTGCGCAGGTGGTCGTCGGTGTTGGTGATGGCGATGCTGAAGGCGATGCGGCGGAACAGCTGCTCGGCGGCGGACCCGTCGGCGCCGTGGGAGCGCAGGGCGTCGAGGATGTCCGGGTAGGAGCCGTCGGGGACGAGCGTCTCGCCCGCCCCGACCATCGTCATGGCGCTGATCACGATGCGGCGTCCACCGGTCTCGGGGCGGTCGAAGCGGTCCATCACGAGCGCGTACCTGCCCCGGGACCGGACGACCCGGGCAGCAGGGACGTCGATGCCGGCCGCTCCGGCCATGACGATCGCCGCAGCCTCGGCCTGGACCATGGGGAGCACGTCGGTGCTGGAGGCGAACTTCGCGATCAGCTCGCGGCCGCCGTCGCGGAGGTAGGCCTTCGGGCGTGCGCCGCCGATCGCGGTGCCGGACTCCAGGGCGCGTCGCAGGGCGTCGCTGAGCGGTCGCCCCTCCTCCAGCGCGGTTGCCGCGTCGTAGAGCTCGTCGAGCTGCGCGACGTCGTCCCGGGCGACGTACGCCGTGGGTGTCGGCTGGAAGTCGATGCCGCCGATGCGGTTGGACCCCGACTCCAGCATGTACGTCAGCTCGTCCAGCTGGTCGACGTCGGCGTCGCGGCCCCGGTCGCCCGCGATCCGGTCGAGGATCACGCGGCGCCCCCAGGCGTCCGGTGCCGCATCGCGGAGGTTCGGGGCGACGACCCAGTCGTCGGGCGGCTCGATCCAGCCGGGCCGCAGAGGCAGCGTGGGGGTGTACAGGCTGATCGCGTCGGGCCGCTCGAGGTACCGGCGGCCGTACTGGAACACGTAGCGCGTACCGCGGCGCCGGAGCACGCCCGCCGGCACGGGCTCCGTCTGCCCCGGGAGCCACACCCACACGTAGGCGACGTCAGAAGTCGAGGTCGACATCGGCGTCCTCGTCAGCGCGGTGCCGCACGGCGCGGGGCAGCAGGGCGAGGCGTTCCTCGCCGCGACGGCGCATGCGAGCGAGCTCGTCGGGGTCGTCGGTCCCGTACAGCGGGACCCCGGTCGCCGCGGCCGCCATCAGGAGGTTGCCGGCCGAGACCCCGGGGTAGCCGTCCTCGATCCGTGCGAGCGTCGGCGCGGAGACCCCGATCCGGTCGGCCAGCTCCTCGCGCGTCCACTCGCGGGCGATGCGTGCCTGCCGGATCTGCGTACCCAGCAGCCGGAGGGCCTCGACCACGGCCCTGCTCGGCCCGACCCGTTGACGCCCCATCATCCCTCGCCTACATACTTTGCACCTGAGGATCTCTTAGATAAAAAGTATGTCACCGAGGTTGCGGTGCATCAACTGTTTGGGGGGCGCGTCCGGGCGGTGATCGTGACGTGCACGGGGTCGCCGACGTCCTTGCCGAGCTGCTTGCGGACCTTGGCGCTGAGCGACACCATGTGCCCGCCCGTGCCGGTGACCATCGCGCCGACGTTCTCCAGGGTGACGTCGTCCACGGTCGCGTCGACGCGGACGGTCCTGCCCGTCCCGAAGAAGTCCGCGGACCCCGGGATCTCGACGCAGCTCCAGGTCTCGCCCTTGACCTGCACGCCGATGGTCGTCTCGAAGGTCATCTGCTCAGCAGTCATCCCTGCACCGTAGGAGACGGGTGGTGGTGCCGCTGATCGGACGCGCGCGTCAGTGATCGCGCCACAGGTCGTCGTCGGGGCTCCAGCGCGCGTCACTGGGCACCTGGCCGGAGTAGATCGGGTCGACGAACGCGACCACCAGTGCGGCCTGGTCGTCGAGCGCGGGCTCGGTCCTGTCCTCCAGCTGCCACCTCTGCCGCCACGCGCTCCACTTGCGCTGCCCGAGCGCGCCATACCCGATGAGGTGGGGCGCGAGCGGCTCGAGCGTGACGCCGCGGTGCAGTGCCGTCGCGGCCGCTGCGGCCGCGACCTCGCCCGCGGAGAACGGGCGAGCCCGGGCGAGGGGCACCACGTCCATGAGGTCGCGCCAGCGCGTGCTGGAGACCCCCCGTTGCAGCATGGTGACGGTCTTCTCGGCGACGACGGTCGGCAGCGGGTGGGCGCGCACGGTCAGCGCCTGCCCGCCGAGGATCGTCGGCATGTCGACGTTCTCGACGCCCGGGGTGATCGGGTCGCCTGTGGACACGTCGATCTTGAAGGTCTTCACGTCGAACGTGTGCACGTGAGCCGGGACGTGCACGCGGAGGCCCGTGTACTCGTCCTCGTCTCGGATCTGCTCGACCCAGGCGTCCTCGACGTGCAGCACGAGTGCGTCCTCGGCCGGCACGTCGGCGCGACCCGTACGACGGTCAGCAGGTGCGCCTCGTCGAGAGCCTGGTCGACGAGCTGGGCGTCGATGTCACGGGTGGGGCGTCTGAGCCCGTACGCAGCGAGCAGCACGCCGCCCTTCAGCACGAAGTCGTCGCGATGGCGCGTCTGGGTCAGGCGCGCAAGGAACCGCTCAAGTGCGTACAGCGTGACGATCTCGCCGAAAGGGCGCTGCTGCTCGGTGGCCACGCGCTTCAGCGCGGAGTGCGTCTGTCCTGGTCTCATGCGAGGTAGTTCAGCGCCTCTCGTAGTGGCCCCTGCGCACGGGGCAGGGTGCGGGCGATGCTCAGCAGTGCGGCCGGTGCGCTCCCGCGGCGGCGGAGCCAGGTGCGCAGCGCCTCGATCCCTGTCTCGTACCCGACGACGTCGCGCAGCCGGAAGGCATCGACGATCGACCGTTCGGCGGAGTACAGGCCGACGCTCGTGCGCGTTCCGTCGATCTCCAGCGACGTGCGTCCGACGGTGAAGGTCTTGGCGTCGAACAGGTGCCACTGGACCGTGGGAGGGCCTGCGGGGCGGCGCGCACCCCGCGGGAGCGCAAGGTCGATGCGTGCCGGGATGTCGTCGACGAGGCCGTGGTGGACGAGTGCAGACGTCAGGCAGAGCGTCGCGTCCGGGGCTCGGGTCGCGGCGGTGCAGAGGTCGGTGTCGTCGACGTCCGTCTCAGGTCGTTGGTAGAGGCCGCGTCCGAGCCGGACGAGGAGGCCCGCGGTTGCCAGCCGTTGGACGGTGCGTGCGCTGATCCCGGCGGCTGACGCGTCCTCCAGGGTGAAGGGATGCGTGGGTAGCGCTGCGATCCGGTGCACAGACGCGTCCTCTCGTCGCTCCTTGTATGCAGATAAACCTAGCTGTAGACAATAGGCGACACCACGGCGTCCTTGCCAGTGGCGTCCTCCAGCCACAGGTGAGCTGGACGCGACGAGGACGGGCTGCGCCTACGATCGCGGGACCGGCCGGGTGGTCGGCGGCGACGGGGCCGGAGGTGGGCGTGACGAGCGGGCAGGACGCGCGGCCGCACGTGGTGGTGGTCGGGTCGGGGTTCGGCGGGTCGGTCGCGGCGCTGCGCCTGACGGAGAAGGGGTACCGCGTCACGGTCCTGGAGGCCGGGCGCCGGTTCACGGCGCAGACGCTGCCGCGCACGTCGTGGGACGTGCGCCGGTTCCTGTGGGCGCCACGGCTGGGGTGCCGGGGGATCCAGCGGATCCACGTGCTGCCGGACGTCGTGGTGCTCGCCGGTGCGGGCGTCGGCGGCGGGTCGCTGGTGTACGCGAACACGCTGTACGAGCCGCAGGGCGACGCGTTCTTCACCGACCCGCAGTGGGCGGGCGTCACGGACTGGCGTGCGGAGCTCACGCCGGCGTACGACCAGGCACGGCGGATGCTCGGCGTCGTCGAGAACCCCACGACGACGCCCGCGGACGACGTGGTCCGGGCCGTCGCGCGCGACCTCGGCGTCGAGGGGACGTACCGGCGGGCGCCGGTCGGCGTGGTGTTCGGGGCGCCGGGGGAGGCGGTGCCGGACCCGTTCTTCGGCGGCGCGGGGCCGCAGCGGCGCGGGTGCACGCAGTGCGGGGAGTGCATGACCGGGTGCCGGCACGGCGCCAAGAACACCCTGGAGACCAACTACCTGTGGCTCGCCGAGCACGCCGGTGCGCGCATCGTCCCCGACACCACGGTCCGCACCCTGCGCCCGCGCGCGGACGGCCGCTGGGTCGTCGGCACCGTCCCGACCCCGGGGCCGAGGGGGCGGCGCGGGCCGGGCACCACGATCGTGGCCGACCAGGTCGTCGTCGCGGCGGGCGCGTGGGGCACGCAGGCGCTGCTGCACCGGCTCCGCGCCGACGGCACCCTGCCGGGACTGTCCGACCGGCTGGGGCACCTGACCCGCACCAACTCCGAGTCCCTCGGCGGGGCCGTCCGCCGGCTGCGCGGCTGGCGGCGGCACCCGTCCCTGCACCAGGGGGTCGCCATCACCTCCTCGGTCTGGCTCGACGAGCGCACGCACCTCGAGCCGGTGCGCTACGGGCGCGGGTCCAACCTCATGGGCCTGCTCGCCACCCTGCTGACCGAGGGCGGCGGTCGTGTGCCACGGCCCGTGCGCTGGGTGGGCCAGCTGCTGCGGCACCCGCTGCGGGCCGCGTCGGGCCTGGTGGGCATCGGGTCCTGGTCGCAGCGCGGCATGATCGGCCTGGTCATGCAGACCGGCGACGGGTCGCTCACGGTCCGCCCGCGCCGCACCCTGCTCGGCGGGTGGCGGCTCACCTCCGCCCCGGGCGAGGGGGAGCCGAACCCCACCTGGATCCCGCAGGCCGACGCCGCCTACCGGCGGATGGCCGCGCACCTCGACGGCACCGCCATGAGCAGCCTCGGCGACGTCGTCGACGTGCCCATGACCGCGCACTTCCTCGGCGGCTGCGTCCTCGCCGCCACCCCCGACCGCGGCGTCGTCGACCCCTACCACCGAGTGTTCGGGTACCCGGGGCTGCACGTCATGGACGGCTCGACCGTCCCCGCCAACCCCGGCGTCAACCCGTCGCTGACCATCACCGCCCTCGCCGAGCGCGCCTGCGCGCTGTGGCCGAACGCCGGCGAGCCCGACCCGCGCCCCGCGCCCGGGGCCCCCTACCGCCGGGTCGAGCCGGTCGCGCCCCGGCGACCCGCTGTGCCCCGCACCGCGCCCGCGGCGCTGCGACTCACGCCCCAGCGCCCCGCTGCCGGCCCCTGACGGCGGCGACCGCCTGGTCGAACAGCACCGGCGGCGCGGTCGCGCCCCGCTGCCGCAGCCACTCCTCGGTCGAGATCTGCAGGCAGCTGACGGCCGTCGCCGCGACGGCGCGCGCCTCGAAGTCACGGGTCGGCGACGCGGGCATCCGGGCGGCCACCAGGGGGGCCAGGAGGTCCGTCCACCGCGCGCCCTTCTCGGCGAACCCGGCGCGCAGCGCCTCGTGGCCGAACAGCAGGTCGAGCAGCTCGAGCCGGTTCTCGCGGGTGGTGGGGATCTCGTCGAGCACGGCGAACGCGTGCCCGAACGACTCCCACAGGTCCTCGTCGGCGGGGCGCTCGGCGAAGCGGTCGGCGATGGCCTCGCCCTGCTCGGACAGGCTGCTGAGGGCCAGGTCCTCCTTGGTGCGGAAGTAGTTGAACAGGGTCCGGCGTGACACGCCCGCGGCGGCGGCGACGTCCTCGACGGTGGTGCGGTCGTAGCCCCGCTCGGCGAACAGGCGCATGGCGGTCTGGGCGAGGAGCGACCGCACCACGGCGCGGGTCTGCTGGCGGATCGGGGTGGCGCTCGGGGGCATGCGACCACCGTAGATCGATGCTCCGGGTGAAGCAATGTGCACTGCGTGCAACGAGGTGCCTATAGTGCACGGCATGAACGCCATCGACTACACCCGTCAGACCGTCGTCGTCACCGGGGCCAGCGCCGGGCTCGGTGCCGAGTTCGCCCGCGCGCTCGCCGCCCGCGGAGCCGCCCTCGTGCTCGTCGCCCGCCGCGAGGACCGCCTCGCCGCCCTCGCCGACGAGCTCCGCACCCGCCACGGCGTCGCCGTCACGGTCCTCGCCCGCGAGCTCGACCGCCCCGACGCCGGGCGCGCGCTGCGTGCCGAGCTCGAGGCCCGCGGCATCGTCGCCACCGGCCTGGTCAACAACGCCGGGTTCGGCACCCACAACCCCTTCGGCGCCGAGGACCCCGAGCGTCTCCAGCAGCTCCTGGCCCTCAACGTCGCCGCCCTCGTCGACCTCAGCCACGCCTACTTCGACACCTTCGTGCAGCAGGGTGACGGGATCCTGGTCAACGTCGCCAGCCTGCTCGGGTTCGTCCCGACCCCGTACCTCAGCACCTACGGCGCGTCGAAGGCCTTCGTCCTGAGCCTGACGGAGTCGCTCTGGGAAGAGGCGCGCGGCACGGGGCTGCGCGTCCTGGCGATCGCCCCCGGGGCGATGAAGACCGAGTTCTTCGACGTCGCCGGCAGCCAGTCCGCCGACTTCGGCACCCGGCGCATCCTCCCGCAGGACGTGGTGGCCAAGGCCCTCGCCACCCTCGACAAGGGCGCACGCCGCCCCTCGGTCATCACCAACGGCGCCCCGCTCGCCCACGCCGCCCGGTTCCTGCCCCGGCGTGCCGTCGTCCGGCTCATGGGCACCCTCGCCCGCCGGGCAGGAGGGTGACGCCGTGGTCGTCCACCCGGGGGTGGACGACCACTCCTCCTGGTGGGCGAGGTGGCGGCCGGCCCCGTGCCGCTAGCGTCCCGCACGTGACAGCCCTCGCGCCCGGCCTGCCGACCGCCGCCGTCCCGCCCGTGCACCGTCGTCGCGACGGCGTGCGCGACCGCCTCGTGGGCTTCGGCCGCCCGCCGCGCGTCGTCGGCCTCGACGTCGCCCGCGGCCTCGCGGTCATCGGCATGATCGGCGCGCACGTCGGCGACGTGCCCGAGCTGGTCTGGTCCGACCCGAGCACCTGGGGCGGCGTCGTGCACGGACGCTCCTCGCTGCTGTTCGCCGTCGTCGCGGGCGTCTCGCTGGCCCTGCTCACCCGCGGCGTGCGCGACGCCGACGCCGACCGCGTCCGCACCGTCCGGCTCCAGCTCCTCGGCCGCGGAGCCGCGATCTTCGTCATCGGCCTCCTCGTCGAGCTCGTCTCCGGCCCCGTCGCGGTGATCCTCACCCTCTACGGCGTGCTGTTCGTCGCCGCGATCCCGCTCGTCCGCTGGTCGCAGCGGCGCCTGCTGCTCGTCGCCGCGGGCCTCGCGCTGCTCGGGCCCGTGACGCTCGCGCTGGTGCAGTCCGTGGCCCTCGGCTCCGGGCCCGGCACCGACCTCGTCCTCATGGGCGTCTACCCCGCCACCGTGTGGCTCGCGCTCATGATGCTCGGCATGGCCGTCGGCCGGCTCGACCTGCGGTCGTCGCGCGTCGCGGCCGGCCTCGTCGGCGTCGGGGTGGTCCTCGCGGTCGTCGGGTTCGGCGCCGGATCCCTCGCCTCCGGCGTGACCGGTGGCGGCTCGTCGTCCTCGTCCTCCTCCTCCTGGTCCTCGTCCTCCACCTCGACGACGGTGCCCGGCGAGGACGTCGACCTCACCGGCCTCGACTGCGACGTCTGGGAGGACGAGTGGGTCTCCTGCTACCCGCCGGGCGCCATGACGGACGACGGCCTGGTCGACGAGGGTTCGCTCGACGACGAGGGCGAGGACGCCGGACCGGACGTGCCCGCCCTCCTCGCGTCGGCCGCGACCCAGGCCCTGTCCGTGTCCCCGCACAGCGGCGGCACGCCCGAGGTCGTCGGGTCGGCCGGGTTCGCGCTCGCGGTGCTGGGTCTGTGCCTGCTCGTCGGGCGTCCGCTGCGCTGGGTGCTCCTGCCCGTCGCGGCGCTGGGCTCGATGCCGCTGACCGCGTACTCGCTGCACGTCGTGCTCGTGGCCACGCTCGGCGAGACGGCCGTGGCCCAGCGCCCGAACCTGTACTGGCTGCTCATGGCCGGGGCGCTGGCCCTGGCCGCGAGCGTCTGGGCCGTGCTGGTCGGCCGGGGCCCGCTGGAGACCCTGACGGCCCGCGTGTCCGCCGCCGCGGCCGGCGTGAAGGGCGCCCCGGCCCCGGCGCCGGTGCCCGAGGTCGCGCCGGAGCCGGAGCAGACGCCGTAGCGGGCGCTGCGTCAGCGGCGCTCGCGGCGGTACAGCGCGCGCGACCAGGCGTGGCCGAGCACCCCGATGACGACGGTCCACACCACGGCCTGCACGGCGGTCGACGCGCCCGGCGTCGTGCCGGCGAGCAGCGCCCGGACGGTCTCGATGATCGGCGTGAACGGCTGGTGCTCGGCGAACCACCGCACGCCCGTCGGCATGGTCTCGACCGGCACGAAGCCGCTGCCGAGGAACGGCAGCGCCGTCAGCAGCATGGGCGTGTTCGACGCGGTCTCGACCGACGGGGCGGCCAGGCCCAGCGCGACGCAGAGCCAGCTCAGCGCGGCGGTGAGCACGAGCGTCAGGGCGACCAGCCCGACCCAGCCGAGCGGCGTGGGCGTGGGCCGGAACCCGAGCGCGACCGCCACGCCGAGCACCAGCACCGAGGCGACGAGCCCCTGCACGGCGGTGCCGAGCACGGGTCCGCCGAGCACGGAGCCCGGCGAGATCGCCATGGTCTTGAAGCGCGCCATGATCCCGCTGGTGGCGTCCATGGCGGCGGTGATGGCCACGCTCTGCGCGGCCCCGACGACCGCGAACAGCAGGATCGCGGGGGTGATGTAGTCGAGGTACGCGGCCCGCCCGTCCGCGCCGGGGGTGACGCCCGGTGCGACGCCGGCGCCGAACGCGCCGCCGAACACGAAGACGAACAGCAGCAGCAGGGCGATCGGCACCCCGACGGTGAACCCGGTCAGCCCGGGGTAGCGCACCGCGCGCAGCAGGTTGCGCCGCAGCATCGTCAGGGTGTCGGCCAGCGGCCGGGCGCCGGCGGTCGGGGCGGTCGTCAGCGTGGTCATCAGGCCACCTCCGTCGTGGTCGTCGTGGGCTCGGTCAGGCGCAGGAACACGTCGTCGAGGGACCCGGCGTCGTGGGCGTGCTTCAGCTCCTCGGGGGTGCCCTCGGCGACGACCCGCCCGCCGTCGAGCACGGCGACGCGGTCGGCCAGGTGATCGGCCTCCTCGAGGTACTGCGTGGTCAGCAGGATCGTCGTGCCGGCGGCCACGAGGGCCCGCACCTCGTCCCACAGCGCGCGGCGGCTGCGCGGGTCCAGGCCTGTGGTCGGCTCGTCGAGGAACACCACCGCGGGCTCCCCGACGAGCGTCATCGCCAGGTCGAGCTTGCGGCGCATGCCGCCGGACCACGTCGCGACGGGCCTGCGGGCGGCCTCGGCGAGCCCGAACCGGTCGAGCAGCGCGTCGGCGCGGGCGCGCCCCTCGTGACGGCCCAGGTGGTGCAGGGACGCCATGAGGCGCAGGTTCTCCGTGCCCGTGAGCAGGTCGTCGACGGCCGACGCCTGCCCGGTGACGCCGATCGACGCGCGCACCGCCTCCGGTGCCGACGTCACGTCGTGCCCCGCGACGCGGGCCGTGCCGCCGTCGGCGGTCAGGAGCGTCGACAGGATGCCCACCGTGGTGGTCTTGCCGGCGCCGTTGGGGCCGAGCAGCGCGGTGACGGTGCCGGCGCGGACAGCGAGGTCGACGCCGTCGAGCACGGTCTGGTCGCCGTAGGACTTGCGCAGGCCGCGGACGTCCACGGCGAGGTGGTCGGGCGTGGTCGGTGCGGGCGGGGTCGGGCCGGGTCTGGGCATGGCGGAGCTCCTCTCGGTGGTGGTGCTCGGGCGGCGCCGGGCGGGCGCGACGGTGCCGGTGCGGGACGCCCCCGGGCGGGGGCCGTGCAGGTCAGGGGCGGCGGACCACGACGTTGCCGTAGCCGGTGCTGGCACGGATCTCGGCCGTGGCCTCGTCCTCGACGGGCCCCTCGGTGGGCAGGAGCTGGTTGCGCACGGTGCCGTGCTCGGACGACGCGTCGAGCCACGCGGCGGTGCCCTCGGGGACGCCGACGTCGATGGACCCGTACGACGTGGTGAGCGTGGCGCTGCCGGACGCGACCGCGCCGACGCCGATCCCGGCGTGCGCGGCCTTCGCGACGAGGGTGCCCTCGAGCCGGTCGACGGAGACGTCGGCGTGCGCCCCGGCCACCGTCAGCGCGCCGGTGACGGTGCCGACGGTGACGGTGCCGTTGGCGGCGCGGATCGTGCCCTCGCCCGCCACCTCGGCGACCCGCACCGACCCCGCGCTCGCCCGCACGTCCAGCGCGCCGGTGACGCGGCCCAGCACGACCGAGCCGGCCGTGACCTTGAGCGTGACGTCGGCGGCCTCCTCGACGCGGGCGTCGCCGCCGTTGAGGGTGAGCCCGACGGACCCGAACCGTCCCTCGGCGTGCAGCGAGCCGGCCTTGCCGCGCAGGTCGGACCCGGTGGGGACCTCGACGGTCACGACCGCGCCACCTGCGGCGAACGGCAGCACGTACTGCTTCCACGGCGAGGGGTAGACGATGCTGACCGTGCGACCGTCGTGCTCGACGCGCGTCTCCTGCGCGGCGCGCACCGAGCCGGCCTTCCTCGGGTCGGCAGGCAGGACGGTGACGACGACGTCGTCGCGCTCGCCGGCGACCACGTGCAGGTTGCCGAAGGGCACGTCGACGACGACGGGCAGGGGGGCGGGGGCGGGGAACGTGGGCATGACGGCTCCAGGGCGTGGGCGGGACGTGCGGTGGGGTCCGCCGGTGCGGCGGCGGTGTGCTGCGGTGCGCGCGGTCAGCGCACCCAGCCGGTGACGTGGTTCGTGCTGCGCTGCGGTGCGCCGGGCCGGGTCGCCGCGGGGCCGGACGACTGCTCGAGCGCCGCCGCGACGGCGCGCACGAGCCACGTGTTGACCGAGACGCCCTCGTGGGCGGCGGCGGTCTCGACCTGGGTCTTGAGGTGGTCGGGCAGGCGGAGCGTGGTGCGGGTCGTGGCGCCGTCGGCGTCGAGGGCGGGGGCGACCGCCGGAGGCGTCGGGCTCGGCACGGGGCCCGGCGACGGTGTGCCGGCGACGGGGCGGGGCCCGGGCGCGACGACGAACTCGGGCTCGCCGGCGCGCAGCCGCACGTCGACCGACCCGGGGGCGAGCTCGGCGGAGATCTCTCCGGCCGCGGCCGAGAGCGCGTCGAGCAGGACGAGGCGCACGGCGGCGTCGAGCGGTGCCGTCAGGCGCAGCGCGAGCTCACGGGCGTCGTCGCCGCCGGCGTCGGCCGCGGTGGCCAGGCGGTGCTGCAGGTCGTCGACGTAGCGCGTGAGGTCCATGACACCACTCTGACACCATTGTGGTGTCAGGGCAACCCCCGTTTCTCACCCTCCTCATTCATTGCAGTTGCTGCAATTAATGAGGACACTGGCTGCCATGTCTGCTCCAGCATCGCCACCCGTCCTCGAAGCCCGGCACGTCCACCGGTGGTACGGCTCGGGCCCCGGCCGGTTCCACGCCCTCGACGACGTGTCCATGCGCGTCGACGCCGGGGAGTCCGTCGCCGTGGTCGGCAAGTCCGGCTCCGGCAAGTCCACGCTCATGCACCTGCTCGCCCTGCTCGACAGCCCGGACGAGGGAGAGCTGCTCGTCGACGGCGCGCCGACCCGGGCCCTGCGCGCCACGGACGTGCAGCGCCTGCGCAACGAGCGCTTCGGCTTCGTGTTCCAGCAGTTCTTCCTCAACCCCGCGGAGTCCGTGCTCGACAACGTCGTGCTGCCCCT
The DNA here is from genome assembly GCF_006715865.1 of Cellulomonas sp. SLBN-39. NCBI lineage: Bacteria > Bacillati > Actinomycetota > Actinomycetes > Micrococcales > Cellulomonadaceae > Cellulomonas > Cellulomonas sp. SLBN-39. The sequence goes on along the minus strand of NZ_VFOA01000001.1, from coordinate 1,112,557 downwards.
GACGATCGCCGGGGTCCCGGCGGCCCGGCGTCGCCGGCGGGGGATGGAGCTGCTCGAACGGTTCGGCCTCGCGGACAAGGCGGCCAACCGGGCCACCGACCTGTCCGGCGGGCAGAAGCAGCGCGTCGTGCTCAGCCGTGCGCTCGTCGGGCAGCCCTCCGTGGTCTTCGCGGACGAGCCCACCGGGAACCTCGACTCGGCCACGGGTGCGCAGGTCGCGGACGAGCTCTTCGAGCTCCACCGGGACGGGATCACGGTCGTCCTCGTCACCCACGACGAGGAGCTCGCCGCCCGGTGCGACCGGCGGCTGCACGTGCAGGACGGTCGTCTGGTGACGGCGGTGGCCGCATGAGGGCCGCCGACCTCGCCCGCACGGCGTGGCGGAACGTGCGCCGTGCGCGCCTGCGGACGACGCTCACGGTCCTCGCCCTCGTCGTCGGGGCCTTCACGCTGTCCCTGACGACCGCCGTCGGCGCGGGCGTCACGGACTACGTGACCCGCCAGGTGGAGACGCTCGGTGCCGAGGACGTCCTCGTCGTCACCGCGGCCGCCGCCGAGGCGGGCGACGGGCCCGCCCTGCACGACCCCACGCGGTCCACGGCCACGGCGTCCGGCTCGTCCGGCCTCCCGGGGGCGGGCAGCGCCGACCTGCTCACCGACGCGAGCATCGCCCAGCTCGAGGAGGTGGACGGGCTGCGCGACGTCCGGCCCGTGCGCGGCGTCGCCCTCGACCACGTCAGCACCCCCACCTCCGAGCGGTACGTGCTGACGCTCTCCCCGACCGGGGCCGTGGCCCGCGCCGACCTCGAGGCCGGCAGGCAGCTGGCGGACGCGGGAGTCACCGACGGCATCGTCCTGCCCGCGGACTACGTCACCCCCCTCGGGCTCGGCGACGCGACGTCGGCCCTCGGCGAGACCGTCACCCTCACGCTCACCGACCTCACGGGCGTGCAGCACGCGGTCGACGCCGTCGTCGTCGGGGTCTCGCGCCCCGGGCTGCTCAGCTCCGGCGCAGCGGTCGGCGCCGACCTGCTCGACGAGCTCGCGGCCCTGCAGGACGCGGGCGTCGGCTCGCCCGGCCGGTACGTGGCGGCCACGGCCCGTCTCGACGGCACGGCGCAGGACGTCGACGTCGTCAAGCAGCGCGTGGCGGACCTCGGCCTGCAGGGTCAGACCGTCGAGGACCAGCTGGGGCTCATCACCACCGTGATCGCCGGCATCACCGGGGTCCTGGACGCGTTCGCGATGGTCGCGCTTCTCGCGGCGGGCTTCGGGATCGTCAACACGCTGCTCATGAGCGTGCAGGAGCGCACGCGCGAGATCGGCCTGATGAAGGCGCTCGGCATGGCGCCACGACGCATCTTCGCGCTCTTCACGCTGGAGGCCGGGCTCATCGGGCTGCTCGGCGCGGCGCTGGGCGTGGGCCTCGCCGTGCTCGTCGGGAGCGCCGTCAGCGGCGCCCTCGCCGCGGGTCCGCTGGCCGACCTGGCCGGCCTGACGCTGCTGCGGTTCGAGCCCGGCGGCATCCTCGGCGTCCTCGCGCTCATCGTCGTGATCGCGCTGCTCGCCGGTACGCTCCCCGCCAGACGTGCTGCGCGGCAGGACCCCATCACCGCGCTGCGCTACGAATGAGGGGCGGCGAGTGACGCACGGACCGACGCAGACCGACGACGTGCCGACGACCCCCCCGGGTGGCACCCGGCGCGCGCGACCCCCGCGGCGCAACGCCCGCGGCGCGGCCACAGCGGCCCGGGTCGAGCGGGCCGCGGTGCTCCTGGTCGAGGAGCACGGCCTCCCGGCGGTGACCGTCGCGCGCATCTGCGCTGCGGCGGGCGTGAGCGAGCGGACGTTCTTCCACCACTTCGCCACCAAGGAGGACGCGATCCTCGGCTCGGCCGTCCCCTCGGTCGACGAGCAGGCGGCTCGGGAGTGGCTGGCCGACCCGCAGGCCCGCCTGCTCACCGGTGTCCTGGGGGTCGTCGGCCTCCCCGACGTCGACGGCGAGCCCGAGGTCCGGTCCGCCCGCCTGCGGGCCGTCGCCGCCTCCCCGGAGCTCCTGCTGGGGCAGGCTCAGCGCCTGGCGCCCCTCGAGGCCGAGGTCCGGGGGCTCATCGAGCTCAAGCTCGCGTCGCTCGGGGTGCCGGCCGAGCGACGACCGGCCACCGCGGCGGCGGTCGCCACCCTGGCTGCGGCGCTGCTGCACCGCGGGGCGCTGGCGGTGGCAGCCGGCGAGGCCGTCGACCCCCGCGACGAGGCGCGCTCCGTGGTCGCCCTGCTCGGCGACCTCGGGGACCGGCTGTTCTGACGGCACTGCGCCCGGCGCCCTCCCGGTGCCGGGCTCTCGTGCACCGGACGACGGACGCCCGGCCCCTCCGGGTGGAGGGGCCGGGCGTCCGACGTCGGGCGGTCAGGCCCCGGGCGTCGGGACCGTCAGGCTCGCGCCGGGGATGGCGGAGAGCAGGTCGCGCGTGTACTGCTCGCGCGGGTGGTCGAACACCTCGTCGGTCGACGCGTGCTCGACGACCTTGCCGTCGCGCATCACGACGACCGCGTCGGCGATCTGCCGCACCACCGCGAGGTCGTGCGTGATGAACAGGTACGCGAGACCGAGGTCGCGCTGCAGGTCGGCGAGCAGGTCGAGGATCTGCGCCTGCACGAGCACGTCGAGGGCGGAGACGGCCTCGTCGAGCACCACGACCTCGGGCTGCAGCGCCAGCGCCCGCGCGATGGCCACGCGCTGGCGCTGCCCGCCGGACAGCTCGTTGGGGAACCGCCGCATCGTGCTGTGCGGCAGCGCCACCATGTCGAGCAGCTGGCGCACGCGCTTCTCCCGCGACCGGGGCGTGCCCACGCGGTGCACGCGCAGCGGCTCGGTCAGGGTGCGGAAGATCGAGTACTGCGGGTCCAGCGACCCGTACGGGTTCTGGAACACCGGCTGGATGCGCCGGCGCAGGGCCAGCTGGTCGCGCCGGCCGGTGCGGGCGATGTCGACGCCGTCGAACGTGACGGAGCCCGACGTCGGCTCCAGCAGCCCGAGCACCATGTTCGCCGCGGTGGACTTGCCCGACCCGGACTCCCCGACGAGGGCCAGCGTGCGGCCCTTGCCGAGCGTGAAGCTCACGTTGTCCACCGCGGTGAGGTCCTTGGCGCCCCGGCCCCGCATCGTGAAGACCTTCGTCAGGTCCTTCGCCACGATGATGTCGCCGCCGCCGGCCGCCCCCGAGCCCCCGTGGCGGGCCAGGAGCTCGTCAGCCGTCCGGCCGTGCTCGTGCGCGACCTGGATGCGCCGCGACGCCAGCGACGGCGCGGACGCGATGAGCCGACGCGTGTACGGGTGCTGCGGCTCGGTGAGGATCTGCCGGGCCGGGCCGGACTCGACGACCTGCCCGCGGTACATCACCACGACGTGCTCGGCGCGCTCGGCGGCGAGGCCCAGGTCGTGGGTGATGAAGAGGACGGCCGTACCGAGCTCCTGCGTGAGCGTGTCGAGGTGGTCCAGGATCTGCCGCTGCACGGTGACGTCCAGGGCGGACGTCGGCTCGTCGGCGACGAGCAGCTGCGGGCGAGACGCCAGGCCGATCGCGATGAGCGCCCGCTGACGCATACCGCCGGAGAACTCGTGCGGGTACTGCTTCGCGCGACGCTCCGCGTCCGGCAGGCCCGCCTCGGTGAGCAGCTCGGCGACCCGGCGCTGCCGGTCGGCGCGGCCGCCGCGGAACCCGTTGGCGCGCAGCGCCTCCTCGACCTGCGTGCCGACGCGCCACACGGGGTTGAGGTTGGACATCGGGTCCTGCGGGACGAGGCCGATCTGCGCACCGCGCAGCGCCTCGACCTCGGTGCGGGGCAGGCCGACGAGCTCGCGCCCGGCGAACCGGATCGAGCCGCCGGTGACCTTCCCGGTGCCGGGCAGCAGGTCGATGATCGCGTGCGCGGTCGTCGACTTTCCGGAGCCGGACTCGCCGACGATCGCGACCGACTGGCCCGGGTACACCGTGAGGTCCGCGCCGCGGACGGCGTGCACGGGTCCGGCGGCGGTGCTGAACGACACCTCGAGCCCACGGATCTCGAGCAGCGGCTCGGGCTGACCGGGGTGGCGGGGGGCGGTGGCGCTCATCGGGTGCGTGCCTTCGGGTCGAGGGCGTCGCGCACGACGTCGCCCATCATGATGAAGCCGAGCACTGTCAGGGCGAGCGCGCCGGCGGGGAACAGGAGGATCTCCGGGTTGGTGCGGATCGCGACCTGCCCCTGCGAGATGTCGCCGCCCCACGAGACGGTCGACGGCGGCAGCCCGATCCCCAGGAAGCTCAGCGTGGCCTCCGCGACGATGAAGGTGCCCAGGGCGACGGTCGCGTAGACGATGATCGGCGCGGCGGCGTTCGGCAGCACGTGCCGGAAGAGGATCGCGGTCCGCCCCATGCCCAGCGAGCGGGCGGCGGTCACGAACTCGTTGTTCTTCACCGACATGACGGTGCCGCGCGCGATCCGGGCGATCGACGTCCAGCCGAACGACGCGAGCACGATCGCGACGGTCAGCGCCGTGCGCTGCGTCGACAGGCTCATGATGACGATGGCCGCGAGGACCAGCGGGATGGCGAAGAAGATGTCGGTCAGGCGCGACAGCAGGGTGTCGGCCCAGCCGCCGACGTAGCCGGCGACCGCACCGAGGAGCGTGCCGACCACCACGACGATCGCGGTGGTGAGGACGCCGACGGTCACGGACGCGCGCGCGCCGTGGACCGTGCGGGAGTAGATGTCGCAGCCCTGCCGGTCGAAGCCGAACGGGTGGCCCCCGCGCGGCGCCCCCAGGGCGTCCGCCAGGGAGCACGTGCGCGGGTCGATCGCGCTGAACAGGGTGGGGAACGACGCGACGAGCAGGACCAGCAGGATGAGCGTGGCGGAGACCCAGAAGAGGGGCTTGCGGCGCACGTCGTGCCAGGCGTCGGACCAGAACCCCGACGGGGCGGCGGTCGTGGTCAGCGCGTCGACCGCGCCGAGGTCGCGCTCGGCCGGGCGGGCGTAGTGCTCCTGCCCGGGCAGCGGGGTGGTGCGGGGGCGGGGGGTCTCAGGCATATCGGATCCTCGGGTCCAGCGCGGCGTACAGCAGGTCGACCAGCAGGTTGGCCGCGATGTACACGAGCACGAGCACGGTGGTCAGGGAGACGACGGTCGCGTTCTCGCCGCGGGTGATCGCCTCGTAGAGCGTGCCGCCGACGCCGCGGATGTTGAAGATGCCCTCGGTCACGATCGCACCGCCCATGAGTGCGCCGATGTCGGCGCCGAGGAACGTCACGACGGGGATGAGCGAGTTGCGCAGCACGTGGCGGCTCGTGACCTGGGACCGCGAGAGCCCCTTGGCGCGGGCGGTCCGCACGAAGTCGGCGGACAGGTTCTCCTGCACGGACGTGCGGGTCAGCCGCAGCACGTACGCGAACGACGTCGCCGCCAGCACCATGGCCGGCATGAGCAGGCTGACGACGTCGGGGTCGCGGCCCGCGGTGATGGGCAGCCACCCGAGGTTGACGCCCACGACGATCTGCATGACGAAGCCGATGACGAACGTCGGCACGGCGATCACGAGGAGGCTGAGCACCAGCACGGTCGAGTCGAAGAACCCGCCCTTGCGCAGGCCGGCCCAGAGGCCGAACCCGATCCCGAAGACGGCCTCGATGACGAGCGCCATCAGCGCGAGCTGGAACGTCACGGGCAGGGCCTGCGCGATGACCTCGGCCACCTCGCGCCCGCTGAACGTCACCCCGAAGTCGAGGGTGAAGATGCCCTTGAGGTAGAGCAGGTACTGCACGAGGAACGGCTCGTCGAGGTGGAACTCGGCGCGGATCTGCTCCTGCACCGCCTCGGGGAGGCCGCGCTCGCCGCCCAGCGCGGCCACGGGGTCGCCGGGGCGCAGGAACACGAGCGCGTAGAGCAGGAGCGTCGCTCCGAGGAAGACCGGGATGACCTGCAGGAGTCTGCGGCCGATGTACCAACGCATGCCAGGGTGTCGCTTTCGTCGTCCAGTCCGGGTGCTGCGGCGAGCGTGCAGGTGGCGCTGCCGCGGACGCGGGTGCGGGCGGGTCCCCGTGTGGAGGGTTCCCGCCCGCGCCCGTGCCGTCGTGCGTCCGCCGGTGGGCGGGGCCTCGTCGGCCCCGCCCACCGGCGGTGAAGGTCACTCGGACTTGGTGATCGAGTACAGGATCGGGTCGGAGTCCCACCCGAACTGCACGTTGTCGACCGTGTCCGCCCAGCCGCCGGTGGCGTTGTTGTACCACAGCGGGATGCCCGGGAGGTTCTCGAAGAGGATCGTCTCGGCGTCCATGTACAGCGCGACGGCCTCGGCCTGCGACGGCGCGCCCGCGGCGGCCTTGAGGGTCTCGTCGAACGCGGCGTTCGACCACTGGCCGTCGTTCGAGCCGGCCCCGGTGCCGTAGATCGGGCCGAGGAAGTTGCTCATCGCGGGGTAGTCCGCCTGCCAGCCCGACCGGAACAGGCCGGGGACGGTGCCGGAGTCACGGGCGTCGAGGAACTCGTCGAAGGTCGGGTACGGGAAGAACTCGCACTCGATCTCCAGGTTGGTGCGGATGCCGTTGCAGACCGCGTCGATCCAGGTCTGGTGGTCCGAGTCGGCGTTGGACGCGATCTGGAGCTTGTAGTCGCCGCCGACCGGGGAGATCTCCTCGGCCTGCGCCCACAGCTCGGCGGCCTTGTCCGCGTCGAACTGGAGCACGTCGTTGCCCGTGATCTCCTCGTTCCAGCCGTCGATGACCGGCGACGTGTAGTCGGTCGCGGGGGTCCGCGAGCCGGCGAAGATCGTCGCGGTGATCTCGAGGCGGTTGATCGCGTGCGAGATCGCCTCGCGGCGCAGGAGGCCGGCCTCGCCCTGGAACTCGGGCAGCCACTCGGGCACCGTCAGGGTCTGGATGACCGCGGCCGGCTGGTTCGCCGACCGGCCGTCGAGCTCGCTCTCGAACGTGGCGAACGCCGAGGCGGGCACGTTCTTGATGACGTCGAGCTGGCCGCCGAGCAGGTCGTTGTACGCGGAGTCCTCGTCGGTGTAGGCGAGGAGCTCGACGCCGCCGTTCTGCGGCACGCGGCTGCCGGCGTACTCCGGGTTGGGCGCGAGCGTGATGACCGCGTCGTGCTCCCACGACTCGAGCACGTACGGGCCGTTGCCGACGGGGGCCTCGCCGAACGCGGCCGGGTCCTCGAAGAAGGACTCGGGCAGCGGGAAGAAGGCGGAGTAGCCCAGGCGCAGCGGGAAGTCCGACTCGGGCTGGTTCAGCGTGACGACGAGGGTGCTCTCGTCCTGCACCGTCAGGCCGCCGGCCTCGATGAGGGAGGTGTTCGCGTCGTAGGAGAAGCCCTTGATGGGCTCGAAGAAGTACGAGAGGTTCTGCGCGTTGTCCAGCGCGGCCCCGTAGTCCCAGGCGCGGGCGAAGCTGTCCGCCGTGACGGCGGTGCCGTCGGAGAACGTCCAGCCGTCGGCGATCGTGATCGTCCAGGTGATGTTGTCCTCGGAGCTGATCGACTCGGCGACCTCGTTGTGCATGGCGCCGTCGGCGTCGTAGTACACGAGGCCGGCGAAGAGGCTCTGGACGACGGACGAGCCGTAGGTCTCGTTCGTCATCGTCGGGATCAGCGGGTTCTGGGGCTCGCCGTTGCTGACCGTGACGATCCCGGTGCTGGGGCCGGTGGTCGCCTCGTCCTCCGTGGCGGCGTCGGTCCCCGACGCGCACGCGGCGAGGGCGAGGGCGCCGGCGAGCCCGAGGGCTGTCAGCCGGGCGGAGCGCGCGAACTTCATGTGTACCTCCGGTGCGAGGCGGCACGAGGGGGTGTGCCGCCGTCGGACGCGCACCCGCCCCGTCTCAGGGGCCGGTGCGGCGGGATCCGCGATGTGGACCGCCAGAGACTATGGCTGCGATTTCGCCGCGACCGGCCGGAGTTACCGATTCGGGACGGACACTTAACAGGCCCGAAACCTGAGGACCGGTCTCGTTACACACGCTGTGCGGCTCCTCACACGGGGGCCGGACGCGGCAAGGTACCCGACCGTCAGCCGGTGCGCGAGGCGCCGTCCGGGTGGTTCGTGCGGCCCGGAGAGCGACCCCGCGCGGCCGTCCGAGCGACCCGGAGAAGGGGAGCCGGCACCGCGGCCGGACACCCGGTGGCATGCTCGGCGCATGGCAGCGCAGCCCCGGTCCGACGTCCTCCCCGCCACGCGGCTGCCGGTGCGGCCGCTGCTGGCCGGGTACCACCCCGACCCGACGGTCTGCCGGGTCGGCAGCACCTTCGTCCTCGCGTGCTCCAGCTTCGAGCACGCGCCCGGCGTCCCGCTCTTCCGGTCGGGGGACCTCGTGACGTGGGAGCCCGTCGGGCACGCGCTGACGCGCCCGGAGCAGCTGCGGCTGGACGGCGTGGGCCCCTCCGGCGGGATCTACGCCCCCACCCTGCGCCACCACGACGGCCGGTTCTGGCTCGTCACCACGAACGTCTCCGACGGTCCCGGCCACCTGCTCGTCACGGCCGACGACGCCGCCGGCCCGTGGTCCGCGCCCGTGCGGATCCCCGGGGCCGGCGGCATCGACCCGGACCTCGCCTGGGACGACGACGGCACCTGCTACCTCACCTGGTCCGACGCGGGCATCCGTCAGGCCGTGCTCGACCCCGCGACCGGCCGGCTGCTGACCGAGCCGCGCCTGCTGTGGTCCGGCGCCGGCGGGAAGGACGTCGAGGGGCCGCACCTGCACCGGGTCGACGGCCGCTGGTACCTGCTGGCCGCCGAGGGCGGCACCGCCCAGGGGCACGCGGTCGTGGTCGCCCGCTCCGACGCGCCCGACGGCCCCTACGAGGGGTGGGCCGGCAACCCCGTGCTCACCGCCCGCGGCACCGCGAGCCCCGTGCAGAGCACCGGGCACGCCGACCTGGTGCGCCGTCCCGACGGCACGTGGGCGATGGTCTTCCTCGGCGTGCGGCCGGCCGGGTCGTTCCCGGGCTGGCACGTCCTGGGGCGCGAGACGTTCGCGGTCGACGTCGCGTGGGTCGACGGGTGGCCGCACCCGACGACGCCCGTGCAGCCGGCCGCAGTGCCGCGGGTCGTGGTGGGGCTGGACGCCGACGGTCCCGGGCCGTCCTGGGTCGGTGCGGGCGTGTTCCCCGCCGACGTGCTGCACCGGGCCGACGGCCGCTGGGTCCTCGCCGGGCGGGGGCCGCGCACGTTCGTCGGCGTGCGGCAGGAGCGCACCGCGACCACCACCCGGGCCCGCGTCGACGCGTCGGCGGGCGTCGGCGGGCTCGAGCTGCGGATCGACCCGCGGCACGCGCTGACGCTCGAGGTCGACGGCGGCCGGGTGCGGGCGGTCGCCCGGATCGGGTCGGTCACGGCGGTCCTCGGCGAGGCCCCGCACACCCCGGCCACGGTCCTCGAGATCGACGTGCACCCCTCACCGGCACCCGTCCACAGCCGCGAGCACGGGCCCGACGAGGTCGTCGCCGCCGTCGACGGACCCGAGGGTCGGGTCGTGCTGGGCACCCTCGACGGGCGGTACCTGTCGACGGAGGTGGCCGGCGGGTTCACGGGCAGGACCGTCGGCCTGGTGCGCGAGCGTGGCGAGCTCGCCGTCCTGGCGTTCGAGCACGTGGGGCACGCGGAGCCGGACCCCGCGTAGAACCGGTCGCCACGTTCTGGTTATCCGCGCGCTCCCCGGCCGTCTCCTGGTGCGTGGCCGTCGTGCGCGGCGGCCCGTGCGATCCTCGACGCCCACGCAGGAGGTCCGATCCCATGGCGTTCTCGACCGACACCGCGACGGTGCTGGCAGCCCGTGCCGGCGACCCCGACGCCGTCGACCGGCTCGTGGCCGGCAGCCTCCCGCTCGTCTACTCGATCGTCGGGCGGGCGCTGCGCGGGCACGCCGACGTCGACGACGTCGTGCAGGACACGATGCTGCGGGTGCTGCGCGGCATCGGCGAGCTGCGCGACCCGGCGGCGTACCGGTCGTGGCTCGCCGCGATCACGGTGCGCCAGGTGCGCGAGCGCTCGCGGGCGCAGGCGACCGCGCCCCGCGGGCTGCCGGCCGAGGAGCCCGGCGACCCCGGCGCCGACTTCGCCGACGTGACCATCGCCCGTCTGGAGCTGACGGGGCAGCGGCGCGAGGTCGCGCAGGCCACGCGGTGGCTCGACGAGGAGAACCGCGAGCTGCTGTCGCTGTGGTGGCTCGAGGCCTCGGGGCACCTGACGCGCGACGAGGTCGTGCGCGCGACGGGCGCGTCCCGCGCGCACACGGCGGTGCGCGTGCAGCGCATGAAGGGCCGGCTCGACCAGGCGCGCACGGTGGTGCGGGCGCTCGCCGCCTCGCCGCGGTGCCCGGGCCTGGAGGAGGTGACGGCCGGGTGGGACGGCCGGCCGGACGCGCTGTGGCGCAAGCGGGTGGCCCGTCACGTGCGCGGGTGCGCCGGCTGCGCGGACGCCGGCACGGGCCTCGTCGCGGCCGAGCGGCTGCTCGGCGGGCTCGCCCTGGTGCCGTGGCCGCAGGCGCTCGGCGCGGCCGGGGCGCACCTCGCCGGGGCGGGCGCAGCGGCGTCGACGGGTGCGGCGTCCCCCGGTGCCGCGTCCTCCGCCACGGTGGGCGCGTCGTCGTCCGCGCCCGGCGTCGCGACCGCGGCGGGCCTCGCGATCGGCAAGAAGACCCTGGTGGCCGTGCTCGCGGCGGCCCTGGTCACCGGTGGAGGTGCCGCGGTGGCGGTGCAGCGCGGGCAGGATCGTCCGCCGCAGGCGGTGGCGTCGTCCACGCCGACGCCACGCCCGACGGCCTCGCCCACCCCCCGCCGGACCTCGACGTCCGTCGTCGCCACGCCGACGCCGACGCCCACCCCGTCCCCGACGCCGGAGCCGACGCCCACCCCCACCCCGGACCCGTCCCCGACGCCCGCGCCCGCCCCGGTCGTGGCCGCGGCTGCGTCGGCGAAGAAGGGCGTCGCGACGTGGCAGTGGGACGGCGTCGCGGGCGCGCTGCAGGACGTCGGCGCCGGCTGGTTCTACAACTGGTCGCCGACGGACGACACCATGCCCGCGCCCGAGGGCGTGGAGTTCGTGCCGATGATCTGGGGCCGCGACCACGTCACGGACGCGACGCTCGCGCAGGCGGCCGCGGAGGGCGACGTGCTGCTGGGCTTCAACGAGCCCGACCTCGGCGAGCAGTCGGCGATGAGCGTCGAGGAGGCGCTGGAGGCGTGGCCGCGCCTGGAGGCGACCGGCCTGCGGCTGGGCAGCCCGGCGGTCGCGTGGGGCGCCGACACGCCCGGCGGCTGGCTCGACCGGTTCATGTCGGGTGCGCAGGAGCAGGGGCTGCGCGTCGACTTCGTGACGCTGCACTGGTACGGCTCGGACTTCTCGCCCGCGGCCGTCGACCAGCTGCTCGCGTACGTCGACGCGGTGCACGCCCGCTACGGGCTGCCGGTGTGGGTCACCGAGTACGGGCTGATCGACTTCGCCGGCGGCCCGGCGTACCCGACGGGCGACCAGCTCGCGACGTTCGTCGAGGGCACGACGGCCGGGTTCGAGCAGCGCGCCCACGTGGAGCGGTACGCGTGGTTCGGGCTCCCCGCGGTCGGCGACTCGGCCGCGTACGGCCTGTACACGGACGCCTCGACGCCGACGCAGGCGGGCCGGGCCTACCGCGCCGCCGGCTGACCCCGCGCCGACCCCTCCCCCCGGCCGGAGGACAGGTGCCGTCCGCCACGGGTCGCGGCGGACGGCACCTGCCCGCGGGCAGCGGTCAGGGTGCGGGGACCGGGACGGCGGTCGGGACCGTCGGCGTCGGGGCGGGGCCCTCGACGGACAGGTGCGGCGTGATGCGGTCCGCCCACCGCGGGTACCACCAGGTGGCGCGGCCCAGGAGGTGCATGAGGGCCGGCACGAGCGCCATCCGCACCACGAACGCGTCGACCAGCACCGCGATCGCGAGCCCCATCCCGATCGACGACACGATCCGCTCGGGCGTCAGGCCGAAGGACGCGAAGACGCTGAGCATGATCGCGGCGGCCGCCGCGACGACCCGGCCCGTCTCGGCCACGCCGACCCGCACGGCGCGGGCGTGGTCGCGGGTGCGCACCCACTCCTCGTGCATCCGTGAGACGAGGAAGACCTGGTAGTCCATCGACAGCCCGAACATCACGCCGACGACGATGACCGGGACGATGTACATCACCGGTGCCGCGGACCCCACGCCGAGCAGCTCGCTGCCCCAGCCCCACTGGTAGATCGCGGTCACGGCGCCGAGGCCCACCGCCAGCGTCACGAGGTTCGTCACGGCGCCCACCAGCGGCACCAGGACGCTGCGGAACGCGACGGCCAGCAGCACGAACCCGAGCAGGGCCACCAGGCCGAGGTACAGGGGGAGGCGGCCCATCAGGGCGGCCGACAGGTCGTGGCTGGTGGCGGCCGCCCCGCCGACGTGGACCTCGAGCGCCGTGCCCGCAGCGGCGGCGGGCACGAGGTCGTCGCGCAGGGCGAGCACCAGGTCCTCCGTCTCGACGGTCTGCGCGCTCGTCGTGGGGACGACGCCGGCCACGGCGACCGTCTGACCGTCCTGCACGGGGGCGGCCCGGACGGCGGCGACGCCCGGCTCCTCGGCGACCTGCGCGACGAGCGCCTCGAACGCCCGGGCGGACGCCGCGTCGGGCGTCCGGGCGGCCAGCACGAGCGGTGCGTCGACGCCGGCCCCGAAGGCGGGGGTCATGAGGTCGGCGTAGGTGCGGCTCGGCGACCCGACCGGGTCGCTCGACGCGTCGGGGTCCCCGACCCGCAGCGACAGGGCGGGCACGGCGAGCGCGACGAGCAGCACGAGGGCACCGGCCACGACGCGGCGCGGGGCCCGCTGCAGGGCGACGGCCCAGCGGGCGGAGACGGGCGTGCGCCCGGGGCGGTGGTCGGTGGCGACCTCGCCGGCGGCGAGCGCGGCCCGCTGCCGGCGCGAGAGCACCCGGTGGCCGAGCACGCCCAGCAGCGCGGGCAGCAGGGTGACCGCGGCGGCCACGGTGAAGGCGACCGTCACGGCGGCGGCCTGGCCCATGCCGGTGAGCACGCCGAGGCCGACGACGGCCATGCCCAGCAGCGCCACCACCACGGTGAGGCCGGCGAAGACGACGGCCCGGCCCGACGTCGTGACGGCCTGGGCCACGGCCTCCTCGACGTCCGCACCGGCCAGCAGCGCCTTGCGGTGCCGGTTCACGATGAACAGGGCGTAGTCGATGCCGACGCCCAGGCCGACCAGGGCGGCCATGGTCAGCGACGTCGAGTCGAGGTCGACCACGTGGGACGCGAGCGTCACGACGAGCAGCGACGCGACGACCCCGACGACGCCGGTGAGGACGGGCAGGGTCGCGGCCCAGCCGGAGCGCAGCACGAGCAGCAGGATCACGAGGGCCGCGAGCAGCCCGATCACCTCGGTGCCGTGCGACGGCTCGGGCAGCTCGCTGAACCCCTGCCCGCCGACGGCGACGTCGAGGTCGGCGGGTGCCGCGGCCTCGACGACGTCGCGCACCTGCTGCACGTCCACGTCGTCGGTGACGGCGACGGTCGCGAACGCGGTGCGCTCGACGGCGTTCACCTGCGCGGCGCCCTCGGGCGCGTAGGGCGAGGTGACCGACTCCACGCCCGGGACCGCCGCGACCTGCGCGAGCAGCGTGGCGATCTCGTCCTGGACACCCGGGGCGTCGACCGGACCGGTGGAGCGCCACACGACGGTGCCGTCGGTGGTGGACGAGGAGGCGCCGGCCTCCTCGAGGAGCGCGTACGCGCGGGCGGAGTCGGAGTCCGGCAGCGTCTGCGCGGTCCGGAAGGACGCACCGAGGCTCAGGGTGGCGGCGGCGAGGCCGAGGATCGCGAGGACCCACCCGGCGAGGACGAGCCGGCGGTGCTGGTGGCACCAACGGGCGAGAGCGGACATGGCAGGGACCTTTCGCAGCAGGGATCGACCGCGACCAGGCTCCGTCGGCGGGGGGTGCCGCGTCGTCGGCCGGACGCAGCGACCTGCCTGCTGCGTCCGCAGCAGGGACCTCGCGCCGTGCGGACGACGACGTCGCCGCGGCGCCCGGCCACGCTGGGGCCGTCGTCGACGCCGAGGAGGCCACCGTGAGCACGAGCCTGCAGATCCCTGCCCCGCAGCGGGACGCCGTGGTGCACCAGCTGCACCCCGACCGCGCGGGCACCCTGGCGGTGACCGCCGACGCGTGGGGCGTGGTGCACGCCCGGCGCTGGGTCGTGGCCCGCGCCCGGCTGCTGGGTGCCCCGCCCGCGGCGCTGCTGCGGCTGCGCCTGCTCGCCGTGGTGCTGCTGCGCGACGCCGCCGGGGGTGCGCGGGCGGGGTCGGTGCTGTACGTGGGTCTCGACGTCCACGGCGGGACCGTCCGACTGACGGTCGAGGACCCGGCGAGCCGGGTGCTGCCCTCGCCGCGGGCGCTGCGGGCTCTGCGCCGCGCGGACGTGTGGGGCGTCGAGCGCGTCGGCGTGCCGGGCCGTCGCGTGTGGTGCGAGCTCGAGCCCGACTCCTGACCTGCCGTCGGGCCGGGTGTCAGACGAGCTCGGGCCAGCACCAGCCCGCGAGGTGGGCCAGGGCCTTGGCGGGGTGCCGCTCGGCGCCCGTCGCGGGCGGGAGCGGCGACGCCGGGGCAGCCGTGCCCTGCGCGATCCGCCGCACGTGCGGGGTGCGGTCGAGGGAGTGCACCCACGCGTGCCAGCGCCCGTCGCGGCGCGGCTGCGCGCGCAGGTCGACGTCCGCCGCCGCGGGGAACGCGTCGTGCACGCCGGCGAGCATCTCGACCTGCGCGTAGGGCCGCCCGCCCGCGACGTCGGTGGCGGCCACCCGGCACGTGACCCACCGGTCGCCCGGGACCCGCACGGCCCACACGTCGCCCACGGCGGGCGGCCCGTCGCCGACGGACCGCGGGACGGCGGTGGTGCGCCCCGTCCGGTCCAGGGCCCGCAGCCGGGCGGGCAGCGCACCGACGACGGTCGCGCCGCGTGCCGGCTCGGGCGTCGGGCGCGGGCCGTCGAGGTCCACGTCGCCCGTGGCGAACCCCGTGAAGACGTGCTCCAGCACGTCCTCGCGCAGCCCGTCGGAGGACGACCACCAGGCCAGCGGCGCCTGCACCTCGACGCGCACGCTCGGCCGCCGGTCGCGCTCGGCGTAGTCGGACCAGCGCACGGCCAGGCCGGGGTGCGCCGTCGGGGCGACCGCGCCGACCAGCGCGAGCTCCTCGAGCACCGCCCCGTAGGCGTGCGGCGCCGACGTGTCGAGCAGCCGGGCGCGTGTCAGTGCCGTGCGGGCCGCGGCGTACCGGGTGCCGGGCGGCAGGGCGCGCAGCACGGTGAGGACCGCGCGCAGCGTCCACCGGTCGTGCTCGGTGGGCTCGGGCCGGGGCAGGTCGGCGAGGCCGGCCAGGGCCAGGGCGTGCTCGGGCACGGCCCCGTCGATCGGCGCACCCCCGCCCAGGCGCAGCACGTGCTCGGCGGTCGCGGCCAGGGCGCCCTCCGCGGCGGCGCCGCACACCCGGCACGGGCTGCCGGACGGGTACGGGTCGTACGCGTGCCCGGGCAGCGTCGTCGCGAGCAGGTGGCCGGTCAGCGCGCTGCGCCACGTCCACGGCGCCGACCACAGCCCGGCCGTCCACGCGGCCGCGGCGCCCGGCAGGTCCCAGGTGCGTCCCGCGTCCCGCAGCGCGGCGAGCGCGCCGTCGTGGGTGTACCGGTGGACGGCGTCGTGGGGGTGCCCCGCCGCGGCGAGCACGTCGGCGTCCGCGCGCGTCGCGTCGGTGACATCGGGCAGCCGCAGCCCCGAGCCCGGGTCGTGCGCGGTGCGCCGCTCGACGCGCCGCCACCGGGCCATCACCTCGGTCGCGTCGGCCCGCGGGTCGCCGTCCACGGCGCGGCTCAGATGCTCTCGCGGACGACGCGCGCGGGGTTGCCCACCGCGACGACGTTCGCCGGCAGGTCGCGCACGACCACCGACCCGGCGCCGACGACCGTGTTGTCACCGATGGTGACGCCCGGGCACACGATCACGCCGCCGCCGAGCCACACGTTGTCGCCGAGGGTGATGGGCTGGGCCGCCTCGAGCTTGTCGCGCCGCGGCTGCGGGTCGACCGGGTGCGTCGGGGTCAGCAGCTGCACGTTCGGGCCGATCTGGCAGTCCGCGCCGATGGTGATGTCCGCGACGTCGAGGGCCGTGAGGTGGAAGTTGACGAACGTGCGCGCCCCGATGCGGATGCGCGAGCCGTAGTCGACGCGCAGCGGCGGGCGGACCACGACGTCGTCGCCGACCTCGCCGAGCAGCTCGACGAGCAGCGGGCGCGCCGCGGCCGGGTCGGCGAGGAACGCCCGGTGGTACGCGTCCGACAGGCGCAGGGCCCGCTGGAACGCCGCCTCGATCGCCGGGTCGTCCGCCACGTAGAGGTCGCCGGCGAGCATCCGCTCGTGGTTCGTGCGCGGGTCGCCCGCGAAGTAGTCGGCCATGGGCGGTGACGCTACCGACGCGCGCCCACCTCCGGGCCGCGGCACGTCACGGACCGCGCATCTCCAGGCCGATCTGCACGGCGTCGACCTCGTCCAGCGCCCGGTCGAGGGCCGCGGACGAGTGCACCCCGCGGTCCCGCAGGCGCAGCAGCTCGGCACGCTGGGCCTGCACGAGCTCGACCATCAGCTGGTGGACCTGCGCGCGGACCGGCGCGGCGTCCTCGTCGTCCATGGCGGCGTCGACCGCGGCCAGCCCGGCCCGGGCGCGGTCGAGCACGCCCGTGTCGTACGGGCGACCGTCGGGGCGGACCAGGGCGGGGTCCTGCAGGTGGGCGAGCGCGGCGTCGCGGACCTCGGCGCGCAGCGCGACCAGGGCGGCGGCGTCGTCGTCGGCCCGGGCGCCGAGCCCGAGGCGACGCACGAGCCACGGCAGCGTGGCGCCCTGCACGAGCAGCGTCCCCGCCGCGACGACGAAGGCGACCAGCACCAGCAGGGAGCGCTGCGGGGTGTCCGACGGCAGCGACTGCGCGGCGGCGAGCGTCACGGCGCCGCGCATGCCGGCCCACACGAGCAGCGCGGCCTCCCGCGGCCCGAACGCCTCGGCCGTGAGGTAGTCGATGTCGGCGAGCCGCCGCCGCACGCGGCGCCCGACGGCCTCGACGCGCTCAGGGCTGGGGCTCGCGCCCGCCCGGGGGCGCCCGCCCGGCACCACGGGCACGTCGCCGGCGTCGAGCCGCTCCTGGGCCTGCGTGAGCCAGTCGCGCATCTCGGGGATGCGCCGGGCGCGTCGGGCGAGCTCCCAGACCGACGCCCCCACGAAGAGCGACCGCACGACGACGACGATCGTCGCGGTCAGCACCCCGTACCCGAGGGCCACCCACAGGCTGCCGTGGGCGTCGCGCACGTCCTCCACGAGGCCGAAGAGCTGCACGCCCATGAGCAGGAACACCGCGCTCTCGAGCAGCAGCTCGAGGGTGCGCCAGACGGCGCGCTCGGTCACGCGGTCCTGCGCGCTCAGGGCGGTGTGCGCCGCGCGGCCCGTCACCAGGCCCGCGGTCACGGCCGCGACCAGCCCCGACGCCCCGAGGTGCTCCGCGGGCAGGTACGCGACGAAGGGCACGACGAACGAGATCGCGACGGTCGAGGTGGTCTGGGTGATGTGCGCGCGCGCCCAGACGTGCAGGCGCCCGACCACGTAGCCCACGGCCACGGCCGCGGCGACGGCGAAGAGGAAGTCCCCGCCGACCTCCAGCAGGCCGACGGTCCCGGCGGTCGCGACGACGGCTGAACGCAGGAGCACGAGGGCCGACGCGTCGTTGAGCAGCGACTCGCCCTCGAGCACGGTCACGATCCGCGGCGAGACCCCGGCCTTGCGCACGACGGACGTGGCGACGGCGTCGGTGGGCGAGACGACCGCACCGATCGCGATCCCGGTGGCCAGCCCGATGCCGGGGACCACGGCGTCGAGCACGAACCCGACGGCCAGCGCGGAGGTCACCACGAGCAGGACGGAGAAGGCCGAGACCGTCCGCAGGTCGCGGCGCAGCTCCATGGTGGGGATCGTCGCGGCCGACGAGTACAGCAGCGGCGGCAGGACCACCCCGAGCACGATCTCCGGGTCCACCTCGACGGCCGGGACGAACGGCAGGAAGCTCACGGCCGTGCCGAGCAGCAGGAGCAGCAGCGGTGCGGCCACGCCCACCCGCGGCGCGAAGGACGTGACGGCGACGGTCGCGAGCACGGCCAGAACCCCGGCCACCAGCAGCTCCATGGGTGCCTCCCTCCCGGTGCTCCCGGCCGGTCGGGTGCCCGCCGGCCCGCGTCGAACCTACGCCGCGTGCCCGTGCGGACACGTCCGGGCGCGCCTACGCTCG
Organism: Cellulomonas sp. SLBN-39; assembly: GCF_006715865.1. Lineage (NCBI taxonomy): Bacteria > Bacillati > Actinomycetota > Actinomycetes > Micrococcales > Cellulomonadaceae > Cellulomonas > Cellulomonas sp. SLBN-39. The sequence continues at coordinate 1,094,182 of NZ_VFOA01000001.1, read as the reverse complement.
GTGCCTGCGGCGGCGTCGAGCACGGTGCGCCGCCCCACCCCCTCCGCACGTCCGGTCCCGGTCGTGCGGTCACGAGCACACCCGGAGGTCCCATGAAGGGCAAGGCAGCGTTCGTCGTCGGCGCCGGTGTCGGCTACCTGCTGGGCACGCCCGCGGGGCGCGAGCAGCTCGCGCGCGTCAAGGGCTGGGCCGCGGACGTGTGGGCCGACCCGCGCGTGCAGGGCTACGTCAGGGACGCGGAGGAGAAGGCGTCGCAGGTCGCGCGCACGCAGGGCGTCGCGCTCAAGGACAAGGCCGTCGCCGCGGCGAGGGCACGGTTCACGGACGGGACGTCCACCACCTGGCAGCGGCCGGCGGACCCGGCCGACGCGGACCCCGCGGCCCGGATCTGACGGGTCGGGCCGGACGCGCCGGACCGCGGCTCAGCGCAGCGCGGCCAGCTCGTCGAACGCCCACGCCCACGTCCGCTCGGCCGTGCGGCGGCACCACGCGACGGCCTCGGGCGCGTAGCCCCGCGGGGCGCCCTCCACGCGCAGCACGAGGGCGGTGTGGAGGCGGTACAGCAGCATCCGGGTGCGCGCGGCGTCGCTCGTCGTGTCGAGCGGCGCGACGCCCGCGTACCCGGCCAGCACGTCGGCCGACGGCGGGCCGAGGGTCCACGGGTCGGCGCCGACGAGCTCGAGCAGCGGGTCGGCCCACAGGGCGCGCTCGGCGTCGATCACGCCGGTGAGCGCCCCCGTGGCGGGGTCGACGAACACGTTGCCGGGCCACAGGTCGCCGTGCACGAGGACCGGGCGCGTGACGGCGGCGAGCGCGTCGTGGTGCGCGGCGAGGGCGGCCCGCACCGCGTCCGCGGGCACGGTCACGTCCCACGCCCGCGCGTCGGCGAGGATCGCCCCGACGACGCGCCCGAACGCCTCCGGCCAGGTGCGCCCGTGCAGCCGCGTGCCGGGTGGGTCGGCGGGGCCGCCGGCGGCCTCGACGGCGCCGAGGTACCCGAACGCGGGCCCGTCGACCGCGTGCAGGTGGGCCATCACGGCGCCGAGCTCGCGACGCAGCCGAGCGGTGCGGGCGTCGTCGGGCGGGAGGTCGGCCTCGGCCCAGGGCACGCCGGGCAGGTGCGCGGCGACCACGACGTCGCCCGGCAGCACCGTCCGGGTCAGGTCGGTGGCCAGCAGCGCGGGGGTGCGCACCCCGGGGTGCCCGGCGGCCAGCGCGTACACGCGGGCCTCGGTCCGGACGAGGTCGTGCTCGTAGGTCATGAGCCGGGTGGCGTCGGTGGGGGCGGTCTTGACCACGACGCGCGTGCCGTCGGCGAGGCGGGCGCGGTAGGTGGTCGCGAACGTCCCGCCGGTGAGGCGCTCCGCGTGCTCGAGCGTGCCCAGCGGCGCGAGGACGCGACGCAGCCGGTCGACGGTGCGGGGGTCGACGGTGCCGGGGTCGGTGGCGACGGTGCTCACGGCCGCCAGGCTAGGGCGTCCCGGGCACGGCGTCGGCCGGTGCGGCGACCGACGTGCGGTGCAGCGTCGGCCACGCGGCCAGGGTCGTGACCAGGGCGAGGGCGCCCGCGGCGACGACGACGAGGAACCCGGCGTGCGCACCGGCGGCGTCGATCCGCGCGCCCGCCACGGACGAGCCGATCGAGACGCCGACGCCCAGCCCGGTGCCGACCCACGTCAGGCCCTCGGTGAGCCGCCCGGGCGGCACGATGTCCTGCACGAGCGCGTTGCCGTTGATCAGCGACGGGGCGATGGCGAACCCGACCACGAACATCACCGCGGCCAGCACGGCGAGGGACTGGGCCAGCACGAACGCCCCGACGCCGACGGCGAGGGCGACCATGCCGAGGACGAACCGGCGGGGGAGCGGGGCGACCCAGTGGCGGGCGCCGTACAGCAGCCCGGAGATCAGGGACCCGAGGGCGAAGACGGCGAGGACGACGCCGGCCAGGCCGGGGGCGCCGGCCTCCTCGGCGAACGCGACGGTGGACACGTCGGTGGCCCCGAAGATGGCGCCCATCGCGACGAACGCGACGACGAGCACGACCATCGCGGGGTGCCGCAGCACGGTGCCGCGGGCGCGCGGCTCGTGCGCGGGCGCGGGCGGCGGCTCGGTGCCGCGCTGGCCGAGGAACGCCAGACCGCCGACGAGCATGGCCGCCACGGGCACGGCCAGGCCGGCGGCGGGGTGCACGCCGGTGGCCAGCACGGTCGCCAGCACGGGGCCGACGACGAACACGAGCTCGTCGAGCGCCGACTCCAGCGAGAACGCGGTGTGCACGCGGCGGGGGTCGGCGCCGAGCAGCGCGCTCCAGCGGGCCCGCACGAGGGAGCCGAACGAGCCGATGGTGGCGCCGGCGACGACGGCGGGCACGTAGAGGACCGCCTCGGGGGCGCCGGTCAGCGCGGCGGTCACGAGCCCGACGATGCCGGCGGCGGACGCGACGAGCGCGGGGCGCATGACCCGGGCCTGCCCGAACCGGTCGACGAGCCGCCCGATCTGCGGGGAGCAGACGGCCTGCGCGACGACGAAGGCCGCGGAGACCCGACCGGCCATGGCGTAGGAGTCGTAGAGCGCGGCGACGAGGAGGACGATCCCGATGCCGACCATCGACATGGGCATCCGCGCGACCGCACCGGTGGCGGAGAACGCGAGCGCGCCGGGGCGCGCGAGGACGTCCCGATAGGGCTGGAGCACGGGCCCACTCTCGCACCGCGCCGACCCGGTCGCCGACCCCGGTCGGGGTCGGCTTCCTCACAGGCTCTGTGACAAGTGTCCGATATGCGGTGTGACGAGCGCCTCAATGGATTGTGACTTGGACGCCCGTTCTGCCCACATCGTGGATGGTGTCACGAAACACGTCGTTCACACGAATCGTCCGTTCTGGCGGCCCTCTGACCAGCGGCGTCGTCGTAGATGTCCTGTTTTGGGGGGCCCGCAAACCGGACGGAGCGTTCACGCAGAGTTCTCATGGCGGGCTTTACATCAGTGACTCAGGCAAGTCATGGTGGGTGCACCCCGACCGAGGGGTGCCGCACCCAGCGGCACCGGGGGGATGGCCGCGACGCGCGCCCGGTGCACCAGCCGGGCGCGTCGCCGCAGGCGTCAGACCGGTCGGGGGACCGGGGCCCGTGCGGGCCTCCACCGACGCCGGCTGCCGAGGCATCCCGCTGCGTCTCCCGCTGCATCGCCGACGGCGTCGATCAGTACTCCCCTGCCCGGCGAGCGCGAGGAGCGCCATGTTCATCTTCATCCTCCAACTGCGTCACATGTTCGAGGGCCAGAGCGAGATCTACCTGTTCGCGGTGTTCTCGGGCCTCGTGTGGGCGCTGTGGATCCTCAAGGTCGTCCTGTCGCGGCGGTACCGCCCGGCGACGGCCCCCTACGACGTCTCGACGAGCGTGGTCATCCCCGTCGTCGACGAGCCGCTCGACCTGTTCCGCGACGTCCTCCAGCGGATCGTCGACCAGGAGCCCGACGAGGTCATCGTCGTCATCAACGGCGCACCGAACCCCGGGCTCGAGGCCGTGTGCGACGAGTTCGGCGGTCTCGTCCAGCGCGTCCACACCCCGATCCCCGGCAAGCGCAACGCCGTGAAGATCGGCACGCAGATGTCGCGCGGCGAGATCACCGTGCTCGTCGACTCCGACACGGTCTGGACCGACGGCACGCTGCCGGAGCTGGTCAAGCCGTTCGCCGACCCCAACGTCGGCGGCGTCACCACCCGGCAGCGGATCCTCGAGCCCGAGCGCTCGTGGATCACCCGCTGGGCGGACTGGCTGGAGAACACCCGCGCGCTGTACTCGATGCCCGCGCAGTCGTACCTCGGTCAGGTCGGCTGCCTGCCGGGCCGCACCATCGCCTTCCGGCGGCGCATCCTCGTGCAGGTCATGGACGCGTTCATGACGGAGAAGTTCCTCGGGGTGTTCCTCGAGGTCTCCGACGACCGGACGCTGACGAACCTCACGCTGAAGGCCGGCTACAAGACCGTCTACCAGTACTCGAGCCTCGTCTACACCGACGCGCCGCTGCAGGTGAAGAAGCTCTTCAAGCAGCAGCTGCGCTGGTCGCGCGGGAGCCAGTACAACACCCTGCGCATGCTGCCCTGGATGATCGGGCACGCGCCGGTGCTGGCGATCTTCTTCCTCACCGACATCGTCCTGCCGTTCCTGCTGTTCGGGACGATCGCCGGCTGGGTCTACCGCGCCGTCTCCGGCACGGGGATCAACCTCTACCAGGCGATCCTCGAGACGACGACGGGCGTGCAGGGCATCGCCTGGGTCGTCGGGCTCATGGTCGTCTCGTCGGTGCTGTCCATGGCGATCCGGCAGATCCGGCACCTGCAGGAGAAGCCCTCGGACTTCTTCCGGCTGCCGGTCTTCATCATCGTCTCGACGCTGTTCCTCATGCCGATCCGCCTGCTGGGCTTCTTCCGCATGGCGCACGTCGCCGGATGGGGCACCCGTGCCGGGGCGTACGTGGGCAGCAAGGACGACGCCGGCAACGGCGACCTCATCGCCGAGCTCGAGGCGGTCGACCCGCACGCGCCCCGCGACCTCGTGGACCGCACGCCCCCGCACGGCACGCCCGCCGTCGGAGGTGCGCGCCGCCCCGACGACGAGCTCGACACCGACGCGCGGCTCGCGCTGCGCACCCGCACCCGTACCCGCACCGAGGTGGAGGAGCCGGTGCCCGCGCGGCCGCGGCGCAACCTCCAGGTCCTCGTGCCCTACCTGATCGGTCTCGCGATGTTCGCAGCAATGGCGGTGGTGTATGTCTGAGCGCCGCGTGACGCACTGGTGGACGATGACCGGGCGCCTGGGCTTCGCCGCCCGCCTGGGTGCCCTCGTGGTCGCCGTGGCGCTGGGCCTGGTCACGGGCCTGGTCTGGATGTCGCCGCGGTCCGCCGGGCCGGGCGCCACGATGACCGAGGCCGAGGCGCAGCTCGCGCAGGAGAACGCGGACCTGCGCGCGATCCTCGAGGACCGTGACGCCCAGATCTCCGACATCGAGTCCTGGCAGGAGAAGGCCGCGCGCGAGCGGGCCGAGGGCCAGGCCAGCGGCGCCGAGAAGGCGGCGGCGGAGAAGGCCGCCGCCGAGAAGCGCGGCAAGGAGAAGGCCGCGGCGGAGCGCGAGAAGGCCGCGGAGGAGGGCCGGCAGAAGGCGGCCGCCGAGCGTGCCGCCGCCGCCCAGCGCGGCCGGGCCAAGGCCGCGGCCGAGCGTGCCGCCGCCGACGCGCTCGGGCGCGCCGAGGGGGCGCAGGTCCGCGAGCAGCTCGCGCAGCAGCAGGCGGCCGCGGCCCGGGCGTCGCGCGACGCGCTGGCCGCGCAGAGGGCCGACGAGGAGGCGCGCCTGCGGGCCGCCTACGCCCGGGAGCAGAAGGCCAAGGAGGAGGCGGCGCGGCAGAAGGCCCAGGCCGACGCGCTGCGCAAGGAGCGGGACGCGGCGAAGAACCCGCCGAAGCCCACCGCACCGCGCCTGTCCGAGCTGCTCGCGCCCGACCAGCGCTACTTCGGGCTGTACACGCTCCAGTCGCCGTTCAACTGGTCGGAGTACAACGACGTGGCGACGAAGGTCGGCGTCTCGCCGAACATGGCCGGCTACTTCCAGGGCTGGGACTCGGACTTCCGGGCCGACGCCGTCACCCGCTCGTGGGCGCAGGGCGACCTGCCCCTGCTCACGTGGGAGTCGCGCCCGATGCTCGCCGAGAACGACGTCGTCGACGAGCCCGAGTACTCGCTGCCGCGGATCATCGAGGGCGACCACGACGCGTACCTGCGCAAGTACGCCCGGGACGTCGCGAAGCTCAAGCTCCCCGTGGCGATCCGTCTCAACCACGAGATGAACAGCGGCTGGTACCCGTGGTCCGAGCAGACCAGCGACGGTGCGCCCGTCAACGGCAACAACCGCGGCGACTACGTGAAGATGTGGCGCCACGTGCACGACATCTTCGAGGCCGAGGGCGCCAACGCGTACGTGATCTGGGTCTGGGCCCCGAACATCGTCAACCGGCTCCCCGCGGTCAACAAGCCCGTCGAGTACACGCGCAGCCTCTACCCCGGGGACGAGTACGTCGACTGGGTCGGCCTGTCGGGCTACTACCGGCCGCCGTTCGACAAGAACCAGCCGCCGACGTTCGACTACACGTTCGACCGCACGCTGGACCAGCTGCGCTCCTTCACCGACAAGCCCATCCTGCTCGCGGAGGTCGGGGCGACGGAGATCAGCGGCAAGAAGCCGCAGTGGTTCGAGTCGATGTTCACGTCCCTGGCGGAGCCCAGGAACGCCGACATCATCGGGGTCGCGTACTTCCACCACGCGGTCACGTCCTACGTGCAGGGCGAGCGGACCACGAACGACTGGCGCATCACGTCCCGCGCCGACTCGCTCGCGGCGTTCAGGGCGGGCATCGCGAACCCGGCCGCCGGGTTCGTCACGGGCACGGTGATGGCGACGCTCGCGGCGCCGACCACCGAGCCCACCACGCCCGAGCCCACCACGCCCGAGCCCACCACGCCCGAGCCCACCACGCCCGCGCCCACCACGCCCGCGCCGGCTCCGTCCGGCCCGACCCCGGAGCCCGAACCGGCCACGCCGGGGGCGACCGTCCCCGCGACGCCGGGACCGACGCCCACGGACGAGCTGGCCCCGGAGCCGACGTCCGCACCGACGCCGGAGCCCGCCACCGAGCCGGACGACGCGAGCGCCGTGACGCCCGCGCCCCTCGCCACCACCGCACCCTGAGGAGACCGACGATGAGCACCAAGACCTCCCGCACCACCCCGGCCGCCGAGACCACCGAGCAGCCGCGGATCACCGTCCTCGGCACCGGCTACCTCGGCGCCACCCACGCGGTCGCCATGGCCGAGCTCGGCTTCGACGTCACCGGCGTCGACACCGACCCGCACAAGGTCGAGGCCCTGCAGGCCGGCAAGGTGCCGTTCTTCGAGCCCGGGCTCGACACCCTGCTGGAGAAGAACCTCGCCACGGGCCGCCTGCGCTTCACCACGGACGTGGCGTCCGCGGTCGCGCAGGGCGACGTGCACTTCGTGTGCGTCGGCACCCCGCAGCAGCGCACGTCGCACGCCGCCGACCTGCGCTTCGTCGAGGCCGCGACCACCGCGATCGCGCGCCACCTCACCAAGGACGCCGTGATCGTCGGCAAGTCGACCGTCCCGGTCGGCACCGCCGCCCGGCTGCGCGGCCTCGTCGCCGACCAGGCGCCCGCGGGCCTGGACGTCGAGCTCATCTGGAACCCGGAGTTCCTGCGCGAGGGCAAGGCCGTCGAGGACACGCTGCACCCGGACCGCATCGTCCTGGGCGGCGCGTCCGAGCGGGCCGAGCGCGTGCTGCGGCGCGTCTACGCCGGCCCCATCGCCGAGGGCACGCCCGTCGTCGTCACGGACCTGCCCACGGCCGAGCTCGTCAAGGTCAGCGCCAACGCGTTCCTCGCCACCAAGATCTCGTTCATCAACGCGATCGCCGGGGTGTGCGAGGCCGCCGGGGCCGACGTCACGGTGCTCGCCGACGCGCTCGGCCACGACAAGCGCATCGGCCGGCAGTTCCTCGACGCGGGCCTCGGCTTCGGCGGCGGGTGCCTGCCCAAGGACATCCGGGCGCTCATGCACCGCGCCAACGAGCTCGGCGCCTACCGTGCGTCGGGCCTGCTGCAGCAGGTCGACGAGATCAACATGGGCCAGCGCGAGCGGGTCGTCGACATGACCCTCGAGGCGTGCGAGGGCTCGGTGCTGAACAAGCGCGTGGGCGTCCTCGGGGCGGCGTTCAAGCCGCTCACGGACGACGTGCGCGACTCGCCGGCGCTGAACGTCGCGGCCGCCCTGCACCTGCGCGGCGCCCAGGTCACGGTCTTCGACCCCGAGGCCGGCGACACCGCCCGGCGCCTGTTCCCGACGCTCGCGTACGCGACGAGCGCCGAGGAGGCCGTCGAGGGTGCCGACGTCGTGCTCGTCCTGACCGAGTGGGACGAGTTCGTGCAGGCCGACCCCGAGCGTCTCGCCGCGCTCACCCAGGTCCCGCGCGTGATCGACGCGCGCGGCAAGCTCCCCGTCGACCGCTGGCGTTCGGCGGGGTGGCAGTTCACGGGGCTGGGCCGCCTGGCGGCCTGACGCACACCCGTGGACGGCGCCCGGACCCGTGAGGGTCCGGGCGCCGACGTCCTCCCGCAGGTGGTGCCGTTCCCGGGCAGGGGGGCCAGCCGGCGGGAGACCGGCCCGGCGGCGGCACCCTCGGGTGCCGCCGCCGGTGCACGTCAGCCGCCCAGGGCCTGCGAGACCACCTGCTTGGCGGCCTCCTGCACCTGGGCGAGGTGCTCGGCCGAGACGAACGACTCGGCGTAGATCTTGTAGACGTCCTCGGTGCCCGACGGGCGGGCCGCGAACCACGCGTTCTCGGTGGTCACCTTGAGGCCGCCGATCGAGGCGTCGTTGCCCGGCGCCCGCGTCAGCCGGGCCGTGATGGCCTCCCCGGCGAGCTCGGTCGCGGTCACCTGCTCGGGCGACAGCGCCGCCAGCGTGGCCTTCTGCTCGCGCGTCGCGGGCGCGTCGACGCGGGCGTAGTGCGACGCGCCGAACCGGTCGACCAGCTCCGCGTGGTGCTGCGACGGGCTCTTGCCCGTGGTCGCGAGGATCTCCGACGCCAGCAGCGCGGGCAGGATCCCGTCCTTGTCCGTGGTCCACACGGTGCCGTCGGTGCGCAGGAACGACGCCCCGGCGGACTCCTCGCCACCGAAGCCGACGGACCCGTCGACTAGCCCGGGCACGAACCACTTGAAGCCCACGGGCACCTCGAGCAGGCGCCGGCCCAGCGAGCCCGCGACCCGGTCGATCAGCGACGACGAGACCAGGGTCTTGCCGATCGCGGCGTCCGCCGGCCAGCCGGGGCGCGCGCCGGAGAACAGGTAGGAGATCGCCACCGCGAGGTAGTGGTTCGGGTTCATCAGGCCCGCGTCGGGCGTGACGATGCCGTGCCGGTCGGAGTCCGCGTCGTTGCCCGTGGCGATGTCGAACGGCGCCGTGCCGTCCGCACCCGGGCGCATCCGCTCCAACAGCGACGCCATCGCGTACGGCGACGAGCAGTCCATGCGGATCTTGCCGTCCCAGTCCAGCGTCATGAACGACCAGCGCGGGTCCACGTGCGGGTTCACGACCGTCAGGTCCAGGCCGTACCGCTCGCCGATCGCGCCCCAGTACTCCACCGACGCCCCGCCGAGGGGGTCCGCGCCGATCCGCACGCCCGCCGTGCGGATCGCCTCGAGGTCCACGACGTTGGCGAGGTCGTCGACGTACGACGACAGGTAGTCGTGCTTGCGCGTCGTCGACGCGGCCAGCGCGCGGGCCAGCGGCACCCGGGGCACCTGGCGCGACCCCGACCGCAGGATCTCGTTCGCGCGGTCCGCGATCCACCCCGTCGCCTCGGACCCCGCGGGGCCGCCGTGCGGCGGGTTGTACTTGAACCCGCCGTCGCGCGGGGGGTTGTGCGACGGGGTCACGACGATCCCGTCGGCCAGGCCCGGGCCGCGGGTGCGCACGCCCTCGGACGTGCCGGCGCCGTTGTGCCGCAGGATCGCCAGCGACACCGCGGGCGTCGGCGTCCACGAGTCGCGGGCGTCGACGTGCACCTCGACCTCGGCGGCCGCGAGCACCTCCAGCGCCGTGGCCCACGCGGGCTCCGACAGCGCGTGCGTGTCGCGCCCGATGAACAGGGGACCGTCGGTGCCCTGCCCGCGGCGGTACTCCACGATGGCCGCGGTGATCGCGACGATGTGCGCCTCGTTGAAGGCGCCGTCGAGGGCCGAGCCGCGGTGGCCCGACGTGCCGAAGACGACCCGCTGGGCGGGGTCGTCGAGGTCGGGCTGGCGGTCGGCGTAGGCGCTGAGCAGCGCGTCGAGGTCGACGAGGTCGGAGGGCTGGGCGAGGGTTCCGGCGCGCGGGTCCATGGCTCGATCCTCGCCCACCCGGGGCCCTGCGCGCACCCGTTCGCGCGCGTCGTCCGTGCCGCGCCTCAGTCCTCGTAGTGAAACCGGCAGGCGGCCACGCGCAGCTCGTCGCCGACGACCTTGTAGACGAGGCGGTGCTCGTCCGTGATGCGCCGCGACCAGTACCCGTGCAGCCCGTGCTTGAGGGCCTCGGGCTTGCCGATGCCCTCGTGCGGTGTGCCGTCGACCGCGCCCCGGGCGATGTCGCGCAGGAGCTGGTTGATGCGCTTGAGGACGCGCCGGTCCTCGGTCTGCCAGTGGACGTAGTCGTCCCAGGCGGACCCGTCGAAGACGAACTTCACGCCGACGTCACTCCGTGAGCTCGTGCACGGTGCCCCCGCCTGCCTCGAGGCGCTCGATCGAGCGGAGCAGCCGTCGGGCGTTCGCGGGGTTCTGGAGGAGGTAGGCGGTCTCCTTCAACGACTGGTAGTCGGCGAGGGAGACGATGACGACGGGCTCGTGCCCCGCCCGGGTGATGACGACCTCCTCGCGGTCGTCGACGACGGAGTCGAGCGTCTGCGCGTACCGCGCGCGCGACTGCGAGAACGACATGGTCTTCATGGCACCTCCCGGGTGTACGTGAAAGCGTACACCCGAGCCGTCAGGGAGTGCGCTCGCGGGCCAGGGGGTCGCGGCGGACGAAGCCGTGGGGCACGCGCACCTGCATCGCGCCCGCGTCGACGCGCACGACCAGCGGGTGGTCCGGGCCGACCACGTCCGTGAGCTCGCCGTCGACGTCGAGGCGCAGGGTGCGGTCCGTCACGACGTGCACGGTCGCGCCGGTGACGAACCGCTTGTGGTGCATCGGCCGCCACGGCGTCGACGCGTGCAGCGCTGCGGCGCTGACCACCGACGCCCGCCCGGCGCCCCCCAGCGCGTACGCCACGAGGAGCCGGTCGTCGATGCCCGCGTCGACGGCGATCGGGGTGCCGGCGTGCACGCGCCCGTTCGCCACGTTGAGCTGGTGCGTGCGCACGGTCCACGTGCGGTCGTCCGCGGTGATCTGCGCCTCGAACGGCTGGTGCGTGAGCAGGGCCCGGGCCGCGGTGACCGCGTACGCGGTGCGACCCAGGTGCCGCTTGAGCAGGTGCGGGGTGCGCCCCGCGACCTCCGACGACAGCCCGACGCTGACGAGGTTCGCGAACCAGTCGTCGCCGGCCCGCGCCAGGTCGACCGGCACCGTGCGCCCGTGCGCGATCACGTCGAGGGCCGCGTCCAGCCGCAGCGGCAGCCCCAGGCTGCGACCGGTGTTGTTGGTGGTGCCCAGCGGCAGGTAGCCCAGCACCGTCGACCGGCCCGCGAGGTGGTCGACGACGGCGGCCAGCGTCCCGTCGCCCGAGCCCACGACGAGCAGCGGCGGGGTGTCGGCCAGCACGCGGGGGAGCAGCTCGGGCAGCTCGGCACCCGGGTCGTGCACCACGTGCACGGCGCTGACCTCGACCCCACGACGTTCGAGCGCCGGCGCCACCCGGTGGTGCAGCGCGGCCCCGCGGCGCGAGCGCGCGTTGACCACGACGACGGCCGGCCCGACCGGCGCGGTCGGGCCCGGTGCGTCGACGGTGCGCCGGGCGGCGGCGGTCATCGGGTCCTCCTGCGGGTGTCGGGCGACGGGGCCGGCGTCGGCCGTCGCGTGCACATGATGGGCCACCCGGCCCCGGCTGCCCACCCCCGTCCGGCGGCGCCCCGATCCTCCCCGCCCCACCTGGGCCCACCCTCTGCCCCACCTGTGCCCACCCGGTGCCCACGACCGCCCCACCCGCCCGGCCCCGCCCTCCCACCGACCCCGTCATCTGCGGTGCCTCGAACTGTCGTGGCGCCACAGAAGACGGTGTCGGCGTGCGCTGGGGGTCGTGCGCTCGCCACCCTGCCCCCGCCGACCCCGTCGTCGATGGTGCGGCCGGTGCCGGTGGTGCGAGGGATGACGGGGTCGGCGGAGGTGGGGGTCGGTCGGGGCGCCAGGGATGACGGGGTGGGGAGCGGGTGGTGGGTGCGGATCGGGTCGGTAGCCTGGGGCCGTGGCTGCTCACGACCTCTTCGTCCTCCGTCCCTTCGAGGGCCTGCCCGGTGAGCCCGACTGGGTCGCGCTGCGCGAGCTCGTCCCGGCTGCGACGGCGACCGCCCGCACGACCGCCGAGCACGGCTCCCGCGACGTCGTCGTGACGACCGTCCTGCCCAACGGCTGGCCCGCCCTGCACCGCGCCGACGGCACCGTGCTCGTCGCGCTGCAGACCGGCACGAGCTCGGGCGACGCCAGCCGCGACGTCGCGACCGCGCTGCTCCTGGCGCTCGACGCCGAGCCGGGCACCGCGATCGAGCACACCGGCCTGCCGACCCCCGGGCCCCGCCTGCAGGACGTCCTCGACCTCGACGTGTCGTTCGAGGTCACCGTCCAGGAGTCGTTCGCGTACTGGCTCGACCCGTCCACCGAGGTGACGCCGGAGCTCGGCGCGGCCATCGAGGAGGCCGACGCCGGCATCATCGACACGCGCCGCCTCGCCGCCGTGGGCTCGGCCTACTGGTGCCGCATGGGCGCGCGCGAGTACGTGCGCTGGGCGCAGGGCGAGGACGAGCAGGTCGTGCTCGACGGTCTCGCGCGCCTGCACGGCCGCCGCGAGTCCGGCTTCGACGGCGCCAAGTTCATCGGGTACTTCCGTGCCGCCGGCATCGTCGTGCCGGTGTGGGAGCTGGCGCGCGGCTCCGAGGCCGAGGACGTCGAGGGCCCTCTCGCCCAGTTCGCGCCGGCGCTCGCCGCCGCCATGGCGGACACCGCACCGCTCGACGCCAACGCCCGCCGCGCCCGCGCCGGTCTCGTCGCCCGCCAGGTCACGCTGCGCTGATCGTGACGTCGGCCCGCCCCGGGCGCCCACCGGCGCCGCGGGGCGGGCCGACGCGCGCCCGGGCCTGCAGCATCGTTAGGGTGGAGCCGTGACGCGCCAGGGCAGCAGCACGGCCGACGAGGCCGCCGGGACGGTCGAGCCTGCGCGGACCGCCGCACGCGGGCGGCAGCGCCGCAGGGTCGCGGTGATCATCCCCGCCAAGGACGAGTCCCGCCGGATCGCGGCGACGGTCCGCTCGGCACGGGCCATCCCGTCGGTCGACCTCGTGCTCGTCGTCGACGACGGGTCCGAGGACAACACCCAGCACGTCGCCCGCGAGGCCGGTGCCGTGGTGGTGCGGCACTCGCACAACCGGGGCAAGGCCGCGGCGATGGAGACCGGCGCGGCCGTCGTGGCGATGCGGGACGCGCCCGAGCGCCCGCCGCGCACGCTGCTGTTCATCGACGGCGACCTCGCCGAGACGGCCGTGAACACCGCACCGCTGGTGCCGCCGGTGCTCGAGGGGCTGGCGGACATCACCATCGCGACGCTCCCGCCGCAGCCCGGTGCCGGTGGCCGCGGGCTGGTCGTCGGCGCGGCCCGGCGGGCCATCGTCTCGATGACCGGCTGGACGCCCGTGCAGCCGCTGTCGGGCATGCGCTGCCTGACGCGGGAGGCGTTCGAGGCCGCGACGCCGCTGGCGCACGGCTGGGGTGTCGAGGTCGGCATGACGATCGACCTGCTGCGTCAGGGCTTCCGGGTGCTGGAGGTGCCGTGCGAGCTCAAGCACCGGCCGTCCGGCAGCGACCTCAAGGGCCAGCTGCACCGTGCCGCGCAGTACCGCGACGTGCAGATCGCGGTCAACGCGCGTCGGGCACGGGCTGCGGCGGGGGCTGTGCGGCAGAGCCTGGCACCGGGGGAGCGTCGCCCGGGTCGTTGAGCCCGTCCGGGTCCTCGCGCCGCCACTGCGCGGCGGCGGCGACCAGGCACGGCACGGCGACGGCGATGCCGGTGGCCGGCACGACGATCCCGGAGTCGTTGATGAGGAAGCCCACGGTGAGCGCCACGCCCGTCGCGGCGACCGCGGCCCGCAGCAGCGGGTAGGCGCGCTGGAGCCCGGCCAGCGGTGAGCCGTCGCCGAGCAGCCGACCGCCGCGCGCCCGCGGGCCGGCCAGCACCAGCCACGTCAGCGCCACACCCGTGACGACGAGCAGCAGGTACCGCCACGACGTGAGGATCCGCAGGTTGGCGGAGATCTTGCGCCACACCACGTCCCACAGGCCGCCGTCGAGCACGGTGGCGAAGAAGCGGCCCAGGTGGGTGCGGTCCGCGGGCGGGCGCAGCCAGTCGAGCACCGCGAACCCGAGCACCACGGCGACGCTGATCGCACCGACGGCGAGCACGACCCGCCACGAGACGCGCCGCCCGCTGACGGCGACCGCGAGCATCGCGAACGCCACGAGGATCGCGGGCGGCCCGCCGAAGTCCGCACCGAACTGCGGTGCGCCGTCGGCGACGACGAGCACCAGGCCGATCGCCACGACCGACGCCAGCGCGGCCCGCCGGCGCCCGGCACGCAGCAGCATGTCCGCCACGACCACCGCGAACAGCACGCCCGCGGCGGTGATCAGCGCGAACGCCTGGTTGCTCATGCCGTAGAACCGGGCGGCCATGATGCGGTGCGCACCCATCGGCGAGTCGACCACCAGGTGCGATCCGGTGAACGCGTCGAGCACGAGGACGACGACCGTCACCCCGGCGACGACGCCCGCGGGCCCGAGCACGTGCCGCCGCCACGGACCGGCCAGGGCGAGCACGGTGATGGCGGCGGTGAAGGCCAGCACCGTCGCCCAGAACGCCTGGGCGGGCCGGTCCGCCCGCCACCACGGCACGAGGCCGGCGAGGAACGAGGCGACCGGTGCGCTGCCGAGCGCGAGCGCCGCGACCTTCAGCACCCGCAGCACCGCGCTGAGCGGGCGGCGGTCGCCGCGGCCGCGCCGGGTCAGCGCGATCGCCGCGGCCACGAACAGCGCGGCCTGCGCGAGCACCAGCTGGGCGGAGAAGCCCCCCGAGACCCGGGTGATCGCGGACGCCTGCTCCTGGATGTCGACGAGCTCGGCCATGCGCGCGCCGCCCGTCGCCGGGCCTGCGGTCGGACGGATCTCCGCACCCGGCAGCGCGGGGGCGTCGACGCCGAGCAGCGCCAGCAGCGTGGGCGTCACGTCGACGGTCTGCACGACGCCGGCCTGGCGGGTCGATCCCGACGTGAGCAGCGCGGACGCGTACGGGTCGCCCTCGGCCCGCGGGCCGGTGAACGCGGCGAGCTGCAGCGCGACCCGCCCCGAGTCGGCGAGCGAGACCAGCAGCACGGTGGCGTTCTCGCCGCGCAGGGCGGACAGCACCGCGTCGACGTCCTGGTCGATCGTCACGGCCTGCTGCGCCCGCGTCGGCTCGACGATGGACTCCGAGCCGGGCAGCGACTCGTCGTCGGTCAGGCCCCCGCCCAGCAGGTCCCCGCCGGTCGCTCCGTCGGCGTCGTCGGACGGGTCGGGCTCGGGTGCCGAGGCGCGCGGTGCGGTCGCGTGCCCGGGGTCGCGGATCTGCCCTGCGTCGACGACGACGAGGTCGGCCTCGGCGTCGCGCACGGCCTGGCGCAGCTGCGTCGGGGTCGAGGGGGAGCGCAGGTGGTCCCCGACCGGGACGCCGTCCGACCCGGCGAGCGCGATCGCCGCGCCGGGACCGATGCCCAGCGCCGTGGCGCCCGCCTCCGCGAGCACGTCGCCGAGCAGCCCCGGCTCGGCACCGTACGACTGCCCGGCGGCGGACGTCAGGTAGTCGTCCCACCCGGGCACCTGGCCGGACTCGCCGGGCTCGCGCAGCGCCCGGCACGTGCCGTCGTCGGCGGGCAGGTCCGACGCCCGGTTGCCCGCCGAGACGGCGAGCCACCCGTCGGCCGGGCACGACCGCGTCGTGACCGACCGCGCCGCCACCGCACCCACCGCGCCGTCGTGCGCGAGCTCCCACAGCGCGGGCGTCGTCAACGAACCCACGTCGTCCCACCGCAGCCCGGCGACGCCGACGAGCACGACCGGCCCCGGCGCGCCGGCCTCCTCGTCGCGCGTCGCGGCGGACGCGGCGGGGGCGGTGACGAGCCCGAGCGTCGCGGTCAGCGCGGCCGACGCGGCGAGCAGGGCAGCGCTCAGCGCGCGCAGGGATCGGGGCACCGGCCCAGCCTACGTGCGGGCACTACGCTCGTCGGGGCCGCGCGGACCGGTGCCGCCGAGCCCTCACGGGCTCTGCACAGCACCTCCGGCCGTCGGCCGCCGAACCCCGCCCCGCGCGGGGGCGACGACGGAGGGGAGGACGCCGTGCCGGTGCTGCGCTACGCGTACCTGGGGCCCGCGGGCACCTTCACCGAGGAGGCGCTGCGCCAGGTCGCCGCCCCCGAGGACGCGCACTACCTGCCGCAGACCGACGTCGGCTCCGCGCTCGCCGCCGTGCGCTCCGGCGACGCCGACCGTGCCGTCGTCGCGATCGAGTCGACCGCCGAGGGCGGCGTCACCGCCACCCTGGACGCCCTCGCGACCGGCAACCCCCTGGTGCTGCTGCGCGAGATGCTCGTGCCGGTGCAGTTCACGCTCGTCGCGGCCCCCGGCACGGCCCTCGCGGACGTCCGCCGGGTCAGCGCCCACCCGCACGCCTGGGTGCAGTGCCGCCGCTGGCTGGCCGCGACCCTGCCGGGCGCGGTCCACGTGCCCGCGACCAGCAACACCGCCCCGGCCGCGATGCTCGCCGACACCCTCGCCGCCGGCGGCCCGGACGCCGCCGCGTCGCTGGCCTTCGACGCCGCCCTCGTGCCGCCCGCGGCCGTGCACACGTACGGCCTGGTGCCCCTCGCCGAGCACGTCGCGGACAACCCGTCCGCGCAGACCCGCTTCGTCGTCGTCGGCCCCCCCGGCGAGGTCCCGGCCCCCACGGGCACCGACAAGACGACGCTCGTGGTGCACCTGCCCGACAACGAGGCCGGCGCCCTGCTGGCCATGCTCGAGCAGTTCGCCGCGCGCGGCGTCAACCTGTCCCGCATCGAGTCCCGCCCCATCGGCGACGCCCTCGGCCGCTACTCGTTCTCCATCGACGCCGAGGGCCACATCACCGACGAGCGCATGGGCGAGGCGATCATGGGCCTGCGCCGCCGCTGCCCCTACGTCCGGTTCCTCGGCTCCTACCCGCGCGCCGACGCCGTCGCCCCGACCGTGCACCTGGGCACCGCCGACGAGGACTTCGTCGCCGCCCGCGACTGGCTCCGCCGCGTCCGCACCGGCGAGGCGACCTGAGCGACGGGCGGCATCAACGTGCCGTCGTCGGCACCTGGCCGCGATAGGCGGCGACGACGACCTGGACACGGTCGCGGCACCCCGTCTTGCGCAGCACCTCCGAGACATGGGACTTGACCGTCTCCTCCGCCACGACGAGCTCAGCGGCGATCTCCGTGTTCGACAGGCCCCGCATGAGGCCGTCGAGCACGTCCCGCTCCCGTGGCGTCAGGGTCTCCACCAGCGCTTTCCACGCCTGCCGGTCCGGCCCTGCGACGGCACGCCGGTTCACGCGTGGGCCGAGCAGCATGGCGCCGCCCGCGACGAGCCTGACCGCGTCGACGAGGTCGCCCACCGGTGAGTCCTTGAGCACGAAGCCTCCGGCGCCCGCCGCGAGCGCCCGGTCGACGTACTCGTCGAGGTCGTACGTGGTGAGCACGAGGACCCGAATCGTCGGGTGGGCGGCGACGATCAGCCCTGTGGCGGAGATACCGTCCATGACAGGCATCCGGACGTCGAGCAGGGCGAGGTCGGGACGGGTGCGGGCCACCAGGTCGACTGCCGCGCGGCCGTCCGCGGCCGTGCCGACCACCTCAAGGTCGGGCGACGCGTCGAGCATCGCCGCGATCCCTTCCCGGACGACGTCCTGGTCGTCGGCCACCACGACGCGGGTGACAGGTGACGCGGTGCCGGCGAGCACTGTCACTCCTGGCCTCCAGTGGGCAGGCGTCGCCCAGCCGCTCCGTCTGCAGCGAGGATGGCGTCTGAACAGTCACCCGTCGGCAGGTCGACGACCAGCCGGAAGGCACCGTCGACCGCGCCCGCGGTGACGGTCCCACCCAGCGCAGCGACCCGTTCGCGCATGCCTATGAGTCCAGTGCCGGGCTCGTCGGCGGGATGGTTCGCGGCGTTCTCGACGACGACTCCCACCCCGCCGTCGCGCGAAGTCGCGATGACGGCTACGGACGACCCCGGGGCATGCCGTCGTGCGTTGCTCAGCGCTTCCTGCACCACGCGGTACAACACGTACCCCGTCGTCGCGGGGACGCCGTCCCAGCGGCCGATCATGACGACGTCCTGACCGGCCGTCCGGGCAGCATCGACGAGCGCGTCCACGTCGGCGACCCCGGCCTGCGGCGCTGCCGGTGCATCCTGCGCCCGCTCCAGCACGGCGATCACCTGCCGCAGCTCGGCCAGGGCGCTACGGGCGTCGGAGGCGACGGAGCGGAGCACGTCCGTGGCCCGCCCGTCGAGGTCGGGGTGGACGAAGGGGGCGCTCTCCGCGCGCACGGCCGCGAGCGACATGTGGTGGGCGACCACGTCGTGCAGGTCCCGCGCCAGGCGGGACCGCTCGGCCGTGACGGACCGGTCCAGCTCGGCCCGTCGTCCCACCGCGCGCGCCCACGCCGTCGCGGCGCCGTACCGCAGGGCGGCGCCCAGGGCGGCGGCGACGGTGACGGCCGCGCCGAGGTACGCGGCGAATCCGACGACGGTCCACCACCCGGCGGGGCCTCCGGTCGCGTGCACGGGGCCACCGCTCGTGAGGATCGCCATCGACGGCTCAGCGTTGAACGCCGCGACGGCCCCGACAGCCAGCACGTACGTGGGCACCGCGGACCGCAGACGCCGGACGGCCGTCACCACGGCGACACCCGCGAGGCCCCACCACCAGGAGAGCAGGAAAGTCCCCGCCAGGAGGGTGCAGAGCACCACGGGCAAGGCTGCCAGCACCACCGCGGGAACCGGGTCGCGTACGGCGATGAACAGGCCTGCCACGACGCTGAGCGCACCGAGCCACGCCAGGACGGGCAGGGCATCGCTCAGCCACGGGGCAGCGTCCCGCACCGGGTCGACCCACGACGGCGCACTCCCCCAGACGGCGACCTCCCCGTCGACAGTCGTGATCCGCCGGTACGGGTCGACGACGGACGTCCGCGCGGTCTCGACGACCACGACGACGGCCAGCGACGTCGCGACGACGAGGGCGAGTGCCGCCGGCCGACGGTCTGGCGCCAGCAGGCGCGCGGCGAGCGCGCCTCGCGGGGCAGCAGCGGGCTCGGGCGGCGGGGCGAGGAGGGGTGTGCTCACGACTCGATCGTCGGGGGCCCGGGTATGCGTGCACCACCCACCTGCGGGGGAGATCCGAGCCCGAGAACAGGGCAGCCGGTAGGCGGTGTGCGCTAGCGTGCCGGGGTCTTCGTTGCACGGGAGCCCGCACCAGCGGGCTGAGAGGACGGCTCGGGGCCGTCGACCGTCGAACCTGTCCGGGTCATGCCGGCGTAGGGAGCACCATGCCTCAGCCACGTCCTGCCGTGTCCGCACCCGCCCAGCCGGGTGCCGTCCCCGACCCTGCGCGTGCCGCCGTGCGGGGCGGGGTCCTCGGCAACTACGTCGACCAGTTCGACATCTTCCTGCCGGTCATCGCGCTCGCGCCGGTGACCGCGACGCTCTACGGCCCGGGCGACGCGGTCGCGCACGCGGGCCTCGTGCTGGTCGCGACGCTGCTGGCCCGGCCGGTGGGTGCGGCGGTGCTCGGGTCGTGGGCCGACCGGGCGGGGCGGACCGTGGTCGCGCGCACCAGCCTGGCCGGTCTCGCGGTCGCGACGCTGCTGGTGGCGGTCGTCCCCGCGGCGCTGCTCGGGCCGACGGCCACGCTCGCGGTGGTCGTCGCGCTGCGCGTGGTGTGCGGGTTCTTCGTGGGCGGCGGGTACACCGCGGGGGTGCCGTTGGCGATCGAGTGGACCGCACCCTCGCGGCGCGGCCTGGTCAGCGGCGCGATCATGGCGATGTCGCCCGCCGCCAACGCGACCATCGCCGTGCTGGTGCTCGGGCTGCTCGCCGTGCTCGGCGAGGACGGGTACGCCGCGTGGGGGTGGCGGGTGCCGTTCGTCGTCGGCGCCGGGCTGGCCCTCGTCGCGCTCGTCCACTACTCCCGGCACGTGCAGGACGCGCCCGCCCCCGGGCCCGTGCCGGCCGCCGTCGACGCGGCGCCCGGGACCGCAGCCCGGGGACCGCTCGCCGAGGTGCTCGTCGGCGCGCAGCGGCACCGGCTGCGCCGTCTGTTCGTCATGATGACCGGCCTCTGGCTGTTCACCGCGATGGCCGTCGCGGTGCTCACCGCCCAGCTCGGGGCCGTCCGCGAGCTCGACGCCGTGCACGTGACCGCCGTGATGCTCGCCGGCACGGCCGCGTCCGCCGTCACGATGCTCGCCTGCGGGCACCTGTCCACGCGCGTCGGGCGGCGCCGGTTCTTCCTCGGGTTCGGGGCCGCGTCCGCGGTGCTCGCCCCCGCCGCCTACCTCGCCGCCCTCGGCCCGGCGACGGGGGCCGGGCTCGTCCTCGCGGTCGTCGCGCTGCAGGTCGTCACCGTGTCCGTGTACGGGCCGGTCGGCGCCTGGCTCGTCGAGCAGTTCCCGCCCGGCGTGCGCTCCAGCGGGTACGGCACGGCGTACAGCATGTCGATCGTCCTGCCGTCGCTCTACCCGTTCTACCTGCCGCCCCTGCAGGACGCGGCCGGCCCGGTGGTCCCCGTCGCGGCGCTCCTCGCGCTCGCGGGCGTCCTCGTGCTGGTCGGGGCCGCGGTCGCCCCGCCCGTGGTCGAGCAGGTGCCCGAGGTCAGCCCGCGACGCGCATGACGAGGGCGCCCGGGTCGACGCGGGCGCTGATCGCGGTGGCGCGGCCGACGATGTCGCCGTCGACCTGCACGTGCTCGCCGCCCGGCACGGCGATCCGCACGTTCCGCGCGCGGGCGTGGTCGATGCGGCCGATCTTGTTCGGCAGCTCGTTGCGCACCCCGACACCCTGGAGCACGACCTCGCCGAAGAGCTGCGCCCAGCCCGCGATCCCGCCGCGGGTGTCGATGGCCGCGATGTCGAGGACGCCGTCGTCGAGCACCGCGTCGGGCAGCAGCGTGATGCCGCCCGGCAGGCGCCCGCAGTTGCCCACCAGCAGCGACCGCACGCGCACCGTCTGGGTGGGCTGGTCGTCCAGGCGCAGGCGCACCTTGAGGCGCCGCCCGTGCAGGTGCCGCACACCGGCGACGAAGTAGGCGATCCAGCCGACCTTGGCCTTGAGCTGCTCGTCGGCGTCCGCGACCATCGCGGCGTCGAAGCCCAGCCCGGCGATGACGAGGAAGATGTGGTCGCGCGGCGCGTCGGTGTCGGCGGGCAGGTCGTCCGCGGCCTCGGCCACGTCGTCGTCCATCTGCGACTCCCACCGCAGCACCCGCAGCCAGCCGACGTCGATCGGCTTGTCGACCCCGTCGATCGCCAGGTGCATCGCGGCGATGGGGTCGTTCAGGGGGATGTCGAGGTTGCGGGCCAGCAGGTTGCCCGTACCGAGCGGCATGAGGCCCATCGGCACGCCCGTGCCGGCCAGCGCCTCGGCGACCGCCCGCACCGTCCCGTCGCCACCGACCGCCACGACGATGTCCGCCCCCGCCGCGACGGCCTGCCGCGCCTGCCCGACGCCCGGGTCCTCCACGGTGGTCTCGAGCCACATCGGCTCGGGCAGGTACCGCTCCGACGCGGCCTTGTAGACGGCGGAGCGCAGGGCGGCCACGTCGGGCTTCGACGGGTTCGCCACGAACGCCACCAGACGCCGCTCACCCTCCCGCTCCGCGGGCGCCTCAGGCTCCTCGGTGCGCGCGTGGCCCGGGTGCAGGCGCGCGAGCAGCGACAGCTGCTGGCGGTACACCCACAGACCCAGGCCGAGCGCGGCGAGCGCCAGGACGCCGGCGAGGACAGCGACCCACTCGACCCACGACATGGCGTGAACGTACCCCCGGGGCACCGTCGCCGCAGGTCGGCGCGCGACGGGCCCGCCCGCGACGCCCGGCCACGGCGTGCGCGGGCGGTGCGGCCCGGTCGAGGTCGGTAGGGTCGGGGGGTGATCGATCTGCGGCTCCTGCGGGAGGACCCCGACGTCGTGCGCGCCAGCCAGGTGGCCCGCGGCGAGTCCCCGCACCTCGTCGACGAGGTGCTCGACGCCGACGCGCGCCGGCGCTCCGCGCTGACGGAGTTCGAGTCGCTGCGGGCCGAGCAGAAGTCCCACGGCAAGCTCGTCGCCCGCGCGCAGGGCGAGGAGAAGCAGGCGCTGCTCGCGCACACCAAGGCGCTGGCCGAGCGGGTCAAGGCCCTCCAGGCCGACGCGGACGCCGCCGAGGAGCGCGCCACCGAGCTGGCCCGTCGCATCGGCAACGTCGTCGAGGACGGCGTGCCGGCCGGCGGCGAGAAGGACTTCGTCGTCCTGGAGCACGTCGGCACCCCGCGCGACCTCGCCGCCGAGTACGGCCCGGACTTCGTCGTCAAGGACCACCTCGACCTCGGCGAGGGCCTGCGTGCCATCGACACCGAGCGCGGCGCGAAGGTCTCCGGCGCCCGCTTCTACTTCCTCACCGGCATCGGCGCCCGCCTCGAGCTCGCGCTGCTCAACGCCGCGATGGACCTGGCCATGCGGCACGGGTTCTCGCCGACCATCACCCCGACGCTGGTCAAGCCCGAGGTCATGGCCGGCACCGGGTTCCTCGGCGCGCACGCCGACGAGGTGTACCGCCTGGAGGCCGACGACCTGTACCTCGTCGGCACCAGCGAGGTCGCGCTCGCGGGCTTCCACGGCGGGGAGATCCTCGACCTGGCCGACGGTCCGCTGCGGTACGCGGGCTGGAGCGCCTGCTACCGGCGCGAGGCCGGCTCGTACGGCAAGGACACCCGCGGGATCATCCGCGTGCACCAGTTCCACAAGGTCGAGGCGTTCGTGTGGACGCGGCCCGAGGACGCGGCGGCCGAGCACCGGCGCATCCTCGACTTCGAGAAGGAGATGCTCGCCCTCGTCGACCTGCCGTACCGCGTGATCGACGTGGCGGCCGGCGACCTGGGCTCGAGCGCGGCGCGCAAGTTCGACTGCGAGGCGTGGCTGCCCAGCCAGCAGCGCTGGATGGAGGTCACGTCGACCTCCAACTGCACGACCTTCCAGGCCCGCCGGCTGGGGGTGCGCGAGCGCACCGAGGACGGCACCCGCACGGTCGCCACGCTCAACGGCACGCTCGCCACGACCCGCTGGATCGTCGCGATCCTCGAGAACCACCAGCAGGCCGACGGGTCGGTGCGGGTGCCCGAGGGGCTGCGCCCGTACCTCGGGGGCCTCGAGGTGCTCGAGCCGGTGGTCGGACGATGAGCCGCACCCGCCTCGTCGCGCTCGACGTCGACGGCACGCTGATGAGCCACGCGGGCGTCATCTCGCCCGAGGTCCGTGCCGCCGTGACTGCGCTGGTCGAGGCGGGTGTGCACGTGGTGCTCGCGACGGGCCGGTCGGCGCACTCGGCCACCGAGGTCGCGCGCGACCTGGGCCTGACCACCGGGCCCGTGGTGTGCTCGAACGGGGCGGTCGTCGCCCGCCTGGACGTCGAGCACCCGGACGGGTACGTCGTCGAGCGGGCCGTGACGTTCGACCCGGGCCCGGCGCTGCGGACCATCGCGCTGGAGCTGCCCGACGCGCTGTTCGCCGTCGAGGACGTCGGCCGCGGGTTCCTGATCTCGGCGCCGTTCCCCGAGGGGGAGATCAGCGGCGAGCACACCCTCGTGCCGTTCGAGCAGCTCACGGCCGCCCCGGCGACCCGGGTGGTCATCCGCGCGCCGGGCAGCACGCCCGAGGAGTTCCACGACCTGGTCGAGCGCGTCGGGCTGCACGAGGTGTCGTACGCCGTCGGGTGGAGCGCCTGGCTGGACCTGACCCCGGGCGGGGTGTCCAAGGCGTCCGCGCTGGAGGAGGTGCGGCGCGAGCTGGGCGTCGAGCCGTTCGAGACCCTCGCGGTCGGCGACGGCGACAACGACCTGGAGATGCTGCGCTGGGCGGCGTGCGGGGTGGCGATGGGGCACGCGAGCGAGAAGGTGCGTGCCGTGGCGGACGAGGTCACCGGCACCATCGACGACGACGGTGCGCTCGAGATCCTGCACCGCGTCCTGCGCTGACCGCCCGGCGCAGCAGCGGCACCACGAGCACGCCGTGCCGACCCGCGGGGGAGCGCCCCGCCGGCGCTGCTGCGGGCGCCCGCCCGTGCCATGACTCGGGACGGGTTTTCACCCTCTGACCTGACCTGACGTCATCTCGGTGCCTGTGACCGCGCACGGAAAGCGCCTTCTGCACCCGGGTGCCCAGATGTGACCAGTTCGTGACCGCAGAACGGCTGTCTGGCCTTGCAGGCCTTGCGGAAAGACAGTTGCATCGACAGTGGCGCCGCCGGCGGCAGCGCTCGCACGGCACCACATGGCACCACGACGACGTGGAGGACACATGAACCGCATCACCCGCAGGCGCGGGACGGCCCTGGTGGCATCCGTCGCCGGCCTGGGCCTGCTGATCACCGCATGCTCGGGTGGCGACACGCCCGGCGACGACGACACGGCGGCCGGGGGAGACACCGACTGCGCCGCCTTCGAGCAGTACGGCGACCTGTCCGGCACCACGGTCTCGGTCTACACCTCGATCGTCGCGCCCGAGGACCAGCCGCACATCGACTCGTACAAGCCGTTCGAGGAGTGCACCGGGGCGACCGTCGCCTACGAGGGGTCCAAGGAGTTCGAGGCGCAGCTGCTGGTGCGCCTCGAGGCCGGCAACCCCCCGGACATCGCCTACATCCCGCAGCCGGGCCTGCTGCAGACCATCGTCGGGGACTTCCCCGACGCGGTCGCGCCCGTCTCGGAGGCCGCCGAGGCCAACGTCGACGAGTTCTACGCCGCGTCCTGGAAGGGGTACGGCACGGTCGACGGGACGTTCTACGGCGCCCCGCTCGGCGCCAACGTGAAGTCGTTCGTCTGGTACTCGCCGGCGGTGTTCGAGGAGAACGGCTACGAGGTCCCGACCACCTGGGACGAGCTCATCGCGCTGTCCGACCAGATCGTCGCCGACCACTCCGCCGAGGGCAAGAAGCCCTGGTGCGCGGGCATCGGCTCGGGCGACGCGACCGGCTGGCCCGCCACCGACTGGCTCGAGGACCTCGTCCTGCGGACCGCCGGCGGCGACGTCTACGACCAGTGGATCAACCACGAGATCCCCTTCAACGACCCGCAGATCGCCGACGCGCTCGGTGAGGTCGGCTCCATCCTCAAGAACGACGAGTACGTGAACGGCGGGCTCGGCGACGTGTCCTCCATCGCGTCGACCACGTTCCAGGACGGCGGCCTGCCCATCCTCACCAACGGGCTGTGCTTCATGCACCGCCAGGCGTCGTTCTACGCGGCCAACTGGCCCGAGGGCACCGACGTCTCGTCCGACGGCGACGTGTTCGCGTTCTACCTGCCGGGCCCGGACGCCGACACGCGCCCGCTGCTCGGTGGCGGCGAGTTCGTCGCCGCGTTCGCCGACCGTCCCGAGGTCGCCGCGTTCCAGGCGTACCTGACCAGCCCGGAGTGGAGCAACGCCAAGGCGATCGCCACCCCGAGCGGCGGCTGGGTGTCCGCGAACAGCGGTCTCGACCCGGCCAACCTGACGTCGGAGATCGACCAGCTCTCCGCCGAGCTGCTGGCCGACACCGAGCAGGAGTTCCGGTTCGACGCATCCGACCTCATGCCCGCCGCCGTCGGCGCCGGTGCGTTCTGGACGGAGATGACGGCCTGGATCGCGAACGACAAGTCCGACGACGCCGTCCTCGACTCCATCGAGGCCGCGTGGCCGTGAGCGCGCCCGTGACGGCCTGACCCGCCGCCACGACGCAGGGGGCCCGTCCGGTTGCCGGGCGGGCCCCCGCGCGTACTCTCGGAGCACGTCGCGACCGAGGTGACCTGCACGTTCGGACCCGCACTGTCAGCCCCTCGCCGGCACCGTCGCCGGCGCACCACCACCGGAGGGTGCCGTGGAACGGCTCGCCGTCCTGCCCGACTTCCTGCTCACCGCCCGGACGCCGGGCGAGAAGTTCTTCCTCATGATCGTGGCGATCGCGCTGTTCGTGGTCGTCATGGGCCTGGTCCTGCTCCTCGTCGAGCGCGCCAAGCGTCTGCCGTCCTGGGCGGTGGCCGCGGCGTTCCTGCTGCCGACCGTCGCGATGATCCTGTTCGGACTCGTGTGGCCCGCGATCGACACGATCCGGGCCTCGTTCTACGACCGCAACGGGCAGAACTTCGTCGGCGCGGACAACTACGTCCAGGCGTTCACCCAGAACGAGTTCCAGATCGTGCTGCGCAACACGGCCGTGTGGGTCGTGGTCGTGCCGATCGTGGCCACGTTCATCGGGCTCGTGTACGCCGTGCTCGTCGACCGCACCCGGTTCGAGAAGTTCGCCAAGACGCTCGTCTTCCTGCCCATGGCCATCTCGATGGTCGGCGCGTCGATCATCTGGCGCTTCGTGTACGAGTACCGGCCGGTGCTGGAGAACGTCCCCGCGGAGTTCCAGCCCGCGCAGATCGGCCTGATGAACCAGCTGCTCGTGTGGCTGGGGCTGGAGCCGCAGCAGTTCCTGCTCAGCCCGCCGCTGAACTCGTTCTTCCTCATCGTCGTCATGATCTGGATCCAGGCCGGGTTCGCGATGACCGTGCTCTCGGCCGCCATCAAGGCGATCCCCGACGACATCGTCGAGGCCGCGCGGCTCGACGGCCTCGGCGGGCTGCGGATGTTCCGGTTCATCACCGTGCCGAGCATCCGGCCCGCGCTCGTGGTGGTCGTCACGACCATCGCGATGGGCACGCTCAAGGTCTTCGACATCGTCCGCACCATGACCGGCGGCAACTTCGAGACGTCCGTGGTCGCCAACGAGTTCTACCGGCAGAGCTTCGTGCAGCGGAACACGGGCATGGGGGCCGCGCTGGCGGTCATCCTCTTCGTGCTCGTCATCCCGATCGTCGCGTACAACGTGCGCCAGCTGCGCCGGGCGGAGGAGATCCGATGAGCGCCGTCAGCACCGAGCCGACCGTCGAGACGGGCGGGAAGCGCCGGATCAGCCGCCTCGAGCGCCGCGCGATCGCCGCCCAGGGCAAGATCAGCTCGCCCTGGGCGTCCTTCGCCGCCATCGTCATCGCCGTCCTGTGGACGATCCCGACCTTCGGGCTCCTCATCACCTCGTTCCGCCCCGAGGCCGACATCGTCGGGTCCGGGTGGTGGACGTGGTTCGCCGACCCGAACGTCACGCTCGACAACTACGACACCGTGCTCAACGGCTCGTCGACGGCGTTCTCGACGTACTTCATCAACAGCATCGTCATCACGCTGCCCGCCGTGGTCATCCCCATCTCGATCGCCCTGCTCGCGGCCTACGCGTTCGCGTGGATCCCGTTCCGGGGACGGGGCCTGCTGTTCATCGCCGTGTTCACGCTGCAGATCGTGCCGATCCAGGTCACGCTCATCCCGCTGCTGCGCACCTACGTCAGCCTCGGCATCGACGGCACGTTCTGGACCGTGTGGCTGTCGCACTCGATCTTCGCGCTGCCGCTGGCGATCTTCCTGCTGCACAACTTCATGAAGGACATCCCCGCCTCGCTCGTCGAGGCTGCACGGGTCGACGGTGCCGGGCACGTCCGGATCTTCTTCTCCGTGATGTTCCCGCTCCTGGTGCCCGCCATCGCCTCGTTCGGGATCTTCCAGTTCCTGTGGGTGTGGAACGACCTGCTCGTCGGCCTGACCTTCGGCAACAGCCAGAACGTGGCCCCGCTGACGGTGCGCGTCGCCGAGCTCGCCGGCACCCGTGGCACCGAGTGGCACCTGCTCAGCTCCGGGGCCTTCATCGCCCTCGTGGTGCCGCTCGTCGTGTTCCTCGCCCTGCAGCGCTACTTCGTGCGCGGCCTGCTCGCAGGGTCCGTCAAGGGCTGAGCCCGCGCGCCCGCCCGGCCCGGAGCCCCGGGCGGGCGCGCGTCGCCGGGGGCGGGGTCGAGGGGGCCCCACCCCCGGCGGCGCGCGGGCCGCCCGGCTGCACGCACGGGACGAGGGCAGCCCCTAGCCTGGGCCGGTGCCCGCCCCGCTGCTGTTCGTCCTGTCCGGGCTGACGCAGTACGTCGGGGCGGCGCTGGCCGTCGGCCTGTTCGCGG
Source organism: Cellulomonas sp. SLBN-39 (assembly GCF_006715865.1). Taxonomy (NCBI): domain Bacteria; kingdom Bacillati; phylum Actinomycetota; class Actinomycetes; order Micrococcales; family Cellulomonadaceae; genus Cellulomonas; species Cellulomonas sp. SLBN-39. The sequence goes on along the minus strand of NZ_VFOA01000001.1, from coordinate 1,066,050 downwards.
CCCTGCCCGCGGCGACCGTCGCGTGGCTGCGGATCGCGGTGTCCGCGCTCGTCCTCGTCGCCTGGCTGCGGCCCTGGCGGGTGCCCGCGCTGCGCGACCGCCGCCACCTCGCCGTCACCGCCGGCTTCGGCGTCGTGCTCGCGACGATGAACGTGGCGTTCTACGTCGCGATCGAGCACCTGCCGCTCGGCACCGCCGTCGCGCTGGAGTTCGCCGGGCCCGTGGCCGTCGCCGCCGTCACCGGCCGCGGCTGGCGCGACCGCGTCGCGATCGCCGTCGCCGCCGTCGGCGTCGTGCTGCTCGCCGGGGTCAGCCTCGACACGGGCCCCGGCGCCGTCGTCGGGCTCGTCGCCATCGGCGTCTCGGCGCTGTGCTGGGCCGGGTACATCCTGCTGGGCCGCCGCGTCGCGCGGTCCGGCGCCCCGGGCGCCAGCGGGCTGGCCGTCGCGATGACCGTGGGCGCGGTCGTCTTCGCCCCGTTCCTCGCCGGGGGTGCCGCACCCGTCCTGCAGGACGTGCGGCTCGCGCTGCTCGTGGTCGCCATCGCCGTCTGCTCGTCGGTCGTGCCGTACGCGCTGGAGCAGGTCGTGCTGCGCCGCGTCAGCGCCGCCACGTTCGCGGTGCTGCTGGCGCTGCTGCCCGCCACCGCCGCGGTGGTCGGCGCGCTCGCGCTGCAGCAGTGGCCGCACGGCATCGAGGTCGTCGGCCTGGTGCTCGTCTCGGGCGCGATCGCCCTGGCCGCGGGCACCTCGGCGGGCGCGGGCACCGGGCCCGACGACGCACCCGACGTGCTGCCCCCGCCCGGCACGCCCTGACCGCGTCGCGGCCGGGCGGCGGAGCGGCTAGAGGTACTGGCCGGTCGACGGGCGCAGGTCGTCCGGGGCCTCGCCCTGGTGCCGCCCCGGCATGCCCGGCACGCCGTGACCGTCGGGCAGGTGACCCGGCGGCAGCGCGCGCCGCATCTGCGTCAGCTGCGCCTGCGCAGCCATCTGCTGCGCCACCAGCGCCGTCTGGATCCCGTGGAACAGCCCCTCCAGCCAGCCGACGAGCTGCGCCTGCGCGACCCGCAGCTCCGCGTCCGACGGGCTCGCCTCCTGCGAGAACGGCAGCGCGATGCGGTGCAGCTCGGCCACGAGCTCGGGGGACAGGCCGTCCTCCAGCTCGCGCAGCGACCGCGCGTGGATCTCCGCCAGCCGCACGCGCGCGGCGTCGTCCAGCGGTGCGCTGCGCACCTCCTCGAGCAGCTGCTTGATCATCGTGCCGATCCGCATCACCTTGGCGGGCTGCTCGACCATCGACGCGACGTCCTCGTCGCGCGCGGCGGCCGGCTCCTGCGCCGCGCCGTCCCCGGCGGGGACGACCACCACGCCGGGCTCGTGCAGGCCGGGCGCGTGCGCCGCTCCGTCGTGCCGGTCGTCGTCCGGGTGCGCGGTCTCGTCCACGCGGGCATTGTGCCCCGCTCGCCGCCGGGCCGCAGGCCCGCACGGGTGAGCGACCGGCCGCGTCGTCCGCAGGTCCCGCCGCGCCCGCCGCGGCGGGACTAGGGTGGCGCCATGGCGTGGCTGAGCACACCGGCGCACCTTCGTTGGCTCGAGGCCGAGTCCGACCGGCTGTGGGAGTTCGGCCGCGCGTCGCGGCTCCCCGGCGGCGGGTTCGCGCGGCTGTCCGAGACGGGGGAGCCCGAGGTCGGACCCGTCGAGCTGTGGATCACGTGCCGCATGACGCACGTGTACGCGCTCGCCCACCTCGCCGGCCGGCCGGGGTCCGCGGCCCTCGTCGACCACGGCGTCGCGGCGCTCGCCGGGCTGTTCCGCGACGCGGAGCACGGCGGCTGGTACGCCGAGGTCGAGCGCGACGGCACCCCGCGCGACACCGACAAGGCCGCCTACCCGCACGCTTTCGTCGTCCTCGCCTCGTCCAGCGCCGCCGCCGCCGGGCGCCCCGGTGCGCGCGAGCTGCTGGACGCCGCGCTGGCGGTGCAGGAGCTGCGGTTCTGGGACGACGAGGCGGGCATGGTCGTCGAGCAGTGGGACCGCACGTTCACCACCCTCGACCCGTACCGCGGCGTCAACGCCAACATGCACACGGTCGAGGCGTACCTCGCCGCCGCCGACGTCACCGGCGACCGCCGGTGGCTCGACCGGGCCGTGCGGATCCTCACGCGCGTGGTGCACGGGTTCGCCGCCGGCAACGCGTGGCGCCTGCCCGAGCACTTCGACGCCACGTGGACCGCGGACCTGGAGTACAACGCGGACGTCCCCGCGCACCCCTTCCGTCCCTACGGCGCGACGATCGGCCACTGGTTCGAGTGGGCGCGCCTGACCCTGCACGCCCGCGCCGCGCTCGCCGCCCGCGGCGACGAGCCGCCCGCCTGGATGCTCGACGACGCGGTCGGCCTGTTCGACGCCGGCGTCCGCGAGGGCTGGGACGTCGACGGCGCCCCCGGCTTCGTCTACACGGTGGACTGGCAGGGCCGGCCCGTCGTGCGCGAGCGCATGCACTGGGTGGCCGCCGAGGCCGTCGCCGCCGCGGCCACGCTGCACGCCGCGACGGGCGAGGCCCGGTTCGACGACCTCTACACCGACTGGTGGGAGTACGTCGGCGAGCACCTGCTCGACCGTGACGGCGGCTCGTGGTGGCACGAGCTCGGCACCGACAACACGGTGTCGCGCACCGTCTGGGCCGGGAAGGCCGACCTCTACCACGCGGTGCAGGCCACGCTCGTGCCGCGGCTGCCGCTGACGCCCGTGATCGCCCCGGCCCTCGCCGCGGGTCTGCTCGGCTGAGGCCGCGGGCGCGACCGGCAGGACGCCGGCCGCGTCAGGTCGTCAGGTCGTCAGGCCGTCAGCAGGAGCTTGCCGAGCACGCCGCCGCCCTCCAGCAGCCGGTGCGCGTCGGCGGCCCGTGCCAGCGGCAGGCGGTCGTGCACGACCGGGCGCACCCGGCCGTCGAGCACCGCGGGCCACGCCTGCTCCCGCACCTCGGCCATGATCGCTGCCTTCTGCGCGGCGGGGCGGTCCCGCAGCGTGGTGGCGAGCACCGACCCGCGGCGCGACATCAGCGCGGGCAGGTCCAGCTCGCCGCGGCGGCCCTGCTGCAGCCCGATGACGACGAGCCGCCCGCCCTCGGCGAGCATCCGCACGTTCTCCCCGAGCGCACCGGCGCCCAGGACGTCGAGCACCACGTCGACGCCGCGCCCGTCCGTCGCGGCGAGCACGTCCTCGCGCACGCGTCGCGCGCGGTGGTCGACGACGACGTCGGCCCCGAGCGCCCGCACGGCGGCGCACCGCTGCGGGCCGCCCGCGGTCGCCAGCACCCGCACGCCCAGCGTCCGGGCCAGCTGCACGGCGACCGTGCCCACGCCCCCGGACCCGCCGTGCACGAGGAGCGTCTCGCCCGGGGCCAGGCGGGCCGCGCGCGCGTTGGACCAGAAGGTGGCCAGGGCCTCCGGCAGCGCGGCGGCGTCCACCAGCGGCAGCCCCGCGTCGGGCGGGAGCCGCAGCGCGAGGGCCGCCGGCACGGCCACGCGGGTCGCGTACCCGCCGCCGGCCAGCAGCACGGCCGCGCGGTCGCCCACGCGCCAGCCGTCGACGTCGTCGCCGACCTCGACGACGACCCCGGACGCCTCCAGGCCCGGCCACGCCGGGGCGCCGGGCGGAGGGGGGTAGTGTCCTGCGCGTTGCAGCAGGTCCGCGCGGTTCACGCCGGCGGCGACGACGTCCAGCAGGAGGTCGCCGCGGCCGACGACCGGGTCGGGCACGTCCGCGACGCGCAGCTGCTCGGGGCCTCCGGGACCGGTCACGACGACGGCACGCACCCGCACGACGCTAGTCGCCGCGCGGGGGTCCGTCGCGCGCACCTGCGAAGACGCAGGTGCAGAACTGGACGAGAAGGACAGTTCGTCCCGTATCGGATCGGGTGACGTCCGTGGCAAACTCTGCCGCGGGCTAATGGTCCGCCGTCCAGGAACCGATGAGACGCCAGACGGGAGTCACCACCGGTGTGGCTCACGCGTCGGACGCGGACGGCAACCGCATCACACGTCCGCGGTCGGGCGGAACGAAAGGACTGACATGCTGCGACGGCTCGGCATCCGCGCCAAGGTCTTGGCGGTCCTCGCCGTGCCCATGCTGGTCGTCTTCGGGATGGGTGGCTACATCTCCCTCACCGCGTGGCAGAACCTCCAGTACGCACGAGCGAGCCACCAGGTCATCCGGGCCATCGAGGCCCTGGCGCCCCTCACGGACGCCTTCCAGCAGGAGCGCACGCTCTCGCTCACCTACGCGGACGAGGCGGCTGTGACCGACGCCCGCGAGGTGACGGACGCGGCCCTGGACGACGCCGCGGCAGTGACCGCGGAGATCGACCTGGACCAGTTCCCGGACAACGTGGTCGCGGACTTCCAGGAGGCCCAGAAGGCCTACCAGGAGGCGCTGCCCACGGTCCGCACCCGCGTCGACGACAACTCGCAGCGCGCGGTCATCAAGAACGGCTTCCAGCAGATCGTCAACCTGCAGCAGGCCTCGCTCCAGTCCCTCGCGAACGCCCTCGAGGACCGCGACCTGGCCGCGCACGTCACGGCGACGCTGACCCTGAACCAGCTGGTCGACGCGATCATCAACGAGTACGTCACCGGTGTCGAGCTCAAGGGTGCCGTGGCCTCGAGCCCCGCCCTGGCCCGTACGTTCACCAACCAGTCCACGCAGACCGAGCTGGCGCGCGGCGAGGCGCAGGTGGCCGTCGAGACCCTCGGGGTCCCCGACCTCGCGGTCGGCAGCGACTACCCGACGCCGACCCTGCGCTCGGCCCGGCAGATCTTCTCCCAGGGCAACCAGGCCGCGATCTCGACCAACATCCAGTCCGAGACGTGGACGTCGGAGACGGTCAACCAGCTCGACGCCCTGCGGGCCGTCAGCACCGGCGTGAACGAGGCCGCCAACACCGAGGCCGCGGACATCGAGTCCGCCGCCCAGGAGCAGACGGTCTTCACCGTCCTCATCGCCCTCGCCGCCGCGATCCTGTCCTTCGTCCTGGCCACCAGCGTCGGCCGCTCGATCGTCGTCCCGCTGCGCCGCCTCACCAGCGCCGCCGGCGAGGTGCGCGAGCAGCTGCCCCGCCTGGTCGAGCAGGTCGCCGTCCCCGGCGAGGGCCCGGACATCCAGCTCCCGCAGATCCCCGTCCGCTCGCAGGACGAGGTCGGCCGGCTGGCCCAGGCCTTCAACTCCGTGAACGCCACGACCATCCAGGTCGCCCAGGAGCAGGCCGCGCTGCGTGGCTCCATCGCCGAGATGTTCGTCAACGTCGCCCGCCGCGACCAGGTCCTCCTGAACCGGCAGCTGTCGTTCATCGACTCCCTCGAGCGCGCCGAGGAGGACCCCGGCACGCTGGCGAACCTCTTCCGCCTCGACCACCTCGCGACCCGGATGCGTCGTAACGCCGAGTCCCTCCTGGTGCTCGCCGGCATCGACTCCGGTCGTCGTCTGCGCGACGCCATGCCGCTCTCGGACGTCATCCGTACCGCCTCCTCCGAGATCGAGCAGTACGACCGCGTCGAGCTCGACCTGCAGGTCGACCCGCACATGCTCGGCTTCAACGCGCTGTCCGCGGCGCACCTGCTGGCCGAGATCCTCGAGAACGCCACGGTCTTCTCGGAGCCCGAGACGCCCGTCGTCGTCTCCACCGGCGTGACCGGCGGCAGCGTCGTGGTCACGATCGCCGACCAGGGCCTCGGCATGGCCGACAACGAGATCGAGGCGGCGAACCACAAGATCGCGTCGGTCTCCGCCTCGGACGCCCTGGGCGCCCAGCGCCTCGGCCTCTTCGTGGTCGGCCGCCTCGCCCAGCGCCTCGGCGCGGAGGTCACCCTCCGCAAGCGCGCCGGCGGCACGGGCACGGAGGCGGTCGTCCGCTTCCCGAGCACGCTGTTCTCGGCCAACGAGGTCAACCAGCTCGCGCCGACGTCGCCGGCCCCCTCGGCCGTGACGCCCGCCGTCCAGACGCCCTACGGCGCCGTCGAGGCCCCCGAGGTGCGCGAGGTCGACCTGGGCGCCCTGACCGACGGCGAGACCCAGCTGGGCCTGCCGCGCCGCCGTCGTGGCGACGACACGGGCTTCTCGCCCGCCGTCCCCGAGCAGCCCACCCGTCAGCCGGTCGGCCCCGCGCCGACGCAGGGCGGTGCGGCGCTCCCGTCGCGGTCGCGCAAGACGTTCGACGAGGACAACATCGTCCTGCCCGAGGCCCAGGCCACCAACCTGTCGCCCGACCTCGGCGTGGACACCGGCGAGTGGTCGCCCGCGCAGGTCGTGCGGCAGACCGCCACCGGTCTGCCGAGCCGGACCCGGTCGGCGACGCCCGCCTGGGCCGCCGAGCCCGAGCCCGAGGCGCCGAAGGTCGCGCCCCCAGCCGACCCGGCCGCGCGTGCGGGGCTGTTCTCCGGCTTCCGTGGGCGTGCAGGCACCCAGGCCGAGACCGGCACGTCGATGTCCGTCCCCGGCCTCGTCCCCGACGAGGAGCCGCAGTCCAACGGGTGGCCCGTGCCTTCGTGGCGCGAGCCCGCGGCGTCCGCCCCGGCCGAGCCCGCGGCGCCCGCGCCGCAGCAGTGGGAGCAGCCGGCCGAGCCGGCCGCCCAGGCCTGGGGTCCGACGTACGCCGACGCGCCCGCCGCGGAGCCGCAGCACGCCCCGGCCCCGTCCTGGGAGCAGCCCGCCGCCCCCGCGTGGGAGCAGCAGGCCGAGACGTCCTCGTGGGACCAGCCCGCCGCGACCCCCTCGTGGGACCAGCCCGCCGAGACCCCGTCGTGGGAGCAGCAGGAGCCCGCCGCGCAGTCCTGGCAGCAGGCGCCGGCGCAGCCCGCCGAGCCGGAGACGGACGAGGAGACCTGGGCCCCGCAGCCCGTCCCCGCGCAGTCGTGGTCCGAGCAGCCCGCCGAGCAGACCTGGGCCCCGTCGTGGTCCGACGAGCCTGCGGCCCCCGCCCAGGACACGCCCGCGCCGACGTTCACCGCGTACAGCGGCTACTCCGGCTGGGCCGCCACGTCCGAGCAGCCCGTGGTCAGCTACACGGCGCCGTACGTGCCCTTCGAGCACTCGCTCGACGAGGCCCGGTCGTGGCACACCGGCTCGATGCCGGTCGTCCCGGACCCCGCTGCCGGTGCGCAGCCCGCCCACCACGAGCCGGCGCACAACGGCTACGCGGCCGAGCCGGTGCACAACGGCTACGCGGCCGAGCCGGCGCACAACGGCTACGCGGAGCCCGCCGCCCCCGCCTACGAGGGCCAGGGCTGGGCGCCCGAGCAGCCCGTCGCCGAGCAGCCGGCCCCGGCCGAGCAGTGGCAGGCGCCGGTCTGGCAGGCCGACGAGCAGCCCGCCGCCCCGGCGTGGGCGCCCGAGCAGCCCGCCGCCCCGGCGTGGGCCCCCGAGCAGCCTGCTGCCCCGCAGCCCGAGGCCGCCGCCCCCGCGTGGGCGCCGACCCCGGCCCCCGCGGCAGCACCCGCCTGGTCGCAGCCCGCTCCGCAGCAGGCCGCCCCGGCCTGGTCGCCGGCGCCGGTCGAGCAGCCGACGCAGATGTTCACGCCCGTCGAGGCCGCCGACGCGGTCACGTCCACCACGGGCGAGCCGCCCGCGTGGGCCCCGACCGGCGAGTCCGCTGGTGACGACTCCCCGAAGCGGGGACGATGGGGCCAGATGTTCACGCGGCGCAAGGAGGACGGCACGCCGTACTCCGACCCGACACCCGCGGTCACGGACAGCCCTGCCTGGTCCGCCCCGACGACCCCGGAGCCGGCCCCGGCCGAGCGCTCCTGGGGCGCGCCGACCTGGTCGCCCCCGGCGGCCACGCCCGCGCCGGCGAGCGCCGGCTCGTGGAGCCCGCCCGAGTGGTCGGGGCCGCGACAGCCGGCCTCCGCCCCGCAGGCGGTCGCCCCGCAGCCGTCGGTCGCCCCGCGCATCGGCACCCTGGACGACGAGGTGGCGGCCATGCTGGCGCTGCGGTCGGACATCCAGGAGCAGGCTCTCTCCGAGCTCAGCCAGCTCTCGGCCTACCGGCCGAGCGCCCTCGGCGGCAGCGCGGAGCAGTTGACCCGGCGTGTTCCCAGCGCCGTCCCGGCCGCACCGCCCCTCTCCGAGGAGCAGCCGGTCGAGCGTGATGCCGAGCAGCTGCGTTCGCGGCTCTCGAGCTTCCAGTCCGGAACGTCGCGCGGACGCCGCGCGGCGACCAACGGCCAGGAAGGTGGCCCGTCGTGACCCTCGCCAACCCCGTTCCCGACGGTGTCCGCACCGCCGGGGTGTCCCAGCCCGCAGTCGGCCCTGACTGCACCATGAAGGAGGAAGTGTGACCGCGCTCAGCACCGAGGCAGCCAACTTCGGCTGGCTCCTGGACAACTTCGTCCGGACCGTGCCCGGCACTCGCCACACGCTCGTGGTGTCGGCCGACGGTCTGCTCATGGCCATGTCCGAGCAGCTCGACCGCACCAGCGGCGACACGCTCGGGGCCATCGTGTCCGGGATGTCGAGCCTGACCCGTGGCGCTGCGCGCCAGCTCCGTGCGGGGGAGGTGCGCCAGGCGATCGTGGAGATGGACAACTTGTTCCTCTTCACCATGAGCGTCTCGAACGGCTCCGTCCTCGCCGTCGTGGCGGACTCCAGCTGCGACGTCGGCCTCATCGGCTACGAGATGGCGATGCTCGTCTCGCGGACCGAGGCCACCCTGACCCCGCAGCTCATCTCCGAGATGCGCGGCCAGCTCCCTGTCGACGGCGCCACGCGCGCCCCGGTGGCCTGAGGCCAGGTCCTCGCACATGAGCGAGCACATCGAGTACGAGGCCCGCACGGTCCGGCCCTACGCCGTGACCGGCGGCCGCGTGCGTTCTGCACGGTCCGACCTGCCCCTGGAGGCACTGGTCGAGGTCATGCCGGGCGCCGTGGCGGGTACCGGCCTCCCGCCCGAGAAGCGGGCCATCATCCAGCACGCCTCCGCCGGCTACATCTCCGTGGCCGAGCTCAGTGCGCTGCTGCACCTGCCGATCGGTGTGGTACGGATCCTCGTGTCCGACCTCACCGACGCCAACTACGTGCGCGTGCACACCTCACAGCCGGTCGAGGTCAACACCGGTGAGTCCCCCGCCCTGTCCCTGAGCGTGCTGGAGAGTGTTCTCAATGGCATTTCCGCCCTCTGACGCCGCCGTCGCCGCTCCGGCGGGGAACGCCGGCGCAGTTGCCCCCACAGTCGTCAAGATCGTCGTCGCCGGTGGCTTCGCCGTCGGCAAGACGACCTTCATCGGGTCGATCTCCGACATCGAGCCCATGAACACCGAGGCCGCGATGACCGAGCACTCGGTCGGCGTCGACGACGCCGGTGGCCAGACCGAGCGCAAGAACACGACCACGGTCGCGATGGACTTCGGCCGCATCGCGCTGCCGGGCCAGCTGTGGCTGTACCTGTTCGGCACGCCCGGCCAGGACCGGTTCCTCTTCATGTGGGACGACCTGGTGCGCGGTGCGATCGGCGCCGTCGTCCTGGTCGACACGGACCGTCTGGACCAGTGCTTCCCGGCCGTCGACTACTTCGAGTCGCGCGGCATCCCGTTCGTCGTCGGCGTGAACTGCTTCGACGGCATCGCCAAGCACCAGCTCGAGGACGTGCGCGAGGCGCTCGCGATCCCCGCCCACGTGCCGGTGCTCTACACGGACGCGCGTTCGCGTGCGGCGACCAAGCAGGCGCTCATCGCGCTCGTGCAGCTCGCCATGGAGCGTCTGCGCTCGCGCTGACCTCCTGCTCCGCCACGACGGCCGCCTCCCCGCCCGGGAGGCGGCCGTCGGCGCGTCCACGGGCGTGCCGCGGCGACCCGGTGCTCGTCGTCTAGGGTCGCCCCGTGTCCATCGACCTCGCCCGGGCCCACCTGGCGCGCTTCGGCCGCGCCGACGACGTGATCGTGACGGAGCGGTCGAGCGCGACGGTCGAGCTGGCGGCGCAGGCGCTGGGCGTCGAGCCGGCGCGCATCGCCAAGACCCTGAGCTTCCGCGGTCCGGAGCCCGGGACCGCCCTGCTCGTCGTGGTCGCCGGCGACGCGCGGGTCGACAACGCGGCGTTCCGGGCGGCGTTCGGCGTCAAGGCCCGGATGCTCGGCGGCGACGAGGTCGAGGAGCTCACCGGGCACGCCCCCGGCGGGGTGTGCCCGTTCGGCAACCCGCCGTCCGCGACGGTGCGGCTCGACACGTCGCTGCGGCGGTTCGCGAGCGTCTTCCCGGCGTGCGGCGACGCGGCGTCGGCCATCGAGCTGACGTGCGACGAGCTCGCGCACGTGACCGGCGACCCGGGTTGGGTGACGGTCTCGCGACTGCCCTGACGGGCGCCCCGGCGCGGGCGGTGCCAGCAGCGTCACCCGACGCGAGCATACCCGGGGGGGTATGCTCGTCGTCGTCGACCACCAGGAGGGGCCATGTCCACCGTCGAGCTCACGTCCGAGACCTTCACAGCCACCGTGCAGCAGGACGGCATCGTCCTCGTCGACTGGTGGGCGTCCTGGTGCGGCCCGTGCCGCATGTTCGCGCCCGTCTTCGAGGCTGCGTCGCAGGCGCACCCCGACGTGGTGTTCGCCAAGGTCGACACCGAGGCGGAGCAGGCCCTCGCCGGAGCGGCCGGCATCTCGTCGATCCCGACCCTCATGATCTTCCGCGACGGCATCCCGCTGTTCTCGCAGCCCGGCGCGCTGCCGGCGTCCGCGCTCGAGGACCTCGTGCAGCAGGCCCGCGCGCTCGACATGGACGAGGTGCGGCGCCAGGTCGCCGCCGAGACGGCCGCGCGCTGACGGTGGACGTCCTCGCACCACCGGCACGCGCGGCCCGGCGGGCGCCGTCGCCCCGGCGGGTCGTGGTCGGGGCCGTGCTGGTCCCCGTGCTGCTCGTGCTGCTGGTGGCCGCGGGCGGTGGACTGCCCGTGCCCGGCGCGGCGTGGGCGGTCGTGGTGGCGCTGACGGCCGTGGCCGGTGCCGTGCTGCTCGCCGGGTACGTGCCCGCGCGCGGGCAGCGCGCCGCCGACGTGCTCGGCTGCGGCCCGTGCGACGCGGCGTCCGGGCTGAGCGTCGTCGGTGCCGCAGGCCTCCTCGCGGCCGCCCCGCAGCAGGTGACCATGGCGCTCGCCGCGCTGGCGGTCGTCGGCGTCGGGCTCCTGCGCCGTCGGGGCGCGGCCGAGCGGGCCTGCCGCCGCCCCTGACGTCCGGCGCAGCCCGCCGGCGGCCGGGTGGCGGGCAGCGGCGGGCCGTCAGGGCGCTGCGGCGCAGACGACCCCGACGCACTGCGGCTCGCGGCCGTTGCCCCCGGCGGCGTTGCCCCCGAGGTCGACGGCCCCGGGCGCGTGGACGCCCCAGCCGGCGTTCCCGGTCGCGGTGCTGCCGCCAAGGCTCAGGCCGGCGCCCCAGGCCGAGACGACGCCGTCACCGCCGTCGTGGAACGTGCTCCTCACGATCCGCGCCGACGCCACCTGCCCGGCCGGGGGAGCGAAGAGGACCACGGACTCGTCCGTGTGGTCGGCAAGGTGCACGCGCTCGACGACGAGCGTCCCGCCCTCGGCCTGGATCCCGCGGCTGCCGCCGGTGATCGAGACGTCCGTGACGACCGTCGACCCGGATCCCGCGTTGAGCCGGACCGCGGTCGTGCTGTCCCGGATCTCCGACCTGCGCACGTCGGCGGACCCGCCCGACCACGTCTCGACGGCGGCGGCGTTGCCGAGGAAGGCGGTGGATCGGACGACTGCCGAGCCGCCCTCGCTGACGTTCACGGCGCCGTCGTTGGAGCGCAGCACCGACCGCGTGATCGTCGCCCGACCGCCCTGGAGGGCGATCGCGGAGCCGTTGTCGCGCAGCGTCGAGCGCCGCAGCTCCAGCACGCCGCCGTCGATCCAGAGCGGGGCGGTGACCAGGGAGAACGTCGAGCGGTCGACGTCCACCGTCGTGGCGGACCCGTCCTCGTGCGCGACGGTGCGGACGCCGTAGAGGCCGTCCCGCACGACCACCCGGTCGAGGTGGACCGTGCCGCCGAGCGGTCCCGGCGCCCCGACGTCCGGGTCCCCGTCGTACACGTGGTCGGCGACGGCGGCGCCCCAGAACGTGATCACGCCGTCGGTGATCGTCACGTCGCCGCCCGCGGGCACCACGACGCCGGTCTGCCGCAGGCTCCCGCCCCGCAGCACGTGGCCGTCGAGGTCGAGCGTGACGCCCGGGCCCAGGCGCAGCCCGACCCCCTCGGCGCAGGTCAGGTCGGCGGTGAGGACCGTGTCGACGGTGAGCGTGTCGCCGCAGGCCGGCCCCGCGGGTGCTGCGTGGGCGGGCCCCGCCCCGAGCGCCGCGACCGCGACCAGGGCGAGGCCGGGCAGGGCCGTGGTGATGCGCATGGTGGTCTCCGGGGTGGGGCGGGGTGGGCCGGTGCGCCTGCGGGGCAGCAGGCGCACCGGTGGGCCTCAGGGCGCGGTCGGTGCGCAGACCACCCCGACGCACTGGGGCTCGTTGCCGTTGCCGGACGCGGAGTTCAGCCCGAGGTCGTCCGCGCCGGGGGCGTGGATGCCCCACCGCTCGTTGCCGGTCGCAGAGTTGTCGCCGATCTGTGCGCCCTCCCACTGCGAGAGCAGGCCGTCGCCGCCGTCGACGAAGGTGCTGCCGACGATCGAGGTGACCCGCTCCCACGGGGCGTCGGGCCAGCTGTCCGGCTCGACGGACACGCCGACGTCGTTCTTCCGGAACGTCGAGCCGGTGATCGCCATCTCGTCGCCGTGCGCGGCCACGCCCGTGCCGTTCGACGCGAACGTCGTGTCCTGCACCCGCAGGTACGACCCGCCGGGCCCGTGGTCGATGGCCGTGCCGTTGCGGCTCAGCTCCGACCGCTCGACGGTGACGAAGTCCATGAACCCCGTGCGGATCCCGACGTCGTTGCCGAGGAACGCGGTCGACACCAGGTCGATCCCCGCCTCGCCGCCGCTGTCGAACCCGGTGCCGTTGTCGCGCACCACCGAGCGCTCCAGCCGCACACCGCCGGTGTTCGCGGAGAGGGCGACGTCGTTGTCCCGCAGCGTCGTGCGCGTGAACGTGCCGTACCCGCCGACCGTGGAGAACCCGGTGCCGTTGCCCCGCAGCGTCGACCGGTCGACCTCGAACGTCTTGAAGCTGTCGTAGAGCCGGCCGGTGCCGTCGACGCCGGTGCCGTTGTCCCGCACCACGACGCCGACGACGCGGACGGTGCCGTCGAGCTCCAGGTCGTCGCCCGTCTCCGGGTCGGTGCCCGTGAGGTCGTCGGCCGTCACCCCGGTGCCCCACCCGGTCACGACGCCGTTGGTGACCGTCACGTCCCCGGTGGGCGGCCCGACGACCCCGCGCCCGGCGTCGTGCCCGGTGAGCACCTTGCCGCCGAGGTCGAGCGTGACGCCCGGCGCCAGCGTGAGCCCGTCGCCGGACGTGCAGGTGAGGTTGCGGGTGAGCACGGTGTCCACGGTCAGGTGCTCCCCGCACGCAGGACCGGGCGGTGCCGCCTGCACCGGGCCGGCGACGAGCGTCGCACCGACGGCCAGGACGAGCGCGGGCAGGGCGGTGGAAGTGCGCATGGCGATGTCCCCCTGGGTGCACGTCGCCCCCTGCGACGCTGCGTCGCCAGTGTGACCACGTCCGCGCCAGGGTGGTAAGTCCCGGATCGCGCGATTCCCGGGTGAAACGCGTCCCTCAGCCCGCCGGGGCGCACACGACGCCCACGCACTGCGGCTCGGTGCCGTTGCCGCGCGCGGTGTTGCCGCCGAGGTCCTGTGCACCCGGCGCGTGGATGCCGCGGCCCGTGTTGCCCGTCGCCGTGTTGCCGCCCACCTTCATGCCCGCGAACTGCGACACGAGACCGTCACCGCCGTCCGCGAACGTGCTGCCCGTGACCTCGGCGGTGCGGTCGAACGGGGCGTCGGGCCAGGAGTTCTCGGCGGAGCGGACGGCCACGCCGTTCTTCCGGAACGTCGAGCGTCGCACCTCGAACGGGCTGCCCTGCACGTCGACCGCCACGTCGTTGCCGGTCAGCGTCGTGTCGTGGACCTTCGTGTAGCCGGCGTCGCCGGCGATGTCGAGCGCGACGTCGTGACCGCGGACCTCGGACCGGGTGATCTCGACGGAGTCCATGAACCACGCCTGGAAGCCGATGCGGTTGTCGAGCACGGCCGTCGACGTGACGGTGATCCCGGACTCGCCGCCGCCGGAGAAGGCGTAGTCGTTGTCGCGCAGGACCGACCGGCTCACCGCGACGCCGCCGGTGTTGGCGTAGAGCGCCACCCCGTTGTCGCGCAGCGTCGTGCGGTGGAACGACCCGTACCCGCCGGTCGTGGCGAACCCCGTGACGTTGCCCCGCAGCGTCGAGCGGTCCACGGTGAACAGCTTCTTCTGCCCGTAGAGCCGCCCCGTGCCGTCGATGCCCGTGCCGTTGTCGCGCAGCACGACGCGGTCCACGTGGACCGTGCCGCCGAGCTCGACCCACTCGCCCGTCTCCGGGTCGTACCCGGGGTCGTCCGCCGTCAGGCCGGTGCGCCACCCGGCGATCACGCCGTTGGTCACGGTGACGTCGCCCGAGGGCGGGGCGACGACGCCGTTGCCGCCGTCGTGCCCGGCGAGCACCTTGCCACCGAGGTCGAGGGTCACGCCGGGGGCGAGCCAGAGGCCGTCGCCGGACGGGCAGGTGAGGTTGCGGGTGAGCACGGTGTCCCGCGTGAGGGTGTCCCCGCACGCGGGCCCCGGTGCGGCGTGCGCGGGGCCTGCGGCCAGCGTCGCGCCGACGGCCAGGACGAGTGCGGGCAGGGCGGTGGAAGTGCGCATGGCGGTGTCCCCCTGGGCGCGCGCCGCCCCCTGCGGCGTCGCGTCGCCAGTGTGGTCCGGCCCGCGCGGGGCGGAAAGTCCCCGATGCCCCGGTTCGCCCGGGTGAAAACGTCTCGTCAGCCGCCCGGGGTGCAGGAGACCCCGACGCACTGCGGCTCGGTCCCGTTCCCTGAGGCGGTGTTGCCGCCGAGGTCGATGGCACCGGGGGCGTGGATCCCGTGGCGTGCGTTGCCCGTCGCCGTGCTCCCGCCCACGCGGACGCCGGGGACCTCGGCGACCAGCCCGTCGCCCCCGTCCGAGAAGGTCGAGCCCACGACCTCGACGGGATCTGCCACGCCGCCGGAACCGCCGTCCGTGACCGTGACGGCGACGTCGTTCTCGTGGAAGGTCGATCCCTCCACGCGCAACGAGTCGGAGGCGTGCACCGCGACCTCGTTGCGGGTCAGGGTGGTTGCGGTCAGCTCGACCGAGGCGCCCCGCCCCGCAAGGTCGAGCGCGAGGTCGTGGCCCCGCACGTCCGAGCTGTCGATGGTGATGACGTCGCCATCGGCGGGGGACAGCCCTCTCGTGTTGAAGAGGAGCGCCGTCGACGTGAGCGTGAGCGTGGTCTCGCCGGTGCTCCAGTAGCCGACGGTGTTGCCCCGTACGACGGACCGGTCCAGGGCGATGGTCGCCTGCCGGCCGAAGACGCCGTAGCGGCTGTCGCGGACCGTCGACCGGTCGAACCTCGCCGAACCGCCGAACGCCATGAGCCCGAAGACGTTGTTCCGGAGGGTCGAGCGGACGATGTCGACGTGCTTGTGCTCGGACCTGTAGAGGCGTCCTGAGGCCCAGACGGCGATGCGGGCCCCGCGGATGACGACCCCGTCCAGCAGCACCGTCCCGCTCAGCTCCGGCCAGGCGCCGGTCTCGTCCTGTCCGGGGTCCCAGCCCGTCACCCCGGTGCCCCAGCCGGCGATGACGCCGTTGACGATCGCGACGTCGCCCGTGGACGGGGCGACGACGCCGCTGCCGCCGTCGTGCCCGGCGAGCACCTTGCCGCCGAGGTCGAGGGTGACGCCGGGTTCGAGCCACAGCCCGTCGCCGGACGGGCAGGTGAGGTTGCGGGTCAGGACGGTGTCCTGCGTGAGCGTGTCCCCGCACGCGGGCCCCGGTGCGGCCTGCGCGGGGCCCGCGGCGAGCGTCGCGCCGACGGCCAGGACGAGTGCAGGCAGGGTGGTGGAAGTGCGCATGGCGGTGTCCCCCTGGGTGCGCGCCGCCCCCTGCGACGCCGCCCTGCCAGGGTAGGCGCGCCAGGACGGGGACGCCTGGGCGAGGCGGGCCCGGTCAGCCGCCGGGCGTGCAGGAGACCCCGACGCACTGCGGCTCGGTCCCGTTGCCCGACGCGATGTTGCCGCCGAGGTCGGCGGCGCCGGGGGCGTGGATGCCGCGACCGGTGTTGTCCGACGCCCGGTTGCCGCCGACCCGCAGCCCCTCCTGGGCCGAGACGAGCCCGTCCCCGCCGCCGGTGAACGTGCTGTCGACGACCTCGCTCATCTGCTGCCACGGCCCCGCCCAGGCGCCGGCCGCGACGCGGTACCCGGTGCCGTTCTCGCGGAACGTCACCCGCCGCACGAGGGCCAGGTTGCCCGTCTGGTCGATGCCGACCTCGTTGCCCGCGAACGTCGTGTCCTGCACGCGTGCAGTGCCGTCGGAGGCTGCGAGGAAGAGCCCGCGCCCGTTGTGCAGCAGCTCCGCGTGGCTGACGAAGAGGTCGTCCGCGTAGCTCGTGTAGACGCCGAACCGGTTCCCGACGAGGGAGGAGGACGTGATCTCCAGGCGGGTCTGCTCGGTGGCGGCACCCGTGCCGTTGTCCCGCACGACGGACCGGCTCAGCGTCACCCGCGACTCGCCCGCCTGGATCCCGACGGCGTGGCGCTGCACGGTGCTGCGGCGGGCGTCGACCGTGCCGTGGTGGACGAGGATGCCCGTGCCGTTGCCGTCGCCACGGATGGTCGAGCGGTCGACGACGACCCGCTTGTGCTGCCCGTCGACGCGCCCGCGCGCCCGGATCCCGTAGGTCGTGTCCTCGACGACCACCCGGTCGACGTAGAGCGTGCCGCCGAGCCCCTCCGGCGCCGGCGCGCCGGGGGCCTCGTGGGCGGTGATGCCCCGGTGCCACCCGCGGACGACGCCGTTGGTGACCGTGACGACCCCCTGCGCCGGAGCGACGACGCCGGACCCGGCGGACCGGCCGTGGCCGGTGAGCGCGTGGCCGCCGAGGTCGAGCGTCACGCCCGGTGACAGGACGAGCCCGTCGCCCGCGGCGCAGGTCAGGTCCGCGGTGAGGACGGTGTCCTGCGTGAGCGTGTCGCCGCACGACGGTCCCGGTCCGGCGGCGTGGGCCGGTCCGGCGACGAGCGTCGCGCAGACGCCGGCGACGAGGACGGCGGCCGCGGTGGTGGTGCGCATGGTTCCCCCTGGGTGCGGCGTCGCCCCCTGCGGCGCTGCGCGGCCAGTGTGGGCAGGCCCGCGCGTCGGCCGCCAGCCGGCGCCGGCCACGTCCCGGGTGAACCGTGCTCGGTCGTGCGCCGCCCGGGCCGGGCAGCGGGTGCTCTGCTAGGGTCCCGCGAGCCAGGAGGGCTGGCTGAGCGGCCGAAAGCGACGGTCTTGAAAACCGTTAGTGCGGTGACCCCGTACTCAAGGGTTCGAATCCCTTGCCCTCCGCCACACCCCGCGATCACGCCGTCGCGGTGCGCAGGAAGGCGTCGACGACGTCGAGGGTCGCCGGTGCCCAGAACCCGCCGGTGCCGTGGCCCGCGCCGGTCAGCCGGTAGAGGGTCACGCGGTGGCCGGCGTCGCGCAGGGCGTCGTGCAGCAGCACGCTGTGCCCGAACGGCACGACGTCGTCGGCGTCGCCGTGCAGGATCAGCAGCGGCGGCAGCGTGACCTCGGACGCGGGGCGCACGTGCGTCATCGGCGTGGCCGCGGCCGCGCGGTCGGGGTAGTCCCGCACGTCGACGCCGCCGAGCAGCAGGCCCTCGGGGCTGTCGGGGGCGGTGTGCGCGGTGCTCGTCGGGTCGGGGTCGAGGTGGGCGATGTCGGTGGGGCCGGACAGGTCGACGACGGCGCGCAGGCCGAGCGGCTCGGGGGTCGGCTCGTCGGAGTACGCAGGGTCGCCGTCGGTGAGCATGGTCATCACCGCGGTGTGGCCGCCGGAGGAGTCGCCGGCCAGGACCATCCACGCGGGGTCGACGCGGTAGGTGGTGGCGTGCTCGCGCAGGAACCGCACGGCGCTGCGGGCGTCCTGGACCTGGGCGGGGAAGGGTGCGACCACCGACGGCCGGTGCTCGACGACCGCGACGACGTACCCGCGGCGGGCGAGCTCGCCGAGCTCGAGGAGCGTGCGTCCGAGCATCTGCTCGCGCCAGCCGGAGCCCTGCACGTACACGACCGTGGGGAACGTGGCGGGGGAGTCCTCGTCCTCCAGCGGCGGCCACAGCACCTGCAGGTGCAGGGTGCGACCGGACCGCTCGGCGTAGGGGACGCCGAGGTGGACGACGCCGCGCGCGTGCGGGGCGCTGCCGTCGAGGGTGGGGAGCTGCGCTGCTGCCATGGGGCGATCCTGCCGGGTCCGTCCGGCGTGGTGCCGCGGTTCAGCCGCGCGGCGTGCCCTCCGGCCCGGTGGGGTGCACGGCGTTGCCGTCGGCGTCGAGGTACTCCACGACCACGAACTGGGCGCGCCCGCGCGGCACGACGACGGAGTCCCACACGCCGGGCAGCTCGGTCCACACCAGCGGTGCGCCGGCCGCGGCCGGGGCCGCCCAGCGCAGCGGGTGGCCGAGCAGGATCTCCGGGGCCCCGTCGGTCTCCCCGGCGTCGGAGCCGCGGTGCAGGCCCTTGAGGTGCGTGCCGTCGTCGAGCGCCACCCACAGCCACGTGCGGGCGCCCGCGGGGACCTCGGTCGTGGTCGCGCGCCGCATCGCGTGGATGCCGGTCAGGCGCTGCCGGGTGCTGGTCGGGGTGTCGTCCTGGCCGCCCGGCCGGGACGCGCGCCGGTGCGCCGTGGCGGCCTCGACCTGGTCGGCGCCGACGGCCAGACCGCAGGCGAGGCCCACGACGAGCAGCACGAAGACCGCGACCTGCCGGTAGTGCTCGCCCCCGTACGACGGCTCCGTCAGCCAGCGCCCGACGTCGGGCAGCCACGGGACGACCTCCGCCAGGGCGCCGACGACGACGAGCGAGGCGCCGGTGAGCACGAGGCTGGCCAGCGCGATCCCCGCGGTCTCCCGGAAGGCGGTCTCGCGCCGGGCGGGGTGCCGCCGCTCGCGGCGTGCCCGGTAGACCAGCCCGGGGGTGACCAGGCCGAGCAGCGCGACCAGACCACCCCAGGACTCGGGCATCAGGCGCCGCCGCCCCCGCCGTAGCCCATCGGGTCCACGGTCCCGTCGTGCTGCGCGTCCTTCGCGGCGACCTGGACGGCCTCGTCCAGGTCGTCGAACGACTTCTTCCTGTCCGGCATGGCCGACCCCCCGGTGCGCGACGTCCTGGACGTCCGCATGCTCCTCCGGGTGCCGGTGCGGTGTCCAGGCTCCGTCAGAACGGGTGCAGGAGGCGCCGGACGAACTGGCGGGTCCGCTCCTCGACGGGCTCGCGGAGCACCTGGTCGGGCGGGCCCTGCTCCAGCACCCGGCCCTGGTCGACGAACACCACGGTGTCCGCGACCTCGCGGGCGAACTGCAGCTCGTGGGTGACGATCACCATCGTCCAGCCCTCGCGTGCGAGCTCGAGGATGAGGCCGAGGACCTCGCCGACGAGCTCGGGGTCGAGCGCGGACGTCGGCTCGTCGAAGAGCAGCAGGTCGGGGTGCAGGGCCAGGGCGCGGACGATGCCGACGCGCTGCTGCTGCCCGCCGGAGAGCTGGGCCGGGTAGGCGTCGCGCTTGTCGGCCAGCCCGACGCGCGCGAGGAGGGCCTCGGCCTCGGCGACGGCCTCCGCGGCGGGCCGCTTCTGCACGACGACGGGACCCTCGGTGACGTTCTGCAGCACCGTCCGGTGCGGGAAGAGGTTGTGCTGCTGGAACACCATCCCGGACCGGTCGCGCAGCGCGTGCACGGCACGTCGCGGCGGGCGGGTCGCGAAGTCGACGCGGGGCCCGCCGGACATCGCGACGACGCCGGCGTCGGGGGTCTCCAGGCCGTTGAGGCAGCGCAGCAGGGTCGTCTTGCCGGAGCCGGACGCGCCGATGACGGCGACGACGTCGCCGCGGTGCACGGTCAGGTCGACGCCGTCGAGCACCTGCGTGCTGCCGAAGGCCTTGCGCACCCCGGTGACGGTGAGCAGCGGCTCGTCCGCCGTCGGGGCGTCCTCGACGGGGTGGTCCTCAGGTCGCGACATGACGCTCCAGCCTCGTCTCGAGCCGGCCCTGCACCGCGGACAGCGCCAGGCAGATCACCCAGTACAGGGCCGCGGCCTGCACGTACAGGGCCATGAACTCCTGGCTGAACGCGGCGATCTGCTGGGCCTCGCGGAACAGCTCGGTCACCAGGATGAGCGAGGCGAGCGAGGTGTCCTTGACCAGGGAGATGAACGTGTTGGACAGCGGCGGCACGGACACCCGGGCGGCCTGCGGGAGGATCACGCGCACCAGCGCCGTGCGGTGCGACATGCCGACGACGTACGCGGCCTCCCACTGCCCGCGGGGCACCGAGAGGATCGCGGCGCGCACGATCTCCGCGGCGTACCCGCCGACGTTGATGGAGAACGCGATGACGGCGCTCGGCCACGGGTCGATGAGCAGACCGATCGACGGCAGCCCGTAGAAGATCACGAAGAGCTGCACCAGCAGCGGCGTGCCCCGGACCACGGACACGTAGGCGCGCGCGGGCCAGGACACGACCCGCCGCCGCGACAGCCGCATGAGCGCCACGGCCACGGCGATCACCATCCCGCCCGCGAACGACACGAGCGCGAGCGGGATGGTGCCGCGGACGGCGCCGCTGATCATCGGCAGCAGCGACGACGCCGCCAGCCCCCAGTCCGGTGCCTCCACTGTCGGCTACTCCTGGGTGACGTCGGCGCCGAAGTACGTCTGCGAGATCTCCGCGAGCGTGCCGTCCTCGGCGAGCGAGGCCAAGGCCTCGTCGACCGCGTCGGCCAGCTCCTGCGAGCCGGCGGCGAACGCGAACGCCTGGCGCGACACGTCCTCGGTCTCGGCGGCGACCTTCAGGCCGTCACCGCCGGTCTGCGTCTCGTGGTCGAGGAACGTCAGCTCGTCGTTGATCGTCGCGGCGACCCGCCCCTGCTGCACGAGGGCGACGGCCTGCGCCCAGCCCTCGACGGCCTCGACGTTCGCCCCGGACTCCTCGGCGAGCGTGTACCAGTTGCTCGTCAGCGACTGCGCGGTGGTCTTGCCGTCCAGGTCGGCGAACGACGTGATCGACGTGTCGTCCTCGGGCACCACGACGACGCCGCGGCTGAAGGTGTACGGCGCGGAGAACGTGTACGCCTCCTCGCGCTCGGGCGTGATGGAGACCTGGTTGGCGATCGCGTCGAAGCGGCCCGACTCCAGGCCCGCGAAGATCGCGTCCCACTGGGTCTCCTCGAACTGCGCCTCGACGCCGAGCTCGGCGGCCACGGCACGCGCGATCTCGACGTCGAAGCCGGTCAGCTCGCCCGAGCCGTCCTCGTGGTACGAGAACGGGCGGTACGTGCCCTCGGTGCCGAAGACGATGACGCCCGCCTCCTGCACGGAGGTCAGGGAGTCGTCCTGCCCGCCCGAGGTGGCGGTCGGGGCGGCCTCGTCGGCGGTGGAGCAGGCGGCCAGGCCGAGCGCGAGGGTGCTGGCGGCGAGCAGGGCAGGGATCAGACGGCGACGCATGGGAGTCCTTCGCTGGGTGGTGCGGGAGTCTGCCACGGGTGGTGGCGGGGGGCTCGTCGAGGGACGAGGGGCCGGACGGGCGCGTCAGGGGACGCGGGGTCGGGCGGGGGCCGGCGCGGGAGCGCTCAGCGACGACAGCAGCGGCGACACGCGACGGTGGTCGCGTGGTGCACGGGCGCGCTGGTCATGGCCCGATGCCAGCACGTCTCGCGCCCGGTTCCCGCATCCGTCTCACGATGCGGGACGCCGCGCGGCGGGTGGCAGGCTGGGCGCGTGCCGTCGTACCGCGTGACCGCCGCGATCGGCCTCCTGCGACCCGGCACCGCCGCCCCCGACGTGCTCCCCGCCGCCGTCGACGCCGCCCGCCCCGGCGCGACCGTCGAGTCCTTCGACCTCGGCGTCGTCCGCGGCCAGGCCCGCGTCACCGTGCGCTTCGAGGTCCCCGGCGACGGGCAGGCCCGCAAGGTCGCCTGGGCCGTGCTCAGCCGCCTCGACGAGCTCGCCGAGACCACCGACGGCAGCCTCACCCGTCGCTACGGCAACCGCTGGCTGCCCACCCGGGCACCCCGGCACTGACCGACCGGTCGGTCAGCGACCGTCCACGGCCCCGTCGACGTAGAGCCACGCACCGCGCTCCCGGACGAACCGGCTCACCTCGTGCAACGACCCCGGCCCGTCCGGGTGCCGGTAGAACGCACGGAACTCCACCACGCCGTGGTCGTCCGTCGGCCCGCCCGCCCGCGTCATCACCACGTCGAGCCGGTACCAGCGCAGGTCCGGGTCGGGCGTCAGGTCCGCCGGCCGCGTCGACGGGTGCCACGTGCGGCCCAGGTAGTCCGCGTCACCCACCGCGAACGCGCTGTAGCGCGAGCGCATGAGCTGCTCCGCCGTGCCCGCCGCCACCCGCCCCGCGTGCAGCGGCCCGCAGCACTCCGCGTACGGCAGACCGCTCAGGCAGGGGCAGCGGCTCGGGTCCATGCCCCGATCATGCCCGCGCGCCGGGGCGCCCCGCCGCCCGTGCTCGGGCACGCTGGGGCGATGGGTGCCTGGGAGGACGCCGTCGACGACCTGTACGGCGGCCCGCTCGGCGACTTCGTGGCCCGCCGCGACGCCGCCGCCCGCGCCGCGCGCACCGCCGGCGACCGCGACCTCGCCGCCCGCATCGCCGCCCTGCGCAAGCCCACCGTCGCCGCCTGGGCCGTCAACCTCCTCGTCCGCGACGACCCCTCGCTCGCCGACCAGGTCCGCGCCGTCGGCGAGGGCCTGCGCGAGGCCGAGCGCACCCTCGACGGCCCCGCGCTGCGCGAGCTCACCACCCAGCGCCGCAAGCTCGTCGCCGGCCTCGCCCAGCAGGCCCGCCGGCTCGCGTCCGCCGCCGGGCAGAAGGTCTCCGACGCGGCCGCGCAGGAGGTCGAGCGCACCCTTACCGCGGCCCTCCTCGACCCCGCAGCCGCGCAGGCCGTCACCTCCGGCGCCCTGACCCACGCCCAGGAGCACGTCGGCTTCGGCGCGAGCCCTCACGGCACGGGCTCCGACGGCACGGGCTCCGACGGCGCTGCCGAGCAGGACGTCGACGTCGCGTCGCCTGGTCGCCGGTCCGGCACCGAGGGCACCACCACGTCCGACGACGACGCCCCACCCGCCGCCGACGGCCCCGCCGGACGACCCGCAACCCCTCGGAGCGGCGACGCCACCACCCGCCGCGCCGAGCAGGAGCGCCTCCGGGCCGCACGCGACCGGGAACGCGCCGAGCGCGAGCGCGCCCGCGCCGCCGAGGCCCTCGCCGCCGCCGAGGACACCCTCGCGCAGGCCCGCACCCGGTACGACGACGCCGCCCGCGCCGACCAGGACGCCCGCCGGGACCTCGAGGACGCGCAGCGCGCCTCCGAGGAGGCCTACCGCGCCGAGGAGGACCTGGTCCGCGCGCTCGCGGACGTCCGCCGCCGCCTCGCCGAGGCCCGCTCCGCGCTGCCGCGCGCCGACGAGCGCCTCGTCACCGCCCAGCAGCACGCCCGCCAGCAGGAGAAGGCCGTCCGCGTCGCGCAGCGCACCCTGGACCGCGCCACCTCCGCCGCCGACCGCGCCCGCGACCGCGTCGACGGCCCGGAGGGCTAGCGGCGGTGCTGTCAGGCGTCACACCCTCACGGGCAGGGGGCGGTCGGCGCGGACGGCGGTGAAGGCCTCGTGGGCGATCTCGACGGTGCGGTCGACGTCGGCCTCGGTGAGGGCGGCGTTGACGAAGTGGTTGTGGTGGGAGGTGAGGAAGGCGCCGCGGCGGACCATCTGGGCGATCCACGCCTGGTGCAGGCCGAGGGAGTCGTCGTCGGCGAGGCGCAGGTAGAACAGGGCGGGCTCGCCGGACGCGACGAGCGTGAAGCCGTGCTCGCGGGCCGCGCTGACGAGGCCGTCGGTGAGACGGGTGCCGAGGGCGCGGAACCGGGTGGTGGCGTCGGTGTCGCGCAGCTTGGTGATGGTGGCGATCCCGGCGGCGAAGGGCACGGCGCTCATCCAGTACGAGCCGGTGTACGTCAGGGACGAGACGGCGTCCTTGAGGGAGTCCTTGCCGCACAGCGCGGACACGTTGTAGCCGTTGGCGAGGGCCTTGCAGAAGCAGATGAGGTCGGCCTCGAACCCGTAGAAGTGGTCGGAGCCGGCGATGTCGAGGCGCCAGCCGGCGCGCACGTCGTCGACGACGAGGACGACGCCGTGCTCGTCGCACAGACGCCGCACGCCCTGCCAGAACCCGGGGTCGGGCAGCACGTTGTCGACGAAGTTGCCGTGCATGTACGGCTGGGCGACCAGGCCCGCGATCTGCCCGCGGTGCTCGGAGAACAGGCGGCGCAGCGCGGCCAGGTCGTTCCACGGCGCGTGCAGCACGTGCGCGACGTCCTCCTCGAGCACCCCGGGGTAGTCGAGCTTCTGCGCCCAGGGCGCGACCCCGTGGTAGTACCCGCCGAACAGCACGATCTTCTTGCGACGGGTCGCGGCGCGCGCCGTCATGACCGCGAGGGTGGTGGTGTCGCCGCCGTTCTTCGCGAAGAACGCCCAGTCGGCGCTGGCCACGGTGTCGACGAGCAGCTCGGCGAAGTCGACCATGACGGTCGACGGGATGGTCACGACGTCCTCGAGCTTCGCCTGGGCCTGCGCGGCGGCGTCGACGTCGGGGTCGTGGTACCCGAGGACGTTGGGGCCGTAGCCGCACATGTAGTCGATGAACTCGTTGCCGTCGACGTCCCAGAACCGCGAGCCCTCGGCGCGCGCCGAGAACAGCGGGAACGCCTCGCGGGGCACGTACACGCCCTCCGACGGGCCCTGGTGGCCGTAGATGCCGGACGGGATGACGCGGGTGGCGCGGGCGAACGCGGCCCGGCTCTTCTCGTACGTGTAGGGCGTGGTCATGGCGGCGCTCACTCTCCGAGGTAGTGGCCGGCGCGGTCGAGGATCCGCGAGACGTTGTCGACGAGGGGGATGTAGCCGCGCATCGCGAGCGAGCCGTCGCAGATGCACGCCATGGCCGACGACCGGCCGGTGAGCACGTCGCCCGCGACGCCGAGGTCGGCGAACCGCAGCGCGGCCCGCGGCGGGCCGGTCGGCGACGGGTCGACGACGAGGTGGTGGTCGCGGGCCACGAGCCGGTAGCGCAGCTCGTCGCCGACCTCGAGGTCCACGGCGCCGTCGGCCATGTGCGCGGCGGAGTACCGGCCGGAGCGGTCCTCGTTGCCGACCACGGCGATCGCGGCGACGGCGACCGTCAGCGTCAGCAGGGTCGACGCGCGGGCGAACGCGGGGTCGGCGAGGTCGTCGGGCGTGGGGCGCAGGTACCGGGCGAGCAGCGCGCTCATCGGCACGAACACGCGGGTGAGGAAGCCCAGGCCGGCCGGGCTGCCGATCGGCACGGGCTGCGCGGTGCCGGCGACGACGCCGTTGAGGTGCTCGGGGGAGACGGTCAGCAGCGTGACGCGGCGGGCGCGACGGGCCTGCGCGGCGGCGTCCGCCCCGGGCGCGACACCGTCTGCCCGGAAGGTCAGCGTCAGGCTCGGCCCGCCGCGCGCGACGACGCGCAGCACCACCGGGGCGCGCAGCCCGTTCAGCAGGGCCTGCGCGTCGGGCGCGAGGTCCACGAGCGCGGGGATCGCGCCGAGCACGGCGTGCGCGTTGACGTGCGCGCTCACGCGGGGGTCCAGGTCAGTGAGCACGGTCGTCTCCTTCGGGTGCGGGCGTGGGGTCGGCCAGGCCGGCGAGCAGGTCGGCGTGCAGGGCCGCGGCGCGGCGGGCGGCGGCGTCGTCGCGGTCGGCCAGCCACGTCGTGGTCAGCCCGTCGAGGGTGACGACGAGCATGCGGGCGGCGTCGGCGGGCGGGACGCGCCACGTGCACCCGGTCACGGCGGCGGCGTGCGCGAGCGTCTCGGCGGCGACGTCGTAGTAGGTGACGTACTGCGGCACGGGCGCGGCGTCGCCCCGGCGCAGGCTGTGCACGAACAGGTCGAGCAGCGCGGTCTCGCGCGCCGGGTCCGCGGCGAGCAGGTCGAGGTACCCCTCGAACCCGGTGCGCAGCAGGTGCGCGAGGGCGTCGCGGCCCGTCGCGCCGGGCGGCACGTGCGCGTGCTGCACGGCGATCCGCTCGGTGTCGGTGACGTGCGCGATCACCGCGTCGAGCAGCGCCTCACGGGTGCCGAAGGCGTAGTGCAGCTGGCCCAGCGGGATGCCGGCCTCGGTGGTCACGGCCCGCGTCGAGGCGCCGGCGACGCCGTCGCGGGCGATCACGCGCACCGCGGCCTCGACGAGCTGGGCGCGCCGCTCCTCGACGCTCCGGCGCGCGGTCACGGCGTCCCGTCCCCGACGGGCACGGGTGCCTCGCGCGGCGCGGACGCACCGGTCAGGCGCGCCGTCACCGTGAGCACGAGCCGGCGCGGCAGCCGCGGCGTGAGCACGGACGTCACGCGGTTGCGCCACCCGACCACCGCGGTCGGCCGCGGGCCCCGGCCGCGGGCGGCGCGCATCGTGACGTCGACGACCTGCTCGACCGTGACGACCTGTCCGACCTTGAACCGGTCGGTGCCCGCGACCTGGAAGAACTCGGTGTCCGCCGGCCCGGGGCACAGGCACACGACCGTGAGCGCCGTGCCGCGGGTCTCGGCCCAGACCGCCTCGGTCAGCGACGTCACGTACGCCTTGCTCGCGGCGTAGACGGCCAGCCCCGGCACCGGCTGGAACGACGCGGTGCTGGACACGTTGACGAGCAGGCCCGCGGGCGAGGCCAGCAGCGACGGCAGCAGCAGGCGCGTCAGCACGGTCAGCGCCCGGACGTTGACGTCCACCTCCTCGGCGATGCGTGCGGGGTCCTCGTCGACGAGGTTCTCCGCGGTGCCGAACCCGGCGGCGTTGACCAGGACGTCGGGGGACAGGTGCCCGACCGCCTCGGCGACCCGGGCGGCCCCGGCGGGGTCCGCGAGGTCGACGGCGACGACGTGCGCGGCCACCCCGTGCGCGGCCCGCAGCTCGTCGGCGAGGGCCTCCAGCCGGTCCGCGCGGCGCGCGACCAGCACGACGTCGTGGTCCTGGGCAGCCAGGGCCCGGGCGATCCCGGCGCCGAGGCCCGAGCTGGCGCCGGTGACGACGGCGGTGCGGCGTGCGGTCACGGTCTCTCCCCGTCCGACAATCTTGGTCGATCGACCAAGTGGGCCCACGGTCCCGCACCGCCCCCGCCCGCGGCAAGGGTGACCGGCGAGAGTTCACGGGCCGGAAACGCGGGACGTGACGCGTCTCGCACCGCGCCGGGCCCGGGGTGGGGCCGACGTCCTGCCGCCGGGCTGCGGGCGGCGCCATGATGGGCCCGTGCCCAGGACACCGGACGACGACGAGCTCGAGCTCATCCGACGCTCGGGCACGGTGCTGCGCGTCGGACGGCTCAGCCTGTCCGCCGGCACCGGCTCCTACCGCGTCAAGGCCTCCATGGCCCGCGTGGCCCGCGCGCTCGGCATCGAGCGGCACGAGGCGCACGTGACCCTCACGGAGATCACCACGACCTCGCACCGCGGCCGCTCGTTCCGCACCGAGGTCACCGAGTCCCGCACCGTCGGCGTCAACACCGACCGCCTCGCCGAGCTCGAGCTGCTCGCCCAGCGCGTCGAGGCGCAGGCGCCCGTCACGGTCGAGCAGGTCAGCGCCGAGATCGACCGCATCGCCGCCAAGCCGCCCCTGTACCCGGTGGTGCTCAACGGCCTGTGGGCGGCCATCGCCTGCGCGGCGTTCGCGTTCCTCAACAACGGCGGGCCCATCGAGGTGCTCGGTGCGTTCGTCGGCGCCGGCCTCGGCCAGGCCCTGCGCCGCACGCTGCTGCACCGCGGGCTCAACCAGTTCGGCGTCACCATGCTCGCCGCGACGCTGTCGGCCACCGCGTACCTGGGCTTCGTCCAGGTGCTCCACGCCGTCGGCGCCACCGGTGGTGTCCACGAGACCGGGTACGTCGCCGCGGCCCTCTTCCTCGTCCCTGGCTTCCCGCTCGTCACCGGCGCCCTCGACCTCGCCCGCCTCGACTTCTCCGCCGGGGTCGCCCGCCTGACCTGGGCGGTCATGATCTTCGTGTCCGCGGCCTTCGCCGTCTGGGCCGTGTCCATCGTCGTCGGGCTGCGCCCCGACCCGCCGATGCCGATCGAGATCGCCCCCGGCCCGCTGCTGGCCCTGCGGCTGCTCGCGTCGTTCGTCGGCGTGCTCGGCTTCGCCCTGATGTTCAACAGCCCGTGGCGCATGGCCCTCGTCGCCGCCGGCGTCGCCGCCGTGCCCAACGTGCTGCGGATCGTCGCCGTGGTCGACCTGGCCTGGCCCCCGCAGGCATCCGCCGCCGTCGCGGCGTTCCTCGTCGGCCTGCTCGCCGCGTGGATCGCCCCCCGGCTGAACATCCCGCGGATCACCGTCTACGTCCCCGCCGTGACGATCATGGTGCCCGGCGTCCCCGCGTACCGGGCCGTCTACCACCTGTCCAACGGCGACGTGACGCAGGCCCTCGAGTACGGCGTCCAGGCCGCGCTCATCGTCACCGCGCTGTCCGTCGGCCTCGCCGTCGCCCGCATGGTCACCGACCGCGAGTGGGGCTTCGAGCACTGAGCGCGACCGCCGCCACGACGCGCCCCGCAGACACTTTGGTCGCACCGCCCGTAGGCCGGTACCCTGACGCCGTACTTGGAGACGTCGCATAGCCAGGTCTAGTGCGCGGCCCTGCTAAGGCCGTGAAGGGGTCAACCCTTCCGTGGGTTCAAATCCCACCGTCTCCGCCGTGTGATGTCGCAGGACATCGGCAACAGGCCGGACCCTCAGGGGGCCGGCCTGTTGTGGTGTTGGGGTTGGCAGTCGAGGGTGAGCTCGCGGAGGAGTTCGCCCGTGATGGCGTGGACGACTCTGACGTCGAGGTCGGCGATGAGCATGATCACGGGGGTTCGGGCGTGGGTTCGGCCGATGCCGATGTGGTGCAGGCGTCCGGCGGCGCGCAGTGTGAGCCTGCCGTTGGCGTCGATGCGGTCGGGGCCATCGGTCTAGGGCAGCGTTGCTGCGGCACGGCGGGCTCGTGCGCGCTCAGCGATGCGTCGCCCACCTGACGCGTCGAGCCGCCAGGTAGCCATCTTGAGGCTGACGTTGTACTGAGCCGCGACGGCGCCCGGGTCGGCTCCTCGCATCGCGAGGTACCTGGCTTGCTCCATCGGGACGAGGAGAGCGCCTGCGAGTTCAGCCGCGTCACGCTCCTGTGCGATCGACGAGCCCTTGCATCGTCCATCCGAGTCGATCCATGCAGCCGACAGCTCGTGCTCGGCGATGAGGTGTGCGACCTCGTGCGCGAGGTTGGAGAGCACGCGAACAGGCGCGTGACTGTGGTTGTAGATCACCACGTGCCCGCTGCCGTCGCGGATCGTGGCCGCCGACCACTTGCCGGGTGCGTCCCGAGCGAACCGGTCTCTTGCCTCAGGTGAGGCGGGAATCTCGCCCAGGCTGAGGATCGGCACGCCGTACTCCTGGGACCACCGGCCCGGATCGAACGGTTCCGAGTTCTTGAGGTTGATCTCTCGACGTACTTCCGCCGCGAGGCGCTGCAGGGAAGCCTTGCTTGCCACGGGCTACCCTTCGCCGCGTTTGGCCGAGCGGACGTGCGTAAGCGTGGCTCGGAAGATCTCCTCGAGGTAGCGCTTGTCGCTCTCCGATAGGTCTGACCGAGCGCGAAGCAACGCGCTCACTTCACTCGTGAGTTCCTTCTGCTCTGCCTCGCCGCGTACGGATGGAGCAGGTGTGCGCAGGAACTCGTCAGCGGACATGTCGAGCCAGCGCACGATCTTCGCGTAGCTCGTCAGGTCTGGCTGTTGGCCGTTGCGCAGGCGTGACAGCAGCGCCGGGCTCACGCCGATCTTGCCGGCGGCCTGTCTCCACGAGAGGTCGTCTGCAGTGATGCGTGCCTCCAGCACGCCGGTCAGTTGGGCCAAGTCGATCGTCGGGCTCATCGTCGGGGGTCCTCCACGACTCGATCCTACGACAGCCGATCCAGTGTTGCAGTACTGAAACACGCGGTGCTACGGTGTCGATGCACTGTTTCAGTCGAGCAACAAGGTTAGGAGTCAGAGATGGCAAAGAACACAGGCGGCGGCTTCCGCCGCGGTGCGGTGACTGGCCGGTCCCAGACGCGCAACCCGCGCACCGGCATCTTCACGAAGCGGGACGGCTCGACGGGCCGCTTCATGGACGGCAAGACGAGCGGAGGCCCGTTCAAGGGCGTCCGGAAGGAGAAGTGAGATGGCCAGGAAGCGCTACGACGTCGTGTACAAGACGAGCCAGTGGCACGTCACCCACACGTCCCAGACGCTCTCGACCTACGCCATGAAGTCCTCGGCGATCAACGCCGGAGTCAGCGTGGCCCGTCGGAACGAGCCCAGCCAGCTGATCATCCACCGGATGGACGGCACCATCGAGGATGAGCGCACCTACGGGGACGACCCGTACCCGCCGCGTGGGTGAAGCGCCGCGCTCGGTTCGGTCGGTCCTCCAGTGCGGGAGCTTCGCCGCGCTGGAGGACTGACCGGACGCGACCCCAGGCCTGTTGTTTCCAACCGCGCATCAGGGTCTCCGCCGATCGATGTCGCGCGACATCGGCAGCAGCCCGGGCCCCCAAGGCCCGGGCTGTTCTGCTCTACCGCCCCGTCAGCCGGCGATGGCGTCCGGCACGGTGCCCAGCGCGGCGAAGGCCGGTGCCATCGCCTCGATCTCGCTGGCGGGGAGCCACTGCGAGGCGATCGTGCGCCAGCCGCTGACCGCCGCCGCCACCTCCGTGAGCACCTGCCGCGCGGCCGACGGAGAGAGGCGGAACGCCGGCGCGACCGAGAGCGCCAGTCCGATCGTCGCGGCGTCGTCGGCGCTGTCGACGAACGTCGACAGGTGCGTCGGGCCGGGTTCGGGCTGGGGATTGATGTCGAACACGGGTGCGAGGTGCCACGACGTGCCCCCGGCGTGCAGGAACCCGTGGTTGCGCAGGTGGTCGTCGGTGTTGCTGACCAGGATGCTGAGCACGAGGCGGCGCCACAGCTCGGCCAGGTCTCGGCCCGTGCGGGACGATCGTTCCTCGATCACCTCGGCGATGTCGAGGTAGCTGCGCTGCTCGCCGTCGGTGGCCTCCAGCATCGTCATCGCGCTGACGTAGCCGACGCGGTGGCCTGCAGGGGTGCGGTCGAACCGTTCGACGACGAGCACGTGCCGCCCGGCAAGCCGCAGCAGCCGCGATGCGGGGACGTCGATCCCCGCACGGGCGGCCAGCTCGAGGGCCACCTTCTCCCAGGCCATGACGTTCCACGTGTCGTGCGCGGCCGAGGGGAACTTGGCGATGGCGACCCGGCCCTCGGGGGTCATGACGTGGGCCTTCGGGCGGGCTCCGCCGAGGGAGCTGCCCACTCGGAGCAGCCGTCTCAGGTCCGGGAGCGGCGCGTCGTCGCGCTCGGCGGCGTCGGCGAGCGCCATGAGCTCGGGCAGGTCGGTGAGCGCGGGGACGCCGGTGTCGTCCGTCGCGAGGAAGGGGCCGTCGTCGACGCTGAACCGCAGCGCACCCTGACGCAGGTCGTCACGGACTCCCAGCAGGAAGTCGATCTCGCCGAGCGTGCGCGCCGCACGCCCCTCCTGGCGTGCGGTCCGTGCCTCCGCCCGCGAGATGAGCGTGCGTCCCCAGCGGTCCGGTGCGCAGTCGCTCAGCGCTCCGAACAGGCGCGTGCCGACCGGGGTCTGCGTCGGTGCCGTGCTCAGCGGCAGCGTCGGGTCCAGCTCGTACGCACCGGGGCGCGCGACGAAGGACGAGGTGTAGACGAAGGTGGCGGACTCGGTCCGGCCGCGCCGGTGCGCGTACAGGGTTCCGGCGTCCACGTCCGTCCCACGGTCGCTCACCCAGACCCGGACGGGATGCCCGCTCACGACGGCTGCCGACGACGGACACGAGCCGGCAGCGCCTCGGCGGCACGGAGTCGTCCGACGTCGGTCGTCAGCGGGTCGACGGACGCGGTGAGCTGGTCGAGCACCCCCAGCGCCCGTGCGACGCGCAGGAGGGACTCGATCGTGCCGCCGCGTCCCTGCTCGATGCGTCGAAGAGTGGTGACGCCGACCCCGGCGCGGTCGGCGGTCTCCGCCAGGGTCAGCTCGCGCAGCCGGCGCCACCGGCCGAGCGACTCGCCCATCTCGACCGCCGCCCGTGCCACCGCGCGAGGAGTTCCGGTCGTCATGGGTGCCCCTTAAGCATCAAGAGTGATCTCTGAGCCAGGTTAAGCGATCGATATCGACGTGTCACGCATCGTCGGTACTCCGAGGACTTCATCCGGCGCAGGCGGCGCGGGCCGGTGTCATCGCGCGCCGGCGCGGGAGAGGAGCGGGTCGCGCAGGACGCTCTCGTGCATCGCCGTCGTGTCGGGGAGCGCGGACGCGGCCCCGGACGTGACGGCGGGCCAGTGAGCGTCGAGCCACTGCCGCTCGCCCTCGTCCAGGCGGTCCAGCCGACGTCGCAGCAGTCCGGCGACCACCTCGACGCGCGCGCGGTCGTCGTGCGCGTGGCGCAGGAGGTAGGCGAGGGCTGTGATGACGGGGGAGAGGTCGTCGCCCCGGACGGTCGTGCGCACGCGGGAGAGCGTGGCGGACAGGCGCCGGAGCACGTCGTCCCAGCAGCGGTCGTTGCCGACGGCGGCGAGGCCGATCAGCGCGTACTCCCGCACGGCGTGGTCCGGGTCGTCGAGCGCGTCGGCGAGCAAGGCGTCCACGCCGTCCTCGCGGCGCTTGGTGAGGGCGAGGAGCGCGGCGCAGCGGACGTCGCTGGTGCCGGGACCACGGGCGGCGACCCGGCGTCGCAGCACCTGGCCCCCGTGCGGTCCGTCGACGTCGCCGAGAGCCGCGGTCACGGTGACGGCCCGCCAGCCACGCAGATCGTCCAGCTCGGCCAGCACGCGGTCACCCTCGGCGCCGAGCCCGACCGCCGCGGCGACGGCTCGCTCGAACGTGGCGGTCCGGGCCGATCGCAGGCCCGCCGCGACCTCGTCGACCGTGGTCGGGAAGCGGGCGGCAGGTCCGGTGCTCACCGCTGCATCGTGCCGCGCCGTCCCCTGCCGTGCCGGGAGGGTCGGCGGCGCGCCCGGTCAGGGCTCGGCCGGCAGGCCCTCGTCGGCCGTCGCGGCGGCGCGGGTGATGACGAGCGGGGCGAGCGTGGGGGGCAGCGGGGACGCGCCCGGGCCGCCCGCGCGCAGCCAGCCGTCGAGGTCGGCGGTGGCGGCGTCGCCGGCGAGCTGCTCGAACCACACCGGGCGCGCGCCGGAGCGCCGGCAGGCGGGGGACGGGCGGGCCACCACGACGTCGCCTCGCTCGCACTCGTCGAGGCAGTCGACGAACGTCAGCCGCGCGGCACCCGCGTCCGCGACGGCGCGCAGCCGTGCCGCCTGCCCGCCGGGCAGCGGGTCACGGCCCTCGAGGGTCTCGCCCGCGCACAGCCGGCACGCGGTCAGCCCGGGGGTCGTCTCGGTGGGGCTCACGTCCGCTGGCACCGGGCGACACTACGGCCTCCGGGCGCGGGCGCCGGGCCCGCGCTGCGGTCACAGGCCACGCAGCAGGTCCTCCATCTCCGCGATCTCGGCCTCCTGGTCCTCGATGATCTGCTCCGCCAGGTCCAGGGCGGCCGGGTCGGAGCCGTCGGCGAGCTCGACCTCGGACATCTCGACCGCGCCCCGGTGGTGGGCGATCATCAGGTCGAGGAAGCTCCGGTCGACGTCGAGGCCGTCGAGGCCCTCCAGCGACGCCATGGCCTCCTGCTGGTCCATGCCCTCCATGTCCATCCCGCCGTGGTCCATGCCGCCGTGGTCCATGCCGGCCGGCCCGGGCTCGCCCCACGCGTCGAGCCACCCCTGCATGAGCTCGATCTCGGGGCCCTGCGCGTCCCGGATGCGCTCGGCGAGCTCCCGGACCTCGTCGGTCGTGGCGTCCTCGACCGCCAGCTCCGCCATCTCCACCGCGCCCTCGTGGTGGACGATCATCATCTGCGCGAACCACACGTCGGTCTCGTTCACACCGGCGGCGTCGGCCGACGCGGCGGGCGCCGCGCCGGGGTCGGTGCCGCTCTGCCCCGCGCAGCCGGTGAGCAGCAGGGCGAGCGTCAGCGCGGTCGCGGCACCGGCGGTGCGCAGGCGGGTCCTGGTCACGATCGGGCTCCTTCGGGTCGGGGGCGGGACGTCGGTCCCGTCCGCACCTCCAGCCTGCGGCCACCTGCCCGCGCGTCCGGTCGGCGGACGATCAAGGTTCGATGAAGATCGCGCGCCCCGGCCCGCGCGGGCCGCACGATGGGGGACGTGACCGCCCCGCAGACCGTCCCCGACCGCCGGGCCGTCGTCGTCGACGACGAGCAGGCCCTCGCGCGGCTCGTCGCGGGGTACCTCGAGCGCGACGGGTTCGAGACCGTCGTGTGCCACGACGGTCTGCAGGCCGTCGACGTGCTGCGCGACGTCGACCCGGACCTCGTCGTGCTGGACCTGGGCCTGCCCGGGCTCGACGGCGTCGAGGTCTGCCGGCGCCTGCGCACGTTCTCCGACTGCTACGTCGTCATGCTCACCGCCCGCGCCGACGAGGTCGACACGCTCGTCGGGCTGTCCGTCGGGGCCGACGACTACATGACGAAGCCGTTCAGCCCCCGCGAGCTCGTGGCCCGCGTCGGCGCGCTCATGCGCCGGCCCCGCCGCGACGTGACGCTCGCGCCGGCCCGCGGCGGCACCGTGCTCGAGGTCGGGCCGCTGCGGATCGACGTCGACGCCCGCGAGGTCCACCTCGACGGCGCACCCGTGCCGCTGACCCGCACCGAGCTGGACGTGCTCGCCGCGCTCGCGGCCCGCCCGGAACGGGTCCTGACCCGGCGCGCGCTCATCGACGCCGTCTGGGGCCCGGGCTGGGTCGGGGACGACCACCTCGTCGACGTCCACGTGCTGCACGTGCGGCGCAAGCTCGGCGACACGGCCGAGGCCCAGCGGTTCGTCCGGACCGTGCGCGGGGTCGGCTACCGGATCGGCACGGGCGCGTGAGGCCGGGGGCGACGCGCGGCCTCGTGGCCCGGCTCCTCGGCGCGATCGTCGTGGTGCTCGCCACCGGCGCGCTCACGGCCTGGCTCGTCGCGTCCGTCATCGGGCCGGGCCTCTTCCACGAGCACATGGTGCGGGCCGGCGTGGGCGACCACGACGCCGCCGTGCTGCACGCGGAGGAGGCGTTCCGTGACGCCAGCACCGTCTCGCTCGCGCTCGCGACCGCTGCGGCGGCGCTGGCGTCCGCGGCCGTCAGCCTCGTGCTGGCGCGACGGATCGGGCGGTCGCTCGCGGCGGTGTCCGACGCCGCGGCCCGGGTGGGGGCGGGCGACTACGCCCACCGGGTCCCCGCGCCGGGCCTCGGGCGGGAGTTCGACGACCTCGCGGCCTCGTTCAACACGATGGGCGACCGCCTGCACGAGGCCGACCGGCTGCGCGCCCGCCTGCTCGCGGACGTCGCCCACGAGCTCCGCACGCCCGTCGCCACGCTCGCCGGGTACGTGGAGGCCGTCGAGGACGGCGTGCAGACGATGGACGCCGCGACGATCGCGGTGCTGCGCGAGCAGACGGTGCGGCTGACCCGGCTCGCGGAGGACCTCGCGGCGGTCACCCGCGCCGAGGCCGGCGACGTGACGCTCGACCGGGGTCCGGTGGCGCCCGCGGAGCTGCTCGACGCCGCGGCGGCCGCGGTCCGGGAGCGGGCAGCCGCCGCGGGGGTCGCGGTCGTCGTCGTGCCCGCCACCGGCGTGCCGCCCGTCCTGGCCGACCGCACACGTGCCGCGCAGGTGCTGGACAACCTCCTGACCAACGCCGTGCGGCACACGCCCGCCGGGGGCGCGGTCACGCTGTCCGCCCGGCCGGGCGACGGCACGGTCGCGATCGACGTCGCGGACACCGGCGAGGGCATCGGTGCGGCCCACCTGCCGCACGTCTTCGAGCGGTTCTACCGCGTCGACACCGCGCGGGACCGGGGCCGCGGCGGTGCCGGCATCGGGCTGGCGATCAGCCGGGCGCTCGCGCTCGCGCACGGCGGCGACCTCGTCGCGTCCAGCCCGGGGCCGGGCTGGGGATCGACGTTCACCCTCACGCTGCCCACCGCCTGAGCCCCCGGCCGGTGGTCAGTGCGTCATGCCGGGCATCGTCGCGCCGTCGTCCATCAGGTGCGTCGGCTCCCAGCCGGCTACGGCCGGGTCGACCATGCCCGCGATCATCGCGACGTGCGCCACGACGAGGAACACCCCGACGAGCGTGGCGTGCACGGCCAGGCGCCGGCGCCCGTCCCACCCGGCGCCGACGACGCGCGACTCGAGCAGCGTGATGCCGAGCAGCGGCACCACCCCCAGCAGGTACGCACCCACCGCCACCACGTCGACCCAGCCGCGCCAGCCCCCGCCCACCGTGAGCGGGACGACCGCGTGGCGCAGGAGGTAGACGACGACCCCGACGAAGTAGACGCCCGCGACGAGCCCGGCGTACCGGTTGAGCGCGGCGACCGCGCGAGGCACGCCGGGCCGGAAGAGGACGGCGAGCTCCGTGACGGCGAGGGTCTCGGCCAGGACCACCGGGACGGCCATGAACAGCAGCAGGTTCCACGGCTGGTTGTCCGCCAGGAGGCCCATGTAGTGCGTCGAGCCCATGTCCTCGCCCGCCGGCCAGACGGGCAGGGCGAGCGCCACGCCGACGACCACGAGCAGGGCGACGGCGAGGGCCGCGGCACGGGCCGTGGTCCCCGGGTCGGCGCGGTGCGGCGCGGGGTGCGGGGCGGTGCCCGGCGCGGACGGTGCGGTGGTGGTCATCTCGGCCTCCTCGGTGCGCCGGGCGTTCCGGCACCACCTCACGGTCCGGCGGGCCTGCTGAGCCGTCCCTGCGGAACGATGAAGAGCCGATGAAGGCGGTGGCGTGCGCGCGTCGCGACGGGGCCGTCCGGGACCATCGGC
Source organism: Cellulomonas sp. SLBN-39 (assembly GCF_006715865.1). Taxonomy (NCBI): domain Bacteria; kingdom Bacillati; phylum Actinomycetota; class Actinomycetes; order Micrococcales; family Cellulomonadaceae; genus Cellulomonas; species Cellulomonas sp. SLBN-39. The sequence continues at coordinate 1,028,874 of NZ_VFOA01000001.1, read as the reverse complement.
CCGGACGTCAGCGGGGTGCGGGGGCGTCGAGGGAGTCGAGCAGGCGCAGGCGGTCGGCATCGGCAGCGCTCACACCGGTGAACACGAGCAGCGCCTGCGCGGCGTTCTCGGTGTAGAGGAACTGGCAGTCGACCTCGACCGCGCCGACGTGCGGGTGCAGCAGGGTCTTGCGGCGCGACGGCGGCCGGCCGACCTCGTGCGCGGCCCACACCTCGACGAACTCGGGTGACGTCGCGGTGAGCCGCTCGACGATCGCGCGCGCCTGCGTGCCGCTGCTCTCCGAGGTCAGCGCGGTGCGCAGCCCTGCGGCGAGGGTCCGGGACTGCGTCGCGTGGTCCTGCGGCGGGTAGAGCGCGCGCTCGGTCGCCGGCTCCGCGAACCACCGGTAGTACTGGCTGCGCCGCATCCCCGTCATCGACGCCTCGTCGCCGACCAGGGCGACGGCGAGGCGGTTCTGCACGACGGCCTCGGCGAGGTCGGTGACGACCATCGCCGGGGTGTCCTCCAGGCGGTCGAGCACCCGCAGCACCGCGGGCGGCACGTGGTCGGCGCGGTGCCCGCGCGGCGGCGGCCGGTGGCCGGCCAGGCGGAACAGGTGGTCGCGCGCGTCGAGGTCGAGGTGCAGGGCGCGGGCCAGCGCGCCGAGCAGCTGCTCCGACGGTTGCGGGCCGCGCCGCTGCTCCAGGCGGGACAGGTAGTCGGTCGACATGCCGGCGCGGGCGGCGACCTCCTCGCGGCGCAGCCCCGGGGTCCGTCGGCGCGGGCCGTCGGCCAGGCCGACGTCGCCGGGCGTCAGCCCCGCGCGCCGCGTGCGCAGGAAGTCGGCGAGCCCGGGGCGGTCCATGCCCCCAGCGTGCGGCGGTCGCGTCCCGGCGTCCAGGGAGCGGCGGTCCCTGGATCGACGCGGCTCTGGTCGGGCCGGCGGGACGGGCGCAGCGTGGTCGGCATGGATCTCACCTCCCGCACCGTCCTCCTCACCGGCGCGACCTCCGGCATCGGCCGCGGCCTGGCCGAGCGCCTGGCCGACGCCGGCAGCACCGTCGTCGCCGCCGGGCGTCGCGCCGACCTGCTCGCCGAGGTCGCCGCCCACCCCCGCATCCACCCGCTCACCCTCGACGTCACCGACCCGGCGTCGGTCGCGTCCGCGGTCGCCGAGCTCCTCGAGCGGTTCCCGGCGCTCGACACCGTCCTGCTCAACGCGGGCGTCATGCTGCCCGAGGACCTGACCACGGGCGACGACCTCGCGACCGCCGAGCTCACGGTGGCCACCAACCTGCTCGGACCGCTGCGCCTGGCCGCGGCGCTCGTGCCGCACCTGCTCGACCGGCCCGGCGCCGCCCTGGTGACCACGACGTCGGGCCTGGCGTACGTGCCGCTGCCCGTGACGCCCACGTACAGCGCGACCAAGGCCGCGCTCGCCTCGTGGACCGAGTCGCTGCGCGTGCAGACCGCGGGCCGGCTGGAGGTCGTCGAGCTCGCGCCGCCGGCCGTGCGGACGGGGCTCATGGGGCAGCAGGACTCGCCGCACGCCATGCCGCTCGACGACTTCCTGACCGAGTCGTTGTCGCTGCTGGCACAGGACCCGACGCCGCCGCAGGTCCTCGTCGAGCACGTGCACCCGCTGCGCTTCGCCCGGGAGCGCGGCACCTACTCCGACGTGCTCGCGATGCTCGGGGCGCGGACGCGCTGACCCGGCCCGCCCGTCCGGCGTCACGCCCGAGGCATCTCCGTCCCCGTTCCGGCGTCGACCCCGGCTGCCGGGGCGGGCCCGGGCGTGGGTGCCGTCGACGCCGCGGACGCGTCGTCCGGCACGAGCCGCAGCCGCGAGCGGGGGCGCGGCGCGGAGTCGGTGACCCGGGCGTCGGCCCACGCGTCGGCCACGTCCAGCAGCCCGCGGGTGCGCAGGAGCAGGTCCAGGCGCTGGTCGCGCTCCAGGTCGGGCACGGGCGGGTCCCGGTCGGGGTCGCCCCACGCGTCGAACGGCGTGGCACCAGCCGCGTGCGCGCGGAACTGGTGCGCGAACGTCGCCGACCACTGCGCGAACCCGGCCGTCGCGGTGCGCAGCCGCACCCAGCGGTGCACCTGCCACCCCGGCGCCGGCACCGCCCCGGGGTCGTCGCCGGCGAAGCGCTCGACGAGCCGTTCGGCACCGGCCCGGCCGCGGGCGGCGAGCGCCGTGACCGTCGCCGGCGGCATCGCGAGGTTCATGCCGCCCTCGTCCTCGCCCTGGAAGACCGTGACGACGCGGTCCCGGTTGCCGGGCATGACGAGCTGCCCCTCGTCGACCCAGCCGCGCGCGGTCTCGACGACCTGCACGAGGAACGCCCCCATGCCCGCGAGCCCGCGCGTGGGCAGCCGGTGGAACGGCAGCCGCGTGCTCTCGCCCCACGTGGTCGGCAGCGACGTGTTCTCCCGCTCGTCGGCGGCCCGGCCCCGCCCCTCGGGGAACGGGCGCAGGTCGATCGCGAACGTCGGCCGGGTGGCCAGCGGCGAGTCGAAGAAGTGCACGGGCAGGTTGGCGCACACGCCGCCGTCGGTGAACCAGACGACGGTGCGGCGCAGGGCGACGTCGTCGTGCCCGTCGTCGTGCCGGTCGACGTGGACGAGCGGCACCGCGGTGATCAGCCCGGGGAAGCTCAGGCTCATGCGGGTGGCGACGACGACGGGCAGGTCGTCGCCGGCGGGCAGCGGCACGAGGCCCGCGTCGGCCGCGGCGGCGACGGTCAGCGGGTCCAGGCCCGCCGGCGGGTGCGCGACGAGCCAGTCCAGCACGACGGGCGGGAACAGCCCGGCCCACACCCTGCGGTCCAGGTAGAGGTCCTGCCCCGACCAGGGCATGGTCGTCGGCCGGTGCTCGGTGACGTTCGTCGTCATCATCCGCAGGTCGACGCCGTGGTCGCGCAGGTCGCCGAACGTCAGCGGCGGGCCGTCGTCGGCTCGCCCGGCGAGCCGTTGCAGGGTCTGCGCGAGCCACGGGGTCAGCGCGGGCGCGTCGCCGTGGTCCACGCCCGGCATGCCGGTGCAGATGCCGTAGCCCTGCGCCGTCATCGCCCCGACGGACCGGACGACGCCCAGCAGCACCGCCACGGCGGCGCCGACGACGACGAGCAGCACCCCGGCGACGACCCCGGACCAGCGCGCCGCGCCGCCGGCGGTCCAGGCCAGGGCCGTGGCCGCGACGCCCGGGACGGCGCCCACGAGCATCCAGCCGAGGTACCCGCGGGCCGCCGCGCGGGCGAGGGACCAGGCGCGGCCGACCGCGTGCGGCACGACCAGCAGCGCACGCCGGCGTCGCGTGCGGCGGCCGCGCGCCGGGACGGGTGCAGCGCTGCCTGCGGGCCGCGCGTCGACGGGGCGCATCCCGCCGACGAGGACCCGGTGCAGGCCCGCGGTCGCGCGCGTCGGCTGGAACAGGTGCAGCAGCACCGAGCCGCGGTCGGGCCCGACGGTGCGCGTGAGCTCGTCGGGCAGGGCGTCGAGGAGCTCGAACCCGCCGTGGCTGCGCCCGACCTCGGCGGCCGCGGCCGCGGCGGCGGCGATCGCCCCGGCCGACGAGCCGCCCACGGACCGCAGCCGGTAGGTGCGGGCCAGCTCGCACACCGCGCGCGGGTAGACGACGCCCGACGTGATGCCGCCCTTCATCACGACGTCGCACTCGAGCGGCGGGTCGGACGGGTACGTGGTCGCGGTCGTCATGGCGTCCCCCTCGGCAGCGGGCACCCGGTCGGGCGTCCACCTCAGGAGGAGCGCGCGACGCTGTGACGGGATACACGCACGGGCCCGGCAATCTCGGTTTGGGCGCGGGGCCTGATCCCTGTATCGTTCTGGACGGCCCTGCGGGGCCATGCGCCCGTAGCTCAATGGATAGAGCATCTGACTACGGATCAGAAGGTTGGGGGTTCGAGTCCCTTCGGGCGCGCAGTTCGGACGGGGCCTGGCACCGTGACGGTGCCAGGCCCTCGTCGTTCTCAGCAGGTCCTTCCCTGGACGGCGTCCATCACGCTGGCCGAACCCCTCAGAACCCCGACGACGGGGTCGACGGGTGGACGGGACCTCACCGGCCGCGACCGGCGCGCACGAGCGCGACGCGCGGCCAGCCCACGGCGCAGCGCCGACGGGCTCAGGCCGACAGACGTGCGCACGCCGGACCGGCGTGCGCGAGGAGTGAAGCACCGATGACCACCGTGGTGGCGCTCACGCGCGCCCCCCGCCCGGCCCCCTGGCCCGGCGACCTGTCCACCGTCCCCGACCACCGCGGCGCCCAGCGCGCCCTGGTCCTGCTCGAGCTGTCCCAGCACGGCCCCTGCGACGCCGTCGTCCTGGCCGACCGCTGCGGCCTCGGCCCCGCCGACGTCCTGACCCACCTGCACGACCTCGCCGGCGCCGGCTACGTCACCGCCCGCGGGCCGGTGTGGTCCGCGGCCTCCCTCGTCGAGCGCCACCACCGCCGCGTCCGCGCCGCCGGCTGACCGGCGTCAGGCGGTCTCGACCACCTCGACGCGGCACGTCACGTCGCCGAGCCGCACCGTCGTGCCCGACGCCAGCACGTGCGCCGTCCCGGGGGCGAGCCGGCGCGGCGGGTCCGCCACGACCACCGTCCCGTTCGTCGACCCGCAGTCCGTGGCCCGGATGGTCCCGTGCTCGTCGACCTCGACGAGCAGGTGCGTCTTGGAGACCAGCATCCCGGGGCTCGTCACCCGGACGGCCGTGCGCCCGGGTGCGGCAGACGGGTTGCGTCCGAGCGCGGCCCGCCCGTGGAACGTCACCGGCGCGGCGCCGGCCACGTGCAGGCGCGCCGCCGGGGTGGCCGCAGGGGCGCGCAGGCGCTCGACGACCTCCGCGTCCGGCGAGGTCAGCGCCGTGACGTCGAGCACCGGGACGGCCGTCGTCTCGACCCGGTGCGGCTCGACCGTGCCGCACCCGGCGCAGGTCGCGCGGGCCAGCGGCTGCGCCTGCCCGCACCGTCGGCACGGGGAGTCGGCGGGCACCGGGAGCGGGGTGGCCGCAGGCGTCCCGTCGGCCGTCAGGCGGTGCACGGCACCGTCGGGGTGGACCGCCAGGTCCTGGGCCCCGCTGTCGCCCGTCAGGTGCAGGCGCACGGGCCGGCCGACGACCCCCGCGACGGCCGTCGCCCTGGCCAGCACCCCGTAGCGCAGACGGTCGGCCGTGGGCGCCTCGCACGCGTGGGAGGCGCCGTTGACGGCCACCGTGGCCCGGACGGGCGAGCGCAGGACGGCCGTCACCTGCGGCCACGCGCCGACGGTGACCGGCATCGGGCCGGGGGTGGGGGCGTTCATGCGGGCGATGGTAGCCACGCCATCCGAACGGGTGACCGGTCTGTCCGGTTCGGGGGCTTCGTCGGGGTCGCCACCTATAGTCGGCTCCCGGACACGGGCGGACGAGAGGCGTGGGCGTCGGAGGATGACGGTGAGCACCAGTACGAGCAGGACCGAGACCGGGCCGGGTGGGCGTACCCGCACCGGTCGACCGTCGACCCCGACCACCGGTGACCGGCTGCCCCCGCCGCCGCGGGAGCGCCGGCCCCTGCTCGCCGCGTTCGCGGTGCTGCTGATCGTCGGCGGCGCCGCCGTGGCGGGGCTGCTCGCCGTGCGCGCCGACTCCCGCGTCCCCGTGCTCGTCGCCGCGGAGGACATCCCCGCCGGCGAGGAGATCACCGCCGACCGGCTGCGGACCGTCGCCGTCGCCGCGGAGGGCACGTTGCTCGTCCCCGCCGACCAGGAGCAGGTCGTCGTGGGGCAGTACGCCCGCCGACCCATCTCCGCCGGCCAGCTCCTCGACTCGACGATGCTGACGAACCTCAGCACGTTGTCCGCCGGTCGCGTCGCCGTCGGAGCCTCGCTCGCCGTGGGTCGGGTGCCCGCGCTCGGGCTCCAGCCCGGCGACGTCGTGCAGCTCGTGCGGGTCGTCGACGGCCAGGGCGAGGTGCTCGTCCCCGACGCGCTCGTCAGCTCGGCCGTCACGGCGGGCGACAGCGGTGCCAGCTCCGTCGTGGCGACGTTCATCGTCGACGAGGCCGACGGCCCCGCCGTCGCCGGCGTCGGCGCCGAGGGGCAGCTCGCGGCCGTGCTCGTCACGCGCGGCGTGCCGTCCGAGGAGGGCTGAGTGCTCGTCGCGCTGGCCTCGGCGAAGGGCGCACCCGGGGTCACGACGACGGCGCGCGTGCTCGCGGCCGTCTGGCCGCAGGACGTCGTGCTCGTCGACGCCGACCCCGCCGGCGGTGACGTCGCTCTCCTCGCCCGCCGCCCCGACGACGGGGCGCTCGACCCCGAGCGCGGTCTGCTGTCGCTCGCCGCCGACGCGCGCCGCGGCTACGTCGACAGCCCGCTCGAGGACCACCTCCAGCAGACCGAGGGCGGGCTCGACGTGCTGTGCGGCGTCTCGACGCCCGAGCAGACGGCGGCGATCGCCCCCGCGATGCCCGCCCTGGCGTCGGGCCTGCTCGGGCAGCAGGCGCGTGACGTGGTCGTCGACTGCGGTCGGCTCGGCCCGTCGAGCCCGGTCCTGCCGCTCGCGCTGGCGGCCGACGCGCTCGTGCTCGTGGTCCGCCCGCGCCTCGAGGCGTTCGCGCACCTGCGCGAGCGGGTCCGCTGGCTCGCCCACGCCCGGCAGCCGCGGCCGGGCACCCCCGCGGTCGGCATCGTCCTGGTCGCCGACACCCGCGACCGCGGCTCGGCCGGTGAGCTGGCGCAGCTCCTCGCGCACGAGCAGCTGCCGGCCGTCGTCCTCGGCCAGGTCGCCGACGACCCCCGCGCCGCCGACGTCGTCGCCGGCCGCCTGCGCCGCCCCGTGCAGCGCTCGCTGCTCGTGCGGTCCGTCCGCCCGCTCGTCGAGCCGGTGCAGCAGCTCGCGGCCCACCGGGCCGCCGGCCGCGCCCGCACGACGGCCTGACCGGGAGGAGCCCGTATGCCTGTCGACCAGACCCTGGTCCGCCGTCTGCGCGAGGAGGTCGCCGACACCCTCGCCCGCCACCGCCGCGACGAGGCGGTGGCCGGCAACCCGCCGATGTCCGCGCAGGACGAGCGGCAGTTCGCCCGCGCCGTCATCAACCGGGTGCTCGACGCCCACGCACGCACCGAGGTCGGTGCGGGGCGCACGCCGCTGTCCCCCGTCGAGGAGGAGGAGGCCGCGTCGGGCATCCACGCCGCCCTCTTCGGGGTCGGTCGGCTCCAGCCGCTGCTCGACGACCTCGACGTCGAGAACATCGACATCAACGGGTGCGACCAGGTGTTCGTGCAGTACGCGGACGGCCGCGAGGTCAAGGCGCCACCGGTCGCGGAGAGCGACGAGGAGCTCGTCGAGCTCATCCAGGTGCTCGGCGCGTACTCCGGCCTGTCGAGCCGGCCGTTCGACTCCGCGAACGCCCAGCTCGACATCCGGCTGCCCGACGGCTCGCGCATGTCCGCGGTGATGGACGTGTGCGCCCGCCCGTCGGTGTCGATCCGCCGGTCGCGGCTCTCGCGCGTGCACCTCGACGACCTCGTGCGGTTCGGCTCCGTGACGCCCGAGATCGCGGCGTTCCTCTCCGCCGCCGTCGCGGCCCGCAAGAACATCATGATCGCCGGCGCGACCAACGCCGGGAAGACGACGATGCTGCGGGCGCTGGCCAACGAGATCGGCCCCCACGAGCGGCTCATCACGGTCGAGCGTGCGCTCGAGCTCGGGCTCGGGGAGTTCGCCGACCTCCACCCCAACGTCGTGGCCTTCGAGGAGCGCCTGCCCAACTCCGAGGGCAACGGTGCCATCACCATGGCCGAGCTGGTGCGCCGCAGCCTGCGCATGAACCCCAGCCGGGTCATCGTCGGCGAGGTCCTCGGCGACGAGATCGTCACCATGCTCAACGCGATGAGCCAGGGCAACGACGGCTCGCTGTCCACGATCCACGCGAACAGCTCGATCGAGGTCTTCAACCGCATCTCGACGTACGCGATCCAGTCGTCCGAGCGGCTGCCGGTCGAGGCGACGATGATGCTCATCGCGGGTGCGATCGACTTCGTGGTGTTCGTGCAGAAGCAGAACCAGTACCTCGACGGCGGGCGGCTGCGCCGCTACGTCGCGAGCATCCGGGAGGTCAACGGCATCGACGGCCGGGTGCTGTCGAGCGAGGTGTTCGCGCCCGGCCCCGACGGGGTCGCCGTGCCGGCCGCCCCCATCTCGTGCATGGACGAGCTGGCGGCCGTCGGGTACAGCCCGGGACTCGCCCCGGCGCGGGGGTTCTGATGGCACCCACCACGCTGTACGCGATCTGCCTCGGTGCCCTCGTCGGCACCGGTGTCGTGCTGCTCGTCGCCGCGCTGCGGCCACGCCCCCGCACCCACGGCGAGGTGCGGCACACCGGTCGGTCGCTCGCGGACCGGTTCGGCCGGCGCGGCGCCGTCGCGGCCGGGCTGGCGCTGCTCGTGCTGGTGCTCACGCGCTGGCCCGTCGCCGCCGCGGCCGCGGCGCTGCTCGTCGTCGCGTGGCCCGCGCTCTTCGGAGGGGCTCGCGCCGAGAAGCAGTCCATCGCGCGCATCGAGGGCCTGGCGTCCTGGACGGAGTCGCTGCGCGACACCATCGCCGGGGCCGTCGGCCTGGAGCAGGCGATCCCCGCGACCGTGCACGCCGCCGCGCCGGCGATCCAGCCGCAGCTGCGCATGCTCGTCGACCGCCTGCGCGTGCGGGTCCCGCTCGCCACGGCCCTGCAGCGGCTCGCGGACGACCTCGACGACCCCAGCGTCGACCTCGTGGTGGCTGCGCTCATCCTCAACGCGCGGCTGCGCGGGCCGGGTCTGCGGCAGGTCCTGACGTCGTTGTCCGACGCCGCCCGTGCCGAGCTCGACATGCGTCAGCGCGTGTCCGCCGGCCGGTCCTCCACGCGTCGCTCGGCGCAGATGGTCATGGGCTTCTCGCTGTTCGTGGTGCTCGGTCTGACCCTGCTCAACCCGCAGTACGTCGCGCCGTACGGCACCTTCGAGGGACAGGTCGTCCTCGTCGGCGTGTGCGCCCTGTTCGCCGTCGCCTTCGTGTGGATGAAGCGGCTGTCGGGCGTCGACGTGCCAGAGCGGTTCCTCGTCGCGACGCCCGAGCGCGGCGGGCCACCCACCACGACGGAGGTCGCTCGATGACCGGCGTCCTGCTCGCGGGCGCGGTCGCCGGGCTCGGCCTCCTCGTCCTCGTCCTCGTGCTCGCCCCGCCCCCGGCGCGCGCGGGCAGCGCGCTCGCGCGCCTCGACCGGGAGCGGTCCGAGGGCCGCCGGCAGGCGGGTGTGCTGCGCCTCGACCCGCGGGCGTCCCGCGCCCCCGCGTGGGAGCGCACGCTCGGCCGCCGGTCGGCGCAGGGCATGGCCTCCCTCGGTCTCGAGCTGGGCTCCCTGCGCGCGGACCTGGCGATCCTCGGCACGACCACCGACGCCTTCCTGGCCCGGACGGTGCTGGGCGCGACCGCCGGGCTCGTCGCCCCCTTGCTGGTCAGCGCGGTCCTGGTGACCCTCGGGGTGCAGGTCGCGGTGGCCGTGCCCGTCGTGCTGTCCCTGGTGGCGGCGCTGCTCGGCGGCGTGCTCCCGGCGCTCACCGTGCGGTCGAGCGCGGGGCGCCGGCGCCGCGACTTCCGCCACGTCGTGGGGTCGTTCCTCGATCTCGTCTCGATGAGCCTCGCGGGCGGACGCGGTGTGCCGGAGGCGCTGCAGGGCGCGTCCGAGATCAGCGACGGCTGGGCCATGGTCCGCATCCGCGACGCCCTGGTCGCCGCGCGCCTGCGTGGCGAGACCCCGTGGGCGGCGCTCGGCGGGCTCGGCGAGGACCTCGGCGTGGACGAGCTGCGCGACCTGGCGGCGGCGCTCGCGCTCGTCGCCGAGGACGGCGCGAAGGTCCGCGACTCCCTGGCCGCACGCGCGGGCTCGCTGCGCCGCCGCGAGCTGGCCGAGGCGGAGGGGCGGGCGGGCGAGAGCTCGGAGACCATGCTCGTGGCCCAGCTGCTGCTGGCCGTGGGCTTCCTCGCCTTCCTGCTCTACCCCGCGATCGTCACGATCATGGGCCCCCAGTAGCGGCTGGGGCACCACACTTCCGCGGCGGTCCCGCCGCGGTGACCGAGAACGAGTGCGACGACGAGAGGAGCGGGAGCGACATGATCTTCGCCCCCTGGACCCCTGCGGGGTTCATCGAGCTGGAGCTGCGCCGTCGCGTGGCCCGTGCCCGCGCGACGCAGGACCGCGGCGCGTCCGCGATCGAGTGGGTCATCATCACCGGGATCCTCGTGGCGGTCGCGGTCGCGGTCGGCGCGGTGCTCTACGCGCGGATCACCGAGGAGGCCAACAGCATCACGATCCCCGACGCCCCCGGCGGTGGGGGCGGCGGGAACGAGTGACCCGACCGCACGTGCGGCGCCGTGACGACCGCGGCGCCAGCTCCATCGAGATGGTGCTGTACACGCCCCTGCTGATGCTCGTGATCTTCGTGATCGTGCAGCTCGCGCTGAGCTGGTACGGCAACGAGCTCGCCGGGGCCGTCGCCCGCGAGACGGCCCGCGTCGTGCGGACCGGCGGGGGCACGCCCGAGTCGGTGCAGGAGGCCCGGGCGCACGCGCTCGACTACGCCGACCGCATCGGCGGCGCGTCCCTCACCGACCTCTCGGTGGAGATCACGCGGCCCGACGACCTCACGGTCCGGGTGGTCGTCACCGGGCGCGCCGTCGAGATCGTGCAGGGCCTGGCTCCCCGGGTGGAGGCCACGGTGCAGGGACCGGTCGAGGGCTTCCGCCCCGACTCATGACAGGTGCCACCCCACCCGGGCGGTGGTGCATGACGGGCAGCAGGACGACGAGAGGGCAGGGCATGGGACGGGCACGCGACCGCCGCGCGGCGGGCCCCACGACCGACGACCGCGGCTCCATGGCCGTCGAGGTCGTCGTGCTCGTGCCGCTGCTGCTGCTCCTGGCGCTGCTCGTCGTCGCGTTCGGCCGCTACGTCTCCGCCGAGGGTGAGGTGCAGGCCATGGCACGCGACGCCGTGCGCGCCGCGACCCTCGAGCGCAGCGGCGACGCCGCGCTCGCCGCGGCCCGCGCCACCGCCGCGGCCGTCGAGCCCGGATCCCTGCGCTGCGCCCCCGCACGGCTCGACGGCCTCTTCGTCGCGGGCGGCCAGGTGACCGTCGAGGTGTCCTGCGAGGTGTCGTTCTCCGACCTCGGACTGGTCGGGCTGCCCGGCACCGCCACGGTGACGGGTACCAGCACGGCACCGCTGGACACGTGGCGACGGACGGGGGCGTGACGGTGCGCGAGGACCCCACCCCGACCGACGGCCCGCAGCGCCCGTCCGGCTCCGGCCTGCTCGCCCGGCTGCGCCACGACGACCGCGGCAGCGCGTCCTCGTTCGTGGTCGCGCTGTTCGTCGTGCTGCTCGTCGTCGCCGGCCTCGTCGCGGACGGCGGCCGCGCCGTCAACGCCCGCGTCGCCATCACCGACGACGCCGAGCAGGCAGCCCGTGCCGGTGCCGACCAGGTCGACGCCGAGACGCTGCGCACCACCGGCGCGCTCGTCATCGACCCGTCCCGCGCGACCGCCGCGGCGACCGAGCTGCTCGCGGCACGCGGGTACGCGTCGTCGCGCATGCGGGTCGTCGCGAACACCGACGAGGTGACCGTGACCGTGAGCGACGACGTCCCCACGTCGTTGCTGCAGTTGGCGTTCATCGACAGCTTCACCGTCGAGGGGACCGCCAGCGCGCGGGCCGTCCTCGGCATCGACGCAGAGCTCGGAGCAGGACCGTGACCACAGAACCCCGCCCGACCGGGCCCCAGCGCTTCCAGCAGCCGACCGGCGCGGACGAGCACCGGCCGGTCGCGGCCGCGATCGGCGCCGCGGCCGCGCTGCTGCTGCTCGTCGTCGGTGTCCCCACCGCCCTCGTGCTGCTCGACGCGCTGCCCGTGCTGCCGACCGCCGTGCCGGACCTCGCGGCCCTGACCGCCACGGTGGGGGTCGGCGAGGTGCTCGCCGTGCTCGTGTGGGTGGTGTGGCTCGCGTGGCTGCAGTTCACGGTCTGCGTCGCCGTCGAGCTGCGCTCCGCGCTCGCCGGCGTCGGGCTGCCGGCGCACGTGCCGCTCGCGGGGCCGAGCCAGCGGCTCGCCCGCACGCTGGTCGTCACCGTGCTGCTGCTGGTGACGGCGGCGGGTCAGGCGACGGCGGCGGTCGCGCCGTCGACCGCTGCCGCGGCACCGGTGCAGGCGTCCGTCTCGGCCGAGGCCGTGCCGGGCGGGACCGCGACGCCCTCGGCCGAGCGGGCGGTCGACGAGGCCGAGGCGGCGGCCACCGTCGTCGAGACCACGTACTGGCTCGGCGGGATGCAGCTGGACCCGGAGGAGGGGGCGGCGCTCGAGGGGCAGCGGGTGTACGTCGTGCAGCCGCCGGACGGGCGCTACCACGACAACCTCTGGGACATCTCCGAGCGCACCGTCGGCGACGGCATGCGCTATCGCGAGGTCTTCGAGCTCAACCGCGGTCGCGTGCAGCCCGACGGTCACGAGCTGACGCTCGAGCGGCTCATCTACCCGGGCTGGCTGCTCGTCGTGCCGGAGGACGCGGTCGGCGTCGAGCGGGTGACGGCCGTGGTGACGTCCGTGCCCGTCGAGGCACCCGTCGAGCAGACCCCCGTCGAGGCGCCGCCGGACTCGCCCGCGGCGGGTGCGGACGTCGCCGCCGACGCGGTCGCGGACGGGGCGTCCGACGTGGTCGCGGCCCCTGCCGTCTCGGACGCGGCCGGTGCCGGTCTCGCGGGTGCGGGGCTGCTCGCCGCCGGGCTCGTCGTGGCGCTGGACCGCCGTCGCCGTCGCGGCCTGCCGGGTGACCCGTCGGACGACGCGGTCGAGCTCGAGGTCGTGCTGCGCGTGGGCGCCGACCCGCGCCGTGCGCTGCTGCTGGACCGCGCGCTGCGCCGGCTGGCGGCGAACCTGCGGGCGGCCCGTCGCCCGCTGCCGGGCGTCGTGGTCGCCCGTGTCTCCGGCACGGCGGTCGAGCTGGCGCTGACCCCGCCGTCCCCCGTCGCGCCGGCCCCGTGGCGGTCGGTCGACGGCGGGCGGGCGTGGCACGTGGACGCAGCCGACCTCGACCTCGCGCACGTCGACGCGCCGGCGCCGTTCCCCGGCCTGGTCTCCCTGGGGCGGGACGCGACGGGACGCGACGTGCTGGTGGACCTCGAGGCCGCCCAGGGCCCTGTCGCCGTGGTCGGCGACCCGGCCGTGGCCCGCGAGGTCGCTGCCGCCCTCGTGGCCGAGCTCTCGACGAACCGGTGGTCGGACGCCCTGCACGTCACGGGCGTCGGCCTGCCGACGGGCCTCGACGCGCTGCCGGCCGACCGGTACACGGCCGCCGGTGCGCTGCCCGACGTGCTGGGCCGGCTGCGGACCCGGCGGGGGGAGCTGCCGGGGACCGACGTGCTCACCGGTCGGGTCCAGGGCGACGGCACCCAGGCGTGGGTGCCGCAGTACGTGGTGCTGGGCGGCGTGCCCGCGGCACCCGAGGCGGCCGAGCTCGTGGCGCTCGCGACCACCGACGCACGCGCACCGCTCGGTGTGGTCTGCGCCGGTGACCTGCCCGGCGCGCGGTGGCGGCTCGAGACCACCGCGGACGGGCGTCTGACGGCCCGGCTGCTGGGTGTCGACGTGCAGGCCAACCGGCTGAGCGACCGGCACGTCGACGTGCTCGGTGAGCTGCTGGCCGACGTCCCGGACGAGCCGGTGCGGGGCGTCGACGAGCGGCGGGCCGCGCGGGAGCACGAGGGCGGCGGCGAGCGCCCCGACGTGGACCCGCCCGACCGCCCGGCGGGTGCCGCCGAGCTGGCGCGGGCGGCCGTGCGCGTGCACCTCATGGGGGAGCCCCGGGTCGAGGCGCCGCACCCCGTGGAGGAGCCCCGGCGCGCCCTGTGCACCGAGCTCGTCGCGATGCTCGCCCTGCACCCCGGGGGTGTGCACCCCCAGGTCGTGGCCGCTGCGCTGTGGCCCGGCGGGGTGACGCCCGAGGTGCGCGACCGCACGGTCGAGCGGACGGCGGCCTGGCTGGGCCACGACGCCCAGGGGCGCCCGCACCTGGTGCGCGACGCCGACGGCCGCCTGAGCCTGGGCCCGGGCGTCGTCGTCGACTGGGACGTCGTGCGGACCCTGCTCGTGCGGTCGCGGGTCGCGGCGTCGCCCGACGCGGAGCGCGCGGACCTCGCGCAGGTCCTCCGGCTGGCCACCGCACCGGTGGTGGCGGTCCGCCCCGCGGGACGCTACGCGTGGCTCGCGCGGGTGCGTGCCGAGCACGTCTCGCGTGCCCTGCTGGTGGACGCCGCGCACCGGCTCGTCGTGCTGCACCGCGACGGCGACGACCCCGCCGCGGCCCAGGCGGTCGCGTGGCAGGGGCTCCAGATCGCGCCGGCCTCGGAGCTGCTGTGGCGCGACCTCCTGCGTGCGGCGTCCGCCACGGGCGGGCCCGAGGCGGTGCGCGACGCGACGGACGTGCTCGTGGCCACCCTCGCCGCGGCGGGCGTCCCGCAGATGTCCGCTGCGACCCGGGCCCTCGTCGACGAGCTCGCGCCCTCCGTGGGCACCAGCCTCCCGGGCGCCTGACACGGTCGGACGACCACCCGTCCGGGGGACACCCTGGCGGGTGGTCGTCCACAGCACCGTCACGATTCGTCCCTGAGCGCCCGATAAGGTCGATTCGAGGTGGCGTCACCGGGCGCCGCACGACCGAGGAGTGACACGTGGCCGTTGGCGCCGAGCTCAGCACGCTCAAGCAGCTGCACAGGACCTTCCAGGAGAACGCCGCGCAGGCTGCGGAGATCAAGTCGGTCGTCGACCGCGGTCTGGACAGCGCCGTGTGGACCGGCCGCTACTCCGACGACTTCCGGACGGCGTGGCAGGACTACCGCGCGAACCTGGACCGTCTGCAGGAGGCCCTCGACGGCGCCGCCCAGGACGTGCGGACGAACCACAACAACATCGCGGCCGCCACCGGCGAGCCCGACCGCATCTGATCGTCCTCCTCGCGCGGCCGGCCCCGACGTCGGGGCCGGCCGCGCGTCCGTCCGGTCGAAGGCAGGGCACCGCGTGCGACTGATCCTCAGCGTGACCGCCGAGCCGGGCGGTGCGCCGCTCGACGTCGTCGTGGAGTGCCCGCCGGGTGCCCGCGTCCGTGACGTCGCCCGGGCGCTCGGCGAGCGCGTGCCGACGACCCGGTCCCGGGTGGTGCCGCACGGGTCGGGGCACCTGGGTGTCGTCGTCGCCGACCCCGGCCAGGGGCCGACCCCCGTGCTGTGGTGCCACGGCCGCCCGCTGCCCGAGGACGCGGCGGTCGAGGCGAGCGCGCTGCGGCACGGCGTCGTCGTCGGTCTGGACGTCGACCCCGGCGACGCGTGGCCGGAGCCGGCGGGTGCGTGCGAGGTGCGGCTCGCGTCGGGCGAGCAGGCAGGGCGCGTCCACCGCCTCGGCGTGGGACGCCACACCGTCGGCACCGGGGCCGCGGCGTCGGTGCCCGTGCAGGGACCGGACGTCCCCGACGTCGCGGTCGTGCTGGAGGTGGCCCTCGACGGTTCGGTGACCGTCGAGCCGGCCGCCGAGGTGGTCGGGGCCCTGCGTCCCGCCCCGGTCCGCCGGCGTGCCCCCGAGGGGCCGATCGTCGTGCGCGCCGAGACGCCGGGTGCCGCGCGCACGCGGCGCGGCGGAGGGCGGTACGCGCGCAGGCTCGCCGAGGCGCGGCGCGGGCTCGACGCGACCACGGAGATCGACCCCGAGGCCGACCGCCCGCTCGTGCACGTCGACCGGGTGCCGCTCACGCGGGCCCGTGCCTGGGAGCCGGGGCAGTCCCTGGTCGTCGGGGACGTCGTGCTCGAGGTCGCCGAGGTCACCGACCCCGACGCGTCCCTGTCGCCCAGCGTGTCCGGCGCGACCCTCGACTACAACCGCCCGCCGCGCCTGCTGCCGCCCGACCGGCCGACCGTGTTCCGCCTGCCCGTCGAGCCGCGGCCGCCCGAGCGGGCCCGGTTCCCGCTGGCGCTGCTGCTCATGCCGGTGCTCATGGGCGCCGCCATGTGGTGGTTCACGCGCTCGCCGTACTCGCTGGTGATCATGGCGCTGTCGCCGGTGATGGCGCTGGCCAACTACTTCGGCTCGCGCGGTGGCGACCGCCAGCGTCACGTCGAGGCCGTGCGCACGTACGTGCAGCGGGTCGCCCGCCTCGAGGAGCAGGCGTTCACCGCGCTCGGCGAGGAGAGCGCCGCCCGCCGGCGCGAGCTGCCCGACCCGGCGAGCGTGCTGCTGTTCGCCACCGGCCCCCGCGCGCGGCTGTGGGAGCGGCGGCGCACCGACGCCGACTGGATGCTCGCGCGCGTCGGCACGGCCGACCTGCCCAGCGAGGTCTCCCTGCACGACCCGGCGCGCGAGGAGCACGAGCGGGTGCTGCGCTGGACGGCCGCCGACGTGCCCGTGGCCGTGCCGCTGGCCCGCGCCGGCGTCACCGGGGTCGTGGGGCCGGCCGACGAGCGGCGGCGGGTCGCGGGCTGGATGCTCGCGCAGGTCGTCGCGGCGCACTCCGCGGCGGACGTCGCGGTGCACGTGCTGGCCGACGCCGACGGTGCGGAGGCGTGGGGGTGGGTCCGCTGGGTGCCGCACGCCCGGCACGGCGGCGGCCCGGTCGCGCGGGTCGGGGTCGACGAGGAGACGACCGCGCGCCGCGTGTCCGAGCTGCTCGCGCTCGTGGAGGAGCGCCGCGCGCAGGCGCAGCAGTCGTCGGGGTTCGGCGGCTTCTCCGCACCGGGCGCGGGCGTGCTGCCCCCGCCGGTGCTGGTCGTGCTCGACGGCGCCCGCCGGTTCCGCCTCCTGCCCGGGCTGGTGACGCTGCTGCGCGAGGGGCCGCGCGTCGGCGTGCACTTCCTGTGCCTGGACGAGCAGGAGCGGCACCTGCCCGAGGAGTGCCAGGCCGTCGTCGCGGTCGACCGGGCCGGCACCACAGTGTCGGTCGCGGGCGAGGAGCCGGTCGACGGGGTTCGCGCCGACCTGGTCCCGGGCGCCTGGTTCGAGCGTCTCGGGCGCGCGCTGGCGCCGATCACGGACATCAGCTCCGAGGACCTCGCGGCGACCCTGCCCGCGTCGTCGCGGCTGCTGGACGTGCTGGGCCTCGACCCGGCGACCCCCGCGGCCGTCGCCGCCGGCTGGGCCGCGGGCGGACGCTCGACCCGCGCCGTCATCGGCGAGTCCGCGGACGGGCCGTTCACGGTCGACGTGCGCGCGGACGGGCCGCACGGCCTGGTGGCCGGCACCACCGGCTCCGGCAAGTCCGAGCTGCTGCAGACCCTCATCGCCTCGCTCGCCGTGGCCAACCGGCCCGACGAGATGACGTTCGTGCTCGTCGACTACAAGGGCGGCGCCGCGTTCAAGGACTGCGCGCGCCTGCCGCACACGGTCGGCATGGTCACCGACCTCGACGCGCACCTGACGACCCGTGCGCTGGAGTCCCTGGCCGCCGAGCTGCGGCGCCGCGAGCACCAGCTCGCAGCGGCGGGCGCCAAGGACATCGAGGACTACCTGGCCGCCCGCGGGCCCGGTGACGCGCCGATGCCGCGGCTGATGATCGTCATCGACGAGTTCGCCGCGCTGGTGGCCGAGCTGCCGGACTTCGTCAGCGGCCTCGTCGACATCGCCCGCCGTGGGCGCTCGCTGGGCGTGCACCTGCTGCTCGCGACGCAGCGGCCCGCCGGCGTGGTCAGCGCCGAGATCAAGTCCAACACGAACCTGCGCATCGCCCTGCGCGTGACCGACCGCAACGACTCCCAGGACGTCGTGGAGTCGCCCGTCGCGGCGGAGATCGCCCCGAGCCTGCCCGGGCGCGCGTACGCACGTCTCGGCCACTCCAGCCTCGTCGCGTTCCAGTCCTCCCGGGTCGGCGGGCGCCCCGCGTCGGCAGGAGGAGGAGTCGGGGTGCAGGTGCAGCCCCTCACGTGGGCCACCGTGGGCCGGCCGGTGCCCGTGCCGGCCGCGGCCGCGGAGGACGACGTCGACGTGCCGACCGACCTGGCGGCGCTCGTCACGGCCGTGCAGGACGCCGCCCGGCAGTCCGGGGTGAGCGCACCGGCACCGCCGTGGCTGCCGGCGCTGCCGGACGTCGTGACCCGTCAGGACGTGCTCGACCAGGGTGGTGCCGCGCTCGACGCCCAGCCGTTCGCGCTGCCGTTCGGCCTCGTCGACCTGCCGGCGCAGCAGCGGCGCGACGTCGCGCT
Source organism: Cellulomonas sp. SLBN-39 (assembly GCF_006715865.1). Lineage (NCBI taxonomy): Bacteria > Bacillati > Actinomycetota > Actinomycetes > Micrococcales > Cellulomonadaceae > Cellulomonas > Cellulomonas sp. SLBN-39. Next base: position 1,010,636 of record NZ_VFOA01000001.1, on the reverse strand, counting down.
GCACGACCTGACCACGGCCGGCAACCTCGCGGTGGTCGGCGCCCCGCGGTCCGGGCGGTCGACGGTGCTGCGCGCGCTCGCGGCCTCGGTCGCGACCCGCACGTCCCCGCGGGACGTGCACGTCTACGGGCTGGACTTCGGCAACAACGCCCTGCTGCCCCTGCTGGGCCTGCCGCACACCGGCGCCGTGGTGCCCCGCGACCAGCCCGACCGGGTCGCCCGCCTGACCCGACGGCTGCGCGCGGAGATCTCCCGGCGCCAGCAGCTGCTGGCCGAGCAGTCGTTCGCGGACGTCACCGAGCAGCGCGCGGGCAGCGCCCCCGCCGACCGGCTGCCGTACCTGCTGGTGCTGCTCGACCGCTGGGAGGGCTTCGTGCAGGCCTTCGAGGACTACGACGCGGGTGTGCTGCTGGACCTGTGGACGCAGATCCTGCAGGAGGGGCCGGGCGCCGGCATCAAGGTCGTCGTCTCGGGGGACCGCAGCCTGCTCGTCGGGCGGGTCTCGACGCTCACCGAGGACCGCGTCATGCTGCCGATGAGCGACCCGGGCGACTACGCGGCCATCGGCATGACCGTGCGCGACGTCCCGGCCACGCTGCCCGACGGGCGCGCGTTCCGCTCGCAGGGCACCCAGGAGGTGCAGGTCGCGCTGCTCGACGCCGACCCGTCCGGCCCGGCGCAGGTCGCGGCCCTCCAGCGGATCGGCCGGGACGCCGCCGAGCGGCACGCCGCCGACCCGAGCGTGCCGTCGGCCGACCAGGTGCCGTTCCGGATCGACCCGCTGCCGGCCCGGATCACCCTCGCGGAGGCGCACGCGCTGGGCGGCCCGGCGCTCGGGCCCACCGCCGTGCCGGCCGGCGTCGGCGGCGACACCCTCACGCTGCACGGCCTGGACGCGTTCGACCACGGCCCCGGCGTCCTCGTCGTCGGTCCGCGACGGTCCGGACGCAGCACCACGCTCCTCACGGCGGCGACGTCCGCCCTCGACCGCGGCTGGCTGGTCGGCGTCGTCGCCCCCCGGCGCAGCCCTCTCCTCGACCTCGTCGGCCGGCCCGGGGTCGTCGCGCACCTGACGGCCACCATGACCAAGGACGAGGTCGCGGAGGCGCTGGCCACGCTCGTGCCCGCCGACCGCCCCACGCTGCTGGTCGTCGACGACCTCGAGCTCGTCGGCACCGACGGTGCCCTCGCCGACGGGATCGTCGCGCACCTGGGCGCGCTGCGGGACCAGCCCGGCCTCGTCCTGGCCGCGGGCACCGCCGACGACCTCGGCACCGGCTACCGCGGCCCCGCGGCGACCATGAAGAAGTCCCGCACGGGCCTGGTCCTGGCACCGTCGACCGCGAACGACGGCGACCTTCTGGGCGTGCGGCTGCCCCGCTCCGCCCTCGGCGGCACCCTCCCGGGACGCGGCCTGCTGGTCACCGCCGGCGCCCTCCAGCTCGTCCAGGTCCCCGTCCCGTGACCGCGGGCCGCACCCCGGGACGCCCGACCGTCCCGTTTCCCCGGCCGCGCGCCGTCCACCGAGGAGACACCCTGTGAAGCGACCCGTCCCCGTGATGGCGGCCGTCTGCCTGGCCCTGCTGCCCCTCCTGGCGGCGTGCTCGCCTGACGCGGCCCCGCAGAGCACCGCGACCCCGGGCCGGACGGTGACCGCGGCGCCCCCCGCCGAGCCGTCGCCGACCCCGTCCCCGGAGGTCCAGGACCTGTCGGACCCGGACCTCGGCATCGTGTTCGAGGACGTCCCGACGGACCTGACCGGTGACGACGCCGACGTCTACACCACCGTCGCGACGTTCCAGGTGGAGTACTGGCGGACCATGACGACGAACGCTGTCAGCCCTGCGTTCGCGGTGATCGGTGCCGCCGAGATCTCCACGCTCATGGAGCAGATCGTCGCGACGAACGTCGGCGTCGACGCGCGCATCGGAGGCGTCTTCCGCACGCGGCTGAGCGAGGTCGTCGTCGACGGGGACGACGCGACGGTCGTGGCGTGCGACGACTACGCCGCGGTGACCTTCGAAGACGCCGACGGACCTGACACCCCCGAGTCCGCCGGGTTCGGGGAGCCGACGCTGAAGACGGTCTCGCTGACGCGGCAGGCCGACGGCCCCTGGCTCGTCGGGGCTTCGGTCCCGGAGGGGACGTGCTGAGCCCCCTGACCAGGGAGAGGGGTGCTCGGTCGGGTGAGGTGCGGGGGGTCGGGTACTTCGGTCTTACGGGTGGTTCGGGTGGTGCGGAGGGTGTGCGGATGAGGCGTCTGGGTGCGGTCGTGGTGGTGGGGTCGGTGGTGCTGCTGGCGGGGTGTGCGGCGGAGTCGTCGCAGTTCGTGGGGGTGACCGCGTCGCCGTCGGCGTCCGCGTCGGTGACCGCCTCGCCGTCGCCGAGCCCGTCGTCGGAGGTCGAGGATCTGTCGGATGCGGACCTGGGCATCGTGTTCGAGGACGTCCCGACGGACCTGACCGGTGACGAGGCCGACGTCTACAACACCGTGGCCACGTACCAGGTCGAGTACTGGCGGACCATGACGACCAACGTGGCCAGCCTTGCGTTCGACGTCCTCGCGTCTGTCGACATCCAGGCCGTCATGGAGCGGATCGCGACGAACAACGAGGCCGACGACGTGTCGATCGCCGGCGTCTTTCGCACACGGGTGCACGACGTCGAGGTCGAGGGCGACTTGGCGACCGCCGCGGTGTGCGACTTCTACCAGGACGTCACTTTCCAGGACGCGGACGGGCCGGACACACCCGAGACGGCAGGGTTCGGGGAGCCTCGGAGCGAGACGCTGACGTTGCAGCGGATCGAGGACGGGGTGTGGGTGATCGGGCTGTCAGAGTCGGAGGGCACGTGCTGACGCGTTGCGCCGCGCTCACCGTGGCGACGGCGGCCCTCCTTCTGGTCGCTGCTCTTCCGGCGGTCGCCGGTGCGATCGTGGTCGCGCCCTGGTGGTGTGCTCGTCGCTCGGTCGGGTGACGTGCTAGGGGTGGTTCGGGCGTTTCGGCCATACTGGCGCGGTTTGGGTGGTCTCGGTGGTGCGGAGGGTGTGCGGATGAGGCGTCTGGGTGCGGTCGTGGTGGTCGGGTCGGTGGTGCTGCTGGCGGGTTGCGCGGCGGAGTCGTCGCAGTTCGTGGGGGTGACCGCGTCGCCGTCGACGTCCGCGTCGGTGACCGCCTCGCCGTCGCCGAGCCCGTCGTCGGAGGTCGAGGACCTGTCGGATGCGGGCCTGGGCATCGTGTTCGAGGACGTCCCGACCGACCTGACCGGCGACGAGGCCGACGTCTATAACACCGTGGCCATTTATCAGTCGGCGTACTGGCGGACCATGACGACAAACACCGTCAGCCCGGTCTTCTCCGTGATCGGCTCGGCGGAGATCAAGGCGATCATGCGCGACACGGCCGAGGGCAATACCGCGATCGATGCGACGATCGCGGGTGAGTTCCGGACGCGGGTGACCGACGTCGTCGTCGACGGCGACCAGGCGACGGCAGTCACGTGCGACGACTACGAGGCCGTGACCTTCGCTGATGCCGAGCGCTCCTACACGCCTGCCGAAGCGGGATTCGCGGACGTTCGTCGCAAGGAGATGACGCTGCAACGAGTGGAGGGCCAGGACCTCTGGTTGGTGCAGATGCGGACCGTGGACGGCACGTGCTGATGAGTCGCGTCAGCATCGCAGCAATGGCTGCTCTGTCCTTACTGATGCTTGGTCCGAGCGTGGCTTCGGCGGCAGACTCGCCCGGCTTCTGGAGCGACTCGTCCGAGTCCGAAGGGCCAGGGACCTCCGTAGCGCCGGAGGCGTCTGGTGGCGCGATCGCGGTGACGGTGACGAGCTCGGGGTCGACGGTGGAGGGGGAGTCGTTCTCGCGGTCGGTGCGGTCGTCGGTGGTGCCGGCGTGCTGGATGGCGCCCGGTCCGACCGGCGCGGAGTACTACGAGGAGTGGAAGCCCGGCAGCGAGAACTACAACTCGGGGACGCTGGACAGCTTCGCGGCGCAGGGTCTGCTGCACAAGGACTTCGAGCAGTACGCGACCGACACCGAGGGTCGGTGGTATGAGGCGGAGTGCCGGTTCGAGGCGCCGGGTGAGGTGAGGACGGAGTACTACTTGTCGCATCCGGCGGTGTTCGTTCCTGCGGGGGAGCCGGCGCCGGCGGTGGATGTGTATGTCGATCCGGGGGTGTTGGCGCAGATCGCGTCGGAGAACATGTCGTTGCCTGCGGGGACGGTGCGGTGGAATCCGTCGTTGGAGGGGTCGGGGGCGACGGTGGTGAACGTGGACACGTGGGTGTGGGTCGAGGGGGCGTCGGAGCGGGTGGAGGTGACGGCGTCGGTGCCGGGGGTGTCGGCGACGGTGACGGCGGTGCTGGCGGGGATGCGGGTGGAGGCTCCGGGGGCGGGGTCGGTGCGGTGTGCGGATGCGGGTCGGGCGTGGGTGGAGGGGGCGTCGGATGCGGGGGCGTGTGCGGTGGTGTTCGAGCGGTCGACGGCGGGTCTGGGGGTGAAGGAGGGGCAGGTGCTGCCGACGGTGACGTTGTCGGCGACGGCGGTGTGGGAGGCGTCGTGGACGTCGAACCTGGATCCGGGTCCGCACGAGCTGGACGTGCAGTCGGTCACGACGACGGGTGAGGTCCCGGTCGCGGAGATCCAGACCATCGTCACCGGCTGACACCCCGGGCGTGGCGTCGGGCGGGCTCGACGCCGTCGGACGCTGTGCTCAGAGGACGTCGAACCGGGCGACGCGCTGGGCCTTGGGCAGGAGCCCGTCGTAGAGACGGTCGAGGGTCCACATGAGGGGCATGAGGACCTCGGCGAGGGTGGCGTCGGCGCTCCAGGTGAGGGTGGGTGGTCCGGCGGGTGAGCGGGGAACCGCCGGGACGGGGCGCAGCTGGTGGGTCACGACGGGGTGGCGGTCGCCGGTGCGGGTGAGCTCGGTGCGGTTGGCGAAGATGCGCCCGGCGGGGTGCCAGGTCCAGGTGCGGTCGTCAGGGCCGGTGACGTCCAGGGCCCACCGATCGGGCGCCTGGGGGCGCCGCTCGACATGGATCGAGTCAGATCCGATCTCCAGGGGCATCACGCGGTAGTTCCAGACGACCCGCTGCGCACCAAGGCCGGACACCGACCGGCCGCGGGCGATCTCGTGCTGGTCGGATCCGTCCAGGATGGAGGCGGCCAGAGTGCCCTCACGCCATGCCAGGCGCAGGGGCACGTCACCGACCTGCACGTCCGCGCGGTGCAGGTACGGGACCCGCAGGTTGGGGCGGACGTAGAACTGCTCGCGGGGCAGCAGGTCCTCCACGACGGTGCTGCCTGCTGAGCCCAGCGGTGCCCACAGGTCGATGTCGGTCATGGTGCCTCGGTGCGGTGGGATCGGTGCGGCACGGTGTCTCTTCCGGTGCGGTCAGGCCGGGGGCTGGTAGGGGGCCTGGTGGGGTGCGAGGACCTGCTGGAGGGCGGTGCGGAAGGCGTCGGGGTCGCGGGTCTCGACGAGGGCTGTGGTGCCGTCGTGGCGTTGGATGCCGACGATGTTGGTGCCGAGGGTGGAGCCGTAGGCGCCGCCCATGATCTTGCCGTCGACGCGTTCGCCGGCGGGGACGACGCCGTAGGGGTGCATGTCGGTGACGCGGAGCTGGTGGCGTCCGACGCGCAGGGTGTCGTCGGTCAGGGTGATGTTCCCGTAGAACCCCACGCTCCACATCGTGATCGCCGCGATCACCGCAGGGATCAGCACGATGAGCGCGACGAGCACCGCTTCGCCTGGCGCTGACGCCACGAGGAGACCTGTGGCGACGATGGTGACCGACAGCAGGATCCACCATGCGCGTGCACTGATGCGTACCTCCTGGTACCGAACCATGCGGGGATCCTAGGGCGCCCGGCCGAGGGCGGTTCTCCTGTGTCAGAGCAGGTTGCCGGCGACGTCGAACCGTGCGACGCGTTGGGTCTTGGGCAGCAGGCCGAGGTGGACGCGGTCGAGGGTCCACATGACGGGCATGACGACCTCGGCGAGTGTGGCGTCGGCGCGCCAGGTGAGGGTGGGTGGTCCGGCGGGGGAGCGGGGGACCGCCGGGACGGGGCGCAGCTGGTGGGTCACGACGGGGTGGCGGTCGCCGGTGCGGGTGAGCTCGGTGCGGTTGGCGAAGACGCGCCCGGCGGGGTGCCAGGTCCAGGTGCGGTCGTCGGGACCGGTGACGTCCAGCGCCCACCGGTCCGGCGCACGGGTGGTGCGCTCGACCTGTATGGCGGCGCCCCCGAGCTCGAGAGGCATGACGTCGTAGTCCCAGAGCAGGTGCTGGGGCCCGGTGCCGACCGCCACCCGGCCGCGGGCGATCTCGTGCTGGTCGTTCCCGTCCAGGATCGCGGCCGCCAGGGTGCGCTGCCACCATGCCAGGCGCAGGGGCACGTCGCCGATCTGGACATCCGCGCGGTGCAGGTAGGGGATCCGCCCGGTCGATCCCAGGTGGAAGCCCTGCCGCAGCAGGTCCTCCACGACGGTGCTGCCTGCTGAGCCCAGCGGTGCCCACAGGTCGATGTCGGTCATGGTGCCTCGGTGCGGTGTGCTCGGTGCGGCACGGTGTCTCTTCCGGTGCGGTCAGGCCGGGGGTTGGTAGGGGGCCTGGTGGGGTGCGAGGACCTGCTGGAGGGCGGTGCGGAAGGCGTCGGGGTCGCGGGTCTCGACGAGGGCTGTGGTGCCGTCGTGGCGCTGGATGCCGACGATGTTGGTGCCGAGGGTGGAGCCGTAGGCGCCGCCCATGATCTTGCCGTCGACGCGTTCGCCGGCGGGGACGACGCCGTAGGGGTGCATGTCGGTGACGCGGAGCTGGTGGCGTCCGACGCGCAGGGTGTCGTCGGTCAGGGTGATGTTCCCGTAGAACCCCACGCTCCACATCGTGATCGCCGTGATCACCGCAGGGATCAGGACGATGAGCGCGACGAGCACCGCTTCGCCTGGCGCTGACGCCACGAGGAGACCTGTGGCGATGATGGTGACCGACAGCAGGATCCACCATGCGCGGGCACTGATGCGTAGTTCCTGGTACCGAACCATGCGGGGAATCCTAGGGTGCTCTGGACGGGGTCGTTCGGCGTTCTCAGTGGAGCCCGGCGACGTCGAACCGTGCGACGCGTTGGGTCTTGGGCAGCAGGCCGAGATGGACGCGGTCGAGGGTCCACATGACGGGCATGACGACCTCGGCGAGTGTGGCGTCGGCGCGCCAGGTGACGGTGGGTGGCCCGGCAGGTGCGCGGGGCACCGCCGGGACGGGGCGGAGCTGGTGGGCGACCACGGGGTGGCGGTCGCCGGTGCGGGTGAGCTCGGTGCGGTGGGCGAAGACGCGTCCGGCGGGGTGCCAGGTCCAGGTCCGGTCGTCGGGGCCGGTGACGTCCAGCGCCCACCGATCGGGCACCTGGGGGCGCCGCTCGACATGGATCGGTGCAGAGCCGATCTCCAGGGGCATCAGCAGGTACTCCCAGAGCAGGTTCTGGGGCCCGGTGCCGCGGGCGACCCGCCCGCGGGCGATCTCGTGCTGCTCGCTGCCGTGCAGGACGGCGGCCGTCATGGCGCGCTCGCGCCACGCCAGGCGCAGGGTCACGTCACCGACCTGGACGTCCGCACGGTGCAGGTAGGGCGAGCGGGCGTGCGCAGGGTCGTAGTACCTGCGGGTCAGCAGGTCCTCGACGACGGCGCTGCCCGCTGAGCCCAGCGGCGCCCACGCATCACGCACCGTCACCACGCCTGGGGCTGGTGGCGTGCGTCGCGCTCCGCCTGCTCGCGGTCGGCGGCCCGGCGGGCCTCGCCCCGGACGTCGCCCGCCTGGGCGCGCAGGTTGCGGGCCGCCGTCTGGGCGGCGGCCCGCCAGTGGGTCACGGCCTCGCGCACGTCGGTGGCGTTGTCGCACTCCCAGTCGGGCGTCGTCACCACCGAGCGGGTCGTGTCGAGCACGCCCTCGACGTCGTCGGCGAGCACCTCGAGGGCTCTCGCGCGCTCGTACAGACTCTCCGAGGTCATCGCGCTCCTCCTAGAACCAGTTCATCGGGTTGAGCGAGGACTCCTTGACGGCGTCGACCTGGTCGCCGACCCACTCCGAGGCGTCCTCCGCCCGGTCGCCGGCCCAGTCCGCGGCCTGCCCCGCCGCGGCGGAGATGTCGTCCCAGTGCTCGACGACCTCCGCGCCGGCCCACACCACTCCCGTCACGGCGACGAGCCCGAGCGTCACCGGGTTGGGCGCGATGAGGGCCGCCGTCATGGAGGCGTTGAACGCGAACTCGGCGTACTCGCCGACGACGTGTGCCTTCCCCTCCGTTCCTCCCTCCGCCCACAAGGCGGCGTTCTCTTCCTTGTTCCGGTACAGCCCTACGAGGTTGTCCACCGTCATCGCAGCGCTGCCAGCGGCACCCAGAAGGCGGAGCCCGCCTGCCGTCGCCGCTGCGGTCCCGAGGCCGGAGGTCCGCGCCACGGTCAGGAGGTTGCTCGCACCGCGTCCGTAGACGGTGGTCGTCACCGGGTTCGTCCACGGTCGCCCGAAGACGTTGTTGCCCCACGTCGCGGCACGCTGCAGCGCCTGGCCGGTGGCCGGGTTCTTGAGGAGGTTCGACACCCACCCGGTCGCCTGCACCCCCTGCTCCGACTGCAGCATGCGCGCCAGGAGCGTCGGCTTCGGGTCTCCGTAGGGCGTGACCGCCCCCGCCATCCGCGCCACCCAGCCGTCGAAGTCCTCGACGATGCCGGCGGTCCGCAGGAGCATCCCCTGCGTCGCGTTCGGCACGAACGACCCGGGGTAGGTGAACTGCGTGCGGGTGCGCAGGTAGTAGTCGTCGGCGGTCTTCAGCCCACCCGCGAGGACGTTCGCCAGCCAGGGTGAGGCGGTGGCGATGCGGGTCAGGCCGGGGGCGATGATCTCCCGCCGGGCGAGCCAGCTCGCCAGCGCGGGGCCACCCTTGACGACGAGCGCGGTGACGCTCGCGACGGTCGCCTCGCTGGCGCCGACGATGTTGCGGACACCGTTGAACACGTCGACGAGGGTCTCGGCGACCTCGGCGTCGTCCAGGTCGGCCAGGCGGCGGAGCGCCTCGGCCTGCATCTGCTCGAACCACTCCTGGAGGTTCGCCGGGTCCGTCTCGGCCCACGCGTCGGCCGCGGGGGCGACCACGGTCGTGGCGAGGAGCGCCTCCTCGACCGAGAGCGACTGGCCGGCGATCGCCCGTGCCTGGTCCGCGGTCATCGCGACGCCGCCGAACGTGGGGTGGGACTGCTCGATCTGCTCGAGCACGCCGATGCGCGCGCGCAGGTCCGTCGCCGTGTGCCGGGCCCAGTCGGGGGCCTCCGTCAGGCCCGCCATCTCGCCGCGGGCGTCGAGCGCCCCGGCGCGCGCGACGAGGTCGGGCAGGGTCGCGGCGAGGTCGTCGAGCGCGACGACCGTCGCGGCGAGGACCTCCTTGTCGATCTTGACCGCAGCCATCAGGCCTGGACCCGGGCGACGGTCTCGCGCAGCTCGGCGCCCGAGGGCAGGAGCGCGGCCAGCGCGGCCCAGACGTCGGCGCCGCTGACGGGGCGGAACGTGGCGAGGGTGTCGGGCGTGACGTCCTCGGCACGCAGGGGCTCGGCCGGGGAGGTGCGCACCCAGTACCCGCCGGACCCGCAGTCCCACAGCGCGACGCCCCGGGCGTCCGTGCCGGCGTCGGGGCCCCACGTGAGGGTCACCCGCGCGGTGCTCTCCAGGTGGGTCAGGGTCGCCATGACCATGAGCCGGGCCTGCTCGTCGACCTCGCCGAAGAACCGCTCGAGGCCCGCCGTCGCGACCACCCGGATGGGCTCCCACGCGTCCTCGCTCAGCGCCATGGTCTGGACCACGGCGTCGATCGCGCGCAGCGGCACCGTGAACTCGCGGGCGGCCTGCGGCACCTCGCGCCGCCGCAGGCCCACCAGCCGCGCGAGGGTCCACAGCAGCTGCGGCAGCTCGTCCTGGTGGTACACGACCGTGCCGGCCGGGTCGTCCTGCGGCCACGGGTCGGTGTACCAGACGCGCTCCTCGTGCACGGCGACCTGCGCGAACGCGGGGCCCTGCGGGCCGCCGGTCTCCACCGTCGCGAGGATCATCGGCGCGGTCACGGTCCGCACGAGGTCCACCACGAGCGGGGCGAGCCGGCCCTCGGCGTCGAGGGCCCCGGCGTCGACGAGGGCCTGCCGCGCCGCGGGGTCGACGGTCTCGCCGTTGTCCGCCAGGCGCAGCGTCTCCAGCTCGGCGTCGCTCAGCGCGACGCGTCGCCGGACGAGGTCCAGCCGTGCCATGGGGTCTCCCGTCGTCTGCCGGTGCTGTCCGCGACCCGGGCGAGGGGCGGGCGCCGGTGGGCGCCGCCCGCGAACCGGACCATCCGGACATCGTAGGGCGGGCCACGGACGGGCCCGGGCTCGTCCACACGGACGGCTCACCTCGCGGACGTCCGGTCACCCGGACGGGGGAAAGGCACCCGCGGTCGGGTCGCGCGCGGGCACGCCGAACGGCCCCGCCGCGCGCGCCGCGTGGCTACCGTCGGTGCGTGACCACGGCCCCTGACCCCGCCCGACCATCCGGCGGCGGGTGGCGGGTTCCGCGCGTCCGGGTCGGAGCCGCGGCGCTGGTCGTCGTCATGGCCGTCGCGCTGGGCGTCCGGGTGTGGACGTCGTCGCCCGGGTGCGACGACGGTGCCGGTGGTCGTGCGCCGCTCGCTGTCGCCCGGGCCGTGCTGCCCGTCGTGGACGAGGTCGCGGCGTCGCCCCACGTCGCGTCCGTCGTCGCGACGTGCCTGACGCGACCCGGGCCGGTGCGGCCCGACGGGACGGCTGCTGACGTGTGGGCCGCCCACCTCGACGTCCGGGGCGTCGACGTCGACGCCGTGCCCGGGGCGGTGCAGGCGCTCGCCGACGCCGCCTCCCCCTCGGCCCCCGTCGTCTGGTGGCTGCAGGTCGCCACCGAGGGCGGGGACGTCGCGGTGACCGTCCGGCCCGGCGGGGACGACGAGGTCGCCCGGGCCGCGGTCCAGGTCCGCAGGGCCCCGGGCGTGCAGCAGGTCATCGTGTCCGGCACGGGCGAGTCCGGCGCCACGGTCGTCACCGTGGCGTCGCCCGACGACGTCGTCGGCGCCGTCGCTGCCGCGGTCGCCGCGGGCACGCCCACCACGACGGTCGACGTCGACGGGGCCTGGGTCGAGGTCGCGCAGGTGCGCACCGGCGACGCCCCCGCCGAGGACGTCGTCCGGGTGGCCGTCGACGCCGTGGCGTGGCCCGGGGTGTACCGGGTGGTGCTGCGCGGCGGGGGAGCGGCGACCGCCGACCTCGCCGTGCACGTCGACGACGACACGGTGCGCGAGGACGTCGCCGACCGGCTCGACGCCGTCGCGGCCGACGTGGCGGGCGCCGCGTCCTACCGCGTGGAGTCGCCGACCGCGCAGACCGTGGGCGTGCTCGGCCCGGACGCGGTCGCGGCGGCCGCCGACGCCACGCGGCCCGCCGCGGGGGAGGACGTGCGCGCGTGCGCCGGTGACGAGCTCGAGCTGGCCCTGACCGGCTTCGACGTGGCCCTCGGGTCGAGGTTCCTCCGCGTCACCGCGACCAGCACGGCGTCCACGCCGTGCCGTCTGCAGGGCATGCCCGACCTGGCGGCGATGCGCACCTCGGGCACCCTCGTGCCGGAGCTGACCCTGGAACCGGCGCGGTCACGGCCCGCCGAGCCGGCCGTCGTCGTGCTGCAGCCCGGGCAGGCCGCCAACGCGGAGCTGCGGTGGGGTGCCATGTCGACGTCGCAGGACCCGGACACGACCGTCGCCCTGCTCGTCACCGCCGTGCCCGACGGGCCGCAGGTCACGCTGCCCGTCGCGCAGGCGGTGCCCGACGACCCGCCCGGCACGGCGTCGGTCGACATCCTCCACGGCGCGACGGTACGCGTCGGAGACTGGGCCCCGGCCCCCTGACGTCCGCCCCGGCGCGGTCAGTCGACGACGAGCGTCTGACCGCTGATCTCCACGGTGATGCCGGCGGCGTCGGGGGCGTCGTCGGGCAGCGCGACGACGCTCGTGGTGGGGGCCAGGTCCGCCGTGCACATCGCGTCCGCGTAGGCGTCCGGGCCCGTCAGCATGATCGCGAGGACCTCCGCGTCGGCGTCCCACCGCACGTCGGTCGGCAGGATCGGGCAGCTGCTGCTGCTGACGGTCACCACCTGGAGCATCCGCGGTTCCTCGTCCGCGACGACGGCGACGTCTTCGGTCTCCACACCGTCCGGCGCCCCGGGGGACACGCTCTCGGCGATGTTCGCCGGCAGCCCCGCGTCGGTCGGCATGCCCGCGTCCGTCGGCGCCGCCGACGCGCTCGCGGCCACCGTGCTCGCCCCGGCCCCGGGCTCCGCGCTGCCCGCGCAGCCCGCCACCGCCAGCACCAGGGCGACGGCCCCGGCCGTCGTCGTCGCTCGTCGTCCCACGGTCTGCCCCCGTCGTCCCTGCGGCTGCGACGTGGTGCCGCCGCACGTCAGCACCCCACTATCGCGCTCCCCGGAGCGCTCCGCGAGACGACCCGTCAGCCTGCCGCCGCGTCCGTCCGCGCCCGCAGCTCGTCCAGCAGATCCCCGGGGAACAGCCCGGCGGGGACGACGAACGTCACCGACGTGCCGCGCTGCCGCAGCAGCACCACGTCACCGCTGCGGCGGACGTGCGAGAACGCCCGGTAGGCGAGGGACGACTCACCGAGCGGCGTGCGCAGCCACAGCTCGGTGGCGCGCAGCTGCGCCGCGTACGCGCCCTCGGGCGACAGCCGCCGGATCCGTCGCGCGGTGTCCCAGAACGTGAACGGGACCGTCACCGCCACCGCGACGATCATCAGGACCGCCACGACGACGGGCTCGCGGACCACCGCGTACGCGGCGAGGGCCAGGACGACCAGGCCCACGACCAGCATCCACCAGCCGATCCGGAGCATCTCGCCGACCAGCGCGCGCGCCGCCTGGCGCGCGAGGTCGCCCTCGGGGGTGCAGGTCACGACCTCACGGTCGTCGGTGCTGTCCATGCCGCGCACCTTAGGGCCCCGGGCGCCGCGGCCCGGCACGAGCGCGCTGCGCCGCGGCGGCAGCGGCGCGGATCTCGGCCAGGTGGTGGTCGGTGAGCAGCGCCGCGGGAACCAGCCGCATCACGCGCGGGTGGCCCGTGCGCACCTCCACGACACCGTCGACGGCCCGCACCGCGGCGATGCGGCCGTACCGCACGAGGGAGCCGCCGCCGTGGTTCTCGATCCACAGCCCGTCGGGCCGCAGCTGGACATCGATGCGCGAGCCGACGGGGAAGAGCCGGCCGACGGTACGGTCGACCCGCCGGCGCTGGACCGTGAGCAGGAGCGCGAGCAACGGGCCGCCGACGACCCCGGTGACGACGAGGACGGCCGGCACCCAGGCGCCCGGCCCGTCCGGCAGCGTCTCGATCAGGGCCACGGCCAGCAGCGCCGCCCACCCGACGGCGAGCGGCACCAGGAGCAGGCGCCGGACCGCCCGGTGACGTGGCGCCGGGCCGCACGGACGAACGCCTCGTCCACGACCGTGGTCAGCGACGGTGCGTCGGGGTCGGCGGTCACGGGCCGAGCGTAGGGCGGGTGCGCCCCGCGCCGGGCGCGTTCGTCCGTGTCAGTCGAGCGGCGCGGTCCAGCGCAGGAGGGCGCCGCGGCCCGAGGGCGGGCGCAGCAGCGAGAACGTGCCGCCGGACTCCTCGGCGCGCTGCGCGAGATTGCGTGTCCCGGACGCGCGGGTGGGCGACGGCGGCACCCCCACGCCGTCGTCCTCGACCTCCACCGTCACCGAGCCGCGCGGGCCGGAGACCACGACCAGGCGCACCGACACCGACGCGGAGCGCGCGTGCCGGGCGACGTTCGACAGGCCCTCGCGGACCACGGCCACGACGTTGTTCGCCCGGCCGGGGGCGACGAGGTCGTCGATGAGCCGCTCGTCCACGGGGTCGGGTGCGCCGAGCGGGACGGTGCGGCCGTCGACGTCGACGCGCAGCGCGGGGGTGAAGCCCAGCGACGTGCGCGCCAGCTCGACCTCGGACCGCACGCGCTGCACGAGCGGCACCGTCGCCCCCGGGTCGTCGAGCGTCCGCACGATCACGCGGATCTGCCGGATCCCCGCGTCGACGTGCCCCACGGCCTCCTCCAGCACCTGCGCGACGGGGCCGTCCGGCACGTGGTCGCGGCGCACGCCCTCGATCTGCATGCCCGCGGCGAACAGCTGCTGGATCGCCAGGTCGTGCAGGTCGCGGGCGATGCGGGTGCGCTCGTCGCTGAGCACCGCCTGCCCGCGCAGCCGCTGCGCCTCCGCGAGCACGAACGCCAGGGCCGCCTGCCCGGCGAACGACTGCGCGAGCGCCAGGTCGTCGTCGGTGAACGGCACCGCGCCGCGCGTGCGCAGCAGCAGGAGCACGCCGACGCCCTGCCCGCCGGTGTGCAGGGGCGCGACCAGCGCGGGCCCGTACGCGCGCAGCGCCGGGTCCACGCCGTCGGCGTCGCACAGCGCGGGCACGAGCATCCCCTCCCCGGTGTCGAACGCGGTGTGCACGCGCACGTCCGCCGACACGTCGATGCCCAGCAGCGCGCCCGGTGCGGCGCCGTCGACGAACTCCACGAGCAGGCCCAGGTCGGGCGACGGCAGCGCCAGCACGGCGACGTCCGCGGAGCCGATCGCCCGGGCCGCGCCCGCGATGCGGTCCAGCACGTCCTCGGGGTCCGTGCCCTCCAGGAGCATCGTCGTGATCTCCTGCCCGGCGGACATCCACTCCCGCCGGCGCCGCTCGCGCTCGTACAGCTGCGCGTTCTGCACCGCCACGGCCGCGGCCGCGGCCAGCGACAGCACGACCTGCTCGTCGGCCGGGTCGAACCCCCCGGGCTTCTCCGACAGGTACAGCGTCCCGTACCGCGCCCCGCGCACCCGGACCGCCGCCCCGAGGAACGAACCCATCGGCGGGTGCCCCGGCGGCAGGCCGCGGAACGCCGGGTGCTGCGTGAGGTCCTCCAGGCGGAGCACGCCCACGTCGGGGATCGACCCGAGCACGCCCCACGCGTGCGGCGCGTGCCCCAGGGCGGCGACCGTCGCGTCGTCCACGCCGCTCTGCACGAACGTCTGCGACGCGCCCTCGTCATCGACGATGTTGATCGCGCCGTAGCGCGCACCCGTCAGGGCCGTGGACGCGGCGACGAACCGCTCCAGCAGGCTCGGGGTGTCGAGGTCCCCCGCGAGGTCGAGGATCGCGGCCAGCAGCTGCGCGGTCGCCGGTGCGTCCGCCACGTCCTGCGACGTCGGTCCCACGGGTCCCCTCCTCCGGCGCCGGACGTGCACCGGCGGTCGAGCACAGGGTAGACGCAAGGGACCAAGGTCCCGAAGGGTGCGCGCCGATGTCACCCGGCGGATCGCCACGCGCCCCGACCCGGACACCTCGACGACACCTGAACGACACGTCCGTGCACGTCAGCGCCGTACGATCCCGCCCGTGCGCATCCCCCTCGTCGTCGACACCGACACCGCCGCCGACGACTGCTTCGCCCTCCTCGTCGCCCTGCTCGACCCCCGCGCCGACCTGCGGGCCATCACGATGGTCGCCGGCAACGTGGGGTTCGACCAGCAGGTCGAGAACGCGTTCCTCACCCTCGAGGTCGCGGGCAGGCCCGGCGAGGTCCCCGTCCACCTCGGCGCCCGCACCCCGCTCGTGCGGCCCTGGGTCAGCGCCGAGGACGTGCACGGCGACGGCGTCGGCGGCCAGCGCCGCACCGGCACCCACGCCCCCGCGGACGAGCACGCCGTCGACGCCCTCGTGCGGCTCGCCGCCGAGCACGCGGGCCGGCTCACGGTCGTGGCGATCGGACCGCTGACCAACATCGCGCTCGCGGTTCGCCGCGACCCCGCCTTCGCGGCGAACGTCGCCGAGCTCGTGATCATGGGCGGGTCGATCAACGGCGCGGGCAACGTCACGCCGGCCGCCGAGTACAACGTCTACGTCGACCCCGAGGCCGCCGACGTCGTGCTCCGCGCCGGCTTCGCCCGCGTCCGCATGGTCACCTGGGACCCGGTCACCCTGCAGGGGACCGTCTTCGGGCCCGAGCGGATCGCGCAGATCGACGCGCTCGGCACCACGCTGTCGCGGTTCTTCGTCCGCGCCAACCAGGCCACGTACGACTTCGACGTCGCCGACGGCATCCCCGGGTCCACGCACCCGGACTCCCTCAGCGTCCTGCTCGCCCTCGACGACTCCTACGTGATCGACGAGGGCGACTACGCCGTGGCCGTCGAGCTGCGCGGGGAGCACACCGCGGGCGCCACCGTCTTCGACGCCCGCGCCGCGCACCGCCCCGTCCGCGCCCCGCGCGCGATCGACGGCGACCGCTTCTTCGCCTACGTCCGCGACCTGCTCGCGACCCGCTGAGCCGGCGCCCGCCCGCTCACGCCGACGGCAGCTGCGGCACGTCCGCCGGCGTGGCGAGGGGTGCCATCGCCGGGTGCTCCCGCAGGGCCTGCGCGCCGTGCGTCGCCGCGAGGACCACCACCGCGGCGAAGGGCGCGTAGTCGCCCTGGAGCATCAGCGGTGACGTGTCGGGGTACTGGCACACCAGCCCGCGGCGGAGAGGATCGGGGTAGACGGCGCTCGCACCGGTGTGGTGGAACCAGATCCACTCCCCGCCGCGCTGCACGAGCAGGCGCCGGTCGCTGACGACGAGGCGCACCGTCCGGTGCTCGCGCCACTGGTCGGCCGCCTGCCGCTGGGCCGCCGAGCGCGCCGACGCGTTGGCGACCGCCGTGCCGGCCAGCCCTGCCAGCACGAACGCGGGGCTCCCGACGAACAGCCCGCTCGTCTGCGTGTAGTGCACGGTGGTGCCGTAGTACCGGGCGTACCCGATCGGCACGTCCGCGTAGAACACCTCGCCGGGCAGCGGGACGACGTCCCACACCGCCATGGTCGCGGGACGCTCTCCGCGGACGAGCGCCGCCGCGGTCTGCACGGCGTGCTGCCACGCGACGTCGGCGAAGTGCTGCGCGGACGCCTGCCGGTCACGCTCCTCACGCTCGCGCCGGTTGAGCCGGCCGGCCCGCAGGCGTGCCGCGCGGTAGACGCGCGCACCCTGGACGAGCGCGACGACGGCGAGCGCCAGAGGGGCCGCGAACCCCACGGGCAGGAGCAGGAGACCTGCCAGCGACACGCCCAGGGAGGGGTCGGGCCCGGCGTCGGCAGCGAGCGCGCTCACGCCCAGCATGGCGATCACGTAGACGACGGGTGCCCCGACCAGCGGCAGCACCCAGCGCAGGTGGCGTCCGACGGCGGAGGGCTCGGTCCGGGGCACCGCCGCAGGCTAGCGCCCCGTGGACCACGGGACGGCGGTCCCTCCACACCCCGTCCCCGCCGCACGGCGCGGATCTACTGCGTCCGCCGTACGTGCTCGCGGACCGGGGGTGGCAGCATCGCGACGTGACCGACGACCACCCGCCGCTGCGTGCTCCGCTCGGCGTGCGCGGGGTGCGGTGGCTCGACGTCACGACACGCGTCGTCATCGTCCTCGCGCTCGCCGTGACGCCGGTCCACGTGCTGGAGACCGCCGGCGGAGCCGCCGGGTGGCTCTCGCTCGCGCTGTCGGGCGCGGGGTTCGTGCTCGTGGGCCCGCGGCCCCGCCTCGCCCTCGTCCTCGTCGCGGGAGCCCCGGTGCTCGGCGCGTTGCTGGGCGCGCAGCCCCTGCCGCTGTGGACCGTCACGTGCTTCACGGCGTTCCTGCTCACGCTGCGCGGCACGTCGGGCCTGCTCGTCGCGTCCGTCGTGGTCGTCGCCAACACCGCGGCGACGTTCTTCACGTCGTGGACCTTCGTGGTCGAGACCAACCCCGAGGTCGCGGTCGCACCGTTCGCGGGGCTGGCCGCCGCGGGCGCCGGCTCCGCCCTGCGCAGCCAGCGGCAGTACTGGACGGCGCTCGAGGCGCGCGCCCGCGACGCCCTGGCCAGCCGGCAGGCCGCGGTCGACCGCAGCGTCGCCGAGGAGCGCGTGCGGATCGCCCGTGACCTGCACGACGGCGTCGGGCACCGCATCGCCGTGGTGAGCATGCACCTGGGCGCCGCCGAGGTGCACCTGCCGCCCGGTGCCGACGCCGCCCGCGCCGACGTCACGGCGGCGCGCGGTGCGGTGCAGCAGGTGCTGCGCGAGACGCAGCAGATCCTCCACGTGCTGCGCGTCGGCGCCGACGACGGGACCGTCGCGCCCACGCCCGGCCACGAGCGCATCCCGGCGCTCGTCGAGGCGTTCGTCGCCGCCGGCGTGCGCGTCGACGCCGACCTGCCCGACCTGAGCAGGTCCCTGCCGCCCGAGGTGAGCGCCGCCGCGTTCCGCATCGTGCAGGAGGCCCTGACGAACGCGCAGCGGCACGGCACGGGCACCGTGTGGCTGCGGGTGGCCCTGGCCGACGCCGTGCGGATCGAGGTCGTCAACGTCCGAGCGGCCCGGTCGGCGGCCACCGGCGGCGGCCACGGGCTGGTCGGCATGCGGGAGCGGGCGGCGTCCGCGGGCGGGCGCCTGGACGCCCGCGCGGACGGGGAGACGTTCCGGGTCCGGGCCGAGCTGCCCGCGGTCCCGGCCGAGACGGAGGTGGACGCATGATCCGGGTGGCCCTCGTGGACGACCAGGAGCTGATCCGGGCGGGCTTGCGCACGATCCTCGACGCGCACCCGGCCACGCGGGTGGTGGCCGAGGCCGCCGACGGGCTCGCCGCCCTGCGGGTGTGCCGCCCCGACGCGGTCGACGTCGTGCTCATGGACGTGCGGATGCCCGGCATCGACGGCGTCGAGGCCACCCGGCGCCTGCGCGCGGGCGGTGCCCTGCCGCGCATCCTCGTGCTGACCACGTTCGACCAGGACGAGAACGTGCTCGCCGCGCTGCGCGCCGGCGCCGACGGGTTCCTCAGCAAGGGCGCGGGGCCGGCCGAGATCGTCGCCGCCGTCGAGCGGGTCGCCGCCGGAGGGCGTGCGCTGTCCCCGGGGGCGCTCGACGCCCTCGTCGACCACGTCGCGGGCGAGCAGGAGACCCCGCCGGACCCCGACGCGGTCGCGCTCCTCGCGCTGCTGACGCCCCGCGAGCGCGAGGTCGTCGAGGCGGCGGTGCGCGGGTGGGACAACGCCCAGATCGGGGCCCGGCTGCACCTGTCGCCGCTGACGGTGAAGACGCACGCGAACCGCGCGATGACGAAGGTCGGCGCCCGCGACCGCGCCCAGCTGGTGTCGCTGGCGGTGCGGGCCGGCGTGCGTCCCTGAGGTGGGCACCGCTCGCCGCACCGGGGCGCGGGGGCCACACTCGGCCTGTGACGTCCGAGGAGGCGGCAGGTCCGCACGGCACCGGCGGAGGGCGTGCGCTGCGCCGCCGGGCGGGGCACCTGTACGGGCTGGTCATCACCGGGTCGGTGCTGGCCGCCGCGCCCGAGGGGCGCACGCTGGGCCGGGTCGCGCTCGCGGCGGTCGCGACGCTCGCCGTGTACTGGGTGACGGAGTCGTACGCGCACTGGATCGCCGCCCGCGCGCACCTGGGCCGTGACCTGACCGGGCCCGAGCGGCGCGAGGTCCTCGCGGACGGGCTCCCGCTGGTCGCCGCGTGCGGGGTGCCCGCGCTGGTCCTCGTCGCCGAGGCGGTGCTGGGCGTCGAGCAGCGCACCGGGATCCTGCTCGCGCTGGTGGTGAACGTCGGCCTGCTGGTGGGTGTGGGCTGGGCGATGGCGACGTCGGGCGCGCTGCGGGGGTGGCGGCGCGCGGGCGCGGCGACCGGGACGGGGCTGCTGGGCGTGCTCATGATCGCGCTGAAGCTGGCGCTGCACTGACGGACGCCGACGGCCGGCCGGCCGGGGCCACCCGTGACGGGTGAGGGCGGCGGTCGCGCGGCCGGGCAGGGTGGCACCCGGGCGGTGCCGCAGGCCGCCGGGGACGAGGGGCGACGTGGACGGTGACGTGCCGACGAGGGACGACCGGGCGGCGGGCGGCCGCACGGTCCGGGCCACCGTGCCGCGCAGCGCGCTCGCCGACCCGGGCGTCACCGCGGGCCGTGCCGACCCCGTCGGGCTGGTCGTCGCCCAGGAGGCCTCGCGCATCGTCGACCTGCTGCCGCTGCGCCACGAGCGCATGGCCGCGTCGCCCTTCGCCTTCTACCGCGGCAGCGCGGTCGTCATGGCCCACGACCTCGCGTCCATGCCCGCCACCGGGCTCACGGTCCAGCTGTGCGGCGACGCCCACGTGGCCAACTTCGGGCTCTACGGGTCGCCCGAGCGGCGGCTGCTGTTCGACCTGAACGACTTCGACGAGACGGCGCCGGGCCCGTTCGAGTGGGACGTCAAGAGGCTCGTCGCCAGCGTGGAGCTCGCCGCCCGGGGCATCGACGCGCGCCGGGGAGAGCGACGGCGGGCCGTCGTCGCGACCGCGGAGGCGTACCGCACGGCGGTCCGGGACCTGGCGGGCCGCAGCACCCTCGACGTCTGGTACGCCCGCCTCGACGCCGACAGCCTGCGCGCCGAGCACCTCGACGGGCTCGACGGGCGCGCGCAGCGGCGGACCCGCCGCGCCCTGGAGCGGGCCCGTCGCCGTGACCGGGTCAGCGCCGTGGAGAGCCTGACGACCGTCGAGGGCGGCGTGCGCCGGTTCGTGCCCGACCCGCCCCTCGTCGAGACCCTCGAGTCCCTGTTCGACGCGGACCGGGCCCAGGCGTTCCGCGCGGGGCTCGGCGGGCTGCTGGTGGCGTACCGGCGCACGCTGCCCTCCGACCGGCGCCACCTCCTCGACCGGTACCGGCTCGTCGACGTGGCCCGCAAGGTCGTCGGCGTCGGCAGCGTCGGCACCCGCGCGTTCGTGCTGCTCGTGCAGGGCGACGACGCGGACGACGCCCTGGTGCTGCAGGCCAAGGAGGCCCAGCGCTCCGTCGTCGCGGCCGTCCAGGGGGCCCGCGGCCCGGCGCACCAGGGCCGCCGGGTCGTCGAGGGGCAGCGGCTGATGCAGGCGGCGTCGGACCTGCTGCTCGGGTGGCAGCGCACCGCCGGCGTCGACGGCGTGACCCGGGACTACTACGTCCGCCAGCTGCGCGACTGGAAGGGCGGGTTCGACACGGAGGGTGCGCGCCTCACCGGCCTGACGGCGTACGCCCGGGCCTGCGCGTGGACCCTCGCCCGCGCGCACGCGAGGTCCGGCGACAGGGTCGCGATCGCCGCGTACCTCGGTGGTGCCGACCGCGCGGACCACGCCTTCGCGGACTTCGCGCAGGCCTACGCGGACCGCGCCGAGGCCGACCACGGGGCCCTCGTCGCGGCCCTCCGGCAGGGGCGCCTGGCGGCAAGGGGCGCCTGACGCCACCCGCTCCGGTGGTCGGCCCGCCGCACCCTTTGTACGGTGTGCCCGTCGGCCGCAGCCGGGGGGACCAGGCCATGACGCACACGACCGTGCCGCGCACGCCGGCCGCCTCGCGGACCGGGCGCGACGTGCGGCGCCCCCGGGTCGTCGGGCTGCTCGACGCGGCGGTGCAGCGGGCCCCCGTCGTCGAGGTCGTCGCACCGGCCGGGGCCGGCAAGTCCACCGCGGTCGCGCAGTGGGCCGCGGGCCGGCCCGGCGTGCGCGTCGTGGACGGCGGCACCCCGGACCTGACCGCCTCGCCCCGCCCCGCCGCCGGTCTGCTCGTCGTCGACGACGCCCACCGGGCGGCCCGCGCCGACGTCGCCGCGCTCGTCCGTGACGCCCTGACCGGCCGCACGGGCGGGGTCGTGCTCGTCGGCCGTGCCGACCTGCTCGCGGAGACCCACCGCCTCCGGCTGACCGGCGACCTCGCCGCGGTGCGTGCCGCGGACCTCGCGTTCACCGCCGCGGAGGTGCGTGCGCTCGCGGGGGCCGAGGTCGGTCCCGTCGGCGAGGAGGCTGCGCAGCGCGTGGTGGCCCTCACGGGGGGCTGGCCGGTCGCGGTGCGCCTGGCGCTGCTCGCCGTCGCGGGCGACCGCGACCCCTCGGGGGCGCTGCTGCGGCTGGGGCACGACGACCTCGGCGCCGACGGCTACCTCCTCGAGCAGGTGCTGGACCGCCTCGACCCCCGGCTGCGCACGTTCGTGCTCCGGGCCACGATCGACGACGTGGTCGACGCCCCGCTGGCGGAACGCCTGCTCGACGGCGGGGCCGCGCTGCTCGACGAGTGCGTCCGGCTGCGGCTCTTCCTCGAGCCGTCCGGGCGGGCCCGCCCCGTCCAGCGGTACCGGTGGAACCCGGTGGTGGCGGCCGGCGTCCGGGCGATCGCCGGGCGTCGCGAGCCGGCGACGGTGGCGCACCTGCACCGGCGGGCGGCGCTGCACCTGGCGCGGTGCGCCCCCGACGTCGCGTTCGAGCACGCCCTGCGCGCGGGCGACCCGGCGCTCGCGCGGGACGTGCTGGTGCAGCAGTGGCCCGACCTGGTGGTGGCCGCCCGTGCCGGTGCGGCGGCGGCGCTGGCGGCGCGCCTGCCGGCGCCCGCGGACGTCGACGCGGACGTCCGCCTGGTGCGCGACGTGGGTGCACCCGCCCGCACGGCGCGGTCGGCGCTCGTGGAGCTGCTCGTCGCGCCGACGCGGGTGGTGCCCCCGGGGACCCGTGGTGCGGCCCGGGCCGCGCTCGGGGCGGTCGGCCCCGGTGGCCCCGGGCCGGCGGCCACCCTCCTCGCCCGCTACGTGCTGGCCCGGTCCGATCCCGCGGACCCGCCCGCGGACGACGCCGTGACGCAGACCCTCTGGCACGTCGCGGCGCAGGCCGGTGCCGGCGGCCTGCCGCGGCTGCGGGCCGCGTGCCTGGTCGAGGTCGCGCTGCGCGAGGTCGGCACGGGGCCGGCGGAGGCCACCGTGCGGGCGGCGGCCGCGGCCGTCGACGACGTCGACGACGCCGGGCCGCTGCACGTCCCCCTCGATCTGGCGCTGGGCCTGCACGCGCTGTGGCAGCTGCGGACCGACCGTGCGGGCGCCCACCTGCGTCGGGCGCACGACACCCGTGCCGCGGCCGGGCACGCCGACGCGCGCCGCGCCGCCGAGGTAGGACTCGCCCTGCTGGCCGCGCTCGCCCACGGCGTGACGCCCCCGGCGGGTGACACCGTGCCGCCGGGCCCCTGGGCACCGGTGCTCGCCCTGCTCCGCGGGGCGCTGGGGGCGCCCGACGGCGCCCGGCCCCCCGGGGCGCGTCCCGACGTCGTCGCGCCCACGACGGTGGGTGCGCTGCTGCGCGACGCGGTGCGCGCCGCGGACGCCGGACGCCCCGCCGCCGCGCACGAGCTCCTGGAGGACGCGTTCGAGCACGCCGCGCCCGACGAGACGCTGCTGCCCCTGGTGCCGTCGTCGACGCCGGTGCGGGCGCTGCTCGTCGCCCACCTGGGCTGGGGCACCCGCCACGCGCCGCTGGTGCGCCGCGTCCTCGACGTGCGCGGCGCCGGCGGCCCGTCGCGCCCGGTGCCCGCCCTGACGGCCCGCGAGGGCGAGGTCCTGGTGTGCCTGCGGGCCGGGATGTCGAGCACCGAGATCGCCGCGGCGCTGGTGCTGTCCGTGAACACCGTCAAGACGCACCAGCGCGGCCTCTACCGCAAGCTCGGCGTCGTGGACCGGCGCGAGGCGGTGCGGCAGGGGCTGGCCCGCGGGCTCCTGCCCTGAGAGGACGCGGTCGCGGCGCTCACGCCCCGCCGGGGTCCTCCACGTGCCCGAGGCCCTCGACGACGAGGCCGAGGTCGTGCAGGTACGCCACGGCTGCGGTGACGGCCGCCGCGTCGGGCAGCAGGCACGAGACGACGTGCACGTCGTCGACGACGTCGACCACCACCGCACCGGGCAGCGCGAGGCCCGCCACCGGCGGCAGGTCCCCGCGGACCCGCAGGTGGTAGAGCACGGTCAGACCGGCGGCGTCACGATCGGGAACCCGGGGTCGGGCTCGTCCAGGAAGCCGAGCAGGCGGGTCAGGG
This sequence comes from Cellulomonas sp. SLBN-39, assembly GCF_006715865.1. Taxonomy (NCBI): domain Bacteria; kingdom Bacillati; phylum Actinomycetota; class Actinomycetes; order Micrococcales; family Cellulomonadaceae; genus Cellulomonas; species Cellulomonas sp. SLBN-39. The sequence goes on along the minus strand of NZ_VFOA01000001.1, from coordinate 986,679 downwards.
CACCGACGTCGCCGTCGACCCGCAGCCCCGCCGCGAGCGCCTCCGGCAGGGTCAGGGCGCCCACGGCCACGCCCGTGAGGACCGCGCGCGTGGCGACCACGCGGGCGTCCGCCGGCCCGCGCGCGGAGCCGCCGTGCACGAGCACCCCGTTCCGCAGCGTCGCACGGACCGCCGCGTCACCGTCGACCTCCAGGTCCAGGTCGATCCGCTCGTCCCAGCAGCGCGGCGCGTCGACCCGGATCGCGAGGCCGTCGAGCAGCTGGTCGACGGTCAGCTTCGCGACGACCTCCGCCGAGGCCGTGGACGCCGGGGTGCCGAACGCCCCGTGGCGCAGCTCGTGCGCCGCCGACAGGTACACCGAGCGCCACGTGCCGTTCTCGGAGCCGAAGCCCAGCTGCTCGTGCGCGTCCGCGAGCAGGGTGCGCGCCGCCGCGTGGTCCGGCTCCGACTGCACGACGTGGTCGAGCACCTCGACGACCCACCGCAGGTCGCCCTCGTCGAACGCGGACCGGGCCCGGGTCACGACGGCGTCCGCGCCGCCCATCCACGCGACGTACCGTCGGCTCGACTCCGGTGCCGGCAGCTGCCACAGGTGCGCGGGGTTGCCGTCGTACCAGCCCATGTACCGCTGGTAGACCGCCTTGACGTTGTGGCTGACGGACCCGTAGTAGCCGCGCGCGTGCCAGGCGTCCTCCAGCGCGGGCGGCAGCCGCACCGCCTCCGCGGCCTGGGGGCCGGTCAGCCCCTGGTTCACCAGCCGCAGCGTCTGGTCGTGCAGGTACGCGTACAGGTCCCGCTGCAGCTCGAGGTACTCCAGGGCGCGCTCGCGGCCCCACGTGGGCCAGTGGTGCGACGCGAGGACGACGTCGGTGCGGTCGCCGTAGAGGTCGACGGCCTCCGTGAGGTAGCCGGCCCAGCGCCGCGGGTCGCGCACGACCGCGCCGCGCAGGGTCAGCAGGTTGTGCAGGGTGTGCGTGGCGTTCTCCGCGACGCACAGGGCCGCGTGGTCGGGCAGGAACACGTGCATCTCGGCCGGGGCCTCGCTGTCGGGGGCCAGCTGGAGCTCGAGCGTGATCCCGTCGACGACCTCGCGCTGCCCGGTGCGCGTCACGTCGACGGTCGGCGTGATGAGCGTGACGGTGCCCGTCGACGTCGTCGCCCCGAGCCCCACCCCGACGTTCCCCTCGGGCCCGCGCGGCAGGGACGCGCCGTACATGTACCCGGCGCGGCGGGCCATCGCGGTACCGGCGTACACGTTCTCCGCGACGGCGTGCTCGACGAACCCGGCCGGGGCGAGCACGACGACGTCGCCGGCGTCGACGGCCTCCTGCGTGGTCACGCCCGCGGCGCCGCCGAAGTGGTCCGCGTGGCTGTGCGTGTACAGCAGCCCGGTGACGGGGCGGTCGCCGCGGTGCGCGCGGTACAGCGCCAGGGCCTGCTCGGCGCACTCCGCGGAGATGAGAGGGTCGATGACGAGCACGCCCCGGTCGCCCTCGACGATCGTCATGTTCGACAGGTCGAGCCCGCGCACCTGGTAGATGCCCTCGACGACCTCGTACAGGCCGTGGCGCCGCACCAGGCCCGACTGGCGCCACAGGCTCGGGTTCACGGTCAGCGGCGCCGGGCCGGTGACGAAGTCGAACGACGTGGCGTCCCACACGACCCGGCCGGCCGCGTCGCGGACCACCCCCGTGGGGTGGGCGCCGAGGAAGCCGCGGTCGGCGTCCGCCAGGTCCTGCTCGTCGTGGAAGGGCAGCGTGGCGAGCAGCGCGGCGTGCTGGGCCGCGATGTCGGGGTGCACGGGCACGGGCGTCTCCTCCGCGGGTCCCGGACGTGCCGGGCGGGGCGGGCGCCCCGTGCCCCGACCCTGCCCCGCCGGCCTGCGGCGGGACCTCATCCCTGACGGGTGAGGGCGCCGCGGCCGCGGACGGCCAGGCTGGGCCGGGCCGGGCCGTGGGGCCGGCGGGGGGTCGAGGCGAGGAGCGTGACGTGGCAGCGACGTCGGAGGGCGGCCCCGCCGCCGGGGCGGGGCTCGGGCCGGTGGAGATGGTCGCGCTGGCGTTCCCGGGCGAGCGGGTGCCGCCGGGTGTCGTCGACGAGGTCGCCGCGCTCGTGGCCCAGGGCAGGATCCGGCTCGTCGACGCGGTGGTGCTGCGGCGCGGCCTCGACGGCACGTCGACGGTGCTCGAGGTGCGGGAGATCGAGGACCCGACGGGCTCGCTGGCCGTGGTCGTCGGCGGCCTCGTGGGGGAGGGCCTGACGTCCGAGGAGGACCTCGCCGACGTCGCCGGCGACGTGGCGCCCGGCAGCGTCGTGGTCGTCCTCGTGGTGGAGCACGTGTGGTCGACGGCGCTGGCCCGCGCGACGCGCGCGGCCGACGGGATCATGCTCGCGAGCGAACGGATCCCCGCCGAGGTCGTCAACGAGCTGGTCGCCGCCGGCACCTGAGCTGCGGTGCAGGTCGGTCCCGCAGGTCCGCACGAGAGAAGGAGCACCATGCCGCTGCGCCGCACGGGCAGGCCGGGCCTCCTCGGCACCGCCGCCCGCACCGCCGTCATCGCCGGGACCGCGCAGGCCTCGGCCGGGGCCGTCGCCCGTCGTCAGCAGGCCCGCGCCCAGGAGTCGTGGGCCGAGCAGCAGGCGCGGGCCGCCGCCGAGGAGGCCGCGCGGCAGGACGCGGCGCGGCAGGCGGTGGCCGCACCGCCCGCCGCCACGCCGCCGCCCGCCGCCGCACCCGACCTCATGGCGCAGATCACCGAGCTCGTCCGGCTCCGCGAGGTCGGGCTGCTCACCGACGCGGAGTTCACCGCCGCGAAGGGGCGTCTGCTCGGCACCGTGTGACCCGCCCGGTCACAGCGGCACGCGCACGTCCGACCCGCCCTCGGGCGTCAGGCGCGCACCGACCTGGACGAGCGCGGCCCGTCCGCCGGTGAACCCGCCCGCGAACAGGGCACGCCCCTGCGGGAAGCGCGGCGACGCGCCCACGAGGTCGGCGGGTGCGTACCCGAAGACGTCGGTGAGCTCGGCCAGGTCCCGCGGAGAGCTCATCCGCATGAGGCCGAGGTTGTCGCACTGCGAGAGCGCGTTCGGGTGCACCTTCGACGGGCGCTGCGTCGACAGCAGCAGCCACAGGCCGAACTTGCGTCCCTCGGCGGCGATCTGCACGACCCGCTCGGTCAGCGCCGTCTCCAGGGGTGTCACGGGGTCGGGCGGGCAGATGTTGTGGGCCTCGTCGACCACCACGAGCACGGGCTCGCGCCGCTCCCGCGTCGCCCACAGGTGGTCGAGCACGGCCAGCGCGGCGGCCTGCGGCTCGCCCTGGTCGCGGAAGCCGCCGAGGTCCATGACGGTCGCGCGCGGGCGGGTGTCCACGACGTCCTCGACCGACTGCTCGCCGCGCGCCCACAGGTCCCAGCCGAGCGTCCCGAGGTTCTCGATGCGGCGCAGCAGCGCGGCGTGGGCGGGGTCGTCGGCCTCGGAGAGATAGCGGTGCAGGAGCTCGGGCTCGTGCGAGCGCACGTGCTCGCCGATGTGCAGGAGCACGTTGAACTCGTCCCGGTCGGCCAGCGGGTCCAGGCGCAGCACGGCGGCCTTCGAGCGCAGCGGCAGGTCGACGAACCGGGCGTGCAGGCGTTCCCCGGGTGCGTCCCCCGAGCGCAGGACCCGCACCCCCAGGTCCGCCCACCGGTCCCCGACGTCGGCGGGCGCCCCGGCCCGCGTCTCGTGCAGCCGCACGAAGTCGCCGTTGGGGTCCAGCACGAGCAGCGGCAGCCGTGTGCGCAGCAGCAGCTGCTCGAGCACGACGCCGAGCGCGTACGTCTTGCCCGACCCGGACTGCCCGCACCAGAACGTGTGCCGGTTGAACCGGGTCGCGTCGAGCAGCGCGGGTGCCCCGGCCTCGTCGACGAGCGTGCCGATCTCGAGCGTGGTCATGCGTCCCCCTCCGGCCGCACCGGCGCGGCCCCCGGTCCGAGCATCCCGCGGAGCGCGTCGTCGCGGAAGGCGGCGCGACGGACACCGCCGGGTCCTGCGTCCTGCGCGCCAGGGCCCGGGCGGGCCTAGCCTCGGGACGTCCGGGTGCTGTGCCCGGCGGGCAGGAGGCGAGCGTGCCGACGTTCAGTACCGCGGGCCGGGTCGTGGTGGGTGCGGGCGAGGCCGAGCACGCCGCCGCTCTCGTCGCGTCGCTGGGCCGTCGCGCGCTGGTCGTCGCCGGCGGGCACGCGGACGTCGACGTGCTGGTCCGGGCCGCCGGTCACGAGCTCGACGAGGTGCACGTGTGGCGCCGCCGCGGCGAGCCCGACGTCGCGGGGGTGCGGGCGGGCGTCGAGGTGGCCCGCGCGTTCGGGCCCGACGTCGTCGTCGGCTGGGGCGGCGGGTCCGTGCTGGACACGGCCAAGGCCGTCGCGGCCCTGCACCGCGGCACGGGCGACGTGCTCGACCACCTCGAGGTCGTCGGCCGCGGCCTTCCGCTTCCGGCGCCGGGCACCCCCGTGGTGGCCGTCCCGACGACGAGCGGCACGGGCGCCGAGGTCACGGCCAACGCCCCCGTCCTGGTGCCGGAGCACGGCGTCAAGGCCAGCCTGCGCGGCCCGGCCCTGCTGCCGGCCCTCGCGCTCGTCGACCCCGTGCTGACCCTCGGCTGCCCGCCCGCGGTGACCGCGGCGTCCGGCGCCGACGCCCTCACGCAGTGCCTCGAAGCCTTCACGACCCCGGCCGCGACACCCCTGACCGACCCCCTCGCGCTCGACGGCCTCGTCCGCGCCGGCCGCAGCCTGGCCCGGGCCGCGACGCGCGGCGACGACCTCGACGCCCGCACCGACATGTCCCTGGCGGCGCTGCTGTCCGGCATGGCGCTGGCCAACGCCCGCCTCGGTGCCGTGCACGGGCTTGCGGCCGCGCTCGGCGGTGCCGTGCACGCCGGCCACGGCGAGATCTGCGCCGCCGTGCTCGTGGCCACCACGGCCGCGAACGTCGCCGCCCTGCGCCGCTCCGACCCCGACGGCGACGCCCTGCGCCGCTACGCCCGCGCCGCCCAGGCCCTCACCGGCCGGCCCACGGCGGGTGCGGACGACGCGGCCCCGTGGCTGCGCGACGCCCTCGCCCCGCTCGGCCTGCGCGGCCTGCGCGCGCTCGGGCTCGACGACGCCGCCGTGCCCGACGTGGCCCGTGCCGCGCTCGCCGCCTCCAGCATGCGCGGCAACCCCGTGACCCTCACGCCCGCCGAGGTCGAGGACGTGCTGCGCGCCTCGGCCTGACGGTCCGACCCGGACCGTCGCACGCGTGACGCGCCGTCCCGCCGGGAGTACGTTCGGTGGGCAGACGACGGTCCCGCGCCGGAGGTGAGCCGTGGCGGTGCACCTCCCACCGGGACGCCGGGGCGTCCGTGCGCTGACGCTGCTCACGATGGTCGTGACCGGCGCCGCCTACGCGGTCGCGCCGCTCGACGCGTCGGCGCTGGCCGGCACGTCCGGCACGGTGCGCGCCGTGCTGCTCGTCGTGTGCGTGGGCGCGCTGGTCGCGCTCGTCGCCCGGCTCGTGCGCGGCGCCGTGACCCACGGCCGGTCGTTCGCCGAGCGGCTGTGGGTCCTGCTCGCGGTCGTGTGGCTCGTCGTCGTGTTCTTCGCCGCCGTCGCGTACGTCGAGTCCGCGGGTTTCACCGGGCTGCGCACCAAGCTCGACGCCCTCTACTTCTCCGTGACGACGCTGACGACCGTCGGGTTCGGCGACATCACCCCGGTCAGCCAGGGGGCCCGGCTGCTCGTCGTGGTGCAGATGCTGTTCGACGTCGTCGTGGTGACCACCGCGGTGACGCTCCTGGCCTCGGCCCGCTCGGGGGACGGCGACGCACGGGCCGCTGGAGAAGAGGACATCCCCTGACCGCGACCTGCGGCAGCGTGGTCCGGGACGGGTGAGGCCGACGAGTCCCCGCCGCGGGGCCGGTCAGTGCAGGGCGGACCGGCGTGACCACGGCGGACCGACGGCGGACGGACGACGAGGAGGGGCGGCATGGCGACGATCGAGGCCCACGGGCTGGTCAAGAGGTACGGGGAGGTCGAGGCGCTGCGGGGCCTGGACCTGGAGGTCCCCGAGGGCACCGTGCTGGGCCTGCTGGGGCCCAACGGTGCGGGCAAGACCACGGCGGTGCGCATCCTGACCACGCTGCTGCGCCCCGACGCGGGCACCGCACGGGTCGCGGGCGCCGACGTGGTGCGCGACCCGGAGGCGGCGCGGCGGCAGATCGGCCTGTCCGGCCAGTCCGCCGCCGTCGACGAGAACCTCACGGGCGCGGAGAACCTGGAGATGATCGGCCGGCTGTATGGGTTCCGGCGCCGGCGGGCCGTCGCCCGCGCCGACGAGCTGCTCGGCCGGTTCGACCTCACGGACGCGGGCGGGCGCCCCACCAAGACGTACTCCGGCGGCATGCGCCGGCGCCTCGACCTGGCGTGCGCGCTGGTCGCCGAGCCGCCCGTCGTCGTCCTCGACGAGCCGACCACGGGCCTGGACCCCCGCAGCCGGCTGCAGATGTGGGACGTCATCGCCGAGCTGGTCCGCGCGGGCACGACCGTGCTGCTCACCACGCAGTACCTGGAGGAGGCCGACCGGCTCGCCGACGACATCGTCGTCATCGACCACGGCCTGGCGATCGCCCGCGGCACGGCCGACGCCCTCAAGGCGCAGGTCGGCGGCGAGCGCGTCGAGCTCGTGCTGGCCCGGCCGCAGGACCGCGACGCGGCCCGTCGGGCCCTCGGGGCGGTCGCCACCGGCGACGGCGTCCACGACGGCAGCACCGAGCGCACCCTCTCCGCGGCCGTGGCCGACGGCGCCCGGTCGCTGCGGCTCGTGCTCGAACGGCTCGACGCCGACGGGGTCGAGGTGCTCGACGTCGGCCTGCGGCGCCCGACCCTCGACGACGTGTTCCTCACCCTCACCGGCCGCACCGCCGAGGAGCCCCCGGCGCCGGCCGACGCCCGCACCGACACCGTGGAGGTGGCCCGATGAGCACGCAGACCCCGACCGGCACCCCGACGACGAGCGGCACGCACGCCCCGACCGGCACGCCGGCCGCGGCGAGGCCGATGCCCACCCTCGTCCGCGTCGCCGTCGACACCCACGTGGTCGCCAAGCGCAACCTCATCAAGATCGTGCGGGTGCCCGAGATCCTCGTCTCGGTGCTGATCTCGCCGATCATGTTCGTCCTGCTGTTCGCGTACGTCTTCGGCGGCGCGATCGACCCCGGCGACGGCGTGCCCTACCGGGAGTTCCTCATCCCGGGGATCTTCGCCCAGACCGTCGTCTTCGGGGCCACGTTCACCGGGGCGGGGATCGCCGACGACATGCAGAAGGGCATCATCGACCGGTTCCGGTCGCTGCCCATGTCGCAGTCCGCGGTGCTCGCCGGCCGCACCGCGTCCGACGTCGTCTACAACGTCCTGTCGCTGGTGATCATGGCGCTCACGGGCCTGCTCGTGGGCTGGCGGGTGCGCGGGTCGCTCCTCGACGCGGCCGCCGCGTTCGCCCTGCTGCTCGCGTTCTCGTACGCCGTGAGCTGGGTGATGGCGCTCGTCGGCGTCCTCGTGCCCAGCGTCGAGGTCATCAACAACGCCTCGTTCATCGTCATCATGCCGCTGACGTTCGTCTCCAACGCGTTCGTCCCCCTGGAGTCGTTCCCGTCCGTGCTGCGCACCGTCGTCGAGTGGAACCCCGTCTCGACGCTCACCCAGGCCTGCCGGGAGCTGTTCGGCAACGCCGACCCCGCCGCCCAGGTCTCCGACGCGTGGTCCATGCAGAACCCCGCGCTTTACACGCTCCTGTGCGTCGTCGTCATGCTCCTGGTGTTCGCGCCCCTGGCCACCGCCCGGTACCGCCGGACGGCCCACTGACGCCACCTCCGACGGCGGGCAGGGATGATGGGTCCCTGCCCGCCGCCGGCGGGCACCGAGGGGAGGCGGACGTGGTGCGAGGACGGCGCGAGAAGCTCGACATGACCGCGTGGCTGGCCAAGTACCTGCTCGGCCCGGCGTCCGTCGCCCCGCCGCAGCGCCCCGGCCGTCCCGCCACCGACGCCGAGCGCGAGCGCGAGCAGGGCCTGCAGGCCGGCTTCGAGCGCGTCCAGGACGCCGCCGGCCGCACCTACCTCGTCGACCGCAGCACCCGCCCTGCCCCGGGGAGCACGCCCGACCCGGACGCCTGACCAGGCCCTGACCGGCACCGGCACCGCTAGCCTGGCCGCCCACGCACCTCACCGCCGAGGAGACGACGATGGCCCACCCCGCACCCGACGCCACGCCCACCCCGGCCGACGCGCCGCCCGACCCGGTGCGCGCCACCGCGCCGCAGGCCCCGCCCTCGCGCGACAGCACCCCGGCCGGCACGTCCACGGACCTGCCCCTGTCGCCGGGCGGACGCCCCGGCACCACGGGCGGCGTCCCCTTCTGAGCCTCCCGGGCCTTCCCGCGCCGGACCGGCCGCACCGACCTACGTTGGACGGACCTGCACTCAGCGCCGAGGAGGCCACGATGACCGACGCGGCACCACCCCGCACGGCGACGACGTCCCCGACCCCGTGGTGAGCACGGCCCCCGTCGCACCGCCCGCGCCCGACGACGCGGAGGACGACGACACGCTCGTTGACCCCGCGACGCCGGTCGTCCCGCCCGCCGGCCGCGGCGGCCTCAGCGGCACCCCCTGACCGGGCTCGTCGCACGCCTTTCCCCGATCGACCGAAGGAGCCGTCGAGCAGTGCGGATCTCGAACGACTGGCGCGACTCCCCGCCCTTCGCCTGGGGGGTGCCGATCGCGTGCGTCACGCTGATCGGCACCCTCATGGTGCTCACGCTCCCCGCCCGCTCGCCGGGATGGGTGTGCGGCCTGGTGATCGTGCCGACGGCCCTGCTCGCCCTCGCGGCCGTGCTGCGCCGAGCGCACCAGGGCCGCGGTCGGCACGCGTCGCACGAGCGTGACCGCCGACGAGGCGTAGGTGCATCGCCTCGTCGGCGACCGATGGCTGCACCGTGATTGCCTGTCATGCCCGTGACCTCGACATCCGCCGTGGCACGGGCGCTGGCGCTGACCGTGCTCGCGACGGCCGCCACCGTCGTCGCCTGCGTGCCTGCACTCTTCTGGGTGATGCTCACCTTCTCCGAGTGGTGCGAGGAGGGCAGCAAGCACCCGTCGACGGACCCGGGGCCGAACCAGGTCGAGTTCGTCGCGTTCTTCGGAGCGCCCGGCTTCGTGGGACTGGCTGTCGTCGCGGTTGCCGCCGTCCTGCTCGTGCGGCGGGAGGCCCGGCGGCGACACGTGGCCGCGCCCTGGTCGGTCGTCGGCGCGACTCTCGCGTCGAGCGTCGCCGCGCTGCACGTGGTCTGGGTGTGGGCCGGTCTCGCGCCGATGGACGGCAGGAGCTCCGAGGTCGGCCGGTCGATCGGCCTCGCTGCGGGCGTGGGTGCCGCAGTGCTGCTGCTGACCGGCCTGCATGCGCGGGCCGCCGCACGATCGGCAGGCCCTCCCTCCCCCTGACGCTGGGGGCCAGGGCCCGACCGGTCGGTCCGGCCTGCACCGGCAGATGACAGGGCTCTCATCCGTGGCTCACGGTCCCCCCACGGGCGGGGGGTCGGATAGGGGCCATGACGACGACCGCACCCGCCGACCTGCTGCTCGGCCCCGACGCCCAGGGCGTGCTCGACGCCGCGCTCGCGGGCGAGGGGCTGCGGGCGGCGTCGTGGGAACGGCACGCGGTGCACGCCCGGCCGGGGGCCGAGACGAGCGTCGGGTTCGCGGTCCGGGCCGCGGCCGTGCGCGGGGCCGGCGTCGCGCCGCGTGAGCTGTACCTGGTCGCGACGACGGCCGACCTGCCCGCCGACGCGCCCGGCGTCGCCCGCCTGACCGGCACGGACGGGTGCACGGTGTCGGTGTGGGCGCACCCCGCGGACCCGGCCCTGCCGGCCCTGGGCACCGCGACCACACCCGCCCTGCTCGGGGAGCTGCTGCGGGCCGCGGGCGACGCGGGCACCGTCACGGACCTCGGCGTGGTCGCCTACCGGCCGCTGCGCCGCGCGGTGACGGTGGCCGCGACGCCCGCGGGGCGGCGCTGGGCCAAGGTGCTGCGGCCCGACGTCGCCGCGGGGCTCGGGCACCGGCTGGACCTGCTGCGCGCCGCCCGGGTGCGGGTGCCTGCGACGGTCGCGCACGCACCCGGCCTGGTGGTCCTCGCCGACGCGACGGGCCGCCCGCTCGCCGACCACCTGCACGCCGGTGCGGCGCCCGAGCCCGCCGCGGTGCTCGACCTCCTCGACGCCCTGCCCTCCGCCGCGACCGCCCTGCCCGCGCGCCGCACCCCGGCCGACCGGCTCGACCGCTACGCCGACGCCCTCGCCCGCGCGCTGCCCGACGCCCCGGTCCGGGCCGTCGCGGCCGACGTCGCCGCGGTCCTCGCCGACGCCGACCCGGGGCCCGTCGTGGCCACCCACGGCGACCTGCACCCCGCCAACCTGTGGTGGGACGGCCGGCCCGGCGCGGGCGCCCTCGGCCTCATCGACGTCGACACCCTCGGCCCCGGCCACCGCGTCGACGACCTGGCCTGCCTCGCCGCGCACCTGACGGTGCTGCCGACCCTCGACCCCGGGTACCACCGTGTGCCCGGCCTGCGCGACGCGTTCCTCGCGGCGTCCGACCGGGTCGTCGACCCGGACGCGCTGCGGGCCCGCGCCGCCGCCGTCCTGCTCTCGCTGGCCGCGTCCCGGCCCGCGGAGCACCTCGCGCGCACCTGGCTCGACCAGGCCCGCGAGCTCGTCCGTCGGCCCTCGACGGCCGTCCCCGTGCCGCACCGCGGCACCCTCGAGAGGAGAGCATCATGAACCGCAGGACCACCGCCGTCTGGGTCGTCACCGGTGCGCTGGGCGTGACCGGCGTCGTCGCCGCGACGAGCGCCTTCGCCGACACCCGTGACGACACCACGCCGCAGCCCGGCATCACGCTGGAGGCGACGCCGTCCACCAGCCCGTCGAGCACGCCGTCGTCCACGCCCGAGGCGACCCCGTCGGCGTCGGCCAGCCCCACCGCGACCGCGCCGGGCAGCCAGGTCACGTCGGTGACGGCCATGTCGGCCCAGACCCCGCAGACGGCCCAGACGCCGGCCTCGGTGGTCACGCCCGCCTCGGCCCCCACGCCGCAGACGGCCGCGAGCCCGCTCACGCCGCAGACGGCCGCGAGCCCGCTCACGCCGCAGACGCCGCCGAGCGTGGTGACCCCGGCGAGCCCCGTCTCGGCGCAGACCGCGCAGACGCCGCAGACGGCGCCCACCGCGCCGACGCCGTGACCCTCACGACGGCCGTGCCCCGGCACGGCTGACGGTCCGACGCCGCCACGCCCCTCCGCGCGGCGGCGTCGGACCCGTCCCCGGCGGGCGGGCCCGCGCAGGGCCGTGCTGGTCTCAGCGGGGTGCCGGCACGGCGTCGGCCTCCGTCGCGTCGGCCGGCTCGGCGTCCTCCTGCGCGGGGGCGCCCTGGCGCAGCACCCGCCGGCCCGACGGCAGCACGAGGGCCGCCACGACGACGAGCATCAGCGCGACCCCCGCCGCGACCAGGAGGGACTCGACGCTGTACCGGTCGGCGAGCGGCCCGAACACCGACATGCCGAGCGGCATCGCAACGGCCATGACGATGCCGACGAACCCGAACACCCGGCCCTGCCGGTCGGGCTCGACGGTCTCCTGCAGCACGGTCATGGTCGGCGTGGAGAAGAACGGCACACCCAGGCCGACGAGCACCATGAACCCGAAGAACACCCACAGGTTCGTCGACAGCCCGAGGCCCACGTTGACCAGCGCGAACCCGCCGGTCGTGAGCAGCACCATCGCGACCCGGTTGCGCAGGCCGCCCCACGCCGCCACGACGATGCCGCCGACGAGCATGCCCCCGCTGAACGCGATCTCGTTGACGGTGAGCATCCACACCTCGTCGCCGAAGGACCGCACGATCATCAGCGGCGTGAGGAACGACGGGGCGACGATGAGCACGAACACGACGCCCCACATGAGCAGCACCCACCGCACGAACGCGTGGCCGGCCACGTACCGGACGCCGCCGACGAGGTCGGCGACGTAGCCGCGCACCCCGGCGACCTGGTCGGTGCGCACGAGGCGCGGCACGGGCACGAGCAGCAGCAGCCCGATCCCGACCAGGGCGGTGACGACGTCGACGAAGAAGATCGTCTCGAGGGACGCCGACGCGTACAGCCCGGCGGCGACGGCCGGGGCGACGAGCATCATCGCGGACTGGATGGTGCCGTTGATGCCGTTGACGCGCATGAGCTTGTCGGTCGGGGTGATCTGCGGCAGCAGGGCGCCGACGGCCGGGGTCTGGATGCCGGCGCCGGCGGAGCGGATCGCGGAGACCAGGTACAGCAGCCACAGGTCGTCGTAGCCGGAGAGCATGAGCAGCGCGAGCACGAGCGTGGTGGCGGCGATGGTCGCGTCGGCGCCGACGATGAGGAGCCGGCGGTCGAGGCGGTCGGCCCACACGCCGCCGAACACGGACACCACGGCCTGCGGCAGGAACCCGAACACCGCGTACAGGGCCATCACGGTGCCCGACCGGGTCTCCAGGGTCAGGTGCCACATGATCGCGTACTGCACGAGCATCGAGCCGAGCAGCGACGCGGTCTGGCCGGACAGGAAGATCGTCACGTCGCGCCGCCACCCGGGCCGGTCGGCCTCGGTGAGCGGGGCCTGCGCGAGCGAGACGTCGGCGGCGCGCGGGCCCGCGTGGTGGGCGGGCTCGTCGAGGGCCGGGGCGGCGTCGTCAGGGGTGGTGGGCACGGGTGGCCTCCGTCGGCTCGGGGGTCGTCGTCCCGGGTGCAGACCGGGGGCGGGGCCAGGACTCAGCGGGTGCGCCGACGGCCGCACCCAGGCTCGCCCGGGCGGGCCCCGCCTGTCACGGGGTTTCCGGGGCACCCGCCGGTCGGGTCAGTCGCGTGCCGCGAGGCGGTAGCCCATGCCGCGGACGGTCTCGACGCGGTCCGCGCCGACCTTGCCGCGCAGGTAGCGCACGTACACGTCGACGACGTTGGACGACGGGTCGAAGTCGTACCCCCACACCTGCGAGAGCAGCTGCTCGCGGGACAGCACCTGGCCGGGGTGCCGCAGGAACGCCTCGAGCAGCCCGTACTCGCGGGCCGAGAGGTCGACGTCACGGCCGTCGACGCTCACGCGGCGCGAGCGGACGTCGAGCGACAGGTCGCCCGCGCGCAGCACGGTCGGCTCGTCGGCGGGGTCGGCGCGCAGCCGCACCCGGATCCGGGCGAGCAGCTCCTCGAACCGGAACGGCTTGGCCATGTAGTCGTCGGCACCCTCGTCGAGGCCCGCGACGACGTCGCGCACGGTCGAGCGGGCGGTGAGGATGATGACGGGCAGCCGGCTGCCCTGACCCCGCAGCGCCCGCAGCACGGCGAGGCCGTCGCCGCCCTTGAGGCCCAGGTCGAGCACCATGAGGTCGAAGTCCCCGCTGGACGCGAGGTCGAGGGCCTCGCGCGCCGTGGCGACGGTGGTGCTCGCGTACCCCTGCGCCTGCAGGCCCTTGGCCACGAACCGTGCGATCCGGGCCTCGTCCTCGGCGACGAGGATCTGCGTCACGGGGTGCCTCCGGGTGCGTCGTCGGTGGGGGTCTGCGGCGCGGGGCCGTCCACGGGCACCCGCACGGTGAAGGTCGAGCCCTCGCCCCGCACGGACCGCACGCCGACGTCCCCGCCGTGAGCATGCGCGATGGCCGAGACGATCGCGAGCCCGAGTCCCGCGCCGGGTCGTGCCTCGTCCTCGTCGGCGCGCGCGAAGCGGTCGAACACCCGGTCGAGGTCGCCCGGGGCGATGCCGACGCCCTCGTCGGTGACCCACAGCTCCAGCCACCCGTCGTGGACGCGCGAGCCGAGCAGGACGGTCGAGCCGTCGTCGGAGAACTTCACGGCGTTCGCGGCGAGCTGGAGCCACGCCTGCGTGAGGCGCTGCGCGTCGACGAGGACCTCGCCCTCGGCGCGCTCCTGCACGCCCCAGCGGCGCGGCCCCAGCGCGCGGACGTTGCCGGACACGGTGTCGGTGAGCGCGCCCGCGTCGTGCGGCGCGAACCGCACGAACTCCCCGCTGCCCACGGTCGCCAGCGTCATGAGGTCCTCGACGAGGCGGCCCATGCGGTCGATCTCGTCGAGCGCGAGGGTGCGGGTCTCCTCGGCGTCGGCCGCGTCGGAGGTGTCCATGAGCTCGAGGTGCCCGCGCACCACGGTCAGCGGGGTGCGCAGCTCGTGGCCGACGTCGTCGAGCAGGGCGCGCTGCGCACCCACGGCGTCCTCGATCCGGTCGAGCATCGCGTTGAACGCGCGCGTGAGCTCGGCGACGTCGTCGTTGCCGCGCACGGGCAGGCGGGCGGTCTGGTCGGTGTCGGTGATCTGCTGCGCGGTGCGCCCGAGCAGGCGGATGGGCCGCAGCAGCCGCCCGGCGACGACCCACCCGACGACCCCGACGAGCAGCGTCGCGGCGGCCGCGACCCAGGCGTAGGTCGTGAAGACGGTGCTGAGCTCGCGGCGCTCGGCGGTGCGGTCCCACGCGAGCACGAGCACCGCGGCGTCCTGGGGCCCGGCCGCCACCACGGGGACGACCGCCACGCGCCAGTCGGTGAGCGTGCCGGGGACCGTCACCAGCCGTGCGCCCGCGGCGGGGTCGGTGGCGGCGAGCCGGGCCACGAGCGCGGCGTCGTCCTCGGGGCGCAGCAGCACCGAGTCCGCGGCCACGTCGGTGACCCGGCCGTCGACGAGCCCGACCATGCCCTCGTGCCGGCTGGGCACGGTGCGGGACATCGCCAGGCGGACGACCTCGCGCGCCGACGTGAACGGTCCGCCGGTGCGCGGGTCCACGCCCTCCGCGGCGAGCACCCGCACCTGCTCGGTGGCGCGGCGCAGCTCGTCGTCGATCCGCTCGTCGGTGCGCACGCCGCTGAGCAGGGCCGCGACGCCGCCGGACAGCGCGAGCGCGGCTGCGGTCGCCACGAGCACGGCGCCGAGGATGCGGACCCGGACGGTCACGGTCCGCCCGGCGGGCGGCGCGGGCGGCAGGGGCCGGACGACCGGGACGGCCTGCGTCGGCTCAGCGGTCGTCATCGTCGGAGCCCGAGTCGTCGTCGCTGTCGTCGTCGTCATCGCTGTCGTCGTCATCGTCATCGTCGTCCCGGTCGACGGGCGGGGCCGGCTCGACGGCGTCGGGGGTGGAGGACGGCGTGGGGGAGGGCGTCGGGCTGCCCGTCGCGGGGTCGGCCGGACCGGTGGGTGCGGGGTCCGTCGGTGCCGGTGCCGGGCTCGTGGTCACGCGCACGGGGTCGCCCACCACGACGTCGTCCGGCGGGGCGGCGACGGCCCGGACGACCGCGGCGACCCCCACCAGCAGCAGCACGGCGAGCACGAGCACGGCCACGAGCGACCCGCGGCGGGCCGGGCGCGCGGCGGCGGCGGTCTCCCGGGTGCGCATGCGGCTCCTCGTGGTCGGCGGGCGGACGGCGGGCGCGTCCACCGGTCGAGCATGCCCCGCGGCGATGAGACGCAGATGAGAGGAGCGCGGCGACACGCGCACCGGCACGCGAGCGTGAGCAACGCGCAGGCCCTAGAGCCTGGCCGATCCCCGCTGGGCTGGCTAGCGTTGCGCAAGTGACTGACAAGCGTGTCAACGGCAGCGCGGTGGTGACCTCCCCGCAGAACACCGTCGAAGGGTTCGTGAAGGAGTTCCTCCGCGAGCTCAGCTTCGGCCAGGGCGTGACCCTCGAGCGCGCGAGCGTCAACGACCAGTACCTGGCGCTGGCGCGCACGGTGCGCCAGTACCTCATGGCGCGCTGGCTCGAGACGCTCCAGCGGCAGCGCGAGGCGCAGGCCAAGTCGGTCGCCTACCTGTCCGCCGAGTACCTGCTGGGACGCCAGCTCGACAACGCGCTCCTCGCGACGGACCTCACCGAGGTCGTCGAGGAGGGGCTCGCGTCGCTCGGCATCGAGCTGCAGACGCTGCGCGACCAGGAGACCGAGCCCGGCCTGGGCAACGGCGGCCTCGGACGCCTCGCCGCGTGCTTCGTCGACTCCCTCGCCACGATGAGCGTGCCCTGCATCGGCTACGGCATCCGCTACGACTACGGCATCTTCCGCCAGACGTTCGTCGACGGCTGGCAGGTCGAGCAGCCGGACAACTGGCTCGCGCTCGGTGCGCCGTGGGAGTTCCCGCACCCCGAGGCGGCCGTCACCGTGCACTTCGGCGGGCGCACGGAGACGTACGACGACGAGGGCGTCGAGCGCACCCGCTGGGTGCACGACTGGGACGTGCTCGGCGTGCCGTTCAACTACATGGTCCCCGGCTACCAGAACGGCCGCGTGAACACGCTGCGGCTGTGGTCGGCCAAGGCCACGCAGGCCTTCGACCTGCAGATCTTCAACTCCGGCGAGTACGTCGACGCCGTCCGCGCGCAGACGTTCGCCGAGAACATCTCCAAGGTCCTGTACCCGGAGGACTCCACGCCGCAGGGCAAGGAGCTGCGGCTGCAGCAGCAGTACTTCTTCGTGGCGTGCTCCATCAAGGACTTCGTCGACTACGTCCTGCCCGAGGACTTCGACCTGCACCGCCTGCCCGAGCGGATCATCTTCCAGCTCAACGACACCCACCCGGTGATCGCCGTCCCCGAGCTCATGCGCGTGCTCGTCGACGAGAAGAAGTGGGACTGGGACGAGGCGTGGGCCGTCACGCAGCAGTGCTTCGCGTACACGTGCCACACCCTGCTGCCCGAGGCGCTCGAGGTCTGGTCGGTCGAGCTCATGGGCCGCCTGCTGCCGCGGCACCTGGAGATCATCTACCGCATCAACGAGGAGTTCCTCGCCGAGGTCGCCGCCAAGCACCCGGGCGACGACGCGCTCCTGGAGCGCATGTCGATCATCGCCGAGCGGCCCGAGCGCTCGGTGCGCATGGCGTACCTGGCCACGGTCGCCGGCTCGAAGGTCAACGGCGTCGCGGCCCTGCACTCGGACCTGCTGCGCGACAAGGTGCTGCCGGACTTCTCGACGTACTGGCCCGACAAGTTCACCAACGTGACCAACGGCGTCACGCCCCGGCGGTTCGTGCGGCTGTCCAACCCGGCGCTGTCCGAGCTCATCACCGAGGCCGTGGGCGTCGGCTGGGTCACCGACCTGGAGCGCCTGCGCGGCATGGAGCCGCTGGCCGACGACCAGGAGTTCCGCGAGAAGTTCCGCGCGGTCAAGGCCCACAACAAGGAGCGCCTGAGCGCGCTCCTGCAGGCCCGCGACGGCATCACGCTGCCCGCGGACGCGATGCTCGACGTCATGGTCAAGCGCCTGCACGAGTACAAGCGCCAGACCCTCAAGGTGCTGCACATCGTCACCCTGTACGACCGGGTGCTGCGCGGCGAGCTCGACCCCGCGACCATGCAGAAGCGGGTCTTCGCGTTCGGCGCCAAGGCGGCCCCCGGCTACCACATGGCGAAGCAGATCATCGGGCTCATCAACCACGTGGGCGCGACGATCAACGACGACCCCCGCCTCGGCGGCGCCCTGACGGTCGTGTTCCCGCCGAACTACAACGTCACGCTCGCCGAGACGCTCATCCCCGCCGCCGACCTGTCCGAGCAGATCTCGCTCGCCGGCAAGGAGGCCTCGGGCACGGGCAACATGAAGTTCGCGCTCAACGGTGCCCTGACCATCGGCACCGACGACGGCGCGAACGTCGAGATCCGCGAGCTCGTCGGCGACGAGAACTTCTTCCTGTTCGGCCTGCTGGAGCCGCAGGTCGCCGACCTCGTCGCCGCCGGCTACCAGCCGGGCCGCTACTACGAGGAGGACCCTGCCCTCAAGCGGGCGATCGACCTCATCGCGTCGGGCACGTTCTCGGGCGGCGACGGCAGCGTCTTCGCCCCCCTGGTGCAGAACCTGCTCACCGAGGACCGCTTCCTCGCCCTCGCCGACTACCGGTCGTACGTCGACGCGCAGGACCGCGTCGACGCCGCGTACGCCGACGTCGAGGGCTGGACCCGTTCCGCGATCCTCAACGTCGCCCGCTCCGGGTTCTTCTCCTCGGACCGGTCGATGTGGGACTACATCGACCGCATCTGGCACACCCCGCCGGTCGTCTCCCGCTGACCACCCACGCGCGACGAGGCCCCCGCCACCCGGCGGGGGCCTCGTGCGTCGTCAACCGCCCTCGTGCGTCGTCAGCCCCGCAGGGCAGCGACGGACTCCGTGAGGCGGGTCGCGGTGCTGCGCAGGTCGTGCGCGGCGTCCCGGATCGTGCTGATCGACTCCAGAGACCGGTCGTGCGCGCGCTCGACCACCTGCAGGCCGTCCTCGATGCCGCGGCCCTCGTCGGCCGCGGACGCCACCGACCCTGCCATCGACGCGGTCGTGGCGGACTGCTCCTCGACGGCGCCGGCGATCGTCGACTGGTAGTCGTCGATGCGGCGGACCACGTCGCTGATCTGCGCGATCTCCTCCACGGCCCGGGCGACGGCGCCCTGGATGGCCTCGACCTGCCCGGCGATCTCGCCGGTGGCCCGGGCCGTCTCGCGCGCGAGGTCCTTGACCTCGCCGGCGACGACCGCGAACCCCTTGCCGGAGTCGCCGGCGCGCGCCGCCTCGATGGTCGCGTTGAGCGCCAGCAGGTTCGTCTGCTCCGCGATGCCGGTGATGACCTGGACGACGGAGCCGATCTGCGCCGACGACGTGCCGAGCTCCTCGACGGTGCCGGTGGTGCGGGCGGCGATCTCGACGGCCTGCGCGGCGATGGCCGCCACGTCGGCGGTGTTGCGCGAGATCTCCCCGATGGACGCGTCCATCTGCTGCGCGCCGGCGGCGACGGACTCGATGCGGTCGGCCACCTGCCCGGCGCTCGCCGCGATGTCGCGGGAGCGGGCGCTGGAGTCCTGCACGGCGCCCGAGAGCTCCTCGCTGGTGCCGACGAGGGTGTCGACGGACGCGCTCACCGCGGACGCGGCGGCGCTGACCTCGGTGGCGGCCGCCGCGGTCCTGTCGAGCGTGCCGTTGAGCGCTGCGGCGAGGTGCTCGAGCTCGGTGCGCCCCGCGCCCTCGTCGAGCCGCGCGTGCAGGTCCCCGGACGCCAGCACCTGCGTGGCGCGGGCCAGCGGGCGGGTGATCGACCGCGAGACGGCCACGCCCAGGGCCGTGATGAGGGCCAGCGCGAGCGCCGCGACGGCCACGATCCCGCGGGCGTCCGCGACGGCCGCGGCGCGAACGTCGTCCACGTAGATGCCCGACCCGACGATCCAGCCCCACGGCTCGTACCCGGCGACGTAGGAGATCTTCGGCTGCGGGTCCTCCGCACCGGGCTTGGGCCACTGGTACGCCACGACGCCGGCGCCGTCGGCCTGCACGACCTCGACCATGCGGACGAACAGCCGCAGGCCGTCCGGGTCCTCGTTCATCGTCAGGTCGGTGCCGTCGAGCTCCGGCTTGATGGGGTGCATGAGCATCGTCGGGCCCATGTCGTTGACCCAGAAGTACTCCTCGCCCCCGTACCGCAGGGCGCGCAGCGCGTCGAGGGCCTGCGCCTGCGCGTCGGCCTCCGGCAGCGTGCCGGCGGTGGCCAGGGCGCCGTAGTGCTCGACGACACCGAGCGCGGTCTCGACCACGTGCTGCGTGGCCACGGTCCGCTCGTCGGTGATGCGCCGCTCGACGCCGCCGACGGCGACGACGGTCACGGCCACGAGCGTGAGGGCGGTGAGCGCCACGAGCGCGGCGAGGCGCTGGCGGACGGTGAGGGAACGAGTGCTGCGTTGCACGGGTGCTGCTCCTGTCGGTCGGCCGAGTGGTCGGCAGGCGGGAGCCATCGGTGGTGACGGCCGTCACAACCCCAACGGCACAGCCCCTCACCCGGGTGAGGCCCCCAGCGGGTGAAGTGGACGGACGTCCGACACGGGGACGTGGTGCATCACCAAGGCGCCGATCGCGGCGCGCGTACCCTCCGACAGATGGGAGACGTCATCACGGTGCGCCTGCCGCACGACCTCCTCCGCCGGCTCGACCGGCTGGCGACGGCGACGCAACGCACCAGTGCGTCCCTCGTGCTTGATGCGCTGGAGGCCCACGTCGAACGCGTGGAGCGTGATCAGCGCCTGCTCGCGGAGGCGCAGGACGCGCGCTCCGGCCGGGTGCCGGCGCGTCCGGCGGACACGGTCTACGCCCGTCTCGGGATCCCGTCCCCGAGCGCCGAGGACGTGGCGGGTGCTCTGTCGGACGTCGAGTGAGCGGGCCGGCGCAGGTATGCGGGCATGGGCACCGACCTGTTCAACGCCAGCTGGTCTGGTGGCCGACGGGCGATGAGTACGGGCGGTTCCGGCGGTCAGAGTGGAGACCGAGACGAGGAGCGTCATGCCGCAGCTGCTGAGGGTCCAGAGCTTCACCGTGTCCGCCGACGGGTACGGCGCCGGAGACGACCAGAGCCTGGAACGACCCTTCGGGCACGCCGACCCCGGGGTGCTGATGTCGTGGCTGCTGGGCACGGCGAGCTTCCCCGGTCGGACGTCGCCCGGGGGGTCGCGCGGTCTCGACGACCACCTCGCGCGCGACTTCCACCACGGCATCGGCGCCGAGATCATGGGCGCCCACAAGTTCAGCCCGCACCGCGGCCCCTGGGTCGACCACGCGTGGCAGGGCTGGTGGGGCGACGAGCCGCCGTTCCGCACGCCCGTCTTCGTGCTCACCCACCACCTGCGCCCCTCGTTCGCGCTGGGCGCCACGACGTTCCACTTCGTCGACGCCACGCCGCAGGACGTCCTCGACCGGGCGCGCGCGGCCGCGCAGGGCCGCGACGTCCGCCTGGGCGGGGGCGCGCAGACCATCCGCGCGTTCCTCGACGCCGACCTGGTCGACACCCTGCACGTCGCGGTCGCCGCGCTCGAGCTCGGCTCGGGCACCCGGCTCTGGGAGTCCCCGGACGAGCTCGACGACCGCTACCACCACGACGTCGTCCCCAGCCCCAGCGGGGTGGTGCACCACCTGCTCTGGCGGCGCTGACCGCCCGACCCGTCGATGGCTGACCGTCGCCGGTCGGGCCGCAGCGTCAGCGGCTGCGGGGGCGGCCCTTGCCCGTGCGGGCGGCGGGGGAGGGGCGGCCGGTCGGGGTGCGGCGGCCGCGCGCCGGCGGGGGCGTGGCCTTGCGGGCCGGGCGCGGCTCGGGGTCGGGGGTCGCGGTGCCTCGGGAGCTCGCGGACGTGCGGCCGCGCAGGATGCCGACGAGCTCCTGGGCGTGCGGGTGCTCCGCGTCGACCCGCCAGACCAGGGCCAGGGGGGAGCCGGGGGCGTCGGGCACGGGGCGGACCGTGGTGCTCTCGTCGCGGTGCGCGCGGGCCAGCGCCGCGGGCAGCACCAGCACACCGACCTCGGAGGCGACCAGCGCCACGGCGGTCGCGACGTCCGGGGCCTGCGTGACGTCCGCGTCGTGGCCGGGGGGCAGCCAGCCGAGGGCGTCGTCGGCGGGCACCACGAGGGGCTCGTCGGCGAGGTCGGCGGCGTCGACCTGGTCCACGACGGTGAGCACGTGCTCCTTGGGCACGACGACGACCGTGTCCTCCGTCCACAGCGGCACGACCGCCCAGCCGTCGCGGGTGCTCGGTGTGGTCGTCGCCAGGCCCGGCGGGGCGGGCGCGTCCAGCCGGTCGCCGGTCGTCGGGTCCACCGGGGTGAGGCGGACCACGGCCGCGTCGACGTCGCCGGCCAGCACGGCCGCGACCGCCTCGCGGGAGCCACCGCGCACCACGTCCAGCGGGTCGTCGGGCAGGCGCTGCGCCCACACCTTGAGCCATCGGTCCGGGGTCACGCCCGGCACGAGCCACAGCCTCATCGGACCTTCTCCACGACCACGTCGACGACCGCGTGGCCCAGGTCGAGGCCCCGCTGCTCGAACCGCGTCACCGGGCGGTGCGCGGGGCGGTCGACCACGCCGCCGACCAGGGCTGGGTCGCCGGTGAGCACCTCGACCGCCTGCTCGGCGTACTCCGCCCAGTCGGTCGCCACGTGCAGGGTGCCGCCGACGCGCAGCCGCTCCCGCAGCAGCGCGACGTGCTCGGCCTGCACGAGCCGGCGCTTGTGGTGCTTCGCCTTGGGCCACGGGTCGGGGAAGAACGCGTGGACCGCGTCGAGGCTGCCGGGCGCGACGTGCGCACGCACGAGCCGCAGCGCGTCGCCGTGCGCGACCCGCACGTTGGTCAGCCCCTCCTGCTCGACGCGGACCAGCAGCGCCGCCACACCCGGCAGGTGCGCCTCGACCGCCAGCCAGTCGCGCGCGGGGTCCGCCGCGGCCATCGCGGCCGTCGCCTCACCCATCCCGGAGCCGATCTCCAGCACCACCGGCGCCCGACGGCCGAACAGGGCCTCGGTGTCCAGCAGCCCGTCCGCGGTCAGCGGGGGAGCGTGCCGGGGGTCGTCGACGGAGAAGCCGTGCACGTCGAACAAACGGTCGAGCGCGTCGGAACGGTCACGACCCAGCGGTGAACGGCGCGGGTGGAACGTGCGCAGCGGCTCGTGCGGGCGCGCCGCCCGATGGGTGAACACGTCCCGGGAAGCCACCCCACCACCCTACGGACCCGCCGGCCCCGCCCCCGCCACGCGGTCGTCGAGGAAGGCGCCGACCTCCTGCAGGTAGCGCTCGCGGGCCGGGGGCGGGGACAGCGCGAGGTCGTGGGCGCCGCCGGGGACGACGACGAGCGTGACGTCGGGCCCGAGCAGCGGGGCGCGGGCCGCCATCTGCGCGGGGTCGAGCACGGAGTCCGTGGTCAGCAGCGCGTCGTGCCAGACGTCGTCCGGGCCCTTCGCGTCCGAGGTGAGCACGAGCACCGGCACGTCGATCGCCAGACCCCGCGCGACCCGGGCCTGCCCCCGCCGGACGGCGCGCATGAACCCGGCGGTGACGGGGAACCCGGTGTGCGGCTTCCACGTCAGGTCGTACTCCCACTCGCCGCCGGTGCCCGTGTGCAGGGCGCGGCCGTAGTGCTCGGCGAGGCTGCCGACGACGAGGCGCGGCGCGACCCGTCCCAGCACCGCGACCGCCGCGGTGACCGCCGCGCGCTGCGGCTGCGGCTTCTGCAGGTCGAGCCACGGCGAGTTCAGCACCACGGCGTCGACGCGCCCGCGCCCGCGGCGCGCGTGCGCCCACAGGGCCGCGGTCAGACCGCCCGTGGAGTGGCCGAGCAGCACGACCCGCTCGTGCGTGGCACGCAGCAGGTCGACGGCCGCGTCGATCTCCTCCGCGTACGTCGCCAGCTCCGTGGTGGTGTTCGGCGGGCGGCCGGGGCGGATGGAGCGGCCGTGGTCGCGCAGGTCGAGCGCGTGCAGGTCCCAGCCCGCCTCGGCGAGCGCGTCGGCGACGTGCGTCTGGAAGAAGTAGTCGACGAACCCGTGCAGGTAGAGCACCGCGCCCCGCGCCGGCCGCTGCGCGCGGACCCGCCGCACGAGCGTCGCCACCGGGGCCACGCCGGTCCGGGCCTGCACGGCGTCGGGCCGCAGGGTGAGGGTCCGGGCGACCCAGCCGTCGCCGAGGACGTCGGGCACCTCCCCGTCCGGTCCGTCGGGGCGTGCGGTCTGGGCGGGCGTGCCGTCGGTGGTCACCCTACGATCGTGCCACCGGCACCCCGCCCGTTCCTCCGGCACGCCGCGGGGCCGGCCTCGACGGCGAGGGGGAACCGTGCGACGAGGGCAGGTCGTCCCGACGGGCGCGATGCGCTCCTTCGGGCACGAGGAGATCATCGTCTCCAAGACGGACCGGCAGGGGCGCATCACCTACGCCAACGAGGTCTTCGTCCGCGTCAGCGGGTACACCGAGCGCGAGCTGCTGGGCGCCCCGCACAGCATCATCCGCCACCCCGCCATGCCACGGGCCGTGTTCCGGCTGCTCTGGGACACGATCGGCGGCGGCGACGAGGTGTTCGCGTACGTGCTCAACCTCGCGGCCGACGGCGTCGGCTACTGGGTGCTCGCGCACGTCACGCCGACGTACGACGCGAGCGGCGCGCTGACCGGCTACCACTCGAGCCGGCGGTGGCCGCAGCCCGCCGCGGTGCGCGCGGTCGAGCCCCTCTACGCCCAGCTCCTCGCCGAGGAGGCCCGGCACCCCACCGGCAACGCCGCGGTCGATGCGTCGACGGCGATGCTCCGGGGCGTCCTGGCAGACGCCGGGTGCAGCTACGAGGAGTGGGTCTGGGGCCTCGTGCGCGAGCACGAGCAGGACGT
This sequence comes from Cellulomonas sp. SLBN-39, assembly GCF_006715865.1. NCBI lineage: Bacteria > Bacillati > Actinomycetota > Actinomycetes > Micrococcales > Cellulomonadaceae > Cellulomonas > Cellulomonas sp. SLBN-39. Next base: position 962,421 of record NZ_VFOA01000001.1, on the reverse strand, counting down.
GTGAGAGGACCCGCCGGACGAGGGGCGATCATCTGCATCGCGACCCGGGATCAGGTTGTGGCGATGCTCGGTCCGCCGCCAGCGTCGAAGGTCGAGCACAACGGCCGGCCGCGGGCCCCCGTGCGAGCAGGAGATCGTGTGCGGGGACTCGGCAATCAGGGACAGGTGGTCGGGGTTCTGCGGTCCGGTTGGGCGTGGCCCGTGGGAGGGTTCGTCTCGCGTGGGCGGCCAGGTCAGCCAGGAGGAGAGATGAGCAGCGTCTACACCGCGACGGCGACCCGGGAAGGCCGGTGGTGGGTGATCAGCGTGCCTGCTGTCGACGGGGTCACCCAGGCCTTGCACCTGGACGACGTCGCCCAGGCCGCCGCCGAGCTCGTCGCGGTCACCCTCGACGTGCCCGTCGACGACGTCCGCATCGAGGTCGTCATGGCCTCCGGCGACGACCGGTGAGCGCCCCGGCACCCGAGCGCCGGCACCCGCACGTGCTCACCCTCGACGACGTCGCCACCCTGACCGGCAAACCCCCGGCGACCGTGGCCCGGTGGGCGACCGCAGGGACGATCCCGGGGGTGCGGTTCGGACGCGCGTGGCGGTTCTGGCCCCCGCGATCGCCGTGGCCCTGCACGGCCCCGACGGCGCTGGCACTGTCCCGGCGCTGCCCGCGCGGCATGTCGAGCCCGGGATGCTCACGTCCCGCGGCCTAGCGCGGGTGCTGGACCTGCCGCCGGCGAACGTCAACCGGCTCGTGCGCGCCGGCGCGATCCCCGCTAGCCGTGACCTGCGCTGGACGATCTCCTGGCCGAGGGTCCGGACCTGCATCGCCACCGGCCGACCGCTGACCGAGCCCGCACCCATCGCTCGCGCGGGCGTGAGCCGGGGTACTGCTGTGGTGGGTCCGCGGCCGCGCGTCTGAGCCGCAAGGACCTGGAGAAGGTGCTCGCCGAGAACTCCACCTACCCCGGGCTCGCCGAGGCGATGGCCGAGCTGCCGCCCTCATGACGACCATCGAGCCGCCCCCGGATCCGTCGCTCTCACGTCAGGTCGGTGAGGCTGTCGTGCGGCCGCGTCGGCCATCCCGTTCGCCGGTGGAGCCGTCGTGGAGGCGTTCACGTTCGCGACCCAGCGCGGGTTACCAGCGCCGGCTTCACGAGTGGATGGCCGAGGTGTCCGAGGCCATCAACCGTCTGGTGCTCGAACCGCACGGTCAGGACTGGGCCTCGCTGGAGACCAACGACGGGTTCCTCGACGCGATCGCCCACGCCACAGGGCCCGGCGACCGATGCCCCATCACCGGCGCTCGTGGTCGTGCGCGGCCGACGCGTTGGGTGCTTCGTCGTGCGGCTTGGATTCGGGCGTCGCACGCTGTGGTGGACGGCACACGCAGCGAGGAGGTCGAGGCGATGACGGCGAACAGGAACGTGGTTCCCAGCCCTTCGGGTGGGTGGGACGTGACCGGTGCGGGTCAGCGAGCGTCGGCTCATGCTGACACGCAGGCCGAGGCGATCGCGCGTGCGAAGCAGATCGTCGAGAACGCGGGCGGCGGGGAGGTCAGCATCCATGGTCGCGACGGTCGGGTCCGGGCCAAGGACACCGTGGCTCCGGGCAACGATCCCCGGCAGATTCCCGGCTAAGGCCCGGGCGCGCGCGTCGGGCTCTCGTGGAACCCGGAGCGCTCTCGAGAGCGGGCCCCGGGCCGACAGGTGGGTACAGGTGCTGCGGGCGGGCGTGCTGTCCTTTCCGAAGTGCAGCGCGCTCGCCCGTGGCTCCTTATCGAGGGTGACGCACTGCCCGTGGCGGTGGTAGCCGGGGCCGGACCGTGATCCAGGGCGTCGGCGGTGGGTCGGTGCCCGGTTGCGGCGGGTCAGGACAGCCTGGACATACTGGCGTCATGGGGACCAGCAGCGAGCTCTCGCGGCCGCCGGGGCAGATCACGGCCGACGCCGGCATCGTGCATGTGCGCGGTGATGTCGACGAGCACAGCGTCGAGCTGCTGGTCGGTGAGCTGGGCACGGATCGGGCTGGTCTTGGTGCGGTGCTGGTCGGCGCGGGAGTACGCGAGGTCGACCTGAGCCAGGCCGTATTCATCGACTCCTCGGTGGTAGGGATGATCTTGTCTGTGGCCGGTGGGTTGAGCGGGACGCGGCTGCAGGTCCGAGGCGCACACGGGGAGCCGCTGACGGTGCTGTGCACGGTCGGCGCTGATGCCCTGGTCGATCTGGTCGACGTCTAGGTCGGTCGTGCGCGCCGTGCGGCACGGCCCAGGATCAGGTCGAGTGACCGTCGTGGGTGCGCGCGGCGGCCTGCTCTTGGTAGGTGAACTGGTCGGGGTCGATGCCGCGGTCGTGCAGGAGGGCGTCGACCTTCGCTTCGAGGCGTTCGTCGCTCTCGCGGGACTGTGAGGATCCCCAGAAGTAGAAGAGGGCGAGTCCACCGGCCTGCCACAGCAGCTGGAGGAACTCCGACTGCCAGTTCTCGAACGTGGCGGACAAGAACATCGGGAAGAACTGCGCCCACTCGAAGGTCGTGCCGTGCTCGGCGGCGTCGTTGCGTGCCTCGATGGCTTGGAACGTGAACTGGCCGGCCCAGGAGGACACGAACAGCACGGCGGTCACGATTCCGAAGGAGTACGCGGTGATGAACCGCGGGCGGTTCTTGCGCTTGCCGGACATGGGGTGACCCTTCGACGGTGAGGTGTGCTCTTCACGGTAGGCACCCGGGGGCGATCGCGCCGGGGCTGGCGGTGGTCGGGTGTCCAGATGCATGACCGTGGTCTCGGGGCGAGCCTGGGGGAGCAACGGCGCGTCGAGAACGGGGGCGCGTGCCACGTCCCGGCCGTCCGGGGTCGGTCGGGCGACCTCGAAGGAGACCCGATGTTCTTCCACCGGCAAGAGCTCCAGCACAAGGCCACGCCCGACAAGCCTGACGCGGTCTACGCCCGCAAGCTCCAGGAGGTCCTGGGCGGGCAGTACGGCGAGATCAGTGTCGCCATGCAGTACGGGTTCCAGTCCTGGAACACCCACCTGCCCGGCAAGTACCGGGACCTGCTCTACGGCATCGGTGCCGAGGAGTTCGGGCACGTGGAGATGCTCGCCACGATGATCGCCCAGCTCCTGGAGAAGGCGCCCATGGGTCTCACCGAGGACGCCGTCCAGAACGACCCCACGGTGGCCGCCGTGATCGGCGGGACCGACCTGCAGCATGCGATCGTCGCCGGCGCCGGCGCCCGGCCCGTCGACAGCATGGGCAACCCCTGGACCGCCGGGTACATCACGGCCAGCGGGAACCTGCTCGCGGACTTCACGGCGAACGCGAACGCCGAGATGCAGGGCCGGGTCCAGGTGGCCCGCCTCTACCACATGACCGACGACCACGGCGTGCGGGACCTGCTGGCGTTCCTGCTGGCGCGGGACACCATGCACCAGAACCAGTGGATCGCCGCGGCGCGCGAGCTCCAGGAGGAGGGGTTCGAGGGCCTTCCGGTGCCGAGCAACTTCCCGTTGGGGGACGAGGACCGCGACGTGTCGTACCAGTACATCAACTTCTCCGACGGCAAGGACGCCGACAAGGGCTCCTGGGCGTCCGGTCCCACCCCGGACGGGCTCGGCGAGTTCACCTACGTCGCCGAGCCGCCCGCCGGGGTGCCGATGCCGCCGCCCACCGTCCCTGACCCCCGCCTCTACGGCACCACGCCGCTGCCGAACGCGGTCGAGAAGGTCACCGGGAAGCTCAAGGACACCTTCACCGCGGACTGAGGGGCACGCGGCGGCCGCCGGGTCCCGACGGGCACGTGCGCGCCGGCACCCGGTATCGGCCGTGCCGGCGCGGCCCCGGCGGTCAGCCGCCGGCAGTGGGCTCGTCCGCCCGGGGATTGAGGGCGTCCGGGTCGGCATCCGGATCGCCGTCAGCGTCCGGGGCGGCTCCCGCGGAGGCCTGAGCGCCCTCCCGCGGGTTCAGCATCTGCGGGTCGGAGTCCGGGTCTTCCTGGGGGTCGTATCCGGTGGTGGGGTCGCTCATGATCGACCTCTCTGGTCGGCTGGGCTGTCCCTGCCACGCTCGCACGCGCTGCCCGAGCCCGCACGCCGGGGTCGGGCAGCGCGTGCCGCCCGAGATGGCGGCCCGCCACCCGGCCGCCAGCGCGCATCGACCCACCATCAGGGCCGGGCGCGCGCGCTCGTCGCAGCGGCGACCATGAGGATGGACGCGATCACCTGCAGGAGCGCGACGGTGGCTGTCAGGGCCTGGGGTGCGTCGGTGGCCAGGGCGCCGGCGAGGCCGCCGCCGGCGACGGCGGCGAGGCCCTGCACGGCGGCGAACCAGCCGTAGGCGGTGGCCCGGCGCCCGGGGGGCACGAGCTCGGCGACGCGTGCCTTGACGGTCGAGTCCAGCAGCCCGCCGGCCAGGCCCCAGGCGGCGACCCCGACCAGGACGGCCGGCAGCGTGGGGGCGAAGGCGAGCGGTGGCACGGTCGCGACGAGTGCCGGGACCACGAGGACCGCACGGGGGCCGACGCGGTCGTGCACGACACCGACGACCAGGGCGCCGATCGCGGCGGCGAGCATGGCGCCTGCGTACACGACGGGGACGAGCGTCGCGTGGAGGAGTCCCTGGTCGACCAGGTGGTAGGAGATCACCGCGAACGTCGTCAGGCCGGCACCGACGGCGGCCGCGGCGGCCGCGAACAGCCAGAACGGGCGCGGCAGCTCCCGGGCCGGGCCGAGCCAGGACCGTCGCGTCGCGCTGGTGCTGGTCGGGCCTGGCGGGGTGGCGGGATCGGGTGGGACGTCGTCCGGGGCGAGGCGGCGGACCGCGACGAGCAGGACCATCGCGATCGTGCCGGGAACGGCCAGCACGGCCAGTGCCGGCACGAGGGACCCGGTCAGGGCGAGGACCCCGGCGACGAGCAGCGGCCCGACGAACGCGCCGACCTGGTCCATGGCCTTGTGCACGCCGAACCCGCGGCCGAGCCCGACCTGCTCGGCCGCGCGGGCCAGCAGCACCGACTTCGACGGGCTGCGCACCGCCTTGCCGACCCGCTCGAGCAGCAGCAGCGCGCAGGCCACGCCCGCGCCGGCCGCGCCGAGCAGCGGGGTCAGCGCCAGCAGCGGCACGCCGACCGCGGTCAGGGCGTACCCGGTCAGCGTCGTCGGCCAGTACCGGCCGGCACGGTCCGCGCGGGCACCGAACGGCAGACGCAGCACGAGCGCGGCGGCCTCGCCTGCCCCGGTGACCAGCCCGGCGAGGAGCATCGGCACCCCGAGCAGCGCCAGGAGCGGACCCGTCACCGACCGCGCACCCTCGTACACCATGTCCGCGGCCAGCGACACCACACCCAGCCCGAGCACGACCCGCCACGCCGCACGCCCCGCACCCGCGGTCCCGGTCACCACGGGCACGACCGTACGAGACGCGCACCCCGGCCCGGTGGGTGTGCCCCCAGCAGCGGAGCCAGCGGGGCTACCGTCGACAGGTGGAGAACGGCGCCGAGGACGCGTTGGCCGCCTTGACGGCAGCCGTGGGTGCGGTCGCCGCTCGTCAGCAGGCGGGCCGCCCCGTGACGGAGGAGGACCTCGAGCAGATCAGGGCCGGCGTGCTCCTCGCAGCGCATCGCGGTGCGTCGGCCGACACGATCGCGGCCGAGGGGCACCTGTCCGTGACCTGGGTCCGCGACGTGCTCGGCGCGCCGGACGACGCGCTGCGGGACCGGTCCGGGCACACGATCTGGGTGCTGTAGAACGCGCCCCAGGCCGTCATCGACGACGAGCTCCCGAAGCGTACGGGCCGCCGGGCCCTGAGACTGCTCTGACGGCGAACCGTGGCGCTGGACCTGTTCAGCACTCTGCGATATGCGGTTGATGTCATGAACTGTCGTATATGCCGGAATGCGGAGACTTCGTTGGTCGTCCGTCGCGGCACCACGTAATCGACCGCAAGCGTCCTACCCCGCATGGCCTAGGCAGGCGTATCGTAGTTCCGTCGGCCATCGCCGGCTCACGAGGAGAATTCTGCATGTGCGCCGAATTCTGGAATCGCAGGGGGAATCTTGAGAACTCGCACGCGCTTGCGCGCAATTGCTGTATGTGGGGCGGCATCATTGGGTTTGTCCCTAGTTGCGCTCCCGGCGTCCGCAGCGACGATCACGGATGCCACGAAATTGGTATCCAGCGCCCCCTCGACTAGCGAGCGATTTGGTGGATCTGTCGCTGTGTCAAGCGATGGGACCCTGTCGCTGGTTGGCTCGACGTCGCCGCCGACGGTTACCTTCGCTGGCCGCGTGAGGGTCTTCAGCAACTCTGGACCGGGTACGACATGGGCCGCTCAGGCCGATATCCAGCCAGACGATGGTGGGACTGCGACCGATCGCTTCGGGTACTCGTTGGCACTCTCGGGTGATGGGTCAACGGCTATCATTGCGGCCGCTCCCCTCAATTCATCCAACCGGGTAGGGCCTGGCCTGGTGTACGTATTCACCCGGGCTGATTCCGGTTGGGTGCAGGAACAGATCATCCCATCTCCGACCGGCACCGGCACGAGTTTCGGCGACGCGATCGACGTGTCGAACGATGGCAGGCACTTCGTGGTCGGGGCTCCGTGCGCTGAGTGGAGCACCTGCAACGGCGCCGCATACTTCTTCTCGAAGCCTGTTGGTGCGACGAGCTGGACCTTGAACACCACTACGACGTGCGCGGCTGCGACCGGCGGCCTGTGTGGATCAACGGTCGCCATCTCTGGCGATGGGACCGTGGCGGCCGTTGGCCAGCCGTACTACAAGACGGTATCCGGGTCGACGACGACTCGTCGCCCCTACGTCCACACGTTCAGACGCCCGGCCTCGGCGAGCTCCTGGATCTATCAGGCAGCGCTCGCTTCTCCTGCAGGCGACAACGCCCTCACCGACTTTGGGTACCGTGACTCTCTATCTCTTTCCGGCGATGGAAGCGCCCTCGTCGTCGGGGCCCCTAGCCTAGGCGTCGTGAATGGCTCATATGTCGCAGGCGGAATCTACACGTATCGGTTCTCAGGTGCGAGTTGGGGTACACCTTCACTGGTGACTCGTTCTGCGACCACCGCCACCCCGAATCGGCAGATGGGGTACTCGGTCGAGATCTCGCCAGACGGCCTCACCATGATTGCGGGTGCGCCGGACGGCTCGACGACCGGGGCGGCGGGAGGGGGCGCCGTTTACCGATGGACCCGGTCATCGGTCACTGCCCTGTGGGTATTCACTGATACCTACACGGCCGGCGATACGGTCACGGGCGACAAGTTCGGGTCGTCTGTTGGCTTGCCGGGGTCAGCGCCGAGTCGACCGGTCGTCGGGGCACCGTTCAAGGACGGTGTACTCACGGACGCGGGTGCGGCCTATCTGTACTAGGAAATGATCGTGGGGGCGCATATTGCGCCCCCACGATCACGCTGTGATATCGATCAGCGGGCGGTTCCATTGGCCGCCTCCGATCGGCGCGTCGTCGAGGTGCTCTGTCAGCCAGGACATCGCCCAACGCGTCAACGTGTCCTGGTCGGGTGGCGTTGTCTCGGCGCCGAAGATGATGGCCACGCCCTTCGCTGCTTCCGGCGGTTCACCGGCGCCGAAGAACGTCATCTGGGTGTCGTCGAAGGTCACGCCCCAGACGGTTCCTCCACCGGCGAAGGCGGGTGTCACCTCCGCTCCAGAGCGGACCGCGACGTAGTCCGGTGCGCCGAGGGACTCGTCTCCGCTCAGCCGCCGCAGCAGCTGTGACGCCCGTCCGGGTTGGTCAGTGGCGGTCATCTCGGCGAGCAGGCGGGACTCCTGCGCGTTGCGCGCGGGACGGATATCGGCCTGCGCAAGGCGCGTCCGCCCGCTGTCGGTCAGGACGATGCGGCCCGTCCCCGTAGCACCGCTGTCCGGCGGGCGGGGAGCTGGTGGACGTGGGCTAGCAGGCAGCACGACAGCAGAGATCGACATGGAACCCCCTTTCTCGTCCCATCGGTCTCGAGAGTCGCAGCCTGAGTGAGAAGCCGCGTCCGGCTGACGGTGGTCAAGGGTGGCGGCATCTGCCGCTCCAGGTCCGGCTGACCAGTTCAGCAGGAGGGTGGCTCCCGGCGCCTGCTTGGTGCGACGTCACGCCGTAAGCCGAAAACGACCGCTAACGGTGGCGGTCTCAACCGATCAACGCACCGTCCGTCGGCTGGACGGTAGCGCACGCGGTCGCCAGGGATGTGGCGTGGTGCGCACGGACCAGGTATAGGTAGCGCTCCTGTGCGCTGTCCCAGCCGAGCACGCGGCGGGGTCGGGCGTTGATCCGTGCCGCGATGTCGTCGAGGTCGCGTTGGGTCAGGGTGCGCAGGTCGGCGCCCTTGGCTAGGTACTGGCGCAGCAACCGGTTGGTGTTCTCGTTCGTGCCGCGCTGCCACGGGCTGCGAGCGTCGCAGAAGTAGACCGGCATCCCGCTGGTTGTCGTCAGTTCCTGGTGCTCGGCCATCTCCCGGCCGCGGTCCCAGGTCAGCGACAGCCGGATCCAGCGCGGGATCTGCTCGAGCTCGGCCGCCAGCCGGTCTCGGACCTCGTCGGCTTTGAACCCGTCAGGCAGCCGCACCAGACGCAGGTAGCGAGTCTGCCGCTCGACGAGGGTGGCCACTGCGCTGGGCCTGCGACCCATCACCAGGTCACCCTCCCAATGGCCGGCCACCGTGCGGGTGTTGACCTCCATCGGGCGATCGTGGATTGAGGTCATGTTCCGCAGCCGGCCGCGCCCGTCAGGTCGGCGCACCATCCGCGGACGACGCATGGGGCGACCGGTGCGCAGATGCCGCGAGGCGTTGACGCCGAGCTCGCGGCGGGCCGCGACGTACACGCTGCGGTAGATCGTCTCGTGGCTGACCTGCATCGACGGGTCCGGGTAGTGGCGAGCCAGCCACGCGGCGATCTGCTGCGGCGACCAGTCCAGCTTCAGCCTCGCGCGCACCACCTCGGCCAGCGCGGCGTTCACCGCGAACTTGGTCGGCTTCGGTCGACGCGATCGCTCCTGCGCTGACGTCTCAGCATCGACCGCCCGGTATGCGGCTCGGCCGCCGTTGCGTGCCACCTCGCGCGACACAGTCGACGGCGGCCGACCCAACCCCGCAGCGATCTGCCGGCACGACAAGCCCGCCGCCAGACCCCGCGAGATCGCCTCCCTGTCCTGCACGCTCAGTCGTCTCGGATCACGACGACGCACCGGCGGACGTACCCCGCCATGAGCCACCAGCAGCCGGCGCACGACCTCCCGATGGCTCCCCGTGGCCTGCGCGATCGAGCGCAGCGACTCTCCCGCACGCCACCCCGCCCACACCCGATCCTCAACCGCTCCCACCAGCACCAACGCTCACGACCTCCCGCGCACGATCCTGCCGTGTGCGTTGATCGGTTGAGACCGCCGTCGGTTCCGGCCACCGGCGGCCGGCCACGCGACACGCCCGGGCGCAGGTGGCCGGAACTCGTGGCCTGAACCAGTGTGGCTGGCGGCCACTCATCGACGAGTTCCGTACGGTCCGGGGTCATGACCTTGCTCGGGTACGCCCGCGTCTCGGCCGACCTGCAGGTCGGCCGAGAGACCCAGGTGATCGACTAGAGGTCGACGAGGCGCCTGCGTGGGGCTCGGGCCCCAGAGTCACCCGGGCGCATGGTTGCGCTGCCACGGTTCGTGGTGTCAGCGTCGTTTTCGACCGAGCACGACGACGTGCACGGTGAGCTCAGGGGGGAGCCGGCATGCCGTACTTCTGCGTCAACAAGAACGCCCAGCCGGGCAGCAGAGACCACGAGGTCCACGACACCGCGTCGACGAAGAGGTGTCTGCCGGACCCCGTGAACCAGCTCAGCCTCGGCTACCACGCGACCTGCGCCGGGGCTGTCCAGGCGGCCAAGCTGTACTACAACGACGTCAACGGGTGCGCGCAATGCGCGCCCACCTGCCACACCACGTGATCTCGAGAGCCATCGAGGACGGAGGCGGTAGGGATGCTGGCCGGGTTCGTGGCGCCGAGTCCTTCGCCAACGACCGATCCGGCGACTGTGCTCGGATCGGGAGCGTGGTGGGCGGAATTCTGGACGTCCTCGGCGGTCGGCGGCCTCGCCGCCCTGATTGCGGCTGTGCTGGCGCTCATCGGTGTCCTGCTCAGGGCACGACATGATCGGAGGGAGGCTGAGACGGCTCGCGCCGCCGAGGAGGCCGTCGCGTTGCAGCGTCGCCAGGACGCCCTTGAGGACGCGCAGCGCCGCAGGCAGGACGAGTTGGACGACTCCGCGGCGACACACTGGTGGGCCATGTACACCTGGGCCATCGGTCACATGGTTGAACTTCGACGGGATCCCGATGCGGGGAAGGACTTCCTGGAGGCACTGTGGGTCGAGGCGACCAACAGCGTCCAGAAGAGCCTGGTGGCGGTCGCGATCGATATGCTGCTGAACGGGGAGGTGTCCACATGATCGTACGCAAGACCCCCACGGGCGAGGTCTTCACGCATCGGCGTGGCAAGGGTGCCCTCCGATTCGTAGCTGACTCACGGCGCTTGGCTGCTCGCGCCACGGGCGAGGACGCGCTCGTTGTCGTGGTGGACGAGGCTCAGGGTGAGGTGACCACGATCCCGATCATCGGACCCGGTGAGCTCCTCCGGGAGGCCATCCGGGCTCACGAGACCGCCACGCCGCTCGTTCTGCTCAGTGCACTCGACAGGGCCCCCTCGTCCCGTCCAGGCTCTGACCAAGGCGATCGTCCTGCATCGACGCACCGCGAGACGCTTGCAGAGGGGGCAGCCCATCTTGGCCGGAGCGCGAAGCCGGCGGCTTCCCGGAGCCCGTTCACGCCCGAGCAGCGAGCGGGCCTCCTGGATCTCAAGAGCCGGGTGACTGCTTCTGTCGAGCAGGAACTCAGAGCCAAGCGGGCCGAGTAGCCCCGCGAATCACGACGAGTCCCGGGTCCGCCCGATGGCGCGGTAGACGGTCGCGCGTGAGACGCCGAAGAGCTCGGCGATCTCGGCGGAGGTGTGCCCGCCGGCGGCGTGCAGGTCGACGAGGTGGCGTTCTTGGGTGGGGGAGAGCTTGGGTGCCCGGCCCTTGAGCTTGCCCTTGGCCTTGGCGATCGCTATGCCCTCGCGCGTGCGGGACCGGATGAGGTCGGCCTCGAACTCGGCGACCATGGCCAGCACGTTGAGCAGGAGTCGGCCGACGGGGTCGTGGGGGTCGTGGACGGAGGCGCCGATCTGCAGGCGCACGCCGGCGGCGGTGAGCTCGTCGACGATGTCGTGCGCGTCGCGGATGGACCGGGCGAGGCGGTCGAGTTTGGTGACCACGAGGGTGTCGCCGGTGCGGGTCGCGGCCAGGGCCTGGCGCAGTCCGGGGCGGTCGCGGTTCGTGCCGGTCATGCCCTGGTCGACGTAGACCCGGCCCGGGGGTACGCCTATGGCCTCGAGGGCGGTGCGTTGGGCGGTCAGGTCCTGGGCCGCGGTCGAGCACCGCGCGTACCCGATGAGCGTGGCGGTCACGGCCCTGAGTGTCGCAGATAGGCCACCGTCACCGGGCACTTTCGCGGGCGGGCCTACTGAGACACCGCGTGCCCGATGCTGACGCGGGCGGGCGAGGCCGGCGTGGGTGTCTCGGTAGGGGATCGTCTGTGGGACGTGGGTTAGGGAGGGCACGGTTCGCGGCGGGGCCTGGACGGGCGAGCGCCGGCACTGATCGGGGAGCGCCCGCCGGGCCGCGCAGCCGGGCCCGGCGGGCGTCGCCGCGTCACGCCACGGACGGCACCGGGGTCGGCACGGTCATGGGGCGTGCGGCGATGTGGCCCTGGCCCGCGACGTCGTGCGCGAGGCGGACGACGTGCGCGGAGCCGTCGGGCTCGACCTCGACGGTGGTGACCGAGGCGTTGGGCAGCGGCACGAGGCCGACGGGTGCGATGGTGGCGAGCCAGGCGCCGAGCGCGAGCCCGTGCCCGACCACCAGCGCGTGGCCGTCGGCGTGGGTGTCGGCGATGCGGGCGAAGGCCTCGCGGGTGCGGCGCATGAACCCGTCGGCGGGCTCGCCGCCGGGCAGGCCGGGGTGCGTGCCGGCGAGCACGTCGCGCACCAGGTCGGACCACGGCACGACCGCGTCGAGCGTGGACTCCGGGCGGCGCTCGTAGGTGCCGAAGTGGTACTCGCGCAGGTCGCGGTCGGTGCGCAGGCGCAGGTCGGGGTGGTGCCGCAGGATCTCGACGGCCGTGGCGACGGCGCGCCCGGACGGGGAGGACCACGCGGCGGTGAACGGGACGGTGGCCAGGTGGGCGGCGGTGCGGCGCACGCCGTCGCGGCCGTCGCGGGTCAGCGGGGAGTCGGAGTGGCCCTGCAGGATGCGGCGCGCGTTGAAGTGGGTGCGCCCGTGCCGCACGAGCGTCAGTGTGAGGGTCATCGGTGCCCTTTCGTGTCGTCGGTCGTGGCGACGCTAGGGCGCGGACGTGTCGTGCGGACGACGGGCGTGTGACAGGTCGGCGACGGCACCGCGGCACGCCGGGTGAACCTCGCCGGCGTGCCCGGGGGAGGGGCGTCCCGGCGCGCGGGCGAAGTTGAGCGGAATAGACTCAACTTCGGAACCCGTTGGGTCCGAGGACAGACATCGCACGACGTGCGGCACCCGACGGCCGCACAGGGAGGTTCACGTGGACGCGAAGCTCACCACCCGCTCGCAGGCAGCGCTCGGCGACGCCATCCAGTCGGCCGGCGCCGCAGGCAACCCCCAGCTCGAGCCCGCGCACCTGCTCGACGCGCTGCTGCGCCAGGACGGCGGTGTCGCCAACGGCCTGCTCGACGCCGTCGGCGCCGACCGCGGCGCCCTCGGCCGCCAGGTCCGCGGCATCCTCGTGAACCTGCCCTCGTCGACCGGCAGCACCGTCAGCCGGCCCGTCGTGTCCCGCTCCATGGAGGGCGTCATCGACGCCGCCGGCGCCGAGGCCCGCACCCTCGGCGACGACTACGTCTCCACCGAGCACCTGCTGCTCGGCCTCGCCGCCGGGCAGACCGGCGTCGCCGACGCCCTGCGCGCCGCCGGCGCGTCCCGCGACGCGCTGCTCGCGGCCCTGCCCACCGTCCGCGGCGACGCCCGCGTCACCAGCCCCAACCCCGAGGGCACGTACAAGGCCCTCGAGCAGTACGGCGTCGACCTGACGCAGCGCGCCCGGGAGGGGCGCCTCGACCCCGTCATCGGCCGCGACGCCGAGATCCGCCGCGTCGTGCAGGTGCTCTCGCGCCGCACCAAGAACAACCCCGTCCTCATCGGCGAGCCCGGCGTCGGCAAGACCGCCGTCGTCGAGGGCCTCGCCCAGCGCATCGTCGCCGGCGACGTCCCCGAGTCCCTGCGCGGCAAGACCCTCGTCTCCCTCGACCTCGCGTCGATGGTCGCCGGCGCCAAGTACCGCGGCGAGTTCGAGGAGCGCCTCAAGGCCGTCCTCGCCGAGATCACCGCCTCCGACGGCCAGGTCGTCACCTTCATCGACGAGCTGCACACCGTTGTCGGCGCCGGGGCCGGCGGCGAGGGCGCCATGGACGCCGGCAACATGCTCAAGCCCATGCTCGCCCGCGGCGAGCTCCGCCTCGTCGGCGCCACCACCCTCGACGAGTACCGCGAGCGCGTCGAGAAGGACCCCGCCCTGGAGCGCCGCTTCCAGCAGGTGTTCGTCGGCGAGCCCACCGTCGAGGACACCGTCGCGATCCTGCGCGGCCTCAAGGAGCGGTACGAGGCGCACCACAAGGTGACGATCTCCGACGCCGCGCTCGTGGCCGCCGCGACCCTGTCCGACCGGTACATCACCGGGCGCCAGCTGCCCGACAAGGCCATCGACCTCGTCGACGAGGCCGCGTCGCGCCTGCGCATGGAGCTCGACTCCTCACCCGTCGAGATCGACGAGCTCCAGCGCGCCGTCACCCGCCTGGAGATGGAGGAGGTCGTGCTCGCGGAGGCCGACGACCCCGCGTCCGTCGACCGGCTCGAGCGGCTGCGCGCCGACCTCGCCGACCGCCGCGAGGACCTCGCCGCGCTCAACGCCCGCTGGGAGAAGGAGAAGGCCGGGCACAACCGCGTCGGCGACCTGCGCGTGCGCCTCGACCAGCTGCGCGCCGACGCCGAGCGCGCCCAGCGCGACGGCGACCTCGCCACCGCGGGACGCCTGCTCTACGGCGAGATCCCGACCGTGGAGAAGGAGATCGCCGCCGCCGAGGCCTCCGAGGCGTCCGGCGCCGGGCAGGACGCCCCGCAGGGCGCGCCGATGATCGCCGAGAAGGTCGGCCCCGACGAGGTCGCCGAGGTCGTCGCCGCATGGACGGGCATCCCCGCCGGCCGGCTGCTGGAGGGCGAGACCGCCAAGCTGCTGCGCATGGAGGAGGTCCTCGGCGGCCGGCTCATCGGGCAGTCCACCGCCGTCGCCGCCGTGTCCGACGCGGTGCGCCGTGCCCGCGCGGGCGTCGCCGACCCCGACCGGCCCACCGGCTCGTTCCTGTTCCTCGGGCCCACCGGCGTCGGCAAGACCGAGCTGGCCAAGGCGCTCGCGGACTTCCTCTTCGACGACGAGCGGGCGATGGTCCGCATCGACATGAGCGAGTACGGCGAGAAGCACTCCGTGGCGCGGCTGGTCGGGGCGCCCCCCGGGTACGTCGGGTACGAGGAGGGCGGTCAGCTCACCGAGGCCGTGCGGCGCCGGCCGTACTCGGTGGTGCTGCTCGACGAGGTCGAGAAGGCCCACCCCGAGGTGTTCGACGTGCTGCTGCAGGTGCTCGACGACGGGCGGCTCACCGACGGGCAGGGGCGCACGGTCGACTTCCGCAACGTGATCCTCGTGCTCACGTCGAACCTCGGCTCGCAGTTCCTCGTGGACCCGCTGCTGGACGAGCCGTCGAAGCGGGACGCGGTGATGGGCGCGGTGCGGGCGGCGTTCAAGCCGGAGTTCCTCAACCGGCTCGACGACGTCGTGCTGTTCGACGCCCTGAGCCTGGAGGAGATCGGCCACGTCGTGGAGCTGCAGGTCGCGGCGCTCGCGCGGCGTCTGGCCGACCGGCGCCTGGCGCTCGACGTCTCGCCCGGCGCCCGCGAGTGGCTCGCGATCGAGGGGTACGACCCCGCGTACGGGGCCCGGCCGCTGCGCCGGCTCGTGCAGAAGGAGATCGGCGACCGGCTGGCGCGCGCGCTGCTCGCGGGCGAGGTCCGCGACGGCGACACCGTGCACGTCGACCTCGCCGACGGCGGGCTGTCGGTGCGCGCGACGCGCTGAGGGACGCGCCGGAGGCTGTGCGCGGCGCGGGCGGGCGTGTGAGCATCGTGCAGGTGCACCCCGCCCTCGCCGCGCCCCTCCCGTCCGCCGTCCTGACGTCGCTGCCCGCGTCGACCGGCAGCCCCGAGCTCACCGGTCTCGCCGGGTGGGTGGTCTCCGTCATCGAGGCCCTCGGCCCGGTGGGCGTGGGCCTGCTGGTCGCGCTGGAGAACCTGTTCCCGCCGATCCCGTCCGAGGTCGTGCTGCCCGTCGCGGGCTACGTGGCGTCGCAGGGCGGCATGCACGTGGGCTGGGCCATGGCTGCGGCGACGATCGGGGCCCTCGTCGGTGCGCTCGCGCTGTACGGCATCGGCGCCGCCGTCGGTCGCGTGCGCATCCGTCGCTGGATCGACCGGATGCCGCTCATGGAGGTCGAGGACCTCGACAAGGCCGAGGCCTGGTTCGCCCGGCACGGCGGCGCCGCGGTCCTCATCGGCCGGTGCGTGCCGATCGTCCGCAGCCTCATCTCGATCCCCGCGGGCATCGAGCGCATGCCGGTCGCCACGTTCGTGGTGTTCACGGCGATCGGCTCGGCCGTGTGGAACGGCGGGCTGGTGCTGGCCGGGTACCTGCTGGGCGCGCAGTGGGAGGACGTCGGGCACTACTCCGACATCCTCAACTACGTCGTCTACGCGGTGATCGTCGTGGTGGTCGTGCACTTCGTGTGGAGCCGGACGGGGTCGCGCGCGGAGCGTCGGCGTGCGGCCCGCGAGCAGGCCGCCCCGGAGGCCTGACGGCCCGGTACCGCTGCCCCGCGCCCCGGTCAGGGGGCCGGGGTCGCGGTCCCGTCCGTGAACGAGCCGGTCACCGGCGCCGGCGGCACCGCCAGGCACAGGCCCGTGCGGTCGCCGCGGCGCCAGCCGGCCTCGGTGGGGGCCCAGGTCACCAGCGTCACGCCCGCGGCGCGCTCGTCGTCGGTCAGCGTGCAGCCCTGCGCCACGCGGCTGTCGGCCGCGTCCTGGCCGCCCCAGACCGCGGCGGGGGAGAACTGGAACGTCGAGACGACCTGCGCGGCGTGCGGCTCCGCGCACGGCACCACCCGGACCCGCTCGACCGGCCCGTCCGCGGGCAGCTCCGCCAGGCACGAGCCCGTGACGAGCTGCTGCACGTGCGCGTCGCGCGGTGCGTCGACGTCGGCGGCCAGCGGTCGCTGCTGGGCGACGGTCGTCGCGACGGCGAACCCTGCGCCCACGAGCGCCAGGGTCCAGAACGCACCGAGCGCGACGCCCGCCACCGCCATGCCGCGACCGCGCGTGCCCGCGCGGCGCGTGCGGACCATCCCGGCGACGCCCAGCGCCAGGGCCGCCGGGCCGAGGGCCAGCAGCCCCGTGACCAGGGCGGCGATCGCGGTCGGCTCGTGCGGCGGTGCCGGCGGCTGCCACCCCGGTGCGCGGTGCTCGGCCGCATACGGGTCGTCCAGCGCGGGGGCCCCGGTGTCCCAGCCCGACGCCGAGACCGGCTCGGGGGTGCGCGGGGCCGGGCCGCCCGGCGGCGGGGGAGCGGTCGGGTCCTCGGACGGGCTCATGACGGCAACCTAGACCAGCACGGCCCGCGCGGGCGCCGACGCGTCCCGGTCGGGGCGACGCCGCCGGGTGGGCCGGCCGGCGCGGTCAGTCCGCCAGGTCGAGGACCACCGGCACGTGGTCCGACGGCTGCTTGCCCTTGCGCTCCTGGCGCTCGATCGTCACGCCCTGCACGCGGGCGGCCAGCGCGGGCGTGGCGTACGTGAGGTCGATGCGCATGCCCTGGTTCTTGGGGAACCGCAGCTGCTGGTAGTCCCAGTACGTGTACGTGTGCTCGGCGGGCACGTGCTCGCGCGAGACCTCCGTCCACCCGGCGTGCGCGAACGCCGCGAACGCCTCCCGCTCGGCGGGGGTCACGTGCGTGCGGCCGGCGAAGAAGTCCACGTCCCACACGTCGGTGTCGAGCGGGGCGATGTTCCAGTCGCCCACCAGCGCGGTCTGCGCCTGCGGGTCCGCCTCCAGCCAGCCCGCGGCCGCGTCGCGCAGCGCGCCCAGCCACGCCAGCTTGTACGCGTAGTGCGGGTCGTCGATCTCGCGCCCGTTCGGCACGTACAGGCTCCACACCCGCACCCCGCCGCACGTGGCGCCCAGCGCGCGCGCCTCGGCCGCGGCCGGCTCGCCCCACGTCGGCATGCCGGGGAAGCCGACCTCGACGTCCTGCACCCCGACCCGGGACAGGATCGCGACCCCGTTCCACTGCGAGAACCCGTGCGTGACGACCTCGTACCCGAGCGCCTCGAACGGCTCGCGCGGGAACGCCGCGTCCTTGACCTTGGTCTCCTGCAGCGCGAGGACGTCGACGCCCGTGCGCTCGAGGAAGGCCACGGCACGGTCGGTGCGGGCCCGGATCGAGTTGATGTTCCACGTGGCGACGCGCATGGTGCCGAAGGCTACCCGGCGGGTCCGACCACCCCCCGACCACGCCCCGACCGGTGTCCGGTTCGTCCGAATCAGTGATCTGCGCCTCCGACCATGGACGACGTGCGGCGCGCGGGCTACCTTTCACGCGCGAGCCGTCACCCGGCACGGGAACGGCCCCCTGCCGCCCACCCTCGGGCCGTGCCCGCGCACCCCTCACCTGGCACGACACCGCGGAGGACCCCGATGGCGCCGGATCTGCACGGCCGGCACGTGCTCGTCACCGGAGGCGCGAGCGGGATCGGTCGCGCCGTCGTCCTGCGGCTCGCGCGCGCCGGCGCCGACGTCGCGTTCACGCACCTGACCCACGACCCGGCACCCGTCGTCGACGCGGTGCACCGCCTGGGCCGGCGCGCGGCCGCCGTGCAGCTCGACGCCCGGCACAGCTGGGACGTCGACACCGCGGTCCGGCAGGCGGCCGACGCGCTCGGCGGGCGGGTCGACGTGCTCGTCAACAACGTCGGCGGCCTCGTCGAGCGCCGGTCGCTCGTCGACACCGACGACACCCTCTGGCACCGCGTGCTCGACCTCAACCTCTCGTCCGTGTTCTACGCGACACGCGCGACGCTGCGCCTCATGCCCGACGGCGGCCGCGTCGTCACCGTCGGCGCGCAGGCCGCGATCAGCGGCGGCGGCACCGGGTCCGTCCCGTACGTCACCGCCAAGGCGGCGCTCGAGGGCTTCACCCGGGCGCTGGCCCGCGAGCTCGGACCGCGGCGCATCACGGTCAACGCCGTCGCCCCCGGCTTCGTCACCAGCACCCCGTTCCACGCCACGCACACCCCCGAGCCCGCACAGCGGGCCGCCGTCGCGGGCACCGCCCTCGGGCGCGCCGGGCAGCCCGACGACGTCGCCGAGGCCGTCGCGTACCTCGCCTCCGACGCTGCGGCGTTCGTCACCGGCGCCGTCCTCGACGTCAACGGCGGGGCCGGCTTCCGCTGACCCCCTCCGGGCGCCCGCGGACGCGACGACGCCCGGGCGCCTGCGCGGCACCCGGGCGTCGTCGTGCAGGAGGCGTCAGCGCACGTCGTCGTCGACCCAGTCGAACGTCCGCGTGACGGCCTTCTTCCACAGCCGGTACTGCCGGTCGCGCTCGGCGGTGTCCATCGAGGGCTCCCAGCGCTTGTCCTCGGCCCAGTTGTCGATGACGTCCTGCTCGCCCGACCAGTAGCCCACGGCGATGCCCGCGGCGTACGCGGCCCCCAGCGCCGTGGTCTCGGCGACCTTCGGACGGATCACCGGCACGCCGAGGATGTCGGCCTGGAACTGCATGAGCGCCTCGTTGGCGACCATGCCGCCGTCGACCTTGAGCTCGGTGAGGTCCACGCCGGAGTCCGCGTTCATCGCGTCGAGCACCTCGCGCGTCTGGAAGGCCGTGGCCTCCAGCGCCGCCCGGGCGATGTGCCCCTTGTTGACGTACCGGGTCAGGCCCACGAGCGCGCCGCGCGCGTCCGAGCGCCAGTACGGGGCGAACAGGCCCGAGAACGCCGGCACGAAGTACGCGCCGCCGTTGTCCTCGACCGTGGCGGCCAGCGCCTCGATCTCCGGTGCGGAGGAGATGATGCCGAGGTTGTCGCGCAGCCACTGCACCAGCGACCCCGTCACCGCGATCGACCCCTCGAGCGCGTACACCGCGTCCTGGTCGCCGATCTTGTACGCGACCGTCGTCAGCAGGCCGTTCTTGCTCGGCACCGGCTCCGTGCCGGTGTTGATGAGCATGAAGTTGCCCGTGCCGTACGTGTTCTTCGCGTTGCCGACCTCGAAGCACGCCTGCCCGAACGTCGCCGCCTGCTGGTCCCCGAGGATCCCCGCGATCGGCACCCCGGCGAGCAGCCCGCGGCCGCGGCCCTGGCCGTACACCTCGGACGACGAGCGGATCTCGGGGAGCATCGACAGCGGGATCTTCATCTCCGCGGCGATCTCCTCGTCCCACGTGAGCGAGGCGACGTCCATGAGCATGGTCCGCGACGCGTTGGTCACGTCGGTGACGTGGACGCCGCCGTCCGGCCCGCCCGTCATGTTCCACAGCAGCCACGCGTCGGTGTTGCCGAACGCCAGGTGACCGGCCTCGGCCTTCTCGCGCGCACCCTCGACGTTGTCGAGGATCCAGCGCACCTTGGGCCCGGAGAAGTACGTCGCCAGCGGCAGGCCCACCTTCGCCTTGTACCGCTCCGCGCCCCCGCCGAGGGCCGCGAGCTCGTCGCAGATCTTCTGCGTGCGCGTGTCCTGCCAGACGATCGCGTGGTAGACGGGCTCGCCCGTGCGACGGTCCCACACCACGGCGGTCTCGCGCTGGTTGGTGATCCCGACGGCGGCGATGTCGGTGTTCTGCAGGCTGGCGCGCCCGAGCGCCTGCCCGACGACCTCGCGCACGTTCGTCCAGATCTCCGTCGCGTCGTGCTCGACCCACCCCGCCTGGGGGAAGATCTGCTCGTGCTCCTTCTGACCGGTGGAGACGATCTGACCGGCGTGGTCGAAGATGATCGCGCGCGAGCTGGTGGTGCCCTGGTCGATCGCCATCACGTACTTGTCGGACATGGGTGTGCCTCCTGGAGGGGGCCCGACGTCGGGCCCGGGGCGGGGTGGGACGGGGTCAGGACGGTCAGGGGTCAGACGAGGTAGACGCCGGCGAGGAGGCCGGCGAGGATGCCGCCGACCGCGGGCCCGGCGACGGGGACCCACGCGTAGGCCCAGTCGCTGGAGCCCTTGCCCGTGATGGGCAGCAGCGCGTGCGCCAGGCGGGGGCCGAAGTCACGGGCGGGGTTGATGGCGTACCCGGTGGGGCCACCGAGGCTGGCGCCGATACCGACGACGAGCAGCGCGACCGCGAGCGGTCCCAGCTCGGCAGGCGTCTTGGCGAACGCCAGGACGACGAAGACCAGCACGAACGTGCCGATGACCTCGGTGACGAAGTTCCAGCCGTACGAGCGCAGCGCGGGGCCGGTGGAGAACACGGCGAGCTTGGTGCCCGGGTCGGCGTCCTCGTCGAAGTGCTTCTTGTACGCCAGGAACGCGAGCGTCGACCCGATGGCCGCACCGGCGACCTGGGCGACGACGTAGAGCACGCCGTTCGCGGCGGTCACGGGCACGCCCGCGGCGAACTCCTCGGCGCCGCTGGCCCAGATGCCCAGCGTCACCGCGGGGTTGAGGTGCGCACCGGACTTGTAGGACGCGTAGACGCCCGCGAACACCGCGAGCCCCCACCCGAAGTTGATGAGCAGCCACCCACCGCCGAAGCCCTTGGTCTTCGGGAGGATGACGTTGGCGACGACACCGGCACCGAGCAGGAGCAGCATGGCGGTGCCGACGAACTCGGAGACGAGCACATCGGCGATCGAGTAGTCCACGGTCGACCTCTTTCGTTGACGTCGTTGTCACGGGTGCCCGTCGGCGGACCGGCGGGCTCGGTCAGTGCGTGTTCCGGTGGTGCACCGGCGGCCGGGTCCGGCGGAGACCCGGCCGCCGGGGTCTCAGGTGCCGGCCGGGCCGGACGCCCCGCGGCCCGCCGGGGAGCCGGGCTTGGTGCCCGCGTCGGCGCTGCCGCCCAGCGGCAGCAGCGGAGCGAGGTCGGGCGCCGCCAGACGGACCCGCTCGGCGGACGCGTCGTCGGTCTCGAGCGCCGCGGCGTCCTCGGCGGCGCAGCGGGCCCGGTACGCCTCGATCTCCGCGGCCCGGGTCTGCTCGTCCCAGCCGAGCACGGGGCCGACGAGGTCCGCGATCTCCTCCAGCGCGCCCACGCCCTTGTCGGCCTGCTCGTAGTTCAGGCGCGTGCGGTGCATCATCACGTCGTCCAGGTGCAGCGCACCCTCGTGCGTGACGGCGTACAGCACTTCGGCGCCGATGTACGCCGGGGCGTGCTGCAGCGGCTCGGCCAGCTCGGGGCGCTCGTCGACGAGGTCCGTCAGCTCGTGCAGCAGCGAGCCGTACCGGTGCAGCAGGTGGTCCATGCGCGGGCGGTCCCACCCGTACCGCGCGGCGATCGCGCGCGCCTGGCGCTGCACGACCTTGAGGCCCTCGGCGCCCACCAGCGGCACGTCGGTCGTGATCGACGGCAGCACGGTCGCGCGGGACCCGATCGCGAAGTCGACGGCGTCCTTGGCCATCACCCGGTAGGTCGTCAGCTTGCCGCCGGCGATCACTGTCAGGCCCGGCGTCGGGGACGCGACCGTGTGCTCGCGGGAGACCTTCGCCGACGACGTGCCGGCCTTGGTGCCCGGCTGCAGCAGGGGCCGCAGCCCCGCCCAGGTGCCGATGACGTCCTCGCGGGTCAGCGGCCGCGCCAGCACCTGGTTGGCGTGCTCGATGACGTAGTCGATGTCCGCGCTGGTCGCCACGGGGTGCGTGAGCTCCTGCTCCCACGGGGTGTCGGTCGTGCCGATCACCCAGTAGCGCGACCACGGGATGATGAACAGCACCGACTTCTCGGTCTGCAGGATCAGGCCGGTGTTGCCCTCGATCCGGCTGCGCGGCACCACGATGTGGATGCCCTTGGACGCCAGCACCCGCAGCCCGCCCTCGGTGCCGGCGAGCTGCTCGGTCTCCTCGGTCCACACCCCGGTCGCGTTGATGACCGCGCGGGCCCGCACGTCGATGTGCTCGCCCGTCTCCAGGTCCACGACCTCGGCGCCGGTGACCGCGCCGCCGCTCGTGGTGTGCAGCTGCACGACCTGCGTGCGCGACGCGGCGTGCGCGCCGTAGCTCGCGGCCGTGCGCGTCAGCGTCGAGACGAGGCGGGCGTCGTCGACGCTCGCGTCCCAGTACCGCACCGCGCCGATCGCGGCGTCGTGGCGCAGGTCGGGGAAGAGCCGCTCCATGCCCTTGCGCGACAGGTGCTTGTGCATGGGCATCGCGCGCCGGGTGCCGGAGACGCTCGCGAGCGTGTCGTACAGCGCCACGCCCGCGCCCACGTACGCGCGCTCCCAGACCCGGTTCTCCAGCGGGTACAGGAAGCTCACGGGCTTGACCAGGTGCGGGGCGAGGCGCGTGATGAGCAGGTCGCGCTCCGTGAGGGCCTCGCGCACCAGGTGGAAGTCGAGCATCTGCAGGTAGCGCAGCCCGCCGTGCACGAGCTTGCTCGACCGGCTCGACGTGCCCGCGCCCCAGTCCTGCGCCTCGACGACGGCCGTCGACAGGCCACGGGTCACGGCGTCGAGCGCGATGCCCGCCCCGGTGACTCCGCCGCCGACGACGAGGACGTCGAGCTCGCTGTCGCGGCCGGAGCTGCGTCGCAGGGCCTCGAGCGCGTCCTGCCGGGCCTGCACGGTCAGGGGTGCGGTCCTCATGGGGCGTTCCTCCGGGCGTTCGGTCGACGCGGCACACCGGGGCGTGCAGCGGTGCTGTGCGGTGGTGCAAGCAGGTCGGGTGCCAGGTGCCGGCGCTCTGGTCGCCCGACCTGGACGGCCTCGCTATGGTCATCACGGTCCGAACGGACGCGCAACTTCAGTGCACGAACGTGCACGGGGTTGAGGCTCGGGTGACCATGGGATGGTCCGTCGGAGGGGAGCCCTGGGGTGTTCGTCGAACGAGAGCAGGACGTGCTGCGCGCCGCGTCGATGTACTACCTGCAGGACCTCAAGATGGAGGTCATCGCCCGCCACCTCGGCACGTCCCGCTCGACCGTGTCGCGGCTGCTGAAGAAGGCCCGCGAGACCGGGCTGGTGGAGATCACCCTGCGCCCCGCGAGCACGCGTGCACCCGGGCTCGGCCGGTCCATCTCGTCCGCGTTCGGCATCGAGACGTACGTCGTGCCGGTGCCCGACCACGCCGGCTCCGTCGAGCGCCTCGACCAGGTCGCCATGACCGCCGCCCGGCTCCTCGGCTCCTGGTTCGACTCCGACATGGTCCTCGGCGTCGCCTGGGGCACGACCCTGGCCGCCGTCTCCCGCTACCTCGCGCCCAAGCCGACGCGCGGCGCCGCCGTCGTCCAGCTCAACGGCGCCGCGAACATGCGCACCTCCGGCGTCGAGTACGCCAGCGACCTCATCTCCTCGTTCGGGTCCGCGTTCGGCGCCGCCGTGCACCACTTCTCCGTGCCGGCCTTCTTCGACTACCCCGACACCAAGGCCGCCATGTGGCGCGAGCGGTCCGTGCGCCGCGTGCTCGACATGCAGCGCCGCGCCGACATCGCCGTGTTCTCCGTCGGGGCCGTCGCCGGCGCCGTGCCCTCGCACGTGTACTCCGCCGGGTACCTCGACGAGGCCGACGTGCGGCACCTGCACGCCGAGGGCGTCGTCGGCGACGTCTGCACCGTCTTCCTGCGCGCCGACGGCTCGTGGCGCGACGTCTCCCTCAACGGCCGCGCCACCGGCCCCACCCCCGCCGAGCTGCAGCGCGTGCCGCGGCGCATGTGCGTCGTCGCCGGCGACAACAAGGTCGCGCCGCTGCTGGCGGCCCTGCGCGCCCACCTGGTCACCGACCTCGTGGTCGACGAGGTCACCGCCACCGCGCTCGTCGAGGCCGCACCCGGACGCCCGCACCCGCGGGCACGGACGGCGCGCACGTCCTGAACCGCCCGGACCGTAGGTTGGACCCGTGAGCAGCCCCGCACCGGTCGACGTGCGACCCGCCGTGCCCGCCGACGTGCGGGCGATCCACGCGCTCGTCGAGCCCTACGCCGCCGAGCGCATCCTGCTGGCCAAGGAGTGGGTCGGCTACTACGAGGCCGTCCAGGAGTTCCTCGTCGCGCAGGCCCCCGAGGACGGGGCCGTCGTGGGGTGCGGCGCGCTGCACGTCATGTGGGAGGACCTCGCCGAGATCCGCACCCTCGCCGTCGCACCGTCCTGGCGCGGGCGCGCCGTCGGGCACGTGCTCGTCGACGCCCTGCTCGACCGGGCACGGGCGCTCGGCCTGCGCCGGGTGTTCTGCCTGACGTTCGAGGTCGACTTCTTCGCCCGGCACGGCTTCGAGGTCATCGAGGGCACGCCCGTCTCGCACGAGGTCTACGCCGAGCTGCTGCGCTCGCACGACGACGGCGTCGCGGAGTTCCTCGACCTGGCCCGGGTGAAGCCCAACACGCTCGGCAACACGCGGATGCTGGTGCACCTCGACCGCTGACCGGGCCGGCGCCCCGCGAGGGAGCGGTCAGCGGTCGAGGCGTGCCCGGCGCCCCCGCCGACGTCAGGGTGCCGCGCGCCGCGCCGCGGTGGCCGCCGCCCCGGCGATCACGTCCGCGGTCTCGCGCGGGAGCGACCACATGGGCCAGTGGCCCGTCGGCACGTCGACCCAGGTGACGTCCCGCAGCTCGGCGAGCCCGCCCACCCACGCGTACCCCGCCTCGACCGCCTCGCGCACCTGCTCCGACGAGTACGACGTGCACAGCACGACCGTCGGCACCACGCGGCGTGCGTCGTCCGCCAGCCGGGGCGCCTCGCGGATCACTCCGCCCGGCTGCGGCACGGCGCGCGCGCGGAACCGCTCGAGGTGCTCGGGCGTCAGCCCGTCGATGCTGTTGCCGTCCTCGACCAGCGCGTCCCACGCGGGCAGGGGCAGCTCCACGCCGTCGAACGTCGGGTCGAGCGCACCGTTGCCCGGTCCCGAGTCGACGTAGACGGCCGCGGCCACGAGCCCCGGCACCCGGTCCGTCGCCGCGTAGCCCGGCACCCCCGCACCGCTGTGCACCGCGAGGACCACCGGCCGCCCCGCCGCCCGGACCGCGTCGACGACCGCGTCGACGTGGTCCGCGAGGTGCACGTCCGCGCGGTCCTCCTCGACGGACCCCAGGCCCGGCAGCGTCACCGCGTGCACCTCCAGACCGTCCGCGCGCAGCAGGGACGCGACCTCGTCCCACGCCCACGCCCCGAGCCAGAACCCCGCGACCAGGACGACCGGCGGCCGCCCGTCCGCGCCGGGACCCGCCTCCGCTCCTGCCCCCGTGCCCGTGCCCGTGCCCTTGCCCGTGCTCATGCGGCCACCCCCTCGTCGTCCCGTCGTCGGTGCGACGCTACGACCGGCCGCCCACAGCGGCACCCGCGGCACCGAGCCTGAGACGCCGAGCCTCAGCCCGGCAGGCGGTACGTCGGCGGGTCGTCCACCGACGCCGCGGGCACGCGCTCCACGAGCCCGTCCGCGACCAGCCCGTCCACGCACCGCGCGACCTGCCCGGCGTCCTGCCAGACCGCGTCCACCGCCGCCGCCGGCACCGGGCCGAGGGCCTCCCGCAGCAGCGCCATCACGCGCCCCCGCACCTGCCGGTCCGTGCCCGCCCACGCCTGGGTGCGCCGTCGGTGCGCGTGCACGTCGCCCGGGCGGCCCGCCGCCAGCCATCGGCACCGGTCCTGCACCGGGCAGGCGTCGCACCGCGGCGCCCGCGCCGTGCACACCAGCGCCCCCAGCTCCATCGACGCCGCCGCCCACCGGGCCGCCGTCGCGTCGTCGTCCGGCACGTACCCCGCCGCCAGCCGCGTCTCCGCGGCCGTCTGCGTCGGCGCCGGCAGGGCCTCGCCCGCGACGGTGCGCGCCAGCACGCGCCGCACGTTCGTGTCGAGCACCACCGAACGCCGTCCGTACGCGAACGCGAGGACGGCGGCCGCCGTGTACGCCCCGACCCCGGGCAGCGCGAGCAGCTCCGCCTCCGTCGACGGCAGCACGCCGCCGTGCCGCTCCACGACCGTGCGCGCGCACTCCTGCAGCCGCAGGGCCCGCCGCGGGTAGCCGAGCCGGTCCCAGGCGCGCAGCACGTCCGCGGTCGACGCCTCCGCGAGATCGACCGGGCCCGGCCAGCGCTGCATCCACGCCCGCCACGCCGGCTCGACGCGGACGACCGGGGTCTGCTGGAGCATCACCTCGCTGACGAGCACGCCCCACGGCGTGCGGTCGGCGGCACGCCACGGCAGGTCCCGCGCGTGCTCGGAGAACCAGGCCAGCACGGGTGCGCGCAGGTCGTGGGGCGCGGGCGGGGCGTCGGGGAGGAGCACGCCTCATCGTGCCCCACCCGTCGGACCCGGTGCCCACCCCCTGGTGCCGGCGCGCGCCCCGGCCCCCCGGCCTCGTACCGTTGTCGCCGCACGCCCACCCACCTGCGCGACGGAGGACCGATGGACGACCGGCACGACCCGCGGCCCGCCCGCCGCCTGCCGGCCCGCGTCTACTGGGTCCGTCGCCTCGTGGTCCTCGGGCTGCCGTTGCTGCTCGTGGGGATCCTGGTCGGCTGGCTGGTGGGCCGCGGCGGCGGCACGCCGGTGGCCACCGGGTCGCCCACCAGCACCCCGACGGGGTCGGCACCCGCCACACCCACCGACGCGGGCACCACCGACGCCCCCGACGGCGGCGTCGAGGACTGCGCGGACCCGGCGCTGATCGTCGCCATCGAGCCGACGGCGGGGGCCTTCGGCGCGGGCGAGGAGCCGACCTTCGAGGTGACCCTGACCAACACCGGTGCCGACCCGTGCCTCGTCGACGCCGGCGAGGCGGCCCGCACGATCGTCGTGACGTCCGGCGACGACCGCGTGTGGTCCAACCGCGACTGCCTCGGCGAGGACGTGCCCGAGCGCACGCTCCTGCTGGCCGGGGACCAGTCCGACGTCACCACGTTCACGTGGACGCGGGTCCGCTCGGCGGAGGGCTGCCCGGACGGCCTGCCGGAGCCCGGTGCGGGCTCCTACGCGATCGGCCTGGAGGTGCAGGGCGTCGAGGCCCCGGGCGCGACCTTCGGCCTGGGCTGACCCGCCCCGGACGTCCCGGTCAGGTCAGGCGTCCCGCTCGGGTCAGACGTACCGCTCGAGGATGCTCGACTCGGCGAGCCGGGACAGACCCTCGCGGATCGACCGCGCGCGCTGCTCGCCCACGCCGTCGACGGCCATGAGGTCGTCGGTGGTCGCGGCGAGCAGCTTCTGCAGACCGCCGAAGTGCCCGACGAGGCGGTCGACCACACCGACGGGCAGCCGCGGGACCTTCGACAGCAGGCGGTAGCCGCGCGGGCCGACCGCCGCGTCGAGGGCCTCGCCGGCGCCCGGCAGCCCGAGCACCCGGCCGATGTGCGCGATGTCGAGCAGCTGCGTGGAGTCGAGCTCGGCGAGCGCGTCCAGCACGGTCTCGACGGGGCGGCGGCCCGTGTCGACGTAGTCGCGGATGACCAGCTCGCGCTCGATCCCGACACCGCCCACGAGCTCGTCGAGCTGCAGGGTCAGCAGGCGACCGTCCGTGCCGAGCTCGACCACGTAGCCCGCGATCTCGTCGGAGATGCGGCGCACCATCTCCAGGCGCTGGACCACCGCGGACACGTCGCGGACCGTGACAAGGTCCTCGATCTCCAGCGCGGACAGCGTGCCGCTGACCTCGTCGAGGCGCGCCTTGTAGCGCTCGAGGGTGGCGAGGGCCTGGTTCGCGCGCGACAGGATCGTCGTGGAGTCCTCGAGCTGGTGGCGCAGATGGCCCACCCAGATCGCGATGATCCGCATCGACGCGGACACCGAGATCACCGGCAGCCCGGTCTGCTTGGCGACCCGCTCGGCGGTGCGGTGCCGGGTGCCGGACTCGCTGGTCTCGATCGACGGGTCGGGCAGCAGCTGCACCGCGGCGCGCACGATCCGGCCGCGCACGGGGTCGAGGACGACCGCGCCGTCCATCTTGGCCAGCTCGCGCAGCCGGGTCGCGGAGAACTCCACGTCGAGCACGAACCCGCCGGAGCAGAGCTGCTCGACGGTCGGGTCCATCCCCAGCACGATCAGGGCGCCCGTGCGGCCGCGCAGGATGCGCTCGAGGCCGTCGCGGAGCTCGCTCCCGGGAGCGACGGCGGCGAGCGTGGACCTCAGCAGGTCCTCCTGAGCGGGGTGGGGCACGCGGGAATCGTATCGGGGGCGTGACAGAAGACCAGCGCCGCTCCCGGGTGAGACGTTCACACGGGGTCCGCGAGCCCGGCGCGCACCGCCGCCGCGAGGTCGCCGACCTCGATGGCGTGCAGGCCGTCGGGCACGCTCACGTCGTCGAGCGCACCCGCCGGCACCACCGCGCGCGTGCAGCCCAGCCGGGCCGCCTCGGCGAGGCGGCGGCCGACGCCCGGCACCGGGCGGATCTCGCCCGCGAGCCCCACCTCGCCGACCGCGACGAGGCCGGTGTGCACGGGCTGGTTCTCCCGGCCGCCGACCGCGGCGAGCGCGAGTGCCAGGTCCGCGGCCGGCTCCACGACCCGCGCGCCGCCGACCGTCGAGACGTACACGTCCTGGTCGGCCAGGCGCGCGCCGAGCCGGCGCTGGAGCACCGCCAGCACCATCGCCAGGCGGCTGGAGTCCACGCCGCTGGTCGTGCGGCGCGGGTTCGGGACGACGCTCGGCGCGACGAGCGCCTGCACCTCGGCCGCCAGCGGGCGGCGCCCCTCGAGCGTGACGGTCAGGCACGTGCCCGGCACGTCCGCGGTGAGGCGCGACGTGAACAGGCCCGACGGGTCCGCCAGCCCCACGATCCCGCGCTCGGACAGGTCGAAGCAGCCGACCTCGTCGGTGGGCCCGTACCGGTTCTTCGTCGCCCGCAGCAGCCGCAGCCGCGAGTGCCGCTCGCCCTCGAACTGGCACACCACGTCCACGAGGTGCTCCAGCGTGCGCGGTCCCGCGACCGAGCCGTCCTTCGTCACGTGGCCGACCAGCACCACCGGCATGCCCCGGGACTTGGCCACGGCGATGAGCGACGCCGCGACCTCGCGCACCTGCGCGACCCCGCCGGCCGCGCCGTCGACCTGCGCGGACGACACCGTCTGCACCGAGTCGAGCACCAGCAGCTGCGGGTCGACGGCCTCGACGTGCCCCAGCACCGTGCCCAGGTCGTTCTCGTCCGCCAGCAGCAGCTGCGGGTCCAGCGCGTGGATCCGCCCCGCCCGCAGGCGCACCTGGGCGGCCGACTCCTCGCCCGTCACGTAGAGCACCCGCCGCCCGCCCCGGGCCGCGCGCGCCGCGACGTCCAGCAGCAGCGTCGACTTGCCGACGCCCGGCTCGCCGGCCATCAGCACCACCGCACCCGGCACGAGCCCGCCGCCCAGCACCCGGTCGAGCTCGTCGACGCCGGTCGGGCGCGCCGCGGCGGCCTCGACGTCGATCTCGTGGATCGGCCGGGCCGGTGCGCGCGTCGGCGCGACGGCCGCCGTGCGGGGCCCGCCGGCGCCGGGCCCGGCGTCCTCGGCGACCGTGCCCCACGCCTGGCACTCGCCGCAGCGGCCCACCCACTTGGGTGCGGACCAGCCGCACTCCGCGCACCGGAACGTGGTGCGCGCCTCGGGCGTGCGGCGTGCGTCGGCGCGGCGTGCGGTCGTCTGGCTCACGTGCCGGACCGTACGTGCCCGCGCCCACACGCGCGCCGCGCCGCCCGCCGGCCGGGCGCGTCGCTAGGCTGCCGAGGTGCCGGCCCGTGCCGGCGGACGACACGAGGGGGGACCTCGCGATGAGCGACACCGGGCAGCCGCCGCAGCCGGGACCACGACCCGACCCCGGACCGCCCCGCGGACCGGGAGGCCGGCCCGACGCGCGGCCGGCGCAGCCGTCGTGGGCGCCCGCCGCACCCGGCGCGGGCGGCACGTCCGGTGCCGGTGGCGCGCCTGCGGGCCCGCCCCGGCACGCGTCGGCGGGTGGTCACGCCACGCCCGGGCACGGGCTGCCCGCGTCGGCCGCCCGCGCGTCCGCCCCGCCCGCGCCGGTGCCGCCCACCGGGCCCGCCGGCAGCGACGAGCCGTCGCGTCGCCCCCGGTGGCTCGTCCCCGTCGTGGTGGCCGGGGCGGTCGTCGTCGTGGGTGGCGTGGTCGCCGGCGTGCTCGCCGGGCAGGGCGCGTTCACGCCCGCGGCACCCAGCCCGTCGACGTCGACGGTCGTGCTCGCCTCCCCGACGAGCACGATCGACCCCGTCGGCCGGGACGCCACGACCGCCTTCGCGTCCGCGCTGCCGGGCACGGTGCTGCAGTACGCCGTCGCGTCGTCGGAGGAGGACGCCGAGCGGGTGGCCGACGGCGCCCTGGAGGCCTGGCTCGAGACGTGGACGGACGGCGGCGACGCCACCCTGACCGTGCGCGCGGGCCAGTGGGAGACGGCCGAGGAGGCCGCCGCCGTCGCGGACGCGGTCGCGCAGGGGCTGCCCGAGGCGCAGGAGGCGGACGGCACGCCGACGGCCGGGTCCACCGCGGCCCCCGCGCTCCCGGCCACGGGCGACGTGGTCGTCGACGGCGAGACGGTCGGCACCTACACGGTGGTCGACGCCGGCGACGGCACGGGCGTGGCGGTGTGGAGCAACGGCACCGCCGTGCTGGAGATCACCGGCCCGGTCGGCCAGATCCTCGACCTGTACGCCGCCTTCCCGCTCTGACGGTCGGCCTCAGGCCGGCGCGGTGCGCTCCTCGAGGACCGCCAGGACGTTGCCGGCGGGGTCCGTGAACCAGGCGATGTGCGGGCCGCGGGGGTCGCGCACCACGCCGTCCTCGTCGTGCGCCGCGCCGGGGTAGCGGGCGAGCTCGACACCGCGCTCCACGAGCGCCGCGGCGGCCCGCGTGACGTCCGGGACGCTGAAGCTGAGCACGGTGAAGCTCGCGGGCGCGTGCTCCGGGCCCTTGGGGTACACGAACACCGCGGCACCGCCCGCGGGGCGCAGCCACAGGCCCATCGGGGTGCGGTCGGCGACGATCCCGAGGACGTCGGTGTAGAAGGTCTGCGCGGCGTCGAGGTCGTCGACGGAGAAGCTGCTGAACGCGGGGGTGCTGCCGAGCACGGGTCTGCCCTCCGGGGCCGGGCCGTCGTCGGCGGCCGGGTCGTCGCGGCACCGGTCGGTGCCGCTCCCGGGGCCGACCCCGTCCGGCCGACGGATCGGTTCACCTGTACGGGTGAGTCTCAGACGTCGGGCGCGCCCGCCGCCGGGAGGCGCACCGCGAACGTCGTGCGACCCGGCGCGCTGGTGCAGGTCAGGGTGCCGCCGTGGGCCGCGACCACGGCGTGCGCGATCGCCAGGCCCAGGCCCGTCGAGCCCGCCGCCCGGTTGCGCGACGCGTCGCCGCGCGTGAACCGCTGGAACAGCCGGTCCCGCAGCTCGGGCGGCACCCCCGGGCCGTCGTCGGCGACCGTCAGCAGCACGGCGTCCCCGTCGCGCCGCAGGCCCACGGTGACCTGCGTGCCCGGCGGCGTGTGCCGCCGCGCGTTCGACGTGAGGTTCGCCAGCACCTGGCGCAGGCGGTGGTCGTCGCCGACGACCTGGAGGTCCTCGTCGTCCGGCCCGTCACCCTCGTCCGTCGCGTCGTCGCCGCCCGTCCCGCCGGGCAGGTCGAGGCGCCACACGTGGTCCGGGCCGGCCGCGTGCGCGTCGGTCACGGCGTCGACCGCCAGCGCCGTGAGGTCGACCGGCTCCCGGTCCAGCGGGCGGCCCGCGTCGAGACGGGCCAGCAGCAGCAGGTCGTCGACGAGCGCCGTCATGCGCACCGACTCCGCCTCGACCCGCGCCAGCGCCGCCAGCGTCGCAGGCGGCAGCTCGTCGGGGGAGCGGCGCACCAGCTCGGTGTAGCCGCGGATCGACGCCAGGGGCGTGCGCAGCTCGTGGCTCGCGTCCGCCACGAACTGGCGCACCTGCTGCTCCGACGCGTGCCGGGCCGCGAACGACGACTCGATGTGCCCCAGCATCCGGTCCAGCGCGGCACCCACCTGCCCGACCTCGGTCGACGGGTCGGTGTCGCGCGGGTCGACGCGGGCGACGATCTCGACCTCCCCGCGCGAGAGCGGCTGCTCGGCGACCCGCGTCGCGGTGGCCGCCACCCGGGTCAGCGGCTCCAGCTCGCGGCGCAGCAGCAGCGACCCGCCCACGCCCGCGAGGAGCAGGGCCCCCGCCGCGACCAGCACCTCGACGACGACGTAGCGCTCGACGGTCGCGGTGGCGTCGGCCGTCGGCAGGGCGTTGACGACGACGTCGCCCGTCGACGAGGTCATCGCGACCGCGCGGTACGTGCCGAGGCCGTCCAGGCTCACGGAGTGCGCCGTGCCGTCGGCGGGCACGGCGGCCAGCGCCGCGAGCTGGGCGTCGGTCAGCGCGGTGAAGACGGGGTCGCCGTCCACGAACTCGTAGAAGCCCGCGCGCACGCCGTCGTCGGACACGACGACGCTGATCGTGCCGACGTCCTGCCCCGGCACGCCCAGCGGCTCGGGCCGGCCGCCCGGCACCACGCCCGGGTCGGGGATCGTGCCGTCCTCGTCGCGCGGGATCCCCTCCGTCACGCGGACCGCGCGCTGCGCGGCCTCCAGCGCCCGCTCGTCGACCTGCTGGACCAGCGAGTCGCGCAGCGCGAGCGTCGAGACGGCGCCCATCGCGGTGCCGACGACCAGCACCAGCCCGAGGACGACGACGACCAGCCGGCGGCGCAGCGTCCAGCGCGCACGGCGTCGAGGCACGCTCACCCTCTCAGGACGCGGGACGCAGGACGTACCCGACGCCGCGCAGCGTGTGCAGCATCGGCTCGCGCCCCTTGTCGATCTTGCGGCGCAGGTACGACACGTACAGCTCGACGATGTTCGCCTGCCCGCCGAAGTCGTACTGCCACACGCGGTCGAGGATCTGGGCCTTGCTCAGCACCCGGCGCGGGTTGCGCATGAAGTACCGGAGCAGCTCGAACTCCGTCGCGGTCAGCCGGACCTCGTCGTCGCCGCGCCACACCTCGTGCGAGTCCTCGTCCATCCGCAGGTCGCCCACCACGAGCACGGAGTCCTCGCGGGCGGACACGGCACCGGCCCGGCGCAGCAGCGCCCGCAGGCGCGCCACGACCTCCTCGAGGCTGAACGGCTTGGTCACGTAGTCGTCGCCGCCCGCCGTCAGGCCCGCGACCCGGTCCTCGACGGCGTCGCGCGCCGTGAGGAACAGCACGGGCACGTGCGGGTGCGTCGCGCGGATGCGCCGCAGCACGTCCAGGCCCGACATGTCGGGGAGCATGACGTCGAGCAGGATCACGTCCGGGTCGAGGCTCTTGGCCCGCTTGACGGCCGCGTGGCCGGTGAGCGCGTGCTCCACGTTCCACCCCTCGTACCGCAGCGCGGTCGACAGCAGCTCGGCCAGCGTCGCCTCGTCGTCGACCACGAGGGCGCGGACGGGCGAGCCGTCGGCGCGCGAGAGCACGTCGGGGCGGGACGCGGTGCGGGGGGCGGGTGCGGTCGTCGTCATGTGCCCACCCTGTGCGTCGGCCCTGTGCCGCCCCTGGAGCGTTCCTGTGAGCTGCCTGAGGACGTCCGGGTTCACCCGGGCGGCGCGTCGTCCCCGGCGTCGACCTGCTCGCGCCGCGACTCGAACACGACGCCCGCGAGGATCACCTCGATGCCGAACCGCGTGGCCTCGGGCAGGTCCACGGCGCCCGGGTCCAGCAGCCACTGCGCCTGCAGGCCGTCCATGACGCCGAGGATCGCGCTCGCGGCCCGCTCGGCCGTCGCGCGCGGGACGCCCTCGCCGAGGCGCTGCACCGCGTCCGCGACGTGCGCGCGCCAGAACCGCTGACGCTCCACGGCCCACGCGTGCGCGGGGTGCCCGGCGGTGACGGCCTCGCCCATGACGACCGTGTACCCCTGCGCGAGCCCGGGGTCGGCCGCGGTCGTCTCGGCGGTGCCCATCAGGTACCGGAACAGCGCGACCCCGCTGGGCAGGCGCCCGCCCTCGAGGTCGCGCACGGCCTCGCGGTCCCGGTGCTCCAGGACCTCGACCAGCAGCTGCTCCTTCGAGCCCACGTGGTGCAGCACGCCGGCGCGCGTGATGCCCACGCGCTCGGCGACCTCCGCGAGGGACCCGTTGGTGTAGCCCCGCTCGGCGAACACCGCCGCGGCGGCGCGCACCACCTCCTCGTGCCGCTCCGCGCCCGACCCCCGGCGCGCGCGCCCCCGCTCGTCCATGCCCGGCACCCTAGCCCGCTGACTGACACGTCAGGAGGGCGCAGGCGCGGCGCGTCGCCACCCTGCTCGGGAGGGGCGCGGCGGGCACCGACCCAGCAACCCCGGGGCGGGCGTCCAGCGGGGTCACAGGTGGCGCAGGTGGGATGCGGGGCGCAGGGGCGGACCGACGCAGCACCGAGGAGACGTCATGACGACCACCACGACCGCGACCCGCACGCGCCGCACCGGCACCGGCAACGCCGAGCTCGTCCTCCTCCCCGGCGGCGTGGGCACCCCGGCGCCGGCGCGCGCCGGCACCGGTCCCGAGCCGTGGATCACCGTCAACGTGCGGCCCACCGGGTCGTTCGGCCGCGACGACGTCGGACGGCTGCGCACGCTCCTCGACGCCGTCGCCGCCTGCGCGTCGATCGTCGTCCTCGACCTGCGCTCCGCCCGGCTGCGGTCCCCGCACGCCGCCGAGGTCATCGACGAGGCCGGGGCGGCCCTCGAGGCGCGCGGCGGCTGCCTGCTGTGCGTCGGGGCCGACGCGGACGCCCGCGCCCGGCTCGCCGGGTGCCGGCACGCCGTCGTCGCGGCACCGGAGGCCTCGCCCTCGGAGCCTGCGTGACCAGCACGGACGCCGTACCGGTGCCCGGTGGGGACCACGCACCGCGCGCGCCGGCCGCCGCCGCGCGCACCCCGACCCGCGCGCCCCGTCAGGTGCCCTACCGTGTGCGGGTGCCCGAGGCCCCGACCACCCCGCCACCCGTGCGCCCGGCCGCCCGTGTCGCCGTGGTGCTCGCCTCCCTCGCCGTCGCGGTCGCCAGCGCCGCAGGCGTCGCGCTGCTGTGGCGCACGTTCGTCGTCACGTGGGCCGGGCAGCGCGTCGAGGACCGCGCCCTCGACGGCGCCGCGTACGGGCAGACCCAGCTCTGGGTCGTGGCCGAGCGTGTCCTCGACGTCGTGTCGGTCGGCTTCATCGCCGCCGTCCTCGTCAGCGCCGTGCTCATCGCCGTGGTCCGTCGGCGCTGGTCCCTGGCCATGCACGTCGCCCTGCTCGTGGGCGGCGCGAACCTCACCACGCAGCTCGTCAAGGCCGCCCTCGACCGGCCCGACCTCGGCGTCGGTGCCGACTACGGCAACACGCTGCCCAGCGGCCACACGACCGCCGCGGCGTCGGTGTCCGCCGCCCTGCTGCTCGTCGTGCCGCCGCAGGCCCGGCCGGCGGTCGCCGTCGTCGGTGCGACCTACACCACCGCCACCGGCGTCTCCACGCTCGTCGGGCAGTGGCACCGGCCGTCGGACGTGGTGGCCGCAGCCCTCGTCGTGCTCGGCTGGACCGCGATCGTCTGCGCCGTCATGGCCCTGCAGCCCGCACCCGCCGCGACCACCGCCACCGCCGCGCTGCGCGCGGTCCCGGGCATCGACCCGTGGCGCCGCCGCACGCGCGGCACCACCGCGCTCCTCGCCGCCCTCGGTGCCGGCGCCGGCGTCGTGGCCACCCTGCTGCTGCTGCAGGCCTGGGCCGACCGCGCCCAGGAGGCGTCGCGCGCCGACGAGCTCGCCGCGTACGCCGGCGGCGCGGCTGCCGTCGTCGCGGCCGCGTGCCTGACCTTCGCCGCCATGCTCGCGCTGCGGCACGCCGCGGGTTCGAGGCGCGAGACGCCCGCCCGTCCGGCTTGACGGGAGCACGTAGAGTCCCACGGTACGGACGCGCCCCGGCGCCGGGTGCGTCGCCCCCACCCTCGTCACGCCCGTACGCGCACGGCACGGAAGGCCGGTCAGATGTCCGCAGGTCGCAAGCTCGTCATCGTGGAGTCCCCCGCGAAGGCGCGCACCATCGCCGGCTACCTCGGCGACGGGTACGACGTGGAGGCGTCCGTCGGGCACATCCGCGACCTCCCGCAGCCGTCCGAGCTGCCCGCGGACATGAAGAAGGGGCCCTTCGGCAAGTTCGCCGTCGACGTCGAGAACGGCTTCGCCCCGTACTACGTGGTCGACGCGGACAAGAAGAAGAAGGTCGCGGAGCTCAAGAAGCTCCTCAAGGAGTCCGACGAGCTCTTCCTCGCGACCGACGAGGACCGCGAGGGCGAGGCCATCGCCTGGCACCTGCTGGCCGAGCTCAAGCCCAAGGTGCCGGTCAAGCGCATGGTGTTCCACGAGATCACCCGCGAGGCCATCACGCGGGCGCTCGAGAACACCCGCGAGCTCGACCAGAGCCTCGTCGACGCGCAGGAGACCCGCCGCATCCTCGACCGTCTGTACGGGTACGAGGTCAGCCCCGTGCTGTGGCGCAAGGTCCGCCAGGGCCTGTCCGCCGGGCGCGTGCAGTCCGTGGCGACCCGGCTGGTCGTCGAGCGCGAGCGCGAGCGCATGGCGTTCGTCGCCGCCGACTACTGGGACGTCACCGGGACCTTCGCGGTCGCCGACGCCGACGAGCCGCAGTTCACCGCCCGCCTCACGGGCGTGGGCGGGGAGCGCGTGGCCTCGGGCCGCGACTTCGACGACCGCGGGCAGATCAAGGGGCGCGGCGTCGTGGCGCTCGACGAGGCGCGTGCGCAGGCGCTCGTCGCAGGCCTCGACGGTGCCGCGTTCGCGGTGCAGTCCCTCGAGACCAAGCCGTACACGCGCCGTCCCGCGGCGCCGTTCACCACCTCGACGCTCCAGCAGGAGGCGTCCCGCAAGCTCCGGATGAGCTCGCGGCAGGCCATGCGCACCGCGCAGGGCCTGTACGAGAACGGCTACATCACCTACATGCGGACCGACTCGCCCGTGCTGAGCACGCAGGCCGTCGACGCCGCCCGCCGCCAGGCCGCCGAGCTCTACGGCGCCGAGTACGTGCCCGACGCCCCGCGCGTCTACACGTCCAAGGCGAAGGGCGCCCAGGAGGCGCACGAGGCGATCCGTCCCGCCGGCGACCACTTCCGCACCCCCGCCCAGGTGGCGCGCGAGCTGTCCGGCGACCAGTTCAAGCTGTACGAGCTGATCTGGAAGCGGACCGTCGCGTCGCAGATGGCCGACGCGCGCGGGCAGACCGCGTCGGTGCGTCTGGCCGCCACGGCCCGGCCGGCCGGCGCCGAGCCGGTCGAGACCGTGTTCTCCGCCTCGGGCACCGTCATCACCTTCCGCGGCTTCCTCGCCGCGTACGAGGAGGGGCGTGACGTCGACCGGTACGACGAGGCGTCGGGCCAGGAGAAGACGGCCGAGAAGGACGCCCGTCTGCCGCAGATGGCCCAGGGCGACCCCCTCACCGGCACCGACCTGTCGGCCGACGGGCACCGCACGTCCCCGCCGCCGCGCTACACGGAGGCGTCCCTGGTCAAGGCACTCGAGGAGCGCGGCATCGGCCGCCCCTCGACATACGCGGCCACGATCGGCGTCATCCAGGACCGCGGCTACGTGACCGGCCGCGGGCAGGCGCTCGTGCCGACATGGCTCGCGTTCGCCGTCACGCGCCTGCTCGAGGAGAACTTCGACCGGCTCGTCGACTACTCCTTCACCGCGGAGATGGAGGAGGACCTCGACGCCATCGCCGCCGGCCAGAAGGACCGCGTCGCGTGGCTGACGGAGTTCTACTTCGGCGACCGGGCGGCGTCCGCGACCGGCGGCCTGCGCGGGATCGTGGAGAACCTCGGCGAGATCGACGCGCGCGAGGTCAACTCCATCGACATCGGCGACGGCATCACCCTGCGCGTCGGCCGCTACGGCCCGTACATCGAGGCGCCCGGCGAGGGCCCCGACGACGACCCGCGGCGCGCGTCCGTCCCGGACGACCTCGCGCCCGACGAGCTCACCGTCGCCAAGGCGCACGAGCTGTTCGAGACCCAGCCCGAGGGCGACAAGGTGCTCGGCACCGACCCGACGACCGGCACGCCGATCGTCGCCCGCTCGGGCCGCTACGGGCCGTACGTCACCGAGGTGCTGCCCGAGCCCGAGCTGGACCCGGACCTGTCGGCCGCGGCCCGCAAGAGGGCGCTCGCGGCGCTGCCGAAGCCGCGCACGGGCTCGCTGTTCAAGTCGATGTCGCTCGCGACCGTCACCCTCGACGACGCGCTGCGCCTGCTCTCGCTGCCGCGCGTCGTGGGCGTCGACCCCGAGTCGGGCGCCGAGATCACCGCCCAGAACGGCCGCTACGGCCCGTACCTGAAGAAGGGCACGGACTCGCGGACGCTCGCGTCGGAGGAGCAGCTGTTCGACATCACGCTCGAGGAGGCGCTGGCGATCTACGCCCAGCCCAAGCGCGGCCGCGGGCAGACCGCGACGCCCCCGCTGCGCGAGCTCGGCACCGACCCGACCAGCGGCAAGCCGATCGTGGTCAAGGACGGCCGCTTCGGCGCGTACGTCACGGACGGCGAGACCAACCGGACGCTGCCCCGCGACGTGACGCCGGAGTCGATCACGCCGGAGCAGGCCGTCGAGCTGCTCGCCGAGAAGCGTGCGGCCGGCCCGGCCAAGAAGCGCACGACGGCCCGCAAGCCGGCCGCCCCCCGCAAGAAGGCCACCACCCGCTCCTGACCCCCGTCCTCCACACCCGCGACCCCGTCATCCGTGCCGCCGGACCCGGCGCCACCACCACGGATGACGGGCTCGCGGGATCGAGCTGCCCCGACGTCCCGGGCTCGGACGCCCCGTGGGCGTGCCGAGCCCGTCATCCCTGACGCCGGCGGGCACCTCGAGCCCACCGATGACGGGGTCGGCAGCACGAGTCGGGGTCGTGCCATCTGCACCGTCTGCGCCGAGGCCGTCATCCGTGGCGGGTGGGCGGGTGTCGGGGCGATGGATCACGGGGTCGCGGGGCCGGAGCGTGAGAGCCAGCGGGTGACGGCGGTCGGGATCTTCGTCGTGCCGAGGTCGGCGGGCGTGAAGCGGAGGAGGTCGGTCGTGCCGCCGGCGAGGATCGCGTTCTGCCGCTCGCGGTCCCGGTAGAGGGCCGTGGGCGTCGCGTGCGGCCCGGTCCCGTCCATCTCCAGGACGAGCAGACGTCCGTCAGCGCGCCGCCACCCCAGGTCCCCGCGGGCGACCACGCGGCCGTCGGCCCCGATCACAGGGACCTGCAGCGCGTCCGGCGGCACCCCCGCGTCGACGCACTCGAGCCGTGCCCACGTCTCGGGCGGTGACTGCGACCGCCCGTCGACCAGGTCCCACCAGTCGTGCAGCCGGGCGGCGCCCCGACGGCCGCGCGCAGCACGGCGCGTCCGGGCGAGGGCGTCCGCGTCCACCAGCCCGCGTTCCAGGGCGCTGTCGAGGACCGCGACCGCGTGGCGGCGCGAGAGCTCGCAGACGGCCTGCGCCAGGGCGGTGACGGGGTCGGCGACCCGTGCCGTGCCGACCGTCTCGACGCGCATGCCAGCCTCGAAGCAGCGGACCCGTGCGCCGGCACGCGGTCGTCGGTGGTCGGCGCCGGGCAGTGCGACCTCCGGACGGATGACGGTGGGCAGCCCGGCGACGCCGTGGAGGGCGAGTGCGCAGGCCCCGACGGCCACGGCCTGCTGCTCCCCGTACGCGAGGAGCCCGAACCACGCCGTCCGCCGGCGGGCTGCGGCGGGGTCGTCGGGTGCGGGCCGTGCCGGCACCAGGTCCAGGACCCCGCGGGCCGGCGCGGTGACCGTGCCGGCCCGCACGTGGCGCATGCGCCGGTGCGCGTCGAGCCCGGCCGCGTCGCACTGCCGGGCCGAGACGAGGCCCTCCTGCTGGGCGGCCAGGGCCAGCAGGTCGGGCGGGAGGGGCGGTGACGGTCGCACCCCCGCACCCCACCGCCCCCGCCCCTGCCCCGGGCCCCGGCGGGCCCGACCTGTGCGCGCCCCGCTCATCTCCCCACCTGTGGACCGCTCGCTGACCACCCGCCGACCCCGTCATCCGTGCCGCTCCGCGACCGGACCCCGCCACGGATGACGGGGTCGCGACGCGCTGGGACCGGGCCAGGTCGCCGGATGACGGGACCTGCGGGTGCCGAACCCGTCATCCGGTCCGATGCAGCCCCGGGTGCCGCCACCGACCACGGGGTCGGCGGGGGGGTGAGCGGGGCGCCCGTCGACACCGTCATCTGCCGCGTCCGCGCGGGGTGGAGCGGCAGAGATGACGGGGTCGGCGGGTGGTGGCGAGGGTCGGGTCGGGGGGACGGGGCAGGAGGTCGGGGTCAGGGGTGGTGGGGGGTGGGGGCCGGGAGGGCGGCTCGGGTGCGGATCGTGGTGGAGAGGGTCTCCAGGGAGCGCAGGGCGTCCACGAGGTCCGGGACGCGGACGGCGAACGGCATCGCGTGGATCGTCTCGCCCTCGGCGGTGGCGGCGCGCGCCACGGTCGTCAGCGCGTCCACGTCGTCGACGCCCAGCCCCACCTCGGTGAGGGTGTTCGGCAGGCCGAGGCGCGTCGTCAGCTCCACGAACGCGACGATCTCCGCCCGCGGCGCGCCCTCGAGGACCAGCTGGGTCAGCGTGCCGATGTTCACCTTCTCGCCGTGCGTGAGCCCGTGCGTGTGCGGCACGGCGGTGAGCCCGTTGTGGATCGCGTGCGCCGCGGCCAGCCCGCCGGACTCGAAGCCCAGGCCCGACAGCAGCGTGTTCGCCTCGACGACCTTCTCGACGGCGGGTGTGACCAGGTGGTGCCGGACGGCCTCGACCGCCGACTCCGCGTTCTCCCACAGCACGTCCCACGAGAGCCGGGCCAGGGCGGTCCCCGTGAGGGTCGGGACCCCGCCGGCCATCGTCTCGGAGTCCGTCCGGGCGACCGCGCGTGCCTCGACCCACGTGGCGAGCGCGTCGCCGACGCCCGCGACGAGGAACCGCACGGGGGCGTTCGCGACCACCTGGGTGTCGACGAGCACGAGGTCGGGGTTGCGGGGGAAGAACCGGTACTCCTCGAACGCGCCCTCCTCGGTGTAGATCACCGACAGCGCGGAGCACGGGGCGTCCGTCGAGGCGAGGGTGGGGACGGACGCCCAGCGGACGCCCGCGAGGTGCCCGGCGGCCTTGACGGCGTCGATCGTCGATCCGCCCCCGACGCCGACGACCACGTCGGCCCCGGTCTCGCCGATGCGGGCGGCGATGGCCTCCACGGCCGCCGCGGTGGCGTACGTGCCGAAACCGTCCCGCACGAGCGGCAGGCCCGCGGCGGCGAACGACGCCCGCACGGTGTCCTCGGTGAACCCCCAGACGGCGTCGTCCGCGACGACGAGCGGGGTGCGGCCGAGCGGGGCGACGAACTCGCCGACGCGGGCGAGCGCACCGCGTCCCTGCACGTAGCGCAGCGGGGCGATGAGCGTGCGGACGGCTCCGGGACCTGCCGGGGCGGTCTCGCTGGGCGTGGACATGGTGGGCACCCTCCCGGTCGGCGGGGGCGGTCCCGGGGGTCGGGACGACCGCCGACCTGCGCCCCACGCTAGGCCTGCCGTGCGCGCCGCGCCGGGGGACCTGGGTCCCTGCCCCGCGGCCGGCGGGCCCGGCGCGCGGGCCGACCGGCGGACGGACTGTCGGGTGCCGCGCCGGGCGCTAGGTTGGGTGCATGGCACGCACCGAGGACCCGCGCACCGCACCGCCGATCCGCTGGGGCATCCTCGGCGCCGGCAACATCGCCAGCACGTTCGCGCACTCGGTGCGCGAGTTCACCCGCGCGCAGCTCGTGGCGGTGGGCTCGCGGCACCGTGACCGCGCCGAGCGGTTCGCCACGGCGCACGGCATCCCGACCACGCACCTGGGCTACCGCCAGCTCGTCGAGGACCCGCAGGTCGACGTCGTGTACGTCGCCACGCCGCACTCCGAGCACAAGGAGCACGCGCTCCTCGCCATCGCCGCCGGCAAGCACGTGCTGGTGGAGAAGGCCTTCACGCGCAACGCCGCCGAGGCGGAGGAGGTCTTCGCCGCGGCCCGCGCGGCCGGGGTCTTCGTCATGGAGGCCATGTGGACGCGGTTCCTGCCGCACGTGGCCGCGCTGCACCAGGTGATCGACAACGGTGAGATCGGCGAGGTCGTCGCGGTCCGGGCCGACCACGGCCAGTACTTCGCGTACGACCCGGCGAGCCGGCTGTACGCGCCCGAGCTGGCGGGCGGCGCGCTGCTCGACCTGGGTGTGTACCCCGTCGCGTGGGCGCACGACTTCCTCGGCGTGCCGACGGGCGTGCACGCCTTCGGCCAGAAGACGCAGACGGGCGTCGACGGCCAGGTGTCGATGGTGCTGGAGTACGGCGAGCAGGTGCAGGCGACCCTGCACACGACGCTGTGGTCGAAGACGCCGACGACGTCGTCGATCTCCGGCACCGAGGGGTACGTGCGCGTCGCCGGCAGCTTCTACGGGCCGACGTCGTTCCGCGTGGCGCGCCGCGACGGGCGGCAGTGGACGTTCGAGCAGCCCTTCGCGCGCGGCCTGCAGTACGAGGCCGCCGAGGTCGCCCGCCGGATCGCCGACGGGGACACCGAGAGCCCGCGCCTGACGTGGCAGCAGACGCTGGACGTCATGCGCACGATGGACGAGGTGCGCCGGCAGGTCGGGGTGGCGTACCCGGGCGAGTGACGCGCGCGACGCCCGCCGTCCGGGGACGTCGCGCGTCGGCGGCTGCCGCTAGCCTGGCGCCGTGACCGCCCGTGGAGTGTTCGTCTCGTTCGAGGGCGGGGACGGTGTCGGCAAGTCGACGCAGGTCGTCCTGCTGGCCCGGCACCTGACCGCGCAGGGGCACGAGGTCGTGGTGACGCGCGAGCCCGGGGGCACGCCCCTGGGCCTCGAGCTGCGGCAGGCCGTGCTGCACGGCGACGACCTGGACCCCCGGACCGAGGCGCTGCTGTACGCCACCGACCGCGCCCACCACGTGGCGTCGGTCGTGCGACCGGCGCTCGCCCGGGGCGCGGCGGTCGTGACGGACCGGTACCTGGACTCGTCGGTCGCGTACCAGGGCACGGGGCGCGACCTGGGTGCCGACGAGGTGGAGCGGCTCAACCTCTGGGCGGTCGACGGGCTGCTGCCCGACCTGACGGTCCTGCTCGACCTCGACCCCGTGGTGGGTCTCGCGCGGCTGACGGGCGACCCGGACCGGCTGGAGTCCGCGGGCGACGAGTTCCACCGCCGGACGCGGCAGGCGTTCCTCGACCGTGCCGCGGCCGACCCGGGCCGGTGGGTCGTCATCGACGCGGCGCAGCCCCCGGAGGTCGTGGCCGCGCAGGTGCAGCAGCGGCTCGCGGCGCTGCCCCGGGCCGGCGCGGGCGCGTGAGCGTCTGGGACGACCTCGTCGGGCAGGAGCCCGCGGTCGAGGTGCTGCGGCGGGCGGTCGACGACCCTGCCGCGATGACGCACGCGTGGCTGCTCACGGGCCCGCCGGGGTCCGGACGGTCGAACGCGGCCCGCGCGTTCGCGGCCGCGCTGCAGTGCGAGCAGGGCGGCTGCGGGCACTGCCACGCGTGCACGACCGTGCTGGGCGGCACGCACCCGGACGTGACGCTCGTCGCCACCGAGGGCGTCTTCATCCGCGTGGACGCGACGCGTCCGCTGGTCGAGCTCGCGCAGCGCTCCCCGTCGCAGGGGCGGTGGCGCGTCATCGTGGTCGAGGACGCCGACCGGTTCAACGACCAGAGCGCGAACGTCCTGCTCAAGGCGGTGGAGGAGCCGCCGGCGCGCACGGTGTGGCTGCTGTGCGCACCGAGCCCCGAGGACGTGCTGGTCACGATCCGCTCGCGCAGCCGCTCGGTCGCGCTCCGGGTGCCGCCGGTCGAGGCGGTCGTCGAGCTGCTGGTGCGCCGGGACGGGATCGACCCGCGCACGGCGGCGGTGGCGGCCCGCGCGGCGCAGTCCCACATCGGTGTGGCCCGGCGCCTGGCCCGCGACGAGCAGGCCCGTGAGCGTCGCGCGCAGGTGCTGGGCCTCGCGTCGCGCGTGCGGGGCGTCGGCGACGCGGTGCTCGCGGCCGGCGAGCTGGTCGAGACGGCGCAGGCCGACGCGAAGGCGGCGACGGAGGAGCGCGACGCGCAGGAGAAGAACGAGCTGCTGCGCCAGCTGGGCGCCGAGGGGGCCGCGACGCTGCCGCCGGCGCTGCGTGCCCAGGTGCGTCAGCTCGAGGAGGAGCAGAAGCGGCGGGCGACCCGTGCGCAGCGCGACGTGCTCGACCGCGCCATGGTCGACCTGCTCTCGCTGTACCGCGACGTGCTCGTCGTGCAGCTCGGCGCGGGCGTCGACCTGGTGAACGTCGAGCAGGAGCCGGACGTGCGGGCCCTGGCAGCGGCGAGCACGCCCGAGCAGACGCTGCGCCGCATGGACGCCGTGGGCCAGGCGCGCACGCGGCTGGCGGGCAACGTGGCACCGCTGCTGGCGGTGGAGGCGATGGCGATCGCGCTCCG
Organism: Cellulomonas sp. SLBN-39; assembly: GCF_006715865.1. Lineage (NCBI taxonomy): Bacteria > Bacillati > Actinomycetota > Actinomycetes > Micrococcales > Cellulomonadaceae > Cellulomonas > Cellulomonas sp. SLBN-39. The sequence goes on along the minus strand of NZ_VFOA01000001.1, from coordinate 917,587 downwards.
GCCGCAGGCCTGAGCCGGCACCCGGGTGCGGGGGCGGGCAGCGCGCGAGACGTGCGCGCCGTGCAGGTTACGGTAGGCGCCATGCCGACCCCCGCCGTCCTGCGACGGTGCGCCCTCGTCGTCGTCCTCCTCCTCGCCGCCACAGGCTGCGCCGCGCCCAAGCACCAGGCCACGGCGCCGACGTCGTCCGCCGCGGCCGACGTGCCGCCCGAGCTGGCGACGTACTACGGGCAGACGCCGGAGTGGACGGTCTGCGGCGACAACGAGTGCACCGACGTCGTCGTCCCGCTCGACTGGTCCGACCCCGCGGGGGAGACGATCACCGTCGCCGTCGAGCGCGCGCCGGCCACCGACGGCGACCCGGTCGGATCGCTGCTGGTCAACCCGGGCGGGCCGGGCGTGAGCGCGATCTCGTTCCTCTCGTCGTTCCAGCTGCTCGTGAGCGCGGAGGTGCTGGCCGAGTACGACCTGGTGGCCGTCGACCCCCGCGGCGTCGAGGCGTCCGCACCCGTGACGTGCGTGGGGCCGACCGAGCTCGACGAGTTCTTCGCGTGGTCGGGCGACCTGAGCACGGACGAGGGCCTCGAGGAGGCCATGGCGCGCAACGGGGCGTTCGGCGAGGCGTGCCTGGAGCAGACGGGTCCCGTGCTGGGGCACGTCGACACGGCGTCCTCGGCGCGCGACATGGACGTGGTGCGCGCGGTGCTGGGCGACGACGCCCTGACGTACCTCGGGTACTCCTACGGCACGGACCTGGGGGCGACGTACGCGGCGCTGTTCCCGGAGCGGGTCGGGCGGATGGTGCTCGACGGTGCGCTCAACCCGACGATCGACTCCGGTGAGCTGGCCGCGGGCCAGGCGGAGGGGTTCGAGAGCGCGCTGCGCGCGTACGTCGCCGACTGCCAGGCCGGGGCGGGCTGCCCGCTGACCGGTGACGTCGACGCCGGCATGGGGCAGATCCGCGCGCTGCTGGACCGGGTCGGCGACAGCCCGCTGCCCACGGACCAGGGTCGCCCGCTGACGCAGTCCCTGGCGTTCTACGGCGTGGCGATGCCCCTCTACGCGGAGCAGCTGTGGCCCGCGCTGACGCAGGCGCTGGCCGCGGCCACCCAGCAGGCGGACGGCTCGGTGCTGCTGCAGCTCGCGGACCAGTACCTGGGGCGGCTGGAGGACGGCTCGTACGACTCGAACCAGAACGAGGCGTTCGCGGCCATCACGTGCCTCGACGCGCGTCCGTCCTCGGACGTGGCGGACATGCGCGCGGCCGCCGAGCAGATCAGCGCGGTCGCACCGACCGTGGGGCAGTTCTTCTCGTACGGCGGCGCGTCGTGCGCGCGGTGGCCCGTGCCGGAGGTCGGCCCCCTCGACTCGTACGCCGCCGAGGGCGCGGCCCCGATCGTCGTCATCGGCACGACCAACGACCCGGCGACCCCGTACGTGTGGGCCGAGGAGCTCGCGGACATCCTCAGCTCGGGCGTGCTGCTGACCTACGAGGGCGAGGGGCACACCGCGTACGGCCGCTCGAACGACTGCATCGCCGACGCCGTCGACCAGTACCTCCTCACGGGCGAGGCCCCGCAGGACGGCACCCGCTGCTGACTTTGGTGACCCGGCCGGTGCCGGGTACAGTGGGCGCGCTCGCCGTGCTCCGCCCGGTCCCGTGAGGGGCGGTCGGTGACGACGACGCCGCCTTAGCTCAGTCGGCAGAGCGTCTCACTCGTAATGAGAAGGTCAAGGGTTCGATTCCCTTAGGCGGCTCCGCGACGAAGGCCCGGCACCCCAGGTGCCGGGCCTTCGTCATGCCCGGGTCACACGTCCGCCCGACCGCAGTCGTGGCCGTCGGGTGACCACACGATTCAGTGCCCCACCAGGGAGTGAGGTCCCGGGTGAGATGTGCGCGTCGCCGGGCCGGAATCCGCTTGCCGGGTCCAGCATGGCGCCATGGCGGAGCAGATCCGGCCCGGGGGGGCTGACGACGAGTGGCTGGTCGACGTGACCGACGAGGACATCCGGGTCGCGCGGCTGGCGTGGATGTGCGCGCGTGACCGCGGCGCCACCGACCTGCGGATCACGCAGCTCTACGAGTCCTACCGCGGGCTCGTGATGATGCAGGCGCAGCAGATCGCCGAGGACTTCCGCTACCGGCACGCGTCCTGACGCGCGCGGCCCCGCCCCGACCGGTGGGCCGGGGCGGGGCCGCGGTGCGTCAGAGCAGCGGTGCCGCCTGGCCCAGCACGAGCGGGCCACCGACCTCGCGGCCGCCGTCCGCGTCGGCTGCGAACGCGTGGGCGACCCGAATGCCGACCTCGCCCGCGGCGGAGGCGTCGACGACCACGCGGGACCCGCCGTCGTGCGGCTCCGCCCACGCCACCGCGGCCTCGTCGGCACCGCTGCGGCGCGCCTGCTCGCGCGCCTGGGCCAGGGCGTCGGGCCCGTCGAGGTCGGTGGTGCGCAGCCCGGAGGCGTCCCGCACGCTGACGAACGCGCCCACGCCGGCGGGGTCGGCGACGGCGCGCGCGAGTGCGCGCTCGAGAGAGCGCAGTGCGAGGTCGAGCACCGTCTCCGACGGACGGTGGGGGAGCGCGTCGGGGCCGGGCAGGGCGCCTTCGACGGCCGGGGAGGTGGCGGGCCCGGTGTCGGGACGTGCCCGACGGCGGGAGGGGAGCGCGGTCGGCGCGGGAGCCGGTGTCGCCTGGGCCACGGGAGCGGGGTCGGCCGCGTCGGCGGCCGCAGGCACTGCGCCCGCCGCGTCGGCGGGAGCGGGCACGTGCGCCGCGGGGACGGGGCTCGGGACGGGACCGGCGGCCGACGTGACTGCCGTCGACGGGCCCGTGAGGTGCGCCACCGCGCGGTCGACGTAGCCCGGCACCCAGTCCTGCGCGCGGGCCCGCCACCGGGCGTGCGCGTCGAGCACGGCGAGGACGGGTGCGGACGGCCGGTCGGGGTGCACGACGCCGGGCGTCGCCCCGTCAGGCCCCGCGCACATCACCCAGGTGGCGCCGGGTGCGCGGGACACGAGCACGTCGCCGACGGCGATGCCGAGGGCGGCCACCGCACCGGTCGGCGCGGGGGCGTCGGCGGCGTGCCGGGCGAGCAGGTCCGCCCACCGGGCCGCCAGCGACGCGGGGTCGGCGGTGTCGACGCCGTCCTCGCGCAGCCACACGCGCAGGCGGTCGAGGTGCAGGTTCTCCACCGGGCTCAGCGCGCGCGTCGTGGCCGCGGGGTCGGCAGGGTCCCCGGCGGGGACGTCGGTGCCGTGGTCGCGAGCGCCGACGGGCTGGTCAGCGGTCGGGGCGGCGGTCTCGTCCGCGGCGTCGCCGACGGGGGCGGACGGGTCGGACGGGGTGCGCCCGAGGGTGGTGGTGGCGCTGTCCATGCCGGAGGCATCGGTCGGCGCGGTGCGGGCCTTGAGGCGGGGCGCCGGTGTCGCGTGCATGCGCCCACGTTCTCACCCGTCGGGCACCGCGCGGGCGTCCTCGGCTACCGTGGCCGCGACGGGTGCCGCGGGTGCGGCGCCGCCGAGCCGACCGGGGGGTCCGACCGTGCGTCGTGCTGCTGTCGCCGCCGTGACCGCCGCCTCGTTCGCCCTGGGCGGCGGCGCCGGGGCGTGGGCGTGGTCGGTCGCGCAGCACCGCGAGGCCGCGGACGCGCGGCTGCAGGCGCAGGAGCGGGTCGACGAGGCCGTCGGCGCCGCGCACGCGGAGGCCGCCGCGGCGGGGCTCGCGGTGGGCGTTCTCGGGGCGTCGGGCACCGACGGGGTGCTCGCCGCCGCACGCCCCGCGCTGGAGGCGGAGGTCGAGGCGTCGCGCACCGTGCTCGACGAGAGCGACGGCCAGGTGGCCGACGACACGGCCCGTCTCGCGCTGGCGGCCGCGATCGACGCGGTCCCCGGCGGGCCGGCGTCGGCGGCGGCCATGCGTGCCGCGACGGCACGCCTCGTGGAGGCCCGGACGGCCGTGGAGGAGGCCGTGGGTGCGCGGCGCGAGGCCGACGAGGCCGCTGCCGCAGCAGCTGCGGCCGCTGCCGCCGCGGCCGCAGCAGCCCCGGGGGCCGGCACGGACGGGGACGGGGACGCGCCGGCGGCCGGCTGCGGGACGACGTACTCCGGCCCGGCGTTCTACACGTCCACGCCGACGGAGGGCGGGGACGGCTCCAACGGTCGGCTGACGCCGCAGATGCTGTCCGCGGTCTCGTGGACGACCGACTCCCGCGGCACGCCGTTCTACCTGCGGGCCGACGCGACCGCCGCGCTCGAGCGGCTCAACGTCGCGTTCCGGGCGGCGCTGGGGCACGACCTGGCGCTCGACCTCGCGTACCGCGACTACGACACGCAGGTGGCGATGCGCGCCGCGCTCGGGTCGGTGGCGGCGGTGCCCGGCACGTCGTCGCACGGCACGGGGCTGGCGCTCGACGTGCCGGAGCTGCCGTGCACGTACGGGTGGGACTCCCCGGCGCGGGCGTGGCTCGTGGCGAACGGGCCCGCGTACGGGTGGGTGTCGCCGTCGTGGGCGCAGCGCGGCGGCTCCAACCCGGAGTACTGGCACTACGAGTTCCGCGGCTGACCAGGCGCCGCCGTCGGCCGCGTCGGCGGGCCGCTCGTCCGTGCAGGCAGTCCGGTCGGGCGGCGCGGTGCGGGTGGCCTCCGTGCGGGTCGTCTCAGTGCGGGCGGTCGCGGTCGCGTGACGGCTGCACGCGCTTGGGCTCGCCGGGCATCTTCGGGTACTCCGGCGGGTACGGCAGGTCGCCGTGGCCCTCGTCCCGCTCCTGCCGGTCGGCCAGCTCGAGCAGCGGCTCGATCGAGAACCGCGGCGCGGCGTGCGCCACGAGCGGCGCGAACAGGTCCCCGACCTGCGCGAACCGCGCGGCCATGGTGCCGACGTCGAAGTCGTCGGGGTGCACGTCGGGCAGCTCGTCCCACGTGACCGGGGCGGACACGGTGCCGCGGGCGTTGGCGCGCACCGAGTACGCCGACGCGATGGTGCGGTCGCGCGCCATCTGGTTGTAGTCGACGAAGATCGTGGCGCCGCGCTCCTCCTTCCACCAGCGCATCGTGACCTGGTCGGGCAGGCGTCGTTCGAGCTCGCGGCCCAGCGCGATGGTGGCCCGGCGCGCGTCGACGAACGTCCACCGCGGCTCGATCGGCACGAACACGTGCACGCCCCGCCCGCCGGACGTCTTGGGGTACCCCGTCAGGCCGTGCTCGGCGAGCAGCTCGCGCACGTGGGGGGCCACGCGCACGGCGTCGGAGAAGTCCGTGCCGGGCTGCGGGTCGAGGTCGATCCGCAGCTGGTCGGGCCGCTCCACGTCGTCGCGGACCACCGGCCAGGGGTGGAACGTCAGGGTCCCGAGGTTCGCGGCCCACGCGACGACGGCCAGCTCGGTGGGGGCGACCTCGTCGGCGGTCCGTCCGCTGGGGAACGCGATGCGGGACGTCTCGACCCAGTCCGGAGCGCCCTGCGGGACCCGCTTCTGGTAGAACGCGTCGCCCGAGGAGTCCTGGCGCGTCGACATGCGAGCACCCTCGACGACGCCCTTCGGCCACCGCTCCAGGGTCGTCGGCCGGTGCAGCAGCGCTCCGAGGATGCCGTCGCCGACGGCCAGGAAGTGCTGCACGACGTCGAGCTTGGTGAACCCGCGCTGCGGGAGCACCACGCGGTCGGGACTGCTGACCCGCACCGTGCGACCGCGCACGTCGAGCTCGACCGCGGGCGCCGAAGGTGTCATGGGTCACACGCTAGGGCGGGTCGTCGGTGCCGGCACGGCGGCGTCCGCCTCGGCGACGAGCAGGCCGCGCCGGTGCGCGATCGACACGGCCTCGGTGCGGCCGGACGCCCCGAGCTTGGCCAGCACGTTCGAGACGTGCACGGAGACGGTCTTGCCCGAGATGAACAGCCGCTCCCCGACCTGCCGGTTCGACAGGCCCTGCGCGACGAGGGCGAGGACCTCCGCCTCGCGCGCCGTGAGCACGTCGGTGCCCGGCAGCCGGACGTCGTCGACCGCAAGGCGGCCGCGCCGCACGAGCGCGCGCACCTGCTCGGCCAGGGGCTCCGCGCCCAGCGCGACCGCCTCCGCCAGCGCCGCGCCCGCCTCCCGCGCGGCCCCGGCGCGGTCGCCGACCCCGAGCGCCGCCTCCGCCAGCCGGGCCCGGGAGCGCGCGGCCTCGTAGCGGTGCCCGTACCCGAAGGCCTCGACGGCCTGCGCCCACGCGTCGGGGTCGGCGTCGCCGTGCGCGCGGGCGTGCTCGGCGCGCGCCCGCAGCAGCCACGCCCGCCCCTCGGGGCCCAGGACGCCGCCGTGCGGCCGCCCCTCCCGGGCGGCCCGTTCCGCCCGGACCAGCCACGCGTCGGCCCGCGCCAGCAGCTCGTCGCGGTCGGCCGGGGCCGGGCCCGGCGCGGTGGTCTCCTCGGCGAGCCCCGCCAGGGCGAGCGCACCGATCCGGATGGCGCCCAGCAGCCTGTCCGACCACCACGCCGTCACACCGTCGAGGACCTCGGCGGCGACCTGCTCGGCCGCACGCCCCTGCCCGGCCCACGTCAGCGCGTCCGCCTCGTTCGTGCCGGCGATCAGCGTCACCAGCGGGTCCCGCGACCACCACGGGCGCAGGGACCGCGCACGGTCGAGGACGTCGGTGTCGCCCCGGGCCGTCGCGGCGTACAGGTCGACGGCACGCAGCAGCGCCTGCGCACCCGCGGGTGCCTCGCGGTCCGCGGGCGGGTGCGGGACGGGCGCCAGGTCGCCGGTGGCGTAGGCGACGAGGGCGCGGAACATGTGCAGGTCCACCCCGTGCGGGGCCCACGCCATGCCGACCCGCCGCGCCACGCGCACGCCCTCGGCCGCGTGCCGGCCGGCGCTGGCCAGGTCGCCCGCCGACCAGTGCGCGGACGTCAGGTTGTACCGGGTCCGCAGCTCCGTGGCCAGGTCCTGCGACTCCACCGCGCGGGCGAGCGCCTGCTCCAGCAGCCCGGCGGACTGCGCGTGGTCGAGGCGGTCCAGCACCGCGAGCGTCGTCATGGCGTCCGACTCGGCGCCCGCGTCGGCCACCGCCCGGGCCACCTGCGCGGCCTGCTCCGCGGTCTGCTCGGCCTCCTCGTCCCGGCCCGCGTTCACGGCGGCGCGCGCGTACGTCGCCAGCGCCCACGCCCGCTCCGGCGTCGGCCCGCCGGCGAGGTGGTCGACCTGGGCCAGCGCCGCCGACGCCTCCGCCATGGCCTCCCGCCCACGGTCGACGGCCAGCAGGTGCCGGGCCACGACGGTGTGCAGGGCGGCACGGCGGCGGGGCGTCAGCCCGGTCTCGTCGAGCGCGGCGCGCGCGAGCAGCACGGCCCGCTCCGGGGCGCCGGCACGGCTCGCGGCCCAGGACGCCTGCCGCAGCACCTCCGCCCGGTCGGGCGCCCCCGCGGGGTCGACCTCGTCCCTCGACCCGTCCGTCCCGTCGGGCGCGCCGACGGGACGTGCCCCCGGTCGCGCGCCGCCCGGGACGGCGTCCCACAGCCGCAGCGCCACCTCGAGGTGCCGCAGCTCCTCCGTCGGGGCCAGCAGCCGGCGCGCGTCCTGCGCAGCGGCCCACGACTCCGCCAGGGCGACGGCCACGTCGGGCACCGCCAGCGCGTGGGCCGCGCGCTCGGCGTGCGACGCCAGGTCGGGGGCGGCGCGCGTCGCGTCCAGGTACGCGCGGTGCGCGGCGGCGGCCTCGCCGGGGAGCAGGTCGGCGTGCACGGCCTCGGCCAGCAGCGCGTGCCGGAACGCGATGCGTCCGTCCTCGCCGACGAGCACGTGGTGCGCGACCGCCTCGCGCAGAGCGGCGTCCACGGCACCCGGCGCGGCGAGCGCCCCGCCGGCGTCCGCCTGCGCGGCGGCGCGCAGCAGCGGCTCGTCGACCCGGCGCCCCGCGGCGGACGCGAGCTGCACGAGGCGCAGCGCGGCCGGGTCGAGCTGCTCGACCCGGGCCCGCAGCACGTCGGCGAGCGACCAGGGGAGGTCGCCGCTCTCCGCACCGGCCTCGAGGAGCTCCTCGGTGAAGTACGCGTTGCCCTCGGCGCGCTCGCGCACGCGCCGCAGCACGCCGTCGGGCAGCGGCCGGCCCAGCGCCGCGGTGGTGAAGGCCCGCAGCTCCTCCTCGGTGAACGCCTCGAGCGTGAGCCGCTCGACGTGCGGGTGCCGGGACAGCTCGGCCAGGACGCCCCGCCACGGGTGGCGGCGGTGCACGTCGTCGGCGCGGTAGCTGGCCACGAGCAGCAGGTGCTGCCCGGCGAGCCGCGACACGAGGAACCGCAGCAGGTCGCGGCTCGACGCGTCGGCCCAGTGCAGGTCCTCCAGCACCACGACGAGCGGGTGCTCGGCCGTGCCGGCGGTCGCGAGCACCTCGGCGACGCCCTCGAACAGCTGGAGCCGGTCGGCCCCCGCGTCGCCCGCTCCCGCGGGTGCCCCGTCGACCAGCCGCGCGAGCGCCGGGCGGGCCGCGACGACGTCGTCGACCGTGCCGGGCACCTGCGTGCGCAGCGCGCCGAGGGCCTCGGCGAACGGCAGGTAGGGCAGCCCGATCTCGCCGAGGTCGACGCAGTGGCCGGTGACGACGAGCGCTCCCGCCGCGGCGGCGACGGTGCCCGCGCGGTGCAGCAGCCGGGTCTTGCCGACGCCCGCGTCCCCGCCGACGACGACGCAGGTGGGAGCGCCCGCGCGGGCCCGGTCCAGCGCGTCGAGCAGCTGCCGGACCTGGGTCTCGCGCGCGACGAAGGGTGTGCTCATCGGGCCGCGTGCCACGCCCCCGATCCTCGCAGGCGCCACCCACGGCGGGTGGCGTCGCCGCGCGCCGGTGCGGCGGCGGGCGCGACGGCCCGTGCGGCGCTGGCCGCCCGGGCGACCGCGTCGGCGGCGAGCCGCGAGGCGCGCTCCCCGGCGTCGGTGCGACGGCGTCCGCGGGCGGCCGCCGTCAGGCGCTCGCGGCGGTAGCTGATCTCGGCGTCCAGCGCCGGCCCCCACAGGGTGCTCATGGTGTCCTCCTCGTCCTGCCCCGGGCCCGTCCGCGGGTCGACGCACGGGCACGGGACCTACGGTGCGCGTGAGGCGGGGCGCGGCGGATCGGGCGGACGACGGTGCTGCGGCGGGCGCTGGCGCCCGGTGCGGCCTGAGGTGGTGCCCCGTGGGCCTGAGGCACCTCAGGCCGGCGAGGTCAGGGGCCGACCAGGGGGCTGACCGGGGGAGGACCAGGGGCGTTCCCGGAGGCGCGCGGCCCCGGGCCCCGGCGAGACTGGCGTCGGGAGGCCTGCCGGACGGGCGGGTCCCGAGGACGACGCCGCCGAGCAGGTCGCCGGACGGCACGAGGAGGACGCATGGACGCCATCAGGTCAGCTTTCGCACGCGCCGGGCTGGTCCGGCCGTTCGCCGGGCGCTGGGTCGCCGGCGTGTGCGCCGGCGTGGCCGAGAGGACGGGCCTGCCGGCGTGGGCGCCGCGGCTCGTCCTCGTGCTGCTCACGGTCCTGCCGGGCAGCGCGCTGCTCGTCTACGCGGCCCTGTGGCTGTGCATGCCGGACTCGTCGTGGGTGCCGCCCGTGCGGCGCTGACCGACGGCCCCGTCGCCGTGGGCACCGTCGTCCACGGCGACGTCCGGTCCGTGGGTCCGAGCGGCGGGCCGGCCCGCCTTCGGGCACCCTGGACCGGTGGGTGAGGTCCGGGACATCAGGAGCGGCAGGCGGGGTGCACCGCCGCCGCTCCTGGACGACAGCATGGTGGTGACCGCGGAGCGCAGCGCGCCCCGCGCCGCACGGCACTGGGTGATGCGCTCCGTGGCGGGCGTGGGCGTCGGAGGGGCGTCCAACCAGGTCATCGAGCTGCTGACGGGCGAGCTGGTCACGAACGCTGTGACCCACGGGCCCGCGGCGGCACCGGTGCAGGTGGACGTGCGCGTCGACGGCGCCGTGGTGCGGGTGGCCGTCACGGACGAGGGCGAGGGCACGCCCCGGCTGCAGCACCCGGAGCCGACGGCCCCCAGCGGGCGCGGCATGGCCCTCGTGGCGGCGCTGGCGTCGGCCTGGGGCTCGGCCCGGCGGCCCGGCGGCGGCACCACGGTCTGGTTCGAGGTCGACACCGACGCCTGAGGGGCGGGGCCGCGTGCGCCGGCGGCCGCGGGCCGAGCCCGGGAGCGGCGTGACCTGCCCCACGGCCGGGGCGTGGCCTGCGTCTTCACGCGGGTCCGACCGGCATGTCCGATGTGCGTCCCCCGGGACCGGGCGATACGTTCGACCCGGACGATGGCGAGGTCCGCCCGGTGCGTCGTGCGACGCGCGGTCCGGCTGCGCGACGCGCGGGGACGACGGGCGGCGAGACGACAGGGGGTGGCAGGCGATGACCGACAGCGGCAGCGTGGCCACGCGCACGCCGGCGACGGCGGCGGGTACCGGGACGGGCGGGGCGGACCAGCTCCCGCGGATCACCGCGGAGGTCCGCGAGGACGGCACCGGGCAGATCTCGGTCGACGGCGTCGTGCAGAAGATCGCCGCCCGCGACCTCGCCGAGGCCGGGGCGACCATGACGGCGCGGATCGCCGCGATCGCGACGGACGCGGGCCAGGCCCTGCCCGTCGAGGTGCGCGACCCCGACGGCCTCTGGTCGCTGCTCATCCACCCCGACGGCAGGGTCGACGAGGCCCCCGACGCCGACGCGGTCACGGGGGCGACGCCGACGACGCGCGGCCCCGTCCCGGCGGGCGCGGCACCGGCGACGCCTGTCACGACCCCCGCGTCGCGCGCCTCCGCCGAGCCGCCGACCGGCACGGGCGGCACGTCGCTGCCCACGCTCGACGACCTGCTCGCCGCGCGGCACCCCGGTCACACGGGCCCGGCCGAGCACGGCTGGCAGCGGGCCGTGCGTCGCGTGACGTTCGGCGCCGTCAAGCCCCAGCCGGGCAAGGCGGAGCGCCGGCGCCGGTCGGCGTCGTCCGCGGTGCGGCGCACCTTCGACGGCCCGCGCACCGTCGTCGTGGTCAACCCCAAGGGCGGCGCGCACAAGACGACCGCCACGATGCTGCTCGCCGCGACCTTCGGCCTCGAGCGCGGCGGCTACACCCTCGCGTGGGACAACAACGAGACCCGCGGCACCCTCGGCTGGCGGTCCCAGCACGGCGACCACACGAGCACGGCCGTCGACCTGCTGCGTGCGCTGCCGCACCTGCAGCGCCGCGGGACGCTGCGCATCGGCGACCTCGACGCGTTCGTCCGCACGCAGCGCGAGGAGCAGTTCGACGTGCTGGCGTCCGACGAGAACGCGGCCTCGGCGTCGAGCGTCGACGCGGAGTCGTTCCGGTCGCTGCACGGTGTGCTCTCGCAGTTCTACCGGGTGCTCGTCGTCGACACGGGCAACAACATGCGCGCGTCGAACTGGCGGGCCGCGGTGGACGCCGCGGACCAGCTCGTCGTGGTGTCCACGGTCCGTGAGGACACGGCCCAGTCGGCCGCCTGGGCCCTGGACGCGCTGCGCGCCACGGGGCACGAGGACCTGGTGCGCGAGGCGGTGACGATCCTGTCCGCCCCGGAGCCCAAGGTCGACAAGGACCTGCGGCTGCGCCTGGTCTCGCACTTCGGCGCCCTCACGCGCGCCGTCGTCGAGGTGCCGCACGACAAGGCCCTCGTCGCGGGCGGCCCGATCGAGCACGCCGCCCTGCGCCCCGCCACGCGGGACGCCTGGCTGCGGGCCACCGCGATGGTCGCCGAAGGGCTCTGACCCCGGGCTCGGGGCACCGGGTCGTGCGGGCGTGCAAGATCCGCGCGGGTCGCGACACCACGAGGGTGGGGGCGCGACCGCGCCCCGCCCCGTGAGCACGCCGACGACCCCGGGAGGCCTCGTGCCGTCGTACCCCCCGCAGGACACCGCCGTGCGGCCGGAGGCACCCGACGTCGGCCCCGAGGTGCTCGTCGCCGACGCCCCCGCCGCGCAGGTGCCCCACGACGCCGCCTGGTTCGAGGGTGTCGTGCGCGCCCACGCGACCGCCGTCCACCGGTACGTGCGCCGCCGCGCCGCCGCGGTCGACGCCGACGACCTCACGGCCGACGTCCTGGCCGTGGCCTGGCGCCGCCGCGACGACGTCCCGGACGGCGCCGAGCTGCCGTGGCTGTTCCGCACCGCGGGCTTCGTCGTCGCGAACCACCGCCGCAAGGGCCGCCCCGTGCCCGTCGAGCACCTGCCCGAGGACGTCGACACCGACGACCCCGCCGTGCGGGCCGTGCGCGACGAGACGGTGCGCACGGTGCTGGGCCGGCTGTCCGCGCGCGACCGCCACGTGCTGCTGCTGCACGCGTGGGAGGGGCTGACGGGCGACGCGCTGGCCACGGCCCTCGGGGTGGGCCGCGGCGGGGCGGACGCCGCGCTGTCCCGCGCCCGCGCCCGCCTGCGCGAGGCCTGGGCGGCGCACGAGGAGCGCTGACCGCGCGTGCAAGACCCCGGGGCCCCGGCACACAGGAGGGGTAGCAGGGGCCACCACGCCGGAAGGACGACCATGGACGACACCCGCACCCCGAGCGGCCGGGGCGACGACGAGCTCGTCGCCCGGCTGCGCGCCGCCGACCCGGCGGCCGACGCGACGCCGGACCTCGACCGGGTCCACGCCCGCCTCGCCGAGCAGACCGGCGTCCCGCTCGCGGCGGGCACGCCGGCGGCGGACGGGACGACGCCCGTCGACGAGCTCGCCGCGGCACGTGCCCGGCGGCGGGGCCGGACCCGGTGGCTCCAGGTCGCTGCCGCCGCCGCCGCGTTCGCGGTCGTCGGCGGCGGCGGGTACGCCGTGGGTGCGTCGGGCGCACCCGGCACGGCGTCCGACACGGCGTACGACACGGTCGGCGCCGCGGCGCCCATCACGCTGCCCGGCGCGGGCGGTGCGGCGGAGGGCGCCCCGGAGGCCCTCTCGGGCGCGGCCACCGAGGACGCGCGCATGATCGCCCCCGGGTTCGGCGGGCGCACCGTGTTCTCCGGCGACGGGCTCGGCACCGAGGGCGCGTCGGCGCACGCCTGGGCGTTCGACGCGGCGGCCGTGGTCGGCGCCGAGACCGCGGCACGCGTCGCCGAGACCCTGGGCGTCGACGGCGAGCCGCGCCTGGAGTGGGGGCAGTGGGTCGTCGGCCCGAACGACGGGACGGGCGCGACCGTGACGCTCTCCGTCGACGGCCAGGCGTCGGTGGGCTTCTACGACCGGGCCTGGGACCCGACGGTGTGCACCGCGTCCGCCGACGACTCGCTGACCGAGGACGGCGCCGCCGAGCCCGGGTCCGACGCCGCACCGATGCCCGTCGACCCGGTCGAGCCGGACCCCGCCGACCCGAGCGTCTGCGACCCGGCCACCACGCCGACGGGCGACGCGGCCGTCGAGCGGGTGCGCACGCTCCTGGCCGACCTCGGCGTCGACCCCGCCGGGTACGCCTTCGAGGTGTTCGAGGACACCGGCGTCGAGGGCCTGGTCTCCGTGCAGGCGGCGCAGGTGGTCGACGGCACCCAGACCGGCGTCGCCTGGTCGGTGTCCCTCGCCGGTACCGGCGTGCAGTCCGTGTGGGGTGCCCTCGCGCCGCTGGTCGACCTCGGCGAGTACGCCGTGATCAGCCCGGCCGCGGCGGTCGAGCGGCTCAACGACCCGCGGTTCGGCGCGTCCTACGGCGGCGTGGTGCCGCTCGCGGCGCGCGGGCTCGCGACGGCCGACCAGGCCCTGCAGGAGATGGCGGACGAGCCGGCCGTCGACCCCGAGGCCGAGCCCACCGTGCCGACGACGCCCGAGCCCGGGTCCGCGGTCGCGTGGCCGGTGCAGCAGGTCGAGCTCGTCGACGCCCGCCTCGGCGTCTCGCTGGTCACGCTGCCCGACGGCGCGGCCGTGCTCGTCCCGGCGTGGGAGCTGACCGACGCCGAGGGCACGCCGTGGAGCGTCGTCGCGGTGGCCGACGACCAGCTGGACCTCAGCCCGGTGGGCTGACGCGGGCCGGGGCGGGCCCCGGCACCGAGCAGGGCGGAGGGACGGACGCGGTGGAGGGCCGCGGCCGTCCCTCTCGTCCGTCCCGGCGCCGGTGCCGGTGTCGGGCCCCGCCCGTACGGTGGCCCCATGACCGACGCCCGGCCGTTGCTGCTGCTCGACTCCGCGTCCCTGTACTTCCGAGCGTTCTTCGGGGTGCCGGACTCCGTGCGGGCGCCCGACGGCACACCCGTCAACGCGGTGCGCGGGCTGCTCGACATGATCGCCCGGCTCGTCGTCGACCGGCGGCCCGCTCGCCTGGTGGCGTGCTGGGACGACGACTGGCGCCCCGCGTTCCGCGTCGCCGCCATCCCCTCGTACAAGGCCCACCGGGTGGCCCGGGAGGTGCCGGGCACGACCGGTGAGGAGGAGGTGCCCGAGGCGCTCGCGGCGCAGGTCCCGCTCATCGTCGAGGTGCTCGCGGCGCTCGGCGTCGCGCGGGTCGGGGCGCCGGGGTACGAGGCGGACGACGTGATCGGCACCCTCACGGCACGCGAGGTCGCACGCCCGGCGGGGGAGCGGTCGCCCGTCGAGGTCGTCACCGGCGACCGCGACCTCTACCAGCTCGTCGACGACGCGGCGCCCGTGCGTGTGCTGTCCACCGTCAAGGGCTTCAAGGACCTGCTGGTCGTGGACCAGGCGGTCCTCGCCGAGCGGTACGGCGTGCCCGACGGGCCCGGGTACGTGGACATGGCGGCGCTGCGCGGCGACCCGAGCGACGGCCTGCCGGGCGTGCCGGGCGTGGGCGAGAAGACCGCAGCCGCGCTGGTGCGCCGGTACGGCTCGCTCGCCGGGGTGCTCGCGGCGCGCGACGCCGCCGACCCGGGCCTGACGGCCACCCAGCTGCGCCGGCTGCGGGAGTCGGCGGACTACCTCGCGGCGGCGCCCGTCGTGGTGCGCGTCGCGCAGGACGCCCCGGTCGGCGACGTCGACGACACGGTGCCGCGCACCCCCGCCGACCCCGACGCGCTGGTCGCGCTGGCGCAGCGGTGGGGGCTGGCGTCGAGCGTGCAGCGCGTCGTCGACGCGTTCACCGACCTCGGCTGACCCGGTCCACCCGTCGTCCTGGGCGTCCCGGGCAGCCCGGTCCGGTCAGGACGTGGGTGCGGGGGACGCGGCGACCCACACGTTCGCACCGGCCTCGCTCCAGCCCTCGTCCGCGGGCGGGGCCTGCGCGCCGTCTGCACCCACGAGCACCCGCGACCCGTCCTCGGCCGTCACCGTGACGGTCGCGTCGGGGGCCGCGGCGGCGCACATGAACTGCGTCGTGTCGCCGTCGGGCACGCGGACGACGCACAGGCTGCCGTCGCCGCGCAGCGCGACGAAGTGGCGGCCGGCCTCGGTCCGCACCGCGAACCGCGTGGTCAGCGGGTCGACGCCCGTGAGCGTGAGGTCGTCGGGGTCGAGCTCGTCGGTGCTCTGCTGCTCCCGGTCGAGGATCGCGACGGTCATCGTCGCGTCCTGGGCGTCGTCACCGCCGCCGTTGGCGAGGAGCAACCAGGCCACGCCGGCGACCACGAGGGCCGCGGCGACGACGAGCACCCTGCCGGCGCGGACGGGGCGGCTGCTGCGTCCCCCGGGCGGCGGGTCCTCGATCTGCCCGAACAGGTCGGTGTCGTCGTACGTGGTCACCCGGCCAGTATCGGGCCTCGGGGCCGTGTCGGGGGCTCCGTGCGCGTGTCGGATCGTGCGAGCTCGCGTCGGAGCGCTCACGCGTGGGGCGCGAGGACGTCGCGGACGCCGCGCTCCACGCGCTCCAGGTGCGCCGCGAACCAGCCGGGCGCGGCGCTCTCCCACTGCTGGGTGACAGCGGCGAGGGGGTACACGACGACCTCGGGCTCGTCGTGGACGAGCACGATGTCGGTGCCGTACTGGTCGCTGCGCACGCACCAGCGCAGCCCGGGCAGGTGGGAGGCGATGAGGTCGCCCATCGCGACGCCGAACGCCTTGCCGAGCGGCTCCGGGTCGGGCCGGTCGTCCGCCGAGGACCACTGCGCGTGCACGCGGTCGAACAGCGCGGCCACGGCGTCGGCGTCGAGCGGCGCGTCGCACAGGTCGTGCAGGAGGGTGCGCTGCTGCGCGAGCCACACCTGCTCGGCCGCGTTCAGCGGCTCGACGGTCCGCCAGTCGGGGGACGCCACCGGCTCCGCGTCGTGCGCGGCCTCGGGCGTGGTCGGGGCGGAGGGCTCGGTGCTCTCGGCGTCGGTGCTGTCGGCGTCGGTGCCGTCGATGTCCGTGCCGTCGCGGGGCGCGTCGGCGTCCTCGTCCGACGGTGCCGCCCCCGGGTCCCCGTCGGGCAGCACCTCGCCGTCCACGGGTCCGTGGGGGCGCGGCACGACGTCACCCTCGCCCTTGCCCTCGAACTCAGCCATGCGGACCTCATCGGCCGTCAGGGGCCGTCCCTTGACAGCACGGAGGCCGGTGTCGCCCGGACGGTCCCGGGCGGCACCGGCCTCCGTCGGCCGCGGTGGCGTCAGCGCACGCGCAGCGTCTGCGTCGTCGCGGCCGGCAGGTAGCCGCCCTTGCCCTGGTAGAGGGCGCTGACGACCGTGGTCGACGTCGCCTTCGGCAGGGTCAGGGTGCCGACGCCGTCGGTGAGCTCGACGTCCGCGACCTTCTTCGTGCCGACGAGGACCTTCACCTTCCCGGTGGGTGCCGGGCCGCCGTCGGTGCCGGTGACGGTCACCGTGACCTCGGGCGTGGCGCCCTTGTCGACCCGCCAGGACTCCGTCGTCAGCGCGACCGTCGTCGTGGCGGGCGTGATGCGGACCGCGGTGGTCGCGCTCGAGCCCTTCACGTCGGCGGACCCGACGTACACGGCCTTGAGGGCGTGCCGCCCGACGGCAAGGTCCCGCGGCAGCTCGAGCTGCGCGGTGCCGACGAGCCCGTCGACGGTGAGCTCACCGGTGGCGAGCACCGTGCTGCCCTCGCGGAGCTCGACGGCGCCCTCGGGCGCCCACGTGCCGCCCTCGACCGTGACGGTCGCCGCGACGGCCGAGCCGTACGACGCCTTGGTCGGGTCGAGCTCGACGTCCGCCTCGGAGCGGCTCTGCGCGAGCGTCACCGTCACCGCCTCGGACGTCGACGCGGCCGCGGCCGAGCCCTCGGGCGCGAACCGTGCCGTGAGGGCGTGCTCCCCGGCCCCGACCTTCGTCGTGGTGAGGGTCGCCGTGCCGTCCTCGACGTCGGCGGTGCCGAGCTCGGCGTCGCCGTCGAGGAAGGTCACGGTGCCGGCGACGTCCGCCGGGGTGACCGTCGCGGTGAGCACGACCTCCTCGCCGGCCCGCTTGCCGGCCTCGACCTCGAGGGTCGTGGTCGTCGCGGTGGGCGTGGCGGCCTCGACGTCGACGACCTGGGCGCGCTCGCCCGCCGTCGGGTTGAGGTGGTGCAGCAGCAGGACCGACGCGTCGTCGGCACCGGGCCCGGCGTGGGCGGCGACGGTCGCACCGTCGTACGCCTCCGACCAGGTCTCCTGGCCGATGTTCGACTCGAACCACACGGGCGGGTCGTACGGGTCGACCGTGAACGGCCCGACCTGGTCGACGGTCTGCCCGGAGAACGCGTACGAGCTGACCGTGGCGGCCCACACGTCGACCTTCGTGCCCGGGTCGACGCCGAGGTCGGCGAGCGGCACGGGGAGCACGACGGTGCTGCTGTCGAACACGCCCGTCTCGACGTTCCCCGCGAACGGGGTCAGCAGGTACGGGCCGCCGATGGTGTCGCCGGTCTCGACGTCGTACGTGACGAACACGCTGAGGTCGGTGTCGGCGAGCTTGTACGCCTGCGCCCCGACGTCCGGGGTGCCGTCGCTGTCCACGTCGACGTACGCCGTCGGGTAGAGGTTGAGCCCGAGCGCCGCCCAGTCCCCGTCGGTCGCGATGCCGACGGCCAGGGTGCCCGTCTTCTTCGGGTCGCCGCCCGCGGCCGTGACCTCGGGTGCGGTCGAGGCCCAGCCGACGTGCCGGATGTCCCCGGCGCGCAGCGTCGACGCGGACGTCTGGAAGCCGGGGATCTCCTCGAGCTTCGGGGAGTCCGCGGCGTGCACCAGCGGCGTGACGAGGCCGAACCAGCCGTCGGAGACGACGTCGCGGCCCTCGAGGGCGAGCGTGCCGGTGCCGTCGGCGCCGAGGGTCAGCGGCGCGGCCGCCTCGAGGTCGGTCGTCGGGCGCGGCGTGCCCTGCACGGGCACCCGCCACTCGGCGTCGCCGGAGGTGAGCACGAGCCGGCCGGCGACCTGCGACACGTAGTCGCGCGGCACGCCGGAGTTCGTGGCCTCCTGCGTCGGGTCCATGTCACGGGCGACGGTCGCCGGGTCGGCGGTGAACGTCAGCGTGACCAGGCCCGTGCCGCCTGCCCGCACCCGCAGCGTCGCCGGGGACGCGGTGATGGTCGCGCCGCCCGCCGTGGTGCTGGTGGTCACGGACGTGCGGTAGGTGCGCGTGGTGGAGCCGGTGTTCTGCACCGTGACGGTCTTGCGCACGGTCACGGGCTTGTCGGCCAGCGGCACGACGCCGAAGCTCACGGACGTCTGCACCGGCGAGGCGCTGTTGTAGACCAGCGTGTCGGTGGTGACGGCGGCGAGGGTGTCGACGCGGCCGGAGCCGACGCGCTGCGGGCCGTAGGCGAGGTCGCCGCCGGGCTCGGTGGTGACGTCGTGGGTCGCGGTGTTCACGATCGCGGCCTTGACCTGCGACGACGACCAGCCCGGGTGCGCGGCGCGCACGAGGGCGGCGATGCCCGCCACGTGCGGCGACGCCATGGACGTGCCGTTGTTGGACTGCCCGCCCGTGCCCGAGCCGACGTTCGCCGAGACGATCTGCTGACCCGGCGCGGCGACGTCGGGCTTGGCCCAGCCGAGCGAGCCGTGCGCGCCGCGCGAGGAGAACGACGCGAGCGTGTCGGGGGCGACGTCCTGACGGGTGGCGATGGCCAGCGACGGGCCGATCTTCACCGACAGCGTGCCGGCCTCGATCTCCGGCAGCAGGGCGTCGGTGGTGGCGGCGGTCATCTGCGCGCCGGGGATGGCCGCGTTGCCGGCGATCCCGGCGGCGAAGATGGTCTCCTCGGTCGGCAGCAGCACGCCGACCGCACCGGCGGCCGCCGCGTTGTTGAACCGGGCGCCCGAGCCGCAGCGCCGCGAGGCGTCGTCGTCGTCCCACCACAGGTAGGCGATCTTGCCGGCGACGACGGCCGCCTGCTCCGCGGTGAACGCGGTGCAGCCGTCGAACGTGGCGCCGACGTACGCGACCGGGGCCGTGACGTCGGCCGTGCCCGCGTAGGAGATCGAGTTCTGCGCGGCCTGCAGGCCGACCAGGTCGGCGTCGGACGCCTCGGTGACCTCGACCGCGTCGAACGCGATGTTCGCCCCGACGGACGCGGCGACCGTCAGGCCGGCCGGGCCGTTGCCGGGCGAGCCGCCGATGTCCTCGACGTCGCCCTCGTTGCCGGCCGACAGCACGACGATCGTGCCGAGGTCCGTCAGCTCCTGGATCTGCAGGCTCTCCGGGTCGTCCGCGGGGGAGCCCGAGGCGCCGAGGGAGAGGTTGAGCACGTCGAGGCGGTCGGAGAAGTCGCCGTCGCCGTTCGGGTCGGCCGCGTGGTCGAGCGCGAGGCCCGTCAGGTTGGTCGAGCCGGCGACGTCGCCGAACACCTTGAGGGCGTAGAGCTGGGCGAGCGGGGCCACGCCCGGGCCGATCGGCCAGTCGAGGACCGACTCGAGCTCGGAGTAGTCGCCCCGGAAGGTCTCGCCGTCCTCGGTGACGCCGAACCCGGCGGTCGTGCCGGCCACGTGCGTGCCGTGCCCGTTGACGTCGATCGGGTTCTCGTCGGGCACGGGCACGAGCTGCGCGCCCTCGCCGCCCGCGTCGTAGGTGGTGCCGGCGAAGTCGTAGCCGCCGATGTACTTGTCGGGGTCGAACGCGTCGGCCGGCACGGGGCCGGTGCCGTTCTCGCCGTACGCGGCCTCGTACGCCTCGGTGGTGCCGGGGCCGCCGAAGTCCGCGTGCGTGTAGTCCAGGCCGGTGTCGATGATGCCGACCGTGACGTCCTCGCCGAGGATCCCGGTGTCCTGCCAGGTGGCCAGCGCGCGCGTGAACTCGTCCTGCGCGGCGTTGTCGATCGTGCGCTCGGCGACGCGTCGCACGGAGACGACGCCGTCCTGCTCGGCCAGCGCCCGGATCTGGGCGGCGTCGCCGACGACCAGCGCGCCGGAGACGAGGTTCGTCGTCGTGGCGATGCGCTTGGGGGCCGCGCTGCGCGCGTTGGCGGACGTCAGCTCCTGGGGGACGACGTCCTCCGCGACCGCAGCGGTCTCCTCGGCCGCGGCCAGCACCTGCGCCGCGTCACCGCCGTCGTCCGCGACCTCGACACCCGCGGGGGTGTCGAGCTGCACGAACGCGGTGACGGTGCCGGTGGCCTCGGCGAGGGCGTCGGTGACGGGCGCGGCCCCCTCGACGTCGAGCTCGGCGGTGGCGAGGACCTGGTCGGCCAGGTCGCTGGTGGGTGGGGCTGCCGTGGCCGACGTCGAGCCCACCACCGCGGTGGCGAGGGCGACGGAGACGGCAGCGAGAGAAGCGAGAGCACGACGTGGCATGGGCTCATCCCGGGGTCGACGGACGCGCGGATCTGTCACGGCCATCCGTGCCGCATGTCACAGTCGGACGGTCGCCCGGTGAACGGTACTGAGCAGTAGGTCATTCGTCACCCCTTGGGCGCGAATCCGTCGCTCGTCCTTTTCGTCGACCCTGTCCCGGTCGGGGCGAATGGGGTGATAAGGGGCTGCGCCGACCCCGCCCGGCCGGTGTCAGGCCGGGGGCAGGGGCTCCGCGGACGGCGCGGCATGACGGCCGCGCACCCGGTCGGGCGACGGCACGACCGGGATCTGACCGGTCGCGGCCGCCATCGACGGCTGGTGCGAGGCGACCACGGGCAGCTGGCCCGTGGCGGTGCTCGCGACGAGCGGGAGCTGACCGGTGGCGGTGCCGACGGGGAGCGTGCCGCCGGACGCGGCCGGCGCGAGGTGCGACGGCACCACGGGGAGCGACCCGGTCCGCGCCAGCTCGCCCGGGGGCGCGGCATAGCGGGGCTTGCGGCCGGGGCGGCGGCGGAACCGTCGCTCCTCGACGCCCTCGAGGGTGCTGGCGCGCCACACGGCGCCGCCGTTGAGCCGGCCGTCCGGCGGGGGCAGCCACGGCACCTTGCGCGAGAGCCAGACGCGGATCGTCGCGTGCTCGACCCCCAGGCGGCGGGCGAGCCGCGCGATGTCGTAGAGGTCGGGCAGGCTGCCGCCGTCGTCGGGGTCGTCGGCGTCCGTGAAGGCCGCGGCCGGCGCGGGCAGCGCAGGAGCCACCGGCGTGGGCGGCGCGGCGGCGAGGTCGAAGGACGGGGACGTGGCGGGCTCGTACGGTCCGGGCACGGCGTCAGCGTAGTGGCTCCGGACCCCCCACGTGTGACGAACGCGTGACAGATGTCCACAACATCTTCGCCTGTGGAAACGCTCAAGTGCACTGGGCGCCCGTCCGACTCACATAACGTGTATCGCGTGAGTGACAGATTGCCGAGCGCCCGGCGTCGGTCGGGCGGCAGGCACGCTGCCCCCCGTCCGACCCCCGCCGCCGTCGTCCTGCCCTACCTGGGCAAGATGACCCGTGTCCCGACCCGCGTCGCGCAGGGAGGCGTCGCCCTCGGGCTGATGCTGAGCACCGGCGCCGTCGTGGTGACCGCCGACGCGGACGAGACGACCACCGTCGCCCCCGAGAGCGTCGAGACCCTCGCGCGTGCCGTCGCCCAGAACCAGGGCGACGCCTACATCGCCATGCTGCAGAACCGCGCGGTCGACGCCGCCTCCAGCGTGATCGTCACCGCCAGCGACGTGCGCGCGGACGCCGAGGAGGCCGCCGTCCCCGCGGACGCCCTGGCCGAGCTCGACGCCGCCACCGCCGAGCTCGAGGCCGCGCTCGCGGCCGTCGGCGCCACGAGCACCCTCGACGAGGTCGTGGACCGCACCGCCAGCGCCTCGCGCTCGGTCGACCGGTCCGCCGACGCTCCCGCGGCCGAGCCCACCGCCGCGGCGGACCCCGCCGGCACGACGCTCGCGGACGCCCCCGCCGCCCCGGCCGCCGCCGCGACCGGGGCGGTCACCTCCGACGCCGCCACCGCCGTGGCCCTGCCGTCGACCGTCGAGGACCCCGAGACGTCCGAGCTGCTCGCCGCTCTCGACCGTGTCACCCAGGCCGCCGCCGAGGTCCGCGTCTCCACGCAGGAGGCCGTCGAGGCCGCCGCGGCGCAGAAGGCGGCCGAGGAGGCCGCCGCCAAGAAGGCCGCGGAGGAGGCTGCCGCGCAGAAGGCCGCCGAGGAGGCCGCCGCGGCCCAGCGCGCCGCCTGGAAGGCCTCGCTGCTCGGCTACGACAACGGCGCCATCCCCGACTCCGCCCTGTGCTCGCCGTCGTTCGACGGCTCGGTGCGGCTGCGCTGCGACGCCGCCGAGGCGCTCGACGCCCTCGACGCCGCGTTCTTCGCCCGGTTCGGCACGCACCTGAAGGTCACGGACTCCTACCGGTCCTACGCGGCGCAGGTCGCGTGCCGCGCGGCCAAGGGCTCGCTGTGCGCGCTGCCCGGCACGTCGAACCACGGCATGGGCCTGGCCGTCGACCTGGGCGGCAACGTGCAGAGCTTCGGCACCGCGCAGCACGACTGGATGCTCGCGAACGCGTCGGCGTACGACTGGGAGCTGCCGACCTGGGCGCGGGTCACGGGCAGCAAGCCCGAGCCGTGGCACTGGGAGTACATCGGCTGACCCGACGTCCGCCACGGTCGTCCCCGCCACGCCGACCACCGGCGTCACCCGGACGGGTGGTCGGTCCTACGATCGACGCATGAGCGCGTCCTCGTCCGCGGGCCGGCGCGAGCCGCTCGTCGGCCGTGCGGCCGAGCTCGACGACCTCGACGAGGTGCTGTCGACCGTCACCACCGGCGCCGGGGCGACGGTGCTGCTGGAGGGCGAGCCGGGCGTCGGCCGGTCCCGGCTCGTCGAGGCCCTGCAGGGCTCGGCACGGCTGCTGGGCGTCGACGTCGTCAGCGCCCGCGGCCACGACCCCCGCACGCCGTACGCGCTGCTCGCCGACGCGCTGCTGCGCCGCGACGGCGGGCCGGCCGGGCCCCACGCGCGCGGACCGGTCGTGGCCGAGCTGACCGCGCTCCTCGACCGGGTGCCGGCCGGGCCGTCGGGGGCGCCCGCGCGGCACGCCCGCGCCGAGGAGCTGTTCACCGCCCTGGTCCGCCGGCACGGCGACGACGGCCCGTGGGCGCTCGTGCTCGACGACCTGCACCTGGCCGACGCCCCGTCGCTCGCCCTGCTCGCGCACCTCGCGGGCGACGGCGTGCTCCCGCACGCCCTGACGGTCATGACGCTGCGCCCCGCGCCCCGGCCCGAGCTCGCCGCGCTCGTCGCGGCCTGGACGCGGGCCGGTGCGCGCTACCACGAGGTGCGCCCGCTGAGCACGTCGGCGTGCGTCGAGCTGGCCCAGCACCTGGTCGGCGCGCCCGTCGGGCCCGCGCTGCGCGGGGTCCTGGCCACCACGGGCGGCAACCCGCGACTCGTCGTCGACGTCGTGCACGCGGTGCAGGCGTGCGGGGCCCTCGAGCCGCGCGGCGGCGGCCTCGACCTCGTCGGCGAGGCCTGGAACGACGAGCTCGACCGGGTCGGCCGCTCGCACGTGCAGGACCTCGACCCCGCGGTGCGGCACGTGCTCGGTCAGGCGTCCGTGCTCGGCACGTCCTTCGTGGTCGGGGACCTCGCCGCGCTGACCGGGCTGCCGCTGGCGGACTGCTGGCGCACGCTGCGGCACGGGCTGGCGGCGGGCGTCGTGCACGCCCGCGGCGACCGCCTCGTCTTCCGGCACGACCTGGTGCGCACCGGGCTGTACGGCGGCCTCGAGCCGACCGCGCGCCGCGCCCTGCACGCCCGCGCCGCGTGGGCCCTGCGCGAGGCCGGCGCCCCGTCGTTCGTGGTGGCCGCCCACCTGGAGCGCGCGCGCTGACGCTCCCGCACCGGGCGCGCGCGTGGGGGAGGGCGCCTAGGTTGGGACGTGCGCCCGCGTCGGCGGGTGCACCCCGTTGGACGACAACCTTGGAGGCGCCATGCCCACGCGTACCGCTCGCACCGCCTGGAACGGCACGCTGCAGGAGGGGTCCGGCCAGGTCGAGCTCACCAGCTCGAAGGTCGGCACGTACGAGGTCTCGTTCCCGCGCCGCGCGGCCGACGAGGCCGGCGGCGTCACCAGCCCCGAGGAGCTGATCGCGGCCGCGCACTCGTCCTGCTACGCCATGCAGCTCTCGGCCCTGCTGGGCGAGAAGGGCGGCGTGCCGCAGTCCCTCGAGGTCTCGGCCGACGTCACGCTCGAGCCCGACCCGGCCGGCGGGTTCCGGATCAGCGGCATCGCGCTGACGGTCCGCGGCGAGGTCGAGGGGATCGACGCCGCCGGGTTCGCGGAGGCCGCCGAGGCCGCGAAGGCGACGTGCCCGGTGAGCAAGGCCCTGACCGGCACGCAGATCATGCTCGACGCCGCGCTCGAGTCCTGAGTCCTGCCGGGGCGCGCGCCGGTCGCGCGCCCCGGTGGCGGGACCTCGGTCCCATGAGGTGAGGCTTGCCTCTCCTACGGTCGACCCATGGACCTGTGCACCTGCGGGCCGGGCGCCGACGCCCGCGTCGTCTCGGTCGACCTCGACGACGCCGTGCGGCACCGCATGCACGAGCTGGGGCTGCGGCCCGGTGCGCGGGTGCGGGTCGTGCAGCGCACGGTCGCCGGCGGTCTCGTCGTCGCGCTCGGCGCCGACCGGTTCGGGCTGGACGCGGCGACGGCGCGGCGGGTCGAGGTGGAGGCCACGCAGCCCGCCGCCGCGCCGTCCACGACGACGTCCCCGGCGACGACGGACGCCTCGTGAGCTGCCACGAGCCGGGCGGCCCGGCGCCGACGGGCTCCGCCACCCCGACGGGTGCCGTCGCGACGCTCGACGAGCCGCTCGTCGTCCTCGTCGGCTGCCCCAACGTCGGCAAGTCGTCGCTGTTCAACACCGTCACCGGCGGGCGGCAGCGCGTCGTCAACGCCCCCGGCACCACCGTCGAGCTCGAGGTCGGCTCGTGGCGGGGCGTGGCCCCGGGCGGGCGGGCGGCCCAGGTCGTCGACCTGCCCGGCACGTACTCGCTGCTGGCCCGCACGCCGGACGAGGAGGTCGCGGCCGCCGCGGTCACGGGCGCGCAGGGCCTGCGCCGCCCCGACCTCGTGGTGGTGCTGCTCGAGGCCGGCGCCCTCGCCCGGTCGCTCTCCCTGTACGCCCAGGTCGTCGCCCGCGGGGTGCCCGTGGTCGCCGCGCTCACGCTCGTCGACGTCGCCGCCGACCGCGGAGTCGTCGCGGACGTCGAGGTGCTGGCCGCCCGGCTGGGCGTGCCCGTCGTGCCGGTGCACCCGCGCAGCGGCCGGGGCGTCGAGGCGCTGCGCGACGTCGTCGCAGCCCGCCTCGCCTCGGCGGCCGCGCCCCGGCCCGTCGCAGGGGACCGCGAGGCCCGGGGACCGGTGCCCGACGGCCCGCCCCGCGACCCCGACGACGTCGAGGCGCTGTTCGCGTGGGTCGACGACGTCACCCACGCCGTCGCGGGCCCGCCGCCCGAGCCCGTCCTGACCTGGTCCGACCGTGCCGACCGCGTGCTGCTGCACCCGGCCGCGGGCGTACCCGTGCTGCTCGCCGTGCTGTGGGCGCTGTTCCAGCTCTCCACCGCGGCCGCCGCACCGCTGATGGACGCGGTCGACGTGCTGGTCGGCCAGGGCCTCGCCCCCGCCGTCACGTGGCTGCTCGGCGTCGCGCACGCCCCCGCGTGGGTCACCGGGCTGCTCGTCGACGGCGTCCTCGCCGGCGTGGGCACGGTCCTGACGTTCGTGCCGCTCATGGCCCTGATGTTCGTGGCGGTCGCGCTGCTCGAGGACTCCGGGTACCTGGCCCGCGCCGCGTTCGTCGCCGACCGCGCCATGCGCGCCATCGGCCTCGACGGGCGCGCCGTGCTGCCGTTCGTCGTCGGGTTCGGCTGCAACCTGCCCGCACTGGCCGCCACCCGCACCCTCCCGCACGCCCGCCAGCGCCTCCTCGTCGGGATGCTCGTGCCGTGGACGTCGTGCCCGGCCCGCCTGACCGTGTACGTGCTGATGGGGAGCGTGTTCTTCCCCGGGCGGGCGGGCACCGCCGTGTTCGTCATGTACCTCGCCAGCGTGCTGCTCGTCGTGCTCGGCGGCCTCGTGATGCGTCGCACCGCGTTCCGCGACCTGCGCCGCGAGCCGCTCGTGCTCGCCCTGCCCGCCTACCAGCGCCCGCGCGCCCGGGCGATCGCCGCCGCCGCGTGGGCGCGCGTGCGGTCGTTCGTCACGCGGGCCGGGCGCGTCGTCGTCGTCACCCTCACCGCCATGTGGCTGCTGCTGGCCGTGCCGGTGGCGGGCGGGCACGCGTTCGGGGACGTGCCGGTGGAGGACTCCGCGTACGGGCGCGTCTCCGCGGCGATGGCCCCGGCGTTCGCCCCTGCCGGGTTCGGCGACTGGCACGCCGCCGCCGCGCTCGTCACCGGGTTCGTCGCCAAGGAGGTCGTCGTCGGCTCGTTCGCGCAGTCCTACGCCGTCGCCGAACCGGCCGACCCCGCGCACCCCGGCGACCTCGGCGCTCAGCTGCGCGCCACGCTGGAGCGCACCTCCGGCGGCCACCCCGGCGCCGCAGCCGCTGCGTTCATGGTCTTCACCCTCGCGTACACCCCGTGCCTGGCCACCGTCGCCGAGCAGCGCCGCCTCTTCGGGCTGCGGTGGACCCTCGGCGGCGTCGGCGTGCAGCTCGCCGTCGCGTGGGTGCTCGCCGTCGTCGTCTTCCAGGTCGGGGCGCTGCTGTGACCCGCGGGGGAGGGGCCCTGCTCGACGCGGTCCTCGCCCGCACCGCCGCCGGCGAGGGCCCCGCCCGCGTCGCCCGGTCGCTGGGCGTCGACGTCGGCCTCGTCGAGGTCGTCCTCGACCACGCCGCCCGCACCGGCCGCCTCCCGCTCGCCCCCGTCGGCGCGACCTGCGGCACCTGCACGCCCCGGCCCGCGTGCGCCGGCTGCCCGGTGGCGTCGCGCCCGGCCTGACCTGCGCCGCCAGCCGCGCACGGCGAGCCCCGCGCGCGACGACGCCACGTGGACGGGGTGCCGGGGTCCCAGGGCGGTGGTGCGAGACTGCCCACGTGGCTGTGACGACAGGGACCACCGACGTCCGGGACGTCGTGCACGCGTTGCGCGACGCCGTGCGCGGGGACGTCGACGACTCCACGCGCCGACGCGCGGAGTACTCGACCGACGCGTCCAACTACCGCGTCGTCCCGCAGGTCGTGGTGTTCCCGCGGGACACCGACGACGTGCTGGCCGCGCTCGCGGTCGCCCGGGAGACCGGGACGCCGCTGACGTCGCGCGGCGGCGGCACGTCCGTGGCGGGCAACGCGGTGGGCCCGGGCGTGGTGCTCGACTTCTCCCGGCACGTCAACCGGGTGCTGGAGATCGACCCCGAGGCCCGCACGGCCCGCGTCGAGCCCGGCGTCGTCATGTCCCACCTGCAGGCCGCCGCGGCACCGCACGGGCTGCGCTTCGGGCCCGACCCGTCGACGCAGGCGCGCGCGACCCTCGGCGGCATGATCGGCAACAACGCGTGCGGGCCGCGCGCCGTCGCGTTCGGGCGCACCGCGGACAACGTGGTCGACCTCGACGTCGTCGACGGCACCGGGCGGCGGTTCACCGCCCGCGCCGGCGCGGGTGCGCTCGACGTCCTGCCCGGCCTCGACGCCCTCGTGCGCTCGCACCTCGACGTGATCCGCACCGAGCTGGGCCGGTTCACCCGGCAGGTGTCCGGGTACTCCCTGGAGCACCTGACGCCCGAGGGCGGCAGCGACCTGGCCAAGGCCCTCGTCGGCACCGAGGGCACCCTCGTCACGCTGCTGGGTGCGACCGTGCGGCTCGTTCCCGTGCCGGCGGCGCCCGTGCTCGTCGTCCTGGGCTACCCCGACATGCCGGCGGCTGC
Organism: Cellulomonas sp. SLBN-39; assembly: GCF_006715865.1. Lineage (NCBI taxonomy): Bacteria > Bacillati > Actinomycetota > Actinomycetes > Micrococcales > Cellulomonadaceae > Cellulomonas > Cellulomonas sp. SLBN-39. Next base: position 889,534 of record NZ_VFOA01000001.1, on the reverse strand, counting down.
CGACGCGGTGCCCGCGCTGCTCGCGCACCGGCCCCTGGCCATCGAGGGCATGGACGCCCGGCTCGTCGACGTGGTCCGCCGCGTCAAGGGCGCGTCCGCCGTGCCGGACCTGCCGCCCGGGGCGGGCTGGCTGATGGTCGAGGTCGGGGGCGAGACCCTCGACGACGCCCTCGCCACGGCCCGCGCGCTCGCCGCCGACGCCGGCACCGACGCCGTCGGGGTGTTCCCGCCCGGGCCGCAGGCCGCAGCCATGTGGCGGATCCGCGAGGACGGCGCCGGGCTCGGCGGCCGCACCCCGTCCGGCGCGCAGGCGTGGCCCGGGTTCGAGGACTCCGCCGTGCCGCCCGCGCGCCTCGGCGGGTACCTGCGCGAGCTCGAGGCACTCATGGCCGACCACCGCGTCGACGGCCTCGCGTACGGGCACTTCGGCGACGGGTGCGTGCACCTGCGCATCGACATGCCGATGGAGCGCTCCGGCGACCCGCTGCGCGCGTTCATGGAGGACGCCGCCCGCCTGGTCGCCTCGCACGGCGGCTCCCTGTCCGGCGAGCACGGCGACGGCCGCGCCCGCTCCGAGCTGCTGCCCGTCATGTACTCCGCCCGCACCATCGACCTGTTCGGCGCGGTCAAGGACCTGTTCGACCCGCGCGACCTGCTCAACCCCGGCGTCCTCGTGCGCCCCGCGCCCCTCGACGCGGACCTGCGCCGCCCCGCCGCGAGGTCCCTGCTCGCGTCGACCGGCTTCTCGTTCGGCCACGACGGCGGCGACATGACCACGGCCGTGCACCGCTGCGTCGGCGTCGGCAAGTGCCGCGCCGACACCCGCGCCACCGGCGGGTTCATGTGCCCGTCGTACCAGGCCACCAAGGACGAGAAGGACTCCACCCGCGGCCGCGCCCGCGTGCTGCAGGAGATGGCCAACGGCACGCTCGTCTCGCGCGGCTGGTCCTCGCCCGAGGTCCACGACGCCCTCGACCTGTGCCTGAGCTGCAAGGCCTGCTCCTCGGACTGCCCCGCGGGCGTCGACATGGCCCAGTACAAGTCCGAGGTCCTGCACCGCACCTACCAGGGCCGCCTGCGCCCCGTGAACCACTACGCCCTCGGGTGGCTGCCCCGCTGGGCGCGCCTCGTCACTGGCGTGCCCGGCCTCGCCGCCCTCGCCAACACCGTGCTCGGCATCCGCCCCGTCGCCAAGGCCGTCCTCGCCCTCGGCGGCATGGACACCCGCCGCAAGATGGTCCGGTTCGCCCCCGTGCCGTTCCGCGCCTGGGCCCGCCAGACCGGCCGCCGCTCCGGCGACGTGCGCGTCGTCGGCGCCCGCGACGCCACCACCGTCGAGCTGCCCGCCACCACCACCGGCACCGACGGGACCCCGGCCACGACCGGCACGCAGGCCCGCCCGCCCGTGCTGCTGTGGACCGACTCCTTCAGCGACACGCTCGCCCCGACCGTCCCGCACGCCGCCGTCGCCGTGCTCCGCGACGCCGGCTACGACGTCCTCGTGCCCGACCACGACGCCTGCTGCGGTCTCACCTGGATCAGCACCGGCCAGCTCGACGGCGCCCGCCACCAGCTCACCCACCTGCTCGAGGTCCTCGGCCCGTTCGCCGTCAACGGCATCCCGATCGTCGGCCTCGAGCCCTCCTGCACCGCCGTGCTGCGCAGCGACCTGCTCGACCTGCTGCCCGACGACCCCCGCGCCGTCGCCGTCGCCCGCGAGACCCGCACCCTCGCCGAGCTCCTCACCGCCCCCGCCCCGATCGGCCCCGGCGACCGCTGGCAGCTGCCCGACCTGTCCGACGTCACCGCCGTCGTCCAGCCCCACTGCCACCACCACTCGGTCATGACCTTCACCCCCGACCGCCAGCTCCTCACCGCCGCCGGCGCCACGTTCTCCGCGCTCGCGGGCTGCTGCGGGCTCGCCGGCAATTTCGGCATGGAGAAGGGCCACTACGACGTCTCCGTGGCCGTAGCCGAGGGTGCCCTCCTGCCGGCCCTGCGCGACGCCGCCCCCGGCGACGTCTACCTGGCCGACGGCTACTCCTGCCGCACCCAGGCCGAGCAGCTCGCCGGCGTCCAGGGCGTCCACCTCGCCGAGCTCCTGGCCTCCCACCTGCACCGCGCGGACACGGCCGGGCCCATGGCGTGAGCACCGACGTCGGCGTGCACCGCCTGACGGTCGCGAGCGCGCGGCTCTGGGCATCCGTCTGGCTGGTGTTCGCCGCCGTGGTGCTGCTCGCCGTCGCGGACTACGTGCTGATGTTCCTCAGCGCGGTCGTGCGCACGTGGGCCTGGGTGATCCCCGCCGAGGGTCTCCTGCTCGCTGCGGCGTACGTCGCGGTGATCGTCGACGTCGTGGCGGCCCGTCGCGCCCGGGGCAGACGATGGTGGGACACCCTCGCGAAGGTCGTCGCCGCGGTGCTGGTCGGCGTCTGGATCGCGATGCTCTGGCGCGTGGTGGCGGGGGGATGCCTCACCGAGGAGTGCGCGGCCGTGCCCGTCTGGGTGCGCCTGTTCGTCGTGGTCCCCGTCGTGCCGCTCGGAGGACTCACGCTGATCGGGGCCCTGCTGCGACGCGGAGCCTGAGCGCAGGGCTGGAGCAGTCGACTCTGACGGTGGCGGAGCCGCCGAGGGACGCCGAGGGGACGGGACAGCGACCCGAGTTCCGAGACTGCCGGGTCACGAGTTCCGAAACTGCCAGGCCCTGAGCGCCGGAACTGCCGTGCGTCGGCCTCGGAGACTGCTGGCACGGTGTGCGGCCTCGTCATGCAGGAGGGATCTGCGCGAGGAGTTCGGCGGCGCGCCGGCGGGCTGCGATCCACGCAGGGTGCTGGGCGAGGGCTACGTCGTTCCAGAGGTCATCCGCGGGTGGCGCCGCAAGACTGTCGTTGAGCTCCTCGACGGCTGCCACGACCGCGGGCGCGAGCTGGATGCCGGCGCGCTCCATGGCGTCGTCGAGGCTGCGCACAGCGTTGTCGAGATCGAGGGCGAGCTCGTCCGGGACGACGGTCCCGGCAAGCGCCTGCCGCTGTCGTTCCGGCGGCAGTGCCAGGTTCGTCAGGGCATCACGCAGGAGCGGGAACGAGGTGGTCACGCATCGACCGTAGGGCCGCGTCTCGTCCGTGGGTACGGGCGGTCGCAGCCACATGCGGCTCGAGGCAAGGACGACGGCACCGCGGTCGCACCTGTACGTTGCCGAGGTGATTCGCGCGCGGAGTCCCCGGTGAGAGCGATCGCGCTGCTCCCGGTGCTGTTCCTGGTCCTGGCGCTCGTGGTGCTGGTCGTGGGCGTCGTCCTGGTGTCGCGCAGACGCGCGTCGCGCAGGCTGCTGGCCGTGACCGCGGTGTGCGCCGCCACGCTGCTGGCGGCGGCGTGGTACTCGTCGGCGACGGTCGTCGTCCGGGGCACCCAGTGCATGGCTCCCATGGCCGTGGACGACGTGGTCGACGGCCCCACGATGGCAACGGCCGACGTCCCGCTCGAGGACCGGCTCGAGTGCACCGGCCGTGCTCGCGCGATCGTCGGCGGGTGGACCGCCGCCGCCGTGCTGGCGACAGCCGGGTTCGCCGCCGCAGCCCGTTCGTCGGGGGTGGCTACCGGTCAGCGGGCCACGACCTCGACCGCGTTGGCCCCGGCCTGATCGCTCGACTCCCTGCTCACAATTCACCCGTGAGGTCCCGCACCGGCAGCTCTCGTGTCGGCAGACTTGCTGGTCAAGGGGGAGTCATGGCTGAGGAGAGCTGGCATGAGGCACGTCTGATCCCGACGTCGGGATCAACGGCGCGGAGGAGCAGGAGCGGCGGGCGACGTCCGCACTGCTGGCGGTGATGTCGGCGGTGCGGGAGTTCGGGCGGGCGTTGACGAAGCCGTACGGCGCACCGGCCGGGCCCGTGCAGACGTACATCGAGGTGCCGTTCCCGTTCGGGGACAGCACGGTGCGCCCCGACGGGCTCATCCGTGTGGCCCGTGGGCAGAAGTCCTGGACGGCGCTGGTGGAGGTGAAGACCGGCAGCAACGCGTTGACGACCGAGCAGCTGGAGAACTACCTCGACATCGCCCGCGAGCAGGGCTACGACGCGGTCCTCACGATCTCCAACGAGATCCCTGCCGTCGCCGGTCAGCACCCGACGAAGGTGGACAAGCGCAAGCTCAGGCGGGTCGCGCTGCACCACCTGTCGTGGACCCAGATCCTGGCCGAAGCGGTGCTGCAGAAGGAGTTTCGCGGCGTCGCCGACCCGGACCAGGCGTGGATCCTCGGCGAGCTGATCCGGTACCTGGAGCACCCGCGCTCCGGTGCCATGGAGTTCGAGGACATGGGTGAGCACTGGGTGAGCGTCCGCGACACCGTGCGCGCCGGCACACTCCGAGCCGGCGACAAAGGCGTCTCGGAGGTCGCCGCACGGTTCGACGCGCTGCTGCGCTTCACGAGCCTCTCACTGGGGCGTCAGCTGGGGACCGAGGTCACGCCCGTGCTGGCACGCAAGGAGGTCCTGGAGCCCGCGCTGCGCACCCAGGCGCTCGTCGCCATGCTCGCCGACACGGGCACGCTCAGCGGTGCCATCCGCGTCCCGTCGACCGTCGGCGACATCGTCGTGACCGCCGACCTGCGGGCGGGGACCATCACCTGCCACGTCGACGTGGACGCCCCGCGCGACGGCCGCCCGACCACGCGGGTCAACTGGCTCGTGCGGCAGCTGAAGAACGCCCCCGAGACCATCAGGTGCGAGGCTCACGCCGCTCATGCGCGCGGAGCCGGTGCCGCCGATCTGCTGCGCAACGTGCGTGAGAATCCCGCGCTCCTCGTCGCCGACGCGACGAAGGAGCTGCGTTCCTTCCAGGTCGCGCTCACCGCACCGATGGGGTCCAAGCGCGGGCGTGGACGGGGGACCTTCATCGACAGCGTGATCGGCACGGTCGACGCGTTCTACGTCGACGTCCTCCAGCACCTGAAGGCGTGGTCCGCCGCGCCCCCCAAGCTGCGTGCCGAGCCCGAGGCGGGTGCTGGCGACACGGCCGGAGTCCCGACGGCGCTGGTCTCGACCGCGTTGTCCTCGCAGGACGACCCTGTGCCGTCCGTCGAGGACGCAGAGGAGCCGGTACCGGAGGAGATCCCTGAGGCTGAGTCCGCTTCCGTGCCGTAGGAGCGCGTGGGTGTCGTCAGGCCCTCGCCTGTCCAGGCTCCGTCATTCGGGGCGGGTGCGGGCCAGGACGAGTGCGATGACGCGGGCGTCGAGGTCGGGGTCGCCGGCGCCGAGGAGGGCGTGCAGGAAGAGGCCGTCGCCGACGAGCTGGACGAGGCGGGACGCCAGGGGGTCGTCGATCGTGCGGCGCAGACCGGCGGCCCAGTCGTCGAGGTAGGAGGCCAGGCGGGCGCGGGCCGGGGGGTGGGTGCCGAGCAGGCGCAGCGCGGCCAGCAGGGTGCGCTCCTCGGGGCTGTCGGCGGACTGCGAGCCCTCGAGGAAGAACCGGGCGGCGGCCTCGGGCTCCGGGGGAGTGGCGGCGTCCGCGGCGGCGGCGCCCGCGCTCAGGCGGTCCAGCAGGCCGGTGAACAAGTCGTCCTTGGAGCGGAAGTGGTACAGCAGCCCGCCCTTGGAGACGCCGGCGCGCTGGGCGACGCCGTCGAGGGTGGCGCCGGCGGGGCCGGACTCGAGGAGGACGTCCTGGAGCGCGTCGAGGATGCGGTCGCGCGTCGAGGCCATGGGCGACCAGCGTAGTGACCGTGGCGGCGCCCCATGACGGACCCGGGGCCGGGCGGTGACGGAGGACACCCTGGCGGGACCGGCCGCCCGTTGCTACTGTACCGACCGGACGGTATAGCCGTGGTGGGTCGCACGACCCCCGCCCGGCGCGCGGGAAGGGACCCGCGCCGCGCGCTGCGTCCCCCGGAACCCCGCCCGGTCACGCGGGAGACCAGGACGAGGTACACCCCGTGCTCACGCACCTCCCCACCCCCCGCACACCCGCGTCGCGGCGCCCCGTGCCCGCCACCGCAGGACCCCGCCAGTGGCTCGGCCTCGTCGTCCTCATGCTGCCCGTGCTGCTCGTCTCCATCGACACCACGGTGCTCTCGTTCGCGCTGCCGCAGATCTCCGTCGCGCTGACGCCCACCGCCGACCAGCTCCTGTGGGTCGTCGACGTCTACCCGCTCATGCTCGCCGGGCTGCTCGTCACCATGGGCGTCCTCGGCGACCGCCTCGGCCGGCGCCGCCTGCTGCTCGTCGGCGCCGCCGGGTTCGGGCTCGTCAGCGTCCTCGCGGCCTTCGCCACCGACGCGGGCCAGCTCGTCGCCGCCCGCGCCCTGCTCGGCGTCTTCGGCGCCACCCTCATGCCGTCCACGCTCTCGCTGCTGCGCAACCTCTTCCTCGACGACGACCAGCGCCGCCTCGCCATCGCGATCTGGGCGTCCGGGTTCGCCGGCGGGTCCGTGCTCGGTCCCGTCGTCGGCGGGTGGCTGCTCGAGCACTTCTGGTGGGGCTCGATCTTCCTGCTCAACGTCCCGGTGCTCGTCGTGCTGCTCGTCGCCGCGCCGTTCCTGCTGCCCGAGTCCCGCAACCCCGCCGCCGGGCGCCTCGACGTGCCCAGCGTCGTGCTCGCCGTCGTCGGCATGCTCCCGCTCGTCTACGGCATCAAGACGACCGTCGGGCACGGCCCCGGCGCCCTCGGCCTCGGCGCGCTCGCCACCGGCGCCGCGCTCGTCGTGGTGTTCGTGCGCCGCCAGCTGCGGCTCGCCGAGCCGCTGCTCGACGTCGAGCTGTTCCGCCGGCCCGTGTTCGCCGCGTCCGTCGGCGCCAACTTCACCGCCTCGTTCGCGCTCGCGGGTCTGGTGCTGGTCGTCTCGCAGGTGCTCCAGCTCGTCGTCGGGCTCTCCCCGCGCGCCGCCGGCACGGCCCTGCTGCCCGGTGCGGTCGCGTCGATCACCGCAGGGCTCGTGGCCGTGCGGCTCGTGCGCGTGGTGCCCCGGCACCTGCTCGTGCCCGTCGGCATGCTGCTGGCCGCCGCGGGCTACGGGCTGGGCGCCCTCGTGGCCGGCGACGCCCGCGTGGGCGGGATCGTCGCGGTGTTCGCGCTCGTCGGCGCCGGCGTGGGCCTGGCCGAGACGCTGACCAACGACGCGATCCTCGCGTCCGTGCCGCCGGAGCGCGCCGGGGCGGCGTCCGGCATCTCCGAGACGTCGTACGAGCTCGGCGCGTCGCTCGGCGTGGCCGTGCTCGGGTCCGTCGTCGCCGCCGTCTACCGCGCGGACCTCACGCTGCCCGGGACCCTCGACGCCGCGCAGGCCGACGTGGCCCGGCAGACGCTCGGCGGCGCGGTCGCGGTCGCCGACGGCCTGCCCGACGCGCTCGGCGCGCAGGTGCTCACCGCCGCGCAGGACGCGTTCAGCCACGGTGTCGGCGTCACCTCCGCGGTGGCGGCGGTCGTGCTGGCCGGCGTGGCGCTGCTGGTCGGCCGGGTCCTGCGCCGTGCCGATCGCGCCGTGGCACCCGCGCCGGTCCTCGACGAGGCCCGTCCCGAGCTCGTCGACGCGGTGCGCGCGCAGCCGACACGCTGACACCTGGACGCGGGCGGGCGCGGCGGGCGAGGGTGGGGTCATGCTCGTCGCCTTCTCCGTCGCCCCGCTCGGTGCGGGCGAGTCCGTGTCCGAGGCCGTCGCCGACGCCGTGCGCGTCGTCCGCGACTCCGGCCTGCCGCACCGCCTCGACTCCATGTTCACCACCCTCGAGGGTGAGTGGGACGAGGTCATGGACGTCGTGCGCCGCGCCACCGAGGCCGTCGGCCGGCACGGGCACCGGGTCAGCCTGGTCATCAAGGCCGACATCCGCCCTGGTCACACCGGTGAGATGCAGGCCAAGGTCGACCGCGTCGAGGCGATCCTCGCCCAGGACGCCACCGGCTGACCCCGCCGGCACGTCCACCTGTTCGACGGGCTGACGTGCTCCGGCTGCTGTGGGACCCTAGCCCTGCACGCACCCGACCGCGGGTCCGCGCCTCCCTGCGACGACGGAGCGGCCGGCGCCCCCGACCGCTCAGGAAGGCTCCGACGCGACATGCCGATCTTCGAGCTCGACGACGGTCGTCCCCGCCTCGTCCAGCCGATGCAGCCCCTCGCCGGGTCGTTCGCGCAGGAGGTCAGCGCGCTGCTGACGCACCACCTGGCCGCCATCGCCGGTGAGCCGCTGTTCGTGGTCCGCACACGCGGCACCGCGTCCGACCGGTCCGACCTGCCCGAGATCCTCGCGCTCGACGCCCGCGGCCGCACGGTCGTCGTGGACGTCGCTCAGGTGCTCGACGACGACGCGATCATCACCGCCCTGCGGCACGGGGGTGCGGCGTCGCGGATGACGACGACGGACCTCTCGCGCGCCTACCACGCCGACCCCGGCCGGTTCGCGGTCGACTACGCGGCGTTCCGCGAGCACGTGCCGTACACCGGGGCGCAGGCCGACAGCCGCGACGGCGTGCGTCTGGTGCTGCTGTGCGCCGAGGTCGCGGCCGAGGCGACCGACAGCCTGGGGTTCCTGCGCGGCTACGGCCGGCAGGTCGACGTGCTGCAGGTCGGTGTGGTGCGCGGCGACGAGCGGCGGCTGCTGGAGGTCTCGGCGCTCGCGCTGCACGAGGGCGCTCGCCGCACGGTCGAGCCGACGGCCCTCCGGCTGGTGCGCTCCAGCGAGGCCGGGGCCAACGCCGTCTCGTTCGACGTGGACCGGTCGCGCCCGCGCACGTCGGCCAACGCGATCGTCGAGGGCCGCCTCACGGGCGAGCTGAAGTCCGTGTCCGCGCCGCCCCGGCGCTCGGCGCTGACCGGCGCCACCCCCATCGGCCGCCGCGGCACCGCCACGGAGCCCACGCCCCTGCCGTTCCGCACGGCCGGCCCGACGGCGTCGGAGCCGCCGGCCGAGCACGTTCCGCACACCCCCGGCCCCGGTGAGGCCCCGCGTCCCGGCGGGCCCGGGCGGCCCGACGTCACCGAGTGGCCGCGCGACACCCAGTCGCCCCCGCCGGCCAGCACCTTCGCCGGCCCGCCGACCCTGACGCCCATCGCCGGGCTGCGCATGGCCATCGAGCAGGGCGCCCGCCCCGCGGACGGCCGCCCCGCCGACCCGCGTGCCTCGACGTCGCGCGCGAGCGCGCCCGCGGAGCCGACCGTGCGGCGCGAGGGCCGGGCGACCGGTCGTCGTTCCGACCCGTCGTCGACCGACGTCATGGCACCGCTCGACCCGCCGGACGACGCGAGCCCCGAGGGCCCGCGTGCCTACGTCCCCGAGCGGCGCTCGTCGACGCCCGCGGCCGAGCCGGCACCGCGGCCCGAGCCCGAGCGCCGCACGTCCGCGTACGGCGAGAACCGGTCCGCCGGTCCCGCGGCCGACCGCTCCTCGTCGTACGACCGGACGTCGCCGGACGACCGCACGTCGTCCTACGGCTCCACGTCCGGCACGTCCTCGTCGTACGACCCGCTGTCGTCGGCGCTGTCGTCGTACGAGCCCACGCCGTACGAGCCGACGTCCTACGACGCGTCCTCCGCCGGCCCGTCGTCGTACGACACGACGCCGTACACGCTGTCGTCGTCCTCCACGTCGTCCTCGTACGAGCCGACGGCGCTCGACGCCGGCTCTTCGTACGGCGCCTCCGCGTACTCCTCGTCGTACGACGAGCGCCCGGCCTACGACCCGTCGGCGTACGAGGTCGCCCCCTACGAGCCCCTGCGGATCGAGTCCGGCTCGCCCGGCCTGCCCTCCGCCGACGAGCCCGGCACGGGTGGCGACCCGGGCTGGGCCCGCCCGGAGCTCGCGACCCTCGCCAAGCGGCGCCGCGCCGTGACCACGCTCGTGTGGGCGCGTGAGCGCCGCAACCAGCGCTTCACGGCGATGCTGCGCACCGACGGCCTCATCGAGCTCGAGGACGGCTCCGTGCACGCGGACCCCGACGCGGCGGCCGCGGTGGTCTCCGGGGCCGAGGGTCTCGTCGACGGGTGGCGCTCGTGGCGGCTCGGCGACGGCGGTCCGACCCTCGCCGAGGCCACCGGCCACCCCTGACCGGCCACCCTGACCGCGCGCGCCGGACCGGGCCCTGGCCTCGGCGCGACCGGCGTCAGGCCCAGCCGTACCCCACGAGCCAGCGGGTCAGCTCGGCGTAGAAGCGCTCGCGCGCGGGGCGCTCCGAGAGCGTCAGGTCGTGCATGCCCCGCGGGATCCGCACGATGGTCGTCACGTGCCCGACCTGCACCGCCCGTCGGGCGATCACCTCGGTGTCGAGCACCACGTCGGCGGCACGCATGTCCTCGTGCCAGCGGGCGCTGATGAGCGTGCGCGCGGAGAGCGCCACCAGCACCGGCACGTCGAGGGTCAGCCCGCGGGCGACGGTCGCGTGCCCCACCATGACGGCGCGCAGCCACCCGGCCCGCACGGGGAACGACGGGGTCGGCCGCCACCGGGCGTCGACGGTCCACTCGCCGCCGGTGGAGACGTCGATGGTGCGCGAGTAGTAGCCGGGGTCGATGTTCGGCAGCGGCGCCTTGGGCTGGAACCGCGCGATGCGGCTGATCGCCGGGCCGCTGACGTGCCGCATCACCGACGACCCCTGCAGCTCCAGCCACGGGCTGTTGAGCACCAGCCCGCACGACTGCCCCGGGTTGCGCTCGGCCCACAGGCTGAGCACCAGGCCGCCGGTGGAGTGACCCATGAGCAGCACCCGCGCGTGCGGGCCGTGCTCGGCGCGCACCCGGGCCAGGGCGGCGCCGATCTCCTCGTCGTAGGTGCGCAGGTCGTCGACGTAGCCGGGCGTCTGGTGCGGGCGCAGCGACCGCCCGTACTTGCGCAGGTCCAGCGCGTAGAACGCGACGCCCTGGTCGCGGAAGTACTCGGCGAGGCCGGTCTGGAAGAAGTAGTCGGACCACCCGTGCACGTACAGCACGACGCGTGCGGCGCCCACGGCGCCCGGCGGCAGGCACCGCACGAGGGTCGCGACCACGGGCCCCTCGTCGTCGTCGGCCAGCCGCAGCAGGCGCGCCTCGAAGCCGGGGCCCAGCACGTCGGGCTGCCACGACGCGGTCGTGAGGGCGTCGGCGGACCACTCCGGCACCGCCGTCGGCTCCACCGGTCCTCCTCGTCGTGCGTCGCCTGCGCCGTCCGTCCGGACGGGTCGTCAGACCTCGAGGACGATCTTGCCGAACTGCTCGCCCCGCCACATCCGCGCGAGCCCCTCGCCGACGCGCGCCAGCGGCAGCACCTGGTCGACGACGGGCCGCACCCCGGTGCGCGCGAGCAGCGCGAGCACCTGCGCGAGCTCGTCGCGGGTGCCCATGGTGGCGCCCACGACGATGATCTCCTGGAAGAACACGCGCGTCAGCGACGCCGGCGTCGGGTCGCCGGACGTCAGCCCCGCCACGACGATGCGCCCGCCCGGCCGCACCGAGCGCACGGAGTGCTCCCACGTGGCCCGGCCCACGGAGTCCAGGACGACGTCGACGCGCCCCACCCGCGCCCCCGGCTCCACGGCCTGCGCGGCCCCCAGCGCCAGCGCCCGCTCGCGACGCCCGGCGTCGCGGCTGGTCACGACCATCTCCAGCCCGGACGCGGCACCGATCTGGACCGCCGCGGTCGCGAGGCCCCCACCCGCGCCCTGCACCAGCACCCGCTGGCCCGGCTGCGCCCCGCCGGAGCGGAACAGCATCCGGTACGCGGTGAGGAACGCCGTCGGCACGCACGCCGCGTCCACCCAGGACAGCCCGGCGGGCTTGTCGACGAGGTTCCACGACGGCACCGCGACCTGCTCGGCCAGCGTGCCCGGGTGCTTCTCCGAGAGCAGCGTGCGCGGCTCGTCCGCCGCGGCCCCGCGCGCGTCCGGCCCGCCCACGACGGCGTGCACCACCACCTCGCGCCCGTCGGCCGTCACGCCCGCGGCGTCGGTGCCCAGCACCATCGGCAGCTGCTCGGCGCGCAGCCCCACGCCCCGCAGCGACCACAGGTCGTGGTGGTTGAGCGACGCGGCCCGCACGTCCACGACCTCCCAGCCCGCCGGCAGCGCACCCGCGTCGGGCGCCGGGGCGTCCCCGACCTCCAGCCCCTGCAACGGGTCGTCGGCGGAGAACGCGGTCACGCGTGCGGCGAGCATGCCCGCCACGCTAGCGGCAGCCGGTGCTACGTTCGCGCCGTGGAGCGGCAGCCGTGAGTGAGGTCCCCGCGCCGAGCGGTGCCCGTCGCGCCGTCGGCGGGGTGCTGGTGGCCCTCGGCCTGGTGCTGGGGTTCCTGCTGTACCTCCAGCCCTGGGTGCAGTGCACGGTCGACGACTCCTCCGCGGGGTGCCCCGTGCCCGAGGACCTCGTCGGCATCACCCTCGCGGGCTGGCTGACCGCCGGCGCCCTGGCGATCGTCGGGGCCGTGCTCCTGCGGCACCGCCCCCGCCCCGAAGCACCCGGTCCTCGCTGACCGGTCGCAGGTGCGGACGTCGGCGGGCGGGTCAGAGCAGGGGGAGCATGCGGCCCAGGTCGGGGACGGCCTCGGACGTCCAGCGCGGCGCGAGACCGACCGCGAGCACGTCGACGTCGTACGGGGTACGTCCCGCGGCGAGCCGCACCCACGTGCGGGCGTCGGCGACCTCGAGGTCCCAGCCACCGCGCTGGCGCACGATCGTGAGCAGCGCGTCGGCGACGAGGTCCAGCGCGGCGGGCAGCACCGGGTCCTCGACGAGGTCTGCACCGCGGGCGCGCCGCACCGAGCGGTAGAGGTCGTCGCCGTGCACGACGAGCTCGAGGACGCGCGAGACGACCATCGTCGACAGCAGCACCGGCCCGCGCCGTGCCTGGACGACGGGGTCGCCGGAGGCCCGCAGCTCGTCGAGCCGCGCGAAGGCGGCGGCGGCCCGGGCCTCGACCGCGCCGACCGGGTCGCCCGCCTGCTCGGCCGCGAGCCGCCGGGTCGTCTCCGCGATGTCCGCGGCGCGGTCCGCGTACGTGCCCAGGTACTCGGCGAGCGAGAGCGGCACCGTCCCCGCCGGCAGCGGCGTGCACACGGCCAGGGCGTCCATGGCCCGGCCCAGGTGCGCCCACAGCTCCCCGACGGTCCAGCCGTCCAGCACCGAGGGCTCCGGCACGAGGTCGGGGTCGGAGACCTGCCCCACCCACTCCCGCAGACGGTCCCACTGGTCGTGCAGGGCGGTGGCGGCGGTCGTGACGTCGACGTGCATGCCGCCATCCTGCCCCGCGGCCGGTGGGCGTCGCGCTAGCGTCCGTCGCGGAGGTGTCCCATGACGTCGCTCGGTCCTCGGTCACGCCGGCTGGCAGCGGTCCTCGGCCCGTTCCTCGTCGTCGTAGGGGCGGTGGCGCTGCTGGTCGGCGTGGCGCACTGCGTCGCCGTGCTGCAGGAGGACGACGTCGCCGTCCCCGTCCACCTGCACGCCTCGGACGGTCGGGGTGCCTGGCTGCAGCTCGAGGTGGAGGGGCGGCCCGCCTCCGGGGTCTGGGTGAGCGGGGTGCCCACCGGCGGCCTGCCTGCGGCGGACCCGTACGGGTTCGGGCTGGGCGTCGCCGAGCTGCACACGCGGGGTGCGACCCCCGTCGAGCGCGTGCTGGCCCGGGCGGACCTCCTGGTGCGCGGCATCGCTCTGCTCGTCGCCGCGCTGGCCCTGCGCCCGGTGCTCGCCGCCGTCGCCCGCGGCGCGTCGTTCCGCCCGGGGCACGACCGGCGCGTGCACGTGGTGGCGGTGTGCGTGGTGCTCGGTGCCTATGCCGCCCCGCTGCTGCCGTGGCTGGCCACGGCGTCTGTCCTCGCGCGGTTCGACGACCTCCACGGGCTCTCGGCGTCGCCGCCGCACCACGTCGAGGCGTTCGTGGTCGCGCTGCTCGTCGTGCTCGTGGGCGGGCTGGTCCGCGCGAGCACGCCGTACCCGGACGGGGGCAGCGGGAGGGGCGGGCGGGCTGCCACCATCGGGGCGTGACCGCCGAGACCGCGCCCGCACCCCTCGTCCCGATCGGCCCGCTGGGAGCGCCCGGCCAGGTCGTCGTCGTCGGACCGCAGTGGCGGGCGACCACCGAGCTCGACGTGGTGATCGACGGCGAGGCGGTCGCGCGCATCGTCGACGGCGAGGACGGGCACCAGGTGCTCACGGCCGACGGGCCCTGGACCGTCGAGACGTCGTGGCGGGACGGCGTACGGCTGCTGGACGCCGGCGGCACCGAGCTCGCGGTGGCCGACACGCGGCTGACGCGGCGCGCGCGGCGCGGGCACGTCGAGGGCACGGCCGTGCACTGGCGCCCCGCGGGGGTGTGGACGCGCGACGGCCGGTGGACGGATGCCGACGGACGGGTGGTCGCGGACGTGCGCGCCCGCGGCGTGGGCCGTCACACGATCACGATGACGTTCGGGCCGGGCGCGGTGCCGGGCCGCCCGATGCTCCTGCTCGTCGCCCTGACCCGGCACGCCGTGGCCGACCGCATCCCCGTCGGCATCGGCCTGTTCACCGACCTCGTGTCCGGCTGGTCCTGACGCGGTTCGGCTGCGGGTCCGGGTGCACCGTACGGATCTCGTCCCCGGGCGGCTCGGTGTCGCTACGGTGGGCGCAGAAGGTGACGCCGGGGAGGGCGCGATGCGGGCGGTCGACGACGGTCGGGTCGTAGGTGGACGTCAGACGACGGGCCGGCCGACGACGCGCCGGGCCCGGAGCGCGCTCCTCGCGGCGCTCGTGGTCGGCGTGCTCGCGGTCGGCGGCTGCGCGAGCACGGGGGCGGCCGGCGGCCGGGACGACGTCGTCGCGAGCGCGGGGCGCCTGGCCGAGGCCCAGGACGCCGTGATCTCCGCCGAGGTCAGCGGCGAGGAGCGCACCGAGGTGGAGCTCGCGGCGGTCGGTGCGCTCGAGGCCCTCGGTCGCGCCGGGGGTGCGGCGTGGGAGCCCCGGCAGGACCTCCTGCGGGTGACGGTCTTCCTCGACGGCGAGCCGCTGAGCGACGGCGAGCTGGAGCGGGTGCAGGAGGCGGTCGCGCAGGCCGTCGCCGACGCCGGGATCGGCACGGTCACGGTGGCGGTCGACGACGAGGCGCCCCAGGAGTACTAGGCGCCGACCCCGGTGCGACGCGCCGGCGTGCTCCGGCCGGTCGGTGACGGTGGGCCGGGGCGCGCTCCGGTCAGACGGTGCGGACGTCCTCCGCGAGGAAGTCGCGCACGAGGGTGCCGACCTGGTCCTCCTCGACGAGGAACCCGTCGTGGCCGTACTCGGAGCGCACGTACCGCACGGGCCCGGAGCGGGGGATCGCGGCGGCGACGCGCTCGGACTGGGCGGGGGTGAACAGCCGGTCGGAGTCGACGGCGACGACCAGCGACCGGGCGCTGACCTGCGCGAGCGCGGCCTCGACGCCGCCACGGTCGCGGCCGAGGTCGTGCGTGATCATCGTGTGCGTGAGCGTCACGTAGGTGTTCGCGTCGAACCGGCGGGCGAGCTTGTCGCCGTGGTGGTCGAGGTAGGACTGCACGGCGAAGCGGCCGCCCTCGAGCGGGTCCTCGGCGCCCTGCGGGATGCGGCCGAACCGCTGGTCGAGCTCGGCGGCCGAGCGGTAGGTCTGGTGCGCGATCTGCCGGGCGATGCCCAGGCCCACGTGCGGGCCCTCGCCGTCGGGGGCGTCGTAGTAGTCGCCGTCGCGGTAGCGGGGGTCGGCGCGGATCGCGGCGAGCTGGGTGTGGAACCCGGCGATCTGGTCGCCCGACGTCTGCGCCGTGGTGGCGACGGCCACGAGCGACTCCACGCGCTCGGGAGCGGTGACGGCCCACTCCAGCACGCGGTGCCCGCCGAGGGACGCGCCCACGACGAGCGCCCACGTGTCGATGCCGAGCAGGTCGGCGAGGCGGATCTCGGCGGCGACCTGGTCGCGCACGGTCAGCAGGGGGAACCGGCTGCCCCAGGGGCGCCCGTCGGGGGCGGTCGACGCGGGCCCGGTGGAGCCCTGGCAGCCGCCGAGCACGTTGGGCGCGACGACGAACCAGCGGTCGGTGTCGATGGGGGCGCCGGGGCCGATCATCGACGACCACCAGCCGGGCGTGGGGTGCCCGGGCCCGGCGGGGCCGGTGACGTGGGAGTCGCCGGTGAGGGCGTGCAGCACGAGGACGGCGTTGGACCCGTCCTCGTCGAGCTCGCCCCACGTCTCGTAGGCCAGCCGCACGGCGGGCAGCCGGCCCCCGGACTCCAGCGCGAACGGCCCGAGGTCGGCGAACTGCCGGCGGCCGACGGGGTCGCCGTCGCGCCACGCGGCGGACGCGCGCACGGGCGGCCGCTCCGGCAGGGGGCGGCGGCTGCCGAGGGTCGCGGGGCGGCGGCGCGCCCGGGTGGCACCCCACCCGGCCGGCGGCTGCGCGCCGGCCGGGCGGGTCGCGTCGGACGCGTCCGCGGGGCCGGCGCCGCGCTCGGGCGGCGTCGGGCGGGTGGGGTGCTCCATGGGTCGTGCCTCTCGTCCGTGCCGGTCGGGCGGGTGCGCGGTGCGCTCAGGCGCCCTTGGCGGCGCGGAACCCGGCCTCCAGGTCGGCGATGATGTCGTCGACGTGCTCGATGCCCACGGCCAGGCGCACGAGCCCGGGCGTGACGCCGGAGAGCGCCTGCTGCTCGGGCGTGAGCTGGCTGTGCGTCGTCGACGCGGGGTGGATGACGAGCGAGCGGACGTCGCCGATGTTCGCGACGTTGGAGTGCAGCTCGAGCGCGGACACGAACGCCTGCCCGGCTGCGGCCCCGCCGTCGATCTCGAACGCCAGGACGGCGCCGGCGCCCCGCGGGGCGTACTTGAGCTGGTTGGCGTGCCACGGGCTGGACGCGAGCCCGGCGTAGTGCACGTGCCGGACCTCCTCGCGGGCCTCGAGCCACTCGGCGACCTTCTGGGCGTTGGCGACGTGGCGCTCGACGCGCAGCGACAGGGTCTCGATGCCCTGGGCGATGAGGAACGCGTTGAACGGGCTGATGGCCGCACCGAGGTCGCGCAGCAGCTGCACGCGGGCCTTGAGGATGAACGCGAGGTTCACGCCGAACGCGCCGCCGACGCCCAGGTCGCGGGCGAAGACCAGCCCGTTGTACGACGGGTCGGGGGTGTTGTAGTTCGGGAAGCGCTCCGGGTGCTGGGCGTAGTCGAACGTGCCGCCGTCGACGATCACGCCGCCGACTGCGGAGCCGTGCCCGCCGAGGTACTTGGTCGCCGAGTGCACGACGACGTCGGCACCCCACTGCAGCGGGTTGACCAGGTACGGCGTGGCGACGGTGTTGTCGACGACCAGCGGGACGCCGTGCTCGTGCGCGACCCCGGCGACGAGCTCGATGTCGAGCACGTCGGACTTCGGGTTGGGGATGGTCTCGGCGAAGAACAGCTTGGTGTTGGGCCGGATCGCGTCGCGCCACGCCTGCGCGTCGTGCGGGTCGGTGACGAACGTCGTCTCGATGCCGAGCTTGGGCAGCGTGTAGTGCAGCAGGTTGTACGTGCCGCCGTACAGGCTGGGGGAGGCCACGACGTGGTCGCCGGCCTCGGCGATGTTGAGGATCGCGTAGGTCTCGGCGGCCTGGCCCGACGCGAGCAGCAGCGCGCCGACGCCGCCCTCGAGGTCGGCGATGCGGTTCTCGACGACCTCCTGGGTGGGGTTGTTGATCCGCGTGTAGATGGGTCCGAGCTCCTTGAGCGCGAACCGGTCCGCCGCCTGCTGCGCGGAGTCGAACACGTACGACGTCGTCTGGTAGATCGGCAGGGCCCGCGCGCCGGTGGCGGCGTCGGGCGTCTGGCCCGCGTGGATCTGGCGGGTCTCGAAGCTCCAGCTCTCGTTGCTCATGGTGTGGCTCCTCGTCGGTGGCGCCGGGGCGGCGGTCGGGCTGCGGGTGGGGACGTCACCCGAGGAGCGTGCGGCGTCGCCCGCCCCGCGGGGGGTCTGGGGTGCGCGCACTGTCGAGCCGGGGCTCGTGCGGGGCCGGTCGCCGGACGGCGGACCGGCCCGCGGGCACAGCCGAGGGTGCGCTGGGTCAGCGACACATTCGGCAGGTCATGCCCGTCAGGGTAGGTCGACGTTCCCACGACCCGGAACACGTGTCCCACCCACTGAGACCGGCGTCCCGCGGTGCGGTCGCGGCGGCCCCGGACCTCCGTCTGCACGGGTCCGGCGGCCGCGCGTCCTCCCTCGCGGCGGCCCCGTCGGGCGCGTCACCCGGATGGCCGAGGAGGTCTGTCCGGTTTGGTCCCGAACCACAACCATGTGACTCGTGAGACGCGTGTGACGGGTGTTCATTTGTGGGAACTCTCTAGGTAGCGTGCAAGACGTGCTGGGCAACGGGTGGGGTGGACGACGGTCGCGCGACGCACGGGACGAGGTCCCGGACGGCGGTGCGCAGCCGCGCCGGACGCTGCCCCTCGTCGCCCTCACCCTCGCCGCCGCGCTCGGTGCGGGGCCGCTCGCGGCCGCCCAGGCCGCGCCCTCCCAGGACGACGTCGACGACGCCCGGGCCGCGGTCGCGGACGCCGCCTCGTCCGTCGCGGGCATGGAGGTCCGCCTCGCCGAGCTCGCCGTGGCCAGCGAGGCCGCGCAGCTCGGCGTCCAGCAGGCCGGCGAGGCCTACACCCAGGCCGTCGCCGACGCCGACGACGCCCGCGCGGCCGCCACCTCCGCCGCCGAGGCTGCGGAGGCCGCCGACGCCGACGCCGAGGAGGCCCGTCAGGCGCTGCTCGCCGTCGCCCGCCAGCTCGCCCGCAGCGGCGGCTCCGTCGAGGCCATCGAGGCCGTGCTGTCCTCCGACGGGTTCGCCGACGTGCAGCGCCGGACCACCGCGCTCAACCGGGCCACCGACCGGGCCGACCGGTCCGTGCAGGAGTACCGCGCCGCCCAGATGGTCGCCGCGACCCTCCGCGAGCGCGCCGACCGGTCCGCGGCCGACGCCGAGGCGGCCGAGGCCGCCGCGCAGGACGCGCTCGACGCGGCCGAGCAGGCGCAGACCGACGCCGACGCCCAGCTCAGCGCCGGCCAGGCCGAGCGCGACTCCCTCATCGTGGCGCTCGCCGCCGCGCGGCAGACCAGCGCCGAGGTGGAGCGCGCCCGCCAGGACGCCCTCGACGCGGACCGTCGCGCCCGCGCCGACGCCGCCGCGCGCGCCGACCGGCTCGAGCCCGCGGCGCCGGCCCCCTCGTCCGGCGGCTCGGGCGGCGGGTCGTCGTCCGGCGGCTCGACGGGTGGGTCCTCCGGCGGGTCGTCCTCGGGCGGCGGCTCCTCGGCCGGCGGCGGCGGCTCGTCCTCGGGAGGCTCGTCGTCCGGCGGTTCCTCGGGCGGGTCGTCGTCCGGCGGGAGCAGCGGTGGCTCGTCCGGCGGTTCCTCGGGTGGGTCGTCCGGTGGTGGGTCCTCGTCCGGTGGGTCGTCCGGCGGTGGGTCCTCGTCCGGTGGGTCGTCCGGCGGTGGCTCGTCGTCCGGTGGGTCGTCCGGCGGCGGCTCGTCCTCCGGCGGTGCCTACGGCCTGGGCACGGGCTCGTCGCGGGGGTCCGCGTCCGCGGGTGCCGCAGCCGTCGCCTGGGCGCGTACGCAGGTCGGCCTTCCCTACGTCTGGGGCGGCACCGGCCCGTCCGGGTACGACTGCTCCGGCCTGACGATGACGGCCTGGCGCAACGCCGGCGTCGGCATCAACCGCACGTCGCGCGACCAGTACAAGGGCGTCCTGAAGATCTCCTACGACCAGCTGCGCCCCGGCGACCTGGTGTTCTGGGCGTCGAACCCGAACGACCCGAGCACGATCTACCACGTGGCCATGTGGGCCGGCGGCGGGCAGATCGTCGAGGCGTCACGGCCGGGCGTCCCCCTGCGCGTGGTGCCCATGCGCTGGTCCGGGACGATGCCCTACGCCGGCCGTCCCTGACGGCGGGCCACCAGTCGTCACGCACGACGACGCCCGCCGCGCGCAGGGCGTCGGCGGGCGTCGTCGCAGGTGCTCAGTGCGCGTAGTACCCGGAGTCGATCGCGCGCTGGCGGGACCGCTCGATCTCGGCCTCCGCCTCGGCGCGACCCACCCAGTGGGCGCCCTCGACGGACTTGCCCGGCTCGAGGTCCTTGTAGACCTCGAAGAAGTGCTGGATCTCCAGCCGGTGGAAGTCCGACACGTCGTCGATGTCCTGGCGCCACGCGGCGCGCTGGTCGCCCGTCGGGACGCACAGGACCTTGTCGTCGCCGCCGGCCTCGTCGCGCATGCGGAACATGCCGAGCGCGCGGCAGCGGATCAGGCACCCGGGGAACGTCGGCTCCTCCAGGAGCACGAGCGCGTCCAGCGGGTCGCCGTCCTCGCCGAGAGTCCCGTCGATGAACCCGTAGTCGTCCGGGTAGCGGGTCGACGTGAACAGCATCCGGTCGAGGCGGATGCGCCCGGTGGCGTGGTCCACCTCGTACTTGTTGCGCTGACCCTTGGGGATCTCGATCGTGACGTCGAACTCCATGCTGCTCCTCCTACGTCCCGCGCGCCCGCCCCTGCCCGGGTGGGCTCGGGGAGGGTGTCGGCAGGACGCGTCGTCTCCCCGGGGCGCCGTTGTCTCGGGACAGTAGTCTGACGCACCGGCGGGGCACGACCGGACCCCGCCCGGGGCGGAGCGTGACGATGACCACAGGCCTGCGTGTCGGACTGACGACCGCGCTGGTGCTGGTGCTGGCGGGCGGGGCCTACGTGACGGCCGACGCCTACGACGTCGTCCCCGGGATGGTGACGCTCGCCCCACCCGTGCCGGACCCCTCGCCGTTCCCCACGGCGCCGGGTGCGGCCGAGCCGGCGGCCGTGGTCCCCGTCATGGCCGAGCTCGACGACCAGGTGCCCCTGCCGGACGCCGCCGCCGTGCAGGCGCTCGTCGACGGCCTCGTCGGCGACGCCCGCCTCGGCTCGGCCGCCGACGTCGGCGTGCTCGTCGTCGACCAGCTCACCGGCGAGGTGCTCGGCGAGCACCAGGCCGACGACGCCCGGACACCCGCCTCGACGGCCAAGGTCCTCACGGGCGTCGCCGCGCTCACCGCGCTGGACCCGGCCGCGACGCTCCCCACCCGCGTCCTCGTCTCCGGGGACCGCACGCTCGCGCTGGTCGGCGGCGGCGACATGATGCTCGCGGCGGGCGACGGCGACCCCGACGCGACCGTCGGCCACGCCGGGCTCGCCGACCTGGCCCGCGCCACCGCCGCCGCGCTCGCGCTGCAGGGCGTGACGAGCGTGCGCCTCGAGGTCGACGACACCCTGTTCACCGGGCCCACCGTCAACCCGTCGTGGGCGGCCACCGACCTCACCGGCGGGTACGTCGCCCCCGTGACCGCGCTGGCCGTGGACATCGCCAAGACCACCGACGGGGAGTACGTGCCCCGCCACACGGACCCGTCCATGGCGGCCGCCGACGTCTTCGTGCAGCGCCTCGCCGACGCGGGCGTCACCGTCGAGGGCGACCCCGTGCGGCGCAGCTCGCCGGCCGAGGGCACCGAGCTCGCCCGGGTCGAGTCCGCACCCCTGGTCGACGTCATCCACCACTTCCTCGACACCTCCGACAACACCATCACCGAGGTGGTCTCCCGGCTCGTCGCGATCGACGCCGGGCTGCCCGCCAGCTTCGACGGCGGCACGCAGGCCGTGCTGCGCGAGATCGGCAACCTCGGCGTCGACGTCTCCGGCGCCCGGCTGGCGGACGCGTCGGGGCTGGCCGACGGCTCGCAGCTCAGCCCCCGCCTGCTCGTCGACCTGGTCCGCCTCACCACCGACCCGGCGTACCCGCTGCTGCGCGACGTCGCGACGGGCATGCCGATCGGCGGGCTGACCGGCACGCTCGCCGACCGGTACACCGCGACGGACGCCCGCGGGCTCGTGCGCGCCAAGACCGGCAGCCTCACCGGCGTCACGTCGCTGACCGGCACCGTCCTCGACGCCCAGCGCCGCCAGCTCGTGTTCGCGCTGATGGCCGACGCGACCCCCGCCGGCGGGCAGTGGGCGCCGCGGCAGGCCCTCGACGGGTTCGTCACCGCGCTCGCGGCCTGCGGCTGCCGCTGACGCCCGGGCCGCGGCTACCGTGGGGCGGATGGACCCCGCCCCGGCAGGACCCGTCGACTGGCCCGCGGCCGCACGGCTCGCGGGCCGGCTGGCGCCGCCCGGACCTCCCGCCCCGCGCGACGAGCTCGAGGCGCTGGTCGCCGACCTGCGCGACGCCGCCGGCCGGGCCGCCGGGCACGTCGTCGACATCACCGGCCTGACGCCCGCGGACCCGGGGCAGGCCCTCTCGCGGGTGCTCGTCGTCGACCGGGCCGGGTGGGCGCGGGCCAACGCGCAGACGTTCGCCGTCATGGCCGCACCCCTGGCCACCCGGTCCGACGGCACGCCGGTGCAGGTGCCCGACGCCGCACGCCTGGCCGCGGCCGCCGAGGTCGCGGCGGTCCTCGCGCTGCTCTCGGGCAAGGTCCTCGGGCAGTTCGACCCGTTCACGGCCGGTCCGGGGGCTCCGGGCCGGCTGCTGCTCGTCGCGCCGAACGTGCTGGCGACCGAGCGGGCCCTGCGCGTCGACCCCGGGCACTTCCGGCTCTGGGTCGCGCTGCACGAGCAGACCCACGCGCTGCAGTTCGCCGCCGCGCCCTGGCTCGCCGACCACGTCCGCACCCGCGCGGGCCGGCTCCTGGCCGACCTGGCGGACCTCTCGCCCGGCGGCCCGGGGGCGGCCCTGGCTCCGTCGCTCGACGAGCTCGTCGAGTCGCTCGTGCACGCCGCGCGGAGCACCGGCGACGGCCTGACCGCGATGCTCACGCCCGGCCAGCGGGACGTCTTCGAGGAGGTCGGCGCCGTGATGGCCCTGCTCGAGGGGCACGCCGACGTGATGATGGACGAGGTCGGCCCCCGCGTCGTGCCCACCGTGCGGCGGATCCGCCGCGCGTTCGAGGCCCGCCGCGACGCCGTCACCCGCGCCCGCGGCCCCGCCCGCGTGCTGCGCCGGCTGCTCGGCCTCGACCTCAAGCTCGCCCAGTACCGCGAGGGCGCCGCGTTCGTGCGCGCCGTGCGCGGCCGGGTCGGGCTGGACGGGCTCAACGCCGTCTGGTCGGCACCCGCGGCACTGCCGACGCCCGCCGAGGTCGCCGACCCCGGCGCCTGGGTGCGCCGCGTGCACGGCTGACGTGGGCGGACCGCCGCCCGCCGTCGCCGCGGTGCGCGTCGCCGTGCGCGCCGCGCTCGCGGACCTGCCGACCGGTGCGCCCGTGCTCGTGGCGTGCTCCGGCGGTGCGGACTCCCTGGCCCTGGCGGCGGCCGTCGCGCACGTCTGCGTGCACGGTCCGGCCCCGGCCCGGCCCGCCGGTGCCGTCGTCGTCGACCACGGCCTGCAGCCCGGCTCGGCCGACGTGGCGCGGGCCGCCGCCGCCGCGTGCCGGGGCCTGGGGCTCGACCCCGTGCGGGTGGTGACCGTCGAGGTGCAGGGGAGCGGGGGGGCCGAGGCGGCGGCGCGCACCGCCCGGTACGGCGCCCTCGACGCCGTCGCGGACGAGGTCGGGGCAGCCGCGGTGCTGCTCGGCCACACCCTCGACGACCAGGCCGAGCAGGTGCTGCTGGCGCTGGCCCGCGGCTCGGGCGCCCGCGCGCTGGCCGGCATGCGGCCCGTGCGCGGACGCCTGCGCCGGCCGCTGCTGGGGCTGCGGCGTGCCGACACCGAGGCGGTGTGCGCCGCGCTGGGCCTCGTGCCGTGGCACGACCCGACCAACGGCCGCCCCGGGGCGCCCGAGACGCCCCCCGACGAGCCGGTGGGCGACGGGGCGGACGACGTTCCCGCGAGCCTTCCGCTGCGCAGCCGGGTGCGCGCGGAGGTGCTGCCGGTGCTCGAGGACGTGCTCGGCCCCGGCGTCGCCCAGGCCCTCGCGCGCACGGCCGCGCAGCTCGCCGAGGACGCGGACGCCCTGGACGCGGCGGCCGACGCCCTGCTGCGGGCGGCGCTGGTGGCGGGGGACGCGGCGCCGGGGGCGGGTGCCGCGGTGGTGGTCGACGTCGACGTGCTCGGCGGCGGCCCCGTCGCCGTGCGGCGCCGGGCGCTGCGTGCCGCCGCGGTGCGCGCGGGGGCCCCGTCCGGGTCGGTCGCGCGGTCCCACGTCCTGGCGCTCGACGCCCTCGTGGTGGGCTGGCACGGCCAGGGGCCCGCGCACCTGCCCGGACGGGTCGTCGCGCGCCGGGCGTGTGGCAGGCTCTACCTCGGCCGGCCGACGGGGCCGGACCACGTCGGCGCGCACGCCGACCACGGGCACGACGGGCAGGAGTAGGCGTGGACGCGTCGGACATGGGCGACGACCTCGAGAAGGTCCTCCTCAGCGAGGAGCAGCTGCACACCCGGCTCGACGAGATGGCGGCGCAGATCGACGCCGACTACGCCGGCAAGGACCTGCTCCTGGTCGGCGTGCTCAAGGGCGCGGTCATGGTGATGGCGGACCTCGCGCGCCGCCTGCACACCCCGCTCGCGATGGACTGGATGGCGGTCTCGTCGTACGGCTCCGGGACCAAGTCCTCGGGCGTCGTGCGGATCCTCAAGGACCTCGACACGGACCTGACGGGCAAGCACGTGCTCATCGCCGAGGACATCATCGACTCGGGCCTGACCCTGTCGTGGCTGCTGTCGAACCTGCGCTCGCGCGGGCCGGAGTCGGTCGAGATCGCGACCATGCTGCGCAAGCCGGAGGCCGCGAAGGTCGAGGTGCCCGTGCGGTACGTCGGCTTCGACATCCCCACCGAGTTCGTCGTCGGGTACGGGCTGGACTACGCCGAGAAGTACCGCAACCTGCCGTTCGTCGCGACGCTCGCGCCGCACGTGTACTCCGTCTGACCGGACCGCCACGCGGTTCCGGCGCACGCCGGGCGGGGGGCGCGGGGCACGTCGGGCGAGCCTCGCCCGGCCGGTGGCACGGGCTGTGCCCTGGGCGAACACCCAGGGTGCTCTCAGAGCCGCCGTGTAAAACTTCCAGCCAGGAACCCTGCGACCGGAGGATGAGGGGCCCGCGCCCCGATCGCCCATGAACCTCAAGCGTCTCGCCCGTGGTCCGCTGCTGTGGATCGCGCTGGCCGTCCTGATCGCCCTCGTCGCCACGAGCCTGCTGCGGACCCCGTCCGCCCAGCGGGTCGACACCTCGACGGGCCTCGAGCTGCTGTCCGGGGGGAAGGTCGACCAGGTCCTCATCACCGAGGGCACGCAGCGCGTCGACCTGACGCTCGAGGACGCCTACAAGGACGAGGACGGCAACGACCTCGGCACGCAGCTGTACTTCTTCTACGTCACGCCGCAGGGCGACGACGTGGCGGCGGCCGTCGCCGAGGCCGACCCGGCGGGCGGGTGGAACTCCGAGGTCCCGCAGGTCTCCTGGTGGAGCAGCCTGCTCGGGCTGGTGCTGCCGTTCATCATCATCCTGGCGCTGTTCTGGTTCCTCATGTCGAACATGCAGGGCGGCGGCTCGCGGGTCATGAGCTTCGGCAAGTCCAAGGCCAAGCTGGTCTCCAAGGAGTCGCCGAAGGTCACCTTCGCCGACGTCGCGGGCGTGGACGAGGCCCTCGAGGAGCTCCAGGAGATCAAGGAGTTCCTCTCCGAGCCCGGCAAGTTCCAGGCCGTCGGCGCGAAGATCCCCAAGGGTGTGCTGCTCTACGGCCCCCCCGGCACCGGCAAGACGCTGCTGGCGCGCGCGGTCGCCGGCGAGGCGGGCGTGCCGTTCTACTCGATCTCCGGCTCGGACTTCGTCGAGATGTTCGTCGGCGTCGGTGCCAGCCGCGTGCGCGACCTGTTCCAGCAGGCCAAGGAGAACTCGCCGGCGATCATCTTCGTCGACGAGATCGACGCGGTCGGCCGGCACCGTGGCGCGGGGCTCGGCGGCGGGCACGACGAGCGCGAGCAGACGCTCAACCAGATGCTCGTCGAGATGGACGGGTTCGACGTCAAGACGAACGTCATCCTCATCGCGGCGACGAACCGCCCCGACATCCTCGACCCCGCCCTGCTGCGGCCGGGCCGGTTCGACCGGCAGGTCGCCGTCGAGCCGCCCGACCTCAAGGGGCGCGAGAAGATCCTCACGGTCCACTCGATGGGCAAGCCCATGGCGCCGGGCGTCGACCTCGGCGTCGTGGCCCGCCGTACCCCGGGCTTCACCGGCGCGGACCTGGCGAACGTGCTCAACGAGGCCGCGCTGCTCACCGCACGCCGTGGCGCGCAGGTCATCGACGACGCCGCGCTGGACGAGGCGATCGACCGTGTCATCGCCGGCCCGCAGAAGCGGACGCGCGTCATGAACGTCAAGGAGCTGAAGATCACCGCGTACCACGAGGGCGGTCACGCGCTCGTGGCGTGGGCCCTGCGGTACACGGACCCCGTGACGAAGGTGACGATCCTGCCGCGCGGCCGGGCCCTCGGCTACACGATGGTCATGCCGACGGAGGACAAGTACTCCACGACGCGCAACGAGCTGCTCGACCAGCTCGCGTACGCCATGGGCGGGCGCGTGGCCGAGGAGCTGGTCTTCCACGACCCGACCACCGGGGCGAGCAACGACATCGAGAAGGCCACGTCGATCGCCCGGAAGATGGTCACGCAGTTCGGCATGAGCGCCCAGCTCGGGGCGATCAAGCTCGGGCAGGAGTCCAGCGAGGTCTTCCTCGGGCGCGACGTCGGCCACCAGCGCGACTACTCCGAGGCCGTCGCCGGTGCCATCGACGTCGAGGTCCGGGCCCTCATCGAGCGGGCGCACGACGAGGCGCGCGCGATCCTCGTGGAGTACCGCGACGTGCTCGACGCCCTGGTCCTGGAGCTGCTCGAGAAGGAGACGCTCAACCAGGAGCAGCTCACCGAGGTGTTCGCCTCGGTGGTCAAGCGCGAGCCGCGCGACGTGTGGATCTCCGGCGACGAGCGCGCGGTCTCCGAGCGCGGTCCCGTGATGACGCCCGCCGAGCTCGCCGCCCTCGACGGCGCTCCCGTCGTGCCGCAGGACGAGGCCGCCGCCGCGCGGTCCGAGAACCCGGCCACCGTCGTCGTGGAGGTGCCGCCGGGCCAGACCCCCGACACCGACGGGCAGGGATGACATGACCTCACCGACCACCCCCGACGGACGCCCGGCCGCCGAGGCCCCGGGCCTGCTGCCGCCCCCGCCCGTCGCCCCGGCGACGTCGGCGCCCGCGGCACCGTCCACGCCGACCCCGGTCGCGCCGTCCGGCGCTGCGCCGTCCGGCCCCGCACCCTCCGGCCCCGCGCCGTCCGGCACCACCGCGTCTGGGACCACCGTGTCCGGGCCCGCGGCGACCACGCCCGCGGCAGCGGCCCCCACGGCTGCGGGCCCGACCACCCGGTCGGGCCGGTCGGTGCGACCGTACGACGAGGCCCGCGTGCAGCGCGCGGTGCGCGAGCTGCTGTCTGCCGTCGGCGAGGACCCCGACCGCGAGGGGCTGCGCGAGACGCCGGCGCGCGTCGCCCGCGCCTACCGCGAGGTGTTCGCGGGCCTGACGATGGACCCCCGCGACGCGCTCACCGCGACGTTCGACGTCGGGCACGGGGAGATGGTGCTCGTGCGCGACATCGAGGTGTACTCCACCTGCGAGCACCACCTCGTGCCGTTCCACGGCGTCGCGCACGTCGGGTACATCCCGGGCGCCGACGGTCGCGTGACGGGCCTGTCGAAGATCGCGCGCCTGGTGGACGTCTACGCCCGCCGGCCCCAGGTGCAGGAGCGCCTCACGACGCAGATCGCGGACGCCATGGTCGAGGTGCTCGAGCCGCGCGGCGTGATCGTGGTCGTCGAGTGCGAGCACCTGTGCATGTCGATGCGCGGCGTGCGCAAGCCCGGCTCGCGCACCACGACGTCGGCCGTGCGCGGGCAGATGCGGGACGCCGCCACCCGGGCCGAGGCCATGAGCCTCGTGCTCGGCCGCTGACCGCGTCCCTCGTCTCCCGGCCGACCCCCTAGGCTCGCGACGTGGACCGCAGCGCACGCAGCACGGCACCGGCCGGCTCCCGCCTGCCCGGGATCCCCACCACGCTGCGCGACGCGGGTCGCACGCTGGTCATGGGCGTCGTCAACGTCACGCCCGACTCGTTCTCGGACGGCGGGCGGTGGTACGAGCCCGGCGCCGCGGTCGCGCACGGCCTGGAGCTGCTCGCGCAGGGCGCGGACCTGCTCGACGTCGGCGGCGAGTCCACCCGTCCCGGGTCGGCGCGCGTGCCGGTGGAGGACGAGCTGGCCCGGGTGCTGCCGGTCGTCGAACGGCTCGTGGCGGCCGGTGCCGTGGTGAGCGTGGACACCACGCGGGCCGCGGTCGCGCAGGCGGCGGTCGAGCGGGGCGCGGTCCTCGTCAACGACGTCTCGGGCGGCCTGGCCGACCCGGGCATGCACGCCGTCGTGGCGCGCACCGGGGTCGCGTACGTGGCCATGCACTGGCGCGGGCACGCCGACGTCATGGACGAGCACGACGTGTACGACGACGTCGTCGCGGACGTCCGGCGCGAGCTCGCCGAGCGGGTCGCGCAGATGCGCGCCGCCGGGGTGCGCGACGAGCAGGTGGTGCTGGACCCGGGGCTGGGCTTCGCCAAGTCGGGAGCGAGCAACTGGCCGCTGCTCGCGCACCTGCCGGCGCTGGTCGCCGACGGGTTCCCGGTGCTCGTGGGCGCGAGCCGCAAGCGGTTCCTCGGGCACCTGCTCGCCGGGTCCGACGGCCGGCCGGCCCCGCCCTTGCAGCGCGACCGGGCCACGGCCGCGGTCACGGCGCTGGCGGCGCACGCCGGGGCGTGGGCGGTCCGGGTGCACGAGGTCGCGGCGTCGGCGGACGCCGTGCGGGTGGCCGCGGCCTGGGGCGCCGCGCAGGACGGGCCCGGTCCACGGGCGACGACGGGTGCGGGCGCAGGCCCGCACGGGGGAGAGGAGGCGCGGTGAACGTGCACGACGACGACGTCAGCGACGGCTCGGGCCGGCGGCTCGACCAGATCCGGCTCCAGGGCATCAGCGCGTACGGGTACCACGGGGTCCTGGACCACGAGAGACGGGACGGGCAGACGTTCCTCGCGGACGTCGTGCTGCACGTCGACACGCGGCGGGCCGCGGCCGGCGACGACCTGGTGCACACCGTGCACTACGGCGTGGTGGCCGAGCAGGTGGCCGCGGTGCTGTCCGGCGACCCGGTCGACCTCGTCGAGACGGTGGCCGAGCGGATCGCCGCGACCGTGCTCGCGCACCCGCTCGTCCAGGCCGTGGACGTGGCGGTGCACAAGCCGCAGGCGCCGATCACCGTGCCGTTCGGCGACGTCGTCGTCTCGATCCGCCGCGACCGGTCCAAGCTGCCCGCGGCGGAGCCGTACCAGGGGCCGCCGGCGTCGGGGCGGCGCGCGGCGCCCGCCGACCCGGCCCGCACGCACCCCCCGACGGCGCCGATGCCGCTGACCGCGCCGGCGCGCGGCGACGGTGCCCGCGCCGAGGGGAACGAGCTGCACGACGGGCACCCGGTGCGGGAGTCGGTGCTGCCGTCCGGGCACCTGGCGCCGCTGCCCGCGCCGTCGGGCACGCTGCCCGCACCGCCGTCCCCGACCGGGCCGCTGCCGCCCCCGGGGCCTGCCGCCGCGGCAATGCCCGTGCCGTCGACCCCGCCGGGCGGTCACCCGGGTGTCTACGCGGGCACGCACGCCGGGCCGCACGGCGGCGGGCTCGAGCAGCGGCCGGCGCCGTCCGCGCCCGACGACGAGCCGCCCGCCGCGCGCACCGCGCTCATGCCGCCGGTGCGGTGGGAGGACGAGCCGCCGACGTCGCCCGTGACCGGTGAGCTGGTCGTCGACGAGCTCGACCAGGCGCCCCCCGCCCCCGTCGACGTGGTCCTGGCGCTCGGCGCCAACGTCGGCCCCGCGCAGGAGACGCTGCGGCACGCCGTCGCCGACCTGGCCGCGGTGCCGGGCGTCGAGATCGTCGCGGTCTCGCCCCTCGCCCGCACGGCCGCGGTGGGTCCCGAGCAGCCCGACTACCTCAACGCGGTGCTGCTGGCCCGCACGTCGCTCGGCCCCCGGGACCTGCTGCGGGCCGTGCACGCGGTCGAGCAGCGCCACGGGCGCGAGCGCACCGAGCGGTGGGGCCCGCGCACGCTCGACGTCGACATCGTCGTGTACGGCTCCACGACGGCCGTGACGGACGACCTGGAGCTGCCCCACCCGCGGGCGCACGAGCGGGCCTTCGTGCTCGCGCCGTGGGCGCAGGTCGACCCGGAGGCCGTGCTGCCCGGGCTCGGGGGCGGGCCGGTCGCGCAGCTGGCCGCCACGGCGCCCGACCGCGAGGGCGTGCGCTGGATGGCCCTGGACTGGCTCACGGCCCCCGTGCCCGCGGCCAGCCCGGAGCCCGACGACGAGCACGGGCCGGACGCGCAGCAGCCATGACCGCGACCCGCTGGCAGACGCTCCTGCTCACCGCCGTCGGGGCGACGGCGGTGACGTGGTCGCTCCTGCGGGTGCTGGTCACGCGCGGCGGCACGCCGCCGGAGGTGCCGTGGCTCGTCGTGGCCGTCGAGGTGCTGATCGCGGCGGTCGTGCTGGCGATGGGCTGGGCGGTGCGGCAGTACCAGCAGGGGCGGCGCCCGACGCTGGACCCGATGCGGGCCGCGCGCACCGCGGTGCTGGCGAAGGCGTCGTGCTACACCGGGGCGCTGCTCGCGGGCTGGTACGGCGGGCAGGCGCTGTCCCTGCTGATGGACGGCGACGTGCCGGGCAACGGGGAGCGGGCCGCCGCGGCGGGCGTCGCGGCCCTCGGTGCGGTCGTCATGGTCGTCGTCGGGCTCGTCGTCGAGCACTTCTGCCGCATCCCGCCGCCGGAGGCCGAGCAGGACCTGCGCGGCACGGACCCCGCGGCGTCCTGACCGGGGGGAGGTGCGCCGGTGCAAGGATGGGCGTCATGACGTCCGACCTGCCGGCCACCGGCCCGTTCGACCCCGCCGACGTCGTGTGGACGCCGGTGTCGACCCGGCTCGCGCGCGTGCGGCTCCTTCTCCTCGCCCTGTGGGGGGTGCTGCTGCTCGCGATCACAGGGGGCGTCGCCGCGCTCGTCGGCGTGGCGTGGCTGTGGGCCCTGCCCGCGGTGGTCGCGGCGCTGCTGCTGTGGGCGGCGCTGCTCGTGCCGCGTCAGGTGCGGGCGCTCGCGTACGCCGAGCGCGACGACGACCTGCTGATCCGCCGCGGCATCATGTTCCGCCAGCTCGTCGTCGTGCCGTACGGCCGCATGCAGTACGTCGACGTGTCCGCCGGGCCGCTCGCGCGCCGGTTCCGCATCGCCTCGGTGCAGCTGCACACGGCCGCCCCGACGACGAACGCGTCGATCGAGGGCCTGCCGCCGGAGGAGGCCGCACGCCTGCGCGACCGGCTGGCCTCGCGCGGCGAGGCCCGGCTGGCGGGGCTGTGAGCGCGTCGGTCGACGGCCCGGCACCCGCACCCCGGCCGGACGCGGGCGTGCCGCCCGAGCAGGCCGCGCGCGCCGGCGAGGTCCCCGCCGACGCGTGGCGCCGCATGCACCCGGTGACGCCGGCGCTGCGCGGCTGGAAGGTGCTCGTCGCGGTCGTCGCGATCGTCAGCTACCAGGCGGCGGACGACCTGCGCCGGGCGGCCGAGCTGCTCGACGAGGGCACGGCGTGGCTGGTGCTGCTGGGTGCGCTGGTGCTCGTCGGCGTCGTCGGGTTCCTGTACTCGCTGCTCGCGTGGCGGGCGACGCGCTTCGCGGTCACGGCCGAGGCGGTCCACCTGCGTCACGGCATCCTGTTCCGCCAGCAGCGGCAGGCCCGGCTGGACCGGCTGCAGGCCGTCGACGTGGTCCAGCCGCTGCTCGCGCGGCTGTTCGGGCTCTCGCAGCTGACCCTGGAGGTCGCCGGCGGCAGCGGGTCGGCCGTCGAGCTGGCGTTCCTGCGCGAGCAGGAGGCGACCGAGCTGCGTGCGCAGATCCTCGCGCTGGCCGCGGGCGTCCGGCAGGTGCCCGACGCACCCGCGGCCGGGCCTGCGGCCCCGGCCGCCGACGCACCCGGTGCGCCCGTGCCCGACGGTACGGGTGCCCCCGGCCCCGACGGCGGCGCGGGCGTCGAGGGCGCGGCGCACCCCGCGCCGGCCGCCGCGACGTCGCCGGTCCCCGTCTTCGCCGAGGCCCCCGAGCGGCAGGTGTACGACCTGCCGACGGGCCGGCTCGTCGGCTCGCTCGTCCGCTCGGTGGCACCGTGGCTGCTGCTCGTGGGTCTCGTCGCCGGCGGGGTCGTCGTGGCCGTCACCCGGGACGTCGGCGGCGTGTTCTTCGCCGTGCCGGCGGTGCTCGGCGTCGGCGGGTACGTGTGGGGGCGCGTCAACACGGCCGCGACGTTCCGGGCCGCGACGTCGCCGGACGGGATCCGGCTGCGCCACGGGCTGACCGAGACCCGCACGCAGACCGTGCCCCCGGGCCGCGTGCAGGCCGTGCGCCTGACGCAGGGCCCGCTGTGGCGCCGGTCCGACTGGTGGACCGTGGAGATGAACGTGGCCGGCTACGGCACGGGCGAGGGCACGTCCGCCGACCAGGGCACCGTGCTGCACCCCGTCGCGACCCGCGCGGAGGCGGCCACCGCCCTGTGGCTGGTGCTGCCGGACCTCGGCGTGGACGACCCCCTCGCGGCGCTCGACGCCGCGCTGGACGGCACGGGCGACGACGGCGGCTTCACGCCGGCGCCCCGGCGGGCCCGCTGGGTCGACCCCGTGAGCTGGCGCCGCCACGGCGTCCTGGTGACCCGGACGGCGCTGATCCTGCGCTCGGGCCGGTTCTGGCGCACGGTCGTGGTGGTGCCGCACGAGCGCACGCAGAGCCTCGGCGTCGGCCAGGGGCCCCTCCAGCGCCGCCTCGGCCTGGCCACCTTCGAGGCGCACTCGACGCCCGGACCCATCGTCCCGACCGTCGAGCACCTCGACGCGGCGGCCGTGCGCGCCCTCCTCGACGAGCAGTCCGCCCGGGCGCGGCAGGCCCGCCGCGTCGCCGGCCCGGAGCTGTGGATGCGGGCCGCGACCGCGGACCTGCCGGGGGTCGCGGGCGCCGAGCCGCCGCTGGACGTGCCCACGGCGCAGGCGGCGGGCGCGCCGGGCGGCGGGACGGGCGCGGCCGACGCACCGCGCGCCGCCGACGCACCGCGCGCCGCCGAGGGGGCCGACGTCCCCGAGGGCCCGCGGTGACGGCCGAGCCCCCGGCACGTCCCGGTCGGCTCGGCGTCGGCGTGGTCGGCGCCGGGCGCGTCGGTGCCGTCCTGGGCAGCGCGCTGCAGGCTGCGGGCCACCCGGTCGTCGCGGTCAGCGCGGTGTCCGAGGCGTCCCGCGAGCGGGCCGCGGCGCTCCTGCCAGGCGTGCCCGTCGTGGAGGTCCCGGAGGTCGTGCGCCGTGCCGAGCTGGTGCTGCTGGCCGTGCCCGACGACGCGCTCGCGGGACTGGTCCGCGGGCTCGCGGAGACGGGTGCGTGGCAGGCGGGGCAGATCGTCGTGCACACGTCGGGCCGCTACGGCGTGGACGTGCTGGCCCCGGCGCGCGCGGCGGGCGTCATCCCGCTGGCGCTGCACCCGGCGATGACGTTCACGGGCACCTCGCTGGACCTCTCGCGCCTGGTGGGCTGCGCGTTCGCCGTGACGGCCCCGGGCCCGGTGCTGCCGATCGGGCAGGCGCTCGTCGTGGAGGTCGGGGGCGAGCCCGTCGTCGTCGCCGAGCAGGCGCGGGGGCTGTACCACGCGGGCCTCGCGCACGGCGCGAACCACCTCGTGGTGCTCGTCGCGCAGGCCGCGCAGGTGCTGCGCGAGGCCGGTGTCGCCGAGCCCGGCCGCGTGCTGCGGCCGCTGCTGGACGCGGCCCTCGACGGCGCGCTGCGGGCGGAGGACGCGGCGGGCCCCGACGGTACGGGGGCCATCGGCGCGCTCACCGGCCCCGTGCGCCGCGGCGACGCCGGCACGGTGCACGAGCACGCTGTGACCCTGGCCGCACTGGGCGCCCGCACCGGGGCCGTCGACGTGCCGACGGGGTACGGTGCCCTGGCCCGGGCGGCCGCGGCCCGTGCGCTGGCCGCGGGCGTCGTCACGGCCGAGGACGCCCAGCACGTGCTGGACGCCCTGGCGGGCATCACCGGCGCCCCGCCGGTGTTGGGGACGGACGGGACGGCCACCGGGCCGACCACCGACGACGACGGGTCCACGCCCGGCGCGCCGCAGGAGGACGCATGACCACCACGACGCCCGCGCTGGTGCGCGACCGCGGCGAGCTCGCCGCGGCGCTGGCCGCGCAGGACGCGACGACGCTGCCGCGCACCGAGGGTGCGCCGGACCGCGGGCGCCGGTACCGGCGTGCCGTCGTCATGACGATGGGGGCCCTGCACGACGGGCACCTCGCGCTCGTGGCGGAGGCGAAGCGGCTCGCGGAGGTCGTCGTGGTGACGATCTTCGTCAACCCGCTGCAGTTCGGGCCGTCGGAGGACCTGGCCCGCTACCCGCGCGACCTCGACGGCGACCTGCGCCTGCTCGCCGGGCCGGGCCTGCTGGGCCCGTCGGACGTGGTCTTCGCCCCGACGGTCGACGTGGTGTACCCCGACGGCGACCCGACGGTGCGGGTGGGTGCCGGTGCCCTGGGCGACGTGCTCGAGGGCGCGTCGCGGCCCGGGCACCTCGACGGCGTGCTCACGGTCGTGCTCAAGCTGCTGCACCTGACGCAGCCCGACGTGGCGGTGTTCGGCGCCAAGGACGCCCAGCAGCTCGCGGCGGTGCGGCGCATGGTGCACGACCTGGACGTGCGGGTCGACGTGGTCGCGCACCCGACGGTGCGGGAGGACGACGGGCTGGCCCGGTCGAGCCGCAACGCGTACCTCGCGGCGGACGAGCGGGCGCGGGCCCGGGCGCTGGCGGCGGCCCTCGCCGCGGGTGCGGCGGCGGCCGACGACGGTGCGGGACCGGCGGGCGTGCTGGCGGCGGCCCGCGGCGTCCTCGACGCGCACCTGACCGCGGACGACGCGGTGGACTACGTGGCGCTCGTCGACCCCGCGACGTTCGCGGACGCGGGGCCGGGCACGGAGCGGGCGCTGCTGCTGCTCGCGGTGCGGGTCGGCGCGACCCGCCTCATCGACAACGCGACGGTGGTGCTGCGCGGGGCGGTCGCCGCCGCGGCGCGCACGGGCCACGGGGACGGGGCTGACGCATGACCACGCTGCACCGCACGATGATGACGGGCAAGATCCACCGGGCGACGGTCACGGCGGCGGACCTGCACTACGTCGGGTCGATCACGATCGACGCGGACCTGCTCGCGGCCGCGGACGTGCTGCCCGGGCAGCAGGTCGACGTCGTCGACGTGACCAACGGCGCCCGGCTGACGACGTACGCGATCGCGGGGGAGCCCGGGTCGGGGCAGGTCTGCGTCAACGGTGCCGCGGCGCACCTCGTGCACCCGGGCGACGTCGTCATCGTCATCGCCTACGGCACGATGTCGGACGCCGAGGCCCGCACGTACTCCCCGCACGTGGTGCTCGTCGACGCGGACAACCGCGCGGTCGCCACGGGCGAGGACCCGGGCGGCGTGCCGGCGGACTGGTCCGCGGCGACGGGGCTGGAGCCGAGCGGCCTGTCGCTCGCCGACGGCCGCGACGCGGTCGCCCGGCGGTGACGCGGCTGGCGACCCGGCTCGCGGCGCCCGCGCCGGGCTGGACGACGCACGCCGACGCGGTCGTCGTGGGCTCCGGGATCGCGGGCCTGACGGCGGCGCTCGAGCTGCGCACCCGGGTGCGGCGCGTGCTGCTGGTGACCAAGGGCGTGCTGGTCAGCGGGTCGACGGTGTGGGCGCAGGGCGGTGTCGCGGCGGCCCTCGACCCGTCGGACTCCCCGGCGGCGCACCTGCACGACACGCTCGTCGCCGGCGGCGGGCTGTGCGACCCCCGCGCGGTGGAGACGCTGGTGACGGAGGGCCCGGCGCGCGTGCGCGAGCTCGTCGGCCGCGGCGCGGTGTTCGACACGGGCCCCGACGGCGGCATCGCCCTGACCCGTGAGGGCGGGCACCTGGCCGACCGGATCGCCCACGCGGGCGGCGACGCGACCGGCGCGGAGATCTCCCGCGCCCTGGTCGCGCAGATCGAGGCGGTCCGCGACGACCCGGGCATCGAGGTCGTCGAGCACGCCCTCGTGCTGGACGTGCTCACGGGCGCCCCCGACGCGGACGGGCGGCCCGGGCCGGTGCGCGGCGTCACGCTGCACGTCATCGGCGAGGGCCAGCGCGACGGCGTCGGCGCCGTCCTGGCCCCGGTGGTCGTGCTGGCCACGGGCGGCATCGGCCAGGTGTACCGCTCGTCGACGAACCCCGCGCAGGCCACGGGCGACGGCATCGCCGCGGCCCTGCGGGCCGGCGCCCGCCTCGGCGACATGGAGTTCGTGCAGTTCCATCCCACCGTGCTGTGGCTGGGCAGCGGCGTGAAGGGCCAGCTCACGCTGGTCTCGGAGGCGGTCCGCGGCGAGGGCGCGCTGCTGCTCGACACCGACGGCGTGCGGTTCATGCCGGACGTGCACCCGCTGGCCGAGCTCGCGCCCCGCGACGTCGTGGCGCACGCGATCGTGCGGCAGATGACGTCCACGGGCGCGGACCACGTGTGGCTGGACGCCCGCCACCTGGGCGCGGACTTCCTGCGCCGCCGCTTCCCGACGATCCACGAGCGGCTGCGCGAGCACGGCATCGACCTCACGACGGACCTCGTGCCGGTGGCGCCCGCCCAGCACTACCACTCCGGCGGGGTCGTCACCGACCTCGACGGGCGCACGTCCGTGCCCGGGCTGTACGCGGTCGGGGAGGTCGCGTGCACGGGCGTGCACGGCGCCAACCGGCTCGCGTCGAACTCGCTGCTGGAGGGCCTGGTGTTCGCGCACCGGGCCGCGCGCGACGTCGTGGCCCGCCTCGACGGCGGGTTCCTCGTGCCCGGCGACCCCGTCGAGCGGCCGGGCCCCGCGACCCTCGTCGCGGCCGCCGCGCGCGCCCGCATCCAGCGGGTCGCCACCGACGGCCCCGGCGTGCTGCGCTCGGGCGAGGGCCTGACGGCCGCGGCCGCACGCCTGGCCGCCGTCCCGACCGACGCGCACCGGCGGTCCGACGACGGCCGCACGCTCGCCGCCCCCCAGGTCGCGGAGTGGGAGACGACGAACGTGCACCAGGTCGCCTCGGTGCTGACGGACGCCGCCCTGGCGCGCGAGGAGTCCCGCGGCGGGCACGCCCGCACGGACTTCCCCGCGACCGACGACGCGTGGCGCGTGCGCCTGGAGGCCGCGCTCGACCCGGACGGCGCGCTGACGGTGAGCCGCAGCCCGATCACGGGGCTGCGCTGACCCCACCGCCCGGGCGCGTACCGGGGCACCGGTGCACGGTCGGTAGGTTGGGCGCGTGCCCGCCACGAGCCCCGCGCCCCGTCCCGCGTCGACCACCCCCCGCCCCGGGGTCCTGCCCGGGGACGCCGGACCCGACGCCGCCGACGTGGCCCGCGTGGTCGCCGCGGCGCTCGACGAGGACCTCGGCCCGCTCGGCCGCGACGTGACGACGCAGGCGACGGTCCCGGCGGACGCCACCGGCACGGCCGACGTCGTGGCCCGCGCGCCGGGCGTCGTCGCCGGGCTCGTGGTGCTGCCGGTGGTGCTCGACGAGGTCGCCGACCGCCTGGGCCTGCCCGCGGCGGCCGTCGAGGTGCTGCGGCCCGACGGCTCGGCGGTCGCGCCGGGCGACGTCGTCGCGACCGTCACCGGCCCCGTCCAGGTGCTGCTCGTCGCCGAGCGCACGCTGCTCAACCTCGTCTCGCGCGCCTCGGGCGTGGCGACGCACGCGCGCCGGTGGACGGACGCGCTCGCGGGCACGGGCGCGCAGGTGCTCGACACCCGCAAGACGACGCCGGGGCTGCGGGCGGTGGAGAAGTACGCGGTGCGGTGCGGCGGCGGCACGAACAAGCGCATGGGCCTGCACGACGTGGCGATGGTCAAGGACAACCACGTGGTGGCCGCGGGCTCGGTCGCCGGGGCGATCGCGGCGGTGCGGGCCCGGTTCCCCGACGTCGCGGTGCAGGTCGAGGTCGACACCCCGGAGCAGGCGGACGAGGCCCTCGACGCGGGCGCGGACTTCCTGCTGCTCGACAACATGCCGACGCCGGTGCTGGCGGCGACGGTCGCGCGGGTGCGCGCCCGCGAGCAGGAGACGGGGCACGTGGACCTCGAGGCGACGGGGACGCTCACGCTGGACCGTGCCGCGGAGGTCGCGGGCACGGGGGTGGACTTCCTGTCGGTGGGGGCGCTGACGCACTCCTCGCCGATCCTCGACGTGGCGCTGGACCTGCGCGCGTCCTGAGCCCGTCACGGGTGCGCGACCGTGCCGGTGCGCCCCGGGCCCGACCGTAGGATTGCGCGGTGACCTCCACGCCCTCCGCCGAGCCCGTCGAGCCCGCCGCCGTCGTCGACGACGTCCCCGAGCAGATCCGGGTCCGGCGCGAGAAGCGCGAGCGGCTGCTGGCCGCGGGGGTGGCGCCGTACCCGGTGGGCGTGCCGCGCACGCACACGGTCGAGGAGGTGCGCGCGGCGCACGCGGACCTCGAGCCGGGTGCGGAGACCGACGACGTCGTCGGCGTCGCGGGACGCGTGGTGTTCCTGCGGGTCACGGGCCGGCTGGTCTTCGCGATGCTGCAGGACGGGGCGGGCAACCGGCTGCAGGCGATGCTCAGCCAGAAGGAGGTGGGCGCGGACGCGCTCGCGTCGTTCAAGGCGGACGTCGACCTCGGCGACCACGTGTTCGTGCACGGGCGGGTGATCTGCTCGCGCACCGGCGAGCTCAGCGTCATGGCCGACGAGTGGCGCATGGCCGCGAAGGCGATCCGGCCGCTGCCGAACCTCTACGAGGGCACCGAGATGTCCGAGGAGACCCGGGTCCGGCAGCGCTACGTCGACCTGGTCGTGCGGCCCGGGGCGCGGGACATGGTGCGCACGCGCGCGGCCGTGGTGCGTTCCCTGCGCGAGAACTTCCACCGTCGCGGGTACC
This sequence comes from Cellulomonas sp. SLBN-39, assembly GCF_006715865.1. Classification (NCBI taxonomy): domain Bacteria; kingdom Bacillati; phylum Actinomycetota; class Actinomycetes; order Micrococcales; family Cellulomonadaceae; genus Cellulomonas; species Cellulomonas sp. SLBN-39. The sequence goes on along the minus strand of NZ_VFOA01000001.1, from coordinate 850,563 downwards.
TCGAGGTCGAGACCCCGATGCTGACGACGCGGGCGGAGGGCGCCGCGGCCCGGCAGTTCGAGACGCACATGAACGCGTTCGACATCGACCTGTTCCTGCGGATCGCGCCCGAGCTGTTCCTCAAGAGGGCGGCGGTCGGCGGTGTCGAGAAGGTCTTCGAGATCAACCGGAACTTCCGCAACGAGGGCGTCGACGCGACGCATTCGCCGGAGTTCGCGATGCTGGAGGCGTACGAGGCCTACGGCGACTACGACACGATGGCGGTGCTCACGCAGGACCTCGTGCAGACGGCTGCGCTGGACGCGTTCGGCACCACGACGGTGACGCTCGCCGACGGTTCGGAGTACGAACTGGGCGGGGAATGGGCGCAGCTGACGATGTACGGGTCGTTGTCGCAGGCCCTCGGCGAGGAGATCACGCACGACACCCCGGACGCGGTGCTCGTGGCGCTGCTGGAGAAGGCGGAGATCGACCTGGCGCCGGCGCGGCGCAACCACGGCAAGCTCGTCGAGGAGCTGTGGGAGCACCACGTGGGCTCGACGCTGTGGGCGCCGACGTTCGTGCGGGACTTCCCGGTGGAGACGTCGCCGTTGACGCGTGACCACCGCACGCACGACGGTCTGGTCGAGAAGTGGGACCTGTACGTGCGCGGCCTGGAGCTGGCGACCGCGTACTCCGAGCTGGTCGACCCGGTCGTGCAGCGGCAGCGGTTCGAGGCGCAGGCGCTGCTCGCGGCCGGTGGCGACGACGAGGCCATGCGCATCGACGAGGACTTCCTCACGGCGATGGAGCACGCGATGCCCCCGTCGGGCGGCATGGGGATGGGCGTGGACCGGCTGATCATCGCGATGACGGGCCAGGGCATCCGCGACACGATCCTTTTCCCGCTCGTGAAGCCGCAGGCGTGAGGAGCCGATGATGGACGGATGGGGTGCGGTGGCGGCGGCGGTGCTGCCGTCGATCGGCGTCGGGCTGATCTTCTGGTATGCGATGCGCGCACTGGTGAATGCGGACCGTCGTGAGCGCGAGGAGATGGCACGCATGGATGCGCAGGCGCGGGAGTCCGGCGACCTGTGAAATGTGCCGCACCCGCGGCCCATGGTTTGACGATGCATTCATCGGGTGACATCCTGACGCCGTCCCGGATATCCCCCTCACGAATGCACCGGAGTACACAATGGCTCAGAAGGTCCAGGTCCTGCTGGTCGACGACGTCGACGGCGGAAGCGCTGACGAGACGGTCACGTTCGGCCTCGACGGCGTGACCTACGAGATCGACCTCACGACGGAGAACGCCGCGAAGCTGCGCGACGGGCTCGCCACGTGGGTCGGTCACGCGCGCAAGGTGTCGGGCCGCACGTCGGCCCGTTCCACGGCGCCGGCCCGGGCGCGCGCACCGCGCTCGAGCGACGCGCAGGAGATCCGCGAGTGGGCCAAGGCCAACGGCTTCCACGTCTCGGAGCGCGGCCGCATCTCGGCCGAGGTCAAGAAGGCGTACGACGACGCGCACTGACGTGCGCCGACGGCACTGACGCGTCGCACGCGTCGGGCCGCACGCAGCGGGGGGAACGGCACGAGGGGCCCGGCACCGTCATGGTGCCGGGCCCCTCGGCGTCCGCCCGGGTGGCGTCGTGGGTGCGGGGGCTCAGGCCCGCGTCAGGGTCAGGTCGCGCGCGGCGGCGTAGCGGGCGCGGACCTCGGGCACGGCGGGTGCGCTGACGACCTGCGCGTCGGCGGCGGCCGACCACGACGGGGCGGCGTCCTGGCCCGAGAGGACCCAGGCGGCCTGGCGGGCCGCCCCGTCGGCGACGTACTCGCCCGGCGTGGGCACGTGCACGTCGAGCCCGAGCACCGTGGGGGCCAGCGCCCGCACCGCGGCGGACTGGGCGCCGCCGCCGATGAGGAACAGCCGCTGCACGGGCACGCCGACGGCCCGCAGGGCGTCGATGCCGTCGGCCAGCGAGCAGAGCATGCCCTCGACGGCGGCGCGGGCCAGGTGCGCGGGGGTCGTGGTGCCCAGGGTCATCCCGTGCAGGGACCCGGTCGCGTCGGGCCGGTTGGGGGTGCGCTCGCCCTCCAGGTACGGCACGAGGACGAGGCCGTCGGCGCCGGCGGGCGCGGACAGCGCGAGCTCGGACAGCCCGGCGTGGTCGACGCCGAGCATGCGTCCCGCGGCGTCGAGCACCCGCGAGGCGTTGAGCGTGCACGCCAGCGGCAGGAACGCGCCCGTCGCGTCGGCGAAGCCGGTGACCAGGCCGCTGCCGTCGGCGGTGGGGGTGGCGGAGATCGCGGAGACGACGCCGGACGTGCCGATCGACACCGCGACGTCGCCGGGGCCCAGGCCGAGCGCGAGCGCGGCGGCGGCGTTGTCGCCGGCTCCGGGGCCGAGCACGGGGCGGGCGCCCAGGAGGGCCTGCGGGCCGGTCTCGCGGGGGCCGAGCACGCGGGGCAGCACGGGCACCGAGCCGAGGGCGCGCTCGAGCAGGTCGGTCCGGTACCCGCCGGTGGCGGGCGACCAGTACCCGGTGCCGGACGCGTCGGACCGGTCGGTGACGAGGGCGTCGATCCCGAGGGTGTCGCCGCCGCCGGCCAGGCGCCAGGTGAGCCAGTCGTGGGGGAGCGCGACGGCGGCCACGCGGGCGGCGTTCTCGGGCTCGGCGTCCCGCAGCCACCGCAGCTTGGTGACGGTCAGGGACGCGACGGGCACGGAGCCGATCGCGTCGGCCCACGCCTGCGCGCCGGCCTCGGCGTCCCCGTCGCCGAGCTCGCGCACGAGGTCGGCGGCGGCGGGGGCGGACCGGGTGTCGTTCCAGAGCAGCGCGTCACGCACGACGCGGCCGTCGGCGTCGAGCGCGACCATGCCGTGCTGCTGGCCGCCGACGGACACGGCCTCGACGTCGTCGAGCCCGCCCGCGGCGGTGATCGCCTGCTGCAGCGCCTCCCACCACCGGTCCGGGTGGACCTCCGTGCCGTCGGGGTGCCCGGCGCGGCCGAACCGCACGAGGGCCCCGGTCTGCGCGTCGCGCACGACCACCTTGCAGGACTGCGTGGAGGAGTCCACGCCCGCCACGAGCGTCATCGTCCGTGCTCCTTCTCGTCGGGGCGTCGCCGGTGCGGCGACGTGCGGACGCCCGGGCGCGCGCGGCGCCCGGGCGTCGGCGGGGTGTCAGCCGCGCGCGCCGAGGGCGTGCTCGAGCGCGAGCTGGTTGAGGCGCACGAACCCGAAGCCGCGGGCGGCGACGGCGTCGACGTCGAAGTCCTCGAACGCGGACCGGTCGGCGAGCAGGTCGGCGAGGGTCTCGCCCTCGTCGAGCGTCGGCTGCGAGAGCTCGAGCACGCCGGCGGCCTCGAGGGCCTCCTGCACCTCGGGGTCGGCGCGGAACGCCTGCGCCCGCTCCTTGAGGAGGAGGAAGGTCGACATGTTGGCCGCGGCCGAGACCCACACGCCTTCGGCGTCCTCGGTGCGCGACGGCTTGTAGTCGAAGTGGATTGGGCCGTCGTAGCGGGGGCCGCCGCCGGGGAACCCGTTGACGAGGAGGTCGACGGTCGCGAACGCGGAGAACAGGTCGCCGTGGCCGAACACGAGGTCCTGGTCGTACTTGATGCCGCGCTGGCCGTTGAGGTCGATGTGGAAGAGCTTGTCCGCCCACAGCGCCTGCGCGAGACCGGTGGTGTAGTTCAGGCCGGCCATCTGCTCGTGCCCGGTCTCCGGGTTGAGGCCGACGATGTCGCCGTGCTCGAGCTTCGCGATGAGGCCGAGCGCGTGGCCGATCGTCGGGAGCAGGATGTCGCCGCGGGGCTCGTTGGGCTTGGGCTCGAGCGCGATGCGCAGGCCGTAGCCCTTCTCCTTGATGTACGACGCGACGGTGTCGATGCCGTCGGCGTACGCCTGGTGCGCGGCGTACAGGTCCTTGGCGGAGTCGTACTCGGCGCCCTCGCGCCCGCCCCACATGACGAACGTGTCGGCGCCGAGCGAGGCGGCGAGGTCGACGTTGCGCAGGATCTTGCGCAGCGCGTAGCGGCGCACGCGGCGGTCGTTGGACGTGAACGCGCCGTCCTTGAACACCGGGTGCGTGAACGTGTTCGTCGTGACCATCTCGACGGTGATGCCGGTCTCGGCGAGCGCGGCACGGAACCCGTCGAGGACCTTCTCGCGCTCGGCGTCGGACGAGCCGAAGGGCACGACGTCGTCGTCGTGGAAGGTCACGTGCGCGGCGCCGAGCTCGGCGAGGCGGTGCACGGACTCCACGGGGTCGAGCCAGGCGCGGGTGGCGGCGCCGAAGGGGTCGGCGGCGTTCCAGCCGACGGTCCACAGTCCGAAGGAGAAGCGGTCGGCAGGGGTGGGCTTGCGGGTCATGAGCACGTCTCCACGTCGAGCGGCGTCCGGGCGGCGATGCCCGGCGGATTTGTTCGTGCGATGAATTTATGCCGTCAGGTCGGTAGGGTCAACCCCGTGCCCGACACCGCCCCCGCACCGCACCCGCTGCCCCGGCCGGTGCGCGCGAGCCGCCAGGAGCACCTGCGCGCCCACAACCTCGCGGTCGTCCTCGGGCACGTCGTCGACGCCGTCACCCCGCCGTCGCGCGCCCAGATCGCCGCCGCCACCGGCCTCTCCCGCGGCGCCGTCACCGGCCTGACCGACCTGCTCGTCGAGGCCGGCCTCGTCCGCGAGCTCGACCCCGTCGCCCTCGCGCGCGCCGGGCGGCCCGCCGTGCCCCTGGCGCCCGTCGCGGGGCGCGTCGCGGGCGTCGGCCTCGAGGTCAACGTCGACTACCTCGGCGTGCGTGCCGTGGACCTCGCCGGCGGCGTGCTCGGCGAGCACGTCGAGCACGTCGACCTGCGCGGCAGCGCACCCGCCGACGCCCTCGACCGCCTCGGGGAGCTCGCCGCCCCCCTGCTCGAGCGGCTGGCCGCCGACCGGGTGCACCTCGCCGGCGCCGCGCTCGCGCTGCCCGGCCTCGTCGACCGCGTCACCGGCCCCCTGCGCGTCGCCCCCAACCTCGGCTGGCGCGACGTCGACGTCCTCGCCGTGCTCGCCGCCACCGGCACGCTCGGCGGCCTCGTCCCGCGGCTGGCCAACGAGGCGAACCTCGCCGCCCGCGCCGAGGCCCACGCCCGCCGTGCGACCGGCCCCGCGTCGTTCCTCTACGTCTCGGGCGAGGTCGGCATCGGCGGCGCCGTCGTGCTCGACGGCGAGCTGTTCACCGGGCGGCACGGGTGGAGCGGCGAGATCGGCCACGTCGTCGTCGACGGCCGCGCCCCCGGCCGCGACGGCACCCTGGAGGCCCTCGCCGGTCAGGACGCCATCGCGTCGGCCGCCGGCCTGTCCGGCCGGCCGTTCGCGGACGTCGTGGCCGCCGCCGCGGCCGGCGAGCCCCGCGCCGTGGCCGCCGCGCACGGCGCAGGGAGCTGGCTCGGGCTGGCCGTCGCGTCGGTCGCCAACGTCGTCGACGTCGCGCACGTCGTGCTCGGCGGCTCGTTCGCCCGCCTGGCCCCGCACGTGCGCGGGCCGGTGCAGGACGCGCTGGACGCGCACGTGATCTTCGCGCCCTGGTCGGCGCCGCAGGTCGTGGCGGCCGTCGCGGGCGACTACCCCGCGCTGTCCGGCGGGGCGCTCGCGGTGCTCCGGCAGGCCGTGGCCGCCCCGGACGCGCTGCTCACGGGCGTGCCGCGCGGCGCCCCGCGTCCGTAGGGTCGTGCCGTGACCACCCACGCACCCGTCCCGCTCTGGATCGGCACCTACCCGCACGCCGGCATCGGCACCCCCGCCGGGCTCGGCGAGGGCGTCTGGCGCGTGGACCTCGACCCGGCCACGGGCCGGCTGCTGGACGGGCGGCTCGTCGTGCGGACCCCCGCCCCGACGTTCCTCGCGGCCGACCCGGGCGGGCGCGTGCTGCTCGGCGTGGACGAGAGCGCGGCCGGGACCGTCACGGCGTGGGACGTCACCGCCGACGGCGGGCTCGCCCCGCGCGCGACGGTCGGCTCGGGCGGCGCGCACCCGTGCCACCTGCTGCGCACGCCGCAGGCGCTGTACGTGGCCAACTACTCCGACGGTGCCCTCGGGGTGCTGCCGCTGGCCGCGGACGGCGGGTTCGCCCCCGAGGTGCTGGCCGCCGGCGGTGCCGTCCAGCGGTTCGAGCACGCGGGGTCGGGGCCGGTCGCCGACCGGCAGGGCGGGCCGCACGCCCACTTCGCGGCGCTCACGCCCGACGGCCGGCACCTGCTCGTCGCAGACCTGGGCACCGACGAGCTGCGCCGGTACGCGCGCGCCGCCGACGGCTCCCTCGCCGACGCGGGCGTGGCGGCGACGCTCCCCCCGGGCACCGGCCCGCGGCACCTCGCCTTCTCCGCCGACGGCACGCTGCTGCACGTCGCGGGCGAGCTCGACGCGACGCTGCACGTGCTCGCGTGGGACGCCGCCACCGCCACCGGCACGGCCCGGGCGGTGCTGCCCGCCGCGCCCGGCCACGACGGCGGGGCGCCCGCCCACGTGCTGCGCGACGGCGACCGGTTGCTGATGGGCGTGCGCGGCGTCGACGTCCTCACCACCTGGCCGCTCGGGCCCGACGGGACGCCCGGCACGCCCGCGGTCGCCCCCCTGCCCGGCCGCACGCCCCGCCACCACGAGGTCGTGGCGGGCTGGACGGTCGTGGCGCTCCAGGAGGAGCACCTGCTCGTGGTGCTCGACCCCGCCGGGGCCGAGGTCGGGCGTCTCGACCTCCCGTCCCCGGCGTGCATCGTGCCCGTGACGGCCGTGTGAGCGGTCACATCGCAGGTGACGGCCCTCTGTGACCGAATCGTGACCCGGCTCGGGTGACGCCTCACCCGGTCCCCGTGGTCGACTGACGGGGTCGCGGACGGCGTGACGGGCAGCGTCGCCCGCCGTCGTCCGGGGCGCGGTCGCGCTGGGGGGTGCGGCCGCACACGTCACGAAGGAGTGACCCGGTGCACCGACCGTCCGCGTCCCGTCCTGCCCGCGTCGTCGCCGTCTCCGCACCGCCACCACCCCGTCCGCGCACGCCGGGCGGGGCCCTGCACCGCGCCGCCGCAGCCGTCGCCGCGCTCGCGCTCGTGGTGCCGCTGCTCACGGCCGTCGTCGCCCCGGCGGCGGCCGCCCCGGTCGACGGGTCCGCGGCGGGCGGCGACCTCGCGCGCGTGGGCACCGCGTCGGCCGACCGGTCCCAGGACGACGTCGACGGCGCGTTCCCGCCGGAGGCGGCCGTCGACGGCGACCCGTCGACGCGGTGGGCCAGCGGCAACGGCCCCGACGAGGACGTCGAGCTCACCGCGTGGCTCCAGGCGGACCTGGGGGCGACCGCGACGGTCGACCGCGTGGTGCTGGCGTGGGAGGCGGCGTTCGCGCGCCGGTACGAGGTCCAGGTCGCCACCGCGGACCCGGCCGACGCCGCCGCGTGGACGACCGTGCACGCGCAGGTCGCCGGGGACGGCGGCACCGACGAGATCGTCCTCGACCCGGTGCAGGCCCGGTACGTGCGGGTGCTCATGCTCGAGCGCACGTCGTTCGACTGGGACCCCGCCCGCCCCCACTGGTACGGCTACTCGCTGTTCGCGCTCGAGGTGCACGGCACGCCCACGGTCGCGACGGCGGCGTTCGCCCGGCCGGCGCAGACCGTGCCCGCGGGCACCACGGCCCAGGTCGAGGTGCTGCTGGGCGCCCCGGCCGCGGCGGAGGTCTCGGTCCGGGTCCGCTCGACCGGGGGCTCGGCGGTGCCGGGCACGCACTACACGGCCGTCGACGAGCGGGTCACGTTCGCCGCGGGGGAGCGCACCGCGCAGGTCGCGGTCGCGACCGTCGACGGCGGCCCGCTGGCACCGGCCACGACCGTCGCCCTGACCCTCGACGACCCGTCCGACGGCCTCGTCCTGGGCGGCCGCACCGCCACCACGGTGACCCTCGCGCCGCACGGCGACCTGCCGGACGTCGGTGACGTCGAGGTGCTGCACGACTTCGCCGACGGCGTGCCTGCCGGCTTCACCGCCTGGGGGAGCCGCACGGAGGTCACGCCGGTGCTCGGCACGGGGCCGTCCGACCGCGACGGGGCACCGGCGGGCGACCAGGTGCTGCTCGCGACGGTCGGGGCCGAGCCCGTCGCCGGCGACTGGTTCGGGCTGACGCACGACACGGCGGCCACGGACTGGTCGGCGCGGGACGGGTTCACGTTCCGGTTCCGGGGCACGGGCGGCGGCGGGCTGCTGCGGTACGAGCTGAAGAGCGGCGGGCAGCTCTTCGAGACGTCCGTCGTGGACGACGCGGCCGGGTGGCGGCGCGTCAGCGTGCCGTTCGCGCAGCTGCGGCTCAAGGGCGACCCGGCCTCGGACGCCCGGTTCGACCCGGCGGCCTCGACGGGCTGGGCGATCACCCTCACCGACCTGGGCGCCGGCGCGTGGGCCCTCGACGACGTCGGCCTGTACGACCGGCTGACGCTGCTGGAGGACGCGGAGGGCGACGTGCCGCTGGCCGAGCCCGGCACCACGGTCGGCCTGTTCACGTGGGGCTCGGACGGCGCGCAGGTGTCGCTGGGCGTGCAGCAGCAGGACCGCGACGGTGCACCGGCCGGCAACCACGTGCTCGGCGGGGAGTACCTCGTGCCCGGCGGCGGCTGGGGCGGGTTCTCCCAGAACCTCGCGGCCTCGCAGGACTGGAGCGCGTACCGCGGGATCCGCCTGCTCTGGTACGCGTCGCAGGAGACCCGTCCCGCGTCCCCGACGGCCGGTGCCGACATCAAGGTCGAGCTCAAGGACGGCGGCCCGGACGGCGAGCGCTCGGAGGTGTGGGCGGCGACGTTCAAGGACTCCTGGTCCGCCGACGGCAGCCGCTGGAAGCTCGTGGAGATCCCGTTCGACGCGTTCACGCTCTCCGGCTACCAGCCGGGCGACGAGGCCACGCGCAACGGCACGCTGGACCTCACGGCGGCGTGGGGGTACGCGATCACCTTCGTGCCCGGCGGTGCGCAGGCCCAGGCCTGGTCCGTCGACGACGTCGGGCTGTACGGCTCGGCGGTGCCGCCCGCGGCCGCGCGGGTCGACGCGGACGACGTGGTGCTGGTCGACCCGGGCGACGAGGCGCAGGTGACGCTGCGGCTGACGACCACGGACGGCGAGCCGCTGGCCGACGACGTGGCGGTCAGCTGGCAGGACGCCCCCGGCACCGCGGAGCGCGGCACGCACTACGCGCCGGTGCAGGGTGACGCGGTGTTCGCCGCGGGCACGGCGTCGGGCGCGACGACGACGGTCACGGTGACCACGCTGGCGGCCGCACCGGCGGACGACGCGCGGAGCCTCACGCTCGACCTCGCGTCCGCGGACGCGGCGCTCGGGCCGGACCCGCGGGTGGTCCTCAACGCTGTCGGGCACCCGTACCTCGACCCGTCGCTGCCGGCCGCCGAGCGGGTCGACGACCTGCTCGGTCGCATGACGCTCGCGGAGAAGGTCGGCCAGATGACGCAGGCCGAGCGTCTCGGGCTCGCGTCGCCCGTGCAGGTCGCCGACCTGGGCCTGGGGTCGGTGCTGTCCGGCGGCGGCTCGGTCCCGCGCCCGAACACGGCCGCCGGCTGGGCGGACATGGTCGACGGGTTCCAGCGCCAGGCGCTCTCGACGCGCCTGCAGGTGCCGCTCGTCTACGGCGTGGACGCCGTGCACGGCCACAACAACGTGGTCGGCGCGACGATCTTCCCGCACAACCAGGGCCTGGGGGCCACGCGCGACCCCGACCTGGTCGAGGCCGCGGCGCGCGCCACGGCCGTCGAGACCCGGGCGACCGGTGTGCCGTGGACGTTCGCGCCGTGCCTGTGCGTCACGCGCGACGAGCGCTGGGGCCGCTCGTACGAGGCGTTCGGCGAGGACCCGGCGCTCGTGGCCGCGCTGGCCGCGCCCGCGGTGCAGGGGCTGCAGGGCACCGACCCGGCCGACCTGTCGGGGCCGGAGAAGGTGCTGGCCACCGCCAAGCACTGGGTCGGCGACGGCGGCACCCGGTACGAGCCGGCGCAGGCCGGGTCGGGGTACCCGATCGACCAGGGCGTCACGCACGTGGCCGACCTCGACGAGCTGCGGCGCCTGCACGTCGACCCGTACGTGCCGGCGGTCGACGCCGGCGTCGGGTCCGTCATGCCGTCGTACTCGGCGGTCGCGGTCGGCGGTGCGCAGCCGCTGCGCATGCACGAGCACCGCGAGCTCAACACCGACCTGCTCAAGGGCGAGCTGGGCTTCGACGGGTTCCTGATCAGCGACTGGGAGGGCATCGACAAGCTGCCCGGCGGCACCTACCGCGAGAAGGTCGTGCGGGCCGTCGACGCCGGTCTCGACATGGCGATGGCGCCGTACAACTTCGCCGCGTTCGTCGAGGCGCTCACCGGTGCGGTCGAGGACGGCGACGTCGACGAGGCGCGCGTCGACGACGCGGTGCGGCGCATCCTCACGCAGAAGGTGGCGCTGGGCCTGTTCGAGGAGCCGTTCGCGGACCGCTCGCAGGCGGACGCGGTGGGCTCGGACGCGCACCGGGCGGTCGCGCGCGAGGCCGTCGCGGCGTCGCAGGTGCTGCTCAAGGACGACGGCGTGCTGCCCCTGGCCCGTGACGCGCACGTCTACGTCGCGGGGTCCAACGCCGACGACCTCGGCCACCAGGCCGGCGGGTGGACCGTCCAGTGGCAGGGCGGCTCGGGCGACATCACGCAGGGCACGACCGTGCTGGAGGCCCTGCGCGCCGCGGCGCCCGACGCCACCGTCACGTACTCGAAGGACGCGTCGGCGCCGCTCGACGGGGCCGAGGTCGGCGTGGTCGTGGTCGGCGAGCCCCCGTACGCGGAGGGCGTCGGCGACGTCGGCAACAACGGCCGCAGCCTCACGCTGCCGGCCGCCGACCGGGCCGCGATCGACACCGTCTGCGGGGCGGTGGAGTGCGTCGTCCTCGTCGTCGCGGGGCGTCCCCAGCTGGTGACCGAGCACCTCGACGACGTGGACGCCCTCGTCGCGTCGTGGCTGCCCGGCACGGAGGGCGCCGGGGTCGTCGACGTGCTGCTGGGCGACGCGCCCTTCACGGGGCGCCTGCCGGTCTCGTGGCCCGCGACGGCCGAGCAGGTGCCCGTGAACGTCGGCGACGACGTCTACGCGCCGCTGTACGCGTACGGCTGGGGGCTGCGCACCGACGCCCTCCGTGCGCGCCTGGTCACGGCCGTCGACCTGCTCGACGCGGGCCCGGCCCGCGCCGCCGTGCAGGCCGTCCTCGACGCCCCGGTGTGGGACGGCGACGCGGTCGACCCCGACGCGACCGCGACGCTCGTGCCCCTGCTCGCCCGCGCGGCCGCGCAGCTCGACCACGACCCGGGCACGAGCGACCGTGCGGCGCGGGACGTCGCCCGGGCGGCCGACCTCGTCGTCAGCGGCGTCCGCGACCTCGCGCAGGCTGCGGTCGTGGCGGCGGCGGACGGGCTGCCCGCCGACGCCGTCGCGCTGACGGCCGACGCCGAGCACGCCCTGGTCTCGGGCGACCCCGCGGCGGCGGTCGCGCTGCTCGCGCAGGTCGCCGGCGTGCCGACCACCGACCCGGTGCCCTCGACGACGACGCTGCACCTGACCCCGCGGGTCACCGCCCTCGGCGCCCGCACGACCGCCGTGGTCACCGTGCGGGCGGACGGCGCGACGCCCGCGGGCGACGTCGAGGTGCGGGTCGACGACGTCGTCGTCGCGACCGGGACGCTCGAGCCCGTCGGCGCGGGGCGCGCGCAGGTGCGCGTGACGCTGCCGCGGGGCACGGCCGCCGGGACGCACGAGGTGACGGCGACGTCCCTGGGCAGCGCCGCGGTGGCCGGCTCGACGTCGGCGCCGACCACGTGGCGGGTGCTGCCGGGCCTGGCGCGGGTGCGCACCGACGGGACGGACTGGTCCGTCGGCCGCGCCGACCCGAAGGTCGTCGAGGTGCAGGTGCGCGGCGTCGAGGGCGTCCCGCCGACCGGTGACGTGGAGGTCTGGGTGAACGGCCGCCGCAGCGTGACCGTGGACCTGCCGCCGGACGGCACCGTCGCGGTGACCCTGCCGCGCTCGACGCGCACGGGCCTGGTGCTCGTCGTCTACCGCGGCGACCCGTCCTACCTGCCCGCCGTGGCCCCGCCCCGCCTGCTGATCGTCCGGTGACGCCCCGCACCCGCCGCCCCGCCGCCCGGCGACCGTCGCGCCCCGCGCCGGGACGTCGGGTGGTGGCGGGACGCCGACGATCGGTGAGAATGGGGCGGTGACCGCAGAGCGAGCGCCCCGCGTCGCCATGCTCTCGGTGCACACGTCCCCGCTCGACCAGCCCGGCACCGGCGACGCGGGCGGCATGAACGTGTACGTCCTCGAGCTCGCGCGCGCCCTCGCGGCCCGCGGCTCCCGTGTCGAGGTGTTCACCCGGGCCACGTCGTCCGACCTGCCCGAGACGGTGGTGCTCGACGGCGCCGACGCCGACGGCCGCCCCCTCGCCCCCACCGACGCCCGCGACGTGCTGCTCGCGTGCGACGTCGACCCCGGCGTGACCCCGCCCGTGCTCGTGCACCACGTGCCCGCCGGTCCGTTCGAGGTGCTCGACAAGAACGACCTGCCCGGCGTGCTGTGCGGCATGGCCGCCGGGGTGCTGCGCTCCGAGGCCGCCCGCCGGCCCGGCTGGTACGACGTCGTGCACTCCCACTACTGGCTGTCCGGCCAGGTCGGTGCGATCGCCGCCCAGCGCTGGGAGGTGCCGCTCGTGCACACCGCGCACACGCTCGCCCGGGTGAAGAACGCGAACCTCGGCCCGGGGGACACCCCGGAGCCCACGGGCCGCGTCATGGGGGAGGAGCAGGTCGTCGCGGGGGCCGACGCGCTCGTCGCCTCGACGGCCGTCGAGGCCCGCGAGCTCGTCGAGATGTACGGCGCCGACCCCCAGCGCGTGCACGTCGTCGAGCCGGGCGTCGACCTCGACCGGTTCCGCCCGGCCGGCCCGGGGGCCGCGCGCGCGGCCCGTGCCCGGCTGGGGCTGCCCGCGGACCGGCAGGTCGTGCTGTTCGCCGGGCGCGTGCAGGCCCTCAAGGCCCCGGACGTGCTGGTCCGCGCCCTCGGCGTGCTGCGCGCCACCGGCCGTCCCGTGCCCCTGCTGCTGGTGCTCGGCGGCCCCAGCGGCCGCCCCACCGCCGTGCGCGAGCTGCTCGCGCTCGCGTCCACGTGCGGCGTCGCCGACGACGTGGTGGTCCGCCCGCCCGCGCCCCGCACCGAGCTGCCCGAGTGGTACCGGGCCGCCGACGTGGTGGCGATGCCCTCGCGCTCGGAGTCGTTCGGGCTGGTCGCCGCCGAGGCCCAGGCCACCGGCGTGCCCGTGCTCGCCGCCGCCGTCGGCGGCCTGCGCACGGTCGTCGAGGACGAGGTCTCCGGCCGCCTCGTGCCCGGCCACGACCCGGCCGTGTGGGCCGACGTCCTCGCCGACGCCCTCGCCGACGACGCGCGCCGGGCCCGGTGGGCCGCGTCCGCCCGCGGGGTCGCCGAGCGGTTCGGCTGGGAGGCCGCCGCCGAGCAGGTGCTCAAGGTGTACCGCGTGGCCGCGGAGCACCGCCGGACCTGACCGCGGTGGCCGGCCGGTGGACGGACGTCGCCGGCCGGCCGGGGGACGGACGTCCCTGCGCACCGGGTCGCGCCCTGCGGCAGGATGGCGCCATGACCTACACCCTCGTGCTGCTCCGCCACGGCGAGAGCGAGTGGAACGCCAAGAACCTGTTCACGGGCTGGGTCGACGTCCCCCTCTCCGAGAAGGGCGTCGCGGAGGCCAAGCGCGGCGGGACGCTGCTGACCGACGCCGGCGTGCTGCCGGACGTCGTGCACACGTCGCTGCTGCGCCGCGCGATCACGACCGCGAACTACGCGCTCGACGCCGCGGACCGCCTGTGGATCCCCGTGAAGCGCTCCTGGCGCCTCAACGAGCGCCACTACGGCGCGCTGCAGGGCAAGAACAAGAAGGAGACCCTCGACGAGTACGGCGAGGAGCAGTTCATGCTCTGGCGCCGCTCGTACGACGTCCCGCCGCCGGAGATCGAGCTCGGCACGCAGTACTCGCAGGACGCGGACCCGCGCTACGCGGGCGAGCCGATCCCGCGCACCGAGGCCCTCGCGCAGGTCCTCGACCGGGCGCTGCCCTACTGGGACGCCGAGATCGTCCCCGACCTCCAGGCCCGCAAGACGGTCCTCGTGGCGGCGCACGGCAACTCGATCCGCTCGATCGTCAAGTACCTCGACGACGTCGACGAGCAGACCATCGCCGGGATCAACATCCCCACGGGCATCCCGCTGCTGTACGAGTTGGACGAGGAGACCCTCAAGCCCGTCACGAAGGGCGGCACGTACCTCGACCCCGAGGCCGCGCAGGCCGCCATCGCGGCCGTGGCCAACCAGGGCCGCTGACTCCGCGCACGACAGAGGCGCCCGCCCCCTCCCCGGGACGGGCGCCTCTCGCGTGCCGGGGTCGCCCCCGGTGGTCGTGCTGCGCGGGTCAGGACCCGCGCACCGCGGCGGGGTCCAGGGCCTCGGCGGTCGCGCCCGTGACCAGGTACACGATGCGCCGCGCCACGGACACGCCGTGGTCGCCGAACCGCTCGTAGTACCGGCTCAGCAGCGTCACGTCGACGGTCGCCTGCGGGCCGTGCTCCCACTCGCCGCCGAGCATCGCGGCGAACGTGTCGGAGTGCAGCTCGTCGAGCAGGTCGTCGTCCTGCTCGATGCTCTCGGCCAGCGCGAGGTCGCGCGTGCCGAGCAGCGTGGTGACGCGCCGGGCGACGCGCACCGCGGCGTCCTGCATCTGCGTGAAGGTCTCCTCCAGGCCCGCCGGCACGGCGACCTCCGGGTACCGGGCGCGTGTCACCTGGGCGACGTGCCGGGCCAGGTCGCCCATGCGCTCCAGCGACGCGCTCATGCGCAGCGCCGAGACGACGACCCGCAGGTCGGTCGCGACGGGCTGCTGCTGCGCGAGCAGCCGCACGCACCGCTCGTCGAGGTCCCGCTCGAGCGCGTCGATCGCCAGGTCGTCGGCGATCACCGACTCCGCGAGGGTCAGGTCGGCCGTCAGCAGTGCCCGGCCGGCGTTGGTCACGGCCTGCTCGACCCGGGCGCTCATGGCCTCCAGGTCGTCGCCGAGCTGCTTGAGCTCGGCGTCGAAGATGTCCCGCATGTGCTCCCTCTCGTGCGCGTGTGCCGCCCCACGGTCGCAGGTCGCGGTGAACGCGACGCCGCGGGCAGGTGAACAGCCCGTGGCAGGACGGCGACCACGGCCCCGGGTGGTGCGACCGTGCCCCACCGTCGTCCTAGTGTGACGCTGTGGAGCTGTTCGAGGGTGTCGTCCCCCTGGTCGCCGGTGCGCTGGGCGTGCTGGTCGGCGCCGTCGCCGTCGGCGCGTTCCGGTGGAGCGAGCGCGTGCAGACGCGCATGCCCCCGCTGCCCGAGCCCGAGGTCGACGAGGGTCTGGTGCGCACGCTCGCGGTGCTGCGCTCGGCGGCGGTGGTGCTGGACGCCCAGGACGAGGTGCTGCGGGCCAGCGCCCCGGCCCACGCCCTCGGCCTGGTGCGCGACGGCCGGCTCGTGCACGCCTCGATGCGGGACATGGTCGCCGAGGTGCGCCGCGACGGCGTGATCCTCGACGAGGAGCTCGACGTGCCCCGCGGCCCCGTCGGCCAGGGGCGGCTGCTCCTGCAGGTGCGGGTCGCCCAGGTGACGCCCGACCTGCTGCTCGTCCTGGCCGAGGACCTCACGCAGGCGCGCCGCGTCGAGGCGATCCGCCGGGACTTCGTCGTCAACGTCTCGCACGAGCTGAAGACCCCGATCGGCGCCCTGTCGCTGCTGGCCGAGACCGTCGAGGACGCCGCGGACGACCCGCCCGCGGTGCGCCGGTTCGCCGGGCGCATGCAGGCGGAGGCGACGCGGCTGTCGGCCCTCGTGCACGAGATCATCGAGCTGTCCCGCCTCCAGGTCGCGGGCGCCCTGGAGGACGTCGCGCCCGTGAGCGTCGACGCCGTCGTCGCCGAGGCCCTCGACCGGGCCCGCACCGGCGCGGACGCCAAGCAGGTCCGGCTCAGCGCCGGCGGGGACACCGGCGTCGTCGTCTTCGGCGACCACGCGCTGCTGGTCACCGCGGTGCGCAACCTGCTGGACAACGCCGTGGCGTACTCGCCGGACGGCACGTCCGTCGGCGTCGGCGTCAAGCGCCGCGGCCACCTCGTGGAGGTCGCGGTCGTCGACGAGGGCATCGGCATCGCCGCGGCCGACCAGGAGCGCGTCTTCGAGCGGTTCTACCGGGTCGACCCCGCGCGCTCGCGGGACACCGGCGGCACCGGGCTGGGCCTGTCGATCGTCAAGCACGTCGCGGCCGACCACGGCGGTGACGTGAGCGTGTGGTCGCAGCCGGGCCGCGGCTCGACGTTCACGCTGCGCCTGCCCGTGGCCGACCAGGGCGACGACCCGGCGGACGCGCCCGCGGCCGACGTCCGCGAGGCACCTGCGACCCCCGACGCGCCGCCCCCCGACGGGGCCGCCGCGACGACCACCCCCGCCGCCCCGCGCGGCACCGACCGACCGGCCGACGGCCGGCCAGCGACCAGGAGCACCGTGTGACCCGCATCCTTCTCGTGGAGGACGAAGAGTCCTACCGCGACCCCCTGTCGTACCTGCTGGCCCGTGAGGGGTACGACGTGGTGACCGCCGCGACGGGCCCCGAGGCGCTCGACCGGTTCGCCGAGCACGGCGCGGACCTCGTGCTGCTCGACCTCATGCTGCCGGGCCTGCCCGGCACGGAGGTCTGCCGTCGCCTGCGGCAGGACTCCGACGTGCCCGTCATCATGCTCACGGCCAAGGACGACGAGATCGACAAGGTCGTGGGCCTGGAGCTCGGCGCGGACGACTACGTGACGAAGCCGTACTCGTCGCGCGAGCTGCTGGCCCGCATCCGGGCGGTGCTGCGCCGACGGTCCGCGGGGCGCCCCGCGACGGCGGACGACCTGGAGGACGACGGCACGCTCGAGGTCGGCCCGGTCCGCATGGACGTGGACCGGCACACCGTGCACGTCGACGGGCACCAGGTGGCGTTCCCGCTCAAGGAGTTCGAGCTGCTCGAGATCCTGCTGCGCAACCCGGGGCGCGTGCTGACCCGCGGCCAGCTCATCGACCGGGTGTGGGGGTCGGACTACGTGGGGGACACCAAGACCCTCGACGTCCACGTCAAGCGCATCCGGGCGAAGATCGAGCCGGACCCGTCGACGCCGGCGCTGCTGACCACGGTGCGCGGGCTGGGCTACAAGCTGTCCGACGGCTCGGAGGAGTGAGCGCGCTCACACGCCTGCGACCCTGACGGGCCTCGCGGGGGTCCGGACGGACCTGGACCGGTGTCTGGTCGACCAGCGTTCATCCGGGGTTCACCGAGGGCCGCCGATCCGGTCACCTGCCCTCCCTAGCGTCGGTCACGGCCGCGCACCGACCGGTGCGCGCGGACCGACAGGATGGGACACAGTGAAGCTCACCCCCCACAGCCGTCTCGGCGCCGTGGCCCTCACGGGCGCGCTCGCCCTGACTCTCGCCGCGTGCTCCTCGGGCTCGTCCGAGGAGCCGGGCGCGACCGGTGACGGCGCCGCAGCCGAGCTCTCGGGCTCGCTCGCCGCGGCCGGTGCGACGTCGCAGGAGAACGCGGTCGCCGGCTGGATCGCCGGCTTCAACGAGCAGCAGCCGGGCGTCGCGGTCAGCTACGACGCCATCGGCTCGGGCGGCGGCCGCGAGCAGTTCCTCGCCGGTGCCGTCCAGCTCGCCGGGTCCGACGCGGCGCTCGACGAGGAGGAGCTGGCCCAGGCCACGGAGCGCTGCTACGGCGGCGAGGCCATCGAGGTCCCGCTCTACATCTCCCCGATCGCCGTCGTCTACAACCTGCCCGACGTCGACGCCGAGCACATCAACATGTCGGCCGAGACGATCGCGAAGGTCTTCAACGGCGACATCACGTCCTGGGACGACGCGGCCATCGCGGCCGAGAACCCGGACGTCGAGCTCCCGGCGATCGACATCATCCCCGTGAACCGGTCCGACGAGTCCGGCACCACGGAGAACTTCACGGAGTACCTCGAGGCCGCCTCGGACGGCGCGTGGCCGCACGAGGCCAGCGGCGACTGGCCGATCACCGGCACGCAGTCCGGCCAGGGCACGCAGGGCGTCATCGACACGGTGACGGGTGCCGAGGGTGCGATCGGCTACGCCGACGCCTCGCGCGCCGGTGACCTGGGCACGGTCGCGCTGAAGGTCGGCGAGGAGTACGTGCCGTTCTCCGCCGAGGCCGCCGCCGCCGTCGTGGACGCGTCCCCGCGCGCCGAGGACGCCACGGCGAACCGCCTGGTCGTCGAGCTCGACCGCACCACGACCGCCGCGGGCGCCTACCCGCTGGTCCTCATGTCCTACTCGATCGCCTGCTCGGTGTACGAGGACCAGGCCGACGTGGACAACGTCAAGGCGTACCTGACCTACGTCGCCAGCCCCGAGGGCCAGGAGCGCGCCGCCGACCCGACGGTCGCCGGCTCGGCGCCGATCTCGGACGACCTGCGCACCGAGGTCATGGCCGCGATCGACGCGATCGCGCTGGCGGGCTGAGAACCGGCCCACCTGTGACCGCCACCGACGGGAGCCGTCCCGGGGCCCAGCGCCCCGGGGCGGCTTCCGCCCTGCCCGGCGACGCCGCGCACGCGGTCACGCCCCCACCCTCCCCGCCCCCCGCACCCTCCGGAGCAGCCGTGGCCGTCACCGCCACCCCCCCGCACGGGACCTCCTCGCCCCCGACCGAGGACGCCGGGCTCGAGCGCGCCGACGTGTCCACCGGACGCGTCGCGAGCAAGGTCTTCGCCGGCCTGTCGACCACCGCCGGCGTCCTCATCCTCGTCACCCTCGCCGCCGTCGCGGTGTTCCTCGTCATCGAGGCGTGGCCGGCCCTGACGGCGTCCGCCGAGGAGCTCGGCGAGATCTCCTGGTTCAACGGCGACTCGATGCTCGAGTACGTCGGGCCCCTGGTCTTCGGCACCCTGCTCGCGTCGGTGCTGGCGCTCGTGCTGGCCGTGCCGGTGTCGGTGGGCATCGCGCTCTTCATCTCGCACTACGCGCCGCGCCGGCTCGCGCAGGGCCTGGGCTACCTCATCGACCTGCTCGCCGCGATCCCGTCGGTCGTGTACGGCCTGTGGGGCGCCCTGTGGCTGCTCGACGTCGTCGGCCCGTTCTTCGAGTGGCTGTCGGGCACGCTCGGCTTCATCCCGCTGCTCGCGGACTACACGGCGCCGGCCAAGAACATCATGTCGGCCGGGATCGTCCTGGCGGTGATGATCCTGCCGATCATCACGGCGGTCTCGCGCGAGGTGTTCCTCCAGACGCCGCGCCTGCACGAGGAGGCGTCGCTCGCGCTGGGCGCCACCCGCTGGGAGATGGTCCGCCAGGCCGTCCTGCCGTTCGGGCGCTCGGGCGTCATCTCCGCCTCGATGCTCGGCCTGGGTCGTGCGCTCGGCGAGACGATGGCGGTGCTCATGGTGATCTCGCCCGGGTTCCTGTACTCCTTCGCCCTGCTGCAGCCGGGCCAGCACCAGACGATCGCGGCGAACATCGCGTCGAAGTTCCCCGAGGCGAGCGGCCTGTCCGTGAGCGCGCTGGTGGCGACCGGTCTCGCGCTGTTCGTCATCACGTTCGTCGTCAACTTCGCCGCGCGCTGGATCATCGCGCGCCGCGCCGAGTTCTCCGGAGCGAACTGATGGCCGTCGACATGGTCCCCGCCCCCGTGCAGCTCGTCGACACGTCGCACGGCCGGCTGCCCCGCTGGGCGACGCCGGTCGCGGCGGTCGCCGCCCTGGGCGTGGCCCTCGTGCTGCTGCTGGTGCTGGGCACGCCGACCGTCGCGGGCGTGGTCGCGCTCGGCGCGGTGCTCTTCGCGATCGGGCTCACGGTCACCTCGCGCATCGTCGAGGGGCCGCGGCGCGCCGCCGACCGGCTCGCCACGACCCTCGTGACCGGGGCGTTCCTGCTCGCGCTGATCCCGCTGGTCTCCCTGGTGCTGCTCGTCGTCACCCGGGGTGCCGCGGCCTTCTCGTGGGAGTTCCTCACCACCGACATGGTCGGCGTCTTCGGCGCGATGACCGAGGGCGGCATCCAGCACGCGCTCGTCGGCACCCTGGTGATCACGCTGGCCGCGGCGGTCATCTCCGTGCCGATCGGCCTGCTCACGGCGATCTACCTCGTCGAGTACGGCCGCGGACCGCTGGCGCGCGCGATCACGTTCCTCGTCGACGTCATGACGGGCATCCCGTCGATCGTCGCCGGCCTGTTCGCGTTCGCGCTGTTCACTCTCATCCTGGGCCCGGCGTTCCGTGCGGGCATCATGGGTGCCGTGGCTCTCGCGCTGCTCATGACGCCCGTCGTGATCCGCTCGGTCGAGGAGATGCTGCGCCTCGTGCCGAACGAGCTGCGCGAGGCGTCGTACGCGCTGGGCGTGCCGAAGTGGCTGACGATCGTCAAGGTCGTGCTGCGCACGGCCGCCGCGGGCATCGTCACCGGCATCATGCTCTCCGTCGCGCGCGTCATCGGCGAGACCGCCCCGCTGCTGCTCACGGTCGGTCTCGTCACGCAGGTCAACTGGGACCTGTTCGAGGGCCGCATGGCGACCCTGCCGGTGTTCGCGTACCGCCAGTACGAGTCCGGCGGCACGGGCATCGACCGCGCGTGGGCCGCCGCCCTCACCCTCATCCTCGTCGTCATGGCGCTCAACCTGCTCGCCCGGTTGATCAGCCGCTGGTTCGCGCCCAAGGGCGCCCGCTGACCCGTCGGCGCGAGCCGGCCCCCAGGAAGGACTCCACCCATGTCGAAGCGGATCGACGTCTCTGACCTCGACGTCTACTACGGCGACTTCCTCGCCGTCGAGGGCGTCACGATGGCCATCGAGCCCCGGCAGGCCACGGCCCTCATCGGCCCGTCGGGCTGCGGCAAGTCCACGTTCCTGCGCACCCTCAACCGCATGCACGAGGTGATCCCCGGTGCGCGCGTGACCGGCAAGGCCCTCATGGACGGCCAGGACCTCTACGGCCAGGACGTGGACCCGGTGACCGTGCGCCGCCAGATCGGCATGGTCTTCCAGCGGCCCAACCCGTTCCCCACCATGTCGATCGCCGACAACGTGCTCGCGGGCGTCAAGCTCAACAACCGCCGCATGGCCAAGGGCGACCAGCAGGACCTGGTCGAGGCCTCGCTGCGCGGCGCGAACCTGTGGAACGAGGTCAAGGACCGCCTGGAGCGCCCGGGGTCGAGCCTGTCGGGCGGGCAGCAGCAGCGCCTGTGCATCGCGCGCGCGATCGCGGTGCGCCCGCAGGTCCTGCTCATGGACGAGCCGTGCTCGGCCCTCGACCCGATCTCCACGCTCGCGATCGAGGACCTCATCGCCGAGCTGAAGTCGGACTACACGATCGTCATCGTCACGCACAACATGCAGCAGGCGGCGCGCGTGTCCGACCGCACGGGGTTCTTCAACATCGCGGGCACGGGCAAGCCGGGCCGGCTCATCGAGATGGACGACACGGCGACGATGTTCTCCTCGCCGCGCGAGAAGGCGACCGAGGACTACATCTCGGGCCGCTTCGGGTGACCGGCGGGCGGGCGCGCCGCGCCGCCTGAGCGGGCGCGCCCACCGACGACGAGGGCCGGGCAGGTCACCAGACCTGCCCGGCCCTCGTGCGTGGGCGCGGGTGCGCGGGGTGCGGGGCGCCGGGTGTCAGGAGGTGGGCTCGGCGGTCGGCGCGGGCTCCTCGGTCGGTGCGTCCGTGGGCTCCGGCGCGGGCTCCTCGGTCGGCTCCGGCGTCGGCTCGGCCGTCGGCACGAGGTCGGCGTACTCGGGGAGGGTGCCGTCGACCACGGGGATCGCGACCGACACGTCGCCGTCGGCGTCCGTGGCCAGGTTCAGGGTCGTGGTGCCGCCCGGGCGCCCGTCGACGGCGTCGGTGGTGACCTCGGCGAGCAGGTAGCGCTCCGGCGCGCCGGTGGCCCCCATGAGCACGGTCTGCTCGGCGGGGACGTCGACGTCCACGGGCTCGGCGCCCGCGAGCTGCAGCGTGACCGTGACGTCCTCGGAGCCGCCGTTGGCGAGCGCACCGGCGAGGGTGCCGGGGCCGCCCTCCTCGGCGGTGACGACGAGGAGGTTGACCGCGCGGACGTCGCCGAGCGTGACACCCAGGCCGTCGGAGGCCTCGTAGTCGCCGATCGTCGTGATCGGGTTGGTCGCCGAGCAGCCGGCGAGCGCCGTGGCGGCGACCATGCCGACGAGGGCGCTCGCGAGGCGGGCGGGGCGGCGGGTGCGGGGCGGGTTCACGGCATCTCCTGCTCGCGGTCTCGCGCGGCGGGCGCGCGGGCACCGCGGTGCGGTGCCGGTGTCTTCGACGGTGTCCAGCCGGTGCGCGGCGACGTCGACGACGCACCGCACGCCGTCCCCACAGTACCGGCCCCGTGCACGTCCTCGGTGCGTCCGTACGGGACGTGGGTCCCGGGTCGCGCGATGTGCCGCAGGCGGCCCGGACGGGGGCGGCGGGGAGTCGTCGGGCGCCCCGGGCCGGGCGTCGGACGAGGCGTCGGACGGGTCGTCGGTACACCCGTCCGGGTGACCGTCGCGGGCCGGAAGGCTGCCCGGAGGGGGTCCGCCGACGGCTGAGCGGGTGGCACCCGGGCGCGCTGACCAGCGTGTTGATGCGGTTCTGCGGGGGTCTGGCCCGGTTCGGCCCGATGGGAGCGTGTTAGCATAGTCGTCTGCGAAAGGGGACACCTGCAGATGACTTTCACTGTTGGGGAGACCGTCGTCTACCCGCACCACGGTGCAGCCAAGATCGAAGAGATCAAGACGAGGACCATCCGGGGCGAGGACAAGATCTACCTCAAGCTCAAGGTCGCGCACGGTGACCTCACCATCGAGGTCCCGGCGGAGAACGTCGATCTCGTGGGTGTCCGCGACGTCGTCGGCCAGGAGGGTCTGGACCGCGTGTTCGAGGTCCTCCGGGCGCCGTACACCGAGGAGCCCACCAACTGGTCGCGCCGCTACAAGGCGAACCTCGAGAAGCTCCAGTCGGGCGACGTCATCAAGGTCGCCGAGGTCGTGCGCGACCTGTCGCGCCGCGACGCCGACCGCGGGCTCTCCGCCGGCGAGAAGCGCATGCTGGCGAAGGCCCGTCAGATCCTCGTCTCGGAGCTCGCGCTGGCCGAGCACACCGAGGAGGACAAGGCCGAGGCCATCCTCGACGAGGTCCTCGCCTCCTGACACACCTGACCGACGGCCCGGGGCGACCCGGGCCGTCGTCATGTCCGGACACCACCCGAGGGGCACCCGAGCACCGATGAGCGTCGCCGCCGTCCTGACCGCCGCGGGCAGCGGGTCCCGCCTCGGGCACGCCCTGCCGAAGGCCCTCGTGCCCGTCGCCGGGGCGCCGCTGGTCGTCCACGCCGCCCGCGCGCTGCTCGCGGCGCGCGGCGCGGACGGCTCCCGGGTCGTGCACCTCGTGGTCACGGCTCCCGCGCAGCACCGGGCGGACCTCCTGCGGGCGCTGCAGGTGGTCGGCACGGGCGACGCGCGTGTCGACGTGGTGGTCGGCGGGCGCACGCGGCAGGAGTCCGTGGCGGCGGGCCTCGCGGCGCTCGGCGACGACGTCGACGTGGTCCTCGTGCACGACGCCGCGCGCGCGTTCGCGACCGCCGGTCTCGTGGCGCGCGTGATCGACGCCGTGCGCGCCGGGCACGACGCGGTCGTCCCGGGGCTCGCGGTGGTCGACACGGTCAAGCGCGTGGGGGACCCGCACGGCGACGCGGGGTGGCCGGTGGTCGAGACGGTGCCCCGGGCGCAGCTGCGAGCCGTGCAGACGCCGCAGGGCTTCCGCCGCGACGTCCTCGTGCGCGCCCACGCCGACGGGGCCGGGCGCGCGGGCGACGAGGCCACGGCGGCGTCCGACGACGCGGGGCTCGTCGAGGACGCGGGCGCGGCCGTGTGGGTCGTCGCCGGCGAGGAGGCCGCCGCCAAGATCACCACGCCGCGGGACGTCGCGGTCGCGGAGCTGCTGCACGGCGCCCGGTCGGGCGCCCGTGCCGACGAGGAGGCCTGATGGACGTGCGGACCGGCATCGGCGTGGACGTGCACGCCTTCGACCCCGACCCGGCGCCGGGGGCGGTGCTGCACGTGGCCGGCCTGGCGTGGCCGGGCGAGCGCCCGCTCGCGGGGCACTCCGACGCGGACGTCGCCGCGCACGCCGCGGCCGACGCGCTGCTGTCCGCGGCGGGCCTGGGCGACCTCGGTGCGCAGTTCGGCACGTCGGACCCGCGCTGGGCGGGGGCGGCGGGCACGGCGATCCTCGCGGAGGCGGCCCGGCTCGTGCGGGCCGCGGGCTTCTCGGTCGGCAACGTGGCCGTGCAGGTGGTGGGCAACCGGCCCAAGGTCGGCACGCGCCGGGCGGAGGCGCAGGAGGCCCTCTCCGCGGCCGTGGGGGCCCCGGTCTCCGTCTCGGGCACCACGACGGACGGGCTGGGACTGACGGGCCGTGGCGAGGGCGTCGCGGCGGTCGCCACGGCGCTCCTCGTGGCGACCGGTCCGGCGGTCCCGCCGGGCGCGGCGGACGGCGTCAGCGCAGCGGGCTGACCGCGACGGCAGGCCCGTCGAGAGGGCGCCCGGTCGCCGGGTCGGCCGGCGGGGGAGCGGACGGAGCCCCGGGCGCCGGGGGCGTCGTGCGGGACCGGGGGCGGCTGCTGCCCAGCAGGACGCCGCCCACGACCAGCGCACCCAGGGCCAGCTCGACCGGCTCGGTGGGCTCGCGCAGCACGAGCCACGACGCCCCGATGCCGACGACGGGCACGAGCATCGAGAACGGCGCCACGACGCTGGACGGGTGGCGCGCCATGAGCCACGTCCACACGCCCGTGCCGACGAGGGTGGCGACCAGCACGGTGTAGGCCAGCCCGGCGAGCGCGAGCAGCCCCGTGGGGCTGGTGAGCCCGGTGAACGCGTCGGCGATGCGCCCGGGCCCCTCGACGACGAGGGACAGCGCGAGCATGGGCAGCGGCGGCACGACCGACATCCAGAGCATGAGCCGGAACGAGGAGTCGGGGCGGGCCTGCCGGTTGGCGAGGTTGCCCAGGGCCCAGCCCAGCCCGCCGCACAGCGTGAGCAGCACCGGCAGCAGGGTGGCGCCGCCGTCGAGCTGCGCGCGGTGCACCGCGATGCCCGCCAGCCCGGCGACGGCCACCGCGACGCCGAGCCCCTGCCGGCCGGTCAGGCGCTCGCGCAGCAGGACCGCGGCGAGCAGCACGGTGAACGGCGCGGACGACTGCAGCACGAGCGACGCGAGACCCGTGGGCATGCCGCTGTCCATGGCCAGGTAGAGGAACGCGAACTGCAGCACGCCGAACCCGAGCCCGTACCCGAGCAGCCAGCGCCAGGCGACGGCCGGGCGGGGCACGAGGAGCAGGGTGGGGACGGCGATGACGGCGAACCGCACCGAGCCCGCCAGGAAGGGCGGCATCTGCGCGAGCGTCGCGTGGATCGCGAGGAAGTTCAGGCCCCACGTCACCGCGACGACGAGAGCGAGCAGGCGGTGGGTCAGCGGCATGCCTGGCAGTCTGCGGCAGCGCGACGATGCAGCACCATCGCACAGTGCTGCATCGTCCGTGTAGCGTCGCTGCATGGATCCGCAGGCGTTGGCGACGCTGCGCGCGGTGCGCACCCACGGCGGGGTCACCGCCGCCGCCGCCGTGCGGCACCTGACGCCGTCCGCAGTGTCCCAGCAGATCGCGGTCCTGCAGCGCGAGGTGGGTGTGCCCCTGACGCAGCGGGTGGGACGCGGCCTGCGGCTGACCCCCGCGGGCGACGCGCTCGCCGACGCCGCCCTGGACGTGGCGGTCGCCCTCGAGCGGGCCCGGGCGGCCTGCGACGCGTTCGCCGCCCGCCCGCAGGGCACGGTGACCGTCTCGGCGTTCGCGAGCGGCGCGCAGATGCTCCTCCCGGGCCTGCTGACCCGGGTGGCACGGCTCGACGGGGTCGAGGTCCGGTGCGTCGACGAGGACGTCGCGCAGGACGCGTTCGCGGCGCTGACGGACCGGATCGACGTGGTGGTCGCGCACCGCCCCGACCGCAGCCACGACTGGGGCCCGGGCGTACGGGTGGTGCCGCTGCTGCGCGAGCCGCTGGACGTCGCCGTGCCGCTGGACCACCCGCTCGCGGACCGCGACCACGTGGCGCCGGCCGACCTGGCCGACGCGCGGTGGATCGCCGTGCGGGAGGGGTTCCCGGTGGCGACGGTGCTGGCTGCCGTCGCGGCGGGCACGGGCGCCGCACCCACGGTCGTGCACCGCATCAACGACTTCCACGTGGCCGAGGCGCTCGTGGAGGCCGGTCACGGGGTCAGCCTGCTGCCGCGGTGGACGACCCGGGCGGCGGACGGCGTGCGGCTGCGGCTGCTGCCGCTCGTCGGGGTGCGCGCCGGGCGGCGCATCGACGCCCTGGTGCGTGCCGACCGCGCCGAGCGCCTCGTCGTGCGCACGGTCGTCGACGAGCTGGCGGCGCACGCGGCGGGGATCGGTGCCGCGGGCCCGGAGGGCGCAGGCCGCCGTGCGTGACGATCCCCACGGCGCCGCCGCCCCGACCCGCGTGATCGTGGGCCACGGCTGATCCGGCAGGGGACTCTCCTCGCAAACCGGACGAATCCCCGGTACCGTCCGACGACGTGACTCCGGTGGGTGGTGTGCGCATGACGAGCTCGACCGTGCGCGGTGACGCGGACGTGGAGGTCCGCGCCGACGGACTCCCGCAGCGTCGCGCCGTGCTGCCGGTGCGACCGCGGGTGCGGGTGTCGTTCGAGACGCTCGAGGCCACGGTCCGTGGCCTGCGCACCGTCGACGAGCACCAGCGCCCCGTCGACGTCGTGAGCCCCCCGGCCGGCGGCGAGCCGCCGATCCCCGGCCGGCGCTGACCCGGCCCGCACCGGCCCGCCCGCCGGGGCTCAGGGGCCGGTGAGCAGGACGACCTTCCCGCCGGCGCGGCGCGTGCCCAGGAGCCGGTGGGCGTCGGCGACGTCGGCGAGCGGGAACGTCGCGGCGACGTGCACGTCCAGCGCCCCGTCCGCGGCGAGCGCCGACAGGTGAGCCCGCGCGGCCTCCTGCAGGCCCGCCCCGCGCCCCGCGTCCGGCCCGAGGGCGCGCACCCCCAGCGCGGCGGCGCCTGCGGAGGCCGGGAAGGTGACGACGCGGGTGCGGTCCGCGACGAGGGCGACCGAGGCGTCCAGCGCCTCGACGGTGCCCGTGGTGTCGATCGCCACGTCGACGCGGTCGTCGGGGGCCGCGGCGGCCCGGACCCGGTCGAGCAGGCCCGGCCCGGAGGGGATCGGGACGGCGCCGTACCGGTCGAGGCACGTCACGTGCTGCGGCGAGACCGTCGTCACGACGCGAGCGCCGCGCAGCGCGCACAGCTGGACGGCCATGCGTCCCACGCCGCCCGACCCGCCGTGCACGAGCACCACGTCGTGCGCGCCGACGCCGGTCACGTCGACGGCGTGCAGCGCTGCCGCACCCGCGGCCAGCAGACCCGCCGCGGCGGGCGCCGGCAGGCCCGGCGGGCGGCGCACCAGCACCCGCTCGGGGGCCACGACGAGGTCGGCGCAGCCACCGACGACGGGCCAGGCGACGACCTCGTCGCCGGTGGAGAACCACCGGACCGCGGACCCCACGGCCCGCACGACGCCCGCGACCTCCACGCCGAGGCGCACGGTCCCGCCGGGGCCCGGGCCGGGTCGGTGGGCGTCCAGGTCGCCGTGGCCGACGCCCGCGGCGTGCACCTCGACGAGCACCTCGTCGGGCCCCGGGTCCGGCACGTCCACCTCGACGACCCGCAGCACCTCGGGCCCTCCCGGCGCGTGCGCGACGACGGCCCTGCTCCTGTGCGGCACCCCGCCACCCTGGACCGGTCGGGGCCGGCGCGCCACGGGTGCGGCGGTCACCCGAAAGGCGGAGATCCGCACCGTCGTGGGACCTGCTGCGTGCCGCGGCGGCCCGCCGGCGGCGGTGTCTCAGGCCACCGGGCCCAGGACGCGGTCCACGTAGGGGTTGGCGAACAGCCCGTCCGGGTCGACGCGCCGCCGCACCGCGACGGCGTCGGCGAACCGGGGGTACAGCGGTGCCAGCCGGGCCGCGTCGAGGCCATGGAGCTTGCCCCAGTGCGGCCGGCCGCCGACCTCGGCGACGATCCGCTCGACGGCGTCGAAGTACCGGGTGTGCGGCAGCCGGACGTTCTGGTGCACCGCGACGTACGCGGTCGGGCGGCCGTGGGCGGTCGAGAGCCACACGTCGTCGGCGGCCGCGAAGCGCACCTCCACCGGGAACGGCACCGGCTCCCCGGTGCGGCGGACCCAGGCGTCGACCTCCCGCACGACGTCGGCGACGTGCTCGCGGGGCACGGCGTGCTCGGCCTCGCGGAACCGGACGCGGCGGGGCGAGACGAGGACGCGGTCGGAGCGGGCGGTGTACCGGCGGGCGGCGAGCCCGCGCGCGGCGACGGCGTTGAGCCGGGGTGCGAGCGAGGGACGCGCCCCGGCGACGGCGCAGACGAGCCCGAACGCGCCGTTGGCGAGCAGCTCGTCGTCGACGAGGCGGCGCAGGCGCGGCAGCGGCAGGTCGACGTCGTCGGGCGCGCGGTCGTCGACCTTGACCAGCGCGCGGTCGGTGTGCGGGAACCAGTAGAACTCCAGGTGGTCGTGGGCGTCGACGTCCTCCTGGAGGCTCTCGAGCACCGCGGGCAGGCGGGCCGGGCGCTCGGTCGCCAGCAGGCGGAACGCGGGGACCACCTCGACGGTCAGCGCCACGAGGACGCCCGCGGTGCCCAGGCCGAGGCGCGCGAGCTCGAGCAGCCCCCGGTCGGTGCCGGCGTCGACGTCGACCAGGTCGCCGCGCGCCGTGACCAGCCGTGCGCCGACGACCTGGGCCGCGAGGCCGGGCAGCCGGCCGCCGGTGCCGTGCGTGCCGGTGCTCACGGCACCCGCCAGGCTCTGGTGGTCGATGTCGCCGAGGTTGGGCATGGCCAGGCCGCGGGCCGCGAGCGTCGCGTTGAGCTCGCGCAGCCGGACGCCGGCGCCGACGGTCACCCGCGCGGTGCCGTCGGGGCGGGTGCGCACGCGCTCCACGGCGCGCAGCGCGTCGAGCCGGAGCAGGACGCCGTCGGTCGCGGCGGCGGGTGTGAAGGAGTGCCCGGCGCCGACCACCCGCACCCGCAGACCGTCGCGCCGTGCGGCCAGGACGGCCGCGACGACCTCGTCCTCGTCGCGCGGGCGCACGACCCTGACGGGAGCGGCGCACGCCGTGCGTGCCCAGTTCTCCCACGTCGTCGTGGCAGCCGGACGGACCATCGCGATGCCAGGATCGACGTGGTCGGTTGTCCAGGTCAAGTGTTCGAACGACTTGACCAATGTCATGACGACAGATGAGATGATGTCCACCGAGCACGCGGCCGGGGGGGTACGCGTCGCCGTTCGTCGCAAGGAGGGGCCCGTGAACCGACTGCCGGTGGCCGAACGCCGTGAGCAGCTCGTCGAGGCAGCACTGACCGTCGCCACGCGCGACGGGATCGAAGCCGCCACCGTGCGTGCCGTGGCTGCCGAGGCAGGCGTGTCGCTGGGGGTCGTGCACTACTGCTTCCAGGACAAGGACGAGCTGCTGCGCGCGATGGCCCACACCATCACCGAGCGCAACATGGTCCGCGGCGTGGCGGAGATGCCCGACTCCAACGACGTCGGCGTCCTCATGCGCCGCGTCGTCGAGACGCTGTGGCACAACATCCGCAGCACCCGGGGGCCGCAGCTGCTCACCTACGAGCTCACCACGGTCTCGTTGCGGCACGCCGAGCTCAAGCAGGTCGGGGCCGAGCAGTACCGGCTGAGCTGGGGGGCCGCCGACCTGTTCCTCAGCGAGATCGAGCAGGCCGCCGGCATCGTCTGGACGGCGCCGCGCGAACGCCTCGCCCGGTCGATCATCGCCGCCATCGACGGGTTCTCGCTCGCCTGGCTCGTGGACGACGACGAGGAGGCGGCCCTCGACGGCCTGCACCTGTTCGCGCAGTTCCTCGCGTCCCAGACGGCGCCCGCCGGCAGCACGGCCCCGGGCGAGAGCGGGACGCCCGCGGCCGAGCCGGCGGCCGGCCACCACCTGGTCGCCGTGCCCGACGCGGACGACGAGGCGGGGGACCGGCCGGCCCTCGTGTGAGCGTGGGCGCCGACGCCGCACGCCGCCCGGCAGCCGCCGGGACCCTCGGCGCGCGGCTCGGTGCCGCCACGGCCGGCCTCGCCGCACCGCTCGTCGTCGTCGACCTCGACGCGTTCGACGCCAACGCGGACGACCTCGTGCGGCGTGCGGGCGGCGTGCCCGTGCGCGTCGCCACGAAGTCGGTGCGCGTGCGGGCCCTCCTGGACCGGGCGCTCGCGCACCCCGGCACCGCGGGCGTCATGGCCTACTCGCCCGCCGAGGCCCGCCACCTCGTCGACCACGGCGTCGACGACGTCCTGCTCGGCTACCCGACCGTCGACCGGGCGGGCATCGCCGCGGTCGCGTCCTCGCCCGCCGCCGCGTCCGCCGTGACGTTCATGGTCGACGACGACGCCCAGGCCGCCCCGCTCGCCGACGCCGCGCGGCGGCACGGCGGGACGCTGGGCGTCTGCCTCGACGTCGACGCCTCGCTGCGGGTCGGACGCGGCCCGCTGGCGCTGCACCTGGGCGTGCGCCGCTCACCCGTGCGCACGCCCGCCGACGCGGTCGCGCTCGTGCGCGCCCTCACGGCCCGTGACGGGCTGGCGGTGCGCGGCGTCATGCTCTACGAGGCCCAGGTCGCCGGGATGCCCGACACCGACCCCCTCGTGCGCCTCGTCAAGCGCGCCTCGGTCGCCGAGCTCGCGCACCGGCGCCGCGACGTCGTCGACGCCGTCGAGCAGGAGCTGGGCCGGGCCCTGCCGCTCGTGAACTCCGGCGGCACGGGCTCGCTCGAGACCAGCGCGCCGGCGGCCCGGGTCACCGAGGTCACCGCCGGCTCCGGGCTGCTCGCCCCCACGCTCTTCGACGACTACCGGGCCTTCACGCCCCGCCCCGCCGCGTTCGTCGGCCTCGACGTCGTCCGCGTGCCCGGTCCGGGGTGGGCGACCGTGACCGGCGGCGGCTGGGTGGCGTCCGGCCCGGCGGCCCGCAGCCGCCTGCCCCGACCCGTCGCGCCCGCCGGCCTGCGCCTGGCCGGCCGGGAGGGCGCCGGCGAGGTCCAGACCCCGCTGCGCGTGCCCACGGGCGCCGACCTGCGCGTCGGCGACCGCGTCTGGTTCCGGCACGCCAAGGCCGGCGAGGTCATGGAGCACGTCGACCACGTGCACCTCGTGCGGGGCGACCGCGTCGAGGCCACCGTCCCCACGTACCGCGGCGAGGGCGTCGGCATCGGCTGACACGTCCGGGCGGGCCCCGGCGCCCCGGTAGCCTGGGCCGGTGACCCTGCGGCTGTTCGACAGCGGCACCCAGACGGTGCGCGACTTCGTCCCCCTCCACGAGGGGCGCGTCGGCGTGTACCTGTGCGGCGCCACCGTCCAGGCACCCCCGCACGTCGGCCACCTGCGCCCCGTGATCGCGTTCGACGTGCTGGTGCGCTGGCTGCGTCGCGGCGGCACGCAGGTCACGCTCGTGCGCAACGTGACGGACGTGGACGACAAGATCCTCGCCAAGGCCGCCGCCGCGGGCGAGCCGTGGTGGGCGTGGGCCATGACGCACGAGCGGGCCTTCACGGCCGCCTACGACGCGCTCGGCGTGCTGCCCCCCACCTACGAGCCTCGCGCGACGGGGCACGTGCCCGCGATGGTCGAGCTCATGGAGCGCCTCGTCGAGCGCGGCCACGCGTACGTCGCGGGCCCCGGCGACGTGTACTTCGACGTCGGCTCCTGGCCCGCGTACGGCTCGCTGACCAACCAGCGCGTCGAGGCCATGGTCGACGCCCCCGACGACGCGCACCCCGGCGACAAGCGCGACCCGCACGACTTCGCGCTCTGGAAGGCCGCCAAGCCCGGCGAGCCCGCCACGGCCGCCTGGGACACGCCCTTCGGCCGCGGCCGTCCCGGCTGGCACCTCGAGTGCTCCGCGATGGCGCACCGGTACCTCGGCGAGGAGTTCGACATCCACGGCGGCGGGCTCGACCTGCGCTTCCCGCACCACGAGAACGAGCAGGCCCAGTCCCGCGCCGCCGGGTACGGGTTCGCCCGGTACTGGCTGCACAACGGCTGGGTCACGCAGGGCGGGGCCAAGATGAGCAAGTCGCTCGGCAACGGGCTGCTCGTCACCGCCGTGCTCGAGAAGGTCCGCCCCGTCGTGCTGCGGTACGCCCTGACCGCCGTGCAGTACCGCTCCATGCTCGAGTGGACCGAGGACACCCTCCGCGAGTCCGAGGCGACCTGGGAGCGGCTCGCGGGCTTCGTGCAGCGCGCCGCCGAGCGCACCGGTGCCGCGACGCCCGACGAGGTCGCCACGGTCGCGCTGCCCGCGGCCTTCGCCGCCGCGATGGACGACGACCTCAACGTGCCGGCCGCGCTCGCGGTCGTGCACGAGACCCTGCGCGCGGGCAACAGCGCGCTCGCCGCGGGCGACGACACCGCCGCGCGCGGCGCGATGGTCGCCGTCCGTGCGATGCTCGACGTGCTCGGGCTCGACCCGACGAGCGAGCAGTGGGCCGGTACGGACGGGGACGACCGCACCGCGCGGGCGCTCGCCGCCCTCGTGCAGGCCGAGATCGAGGCGCGCGCCGCCGCGCGCGCCTCCCGGGACTGGTCCACCGCCGACGCGATCCGGGACCGCCTCACGGCGGCCGGCGTCGTGGTCGAGGACTCCCCGACGGGCGCCCGCTGGACCCTGGCGGCGCCCACCACCGACGGCACGGAGGACTGATGGCCGGCAACTCCCAGCGGCGCGGGGCGACCCGCAACCCGGGTTCGAAGAAGGGTGCCCGCGTCGGCACCGGCGGCAACGGCCGCCGGGCCCTCGAGGGCAAGGGGCCGACCCCCAAGGCCGAGGACCGCCCGTACCACGTGGCGCACAAGAAGAAGATCGCCGCCGAGCGCGTCGCGGCCCGCCCCGGCGGCTCGGGCCGGCCGTCGGCGGGGGCGTCGCGCAGCGCGGCCGGCTCGCGGGGCGGGCGCACGAGCGCGACCCACGAGATCGTCAGCGGGCGCAACTCGGTGCTCGAGGCGCTGCGCGCCGGCATCCCCGTCTCGACCGTGTACCTGGCGGCCCGCCTGGAGGCCGACGACCGCACGCGCGAGATCATCAGCCTCGCCGCGGACGCCGGCTACCCGCTGCTCGAGGTCGGCCGCGCGGAGATCGACCGCCTCACGGACGGCTCCGTGCACCAGGGCGTCGCGATCCAGGTGCCGCCCTACGCGTACGCGGAGCCCGACGACCTGCTCGACGCGGCCCACGCGGCCGACGTGCCGCCGCTCGTCGTCGCCCTCGACGGCGTCACCGACCCGCGCAACCTCGGCGCCGTGCTGCGGTCCGCCGGGGCGTTCGGCGCGCACGGGGTGCTCGTTCCCGAGCGGCGCGCGGCGGGCGTCACGGCCGCGGCGTGGAAGGTCTCCGCGGGTGCCGCGGCCCGGGTGCCGGTCGCGCGGGCGACGAACCTGGCGCGCACCCTCGGGGAGTACCAGCAGGCCGGCATGTTCGTCGTCGGGCTCGACGCCGGTGGCGACGTGCCGCTCGGCGAGCTGCCGTACGCGGGCGACCCCCTGGTCATCGTCGTCGGCTCCGAGGGCAAGGGGCTCTCGCGGCTCGTGCGCGAGCGGTGCGACGCGATCGCCTCGATCCCCATCGCCGCCGCCGTGGAGTCCCTCAACGCCGGCGTCGCGGCCGGCATCGCGCTCTACGAGGTCGCCCGGCAGCGCACGGCCTGAGCGCCGACGCACGCGGAGCACCGACGCACGACGCCCGCCACCGGTCCGGTGGCGGGCGTCGTGCTGTCAGGTCGGGCGGACGCCGCTCAGAAGCGGAACTCCGAGACGCGGGCCCGCAGGTCCTCCGACATCTGGGCGAGCTCGTTGACCGCGGCGCCCATCTGCCCCAGCACGTGCGAGGACGTCTGGGAGGCGGTGGCGACGCCCACGATGTTCGTGGCGATCTCGCCGGATCCGGTCGCGGCCTCCGCGACGGAGCGGGACATCTCGTTCGTGGTGGCGGTCTGCTCCTCCACCGCGGAGGCGATGGTGAGCTGGTAGTCGTTGATCGAGGCGATGATCGTGCCGATCTCCCCGATCGCGCCGACGGCACCGGTGGTGTCGTGCTGGATCGCCTCGACCCGCTGCGCGATGTCCTCGGTCGCCTTGGCGGTCTCCTGCGCGAGCTCCTTGACCTCCCCGGCGACGACCGCGAAGCCCTTGCCTGCCTCGCCGGCGCGGGCGGCCTCGATGGTCGCGTTGAGGGCCAGCAGGTTCGTCTGCTCGGCGATCGACGTGATGAGCTTGACCACGTTGCCGATCTCCGCGGACGACGTGCCCAGGCGCGCCACCGACTCGTTGGCGGTCTCCGCGGCAGCCGTCGCCGACTGGGCGACGCGGGTCGCCTCGGTCGCGTTCTGCGCGATCTCGCGGATCGACGCGCCCATCTCCTCCGCACCCGCGGCCACGGCCTGCACGTTGCGGCTGACCTGCTCCGCGGCCGCGGCCACCACACCGGCCTGGACCGACGTCTCCTCCGAGCCGGCCGCGACCTGCGACGACGACGCGGAGAGCTCCTCGGCGGCGGCCGCGACGGTCTGCGACGTCGAGACCACGCCCGAGATCGCCTCCCGCAGCGAGGCCTGCGCGCTGTTGAGGTCGGCCGCCAGCAGGCCGAGCTCGTCGCGCGTGTCGATCGGCACGTCGACCGTCAGGTCACGGTCGCGCATGGCACCGGCGGTCCGGCGGACCAGCGCGAGGTCGCGGCGCGTGCGGCGCATGACCACGGTGATGATGATGGCGGCCAGGCCGGCGCCCGCCAGCCCGACGACGACGGTCGTGACGGTCGCCTCCGCGACGGTCGCCTTGTCGGCGGCCACGCGGGCGGTCGCGTCGGCGGACACCGAGTCGATGAGCGCCTGCAGGGCGTCGGACACCTCGCTGGTGATGGGTCGCACCTGCTCGACGTACGCGTCGTGGTAGGCGATCGCCCCGTCCTCGACGGTCGGCTGGATCGCGGTCGACGCGTCCTGGTACCGGGCCACCGCGTCGAGCAGGGCCGTGTACGCGGCCTCGTCGAGCACGTACGGCTCGTAGGCGGTGATGTTCTCCATCGCCTGCGCGTCGAACCCGGCGCGCTCCTCGTCGATACCGGCGCGGTCCTCCTCGAGGACCATGCCGTACTCGAGCACGCGCGCCCGGCTCGCCTGGAACCACCGCTGCGTGTTCTGCAGGTAGGTCTGCGGGGTGACCGCGTTCTCCTCGAGGGCCTCGATCTCCGACGCCAGCGCGCCGAGGCGGTTGACGCCCACGGCCGACACGGCGACGAGCGCGGCCAGCGTCACGGCGAACGCCAGCCCGATGCGCACCAGGAGGGACAGGTCGGCGAACCGACGACGGGGGGCAGGCATGGCGGGAGGACCTCCACGGGATCGCACGGGGACGCCGGTCGACGCCCCTGCGTCCCTCCCATCGGCCACCGTCACCCGCGGGTGAACCGCGCACCGGGTGAACGACCGTCCAGGTGCCCTGCGGTCAGCCGATCATCTGGTCCGGGTCGTACCCGTCGTCGTCGCGCAGGTCCTCCGGGCGCGTGCCGAGCACGGCCTGCTCGTCGGGTCGGGTCGGCAGGATGTCCTGCACGTAGCTGCGCGCGACCTCGACCATCGGCACGTCGCGGTGCTGCTGCTGCGACATGTACCACCGGTGGTCGAGGAGCTCGTGGTACACCTGCGCGGGCTCGAGCTTGCGGCGCAGGTCCCGGGGCACCGCCCGCACCGCGGGCTCGAACACGTCGGTCAGCCAGTCGTGCGCGACGAACGCCTCGTCCTCGGCCTGCCGGTCCGTCGTGGCCCGGAACTCGTCGAGGTCGTTGAGCAGCCGGCGGGCCTGGTTCTCGCCCACGTCCAGGCCCGTGAGGCGCATGAGCCGGCGCGAGTGGTGCCCGGCGTCGACGACCTTCGGCTGGATGCGCACGGTCGTGCCGTCGAGGTCGGTGAGGATGTCGAGCTCGCCGACGTCGAAACCCAGGTCGTTGAGCCGGTCGATGCGGGCCTGCACGCGCCACCGCTCGCCGAACCCGAAGGACTCCGTCTCGGTCAGGGCACGCCACAGCTCGCCGTACCGGGCCGCGAGGGCGTCGCCGATCGCGACGGCGTCCTCGTCCTCGTCGAGGAACTCCCCGGCCTGCAGGTCCATGAGCTCGCCGATGATGTTGACCCGGGCGACCTCGAGGTCGTACGAGCGCTGCCCGTCCGTCAGCCGGTCGTGCAGGTCGCCCGTCTCGGCGTCGACGAGGTAGGCGGCGAACGTCTCCGCGTCGCGGCGGAACAGCGTGTTCGACAACGACACGTCGCCCCAGTAGAAGCCGCCCAGGTGCAGCCGGACCAGCAGGACCGCGAGGGCGTCGATGAGGCGGGTCGCGGTGTCCGGCCGCAGCGACTGGCTGAACAGGGCGCGGTACGGCAGCGAGAACTGCAGGTGCTGCGTGATGAGCACCGCCTCGAGGGGCTCGCCCTCGGGGGACCGGCGTCCCGTGATGACGCCGACCGGCTCGACGCTCGGGACCTCGAGCTTGCGCAGCTGCCGCAGCAGCTCGTACTCGCGGTACGCGACGGTCTCGCCGATCTCCTTGATGGCCACCACACGCCCCGACATGCGGGCGAACCGCACCACGTGCCGGGAGATGCCCCGCGGCAGCGCCGCGAGCGTCTCGGCCGGCCAGTCCTCCAGCGGCACGTGCCACGGGAGGTCGAGGAGCGCCGGGTCGGGGTTGGCCGCCGTGATCTGGAGGCGCTGTGCCGTGCCGCTCATGCGTCGATCCTCTCAGGTCGGCCGTAGGACCTGCGCGCCGGGCCTCCGCGGAGCCACCGTGCGGGTCCGCGGGGGCCCGGCGGGCAGACGACGAGGCGGGCCCGGGATGACCCCGGACCCGCCTCGTGCGTGGTCGTACCGGTGCGTCAGGCGGGGATGCGCTCGCCCGAGCCGGCGTGGAACAGGTGCTGCTCGTTGGGGCGGATGCGGACGTGGATCGTCTCGCCCTTGCCGGGGACCTGGCGGGGGTCGACGCGCACGATGACCTGCGCGTCGCCGGCGCCGGAGTGGACCTCGGCGGCCTGGCCGAACTCGTTGGTGAGCTCGCCGTAGACGAACGCGTCGGAGCCGAGCTCCTCGACGATGTTCACGACGACCGGGAACGAGTCGGGCGTGCCGGCGGGCACGACGTCGAGCGACTCGGGCCGGAAGCCGACCGTGATGTGGCCCTTGTCGTCCTCGGTGAGGCCTGCGACGACGTCGCGGGGCAGCGCCATCCGCGAGCGGCCGACGGCCGCGGCACCCTCGGACACCGCGAAGGTGCCGATGTTCATGGCCGGGGAGCCGATGAAGCCGGCGACGAACACGTTGGCGGGCGTGTCGTACATGTCCCGCGGCGTGCCGACCTGCTGGAGGATGCCGTCCTTGAGGACCGCGATGCGGTCGCCCATCGTCAGGGCCTCGGTCTGGTCGTGCGTGACGTAGACCGTGGTGACGCCGAGGCGGCGCTGCAGCGAGGCGATCTGCGTACGCGTCTGCACGCGGAGCTTGGCGTCGAGGTTCGACAGCGGCTCGTCCATGAGGAACACCTGCGGCTGACGCACGATCGCGCGGCCCATGGCGACGCGCTGGCGCTGGCCGCCGGACAGGGCCTTGGGCTTGCGGTCGAGGTACTGCGACAGGTCGAGGATCTTGGCCGCCTCCTCGACGCGCTGGCGGATCTCCGCCTTCGGCGTGCCGGCGATCTTCAGGGCGAAGCCCATGTTGTCCGCGACCGTCATGTGCGGGTACAGCGCGTAGTTCTGGAAGACCATCGCGATGTCGCGGTCCTTCGGCTGGACGTCCGTGACGTCGCGGTCGCCGATGAGGATGCGGCCGGCGTTGACGTCCTCCAGGCCGGCGAGCATGCGCAGCGAGGTCGACTTGCCGCAGCCCGAGGGGCCGACGAGGACGAGGAACTCGCCGTCCTCGATGTGGAGGTTGAGGGCGTCCACCGCGGGACGCTCGGTGCCCGGGTACACCCGGGTCGCGTGGTCGAAAGTGACCGTGGCCATGAGCGATCAATCCCTTCACCGGCAGGTACGTGCCGGACGATCCGTCGTGAAGAGTGTCAACGCACGGTCGGTGGAGGGACCGTGCTCGAGCCCTGTGTCTCCGCTGACACGGATCGAGAGCGGGCTCCGGGGAGTCCCCTCTCGGTCGTGGTCAGTATGGCACAGATCACCCTGCCACCCGGCGGGACCGTGGTGCCCGGGGAGGTCACCGTCCCCAGGTGGCGGCGAGGTCGGCGAGGACCGCGACGACCTCGTCGGGGGACCCGACGCGGTACGCGGCCGCGGTCGGCCCGGCGCCCACCTTGACCGTGACGTCGGTGGCGCCGAGCGCGGCGAACGCGTGCTCGTCGGTGACGTCGTCGCCCGCGTAGAGCACCACGGGTGCGCCGAGCTCGCCGCGCAGCGCCTGCAGGGCCGTGCCCTTGTCGGCGGGCAGCACCGTGAGCTCGACGACGTCCTTGCCGTGCAGCGTGCCGCAGCCCAGCTCGGTGCCCAGCGCCAGGGCCTGCGCCTCGGCCTCGGCGCCGACGTCGGGCTCGGCGAGGCGGGTGTGCACGACGACGGCCGTGGGCTTGGTCTCGACCCACACCCCGTCGCGGCCGCGGGCCACGGCGGCGGCCCGGGCGCCCAGGGCCGCGAGCCGGTCGGCCTGCGCGTGCGTGAGCTCGACGACGTCGCGGTCCAGGCCGAAGGTCGTCACGCGGGCACGCTCGGCGCCGTGGCTGCCGATGAGGAACGTGCCCGCGGGCACCTGAGCGAGGGCCTGCAGGTCGGCCATCGACCGGCCCGACACCAGCGCCAGCTCCAGGCCGGTGCGCCCGGCGAGCGTGGCCAGGGCGTCGACGCCGGCGGGCAGGATGCGCGAGGCCGACGGGTCGTCCTGAAGCGGCGCGAGGGTGCCGTCGAAGTCCAGCGCGACGAGCAGCGGGTGCGCGCCGGGGTCGGCCGCGAGGGCGTGCAGCCGCTCGGTCAGCGCGCGGGCGTCGCGCTGCTCGGCGCTCACTCGCCGCTCCTCGGGACGGCGGCCAGCACCGCGAGGAACTGCTCGGACCACGCGCGCACGTCGTGCGAGAGCACGCGGCGGCGCAGGCGGCGCATGCGCTTGCGGGACTCGCGGGGGTCCAGGTGCGCGGCGTACGTGATCGCGTCCTTGGTGCCGGCGATGTCGTGCGGGTTGACGAGGATCGCGCCCTGCAGCTCGTCGGCGGCGCCGGTGAACTCGCTGAGCACGAGGGCCCCGCGGTCGTCCGAGCGGGCCGCGACGTACTCCTTGGCGACGAGGTTCATGCCGTCGCGCAGCGCCGTGACGAGCATGACGTCGGCCGCGAGGTACAGGGCCGCCATCTCCTCCATCGGGAACGACTGGTGCAGGTACTGCACGGGCGCGTGCCCGACCTGGCCGTAGTCGCCGTTGATGCGGCCCACGAGGAGCTCGACCTCGTCGCGCAGCTGCTGGTACGCGCCGACGTTCTCCCGGCTGGGGCTGGCGACCTGCACGAGCGTCGTCGTGGTGGGCGACAGCCGCCCGTCCTCGAGGAGCTCGCCGTACGCCTTGATGCGGTGCCGGATGCCCTTGGTGTAGTCGAGCCGGTCGACGCCGAGCAGCAGGACCTCCGGGTCGCCGAGCTCCTTGCGGATCTCCATGGCGCGCTGCTGCACGGCCGGGGTGCGGGCCAGGGTGTCGAAGGCGGTCGAGTCGATCGAGATGGGGAACGCCGCCGCGCGCACGTGCCGCTGCGCGTCGGTGCCCTCGCCGATCGTCACGACCTGCCCGCGCGTGGTCAGGTCGGTGAACCGGCGCACGACGCGCACGAAGTTCGACGCGTCCCCGCCGCGCTGGAAGCCCACGAGGTCCGCACCCAGCAGCCCCTCGACGACCTGCCGCCGCCACGGCAGCTGGGCGA
This sequence comes from Cellulomonas sp. SLBN-39, assembly GCF_006715865.1. Taxonomy (NCBI): domain Bacteria; kingdom Bacillati; phylum Actinomycetota; class Actinomycetes; order Micrococcales; family Cellulomonadaceae; genus Cellulomonas; species Cellulomonas sp. SLBN-39. The sequence goes on along the minus strand of NZ_VFOA01000001.1, from coordinate 810,342 downwards.
AGATCTCCAGCGGGGGGAACGGGATGTGGTGGAAGTACCCGATCCGCAGGTCGGGCCGCAGCTCGCGCAGGAACGCCGGCACGAGCTGCAGCTGGTAGTCGTGCACCCAGACGGTGGCCCCGTACGCGGCCTGCGACGCCGCGGCCTGCGCGAACCGCCGGTTCACGCGCTGGTACGCGTCCCACCACTGCCGGTGGAAGGTCGGTGGGGCGATGACGTCGTGGTAAAGCGGCCACAGGGAGTCGTTGGAGAAGCCCTCGTAGTACCGCTCCACCTCGTCGGACGTGAGCATCACCGGCACCAGCCGGGTCCCGTCGACGTCGAAGGGCTCCAGCTCGAGCCCGGGCGAGCCGCCCCAGCCCACCCAGGCGCCGTCGGCCTGGGCCATGACGGGGGCCAGGGCGGTCACCAGACCGCCCGGGGACCGGGTCCACGTGGTCTGGCCGTCCTCGCCGACGCTCACGTCGACGGGGAGGCGGTTGGCGACGACGACCAGGTCCTGGCCGTCGGTCGGCACCTGCTCGGGCACGGTGGATCAACTCCTCGGATGGCTGGTCACGACCCTAGCCGCAGGTGCCGCACCCCGCCCTGGGTGTCGCTGCGCTGTGCGGCAGGTCACCGCCGGATACGGTTCGGGGCATGGAGCGGATCGGCCTGGAACCGGGGACCGAGGTCGGGGGGTACACCGTCGTGGCCCCGCTCGGCTCGGGCGGCATGGGCACGGTCTACCGCGCCACCGACGGCGGCGGCACGGTCGTCGCGCTCAAGCTGCTGCACCCCCACGTGGGCTCCGACGCCGCGGCGCGGGCCCGCCTGATGCGGGAGGTGCAGGCGCTGCAGAAGCTGCGGCACCCCGCCGTCGCCGCGGTCCTCGACGCCGAGGCCGACTCCACCGAGGCGTTCCTCGTCACCGAGCTCGTCGCCGGGCCCACCCTGGCCGAGCGGGTCCGCGACGACGGCCCCCTCGACGCCGACGCCCTGCTGGAGCTCGCCTCCGGCCTGCGCGACGCGCTCGACGCGGTGCACGCCGCCGGGGTCGTGCACCGCGACCTCAAGCCCTCGAACGTGCTGCTCACCGACCACGGCCCCGTGCTCATCGACTTCGGGCTGGCGCAGGGCGTCGACGACGACGCCGACCTCACCTCGACCGGCCTGGTCATGGGCACCCCCGGGTACCTCGCCCCCGAGATGCTCGACGGCGGCGAGCCCGGGCCCACCACCGACATGTGGGGCTGGGCGGCGCTGCTCGCGTTCGCCGCGAGCGGCCGCGACCCGTTCGGCTCCCGCCCCCTCGAGACCGTGCTCACCCGGGCCCGCGCCGGTGACGTCGACCTCGCGGGCGTGGGCCCGCTGACGGCTGCCGCGATCAGCGGGGCGCTGCGCCCCGACCCCGCCGACCGCACCGACCCCGCCGACGTCGTCGCCGCGCTGACCGCCGTCGCCGCCGAGGGCGACCTGCCGCCCGACGACGTCGCGACCGTCGCCGTGCCCGCACCGCCGCCCCCGGCCGCCCCCACCGAGGCGCTCGCCGCGCCCGGTGCCGACGCCCCCGCACCCGCGCCGTCCGTGCCCGCGCCGCCCGCGGCCAACGACGGGCACACCGTGGCCGTGCCCGTCATGCCCGCGTCGGTCCCGCCGCCCGTCCCGCCCGCCGTCGACGAGGCGCCGACCGAGGTGTGGGACGACGACGCGACCGCGCAGCACGACCCCGTCGACCCCGACCGCGTGGACTGGATCTCCGACGACCTCGACGCCTCGGAGCCCGAGCAGCCCGACGGCTCCGGGTACGAGCGCCCCGCCGCCGCCCGCCGCTGGGGCGGCCTGCTCGCGCTCGCGCTCGTGGTCCTCGGCGCCGGGGCCCTCGCACCGGTCGTGACGCTCGCCGTCGTGCTCGTGCTCGTCGTGCTCGCCCGCACCGTCGGGACGACCGTCGAGGCCATGCACGACCGCCGCGAGCGGCGCGGGGTGCGCGGCTCGGACGTGCCGATCGCCGTCGCGAGCTCGCCCTGGTACCTGCTGCGCTCCCTCGTGGGGCTAGTGCCCTCGCTCGTCGTCGCCGCCAGCGTCGTCGTCATCGTGCTCGGCGTCGTCTGGTGGCTGATCGGCTCCGGCACGTGGCAGCCCGACGGCGTCGAGCTCGGCGACGAGCCCACCGGCCTGACCGCGCAGCTCCTCGTCGGCGCCACCGTGCTGCTCGGCGTGCTCGTGCTGTGGTTCGGGCCCCTCTCCCGCATGACCCGCACCGGTGCGCGCCGCACCCTCGCGCTCGTCGCCCCCGGCCGGCCGGGCGCCGCGGTCGTGGTGATCCTCGCGCTCGCCGCCGCCGCCGTGCTCGTCGCCCACCTGGAGCAGGGCACGGCCACCACCTGGGACCCGTACACCGCACCGCGCCTGCCCAGCCCGTAGGCGGACCGCAAGGCCCTGCCGCCTCCCAGGCCGAGCGCCTAGGGTGGCCTCGTGCGCGCGCCGAGGACACCCGCCGGGGTGCTCGCGCGCGCCCGTCTGCTCCTGCTGCTCGCCCCCGTGGCCGCGCTCGCCGCCGGGATCGCGCTGTCGGCGCAGGGCCGCGTGGTCCTGCACCACTGCGTGCGCGCGGACGGGCCGCTCGCGCTGGCCGGCGTCCGCCTCGCGGTGCTGGAGTCCGGGGCCGACTGCCCCGACGGCGCCTGGGCGCTGGGCGACGTGTCGCGCGGCGCCGTCGTCGTGCTCGGCGTCGTCGTCCCCGTGCTCCTCGCGCACGTGCTGCTCGCCGGCACCGGCCTCGGCCTCGGGGCCTGGGTGCGCCGGGCCCTGCGCGCCGCCCGCGCCCTGCTCCGCACCGGCCTGCCGGTGCGCACGAGCACCCCCGGGCCCCTCGTCGTCCCCGCCCGCCCCGCCCCGCCCGCCCCGCGCGTGCGGGTGCGCCACGACCGGGGCCTCGTGCTCGTGCGACCGCGCCGGGGTCCGCCCGCGGTGGTCTGACCACCCGACCACCCGGACCCACCACCCAGGAGCACCCGTGCCCAGCACCGACCCCCGTCCCACCAAGAACCAGCGCCGCGAGGAGGCCCGAGCCAAGGCCCTCGCCCTCAAGCAGGAGCAGGAGCGCCGCGCCCGGCGCAACCGGATCGTCGCCATCAGCGGCCTCGCCGTCGCCGTGGTCGCCCTCGTCGCCGTGGTCGTCGGCGTGGTCCGGCAGGGCCAGGAGACCGCCGCCATGTACGGCGACGTCGTCTACGGCTCCGCCGACGCCGAGGTGACCGCGCCCGCGCTCGCGGACGTCACGTCCCCGTCCGTCGCCGACGAGACCGGCGGCATCCCCGTCTCCGCCGCCGGCATCGGCACGGCGGGCGAGGACGACGTCGTCGTCTCCGTCTACTTCGACTTCATGTGCCCCTACTGCGGCCAGTTCGACGCGGCGAACGGAGCCGAGCTCGAGCGGCTGTCCGCGGAGGAGGGCGTGACCGTCCTCTACAAGCCGCTGTCGTTCCTCGACGGGACCTCCAAGGGTGCGGCGTACTCGACCCGTGCCGCCAACGCGTTCGCGGTCGTCGCCGACGAGGACCCCGACAACGCGGTCGCGTTCCTCACCGCCCTCTACGAGAACCAGCCCGAGGAGGGCACCACCGGCCTGAGCGACGCCGAGATCGCCGACGTCGCGGTCGAGGTCGGCGTCCCGGAGTCCGTCACCGAGGGCTTCACGACGACCGTCGAGGGCACCTACGAGACCGCCGACGGCGAGCAGACGGGCACCTGGCGCACGTTCGCCCCGTTCGTCGCCGCCGCCACGGCCCAGGCCAGCACCGAGCTCGGCGGCTCCCTCGGCACCCCGACCGTGCTGATCGACGGCACCAAGTGGGAGGGCGACCTCTACTCGACCGGCCCGCTGACGGCCGCGATCGAGGAGGCCGTCGCCGCGCAGGGCTGACGCCGCAGCACCCGACGCGGGTGCCGCCCGGTGACCGGGCGGCACCCGCGCGCGCCCCGCGTCGGTACGCTGGGCGCCTCGCCTCCTTAGCTCAGCTGGCCAGAGCAGCTGTCTTGTAAACAGCAGGTCGTCGGTTCGAATCCGACAGGGGGCTCCGACGCGGGCCGCACGTCCCGCCGGTCGACCGGCGGGACGCGCGGCGGCTCAGCGCGCGGCGGTGACCGCGTCCCGCAGGGCGTGCAGGGCCTCGACCACGAGGGCGTGGTCCTGCGCCTGGGGCAGGCCCGAGACCGTGACGGTGGCGACCATGCCGACGCCACGGACCACCACGGGCACGCAGCCGCCCGCGGCGACGAACAGGTACGGGTCCATGCCCAGGTCGGCCAGGCTCGTGCCGGAGCGGGCCAGGCGGCGCCCGACGAGGTAGGACGGGTGGCCGAGGCGTCGGACCAGGCGCGTCTTGCGCTCGATCCACGCGTCGTTGTCGGCGGACGTGCCGGGCAGGGCGGCGTGGAACAGGCGGTGCTCGCCGCGCTGCACGTCGATCGTCACGGACAGGCCGCGCTCGACGGCGGCGGTGCGCAGCCAGGTGCCGAGGGTCCAGGCGTCGTCGTCGGTGAAGCGGTCGAGCACGAGCTCGGCCTCCTCCGCCTCCAGGCGGGCGATGAGCGCGTCGAGCTCGTCGTGGTCAGGCACCGGGTCTCCCGTCGTCGTGGGTGTCCCGGCAGCGTACGTGGGGGCGGTGGTCAGAGCCCGGCGTCCGACAGGCGCAGGCAGTCGCGGGCGTCCGGGTCGAGGGCGTCGCCCATGAGGGCTCCGACGACCAGGGCGTGCGCGGTGCGCAGCGCGGACCGCACCGTCACGGGGTCGCCGGTCCCCTCGGGCCCGTGCCCGGCGTCGGCGGCGGCGCGGTCGACCACGACGGTCGTCGCGTCCAGGACGGCGACCACCTGGGCGTGCAGGCGTCCCCGGGCGAAGGCCGTCCACGCGGCCTCGTGCATGGCGCGCACCCACGCGTTGGCGGGCCAGCCGATGCGGGCCAGGTCCGTGACGCGGGCGCCGCGCAGGGCGTCCAGCGCGTCGTGCACGGCGGTGGCCCGGTCGCCGAGGACCTGGTCGGCACCGTCCTCGTCGTCCGGCGCCGCGCCCGCGGGCGAGTCCCCGGGGCAGGTGACGGCCTGCCAGGGGGCGGCGAGGGTCGTGGCGTGCTCGTCGGGCAGGTCCGGCCCGGCCCACCGCCCGACCGCCGCGGCGGCGAGCGCGACCGCACCCGCGGGGTGCCGCCCCAGGCCGGGGACCGCAGCGGTGACGCCCGTGGGCCAGGGGCCGGTCTCCAGCAGCAGGAGGCGGGCCACGTCGCGGGCCGCGCCCAGGCGGGTGCGGGCCAGCACGGGCGGCGGCGGCAGGGGAGCGCCCTCGCCCGCGGCCCGCAGCACGTCGAACGTCGTGCCCTGCCCCGCCCCGAGCAGCTCGACGACGCCCCAGGCGACCGCGCGCTCCTCGACGGGCTGCTCCGCGGCCGCCGCGGTCAGCGCCACGCGGGCCGCGTCGTCGAGGGCGAAGGCCGTGCGCAGCATCGGCAGGAGCTCACGGGCGTGCGGGTGGCAGGCCGCGTCGACGGCCAGCGCGGTGGGGGACGACAGGGTGTAGACCACGGGTCCTCCTCGCGTGCCGGCACGGGTGCTCGGCACCCAGGGTCGCACGCGGATCCGGGCGCAGCCGGACGGAACGGACACGTCCACCCGGACGGCGGACCCGCGTCCCCCGTCCGGGCGCCTGCCCGGCGTGCCGCCGGACGGGGTGCCTCAGGAGGCCGGGCCGGTCTCCTCCAGCAGCCGCAGCGCCGCGCTCACCCGCGGGTTGCGCACGGGGTCGGCGTCGATGCCGAGCGTCGCGTAGACGGCGTGCACGTGGTTCTGCACGGACTTCTCCGTGATGCCCATGCGCTCGCCGATGCCCGCGTTCGACAGCCCCTCGGCGAGCAGGCGCAGCACCTCGTACTGCCGCTGCGTCAGCTGGGCGACGCTCGACCCCGCCCGCGGGGTCATGCGGTCCAGCAGCGCCGGGTCGAGCACCGTCTCGCCCCGCGCCGCCGCCCGGATCGCGCCGACGAGGGACTCCTCGCTGGTCGAGCTGGTCTTCGACAGGTAGCACCAGCCGTGCGCGACGTCCGGCGGCAGGTCGAGCAGCAGGTCCATCGCGTCGTGCGCGGACAGCAGGAGCACCCCCAGGTCGGGCTGCGCGCGTCGCAGCCGCACGCCCAGGGAGATCCCGTTGCCGTCGGGCAGGTCGATGTCGAGCACCACGACCTGCGCGAGCCCGGGCCGCAGCACCCGGGACGCCTCCGCGTGCGAGCGGGCGGTGGCCACCACGTGCAGCCCCGGCGCGTCGTCGAGGACACGCTGGAGCATCGTCAGGAAGAGGGGCTGGTCCTCGACGAGGGCGACACGCAGCGGCGGGGAGGTGGCCGCAGTCATGGTCCCCAGTATGGTCGCGAGGGCGGGCCGGACCAGGAGCGACATGCCCGCGGATCCCGGGAGGGCGGTGCGGGGCCCGTGGACGTGCACGCCGAGGACCCGGTCGAGGCGCGCGGCCGCGCCCGGGACGACGCCGGGGACCGCCGCGCCATGCTCGGCGCGGCCGCCCTGCTCGCCAGCGTCTACGCGATCGGCGCGGTGCTGCAGTCCGCCTACGTGTACGCCAACCTCGTCCCGGGATGGCAGGGCGTGCCCGTCGTCTCGCGGCTGCTGGCCAACTTCGTGGCGATCGGTGCGCTGCTCGTGACGCTCGGGGCGCTGCAGGTGCAGCGCTGGCGCGGGCCGTGGGCGATCACGGGCGGGATCGTCGCCGGGGCCGTCGTGCTGTCGGCGGTCCGCCTGGCCTGCCAGGTCGCCCTCGGCGTGTACACCGAGCCGGACCGGTCGACCGTCGACGCGGAGGTCGCCGCCGGTCTGGTCATCGGGAGCGTCTCGGCCGGTGCGGGCGTGTGGGCCGCCGCCGCCCGGCGCACGCTCCGCGCCCAGGCGCGCGCCGCGGAGCGGGAGACCCGGCTCGTCCAGGACGCGCTGCGCGCCCTGGAGAACGAGGAGGTGCGCCTGCGGCGGGCCGTCGCCGAAGGGCTGCACGCCAGCCTGCAGCAGCGCCTCGTGCTGCTCACCGGCCGCATCGACCGGCTCGCCGACCGGCTGGAGGCCACGGGCACCGTCGCCGCCGGGGACGTCCCCGAGCTGCGCGCGGTGCGCGGCGAGGTCGAGACGGTCCGCGCGCAGGACGTCCGCGAGATGAGCCGGCTGCTGTTCCCCGAGCAGCTCGAGATCGGTGTCGTGCCCGCGATCCGCGCGATCGTGCGCCGCCTGCCGCCGATCATCGCCGTCCGCGTCGGGGCGTCCCCGGCCCTGCGGGCCGCGGACGACCCCGCCGACCCGCGCCTGACGATGGCGGAGCGGCTGCTGGCCGTGCGGGTCGTCGAGGAGGCCCTGACGAACGCGCTCAAGCACGCGGCGCCGACACGGCTCGAGGTCGACCTCGACCTCGACGGCGTCGACCTCGTGGTGCGCGTGCGCGACGACGGGGGCGGCTTCGACCCCGCCGCCGTCACCCCGTCGGGGACCACCCGGCTGCGCGAGCGCGTCCATCTGGTGGGGGGCACCCTGGCGGTCGTCACCGCACCGGGGGACGGGACCACGGTGGAGGCACGGCTCCCGGTCGAGGCGCTGCGCCGCGCCTGACCGGCGCCTCGGCGGCGCGGGACCGGTCCCAGGTCGGCCGCGCCCGCTCCCGGCGGTGCGCGCGGGTCCCGGCCGGACGGGCGACCCCCGTCCGGCCACCGTGCGGCCGGACGGGCGACACGGTCTGCGCCGAACGTCCGTTCTGCCCCGGGTGAAAGAGCCGGACATCTCGGATCACCCAGGTGCCAGCACCCAGACGGCCGGCGGAGCGCCACGTCAGGGTGGGTCGGCCCCCTTCCTGAACGCCTGTCCGAGGAGCACGTCATGCCCGCCGCCCAGCACCGCCGCAAGGCCGTCGCCGTCGCCGTCGCGGTGGTCGGCGTGGCCGGTCTGTCCGTCGCGTCCGCGGCGGAGCTGACGATGGCGACCGCCCCGGGCGTGCCCGCCGCCGTCCAGACCACGGGCGCCTGCCAGGACCTGCCGCTGAGCGCCTCGTTCGCGCAGGAGCCCGGAGTCGACGCCGCCGCCGTCACCCTCGCGGGCTTCGCGCAGGCGTGTGCCGGGCAGGCCTACCGCGTGCAGGTCCTCGACGGCACCGGCGCGCCGCTCGCCGACGTCGAGGGCGCGCTGACCGGCGTGCCCGTCGAGGACGTCGTCGTGGACGTCGCGGCCGGTGCCGGCGACGTCGCGAGGATCGTCGTCACCCTCTCCTGACCGTGCGTCGACGACCCGTGCGGCACGGAACCGTGCCCGACGGGGCCGGGCCGGCCGATGGGGTCGTCATGACCGACGGACCGCCTCCCCCCGGGCGCCCGCGCGCGCCGCGGGTGCGTCGTGCCGTCGCGTCCTCGCTCGTCTCGGGCCTGGTGTACGCGCTCGCCGCGGTCGCCGTGGTGCTGCTGTGGCCGTCGAGCCTCGGCGGCTGCACCACGCTCACGGTGGTGCGCGGGCAGTCGATGGAGCCGACGCTGCACGACGGCGACGTCGTCCTGGCCCGCTGCGGCCGCCCCGAGGTCGACGACGTCGTCGTCTACGCCCCCGCGGGGTACGACGGCACCCAGATCATCCACCGGGTCGTCGGCGGCGGGCCGTCCGGGTGGGTGCTGCAGGGCGACAACAACGACGTCGTCGACCCCTTCACGCCGGCCGACGCGGAGGTCGTGGGCGTCGCCCGCCTCACGGTGCCGCACCTGGGCGCGGCGACCGCGTTCCTCACCCACCCCGGGCCGTGGTCGGCCCTCGTGCTGCTCTCGGTGCTGCTGCTCGCCTGGCCCGGCCCCCGCCGGGTCTGACGCCGGAGCGATGCGGACCGCCACGGCTCGCGCGTGGCGCACGGGTGAACACCCCGCGCAGACCTGCGACCGGCGCGGGCGCGGGCCGATGGGTGGGACGTGCGCGGGGCGTGCTCACAGTGCCCCGGTGGTGCCGCCCGCCGCCCGCCCTCCCGGGCGGCGGCGGGCGGCGTCGCGCACGGCGCCGAGCAGGATGCCGGCGTCGTCGGACCCACCCACGGAGGGGAGGGGTCGTGGACCGCCCACGCCCGCAGGGCCGTCCCGTGCGACGGCGCGGCACCGACGCGCGCCGGGCACGCTGGGCGGCGGCGCTCGCGGCGGTCGGCGCGGCCGGCCTGTGGTCCTCCTCCCACGCCGCGGGCGACGGGCTGCCCGCGACGTCCGTGCCGTGCACCGTGCGCGACGTGCGGTGGGCGTACGACGTCGACGGACCGGCGCCCCCCGCCGGCGTGCCCCGCGGCCCGGTGCCCGCCGGGCCGGCCGTCGTCGGTCTCGCGTTCGCCGAGGTGCCGCCGGACTGCACGGGCCGCCTCGCCGAGGTGACCTACGTCGACGCCGACGGGCTCCCCGTGGCACGCACCACCGTGCGGCTGTGGACGGGGGTGCGGGACGTGCTCGAGGCCCCGCCGGGCGCGCCCGCGGCCGTGGGCGCGCGCTGGGTGGTCGTACCCGGCTGACGCCTCCGGCCCGGGTTCGGCGTGCGGAGGCCCGCGCTCACTCCAGCGGTGCGGGCACCGGGCGCTTGGGGGTCAGCAGGTCGCCCGAGGAGACGCGGCGCAGGCGCCGGGTCATCCAGGGGTAGGCGTGCTCGCGCACCCAGCGGGCGTTCGCGCGCGCCTGGTCCAGCGGCGGGGCCGGCGGCAGCGGGGCCAACGGGTCGTCCCAGTCGGGCTGGTCGGGCTCCAGGCCGAGGCCGACGAGCGCGGCCTGCGAGACCCGGGAGTGGCCGTCCGGCGTCAGGTGGATCCGGTCGGGGGCCCACATGCGCCAGTCGCGCAGGCTGCGCATGCCCCACACGTCGAGCACGTACGCGCCCCGGCGCCGCGCGATGGACCACACGTGCGCGTTGAAGACACCGACGCGGCTGCGGGTGACGCGCACGAGCGGGCTCTGCCCGGTGTCGAACCCGGTGGACATCAGCACGTCGACCCCCGCGGCGCGCAGCCGTGCGACGGCGTGGTCGAGGGAGGCCGCGACCGTGTCGACGTCCACCGACGGGCGCAGGATGTCGTTGCCGCCGCCGACGAGGCTCACCAGGTCGGGCCCGAGCTCGAGCGCGGCGGGGAGCTGCTCGTCGAGGATCGACCGCACGAGCCGCCCGCGGATCGCGAGGTTCGCGTACTCCAGCGCGGGCTCGCCGGCGGCCGTGCGCCGGGCCGACAGGTGCGACGCGAGCTGGTCGGCCCACCCGCGCAGCGGTGCCGAGCCGTCCTCCGGGCCGTCCCACAGCCCCTCGGTGAAGGAGTCGCCGACGGCGACGTAGCGGGACCAGCGGGGTGCGGGTGCGGGAGGCATGGCCCCCATCATCACCCCCGGCCCGCCGCCTGCCCAGGTGCGGGGGTCACGGCAGCGTCCAGTCCACGGGCTCGGCGCCCTGCTCGACGAGGAGGGCGTTCACGCGCGAGAACGGCCGCGACCCGAAGAACCCGCGGCTCGCGGACAGCGGTGACGGGTGCGGGCTCGCGACGACGGGCACGTCGCCCAGCGCGGGCGCCAGGGACTGCGCGTCGCGCCCCCACAGCACCGCGACGAGCGGGCCGCCGCGCTCGACGAGCGCCGCGATGGCCCGGTCGGTCACCTGCTCCCAGCCCTTGCCGCGGTGCGAGGCCGGTGCGCCGGGGCGCACGGTGAGCACGCGGTTGAGCAGCATCACGCCCTGGTCCGCCCACGGGGTGAGGTCGCCGGACGACGGGACAGGGACGCCCACGTCGGCCACGAGCTCGCGGAAGATGTTCGCCAGCGAGCGGGGCACCGGGCGCACCTGGGGCTGCACCGAGAACGACAGGCCCATGGGGTGGCCCGGCGTCGGGTACGGGTCCTGGCCGACCACGAGCACCCGCACGTCGGCGAGCGGTCGGCGGAAGGCGTGCAGGACGGCGTCGCCGGCGGGCAGGTACGGCCGGCCGGCCGCGACCTCCTCGCGCAGGAACGCCCCGGCGGCGCGCAGCGCGGGCTCTACGGGGGCGAGGGCGGCGGCCCAGTCGGGCGCGACGAGCTGGTCGAGCGGGGCGGCGGTCACGGCGCCGCACGCTACCGCCCGGACGGGCGGCGCGGGCGGGTTCGCGGCCGGTCGAATGACACCCCTGTGATTCCCGCCGTAGCATCGGGTCGCACGCCCAGGTCGGGGCTTCGCCCGGCGGGACGGTCGAGGAGGAGGAGACGACGCGATGGACACCACGGTGGCGCTCACCCCGGTGGACGACGTCGACGACGCCGCCGACGGCCTGTCCGAGCGGGACCGGAAGGTCCTGGAGTTCGAGCGCCAGTGGTGGAAGTTCGCCGGGGCCAAGGAGCAGGCGGTCCGCGAGCTGTTCGACATGTCCGCGACCCGGTACTACCAGGTCCTCAACGCCCTGATCGACGAGCCCGCGGCCCTCGCGTACGACCCGATGCTCGTCAAGCGCCTGCGCCGGATGCGGTCCTCCCGCCAGCGCGCGCGCACCGCCCGCCGCCTCGGCTCCGAGGCCTGAGGGGCGGCGGGCGGATGCGGCGGACCGGGGTGGACCGGACAGGCGGGCGGGGCCCGCGCCGCACCCGGGTGCGCGACCTGCACGGTTCGCACACCCCGACCCGTTAGCCTTGCCGCCGTGAGCAAGGCCGACTACCCGTACCCGGAGGACGAGTTCGACGTCTCGTCGCCGGACTCGCCCCGTGGCGTGCACCGCGCGCCGCGCTCGGCGTGGAGCAGGTGGTGGCCGTTCCTGGCGGTCCTCGTCGTGGTCCCCGCCCTCGCCTTCGCCGCCGTCAGCTACCTGACCGCGGGCGGCGACTCGCCGATCGGCGGCACCGACGGCGCAGGCGGTGGCGCGTCGCAGACCCCCGCGCCGACCGAGACGGCCGCGCAGACGGAGCCGCCCGCCGAGGAGGTGCCCGCGGCCCCGGCGCTCGACACGCCCGTGCAGGTGCTGAACGGCGCCGGCATCGAGGGCCTCGCCACCCGCGTCACCGGTCAGCTCAACGGGGTCGGCTTCACCTCCGTCACGGCCGGGAACGCGTCGGCCCCGCTGCCGGCGGCCTCCACGATCTACATCGGCTCCGAGGACCTGCGGGTCACGGCCGACCTCGTGGCGACGACGCTGGGCGTCCCCACGGTCGAGGTGAACATCGGTGCCGCGCCCGCCGGCATCGTCCTCGTGCTCGTGACGGACCCCGCCGCCGGCTGACCCCGCAGGTCACGACGTCATCACGGCACCCGTCCGGACCCTGGTGGGTGAAGGATCCGCCCCACTAGGCTCCACGCACCGGGGGACGGCGGATCTTCCCGGGGCACCGGACGTCGAGGAGCAAGGCATGGCCCAGGGCACCGTGAAGTGGTTCAACGCGGAGAAGGGGTACGGCTTCATCACCCCGGACGGCGGAGGTCAGGACCTGTTCGTGCACTACAGCGCGATCCAGGCCGACGGCTACCGCAGTCTCGAGGAGGGGCAGGCCGTGGACTTCGAGGTCGGCCAGGGCTCGAAGGGCCCCCAGGCCGAGCAGGTCCGTCCCCTCTGACCGCAGGACCGGCGGCCCGACGCGCGTGTCGCGGACGGGCCGCCGTCGCGCGTCCGGGCGCCGGCGTGCGCGCGTCAGGGCTCGAGGGCGTCGAGCGCCAGGAGGGCGCAGGCGGCGCTCCACCCCAGCGGTGCCACGGCGGCGGGTGAGCCGTCGGCGAGGATCTTCTCGGGGATCGAGCCGCTCGGCGTGCGGTGCGCGTCGAGCACGTCGAGCCAGCGGCGGGCCTGCGCCGCGTCGCCCTGCTCGGCCGCGACCCACGCGTACAGGGCCGTCTGCGGGGTCCACGTGACGCCGTCCTGACGCCAGCCCGCACCGGGCGCGAGCCCGCCCGTGGGGCGCAGCATGGCGGGCACGGACGCCTGCCACGCCGCCGCGGCGCCGTCCCCGGGCGCCGACCAGAACGGCGGGAGCGCGAACGTCGACGCGGCGTCGAGGGCCGCGCCGTCGGCGTGCCGGGTCCAGCCCACGGGGGCGAAGGTCGCCTCGACCGCGCTGCGGCTGGTCGCGGCGAGCGTCGTCGCCGCGTCGGCGCCGTCAGCGTCCCCGGCGGCGGCGAGCACCGTGGCGGCCTGCTCGAGCCCCGCGACCAGCGGTGCCGCGGTGCCGAGGGTCAGCTCGTCCTCGGGGACCTCCCAGTAGTCGGGCGACGCCGGCGGCAGCCCGTCCGCCCCGAGCAGGGCCGTCGCGTGCGCGAGCGACGCGCGGACCTGGGGCGCGAGGGCGGCGGCCACCGGGGCGCGCTCCGCGGCGGGCACCTGCTCCAGCACGAGGCCGGCCGCCCACATCGACCAGCCCGTGCCGTCGGTCTGGGTGCCGCGGTCGTCCGGCGGGCCCGACGCGTCGGGCAGGTACCGGGCCTGGAACGACCCGTCGTCCTCCTGGACGCGGGCGAGGAAGCCGAGCACCTCGAGGGCGTCCTCGACGTGCCCGGTGCGGGCCAGCGCCACCGCGACGAACGCCGCGTCGCGCGGCCACACGTAGCGCCACATCGCCGACCAGCCGGCGACGACCGCACCGTCGCCGAGGTCGAGGGCGTGCAGGTCGAGGAGCGCGGCGCGGGCCATGTCCTCGTAGGGCCCGCCCGTGCCGGGCACGGTGCCGGCGGCGAGCCAGGCCTCCTGGGCGGCCCCGGCCCTGCGCGCGGCGCCGGGGGTCGCCGCGCGGTCGGTGGCAGGCGTCGAGCCGAGCGTCGTGGCGAGGCGGGCGGCCACCGGGTCGGGCACGCGCGTGCCGGGCAGGTAGACGGCCAGCGCGTCGGCCGGGACGCCCGCCCGCGTGCCGTCGGCGAGCACGGCCACCGCCTGCTGGTCGAGCGCGACCACGGCGTACCCGCCGGGGGCGGCCGGTGCGCCCCCCGCGACGGCCGGGGCGGGGACCGCTGCGGCGACGGCACCGCCACCGGCGGCGGCCCCGGTCTCCGGCGAGACCGCCGTCGTGGTGGCGGTGCGGTCCGGCGGCGGTCCGCCGGCTGCACCCGTCACGGCGAGGCAGCCGGCGACGAGCAGGCCGACGGCGGCGCGCGCCCGCCGCACCGCGGGCGCCGACCGCTCGGCGGTGTGACGTGGCACACGCGCACCCTAGTGCGTGCCGGTCGCCCGGCGGGAGGGACGTCGGCCCGTGGTGGAGCCTGACGGGCCCCGCGCGGGCGGGGCGCTGCTTGCACTCTCCGGGGTCGAGTGCTAACCATTGGACTTAGCACTCTCCGGTGGAGAGTGACAGCAGCATCCCGGCCGTCAGGTGAGGGTGCCCGCGCGCGGGACGTGACCGCGCGCAGGACCCGTCCGTCGCGGGCACCGACCGGCCACCCCACGAACCGGAAGAAGGATCACAGCCCCATGGCCAAGATCATCGCCTTCAACGAGGAGGCCCGGCGGAGCATGGAGCGCGGGCTCAACACGCTCGCCGACACCGTCAAGGTCACCCTGGGCCCCAAGGGTCGCAACGTCGTGCTCGACAAGAAGTGGGGCGCGCCGACGATCACCAACGACGGCGTCTCCATCGCCAAGGACATCGAGCTCGAGGAGCCCTTCGAGCGCATCGGCGCCGAGCTCGTCAAGGAGGTCGCCAAGAAGACGGACGACGTCGCCGGTGACGGCACGACGACCGCGACCGTCCTGGCCCAGGCCCTCGTGCGCGAGGGTCTGCGCAACGTGGCCGCCGGCGCGAACCCCATCGCGCTGAAGAAGGGCATCGAGAAGGCCGTCGAGGCCGTCACCGAGCAGCTCCTGGTCCAGGCCAAGGAGGTCGAGACCAAGGAGGAGATCGCCGCCACGGCCGCGATCTCGGCCGGCGACCCCGCGATCGGCGAGCTCATCGCCGAGGCCCTGGACAAGGTCGGCAAGGAAGGCGTCATCACCGTCGAGGAGTCCTCGGCGCTGGGCCTGGAGCTCGAGCTCACCGAGGGCATGCGGTTCGACAAGGGCTTCCTGTCGGCGTACTTCGTCTCCGACCCCGAGCGTCAGGAGGCCGTCCTGGAGGACGCGTACGTCCTGCTCGTCGAGTCGAAGATCTCGAACGTCAAGGACCTGCTGCCGCTGCTGGAGAAGGTCATCCAGGCCGGCAAGCCGCTGTTCATCGTGGCCGAGGACGTCGAGTCCGAGGCGCTCGCGACGCTCGTCGTGAACAAGATCCGTGGCATCTTCAAGTCGATCGCCGTCAAGGCGCCCGGCTTCGGCGACCGCCGCAAGGCGATGCTGCAGGACATGGCCGTCCTCACCGGTGGCCAGGTCGTCTCCGAGACCGTCGGCCTCAAGCTCGAGAACGTCGGCCTCGAGGTCCTCGGCACGGCCCGCAAGGTCGTCGTCACCAAGGACGAGACCACGATCGTCGAGGGCGGCGGCGACGCGGCCCAGATCGCCGGTCGCGTCGCGCAGATCCGCGCCGAGATCGACAACTCGGACTCGGACTACGACCGCGAGAAGCTCCAGGAGCGCCTCGCCAAGCTCGCCGGCGGCGTCGCCGTCATCAAGGCGGGCGCGGCCACCGAGGTCGAGCTCAAGGAGCGCAAGCACCGCATCGAGGACGCCGTGCGCAACGCCAAGGCGGCCGTCGAGGAGGGCATCGTCGCCGGTGGTGGCGTCGCGCTCATCCAGGCCGGTGCGCAGGCCTTCGCGACCCTCAAGCTCGAGGGCGACGAGGCGACCGGTGCCAACATCGTGAAGTACGCGATCGAGGCCCCGCTCAAGCAGATCGCGATCAACGCCGGCCTCGAGGGCGGCGTCGTGGCGGAGAAGGTCCGCAACCTCCCGGCCGGCCAGGGCCTCAACGCCGCGACCGGCGTGTACGAGGACCTGCTCGCCGCGGGCGTCAACGACCCGGTCAAGGTCACGCGCTCGGCGCTGCAGAACGCCGCGTCGATCGCCGCGCTGTTCCTCACCACCGAGGCCGTCGTGGCCGACAAGCCGGAGAAGGCACCCGCCGCCCCGGCCGGTGGCGGCGACGACTTCGGCGGCGGCTTCTGATCCGCTGACGCGTCCTGGTCGTCGCACGACGACCACGCCGTAGACGACAGGGCCGGTCACCCCTCGCGGGGTGACCGGCCCTGCTGCGTGCGGGCGGACCTCCTGGTGCGGGCGTCCCCGGCGGGTGCCACGCCCGGCGGCGCCGGGGGAGCGGGTGTCAGGCGGCGGAGGCCATCTGCATCGCCAGGCCGAGGGCCAGGGGGACCGCGTCGAGGTACGCGTGCGCGACCTCGTAGTCGTCCAGGCCGGTGCCGGCCAGGGCCGCCGGGTCGTTCTCCTCGTGCGCCAGGACCGCGGCCAGCACCGTGCCGAGGCGGCCGCGCTGGTGCACCAGGGCCTCGGCGAGGTCCGCGGACACCCCCGTGCGGGCCACCATCGCCTCGACGGGCACCCGCAGGTACGACGCCACGGCCGAGAGCAGCCCGACCGTGTAGCCGACCTCGTCGCCCGCGAGCGTCGCGCACGCGTGGGCGCGGGTGAGCAGGAACCACAGGCTGTCGACGGTCGCCGGCTGGGCACCCACGAGCGAGGCGGTGGCCAGCGCGCCGAGCTGGCGCGGACCGACCATGATGACGGCCTGCCGCACCGAGTCGACCTTGTGCCGCACGCCGAAGGCCGAGGAGTTCACCAGGTGCAGCACGCGCATCGACAGCGCGGGGTCGGACTCGACGAGCTTGATGATCGCCGGCTGGTCGAAGCTCTCGCGGGAGAGCAGCCGCAGCAGCTCCAGGCACTGGATCTCGCCGACGCCCAGCTCGCGGTGCTGGTCGATCTCGGGGCGGCGCAGCACGAGCGGGCCCTGCAGCAGCTCGGCACCGGACTCCAGGGCCGAGCCGATACGCTCGCGGGTCGTCGCGCGCTCGGCGATCACCACGGCGCCGCTGTCGGACGCGCGCTGCACGAGCCGGGTCAGCACGTCCTGCGGGAGCCCGGCGTCGACCTTGACGAACTGCACGTACGGCAGCAGCACGTCCTGGACGCGCTCGCCCACGTAG
This sequence comes from Cellulomonas sp. SLBN-39, assembly GCF_006715865.1. Lineage (NCBI taxonomy): Bacteria > Bacillati > Actinomycetota > Actinomycetes > Micrococcales > Cellulomonadaceae > Cellulomonas > Cellulomonas sp. SLBN-39. The sequence continues at coordinate 793,302 of NZ_VFOA01000001.1, read as the reverse complement.
TCCGCCAGCGCGAGCCGCACGTCGGCCTGGTGCAGCCGGTCGAGCAGGTGCCGCACGTCCTCGCGGCCCGCCAGGCCGCGGCCGATCTCCAGGCCCACGCCGTGCGGCGACTCGGGCAGCGGCTCGGCGCCGCTGAGCAGGCGGCTCGTGGCGCGCAGCAGGAGCGGGCGCTCGCCGGCGACGGCGGCGATGTCGAGCATGCGGTACGCAGCGTCGACGAGGTGCTCCACGGTCGCGTCCGAGACGGGCCCGCCGTCGGGCCCCAGGGCCAGGGCGCGCACCGCGTAGGCGAAGACGCTGCGGTCCGGGTGGACCACGGGCTGGCGCTGGATGCTCAGGTTCGGGCGTACGCGGGGGTGACGCTCGATGGGCTGCGCGGTCACGGTGGCCTCCAGGTAGTCGTGCTCACCCGGTCCATCGGCACCGGGGTGCCCGGTGTGAGAGGTTCGGGGGGCCGTTCCACCCGGGTGATCCCGCTGACCTGCGGCGTGGCGTGTGGTAAACGCCGTCCGGCTCAGCCGATCGGGGCACGCAGGGGCAGGTCCTCGTCCAGCACGACCTGCTGGGCCAGGCCCCGCGCGGGGTCGACGAGGATCGGTGCGAGCAGGTTCGCGGTGTGCTGGTCGCGGTCGTCGCCCGCGGGGTGCACGACGACCAGCAGCAGGGTGGCGCCCGAGCCCGTGCCGCCCGCGTCCTCGGCCCGCATGGCGTCGGCGAGCAGGTCCTGCCCGATCCGCGGCGCGTACTCGGGGAAGAACGCGTGCGGCGCCGCGACGAACAGCCGCACGGGGTGCGCACCGCCCGGCGCGCTGCGCAGCGAGAACAGCGTGCCGGAGTCCTCGATCGGCTCCAGCGCGTACTCGGTGCGCCCGGGCAGCCCCGGCAGCTCGGCCGCCAGGTGCAGCACGGACGGGACGTCCCGGTCGCCCTGCGGCGTCGCGACGCGCACGGTGGTGCCCACGCCGACGCTCATCGCAGGAAGTCCAGGAGCGTGGGCTGCAGGACCTTCGAGGTCGCGGCCAGGGCTCCCTGGTAGGCGACCTCCTGCTGCTGCACCTGCAGGATGATCTCGGCCAGGTCGACGTCCTCGATCGCGCCGAGCTGCGTGGTGAGCGTCAGCGCACCGTCCTGCAGCGTGCTCTTGGCGTTGAGCACGTGGTTGTGCCGGGCGCCGACCGACGCGACCTCGCGCAGCATGCCCTGCATGCGCACGTCGAGGGCGTCCTGCTCGGCCGTCAGGTCGGTGCCGGCACGCATCGACGCGGCGATCGTGTCGAACAGCTCGAAGACGGTGCCGGTGCCGGTGTCGCCGAAGACGGACTGCCCGTCGCCGTCGACCCGCACGGTCGTCTCGGGCCCGACCTGCCGCGTGACGCTCGCCCCCGCGACGCCCTGGTAGGCGTAGGGCGTGGTCGCACCGAACGCCTGGGGCGCCGACGAGGTGCCGGCGAACACCGACCGGCCGCCGTAGGTGGTGTTGGCCTGCGCGAGCAGCTCGTCGCGCAGCGCCTCGACCTCGGCCGCGAGGGCCTCGCGGGACTCGGCGTTCAGGGCGCCCGAGCCGGCGCGCACCACCAGGTCGCGGGTGGCGCGGACGATCGACAGCGAGGACGTCAGCGCCGTGTCGACCGTGCTGAGCCAGGCGTCGCCGTCGGCGGTGTTCCGCTGGAGCTGGGCGTTCTGCCGCTGGTCGGCCCGCAGCCGGAGCATGTCCTGCGCGCCGGACGGGTCGTCCGACGGCACCTGGATCTTCTTGCCCGACGACATCTGGGCCTGCAGCTTCGAGGCCGTCGCGAGGTTCATCTGCAGGTTGGCCAGCGTGGAGCGCTGGACCGTGGCCTGGGTGACTCGTGTGATCACTGCCATCACCTTCCGACGACGCCGGTGCGGTTGATCAGGGTGTCCAGCATCTCGTCGATCGCGGTCAGGACGCGAGCGGCACCTTCGTACGCGCGCTGGTACGCGAGCATGTTGACGGTCTCCTCGTCGACGTCGACCGAGGTCTGGGCGAGCTGCTGGGACTGCGCCGTGGCCAGCGCGGTCTGCGCGACCGACGAGCGGGACGTGGCGCTGGCGGTCTTGACGCCGACGTCGGTGACGACCGAGCGCCACTGGGCGTCGGGTCCCGTGGACGACGAGCCGAGGCGGCTGATCGCGAGGGCGACCGTGCCGTCGAACGCGCCCTGCCCGGCGGCGCCGGCGGCGACCTGGTCGGCCGACGTCAGCGCGACCCGGATGCCGAGGGCGGCGGGCTGGCCGGCGTCGAAGCTGAAGAAGTCGACGCCGGTGGTGGTCTCGTCGCGGGCGTAGCCGGTCTGGTGGATCGCGTTGAGCTGGCCGGCGATGCTGGTGGCGAGCGCGTCGTAGCGCGCCGCGGCCTCGGTCAGCAGCCCCCCGGTGCCGGACCCGTCGGGCGGGGCGAGCACGGACAGCAGCCCGCCGACGCGCCCGCTCTCGATGCCGACGACCTGCGTGGGCTTGTCGGCCCAGACGACCTGCACGGGCGTGCCGGTCGTCGCCTGGCTGAAGGCGGTGGCGCCCGAGACGGCGAGCGCGGAGACCTTGTCGCCGCGGACCATGGCGTTGCCGCCGACGAACAGGTCGACCTGCCCGTCCTGGCGGACCTGGGCGGTGGTGCCGACGAGGCCCGCGAGCTCGGTGACGAGCTGGTCGCGCTGGTCGGACAGCTCGTGCGCGGTGGCGCCGGAGTTGGTGATCGCCAGGATCCGCTCGTTGAGGTCGGCGACCGACGCGGCCGCGACGTTGGCGCGCTCGACGAGCGCGCCGGTCTCGAACCGGGTCTGGTCCCACTGGGTCCGGGCGGTCGAGTAGAGGGTGTGCAGGCTGTCGGCGACGGCGACGCCGCGCTCGAGCAGCACCGCGCGGGCGGCGTCCTGGTCGCTGCCGTTGGACACGTCGGCCCAGCCGGCCCAGAAGTCCGAGAGCTGGTTCGCCATGGCCGTCTTCGCGGGCTCGCCGATGCCCTTCTCCAGGGCGGTGTAGGCCTCGGCCTGGGCGGTGAGGTAGCCCGACGTGCCGCTCGCGGCGCGCAGCCGGTTGTCGACGAACACGTCGCCGAGGCGCTGGATGTTCGACACCTGGGTGCCGAGGCCGACGCCGTCCGAGGTCGCGAACATCGACGGCACGGTGGCCGACGGCAGGGCGCCCAGCAGCGCGCGCTGGCGCGTGTACCCGACGGTGTTGGCGTTGGCGACGTTGTTGGCCGAGACGTCCAGCGCGGTGCGCTGGGCGATGAGGGAGCTGAGGGCGGTCCCGAGTCCGGAGAAGGTGCTCACGCGCGGTGTCCCTAGATCGACTGGTCGAGCAGGTGGGCGGTGTGGGTGTCCGACGTGCGGTGGCCGTGGCCGTCGTACGTCTGCACGGTGTCCTGCAGGGACGCGAGGGTCTCCTGCGCGGCGCGGTGGGAGACCGCGAGGAGCTCGCGGTTGCCGTCGGCGAGGGTGGAGATCTCCGACGTGAGCGAGGCGAACGCGTCGCGGTGCGAGCGCAGGATGTCGTCCCACGGGGCGGGGGCGTGCTCGGCGAGCTCGGCGAGGCTGGCTCCGGGGTCGAGCCCGAGCGTGCGGGCGACCTCGTCCACCTCGACGGCGCGGCCGAGCTCGGCGGTGCGGATCTCGTCGAGGACGGTCTCGACCTCGCGCGTGGCGTAGCCGAGCCACCGGGTGCGCCCGGCGGTGAGCACCAGCTGCTCCTCCTCGAGCTTGAACAGGAGGAGCTCGAGCAGGTGCCGCTCTCGCCAGAGCACCTCGGACAGCCGTTCGAGGGCGACGGTCGCCATCGCGGGGGTACCTCCGGTCGTCTCGGGCGGTGCCGCGGGGTGCGGCGTCTCCTGCTTATCGGCGTCGGGGCGTGGGGTGTGACGGTTTCGGGCGCCCTTTCGGGTGAGAGGGCGCGGTGCGCGCGGACGCGCTCCCACGGGGTGCGGCCGGGGCGGGCGGGGCCCTGGCCTGCGGCGGCGCCGTGACCAGCGGTGTCGGCCCCCGGTCCCCGCCGATGAGGAGATCGCCCGGGGCAATGGTGTGAGGTGCATCACACCCGGGTGGCGGTGGGTGAAGGGACTCGTCCGCATCGTCCCGGTGCGCCCGTCGCGGATCGTCCGGACACGTCGGGGCTCGACCGAAATGGACCACCGTGCCCGCTCCCGAACTGGACGGACGTCCATGCTCAAGCGGAGCAACGCGTCCACCGACCGGACCACCGTGAGCACGCACACCTCCGCCGACGACCTCGCCCTCGCACACATGGCGCTCGTCGGCTACAACGTCACCGAGATGCTGCACCGCGTCCCGCCCAGCGTGTCGAGGGACGAGCTGGCGTCCGCCGGCTACCTCGCGCTGGTGCAGGCCGCGCGTGCCTACGACCCGTCGACCAACGTGCCGTTCGCGCGGTACGCGTCGCTGCGGATCAAGGGCGCGCTGCTCGACGAGCTGCGCTCCATGGACTGGGCCAGCCGCGGCACCCGCCGCCGCGGGCGCGAGCTCGACCAGGCCGCCGAGCGCCTGCACGCGACCCTCGGCCGCACGCCCACCCGCGACGAGCTCGCCGCCGCACTCGGCACCGACGTCTCGACCGTCGACGCCACGCGCGCCGCCGCCGAGCGCCGCGTCCTGTCCCTCGACCTGCCCGACAGCGGCGTGGCCGAGACCGTCCGCGACGACCAGCAGACCCCCGAGGAGTCGCTGATCGCGTCCGAGCGCGTGCACTGGCTGCGCACCGCCGTCGAGGTCCTGCCCGAGCGCCTGCGCGTCGTGGTCGCCGGCCTCTACCTCGAGGACCGCACCGTCGCCGACGTCGCCGCCGAGCTCGGCGTCACGCAGTCCCGGATCAGCCAGCTGCGCACCGAGGCGCTCACGCTCCTGCGCGACGGCCTCAATACCGCGTTCGACCCGGACCTCGTGCCGGCGCCCGAGCGGCCCGACGGTGTGGCCGAGCGCCGCCGCCAGGGCTACTTCGCCGCGATCGCCGCCCGCGCCGCCCTCGCGCCGGCCGCCCCCGAGGGCACCGTGCCCACCCAGCGCCCGGCGACGGCAGCCGCCCCCGTGGTGCGCGGCGTCGCCTGAACCACCCCCGCCGACGGTGCGGACGAGGTGCGGAAAAACTTCGTGCCCCGACTCCTCACAACCGGTGGCGGGGTCCCGATAGGCGGGGTGTGCCCATGGACGGGCCGGCCCTGAACCCCCTCAAGGAGGAGAAGAACGATGGCTCTCTCGATCAACACCAACGTCGCCGCTCTCAACGCGTACCGCAACCTGGGCACGACCCAGAACGACCTGTCGAAGTCGCTCGAGAAGCTCTCCAGCGGCCTCCGCATCAACCGCGCGGCCGACGACGCCGCGGGCCTCGCGATCTCCGAGGGTCTGCGTTCGCAGATCGGCGGCACCAAGCAGGCCGTCCGCAACGCCCAGGACGGCATCTCCGTCGTCCAGACCGCTGAGGGCGCGCTCACCGAGACGCACTCGATCCTGCAGCGCATGCGCACGCTGTCGGTGCAGGCCGCGAACGACGGCGGTCTGTCGACCTCCGCGAAGTCGAACATCCAGGACGAGATGGACCAGCTCAAGACCGAGCTGACCCGCATCTCCGACACCACGCAGTTCAACGGCACCAAGCTGCTCGACGGCAACTACTCCGGTGTCTTCCAGGTCGGCGCGAACACCGACGCGCAGGACAAGATCACGGTCAACATCACGACCGCGAGCGACCAGGGCCTGTCGGCCGTCGGCCTGGGCGTCGACGGTGTCGACGTGACGGCCGCGGCGTCCAACGCCAAGACCGCCACGCTCACGACGGCCGCCGCCGCCAGCACGGCCGCCGAGCTCACGGTCGACGCCGCGACGGACTACACCGACGACGACGTGACCAAGTTCGCGGCGCTCAACGGCACGATCTCCATCGGCTCGAAGTCCCTCGACCTGGCGTCGGTCGACTTCTCGGCCGCCACCGACTCGGCCACGGCCGTCGCCGCCATCCAGGCGAAGGCGACCGAGGTCTTCGGCGCCGGTGCGCTGACCGTCGCGGACACCGCCACGGGCCTGACCTTCACGGGCGCCACCCCGGGTGCGACCGCGTCGGCCGCCGAGGCCGCCCTGACGGAGCCCAGCTTCGCCCAGGCGTCCGGTGCCACCGAGGCGATCGACCTGATCGACGCCGCGATCACCGAGGTCTCCTCGGTCCGTTCGCAGCTCGGTGCCGTGCAGAACCGGTTCGACCACACCATCAACAACCTCAACGTGTCGGTCGAGAACCTGTCCGCGTCGGAGAGCCGCATCCGCGACACCGACATGGCGCAGGAGATGGTGCAGTTCACCCGCTCGCAGATCCTCTCCCAGGCCGGCACCGCGATGCTCGCCCAGGCGAAGAACCTGCCGCAGTCGGTGCTCTCGCTCCTCCAGTGAGCACGGGCGGTCCGTGACCGCCGCACGCAGGACCGCACGACCAGCAGCACCCGCACGACGCAGCGGCGGTGGGCAGGACGCACCCGTCCTGGCCACCGCCGCTGCTGCGTCGCCGGCCGGCCCCGCACCACGGGGCCGGCCCGCGGCCGCGACGCAGGCAGCAGGACCCGCAGGGCAGCAGGACCCGCAGCACCGGGCACGGCCCGGTGCCGGACCAGGGAGAGGCACGGATGGCAGCGATCGACGGGATCGTCAGCGGGCTGGACACGGCCGCGCTGATCGACAGCCTGCTCACCCTCGAGTCGGGCAACCAGTCCCTGCTCAAGACCAAGCAGTCGACGGCGTCGTCGCTCGTGACCATCCTGCAGTCCCTCAACACGAAGGTCTCGTCGCTCGCGGAGCACTCGACCAAGGCCGCCAAGGACGAGTCCTGGCAGGCCGTCAAGGGCACGATCACGCAGACCGGCGTCACGGCGCCCGGTGCGACCGTCTCCACCTCGGCGACCGCCACCCCCGGGACGCTGTCGTTCCGCGTCGGTGCGGTGGCCGCCTCGCAGGCCTCCCTGACCACGCTGCCGGCCGACGCCGCGTACGCGTCGGGCACCCCCACGTTCACCATCACCCGCGACGGCGCGACCACCACCGTCACCGCGGCCAGCACCTCCGTGGCCGACGTCGTCGACGCGTTCAACGCCTCCGGCACCGGCGTGACGGCCACGGCCGTCAAGGTCAACGTGCTCGACGGCAACGGCGATCCGACCGGCGACACCACGTACCGCCTGCAGCTGACGGGCCGGGAGACCGGGGCCGACAACGCCTTCACCGTCAGCTACGAGGGCACCTCGGGCACGACCGCGCTGACGCTCGACCAGGTCCGCGCAGCCTCGGACGCCTCCCTCGTCCTGTTCCCCGGCACCGCCGCCCAGCAGACGCTGACGTCGTCGTCGAACACCTTCGAGGGCGTCATGACGGGCGTCGACCTCACGGTCACCGAGGCGACCGCCGTCGACGCCGCGCCCCTGACGGTCACGGTCGCCCGCGACCAGGCCGCGGTGAAGTCGCTCGCGTCCGGGCTGGTGTCGAACCTCAACACGGTCCTGACCGAGATCACGTCCCGCACGCGCAGCACGACCACGACCGACTCCGACGGCCGCACCGTCGTCTCCGGCGGACCGCTGTCGGGCGACGCGACGGTCCGGCTGCTCCAGCAGCGGATGCTCTCGGAGGGCTCGCTGCCCGTCGACGGCGTCTCGCCCGCGGACGTCGGCATCGTCATCGGCCGCGACGGCACCTTCACGTTCGACGACGCGAAGTTCACCACCGCGATGGCCGCCGACCCGGAGAAGGTCCAGAAGGTCGTCCAGGGCGTCGCCGACCGGCTCGCGCAGACCGCGAAGAGCGCCTCGGACGCGCAGAACGGCACGATCACGCAGGCCGTGAAGTCCCAGCAGGACACCGTCAAGGACCTCGGCGCGCGCATCGACGACTGGGACGACCGCCTCGCCATGCGTCGCACGTCCCTGGAGCGGCAGTACGCGGCCCTCGAGGTCACGCTGTCGAACCTGCAGTCGCAGTCCTCGTACCTCGCGAGCCAGCTGGCCGCACTGACCGGGTCGTCGTCGTCGTCCTGACGGCACGGCCCGGGGTCCGCCCCCGGGCGACCCGCTGAACCACCGGAGGAGCCATGTACGACGCACGCACCCGGTACGTCGCCGCCGCCGTCGAGACGGCCAGCCCGGCGCGCCTGCTGACGATGCTCTACGACCGGCTGCTCCTCGACGTCGACCGTGCCCGGCTGGCCCTCGAGGAGGGGCGCCGGCCCGACGCGACGCAGCACCTCGCGCACGCCCAGGAGATCGTCGCCGAGCTCGTCGCCAGCCTCGACACCGGCGAGTGGGACGGCGGCGACCGCCTCCTGTCGATCTACACGTACCTGCTGACCGAGCTCATCGGTGCCGCCGGCACCGGGGACGTCGCCCGCGTCGTCGGGTGCCGCGAGATCGTCGAGCCGCTCGCGCGGACGTGGCACGAGGCCGCCGACTCCGTCGCGCGCGCCCAGGCCCCGGCCGCCCCCGTCACCCCCGCCGCACCCCTCGCGCAGAGCACCGGCACGGGCCTGCTCGGGGTCGGCTGAGGTGCTGGCCGTGGCCGCGCCCGACGAGGACGTCTGGCACGCGCGCTGGGAGCAGGCGCTGCACGAGATGGAGCTCGACGTCGAGTCCGCCGAGCGGCTGCTCGAGGCCGCCCACCTGCCCGACGTGGCCGACGTCGCCCGCGCCGCCGCGTGGCGCCCGCCGTCGGGCCTGGGCGCCCTGCCGCTGCCGCTGCGCGACCGCGCCCAGGCGCTGCTCGACCGCCAGCTCGACGCCGCCGCGCGCATCGCGCAGGCCGTCGTCGTCAGCCGCCGGCACCTGCACGCGACCCGCACGATCGAGGCGCGCACCCCCGCGGTGCCCGTCTACCTCGACACCCAGGGCTGAGAACCGGGCGTCCGGGGACGACCCGGGCACCCGCGCTGGTCCACCCGGGTGAAAGGACCGCCTCACCCACGACGCGGCGCACGAACCGCTCAGACCCCCGGTGCCCCGTCCGATGGGCGGGGGGAGCACGGATCGCTCACACCCCAGGCCACGGATCGGCCGCCCCCCGAAGCACCGTCGTCGGTGAGGTGGTCCCTGCCATGGGCATGTTCGACTCCGTGAGCTACGTCGCGCTCAACAGCGCGCTCGACGGGCTGGCGCTGCGCCAGCGCGTCATCGCGGACAACGTCGCGAACCTGCAGACCCCGGGCTACCACGCCCAGCGGGTGCAGTTCGAGGACGCGCTCGCCGCCGCCGTGGGGCGGGGCGACGGGGCCGCGCAGGCCAGCGTGTCCCGCTCCCTGGAGCCCACGCGCGAGGACGGCAACAACGTCAACCTCGACGCCGAGACGCTCCTCAACGTCGACACCAACCTGCGCTACCAGCTGGCCACGCAGGCCGTGTCCGGCACCTTCTCCTCCGTCCGCACCGCGATGAGGACCTCCTGATGACGATCTTCGGTGCCATCGGCATCGCGAGCACCGGCATGACCGTCCACCGCAAGTGGCTGGACGCCGTGTCCGACAACCTCTCGAACGCGAACACCGTCCGCTCCAGCGACGAGGCCGCCTTCCAGGCGCGCTACGTCGTCGCGCAGGAGATGACCGGTGGCGACGGCGGCGTGCAGGTCGCCGGCATCGCCCTCGGCAGCGCGGAGGGCCGGATGGTCTACGAGCCCGACCACCCCCTGGCCGACGAGGAGGGCTACGTGCGCTACCCCGACATCGACATGTCCTCGCAGATGACGCAGCTGATCATGGCCCAGCGCGGGTACCAGGCGAACGCCGCCGTGGTCGACCGTGCCAAGGCCACGTACGAGGCCGCCCTCCAGATCGGACGCTCCTGATGGCCATCGCCCCCGTCGCCGGCGTGACCGGCGTCCAGCCCGCCGCGATGCTCGGCCAGGTCGCGCCCACCACGCCCGCGTCGACCGGTGTCGACTTCGCGTCGGTGCTCGGCTCGGTCGACCAGCTCCAGCAGATGCAGTCGACGTCCCAGCAGCTGGCCGTGCAGGCCGTCACCGGTGACCTCGACGACGTGCACGACTACACGGTCGCGTCCGCGCAGTCGTCGCTCGCGCTCGAGCTCACCGCCACCGTGCGCAACAAGGCCGTCGAGGCGTTCACCGAGATCATGAGGATGCAGGTCTGATGGCCGAGCAGGTCAAGTCGCTGATGGGCCGCCTGTCCGGGGCGGTCCAGGGGTTCTCGCTCGCGCAGCGCACGCTCGCGCTCATCGGGGTCGCCGTGCTGGTGCTCGGCGGGGTCGCGCTGTCGAGCTGGATGGCGCGCCCGACCCTCACGCCGCTGTTCTCGGGCCTGTCCGGCACCGACGCGTCGGCCGTGGTCGAGCAGCTCAACGCCGCGGGCGTGCCCTACGAGCTCGGCGACGGCGGGTCCACGGTCCTCGTGCCGGCCGAGGCCGTGTACGAGCAGCGCATCGCCATGGCGGCCGCGGGCCTGCCGGCCGACGCGGACGGCGCCGGGTACTCGCTGCTCGACTCCATGCCGATGACGGCCTCGGAGTTCCAGCAGCAGACCACCTACCAGCGCGCGATGGAGGGCGAGCTCGCCCGCACCGTCGGCGCCATCGACGGCGTCGAGACCGCGACCGTCAAGCTCGCGATCCCCGAGGAGACGGTGTTCGTCGAGGAGCAGCAGACGCCCACGGCGTCGGTGTTCGTCCGCACCCGCGCCGGCCAGACCCTCACCGCCGACCAGGTGCAGTCGATCGTGCACCTCGTGTCCGCCGGCGTCGACGGCATGGAGCCGACCGACGTCGCCGTGATCGACTCCACCGGTGCCGTGCTGTCCGCGGTCGGCGAGGGCGTCACCGCCGGACTGGCCGACAGCAAGACCGCCGAGTACGAGGAGCGCACGCGCCTCGCCGTCCAGGCGATGCTCGACCCGCTCGTCGGGGTCGGCAACGCGACGGTCAACGTCTCCGCCGAGCTCGACACGGCCACCACCGAGCGCACCACGGAGGAGTTCTCCCAGCCGGAGGACGTCCCGCCGCTCGCGTCGTCGACGACCGTCGAGGAGTACGAGGGCACCGGCGGCAGCGCCACGGGGATCCTCGGGCCCGACAACATCGCCGTGCCCGACGGTGCCGCCGGCGGCACGGGCACCTACCGGACCGAGTCCGAGGACGTCACGAACTCGATCAACAAGACCACCGAGGTCACGCAGCAGCCCGCGGGCGTCGTGCAGCGCCAGTCCGTCTCGGTGCTGATCGACGAGGTCGCCGGTGCCGCCGTCGACATGCCGGCCCTCGAGGCCGCCGTCGCCGCCGCCGTCGGGATCGACACCGCCCGCGGCGACCAGCTCTCGGTCCAGCGCCTGCAGTTCGACACCGCGACCGCGCAGGCCGCCGAGGAGGCGCTCGCCGCCGCCGAGGCCGCCGAGGCCGCCGCCGCCCAGCAGGACCTCATCCGTCAGGGCGCCATCGGCGGGCTCGTGCTCCTCGCGGTCATCATCATCGCGATCGTGCTGGCCCGGCGGTCGCGCAAGGCCCGCCGCGAGGCGGTCGACCTGGGCCAGCTCGACGCGGCCGCCGCCCTGCCGGTCGTCCCGCTCGACGGACCCTCCGAGGACGCGCTGCCGGTGCTCCCGCCGGCGCCCGAGCCGGTCGTGCCCGACACCGCCGCCATCAAGCGGGCCGAGCTCACCGCGCTCGCCGACGACGACCCGGGCGAGGTCGCGGACCTCCTGCGCGGGTGGATGACGCCGACGGGACGCCGCTGATGCTCACCGGTACGCAGAAGGCCGCCGTCGTGCTCATGCAGCTCGGCAAGGAGCGGGCCGCGCGGATCATGTCGCGCCTCGAGGAGCAGGAGATCGAGGACCTCACGTCCGAGATCATGCGCATGGAGCGCGTCGAGCAGTCGATGGCCGACCAGGTCATCGAGGAGTTCTACGACGCGACCTCGATCGGTCCGGCGCTCGGCGGCGGCATGCCGCTGGCCCAGCACCTGCTCGAGGCGTCCATGGGCGCCGAGCGCGCCAGCTCGATGATGGAGCGCCTGCAGTCCTCGCTCGCGGGCAGCTCGTTCGAGTTCCTGCAGCAGGCCGACGCCCGCCAGATCGCGTCGCTCCTGGACGGCGAGCACCCGCAGACGGTCGCGCTCGTCCTCGCCCACCTGCGCCCCGAGCACGCGTCGGCCATCCTCGCCGGCCTGCCGGGCGAGATGCGCGGTGACGTCGCGCACCGCATCGCCCTCATGGAGCGGGCCTCGCCGGACGTCGTCAGCGTCGTCGCGGAGTCCTTGCAGCGCAAGGCCTCGACCGTGCTGACGCCGCGCGAGATGTCCGCCGTCGGCGGCGTCAAGCCCCTCGTCGAGATCATCAACCGCGCCGACCCCGGCACGGAGAAGGCGATCCTCGAGGGCCTGTCCGAGCGCGACCAGGCGCTCGCCGAGGAGGTCCGCAGCCTGATGTTCGTGTTCGCGGACGTCACGCTGCTCGAGGACCGCGCCGTGCAGCTCGTGCTGCGCGAGGTCGAGACGTCGTCGCTGTCGGTCGCGCTCAAGGGCGTCGGCGAGGACGTGCGCGACAAGATCCTGCGCAACATGTCCGAGCGGGCCAGCGAGAACCTCGTCGAGGAGATCGACATGCTCGGCCCCGTCCGCCTCTCGCAGGTCGAGGAGGCCCGCGCGGCGATCGTGCAGGTCATCCGCCGCCTGGAGGAGAACGGCCAGATCGTCGTGCGCCGCGAGGGAGAGGACGAGTACGTTGCCTGACCTCGACTTCGTGCCGATGCCGCGGACCGCGCCGTCCCCCGTGGCCGTGGCCGTGCCCGCCGAGCGTGCGACGCGCCTCGTCGCGCTCACGGCGCCGGGCGACCCCGAGGCCCCGGGGGCGACCGCCGGTCGCGCGGCCGGGTTCGCCGCGGGGTACTCCGCAGGCTACGCGGCCGGTGCGCGCCGTGCCGCCACGCAGGCCGCCGCGGAGGCCGCGCTGACCGCCGGCCGGGCCGCGTCCGCCGAGGCCGCCCGGGCCGCGCAGCACGCCGCCGCGGTGGCCGCGCTGACCGTCGCCGCGCAGGCCGCGCAGCGCCGCGAGGAGCCGGTGCTCACCGACTGCCTCGACGCCGTGCACGCCGCCGCCGTCGAGCTCGCCGTCGCCCTGCTGGGCGTCGAGCTGTCCGACGCGGGCCGCTCCGCGCAGGCCGCGCTCGGCCGTGCGCTGGCCGCCCGCACCCCCGCCGGGCCCGTCGTGGTCCACCTGCACCCGCGCGACGCGCAGGCGTTGGCCGGCACCGACCTCGGCGAGGACGTCCGCGTCGTCGCCGACCCGACCCTCGCCCCGGGCGACGCGGTCGCCGAGCACGCCGACGGCCACGTCGACGCGCGGCTCACCGCCGCCGTCGAGCGCGCCCGGGCCGCGCTGGGGGACCTGTGAGCACCCCGACCCTGACCCGCGCCGTCGCGACCCCCCGCTGGGGCCGCGCGGTCGACGCCGCCCGCCCCGAGGTCGTCGGCACCGTCCGCGCCGTCGTCGGCCTGGCCGTCGAGGTCGCGGGCGCCGACGCCGCCGTGGGTGACCTCGTGACCATCGGCGAGGGCGCCGACGCCGTGCCGGCCGAGGTCGTCGCGACCGCCGGCGGCACGTCGCGCTGCATGCCGCTGGCCGCCACGCACGGCCTGCGCGCCGGTCTTCCGGTCCGCGGGCACGGCACCGGGCTGCGCGTGCCGGTGGGCCGCGGCCTGCTCGGTCGCGTGCTCGACGGCCTGGGCCGCCCCATCGACGGCAAGGGTCCGCTCGACGTCGAGGCGTGGGCCCCGATGGACGGCGCCGCGCCGCACCCGCTGGACCGCGCCCGCGTCGACACCCCCATGCCGCTCGGCGTGCGCGTCCTGGACACCCTCGTCAGCGCCGGCCGCGGCCAGCGCCTCGGCCTGTTCGCCGGCTCCGGCGTCGGCAAGTCGAGCCTGCTGTCGATGATCGCCCGGGGCACGGAGGCCGAGGTCTCCGTGATCGCCCTCGTCGGCGAGCGTGGCCGTGAGGTCCGCGAGTTCCTCGAGGACGACCTGGGCCCCGAGGGCCTGGAGCGGTCCGTCGTGGTCGTCGCGACGTCCGACCAGCCCCCGCTGGTGCGGCTGCGCTCGGCGTTCGTGGCGACCCGCATCGCCGAGCACCTGCGCGACCAGGGCTCGCACGCGGTGCTGATGATGGACTCCCTGACCCGCGTGGCCATGGCGCAGCGCGAGATCGGCCTGTCCGTCGGCGAGCCCCCCGCCACCCGCGGGTACCCGCCGAGCACGTTCTCGCTGCTCGCGCAGCTGCTGGAGCGCGCCGGCACCGGGCCGACCGGCTCCGTGACCGGCCTGTACACGGTCCTGGTCGACGGTGACGACCACAACGAGCCCATCGCCGACGCCGCGCGCTCCATCCTCGACGGGCACGTCGTGCTGGACCGCCGCCTGGCGGTGTCCGGGCACTTCCCGTCGGTCGACGCCCTCGGCTCGGTGTCCCGCGTGGCGGGCCGCGTCTCGACGCCCGAGCAGCGGGCCGACGCCGCCCGGCTGCGCGCGGTCATGGCGGCACGCCGCCAGGCCCAGGACCTGCTCGACGTCGGCGCGTACGTCGCCGGCTCGAACCCGAAGGTCGACACGGCCGTGGCGCACGCCGACGCGATCGACGCGTTCCTGCGCCAGGGCATGGACGAGGCCGCACCCGCGGCCGCGTCCTGGCAGCACCTGCGTGCCCTCGTGCACGCGATGGGAGAGTCATGAGCCGCCCGTTCCCGCTCGCCGGCCTGCTGCGCCTGCGGGCGATGGCCGAGGACCAGGCCGTCGGCGAGCTCGCCGCCGCCCGCCGCGACCAGCGCAGCGCCGCCGAGCGCGCCGGCCGCACGGCCGAGCGTCTCGGCTCGTGGCAGCCGCCGGCCGCCGCGGACCTTGCCGCCTGGCAGGCGGCCGTCGCGGCCCGCGTCGCGCTGTCGTCGCTGCTCGTCGAGCACACCGACGACGTGGACCGCGCCGACCACGTGGTGGCCGACAAGCAGCAGCGCTGGACGGCCGCGCGGACCCGGACCCGCGCCGTCGAGCGCCTCGAGGAGAAGCACGTCGAGCAGGTCGCGACCGAGGAGGGGCGCGCCGAGCAGGCGGCGCTCGACGAGGTCGCGGGCCGTCGGGGCGACCCGACGGCGCCTCCCGGTGACGGGGGTGCGTCGTGAGCGGGGTCGTGGCGATGCTGAGCCGGGTCGCGGAGATCCGCGCGTTCGTGCAGGCGCCGGCGCCGACGTCCGTGCGGTCCGCCGCGACGGCCCCCGCGTCCACGGAGGCGTTCGCCGCGGCCCTCGGCCTGGCCACGGGCGCGACCGCAGCCCCGACCGTGACGGGTGCAGCCACGACCGTGCCCACGACGTCGGCACCGACGACCGCAGCACCGACGACGGCAGCGGCACCCGTGACCGCCGCCGGCGGTGCCACCGGGGACGCGCTCGTCGCGGCCGCGAGCGCCTACCTGGGGCAGCCGTACGTGTGGGGCGGGGAGTCGCTCGCCGAGGGCGGCTTCGACTGCTCGGGCCTGGTGCAGCGCTCGCTCGCCGACATCGGCGTCACGGGCGTGCCGCGCACGGCCCGCGAGCAGATGACGACAGGCACCGAGGTCCCGTCGCTGGACGACGCCCGGCCCGGGGACCTCGTGGTCCTCGGTGGCGGCTCGCACATCGGCATCTACGTGGGGGAGGGCAAGATGATCGACGCACCACGCCCGGGGAGGACCGTGACGGTCCGCGACGTGTACGCGGAGCCGACGACGATCCGCCGCCTGCTGCCGGACGCGGCGCCGACGGCTGCGGCGGCCTCCGCCCAGGCCCGCGCGCTCGCCTCCTTCGCGGGGGTGACCTCATGACCACGATGCTCCTGCCCGTGTCCGCGCCGACCCCGGTGCGCACGCCGGCCGCCGGGTCGTCGCGCTCGTCGCAGGGCGGGTTCGCCGACGTCCTGCAGGCCGAGATGGGCCCCGCCGCCGACCGGTCGTCCGCGCCCCGCCCGCACGACCGCGCCTCCGAGCGGGCGTCCGGCACCGGTGCACGACCGTCCGCGGACCGGCCCGCCGACGGCGCCGGGTCGACGACGGACGCCGGTGCGGCGGACGATGCCACGACGGCCCCTGCGACCGACGCTGCGGCCGAGGTCACGACCGACGGCGCGACCCCCGGGTCCCCGGCCGACGGCAACGGCGCGGCTGCGGCCCCCGCGACGCTGCCGCTGACCGCGGTGCCGCTGACCGCGGTGCCGCTGACCGCGGCGCAGCTGACCGCGCAGCAGCTCACGGCCCAGCAGGTGGCCGCGGGGCAGCTCGCGGGCCAGGCCACGGGGCAGCCCGTCGGGCCGGCGGCCCCCGCGGGCGACGCGACGGCCCTCGCCGACGGCACGGCCGCCCCGACGGCGCCCCTGCCGGCAGGTGCCGCGCCGACGACCACGACCCCGGCGGCCGCGGCAACCGTCCCGGCGACCGCGCCGGAGACCGCCGGGCCTGTCCCCGCGGCGGACGGCACGGCGCCGGGCACCACCGCGGCGCCGGGCACCGCCCCGACGGCAGGGACCGCGCCCGCGGCGGCCACGACCCCCGCGACGACCCCGGTCGCGCCGGCACCGGTCGCGGCGGACGAGACCGCCCGGCCGGCCCAGGCGCCGGCCGCGACGGCCCCGGCCGTGCCCGACGCGACGGTGCGGGTCGACGCCGCGCCGGTCGTCGTGCCCGCGACCTCCGCGGCGCCGTCGGCGCAGGGGCCGGCGCCCGCCGCCGCCCCGGCGCCCGCGGCGGCGACGGTCCCCGTCCCGCTCGCCGAGCAGCTCGGTGCGCGGCTGCGCCACGTGGGCGGCCTCGACCACGGCAAGCACGTGCTGACCGTCCCGGTCGACCCGGAGAACCTCGGCCCCGTGCGGGTCGTCGCCCACATCTCCGGCGACGGGGTGCGGCTCGAGCTCGCGGGTGCGTCGGAGGCGGCGCGCGAGGCCCTCAAGGGCTCGCTCGCGGACCTGCGCCGCGACCTGCAGGCCGCCGGCCTCAAGGCCGACGTGGGGCTGTCCGGCGGCGACGCCGGGCGGGCCCAGCAGCAGGCGGATGACGCGTCCACCGGGCGCGGCACCGCCGACCGGTCCGCCGCGGGGCACCGCCCCGGCGGCGGCACCACCGACCGGGCCGGCACCGTGCCGACCACCCCGGCACCCGATCCCGCGACCGCCCGCCGTGGCGGCCTCGACCTCGTCCTGTGAGCCGGAGGCTGACGTGAGCATCGACGTGTCCTACCTGACCACCGACCGCACGGCGGCGGCGTCGACGACCGCGTCGACGACCGCCTCCAACGGGGAGCTCGACAAGCAGGCGTTCCTCGAGCTGCTCGTCACGCAGCTGCGCAACCAGGACCCGAGCGCCCCCATGGACTCCTCGCAGCTCATGACCCAGACGTCGCAGATGTCGATGATGGAGGCGCTGGTCGAGCTGGCCGACACCCAGCGCGAGGCCTTCGCCCTGCAGATGCGGTCGAACGCCGCCCAGCTCGTCGGCCAGCAGGTCACCTGGGTCGACGACGCCGGTGCGACGCAGACCGGCCTCGTCGACTCCGTCTCCTACTCCGGCGCCGTCCCGGTCGTCCGCATCGGCGGGACCGAGCTGCCGCTCGACGCCGTGTCCTCCGTGACCCGCACGCCCTCCACGACCACCCCCGACGCCGACGCCTCCGCGGGCACCGGCTCCTCCACGACGACCGCCTGACGCGGTCACCCTCGAAAGGAACCGACCATGCTCCGTTCGCTCTACTCCGGCATCTCCGGCCTGCGCAGCCACCAGACGATGCTCGACGTCACCGGCAACAACATCGCCAACGTGAACACCACGGGCTTCAAGTCCTCGCAGATCCAGTTCCAGGACACCCTCAGCCAGGTCGTCCAGAACGCGGGCGGCGCCCAGGCGGGCGTCGGCGGCACCAACCCCGCGCAGGTGGGCCTCGGCGTGCGCGTCGCGGGCATCACCACGAGCTTCACGCAGGGTGCGTCGCAGCTCACGGGCCGCAGCACCGACATGATGATCCAGGGCGACGGCTTCTTCGTCGTCCGCAAGGGCGCCGAGCAGTTCTACACCCGCGCGGGGTCGTTCGACTTCGACGCCACGGGCCAGATGGTGCTGCCCGGCGACGGTGCGCTCGTGCAGGGCTGGGCGGCTGTGAACGGCGTCGTCGACACCAACGGTCCGCTGACGGACATGCGGGTCCCGGCCGGCACGCTCATGGCGGCCGTCGCCACGCAGAACGCCGTGTTCAGCGGCAACCTCGACCAGGCCGAGGACACCGGCACCGTGCTGACCCGGGCCATCTCGGTGTACGACGCCACGGGCAACGAGCGCGAGCTCGAGCTGACGTTCACCAAGACGGCCACCGGCTGGGACGTCGGTGCGACCGACGGCGCCGCGACCGTCGCGCCCACGGCCATGACGTTCGACGCGACGACGGGCGCGATCACGGCCCCGACGACCCTCACCGTCGGCGGCGTCGACGTGGACCTGTCGGCCATGACCGGGTTCGCCGGCCTGGAGACGACGCAGGCCGTCTCGCAGGACGGCCAGGCCGCCGGTGTGCTGCAGTCGTTCTCGCTCAACGCGGACGGCACCATCGTCGGGTCGTTCTCGAACTCGCTCAAGCAGGTCGTCGGACGCATCGCGCTGGGCTCGTTCACCAACCCGGCGGGCCTGGAGAAGGCCGGCGGATCCCTGTTCCGCACGACCGTCAACTCCGGCGAGCCGGCGCTCGGCGCGGCCGGGCAGGGCGGCCGCGGCACGCTGGCCGGCGGTGCGCTGGAGATGTCGAACGTCGACCTGTCCAGCGAGTTCACCAACCTGATCGTCGCCCAGCGCGGCTTCCAGGCGAACTCCCGCGTCATCACGACCTCCGACGAGCTCCTGCAGGAGCTCGTCAACCTCAAGCGCTGACGCGCGGGCTGACGGGGGGACGGCATGGAGGGGATCGCCGCGCTCGCGGCGCGCGTCTCGCAGATCGAGCAGCTGGTCGCGGGCGCGTCGTCGGCGGCCGTCACGGGTGCGTCGGGCACCACGTCGACGGCCGCCGGGACGGCGTTCGCCTCGGTGCTCGCGGAGCAGGTGGGCACGGGCACGGGCACGGGCACGTCGACGCTGTCGGCGGCCGACCTCGCGCCGTCGGGGGAGACCCGCATCAACGGCGACCCCCTGCCCGTGGCGCTCGCCGGGTACGAGAACGGCCGGCTGCCCGACTCCGCGGTGTCCGCGGTCGGTGACACCGGGCACCGTCTGTTCGAGCCCGCCGCCCGTCAGCTCGAGAAGCTCCTCGCGGCCGCGCAGGCCCAGGGCGTCGACATCGGCATCACCGACTCGTACCGCACGTACGAGACCCAGGTGGACCTGGTGCGGCGCAAGGGCCTGTACTCCCAGGGCGGTCTCGCGGCCGCCCCGGGCACGTCCGACCACGGGTGGGGCATGGCCGTGGACCTCGACCTCGACGCCAAGGCGCAGGCGTGGATGCGCCAGAACGCCGGGGCGTACGGGTTCGCCGAGGACACGCCGCGCGAGCCGTGGCACTGGGCGTTCCAGACGTGACGACCCGTCGCCGTCCGCCCGCGCGACCCCTCAACAGCGCGGGAAGAGCGCCGATGGGACGGGTGCCAGGACCCACGGAGGGGTCAGGCGGCACACCGCCGCCGCAGGCACCAGGTGACCAGGGACGGGACCAGCCGTGATCGTCGTGACGCGCCTCAACGGGGGCCAGTTCGGGGTGAACCCGGACCTCATCCAGCGCGTGGACCGTGCGCCCGACACGATCCTCACGCTCATCGACGGCACGAAGTTCATCGTCCGCGAGTCCCTCGACGAGGTGATCGAGCTGGTCACCGCGTACCGCGCCGGCCTGCTGGCCCGGTCCCGCGAGGTCGACCGAGGCCCCCGCATGGAGCTCGTCCCCGCTCCCGAGGCCGAGACCGAGCCCACCCCGCCCGTCCCCCTGCGACCGAGGAGCGTGTGATGGATCCCGCCGGCATCATCGGCATCGTCGTCGCGCTCGGGGCCATCTTCGGCGCGCTGCTCCTCGAGGGCGCCGACCCCATGTCGATCTTCCTGCCCGCCCCGCTGCTGCTGGTGTGGGTCGGCACGATCGGCGTCGGCGTGGCCGGGCACACGATGAAGGACGTCATCAGCTCCTACGCGGCGATCCCGCGGGCGATGCGCAGCAAGGCGCCCGAGCCGGGCAAGACCGTCGAGACCGTCGTCGGCCTCGCCGAGCGGGCCCGCCGCGAGGGTCTGCTGGCGCTGGAGGACGCGGCGCGCGACATCGACGACCCGTTCCTGCGCCAGGGCCTGCAGGCCGCGATCGACGGCACCGACCCCGAGGACCTGCGGATCATCCTCGAGGACAAGATCGCCTCGAAGCGCACGCACGAGCGCATGAACGCCAAGTACTTCGCCGACATGGGCGGGTACGCCCCGACCGTCGGCATCATCGGCACGGTCATCTCGCTGGTGCACGTGCTCGAGAACCTCTCCGACCCCGCGTCGCTGGGCCACTCCATCGCCGCGGCGTTCGTCGCGACCCTGTGGGGCATCCTCTCGGCCAACGTCATCTGGCTGCCGATCGGCGCCCGCATCAAGCGCATCTCCGACATGGAGTGCGCGCAGATGGAGGTCACGCTCGAGGGGCTGCTGGCCGTGCAGGCCGGCGCGAACCCGCGCACGGTCGGCGAGCGGCTGCGCAGCCTCCTGCCGCCGGGCGCGGAGAAGGCCGCCGAGAAGGAGGCCGCATGAGCGGCCACGCCCCCAAGGGGCGGCGCAGCAAGGGCGGCCACGACGAGGAGCACGTCAACCACGAACGCTGGCTCGTCTCCTACTCCGACATGATCACGGTCCTCATGGCCCTGTTCATCGTGCTCTTCGCGATCAGCCAGGTCGACCAGCAGAAGTACGTCGAGCTGCGGCAGTCGCTCGCCGCCGGCTTCGGCGACGCCAGCCAGTCGGTCGCGGTGCTCGACGGCAACCCGGCGGTCCTCGACGGCGTGAGCTCCCTGACGGAGCAGGACGCGTCCGGGTCGTCCGACCTGGTGTCCGCGGACGAGGGCCTCGGCCAGCAGGGCACCAACGTCATCGACCCGCAGCCGCAGCCGACGACCGACGCCGAGGAGCAGCTCCTCGCGCTCGCGAAGCAGGAGGCCGGTCACCTGGAGGAGATCCGCGACGAGATCGCGACCCAGCTGCAGTCGCAGGGGCTGGACTCGTTCGTCAAGTTCCGGATCGACGAGCGGGGCCTGGTCATGGGGCTGGTCGCCAACGACGTGTTCTTCGCCCCCGCCCGGGCCGAGCTGACGCCCACGGCGCAGCGGGTGCTCGACGCGGCGGCGCCGACGCTCGTGGGCCTGTCGGAGCAGATCGCGATCGAGGGGCACGCCAACGTGCTGCCCGCGGGCTCGCGGTACGCGACCAACTGGGAGCTGTCGGCGGACCGCGCGACGCAGGTGCTGCGGCACCTCGTCGAGCGCGACGGGATGCCGGGATCGCGGATCTCGGCGATCGGGTACGGCGACGCCCGTCCGATCGCCTACGGCATGGACGACGCGTCGCTCGCGGCGAACCGCCGGGTGGACCTCGTGGTGCTCAGCGGGGCGCCGGAGACGGTGCGCGAGCTGCTGCCGGGCCTCACCCGGGGCTGACCGGCGCAGGGCAGGAACGGCACGTGCGGGGAGCCTCCCGGCACGTGGGCAGGGACGGGACGGACCACGACCCGCGGACGAAGGAGGGGTGAGCATGGCTGTCGAGCAGCGTGTGGTGTCGAGTGGGAAGATCGGGGGCAGCAAGCCCGGGGGCTCCATCGGTGCGCGGGACAAGACCCCCGAGCCCGAGCCGGAGCCGAAGAAGAAGAGCAAGAAGCTGCTCTTCATCATCATCGGTGCGGTCGTGGTGCTGGTCGGCGGCGGGGTCGCCGCGTTCCTGCTGCTCGGCAAGGGCGGCGCGGACGCCGCCCCCGAGCCGGAGCCCACCCACGAGCCGGGCGAGGTGCTCCTCATCGAGCCCATCAGCCTCAACCTCGCCGACGGGCACTACCTGCGCTTCGGCATGACGCTCCAGCTGACCGCCGACGCCGGCGCCGAGGGGCACGGCACGATCGACGGCTCGAAGGCCGTCGACCTCGCGATCGCCCTGTACTCGGGCCGCGAGCTGGCCGAGGTGTCGAGCAGCGAGGGCCGTCAGGAGCTCAAGAGCGAGCTCCTGCACCAGGTCGAGGAGGCCTACCACGGAGAGGTGATGGATCTCTACCTGACCAACTACGTCACGCAGTGACCGCGTGCGCGGCCGTCCGACGGTCGCGCACGCGGGGCAGGAACGCCGGCGCCAGGGAGGGTGCCGGGTCACGCCTCGGGCCGGACCCCCTCGGACGGGTCCGGCACCGCGCCCAGGACGGGTGCGGCGAGGAGCACCACGCGTCCGAGATTGCTCCGTTCGGGTTGCTCAACACCCGTGCGCGCTCGCCGATGAGCAGCACGTGACACCAGCCCCCACGCAGCCGGCACGCCCCGTCGCGCCCACGCGTCGTCGCAGCCGCAGCACCGAACCGGTGCCGTACGACTTCCGGCGTCCCCTGACGCTCTCGCGCGAGCACGCCCGCCACCTCGAGATGGCCCTGCAGCGCTTCGCCCGCCTCTGGGGCACGCAGCTCACGGCCCGCCTGCGCACACCCGCCCAGGCGACCAACGAGGACCTGGCCCTCATGACGTACGACGAGTACGTCGGCGGCCTGCCCACGCCCACCGCGGTGTTCCTGTGCCAGATCGACACCCCGCGCAGCACCGCGATCCTGCAGCTGCCGGTCGCGACCGCGCTGGTGTGGGTCGACTACCTCTTCGGCGGCACGGGCATCGGCGACGAGCGCGAGGAGCGCGAGCTCACCGAGATCGAGACCACCGTGGTCCGCGAGATCCTCCAGCACGCCCTCGACGACCTCGGGTACGCGTTCGCGGCGGTCCTGCCGCTGAAGCTCACGCTCAAGCAGGTCCAGTACAACCCGCAGTTCGTCCAGGCGGTCGCCGCGTCCGACGGCGTGCTCGTCGGGTCGTTCGCGCTGCGGGTCGGCGAGCGGACCGACCCCGCCACGCTCATGCTGCCGGCGGACGTCGTGCTCGGCGCCCTGCGCGCCGCCGACGGCGGACCCGCCGGCGACGAGGACGAGCAGCGCGCCCTCGCGGCGGCCCGCGCCGACCTGGAGCGCGCGTCCCGCGAGGTGCCCGTCGAGGTCGTCGTGCGCTGCGAGCCCCAGATCGTCCACCCGCGGGACGTCGCCGGCCTCGCCGTCGGCGACCTCCTGCCCCTGCACCACCCGGCGAGCCGGCCCCTCGAGGTCGTCGTCGACGGGATCGTGCTCGCCCGTGCCGCCGCCGGGAGCCACGGCTCGCGGCTCGCCTGCCAGGTCGTCAGCGTCGAGGAGAACCCCGCATGAGCACCATCGCCACCCCCACCGACGCGACCGTCCTGCAGGCCGCGGAGGCCGCCGCAGCGCTCGTCCCGGCCGCCGGTCCGCTGACCGTCGCCCCGGCCGGCGCGGACCGCCCCGGCGCCGGCACCCCCGCGCTCGTCGCGTCCGTCATCGGGCCCGTCACCGCCGAGGTCGCGCTCGTCCTCGGCCCGGACGTCGTCGCGGCGCTCGCCGCGGGCGGCGTCGAGCCCGCCGACGCGCTGCGCCCCGCCCTCGAGGCCGCCGCGGCCGCGCTCGGCACGGGCGTCCTCGAACCGACCCGCTCCTCGACGGCCGGCGAGGTCGTCGGTGCCGACTCCCAGGTCTTCGCGCTGTCCGTCGACGGCGCACCCGCCGCGTGGTGCGCCGTGCGCGTGCAGGGCGCGGCCGCCGCGGTGCCCACGCAGCGCACCCCCGCGGCCGCGGCCTCCGGCGCGGGCAGCACCCTGCGCGTCCTCTACGACGTCGAGATGACCCTGACCGCGGAGATCGGCCGCACGCGGCTGCCGCTGCGCCAGGTCCTCGACCTCACGCCCGGCACCGTGCTCGAGCTGGACCGCACCGCCGGCAGCCCCGCCGACATCGTCGTCAACGGCCGCCTCATCGCCCGCGGCGAGGTCGTCGTCGTCGACGAGGACTACGGCGTGCGCGTCACCGAGATCGTCGCCGGCGCGGACCCGGTCGGCTGATGGACGGCGTCCTGCTCGCCGCGCGGGTGCTGCTGGCGCTCGCGTGCGTCGTGGGGCTCGTCTGGTACCTGGCCCGTCGGTTCGGGCGGGCCCGGGTCTCCGACACCTCGCGCGAGGCCCAGCTGCACCTCGTCACCCGGCAGGCCCTCGGCCGGCACGCGGGCGTCGCGGTCGTCGCCGTCGGCAACCGGCGCCTGCTCGTCGGCTACGGCGAGCAGCACGTCACGATGCTCACGGAGATCGCGCCCGTGGCGGACCTGCCGCCGGTGGCGTCGCTGCCCACGCCCCGCCCGTCCGTCGAGGACGCCGTCTCCGGTGCGCCGCGCACCCCGGGCGCCCGCCCGTCCGTCGTCGACCGGCGCGAGCTGGGCGACGCCGAGGTCATCTCCCTGCGCCCCGACCCGCTCGCGGGCTCCCTGCTGTCCCCGCGGACCTGGCGCGACACGGTGCGCGCGCTCCAGGACCGCACGGTGCGCCGGTGAGCGCGGCCCGCGCCACGGCCCGCCGTGCGCTGCCCCGGGTCCTGCTGCTCCTCGCGGCGGTCGCCGCCCTCGTCGTCGTGCTGTCCGTGACGGGTGCGTCCGGCGCCCACGCCGCGGTCGAGCCCGCCCCGCCGGCCGCCCCCGCGCAGCCGCAGGCCCCCGCCGACCCCGGCCAGGGCACCGTGAGCGTCGACGTCAACGGCGTCAACGGCACGCCGAGCAGCTCGATCGTCGTGCTGCTGGGCATCACGCTGCTGTCGGTCGCGCCGTCGCTGCTGCTGCTGACGACGAGCTTCACCAAGATCGTCGTGGTGCTGTCGCTGACCCGCAACGCGCTCGGCCTGCAGGGCGTCCCGCCCAACCAGGTGCTCGCCGGGATCGCGCTGTTCCTGTCGCTGTTCGTCATGGCGCCGGTGCTGGGCGGCATCAACGACGCCGGCGTGCAGCCCTACCTCGACGGCTCCCTGACGTTCACGCAGGCCGTCGACGCCGGCCAGGAGCCGCTGCGCGAGTTCATGCTCGGGCACACCCGGGAGCAGGACATCGCCCTGCTCACCCGCGCCGCCGACCGCCCGAACCCCGCGACCCCCGACGACGTGCCGTTCACGGTCCTCGCGCCGGCGTTCCTGCTGTCCGAGCTGCGCGCCGCGTTCATCATGGGCTTCGTCATCTTCGTGCCGTTCCTCGTCATCGACCTGGTCGTCTCGGCCGCGCTGATGTCGATGGGCATGATGATGCTCCCGCCCATCATGGTGTCGCTGCCCTTCAAGCTCCTGCTGTTCGTCCTCGTCGACGGGTGGGGACTGATCGTCACGTCGCTGGTCGGCTCCTACACCGGGGCGGGCTGATGGACACCACCGCCGTCCTCGACGTCGCCCTCGACGCGCTCGTCCTGACCGCCAAGCTCTCCGCCCCCGTGCTCGTCACGGCCCTCGTCGTCGGGTTCGCCGTGTCCCTCGTGCAGTCCGTGACGCAGATCCAGGAGGTCACGCTCTCGTTCGTGCCCAAGGCCGTCGCGGTCGCCGCGGCGCTGCTGATCTCCGGGCACTGGATGATCACCGAGCTGACGAGCTTCACCACCGAGCTGTTCGACCGCATCCCCGCGCTGGTCGGGGGCTGACGTGGACTTCCCGGGCACCGCGCTGACGCTGCCGCTGGGCGCCGTCCAGACGACGATGCTCGTGGCGGTCCGCATGGTCGCGTTCCTCGTGATCGCCCCGCCGTTCTCCCAGCGGGCGATCCCCGCGGGCGTCAAGGTCGCGCTCGCCACGGGCCTGGCCCTGGCCGTGGCGCCCGGCATGGACCAGGTCGAGCAGGACAGCACCGCCGGGTTCGTCGGCGCGCTCGTGCTGCAGGCGACCATCGGCGCGGCCACCGGGTTCCTCGTCTACCTGCTGTTCTCGGCCGTGCAGGCCGCCGGCTCGCTCATCGACCTGTTCGGCGGGTTCCAGATCGCCGCCGCGTTCGACCCCCTGAGCATGTCCAGCGGTGCGCAGTTCTCCCGCCTGTACCAGCTGCTGGCGATCGTGCTGCTGTTCGCCTCCGACGGGCACCACATGGTCCTCACCGGCCTGGTGCGCACCTTCGACGCGCTGCCCCTGGGCCTGTCGTTCGCGCCCGCCGAGCTCGCGAGCACCCTCACCGACGGCCTCACCGGCATGTTCGTCGCCGCGCTGCAGATCGCGGGCCCTCTGCTCGTCGTGCTGTTCCTCGCCGACGTCGGCCTCGGCCTGCTCACCCGCGTGTCGCCCGCGCTCAACGCGTTCGCGCTCGGCTTCCCCCTGAAGATCCTGCTGACCCTCACGCTCGGCGGGTTCGCCGTCCTCGCGCTGCCCGGCGTGGTCTCCACCCTCAGCGGGCAGACGCTCACCCTGGTCCCGGAGGTGCTGCGATGAGCGGCGGGGAGGGCGGCGGCGAGCGCACCGAGAAGGCCACCGCGCAGCGCATGAAGGAGGTGCACCGCAAGGGGCAGCTCGGGCGCTCGCAGGACCTGTCGGCCTGGCTCGGCCTGGGCGCGGCCGCCCTCATGCTGCCGACCGTCGTCTCCAACGCCGGCGACGCGGCGCTCGACCAGATGGCGCACGTGCGCGACGTGGCCCGCACCCCCACCCCGCAGGCCGCCCTCGACGTGCTGGGCGTGGGCCTCGGCTCGGTCGTCAGCACGCTGGCGCCGATGTTCGTGGTGCTCGTGGTCGTCTCGATCGCGGTCGCGGCGGCCCAGGGCGGCATCCGGTTCCGCAGCATGAAGCCCAAGTTCGACCACCTCAAGCCGGCGTCGATGGCCAAGAAGCTCGTCGGCGGCCAGGTCTGGTGGGAGGCCGTCAAGACGGTGCTCAAGACGGGCGCGGTCGCGGTCGTCATGGTCCTCGTCGTGCAGGGCCTGGTGCCCGTGCTCATGACGTCGGGGCGGATGCCCCTGCAGGGCCTGCTCGACCTCGCCGGCTCCGGGGCCGCGCAGCTGCTGCGGTTCGGGATCGCGGCGGGCGTCCTCATGGCCGTCGCCGACGTCGTCGTGGTCGTGCGGCGCAACCGCAAGCAGACGCGCATGACCAAGCAGGAGATCAAGGAGGAGAACAAGCGCACCGAGGGCGACCCGATGGTCAAGGGGCAGATCCGGGCCCGCCAGGCGCGCATGAGCCGCAACCGCATGATGTCCGAGGTCGCCAAGGCCGACGTCGTGCTCGTCAACCCCACCCACGTGGCCGTCGCGCTGCGCTACGAGCCCGGCCGCGGCGCGCCCCGCGTCATCGCCAAGGGCCAGGGGGCCGTCGCCACCCGCATCCGCGCCCTCGCCACCGAGAACCGCGTCCCGCTCGTCGAGGACGTCCCCCTGGCCCGGGCCCTGCACGCCGCGTGCGAGCTGGGCGCCGAGGTCCCCGAGCAGCTGTTCACCGCCGTCGCCCGCGTCCTCGCGTTCGTGATGGCCCTGCGCCGGCGCGGAGCCGGAGCCGGTCAGCACCGCCTGCCGACCGGCACGACCCTGCCCGACGGCGCGCCCGACGTGCGCCGCACCCCGAGGAGACGACCGTGAAGAACGCCAACGTCGCGCAGATGGCCGTGCCCGCCGGGGTGGTCGGCGTCGTCCTGCTGCTCGTGGTGCCCCTGCCCCCGCAGGTGCTCGACCTGCTCATCGTCGTCAACATCACCGCGTCCCTGGTGATCCTGCTGACCAGCATGTACGTGCAGAAGCCGCTGGACTTCTCGATCTTCCCGTCGCTGATCCTGGTGTTCACGCTGTTCCGGCTGGGCCTGAACGTCGCCTCGACGCGCCTCGTGCTCGGCGACGGGTACGCGGGCGACGTGATCGACGCGTTCGGGCACTTCGTGGTCGGCGGGTCGCTCGTCATCGGCCTGGTGATCTTCCTCATCCTCGTGGTCATCCAGTTCACCGTGATCACCAACGGTGCCGGCCGCGTCGCCGAGGTCGGGGCCCGGTTCACGCTGGACGCGATGCCCGGCAAGCAGATGGCCATCGACGCCGACCTCAACTCCGGCCTCATCGACGAGGAGCAGGCCCGCCGCCGCCGCGCGGAGATCAGCGCCGAGGCGGACTTCTACGGCGCGATGGACGGCGGCTCGAAGTTCGTCAAGGGCGACGCGATCGCCGGCATCATCATCACGGTCATCAACCTGGTCGGCGGGTTCGTCATCGGCATGACCCAGATGGGCATGTCCGCGGGCGAGGCCATCGAGCGGTTCTCGCTGCTGACCATCGGCGACGGCCTGGTCACCCAGATCCCCGCCCTGCTGCTGTCCGTGGCCACCGGCATCGTCGTCACGCGCGCCACCGCCGAGGGCGACATGGGCACCGCGGCGGCCAAGCAGCTCACGCAGTCCCGCTCGGCGCTGCTCATCGCGGGCGGCGCGGCCATCGCGCTCGCGCTGCTGCCCGGCATGCCCAAGCTGCCGTTCCTGCTCGTCGGCTCCGGGCTGGTGCTGCTGGGGCAGCGGGCCAAGAGCGCCGCGAAGGCCGAGGAGGCCGCCGCGCAGGCCGAGCAGGAGCAGGCGCAGGTCACCGGCGCCCCCGCGGGCGACACCCCGGAGCAGATCATCGAGCAGATGCGCGTGCACACCCTCGAGGTGCTGCTCGCCCCCGACCTCGTCGACCTCGTCGGCACCGGCCCCGAGCAGGACCTGCTGGCGCGCGTGCGGGGCCTGCGCAAGAAGGTCGCCATGGACCTGGGCATCGTCGTGCCGCCCGTGCGGACCCGCGACAGCGTCGACCTGCCCGCGTCGACGTACGCGGTGCGGATCGCCGGCGTCGAGGTCGGCCGCGGGCAGGCCCCCGCGGGCCGCGTGCTCGCGCTCGGCGACGACCTCGCGGCGCTGCCCGGCACGTCCGTGTCCGAGCCGGTGTTCGGGCTGCCCGGCAAGTGGGTGCCCGCCGAGCTCCGGCACACCGCCGAGCTGCACGGCGCGACCGTCGTCGACCGCGTCTCGGTGCTCATCACCCACCTCGGCGCGCTGGTCACCCAGAACGCCGCGCGCCTGCTCGGCCGCGAGGACGTGCGCGTGCTCACCGAGGGCGTCAAGCGCGTCAACCCCTCCGTCGTCGAGGAGCTCGTGCCCACCCTCATGTCGCTGGGCGAGGTGCAGCGCGTGCTGCAGGGCCTGCTCGTCGAGGAGGTCCCCATCCGCGACCTCGGCCGGATCTACGAGGCGCTGTCGCTGCGCGCCAAGGTCAGCACCGACCCCGAGGGGCTCGTCGAGGCCGCCCGGCTCGCGCTCGGCCCGGCCCTGGCCGCGCCCTACGTGCAGGACGGCGTGCTGCGCGTGCTCACCCTCGAGCCGACCCTCGAGCACCACCTCGCCGAGCAGCTGCGCCCCGGCGACGGCGGCACCCAGCTGCTCGTCGACCCCCAGCGCCTGGACTCGATGCTCACCCAGCTGCGGCTGGCCGTGCAGCGGGCCGAGCAGGACGGCCGCGGCGTCGTCCTGGCGTGCGCCCCCGCGATCCGTCCCGCCCTGCGCCGGCTCGTCGCGCTGGGCACCGCCCGCCTGCCTGTGCTCTCCTACACGGAGGTGACGTCCGCGGGGGTGGACGTCGAGACCGTGGGGATGGTGAGCGGTGACCACGCGATTGCTGCTTGAGGGCACCGACCTCGGCGAGCTCGTCGCGCACGTGCGGGAGACGTTCGGCCCCCGCGCCCGCATCGTGCAGGCCGAGCGGATCCGCTCCGGCGGGTTCGCCGGGTTCTTCGCCACCGAGCGGTTCGAGGTCACCGTCGACGTGCCCGACGAGCCCGAGGCGGCGCCGAAGAAGTTCGCCCGCCGCCCCCAGCGAGCGATCGCCCCCGCCCCCGCCCCGGTCCCCGCGCCGGCCGCGCCCGGCCCGACGGGCATCGAGGCGCTGCTCGCCGCCGCGGACCGTGACGACGTCGGCCCCGGCCACGACGAGGCGCCGCGCGACCCCCGCACCGCCGCGGCCCTGCCCCCGCCGGCCGACCCCGCCCCGACCAGCGTGTCGACCGGCTCGGAGAGCTTCGCCGACGTGCTGCGCCAGGTCCGCTCGCTCGTCGGCACGCCCGAGCCCGAGGTCGTCGACCCGCCCACCACCGTGACGGACGAGCCCGCCGCCAAGACCGCGTCGGCGCCCGCCGCCCCGCCACGGGCGCCCGCCGCCCCGCCACGGGCGCCCGACGTGCCCGCCCCGGGCTCGCCGCAGCTGCGGGCCGAGCTCGCACGGCTCGGCGTGCCCGCGACGGTGCTGGACTCCGGGCCCGTCACGCTGTCGGCCGTGCTCGGCCGGATCCCCACGGCCCCCGAGCGGCCCCGCGGCCCCGGCACCGTGCTCGCCGTCGTCGGCACCGGCGACGACGCCGTGCTCGTCGCCCGGTCGCTCGCGGCCCGCTGGCACCTGCCGCCGACCGCCGTCGTCGAGCTCGACGCGCCCGCCGCCCCCGGGGCTGCCGCCGCCGTCCGCGACCCCGCCGCTCCGCGCGTCCTCGCCCTGCGGGTCGGGCCCGAGGGGCGCGACCGCACCCTCGCGGCGGCGCTGCTGCGCGACGTGCGCCCCGACCAGGTGTGGGCCGTGGTGGACGCGCGCACCAAGCCCGCCGACGCGGCTGCGTGGACGGGCGCCGTCACGGCGCTGCGCCCCGCGGACGCGCTGGCCGTGCACGGCCTGCTCGACACCACCGCCCCGGGCACCGTGCTCGGGCTCGACCTGCCGGTGGCGTGGGTCGACGGGCTGCCCGCGTCCCGGCTGCTGTGGGCCGCGGCCCTCGGCCAGGAGCTCGACGCGGCCCTCGGCGGCGCCTGACGCCGGTCCGGGCGCGCGGCGGGGTAGTGTCGCCGCATGCTCGTGCTGACCCGACGCGCCGGCGAGCGCCTCGTCATCGGCGGTGACATCGTCATCACCGTCATCGAGGTGCGCAACGACGGCGTGCGCATCGGGATCGACGCCCCCCGGCACGTGCGCGTGCACCGCGCCGAGGTGCTCGAGGCGGTGTCCGACGCGAACGCGTCGTCCGTGGCGGCCGGCGACGCGGCGGCGGCCGCGCTGCGCGGCCTGGTGGCCGTCGACGCCCCGGCCGCGGCACCCGCAGCGGCGGCCCCGGCCCCCGCGCCCGAGGGCGACGAGGGCACCCCGCAGGCCTGACCCGCGCCGCCGGTCCCCGTGACGGGGCGGCACGCACCCGGACCTTCGTCCGGGACCACCCGCGACTTTCTCTCAGCACCCCTGCACCCCGGCCGATGAGCCGACTGTCCCGGACACGCCCGGGACTTCGGCTGTGGGAGGGTGCATGGACGGCCTGGACGACATCGTCCGCGAGTTCCTGGTGGAGAGCCACGAGAATCTCGACCAGCTGGACTCCGACCTCGTGGCGCTCGAGGAGCAGCCCGGCTCGCGCCCGCTGCTGAGCAGCATCTTCCGCACGATCCACACGATCAAGGGCACCAGCGGGTTCCTCGCGCTGTCCAAGCTCGAGCGGCTCGCCCACGTCGGCGAGAACCTGCTGGTGGACCTGCGGGACGGCACCCGGTCCATGGACAAGCCCGTCACCGACGTGCTGCTGGCCATGGTGGACCGCATCCGCATGCTGCTGGGCGCCATCGAGGCGACCGGCACCGAGGGCGACGTGGCCATCGACGACGTCGTCGCCCGCGTCGAGGCCGTGCACGCCGGCGTGCCGCTGGAGGCCCCGGCGCCCGAGCCCGCCTCGCAGGAGGCGACGACGCAGGACGAGGTGGAGCAGGTGGACGACGAGCACGTGCAGCAGGTCGAGGCACCTGCGGAGCTGGTGGCCGCGGCCGCCGGAGCCGCCGCGCCCGCCCCTGCGGCCCCCGCAGCACAGCCGGCGCCCGCGCCCGCGGCACCGGCCGCCCCCGCGGCCCCCGAGGCGACGGTCCCCGCCCAGCACCCGGCGCCCGCGGCCGAGCGCGTCGAGGAGCACCCGCCGACCGAGGAGCTCGGCGCCCTGCGCGGCGTCGGAGACTCCGCGATCCGCGTGGACGTCGACCTGCTGGACGCCCTCATGCGTCAGGTCGGCGAGCTGGTCCTGGCCCGCAACCAGATCAGCCGGCTGGCGTCGGCGACCGCCCAGGTGGACCTCGTCCGCTCGGCGCAGCGCCTCAACCTCATCGCCGGCGAGCTGCAGGAGGGCGTCATGAAGACGCGCATGCAGCCCATCGACAACGTGTTCGCCAAGATGCCGCGCATCGTGCGGGACCTGGCGACGGCGTGCGGCCGCGAGGTCGCCCTCGAGGTCTCCGGCGGCGACACCGAGCTCGACCGCGGCCTGCTCGAGGCCGTCAAGGACCCGCTGACGCACCTCGTGCGCAACGCGGTCGACCACGGCATCGAGCCGTCGGCCGAGCGCGTCGCCGCGGGCAAGTCGCCCAAGGGCCTGCTGGCCCTGCGCGCGTACCACGCGGGCGGCCAGGTCGTCGTCGAGGTCTCGGACGACGGTCGCGGCGTCGACACCGTCAAGGTCGCGGCGAAGGCCGTCGAGCGGGGCCTGCGCACGCAGGCCCAGGTCGACACGGCCAGCACCGCGGACCTGCTGCAGCTGCTGTTCCTGCCCGGGTTCTCCACCGCGGCGACCGTGACGAACGTGTCCGGCCGCGGCGTGGGCATGGACGTCGTGCGCACCAAGGTCGAGAACGTCGGCGGCACCGTCGACGTCGAGTCGACGCCCGGCAAGGGCACGATCTGGCGCCTGCGGATCCCGCTGACGCTGGCGATCATGCCCGCGCTCACGGTCGAGTGCCGCGACGACGTGTACGCCGTGCCGCAGGTCAACCTGCTCGAGCTCGTGGCCCTCGACGCCCAGCGCGGCCGGTCCGCGATCGAGTACGTGCACGCCGCCCCGGTGTACCGCCTGCGCGGCGACCTCCTGCCGCTGGTCTCGCTCGCCGAGGTCCTCGGCGTGGCCGAGGGCCGCGACGGGTCGGTCGTCGCCACCGACGGCGACACCAGCTCGGTCATCGCCGTCGTCCAGGCCGACCACCACCGCTTCGGCCTGCTGGTCGACCGCGTCCTCAACACCGAGGAGATCGTGGTCAAGCCGCTGTCCCCGCGCCTGAAGGCGATCGGCACGTACGCCGGTGCCACGGTGCTCGGCGACGGCCGCGTCTCGCTCATCCTCGACGTGCAGGCCCTCGGCCGGCGCGCCCTCATCGGCGAGCTCGACGCGATGGCCCGCAAGGACGTCGGCGGGTTCGACACGGCGCACTCCGGTGCGGCCGAGCAGGTCCTCGTCGTGGGGATCGGCGGCGGGCGCCGCGTGGCGATGCCGCTGCAGTCGGTCACCCGCCTGGAGCAGGTGCGCCTCGACCAGGTCGAGCACGTCGGCGGCCGCGAGGTCGTGCGCTACCGCGGCACGATCCTGCCCCTGGCCCGGCTCGACCGCGTCCTCGGCTCGTACGGCGAGGCGATGGACGAGGAGCTCGTCGTCGTGGTGCTCACGCGCCGCGGCCGCAGCGTCGGCCTCGTGGTGCACGAGATCGTCGACATCCTCGAGGACCACAGCGAGCAGCACTCCGACATCGACGACTCCGGCCTGGTCGGGTCCACGGTGCTCGGCGAGCGCGTCACCGAGCGCCTCGACGTGCGGACCGCGATCCTCGCCGCCGACCCGGTGTTCTTCGACGACCGGCCCGAGGCCGGCACCGCCCCGGACGCGGCCTGGTCCGGCATCGACGACCTGGTGGGAGCCGGACGATGAGCCAGTACGTGACCTTCACCCTCGACGGGACGCTGTACGGCATCGACGTGCTGCGCGTCCAGGAGGCCCTCCGCTCGCACACCCGCACGCGGGTGCCGCTGGCGGCGGGCGACGTGGCCGGGCTGGTGAACCTGCGCGGCCAGGTCGTCCTCACGGTCGACCTGCGCACCCGCCTCGGCATCGCCGACCGGCTCGGCGAGCGGGAGCCGATGATGGTCGTTGTCAAGACCGGCGGCGAGGTCGTCAGCCTGCTCGTGGACGAGATCGGCGACGTCGTCGAGGTCGGCCCCGAGTCGTTCGCGGCCCCGCCGGACACCCTCGACCCCGAGATGCGCGCCGTCATCCGTGGCGCGCACAAGCTGGACGGGCGCCTCCTGCTCGTCCTGGACGTCGACCAGGCCGTGGCGGCCTGACCCCGCCACCCCTGCGTCGACCTCCCGGCCCCGCCAAGGCCGGCGACCTCTACCCGTCGTACCACCCGACCGTCGGCGCCCCCGCCGACCCCCCAGCACGCCGGTCCGCCGGCAAGGAGACGCATCACCATGAGCACCAAGACCCTCGAGGAGCCGCAGGGCCGGCGCGGGACGTTCCTGCGCAACCTGTCCGTCCAGACCAAGATCCTGTCCGCCGTCGGTGTGCTGGCGGCCGTCGCCGTCGCCCTCGGCGTGTACTCCGCGACGTCGCTGCAGCGCACCGCCGACGACACCGCGCAGCTCGCCGACATCCAGGAGACGATCGCGGCCGTCCGGTCCGAGATCCACATCACCCAGATGAAGGCCCGCATGTCGCTCGCGCAGATCGCCGCGACGACCGGCGAGGAGCAGGAGATCTGGATCGAGAAGCAGGCGTCCAACGACGCCGACATGGACGCGCTCATCGAGCAGTACGCCGCCACCCCCGCCGGCGAGTCCGAGCTGTGGGCCTCGTTCCTCGAGGGCTACTCGGCGTGGAAGACCGCGCGTGACGAGCAGCTCATGCCGGTCGCGCTGGGCGACGACCCGGTGGCGTACGGGGTCGCGCTGGAGGAGGTCAGCCAGCCGCTGATCGACGTCTACGTGGCCGACCTCGACGCCATCACGGTCGAGATCTCGGACTACATGAACGGTGTCGCGGACGCGGCCGAGGCGCGTGCCGCGGCGTCGGTCACGACGCTCGTCGTCTCGCTCGCGATCGCCCTGATCGCCGCGATCGGCCTCGCCGTGGTCATCGCCCGCGGCATCCGTGGCTCGGTGACGAAGGTCCGCGACTCGCTCGACGCCATGGCGCACGGCAACTTCACGGTCGTGGCCGACGTCGACCAGGAGGACGAGGTCGGCAAGATGGCGCACTCGCTGACCGAGGCGCAGAACGCCGTCCGTCAGACCCTCGCCCAGGTCGCCGAGTCCGCGCAGACCGTGGCCGCCGCCGCCGAGGAGCTCTCCGCGTCGTCGTCGCAGGTCGCCGCCGGCTCGGAGGAGACCTCCGCGCAGGCCGGTGTGGTCGCCGCCGCGGCCGACGAGGTCAGCCGCAACGTCTCGGCCGCCGCCGCCGGCGCCGAGCAGATGGGCGCCTCCATCCGTGAGATCGCCCAGAACGCGACCGAGGCGACCCGCGTCGCCCAGGCCGCCACCGCCGCCGCCGACACCGCCAACGAGACGGTGTCCCGCCTGGGTGCGTCGTCCGCGGAGATCGGCAACGTCGTCAAGCTCATCACCACGATCGCCGAGCAGACGAACCTGCTCGCCCTCAACGCGACCATCGAGGCCGCCCGCGCCGGCGAGGCAGGCAAGGGCTTCGCGGTCGTGGCCGGCGAGGTCAAGGAGCTCGCGCAGGAGACCGCGCGCGCCACCGAGGACATCGCCCGCCGCGTCGAGGCGATCCAGCACGACACCACCGGTGCCGTCGGCGCGATCGGGGAGATCGGCACGATCATCGCCTCGATCAACGACTACCAGCTCACCATCGCCTCCGCGGTCGAGGAGCAGACCGCCACGACCAACGAGATGTCCCGCTCCGTCGCGGAGGCCGCGACCGGCTCGGGCGAGATCGCCACGAACATCGTGGGTGTCGCGTCGTCGGCGCAGACCTCCACGCAGGTGCTGGGCCAGATGGGGACCGCGGTCTCCGAGCTGGCGCAGATGTCCGAGGACCTGCGCCGCCGGGTCCAGGCCTTCACGTACTAGACCAGCCCGCCGGCGGCCCGTCCGGCACCCCTCGCACAGGATGAAGACGATGCGACGACGCACACGATGGACACTGTCCGCAGCGTTGACCGGCACCGTCGCCCTCGCCCTCGCCGGCTGCTCCGCAGCCGGCGAGGGCGGTGGCGATGCACCGCTGGTCGGCGTGGCCCTGCCGACGACGACCTCCGCACGCTGGATCGCCGACGGGGAGAACCTGCAGGCCCAGCTCGAGGGGCTGGGGTACGACGTGAGCCTCGAGTACGCCGAGGACGACGTCCCGACCCAGGTCGCTCAGCTCGAGGAGATGATCGCGGCCGGTGCGGACGCGCTCGTCGTCGGGTCCATCGACGGCGTCGCGCTGAAGTCGGTGCTGGCCGAGGCCGGCGCCGCCGACATCCCGGTGATCGCGTACGACCGTCTCATCCGTGACTCGTCCGACGTCGCGTACTACGCGTCGTTCGACAACTTCCGTGTCGGGGTCCTGCAGGCGCAGGCCCTGCTGACCGGGCTCGGCGTGCTCGACGACGCCGGGGCGCGCACGTCGGCCGCCGGACCGTTCGCCGTCGAGCTGTTCGCCGGCTCCTCGGACGACAACAACGCGCACGTGTTCTTCGCGGGCGCGATGTCGGTCCTGCAGCCCTACCTCGACTCCGGGGTGCTCGTCGTCCCGTCGGGGCAGACGGAGTTCGACGAGATCGCCACCCAGGGGTGGAGCGGCGACGTCGCGGGGGAGCGCATGCAGACGCTCGTCGGCGCGTACGGCGCCGGGCGCACGCTCGACGGCGTGCTGTCGCCCTACGACGGCATCTCGCGCGCGATCCTCGACGTCGCGTCGGGCATCGACCAGCCGGAGCTGCCGGTCGTCACCGGCCAGGACGCCGAGGTCGACTCGGTCAAGCTCGTGAAGGACGGCACGCAGCACTCGACCGTCTACAAGGACACCCGCCAGCTCGCCGAGGTCACCGTCTCGATGGTCCGCGAGCTGCTCGACGGCGGCACCCCCGAGGTCAACGACACCACGTCGTACGACAACGGCGTGCAGGTCGTCCCGTCCTACCTCCTGACCCCCGCCCTGGTGACGCAGGACAACTACGATCGGGTCCTCGTCGACGGCGGCTACTACACGGCACAGGAGATCGGCTGATGGCCACGGCACGCACCCGCGGGGCATGGTTCTGGGACCGCTCCCTGCGCACCAAGTTCACGGCGGTCCTGCTCATCATGGGGTCCGCGTTCGTCCTCGTCGGCGGCACCGGGGCGTTCGTCCTGGTCCGCGCCGGGCAGAACCTCGACCAGATGGCGAGCCTGAGCCAGGAGCTGCAGGCGGCGCTGACCGACCTGCGGGCCGACCAGGTGCGCTCGCACCTGCTGCTGCACCGGGCGGCCGAGGCCGACCCGACGCTGCAGGCCCAGCTGCTCACGTCCGCGGAGTGGATCGACCAGGACATCGCGGCGAAGATCGCGGTCGTCGAGGCGTTCCCCGAGTCCGACACCGTGCAGTGGGCGGACTTCGTCACCCGCTGGGACGCGTGGGTCGCCTACCGCGACGCCGAGCTCATGCCGGCCGTCGAGGCGAACGACCACGAGGCGTTCGAGGCGGCCGTCGCCGCGGACGTCGCCGCCGACCCCGAGTGGGCCGGCCGGGCGCTGTCGCTGGCGACCGGCCAGATCGACGCGTCCGTCGAGGCGATCCTCGCCCGCTCGCAGGCCGAGGTCCGCACCACGGTGATCGCCCTGGCGATCGCGTTCGTCGTCTCGATGACCCTGGCCGTGTCCGTGGCCGCCGCGGTGCTGCGCCGCATGGCGCGGTCGCTGGACTCGGTGCACGCGTCGATCGACGCGCTCGCCGACGGCGACCTCACCGTCGAGGCGCAGGCCTACGGCAAGGACGAGCTCGGTCGCATGGTCGAGGCGCTCAGCACCGCGCAGGAGCACCTGCGTGACACGCTGCGGGGCGTCGCCGAGGCGTCGGCCACCGTCGCCGCCTCCGCGGAGGAGCTGTCGGCGGCGTCCGCGCAGGTCGTGTCGGGCTCGCAGGAGACGAGCGCGCAGTCGGGCGTCGCCGCGCAGGCCGCGGAGGAGGTCAGCCGCAGCGTGCAGGCGGTGGCCGCGGGTGCCGAGCAGATGGGCGCCTCGATCCAGGAGATCGCGCACAACGCGACCGAGGCCGCCAAGGTCGCGCAGGCCGCGACGACCGCCGCGAACGACGCGAACGACACCATCGCCCGCCTGGGCACGTCGTCCACCGAGATCGGCAACGTGGTCAAGCTGATCACGTCGATCGCCGAGCAGACGAACCTGCTGGCGCTCAACGCGACGATCGAGGCGGCCCGCGCGGGGGAGGCCGGCAAGGGGTTCGCGGTCGTGGCCGGCGAGGTCAAGGAGCTCGCGCAGGAGACCGCGCGCGCCACGGAGGACATCGCCCGCCGCGTCGAGGCCATCCAGGGCGACACGCAGGGTGCTGTCGGCGTCATCGGGCAGATCGGCGAGATCATCGCGTCGATCAACGACTACCAGACGTCGATCGCGTCGGCCGTCGAGGAGCAGACCGCGACGACCAACGAGATGTCCCGCGGCGTCGCCGAGGCCGCCAGCGGCTCGGGCGACATCGCGCACCGCATGACGGGGGTCGCCGAGACCGCGTCGTCGTCGGCGCACGTGCTCGGGCAGATGGAGGCGTCGGTCGGCGAGCTGGCCCGCCTCTCGGAGGACCTGCGCACGCGGGTGTCCACCTTCCGGTTCTGACGCGGTACCCGGGCCGGCGCCCGGGACCGCACGCCCGCAGGGGCGGGTCGCCCACCGCGACCCGCCCCTGCGGGCGTCGTGCGGCCGGCCGCACCGCCCGGCCGTGGTGCCTCACCCGGCCCGGCGGCTGGACGAACGCTCAGGTCAGGGCGCGGCCGGCCGATCGGAGGGACGGAGGCCCGCTCTGCCCGGGCGGGCCCGCACGTCGAGGAGCCTGCGATGTCCCCCAGCACCCACGAGCGCGTCCCCACCCGGCGCACGGTCCCGCTGCGCACGAAGATCCTCGCCAGCGCCGCCGCCGGCGTGCTCACCTCCGTCGTCGTCGGGGGCGTCGCGTTCACCGCGCTCAGCTCCGTCACCGCGGCCAACGCCGAGCTCGCCGAGCTCCAGGAGCTCTCGACCGCCGTCGGCGAGGTCCGCATGTTCAACAGCGACGTCACCGGCTGGCAGGTCGCGTACGCGTGGGACACCCGCATCATCGGTGGACCCGAGGCCGTCGCCGACGACGCCGTCAACCGCGCCGGGTACCTCGCGTCCGCCGCGGCGCTGCAGGACCAGCTCGTCGCGCTCGACGCGCTCTCGGCCGAGATGACCGACGAGGAGGCCGCGCTCGTCGACGAGGTCGCCACCCTCTGGCAGGACTTCTTCGCGGTCGACGACCAGGTCGTCGAGGCGTACGCGGCCGGCGAGCTCGACGCGGGCGACGCCCTGGTCACCGGGGACGGGTACGAGATCTACTACGGGATCGGCGAGGGCACGGTCGCCCTGCAGACGATGCTCCAGGACCGCACCGCCGCGGCGACGGCCGCCGCGGCGTCCGCGGCCGGGACCGCGCGCGTCGCCACCGTGGTCGCGGTGCTGCTCGGCTCCGTCCTGGCCCTCGGCCTGGGCTGGGTCGTCGCGACCCGCACCGGACGCGCCATCCGGTCGCTGCAGCGCTCGATCCACGCCATGGAGGACGGCGACCTGACGGTCGTGCCCGAGGTGCGCAGCGCCGACGAGGTGGGCGAGATGGCGGACGCCCTCGCCGGTGCGCAGCGTTCGCTGCGGGCCACCATGGCGGGCGTCGTCGAGTCCGCCGCGACGGTCGCGGCCGCCGCGGAGGAGCTGACGGCCGCGTCCGGGCAGGTCGCGGCCGGTGCCGAGGAGACGAGCGTGCAGGCCGGCGTCGTCGCGCAGGCGGCCGACGAGGTGTCGTCGAACGTGCAGGCCGTGGCCGCCGGTGCCGAGCAGATGGGTGCCGCGATCCGCGAGATCGCGCAGAACGCCACCGAGGCGACCCGCGTCGCGCAGTCGGCGACGGTCGCGGCCGAGGGGGCCAACGACACCGTCGCCCGCCTGGGCACGTCGTCCGCGGAGATCGGCAACGTCGTCAAGCTCATCACCTCCATCGCCGAGCAGACCAACCTGCTGGCGCTCAACGCGACCATCGAGGCCGCCCGCGCCGGCGAGCTGGGCAAGGGGTTCGCGGTCGTCGCCGGCGAGGTCAAGGAGCTCGCGCAGGAGACCGCCCGGGCCACGGAGGACATCGCCCGTCGCGTCGACGCCATCCAGGGCGACACCCAGGGCGCCGTGCACGCGATCGGCGAGATCGGCACGATCATCGCGTCCATCCACGACTACCAGCTGACGATCGCGTCGGCCGTCGAGGAGCAGACCGCCACCACCAACGAGATGTCCCGCTCGGTCGCGGAGGCCGCGAACGGCTCGGGGCAGATCGCCGCGAACATCACCGGTGTCGCCGCGGCGGCGCAGTCGTCCACGCAGACCCTCACGCAGGTCGGCGACTCCGTCGCCGAGCTCGCGCGGCTCTCGGTGGACCTGCGCGAGCGGGTCGCCCGCTTCACGTACTGACCCGTCGCAGGGCCGGTGCACCGGTCAGGGGTGCTGGTGCACCTCGTGGGCGTCGTGCCCGACGGGCTCGATCTGGAACGTGCAGTGGTCCGTGTCGAAGTGCTCGCCCAAGCACGCGCCGAGGGCGTCGAGCACCTCGCCCGACCGGTCCTCGGCGAGGCAGCGGGCGTCGACCACGACGTGCGCGGACAGCACCGGCACCCCGCTGGTGATGGTCCACGCGTGCAGGTCGTGCACGTCGACCACACCGGGGACGCGGGCCATGTGCGCGCGCACCTCCTCGAGGTCCATCCCGCGCGGCGCCGCCTCGAGGAGCACGTCGACGACGTCGCGCAGCAGCGACCACGCGCGCGGCAGGATGAGCACGCCGATCGCGAGCGACGCCACGACGTCGGCCCGCGCCCAGCCGGTGGCCGCGACCACGACGCCCGCGACGACCACGGCCACCGACCCGACGAGGTCGCCCAGGACCTCCAGGTACGCGCCGCGCACGTTGAGGCTCTCCTGCTGGGGGCCGCGCAGCAGGAGCAGGCCGACGACGTTGGCGGCGGCGCCGACGAGCGCGACCCCGATCATCAGACCCGCTGCGACGTCCGGCGGGTCGTCCCACCGGCGCACCGCCTCCACCACGACCCACACCGCGAGCGTGCCGAGCAGGAGCGCGTTGGCCAGCGCGGCGAGCACCTCGGCCCGCTGCAGCCCGAACGTCCGCGTCCCGGTGGCCGGCCGGCCCGCCAGCGTGGACGCGACGAGCGCCACCGCGATCCCGGCCGCGTCGGTGAGCATGTGCCCGGCGTCGGCGAGCAGCGCCAGCGACCCGGACACCAGCCCGCCGACGACCTGCACGCCGACGACGCCGAGCGTGATGGCCAGCACGACGCCGAGCCGCCGGCGGTGCCGGGCGGACGCGGGCCCCCGCGGCACCGCGTGGCCGTGGCCGTGGCCGTGCCCGCCGTGCGTCACCGGCCCGCCGTGCGCGCCGGTGCGGACCGACGACCTGTCGCTACGTCCCGGGGCACCCGGCGATCGTAGGTGCCCCGCGGCGGGAGGCACCAGCGGGCCCCGACTCCATCCCCCTCGACCGTGCGACCGGGCTCGGCGCGGGCCGATGAGGTGGCAGTCCAGGACTGTCCTGGCACCTGCGCACCGTGCCCCGGCGCGTCGACCGGAGGGAGCCTCATGAGCCAGACCGCTGCAGGCCGGGCCACGGCCCGAGCAGGCGTGCTGACCAAGATCACGGCGGCCGTCGCCGTGGGAGCCTTGTCCGCCGTGGTCGTCGGCGTCGTGGGGCTGGTCGCGCTGCGCACGTCGGCCGACCGCACCGAGAGCCTCTACGCGACCGACACGGTCGGCGTGCAGCTCACGCAGGAGGTGCGCTACCAGCTCCTCGCGTTCCGGTTCGCGTCGCTCAACAGGACGACGGCGCCCACCGAGGAGCTCGCGGACCAGTACGCGCAGCAGCGGGTCGAGGCGCGGGACGCGCTCGAGGCCGCGTCGGTCGAGCTCCAGGGCATGGAGCTCGAGGGCGACCTGCAGGCGACCGTCGGCACCGTGCTGACCGACCTGACGACCTACTTCGACCTGTCCGACCAGCTCGACGCGCTGGCCGGCGCCGGGCGCATGGACGAGTTCAACGAGATCCGGACCGAGCAGGTCGGCCCCCTCGCCCAGGAGATCGTCACCGCGCTCCAGGAGGTCACGTCCGCGCAGGCCGCCGAGGCGGCCGAGAGCGCCCTCGAGGCCGAGGCGTCGTACACCAGCACCCGGACGGCGCTGCTGGGCGTGCTGG
This sequence comes from Cellulomonas sp. SLBN-39, assembly GCF_006715865.1. Taxonomy (NCBI): domain Bacteria; kingdom Bacillati; phylum Actinomycetota; class Actinomycetes; order Micrococcales; family Cellulomonadaceae; genus Cellulomonas; species Cellulomonas sp. SLBN-39. Next base: position 750,947 of record NZ_VFOA01000001.1, on the reverse strand, counting down.
TCGTGGGCGTCCTCGCGGCGCTCGCGCTCGGCGTGGTCGTGGCCCGGCGCATCGTCGCCGACCTGCACCTCGTCCAGCGGTCGCTCGACGCGCTGGCCGACGGCGACCTCACGGTCGCCGCGACCGTGACGTCCCGTGACGAGCTCGGCGCCATGGCCGGGGCGCTCGACCGGGCGCAGACGTCGCTGCGGGAGACCATGGCGGGCGTCGTCGAGTCGGCCGCGACGGTCTCGGCGGCGGCCGTGGAGCTCGCCGCCGCGTCCGGCCAGGTCGCGGCGGGCGCGGAGGAGACGAGCGTGCAGGCCGACGTCGTCTCGTCCGCCGCCGGCGAGGTGTCGTCGAACGTGCAGGCGGTGGCCGCCGGCGCCGAGCAGATGGGGGCTGCGATCCGCGAGATCTCGCAGAACGCGGCTGAGGCGACGCGGGTGGCCCAGTCCGCCACCGTCGCCGCGGACGACGCGAACGGCACGGTCGCCCGTCTCGGGGCGTCGTCGGCGGAGATCGGGAACGTGGTCAAGCTGATCACGTCGATCGCGGAGCAGACGAACCTGCTGGCGCTGAACGCGACGATCGAGGCGGCGCGCGCGGGGGAGGCCGGCAAGGGCTTCGCGGTCGTCGCCGGCGAGGTCAAGGAGCTCGCGCAGGAGACGGCGCGTGCGACGGAGGACATCGCGCAGCGCGTCGAGGCGATCCAGCAGGACACCACGGGTGCGGTGCAGGCCATCGGGCGGATCGGGGACATCATCGCCTCGATCAACGACTACCAGATGACCATCGCGTCGGCCGTCGAGGAGCAGACCGCCACCACGAGCGAGATGTCGCGCGGCGTCGCCGAGGCCGCGAACAGCTCGGGGCAGATCGCCGCCAACATCACCGGCGTCGCGTCGGCGGCCCAGGCGTCGACCCAGACGCTCACGCAGATGGGGGACAACGTCGCCGAGCTCGCCCGGCTGTCGGAGGAGCTGCGCGGACGGGTGGCGCGTTTCACCTACTGACCGCACGGCCCGGCCCCGCTCGTGGGGACGAAGTCCTATCGCGGGCGCCGCGGGTGCCGATCGGAGGGCGGGTCGTCGTCGGACGGCCCGCCCTTCGACGTGATCGGGGTCGTCCGCAGATGAGCCAGCACCAGTCAGGACGTCGGACGTGGGCCGACGTGTCCGTCCGCACCAAGGTCCTCGCCGCCGTCGCGGTGATGGCGCTCACCGCGCTCCTCGCCGCCGGCCTCGCGCTGCGCGCGTTCGGCGCGCTGCGCGCCGACGTCGACGCCCTGTACGACGGGGCGGTCGTGCCCCTCACGCAGCTGACCGAGATCCAGCGCGCCTACCAGGGCGACCGTGCCCGGGTCATCCAGTACGGCATCGCCGACGAGGAGACCCGCGCCGAGCTCGCCACCGAGCTCGAGGAGCGCCGGGTCGACCTCGACGCCCAGGTCGAGGCGTACCGCCCGGGCGCCGTCGACCCCGCCGCGGTCGACGCGATGGTCGCGGCGTTCGACGCCTACTACACCGCCGCGCACGAGGAGCTGTTCCCGCTGCGCGACGCCGGTGACGACGAGGCGTTCGCGACGCTCTTCCAGGAGACCATCCGGCCGCTGACGACGGGTGTCATGGACGCCATCCAGGCCGAGACGACCGCGCAGGAGGAGGCGGCCGCGCTCCGCGTCGAGGACACCCGGACGCTCGTCGCCTCGTCCCAGCTGACCGTCTCGCTCGCGATCGCGATCGGCGGGATCCTGTCGCTGTCGATCGCCTGGTTCGTGGCCCGCTCGCTGCGCCGCCGCCTGGACCGCGCCGTCGCCGGTCTCGAGGCGCTCGGCGAGGGCGACCTGCGCGAGACCGTCGAGGTCGACGGCAAGGACGAGGTCGGCCGCATGGTCGCCGCGCTCGGCTCCACGCAGGTCCGCCTGCGGGGCGTGCTGTCCGGTGTCGGCGAGACCGCCCAGACCGTCGCTGCCGCCGCCGAGGAGCTCACGGCCGCGTCGAGCCAGGTCGCCACCGGCTCGGAGGAGACCTCCGCGCAGGCCGGTGTCGTGGCCGCGGCCGCGGAGCAGGTCAGCCGCAACGTGCAGGCCGTGGCCGCGGGTGCGGAGGAGATGGGCGCGTCGATCCGCGAGATCGCGCAGAACGCGACCGAGGCGACGCGCGTCGCGCAGGCCGCGACGACCGCCGCGCAGGACGCGAACGACACGGTGTCCCGCCTGGGCACGTCGTCGGCGGAGATCGGGAACGTGGTCAAGCTGATCACGTCGATCGCGGAGCAGACGAACCTGCTGGCGCTGAACGCGACGATCGAGGCGGCGCGCGCGGGGGAGGCGGGCAAGGGCTTCGCGGTCGTGGCCGGCGAGGTCAAGGAGCTCGCGCAGGAGACGGCGCGTGCGACGGAGGACATCGCGCAGCGGGTCGAGGCGATCCAGCAGGACACCACGGGTGCGGTGCAGGCCATCGGGCGGATCGGGGACATCATCGCCTCGATCAACGACTACCAGATGACCATCGCGTCGGCCGTCGAGGAGCAGACCGCGACGACCAACGAGATGTCCCGCTCCGTCGGGGAGGCCGCGACCGGGTCGGGCGAGATCGCCACGAACATCGTCGGCGTCGCCTCGGCCGCCCAGTCGTCGACGCACACGCTCGGGCAGATGGGCGACAACGTCACCGAGCTCGCTCGCCTCGCCGAGCGCCTGCGCGAGGGCCTGTCGGCCTTCCGCTACTGACGCACGCCGTCGCACTCCCACGGGCCCCTCAGGGCCCGCGGGGTGCCGACGGGACATCCGTCCAGCACGGCCCCGGACCGCCCGCACGGGCGCGTCCGGGGCCGTCGTCGTGGCCCCGGCGCACGTCCGCCCCGTCGCGGGACCTGGGGACCTTGGTCCCGGCACGTTCACCCGGGCCGACTGCCCGGCCGAACGCTCACCGCCGGCCCGGGGGTGCCGATAGGCAGCACGTGGCGGCCGACGGCCGCCCTCCCCACGAGCCACAGGAGCACGGTGTGACGCGAACCCGGGTGCTGGTCGTCGACGACTCCGTCGTCGTGCGCCGGCTCGTCACCGACGCGCTCTCCCGCGAGCCGCGCATCGACGTCGTCGGCGTCGCCGCGAACGGCCGCATCGCGATGTCCAAGCTGGACCAGCTCGCACCCGACGTGGTGACGATGGACATCGAGATGCCGGAGATGAACGGCATCGAGACGGTGCGCGCGATGCGCAAGGCCGGCCACAAGCAGCCGGTCATCATGTTCTCCACGCTCACCGAGCGCGGTGCGGCGGCCACCCTGGACGCCCTCGCCGCCGGTGCCACCGACTACGTCACCAAGCCGGCCAACGTCGGCAGCGTCCAGCAGTCGCTGCAGCGGGTGGCCGACGAGCTCATCCCGCGGATCCTGGCGCTCGCGCCCGGCGGCCGGGGCGGGGCGCTGCCCCACCCGCGCGCAGGCGTCTCCGCCGGTGCCGCCGCGGCGGCGACGCCGAGCCCGCGCGGCCCGGTCCGCCTCCAGCCGCCGCGCGCGACGCACCCCGTGCGCCTCGTGGTGATCGGCTCGTCCACCGGCGGGCCGGAGGCGCTGTCGAAGGTGATCTCGGCGCTGCCGGCGCTGCCCGTGCCCGTCGCCGTGGTCCAGCACATGCCGCCCGTCTTCACCCGGCAGCTCGCCGCCCGCCTCGACCGCCTCGGGCCGTCGACGGTCAGCGAGGCCGTCGACGGGGAGCCGCTGCTGCCCGGCCACGTGTACATCGCGCCCGGTGACAAGCACCTGACCGTCCGGACCAGGGTCGCCACCCTGCACGCGGTCCTCGAGAACGGGCCGCCGGTGAACTTCTGCCGGCCGGCCGTGGACGTGCTGTTCCGTGCCGCCGTCCCCGCGGTGCGCGGCGAGATCCTCGCCGTCGTGCTCACGGGCATGGGGGCGGACGGACGGGCCGGCTGCGAGGCCGTGGTCGCCGGAGGCGGCACCGTCCTCGTGCAGGACGAGCAGACCAGCGTGGTGTGGGGCATGCCCGGCGCCGTCGCGACCGCCGGGTGGGCGCACGCCGTCTACCCGATCAACGAGGTGGCCGGGGCCGTGGCCCGCACCGTGAACGAAAGCCGGACCGCGACCGTGGGAGGTGCGTCATGACGATCTCAGCTCAGACGTTCGCGTTCGTGGCGGACCACGTCCGCCGCAAGAGCGCGATCCAGCTCGACGCCGGGAAGGAGTACCTCGTCGAGAGCCGGCTGCTGCCGCTCGCCCGGGCCGCCGGCCTGACCGACGTCGACTCCTACGTGGCGACCCTGCGCAGCGGGCCGACGGCGGCCCGCGGGCTCGAGGACGTCGTCGAGGCGCTCACGACGAACGAGACGTCGTGGTTCCGCGACGTCACCCCGTTCGACGCGCTGCGCCAGCACATCCTGCCGGCGCTCCAGGCCGCCCCCGGCGGGCTGCCCCGGCTGCGGCTGTGGTCGGGCGCGTGCTCGACCGGCCAAGAGCCCTACTCGATCGCGATGATCCTCAGCGAGGCCATGCCCGGCCTGCCGCTCGAGATCACCGCGACCGACCTGTCGGAGCAGGTGCTGTCCCGCGCCCGCACCGGCGAGTACAGCCAGCTCGAGGTCAACCGCGGCCTGCCCGCCCCGCTGCTCGTCAAGTACATGAAGCGCAACGGGTCGCACTGGCAGGTCGCCGACGAGCTGCGGCGCAAGATCACGTTCCGCCGGGCCAACCTGCTCGAGTCCCCGCCGCTGGGCGGGCCCTTCGACGTGGTGTTCCTGCGCAACGTGCTCATCTACTTCGACCTCGCGACCAAGCGCGCGGTCCTCGACCGGGTGCGCGGTGCCCTGCGACCCGGCGGCTTCCTCGTCCTCGGGGCTGCCGAGACCACCATCGGCGTCCACGAGGGCTACGAGCGTGTCGTCGTGGGTCGGGGCGCCGTCTACCGGGCCACCAACGGCCCCACCCTGCCGCACCAGGCACCCCCGTCCACCGTGGAGTCGTTGCGCCACCCGGTCCGTCCGGCGGCGCTGTCATCCCCCGTCCTGTCCCGAGGAGCTGGTCTGAAGTGAGAGCACTCGTCATCGACGACTCCCGCACCATGCGGAAGATCGTCTCGCGCACCCTGAGCGACCTCGGGTTCGAGACCGTCGAGGCCGAGGACGGCCAGGCCGCCCTCGACGTCCTCGAGTCCGGCGACGTCCCCGACCTCGCCTGCATCGACTGGAACATGCCCGTGATGGACGGGCTGACCTTCGTCACCAACGTCCGGGCGAACCCCGCGTGGCGTGGCGTGACGCTCATGATGGTCACGACGGAGAGCGAGCACAACCAGATCGTGCGCGCGCTCGCGGCCGGGGCCCACGAGTACCTGATCAAGCCCTTCACCACCGACGCCATCCGCGACAAGCTCGACCTGCTCGGCCTCGTCGCAGTAGGGGAGCCGGCATGACCACCGCGATCGCGGGCGAGGACGTGTACGCCATCGCCCAGGACGTCTTCTCCGCCATGATCGACGGCGAGACCGACACGCTCTTCCCGTGGGACGGCGAGGTCCCCGCGTGGGGCGCACCGCTCGTCGCCTGGGTCGACCTCTCGGGCGACTGGGACGGCCGTGCCGCCCTGACCACCGAGACCGAGACCGCGCACGACCTCGCGCGCGCGCTGCTCGGCCTGCCCTCGGGCTCGCCGGTCTCGGACGAGGACCTCGTCGACGCGTTCGGCGAGATCGTCAACGTCGTCGGCGGCAACATCAAGTCGCTGCTGCCGACCACGGGCAAGCTCAGCCTGCCCCAGGTCGCCGACTCCGAGCCGGTCCTCGCCGGCGCGGTCGAGGTCGCCGAGCTGCGCCTGTCCTGGAAGGGCCGGCCGCTCACGCTCATCGTCCACGGCGTGCCGTGACGACCCCCTGCCACCGAACCGCGCCGTCGACCCACGGCGCACGTCTGAGGAGGAACCCATGATCCGCGTGCTTGTCGCGGACGACAGCCGCGTCATGCGGCAGATCGTCATCCGCACCCTGCGTCAGGCGGGGTACGACTGGGACGTCCGCGAGGCGGCCGACGGGGCGCAGGCCCTGGAGGCCGTGCGCGCCGACGAGCCGGACGTCGTGCTGTCCGACTGGAACATGCCCGAGATGACCGGCATCGACCTGCTCCGTCGGCTGCGTGCCGAGGGGTACGAGACGCCGTTCGGGTTCGTCACGTCCGAGGGCTCGCCCGAGATGCGCGAGCTGGCCGAGCAGGCCGGTGCGCTGTTCCTCATCGCCAAGCCGTTCACCGCGGAGTCCTTCCGCGAGGTCATCGAGCCGGTGCTCGCATGAGCGTCCAGACCGAGAACCCGCTGCCCACCGCCAAGGACGTCCGCGACCTGTTCGAGGGCCTCCTCGGCCGTGAGGTCGTCGTGCACACCGGCGGCATCATGGTGGACCCGTCGGAGCCGGCGGGTGCGCTCGTCGGCACCTACGTCGACCCCTTCCTCAAGCTCAAGGCCATCTGCCTGTTCGACCTGCCCCTCGCGGCGTACGCGGGCGGGGCGATCGGCCTCATCCCGGCGCCCGTCGCCAAGGAGTCGGTCGAGAGCGACATGCTCGACCCGGCGCTGGAGGAGAACGCGCGGGAGGTGCTCAACGTGCTCGCGTCGCTCATGAACGCCGAGGACGTCCCGCACGTCAAGCTCGACCGGGCGTACTCCCCGCGCGAGGACGTGCCCGCGGACGTCGCGCCGTGGGTCAAGTCCTACGTGCGTCGTCAGGACCTCACCATCGAGGTCGCCGGGTACGGCAAGGGGTGCTTCTCCCTGCTGGTGCTCTGACACCGACCCGCCCAGCGCCGCCCGTGCCCCGGGCGTCGCGGGGCGTCACGCCACGCGTCCGCTGCTCGCCGGAGGGGAGAGCAGCGGACGCGTCGTGCGTCGTGCGCCGGCTCAGCCCACGGGCACCTGGCGGTACGACGACAGGAAGTTGCCGATGCGCTCGACCGCGTCGGCCAGCACCCGCGCCTCGGGCAGCGTGACGACCCGCAGGTGGTCGGGCGTCGGCCAGTTGAAGCCCGTGCCCTGCACGAGCAGGATCTGCTCGGCGACCAGCAGGTCGTAGACGAGCTGGGCGTCGTCGACGATGCCGAACACCTCCGGGTCGAGCCGCGGGAACAGGTAGAGCGCGCCGTCGGGCTTGACGCACGTGACCCCGGGGATCGACGTCAGCCCCTCCCACGCGACCTGCCGCTGCTCGTGCAGCCGCCCGCCCGGCGCGACGAGCGCCTCGATGGACTGCACGCCGCCGAGGGCCGCCTGGATGGCGTGCTGCGCCGGCACGTTGGGGCACAGGCGGGTCGACGCCAGCAGCGTGATGCCCTCGAGGAAGCCGCGCGCGTGGTCGGTGGGGCCGGTGACGACGACCCAGCCCGAGCGGAACCCGGCCACCCGGTACGTCTTCGACAGCCCGTTGAACGTCAGGCAGAGCAGGTCGGGGGCCACGCTCGCCATGGGGACGTGCTGCGCACCGTCGAAGAGGATGCGGTCGTAGATCTCGTCGGCGAGCACCAGCAGGCTGTGCTCGCGCGCGACCGCGGCGATCTGCTCGAGCACCTCGCGGCTGTAGACCGCGCCGGTCGGGTTGTTCGGGTTGATGACGACGATCGCCTTGGTGCGCGGGGTGATCAGCGAGCGGATGTGCTCCACGTCGGGCTGCCAGCCGGCGGACTCGTCGCACCGGTAGTGCACGGGCCGCCCGTCGGAGAGGCTGGTCATGGCCGTCCACAGCGGGTAGTCGGGGGACGGGACGAGCACCTCGTCGCCCTCGTCGAGCAGCGCCTGCAGCACCATGGTGATGAGCTCGGACACGCCGTTGCCCAGGTACACGTCGTCGACGTCGAAGAGCGGGAACCCCGGCACCGTCTCGTACCTCGTGACGATGGCGCGCCGCGCCGAGAGGATCCCGCGCGAGTCGGTGTACCCGTGCGCGTGCGGCACGGCGGCGATGACGTCGGCGACGATCTGGTGCGGCGCGTCGAACCCGAACGCCGCCGGGTTGCCGGTGTTGAGCTTGAGCACGGTGCGCCCCTCGGCCTCGAGGCGCGCGGCGGCGTCGAGCGCCTTGCCGCGGATCTCGTAGAGGACGTCCTTGAGCTTGGCGGACTGGTCGAGCGGGCGCAGCGGCATGGGTGCTCCTGGGTCGAGCGGCGGACCCCTCCACCCTAGCCACGGCCCCGACCTGCGCCGGCGACCGGTGGCGCGCGCCTGTGTCCAGGTGTGTATACACGCGAAACGGAGTGTTTACACCGGGTGGCGGACGGCCGAAACACGGCGTCCCTAGCGTCTCGGCCCATGGGAAGCGACCTGTATACGCCGCGGGACACAGCCCGGGGCGCAGCGGTCGGCCCGCGTCCGGCACCGCCCGTCAGCACCGCCCAGCGAAAGGCACTCCGTTGACCACAGCCCCGACCCGCGCGGCCAGGACCCGGGCCGTCGCCCTGCCCGCCGCCGCCCTCGCCGCCGCGCTCGTGCTCACCGCGTGCGGCGCGCGCACCTCGGCCACCGGCGAGGCCGCCGCCGGCACCGCCGCCTCCTCCTGCGTCGACACCTCCGGCGACACCGTGAAGATCGGCTTCCTCAACTCCCTGTCCGGCACCATGGCCATCTCCGAGCAGACCGTCCGCGACGCCCTCGACCTGGCCGCCGAGGAGATCAACGCCGACGGCGGCGTGCTCGGCAAGCAGCTCGAGGTCGTCGGCGAGGACGGCGCGTCCGAGCCCACCGTGTTCGCCGAGAAGGCCGAGAAGCTCATCAGCTCCGACTGCGTCGCCGCGGTCTTCGGCGGCTGGACCTCCTCGTCCCGCAAGGCCATGCTGCCCGTCTTCGAGCAGCGCGACGCCCTGCTGTTCTACCCCGTGCAGTACGAGGGCCTCGAGGCGTCGCCGAACATCTTCTACACCGGCGCCACCACGAACCAGCAGATCATCCCCGGCATGGACTACCTCGCCGAGCAGGGCAAGACCAAGGTCTTCCTCGTCGGCTCCGACTACGTCTTCCCGCAGACCGCGAACAAGATCATCAACGCCTACGCCGAGGCGAACGGCATCGAGATCGTCGGCGAGGAGTACGCCCCGCTCGGGCACACCGACTTCGCGACGATCGTCAACAAGCTCAAGGCCTCGGGCGCCGACGCGGTGTTCAACACGCTCAACGGCGACTCCAACGTCGCGTTCTTCAAGGAGTACAAGAACGTCGGCCTCACCGCGCAGGACGTGCCGGTCGTCTCGGTGTCCATCGCCGAGGAGGAGGTCGGCGGCATCGGCGTCGAGAACGTCGTCGGGCAGCTCACCGCGTGGAACTACTACCAGACCGTCGAGTCGCCCGAGAACGAGGCGTTCGTCGCCGCGTTCAAGGAGCGGTACGGCGAGGACCGGCCCACGTCCGACCCGATGGAGGCCGCCTACACCTCGCTGCACCTGTGGAAGGGCATGGTCGAGAAGGCCGGGTCCTTCGACGTCGCCGCGATCCAGGAGGCCGCCGGCGGGGTCACCTTCGACGCCCCCGAGGGCACCGTGACCGTGAACGGCGAGAACCACCACATCGCCAAGACCGCCTACATCGGCGAGATCGCCGAGGACGGCCTCATCTACCCGGTGTGGGAGTCCGACGGCCCCATCGAGCCCGACCCGTTCCTCGAGGGCTACGACTGGGCCGAGGGCCTGTCCTGACCCGCCCGGCCGGCCGCCGGGCCCGGTGCGCGCCGCGTGTGCGCACCGGGCCCGGCGCCGGCCGCCGACCACGGAAGGCGGCGCCGCATGGACGCCCTGCTCTCCCAGCTCTTCGCCGGCCTGAGCCTCGGCTCGGTCCTGCTGCTCGCCGCGCTCGGCCTCGCCCTGACCTTCGGGCAGATGGGCGTGATCAACATGGCGCACGGCGAGCTCATGATGGCCGGCGCGTACACCGCGTTCGTCGTGCAGCAGGTCGTCGCCGACGCCGGGGTCTCGCTGCTCGTGTCCCTGCCGCTCGGGTTCCTCGTCGGCGGCCTGCTCGGCCTGCTGCTCGAGGTCACCCTGCTCTCGCGCATGTACCGCAGACCCCTGGACACCCTCCTCGTCACCTTCGGCGTCGCGCTCGTGCTCCAGCAGCTCGCGCGCGACGTGTTCGGCGCCCCCAACGTCGACGTCCGCGCCCCCGCCTGGCTGCAGGGGGCCGTGCCCGTGCTCGGCCTCGACCTGCCGCGCACGCGCCTGTTCATCCTCGCCCTGGCCGTGCTCGCGGTCGTCGCGCTCGCGCTCGTGCTGCGGCTGACCCCGCTCGGGCGGCGCATCCGCGCGACCGTGCAGCACCGCGACCTGGCCGAGACGTCCGGCGTCTCCACCCGCGCCACCGACCGGCTGACGTTCTTCCTCGGCTCCGGCATCGCCGGGGTGGCGGGGGTCGCGCTGACCCTGCTCGGGTCGATCGGGCCGACGCTCGGCACCGCCTACGTCGTCGACGCGTTCCTCGTCGTCGTCGTCGGCGGCATCGGCCAGCTCAAGGGCGCGGTGATCGCCGCGTTCGGGCTCGGGCTGATCCAGGCCACGTTCGAGTACTCGACCACCGCGAGCCTGGCCAAGGTGCTGGTCTTCGTCGTCGTCGTGGCCTTCCTGCAGCTGCGGCCGCAGGGCCTGGTCGCCGTCCGCACGCGGAGCCTGGCATGAGCGCCCCACCCGCACCCGCCGCCGGGACCGCCGCCGTCTGGTGGCGCCGCCCGGCCGCGCGCACCTGGGGCGGGGTCGCGCTGGCCGCGGTCCTGCTGCTCGGCGTCGCCCCCGCCGTCCTGTCGGACTTCCGCCTCAACCTGCTCGCCAAGTTCCTCTGCCTGGCCATGGTGGCCGTCGGCATCGGCCTGGCCTGGGGCCGCGGCGGCATGCTCGTGCTCGGCCAGGGCGTGTTCTTCGGCCTCGGCGGGTACCTCATGGCGATGCACATGAAGCTCGCCGACGCCGGCCCCGGCGGCGTGCCCGACTTCATGCTCCTGTACGGCGACGGCGTCGTCCCCGGGTGGTGGGAGCCGCTGCGCTCCCCGGTCGTCACCGTGCTCGCGATCCTCCTGCTGCCCGCCGGGCTGGCCGTCGTCCTCGGCCTGGCGGTGTTCCGCCGGCGGGTGCGCGGCGCGTACTTCGCGATCCTGTCCCAGGCCCTGGCCGCCGCGTTCGCGATCCTCCTCGTCGGCCAGCAGAAGGTCACCGGCGGCACCAACGGCCTCAACGGGTTCCGCTCGTTCTTCGGGTACGACCTGGCCGACCCCGTGAACAAGCGGATGCTCTACTACATCGCCGCGAGCGTGCTCATCGCCATGGTCGTGGCCGTCGGGGCGCTCATGCGCTCGCGGTTCGGCGAGCTCCTCGTCGCGGTCCGCGACCAGGAGAACCGCGTCCGGTTCCTCGGCTACGACCCGGCGGTCGTCAAGGTCGTGGCGTACGCGGTCGCGGCCGCGTTCGCTGCGGTCGGCGGGGCCCTGTTCGCCCCGGTCGTCGGCATCATCTCGCCGGCCGACGTGGGCGTCGTGCCGTCCATCGGCCTGCTCGTGGGCGTCGCGATCGGCGGGCGCGCGACGCTGCTCGGCCCCGTGCTCGGCTCGGTCGCGGTGTCGTGGGCCGAGACGTCGCTGTCGGAGCAGTTCCCGTCCTTCTGGACCTACTTCCAGGGTGCGCTGTTCATCCTCGTCGTCGCGTTCCTGCCCGACGGCCTGGCGACCCTCGGTCGCCGACGCCGCCGCGGCGGGCCCGGGGGAGCGGCCGGCGACCCCGCGCCGCCCGCCCGGGACGGCGCGGGAGCCGGCGCGCCCGAGCCGGCCGCGACCGGTGCCGCCCACCCGGCCGGCGCCCCCGACCCCGCTGGGAGGACCGCATGAGCACGTCCGAGCCCGACCCGGTCGCGCACCTGGACCCCCAGGCGCTCGAGCAGGTCATCGCCGCCCCCGCGGCCCGGTTCCGGCACGACTACCTCGAGGTGCGCGACCTGCGGGTGGTCTTCGACGGCTTCGTCGCCGTCGACGGCGTCGACCTCACCGTGACGCAGGGCGACCTGCGCTTCCTCATCGGCCCCAACGGTGCGGGCAAGACGACGGTCGTCGACGCGATCACCGGCCTCGCGCCGGCGAGCGGCTCGGTGCGGTTCGGCGGGACGGAGCTCCTCGGCCGGCCCTCGCACCGTGTCGCCCGCGCGGGCGTGGGCCGCACGTTCCAGACCGCGAGCGTGTTCGACGAGCTGAGCGTGCTGCAGAACCTCGACATCGCCGCCGGTGCGCGCCGCCGGCCGCTGAGCCTGCTGCGCGCCCGGCGCGAGGTGCCCGAGGAGGTCGAGGCGGCCCTGGAGACGGTGGGGCTGACCGGTGCGCGCGACCTGCCGGCCGGCGTCCTGGCGCACGGGCAGAAGCAGTGGCTGGAGATCGGCATGCTGCTCGTGCAGGACGCCCGTCTCCTGCTGCTGGACGAGCCGGTCGCCGGCATGAGCCAGGCCGAGCGCGAGGCGACGGGGCTGCTGCTGCAGCGCATCGGCGAGCAGCGCACCGTCGTCGTCGTCGAGCACGACATGGAGTTCCTGCGGGCCTTCGCCTCGTCGGTGACGGTGCTGCACCAGGGCCGCGTGCTCGCCGAGGGCAGCGTGGCCCAGGTCCAGGCGGACCCGCGGGTGGTCGAGGTGTACCTGGGCACGGGTGCGCACGGGCGCGGCCCGCGCACCACGTCGACGGAGGTGGAGTGATGCTGCGGCTGCAGGACGTGCACGCCGGGTACGGGCGCACGACGGTCGTGCACGGCGTCGACCTGGAGGTCGGCGCGGGCGAGGTCGTCGCCGTGCTCGGGCACAACGGGGCCGGCAAGACCACGCTGCTGCGGGCCGCCGTCGGCCTGCTGCCGCTGCGCACCGGGCAGGTGCTGCTCGACGGGCAGGACGTCAGCCGCACCCGCCCGCACCAGCGGGTGCGCCGGGGGCTGGCGTACGTGCCGCAGGGGCAGCAGGCGTTCGGCCAGCTCACGGCGCGCGAGAACCTGCGGCTGGTCGCCGACGTCGCGGGCCGCGAGGGCGCCCGGCGCACGGCCGAGGCCCTGGACCTCTTCCCGGCGCTGCGCGAGGTGCTGGGCCGGCGTGCCGGGCTGCTCTCCGGCGGTCAGCGCCAGCAGCTCGCGATCGCGCGGGCGCTGGTCACCGGGCCGCGGGTGATGGTGCTGGACGAGCCCACCGAGGGCATCCAGCCGTCGGTGGTCGCCGAGATCGAGGACGCCGTGGTGCAGCTGGCCGCGGGCGGGCTCGGCGTGCTGCTCGTCGAGCAGCACGTGGGGTTCGCGCTCGCCGCGTGCGTGCGGTTCGTGGTGCTCGAGTCGGGGCGGGTGGGCGCCTCGGGCGCCGGCGGTGCCGAGCAGGAGGGGCGGGTGCGCGCGGCGATGGCCCTGTAGCGCCGGTCGGGTGGTCGCACGGGCCGGCGTACGGCCCGTCCAGCAGAGAGGTCTACGCTTCGTGAGCATGGGAACTGGCCTGGAGGCCGGCGTCGTCGACGCGAACGACACGTCGACGACCGGGGCCGCAGCAGGTGGTGGGTCGTTGCGCGAGGTGGTGTACCACCGGCTGCGCGACGAGATCCTCAACGGCCGGGTCTCGCCCCGCGAGCGGCTCACCGAGCCCAAGCTGTCGAAGGCCTTCGAGGTCTCCCGCACGCCGGTGCGCGAGGCGCTGTCGCGGCTGCTCTCGGACGGTCTCGTCGAGCGCACGGACTTCGGGTACGCGGTGGTCGTGCCGTCCCTGGCGGACCTGCGCGACCTGTACGAGCTGCGCATCGCGCTCGAGCTGCGGGGCATCGCGCGCGCGATCGAGAACCCGCAGGTGCGGCACGACGAGGTGCTGCTGCGCGCCGAGCTCGAGCGCTGGCAGGAGCTGCGCGACGACGTGCCGGTCCCGGACGCGAGCTTCGTCGTGGTCGACGAGGGCTTCCACCAGACGCTGTCGCGCGCGTCGGGCAACGGCCAGCTGACCGGGGCCCTGGTGACGGTGAACCAGAAGATCCGCGCGGTGCGCATGCACGACTTCGTCGAGGAGGAGCGGATCACCGCGACGATCGAGGAGCACCTGGCGATCCTCGGCCTGGTGCTCGCGCGCGAGCTGCCCGACGCCCTGACGGCCCTGCACAAGCACGTGGGGGAGTCCCTCGAGGTCGTCATGGAGCGGGCCTCGACGGCCATGGCGCGGATGGCCGTCGCCGGCTGACCCGGGCGTAACGCACGGTTTACCCCGCGGCGGCGGCGGCGAAACACACGGTTCCTACGGTCCGGATACCGGGGTGTATACAGCCCCGTCGACAGCCCGGCGGAACGCCGCTGTCGGCCGACGACCGAGGGGCCCGCCGTGTTCGACACCGTGCTCGTTGCCAACCGCGGCGAGATCGCCGTCCGCATCATCCGCTCCGCCGCCGCCCTCGGGCTGCGCACCGTCGCGGTGCACTCCGACGCCGACGCGGCCGCGCCGCACGTCCGCCTCGCCGACGTCGCCGTCCGCCTCGGCCCCGCACCGGCCGTCGAGTCGTACCTGCGCCACGACGCCGTGCTCGAGGCCGCCCTGGCCACCGGGGCGGGCGCCGTCCACCCCGGGTACGGGTTCCTCTCCGAGAACGCCGTGTTCGCCCGCGCCGTCGAGGACGCCGGCCTCGCGTTCGTCGGGCCCACGCCCGAGCACCTGGCCGTCTTCGGCGACAAGCACAGCGCCCGCGAGGCCGCCGCCCGGGCCGGGGTCCCGCTCGTCGCGGGCTCCGGCCTCCTCGACGACGTCGACGCCGCGCTCGCCGCCGCCGAGACCGTCGGCTACCCCGTGATGGTCAAGGCCGTCGCCGGCGGCGGCGGCATCGGCATGCAGGCCTGCGCCGACCCCGACGAGCTGCGCGAGGCCTACGCCCGCGTCCAGCGGCTCGCGTCCGCGAGCTTCGCCAGCGGCGGGGTGTTCCTCGAGCGGTACGTGCGCCGGGCCCGGCACCTCGAGGTGCAGGTGTTCGGCGACGGCGACGGGCGCGTCGTCAGCCTCGGCGACCGCGACTGCTCCCTGCAGCGCCGCCACCAGAAGGTCGTCGAGGAGGCCCCCGCACCCGGGCTCGCCCCCGCCCTGCGCGAGCAGCTCGCGTCCTCCGCCCGCGCCCTGACGTCCTCGGTCCGCTACCGCTCCGCCGGCACCGTCGAGTACGTCTACGACGTCGACCGCGAGGAGGTGTCGTTCCTCGAGGTCAACACCCGGCTCCAGGTCGAGCACCCCGTCACCGAGGAGATCACCGGCGTCGACCTCGTCGGCTGGATGCTGCGCCTGGCCCGCGGCGACGCCGACCTGCGCACCGAGCTCGCCGCGCTGCCCGACGACGGGCCGCCCCGCCACGGGCACGCCGTCGAGGCCCGCGTCTACGCCGAGGACCCCCGCCGCGGGCACCGCCCCAGCGCCGGCGTCCTCACCCAGGTGGTCCTGCCGCCCGACGTGCGCGTCGACGGCTGGGCCGAGACCGGGCAGGAGGTCACCAGCCACTACGACCCCATGCTCGCCAAGGTCGTCGTGCACGGCCACGACCGCGCCGACGCCCTCGCCGCCGCGGCCCGCGCCCTCGCCGCGACCGCCGTGCACGGCGTCAGCACCAACCTGCCGCTGCTGCGCGCCGCCGTCGCCGACGACGCCGTGCTCGCCGCGGAGCACACGACGTCCACGCTCGCGGGCGTCGTCGACGACGAGCCGTGGGTCGAGGTGCTGCGACCCGGCGTCATGACCACCGTCCAGGACTGGCCCGGGCGGCTCGGGCACTGGGACGTCGGCATCAGCCCCTCCGGCCCCATGGACGACCTGTCGTTCCGGGCGGGCAACGTCGCGCTCGGCAACCCCGAGGGCGCCCCCGGCCTCGAGTGCACGCTCCTCGGCCCGCGCCTGCGGTTCAGCCACCCCGCCGTCGTCTGCGTCACCGGCGCCGCGGCCCCCGTGACGCTCGACGGTGCACCCGTCCCGCAGTGGGAGCCCGTCGCCGTCCCCGCCGGCGGCGTCCTCGACGTCGGCGCGCCCCCCGGCCCCGGCCTGCGCACCTACGTGCTCGTCCGCGGCGGGCTCGACGTGCCGCAGTACCTCGGGTCCGCCGCGACCTTCTCCCTCGGCGGCTTCGGCGGCGAGACCGGCCGCGCCCTCGCGCTCGGCGACGCCCTCGTGCCCGCGCCGGTCCCCGACGACGCCCCGGCACCGGCCCCCGTCCCCGCCGACCACCGGCCCGCGCTCGTGCACGCCTGGGAGCTCGCCGTGCAGGAGGGCCCGCAGCCCGCGCCCACGTACTTCACGCGCGAGGACATGGCGATGCTCTACGACGCCACCTGGCAGGTGCAGTCCCACGCCAACCGCACCGGCATCCGCCTCGCCGGACCGCGCCCGCGCTGGGCCCGTCCCGACGGCGGCGAGGCCGGGCTGCACCCGTCCAACCTCCACGACAACCCGTACTCCGTCGGCGCCCTCAACGTCTCCGGCGACACCCCGATCCTGCTCGGCCCCGACGGCCCGTCCCTCGGCGGGTTCGCGTGCCCCGTGACCGTCGTGGTCGGCCACCGGTGGAAGCTCGGGCAGATCCGCCCCGGCGACACCGTGCGGCTCGTCCCCGTGCCGGAGGGCACCGCCGACACCCTGCGCACCTCGACCCCGGCGCGGGCCCGCGGCGCCCTCGACGGCCTGGCCACCGGGCCCGACGGCGACGACGGCGTGCTGGCCCGCGTCCCCGGCGACCCGGGCGACCCCGTCACCCGCCCCGAGGTGGTCTACCTGCGCGGCGGTGACGACAACGTGCTCGTCGAGTACGGGCCGATGGTGCTCGACCTCGGCCTGCGCATGCGCGTCCACGCGCTCGGCGAGGCCCTGCGTGCCCGCGCGCTGCCCGGCGTCGTCGACATCACCCCCGGCGTCCGGTCGCTGCACGTGCACGTCGAGCCCGCCCTCCTCCCGGTCCGCGCGCTCGTCGACGTGCTCGTCGACCTCGAGCACGGCCTGCCGCCCACCGAGGACCTCGTCGTCCCCTCCCGCCGCGTGCACCTGCCGCTGTCGTTCGACGACCCCGTCGTCGCCGAGGCCGTCGAGCGGTACCAGGTCGGCGTGCGCCCCCGCGCGCCGTGGCTGCCGTCGAACGCCGAGTTCGTGCGCCGCGTCAACGGGCTCGGGTCCACCGACGACGTCCGCGCCACCATGGCCGCGGCCGAGTACCTCGTGCTCGGCCTCGGCGACGTGTACCTCGGCGCCCCGCTCGCCGTGCCGCTCGACCCCCGCCACCGCCTCCTGACCACCAAGTACAACCCCGCGCGCACCTGGACCGCCGCCGACACCGTCGGCCTCGGCGGGCAGTACCTGTGCGTGTACGGCATGGACTCCCCGGGCGGCTACCAGCTCGTCGGGCGCACCGTGCCCATCTGGTCCGGCCACCGCCAGCACGGCGCCTTCGAGCCGGGGGTGCCCTGGCTGCTGCGCTTCTTCGACCGGATCGTCTGGGACCTCGTCGACCCCGAGGAGCTCACCGCGCAGCGCGCCGCGTTCGCCGCCGGCCGGCTCGCGCTCACCGTCGAGGAGGGCACGTTCTCCTACCGCGAGCACCTCGCCGTCCTGGCCGAGCACGCGGACGAGATCGAGGCCACCCGTGCCGCCCGCGCCGCCGCCTTCGCGCTCGAGCGCGATGCGTGGGCCGCCGCGGGCGAGCTCGACGCGGCCGAGGACGAGGTCGTCCCACCCCCGGCCGCCGCGGGCGCCGAGGTCGAGCTGGCCGACGGCCACGTGCTCGTCGAGGCGCCGATGGTCGGGTCCGTGTGGCGCGTCGAGGCGCTCGCGGGCGCCGACGTGCGCGCCGGCGACCTGCTGGTCGCGCTCGAGGCCATGAAGCTCGAGCTCGCGGTGCCCGCCCCCGCCGACGGCAGGGTCGTGCGCGTGCTCGTGGAGCCCGGCCAGCACGTCGGCCCCGGTGCTCCCCTGGCCGTGCTGGCGGTGGACGCGTGAGCGCCGTCGCGCCGGGTGCGGCCCGCGCGCGCGTCGAGGCCGCGTACGACCGGATCGCCCAGGTCGCCCGGCCCGACGTGTGGATCACCCTGCGCCCGCGCGAGCAGGCGCTGGCCGACGCGGACGCCGTCGACGCCCGGCTCGCCGCGGGGGAGGACCTGCCCCTGGCCGGCACGACCCTGGCCGTCAAGGACAACGTCGACGTGGCCGGGCTGCCCACCACGGCGGCGTGCCCGTCGTACGCCACCGACCCGGCGGGCCGGCCAGGCCTCGCCACGGCCACGGCACCCGCCGTCCAGGCCCTCGTCGACGCGGGCGGGGTCGTGCTCGGCAAGACCAACCTCGACCAGTTCGCGACCGGCCTGGTCGGCACCCGCAGCCCGTACGGCGCGGTCGAGCACGCGTGGCTGCGCGGCCGCGTGGCCGGCGGGTCCTCGTCCGGGTCGGCGGTGGCCGTCGCGCTCGGGATCGCGGACGTCGGCGTCGGCACGGACACCGCCGGCTCCGGCCGGGTGCCGGCCGCCTTCCACGGCCTGGTGGGGATCAAGACGACGGTGGGCCTCGTCCCCACCGGCGGCGTCGTCCCCGCGTGCCCGTCCTACGACGTCGTGACCACGTTCACGCGCGACCTGGCGACGGGCGTGCGGGCCACGCGGCTCATGGTCGGCGCCGGGCAGGACGACCCCCGGGCGCGGGCGTGGCCCGCCGAGGTCCGGCTCGCGCTGCGCGAGGAGCCCGTCGTGGCCGTGCCGCGCGCCGCGGACCTCGCACCGCTGGAGCCGGGGTGGCGGGCGGCGTTCGACACGGCCGTCGACGCCGTCCGCCGCACGGGCGCGCGCGTCGTCGAGGTCGACGTGTCCGGCATGCTCGCCGCCGCGCGTCTGCTCTACGACGGCGCGATCGTGGCCGAGCGGTACGCGGCCGTGGGGGACTTCCTGGCGACGGGCCCCGCGGACGCCGACCCCACGGTGGCCGGGATCATCCTGGCCGGCGCGGACGTCGCCGCCGCGGACTACGTGCTCGACCGCGGGCGACTGCTCGCGGCCCGCGCCGCCGCCGACGCGGTGCTCGACGGGTGCGACCTGCTCCTGCTCCCGACGACCACGGAGCACCCGACCGTCGCCGCCGTGCAGGCCGAGCCCGTCGAGGTCAACGCCCGCCTCGGCACGTACACGAACTTCGTCAACCTGCTCGACCTCGCCGCCGTCGCCGTCCCCGCGGGGCAGGCCGCGGACGGGCCGTTCGGCGTCACGCTCGTCGCCCGGGCGTTCGACGACCAGCTCGCGGTCGACCTCGCGCACCGCCTGCTCGGCGGCACCGGGGCACCCCCGCTGCTGGTCGACGGCGGCGTCGAGCTGCTCGTGGTCGGCGCGCACCTGCGCGGGCAGCCCCTGCAGGGCCAGCTCGTCGACCTCGGCGCCCGGTTCGAGCGCACGGTGACGACGTCGGACGCCTACCGCCTGGTCGGCCTCGACACCACGCCGCGCAAGCCGGGCCTCGTCCGGGTCGGCCCGGGGGGCGGGGCGCCGATCGTCGGGGAGGTGTGGCGGCTGTCCACGGGAGCCCTCGGCCGGTTCCTCGCAGCCCTGCCCGCCCCCATGCAGCTCGGCCCCGTCGAGCTGGGCGACGGCACCTGGGTCACGGGCTTCGGCTGCACGGCCGAGGCCGCGGGGCGCGGGGTCGACCTCACGGACGCGGGCGGCTGGGTGGCCGCGCTCGCCGCTCTTCGTGCGTGACGCGCAGCCCCGACGCGCGCAGCCGGCGGACCAGCTCGCGCGTGCCCACCGGCTCGGCGCCCAGCGCCACGACCGCGTCCCACCGCTCGACGGGCACGTCGTAGTGGTCGTGGTCGAACGCCCGCCGCGGGATCCCGGCGCGCTCCGCGAACGCGTGCAGCTCCTCGTACGACGCGTCGCTGACGAGGTGCCCCCACACGGTGCCGTGCCGCGGCCACAGCGGAGGATCGACGAGCACGGTCACGCCCCGAGCCTACGGCCGGGTCGGTGCGTGGACGGCCCGCTGCGGGAGCTCGAGCGGGCGTCCCGCCGGACGACTCGCCCGACGACACGCCGTGCGTGACGCAGCGGGCCGGGTCTGCCGTCGGGACCGTGCCCGTGGCCGGGTGCCCGTCGTCCAGGCTACGGATGTCGCGGCGGGGTGCCGCGGCAGACGTGGTGGGACGGGTGGTCGGTCGTGGTCCAGCTCTGGCGGAACTTCTCCTGGGTGATCCCCGTGGTCGCGGTGCTCGGCGGGGGTGCGCTGCTGCTCACCGCGTACCTGAGCTGGTCGCGGACCGGCCACGAGCGGTCGTGGCCCGCCGCGCGGCAGGCGCTCCTCGACGGGCTGGTCGCCCTGTGGGGGGTCGCGGTCGCGCTGATCACCCTCGTCCCGGGGGCGAGCCCGTCCGCGGGGCGGGGCCCGAGCGTGGAGCTGGTCCCGTTCGGCGACCTCGTGCCCCTGCTCACGGACGCCGTGCACTGGGAGGTGCCGTTCGTGCAGATCGGCGGCAACCTCGTGCTCTTCGCGGCGGGCGGCCTGCTCCTCGGCCTCCGGCACGGGCTGGGCGCGGGCCGCGCGGTGCTGACGTTCCTGGCGGTCGGCGTCGGCATCGAGACGTGGCAGCTGATCGTCGGGGGCCGGTCGGCGGTGCTCGACGACGTCCTCCTGTGCGTGCTCGGCGGCGCCCTGGGCGCCTGGGCCGGCCGGGCGCTCGCGCGCACCGTCCGGCACCCGGCCCCGGTGGACCCCGTCAGGACGTGAACAGGCGGGAGGCGTGCTGCTCGGCGTCCGCGTAGGTGCGCGCGGCGGCCTGCATGGCGGCCGCGATCTGCGCGAGCGACTGCTCGACCCGCGCCTGCGTGCCCGACCACTCGGCGACCACCGCGCCGAACGCGCCCGCAGCACCGCCGCGCCAGCCGGCCTGCAGGTCCGCGAGCTGGCGCTGCATCGCCGCGACCTCCTGCTGGATCGTCGCCGCGCGCGCGAGCACCGCGGACGCCGACCCGTCGAGCTGGGTGCTGTCGACCTCGTACCGGCTCATGGCCCTCCCTCGGCCCGCCGGGCCGCGGGGGAGCGGCACGTGACGGCGGGTGACGAGGACGCTACGAGCCCGGCCCGGGCCCGGGTCGGTCCACAGCGCCGACCCGGGACCGGACGCCGCAGGGCGCCGGCTGTGGGCGGCTCGTGGGTCAGGCCGAGGACGTGCCCGTGGCCTGACCGGCCTCGATCTTCGCGAGCTCCTTCTCCAGCCGCTGCAGCTCGGCCGAGACGTTCTGCCGCGCCGGCTCCTCCCACGTCTGCGCGAGCGGGCTCACGAACAGCGACGGGCGGGCCAGCAGCTTGCGCAGGATCCGCACGCGGGCCCGCACATAGTCCTCGACGGGCAGGTGCGAGTACTCCGCACGCAGCCCCAGCACGTACTGCTTGTACTTCTGCGGCTCGGTCGCGAGCATCGCCAGGTCGGCGTCGCACAGCACCGCGCAGTCGCTGTCGTTCGGGTCGGGCACGTGCCGCACCAGCGCCGACACGAGCTCCCCCACGCGCTGCGCGCGCTGCTCCGGCACGCCGAGCGCACCGAGCTGCTCGACGGCCAGGCGTGCGGAGGCCGTCTCGTCCTCGCCGCCCTTGTTGGCGTACGCCTTGCGCTCCGCGGAGTCGAACACCGCACCGTGGTACCAGGCGGCCAGCCGGACGAGGTCCGGCTCGTGGGCCTCCTCGTCGAGCTCGTCGACCCGGGCGAGCACGTCCACGAGGTGCTTGAGGTTGTGGAAGTGCCGGTCGGGACGGGTCCAGCGGTCGAGGAGGTCCTCCCCGGTACGACGGACGTCGTCGGGGGCGGCGGTGCCGCCCGCTCCGGCGACGCTACGGACGAAGGCCGGCAGCAGCCAGGCAGGTGCGTCATGGACGCCCATGGATCAAGCCTCACGACGGTGACGACGGACGCGCCATCGTAGCCACGTCCCGGCCCGCCCGTGCACCGGTCTCCCGGACCTTCGTCCCGACGGCCTACCGCGCGCCGTGGTCCCCGGTCGCACCCTCGTCCTCCGGGCCCGGGTCCTGCGCGTCCTCGTCGAGCGGATCCGCCGGGTCGCACGGCAGCTGCACGCGGACCGTCGCCCCACCGCCGGGCGTCTGCTCGATCCCCACCGTGCCGCCGTGCGCGTCGACGATCGCCGCGACGATCGCCATGCCCAGCCCGGACCCGCCGGAGTCGCGCGTGCGGGACGCGTCCACGCGGTAGAACCGCTCGAACACGCGCGCCACGTGCTCGGCGTCGATGCCCGGCCCGTGGTCGCGGACCTCCACCACGCCGCACGGCCCGCCCTCGCCGTCGGCGCGCCCCACCGCGACCTCGACGGGGGACCCGGCCGGGGTGTGCCGCGCGGCGTTGCCGACGAGGTTGGCCAGCACCTGCCGCAGCTGCCGGTCGTCGCCGTGCACGATGCACGGGCCGCCGGTGTCGAGCCGCACCAGCCGCAGCGTCCGCGTGGGGTCCAGGGCGCGCAGGTCGTTGAGCGCGTCGACGGCCAGCACCGTCAGGTCCACGGGTGCGCGCTCGCCGCGCCGGCCCTCGTCCAGGCGGGCCAGGGCCAGCAGGTCCTCGACGAGCGAGCCCATCCGGGTGGCCGATCCCTCGATCCGCCGGATCGTGTCGTCGACCTGCTCCTTGGTGGTCAGCGCACCCATCCGGTACAGCTCGGCGTACCCGCGGATCGCGGCCAGCGGCGTGCGCAGCTCGTGCGACGCGTCGGCGACGAACCGGCGCATCCGCGCCTCGGACGCCGTGCGCGCGTCGAACGCCTGCTCGATCTGGGCGAGCATGCCGTTCAGCGCGGCGCCCAGCCGCCCCACCTCGGTCTGCTCGGGCGCCTCGGGCACCCGGCGGGACAGGTCGCCGGCGGCGATCGCGGCGGCCGTGCCCTCGATCTCGCGCAGCGGCCGCAGCGACCGCTGCACGGCCCACCCGCCGACGATCGCCCCGAGCAGCACCAGCGCGGCACCGCTGCTCACCAGCGTGAGCGCGAGCCCGCGGATCGCCTGGACGTTGTCCCGCAGCGGCAGCGCCACGGTGACGTAGGCGTCCTGGACGAGCGGTCCGGACTCCCCGTACGTCATGGGGAACGTCACGGCGCGCCACGTCGACCGGTGCCGGTCCGAGGCGATCGTGTACGGCACCGTGCTGCGCTCGAGGACCTCGTCCATCGTCAGCGTCGGGATCGCGGGTGTGCCGTACTCGGCCAGCGTGTACTCGTTGGCCAGGAGCGGGGTGTCCTGCCGGCCGGCGCTCCGGATGACGGCGTAGTAGTCGGACGGGGGGGTCTTCGTGTAGTCCTCCCAGTCCTCCTGAGCCTCCCGGAGGTAGGCGCTGACCTGCTGGGCCCCCTCGTTCAGCAGCTTGTCGTCGATCTGCCGGACCAGCACGTCCCCCAGCAGCGTCGCGCTCGTCGCGCCCGCCAGGGTCAGGCCCGCACCGAGCAGCACGACGATGACGGCGACGAGGCGCGCGCGCAGCGGCACCGCGTCCCACCGCGCGGCCAGGGCCCCGCGCGGGCGCGGTGCGTCGTCGGGCCGGCCGGGCCCGGTGCCCGCGTCGGGCGGCTCCGGCGACCAGGCGGGACCCCTCGCGTCGGGCGGCTCGTCCGTCACCGTCGGCTGCCCCCACGTGCGTGGGTCGCCCGCGCGGCTGCCGCGCACGTGCGGGACGGGGCCGGTGCTCACGTCGACGCGCGCAGCAGGTACCCGACGCCGCGCTTGGTGTGGATCAGCGGCGGCAGCCGGTTCCCGTCGCCGTCGTCGAGCTGGTCGATCTTGCGGCGCAGGTACGAGATGTAGGACTCGACGATGTTCGCGTCGCCGCCCCAGTCGTACTGCCACACGTGGTCGAGGATCTGCGCCTTGGACAGCACGCGGTGCGGGTTGAGCATGAGGTACCGCAGCAGCTTGAACTCGGTGGGGGACAGCTCGACGGGCTGCCCGGCCCGGCGCACCTCGTGCGTGTCGTCGTCGAGCTCGAGGTCCGCGTACGTCAGCACGGACGAGCTCACGCCGTCGTCGGGGGCCGTGCGCCGCAGGATCGCCCGGATCCGCGCGACGACCTCCTCGAGGCTGAACGGCTTGGTGACGTAGTCGTCGCCGCCCACGGTCAGGCCCTGCACCTTGTCGGACGTGTCGTCGCGGGCCGTGAGGAACAGCACGGGCACGTGCTGCCCCTTCTCGCGCAGGCGGCGCGTGACGGTGAAGCCGTCCATGTCGGGGAGCATGACGTCGAGCACCACGAGGTCGGGCTCGGTGTCGCGGGCCAGGCGCAGCGCGGACCCGCCGTCGGCCGCGGCGTGCACCTCGAACCCGGCGAAGCGCAGGGACGTCGCGAGCAGCTCGCGGATGTTCGGCTCGTCGTCGACGACGAGGAGCCGGGCCTCGGGCGTGCCGGTCGCGGTGCTCATGGTCCGATCATCCGCCCCGACCCTGGGAGTTCGCTGGGCGCGGGGCGGGTGGAAAACGGGCTCCGCGGGCCGAACCGGGCGCCCGGACGATCGTGATGGACATGTGACCAGCGCCTTCGGCAACGGCGCCGCACGCCGCTACCGTGGAACGTGTGAGCGCTGACATCCTCGACCGCGTCGACGACCTCGCGGGGTCCGGCAGGACCCCCCGGGTGACCGTCGTGCAGAGCTCGCCCGACGTCGGGCTCGACCGCTTCGCCGGCTGGCTGGCCGACCTGGACGTGCGCGTCGTGCGCGCCGACCTGGGCGAGCCGCTGCCCGGCCCCACCGAGGTCGGCGACGGCCTCGTCGTCCTCGGCGGGCAGATGTCCGCGCACGACGACGCCACCGCCCCCTGGCTGCCGGGCCTGCGCGACCTGCTCGCCGTGGTCTCCGCCACGGACGTGCCGGCGCTCGGCATCTGCCTCGGCGCGCAGCTGCTCGCGGTCGCGCGCGGCGGCCGGGTCGAGGTCGACGCCCCTCCCGGGCGCGAGGCCGGCGTCGTCGAGATCCGGTGGCGGCCCGAGGCCGAGCAGGACGCGCTGCTCGGCGCCGTCGTGGCCCGGGCCGGCCGCAGCTCCCGGCTGCCGGCGATGCACGCCGACGCGGTCGTGGACCTGCCCCGCGGCGCCGTGTGGCTCGCGTCGTCCGCGACCTACCCGTTCCAGGCGTTCCGCATCGGCTCGGCGTGGGGCGTGCAGTTCCACCCCGAGGCCGGCCCGCAGACCCTCGTGGCCTGGGCGCGCACGCACGACGACACCGACGCCGACGCGGTCGCAGCCTCGGCGCACGAGCACGACGCCGAGGTCGCGGCCACCGGCGAGGCCGTCGCCCGCGCCTTCGCGGACCGCGTCCGGGCCCGCGCCGGGGCGCCCGCCGTCGCCTGACCCGCAGCGGCGCCGGTCGTCCGTCCCGCCGACGGCCGGGTGCCCGCACGCAGCGACGCCCCCCGGTCCGCTCGACCGGGGGGCGTCGCCGCGTCGGCTCAGCGCTCGATCTCGGGCGTCACCGGGGTCGCGTCGAGCTGCAGCGGCGTCGAGCCCTGCTTGAGCGCGGCGAGGCGCGCCTCGACCTCGAGCTGGGCGCCCGCCGACTCCAGCTCGGCGAACTGCGCGTCGAACGACGACGCGGCGAGCTCGGCCTGGCCCATCGCCATGGCCTCCTCGCGGCGGACCTTCTCCTCGAAGCGCGCGATCTCGCTCGTCGGGTCCAGCACGTTGATCGAGCCGATGGCCTCCTGCACGCGGCGCTGCGCCTCGGCCGACTTCTGCCGGGCGACCAGGGTGTCGCGGCGCTGCTTGAGCTGACCCAGCTTGTCCTTCATCTGGGTGAGGCCGGTCTTCAGCTTCTCGACCGTCTCGCGCTGCGACGCGATCACGGGCTCGGCGTCGCGCACCTCCTGCTCGGAGGTGATCTGCTTGCCGATCGCCACCCGGGCCAGGGCGTCGAACTTGTCGGCGTTCGCGCCGTCGCCGGCCTGGCGGTACTGGTCGGCCCGGGCCGACGCGGCGAGGGCCTTCTGGCCCCACTCGCGGGCGGCGCGCACGTCCTCGTTGTAGTCCTGCTCGGCCAGGCGCAGGTTGCCGATCGCCTGCGCGATCGCCTTCTCCGCGTCGGCGATCGAGCCCGTGTAGTCCCGCACCAGCTGGTCCAGCATCTTCTGCGGGTCCTCGGCCTGGTCGATGAGGGCGTTGATGTTCGCCCGCGCCAGCTGCCCGATCCGTCCGAAGATCGACTGCTTCTCGGTCATCGCACTCGTGCCTCTCGTGTCGCTGCCTGCCTGGAAACCGTTGCCTGCCCCGCCCCGTCCGCGCCCGCCCAGCAGACGCCGCAGCGCGCTCAGAACCCACCGCCGAAGCCGCCGTCGCCGAAGCCCCCGCCGTCGAACCCGCCGCCGTCGCCGCCGCCCCAGTCGCCGCCGCCGAACCCGCCGCCGCCGCGCAGGATCGAGTCCAGCAGGATCCCGCCGAGCACCATCCCGCCGACCGTCGACGCGGTGTCCGAGCCGCGGTGCCCGCGGTGCCCGCCGTACCCGGGGGCGCCCCAGCCGCCGCCGTACGCGGCCTGCTGCTCGGCGTGGTCGACGTCCGCCTGCGCGAGGCGCTGCGCCTCGCCGACCAGGCGCTCGCCGTCCTGGGCGGTGCGCAGCGCGGCCTCGGGGTCGGTGGCCCGCTGGTCGATCGCGCGCATGCGCAGCCGGTCGGCCTCGGCGAGCCGCGTGCGGGCCTGCGGGCCGACGGCGCCGCGGCGGGTGCTCACGTAGTCCGCGGTCGCGCGCACCGCGGAGTCCAGCCGGCCGAGGTTCTCGTCGAGCAGCGCCTGCGCGCGACGGCTGCGCTCGGCCTGCTCGCGCATCGGCGCCAGCGCCGCGTCGATCGCGGCCTCGGCGGCGGCGATGCGGGTCAGCGCCCCGAGCGGGTCGCCCGTGCCCTGCCGGGCCGCCTGCGCGACCTCCACGGCGGCGCGCGCCTCGATCTCGCGCGGGGCGACCTGCGGGTTCCCCGCGGCGAGCCGGGCGGCGTCCGCGAGGTCGCTCGTGATCGACGCGATCGCGGCCTCCAGGCGCACGCCCGCGGCTGCGAGGTCGGCGCCGGCGCCGTCGACCGCGTCGAGCAGGCGCCGGGCCTGCCCCACGGCCTCCTCGGCGGCCCGCGCGTACCCGACGGCGGTCGACCGGTCGCCCGCGGTGGCCCGGGCGCGCCCCTGCGTCACGGCGTCGGTGGCCTCGTCGAGGAGCAGCGCGGCCTGGTCGGGGTTGCCCGCGACCGACGCCAGGGCCGTCGCGGGGTACCGGGCGGAGAGCGTCGCGAGCTGGGCGCGGGCCGGGTCGAGGCGGTCGCGCAGCGCGGCGGCCTCCCGCTCGTGCGCGTCGAGGGCGTCGTCGACGCGCTCCTCGACGGCCCGGAGCCGGTCGAACGCCTCCTTCTGCGCCTCGAGCTGCAGGGCCACGTCGCGGCACAGGCGCAGGATCTGCGCGGACGTCGCGCGGACCTGCGGCTCGGTGTCGGGGATGTCGTCGTCGAGGGTCTGGCGCAGCCGGAACGCCTCGGTGAGCCGCTCCTTGCCGCCGGCGAGCACGGTCTCGAACTCGCGGGTGCGCTCGGGCCCGAACTGCGCCTGCGCGAAGCCCAGCTCCTCCTCGGACGAGCGCAGCGCGTCGTCGAGGCGCACGAGCGCCTGCGCGGAGCGCCGGTCCAGCTCGGGGGTCGGCACGGCGGCGAACTCGTCGGCCGCGGCGGCCTGCGGTGCGCCGGGTGCGCCCGCGGTGACGGCCGGGGAGTTCTTGCGGCGGCGCAGGGTGACGACGAGGAAGACCGCACCGATGGCGACGAGGCCGACCAGCAGCAGGGTGACGAACCCGCCGCCGCCGGACGACGTGGTGTCGCCCGTCGCCGCGGCCTGCACGCCCTCGGCCGCCGTGACGGCCGCACCCGCCCACGCGTCGTCGCGCAGCTGGTCCTCGACCTGCGCGGACAGCGCCTGCATCTCGTCGGTCGTGATCGACGTCGTCTCCTGCGGCGCGAGCGCGAAGCGGCGCGCCTCGGTCGCGACGGCGAGGACCACGTCGTCGGTGCCCAGCCCGCTGGCGTCGGCGGTGGCCTGCGCCCACGCCACGCCCTCGGCGGGGTCGGTGAACTCCGGCACGTAGACCACGTAGAGCTGGTGGTCGGTCGCCTGCGCGAGCTCGTCCAGCGCCGCCTCGACCTCCGCCGTCTCGCCGGACGACAGGACCCCCGAGGAGTCGGTCAGCTCACCCGCCAGCGTCGGTGGCTCCACCGCCGACGCCGCGGGAGCACCCAGCAGCACGAGGGACGCGCCCAGCGCGACCACCCCGGCGACGACCCGACCTCGCACCGCACGCACCTGACGATCCTCTCTCCCTGCCAGCGCGCGTCGCAACGGACCGCTGCGCGCGCACCGGCACCCGTCGCAACGGACCAACCCTCCCGCAGGTTCCGCGGCCCCGCGTACGCACGGGACCGCGGCGGAGGGTCAGGCGGGCTGGGAGTCCAGGTCCTCGGCGTCCAGGATCGTGTACGCGTAGCCCTGCTCGGCGAGGAACCGCTGCCGGTGCGCCGCGAACTCCTGGTCCACCGTGTCGCGCGCGACCACCGTGTAGAAGTGCGCGGTCTTCCCCGACGCCTTGGGCCGCATGATCCGCCCGAGGCGCTGCGCCTCCTCCTGCCGCGAGCCGAACGACCCCGACACCTGGATCGCCACCGACGCCTCCGGCAGGTCGATCGAGAAGTTCGCGACCTTCGACACCACGAGCCGGCTGATCTCCCCGGTGCGGAACGCGTCGAACAGCCGCTGCCGCTCGCGCACCGGCGTCTCGCCGGTGATGACGTCCGCGCCCACGTGCTCGGCGATCTCGTGCAGCTGGTCCAGGTACTGGCCGATGATCAGCGTCGGCTCGCCCGCGTGCCGCGCCACCAGGGCGTCGACCACCGCGTTCTTGCCCGACGCGGTCGCGGCCAGCCGGTACCGGTCCTCCGGCTCCGACGTCGCGTACGCCATCCGGTCCGCGTCGGGCAGCGTCAGGCGCACCTCGGTGCAGTCCGCGGGCGCGATGTACCCCTGCGCCTCGATGTCCTTCCACGGCGCGTCGAACCGCTTGGGGCCGATGAGGCTGAACACCTCGTCCTCGCGGCCGTCCTCGCGCACGAGCGTGGCCGTCAGACCCAGGCGCCGGCGGGCCTGCAGGTCGGCCGTCATGCGGAAGATCGGCGCGGGCAGCAGGTGCACCTCGTCGTAGACGACCAGGCCCCAGTCGCGGGCGTCGAGCAGCTCGAGGTGCGTGTAGACGCCCTTCCGCTTCGTCGTCAGCACCTGGTACGTCGCGATCGTCACCGGGCGGACCTCCTTGCGGGTGCCCGAGTACTCGCCGATCTCGTCCTCGGTGAGGCTGGTGCGCCGCACCAGCTCGTCGCGCCACTGCCGCGCGCTGACGGTGTTGGTCACGAGGATGAGCGTCGTCGTCGAGCTCTTCGCCATCGCCGCGGCGCCCACGATCGTCTTGCCCGCACCGCACGGCAGCACCACGACGCCCGAGCCGCCGTGCCAGAACCCCTCGACCGCCTGGTCCTGGTAGGGCCGCAGCGTCCAGCCGTCCTGCGCCAGCTCGATCGCGTGGGCCTCGCCGTCGACGTACCCCGCGAGGTCCTCCGCGGGCCAGCCCAGCTTGACCAGCACCTGCTTGAGGTGCCCACGCTCGGACGGGTGCACGACCACGTCGGTCTCGTCGATGCGCGCGCCCAGCAGCCCCGCCGTCTTCTTCGACCGGGCGACCTCGGCCAGCACCGCCGGGTCGAGCGCGTGCAGGACCAGGCCGTGCACCGGGTGCTGCACGAGCTGCAGCCGCCCGTACCGGGACATCGTGTCGGCGACGTCGACCAGCAGCGCGTGCGGCACCGGGTACCGGCTGTACTGCAGCAGCACGTCGACGACCTGCTCGGCGTCGTGGCCCGCGGCGCGCGCGTTCCACAGGCCCAGCGGGGTCAGCCGGTACGTGTGCACGTGCTCGGGCGCCCGCTCGAGCTCGGCGAACGGCGCGATGGCGCGGCGGCACGCGGCCGCCTGGTCGTGGTCGACCTCGAGCAGCAGCGTCTTGTCGCTCTGGACGATGAGCGGGCCGTCGGGCACGGCGCCCTCCTCGGGTGGGGTGCGGGTGGAGATCAGGTGGTGCCGGGCGGGTGGTGCCTCAGGGTCCGGCGTCGGCCGGCCCGGCCGCGTGGACGCCCGCGATGCGGTGCACCGCCACGGTGAGCTCGGCCTCGCGGCGCGGGTCGAGCGCCCGCAGCCGGCCGCCCTCGACGCGCAGCGGCCGCAGGAGCCGGCGCGTCGGCCGCCCGTCGGGGCCGACCATCTCGACCCACACGTCCGTGCGGGACGAGGCCGCCTCGCGCAGGAGCACCAACGCGTCCGCGGGCTCGCGTGTTCCGCCCCCGGCCCCGGGCCCGTCCGGCGGGGGCGCGCCGTCGGACCGGCCCGACCGGCGGGGCCGGGCCGGCGTCGGGGCGGCGCCGCGCGCGGGACCCGTGCCGTCCGTGCCGCGGGCCCCGGCGTCGTGCGTCGCGCGCCGCTCGACGTCGCGCACCGCGCGCTGCTCGGCGTCGCGCAGGGCGCGGACCACCGCGACGGCCCGCGTGCCCGCGGCGGCCTCGCGCACGGTGCCGTCCTGCACGCGACGCCGCGCCCGCGTCGCCGCCCGTCCGCGCACCCGGCGCGGCGCGGTGCCGGTGGGCACGACGACGCCGTGGCCGTCCTCCGCGACCGGCGCCAGGCCGTGCCGGCGGAGGGCGTCGAGCACCTCCGCGGGCCCGGCCTGCGCCACGAGCACCGTGGGCGCGAGCAGCCGCAGCCCGAGCCCGGCCAGCCGCGGGTCGTCGGGCAGCCCGGCCAGCAGCGCGGGGTCGTCGGCCCGCACGTACGCCGACGCCGCCCCCGCGCGGACGCGCCCGTGGCGGCGGGCGACGTCCCGGACCAGGTACTCCAGGGGCTGCG
This sequence comes from Cellulomonas sp. SLBN-39, assembly GCF_006715865.1. NCBI lineage: Bacteria > Bacillati > Actinomycetota > Actinomycetes > Micrococcales > Cellulomonadaceae > Cellulomonas > Cellulomonas sp. SLBN-39. The sequence continues at coordinate 720,015 of NZ_VFOA01000001.1, read as the reverse complement.
GCACGCCGCCGCGGGCCACGGCCGCGAGCCGGTCGAGCAGCGCGTCGGCGCCCAGCCCGCCGTCGAGCGCGGCCAGCACCGACGCGGGCGTGAACCGCACGGTCACCGCGCCGCCGCGCGACTCGACCTGCGCCGCGGTCTCCAGCAGCTCCTCCAGGGCGTCCCCGGGGCGCCCCGGCACGACCCCGGTCAGGTCGCCCTGCAGCAGGATCTCGTCGACCGGTGCGGGCAGGTCGGCGGCGAGCGCGGCCGCGACCGCGTCGTCGCGCCCGGCGTCGTCCGGCGCGTCCAGCAGCGCGCGGCCGGCACGGGACAGCGCCCCGGCGCCGGTGACGCCGAGCCGCTCGGCCTCGGCGACGAGCGCCTGCACCGCGCCGCGCGGCGGCACCGCGCGCGGGGTGCGCCACGCGAGGACCTCGAGGACCGCGTCGGCGTCGGGCGCGGCACCGGGCTGCGCCCCGGCGGCGAGCACGTCCAGCACGGCCCGGCGCAGCCGCGGCACCCACGGCCGGGCGGTCTCGGGGTCGAGCGCGGCCCGCACCCCGCCCTTCTCGTCGCGCGTGCCGACCTGCCACGGCGTGCGGGGGGACACCAGCCACGCCCGGGCGAGCAGCGCCCACCGTCGCGGCACGTCGCCCGCGGCCCACACGTCCGCGTCGACGGTGGGCACGAACGTCGGCCGCTCCTCGCCGTCGTCGGCGAGCAGGCCCGCGGCGGCGGCGAGCTCGACGAGCCACGCCGCGTGCGGCTCGTCGACCTCGAGGGTCTGCGCGGTGCGGCGCAGGTCGCGCACGCCGAGGCCGCCGGCGCGCAGCACGGCCGGCGGGGCGTCCTCCCAGGACTGGAGCAGGCGCCGGACCTGGCGCACGGTGCGCTCGGCGGCGGCGGTGGACTCCGCGGCCACGGTGGCCGCCGGGCGGACGGGGGCGGCGGGGGCCGGCGCGGTGGCGGGGGCGCGGTGCGTGCGTCCGTCGCGCAGGCGCAGCGCGAGCGTCCGCGGCAGCACCACGTGCTCGGCGTCCGGGCGGACCAGCAGGCCCTGGTCGACGAGGGTCCGCACGGCCTGCGCACCAGGGGACCCGGCCGGGGGCACCCGCCCCACGGGCGGTCCCCATGTCAGCGCGTCGAGCACCTGGGCAGCACCTGCGGGCGCGTCGGACAGCACCGCCGACGGGTCGGCCGGGACCGCCGCGTCGGACGCCGGGTCCGCCGGGGCGAGGCCGGCGACGTGGGGGCCGAGCACGTCCGCGAGGCCGGGGGCCGCGTGCAGGCGCCCGTCCTCGTCGGGGTGCAGCAGCGCCAGCCGCACGGCGGTGCCCACGGCCTCGGCGACCGTCGGGGTGTCCGCGGCCCCCGCGCCCACAGCGCGGGCGACGTCGTCGGGCGTCGGGGGTGCGTCGTCGAGCACGACGACCGACTCCAGGACCTGCAGCACCAGGGCGTCCAGCCCGGCCAGCGCCCGCTCCAGGCTGGCACGGCTCGTGGCGCGCGCGGCCAGCGACGCCAGCGTCGCGGGCGACGGCGACGCCAGGTCCGGGCGGGCGGCGAGCAGCGCGACGAGCGCGTCGTCGTCGCACGCGCGCAACCAGCCGGAGAACGAGGGCATCGTCCTCACGATACGCAGGGCCGCCCGGACCCGCCCCGGGCGCCGGGACGTGCGGGACCTTCTGCGCCGCGGTGCGCCTGTGCCAGGGTGGTCGGGCGGCGGGCCGGTCCGTCGCGGAGCGGGAGGGTACGACGTGGCACTGGCGGCCGAGGTCCTGGAGGCGCTGCGCGCCGACGCGGCGACGATGCTCGACGAGACGGCCGCGCTGCGGCACGCGCTGCACCGGGTGCCCGAGATCGGGCTGGACCTGCCGCGCACGCAGCGCCTCGTGCTCGACGCGCTCGAGCCGCTCGGCCTGGAGGTCCGCACCGGCACCGCCCTGTCGTCCGTCGTCGCGGTGCTGCGCGGCGCCCGGCCCGGACCCGCGGTGCTGCTGCGGGGGGACATGGACGCGCTGCCCGTCACCGAGGACACCGGCGAGCCCTTCACGTCCGGCCACGAGGGCGTCATGCACGCGTGCGGCCACGACCAGCACGTGGCCGGGCTCGTCGCCGCGGCACGGCTGCTGGCCGCGCGCCGCGACGAGATCGCCGGCTCCGTCGTGCTGATGTTCCAGCCCGGCGAGGAGGGGCTCGGGGGTGCGCGCCTCATGATCGAGGAGGGCGTGCTCGACGCCGCGGGGGACCGGGTCGTGGCCGCCTACGGGCTGCACGTCATGTCCTCCACGCTGCCCGCGGGGGTCGTCGCGTCCCGCCCCGGCACGCTCATGGCGGCGTCCGACACGGTGCACGTCACCGTCCACGGGCGCGGCGGGCACGGCTCCAAGCCGTACCTCGCGCTCGACCCCGTGCCCGTCGCCGCGGAGATCGTCCTGGCGCTGCAGACGATGGTCACGCGCCAGCTCGACGTGTTCGACCCCGTCGTCGTGACCGTCGGGCGCGTCGAGGCAGGGACGAAGGACAACATCATCCCCGAGGTCGCGTACCTCGACGCGACCGTGCGGACCTTCAGCGAGGCGACCCACGCGGCCGTGCCCGAGCGGATCGCCCGCGTCGCGCACCACGTGGCCGCCGCGCACGGGCTGACCGCCACCGTCGACTACCAGCGCGGCTACCCCGTGACGGCCAACGACGCGCACGAGGTCGCCCGCGCCGCGGCCCTGACGCGCGCGACGTTCGGCGCCGACGCCTGGGTCGACGCCGCCGAGCCGGTGCCGGGCGCCGAGGACTTCTCGTACGTGCTGCAGGAGGTGCCGGGCGCGTTCGTGTTCGTCGGCGCCACGCCCGCGGGCGAGGACCCGGCCACGGCCCCGTACAACCACAGCCCGCAGGCGCGGTTCACCGACGACGCGCTCGCCGTCGGGCCCGCGCTGCTCGCGGCGCTGGCGCTGGACCGGCTCGCCGAGGGCTGAGCGCCGCCCGGCTCAGGCGTGCCGGACGCAGCGCGTCGCCGTCGGGCGTGCGGCCAGCCGGGCGTCGTCGATCGGCGCGCCGTCGACCTCGCACCGCCCCCAGGTACCCGCCGCGACCCGGTCGAGGGCCGCGTCGACCTCGACCAGGCGTCGGCGGGCGTCGGCGGCCAGCGCCTCCAGCTGGGCGCGCTCGAACGCGATCGTCGTGCCCTCCGGGTCGTGCTCGTCGTCGACGTTGGCCCCGCGGGCGGCCTCGACCACGTCCGTCCGGGCCGCGCCGAGCCCGTCGAGACGGTCGAGCACCTCGGCGCGCAGCGCGTGCAGCAGGGCGCGTGCCCGGTCGGCCTCCACCCGGGCAGTCCACCATGCGGCCGGCGGCGCCGCCCGGCGCGGCGCAGGGGCCGGGCGAGAATGCGCGTGCCCGGCCCGGTAGCCTGGGGCCGCCAGCACTGGCAGCACCGACATCAGCAGCACCCGACAGCAGCAAGGGGTCCGACGTGCCCACCGGCAAGGTCAAGTGGTTCGACAGCGAGCGCGGCTTCGGCTTCATCGCCACCGACGACGGTGGCGAGGTCTTCCTGCACGCGTCCGCGCTGCCCGCCGGGGTCACGGCGCCCAAGCCGGGCACCAAGGTGGACTTCGGCGTCGCTGACGGCCGCCGCGGCCCGCAGGCCCTGTCCGTGACGTTCCTCGACCCGGTGCCGTCCGTGGTCAAGGCCAAGCGGCCGCCGGCCGACGAGATGGCCGTCGTCGTGGAGGACCTCATCAAGGTGCTCGACAACATCGGCAACGACCTGCGCCGCGGGCGGTACCCCGAGGGCTCGCGCTCGACCCAGTACGCGAGCCTGCTGCGGGCCGTCGCGGACAAGCTCGAGGCCTGAGCGTGGCCGCCAAGGACGCCGTCCTCGACCGGGCCGTGGACCTCGCGCGCGAGGTCGCGCTGGAGATCGCGCACGAGCCCACCGACGTCGGGGACTACCTCGGCGCCGTGCACGAGGGCGAGCGCCTGGTCTCGCACCGGTTCGCGTGCACCGCGCGCGGCTACCGCGGGTGGGAGTGGACCGTCACGGTCGCCCGCGTGCCGCGCGGGCGCACCGCCACGGTCTGCGAGGCCGAGCTGCTGCCCGGCCAGGACGCCGTGCTGGGTGCTCCGTGGGTGCCCTGGTCCGAGCGGCTGCGCCCCGGCGACATCGGGCCCGGCGACGTCGTGCCGTTCCGTGCCGACGACCCGCGCCTGGAGCCCGGGTGGACGCCGTCCGGCGACCCCGAGCTCGACGCCGTCGCCATCGACGAGCTCGCCCTGGCCCGCGTGCGGGTGCTCGCGCCGCAGGGGCGCGACGAGGCCGCCGAGCGCTGGTACCGCGGGTCCCGCGGGCCGACGACGCCCGGGGCCGTCGCGTCCGCCGCCGCGTGCGGGTCGTGCGGGTTCCTCGTGCCGCTGCAGGGCTCGCTCGGCACGGTCTTCGGCGTGTGCGCCAACGAGTGGTCGCCCGACGACGGCAAGGTCGTCAGCCTCGACCACGGCTGCGGTGCGCACTCCGAGACCGACGTCGACCCGGTGCCGACGGACTGGCCCGCACCCGACCCCCTCATCGACGAGACGAGCGTCGAGCTCGTCACCCTCCGCACGCCGCCGGTGCCCGAGCCGGAGGCCGCCGGCACGGACGTCGCCCCGGCGCCTGCCGAGGAGCCCGTGGACGGGGACGCCGCGGAGGTCGCCGCGGGGACGGACGGCACGGTCGTCGCCGAGCAGGAGGCGCCGCTCGCGGACGTCGCGCCGGCGCCCGGCACCGCGGCCGGCGTGCCCGAGGACGTCGCGTCCGAGCCCGAGGTGACCGAGGCGTCCGACCCCACCGCCTGACCCCGTCCGCGCGCTCCCGGTGCGTCGGGGTGCACGGGGGCGCGCCACCGCTACGGTGATCCGCGAGGCAGGTGCGGGGGAGCGGGAGGCGCGGTGACCGGCGGCTGGGGCGCGGCGGGCGACGACGACTTCGGCACGGCCGCGCTGCGTGCCGCGGTCCTCGGGGCGTGGCGCGCGTCCCCCGCGCGGCTGCGCGAGGACGCCAACGCCGAGGAGGACCACGCCCGCGGGTACTACCGCGACCGCGTCCTCGTCGAGCTCGCCCAGAACGCCGCGGACGCCGCCGTCCGGGCCGGCGTGCCCGGCCGGCTGCTGCTGCGCGTGGCCCGCGACCCCGACGGCGGCGCGGTGCTCGTCGCCGCGAACACCGGGGCGCCCCTCGACGCCGCGGGCGTCGCCTCGCTCGCGACGCTGCGGGCCTCCGCCAAGCGGGACGGGCACGGCGTGGGGCTCGTCGGCCGGTTCGGGGTCGGGTTCGCCGCGGTCCGCGCCGTCGCCGACGAGGTCGCCGTCTGCTCGACGTCCGGCGCGGTGCGGTTCTCGCTCGCGGACACCCGTGCCGCGCTCGAGCAGGCGTCCGCGGACGTGCCCGCGCTCGCGGAGGAGGTCCGCCGCCGTGACGGCTCCCTGCCGGCGCTGCGGCTGCCGTGGCCTGCGACGGGCCGCCCGCCCGGCGGCTACGACACGGCCGTGGTGCTGACGCTGCGCGACGAGGTCGCGCTCGACGAGGTCCGGGCCCTGCTCGCCGAGGTCGGCGACGCCCTGCTGCTGGCGCTGCCCGGCCTGGTCGAGGTGGTCGTCGAGGACGTCGACGCGCCGTCGCGCCGCGTCTCGGACGTCGGCCGGCGCTGGCGCGTCCGCACCGCGCACGGAGAGGTGCCGCTCGCCGCGGTCGCCGACCGGCCCGTCGAGGAGCGTGCCGCCCGCGCCTGGCGCGTCACCTGGGCGCTGCCCCGGCCCGGGGCGCCGGTCGACGCCGTCGGCGGCCCGGGGCCGGCCGGGGGCCGGTGGTCGCCCGTCGTGCACGCCCCGACGCCCACCGACGAGCCGTGCACCCTGCCCGGTCTGCTCGTCGCCACGCTGCCGCTCGACCCGGCCCGCCGGCACGTCGTGCGCGGGCCGCTGACGGACATCGTCCTCGCCGCCGCGGCCGACACGTGGGCCGCCCTGGCGCGCGACGTCGCGACGGACGGCGGCGACGCGCTCGCGCTGGTGCCCACGGGCCTGGCCGACGGGTGGCTCGACGGCGAGCTGCGGGCCGCGGCCGTCGAGGCGATGGCCCGGACGCCGCTGCTGGCGCCGGCGGTCGGCGACGAGCTCGTCGCCCCGGCCCGCGCGACGGCCGTGCGCGACCTGACGGACGACGCCGCGCTCGCGGTGCTCGGCGCGCTCGTCGCCGGCATGGTCCGGGTGCCGCCGGGCGGTGCGGCGGCGGCCCGGACCCTGGGTGTGGAGGAGCGCGGCCTGGCCGACCTCGTCGAGGAGCTCCCGGCGACCGCGGGCCTGGACTGGGCGGGGCTGTACGGCGCGCTCGACGCGGTGGGGCACGACGCGCGCGTGCGCGAGCAGCTCGCGGCCCTGCCGGTGCCGCTGCTCGACGGCCGGGTGGTCCGCGGGCCGCGCGGCACGGTCGTGCTCGACGGCGCGCTCGTGGCGGCGCTCGACCCGCAGACCCTCGGCACGCTGCGCGCGTGGGGGCTGCGGGTCGTCGACCCCGCGGCCGCGCACCCGCTGCTGGGCCGGCTCGGCGCGCAGACCCTCGACGGCGCCGCCCTGCTCGCCCACCCCGCGGTGCGGCAGGCCGTCCTGGGCCAGGCCGACGACGACGACCTCGACCGGGCCGCGGACGTCACCGCGACCGTCCTCGACCTCGTCGCGGGGCTGCCGACCGGCCCGGACGGGGTGCCCGGTCTGCCGGCGGACGCGGCCTCGTGGCTCGGGCTCCTCACGCTGCCCGCCGCCGACGGCGAGCCCACCCCGGCGCACGGGCTGGTCCTCCCGGGGTCCGTCGCGGCGGACCTGCTCGACCCGCGCGTCGTCGCCCCCGTCGCGGAGGCCGCGGTCGACCGGTGGGGGCCGGGCGCGCTCCTGGCCGTCGGCGTCCGGGCCGACCTCGTCGTCACCCCGGTGCCCGACGTCGTCGCGGGCGTGGGGCCCGACGACGACGGGGACGACCCCGCGGCGCTGGCCGCCGCGTCGCTCGACGGCTGGACGGAGTACCTCGACGACCTCGCCGACCTGCTCGGCGACGGCACGTACGTCGGCGACCTCGTGGCGGTCGCGGACCTCGACGCGGTCGACGAGGACGCGTGGCCGGCCGTCCTCGCGCACGTCGCCGCGGACCCCCGCCTGCGGTCCGCGCTGCTGACCCCGGTCCGTGGCGAGCAGACGGGGGCGACGGCGCCGTCCTACACGGCGTGGTGGGTGCGCACGCGCGCCGAGCTGCCCGTGCCGGGGGTGTTCGCGCTGCCCGGGGCCGAGGGGCTGCCGGCGCAGCTCGTGCCGCCCGTCCCGGCGGTCCTGGCCGGGCTCGACGCCGGCGCGCTGCGGGCGCTCGGCGGTGCCGGCTCCCTCGACGAGCTCCCGCCGGCGGACTGGCCGCACGTGCTCGACCGCGTCGGCCGGCCGGGGGCGCGCGTCCCGCTGGACGTGGCGGCGGCGCTGTGGCGCGCGTGGGCGGCCGGTGCGCTGCCCGCGGACCCGCCCTCGTCGGTCGTCGCGCTGGCGGGCGCCGGTGCGGTGGTCGTCGACGCCGAGGACGCGGTGGTCGCGGACGGTCCGCAGTGGTGGCAGCGCACGGACCTCGGGCCGGTCGTGCCGGTGCCCCCGGCGGGCCCCGGCGGTGCCGGTGGCTCGGGTGCGGCGGCGCGGCTGGCGGCGGGTCTGGACCTGCCGCTCGCGTCGGCGGCGTGCGCAGGTGCCGTCGACGGGCAGGGCGAGGTCGAGCCGGTGCCCGACGACGTCGCCGCCCTGCTGCCGGGCGCACCGGCGACGTGGTGGCGGCACGACGAGCTGCGCGTCGACGGGGTCGAGGTCGAGTGGTGGGTCGAGGGCTCGGGCCCGGGCGCGGTGGTGCACGCCGTGCACGTGGCGGGCCTCGCGGCCGGCCTCGCGGTCGCCGCCGGGCGGTGGCACCTGCGGGCCGCCCTCGAGGCCCTGCTCGCGGGCGACGGCGGACCGGACGCGGTGCTGGACGTCGCGCTCGGCTGACGTCGTCCGGGTGCGTGCGGTGCCCGGCGGCATCATGAGAGGTCCGTGAGAGGTCGGTGAGAGACAGACCCGCACAGACCGGACAAAGGTCACGAAGAGGTAACGTCCCCGGCATGTCGTCCACCACGCCGAGCCGCCGCGACCTCCGCCGCCAGGAGCGCGCGCGACCGGGGGTGGGCCTGCGCGTGGCCCGCGTCGTCGCACCGGTCGTCGTCCTCGCGGGCACCGCCGCCTTCGTCGTCGGGGCCGCGCCGGGTGCGCAGGCCCCGACGGGGGAGGTCGCCGCGGGGGCCGACCTCGTCACCCGCACGCTCGAGATGGCCAGCCGGAACGCGACCCGCACGCCGTCCGCGACGACGACGTCCGGCGGCGGGCCCAGCACCAGCCCCACCGCGACCCCGGCCGCCTCGCCCGAGCCGGAGCCGACGCCCGAGCCCACCCCGGAGCCGACGCCGGAGCCCGAGCCCGAGCCGGCGCCCGAGCCGGCCCCCGAGCCCGCGCCTGCGCCCGAACCGGCACCCGAGGAGGCGGTGCTCGCCGCGTCCACCAGCGCCGAGGCGTCGCTCGCCGACCAGATCGTCGAGGCGACGAACGCCGAGCGCACCGCCGCGGGCCTGCCCGCGTTCACTGTCTCGTCCTGCGCCACCGGTCAGGCGGTGTCCCGCACGGCCGTCCTCGTCGCCGAGGGTCGCTTCGAGCACGACCCGCTCGACCCGATCACCGCGGCGTGCGGGTCGGGGATCGTCGGGGAGAACCTCTCGCTCGGCTACCCCGACGCGGCGTCGACCGTCGAGGGCTGGATGAACTCCGAGGGCCACCGCGAGAACATCCTGCGGTCCTCGTTCCAGCAGATCGGCGTCGGCTGCACCGAGGGTCCGAACGGCATGCTCTGCGCGCAGGTCTTCCTGGGCTGAGGCCCGTCCCGGGGCGGGGCGCCCGGGTCAGTCGGTCGGCGGCACCCGCACGTCGTGGCGCAGCGCCCAGGTGGTGGCCCCGACGCCGATGACCGCACCGGCGGCGCAGATGGCGACCGCGATGCTCGTGTCGCGTCCCACGAGCCAGCCGACGGCCGACGCCACGAGGCCCAGGACCCACAGCGCGGTACCGACCCCCATGACGTGCGCCAGGTCGACCTCGAGCGGCGGCGGCGGGGTACGCCGCGGGTGCAGCAGGGTGTCGAAGATCGAACGCACGAGGGGGAGCCTAGTCAGCCGGGCGTCCCGGCCGGCCCGGTGCGGGCCCGACCGCCCGGACGATCACCCACGGGCCGGGCCAGCAGCACGGCGGCGAGCGCGTCCACGGCGGGCAGGATCTGCCCGAACGACCGCCGGTAGAGCGCGTCCGAGCCGCCGATGGGGTCGACCACGTCGTCGGCGTGCACCGCGCCCCGGCGCGCCGCGGAGCCGCGGCGCCACCAGCCCGAGGGGTCGGGCTCGAGCGGCGCGACGCGGCCGCGGGTCGCCGCGAGCGTGTCCGGGACGGCCCGCACCCGGTCGACGACCCACCCGCCGGGCACCCGGCCCGCCGCCCGCAGCAGGTGCGCGGCCTCGCGCAGGGTCGTGGTGCGCCGCACGGCGGCGGGGGAGAGCACGCTCACCGCGGAGCGGTGCTCGCGCGTCATGGTGAGCACGAGGTCCGCGGCGTCGACCAGCTCGGCGGTCAGCTGCCGGGCGACGAACCCGTCGAGCGTCCCGCCGGCGGCCTCGACGAGCGGGGCCATCGGCCCGCTCGCGGGGGCGCCGACGACCGCGCGGGTCCCGGCGGACACGACCCGCACGCCCGTGCCCGCCAGGCGTGCGGCGAGCACCCGCTCGGCCGCGGGGGACCGGCACACGTTGCCGGTGCACACCAGCAGCACCGTCGCCGGTCGCCGTGCGGGCGCGGTGACGGGGCGGGGGTGCGGGTCCATCGGCGCATGATCCCACCCGGGCGCGCCCCGCGCCGGGACGGCGGTCGTCCGGGGGTGCGCGTGTCCTCTGCCAGACTTCCGCCCATGGCGACCACTTCGGACGAGGAGACGCGCACGGCGCCCCGCAACGCCGTCGACCGGTTCTTCAAGATCAGCGAGCGCGGCTCGACCGTCGGCACCGAGATCCGTGGCGGTCTCGTCACGTTCTTCACGATGAGCTACATCGTCGTGCTCAACCCGCTCATCCTCGGGTTCGCGCCCGACGGCACGGGGGCGTTCCTGGGCGGCGGCCCGGGCGACGGCTCGAACCTGCCGGCCATCGCGGCAGCGACGGCGCTGGTGGCGGGTGTCCTGTCGATCCTCATGGGGGTCGTGGCGAACTTCCCGATCGCGCTGGCCGCGGGGCTGGGCCTGAACGCGGTCGTGGCGTACACGATCGCGGCGCTGCCGGGCATGACGTGGGCCGACGCGATGGGAGTCGTCGTCCTCGAGGGCCTGATCATCCTGGTCCTGGTGCTCACGGGGTTCCGGACGGCGGTGTTCCGCGCGGTCCCGCTGGAGCTGAAGACCGCGATCAGCGTGGGCATCGGCCTGTTCATCGCGCTCATCGGCTTCGTCAACGCAGGCTTCGTCCGCCCCGGCGCCGGCACGCCGCTCGAGCTGGGCGTGGGCGGGTCGCTGGCCGGCTGGCCCATCGCGGTGTTCGTCGTCGGCCTGCTCGTCGCGATCGTGCTGCAGGTCCGTCAGGTGCGCGGCGGGCTGCTCATCGCGGTGGTCGGCACGACCGTCCTGGCGGTGGTCGTGCAGGCCCTCACGGGCGTGGGTGCCGGCGGCGCGGACAACCCGACGGGGTGGCACCAGAACGTGCCGGCGCTGCCCGACCAGCTCGTGCAGCTGCCGGACCTGTCGCTGCTCGGCCAGTTCTCGCTGCTCGGCTCGTTCGCCAAGATCGGCGCCCTGTCGGTGCTGCTGCTGGTGTTCTCCCTGCTGCTCGCGGACTTCTTCGACACGATGGGCACGATGGTCGCGGTCGGCGGCGAGGCCAAGCTCCTCGACGCGGAGGGCAGCCCGCCCGGGGCGCAGCGCATCCTCGTCGTGGACTCGCTCGGCGCGATCGCGGGCGGGGCGGGGTCGGTCTCGTCGAACACGGCGTACATCGAGTCGGCGTCCGGGGTCGGCGACGGGGCGCGCACGGGACTGGCCTCGGTCGTCACGGGCGTGGCGTTCCTGCTGGCCACGTTCCTGTCCCCGCTGGTCGCGATGGTCCCGTCCGAGGCCGCGGCGCCCGTCCTGGTCGTCGTAGGCTTCCTCATGGTCGTCCAGGTCGCGGGCATCGACTGGCGCTCGTACGAGGTCGGCGTGCCGGTGTTCCTCACCATGGTGCTGATGCCGTTCACCTACTCGATCACCGCGGGGATCGGCGCGGGCTTCATCGCCTACGTCGTCATCAAGGTGGCCGTGCGCAAGGCGCGCACCGTGCACCCGCTGATGTGGGTCGCGGCGGCGGCGTTCGTCGTCTACTTCACGCTCGGCCCGATCCGCGAGGCGCTGGGCGTCTGACGTCCGGGGTCGTCGCCTGCCGCGCGGGCGGCGACCCCGTCGTGGCGCCGGCGCCGGGCGAGCAGCACCCGCAGCGCCAGGAGGCCCAGCGCGGCGCCGAGGGTGTTGAGCACGACGTCCTGCAGCGTGGGCACCCGGGTCGGCAGCCAGCGCTGGACGGTCTCGATGCCCGCCGACGTGGCGAGGGCCAGCGGCACCACGACCCGGTCGCCCCCGCGGGTGCCGGCCGGCAGGGCGAGGCTGACGAGCACGCCGAACGGCACGAACATGACGACGTTGGCGATCGCCTCGACCCCGAGGTACGTGACGGGCAGGCCGTGGCCCGAGAGCCACGCCACGAGCTGCTCGACGCGCGAGAGCGTGCCGGCGTCGGCGGGTGCCGGCCCCAGCGTGACCGCGGCGACGGCCCCGAGGTAGACGACGAGCAGCACGCGCACGGCCCGCACGGGTCGTGGCCGGGCCCGGCGCTCAGCCACGGGTCGGGTGCGGGCGGGTCACGCGAACGAGGCCCACACGCGGGCGACGTCGTAGCGCGACCAGCGCCGCCCCGCGGGGGTGCGGCGCCCGGCGCCGTTGACCAGCACGGTCGTCTCGCGCAGGGACAGGCCCGCGGTGCGCGCGTCGGACACGAGGGCGAGCGCGGCGACGTCGACGCCGCCGACCGGCCACGGCACGTCCTGCGCGTCGACCGGGGCCTGCTGCATGAGGGTCGCGGTGGCGCGGGTGTGGCTCAGCGCGGTGACCCCGTGCCGGCGCGCGTGCTCGAGCACCGCCCAGTGGGCGGCGCGGTCCCCGGACGCGGTGGTCGCGCCGCGCTCGAGCCACGGGTCCACGACGACCGCGTCGACGGGGAGCTCGTCGAGCGCCTCGGGGGTCTCGCGGCCCGAGCCGTACCCGGTGAGCACGATCGTGGACCCGCGGGCGCGCAGCAGCGTGAGCGCCTCGAGCACGTCGGGCGGCCCGTCGAGCAGCGACGCCGCGACGCCGACCCACACGTGCGCGGGGCAGTGCTCGACCAGCAGCTCGGCGAGGGGCGCGCGCTGGGGGCCGGCGGCCGCGAGCACGCAGGTCGCGTCCCACAGCAGCGGCCCGTGACCGCGCAGGGGGTCGGTGAACCGGGCGGTGGCCGCCATGACGGCGCGCGCGGTGTCCAGGAACGGTGCGGGTCGGGTGATCGACAGCAGCTGCTCCACGCGGGGCGCGTCCCGGGGGCCGACGGTGCTGGGGTGGTGGCGCACCTGGGACGCGACCCGGGTGCCCGTCCACGCGTCGAAGAGCGGGGTCCGCGCGACCGTGGTCGCCTCGGTGTGCGGCTGCGGCAGACGGCCCTGCGGCAGAGCGAGGCGGGACAGGGCCCGGGTGACGACCGCGGGGGACTCGGCGGCGGCGCCCTGGGCCTCGGCGAGCAGCGGCGAGCGGCCCGCGCCGCGGTCGAGCTGCTCGACGAGCAGCGGCAGGTGCGCGCGCAGGGTGCGGGCCTCGGCGTGGGTCGTGCGCGCGAGGTACACGGCCGTGCCGTCCGCGGGGCTGACCACGGAGCCCGGCAGACCGTCGCCCCACACGTCGAGCTGGTCGGCGAGCAGCCGCTCGGCGTCGTCGAGGCCGTCGCCGCGGCCCGGCAGGGCGTCGAGCGTGCGGGGCCCGGTCGCGGCGGCGACCACGGTGAGCACCTGGTCCTCGCCCATCCCGGCCGTGCACGACGGGGTGATCCCGGGCAGGTTGGGTCGCCCCGTGACCGGGTCCGTCGTGCCGCTGCGGCGTCGTTCGACCTGCAGGAGGTCCACGGGCGGGCCGTCGCGCCGGTGCTCGTCGTTCGTCACTCGTCCTCCCCCATGACCTGACTCTGCCGCCTGCGCGGGGGACACGCCAGGCCTGCTCACCCGGACGCCCCAAGGATCACCCCGCGTCAGGGCCGCGGCCACGCACGTCGTCGGCGTGCCGCGCGCGGGACCGTCGGCGCACCGGGGGCCGTGCCGGGCCCGGTAGTCTGCGCTGGTTCCGTCATACCTAGGAGGACGACGTGCGGCTCTCCGTCATCGGCTGCGGCTACCTCGGAGCCGTCCACGCCGCGAGCATGGCCCACCTCGGGCACGAGGTCGTGGGTGTCGACGTCGACGCCCGCAAGGTCGAGCAGCTCGCGTCGGGGACGGCACCGTTCTACGAGCCGGGCCTGCCCGAGCTGCTCACGGACGTCCAGGGCACGGGCCGGCTGACCTTCAGCACGGAGATGTCCGCGGCCGCCGGCGCCCGCGTGCACTTCCTGTGCGTGGGCACCCCGCAGAAGCACGGCGAGTTCCGGGCCGACCTGTCGTACGTCGACGCCGCGTTCACGGCGCTGCTGCCGTTCGTGCAGCCGGGCGACCTCGTCGTCGGCAAGTCGACCGTGCCGGTCGGCACGGCCGAGGACCTCGCGGCCCGCCTCGAGGGCACGGGTGCGACGCTGGTGTGGAACCCCGAGTTCCTGCGCGAGGGCTTCGCCGTGCAGGACACGCTGCACCCCGACCGCCTCGTCTACGGCCTGCCGACGGACGGCGACGGCGAGCCGACCGCCGAGGGTGTGCGGGCGCGCGAGGTCCTCGACGAGGTCTACGCGACGCCGCTGGCCGACGACACCCCGCTGGTGGTCACGGACTACGCGACCGCGCAGCTGGTGAAGGTCGCGGCCAACTCGTTCCTGGCGACGAAGATCTCGTTCATCAACGCGATGGCCGAGCTGTGCGAGGCCACGGGGGCCGACGTCACGCGCCTCGCCGACGCGATCGGCTACGACGCGCGCATCGGGCGGCGCTTCCTCAACGCGGGCCTGGGCTTCGGCGGCGGCTGCCTGCCCAAGGACATCCGCGCGTTCATGGCGCGGGCCGGCGAGCTCGGCGTGGACCAGGCGCTGTCGTTCCTCAAGGAGGTCGACTCGATCAACATGCGCCGCCGCGTGCGCGTGGTCGACCTGGTGCGCGAGGTCTGCAACGGCTCGATCGTGGGCAAGCGCGTGGCGGTGCTCGGTGCCGCGTTCAAGCCGGAGTCCGACGACATCCGTGACTCGCCGGCGCTGTCGGTGGCCGCGCAGATGCAGCTGCAGGGTGCGCACGTCACGGTGACGGACCCGCAGGCCGTGGCGAACGCCCGCGCCAAGTGGCCCGACCTGCGCTACGCCGCGACGGTCGAGGACGCGGTCGCCGGTGCGGACGTCGTGGTGCTGGCCACGGAGTGGGAGCAGTACCGCGCGCTGGACCCGCAGACGGTGGGCGCCCTGGTGGCGCAGAAGGCCGTGGTCGACGGCCGCAACGTGCTCGACCCGGCGTCGTGGCGCGCGGCGGGCTGGACGTACCGCGCGCTCGGCCGCCCCTGACGCGCCGTACGGACCTCGACGGCCCGTCCGCCCCTGCCGGGGTTGGCGGGCCGTCGTCGTGCGCCGTCCGGGTGACCGAATGTCGTGAACCGAGGTAATGATGTAGGGTAACGACACGTGCCGACCACCGCCCTCACCCTCGCCGCCGAGCTGCGCGTCTCCCTGGGCCGGGCCACCCGCCGCCTCAAGGCCGAGCGCGGCGACGCCGGCCTGTCCGACCCCCAGTTCAACGTCCTCGCGATCCTGCACCGCGACGGACCCATGTCGCCCGGCCAGCTGGCCGACGCCGAGCGCATCCAGCCCCCCGCCATGACGCGGACCGTCAGCTGCCTCGCCGACCGCGGCCTCGTCCGCAAGGACGAGCACCCCACCGACGGCCGGCAGGTCGTCGTCAGCCTCACCCCCGAGGGCGAGGCCGAGGTCCACGAGACCCGCCGCCGCCGCGACGCCTGGCTCGCCGCCCGCCTCGACGAGCTCGACGACGACGAGCGCCGCACGCTGCGGGACGCCGCCGAGCTCCTCAGGAGGATCACCACCGCGTGAGCGCCACCTTCTCCTCGCTGACCTTCCGCAACTACCGGCTCTGGTTCGCCGGCGCGCTCGTCGCCAACATCGGCACCTGGATGCAGCGCGTCGGGCAGGACTGGCTCGTCCTGACCGAGCTGACCGACGACTCCGGCGTCGCCGTCGGCATCACCACCGCGCTCCAGTTCGGCCCCACCCTCGTCCTGTCCGCCTGGGCCGGGCTGCTCGCCGACCGGTTCGACCGGCGCCGGCTGCTCGTCGCCACCCAGGTCGCGCAGGGCCTGCTCGCCGCGGGCCTCGGCGTGCTCGTGCTGTCCGGCCACGCCCAGCTCTGGCAGGTCTACGCCTTCGCCGGGCTGCTCGGCTGCGTGTCCGCCATCGACCAGCCCGTGCGCCAGACCTTCGTCGCCGAGCTCGTGCCGGCGGGGCGGCTGTCCAACGCCGTCGGTCTCAACAGCGCGTCGTTCAACGCCGCGCGCCTCGTCGGTCCCGGGCTCGCCGGGCTCCTCATCGCTGCCGTCGGCACCGGCTGGGTGTTCGTGATCAACGCCGTCTCGTTCGCCGCGACGATCGTCTCGATCACCGCGATGCGCCGCGCGGAGCTCTACCCGATGCCGTCCGCGCCGCGCGCCAAGGGGCAGATCCGCGAGGGCGTCGCCTACGTCCGCAGCCGCACCGACATCGTCGTCATCATGGTCGTCGTCGGCGTCGTCTCCACGTTCGGCCTGAACTTCCAGCTCACCAGCGCCCTCATGGCCCGCACCGAGTTCGGCCGCGGCGCCCAGGAGTACGGCGTGCTCGGGTCCGTGCTGGCGATCGGCTCGCTCACCGGTGCGCTGCTCGCCGCGCGCCGCGACCGGCCCCGCGTGCGGCTGGTCATCGGCGCGGCCTTCGCCTTCGGCGTCGCCACGGGCGTGCTCGCGCTCATGCCCACCTACCTGACGTTCGCGATCGCGTGCATCCCCGTCGGCCTCGCCTCGCTGACGATGATGACCGCCGCCAGCTCCGCGATCCAGATGAGCACCGACCCGGCCATGCGCGGGCGCGTCATGTCCCTCTACATGGTGGTCTTCCTCGGGGCCACGCCCGTGGGCTCACCCGTCGTCGGCTGGATCGGGGAGACGTTCGGCGCCCGCTGGGCGATCGGCGTCGGCTCGATCAGCGCCCTCGCGGTCTCGCTCGGCGCCGCGTGGTGGGCCCGGACCCACTGGAACGTCCGGGTGCGCTACCACGTGGCCGGCCGCCCCCACGTGGAGGTCGTGCACCTGGCCGACGCCGCACACCGCCCCGACCCCACCCGCCCCGGTAACGAGCGCGCCCGCACCGCCCCCGCCCGGGTCGGGGCCCAGGACGCCGCCGACGCGCAGTCCGCGGCCTGACGGTCCGCGCCGCCGCCCCCGCGGGTGAATGTGCCGCCGGGCCCGATGCCCGGTTCGTCCGTCGTGCGACCATCGCCCGGTGAGCACACGCGACGACGCCGCGCCAACGGCCGCGAGCACCGGCGCGGACGACGAGCGGGCGCCCGGTGCCCCGGCCGGGCCGCGCCGTGCCCGCACCGCCCGCCGCGCCGGCGTGGTCGTCGCGGTCCTGCTCGTCGTGCTCCTCGCGTTCGCCGGCTGGGTGGCCTGGCGCGGCTACCAGGCCGCCACCGCGCTGCAGGACGCGCGCGACCTGCTGGCCGACGTCGACCTCGACCCGGCGGACGCCGGCGCCGCCGCCACCGACCTGTCCGCCGACCTCGTCGCGGTCCGCGAGCGCACGGCCCGTGCCCGGGCGGCGACCGACGACCCGGTGTGGGCGCTCGCGGAGCACGTCCCGTGGGTCGGCGCCCAGCTCGAGGCGGTCCGCGTGGTCGCCGTGGCCGTCGACGACCTCGCCACCGACGCCCTGCCCGCCCTCGACGCCGTGGGCACGCTGCTCGACGGTGCGCTGCGCACCCCGGACGGCCAGGTGGACGTCGACGCGCTGCAGGTCGCGGCCGACGAGGTCGGGGCCGCCGCCGCCACGACCGCGCGGGCCCGCGCGCAGGTGGACGCCCTCGACCCGGACGGGCTCGTCGGGGCGCTGGCCGGGCCGGTCGGCGACGTCGGGGCGACGCTGGCGCAGGCCGACGAGCGGCTGGCACCCGCGGCCGGCGCCCTGGCGCTGCTGCCGCCGATGCTCGGCGCCGACGAGCCGCGCACGTACCTCGTCCTCGCCCTGAACACCGCCGAGCTGCGCACCGCCGGCGGCATCGTGGGGTCGGTCACCGCGGTGCGGGCCGACGCGGGGGCGCTCGAGGTGGTGGCGCAGCGGTCCACGGCCGACCTGCCCCCGCTCGACGAGCCGGTCCTCCCGCTCACGGAGCAGGAGGTCGCCGTGCACACGGACGCGCTCGGCCGCTGGGTCCAGAACGCGACCGCGACCCCCGAGTTCCCCCGCACCGCCGAGCTCGTCGCCGCCCGCTGGGCGCGGGACGTGGGCGGCGCCGTCGACGGCGTCGTGGCCACCGACCCGGTGGCCGTCGGCACCCTCGTCGGGGCGCTCGGCGGCGTCGACGACCCCGACGGGGGAGAGCTGTCCGGCGACGGGCTCGTCGGTGCTCTGCTGCGGGAGGCGTACCTGACCCACCCCGACGGCGTCGCGGCGGACGCGTACTTCGCGACCGTCGCCGCGTCCGTGCTCGACGCCGTCACCAGCGGGCGCGGCGACGCGCCCGCGCTGCTCGACGCGGTCCGGCGCACGGTCGACGAGCGGCGCGTGCGCGTGTGGTCGGCGCGCCCGGCCGAGCAGGAGGTGCTCGCGGGCACCGTCGTCGGCGGCACGTTCCTCGACCCGGCGCACGACGACGTGGTCGGGGTGTTCCTCAACGACGCGACGCAGGGCAAGGTCGGGGCGTACCTCGCCACGGACGTGACGTTCACCGACGCCCGGTGCACGGGCGACCGGCCGGCCGTGACCGTGGTGCTGGACCTCGCGTACGACCCGCCGGCCGACGTGGCGTCGTTCCCGCTCGTCGTGACGGGGACCGCCGACGGGGTGCCGGCAGGGTCGCTCGCGACCGTCGTCTCGGTGTGGTCCGCGTCCGGGGACCCCGCGCCGACCCTGCGGCGCGACGGGACGGTCGTCGGCGGCGACCGGGACGAGGTGGACGGCCGCACGGTGCAGCGGATCTCGTCGGTGCTGGCGCCCGGCCAGGACCAGCGGGTCACCGTCGAGGTGCCGCTGCACGACGGCGCGGCCACGGTCCGCACGACCCCGACGCTCACGTCCCCGGGCGAGCACGCGTTCGCCTGCGCGAGCGGGTGAAACGGACATGTGGGGAGGTATCACCCGCTCGGCGGCTTGGTTCCGCGCGTCCGGTCCGGGACGATAAGGGGGAATCGTCCGAATCTCCGAGCGGAGCCTGCCATGCGCGCCTTCCGTCGGGCCGTCGCCGTCGCGGCCCTCGCCCCTCTCCTCGCCCTCGGCGTCCCCGCCGTGGCGTCCGCCGCCACCCCGAACCCCACCGCTCCCGGGTGCGAGGGCGGCACCGACGAGTACGGCGACCCGCTGCCGTGCGAGCTCGAGCTCACGGTCATCTCGCCGATCTGCGACAACGACGTGCCGAAGCTGCAGTACGCGGTCGACCCGGTGGGCACGCCGAACACCACGGTGACGATCTCGTTCCTCAAGGACGGCGTCCCGACGGTCGTCTACCCCGACCAGCCCCTGAACGGCACGGTCCTGTGGCCCGGTGCGGTCGAGGAGGACGGCGTGGGCGTCGACTGGCCCGGCTGGAGCCTCGTGGACGGCGAGTGGGTCGAGGGCGACGAGTACGACTGGGTCCGCCCGACCGTCACCGTGCAGTTCGAGGTGAACCCGACCGCGACGGTCGACGTGGCGTACCCGCCGTCGACCCCGCAGTGCGCCACCAGCCCCTCGGGCAGCGACGTGCTCGCCGCGGGCCCGACGTCGACGTCGCGGTCCGACGTGCTGGCCGCGACGGGGTCGCAGGCCCTGCCGCTCGCCGCGGGCGGTGCGGCCCTGCTCGCCGCGGGTGCCGCCGCGCTCCTGGTCGCCCGCCGCCGTCGTCAGGACGCCTGACCCGCACGGCACGCTGCACGCACGAGAGCCCGCGACCTGCTGGTCGCGGGCTCTCGTGCTGTCGGCGGGCGGGGGCTCAGCCCATGCGGTCGACGACGTGGTCGACGCACGCCGTCAGGGCGAGCACGTCGTCCGGCTCCACGGCCGGGTACACGCCGACGCGCAGCTGGTTGCGGCCGAGCTTGCGGTAGGGCTCGATGTCGACGACGCCGTGCCGGCGCAGCACGGCGGTGACCGTGGTGGCCTCGACCGCGGGGTCGAGGTCGATCGTCGCGACGACGGGGGAGCGCAGCGCCGGGTCGGTGACGAACGGCGTCGCCCAGTCGCGGGCCTGCGCCCAGGAGTACAGGTGGCCGGACGACGTGGCGGTCCGCTCCGACGCCCACGCGAGCCCGCCCTGCGCGAGCATCCACTCGACCTGCTCCGCGAGCAGGAGCAGGGTGGCCACGGCGGGGGTGTTGAGCGTCTGGTCGAGCCGCGAGTTCGTCACCGCGGTCGTGAACGACAAGAACTCCGGCACCCACCGGCCCGACGCCTCGACGTGGGCCGCCCGCTCGACCGCGGCCGGCGACGCGAGCGCGAGCCACAGGCCGCCGTCGGACGCGAACGACTTCTGCGGCGCGAAGTAGTAGACGTCGGTCTGCGCCACGTCGACGGGTGCCCCGCCCGCGGCGGACGTGCCGTCCACGAGCACGAGGGCGCCGTCCTCGCGCGAGCCGGCGACGCGGCGCACCGGGGCCAGGACGCCGGTGGACGTCTCGTTGTGCGGCCAGGCGTAGGCGTCGACGCCGTCGACGTGCGTCGGGACGGCCACGCCGCCGGCGGGTGCGGTCACGACGTGGGGCTCGGCGAGGAACGGTGCGCGCGTCGTCGCGGCGGCGAACTTGGCGCCGAACTCCCCGAACCGGGCGTGCGCGGAGCGCTCCTGGACGAGGCAGAGGGTGGCGACGTCCCAGAAGGCGGACGCGCCGCCGTTGCCGAGCACGACCTCGTACCCGTCGGGCAGGTCGAACAGGGCGGCCAGGCCGGCGCGGACCCGGCCGACGACCGCGCGCACCGGCGCCTGCCGGTGGGAGGTCCCGAGCACGGAGGTCCCCGAGGCCACGAGGGCGTCGAGCTGGGCGGTGCGGACCTTCGACGGCCCGGACCCGAAGCGGCCGTCGCGCGGCAGCAGGTCGGCGGGGATCGTCAGGGCGGCGAGGGCGTCGGCGGGCACGAGCCGAGGATAGGCCGCGGCGCCCGCGGCGCGTGGGTGGGACCAACTACCCTGGGACGAGCACGCGGCGGGCCACGCCCTGCCGCCCGAGCACGACGCAGGAGGCCGACCGGTGAGCGACCTGATCGACACGACGGAGATGTACCTCAAGACGGTCTACGAGCTGACCGAGGAGGGCATCACGCCGCTGCGGGCGCGCATCGCGGAGCGCCTGGGCCACTCGGGCCCCACGGTCTCCCAGACGGTGGCGCGCATGGAGCGCGACGGCCTGGTGGTCGTCACGGGCGACCGTCACCTCGAGCTCACGGAGGCGGGGCACGCCAAGGCCGTCCGGGTCATGCGCAAGCACCGCCTCGCCGAGCGCCTGCTCACGGACGTCATCGGGCTGGACTGGCCGCACGTGCACGAGGAGGCGTGCCGCTGGGAGCACGTCATGAGCGAGCGCGTCGAGCGCCGGCTCGCGGCCCTGCTCGACCACCCGCACTTCGACCCCTACGGCAACCCCATCCCGGGCCTGGACGAGATCGGCGAGGAGCGCACCCCCGTGCGGTTCCTCGACGGTGTGGTGCCGCTGACGGGGGCGGAGGGGCTGGGCCGCGACGTCGTCGTGGCCCGCATCGCCGAGCCGCTCCAGGTCGACGTCGAGCTGCTCGGCCGGCTCGCCGCGGCTGGCGTGCGCCCGGGGGAGAAGGTCACCGTGGAGCGCACCGCGGGCTTCGTGACCGTGGGGGCCCCGGGCGCTGCGACCGTGCTGGACCTGCCCGACGACGTGGCCCGTCACATCTTCGTCGGGGCGGTCTGACTCCTAGCCCACCGTGGGACGCCGGGCGACCGGCTCCCGGCGCGTCGCGCGGAAAGTCACCCGCCCTGTCACCCGCTCGGCCGTGCCCTGTGTCGGCGCAGGTCGGCACGGCGTGTCGCGCGCCCGCACCGGACGGCCGTCCATGACCTCCCCGAGATGTTCGTGACCGGAGCGTGACAATGCCTGCGAGGGGCGGTACGTTCGGTCCTGCTTCACCGGAACCCTCCTCCGGGGAGCCCTCGAGCGGCACGCCGAACCCTGCCACCGCTCGCAGGTCCGTACGACTCGCCGGCAGGGGCGGGGGACCCAAATCGTGGGTACCGGAGACGGTGCCCTTGGGGTGAAGCCGCGGCGGACGACGTGACGCTCTGCACGACCCACGTGCAGGACGGTGACGGCGGCCGACGCGGCCGGGTGTTCTCCCACCCGAACCCGACAGCTCACCTCGTAGGCGACAGGAGAGGCCAGCTCTTGTCCGACAGCATCACGAAGGCGCGGCACCGCTCGGCGCGTCGCCCGTCGACGCCGCTCACCGACCTCGCCCACGCGGCGTCCGAGCAGATGGGCACCGCGGGTCGCCGCACCGCCGTCGTCGCGTCGTCCGGTCTGATGATCACGATGATGGCCATCCCGTCGAACGCCGCCACGCAGGCGTCCGGGACCCTCGCCTCGGTCGACACCGCCGCGCTCACCGCGTCGGCCCGTGCCGTGCTGAACACCTCTCCCGTGGTCTCGGCCCCCGCCGACCTGGAGTTCACGGTCGACGCCCCGGTCGTCAAGGCCGAGAAGCCCGCGCCCGTCGTGGTCGTGGAGACCCCGGTCGCCGCCTCGCGCACCGCCGAGCGCGCCGAGGCCGCCACCTCGACCGACACCGCTGCGGCTGTCTCGACGGCCCCCGCCGCCGCGGTCCCGCAGTCGGTCTCCGGCAACGCGGTCCTCGAGGTCGCGGCCCGCCTGGTCGGCGTCCCGTACGTCTCCGGCGGCACCACGCCCGCCGGCTTCGACTGCTCGGGCTTCACCTCGTACGTCTACGCGCAGCTCGGCGTCTCCCTGCCGCGCACGTCGTCGGCGCAGCGCTACGCGGGCACCGTGGTGTCGCGGGCCGAGGCCCAGCCGGGCGACCTCATGTGGAGCCCCGGCCACATCGCGATCTACGCGGGCGGCAACCAGATGATCGACGCGCCGCGGCCCGGCAAGACGGTCCAGTTCCGCACGATCTGGCAGAGCAACCCGGTCTTCATCCGGATCGGCTGAGCAGATGTCCACGAGGCCCCGACGACACCACGTCGTCGGGGCCTCGTCGCGTCTGCAGGCGTCGCCGCAGGAAATGGGGGTGCGCGTACCCTGGTCCCGCACCCACGCTGATCTTCTTCGCCCAGACCGGCAGCCAGCCGGTCCGACCTCGAGGAGTGCACGTGCTGACGACCGCCCCGCCCGCCACCACCGGTCCCGACCGCGCTGCGAGCGCGCCGTCGCGGACGCTGCTGCTGAACGCCTCGTACGAACCCCTGTGCATCGTCCCGGTACGTCGCGCGGTGCTGCTGCTCCTCCTCGACAAGGCGGTGCTCGAGGAGGCCTGGGACGCCGTCATGCACTCCGAGCACCTGGTGCTCGAGGCCCCGTCGGTGGTCCGCCTGCACCGGTACGTCCGCGTCCCGCGCCGCTCCCGGGTGCCCGTCACGCGTCGGGCGGTGCTCGACCGCGACCGTGAGCGCTGCGCGTACTGCGCGGGCAGGGCCGACACGATCGACCACGTGGTGCCCCGGAGCCGGTCCGGCCCGCACGCGTGGGAGAACGTCGTGGCCGCGTGCCGGCGGTGCAACCACCGCAAGGCCGACCACCTGCTGTCCGAGCTCGGCTGGACGCTGGCGTTCACACCCGCGCAGCCGCGGGCGACGGTGCTGGGCGCCTCGGGCCACCACCGGCACGAGGCGGCCTGGGAGCCGTACCTGGAGTGGTTCGGGGAGGGTCGCGCCGAGGTCGCCTGACACCGGGCATTCGGTCCCGGGGGGCGTCCGACGCCGGCCGGCCGGTCCGCACGGGCGGGCCGGCCGGGCCCTCCGGCCCTCGTCGTGCGCGGGGCCTGTGCCAGCATGGGTGGTGCAGGGGCACCGACACCGTGCGCGACGAGGCGCGCGGGACCACCAGGAGGACGGCATGACGCGCGAGCACGAGGTCCTCGTGGGGGTCGACGGGTCGGCGGCCAGCCTGCACGCGCTCGACTGGGCGGTCGCGGAGGCGCTGGCGCGCGGCCTCGGGCTCCGGCTCGTCGTGGCCTACTCGCTGCCGTCGTTCACGGCGGCGTCCCTCGACGGCGGCTACGCGGCGATCGACGACGAGACCATCCGCGCCGGTGCCCGGGCCGTGCTCGACGAGGCGCTGCTGCGCGTCGGCGACCGGGTGGCGGTCTCGGGGCGGGTCGTCACGGGTGACGCCGCCGCGGCGCTGGTCGACATGTCGCGCGAGGTCGAGCTCGCCGTGGTGGGGACCCGCGGGCGCGGCGGGTTCGCGGACCGGCTGCTCGGCACGGTGTCGTCGGCGCTGCCCGCGCACGCGCACTGCCCGACGGTCGTGGTGCCGCTGCGCGTCGACGGGCACCCGCTCCCCGAGGGGGAGCCGCTGCCTCCCGTCACCCCCGTCCAGCGGATCGTCGTGGGCGTGGACGGGTCGCCGCAGGCGGCCGTGGCGCTGGCGCACGCGATCCGGGAGGGGCAGGCCTGGGGTGCGGAGGTGCACGCGGTCGCGGGCGTGCCGGTGGGGTCCATGACGGGTGTGCTGGCCTGGCTGCCGGCGTCGGTGGACCACGAGCAGGTGCTGCGTGACGTCGCGGAGGGGCTCGACGTCGTCGTCGACCAGGCGGTCGCCGCGCACCCGGGCACGGTGGTCAAGCGCCACACGCTCGACGGCACGGGTGCCGAGCTGCTGACGGAGTTCTCGACCGCGTCGGACCTCGTGGTGGTCGGCTCCCGGGGCCGGGGCGGCTTCGCGGGGCTGCTGCTGGGCTCGACGAGCCAGGCGGTGCTGCACCACGCGCAGTGCCCCGTCATGGTGGTCACCCAGCGCTGCGCCGACGTCGAGGCCTGACGGGCGGGGCCCCGCCGAGGGGTCAGGGCTCGCCGGGCAGCGCGGGGACGTCGGGGCGGCGGACCAGCGCCGAGAGGACGACGGTGGAGCGGGTGCGGTGCACGAAGGGCTCGGCGGCGAGCCGCTCGACGACCTGCTCGAGGTGCCGCATGTCGCGGGCGCGCACCTGGACGACGACGTCGACGTCGCCCGTGACGGTGCTCGCGGCGACGACCTCGGGGTAGCGCTCCACGGCGGTGCGCATGGTCGTGGGGCTGGTCGATCCCTGGCAGAACAGCTCGACGAACGCCTCGGTGGTCCAGCCGAGCGCCGCGGGGTCGAGCCGGACCGTGTACCCGCGGATGACGCCGCGCTCGCGCAGCCGGTCGACGCGGCGCTTGACGGCCGGCGCCGACAGCGCGACCCGTGCCCCGATCTGCGCGAACGTGGCCCGGGCGTCGTCCGCGAGGGCCGCGAGGATCGCCGTGTCGAGGTCGTCGAGGGGGGTGCCGTCCACGATCCCATCATGACGGTCCGGGGCGCACGTCGGTTCACCCGCCCCGCACGTCCGTGCGCCGATTTGCGACAGAAGCGCTCACGTCGGACGCTTCACCTGCCGATGGTCATGACGGACGTCCGACCACGCCGCCAACGGGGGGGAACCGATGAGCGAACGGCAGGACCCACGCGTGCCCGCGCACGACGAGGACGGGGCCGACGCGCCGGCCACCGACGTGCTGACGCCCCCCACCGGGACGCCGCTGCCGCCGCAGACGCCCTTCCCCGCGCAGGCCGCGCACCCGCACCAGGTGGGGTTCCCGCAGCAGGCCGGGCCGCTGTCGGGCGAGGACGTCGCCCCCGGGCCGCGGGCCGTCGCGCACCCGCTCCCGGCGCCGTCGCACCCCGCCTCCCGTCGCGTCGGCGGGCTGGACCACGTCCCGCAGCCCCGCACGGCCGCCGGGCCCGTGCCACCGGTGCGCCCGCGCCCCCGGCGGATGCGGGTCGCCGCCGTCGTCGCCGCCGTGGCGCTCGTGGCGGCCGGGGGAGCGGGGTGGGCCGTCCGGCAGGACCGCGCCGCGCAGGCCCGGTCCGTGCGGGAGGCGCAGGACCGTGTGGCCGCCGCCTCGCTCGGGGCGCAGGTCGACGCGTCGGCCGCGCGGACCGGCGCGGTGACGGCGGGCGCGGCCGTCCTCGTCGCCCAGCGCGAGCAGCTCACGGACGCGGCCTCCCGGGCCGCGCAGACGGGGCAGGACGCCCTGGACGCCTCGCCGCACGCCTCCGCCGAGCTGCGGAGCGCCCTCGACGACGCGGTCGCCGGGGCCGAGCAGGCCGCCGACGCCGCGGTCGTGTCCCCCGTGGCGCTGCGCGCGGCCGCGGCCGCCGTCGCGGTGCCGACCCGCCGGGTCACCGTCGCCGAGCAGGAGTGGCAGAGGGCCGAGCAGGAGCGCATCGCCGCCGAGCAGGCCGCCGCCGCGGCTGCCGCGGCGGCCCGCGCGTCGGCCGGCACGGGGCGCGCCCCCGGGGGCGGGTCCGCGCCCGCGTCGTCGGGGTCGTCGGGCGGGCAGGCGGCGCCGGCCGCTGCGCCCGCGGCGGCGCCCGTCGTCGGTGCGGAGGCCTCCGCCGGGTCGGTCGGGGCGGCGCTCAACGCCTACCGGGCCAGCCGCGGCCTGGGGGCCCTGAGCATCGTGCGGTCGGGCGCCCGCGTGGACCACGCGCGGCAGATGGCCGCGTCGAACAGCATCTGGCACTCCGGGGCGACGCCCGAGATCGTCGGCCGCGTCCTGCCGCTGTCGTACTCCGGCATGATCAACGCCTACGCCAACTCGCCCAGCCACGACGCCGTGATGCGCGGCAGCTACTCGGTCGCGTACATCGGCGCCGTCTCGTACGACGGCTGGCTGTACACGTCCATCACGTTCGGCTGACACGCTCCCGCCCCGCCGCCCCGGACCGGTGACGGCCGGGGGACGGGGCGAGTGCGTCCGGCGTCAGCCGCGGACGGCGTCGACGACGTGGTCGAGGGCCTGGTCGAGGTCCTCGACGTCGATCGTCAGGGGCGGTGCGAGGCGGATCGTGGCGCCGTGCGTGTCCTTGGCCAGCACGCCGCGGGCGAGCAGCCGTTCGCACAGCTCGCGCCCGGTCGCGGGTCCGCCCGGGGCGGAGGGGGCGACGTCCAGGCCGGCCCACAGGCCGATGGTGCGCAGCCCGCGCAGGCGCTCGTCGTCGACGAGGGGGCCGAGCCGCTCGCCCATCCGCTCGCCGAGGGTGCGGGCACGGGCCTGCAGGGTGCCGGGCGCCAGCAGGTCGATCACGGCGAGCCCGACCGCGCAGGCCATGGGGTTGCCGCCGAAGGTCGACCCGTGCGTGCCGGCGGTCAGCACCTCGAGCACGTCGGCCCGGCCCACGACCGCGGAGACGGGCACGACCCCGCCGCCGAGCGCCTTGCCGAGGGTGACCAGGTCGGGGCGCACGTCCCAGCGCTCGCACGCGAGCGTCGAGCCGGTCCGGCCCAGTCCCGACTGGATCTCGTCCGCGACGAGGAGCACGTCCGCCCGGTCGCACAGGGCCCGCACGGCGGGCAGGTAGTCGTCGGGCGGGACGACGACGCCCTGCTCGCCCTGCACGGGCTCCAGCAGGACCGCCACGACCGTGTCGTCGATCGCGGCGGCCAGCGCGTCCGTGTCGCCGTAGGGCACGCTGACGAACCCCGGGGTGAACGGGCCGAAGCCGCGGCGCGCGTCCGGGTCGGTCGAGAACGAGACGATCGTCGTGGTGCGGCCGTGGAAGTTGCCGTCGGCGACGACGATGGTCGCACGGTCGGCGGGCACGCCCTTGACCTCGTAGCCCCACTTGCGGGCGGCCTTGATCGCGGTCTCGACGGCCTCGGCGCCGGTGTTCATCGGCAGCACCAGGTGGGACGTCCCGGCCAGCAGCGGGCCCACGAGGCCGGCCAGCCGGCTCGCGAACGGCTCGAGCAGGTCGTGGTCGAACGCCCGTGAGGTGAGCGTGAGCCGGTCGAGCTGGGCGTGCGCGGCCGCGACGAGCGCCGGGTGCCGGTGCCCGAAGTTCAGGGCGGAGTACGCCGAGAGCAGGTCGAGGTACCGCCGCCCCGCGGTGTCCGTGACCCAGGACCCCTCGCCGTGCGCGACCGTGACCGGCAGCGGGTGGTAGTTCGGCGCGAGGGCCGAGACGGGGTGCGCGGCGGTGGTCATCGGCGGATCTCGAGGGTGCAGCACTTGGCGCCGCCGCCGCCCTTGAGGAGCTCGCTGGTGTCGACGGGGATCGGCTCCCAGCCGCGCTCGCGCAGCTGCGCGGCCAGGTCGGTGGCCCCGGGGGCGACGACGACGTTCTTGCCGTCCGACACCGCGTTGAGCCCCAGGGCGGCGGCGTCGGTGTCGGTCGCGATGACCGCGTCGGGGAACATCGTGCGCAGCACCGCGCGCGAGCCGGGCGAGAACGCCGGCGGGTAGTAGGCGATCTGCGGGTCGCCCGCGTCGGACGAGAGCACGGCCAGCGCGGTGTCGAGGTGGTAGTACCGCGGGTCCACCAGGTGCAGCGAGACCACGGGGCGGCCGAAGAGCTCCTGCGCCTCGGCGTGCGCGGCCCGCTCGGTGCGGAACCCGGTGCCGGCCAGGACGACGTCGCCGACCGTCAGCAGGTCGCCCTCGCCCTCGTTGGTGCGCTCGGCGGTGTGCGTGACGAACCCGCGGTCGGCGAACCACTTCTCGTACGCGGGGCCCTCGGGCTGGCGCTCCGGGTGGCGGAACGCGGCGGAGTAGACGACGCCGTCGACGACGGTCGCACCGTTGGCCGCGTAGACCATGTCGGGCAGGCCCGGCAGCGGGTCGATGGTGTCGACCGTGTGACCGAGCTCGAGGTACGTGTCGCGCAGCGTGCGCCACTGGCGCAGCGCGAGCTCGACGTCGGTGTACCGGGTCTTGTCCATCCACGGGTTGATCTCGTACGAGACCGTGTAGTGCACGGGCTCGCACATGAGGTAGTGGCGGGCGGTGGCCTGGCGCTGGACGGCGGGCACGGTGCTCCTCGTCGGTCGGGGTTGCGGGTCGGCACGAGCGTACGAGCGCGCCGACGCAGGACCCGACCGGTCGCGTTGCGGCTCCGCGGCGATCCGTTGCGACGGATCGGGGATGACAGGCGATCTGTTGTGTCGAAACCCTCCCGTAACACCGATGCCCTGCGTAGCGGCGGCCGGGCCGGGTGCGGCCGGTCTCAGCGCGCCGCGCGGCCCTCGAGCTCGCGGGCCGCGCGGGCCAGCACCACCCGGAGCATGACGAGCAGCGGCAGCGCGGTCAGGCGCGCCGTGAGCGCCGGCGGCAGGGGCCCCAGCAGCGGCACGTGCTCCGACCACGTCACGCGGCACCGGCCCGCGCCCGTCGGCGTCACCACCACCGCGGCGCTGCCCGTCAGCCACGGGCCGCGCTTGGCGAACACCGCGATCCCGGGCGTGCCGTCGCCGGGCGGGTCGAGCCGGGTCACGACCATCCGGTCGACGAACCCGCCCGCCCCGCCGCGGGCACCGGGCCCCGAGACCGCCACGACCCGCGTGCCGACCGCAGGGTCGCCGTCGGTCTCCACCCGGGTCAGCGGCACCCACGCGCCGTGCCGGCGCGCGTCCGTCAGCGCCGCCCACGCGGTCGCGGCGTCCACGGACATCTCGCGGGTGTGCAGCACGGTGCCGGGCCCCGAGGGCAGCGCGGCGTCGGCGGGCGGGGCGGGCACGTTCGGCGGGGTCGGCACAGGACCATGCTGACGGGCGGTACGGTCGTGCGCATGCGGACGAGGACGTTGGGGCGCACGGGACGCCAGGTCGGGGTCGTGGGTCTGGGCTGCTGGCAGCTCGGGGCCGACTGGGGCACGGTGTCGGACGAGACGGCGGTCGAGGTCCTCGACGCGGCCGTCGGCTCCGGGGTCACCTTCCTCGACACCGCGGACGTGTACGGGGACGGACGCTCCGAGCGCGTCATCGGCGCGTTCCTCGCGGACCGCCCCGAGCTGGCGGGCAAGGTCACCGTCGCCACCAAGATGGGCCGCCGGGCCGACCCGCACGTGGCCGACGCCTACACCTACGACGCGTTCCGCCGCTGGACCGACTGTTCCCGCGAGAACCTCGGCACCGACACGCTCGACCTCGTCCAGCTGCACTGCCCGCCCACCGGGGTGTTCGCGCGCAGCTCCGTGTACGACGCCCTGGACCGGCTCGTCGAGGACGGGCGCACCGCGGCGTACGGCGTCTCGGTCGAGACCGTCGAGGAGGCGCTCGCGGCGATCGCGCGCCCGAACGTCGCGACGGTCCAGATCATCCTCAACGTCTTCCGCCGCAAGCCCCTGGCGCGCGTGCTGCCCGCCGCGGTCGACGCGGGCGTGGGCATCATCGCCCGCGTCCCGCTGGCCAGCGGCCTGCTGTCGGGCCGGTACGACGCGAGCACGCAGTTCGCCGCCGACGACCACCGCGCCTACAACCGGCACGGCGAGGCGTTCGACGTCGGCGAGACGTTCTCGGGCGTGCCCTACGAGGTCGGCGTCGAGGCGGCCCGCGAGGTCGCCGCGTTGACGCCCGAGGGCGCCACCACCGCCCAGCTCGCGCTGCGCTGGGTCGTCGACCAGCCCGGCGTCTCGGTGGTCATCCCCGGGGCGCGCACCCCCGACCAGGCGCGCGGCAACGCGGCCGCGGACGACCTGGCGCCGCTGGACGACGCGACCCGCGCCGCGCTGCGCGACGTCTACGAGCAGCGCATCCGCGCCCACGTGCACGCCCGCTGGTGACACCCGCTCCCGGGGCGCCGCGTGCTGCGAGGTGCGGCGAGCCTCGGGGTGCGGACGTCGGCGACGCGTGCCGGGCCGACGTCAGCGACGCGTGCCGGGCGGCGCCTCGATCGTCCGTGCCGGGGCGTCCGCCGGGGCGATCTCGAACACGTCCGAGAACCCCGCCGGCGGCGGGCCGAACGCCAGCCGTGCACCCTTGACGACCGTCTGGCCCAGCGCCCGCCCGCCCGCGTACCCGACCGCGGCACCGATCCCGTAGGGCACGAGCCGCCCGACGGCCAGGCCGCCCACCCGGACCATCTGCGTGCGCAGCAGCTTGCGCGTCAGGGCGTTGTTGACCTTCTTCACCGTCGAGCGCGGCATGCGCGTGAGCAGCACCCGCCCCAGGCGCAGCGTCGAGATCTCCGCGGCGTCGCCGACGACCTTGGCGCCGGACTCCCCGAGCAGCGTCGCCAGGAGCAGCGCCTTGCGGCGCTCGGTGTCCGCGACGTCGATCCCGTGCACCGACGCCACCGCGAGCGAGAACGCCGCCGACGCGCCGAAGAACGTCGCGACGTCCCCGATCGTCAGCGCTGTCGCCACACCCGTGCCCACCACCGGTGCCGCGGCGGCCGCGCCGACCGCACCGCCCGCACCGGCGACGACGAGCAGGTACTCCCGCTCGAGCAGCGCCACGATCCGCGCCGGGTCGGCCTCGGGGTTGCGGCGCCGCACGCTCTCCACGTGGGCGTGGATCGTGGCCGACGGGATGCGCACGGCCCGGTCGAGCGCCTGCTGCACGAGGGCCGGCATCAGCGCTCCCCGGTCACCGTGAGCGTGGTGGTCGCACCGTGCTCGAGCGTGCGCCCCACGGTGCAGTGCTGGTCGACCGCGCGGTGCACCACCGTCAGCAGCCGCTCG
This sequence comes from Cellulomonas sp. SLBN-39, assembly GCF_006715865.1. Classification (NCBI taxonomy): domain Bacteria; kingdom Bacillati; phylum Actinomycetota; class Actinomycetes; order Micrococcales; family Cellulomonadaceae; genus Cellulomonas; species Cellulomonas sp. SLBN-39. The sequence goes on along the minus strand of NZ_VFOA01000001.1, from coordinate 688,817 downwards.
CGCGCGTCGGGCTCGAGCGAGGACAGGTCGACCTCGAGCTCCTCCGTCAGCGCCGGGTACCGGTCCTCGGTGGGGTGCGCCAGGCCGCCCACGCGGATCGTCACGGTCACGTCGTCGCCGAGGCGACGGGCCAGCGCCGCGTCCGACGACAGACCCGTGCACGCGCCCAGCGCGATCTTCAGCAGCTCGCCCGGGCTGAACGCGCCCTCGTCGCCGACCGACCCGATCAGCACCTCGGCCCCGCGCGACGAGCGCCCGGTGTAGCGGCGCGTGCCCGTCCGCTCGAGCCACAGGAGCGTGTCACCGGCGTTGGCCAGGGGGTCCGGGGCCGCCTCGGCGGGCGCGTCGGCCCCGGCCGGGGCGGCAGCGGCGGGGGCGACGGTCTCGTGCTCGGTCGTCATGCGCCCGATCCTCGCACGGCGGTCCGTCACGGTCCTGGCGAGCACGGGCCGTCCGGCGGGACCGCGCCCGGGACCGGGAGGACCTGCGCAGACCGGGCGGCGGACGGGTGGAGGTGTCAGGCCCCTCTTTCCGTGTGACATGGGTGTTGCTTACTGTGTGCTCGTGCACCCTGTCAGTCGTCGACTTCGTGATGCCCGCGAGCGCGCGGGCCTGAGCCAGGCCGAGCTCGCCCGCGCCTCGGGCGTGCACGCCAGCTACGTCTCCCACCTCGAGCGCGGCTCCCGAGCCCCGGGCCGTCTCGCGCTGTCCCGCGTCGCCGGTGCGCTCGGCGTGACCGTCGACCACCTGCTCGAGGGCGAGGAGTCCGCGTCGGCCCGGGTCGTGCGCGCCGCCCTCGACCACGCCCGTCGCCTGCACCGCGTCGGGCAGCCCGCCGCGGCCGCCCAGGTGCTCGCGCAGGTCGACCTGGCCCCGCTGGACGTCGACGCGGCCGCCCGCGTGCGGCTCGCGCACGCCGAGGCCCTCGACCTGGCCGGCGAGCTCGAGGCGTCGTGCGGCCTGCTCGAGCGCACCGCGGCCGACCTCGTCGCGGCCCGCCGGTTCGCGGACGCCGCGTACGCCGCCACGCGCCTGGTCATGGCCCTCACCGAGGCGGGGGAGCCGCACCGGGCCGTCGCGCGCGGGGAGGAGCTGCTGGCGGCCGTCGCCGACGGTGCCGACGCGACCGACGCCCTGCTGCGCCTGGAGTCCACGCTCGTGTGGGCCTACGTCACCCGTGGCGACGTCACCTACGCCCTCGTGCGGTCCCGGACGCTGCTGGAGCGGGCCGCCGCCCACGGGTCGGCGCGCGGCCTGTCGTCCGTGCGCTGGAACCTCGCGTTCGTGCTGGAGGCCGTGGGGCGCCCGCAGGAGGCCGTCGAGCAGATCGACGCCGCCCTGGCGCTCTCGGGCGCCGACGAGGTCGACCGTGACGTGCCGCGTCTGCGCCTGGACCGTGCGCACCTGCTGCTCGCGGTCGAGCCGCCGCGCCCCGAGGCGGCGCTCGCCGACCTCGACGCGTCCCGCGCCGCCCTGGAGCTGGACGAGTCCCGCGTCGAGCTGGCCCGCGCGGCCACGGTGCGCTCGCGGGCGCTGCTCGCGCTGGGGCGCGTCGACGAGGCGGTCACGGCTGCGCAGGACGCGGCGGAGCTGCTGGCCGGCGGTCAGCGGCGGGACGCGGCGTCCGCGCACGCGGCGCTCGGGGCCGCGCTGGCGGCGTCCGGTGACGGGCCCGGGGCGATCAAGGCGCTGCGCGTCTCGGCGGACCTGCTCGACACGGTGGCCACGGGGCGGCCCGCGGCGGCGCTGTGGCGCCGGCTCGGGGACACGCTGCGCGAGGCGGGCGACGACGCGCAGGAGGTCGCGCTGGCGTACCGGCGGGCGCTGACGGCGGCCCGTGTGGGGGTGCGCCCGACGCTGCTCGGCCCGACGCCCGTGAGCGCGTTCCACCCCGTGCGCTGACCCGGCGCCGACCCGTGCGCCGGACCCGGCGCTGAGCAGTCCCGCGGGGGCCCGCGCGCACCGATGCGCGCGGGCCCCCGCGTCGTGCCGTCCGCCGACGCGGACGCACGTGCCCCCTTCCACGCACCCGTCCGGGCGATGCCCGGGCGGGTGCGTCGTCGTGCCCGCGGCCGGGCGGCGGGGGTCGTCCCGTGCCCACGATGCGGTCAGTCGTCCGCCTGCACAGGTGCGCCCGAGTGATGTCTAGAGGCCTCTGGCCACAGTCATTGCACCCATGAGATGCCCTGGGGACCATGCGGGAGGAGCCGGAACGTCCGGCCCGCCCGAAGGAGATCCCCATGAAGTCGTCCGTCGTCGCCGTGCTCGTCGCCACCGTCACCGCCCTCGGCCTCGCCGGGGGCGTCGTCTCGCACGCCCCCGAGCAGGTGCTGGCGAGCCCGTGCTGCAAGTCCGCCGGGCAGTGATCCCCGCCCCGCGCAGCACCGCTGCCGCTGCCCGTCCCGTCCCGGTTCGTCCCGTTCTCCCGGAGGTCGTCATGCGCAAGTCCCTCGTCTCGTTCGCCGTCGTCGCTCTCGCCGTCCTGGGTGCCGGCGCTCCCGCCGCCGCGGCGTCGCCCGCCGCGCCCGCGTCCGGCCCGTCCGTGGTCGCACCGGTCACGGGTGCCGTCCTCGCCTCGCCGTGCTGCAAGCAGGCGATCCGGTGACGGTCGCGACCACGAGCGCACCTCGCACCGGCTCCCGTCGCGCGACAGCCCGTCCCACCCCCGCGGGTCGCCACGGCGCTCCCGTCCTTGCTCGCCCCGTCCCTGCTCGTCCCGTCCTTCCGGAGGTCGTCATGCGCAAGTCCCTCGTCTCGCTCGCCGTCGCCACGCTCGCCGTGCTGGGTGCTGCCGCCCCCGCCGCCGCGTCCGCGCCGGCCCCGTCCGGGACGTCCGTGGTCGCACCGGTGACGGGCGTCGTCCTCGCGTCCCCGTGCTGCAAGCAGGCGATCCGATGACGGTCGTGCCCACGACCGCCCGTCCCGCCGGCGCCCGTCCCGCCGGCGCCCGTCCCGTCCCCGCCCGTCCCCTCGCCGCTCGCCCCGTCCCCGCCCGTCCCGCCCTTCCGGAGGTCGTCATGCGCAAGTCCCTCGTCTCCCTCGCCGTCGCCACGCTCGCCGTCCTCGGCGCCGCGGTTCCCGCCGCGGCCGCTCCGGCCGCGGCCGCCGGCCCCGCCGTGCCTGCCGCGGGGTCGGTCGTCGTGCTGTCGCCCTGCTGCAAGTCGGCGATCCGCTGAGCGCCCCGTGCGCGCGCGCCCGCCCGGTGCCGCCCTCGTGCGGGCGGTACCGGGCGGCCGGCGAGAGGCGTCAGCCCTTGTGCTCCGCGCGGTACGCGGTGGGGCTGGTGCCGTGCGTGCGCCGGAACCGGCGCGAGAAGTACAGGGGGTCGTCGTACCCGACCGCGCGCGCGACCTCGGCGACCGGGGCGTCGGTGGTGTCGAGCAGGTGCCGGGCGCGGGCCATGCGTGCCGCCGTGCGGTACGCGAGCACGCCGCCGCCCGTCGCGGCCCGCACCAGCGCGCCCAGGTGGGAGGGGGAGACGCCGACGAGCGCGGCGAGCTCGGCCACCCCCACGTCGCGGTCGAGGCGCTCGTCGAGGTGCCGCAGCGCCCGGTCCACGGGGGTGCCGCGGTCGGGGGCGGTGCGCTGCGCGGCCAGCCAGGTGGCCAGGTGCCACGCGACCCCCGCGGCGGCCGCCAGGTGCGCGGGCTGCTGCCCGCGCTCGAGGGTGGTGACGATCTCGTCCACCAGTGCCACCGCCCGCTCGGGGGTCCGCACGGCGACGGACCCGGCCCGGCCGGGCGGCGCGTCGAGGCCGCGCACGAGGTCGCCGACGTCGGAGCCGCGGGTGTGCCACCACCAGATCGTCCAGGGGTCGGCACGGTCGGCGCCGTACGCGTGCGGCACGCCCGGCGGCAGGACGACGCACGTGCCCGCGGTGACGTCGGTGCGCGTGCCGTCGACGTCGACCCAGCCGGCGCCGGCGGTGCACAGCAGCCACACCGCCTCCGGGGTGCCGGAGGGGCGTCGTCGCAGGTGGTCGCGGGCCCGGGTGAACACGCCGGCGTCGGTGACGAGCAGCCGGCGGGTCGGTGCGCGGGTCAGCGCGGCGGCGACCCGGGGCCGCGGCACCACGCACAGCCGCTGGCCGGCGAACCCGTCGGCGCGTCCCACGGCCCGCCCCCTCGTCTCGACGTCGTCGTCGGATCGTCCATGCCGATGCGCGGTGCGACCCTATGCCCGTCCGTGGCCGGCGCCTAGCGTCGACGCCGTGACCGACGACGCTCGCCTCGTGCTCCCCGCCGCACCGCCCGACCAGCAGGCGGTGCTCGACGCGGGCGGCGTCGCGTGCTGGGAGCAGGACGTGCTGATCCGCACGTACGAGCCCGCCGCCCCGGACCCGTTCCCGCAGCACCTGCGCCGCCGCGTCTACCAGGGCTCCTCGGGTGCCGTGCACCCGCTGCCGCTGGTCGACCGCATCGCTGCCGAGCCGCGCACCCGCGCGTGGCGGGCCGTCCACCTGGAGAACCGGTGGCTGCGGGTCGTGCTGCTGCCGGAGGTCGGCGGACGCGTCCACGTCGTGCTCGACAAGGTCACCGGCACCGACCTCGTCTACCGCAACGACGTGGTCAAGCCCGCCCTCGTGGGGCTCGCGGGGCCGTGGCTGTCCGGTGGCATCGAGCTCAACTGGCCGCAGCACCACCGCCCCGGCACGTTCCTGCCGGTGTCCACGCACGTCGTGCGGTCCGACGACGGTGCGGTGACGGTCTGGCAGGGCGACGTCGACCCGTTGCAGCGCATGCGCGGCGACCACGGGGTGCGGCTGCGCCCCGACGTCGCGCGCCTCGAGCTCGACGTGCGCCTGCACAACCGCACGGACGAGCCGCAGACGTTCCTGTGGTGGGCCAACGCCGCCGTCGCGGTGCACGACGACGTCGAGGTGTTCTTCCCCACCGACGTCACGCACGTCGCCGACCACGCCCGCCGCGCCGTCGTGGCGTACCCGCACGCGGACCGCCCGTACTACGGGGTCGACTACCCGGCCCTGGCCGCGCGCACCCCCGGTGCCGACCGGCTCGACCGGCCCACGCGCATCCCCGTGCCGACGTCGTACATGGTCACCGGCACCGCCGACGCGTTCTTCGGCGCGTACGACCACCGCACCGGCGTCGGCCTCGTCCACCACGCCGACCGGCAGATCGCCCCGGGCAAGAAGCTGTGGACGTGGGGCTCGGGCGCCACCGGCCGGGCCTGGGACCGGCACCTGACCGACACGAACGGTCCGTACGCCGAGCTCATGGCCGGGGTGTTCACCGACAACCAGCCGGACTTCAGCCACCTCGCGCCCGGCGAGACGCGGCGCTTCACGCAGTGCTGGTGGCCCGTGCACGGCACCGGTCCCGTGCACCAGGCCACCGACGAGGCCGCGGTCGCGGTCGACGTGGCCGACGGGCGCCTGCGGATCGCCGTCGCCGGGGTGCGGGCCGCCGCGTGGCGGGTGCGGGCCTGGGCGGCCGACCCCGACGGTGCCGCGGAGCCCGGCGTGCCCGTGCCGGTCGGCGTCGCGCTCGGCGACTGGGCAGCCCCCGTCGCCCCCGGTGCGCCGTGCGTCGTCACCGCCGACGCCCCCGGAGCCACCTCGCGGGACGACGTGGTCGTGCGCGTCGAGGACACCACCGGCCGCACCGTCGTCGTCTGGCACGCCCACCCCGGCGACGGCGCGGAGCCCGCGACCGCCACCGTGCCGCCGCACGCCGCGGACCTCACCTCCGTCGACGAGCTCCTGCTCACCGCCGCGCACCTGCAGCAGTACCGCCACCCCACGCGCGACCCCGAGCCGTACCTGCGCCGCGTCCTGGCGATCGACCCCGACGACTCGAACGCCCACCTCGCCCTGGCGGCCCGCGAGCGCGCCCGCGGCCGGTACGCGGAGTCGCTCGCGCACCTCGACCGCGCCGCGGGCCGTCTGCTGCACCGCAACCTCCACCCCCGCAGCGGCGAGCTCTCCCTCCAGCGCGGCCTGACCCTGGCACGTCTGGGCCGCGACGCCGACGCGGTCGAGGCGTTCACGAAGGCCGCGTGGGACGGGACCGTCACGCTGCCCGCGCACCTCGGGGCCGCGCGGGCGCTGCTGCGGCTCGGTGACGTCCCGGGCGGGCTGCGGCACGCCCGGGCCGCGCACGCCGCCGACCCCGCGCACCCCGGCGCCCGGGCCGCCCTGGTCGTGGCGCTGCGGGGCACCGGCGACGAGGACGCCGCGGCACGGGTGCTCGCGGACGGCCGTGCCGAGGACCCCCTCGACCCGCTGCTCGCCGCCCTGGCCGGTGCGCTGAGCACCCCGGACCCGCGCACGCTGCTGCTGGTGGCGCACGACCTCGCCGCGCTGGGCGACGTGGTCGGCGCGCTCGCGTGGGCCGACCGCGCGGCGGCGGCCGGTCCGACACCGTTCGGCAACGCCGCCCCCGTCGCGCACCTGCTGCACGCCCGCCTCGCGGACCGCGCCGGCGACCCGGTGGCCGCAGCGGACGCCCGCGCCGTGGCCGCGCGCGCGGACCGCACCCTGGCGTTCCCCTCGGGCCTGGACGACCACGACGTCCTCGTCGCGACCGTCGACGCCGCCCGGGCCGCGGGCACCCCGGACCCGGTGGCGCTGGGCCTGCTCGGTGACTGGCTGCTGGCCGCCGGCCGGGCCGCCGACGCGCTCGCGGTGCTGGAGGAGGCCGTCGCCGCGGGGGCGCGGGACGCGGTGGTGCACCGGGACGCGGCGATCGCGGTGGTGGAGGCCGCCGTCGCCGCGGACGGCCTGCGTGCGGACGAGTCCAGCGCCGACGGATCGAGCACCGACGGATCGAGCCCTGCCGGCCTGGGCGCCGACGGACCGGGCGCCGACGGAACGGCGTCGGACGCCCTGGCGCGGGCCGCGGAGCACCTGGCGGCGGCGGTGGCCGTGGCGGGGCCGCTGCCGCGGCTGGTGCACGAGGCGGACCAGGTGGCGCGCCTGCGCGGCGCGGGGCCGGCCGAGCGGCTGGCGGCCCTGGAGGCGTCGGGCGCGGACCTGGGCGCCCGGGACGACCTGGCGGTGACGACCGTGCACCTGCTGCTCGACGTCGGGCGGGTGGACGAGGCCCTGCACCTGCTGCGCACGCGCGCGTTCCAGCCGTTCGAGGGCGGTGAGGGCCAGGTGCTGGCCGCGTGGGACCGGGCGTGCGTCGCGGCGGCCGCAGCCCTGCCCCCGGCGGAGGCGGCGGCGTTCCTCGACGCGACGTGGGACCCGCCGGCGACGCTGGGGGAGGGCCGCCACCCCGCGGCCCCGGTGGCGACCCGGCTGCTCGCGGCGGGCGACGCCCACGTGGCCGCCGGCGACGTGCGGGCCGCGCTGGACCGGTGGGCCCGCGCCCGGGACGGCGGCGGGCTGCTCGCGGTGGCGCCGCGCCCGGCGCGCGAGGACGACCTGGCGGTCGGCACCGCGCACGAGCGCCTCGGGGAGGCCGAGCAGGCCCGCGCGGTGTGGGAGGCGCTGGAGGCGACGGCCGACGACCTCGAGGCCCGCGGCGCGCAGGTCGACTACTTCGCGACGTCGCTGCCGGAGCTGCTGCTCCTGCCGGCCGACGACGCGCGCGGCCGGGCGCAGCGGGTGGCGCGGTTGCGGGCGGCGGCGGCCCGCGGTCGGGGCACGAGCGTGCGCGAGGTCGACGACCGGCCGAGCGCCCGCGCCGCCGCGACGTCCGGCGGTGCCCGGTGACCCGGCCCGTGGGGGTGCCCGAGCACCTGCCCGACCGGCTGACGATCTGCCTGTGGGACTTCTCCTGGTACACCCGCGCCGGGGCGGGGGAGCCGTACGCGGACCTCGACGCCGCGCTCGACGCGACGGTCGCGCGCGGGCACACGACGATCCGCATCTGCGCCGCGCCGCTGCTGCTGGCCGGGGGCCTGGGCCTGGACGACCTCGCCGACGCCCTGCCCGTCGAGGGCCTCGGCCCCGCACCGACCGGCGGGTACTACGGGCGGCGGACGCGCTGGTACGACGTGCCCGGCGGGTTCACCGTGCCGCTGCGCACCCGGTTCTTCGACCTGCTCGCCGGGGCGCACCGCCGCGGCATGAGCGTGGTCCTGGCCAGCTGGGAGTACCAGCAGTCCCCGGCGTTCGCGGCCGACCCGCGGTGGGCGCGGGCGGTCCACGCCGTGCCGCACGCGGCCCGGCTCGACGCCCTGGCGGCGGCGTTCGCGCGGCTGCTGGACCAGGTGCACGACGCAGGGCTGGACGACGCGGTCGCGTTCGTCGAGCTGCACAACGAGGTCGACTTCTCGATGACACCCGGCGTCGGGCCGGACGACGGCGACGCGGCCGTGCGGGCCTGCGCCGCGCTGCGGGCCGCGCACCCGCGCCACCGCGTCACGGTCAGCCTCGGCCGGCCCCCGCACCTGGCGATGCACGAGCTGCCCGCGGGTCTGGACGTCGGCCAGTGCCACGTCTACTCCTACGGCGTGCTCGACGCGCTCCAGCGCCGCATCGACATCCGCGCGAGCGGCACCGACGGGTTCCCCAACGCCGCCCTGCGCGCGCTGCAGGTGCCCGGCGCCCCGTCGTTCGCCGCGTACGGCCGTCCCGCCGCGTGGAAGCTCGCCGCCACCGTGGTCACCGACCAGATGCTCTACGGCTACGACACCATCGACGCCGACCGCTGGGACACGTGGCTGTACGAGCACTACGGCGAGCACCGCGAGGTCATGCACCGCGAGATCGCGTCCCGCGTCACCGCCCTGGCCCGCTGGGGTGCGTGGCGCGGCGTCCCCACCGTCGTCGGGGAAGGATGGGTCGGGTACACCCCGCTGGAGGGGACGTTCGAGGAGGGGCCGGTCGGCCGGTCGCTGGCGGAGCACGGCATGCGCACCGCCGCGCAGGAGGGGGTGTGGGGCGTGGTCGCGTGCTCCAACGCCGCCCCGCACCACCCGATGTGGTCCGACGCCGCGTGGCTGCGGCGCGTCAACGAGGAGTTCCGTGGTTCCTGAGTCCGCCGCCCCGACGTCCGTTCCCGCCGCCGTGCCCGGGCCGGGCGACCTGCCGCCGCACCTGCGCGTGCGCCCCCGCGGCTGGTCGCGCCCCCTGACCCGCCCGGCCATGGCCGACGGCCCCGACGCCCGCCCCGGCCTGGACCTGACGTCGCGCTCCCTGCTGCGCGACGGCCGCCCCTGGGTGCCCGTCTCCGGCGAGGTCCACTACTCCCGCGTCCCGCGCGCCCGGTGGCGCGAGCGCCTGGCGCTGCTGCGGTCCGGGGGCGTCGACGTCGTCTCGACGTACGTGTTCTGGATCCACCACGAGCCCGAGCGCGGGCAGGTGCGGTTCGACGACGGCCTCGACGTCGCCGCGTTCGTGCGCCTGGCCCACGAGCTCGGCCTGCACGTGGTGCTGCGCATCGGCCCGTGGGCGCACGGCGAGGCCCGCAACGGCGGGTTCCCCGACTGGGTGCAGGCCCTGCCCGTGCGGCACCGCACCGACGACCCCGCGTACCTCGACCTGGTCCGCACCTGGTTCGCGCACCTGGGCGCGCAGGTCGCCGACGTGTGCGGCCCCGACGGGCCGGTCATCGCCGTGCAGGTCGACAACGAGCTGTACGACCAGCCCGAGCACCTGGCCACCCTCAAGCGGCTGGCCCGCGACGCCGGGATCGTCGCCCCGCTGTGGACCGCGACCGCGTGGGGCGGCGCCCAGCTGCCCGCCGGCGAGGTCCTGCCCCTGTACGGCGGGTACGGCGACGGGTTCTGGGTCGACGCCGACGCGGCCTGGCACCCGTCGTTCCGCGCGCACTACCTGGTCTCGCACACCTGGGACGACCCGGGCATCGGCGCCGACGTGCGCGGCGAGGAGCCCGCCGCCGCCACCACCGAGCGCGACGAGCAGTTCCCGCCCGCGACGTGCGAGCTCGGCGGCGGCATGGCCACCGCCTACCACCGCCGGCACGCGCCCGGCCCGCTCGACGTCGCCGCGGTCGCCCAGACCAAGCTCGCCGCCGGGTCCGCCTGGCAGGGGTACTACATGTACGCGGGCGGGCTGAACCCCGTCGCGGGCGTGCAGGAGTCCCAGGCCACCGGGTACCCCAACGACCTGCCGACGTTCGACTACGACTTCCACGCCCCGGTCGGCGCCGCCGGGGTCCTCGCACCCTCGCACGCCGCGCTGCGCGGGCAGCACGCGTTCCTCGCCGCGTTCGGCCCGCACCTGGCGACGCGACCGTCCACGCTGCCCGACGCCCTGCCGGCCGGCGTCGAGGACGCCACGACGCTGCGCTGGGCCGCCCGCCTCGACGAGCAGGGCCGCGGGTTCGTGCTCCTCGCCTGGCACCAGCCCCACGTGCCGCTGCCCACGCTGCGCGGCGTCCGCCTGCAGGTCGACCGCGCCGACGACGCCCCCCTGCTGCTCCCGTCCACGGGGGTCGACGTGCCGCCCGGCACCCTCGCCCGCTGGCCCGTGGGCCTCGACCTCGGCACGCCCGACCCCCTCGCCACCTCCGACGCCCTCGGCGCCGCCGACTCGCGCAGCACCGCCGACGCCCCGGACGTCCAGGACCCCGTCCGCCTGCACTGGGCCACCGCGTCCGCGCTGACCACCCTGCCCGACGGCACCCTCGTCCTCCTCGCGCACGACGGCGTCCCCGCCGAGGTCGTCCTCGACCCCGACGTCCCCGCCCACGGCGCCGGCTGGACCACCGTCGCCCCCGGCGTGCACCGCGTCGACCCCCGCACCGGCGGCCTCCTGCACGTCACCGCGGGTGCTGCCGGTGCGCCCGACACCACCGGTGCCGATGGTGCGTCCAGGCCCGCCACGTCCGTCGAGGACGGCACCGTCGGGCCTCGCGTGCTCGTCGTCGGCTCGCGTGACGCCGACCGCGTCTGGGTCGTCGACGGCCCCACCGGCCCTGACGGCACGGTCCGCCGCGAGCTCCTGCTCGCCGACGCCCCGCTGTGGACCGACGGCGACGACCTCGTCGTCCGCGCCGCCGACCACCCGCACGTGCACCGCTGGACCGGGGACAAGTGGACCGCCCTCGACCTCGCCCCGGACGCGGCACCGGCGTCGTGGACCGTGCCCACCGCCCTCGTCCGTCCCGCCGGCGACGTCCCCGCCGGCTACGGCGAGCGCGAGCGCCGCGCCGCCGCCCCCGACGACGCGACCGTGGCCGCGCTCGCGGCCGAGCACCGGCTCGCGGACGTGGGGGAGCCCGTGCCCGGCACCACGCGCCTGCTGCGCGTCGACTGGGCGGGGGACGTCGCCCAGCTCCTCGTCGACGGGCGCGTGGTCGCCGACCGGTTCGGCGACGGCACCCCGTGGCACGTCGACCTCGACGTCCTCGACGGCGCCCAGGCCGACCGGGTGAGCCTGCGCGTGCTGCCCCTGCACCCCGACGCGCAGGTGTGGCTGCCCGCCGCCGCGGCCGACCGGCGCCGGTCCGTGCACGGCCCGCTCGGCGCCCTCGACGCCGTCACCGTGGCCCGCACGACGACGTGGCGTGCGCCGCTGCGCTGACGCCCGCAGGCCCGGCACGGGTGAACCCTGTGCCGGGCCTGTGTGCCGCCTGAGCATGCGGATCTGCGCCCGTCGGCGGGGGTGTGTGCGCCGTGCGCGAACACCGTGTGCAGGCCCTGTGCGCGGGGAACACCGGGCCCGGGACGCTCGTTCTGCCGGACGATGAAGCGATACGAGGATCTCGAGACCGAGGACGGCAAGGTCGTCCGCTACCGCCGCCACGAGAACGGGGGCGGGCTCGTCGCCGCCGGAGCGAGCGTCGACCCCGACGCCTTCGTGGCCGACACCGCCTGGATCGACCCCGGCGCGCACGTCGAGGCCGGCGCGCACATCGGCCCGCACGGCTGGGTCGAACCCGGGGCCGTCGTCGCCTCCGGTGCCCGCCTGGGCTCGCACGTGCACGTCGGGCGCGACGCGCTCGTCGGGTCCGCCGCCCGGCTGGGTGCCCGCGTCGACGTCGGCGCCGGCGCGCAGCTCGCCCGGGGCGTCGTCGTCGAGCCCGAGGCGCACGTGCCCGCCGGCGCGCAGGTCGCCCGCCGCGGGTTCGCCCCGCACGTCCTGGCGGCCTGACCGGCACCAGGACCGCGTGATCGACCCGTCAGCAGGCCGTCCGACCTGCTGACGGGCGGCGCCGCGGTGCGTACGGTGGTCCCGTGCGCACCTCCCTGGACGAGACGTCGAGCCGCGTGATCGAGGGCACCACGGACGGCGTCGACCTGCTGCTGCCTGCGACCTACGACATCGTCTGGTCGATCGTCGCCGTCGGCAGCATCGTGCTGGCCCTGGTGCTGGCGATCGTCGCCCTGGAGCGGTGGCGGCACCGCCGCGAGGACGCGGGCAGCGCCGTCGTCGGCGCGCTCGTCATCCTGTGCGTGCCCGTCGTCGGCCCGCTCGCGTACCTGTACGCCACGCGCCGCCCCCGCACCACGGCCGGCACGACGCCCGCCCCCTGATCTGCGGCGCCCGCTGACCCGCCGCACACCCTGACCGGCGCCGGCGCCGGCTCCACCCCGAGGCTGACCCGCCGTCACGGCATCTCACCCGCACGGGGGTCCGCCGCACCGCGGCGCTCGCGGGAGGATGTGGCCCATGCGCAGCCCCATCTTCGACCAGGCCAACCTCGAGGTCCCCGCGACGGAGCGGTTCACCCTCCAGAACCCCAAGATGCTCAAGGTCACCCTCGGTGAGCCCGTGCTCGCGGCCAAGGGCGCCATGGTCGCCTACCAGGGTGCCGTGCAGTTCCACCACAAGGGTTCGGACTCGATCACGCAGTTCATGAAGCGCGCGATCAGCTCCGACGACCAGTCGCTCATGACCGTCTCCGGCCAGGGCGACGTGTTCTTCGCGCGGTTCGCCGAGGACGTCTTCGTCATCCAGCTCGAGGGCGACGCCATCAGCGTCGGCGGCCAGTCGCTCCTCGCGTTCGACGCGAACCTGCAGTGGGACCTGCACCGCACCCGCGGCGCCGGGATGATGACCGGCGGCATGTTCAACACCCTCATCCAGGGCCACGGCAACGTCGCCCTGACGTCGGACGGCAAGCCCGTCATCCTCGACTGCTCGCAGCAGCCCACGTTCGTCGACCCGAACGCGGCCGTCTGCTGGTCCGCCAACCTCGTGCCCGACGTGGTGTCCAGCATGAACATGTCGTCGCTGCTGCGCGGCGGCTCCGGCGAGGCGTTCCAGTACAAGTTCCACGGCCCGGGCTTCGTCGTCGTCCAGCCGTCCGAGGGCTTCCCGACCCCCGTCCAGGGCTGACGCCGCAGATGTCCCTCCGGGCCGAGAGCCCGGTGCCGCCCCGGTGCCTGTCACGGCACCGGGGCGGTCGTGTGCGGGCTCGTCGCCGCGCTCATGTACATGACGTACGCTCCGTACATTCGCCGACGGAGGTTCTCTGATGACACAGGCGCTCGGTGCCGTCCACGCTCCCACCGCCGCGCGGGCGCGCCAGCAGATCAAGCTGCTGCTCGACGCCGCGAGGGACGGCCGGACAGCGACGATCCGCCGCGAGTCGCAGGGTGTCGCACTGGTGGACTCCGAGCGGCTCCGCCGCACGCTCGAGCTCCTCGTGACGGTTGCCCCGGTGGTCGTCCGCGAGGGCGGCGAGTGGGACGCCTACCTCCCCGGGCTGCCGATCTCCGCGACCGGCGCCACTCTCGAGGCGGTCGTCGACGACCTCGTGCTCGCCGTGCGCGAGTACGCCGACGACTGGAACGCGCGCCTCTACGCAGCCCCCAACCACGCGGACGCCTGGGGCTTCGTCCAGCTCGTCGGCCTCTCCGACGACCGCCAGCTGCGCGCCTGGCTGACGCGCGAGACGGCGTGAGCCGGTACCCCGCTGCCACCCGGGCTGACCACGACCGGTTCTGCGTCGTCGAGAGGTGGGTGCTGGTGCGTGGCGCGACCGGGCAGCCGGTGCGGCACCACCGGACGTACGAGCTGGTGCTCGACGACGGGCGAGTGCTCAGGACGCGGATCAGCAGGCCGGTGACCAAGGACGCGTACGGCCCGAGCCTGTGGTCAGCGATCCTGCGTGATCAGCTCGAGGTGACGGCTGACGAGTTCTGGGCATGCGTGGGTGACGGTGTCCTTCCCGCGCGCGGGCCCGTGCTTCCCGTCCCTCCCGCCGACGCGGTACCGCTCGGCCTGGCGCTGCAGCTCCAGCAGCACCTCGGCCTGACGGACTCCGAGATCGGGTCCATGACGAAGGACGAGGCGGTGGCACGTCTCCACGCCCACTGGTCAGAAGGCACGGATCCCCAGGTCCACGCGCCCTGACGGGCCCACCTCGTCGGGTCAGTGCGGCGCGACGCGGCGTGGCGGCAGGGCGATGCGGTCGCCGTCCGACGCCGCGTGCACGGTCGTCGAGGTGCCCGCGGTCCACACGGCGTCCTCCGCCTGCGCGCGCAGGGGCCCGAGGTCGGTGTACCGCGACGAGAAGTGGCTGAGCACCAGCGTGCCGACGCCACCGGCCGCCGCCAGCCCACCGGCCTGCCCGGCCGTGAGGTGCAGGTGCTCCGCCGCGAGCGCCGCGTCCTCGTCGGCGAACGTCGACTCCGCGAGCAGCAGGTCCGCACCGTCGGCGAGCGCGGCCGCCCCGTCGCACACGGCCGTGTCCATCACGATCGCGAAGCGCTGACCCGGGCGCGGCACGCTGACGTCCTCGACGCGCACGTCGCCCACCCGCCCCTCGCGGGCCAGCCGCGCCACGTCCGGCCCGACGACGCCCGCCGCCGCCAGCCGCTCCGGCAGGAACGTGCGGCCGTCGGGCTCGGTCAGGCGGTACCCGTACGTCTCGACCCGGTGCCGCAGCGCCACCACGTCCAGGCCGTCGGCCACCGGCCCGGACGCCCCGTGCGGGTGCAGCCGCAGGTCCAGGCCGGGCGTGGCCAGGCCCACCAGCGCGCGCACCACCGGCTCGCCCGACGCCGGGTAGTGCAGGTGCACCGGGTGCTGCACCCCGTCGAGCACCATCCGTGAGAGCACCCCCGGCAGCCCGTAGCAGTGGTCCCCGTGCACGTGCGTCAGGCAGATCCGCGTGACCGCCGTCGACGGCACCCCGGCGTGGATCATCTGCCGCTGCGTGCCCTCGCCGGGGTCGAAGAGCAGCCCCTCGCCGTCCCAGCGCAGCAGGTACCCGTTGTGGTTGCGCACCCGCGTCGGCACCTGCGACGACGTCCCCAGCACCACGAGCTCGCGCACGACCCACCTCCACCGCCGGCCCGCCCGGCCCGGTCCGGCGTCACCCTAGGCGTGACGGCCGCACGAGGGCACGGGGAAAGTGCCGGAGCAGCGGCAGATGTCGGAGCACCGTGACATGGGGGAATGTCACGGTGCTCCGACATTCCGCGATGGACGAGCACCCGGGCGTCTGGCGGATTGACCAGGACGGCCAACGGCGGCGGGTGGCAGGGTGCGGGGGTGATCCGGTACCCGCAGCCCCTGGTCGGTGGAGACGTCGTGGGGGTGGCCGCGCCCTCGTCCGGTGCGGCCGAGGCGATGTGGGCGCGCCTCGACGTCGCGGAGCAGCATGTGCGCGACCGCGGGCTCGTGGTGCGCGAGGGGCCGCTGGTGCGGCGCGGCGGGATCGTCAGCGGCACCGTGCGCGAGCGCGTCGACGAGCTGACGGGCCTGATGACCGACCCTGCGGTGAGGGCCGTGGTGCCGCCGTGGGGCGGGGAGCTCGCGCTGGACCTGCTCGGGCACCTGGACCTCGACGCGCTCGGCGCCGACCCCACCTGGCTGGTCGGTTTCTCCGACATCTCGACGCTGCTGCTGCCGCTCACGCTGCGCACCGGCGTCGCGACCCTGCACGGGCAGAACCTCATGGACACCCCGTACCGGGTGCCGGCGCCGATGGTGCACTGGCTCGACCTGGTGCGTGCGGCCCCGGGCGCGACGGTCGTGCAGGGCGCCGCACCCCGCTACCGCGGCGGCCCGTTCGCGGACTACGTCGACCACCCCGCCGTCGACGCGTACGTGCTCGACGCCCCCGGCGGCTGGACGCGCGTCGACGCCGCCGGCCCGGACGCCCCCGTGCACGCGACCGGGCGGCTGGTCGGCGGGTGCCTGGAGACCGTTGCGCACCTGGCCGGCACCCCGTACGGCGACGTCAACCGGTTCGCCCGCGAGCACGCGCCCGAGGGGCTGGTCGTGTACCTGGAGTCCGCGGAGTCGGGCTCCGCCGACGTGACCCGCCGCCTGCTCGGCCTGCGGTACGCCGGCTGGTTCGACCACGCCACCGCCGTGCTGATCGGCCGCACGACCGGCGCCGAGACCGCCGGGTGGACGCACCACGACGCCGCCCGGCACGCGCTCGGCGACCTCGGCATCCCCGTGCTCGCCGACGTCGACTGCGGGCACGTGCCCCCGCACCTCGCCCTCGTCAACGGCGCCCTCGCCACCGTCGACCACGGCCCCGACGGCTCGACGATCACGCAGGTGCTCGCCTGAGGCGCACACCACGCCCCGGCACCGCCCCGGCGCGTCCGAGTCGTCCCCTGACCCGCCCCTGATCAGGGACGATGTGCGCATGCACCGCACCGTCGTCTCCCGCGCCGCCTGGTGGCGCACGCTCCTGGGCACCCTCGTCGAGACGGGCGTGGGCGTCGCCGCCGCGATCGTCGGCGCCGCGATCGGGTCCCTGTGGTCGGGCTCGTGGCTCGGCCTCGTCACCGGTGCCCTCATCGGCTACGTCGTCGGCCGCGCCATGTACGTCTTCCTCGGCGGCACCCGCCCCCACCAGGAGCACGACGAGGACTGACCCCCGCCCCTCGTCCGTCCCGCCCGGGCGCCCGCAGCGCTCACCCGCACCCAGCGGGTGAGCCTGCCCCCGGATCGCGCATACCGGCGCCTGGTCAGCCGATCAGAACCGGTGAACGAGGCCGTCCGCGACGGCCGCCGCGCGCGACGAAGGACGAACCATGTCGACTGCCATCACCGCCTACCGCGACGCCGTCCTCATGGCGTCCGACTCGGGCTACTGCCCGCCCGACGCGGTGCTCTCCCAGATCCACTCCGCCCTGCGCGGTGCCGTGCCCCGCTTCGTCAGCCTCGTCGCCAACCTCGACGACTCGACGCCCCCGCGCGCCAACGGCCTCCTCGTCGTCTTCACCGACTCCCTCGTCGCCCACGTGACCTTCGCCCGCATGCCCGGCAACGACGCCGACACCGACGCCGTCGGCCCCTTCACCGTCGAGGTCGCCCGACGCACCGCCCTGACGTCGCTGTCGATCATCTACCAGACCAACCACGACAGCGCCTACGACGTCTCCGTCGGCGCCCTCGCCCCCTCGGCCCGCATCATCCTCAAGTACACGGGCTTCAGCGCCGAGCTCGCCATCACCAAGGCCGGCACCGAGCACGACGTCGACGCCCTCTACGCCGCCCTCCTCACCGAGCTGGCCTGACCCCCCGATCCCGCGCCCGCGGACGCCGCCCCGAGGCGCGTCCGCGGGCGCGTTCCACGTCCCCCACCAGCGACTCGGCCCCACCCGCCCCCGCCCGCTAGGCTGGCCCAGGTCCTCGCGCCTGTAGCTCAGGGGATAGAGCACCGCTCTCCTAAAGCGGGTGTCGGCAGTTCGAATCTGCCCAGGCGCACAGAGGTGTTATTGCAGGTCAGGTGCGGTATCGCCGCCGCCGCCGCCCTTTTGGAATGTGTCCGATATGTCGGGCATTGGTCAGCGTGTGGTCAGCGACTTGTCTCAGGACGTGGACGGAGTGGGTGCATCGCGCAAGCCAGGGCGCACGTCGCGCGGAACGCTCAACACAGTGTGGCGGGGGGCATCTGCAGGACTACCTACCAGCCGAGGTCCGGCGTGTACGCGGTGATGAGTGTGCGGGTGAGCTGCTCGCCCCTCAGGGCGAGCGCTTGAAGGTCTGATTGGGTCATGGCCGCGAAGTTGGTGGGGTAGGCGTGCACGGCGCTGCGTGGGACGAGGTCGGCCACGGGGGTCGGGAGCCGCTGGTCTTGCATGCCGAGGTAGACGTGGATGAACCCTGTGATCTCGGCTCGCTCGCCGACGAGATGGATGCGGTTGCGGGCCGCGTCTTGGGACCTGGTGTGCGTGATGTCGAAGCTTTGCGCGAGTCGCCCGGTGAGAAAGCGCGATGCCGTTCGTGCTCCGCGTCCTCGACCAGCGTCGACGGCGATGATGTAGTCCAGGTTGTAGACGTGAGGGCTGTGCTGGGGGGATCTGCCGGGCAGTAGTGGGGTAAGGCCCAGGTTGTCGTAGACGCCGCCGTCAGTCATGACGAGCGTGTCCTCGTGGCGGGTGCCGTCGGTCCGTTCGAATGCGTAATGCCGGTGGAGGGCGGGGAGCAGGACGGGGAACGCTGCTGAGGCGGCGACGGCCTCCGCGACGCGCACTTCATCGACGATGCGTCCGTAGGGTGAGGACGCGCTCAGGGCGCTGCCGAACCTGACGGCGTTGCCGGTGCGCATGTCGGTGGCGGAGATGATCGTGTCCAGGCCGGCGTGCGTGACCTCGGCCATCGGCACGGCGCCGAAGGGGCGCGCGGCCAGCGCCTCGACCAGCGCGTCGGTGCGGGAGTAGGAGCGCCCCTGCCGTGTGCTGAGGGCACGCATCGCGCTGAACGTTGAGCGCAAGGCGGCGTGTGGGGCGAAGGCGCGGCGCACGAGTTCGTTCTGCAGGCCGCCTCGGAGCAGGGCGGTGACGGTGTCGTCGAACTCCTGGAACCGTCGGGGCCCGTAGGCCCACAGGGCGGTCAGGAGGCTGCCGCCGCTGATGCCGGAGACGACGCTGACCTTGTCCAGGACGTCGCGGTCGTGGAGGGCTCGCAGCGCCCCGAGGCCGAAGGCTGTGGCGCGAAACCCGCCGCCGGACAGGGCGAGGCCGATTCTTGCGGTCATTGGTGCTCACCCGAGTGCTCGTGATCGTCCTCGGGGGCTCGGTGGCTCGGGTAGGCGTAGCCGCCCGGGAACCATGCGCTGGCCGAGATGAGGTGGAGCGCGACGGGACCCTCCGGTCGGGACTGGGTCGTGCGGTCGACCACACGCACGTAAAGATCGGGCGGTGTGCCTGTCTCCAGCCATGCCTGCCAGGAGGTTCCGTGTCCGCCGAGGATGAGCATGACGGCCCTGCGCCCCGTGCCGTCTGGCGCGACGATGTCAGCCATACCGGCCTCGTCGGTGCGGCTCGGTGAGGCGATCCCGTGCGGGTGGGTGTGCCACATGCCAACGAATCCGACCCGGTCGACCGTGGCGGTGCGAATGCTCATGACGATTTCCTGGGTGCCCTCGACGCCGTGATCGAAGTGCGCCGCCGACAGGTGACTGTCGGGCGAGGGGCCGCTCGCGCCGTCGATGTAGACGGTCTGGGTGGCTTCGTCGAGGCTGCCCAGGAGCATCCCTCCGGTCTCGACGCGTGCCCCGCGCACCCGTTGTCCTCGGCGCGTCTCGGTGCGCATCTCGGCCAGCGCCCGTCTGCTGATGCGCACCTCGTACTCACCGGTGTGGTCGATGAGGGTGTGATCGTTCGTCCAGGTCAACGGCACGGGTCGGGCAGCTGATGCTGTCGGCGCCAGGTCGCAGCCGATCGCGGACATCGGCGCCGCCTCCGCGTCGGCCAGGGTGGCCAGGGCGTTGGAGAACAGGGCGGATGCCAGTGCCGTGACCTCGGCTGCGGCGCCGGTGAAGGTGGGGGCTGAGCAGCCTGGCTCGGGGAAGAACCGGTCCGTGCGCGGCGGGTTCGGGAACAGGTCTTCTGTGATCGTTCTCCACCCGGGGGGCGGGTTGGTGACAGTGTCGATGGCAAGGCGACGCAGGATGTCGTGGCCGCTGCCGGTGGCCCCGGTCATCGAGACCGTGGCGATGCCTCGCTGCGCGGTGTGACCGAACAGCGCGCTGATGATCGGTGGCCAGTTCTCGCGCGCGGCGGCGCGTACGCGTTCGATCCCGACCCGCACTCCGATGTCCGCCGTCGCGTCGATGAGGAGGTCGTACTCCAGCAGCGGTGCCGGATCGGCGAGCGTGCCGGTCACGATGTCACCTCGGGCGCTGGTGACGGTGAGGTCTCCTCGGATGAGAGAGAGCCGCTGCGCGAGTCGTTCGGCTTTGTTGTAGCCGATGTCGGCGTCCTCATAGGGTTGCCGGACCAGTATTCCGGGCGTAACGACGCCCTTGTCGACCAGGTGCAGCTGTGCGACTCCGGCGCGGACGCAGTGTTCCGCGATCGGTGCGCCGAGAGCACCGCAGCCCAGGATCAGTACCTTGCGCCCCGTGAGCCACTGGGCGGGTGATCCGGAGTCGCGGCGTCGGGTCACCTCCGAGCGCGCTTCGTGGATGACCATCCACTGGATCTTGGCGAAGCCCAACCAGCTCTCCGCGAGATCGCGCACGCGCTTGGTGAGTTCGACGTGTTCGGCGCTGACGTCCTGCAGTAGATCGGTGATCTGCGCCCCCAGGTCATCCAGATGCCACGCCGTGATGTGAGCCAGCGCCTGTCCGGGCTCGAGGCGGCGTGCGGGCGTGCCGAGCAGCATCATGGCGGGGACGGCGCCATCCCCTTCGAGCGCGACACCGACTGCCTTGTTGATGGTGCGGGCGGTCACGAAGGCCCGTAGCAGCTCGTCGCGGCTGTACCCGTAGGTCTCGAGCGAGCCCGCGAGGGCGTCGGCAGTGCTGGGGTACTCCATATCGAGGGTGTCGCTGATGAGTATGAGCGGGGCGGCGAACAGCGCCGTGCCGGCCTCGTCGCGGGCCGGCAGTTCGTCAGCCACCAGCCGCTGGTGGACCTGTTGTCCGGTCAGCCACTCCAACGCGTCGATCCGTTTGCCTCGCTGAGCGCACCAGGCGTACAGCAGGCGTACCGGAGCAGAGTCGGGTTCGGTGTCCCTCCAGGGGGCGAGCTCGCCCACGTCTGGTCGTACCACGACCCAGCCGTTCTTGTAGGAGCTGTAGGCGACCGGCGGGTGCAGCGGTTGACCGGCTGGGTCAAGTTCTCCGACCGCAGCACGCTGCAACCAGAGGTTGAGCCGACCGATCAGGCCGCGCATCCCGTCCGCCGGGTTCCACTCCACCGAGGGAGCCGCGTACAGGCACAGCAGGCGTCCCCACTGCACGTGGGGAGTCCCCGCCCATCGGCGGTGCATGACGTAGACATCCGGGTGCGCCAACGGGAAGGAGGGCCCGACGAGGATCTCGAATCGTTCCCGTGCGCGCACCCGGATGCCTGGCCCGCTCGTGATGATCCCGGAGGTGTCGAGGGAGACGGTGAACGTGGTCTGGCCCTTGTCGTCCTGCTCCACTCCCAGGAGCTGGATCGCGCCGCCGCTGACGTCGGCGAGGTCGGACAGCTGACGGTGGGCCAGGTTGCTCAACGACCGAACCCGACCGGAGTCTCTGGGGCACTGCTGCCGCCCCGGTCGGCCGCCACCGCCGCATCGACACGCTCCGGACCCGCTCCCGACGGCGCGGCGACAGCAGCGGTGGGGATCGCGTTACCGACGGCGACGGCGGCTGCCGTGATGGCAGCGAACCGGCGACCCGTCGCTGAGGCAGCCAGTTCACTCTTGGCCTCGGTCGCGGCACTGTGCACGAGGTCGCCACGGATGACGCGCGCGCCGGTCGCGTCAACGCCGAACACGACCGGGGACGGTGCTGCTTCATCGACCCAGGACATCGTGCAGATGACCTCGTCCGCGATCTCCGCGTACCGGTCTGCCGCCATCCGGTGGGGCGGGTTGTGCCCATCGACGTCCACGTCGGGGAACACCCCGCTGCTGGACACGATGATCCCGTTCGGGCGGGCGTTGCGCTCGAACGCGTTGAGGACGTCCAGCTGGAGCCGTTCGTTGCCGTCGCTGTCCTTCTGATACATCACGCGCTTGGAGCAGTGGTGCGGGGCAAGCAGCAGGTCCCACGCCAGGTACTGCTCACGGTCGTAGTACTCGCTGTAGTCGAAGATCTTCATGATCGTGTCGTGGGCCAGGTCACCGAACAGCAGCACCTTGCCGTCCACACCGGTCTCGTCGGTCAGGGTGACCTGCATCGACAGCGACGTCTCGTTTCGCGCCGATGCGGCGTCGTCCTTGAACGGGGCGTGGATGAACGCCTCGAACACCCCCGCCCGCTCGTGACCGTCCAGCACCGTCAGCGACTGTCCCGGCCACGCCAGGTACTCATCCGGCAGCTCGTCGTAGGCGTGGGAGCCGTGGTCGTCGTCGTATCCGATGACCCGGATACGATCCCCACTGGCTGGGGCCTCTGCGGCCTTCACCGCCTCCATCGTTGCCGCGATGCGCCGCTCGGACTCCTCCCGGAACGCAACCGCGTCGGCGCACAGCGCCGGAGCGTCAGGGTCGTTGTACTCGCGCCACAACCGGGGCGTGGACCACAGCTCACCGATCCTGACCCGGTCCAGCAGGTCCGCGAACCCCAGACAGTGGTCCTTGTCGGCATGCGTCAGCGCGAAGGTCGCCAGGTAGGGCACGCCGTCCACCAGAGGCAGCGCCTCGATCAGCCGGTCGACCACCGCGACCTCAGGCGTGGCCTCGTCATCGGCCTTCGCCATGTCGTGCAGATCGACCTGCAGCACCACGAGGTCGTCAACCACGACCGTCGTGCTGTCGCCGGTACCGACCGGCCAGAACACCACACCGCGGGCAGGGAGCCCCTCAGACTGGACCATGCGATCGCCTCTCTAGCCGCCGGTCGTCGGGCGCGACACCAGGCCTCCGTCGAGGCTAGCTGTGGGCACCGACATTCTGACGGGGGCTCTTCCACGCTGGCCACCGACCGCGAAGGCCGTCACGAGCCAGTACATCCGGGAGCAGCCGTCGTTGCCGGGGGAGCGGACCAGCGCAGACGCCCGGGCCCGTGACGGGCCGCAGCGTCCGAATGGCCGGGCCGGGATCACGACCCGGCCAAGGGGCCCTCACGGGTGTTCGGTCGGGCGCCAGGGCCTCGGTCGTGTCCCAGTCACGGTTGAGGCCCCCCCAGAAGCGGGTGGTACATCTCGTCGCCGGTGTGCTGGGTGAACTCGACCTTCGCATTCATCTTCACCACGCCGGTGTGCTCCTCGACGAGGTCGACCAGGGCGGCGGCGAGCTCGTGCCGGACGGCACGGTCGCGTCCCGCTCGCACGTCACACATCAGCAGCGCGGCAGAGGGTGCCTGCGGGTCTCGACCCAGCCAGATCAACCCTCCCGGCAAGGTGCGCACGACGATCCGTCCACGTTCCTGCCGCGGCGCTCAGACTGGCTCGGAAGCTAGACGCTGCGGTGTCCCAGTCCAGAACCCGTCGTGGCCGGGTGTTGATCCGTTCCGCTAGCTCGTCCAGGTGCTCAACGGACAGCGAACTGAGGTCGGCACCGCGGGGTAGGTACTGACGCATCAGCCGATTGGTGTTCTCGTTGCTCCCGCTCTGCCAGGGGCTCTTGGGGTTGCAGAAGTAAACCCGCAGGCCCAGGTCGGTAGCGAGCCGTTCGTGGTGTGTCCCGCGTTCGGTGGAGTCGAGTTCCTGGACTCTGGTGCCACTTGACCCTTAAGGGAGAGCCTTGTGGGACGACGTGGGTATCCGCCGGAGTTCCGGCGCAGGGTGCTGGATCTGGTCGCGAGCGGGCGCAGCGTCGCCGATGTCGCACGTGATCTGGGGATCAGCGAGGAGTCGATCTACACCTGGCGCCGCCAGGACCGCATCGACCGCGGTGTGGCGCCGGGGCTGACGTCGGCAGAGAAGTCCGAGCTGACCGCAGCCAAGCGCAGGATCGCCGAGCTCGAGGCTGAGTTGGCGGTGCACCGACGGGCCAGTGACCTGCTCGCAAGGTGGTGCCCACCAAAGGCGGTTCGAGGCCATCGCGGTGATGGCCGAGGAGGGCCTGCCCGTGCAGGTCGCCATGCGCGCGCTGGCGACCTCGGAGTCGGGCTTCTACGCCTGGCGCACCCGCGCCCCGTCGCAGCGGTCGATACGTCACGTGATCCGCACCGACGCGATCCGCGAGATCCACGCCACCTCGCGCGGGGTCTACGGGGTCCGACGGGTCCACGCCGAGCTGACGATCGGGCGTGGCCTGACGGTCTGGCATGGGACTGTGTCGATGCTGATGAGACAGGCCGGGCTCAAGGGCATCGGTGGGCGGGCGAAGTGGCGCCGGCCCCACCCGGACCTGATCTCCACCGACCTGGTCGACCGGCAGTTCCGCCGCGAAGGGCTCGACCAGCTGTGGGTCACCGACATCACCGAGCACCACACTCGTGAGGGCAAGATCTGCTGCGCCGTGGTTCTGGACGTCTGCTCGCGCCGGGTCGTTGGTTGGTCGATCGACTCATCGCCGACCGCGGCCCTGGTCACCAACGCCCTGGGCATGGCGATCGACAGCCGGCGACGCCGCCCGGCACAGTCATACATTCCGATCATGGAGTGCAGTTCGGATCCTGGGCGTTCACCCGCCGCGCCAAGGACTCGGGCCTGGTGCCCTCGATGGGATCAATCGGGGACTGCTACGACAACGCCGTCATCGAGTCGTTCTGGTCCCGCATGCAGGTCGAGCTCCTGGACCGCAGGCACTGGTGGACCCGCGTGGAGCTGGCGAACGCGATCTTCGAGTACCTCGAGATCTTCCACAACCGCCAGCGCCGACACTCCGCCTTGGGCTGGCTCACACCCCTAGAGTTCGAGGCGAGACAACCGATCACCGTGGCCTAGCGTCCAGCAACCCGACTCTACGAAACCCGGCACAGCCCAGAGCCTCCACGGAAGCCGGGGCGGTTCACTTGCGCTGGGAGACGCCCCTCCGGGTTCGCAGGCACTCATGCCGACCCGGGTTCGGCATGAGGTTTCGCCTAGGCATCGGGCCGTCGCCCGGCTGGCCGCAAGCTCCCGGTGCTCCCCAGCACGCCCCCGTCCGACGCAGGGGCAGAAGACGGCAGTCGATTCTCGATGCTTCGTGTGCCGGGGATGCAGGTCGGCGCACGTCATGGGCTCTGCTCCGTCGGCTCCGAACCTCACCCGGCAACCCCTAACACAAGAGTGCGAAGGGTACTAGCCTGACCCAGAGCTTCTGAGAGGGAGGAAATGGCGTGCAGGCCAAGGAGACTACGGTCCAGAAGATGCTTTCGGGCACGAAGGTGTTTCTCGTGCCGCTCTTTCAGCGCCGCTATAAGTGGGGAGGTGACGACTGGAAGGAGCTCTGGGAGGACCTGGTTGAGCAGTACGACAACGTGGATGTTGTTGCCGGTACCATGCGCGATGGAGAGGGCCACTTCCTCGGGAGCATCGTCCTGCATCCGGCCCCCGGGCCGGCCTCCACAGTCACGCGCTACCTCGTTATTGACGGGCAGCAGCGCCTAACCACACTGATGCTTCTGCTTGCAGTCGTGCGAGACGAGCGAAGAAGGGCCGACCCCCTGTGGAGGTCGGAGGCTTATGACCATCAGTTCCTCACAAATCCCTACAACCCTGAGCAGTTGCACAAGCTGGTCCCGACGGCACGCGATCGGGAAGCCTTTAGGAAGACCCTCTTTGAAGGCGAGCCGACGGGGCAGCCAGGACGTGCGTACTCATACTTCACATCAGCGATCAGAGGCCTCGCGCGGCGGGACGGTCAGGTCGATTTCGGTCGCCTCGAGATCGCCATCCTGCTCCGCCTGCTGATCGTGGATATCACGACCTCGCCTGGCGACAACGTGAATCACATCTTCCACACGCTGAATCACGCAGGGCAGAAGCTGTCGCCGCTTGACCTCGTTCGAAACCGCTTCTTCATGTCGCTCAATCCAGACATAGTCGAAGAGGCGCACACGGAACTGTGGCAGCCTATGGAAGTCAAGCTTGGCGAAACGGAAGCACAACGGTACCTGTGGGCTCAGGTAGCCAGGACTGACGCGAAGGCCACCCAGAAGGATCTTTACCCTGCCTACGAGCGGCGGCTCGACCGGCTGTCCGGCTCCTCAAGCCGGACCGGGTCGGCGACGATCGCCCGGGAGCTCGAGCGACTCCACCGAGAGTCCTGGCTTTATGCTGCCGTGATCGACCCACCCCCACTACAGAGCGCAGCCTTCGCGGACCCTGAGAATGCAGCATTGCCCGCGGCGGTACTGCGGCGCCTCCACGACTTGGCGGCTTGGGGTAGCTCCACCCATATTTCGCTAACGCTTGAGCTCCTCAGCCGTCACGCGGGTGACTTGGCGGAGACCGGCGATGTAGCCGAGGCGCTGGATCATGTTCTATCCTTCATGGTAAGGCGCGCAATCTGTGCCATTCCTACAAACAATCTCAACCGCATCCTGACGGGCATTCCTCCGTTGCTCAACGACGGGCCGCTAGCACCCCAGCTCGCGAGGCTGCTCGCCGCTGACCAACGCTATTGGCCGACCGATGAAGAGGTTCGTGAACGTGCCATCTCGACGCCGCTTTATGCGACGGCGCAAACTACGCAGGTCAAGTTCATTCTTGAGCGGATCGAATGGGCAACCGCGGGCTCGGAGCTAGTCGACACTCGGGATCTTCAGGTCGAGCACGTCATGCCTCAGAGAATCAGCGACGACTGGCGCGACTACTTGATGGAACTGGGCGACATCCCGGAAAGAACGTACGCCCGCGTCCATACGCTTGGAAATCTGACGCTAACAGGATACAATCCGGAGCTGGGTCGGCGCATATTTCCGCAGAAGCGCGCCCTCTACCTCGACTCCCTTGTTCGGTTGTCGGTTGACCTTACCAAACACGATCAGTGGACCGAAAGAGAGATATTAGCCCGATCCCGAGAGCTGGCCGAGGTCGCCCTTCGGATCTGGACTCGCCCCGCGCTTGCGAATGACGAGACGGAGGGCAGTCCCGTCACGCGGGCGGGCCTCGCCGAACTGCTGACGTCGCTGCCCGAGGATGCGTGGACAACTCTGGGTGTGCTTGCGGAGTACTACGGAGTGCCCTTGGAGGCGGTGTGGGACGAGCTGTCGTCGCTGCCGCCCGTCCTCGCGGTGAAGGTCCTTGAGCCCGGAGGGCGACTGCTGGAGGCCCTCCCCAAGGACAGAAGCGAAGAGCTCGTCGCACAACTCGCTGCGGCCGGCTACCAGGCACAAGCCCCGATCTACGAGACACCTGCGCTCACCGTTGCCCAGCTCAGAGCGATCGATGCCGGGCGCTGGGAAGCGGACGGCGCTTCCCGGTAGGTGATCGGGATGTCGACATTGCGCGAGAACGCACGCCGTGTGGCTCGCTCTCGTGGCGAGGTCCTTGGCGTCGCCGGGCTCGTCACGGGCGTCGCGACACTTGCGAGTCCGTGGCTTGCCCTCGGGCTGCTCATCATCTCGCTCATCCTGTACGGGTACGCGTCGTGGGGCGCGATGCTCGAGGAGAGGTCCGAGGCGAACGAGCTAGCAGCAATCAAGGCCCGCCTCAAAGCAGGGACGCGGATTCAGGACTTCCTCGGCACCCTGGCCGTCGAACTCGAGCTTGAGGCTCCTTGGCGGTTGACGCTGTACGTCCTTTCGCCTTCTGGATGGCGACGGGTGGCTCGCGACTCGAACTTCAAGCCGTACGCCGACTCTGGCAGGACGGTCTTGCCGGCCGATCAGGGGACGCTTGCATGGGCAGCGAAGTTCGGCAACGCAGACCAGTTGCTGGACCTCCCAGACCCTGGCGAGGAGTGGGACAAGTACTTGAGGTTCCAGGAGGGCCGAGCAGTCCCGAGGGATGTGACGGAAAGGCTTCGCATGAGAAGCCGCGCGTACGCCTGCGTCGTCGCTCGGGTGCACGACGTGTCGGGGACATCCATTGACGTGGGGCTCGTCGCCGAGTCCGAGAAGCCATTGGGAGTCAAGCCAGGCCTAGTCGAGCGACACGTTGGGCCGAACCTGCTCTCGCTCATCCACCGAGTCGTCGAGCTCGATCCCTCGTACGGGCGCGTGACGGGCGGCCCAACCGACCGGACTTCCGACCTATCCTGAACGGCCCTGCGCTCGGCCGGGTGGCTTAGGGTGCTCGGGACGTACGTGGTTCCGAGGACGTCCGGAGGACGACGCCCCATCTGCTCGGCTCGCGACGCGGTTGGGGCACGGCGGCGTCGGGTGATGGGTTGCCGAGTGCGGAGCGTCTCGCAAGCCCGACGCTTGACCGCCAAACGTCGCGGGCGTCGAGCCCGCCGTCGTGCGCACTGCTACGCGCTCTGGTCGCGCGGCGTAGAACGTGTCAGGGCGACTACCCAGCGGTCGCTTCCGTACCGATCGTCGCGTGCGCAATGGCCCAAGGTGCCAACACTGAGAGTCAGGTCATCCGTGGTCAACGTGTGGTCAGCGAGCAACCCGGAACGGGGTCATCACGCGAACTGCCCGCATGTATTTCCGCAGGTCAGAGCGTTATCCACAATCCAGGATCGAACTCCTATAGCGGGTGTCGGGACTTCGGACGATCCGATTGACGGGCCTCACGAGGCGCACTCGTGCTGGTCAGGGAGCGAGCGGCGAGTCCGCCGACCTCCGGCGTGGCAGGCTTCACCGGCATCAGTTCGGTGACGAGGGCGAGGAGCGCACGGGTGTCCGAGACGAGCGGCCGACCTGAGGGCGACGGCGCGGGGATGGGTCCGTCGGGTGCTGACGGCACGGAGGGCGTCGCTGCAGAGTCCGGGGAAGTGACTGCTGCGGGATGGGACGCGATCGATGCGGCCTGTCGGCGGCTGTACGGCGACCAGCCGCCGCGGCACGTGGCCTATGCCCCTGGGCGCGCGTTCGGCTCGGTGCTGCAGGGGTGCAGCGCGTACCGGGCCGGCGACCACTGGCACTACGTGACGTATGGGCTGAGCAACCTCTTCGACGACGACGAGGGCGACAACGACGGGTTCAGCGGCTGGGGCTACGAGCTGACGTGGCGTGTGCGGGACGCGGGTGCTGAGGGGGAGGCGCCCGGGTGGCCGTTCACGGTGCTGCAGCGGGTGGCGAAGTGGGCGTCCGACGCGGGAGTCCTGCTCGCCGACGGGAGCTTCTTCACGATCGGCAGCTCGATCACCGGGCACCCTCACTCGGATGGCCCGGAGACTCCGCTGAACGGTGTCCTCCTCGTCGCCGACCCTGAGCTGGGCGAGATCCACACACCCAACGGCCGGGTCCAGTTCCTCCAGCTCGTCGGCATCGGCCCTGAGACCTTCGCGCGCCTCGAGGCGGACGCGGCTGCCGTGACCGACCAGATGCGCCAGGAGGACGCGCTGCTGGTGACGGTCGTCGGCGGCTGACGCCGCCGGGGGCGGGCCCTCCATCGCACCCGCAGTGCGAGGAGGGCCCCGGACCCGGCCCGGCTCGAACGGGCAGCCACCTTCTCCGACTGCGGGCAGAGCGTGCCGTTACCGGCTAGACACGCCTTGGGCGGGCTGGCGCTCACCGTACGGAGCGGGAGATGCACAGGCGAGGAGATTTCGCGCGTGCACGTGAAGGGCGGGTCGTCATGGTCCAGGCTCGATGCGAGCCATCCGGACGTGGCCGACGTGATCCGACGCGCGCAGCGGGTAGTCGCCGTCGAGGCCGTTGACTCGGTGGACGATCGAGGTCGAGTCGCTCGGCCAGGGTCCTCAGGTTCTGCCGCAGGGCGCTGCTACGTTCAGCGCGCCGGGATTGACAGCGTGCTCGCGGTGCATCGACGGTCGCGTCGACCGGGGACTCAGAGGGGGAATCGTCCATGCCGAGCGCGCTCACCGCAGTGCTGGCGTGCGTGACGACGTTCGCGGCCGCATTCATCGCCGTTCGTCCCTTCTACGGCGTCGCTCTCACGACGTGGGACTCCTTCATCTCGCCCCGGGTCGGGCGCTGGTTCGACCTCGCTGGCGCGGTAGGCCTCGCGTTCACGATGGCGGGGTGGTTCATCCCGCTGACACGTCCATGGCTCGGCGCGTGGCTGATCGCCGTGGTGGCGGGCGCGGGCCTCGGAGTCGTTGCCATGCGGTCGCGGCAGGCTCGGGTCCCTGCCGAGTCCTGAGCCGTCTCGAGCATCACGAGCAGACTTGTGGCCCGTCGACGACGGATCTGCTGGCCGCGGTCGGCACGTCCACCCTTGCGTATCCCCGAGACAGGGGTGTTCCGGACGCGGTGACACCTATGCTCCGCCCGTGGCCTTCGAGCACCAGCTGAGTGCCGAGATCCGGTTCCTCACGGACGGGCGCTTCTACGAGCCCGTCGGCCGCAGGGCCGGTGACTTCATCGTGGTCTTCGGGGAGTTGCAGAGCGGCCCGCGCTGGCGGCCTTTCGCCGTGCACGCGTTCCACGCCAGGTGCCTGCGCCCGGATGGGGACGAGCTGATCGCCGAGGCGAACCTCAACCACCCCTAAGATCCGGATCTCGTCGACGAGACCGAGTTCATGCTCTTCCTGTTCGCGCTCGAACGGGCCGACGTCCCGCCAGGAACGCTCATCACGTCGCTGGGCCGCGTCGTTGAGCGCTGACGAACGGGGCACACATGTGCGCCGTGGTGCGCGGGGTATCGGGTGGCCTGATCCGGCCCGAGCGGACGGGCGGGGTGGTTGGCTCGGAGCCGTGACGGAGTGGGCTGACGTGCTGGACGTGTACGGGAGCGCGGACGAGATGCCGCGGCTCCTGGCCCGGGCCGCCGAGGTGACGGACATGCGGGCGCCGGTCTGGGACGAGCTGTGGTCGCGACTGTGCCACCAGGGGTCGGTGGCGCCGGCGAGTTATGCGGCGCTGCCTGCGCTGGTGCAGATGGCGCGGTCGCGGCCCGACGTGGCGGTGGACCCGGCGCTGCACCTCGCGGCGGCGATCATCGGGGCGATGGACGTGCCGGCGGGTGCGGGCTCGGAGCGGGACGAGCACGCAGAGGAGATCGCCGCGCTGCGGCAGCTTGCATCGCGCAAGGTCGGTCTCGTCGAGGCGCGCACCGACGTGATCTGGACGCTGCTGGCCGTGGCCGCCGTCGAGGACCTGGGTGCGTGGTCGTCGCACCTCGAGGCGCTGGTCGACGGGGAGATCGAAGCCGACTGTCCGTCGTGCGCGGAGGCCGTGTGCGTGGAGGTGGTCGACGGCGTGCTTGTCATCGTGGACGAGGAGGGGGAGACCGACGGCATCGCCGTGCGAGAGGCTGAGCCCGGCGACCTGGGGCCGGCCGAGGTGCGGCTGCTGGAGCTGTGCCGGGAGCACGGGCACGGTGAGGTCGCCCGCGAGCTGCGGCAGCTGTTCGGTCGTGCGACGTGCTCGCTGTGCGGGGCGTCGTTCCGGATCGCCGACGCACTGGACTGAGCGCCGGCCAGGGGAGTCGCGGTCCTGCACGCCGTCCGGCGCGCCGGTCTTCCCACAAAGCCACGCTCCCCGTCACTGCGTCGGGCCGACTGGCTTCGCTGTTCGTCGTGGCATGACCGAAGTCCGGGAGGCCAGGACGGGGTAGTGAAGGGGGCGGGGAGCGGACCTGGTTCGTCGCTGCGCGGGCCAGGCCCGCTCGCCCCGCGTGCTGGCGTCAGCCGGTGGTCGCCGATCGTCCGAACCCGCGAAACACGCCGTCCGGGCCTGCGGAGTCGGCGAACTCGAAGAAGTCCATGTTGCCGATCGACAGGTTCACCAGGATGGGCTCGATCTGCTCCGGGACGACGCGGAAGGTACGTCCGACCTGTTCGTTGTACGGGTTGAGGTCGACGAGCACGATGGTGAGGTCCCTCATCGACTGGGCGTCGGCCACCCCCAGGCACGACATGTACCCGTCGCGGGGCAGCTCGACCAGGTCGCGTGGCGTCAGGCCGTCCAGCTCCGGCGACTCGACAGGCTGCATCAGCGGCCCGAGTCGCTCGGTGTCGCCGTCGTCGTACGACTCCGATACGGCGGCAACCACAGCGCGCCAGGCGGCGTCGTCGGAGTAGTCGGTTCGCAGAAGGAGCGTGTCCGTGTGTGCTGGCTCCGTCAGGCGCATGGGACCAGCCTAGGAGGGCCGACGGCATCGGGGATCTCGTCAGGTGCCGCGGTGCGAGAAGGTCAGTGCCGCGTCGCCGGACGCGCATGTGCCGCGGGCGGTCGCGGCCGCAACTACTGCTGGAGCGTGCGCCGCTTCGCCCCGTGGAGCACGACGGAGGCGAGGACGCCGAACCCGCCTCCGATCAGGAAGTACACGGACCACGTCGGCAGGCCGTCCGAGCCGAGGAGGCCACCGACGCCGACGGCGATGTACCCCACGCACGCGGCGATCTGCCACGGCACCGCCGCACGTGACGACGTGCGGGCGCCGGCGAGAGTCATCAGTGCCATGCCCGACACCGCTGCCAGCACATGGAGCGTCACCTGCATGGTCTGCACCTCCGTGCACGAGAGGAGTCGCCGTCCCGCGAACCAGGACGACGTCCCGACATGTGCCCACGGGGCGCCGGGCTGCGGCGTCTGAACGGACGCGGCGACACTACCGGGCCGCCGCGCTGGAACCGCGCTCGGACCTCGCGGGAGGGTGCCGCACGTCGCTGTCGATCCGCCGGCGCGTCGTGGCCGTCGAAAGTGTCGGCAGATGGCCACGGACCATGCCTCTGGCCTGTTCGGGCGCGTGGTCCTCGCGTCCCCGGAGGGCGGCTAAACCGACCCAAGTGTCACCCGGAAGGGTGAATAAGCGTTTCGGGTCGACGATCGAAACTATCTGGAAGACGTCCGTCTGTTGACCCCCTCCAGGTCGCGCGCTCAGGGTGGGGCGCCGGCTGCTGCCGGCGCTTCGACCACTGAGGAGGGATCGATGACGAACCCCGACCTGAGGGCCCGACGTCGCCGGCTGGGCGCGTTCGTGGGCGGCCTGGCCGCTACTGCACTGGCGGTGACGATGGCGTTGCCGGCTGCTGCTGCGGGCAGCACGTTGCAGGCGGCTGCGGGCGAGAGCGGGCGGTACTTCGGCACCGCGATCGCGGCGAGCCGGCTGTCGGACTCGACGTACTCGACGATCGCGAACCGTGAGTTCAACATGATCACGGCCGAGAACGAGATGAAGATGGACGCGACCGAGCCGTCCCAGGGGCAGTTCAGCTACACCCAGGGCGACCGGATCGTGAACTGGGCCCGGCAGAACGGCAAGCAGGTCCGCGGGCACGCGCTGGCGTGGCACTCCCAGCAGCCGGGCTGGATGCAGAACATGTCCGGGACCGCGCTGCGCAACGCGATGCTCAACCACGTCACCCAGGTCGCCACGTACTACCGGGGCAAGATCTACGCCTGGGACGTGGTGAACGAGGCCTTCGCCGACGGGTCCTCCGGTGCCCGGCGCGACTCGAACCTGCAGCGCACGGGCAACGACTGGATCGAGGCCGCGTTCCGCGCCGCCCGCGCCGCCGACCCGAACGCCAAGCTCTGCTACAACGACTACAACACCGACGACTGGACCCACGCGAAGACGCAGGCGGTCTACACCATGGTCCGGGACTTCAAGGCGCGGGGCGTGCCGATCGACTGCGTGGGCCTGCAGTCGCACTTCAACGCCCAGAGCCCGGTGCCCAGCAACTACCAGACCACCCTCTCGTCCTTCGCGGCGCTGGGTGTGGACGTGCAGATCACCGAGCTCGACATCGAGGGTTCGGGCGCCGCGCAGGCGGAGAACTACCGCCGCGTGGTGCAGGCCTGCCTCAACGTGGCGCGCTGCACGGGCATCACCGTGTGGGGCGTGCGGGACACCGACTCGTGGCGTGCCTCGGGCACGCCGCTGCTGTTCGACGGCTCGGGCAACAAGAAGGCCGCGTACACGAGCACCCTCAACACCCTGAACGCGGGCGGCACGGGCACCCCGACGCCGACCCCCACCCCGACGCCCACCGGGACGCCGACGCCCACCCCCACCCCGACGCCCACGCCCACGACGCCGCCCCCGACGGGCACGTGCTCGGCGAGCCTGGCGATCGCGAACAGCTGGGGTGGCGGCTACCAGGCCACCGTCACGGTCCGGGCCGGCACGTCGTCGATCAACGGCTGGCGCGTCACCCTGCCCGGCGGGGTGTCGACCAGCAACGTGTGGAACGGCGTCCTCGCCAACGGCGTCGTGAGCAACGCCGCCTACAACGGGTCGGTCGCCGCCGGCCAGACCACCACCTTCGGGTTCATCGGCAACGGCAGCGCACCCGCCCCGGGAGCCCTGTCCTGCAGCTGACCTGATCCGACCCCGGCTCCACGCCGCGCAGGACGACGGCGCCGCACCCCCCTCCGGGTGCGGCGCCGTCGTCGTGCCTGCGGCGCACGTCTCACGGCGCGTGCCCCGTCACCCGTGCCCGTGAGGGCCTCGCCGTGAGAAGGTGTGCCGGGGTCACGGAAGCGGACCGCGGCGTGTGGGCACCAGGCACCGCCGGCCGGTCGACGCCCGTCGTACCCGAGCGCGTCGCGGCAGGCGACGGCAGCAGGACGCTGCCCGAGGACCCCGCGCCCGTCCCGCTCGGGCATGCCCGTCGCACGGCGCGCTGCGTCCGTGCCGGGGGAGGCAGAAGGAGGAGATGTGGCGCGAGCAGGGCAGCGTCGGACCGGTCGCGCGAGCGCCGAGCCCGGTCGGCGACCCGCGGGCGGACGGGCCCAGCGCCCCGCCGAGCGCGGGATCGTGCCGGTGCTCGCCGACATCGCCCGCGAGGTGGAGAACGCCGTCTCCCGGCCGCCGATGAAGCCGGGCACGCGCACCAAGTTCCAGGTGGTCGCGCTGATCGTGCGCGAGGAGCGCGCCCGCGTGATGGGCGACGCCACGCTGACGCAGGGGCGCAGGGCCGAGCAGCTCAAGCGGCTCGACGGGGTCGCCACGCAGCTCGCCCGCATCGCGGCGCGCGACACGTCGCTGCTGGAGCTGCTGGCCGAGGACGCCCGCGTCTCCGACGCCGCCCGCACCTACAAGGCCACGGTGATGCGCGCCGGCGGGCTGGAGCCCACCGAAGACCCGGAGCCCGCCCGACCGGCCCCGACGCCAGCGCCGGGCGCGGACAAGCGGGTGGTGCCGCGGTCGGTGCTCTCGCGCCAGCTCGCCAACCCGTTCCTCGCCCCGGACTTCGAGGCCGCCGCCCAGCGGGTCGCCGCCAAGCCGCGCCGGCTGGCCGGGTGGGAGCTGCTGGAGCCGCTGTTCCGCTCGTTCGAGCAGGCCGGCCCCGGGGCGCCGGCGTGCATGCCGCTGCCCGACCCGCGCCCCGTGCCCGGCCTGCTGGGCCGTGAGCTCATGCCGCACCAGTCGCAGGTCGTCGCCGCGACCACCCGCGGGCACCGCACCTTCCTGCTCGCCGACGAGCCGGGGCTCGGCAAGACCGCGCAGGCGCTGCTCGCCGCGCAGGCCGCCGACGCGTTCCCGCTGCTCGTCGTCGCGCCGAACGTGGTCAAGACCAACTGGGCGCACGAGGTGGGCATGTGGATGCCGCTGCGCCGGGCGACGGTCGTGCACGGCGACGGCGAGAAGGTCGACGGGTTCGCCGACGTCATCATCGTGAACTACGAGATCCTCGACCGGCACGTCGGGTGGCTCGGCGAGCACGGGTTCCGCGGCATGGTCGTCGACGAGGCGCACTTCATCAAGAACAAGTCCTCGCAGCGGTCCCAGCACGTGCTGGCGATCTCCGAGCGGATCCGCGAGCGCACCGCCCGGCCGTTGCTCATGGCGCTGACCGGCACGCCGCTGATCAACGACATCGAGGACTTCCGGGCGATCTGGCAGTTCCTCGGCTGGATCGACGACACCCAGCCGCTCGGCCCGCTGATGAACGCGCTGGAGGACACCGGTCTGACGCCCGCCGACCGCGGCTTCGCGGCGGCCGCGCGCTCGGCCGTGATCGACATGGGCGTCGTGCGTCGGCGCAAGGTCGACGTGGTCGACGACATCCCGGCCCGCCGCGTCGCGGACCTGCCCGTCGAGCTCGACGGGGCCGTGGGCCGGTCCATCCGTGCCGCGGAGGAGGTGCTCACGCGCCGTCTTGTCCAGCGCTACCAGGCCGCCCTGGAGGCGCGCGGCGAGTCCGCCGTCGCCGGTGTGGACCTCGAGCTCGCCCGCCGGGTCGCGGCCGCCGAGCTCAAGGACTCCAGCTCCAAGGCCAAGGGCGAGAACGTCTTCACGATGGTCCGGCGCATCGGCCAGGCCAAGGCCGGGCTCGCCGCGGACTACGCCGCCCAGCTGGCCCGCAACGTCGGCAAGGTCGTGTTCTTCGCCAAGCACGTCGACGTCATGGACACCGCCGAGCAGACGTTCGCCGAGCGGGGCATCCGCTACGCGTCGATCCGCGGCGACCAGACCCCCAAGGCCCGCGAGAAGAACATCACCGCGTTCACCGAGGACCCCGAGGTCTCGATCGCGGTGTGCTCGCTCATGGCCGCCGGTGTGGGCCTGAACCTGCAGGTCGCGTCCAACCTGGTGCTCGCCGAGCTCTCCTGGACCGACGCCGAGCAGACCCAGGCCATCGACCGCATCCACCGCATCGGCCAGTCCGAGCCCGTCACCGCGTGGCGCATCATCGCCGCGCAGACCATCGACTCGAAGATCGCCGAGCTCATCGACAGCAAGTCCGGCCTGGCAGCCCGTGCGCTCGACGGCGCCGAGGAGGACGAGACCGACTCGTCGACGAACGTCCAGCTCGACGCGCTCGTCAGCCTCCTCACCGACGCCCTCGCCCCGGAGGGCGTGGTCTGAGCACCGGGCCCGCCGGTCGCGCGCCGCGGGACCGTCAGGTCAGGGGTGCGGTCTCGGGCTCGGGGAGCGGCTCGGCAGAGGCTTCCTCCTGCTCGGCGATGCGGAGGGCGGCGACGAGCTCGCGGTAGAGGTCGTCGGTGGCGAGGAGCTCGGCGTGGGTGCCGCGCGCGCGGACGCGGCCGGACTCGAGGACGACGATCTGGTCGGCGTCGACCACCGTGGACAGGCGGTGCGCGATGGTCAGGACGGCGCCGTCGCGTGCGGTGCGGCGGATGACGTCCTGCACGGCGACCTCGGTGAGGCCGTCGAGCTGGGCGGTCGCCTCGTCGAGCAGCAGCACCGCGGGGCGGCGGACGACGGCGCGAGCGAGGGCGACGCGCTGACGCTCGCCGCCGGACAGGTCGGTGGCCTGCACGGGGGTGTCGAGGCCCTCGGGCAGCGCGCGGACCGTGGCCTCCAGGCGCACGGCGCGCAGGGCGTCCCAGATCTCGTCGTCGGTGGCCTCGGGGTACCGGAACGTGAGGTTGTCGCGGACCGTGCCGGACAGCAGCGGGGTCTCCTGCTCGACGTACGCGAACCGGGCGCGCACCGTGGCGATGCTCAGCTCGTCGTACGGCACGCCGTCCAGGCGCAGGGTGCCGGTGTCGGGCTCGAGGAAGCGCAGCAGCAACGAGATGACGGAGGTCTTGCCGGCGCCCGACGGGCCGACGAGGGCGGTGTGGCCGCGGCGCGGGACGGCCAGGTCGACCCCGTCGACGGCAGGTCCGGTAGCCCCGGGGTACGTGAGGCGCACGCCCTCCAGGGCGAGGACGGGCGGGGCGTCGCCCGTGCCGGTGGGCTCGGGGTGGTCGCGGCCGGCCGTGAGGTCCTCGATGTGGATGGACTCGGTCTCGCGGATGCGCGCGGCCGCCGCGACGCCCGACTGCAGCTGCGTGAACACCCCCGTGAGGGTGGTGATGGGGTCGACGATGTTGAACGCGTAGAGCAGGAACGCGATGAGCGTCGACACCTGGAGCGTCCCGGCGTCGACGCGCCACGCCCCGACGCCGAGGATCACGATGATCGCGAGCTGGATGCCGCCGCCGGCGATGGTCCACGCGAACGCCGTGACGTACACCGCGCGGATGCTGTGCCGGGCGGACTCGCGGGCCTGCACGGTCACCTGCTCGGCCTGCCGGTCCTCGGCGCCGCTGGCCTTGACGGTCCGCAGCGCCCGCAGCGCACCCTCCAGGGTCGAGCCGACGTTGCCGATGGACTCCTGCGCCTTGCGCTGCGCGACCCCGATCTGCGGCAGCAGCAGCCCCATGAGCACGGCGACGACGACGATCGCCCCGAGCGTCGACAGCAGCAGCGGCACGTCCAGCACTGCCATGAGGATGATCGTCCCGGCCAGCGACACCAGCCCGTTGACGAGCTGGACGATGCTCGACGACGCGGCCTCGCGCAGCAGCACCGTGTCCGAGGTGACGCGGGTGACGAGCTCGCCGGGGGTGCGGCGCTGCACGTCGCCCAGCCGACCCCGCAGCATCCGCCCGACCAGTGCCAGGCGGGCGTCGAGCACGATGTTCTCGGCCAGCCGCCCCAGCACGATCCACTGGATCATCCCCGTGATCGAGCCGAGCACCAGCAGCCCCACAAGCAGCGCGACCGGCCCCCGCAGCGACACGCCCGTGCCGAGGGTGTCGAGCACCCACTTGGTCGCCATCGGCATGGTCAGCGCCGTGGCGGTCGCCCCCAGGCCCAGCACCGTGCCGATCACGACCGTGCGCATGTGCGGGCGCACGAACCCCCACAGCACCGCGATGTTCTGCCAGCGCAGCGGGACGGGCGGGGGAGCGTCGGCGGCGTCGGTGCTCATCACCCGATTGGAGCACCGGGGGCAAGGCGTGTCGTCGCCTTTGCCGCCGGTTTCGCCGACGGCGCACGAGGCCGGCCCCGGGCCGGACGACGTCGGTGCCCGGGCGTAGGGTGCGAACCGCACCGTGGGACGTCGTCGTCAGGGGGAGTGCCATGACCGATCCGCTGTGGGAGCCGCCGCTGGCCGGCACCGACGTCGAGCACCTGACGGGCACGCTGGAACGGCTGCGTGCGACGTTCCGCTGGAAGGCCGACGACCTCGACGTCGAGCAGCTGCGCCGGCGCCCCGTGCCGACGTCCGAGCTCAGCGTCGGCGGGCTGCTCAAGCACCTGGCGGTGTGCGAGGACGACGTGTTCAGCTGGCGCATCGGCGGGCGCCCGCCGGTGACGTGGAGGCTGGTGCCCGAGGACGACGTGGCCCGGTGGCAGTTCACGGTCGACCCCGACGAGACCGCGGACCAGGTCTACGGGATCTGGGCGGCAGCCGTGGGCCGGTCGCGCGCGACGATGCGCGAGCTCGTGGACGCCGGCGGCCTCGACCGGCCCGGCCACCTGGAGCTCGACGGCGCCCGCCCCAGCATCCGCCGCCACCTGCACGACCTCGTCGAGGAGTACGGCCGCCACACCGGTCACATGGACCTGCTGCGCGAGGCGATCGACGGCCGCGTCGGCGAGGACCCGCCCGCCGACTGGCCGATGCTCCCGCCAAGCAGGCCGCATGCGTAGGCGCCCGCCTCGCCCGACCTGCGCTGCGTGCGGCCACGAGTGGCGCGAGCACGAGCCCGGCGACGGCTGCGGGGAGTGCGCGTACGAGATCGAGCACGAGGACCCGGACGCCCCGGCGGACGTCTGTGCCCTGGCACGGCCTACGCACGGGTGATCAGCCAGAACACCCGCGAAAGGACTGCGTGCTGTGCTCGCCGTGCGGTAGACCTGAGGGGTGGCCCGACGGTCACGACGCAGGCTGTGCGGCGCACCGCGCCTCGCGGTCACGACGCAAGGGGGCCACTCGAATGACGACGCGCGAGAAGGTGCTGCCCGGTGTCGCCGCGTTGGAGATCGCCGGCGCCGCAGTGGCCGCCCGGGTGTTCGACTGGTGGCTGATGACCATGCTCCTGGCGTGCGCCGCGTCCGCACTGTTCACAGTCCGGGACCTCCGTCGGGCCAGGCTCAGCGGGAGTACGGGCGACCGGACGCGGTAGCCGAGGTCAGCGCGGGCGGTCCGCACCGAAGCGCTGGACGACGTCGATCGTGCCGACGATGTTGTCGTTCAGCTCTTCCAGGTCCTCGGCCGGGATCCAGTACTCCAGGATCGTCTGGCCGCCGACCTGCTGGACGTCGTAGCGGTCGAGGAACGCGCGCCGCACGTCGAACCGCGTGACGAACCCGGCGCCCGAGGCGGGCACGTTCCAGTCGCGGGCGATGCGCACGGCGTAGTCCTCGTTCAGGACGGGGTAGAAGATCGGCTGGTCGGGCAGCCGCGGCGGCCAGCGGCGGAACCCCGTGGCCTCGACGAGCGCGAGCTCGTTCGGCCCCGTCGGCCGCCACAGCGTGACCACGTCGTCCCGGCTCTGCGTCATGCGGGCGAACCTAGCCGCGCCGCGTCCCCGTCGTCGCGGGGACTGCCGCGGCGCAGTGCATCTCTCTCAGGGCACCTCTCACGACAGGCGTGGCGGCGCGGGTCCGCAAGGGCGCCGCGACATGGAGCCGGGACTTGCGATTTTTTCGTCTTGTTCGGATCATGAAGCCATGAGCGCCACTGCCGCGAGTCCCGTGACGTTTCCTGTCGCCGACGGCGGCGTCATCGACGCGCTCGCCGCCGTCCTCCGGCAGCCTTCCGCGCGTCTGCGGGGGCAAGACGGTACGGAGATCGTCCTGCCCGGTGAGGTGCACGACGTGCTCGAGCAGGTGCTCGACGCCATGCGCAACGGTCAAGCCATCATGGTCGCGCCCGTGGCGACGCGGTTGACCACCAGCCAGGCGGCCGACCTCCTCGGGATATCCAGGCCGACCCTCGTGAAGCTCCTCGAGAGTCATGAGATCCCCTTCGAGAAGACCACGCGGCACCGGCGTGTTCGCCTCGACGACGTCCTGGCGTACCGCGAGCGCCGAAGCGTGACCCGTCGCGCGATCCTCGACGAGATGACCCGCCAGGCGATCGAAGACGGTCTCTACGAGGACTCGGCCGCCGACTACACGGAGGCACTCCGTGAGGCGCGCCGCGCCGGGGCGTCCGAGTGACGTTCGGTGCGGTGCTCGACGCGAACGTACTCGTGCCCGTCGCGCTCGCCGATGTGCTGCTGGGAGCAGCAGAGGCCGGCCTCTACCGCCCGCTGTGGTCGGCCCGCATCCTTGACGAGGTGCGCGCGGCGGTGGTGCGTGTCCGCCCACATCTGGACCCGTCCCGGGTGGACGCACGCCTGCACGCGATGAACTCGGCGTTCGACGATGCCCTCGTCCACGGGTGGGAAGCGCTCGTCGACGGGATCGTCCTGGGCGGCGATCCCGACGACCGGCACGTCGTGGCGGCCGCGATCCGCGGCGGGGCCGAGGCGGTCGTCACCGCGAACCTCAGCGACTTCCCGCCGGCGCCCATGGCGGAACTCGGCCTCCACGCCCTCAGCGCGGACGAGTTCCTGCTCGACCTCGTGGATCTCGACGAGTCGGCGATGGTCCACGTCGTCTGGTCGAGGGCGGCGGCGAAGACGCGTCCTCCGACCACGCCGACGCAGGTCCTCCGCGCGCTGCACCGTGCCGGGGCGGTGGGGTTCGCCGCGCACATGCAGGCGAAGGTCGGATGACCGAGAGCACGCGCGGCGTGGAGGCGACCGGAGCGCCGAGCGGCCCCGCGCCCACGCTGCACATGATCGGGTACTGGCGCAACGCGACACATCCCGAGCTCCCGGATCCGCACGACCTCGTCGACGAGGAGTGGGACGAGGACGACCGCTTCGGCGTGGTCGGATACCTCCGCCACGGGACCTACTACAGGGGCTGGATGGGGCTGTCGCCCTGCCGCATGTGCGGGCGGAACAACGGTTCCGGCGAGCTGACCGACGGAGTGCTGGCGTGGCCCGAGGGCCTGGCGCACTACGTCGAGGAGCATGGCGTCCGCCTGCCGCCGGCTGTCGAGCGGCACGTGCTCGAGGCGGCCGACCGCCTCGACGCGACGGGTTCCTCGGTCGACTGGTGGGTGTCCGGCGCCCCGGCGCCCATTCCTGCGGGATCGGTCGGACCGTCGGTGGGTCACCGGTCGTGCCCTGACCCCGCCGGCGTCGCCGCGCACCGTGCTCAGGTCGGCACGGGCGGCGGTCGCCATGGAGGTCGAGGAGGCGACCAGGGGAGGACGTCCGCAGCGGACAGGTCGCGGACCGCGACGACCGACTCGTCATGACGACGCCACTCGCTGCGTGAGTACGCCTCAGCGGCGACCAGCAGTGTCGTCCCCGAGTCGCCGTGCAGGAGGACCTCCGTCAGGAGCGTCGCCGCGCGGGCGCCCTCCACACCGGTCTCGAGGACGACGTCCGCGCCATGGATGCGGCCCCTGGCGAGATCGAGTCCGGTCCGGGGGCGGAGCTCGCCCGCGGCGATCGCCATGACGTCGATGTCGGGGACGTCGACGAAGCTGAGCCCGAACGCGCCGTCGTCCTGGTAGGTGCCGATCCGCGTGTCCGACGAGCCCCGTGCGCGCAGCCAGGCGAACGGGGTCCGGCCGTCGGCCGGCGTCGCCCACGATGTCGCGGGGTCGCCGCCGGGCTCGACCTGCCACTCGTCGCCCTCCCACGAGGCGACGTCTCTGGCCGCGATCATCAGGGCGTTCGTGACGTTCCGGGTCGTCCACCCGACGACGTCGGGGACCCCGGCGTCCCTCAGCAGAGCCCCCACGGCATCGCGCGTGAGCGCAGCGAGCTCGTCGTCCGGAGGGAGCGGGTCGGCGCTCCGTCGTGCGTAGATCACCACGAGGGGCCGGTCGTGCTCGCACCGCACGACCCACGCGCCTGGTCGTCGGTCGCTGGTCTCGAGCACCCAGCCGCGCCCGCGCGGTGCGGCCTCCTCCGGCGCCATGGACGGGCGCTTCCCAGGTCGCGCGGCGGTCACGGCACTCCTCGTCGTCCGACCGGGTGGGGCCGTCCCATCGTGCCCCAGCCGCGAGCCCGGTACCGCAGGATGCGCGGCAGGATCGTCGCCCCTCTGCCGCCCGCGGGGACGTCGTGTGCGTCAGTCGACCGCGATGGTGACGACGGCGATGTCGTCGCGGGGGTCGTCGGACTGGAAGGCGATGGCGTCGGCGAGGATCGCGTCCGTGACGTCTGCCGCCGGGCCGCGGTGCGTGTCGACGACGGCCAGGAGCCGGTCGGGCCCGTAGAAGTCACCGCCGCGCCGGGCCTCGGGGACGCCGTCGGTGAAGAGCACCAGGGCGTCGCCGGGGACGAGGTCGACGTCGGTGTCGGTGAACGTGGCCCGGGGCAGGATGCCGACGAGCGGGCCGTAGGTGCCGACCGGTCCGGGCGGGAGGCCGGCGCGGCGCAGCAGAGGCAGGGGGTGGCCGCCGCACGCGATCGTCGCCCGCCAGCGCCCGTCCGTGCGGCGCAGGCGGACGAGGGCGACGGTGCAGAAGCGGTCGGTCTCCGCCTGGCGCAGCACACGGTCGAGGGTGCGCAGCACGGCGCTGGGTTCGTCGTGGTCGACCGACGCGGCGCGCACGGTGTACCGGGCGAGGGCCGTGACGACGGCCGCCTCGGCGCCCTTGCCCTGCACGTCGCCGAGCACCACCACCCAGTCGTCGGTGGCGACCTGGAAGACGTCGTAGAAGTCCCCGCCGACGTGCCGGCCGTCGCCCGCGGGCCGGTACGCGGCGGCGACGTCGAGGCCGGGGACGTGCGGCGGGGTCGGCGGGATGAGGGTCTGCTGCAGGGTCTGCGCGAGCTCGACGGCCCGCGCCTCGGACTCCTCGGCGCGGCGCCGGGCGGCCAGCAGCTCCTGCTCGTACCGGCGGCGCTCGGTGGCGTCGAGCACCGCGGTGCGGACGACCCGCGCGGTGCCGTCCGCGTCGCGGTCGAGCACCGAGTTCACGAGCACGGGCAGGCGGCGGCCGTCGGCGCAGAGGATCTCCAGGGCGATCTCCCGCGCCGTGCCCTGCATGCGCAGCGTGGGCGCGTAGTGGGTCTCGTGGTAGAGCCGGCCGCCGACGGGCAGCAGGTCGACGAAGCGGCGCCGCCCCACGAGGTCCTCCCGGCGGTGCCCGGTCCACGCGAGGAACGTGGCGTTGACGCGCACGATCAGGCCGTCGGGCGTGGTCGAGAGGTACCCGATCGGGGCGTGGTCGTCGAGGAGACCCGGGTCGTCGCGGTGCAGCGCCTCCTGGAAGGCGGGGTCCTCGGGTCCGCGCATCGGGGCTCAGTCGCGCAGGAACGCCGCGATCGCGGCCGTCGTGGCCTCGGGCGCGCTCAGGTGCGGGCAGTGCCCGGTGGCGTCCAGGAGCACCATCTGCGCGCC
The DNA here is from genome assembly GCF_006715865.1 of Cellulomonas sp. SLBN-39. Lineage (NCBI taxonomy): Bacteria > Bacillati > Actinomycetota > Actinomycetes > Micrococcales > Cellulomonadaceae > Cellulomonas > Cellulomonas sp. SLBN-39. Next base: position 644,960 of record NZ_VFOA01000001.1, on the reverse strand, counting down.
CGGGATCGCGTCGCGCACGTGCTCGCCGACGGACACCGGGGCGATGACGTCGTCCGTGCACTGCAGCACCAGCGTCGGCGTCGTGACGGCGGCCAGGTCGGCGCGGTTGTCGGACAGGAACGTCACGCGCGCGAACCGGCGGGCGATCTCGGGGTCGGCGCGGCAGAAGCTCGCCGTGAGCTCCGCGCCCAGCTCGGGACGGTCGGGGTTGCCCATGATCACGGGCGCCATCGTGCTCGACCAGCCCAGGTAGTTGCTGTCGAGGGAGTCCAGCAGCTCGGCGATGTCCGCCTCGGTGAACCCGCCGGTGTACCCGTCGTCGTCGACGTACCGCGGCGACGGGGCGACGAGGACGAGCTTGGCGAACCGGTCGGGCTCGGCCACGGCCGCCAGCACCGCGACCATCGCCGAGACGGAGTGCCCCACGAGCACCACGTCGCGCAGGTCGAGCTCGCGGACGATCGCCAGGACGTCGTCCGCGTAGCCCTGCAGCGAGCCGTGCCGCACGGGGTCGTACGCGGAGGCGTCCGAGCCGCCCGCCCCGACGTGGTCGAACGTCACCACGGTGAACGCGTCCTCGAAGTGCGGGGCGACGAGCCGCCACATGTGCTGGTCGCACCCGAACCCGTGCGCGAGCACCAGCGGCTGCGCCCCCGGCACGCCCGAGACCCGCACGTCGTGCCTGCTCACCACGCCCACCCGAGGAGGCTACCGACTCGACGTGCGCGCGCAGCCACCGACGACGCGCCGGGACGCCGCTCAGCCGTCCGCGCCGTCGGCGTACGCGGCGACCTGCGCGGCCTCGTCGGCGAGGGTGTCGGCGTCGACCAGGTCGGCGGCGCCCTCGCCCAGGGTCGTGGTCCAGGCGTCGACGACGTCCTCGAGCGTGCCCGACGTGAACAGGTCGGCGCGCAGGTCCTCGGTGGCCTCGTCGTACAGCGCCTCGAACGTCTCGATGGAGTGGAACCGCTCGGCGAGGGGGTTCGACGCCCCGCCGAACCCGCCCCCCGGGCCGCCGCCTGCGGCGTCGCCGCCCGCGCCCCGGTCACCCGGGCGTCCGGCACCGTCGGGCAGGTCGGTCGGCATGTCGGTGGGGAAGCCCTCGGGCAGGTCCGTGGGCATGTCGGTGGGGAACCCCTCGGGGCGTTCGCCGTCGGTCGGAGGCTGCATCCCCTCCGGCGCCCCGCCGCCCCCGCCGCCCGGCCCGCCGTTCTGCACCCCGAACGTCAGGTTGTGGTCCCACGCGACCACCGTGAACACCCCTGTCCCGACGTCGTAGGCCAGGTAGGAGTTGTTGCCGGGGCCGTCGATGTCGTCGAAGTTGTCCATGAGGTCCTCCAGCGCCAGGTACCGGGCGAGCTGGTCGACGTCGACGTGCTCGTCCAGCTCGGCCTCGAGCTCGGCGTCGGTGGCCTCGTCGAGGAAGACCATGAGGTCGGCGACGGGCTGCCAGTCCTCCTCGCCGGCCTCGACGTCGAACGCCTCGGTGTAGGCGGCCGGGTCGGTGCCGCGGTTCGACCAGTCCCCGTCCGCGTCGGACTTGTAGAGGATGGTCTCGCCGTCGAACGTGGCCTCGGCCCACTGCTCGTCCATGACCTCGACGACGGCGTGCAGCGACGCGTCGCCGCCGTTCGCGCTCACGCGCGTCGCGGTGACGCGGGACGTCTCCAGGTCGGCCTCGGCGAGCAGCGTCATCGCGACGAGCTCGTTGATCGAGGTCTGCGTGGTGCTGGACCGCACCGCCAGGCGCGTGACGCCGTCGAGCTCCTGGCCCTCGACCCACTTGTCGAGGCGGACGAGCCACGGCAGGTCCTGCGCCGGGGTGTCCGCCGTGACCTCGCGCAGCGTCGAGTTGCCCTTGAGGCGCAGGCCGACGTCCTCGAACGTCGTCCCGTCGATGGTCACGTCACCGTGCACCCAGACCTTCTCGCCGTCCGTGAGGTACCCGTCGAGGGCCTCGTCCAGCGCGTCGTCGGTGAGGACGAGGTCGATCTCGTGGACGCGCGAGGTGTCGAAGAACCCGTCGGTCGTGGCCTGGGTCGCCGACGACCCGTCGGAGGGTGCGCACCCCGCGAGGGTCAGGGCGACGGCAAGGACGAGCGCGGTGGTCGCGCGGGGGGTGCGAGATGGCACGGCGGGCTCCGGGGCGTCGAGGGGCGCACCATCGTGCGCGCACCACCCGGACGCCGGCCCGGTGCCGGCTGTGCCGGACCTGTGCGTGCGAACGCGGGCCGGTCAGGGGGCCAGGGCGGACGTCACGCGGACCACGTCGACGGTGCACAGCGGCGGGAGAGACTCGGCGCACTCGTCGACCCACACCTCGACGGCGGCCCCGTCGGGCACGGCCGCGGGGTCCACGGGGTGCCCGTCGGCGTCGACCAGCGCCGTGTCGTCGAGGTGCAGGGACATGCCGTCGTGGCCGTCGTCGGAGGCGTCGGCGAGCAGGGCGTCGTCGGGGTCGGTCGTCCGGTCGACCGTGCCGGTCAGGTCGGGCGCGCCGCCCCGCAAGGCGGGTACCTCCGCGGCCGCGCCGGGGGAGGAGGCGCAGCCGGCCAGGAGGGCGAGTGCGACGAGCGCGATCACGCCCGGGCTGCGCGTCGTGCCGGTCCGTGCCACGGTGCCTCCTCCTGGGCACGTCGTGCCCTCTTCCCCGACTGTGTGCCGGGGAGCCGTCGTCTTGCGTCGGTGGCCGTGGCTACCCTCGGCAGGGTGCACAGGATCTTCGGGACGCCGGTCAGCTCGGTGTACCCGCTGTACGTGACCAAGGCGGAGCGCAAGGGGCGCACGCGGGCCGAGGTCGACGAGGTCCTGCGCTGGCTGACGGGCTTCGACGACGCCGAGCTGGCGGGGCACCTGGCGGCGGGGACGACGTTCGCGGACTTCTTCGCGGCCGCGCGGCTCAACCCGGCGGTCGACCGGATCACCGGGGTGGTCTGCGGGGTGCGGGTCGAGGACGTCGAGGACTCCCTGATGCAGAAGATCCGGTACCTCGACAAGCTCGTCGACGAGCTGGCCAAGGGCCGCCCGATGGTCAAGGTGCTGCGCGGCTGAGGCGGGTCGCCCGCGACCCGCGGGCGGCCGGCCCGTCCGCGGACGGGCCGGCCGCACCGGTCAGTACACGTACGGCCAGGCGCTGGAGTCCCAGCCCAGCAGGTTCAGGCCGAGCCGCGGCGTGCCCGTCGACGTGTAGTAGTGGTACGTCAGGACGTCGGCGTCCGCGTCGGTGACGACCCCCGGGTGCCCGGGGCCGTAGACGCTGCCGTGGCTCGCCAGGATCTCCGTGCCGCCGCCTGCGGTCATCAAGGTGCCCGCGCGGTCGCGGTACGGGCCGGTGATGGACGTCGACCGGCCGACCATCGTGCGGTACGTGCTGTCGGCGCCGCGGCAGCACAGGTCGAACGAGACGAACAGGTAGTAGTAGCCGCCGTGGCGGAAGACCGTGGGCGCCTCGATCGACCCGCCCGCGGTGGGCCGGCTCGCGAGGGAGTGCACGGTCGTCTGGGTGGTGGAGCGCAGCCCCGTCTCGGAGTTGAGCCGGATCATCTTGATGCCGGTCCAGAACGAGCCGAACGACAGCCACCAGGCGCCGGACGCGTCGACCGTCAGGCTCGGGTCGATCGCGTTGTACGTGCTGGACGTCGACGTCTCGATGATCCTGCCGCGGTGCGTCCACGTGCCGGGCATCGCCGTGGGGCTGGTGGCGAGGAAGATCGCCGACCGGTTGGAGCCGAACGACGACGCCGAGTAGTACAGGTAGTACTGGCCGTTGCGGTACGACAGGTCGGGCGCCCACAGCGCCGTGGGGTCCGACGGGTCGGTGTACGGCAGCGTCCAGGACGCGCCGGTCGGGAACACCTTGCCCACGTGCGTGAAGCGCGTGCGGTCGGTCGACGTGCGGACGTCGAGGTTCTGCCCCGTGGAGATCACGACGTACGTGCCGTCGGGCCGCTTGACCATCGTCGGGTCGTGCACCGGGCTGACGCTGCCGGTGACGGCACCGGGGCCGGGGTACGTCGCGGCGACCGCGGGTGCCGTGCCGGCGCCGGTCACAGCCAGGGCGGCGAGCGCGACGGCGACGACCGTGGCGCGCAGCCCGCGAGGGCGTGGCCGGGGTGCGAAGGTGGGGTGGGCCTGCATGGGTGGTCCCTTCAGCCGGGCGCCCGCCGTGGGCGCTGGCTCATGCGTAACGGCACGTCAGAGGCCTTGTCAACGATGTAAATCGCTTCATCACCAGACCCTCATCCGGCCCGCGTGACGCTCAGCCCGACGTGCCGACGACGCGCACGCGCTCGATCCCGCACTGCACCGGGAAGGACTCGGCGCAGGCGTCGGACGTCCACACCTCGACCTGCGCGCCGTCGAGGACGTCCTGCGGCGCCAGCTCCGCGCCGTCCTCGTCGACGAGCTCCGCCTCGTCGAGCAGCAGGTCCATGCCCTCGTAGTAGTCGTCCGACGCGTCCACGAGCGTGCCGACCGCCCCGGCGCGCTCGACCGTGCCGGTCACGTCGGGCCCGCCGAGGTCGACGTCGGCCCCGCACGCCGTCAGCAGGGCCAGGGCGACGGCGCCGACGAGGGCCGTCCGTACGGTGGTGCTCACAGGACCTCCTGGTGCGCGAGGTCCCAGCCTGCCGTGCGGCACCGCGCGGGTGCCACCCGGCGTCAGGGCCGCTGGGGGTAGGTGCCCTGCAGGGCGATGATGAAGCTCACCGTCGTGTACGGGGGCATGTTGGGGTGCGGGGCGCCGTCGCCCGCGGGCGCCACCGCGGCGCCGGACATCGTCGACGCCTGGCCCGTGCCGTAGAGGCGCTCGGTCGCGCGCCCGCGCCGCGAGACCGCCCACCGTGCCCCCGAGGGGTTGCCGGTCGTCCCGGCGGAGGCCGTCGCCTGCGGCGTGTGGGTGTGCGCGGGCATCTGGTCGGCCGTGAGCGTGACGGTCTCGGCGCCAGCCCGGTCGCCGACCGCGAACGACGACAGACCCGCGCCCTGCCCGACGCCCACGGGGCTGGCGCCCCGCAGGTCGGGGAGCGCGAACGTCGAGCTGCCGTTGCCGCCGAAGCTCGTGCCGAGCAGCGAGAACAGGGCGGTGTTCTGCGACAGCGGCACGAGCTGGCCGTCGCAGAAGGCCCAGCCGCCCGGGGTGAACGTCCCCGCGAACATGCGGATCTCCCCGACGAACGGCTCGCCGCCCGCACCACCCTCGTGGGAGGGGAAGACGCCCTGCGTGGCGATCGCGTACGTCATCGTCAGGTACGGCGGCATGTTGTCGTGGGCCTGCCCGCCGCCGACCGCGGCGACGGCGTCCGGTGCGAGAGCGACCTGCGCGGAGGGGCCGTAGTGCGGCTGCGTGGTCGCGGCCCAGAGGGCGCCGCCCGGGGCGGCGGCCGTCGCCGGGGCGGCCGCGCGGGGTGCGTGCGAGTGCGCCGGCAGCTGCCCGCTCGAGAGCTGCACCGACTCCGTGCCGCCCTGCGTGCCCGTCGTGCGGCCCGCACCCGCGTGCAGCGGGACGCGGCCGCGCAGGTCGGGCAGGGCGAAGACCGTCTGCCCGTTGCCCCCGTAGGTGGTCCCGAGCAGCGCGAACAGCGCCTGGTTCTGCTGGATCGACAGGATCTGCCCCTGGCAGGCCAGCCAGCCCTCGGGCACGTACGACAGCGGGAAGAGACGGATCTCGGCGAGCAGCGGTTCCAACGGGACTCCTCAGGCCGGGGCCGGGAAGACCCCGGACAACGAGATCATCATCTGCACCGCGAGCACCGGGGAGCGGTTCTCGTGGGGCTGGGAGCCACCCGCCTGCGCGAGCGCGCCGGGCGCCATCGACGCGTCGCCCGACCCGTCGCCGAACGCGGTCCCGTCGGCCGCGGCCCACGTGCCTCCCGCGGGGTCGCCGCTGGTCGCGGCCGCGACGGACCCGAGCGCCGTGTGCCGGTGGGAGGGCATCTGCTGGACCGTCAGCGTGACCTCCTCCTGCCCGCCGGTCTGGCCCAGCACGTACGTCTGGCCGCTGCTGGTGGACGTGCCGGTGCCGACGGGCGTGCGCCCGCGCAGGTCGGGCAGGGCGAAGGACTCCAGCCCGTCCCCGCCGAACGTGGTGCCGAGGAGCGTGTACAGCGCGTCGTGCTCGCTGATCGCCAGCAGGCGCCCGTCGCACGGCGCCCAGCCCGCCGGGACGAACACGCCGGCGAACATGCGGATCTCGCCGAGGTACGGCGTCATGCGGGACCTCCGTGGCAGGTGCGGGCGCGTCGGGCGGTCACGCGGACCGGTCCACGACGGCCTCGAGCGTGCGTCCCTCGGGGCCGACCGGTCCCAGGTGGACCAGCAGCTCGCCGTCGGCGTGGTGCAGGGTGCGGGTCGCCGACGGCAGGTCGTCGGTGCCGTCGACGGCGAACCGCAGCGTGAACCGGGCGTCGTCGGCGGCGTCGACCGCCGCGAGCTCGAGGCGCCGCCCCGTCCCGTCCTCGACGAACGCCGTCCCGACCAGCGGGGCGAGCGCGGCGACGGTCAGCGGCAGCGACCGGCGCACGAGCACCGGCACCCCGACGGCGGCGGCCAGCGCGACGGCACCCGCAGCACCGGCGCCGGCGGTCAGCACCGTGCGTCGCGAGACCGTGCGGGGTGCGACGACGCTCGTGCGGTGGGGCACCGGGAACCGCCTCTCGTGGCAGGTCGGAAAAGGGCTCGTGAGCGGGGCGAGCCTACGAGGATTCACCCGGGACAAATGTCCTCGCGAGCGGGTGAAACTCCTACTGTGTCGTTCGTGCCACCGGTCCCGCAGTCCGTTCTGCGGCATTCCGCCGCACTTGTCGCCGCATTTGTCGGATTCATGTCGGGAATGGTGGCCGCGCCGCTCGTGGGTCCCGCCCGCGCGGCCGACCCCGTGGTCGTCGACGTCACCGTCACGACCGACGCCCCGCTGGCGGGGTGCGACGACGGCGCCGGGGGCACCTCGCTGCGCGAGGCCCTGTGCCAGGCGGAGGGCCTCGCACCCGGCCCCGTGCTCGTGCGCGTCCCGGCCGGGACGCACCTGCTGACCGCCGGGGCGCTGACCGTCGACCCGCAGGCCCCCCTCGACCTGACCGTGCAGGGTGTCGGGGCGGTCGTCGACGCGGGCGGTGCGTCGCGCGTCCTCGACCTCGACCCGACGCTCACCGGAGGCCTCGACGTCACGGTCGAGGGGCTCACCCTCACCGGCGGCGCCGCGGGGCCCGACGAGCTCGGCGGCGGCGCCGTCATCGCCGGCAGCGGCGACGCCGGCAGCCCCGACTCGCTCACGCTGCGCGACTGCGTGCTGGAGGGCAACGGCACCACCGGCGGGCCCACGGACGCGGGCGGTGCCGTCTCGATGACGGGCGGCGTGCTCCTCGTGGAGCGCTGCACGTTCACCGGCAACACCTCCCACGGCGCGGGGGGCGCGGCGATCGCGTTCACCGGCGTCGACGGCGGCGCGGACACCGTCACCGTCCGCGACTCGGTGGTGCAGGGCAGCACGGCCACCGGCGGGTCGGGGGTCGTCGGCGGGGCGGTCGACGTGTCGTGGGGGACGCCGACCGTCACCGTCGACGGCTCCCGGTTCGTCGGCAACACCGTGACGTCGACGTCCGGCTCCCCGGCGCAGGGTGCCGCGCTGCGCGTGGCTGCCGGCACGGCCACGATCACCGGCACCGCCGTGCTGGACAACGTCGTCACCGGGCCCGCGGGCTCGGCCGCCGCGCTGTGGCTGGCGGCCGGCACGGTCGCCGACTCGCGCGTCGCGGGCAACCTCACCAACGGCGTCCGCGACGGCCTGCACGGCGCCGCGTCCGCGCTGCGCACCTGGTGGGGCTGCACCGAACCGGCCGTGGGCACAGGCTGCGACGCCGCCGGAGGCGCCACGATCCTGCCCGCCGCGACCCTCGTCGCCGCGGCCGACCCGTCGACCGCGGTCGCGGGCGCCGGCGTCGACGTGACGGTCGGCCTCGCGCTGACCGACGGCGCGGCACCGACCGCGGCCCTCCTCGGCACCTTCGTCGACGCACCCGTCGCGTGGGGTGGCGCCGCGACCACCGTGGCCGACGCGACGCTCGACGCGACCGGGTCCGCGGCCGCCACGTTCACGATGCCGGCCTCGGACGTCACGCTGACCGGCGCGGTCGACGGTGCCGCGGCCGGCGCGTCCGTGCAGCTGCAGACGCCGCCGGCGGTCACCGTCGCCCCGCAGAGCGTGACCGTCGACGCCGGGGACGACGCGACCTTCACCGTGACGGTCACCGGCGCGCCCGCGCCGACGCTCGACTGGCAGCGCCGGGCGACGCCGACGTCCCCGTGGGTCAGCACGGGCGAGACGGGGGCGGGCCTCACGCTGGCGGGCGTGAGCCCGGGCGACGACGGGGTGCAGGTCCGGGTCGTCGCGACCAACGCCGTCGGCTCCGCGACGAGCGCGCCGGCGACCCTGACGGTGCACCACGGGCCGTCGTCCGTCACCGACCCCGACGACGTCCGCGGCCTCGCGGGCGACGAGGTCACGTTCACGACCTCCGCGGTGGGGAACCCCGCGCCGACGGTCCGCTGGGAGAGCTCGCCGGACGGTACGACGTGGACGCCGGTGGACGGCGCGACCTCGGCGACCTACACGCGCACGCTGGGCCCGGGCGACGACGGCCTGCGGGTGCGGGCGGTCCACACCGGCGCGACCGGGGAGGTCGCCACCGCGGCCGCCGTCGTCACCCTCGACGAGGTCCCCGCGGTCACCGTGGACCCGCAGGGCGCGACCGTCGACGCCGGGGACGACGCGACCTTCACCGTGACGGTCACCGGCGCGCCCGCGCCGACGCTCGACTGGCAGCGCCGGGCGACGCCGACGTCCCCGTGGGTCAGCACGGGCGAGACGGGCACGAGCCTCGCCCTGGCCGGGGTCGCGCCCGGCGACGACGGGACGCAGGTGCGGGTCGTCGCCACCAACGCCGTGGGTGCCGCGACGAGCGCCCCGGCGACGCTCACGGTGCACCACGGGCCGTCGTCCGTCACCGACCCCGACGACGTCCGCGGGCTGGCCGGCGACGACGTGACCTTCACGACGTCGTCGGCGGGGAACCCCGCGCCGACGGTCCGCTGGGAGACGTCGCCGGACGGCACCGCGTGGACGCCCGTCGCCGGCGCGACCTCGGCGACCTACACGCGCACGCTGGGCCCGGGCGACGACGGCCTGCGGGTGCGGGCGGTCCACACCGGCGCGACCGGGGAGGTCGCCACCGCGGCCGCCGTCGTCACCCTCGACGAGGTCCCCGCGGTCACCGTGGACCCGCAGGGCGCGACCGTCGACGCCGGGGACGACGCGACCTTCACCGTGACCGTCACCGGGACGCCGACGCCCGCGCTGCGCTGGCAGCACGACGCGGACGGCGCCTGGGCCGACGTGGTCGGGGCGACCGGGACGAGCCTGACCGTGACCGGTGCCGACCAGCTGCACGGCGTGCGCTACCGGGCCGTGGCGGCCAACGTGCACGGCACCGCGACCAGCGCGCCGGCGACGCTCACGGTGCTCGTGCCGCCGACGGTGTCGACACCCCGCGACATCCACGCTCCGCCAGGCGCCGCACCGGGGGAGATCGGCACGGCCCCAGGTCGCGACGTCTTGTTGGGCGTCGACGTGACAGGCCGGGGGCGGGACGGTGACGTGCTGGGCGTCACATGGCAGACCTCGGCTGACGGCGTCACGTGGGACGCGGCCGGCTCCGGTCCTAGGCTCACCCTGACCCCGACGGCCGAGGACGACGGGCTCCTCGTGCGGGCCACCGCCACGGCCACGCTCGTCGGCGGGCCGGTCTCCGTCACCTCCGGCACGGCGATCGTGCGGGTCGCCGAGCCGCCGCAGGTCGTGGACCCCGCGCCGCCCGTGGTCGCCGCCCGCGCGGGGTTGCCCGTCACGCTCGCGTGGGAGGTCCTCGCCGCCGACGCGACCGTGGCCTGGTCGGTCTCGCGCGACGACGGCACGACCTGGGGACCCACGCCGCTCGGCTGGACCCTGACCGCCACCCCCGGTGCCGACGTGCTGGGCGTGGCCGCCGCGGCCGTGCCCGTGCGGACGGTGCACGCCGCCACGTTCACCCCGACGGCGGCGGACGACGGGCTCGTCGTGCGCCTGCAGGTGACGACGGCCGGCGGGTTGGTGACCCTGACGTCGGCCGTCGACGTCGCCGCGGCGCCCACGGATCCCGACCCGACCGAGCCCAGCCCGACGGACCCCGACCCGGCCGCGCCGGGTGGGGACGGGACCGGCGGGGGCCTGCCAGGTGGCTCCTCCGCCGGACCCGGCCGGCTGCCGGACACCGGGGCCGACGTGCTCGCCGTCCTCGCGCTGGGGGCGCTACTCACCCTGGGCGGGGCGGCCGCCGTGCGGGTCGCGCGGGCGGGCCGCCGCACGGCCTGACGCCGTCGCGCGGCTCGCGCCGTGCCTGGTGAGGGGCGGCGGGCGCGCGTCGGGCGGGCCTGTCCCGCGGTCGGGCGGTGCGGCGCACCCGCACGAAGCGGGACAATACGGACCAGGTGCGGTGTCCGAGGGGGGTCCGCGGCGTGCGAGGTGCACGACGGCGGTCGGCCGTGATGCCGCGTCCCGACCCCGGAGGAGACCCCATGGTCCGCACGTCCCGTCCCGTCCGTCCGGCGTCCGCGCCGACGATGTCCTTCCCCGCTGCGCGACGGCGCGCGACGCCCGTCGGGGCGGCGCTGGTGGTGCCCCTGGTGCTGCTCGCCGGGTGCACAGGCGGCGGCACCGGTGCGGTCGAGGTGGTCGTACCCACGGCGTCGGCGTCGGCGGCCGGCACGGGCCTGGTCGAGCCGGGCGTGCCGACGGACCTCACGGCGGACGTGCTGCTGCCCGACGGCATCTTCACCGGCGTGGCGGCCGGCGTCGCCCCGCTGGAGGCGACCACCTGGCAGCTGCCCCCGGCGTGCGGGGCGCTGGCGCTGCCGGACTCGCTCACCGCGACGGGTGCGCAGGTCTACGGCGACGGCGACGACGGCACCGAGCAGGGTGTGCAGCAGGTCGTCGTGCTGCCCGACGCGCAGACGGCGGTCGACGTGGTCGCCGAGATCGTCGCCGCGCTCGAGGACTGCGCGGGGAGCGCCGACGCCCCGGCGGAGTCGGCGCTGGAGGACGTGGCCGTGGGGGCGCAGGGTCACGGGTTCGTGACCGCGGCGGAGCCCGGTGACGAGGCCCTCGGCACGTACACCGTGCTCAGCCGGCGGGGCACGGCCGTGACGGTCGTGGCCACGACGGGGCACCGCACGCCCGTGGGCGAGGCGCGGCGGGTCGTGACCAACCTGGCGCAGCAGGCGTGGCTGCGGCTGTGCCGGTACAGCGAGGACGGCTGCTGAGGCGCTCAGCCGGGCAGGCCGTCGAGCCGTCCGGCGTCGCCCGCGAAGGGTCGCAGCGCGGGCGGCGCCGGGAACGGCAGGGTCCAGGTGGTCAGCGGGACGTCCACGGAGCCGAGGTCGTCGGCCTTGACGACGATGCGCGTCGGGTCGACCTCGACGAGCCGGACGCGGGCGACGGTGCCGTCGTCGAGCTCGAGCTCCCACAGGTCGGCCAGCCAGCCCAGGCCGCGGTCCTCGAGCGCCTCCTCGGCGGCGAGCCAGTCCCCGGGCGCGGACGCGTCACGGCCGAGGCGGTCGACGGCGACGACGTCGTCGCCGTGCGGTCGCACCCAGCCCAGCAGCTCGCGGTCGCCGGCGCGGCGGTGCTCGACCCAGTCCTCGGACGTCATCCGTCGATGCTGCCGCACGCCTGCCGCGGTGCCCAGCGGTTTCGGGCGCGGCCCCTCGCCCCGGGGCGGGGGTGCGGTCAGCGGCGCTGGAGGAGCTGGACGGACTCGACGACGTCGATGCGGATGCACGGGGCGGCGCCGGGCTGCCCGACGAACACGACGTTGCCCGACATGAGGCACTGCAGCGTGCCCTCGTAGACCCCGCCGGAGACGGTGCGCACGCGCACGACGCTGCCGTCGAGCTGGTCCAGGTACGCGCGGACGCCGTTGGCCGGGTCGTGGGGGTTCATGGCGGAACGCTAACCCCGCCCGGGCGGGGACCCGGCCCTGGTGCCCCGAAAGGATGAAGGACGGGTCAGGGCGGGGTCACGGACGGGGGCGGTGTGCTCCGGGCGGCGGTCGCGGGCCGACCGGGCGATCCTCGTTTGGTCAACCGGTTGACTTCTAGAGTGTCAACCGGTTGACTCTTCGCGTGGCCGATCGCATCACCGTGACCCTGCACGAGCTCGTCGCCCTGCTCGACGCCTACGCCGACGACGTGCTGCGCGCCGAGCACGCCATCACCTTCGGCGACTACCGCTACCTCGCCACGCTCGCCGAGCTCGACCGGCCCGACATCACCGAGCTCGCCCGCTGCCTCATGCTCACCAAGGCCGCCGTCAGCAAGCACCTGCCGTCGCTGGAGGCGCGCGGGTGGGTCGAACGGTCCGCCGACCCGGCCCACGGACGCCGCGTCGTCGTCGGGCTGACCCCCGCGGGGGTGCGCGTCGTCGACGAGGCCGGCGGGCGCCTCGACGCCGACTTCGCCGCCACGTTCACCGGCGGCCACCCCCCGCTCGACCTCGACGCCCTGCACGCCGGGCTGCGCACCGCCGTCGTCCGCGTCCAGGAGAAGCTCGGCGGCCCGCCGCCGCGCTGAACGGGGGCGCGCCGCGCGCTCCCGCCTCGCCCGTCCTCCTGCTCGGCGACCGCCGCGCAGCGTCCCTCCGCACCCCGAGGAGCTCCGCCATGCCCGGAACCCGTCCCCGCACCCACCCCCGCACCCGTCCCGCGGACGTCGACGGCGAGCCGCTGCGTGTCCTCGTCGTCGTCGGCCACCCGCTGGCCGGCAGCCTCGTGCACGCGCTCGCCGCCGCCTACGTCGAGGGCGCGTCCGACGCGCAGGTCCGGGTCGTCGACCTCGCCGTCGACCCCGTCCCCGCCCACCCGGCGTCGATCGACGAGCTGCGCGCGGCCCGCGACGGCAGCACCGCCCACCTGGGGGCCGACGTCGTCCGGTACGTCGCCGACCTGCGGTGGGCCGACCACGTCGTGCTGCTCTTCCCGCAGTGGTGGGGCACCTACCCGGCGGTGCTCAAGGCGTGGGTCGACCGCACGTTCCTGTCCGGCTCGGCGTTCCGGTACGGGCCCGGGCGTCGGTGGGAGCGGCTGCTGCGCGGGCGCACCGCGCGGATCGTCATGACCATGGACTCCCCGCGCTGGTGGAACCGCCTGCGCTACCGCAACGCCGCCGAGACCTCCCTGCGCCACGCCGTCCTCGCGTACTGCGGCGTCCGCGTCACGGGCGTGACCCGGTTCGCCGAGGTCCGCCACCAGGACGCGGCGACGCGCGAGGCGTGGCTGCGCACGGCCGCCCGGCTCGGCGCGCAGGACGCCCGGCGGCCCCGGGCCCCGCGCGTCGAGCACGACGGGAGCCCCCGGCCGGCCGCGGTCTGAGTGCGGCCGGCCGGGGGTGTCAGGCGCCGAGCGGGCCCCGCACGATCGAGTCGCCCGAGTGGGCGGGGTCCCCGTCGAGGGGTTCGAGCGAGACGTCGACGACCGAGAAGTCGTCGAGGTCGAGGTCGGCCGGCAGCGGCACCCGGGCCGAGGCGCCGCTGAGCGGCCCCAGGCTGACCAGGCCGCTCAGGTCCGGGCGCAGCAGCCACACCTCGCGGTAGCCGTCCTCGTCCGGGGTCGCGTCGTCCAGGTCGACGACGAGGACGCGCGAGCCGTCCGCGGACGTCTCGACGACGGCCGTGCCGGACGCGTCCCAGCCGGGCAGCGCGTCGAGCGTGGCCCGGGCGACGACCTCCTGGGCCGGGTCCGTCGGCCGTGCGGCCCACCAGGCGCCGGTCCCGCCGACGACGAGCCCTGCGGCCGCGGCGCCGGCGACCCACGCCCACGTGCGCCGGCGCCGCAGGGGCACCACGGGTGCCAGGGCGGGGGGTGCGGGGTCGGCGGCGCCGGTCGTCGCGGGCGGGTCGGCCGTGGCCGGTGCGGCAGCCGGGCCGGTGCCCGTCGGTGCGAGCCCGAGCTCGGCGGCGACGCGGTCCCACACCTGCGGCGCGGGGGCCACGAGCGCGGGTGCGTCGCGCTCCTCGCGCGCCAGGTCGACGACCCCGCGCAGGGCGGAGACCTCCTGCGCGCAGCGCGGGCACGAGGCCAGGTGCGCCAGGTCGGCGTCCGACGCGACGTCCTCCCCGAGGGCGACGAGGGCGATCACCTCGTCGTCCACGTGCATGTGCATGTCACTCGACGACACCCTCCACCTCCCATCCGGTCCTCAGTCGCGCCAGGCTCCGCCGGACGTGGCTCTTCACGGTGCCTATCGGCAGGTCCATCCGTCGTGCGATCTGGTCGTGCGTCAGGTCGTCGTAGAACGCGAGCCGCAGGATCGTACGCTGCGGGTCCCCGAGCCGGTCGAGGGCGTCCCGCACGACCACACGGTCCACCACCTTCGTGTCGACCCCGGGGGCGAGCCGCTCCGGCTCGGCCGCCGCGGTCGCCACCCGCAGCCGCCCGTCACGGGCCCGTCGCTCGTGGGCGTCGGCCACCGCGTTGCGCGTGATGCCGAGCAGCCACGCCGGCAGTCGCGAGCGGTGCGGGTCGAACCGGTGCCTGCCCCGCCACGCCTCGACGAACACGTGCTGGGTGACGTCCTCCGCCTCCGCGACCGTGCCCAGCGAGCGCAGCGCGACCGTGTGGACGAGGGTCGCCCAGCGCCGGTACGCCTCCCGGACCGCGTCCTCGTCCCCGGCGGCGAATGCCAGGCCCAGCTCGGTGACTCCCTCGCCGTCGGCGGTGGCGGTACCTGTCGAGGTGCCCGTGGCGCCGGGGCGCGGGGCGTCCGGGGGCGGGCCGGGCACTCCCGGCAGCCCGGCGGGCGGACCTGCCACCGTCACGAACCACTCCTCACCCGTCGCCCGGTCCACCGTGGGCAGGGCCTGCAGCACGGTGTCACCCCTCGACCGGGTCGGCGGTGACGACGACGTTGTCGGCATAGTGTCCGACGTCCTCGCGGAACTCGCCTCCGCAGGTCACGAGGACGAGGCGGCGCGAACCCTCGCGGTCGAACCACTCGCCGACGGGTGCGGTGTCCTTCGGCACCGCGACGACGTCGCTGACCCGGTACGTGTGCACCGTACCGTCCTGCGCGTCGACCTCCACCAGGGCTCCCGGCTGCACGTCCCGCAGCCGGGAGAACGGGCCGACGCCCGTGGTCCACGAGTCGACGTGCGCGGCGATCAGCGTGGAGCCGGCGGGGGAGGCCGGGGCGGGGCCGAAGCGGTACCAGGCGGCGCGGTCCGCGCCCTCGGGCAGCTCCATGTCGCCCTCCGGCCGGACGCCCACGGGGTCGACCGGCATGTCGATGTCGAGGTCGGGCACCCGGACCCGGACGGGGGCCGGGGGTGCGGCCACCTGCAGCGCCGCCAGGGACGCGTCCTGCACGGGGACGTCCGGGACGGCGGCCGGGGCCGCGTCGTCGGTCCGGCCCGGCGCGGGGGACGCCGTGGCGGTGGCCGTGGGTGCGGCGGCCGGTGCGTCGGGCGCGGGCCCCGTGCAGCCGGTCAGGACGAGCACCCCGCCGGCGACGAGGGCGGTGAGCGCGGCGCGCACCCGCCCGCCCCGGGGGGAGAGGGCCGCGGCCCGGGAGCGGGCGGATCGTGCCGCCGTCCGCCCCCGGGCCACGTGGTGGTGCGCCGCGCGGTGCGGCGTCAGCGCTCCGCCTTCACGGTCGCCCGGCGGGCGACGCCGAGGCCGAGCGCGGCCATGGCGGCCAGGCCGCCGGCGAGCAGCGCCCACGTGCCGGTCGAGGTGCCCTGCGCGGCCGCGGCGCCGGTCTGGCCGGCCTGGACGCCGGACGGCGAGGAGTGCAGGCCGTCGATGGTCTGCGTGGCCAGGGCCAGCGTGGCCGGGTCCGAGCTCGCCGAGCCCCACGCGTAGACGATGGTGCTGGTGCCCTCGGTGACGGGGACGTCGGCCGGGCCGAGCAGCGCCGGCTCGGTGGTGCCGGCGGCCACGACGCTCGCGGAGACGGTGCCGGCCGGCAGGTCGAGGACCTGCTCGTCGGGGTTCTCCAGGCCGGAGATCACGGCCGTGCCGCCCGCGAGCACGTCGACGGCCGGGGCCGCGGCGATGTGGCGGACCGTGAGGCGGCCCTCGCCGGCGGCGGTGGCCGACGTGTCGTTGGTGAACAGCGTGGCGGTGGGCTCGCCGTCCGCGTCCAGGTGCGCGGCGGCGGTGTAGCTCGTCCCCGCCTCGAGCGGGAGGTCCACGGGGCCGATGGCCGGCTCGGAGTCGTCCTCGGCGTCCGCGGCGGTGATCGCGACGGTGTAGGTGCCCGCGGGCAGCTCGAGCGGGCCGGCCAGGTCGCCGGGCTCGAAGTCGTCGAGGGTGCGCTCGCCGTTCACCCACACGTCGACCGTCAGGTCCGGCACCCCGTGCAGGACGGAGAGGCTGGCGGCGTCGTCCGTGGCGGCCGAGGCGGGCACCGCGGCGAGCGTGACGGCCGCGAGTGCGAGCGATCCGGCGGCGGTGCCGGCGATGAGTCGTGCGCGCATGTCGTCCTCCTGGTTGTGGCCCGCCGGTGCGGGCGCTGACGTGCTTGCACCCCTACTTCCGGTCGAGGGGCGCGCGCGGATGCACCTGCGGCGAGGTTTTTTTCCACGGATGTCCCGGCCCAGGTCCGGCACGCCGGGCGGCGGGGTCGCGGGACCTAGGGCCCATGACGCGCCGATCGCTAGATCTAGTGTCACAAGCGTGTAATTCGCACTAGATGTAGTGCGTGGATGAGGAGGAATGTCCGGTGACCACGATCGACACGGGTCTGCCCGAGGGGCGCGCCGCCGCCGTCACGCCCACCGGCCTCGTGGTGCGCAAGCGCGACGGCCGGGCCCTGCCGTTCGACGCGGCCCGCATCCGGGCGGCCCTGGCCAAGGCGTTCGTCGAGGTGCACGGCGAGATCGGCCCGCTGGACCAGCTGTCGATCGCGGACCTCCTCGCGCGCGTGTGCGCCGAGCTCGCCGAGCGGTACACCGGCGAGGTGCGGATCTACGAGATCCAGAACGTCGTCGAGCACACCCTGCTCGAGGCCCACGAGTACGACGTCGCGAAGGCGTACATCGACTACCGCGTGCAGCGCGACCTCGCGCGCAGCCGGTCGCTGGACATCAACCACTCCGTCGGCCAGCTCGTGGCCAAGGAGCAGGCGGTCGTCAACGAGAACGCCAACAAGGACAGCGACGTCTTCAACACCCAGCGCGACCTCACCGCCGGTGCGGTCAGCAAGGCCATCGGCCTGCGGATGCTCCCGCCGCACGTGGCCAACGCGCACGCCAAGGGCGACCTGCACTACCACGACCTCGACTACCACCCCTACGCGCCGATGACGAACTGCTGCCTCATCGACTTCCGCACGATGCTGCGCGACGGGTTCCGCATCGGCAACGCCCAGGTCGACCCGCCCCGGTCCATCCAGACCGCGACCGCGCAGATCTCCCAGATCATCGCCAACGTGTCGTCCAGCCAGTACGGCGGGTGCTCGGTCAACCGCATCGACGAGCTCCTCGCGCCGTACGCGCGGCGCAACTTCGCCAAGCACCTCGACGAGGCGCAGCGGTGGGTCGACGACCCCGCGCGCCGGGAGGACTACGCCCGCGAGCGCACGCGCAAGGACATCGACGACGCGATGCAGAGCCTCGAGTACGAGATCAACACCCTGTTCACGTCCAACGGGCAGACGCCGTTCACGTCGGTCGGGTTCGGGCTCGGCACGGGCTGGTTCGAGCGGGAGATCCAGCGGGCGATCCTGCAGATCCGCATCCTGGGGCTCGGCAAGGAGCGGCGCACGGCGATCTTCCCGAAGCTGATCTTCACGCTGCGCCGCGGGGTCAACCTCGACCCCGGGGACCCGAACTACGACCTCAAGCAGCTGGCCGTGGAGTGCGCCACGAAGCGCATGTACCCCGACGTGCTCAGCTACGACAAGATCGTGGAGATCACGGGCTCGTTCAAGGTCCCCATGGGGTGCCGCTCGTTCCTGCAGGGCTGGACCGACGAGGACGGCGAGGACGTCGTCGAGGGCCGCATGAACCTCGGTGTGGTGACGCTCAACGTGCCGCGGATCGCCCTGGAGGCCCGTGGCGACGTGGACGCGTTCTGGGCGCTGCTCGCCGAGCGGCTCGTCACGGTGCGCGACGCGCTGCTGTACCGCGTCGAGCGGTGCAAGGAGGCCGTGCCGGCCAACGCCCCGATCCTCTACGTGCACGGCGCCTTCGGGCGGCGCCTGCAGCCCGGCGACGAGGTCGACGCCCTGTTCCGCGACGGCCGCGCGACCGTGTCGCTGGGGTACATCGGCCTGTACGAGGCGGCCGCGGCGTTCTACGGCGGTGCGTGGGAGCAGGACCCGCAGGCCAAGGAGTTCACGCTGCGCGTCCTGCGCACCCTCGCTGCGCACGCCCAGGCGTGGACCGACGAGCACGGGTACAAGTTCTCGGTCTACTCGACGCCCAGCGAGAGCCTGACCGACCGGTTCTGCCGGCTCGACCGCGCCAAGTTCGGCGCGGTGCCCGACATCACCGACAAGGACTACTACACGAACAGCTTCCACTACGACGTGCGCAAGAGCCCCACGCCGTTCGAGAAGCTCGACTTCGAGTCCGAGTACGCCCCGTACACGTCGGGCGGGTTCATCCACTACTGCGAGTACCCGGTGCTGCAGCAGAACCCCCGGGCGCTGGAGGCCGTGTGGGACTACGCCTACGACCGGGTCGGGTACCTCGGCACGAACACCCCCATCGACCGGTGCCTGGAGTGCGGGTTCTCCGGCGACTTCACGCCCACCGCCCGCGGGTTCGCGTGCCCGGGCTGCGGCAACGAGGACCCGCGCACGTGCGACGTCGTCAAGCGCACCTGCGGCTACCTGGGCAACCCCCAGCAGCGGCCCATGGTGCACGGGCGGCACGTGGAGATCTCCTCGCGCGTCAAGCACCTGGCCGGCAGCACGGGCAGCGTCCCGGCGGCGCCCGCGGACGCGTGACGGTGACCCGCACGCCCCGCCCCGGCCAGTGGCGGGCGGCCCGCCTGAGCCAGGGGCGCGTCGCCCGCTACCAGCCGTTCGTCATGGTCGACGGCGAGGGCGTGCGGTGCTCCCTGTACGTCAGCGGCTGCCCGTTCGCGTGCGACGGGTGCTTCAACGAGGCCGCGTGGAGCTTCCGCTACGGCGAGCCGTACGACGAGGCGCTCGCCGACCGGATCCTCGCCGACCTCGGGCACGAGGCCGTGCAGGGGCTGTCGCTGCTCGGTGGCGAGCCGTTCCTCGCCACCGGCGTGTGCCTCGACGTGGTGGGCCGGCTGCGGGCCGCGCACGGGCGCACCAAGGACGTGTGGTGCTGGTCCGGCTACACGTTCGAGGAGCTGCTGGCCGAGGTCGCCGCCGGGCAGGACGACAAGGCCGAGCTGCTCGCCGAGCTCGACGTGCTCGTCGACGGCCGGTTCGAGATCGCCGAGCGGGACCTGACCCTCGCGTTCCGGGGCAGCCGCAACCAGCGCGTCCTCGACGTGCCGCGCTCCCTGGCCGCCGGGCGGGCCGTGCCCTGGGGCGACGGCTGAGCGGTCGGCGGTGCGGCCCGCCGCCGGGGCTCCGCGGGAGCCGGTGGCTCAGGCGCGCGGCCGCCGGAGCGCGTCGCGCAGCCGCGGCACCACCGTGCCCTCGTCGCGCATCTGCGCCCGGGCCCGGCGGCGGCTGTGCAGCACCCCGGCGACACCCACCAGCCACGGCACGAGCAGCACCGCGAACGCCAGCCGGTACGCGTCGAGCGAGTACGTGACCGCGCCCGGCGGGGACACGGCCTGCAGCACCACGCCCACCGCGAGCACCCCCACGACCGACGACGTGAACCCGCCCATGTTGACGAACCCCGTGGCCGTGCCGAGCCGGTCCGCGGCCGTGAACGACCGGGCGAAGTCGATGCCGACCAGCGACACCGGACCGCCCGCACCGACCACGACCGCGAACACCGCGAGCTGCCACATCGGCCGCGGCGTCGACGGCGCGAGCAGCAGCACCCACGCCACGAGCGTCGCGACCGCCGAGGCCAGCACCGCCCACGAGCGGCGCAGCGGGTGCCGGGCCGTGAACCGCCCCACCACCGGCCCGGCGACCATCGCCGACAGCGTGAGGAGCGTGAGCAGCGCGCTGGCCTCCGCCGGCGAGCGGCCCTGCGCGGTGACGAAGAACGGCACGCCCCACAGCAGCGCCAGCACGTTCGCGCTGAACGGCGGCAGGAAGTGCGACCAGAACCCCAGCCGGGTCCCGGCCGGGCGGGCGGCTGCCCGCACGGCGTGCAGGAAGCGCTCGCGGGCCGCGTCGGCGACCACGGTCGTGCGCGTCGGCGGGGGAGCGGACAGCCACAGCCACGCGGCCACGGACGTGACGGCACCGACCACGGCCAGCGTGCCGAAGGTCGTGCCCCACCCGCGCGCGTGCAGCAGCCACGCGACGCCGATCGCGGAGACCAGCTGGCCGCTCTGCCCGATCAGACCGGTGACCTGCACCAGCACGGGTACGCGGCGCGGCGGGAACCACTGCGCGACCAGGCGGCACGCGCTGATGAAGATGCCCGCGTCGCCGGCGCCGATGAGCAGGCGCGCCACCAGCGCGAGCGGCACCGTGTCCGCGACCGCCAGCAGGCCCTGCCCGGCGGCCATCACGACAGAGCCGGCGGTGATGACGGCGCGCGCGCCGTACCGGTCGAGGAGCTGCCCGGCGGGGATCTGCAGCCCCGCGTACATCACCAGCTGGACGACGACGAACGACGACAGGGTGGTCGCCGCCAGGTCGAACCGGGCCGTCGCGTCGACCCCCGCGACCCCCAGGGCCGTGCGGTGCACGACCGCGACGAGGTAGGCCAGCACGGCCACCGTGTAGACCACCGGTGCCGCTCGACGACCCTGCACCGGCACGCCACGCACCCCGTCTCGATCGCGTCGTCCGTGCGTCTGCACGGGCTCCACCAGCCTAGGCCCGCGGCACGTTCGCCCATCCGGGCGAAAGTCCAGGTCGGTTGCCCTGGACGTTTGACCAGCGCCCGGCGATGGCGCACACTCGTACTCGACGGTGCGTATCGCCTGCCCCCTGCGCGGTACGCACCGTCACTCACGTCCTGGAGCGGGACGGGCCCCGGGCCCGTCCCGCTCCTGCGTTGTCGGACGGTCGGGTCGGTGCGTCCCCCGCTGCGTCGACGGCCGCCTGCCCGGGGCGATCTCACGCCCCGATCCGGCGTCCCCGGCGTGCCCGCCGCCGCATCGGCGCACCGTCGGTCTACCGTGCCAGCGTGACCGCCCCCGCACGCACTCCCGGCACGGGACCTGCTCCTGCCGGGACGCCCCCGACCACCGCTCCCGACGGCACCGACCCGGGCGCCGACGCCCCCGCGCCGTCCCCGCCCGGCGTGACCCTCGTCGAGACCCCCTCGCCCGCCGACGTGCTCGCCCGTGCCGTCGGCCGGTGGCGCGACGCCCTCGCCGAGGCCGCCGGCGCGTCCACGCTCAGCGACGTCGACCAGCTCGGCGACGCGGCCCTCGACCTGTCGTCCGCGCACCCGTCGGGCATGGCCCAGCTCTTCGCCGGGCGGCCCACGCGCCTGTCCAACCTCGTGCGCGAGGCCGGTGCCGCGTCCGCAGCGCGCCGCCGCGCCCGCACCGTCGCCGCCCGCGCCGCCCTGTACACCCAGCGGTACGGCATCGCCCCGACGTCGCTGGCCATCGGCGTCGCCACCTGGACCGACCGGTCGAGCGCCCAGCTCGCGTCCGACGACGTCGGCGCCCTGGCGTCCGTCACCAGCCACCGCGCGCAGGACCAGCCCTCCACGCAGCGCGGCGCCGCCGTGCGCACCGTCCGCGCCCCCGTGCTGCTGCGCCCCGTCACGCTGCGCCAGCGCGGCGCCGGCGAGGGCGACCTCGAGCTCGACCTCGAGCCGTCCCTCGAGGTCAACCCCGTCCTGGCCCGGGCGCTGCGCAGCCACGGCGCGCTCCTCGACCCCGGCGCCGTCGCCCGCGGCACCTTCACCGCCGCCGGGTTCGACCCGCGCGGCGCCCTGCAGCGCCTCGCGTCCCTCGGCGAGGCCGTGCTGGAGGACTTCACGCTCGTCGACCGCGTCGTCGTCGGCACCTTCGTGCACCCCGGGCAGGTGCTCGTCGACGACCTCGACCAGCTCGCCGGCACGCTCGAGCAGCACGAGGTCGTGCGCGCGCTCGCGGGCGTGGAGGAGGCGCACCGTGAGCTCGACGTGGCGCTGCCCGCGCCGCACGTCGGCGACCGGGACCCCGATGCGGAGCGCGGCGTGGGTGACCTCGACCCCGCGCAGCAGCACGTGCTCGACGTCGTGGCGACCGGCGCCCACGTGTTCGTCGACGCACCCACCGGCGCCGACGTCACCGGGACCCTCGCCGCGCTCGTCGCGGACGCGGCGGCGTCCGGCCGCACCGTCCTGTACGTGCCCGGGCACCGGCGCGCGGCCACGTCCCTCGTCGAGCGGATGACCGGCCTAGGCCTCGGCGACCTCGTGCTCGACGTCGAGCCGCACGCCGGCTGGCGCACCGCCGCCGGCCGCCGGCTGCTGTCCGCGATGACCCTGGAGGCGCCCGTCCCCGACGCCGCCCGGACCGCCGCGGTGCGCGGGCGCCTCGTCGAGCACCGGGAGCGGCTGCGCGGGTACGTCGACGCGCTGCACACCGTGCGCGACCCGTGGGGCGTCTCGGCGTACGACGCGCTGCAGGAGCTCGCCCGGCTGACGTCCGCCCGCCCGGCGCCGCGCACGACCGTGCGCCTGGACGCCGCGACGGTGCGTGCGCTGGACGGCGCGGCCCGGGCCCGTCTCGGCGCGGACCTGGTGCGCGCCGGCGAGCTGGGGGCGTTCACGCTGCGCCCGCAGGACACCCCGTGGTTCGGCGCCGCGGTGCGGACCTCGGCCGACGCGCAGGTCGTGCGCCGCCGCCTCGACCGGCTGCTCGACGTCACGCTGCCCGTGCTCACGGACCGGGTCGCGCAGGTCGCGTCCGAGACGGGTCTGACCCGGGCCGTGTCGCCCGCCGCGTGGGCCGAGCAGCTGCGCATGCTCGACGGGGTGCGCAGCTCGCTCGACGTGTTCCTGCCCCTGGTGTTCGAGCGCACGGCCGCCGACCTCGTCGCCGCGACCGCGACGCCGCAGTGGCGCGAGGAGCAGGGCGTCACCATGGGCTTCTGGGTGCGCCGACGGCTGCGCCGGCAGGCCAAGGACATGGTGCGCCCCGGACGCCCGGTCGCCGACCTGCACGCGGCCCTGCTCGAGGTGCAGGCGCGCCGCGAGGTGTGGCAGGCGCACTGCCCCGCGGGCGGGTGGCCGCGGCTGCCCGACGGCCTGGAGCTCATCGAGGAGGAGCACGCCGCGGTGCGGGCCGACCTCGAGGCGCTCGACGAGGTGCTCGCGGGCACCCCCGGCGGTGCGGGGCTGCTGACGACGCCCTTCGACGCGCTGCGCACCCGGCTGGAGCGGCTGCGCGACACCGCTGACGCGCTGCGCACCCTGCCCGAGCGCACCCAGCTCGTGCAGGGTGCGCGCGACGCGGGCCTCGGCGCCCTGGTCGACGAGCTGACCGAGCGCCGCGCCGACCCCGCCGGCGCCCCCGCCGAGCTGGACCTGGCCTGGTGGAGCACCGTGTTCGAGCAGGTGCTGGCGGCCGACCCCGCGCTCGCCGGGTACGACGGGGCCGCCCTGGGCGCGCTGTCGGCGGCGTACGCGGAGCTGGACCGCGCCCACGTGGCGAGCCTGCCCGGCCCCGTGCGGGCCGCGGTGCACGCGCACGCCGCGACGGCCGTCGCCGCGCACCGGGCGCAGGCCGAGCAGCTGTTCGCCGAGCTCGTCGACGACCGGCTGACGTCGGTGCGGGACACGATGGCGCGCTACCCCGAGGTCGCGCCGCGGCTGCGACCGGTGCTCGTCGCCGGGCCGATGCTGGTGCCGCAGGTGCTGCCCGCGGCGCGGACCGTCGACCTCGTGGTCGTCGACGCCGCCGCGCACCTGCCCCTCGAGGCGGCGCTCGCGGCGGTGGCGCGCGGCCGCCAGGTCGTCGTGGTGGGGGACGCCCGCTGCGCGTCCGGCACCGCGGTGCGCGACCTCGCCGACGCGCTGCCCGTGGTGGCGCTGCACGCCGACTCCTCGCGCCGCGACCCGTACCTGACGTCGTTCCTCGCGGCGCACGGCTACCACGGCGTGCTGGTGCCGACGCCGTTGCCCGGCTCGGCGCCGCTGGTGCGCCTCGACCTCGTCGACGGCACGGGCATGCCCGACCCCGCGTCGGGCATGGTCGACTCGACGCGCGCCGAGGTCGAACGCGTCCTCGAGCTGGTCGTCGACCACGTGCTCATGCACCCCGACGAGTCCCTCGCGGTGGTCACCCTCACGCCCCGGCACGCGGACGCGGTCCGCGAGGTCGTCCTCGGCGAGGTGCGGGACAACCCGGCGCTGTCGGCGTTCTTCGACGCGGCCCGTCCCGAGCACTTCGTCGTCGTCGACGTCGGCAACGTGGCGGGGCTGCGCCGCGAGGCCGTGATCCTCTCGCTCGGCCTCGGACGCACGCCGCACCGCCGGGTGCTGCACTCCTTCGGCGCCGTGAGCCGCCCGGGCGGCGACGCGCTGCTGCTGGACGCGCTCGGTGCGACCCGCCACCGCCTCACGGTCGTCTCCTGCTTCGCCGGCGAGGACCTGGACCCGGAGCGGCTGCGCGGCCCCGGCCCGCAGGTGCTGGCCGACCTGCTGCTGTTCGCCGCGGACCGCGGCGCCCAGCGCGGACCCACGGGCACCTCGCACCGGCCCGAGCCGGGCTCCGACCCCGACCGGCTGGTGCTCGACCTGGCGGAGCGGCTGTGGCAGCACGGGCTGCTCGTCGACGTCGACCACGGCGTCCCCGGCGGGGCCCGGATCCCGCTGGTGGTGGGCCACCCGGACCTGCCCGACGAGATGCTCGTGGCGGTCCTCACCGACGACGACACGTACGTCGGGGAGCCCAGCGTGCGGGTGCGCGACCGCCTCGCCGCCGACCGGCTCGAACGGCTGGGATGGTCGGTCGTGCGGGTGTGGTCGGCGGCGGCCTTCCTCGACCCGCAGGCCGAGGTCGACCGGATCCGGCGCGCGCTGCACGCACGGCTGGCCCAGCGCGCGCCGCACGTGGCCGTGCCGCCGAGCGTGCCGGTGCCGCTGGTCGTCGAGGCGCCGGCGGCCGACCTGACGCCCGTGACGGCGCCCGGCGTGCCGTCGTGGGCGACGTCCGCCCCGGCCACGGGGCAGGTGCCCGTGGTGCGGGAGCCGACGGGCGCGACGCCCGTGGTGCGGAACCCCACGGGTGTGACGCCGGTGGTGCGCGCGGCGACGGGTGCGACCCCGGTGGTCCGCCCGGCGACGGGGGCGACGCCCGCGGTCCGGCCTGCCACGGGGGCGACGCCTGCCGTCGGGCCGGGGACCGCTGCGACGCCCGTGTGGCCGGCGACCGGTGCCACCCCCGCGGTGGCGCCGTCGACGGGTGCGACGCGGGCGGTCCGCCCGGCCACGGGCGCGACGCCGGCTGCCCCCGAGCCGGCACCGGTGACCGGGGAGCAGCTGGCCCTGCCCGTGCGGCCGGGTCCGCGTCCCGACGTGCGGCCGGGCCTGCCGATCGGCGCCTACAGCGACGACCAGCTCGACGACCTGGTGCGGTGGCTGCGGTCTGACGGGCTGGAGCGCACGCGCGAGCAGCTCGCGGACGCGCTGCGCGCCGAGCTGGCGCTCACGCGGCGGGGTCACCGTGTCGACGGTGTGGTGCGCGACGCGGTGAGCCGCGCCTTCTCCTGAGGACCCGGGCCCCGGCGGGGACCGGCG
Organism: Cellulomonas sp. SLBN-39; assembly: GCF_006715865.1. NCBI lineage: Bacteria > Bacillati > Actinomycetota > Actinomycetes > Micrococcales > Cellulomonadaceae > Cellulomonas > Cellulomonas sp. SLBN-39. The sequence goes on along the minus strand of NZ_VFOA01000001.1, from coordinate 619,072 downwards.
CCGCCGGGGCCCGGGGGCAGCAGGCCCTCGCGGGCTGGCACGATCGTGCCGTGAGCGACCCCCGACCACGCCGTGCCTCCCGGCGCGCCTCGCGTCCCGCCGGCACGGTGGGCGGCGACGAGTCCGTGCTGCGTTCCCGCGCACCGGCACCGGCACCGGCACCGGCACCGGCACCGGCACCGGCACAGACCGGTCCGTCGCCGGTCCGGACCCCGGCCGAGGCGGCTCCGGTGCGCGGTGTCCCGGCGTCCGGACCCGTCGTGGAGGACCTGCTGCGCGCCGTGCGCTCGGCCGACGACGCAGACGTCGGCTGGGGCGAGCGCCCCGGCGACGACGACGAGCACCTGCGCCGCGAGGTCCCGCCGCACTGGTGAGCCGTTCCGCCGGCCGGTGCGAGCTTCCGGGCGGCCCGGCCGTGACGACCAGGCGGCGGGACCTCGTGCGGTGTCAGGCGGTGGGGGTGCCCGGCGGGATGCTCGGCGGGCCGTCGCCCGGTGCCCGGCCCGGTGCGGGCGGTGCCGGGGACGCGCCCGGTGCGTCGTTGGCGACCGCCGGCGTGATGCGCTGCGCGAGCAGGTCGCGGATCTCCTGCAGCAGCAGGATGTCCTCGGCCGGCGCCTTCGGCTCGGCCTCCTGACCCTTCTTGCGGCGGGCAGCCAGCGCGTTGAGCGGCAGCACGATGAGGAAGTAGATCGCCGCGGCCGTGATGAGGAACTGGATCAGCGCGTTGAGGATGACGCCCACCTGGATGGGGTCGATCGGCGGCTCGCCCGGTCCGGGGTCCCGCCACGTGTAGGGGCCGATGTTCCAGACGTTCTCCAGGTTCGGCTGACCGAAGATCCACCCGATGAGCGGGCTGATGAACCCGGTCTGCAGCGCACCGACCACAGCGGTGAACGCCGCGCCGATGACGACACCGACGGCGAGCTCGATCGCGTTGCCGCGGGAGATGAAGTCCTTGAACCCCTGCAGGACCTTGGCGGCCCCCTTGACGTGCTCGGTCTCGCCCAGCGCCTTCAGCCTGTCGCTGGCACCGCGCAGCCCCTGCTGCCTGCTGTCGCTCACGTGGCCTCCTTCTTCGTGCCCTGTCGTGCCCTGTCGCGCTCGTCCCGTGCGGGGCGATCATGGCACGACGACCGCGCTGATCCGGGACGAAGCGGACGCCTCGGCGAGGGCCAGCGCCTCGGCCGGCTGCACGGCGACGAGCAGCGGAGGCGGGTCCTCGGAGCCGTCGACGGAGCCGAGGACCCCCGTCGCGGCGTCGCCCCGGGCCGGGGCGGGCAGCACGAGCGCGCGGGTCGCGAGGGTCGTGCCCGGGCCACCCTCGGGGCGGGCGCCGAGGAGGTCGACGCGGCTGCCGGGCCCGACGAGGTCGGCCACGGCGGCGTCGGCGAGCCGCACGGCGGTGACGACGGTGCCCGGCGGGCCGGCCGCCTCCCCGGTCGCGAGCAGCGACGGGACGAGCGGCAGCCCCGCGGGGAGGTCCACCGCCGCCGTGGCGCCGACCGCGGCCTCGGTGCCGGCGAGCGCCCCGGCGGGCACCGCGCCGGGCGCCACGCGCTCGACCCGCACGTCGTCGCTGCCGATCGTCGACCCCGCGGCCACGTCGCGGGCGGCGACCACGGCGGCGACGGTCACGGGCGGCGGGGGCTGCAGCGCGTGCACGACCGCGCCGGCCGCCAGGGCCAGGCACGTGGCGGCGAGCAGGTGCCGCAGCCGCCACGCCCAGGCGCGCGCGGCGAGCCGCACGGGCCGCCGGGCGGGCGGCAGGGGCGGTGGGGTGCGGCGTGGCGTCGGGGGCACGGCCGGCACGCTAGGCGCCGGTCGGGCCCGCCCGCCCCGGCGGGGGTCACCCCGGTCGGGGTGCAGCCGTCCGCGGCAGGGCTGGGGACGGCTCGCTCAGGCGCCGGCGGGTGCGGGCGTCGTCGCCTTCGTGGCCGTGGCGGCGCCCGACGTGCTCGACGACGTGCTCGTGCTCGTGCCGCTGTCCGAGGACGTCGTGGTCGACGTGCTGCCGCCCGACGTGCTGCTGCCGGAGCTGCGCGAGGTCGTCTTGCCGCCCGAGCGCGCGTCGTTGCGGTAGAAGCCCGAGCCCTTGAAGACGACGCCGACGGCCGAGAAGACCTTGCGCAGCCGGCCCTCGCACGCGGGGCAGACGGTGAGCGCGTCGTCGGTGAACGACTGCTGGACCTCGAAGGCGTGCTCGCACGCCGTGCAGCGGTAGGCGTAGGTGGGCACTGGTCGACTCCTGGGTGCTTCGGGGGTGCTCCGGCTGGCGCGCGGGGTCCGGCTGCGCCGGGCGCGACCCGCGGGTGCGCCCGTGCGTGAGCTGGCACTCCCACGGTCCGAGTGCCAACTGTAACGCCCCGCGTCAAGGACGCCCGGGGGTCGTCCGCCGCCGCACCTCCACCAGCACGGACGCACCGCGACCGCGCGAGGCGGGGCCGCCGCGGGGACTACCCTGCGAGGCGTGCCCCGTCGCCCCCGCCTGCGCACCGCGCTCGTCGTCGTCGCGTCCCTCGTCCTCCTCGCGCTCGTCGCGGTCACCCTGCTCGGCGCCTTCGTGCTGCGCCGGCCCCTGCCGCAGGTCTCCGGCGAGATCGTGGTCGAGGGCCTGAGCGCCCCCGTCGAGGTCACGCGCGACGCGCAGGGCGTGCCGACCGTCGCCGCCGCCACCGCCGAGGACCTGTTCATGGCGCAGGGCTACGTCGCCGCGCAGGACCGGTTCTTCGAGATGGACTACCGCCGGCACGTGACGTCCGGGCGGCTGGCCGAGCTCGTCGGCGACGAGCCGGACGCGATCGCCGCGGACAAGGTGGTCCGCACGCTCGGCTGGCGCCGCGTCGCCGAGCAGGAGTGGGACCTGGTCGGCGAGGACACCCGCCGGTACCTGCAGGCGTACGCGGACGGCGTCAACGCCTACCTCGCGGGCCGCGAGGTAGGCGAGATCGCCGTCGAGTACACCGTCCTCGGCCTGCAGGTGCCCCAGGAGGCGCCGGAGCCCTGGGACCCCGTCGACTCCCTCGCCTGGCTCAAGGCGATGGCCTGGGACCTGCGCAGCAACTACGACGCCGAGCTCGACCGCGCCCTCACCTACCCCGTGGTGGAGGACGTGGGCCGCGTCGAGGAGCTCTTCCCCGCGTACCCGCAGGACCGGCACGCGACGATCCTCGACGCCGCCGACGTGGCGCCCGCCCCGGTCGCGCCGGCCGCGGACGTCGTCCTCGACGTCGACGACGCCGCCCTGCAGGACGCGCTCGCGTCGGCCGACCGGGCGCTCGCCGCGGTGCCGGTGCTCCTCGGCGAGGGGGACGGCACCGGGTCCAACTCCTGGGTGGTCGCGGGCGAGCACACCGCGTCGGGCAGCCCGCTGCTGGCCAACGACCCGCACCTGGGCATCTCGGCGCCGGGGATCTGGAGCCAGGTCGGCCTGCGGTGCACCGAGGTCACCGACGCCTGCCCGTTCGACGTGACCGGGTTCTCCATGGCCGGCCTGCCGGGCGTCGTGATCGGCCACAACGCCGAGCTCGCGTGGGGCCTGACCAACATGGGTGCCGACGTCACCGACTTCTTCCTCGAGCGCGTCGAGGGCGACCAGGTCCGCGTCGACGGCGTGACGGAGCCGCTCACGGTCCGCACCGAGACCATCGAGGTGGCGGGCGGCGACCCCGTCGAGCTGACGGTCCGCAGCACGCGGCACGGCCCGATCGTGTCCGAGGTCCTCACGGACGTCGCCGACGCCGGTCAGGCGCCCGTGCCCGACGGCGCCCCCGGCAGCCGGTTCGAGGTCGCGCTGTCGTGGACCGCCCTGGAGCCCGGCACCACGGGCGACGCCATCTTCGCGATGATGACGGCCGGCGACGCCACCGAGATCGCGGCCGCCGCGGCGCTGTTCGACGTCCCGGCGCAGAACATCGTGTTCGCCACGGTCGACGGGCACATCGGCTACCAGGCGCCCGGGCGGGTGCCGGTGCGTGCCGACGTGCCGGGCTCGCCGGTGCCGAGCGACGGCACGTGGCCGCGGCCGGGCTGGGACTCGCGCTACGACTGGCAGGGGTACGTCGAGGACGCGGCGATGCCCCGCGCGCTCGACCCAGCCGAGGGTTTCGTGGTCGCCGCCAACCAGCAGGTCACCCCCGGGGGCACCGGCCCCCGCCTCGGCGACGGCACCGACTACGGCTACCGCTCGCAGCGCATCCGCGACCTGCTGACCGAGCAGATCGCCGCCGGCGAGCCCGTCGACGTCGCCACGACCCAGGCCCTGCAGGTCGACCAGCAGGACCCGTACGCCCGGGTGCTGGTGCCCGTGCTGCTCGAGGTCGAGCTCGACGACGCCTTCGACGCGGGCGGCCAGGAGCTGCTGCGCGACTGGGACCAGGTCGCCTCGGCCGACTCCCCGGCCGCGGCGTACGTCGCCGCGGTGTGGGCGGAGCTGCTCGAGCAGACGTTCGCCGACGACCTCCCGGACGGGCACGAGCCCACGGGCGGCTCACGCTGGCTGGAGGTCGTCACCCGCCTGCTCGACCAGCCCACGTCGCCCTGGTGGGACGACCGCTCGACGCCCGGCGTCGTCGAGGGCCGCGACGAGATCCTCAGCCGCGCGATGGCCGAGGCCCGCCTCGAGCTGACCGCGCAGATCGGCTCGCGCCCCGCCGACTGGCGCTGGGGGCTGCTGCACCAGGCCGCGCCCGCGCACCCCGTGCTCGGCGGCGAGCAGGTGCCGGCCGCGGTCCGCTGGTTCGCCAACCCCCGGCCGCAGCAGGTCGGCGGCGGGTCCTCGATCGTCGACGCCACCGCGTGGGACGCGTCCTCGGGCTCGTACACCGTGACCGCGGCGCCGTCCATGCGCATGGTCGTCGACCTGGGGGACCTCGACGCCTCCACGTGGGTGGCCCTGACCGGCACGTCCGGGCACCCGGGCAGCCAGCACTACGACGACCAGCTGCCCCGGTGGGCGCGCGGCGAGCAGCTCGCGTGGCCGTTCACCGCGGCGGCCGTCGACGCGGCGGCCGAGGACCGGCTCACCCTGACGCCCTGACGTCGCACGACGGGTGGGCCCGTCCCGCGGGCCGGGCCCACCCGTCGTGCTCAGGAGGCGTCGGCGACCGCGTGCCAGCCCTCGGGCGTCGCGACGTGCGTGACGGGCCGGTCGTGCGCGGAGCGCGGCAGCAGGCCGTCGAGGACCTCGTCGGCGTAGAGCAGCGCCACCAGGGGCGCGTCGGGCCGCGCGTGCTCGAGCACCCGGTCGTACCAGCCGCCGCCCTGCCCGAGGCGCACGCCCGAGCGGTCCACCGACAGCGCCGGGACGAGGACCACGTCCGCCTGCGCGAGCGCCGCCGCACCCAGCGCGTCGCCACCGGGCTCCGGCGGCCGGCCCGGCGCCCGCTCGCGCAGGTCGTCCGGGCCCGTGTACACGGCCCAGTCCCGCTGCAGGCCGCTGCCCAGCACGGGGAGCAGCAGCCGCACGCCCCGGGCGGCCAGCGCGTCGAGCAGCGGACCGGTGCCCGGCTCGGTGGGGCGCGAGGCGTACACGCTCGCGCAGCCGGCGGCCTGGACCTGGGGGATGGTCAGCACCACGGCGGCGAGGCGGTGCGCGAGCTCGTCGCGGCACCGGGGCGAGACGTGCCCGCGGCGGGCGCGGACCTCGCGGCGCAAGGCGTCCTTGGCCTCCGCCACCTGCTCGTCGTCAGGGGTGTGCCACGAGAGGTGGGCGCCGTCGCTCATGCCCCCAGTCTGACGCACCCGTCGGGCCCGGGTCTCGGCCGTCGGTCCTGCACCGCGCGCCGTTCACCTGGTCGCACGCCCCCGTGCAGGCAGAATGCGCCCATGAGATCGGTGCAGGACCACCTGGCCGCGGTGCTGGCGGCCGTCGGTCCCGTCGCCCCGCTGGACGTCGTGCTGCACGACGCGACGGGGTGCGTGCTGGCTGCCGACGTCGTCGCCCCGCGTGACGTGCCGGACGTGGCGGTGGCTGCCCGAGACGGCTACGCGGTCCTCGCGCACGACACGTCCGGCGGCGGCAGCGCCGGGCCGCCCGCCCTGCCCGTGGCGCACGACGTGCACGCCGGCGACGCCCCCGGTCTGCGGCACGTGCCGGGCACCGCGGTGCTCGTGGCGTCGGGTGCCCCCCTGCCGCTCGGGGCCGACGCGGTCGTGCCGGTGGAGGAGACGGACCGCGGGGCGGCCCGGGTCCACCTGCAGCGGTCGGCGGTGCCGGGGCAGCACGTGCGCGGTGCGGGTGCGGACGTGCGCGCGGGGGAGGTCGTGCTCACGGCGGGCACGCGCCTGGGCGCCCGGCAGGTCGCGCTCGCCGCCGCGATGGGCCGCGGGCGGCTGCCGGTGCACCCGACCCCGCGCGTGGTGATCCTGTCCGTCGGCGACGAGCTCGTCGAGCCCACGTCCGGGGGCCGCCCCGGTGCGGTGTTCGAGGCCGACGGTCACGCCCTGGAGTCGGCGGTGCGCGACGCGGGCGCCGTGCCGGTGCGCGTCGGGATCGTGCCCGACGACCGCGCCACGCTGCGCGAGGCCGTCGAGGACCAGCTCGTCCGCGCGGACCTGCTCGTGCTGACCGGGGGGCTGTCGGAGCTGGCGCAGGACACCGTCAAGGACGTGCTGGGCCCGCTCGGTGCGGTCCGCCTGGACCAGGTCGCGATGACCCCGGGCCTGCGGCACGGGTTCGGCACCCTGGGTGCGGTGGGTCGTGACGACGAGCGGCGGGTGCCGGTGCTCGCCCTGCCCGGCCACCCGGTGGCGGCGCAGGTCGCGTTCGAGGTGTTCGTGCGTCCTGCCCTGCGGTCGATGGCCGGTCACGTCGAGCTGTTCCGCCCGTCCGTGACGGCCGTCGCGGACGCCGGCTGGATCTCGCCGCCGGGGCTGCGGCAGTTCGTCCCGGTGCAGGTCGTTGGCTCGCCCGACGAGGGATACCGTCTGACCCCCCTGGGTGATGCGGGTGCGCCGTCGACGACGGCGCTGGCGCACGCCAACGCCCTGGCGGTGGTCGGCGAGCAGGAGCTGACGGTGCACCCGGGGCAGCCGGTGCCGTGCCTCGTGCTCGAGGGCTGACGTGGTCGCGGGGACGGGACGGAGAGGACTGACGTGGCGCTGGGGTGGCCGGTCGAGCTGGTCGACGGTGACGTGCGGCTGCGCCCGCTCAAACGGCGCGACCAGGACGCGTGGATGCACCTGCGCGCGGTGAACGCGGCGTGGCTCGAGCCGTGGGACGCGACGAGCCCGGAGCCGGTGCGCGGCCCGCGGCCGACGTTCGGGCAGTTCGTGCGGGCGCTGTCCGCGCAGGCGCGGGACGGCTCGGCGCTGCCGTTCGCGGTGGAGCACGCCGGTGCGCTCGTGGGGCAGCTGACGGTGTCCTCGATCCAGATGGGGTCGCTGCGCTCGGCGGCGATCGGCTACTGGGTCTCCCAGCACGTCGCGGGGCGCGGGATCACGCCCACGGCCGTCGCGCTGGCGACCGACCACTGCTTCGGCCCGCTGGCGCTGCACCGGGTCGAGATCAACGTGCGGCCCGAGAACGGCCCGTCGCTGCGGGTCGTCGAGAAGCTGGGCTTCCGCGACGAGGGGCTGCGGGAGCGCTACCTGCACATCCAGGGCCGCTGGTGCGACCACCGGTCGTTCGCCCTGACCGCCGAGGAGGTCCCCGAGGGGCTCGTCGCCCGGTGGCACGCGCGCCGCGCGTCGGCGTGACGCCGCGTCCTGCGGGGCTGCCGCCGCGGGGCCCGTGCGCGGGGGAGGTGTGGAGCATCCGGGCATGACGGGCGTGTCGAGTCCGACACGCCGGTGTCCTGCGGCGCGTGAGGGCACCGGAACCCTACCGTCGTGTCGTGGACGGTACCGCAGGCTTCGGCGCCCTGGCGCTGGCGGTGCTGTGGGTCGCCTACCTGGTGCCGCACCGGCTGCGGCACCGGCAGCAGCTGGTGGAGGCACGGGCGGACGACCGGTTCTCGGCGGGTCTGCGCGTGGTGGCCGTCACGGGGCGTCAGGAGCGCTCCGCGGAGGCCGCCCGTGCGTCGGGGGCGAGCACCGCTGCGCTGCTGGCGCTGCGGGCAGGGCTGCCGGCGCTCGGCGCCGGCGAGGGGACAGGAGGCACGACCGTGGACCGACCGCACGCCACCGAGGAGCGCATCTCCGCCGAGGCGGCGCGCCGCCTCGCCCAGGCCCGTGCCGCACGGGCCGCCGCCGCGGCGCGCCGGGGTGCCGCCGCGCGGCGCCGCGGCCTGCTCGCCACCCTGCTCGGCATCGCGTCCGTCGTCGGCTGGGTCGCCGCCGTCGCCGTGCCGTCGCTGGGCTGGCCCGCCGGTGCGGTGCCGACCGGCCTGCTCGCGGCGGTCCTGGGGCTGGGCCGTCGTGCCGTGGTCGCCGGGCGCGCGGCGGACGCGGGCTGGGCCGCCACGATCGCCCGCGAGGAGGAGCGGGCGACGCGGCCGCGCACGGGCGCCGTGCCGGTGGTGCGTCCCCGCACGGGGGCGATCCCCGCCGTGGCGACGAGCTCGGGCGCGACGGCCGCCGTCACGCGCGCGACGGACGAGCGCACCGGCAAGGACACGCGCCGGAAGGGCCCGCGCAGCGGTGCCACCCCGGTGGTGCAGCGCACGCGCACGGCGGAGCCGGCCGAGCCGGAGGTCGCTCCCGACGACGAGGCGCCCGTCCCCCTGGTCACCGGGCACGCCGTGCGTCCCTCGGAGGACCGCACGGAGGTGTTCGCGCGCATCGTCACCGACCGCGGCGAGCGCGGCGGGCCCGTGCGGCACGCGACGGGCGAGACCCCGGTGGTGCGCCGCTCGGTGCTGTCGGCCCCGACCCCGGCGGTCCCGGACCCGGTGCAGGCCCGGGCCGACGCCGCCACGACCGAGGACGACGCCGAGGCGTGGTCGCCGGTCCCCGTGCCGCGCCCCACGTACACCATGAAGGCGCCCGCGCCACGGCGCGAGCCCCGCCCGATGGACGAGCAGGACGTGGCGGCGTCCACGGCCGAGCGCCCGACGCAGGAGGAGCCCGACGCGCGGGCCTCGGCACCCGCGGAGCCGCTCGCCGAGACGACGGGCAGCATCGACCTCAACGCGGTCCTCGCCCGGCGTCGCGCCGCGGGCCAGTGACCTGCACGCGGGCCGAGGAGCGGCGCCCGCGGACCGGTTCGTCGACACGGCTCTGAGCCTGCTAGTGTGAACCCCGCTCGCGGGGCTGTGGCGCAGTTGGTAGCGCGTCTCGTTCGCATCGAGAAGGTCAGGGGTTCGAATCCCCTCAGCTCCACCGCAAAGCGATGTCGCAGGACATCGACCTCAGGCCGGATCCCCCAGGGGTCCGGCCTGAGGCGTTGTCGGGGTTCGTCGCGAACATCGGTAGCCTCCGGCGGAGTCGGTCGCGCCGGCCGAGCCGATCACCCGAGAGGCGACGCCATGGACCTGGGGCAGCACCCACCACGACCTGATGGCTTCGAACGTTTCGTGAGCCGACGCCGCGGTGAGGCCCGCACGATCCGGTTCGCGGCCCGTCCAGGGGTGAGCGCGGCCACCCGGCATGAGCTCGCGCGGAGCCTGGGCTCCGTCCCGTGGGGCGATCTCCACCACGCGTACGGCCCGGCGGCGGACGTGCCGTCGCTGCTGCTCGCCGTGAGTCTCGGGACCGACCCGGTGCGGCTCGAGGCCTGGTGGGAGCTGTGGGGCAACGTCCACCACCAGGGCACCGTCTACGAGGCCACGCCCGCCTGCGTCCCGTTCCTCGCCCGGATCGCTGCGGACCTGGACCACCCCGACCGGGTGAACGCGCTGTCGTTCCTCCGCGAGGTCGCCGTCGGTGACGGCACGTTCGCCCCGCGGGTCCGGGTGGCGGTCGGGGAGGCGCTGTCCCCCCTCCTCCAGGCCTGGCAGCAGCAGCCCGCGCTCGTCCAGCGGGCGCTGCTCCTGCTCGCCTCGGCATTCCCCGACGACCTGGCGACGTACCCGGAGCTCACCGATCAGCTCCCGGCGCACCTGCGGACGGCGTGGCACGAGCTGGCACGCGCCGGAGGCAGCCCCACCTCGTTGGCCGAGGGCGCGGACGACGGCGGTGACGACGAGCTGATGGACCGGCGGGACGCGCTCGAGACCTGGGCGCTGGCCGGCTGGAACGAGCTGAGCCGCCCCACGACGAAGGGCCCCTCGTGAGAGGGGCCCTTCGTCGTGCCGGGACTGGCCCGGTGCGTGCGTCGCGTCGTCAGGAACGACGGCCCGCGACGCTGGTGTAGACGACCACGAGGACGGCGGCGAGCGCGACCTGGAGGACGATCTCGATCCAGTCGATCCCGTCGGTCGTCGCGACACCGACGATCTGGGCGAGCCAGGTGCCGATGAGGGCCGCGACGATGCCGAGCAGGATGGTCACGATGATCGAGATCTTCTGCTTGCCCTTGACGAGCAGGCGGCCGAGGGCGCCGATGATCGCGCCGACGATGATGGCGCTGATGATGCCGCTGACGGTCATGTGTCCGTTGCTCCTTGTCCGTGGGCCCGGAGGGTGAGGGCCCCGCGGTGAAGAAAACTAGGGCAGTTCGGGCAGGTCCGCGCGTCGAGAAGGACGACAGGCCCACGGAACACGCCCGCGGGAGTTGTCCGACGAGTAGGTTGCGTGCCGGGCGCTGTCGCCCTGCGCGTGCCAGGTCCGCACCCCTCGCGGACCCCGTCCCGTCCCTCGCGAGGAGCCTCGTGCCAGTCGTCCCGGTCGTGCCCGCACCGCTCGTCGTCGAGGAGCTGGCGCAGGCGCCGTTCCTGGTGACACCGACGACGACGGTGGTCGTCGACGCCGACGCCGAGCTGCTGCCCAACGCGGTCCTCACGGCCGACCTGCTCGGCCGGGTGACCGGTCACGCGGTCGAGGTGCGGTACGCCGAGCTCGACGCCCCGGGGGTCGTGCGGATGCGGCTGGCGGACGACCTGCCGGACGGCGACGAGGCCTACCGGGTCGTCGTCGGCTCCGGGCGCGTGCTGCTCGAGGGCCGCACGCCGCAGGCGCTGGTCCGCGCGGTGGTGACGCTGCGGCAGCTCGTCGTGGAGCTGCCTGACGGCGGGATCGAGGTGCCGGCCGTGCGGGTCGAGGACGCGCCCCGGTACGGCTGGCGGGGGCTCTCGCTGGACGTGGCCCGCCACTTCGTGCCCGTCGCGGACCTCAAGGTGCTGCTCGGGATGATGACGCACTACAAGCTCAACGTGCTGCACCTGCACCTCACGGACGACCAGGCGTGGCGCATCGACCTGCCGTCGCGCCCCGAGCTCGTGCGCCGGTCGTCGTCGTGGTCGGTGGGTGGCGACCCGGGCGGGCACTACACGCGCGCCGACTGGGACGACGTGCTGGCGTACGCCGAGGCCCGCGGCGTGCGCGTGGTGCCGGAGATCGACGTGCCGGGGCACGTGAACGCCGCCCTGCACGCGTACGGCGAGCTGACGCCGTCGGGGGAGCCGGCCGAGGAGTACCTCGGCATCGACGTCGGGTTCAGCCGCCTGCACGACGACCTGCCCGCCACGCACGCGTTCCTCGCGGACGTGTTCGGCGACCTCGCGCAGATGACGCCGGGCGAGCACGTGCACATCGGCGGCGACGAGGTCCTCACCATGGACCACGACGAGTACGGGCGGCTGGTGCGGGCCGCCGCGGCGGCGGTGACGGCGCACGGCAAGACGGTCGTCGGCTGGCAGGAGGTCGCGGGCGTCGAGGGGCTGCCGCCGGGCACGGTCGTGCAGTACTGGGACACGCGCGAGGACCCCGCGCCGTTCGTCGAGGCCGCCCGGCGGGGTGCGCGCATCCTGCTCTCGCCGGGGTCGCGGGTGTACCTGGACATGAAGTACCACCCGGGGTACCCGCTGGGGCTGGAGTGGGCGGGGCACGTCGAGCTCCTCGACGCCTACGACTGGGAGCCGGCCACCCTCGTCGAGGGCCTGCCGCCGGAGGCCGTCGAGGGCGTCGAAGCAGCGGTGTGGACGGAGACGCTGCGTTCGCTGGACGACCTGACGACGATGCTGCTGCCGCGGCTGGCGGCCGTCGCCGAGGTCGCGTGGAGCGCGCCGGAGCGGCGGGGCACGGAGGGCTTCCTCGACCGGCTCTCCGCCCACGGGCGGCACTGGGACCAGCTGGGCTTCCGCTGGCACCGCTCCCCGCAGGGTCGGTGGTGAGCCGGGAGGCTCAGCGCCCCGTCAGATCCACGTCGGCAGCCACATGCGGATGTGCCACTGCTGCCACGGCACGACCCAGCCGGCCCAGACGGGGTAGAAGAACGCGCTGACCGCGACCACGACGGCCACGAACACCCCGACGGCGACGACGGCCCGCCGGTGCGCACGCACCTCGTGCCGCCGCGCCGGGTCGGGTCGCGGGCCGATGAGCAGGCCCAGCACGTAGACGAGCGTGAGCACCACCCACGGCACGAACGCCACGGAGTAGAACGTGAAGATCGTGCGGTGCGCGTACAGGAACCACGGCGCCCACCCGGCGACGATGCCGGACAGCACCGCGGCGGCGCGCCAGTCGCGGTAGCGGACCAGCCAGAACAGCGCCACCAGCACCGCGGCGGCCCCCGCCCACCACAGCAGCGGGTTGCCGAGGGCGAGGATCGCCTGCGAGCACGCGTCCGCCCCGCAGGCCTGCTGCGCGGCCTCACCGGTGAGCGACGACACCTCGGACGGGTAGAAGTACGACGTGGGCCGCCACTGCACGATCCACCCCAGCGGGTGCGCCGCGTACGAGTGCGGGGTCTCCAGGCCGTTGTGGAAGCGCCACATGTCCTCGTGGTAGTGCCACAGCGACCGCAGCGCCGGGGGGAGCCACGGCACGCCCTGGTCGGGGTTCTCCACCGCCCACTGCCGGCCCCACGCCTGCGGCGACGCGAACCACGACCACCACGTGCCCACGTAGACGACGGCGGCGGTGCCGACCATCGTGACGAACGCGGGCACGCCGTCGCGCAGCACCCCCGACCAGAACCAGTGCCGGGTGCCGGCCGTGCGGCGCGCCGCGACGTCCCAGACGACGACCATGACGCCGAACACCGCGAGGAAGTACATCCCCGACCACTTCGTGCCGATCGCCAGGCCCAGCAGCACGCCGGCGGCCAGGCGCCACCACCGCAGGCCGAGCCCGGGGCCCCACGCGAGCACGCCCGGCGCGGCGGCCAGGGCGTCGGCCGTGCGGGCCGCGAGCCGTCGGCGCGCCTGGTCCCGGTCGAGCACGAGCGCGCCGAAGGCGGCCAGGACGAAGAACATGAGGAACGGGTCGAGCAGGCTGATCCGCGAGTGCACGATGGCCTGCCCGTCGACGGCGAGCAGCAGGCCGGCCGTGGCGCCCAACGCCGTCGACGCGAACAGCCGCCGCCCGATCCGGGCGACCATCAGCACCGCGAGGGTCCCGCACACCGCCGCGGCGAACCGCCACGCGAACGAGGACTCCACCCCGCCGCCCAGCCGGATGCCGAGCGCGATCATCCACTTGCCCACCGGCGGGTGGACCACGTACTCGGGGTCGGTGCCGAGCAGGCTCGTGTCGCCCGCGGCGAACGCCGGGTTCGCGTCCTCGCCCCACGCGCCCTCGTACCCGAGGGTGAGCAGCGAGAACGCCTGCTTGACGTAGTACGTCTCGTCGAACACCAGCTCGTGCGGGCGCGCGAGGTCCCAGAACCGCAGGACACCGGCCAGCACCGTGACGGCCAGCGCCCACAGCCACCCCGTCAGCCGGGCGCGGGGCGTCGCGTCGAGGGTCAGCGCGTCCTCGCCCAGCAGGCGGCGCAGCAGGTTCGTGCGCGTGACCGGCTCGGGCTCGTCGGTGTCGGCCCCGGCGGCCGACCCGTCCGGCGTCGGACCGGTCGGCGGGTCGAGGACGTCGACGGGGGAGCCGCCGGCGCCGGGACGTCCCGGCTCGGCCGGCCCTCCGGGCGCGGGGGCGTCCCCCGGGTGCGGGGCAGGGCTCGTCGGTTCCGCGCCGGCCGGCGCGGGGCGCTCCGGCTCGCGCTCGGCATCGGTGGGCGGCACCCGGCCATGGTAGGGGTGAAGGCCGTGCGTGCCGAGGAGCACGCAGCGTGCCGTGCCGTGCGGTGCCGGCCCGGCCGGGTGGCAGGCTGGGGCGGTGACCGTCGAGACCCGGGGCCGCCTCGTGCTGGCCGCCACCCCCATCGGCGACGTCGAGGACGCCTCCGCCCGCCTGCGCCGCCTCCTCGTCGAGGCCGACGTCGTGGCCGCCGAGGACACCCGCCGCACCCGCGCCCTGGCCGCCCGGCTCGGCCTGACCATCGGCGGACGGGTGGTGAGCCACCACGAGCACAACGAGGAGGGCCGCACCGCCGAGCTCCTCGAGGTCGTCGCGGGCGGCGGCACCGTCCTCGTCGTCAGCGACGCCGGCATGCCCGCCGTGTCCGACCCCGGCTTCCGCGTGGTGCAGGCGGCGGTGGCCGCGGGGCTGCAGGTCACGGTCGCGCCGGGGCCCAGCGCGGTCCTCACCGCGCTCGCGCTGTCCGGGCTGCCCACCGACCGGTTCTGCTTCGAGGGGTTCCTGCCCCGCCGGCCCGGCGACCGGGCGCGCGCACTGGCCGCGCTGGCCGACGAGCGCCGGACGGCCGTCTTCTTCGAGGCCCCGCACCGGGTCGCGGAGACCCTCGACGCGATGGTCCAGGCCTACGGCGCCGACCGGCCCGCGGCCGTGTGCCGCGAGCTGACCAAGACGTACGAGGAGGTCCGGCGCGGACCGCTCGCCGAGCTGGCCGCGTGGGCGCACGCCGGCGAGGTGCGCGGCGAGGTCGTGCTCGTCGTCGGCGGGGCGCCCGCCCCCACCGGTGCGACCGTGCCCGACCTGGTGCCCGAGGTGCTGGCACGCGTCGACGGCGGCGAACGGCTCAAGGCGGTCGTCGCGGAGGTCGCCGAGATCGCCGGCGTGCCCAAGCGGGACCTGTACGCCGCCGCGCTCGCGGCCCGCACCCGCTGACGGCGGCCTACGCCCGCGTCGAGTCCACCAGCACCGCGCCCGCCGCCGCCATCGCCTCGCGCGCGGCCGCGCCCTGCTCGGGCGTCACCGGCACCGTGAGGTCCGTCAGCACCCGCGTGCGCAGGCCCAGGGCCAGGGCGTCGAGCGCCGTGGCGCGCACGCAGTGGGACTCGGCGATGCCCACCACGTCGACGTCCGTCACGCCCGCGTCGGCGAGCACGGCTGCCAGCGTCCGGCCGTCGGGCGCGAGGCCCTCGAACCCCGAGTACGCCGCCGCGTACTCGCCCTTCTTCACGCCGACGTCGGCCCGCAGGTCCGCCAGGGCGGGGTGCAGCTCGGCCTCGGCCGTGCCGACGACGGCGTGCGGCGGCCACGTGTCCACGTAGTCCGGGGTGTCGGAGAAGTGCTCGCCCGGGTCGACGTGCCAGTCCTGCGTCGTCACCACGAGCGCGTACCGGTCACGGTGCGCGGCCGCGTAGCGGGCGATCGCGGCGGCCACGGCGTCACCGCCGGCCACGGCCAGCGCACCGCCCTCGCAGAACGTGGGCTGGACGTCGACGACCACCAGCGCGCGGCCGGCGGGGGTGCTCTGCTCGCTCTTCACCTCGGTCATGGGCCGATCCTGCCACCGCCCGTCACCGGGTCGTCATGCCGCGCGGGGAGCAGCACCCCGGGGCACCCTGGTCGGGGCGGGTGCCGACCCGCCGGTCGGGTCCGCGCCGGACCGGCGACGGCGACGAGGAGGCGTGATGCGCGCACGTGGAGGACCGCGCCGGGCAGCACCCGGGGGCCGTGCGGCCCTCGTCCCGGTGCTCCTGGTCCTGGCGCTCGCGGCCGGGTGCGCCGCACCGGCGCCCGGGCCGACGGCCGTGGCGTCCGGGTCCGCGACCCCGTCCACCGGGACGCCGACGTCCCCGGCGACCCGGACGCCGGACCCCACGCCGAGCCCGGCCCCCACGGTCCGGGACGTGCCGACCGTCCAGGTCCGGTCCGTCGAGGAGGTCGCCTCGGGGCTGGCCGTGCCCTGGGGGCTGGCGTTCCTGCCGGACGGCCGCGCGGTCGTGACCCTGCGGGACGCCGCCCGCCTGGTGCTCGTCGCGGCCGACGGCACCGTCACGGACGTCACCGGCCCCGGGGCCGACGAGGTCGCGGCGGCCACGGTGCCGCGCTCCGAGGGCGGGCTGCTGGGCGTGGCCGTGGTGCCCGGCGCCGAGCCGGGCGGGCCGGTCGACGTGGTGCTCCACCTGACGGCCGCGCAGGACAACCGGGTGCTGCGCGCCACGCTCGACGGTGCGGTGCTCGGGCCCACCCGGGTGCTGGTCGAGGGCATCCCGAAGGGGGCGAACCACAACGGCGGGCGGCTCGCGTTCGGCCCTGACGGTCACCTCTACGTCACGACGGGCGACACGTACGCGACCGGGCTGGCCCCCGACCCGGCGAGCCTGGGCGGGAAGGTCCTGCGGGTGACCGCCGACGGCGCGCCCGCGCCGGGGAACCCCGACCCGTCCTCGCCCGTGTGGACCCGCGGGCACCGCAACGTGCAGGGCATCGGCTGGGCCCCCGACGGGCGCGTGGTCGCCTCGGAGTTCGGCCAGGACACGTGGGACGAGCTCAACGTGCTGCACGCGGGCGCCGACTACGGGTGGCCGGCCGTCGAGGGCACCGGCGGCGCGGCGTCCGGGTTCGTCGACCCCGTCGCGGTGTGGTCCACCGACGAGGCGTCGCCGAGCGGGCTCGCGGTGACGGACGAGGGTGTGTACCTCGCGGGGCTGCGCGGGCGCACCCTGTGGCGGGTGCCCCTGCGACCCGTGCCGGCGGGCACGCTCGACGACCCGGCGGCGGACGCCGCGGGGTTCGGCGAGCCGCAGCCGCTGCTGGCGGGCGAGCACGGGCGGCTGCGGGCGGTGGAGGTCGCGCCCGACGGGTCCCTGTGGGTCCTCACGGGCAACACCGACGGCCGGGGCGACCCCGCGCCGGGCGACGACCGGGTGCTGCGCGTCGAGGTCGGCTGACCTGGTCGGTCGCCCAGGTCGGTGCGGGGCCGGGCGCCCGGAGAGTGGGACGCGTGGCGCGGACACGCCGGACGCCACGCCGCGGAGCCGGGGCGCAGCGGCGTGCCTGCGCGACCGGATCGTCCGGATAGGTACTGTTCACCCCCGACCGCACGTCCGACCGTCGCACGGGCCGGCCCGCCCGGTCCGACGCCGTCCGTCGCGCCCTCGCGCGACCACGAGGAGCCGCCATGCCCGCCAAGGCCAAGAGCGTCCTGATGTGGCTCGTCGTCATCTTCCTCGTCTACGCCGTCGCGACGAACCCCGACCGCGCCGCCGAGGTCGTCCGCTCGCTGTGGGACCTGGTGTTCGGCGCGCTGAGCGGGTTCGCGCAGTTCTTCAGCTACCTCGCTTCCTGAGGCCGCCCGGCCGGTGACGGCCGGACGGCGGACGGCGCGCGGGCCACGGGAGCCAGCAGGGGAGCAGGTGAGACGATGTCGATGACGCAGGACCGCGCCGAGCGGATCGTCGCCGGCCACCGCCAGCTGCGGCGCTACGTCCTGGCCGACGAGCGCGTCGTGCTGGCCACGCGCCGGCACTGGGCCAAGCTCTTCGAGCCGATCGTCAGCACCGCGCTCGTCGTGGTCGTCGTCGGCTGGGTCGTCCTCGTCCTGTCGCCGCGCCTCGGTGACGGCGTCGGCGTGCTGTGGTGGGTGGCGATCGTCGCGCTGGCCCGGCTGGGCTGGTACGTGCTGCTGTGGCGCGTGGAGTGGTTCGTCGCGACCGACAAGCGCATGCTGCTGCTCACCGGGCTGATCACCCACCAGGTCGCGATGATGCCGATGATCAAGGTCACCGACATGCGGTACTCGCGGTCGATCCTCGGGCAGGTGCTCGGCTACGGGGAGTTCCTCCTCGAGACCGCGGGGCAGGACCAGGCGCTGCGACGGATCGCGTGGGTCGACCACCCCGACGAGACCTACCGGGACCTGTGCGCGACCATCTTCACGCCGACGGCCCCGCGCGCGGCCGACCCCGAGGACGGCGACCCCGACGCGGGGACGGAGCCGCCCGCGGTGCACGCACCGCCGAGCCTGCCCCCGGCGGGGCCCTCGCCTGCGCCGCCCTCGGACGCCGCGCCCCTCGCGGGGCCCGGCCCGTCGCCGCGTGCTGCCGCGCCGCGCCCGGCCGCGCCGACGCAGCCGCTGCGGCCGTCGGCCGTCGAGCGCGACGCCCCTGCCCGTCCGGCGGCACCGGCGCGGGCCCTGATCGTGCCCGACGACGACTCGGGCCCGGTGTGGGACTCGTCCGAGCCGTCGACCTTCGTCCGGCTGGGCGCGCGCGAGGCGGGTCGGCACGAGCGGCGGGACGACGACGGGTCCGGCGGCCCGCGCACCTAGGATCGGGCCCATGTCCCGCATCCTGTCCGCCGTCGCGTGGCCCTACGCCAACGGCCCCCGTCACATCGGTCACGTCGCCGGCTTCGGCGTCCCCTCGGACGTGTTCAGCCGGTACATGCGCATGGCGGGCCACGACGTGCTGATGGTCTCGGGCACCGACGAGCACGGGACGCCCATCCTCGTGCAGGCCGACAAGGAGGGTGTCAGCGCCCAGGAGCTCGCCGACCGCTACAACCGGGTCATCGTCGAGGACCTCACGGCGCTGGGGCTGTCGTACGACCTGTTCACGCGGACCACGACGCGCAACCACTACGCGGTCGTGCAGGAGATGTTCCGCACGGTCCACAAGAACGGGTACATGGTCGAGCGCACGACGATGGGTGCGGTCAGCCCGTCGACGGGGCGCACGCTGCCGGACCGCTACATCGAGGGCACCTGCCCGATCTGCGGGTACGACGGCGCCCGCGGCGACCAGTGCGACAACTGCGGCAACCAGCTCGACGCGATCGAGCTGAAGAACCCCCGCAGCAAGATCAACGGCGAGACGCCGCGGTTCGTCGAGTCCGAGCACTTCTTCCTCGACCTGCCGGCGTTCGTGGACGCGTTGTCGCAGTGGCTCGGCACGCGCAGCGCGTGGCGCCCCAACGTGCTGAAGTTCTCGCAGAACCTGCTCGAGGACGTGCGCCCGCGCGCGATGACCCGGGACATCGACTGGGGCATCCCGGTGCCGCTGCCCGGCTGGGAGGAGAACTCCTCCAAGCGGCTGTACGTGTGGTTCGACGCGGTGATCGGGTACCTGTCGGCGTCGGTGGAGTGGGCGCGGCGCACGGGCGACCCGGACGCGTGGCGGCAGTGGTGGAACGACCCGCAGGCCCTGTCGTACTACTTCATGGGCAAGGACAACATCACGTTCCACTCCCAGATCTGGCCCGCCGAGCTGCTGGGCTACGACGGCAAGGGCGCGCGCGGGGGCGAGCCGGGCGTCTTCGGCTCGCTGAACCTGCCGACCGAGGTCGTCTCCAGCGAGTTCCTCAACGTCGAGGGACGGCAGTTCTCGTCGTCGCGCGGGGTGGTCATCTACGTGCGCGACATGCTGGCGCGCTACCAGCCGGACGCGCTGCGGTACTACATCTCCGCGGCCGGGCCGGAGACGCAGGACGTCGACTTCACGTGGGCGGAGTTCAAGCGTCGCACCAACGACGAGCTCGTCGCCGGGTGGGGCAACCTCGTCAACCGGACCGCGAGCATGGTGCACAAGAGCTTCGGGCAGATCCCGACGCCGGGCGAGCGCCAGCCCGTGGACGACGCGCTGCTCGCGCACGTGCGCGGCGCGTTCGGCACCGTCGGCGAGCTCGTCGGCACGCACCGGCAGCGGGCCGCTCTGGGCGAGGCGATGCGCGCGGTGCAGGAGGCCAACCGGTACGTCTCGGAGACCGAGCCGTGGAAGCTCAAGTCCGACCCCGACCGGCTCGCGACCGTGCTGCACACCACGACGCAGGCGGTCAGCGACCTCAACACGATGCTCGCGCCGTTCCTGCCGTTCGCCGCGCAGAAGGTGCACGAGACCCTCGGCGGCACCGGCACGTTCTCGCCCGCGCCGCGCATCGACGAGGTCGACGACCTCGACGACGCCTCGCGGCACTACCCGGTGATCACGGGCGACTACCGCCTCGGCGAGACCGTCGCGGCGTGGCAGCCGCGCGAGGTCGTGCCGGGCACGCCCGTCGGGAAGCCGACGCCGGTGTTCACCAAGCTCGACGACGCGATCGTCGAGGAGGAGCTCGAGCGGCTGCGGCAGGGCTGATGGGACGCAAGCAGCGCGAGCGCGGCTGGCCGGCCCCGCCCGAGCCGCTGCCGCTGCCCGTCGTCGACGACCACACCCACCTGGACGCGGTCGTCGACGTGGCGGCCGACGGCTGGGACGGGGCGGGCGCGCCGGAGGCGTCCCCCGACCTGGTCGCGCACCTGGAGCGCGCGGCGGCGGTCGGGGTGCCGCGCATGGTGCAGGTCGGGTGCGACCTGGAGGCCGTGGCGTGGACCGACGTGGCGGTGCGCCTGCACCCGCAGCTGCTGGGGGCCGTCGCGATCCACCCCAACGAGGCCGTCCTGCACGCGGGTGTCCACGAGGTCGCCCCCGACGGGCTGGACCCCGACCCGCAGCCGCGGCACGAGGTGGGCCTGGACGACGCGATCGGCCGCGTGGCGGAGGTCGCGCGCGCCAACCCGCGCGTGCGGGCCGTCGGGGAGACGGGCCTGGACTTCTTCCGCGCCGGCGAACGGGGGCGGGCGGTGCAGCGGGAGGCGTTCCGGGCGCACGTCGCGCTGGCCAAGGAGCTGGGGCTGGCCCTGCAGATCCACGACCGGGACGCCCACGCCGAGGTCGTCGAGGTCCTGCTGGCCGACGGTGCGCCCGAGCGCACGGTGTTCCACTGCTTCTCCGGCGGCGTGGACCTGGCGCGCACCGCGGCCGAGCACGGGTGGTTCTGCTCCTTCGCCGGCCCGGTGTCGTTCCCCGCGAACGAGGAGCTGCGCGCGGCCCTGCGCGTGCTGCCGCCCGAGCTGGTGCTCGTCGAGACCGACGCCCCGTACCTCACCGTGCACCCGTACCGGGGACGCCCCAACGCGCCGTACCTGCTGCCCGGCACGGTGCGCACGGTCGCCGAGGTGACCGCCCGCCCGCTGGAGCGCGTCTGCGCCGACCTGTCCGCCACCGCCGAGGCCGTCTACGGCACCTGGTGAGGGTGACGCTGCCGCCGTCGGGTTCCCCTGACGGTCACGGATCGGTTACGGTCGGGCCGGGAACAGCGTCCCTCCCGCCGACCCGAAGGACACCGTGAGCCGTCACGACGACGACCCGGGCCGTGGCCAGCCGCGCCGTGGCCGACTTCCCCGAGCCGTTGCGCAGGCTGCCGTGCTCGCCGTCGTCGTGGGCGGGACCTCCGCCTTCACCGCCATGCACAAGGACGTCACGGTCGACGTCGACGGCCAGGAGGTGCAGGTCCAGGCGTTCGGCCGGACGGTCGCTGACGTGCTCTCCGCCGCGGACGTCCAGGTCGGCGAGGGGGACCTCGTGGCCCCGTCGCTGGACGCCCCGGTCTCGCGCTCCGGGCTGGTCGTGGTGCGCCACGGGCGCGAGCTGGAGCTCGAGCTCGACGGCGAGGAGCAGACGGTCTGGACGACTGCGCTGACGGTCGGCGAGGCGGTGGACGCCCTCGGGCTGCGCGAGGGCGTGCGGCTGTCCGCGTCCCGGTCGGCGGAGGTCGGCCGCGACGTGCTGCGGGTCTCGACGCAGAAGTCGATCCACCTGGTCGTCGACGGCCAGGTCATCGACGGCGTGAGCAGCGGCGCCACCGTCCGCGAGGCGCTCAAGGACATCGGCCTGGTGCTCCAGGAGGGCGACCAGGTCTCCGTGCCGCTCGACGCGGCCGCGGTCGACGGGCTCGTCGTGCTGGTCACGCGCGCGGCGTCCGGCGGCGAGACGGTCACCGAGGCCATGCCGTTCGAGGAGGAGCGCGTCGAGGACGACACGCTCACCAAGGGCACCGAGCTCGTCAGCCAGGCGGGTCGCGCCGGGGTCCGCACCACGACGTACCGGCTCGACGTGGTCGGCGGCGTCGTCGTGGGCCGCACGGTCGTGGCGTCCGTCGTCACGACCCCGCCGGTGAAGCAGGTCGTGCGCGTGGGCACCGCGGACCTGCCGCCCGTGGGTGCGGTGGACCCGGGCAGCGCGCAGGCGCTGGGCCGCTCGATGGCCGCGCAGCGCGGCTGGGGCGACGACCAGTTCGCCTGCCTGCTGGCGCTGTGGAACAAGGAGTCGGGCTGGCGGTGGAACGCCGAGAACGCGTCCTCGGGCGCGTACGGCATCCCGCAGTCGCTGCCGGGCTCGAAGATGGCCACGGCCGGCGCCGACTGGCGCACCAACCCCGCGACGCAGATCGAGTGGGGCCTGGGCTACATCGCCGCCCGCTACGGCACGCCCTGCGGCGCGTGGGCGCACTCCCAGGACGTGGGCTGGTACTGAGCCGCACCGCACGACAGCACGGGCTTCCTGTCGCGCCTGCGTGACGTGTCTCTCGTTCCGCGGGGGTTGGCACCAGGGTCACGATTCCGTTACGGTCGCGTGTCGCTATTGACCCGCGAGCCGCGTGGTCGATCTCGACGACGGAGGCGCTCGCGGGCGTCACCACGACGGCCGGATCGGGGATCCGGGACCGGTGGGGGGTCGTCCGACCCCGTCGAGCGCGTCAGCGCCGCACCGGGCGCCGCACCGGCGCACCGCTCCCCGTGCCCGGGTTGCACGACGCCAGGAGCACCGTGACCTTCACGACCCGTCCCCTCGGTCCGCAGCACGGCGGAGCAGGCGAGCAGCCGCACCGCACCGACCCCTCGTCCGGACCGGAGCCGGGTCCCGCCGTCGAGCACGTCGCCGACGGCGCACCGTCCGGCGCGCCCGCCCGCCGGCGGCGCCGCTGGCCGTGGATCACCGCCGCCGCGCTCGTGCCCGTGCTGGCGGGCGGCACCGCCGCCTACGCCCACGCGCACAAGACGGTCGAGCTCGACGTCGACGGCGAGCTGCGCACCGTGCAGACCTTCGCCGGGTCGGTCGAGGGCCTCCTCGAGGCCGAGGGCGTCGTCGTCGGCGCCCGCGACACCGTCTCGGCGTCGGGGTCGCTGCAGGACGGCAGCGCGCTCGTCGTGCGCCACGCGCAGGCGGTCACCGTGCAGCTCGACGGCGAGGAGCAGGTCGTCTGGACCACCGCGCTCACCGCCGACGAGGCGCTCGAGACCCTCGCCACCCGATCGGACCGCGTCGCGCTCGTCGCGTCCCGCTCCGCCGCCGGTGGCCGGGCCGAGCTGCCCCTCGACCTGGCGCTGACCGGGGCCGCCGAGGTGCTCGTCGACGGCGAGACCCACGCGGTCCCGGAGGCCGACGCCACGGTCGCGAGCGTGCTGGGCGAGCTCGGCATCGAGCTCGGTCCCCTCGACCGCGTCGCCGTGCGGCACGCGGACGACGGCACCGTGCAGGTCGTGGTCAGCCGCGTCGCCGTGGAGAACGTCACCACCGAGCACGAGGTGGCCTTCACGTCCCGCGAGCAGGAGGACGCCGGCCGCTACGTCGGCACCCGCGCCGTGGCCCAGGAGGGTCAGCCGGGTGTGCGCACGGTCGTCGAGCGGGTCACGACGGTCGACGGCAAGGAGACGGCACGCGAGAAGGTCTCCGACGACGTCACGCGCGAGCCCGTCGAGGAGGTCGTCGCCGTCGGCACGAAGGCGCGCCCCGTCGCGCCCGCGCCGGCACCCGCCGCGTCCTCGTCCTCCGGTGCCGCCACCTCCACGCCGGTCGCCCCGGGCGGGAGCGCGGACTCCCTCAACTGGGCCGCGCTCGCCCAGTGCGAGTCCGGCGGCCGCGTCGGCGCCGTCTCGGCGTCCGGCAAGTACCACGGGCTGTACCAGTTCTCGGTCGCGACGTGGCAGAGCGTCGGCGGTGCCGGCCTGCCCTCGGCGGCGTCCGCCGACGAGCAGACGGCCCGCGCGAAGATGCTCTACAACCGCTCCGGCGCCGGCCAGTGGCCGCACTGCGGCCCGCGGCTGTTCAGCTGACGCACGCACCCGCGTGACGCGGCCCGTCGGACCCTCGTCGGTCCGGCGGGCCGCTGCTCGTTAGGCTCGGCGTCATGGCGACCACCACCCTGCTCGGCCCGTCGGAGATCCGGGCGCTCGCCGAGCGGGCCGGCGTGCGCCCCACCAAGACGCTCGGGCAGAACTTCGTGCTCGACGCCGGCACCGTGCGCAAGATCGTCCGCCAGGCCGACGTGCGGGCGGGGGAGTCCGTCGTGGAGGTCGGTCCCGGCCTGGGGTCGCTCACGCTCGGGCTGCTGGAGGCCGACGCCGACGTCACGGCCGTCGAGATCGACCCCGTGCTCGCGCGCCTGCTGCCCGGGACGGTCGCGGCGCACGTGCCGGGCCTCGTCGTGGACGACGCGGACCGCGAGCGGATGGTGCTGCGCGACGGCGACGGGCGCGTGCGGCTGACCGTGGTGCTCGCCGACGCGCTCGACGTGCGGGCGCTGCCCGACCCGCAGCCGACCGCGCTGGTGGCGAACCTGCCGTACAACGTGTCGGTGCCGGTGCTGCTGACGTTCCTCGAGCGGTTCGCGAGCCTGGAGCGCGGGCTCGTCATGGTGCAGGCGGAGGTCGCCGACCGGCTCGCCGCCCCGCCGGGCAGCCGCACGTACGGCGTGCCGTCGGCCAAGGTCGCCTGGTACGCCGCCGCGCGGCGGACCGCCACGGTGGGACGCGCGGTGTTCTGGCCGGCGCCGAACGTCGACTCCGCGCTCGTGCGCCTGGACCGCCGCGAGCCGCCGCGCACCACCGCGGCGCGTGAGGACGTGTTCGCCGTGGTCGACGCGGCGTTCTCGCAGCGGCGCAAGATGCTGCGGTCCGCGCTGGCCCAGCTCGCGGGGTCGTCGACGGCCGCGCAGGAGGCCGTGCTGGCCGCCGGGCTCGACCCGCAGGCCCGCGGCGAGCAGGTCGACGTGGACGGCTTCGCGGCCATCGCCGAGCGGCTCGTGGCCGCCCGACCTGGCACAGTGGCCCCGTGACCTGGAGCGGAGTCGACGACGTGCCCGAGCGGCTGGTGCGCGTGCGCGCGCCCGGCAAGGTCAACCTCTCGCTGCGGGTCGGCCCGGTGCAGGACGACGGCTACCACCCGCTGATCACCGTGTTCCAGGCGGTGTCGGTGCACGAGGAGGTCGTCGCGCGGCCCGGCGACGGGATCGTCGTGACGGCGAGCGGCCCGCAGGCCGAGCTGGTGCCGACCGACTCCTCGAACCTCGCGGTCCGCGCGGCGCGTCTGGTGGCCGAGCGCGCGGGCGTCGACGACGGCGTGCACCTCGAGCTCGTCAAGGGTGTGCCGGTGGCCGGCGGCATGGCCGGCGGGTCCGCCGACGCGGCCGCCGCGCTCGTGGCGTGCGACGCGCTGTGGGGCACCGGCCTGTCGCGCGACGACCTGCACGAGCTCGCGGCGGCGCTCGGCTCGGACGTGCCGTTCGCGCTGCTCGGGCACACCGCCGTCGGCCAGGGCCGCGGGCACCTGCTGACCCCGGCGCTCGCCCGCGGCGAGTTCCACTGGGCGTTCGCCGTCCAGGACCGTGGCCTGTCGACGGCGGCCGTCTACGCCGCGTACGACGACCTGCACGGCGACACCGCGCCGCACCCGACGGAGCGCGACGACGTCCCGCTGATGCAGGCGCTGCTCGCGGGCGACGCGGTCGCGCTCGGCAAGGCCCTGCACAACGACCTGCAGCACGCGGCCCTGGAGCTCGACCCGGCCCTCGCGGAGCCGCTCGCGGTGGCGCAGGACGCGGGGGCGCTCGGTGTGGTGGTGTCGGGCTCCGGGCCGACGGTGGCCGCCCTCGGCCGCAGCCGGCAGCACGCGACGGCGCTGGCGGCGGCGTTCACGGCCGCGGGCGTCGCGGACCGCGTCCTGACGGCCACAGGGCCGGTGGCCGGTGCCCGGGTGGTCCAGCACGGTGACTGAGGGGTCCGTGTCCGTGGTCGGGCCGGTGCGCACCAACCTCGTGCAGGTGCTCGCGGAGGACCCGGACGTCGCGGGCTGGCAGCGGCCGGGGCCGACCGCGGACGGGCTGCGGTGGGACGCCCTCGGTGCCGGCTGCCTGTTCGTGGGTGCCGTGCTGTCGATGGTGCTGCTGCGCACGTCGGGGTTCTACGAGGATCCGGCGGCGGGGTGGCTGTCGGTGCTGCTGCTCGCGGCCACGACGCTGCCGCTGGCGCTGCGTCGCCGCTACCCGTCGGCGGTGGCGCTCGTCGTGGCCGTGGTGTTCGGCTTCGGCCAGGGCCTGTCGGTGCCCGAGTCCCTCGTCTCGAACATCGCCCTGTTCATGGCCCTCTACACGGTCGGTGCGTGGGAGACCTCGCGCTCGCGCGCGGCGTGGGTGCGCGGTGCCGTCGTGCTGGGCATGTTCGTGTGGCTGCTCGTCGCGATCTACCGGT
Organism: Cellulomonas sp. SLBN-39; assembly: GCF_006715865.1. NCBI lineage: Bacteria > Bacillati > Actinomycetota > Actinomycetes > Micrococcales > Cellulomonadaceae > Cellulomonas > Cellulomonas sp. SLBN-39. Next base: position 592,722 of record NZ_VFOA01000001.1, on the reverse strand, counting down.
CGTCGACGGACCCCGACCCGGACGAGGCCTTGAGCCGGGCGGGCGCGTTCTCGCCGTTCGCCGCGTACATGCTGCTGCAGCTGCTGACCAACGTGCTGTACTTCGGCGGCGCGTGGTGGTTCGGCGAGCACGCGTGGGTCGCGGCCCGCGACCGCGCCCGCACGGCGTGGCGCACGCGGCTGCTGCAGGTCGAGCGGGTGCGCGCCGAGGCGCAGGCGGTCGCGCTGGAGCGGCTGCGCCTGGCCCGGGAGCTGCACGACGCGGTGGCCCACCACGTGTCCCTCATGGGGGTGCAGGCCGCGGCCGCGCGGATGCTGCTGACGTCCGACGCGGACCGCGCCGCGGACGCCCTCGGGCACGTCGAGGACGCCGCCCGCGAGGCCGTGCACGAGCTGCACGGGATCCTCGGCATGCTCCGCGACGGCGGCGACGGCACCACCGTGGACGGGGACGCCGACGCGACCCGGGCCCTGGGTTCGCTGGGCCTGGACCGGCTGGACGACCTGGTGCGCAAGGCCCGGGACGCCGGCCTGGACGTGCACCACGAGGTCGTCGGCGAGCCGGCCCGGCTGGCGCCGCTCGCGTCGCTCAACCTGTACCGGATCGCCCAGGAGGCGCTGACCAACGCCCGCAAGCACGCGGGCACCGGCGCGCGCGTCGACGTGCGGGTGCGCTGGCTCGCGGGCGCCGTGGAGCTCGAGGTGTCGGACGACGGCGGGTCCGGCCGCCGTCAGGGTCTCGTGCCGTCGACCGGCATGGGCCTGGTCGGCATGCGCGAGCGGGTGGCCGCCGACGGCGGCACGTTCGAGGCAGGGCCGCTGCGCCGCGGCGGCTTCGTGGTGCGTGCGCGGCTGCCGCTGCGCGCGGGACGGACGGACGAGGGGAACGATGGCTGACGCAGACCGAGGGGCAGCGGGCACGGTCCGCGTCGTCCTGGCCGACGACCAGGCGCTGCTGCGCGCGGGGATCGGCACGATCCTGTCCGCGCACCCGCGCATCGAGGTGGTCGGCGAGGCCGGCACGGGTGCCGAGGCCGTCGACCTCGTGCGCACCACACGCCCCGACGTGGTCTGCATGGACGTGCAGATGCCCGACATGGACGGACTGGAGGCCACCCGCCGCATCGTCGCCGACCCGGCCGTCGACGCCGCCGTCGTCGTCCTGACGACCTTCAACCGCGAGGACTACCTCCTGGAGGCGCTCCAGGCCGGTGCCGTGGGCTACCTGCTCAAGACGTCCCGCCCCGAGCAGCTCACCGAGGCCGTGCTCAGCGCCGCCGCGGGCGACGCGCTGCTCGCCCCCGAGGTCACCCGCGCCGTCATCGAGCGCGCCGTCGCCGAGCGCGCCGCGACCGCTCCTGCGGCGTCCGCCCCGCCGGCCCGTCCCGCGTCCCCGGGACCGCTCACCCCGCTGACCGAGCGCGAGGCGGAGGTCCTCGGCCTGGTGGCCCGGGGCCTGAGCAACGACGAGATCGCCGCCGAGCTCGTCGTCAGCCGCGCCACCGTCAAGACCCACGTCTCCGCCGTCCTGGCCAAGCTCGGCCTGCGCGACCGCGTCCAGGCCGTCGTCTGGGCCCACGAGCACGGCGCCGTCGGCTGACGTCCTGTGCATCCGGGCATCGCTCAGGGGACCCACGGCGGCTCCTCCATCCGGAGCAGCGCTCCGGGGGAGGGCGGCTGACGCCAGGAGACCAGGAGGTACGACTCGCCGTCGCTGGTGCCGGTCAGGTCCCACCTCTCCAGGCGCCCCCGCATGTGGATCCGCACCCTCCACCACTCGGGCTCGTCCTCGCTGAGCAGGTCCAGCCCGTCCGGCAGCTCGAAGAAGGAGCCCACCTGCAGGGGGCGCTCGTCGCTCACGAGGACGGAGATCTCCAGGACGATCTGCCACCCGGCCTCGGGACGAGGAGGAGGGCCGGCCCGCCGCTCGGTCGTGACAACGAGTCGACCCATGCTCAGGCCGGTGCTGATGCCGACCATGTCCGCGTCCAGCATCTCCAGGAGGAAGGGCTGGGCATCGGACGGGTCGGTGAGGTCGCGTGCTCCGTGCAGCCAGATCGTCTGGTCCTCGACCCAGACGTGGGCACTCGTGCGCATGGGTGACCTCCGGTGGTCGTGCCTGTCGTGGGGGCGTCCTCCGGGCTTCGGCAGGAGCGGGGCAGGACTTGACCGGGTGCTCACGGTCGCGTGGGAGTCCGACCCGTCCGGCTCGTCCGGCGTGGGCGTCGGGACTCGACGACGACGTGCTCGTCGACCGCTGACGGCGCGTCGAGGCGACGCGCCGTCGGGACGTTGACCCGGGCACGTCGTCACCGCTGAGGTGGCGCCATGACCGGGGGGAAGACCGTCGAGGGCCGGACCGGGCAGGAGCCGCCGACCTCCGACGAGCGGGGTGATGGCCGATCCCGGTCGGCGCTGGCCACGCTGGCCGCTCTGCTCGTCGTGCCCGTCGGGCTCGTGGGCGTCGTCCTGTGGCCAGCGGTGGTCCCCGGCACCGACGGGCCGCTCGACGCGAGCGGGGAGACGGGGGTCGTGATCGACAGCCGCCCGGCCGGGTCGACGGTCACGTGGGGGCTGCAGGTCCTCGTCCACTCGCGCCCGGACCACGACCTGGTGCTGCGCGAGGTGACCCTCGACGTCGGCGACCCGCCCGTCAGGGCGCTGGGGGAGCCGATGATCGCGGGACCCGACCGGGTCGACGCGCTCGGGTTCGGGATGATCGTGGTCGAGCCCGGGTGGCCGCCCCGGGACTTCCCCGGGCTGAGGCTCGAGCCGGTCGCCGGGGCGACGCTCCCGGCCGGGAGTCGCGACGCCCTCGAGGTGATGGTCCCGATCGAGGTGCCGAGCGTCGAGGCCGGGATCGGGTTCCTCGACGGGTTCACCGTGGAGTACGAGGCCGGCGGGCGGGTCTACCGCGAGCGCACCCGCACGATCCTGGTGATGTGCCCGGTGGAGAACCGGGTGCCGTGCGACGAGTACCTCGCCGAGCGCGACGCCCGCTGACCTGGACGCACGCCGCGACCGACCCGGCCGGTGCTGCCGGGGCCGTGGACTCGGTCGCGGGGATGAGGGCGGGGGCGGGTCGGCCGCGGGGCGGAGGGTGAGGTTCCGTCCCGGGCCCGAGGTGCCCGGGTGGGGCGGGCGCCTAGCGTCGTGGTGTGCCGGCACGGGGTCGGCACCAGCGGTGGAGGAGGTGGCTCGATGCTCGAGCTGCGAGGGATCGGGCGCTCGTTCGGCGACCGGCGCGTGCTCGACGACGTGAGCTTCACGGTCGGCCGGGGGCGGCTGACGGGGTTCGTCGGGGGCAACGGCGCCGGCAAGACGACGACGATGCGGATCATCCTGGGCGTGCTGGCCGCGCACTCGGGGACCGTGACGTTCGACGGGCGGCCGGTGGACGCGTCGCGGTTCGGGTACATGCCCGAGGAGCGGGGCCTGTACCCGAAGATGAAGCTGGCCGAGCACCTGACGTACCTGGCGCGGCTGCACGGGTTCGACAAGCACGTCGCGTCGGGCAAGGCGCACGCGCTGATCGACCGCCTCGGCCTGGCCGAGCGCGCCGACGACCCGGTGGAGAACCTGTCGCTGGGCAACCAGCAGCGCGCGCAGGTCGCCGCGGCGCTGGTCCACGACCCCGAGGTGCTGGTGCTCGACGAGCCGTTCTCCGGGCTCGACCCCATGGCCGTCGAGGTCGTGCAGGGCGTGCTGTCGGAGCGGGCCGCGCAGGGCGTGCCCGTGCTGTTCTCCTCGCACCAGCTCGACGTCGTCGAGCGGCTGTGCGATGACCTCGTCATCATCGCCGGCGGGAAGGTCCGCGCGGCGGGCCCGCGCGAGGAGCTGCGGCGCGCGCACGGCACCGAGCGGCACGAGCTCGTCGTCGACGGCGACCTCGGCTGGCTGCGCGACCGGCCCGGGGTGCGGGTCGACGAGCTCGCCGGCGGCGCGGCGACGTTCGAGGCCGACGCCGCGACCGCGCAGGAGGTGCTGCGCGCCGCCTTCGCCGCAGGCCCCGTGCGCACCTTCGCCCCGGTCCGCCCGACGCTCGCGGAGATCTTCCGCGAGGTCATCGCCGACGAACCCGACCCCGCCGACGTCGCCGCCGCGACCGGCACCCCCGTGGAGGTGGCCCGATGAGCACGCCCGAGCCGGCCGCGCAGGCCCGCACCGCCCCCCGTCCGCCGTCCAGCGCCCGCGCGGCGCTGCTGGTCGCCGAGCGGGAGATCACCTCGCAGGTCCGCAGCAAGTCGTTCCTCATCTCGACCGCGGTGCTGCTGGTCGGCATCCTCGTCGCGATCGTCGTGTCCGCGGTCCTCTCGGGCCGGGACACCGACGACGCCCCGGTCGCCGTGGTCGCGTCGGTCGCGTCGTCGCTGGCGGGCGTCGAGGGGCTCGACGTCACCGAGGTCGCCGACCGGCAGGCCGCCGAGGAGGCCGTGCGCTCCGGCGACGTCGACGCCGCGGTCGTGCCCGGCCCCGAGCCGCTGGGCGTGGCGGTGCTCGCCCTGGACTCCGCGCCCGACGCGGTGATGGGTGCCCTCACGGTGACCCCGGAGGTCGAGCTGCTCGACCCGGCCGCGGCCGAGGGCGGCGTGCGCTACCTCATCACCTTCGCGTTCGGCCTGGTGTTCATGATGTCGGCCATCGGGTTCGGCTCGACGATCGCGCAGAACACCGTCACCGAGAAGCAGACCCGCATCGTAGAGATCCTGCTGTCCGCCGTCCCGGCACGGGCGCTGCTCGCGGGCAAGATCCTCGGCAACAGCGCGCTCGCCCTGGCGCAGACCGCGGCGATCGTCGCGATGTCCGTCATCGGGCTCGTGGTCACCGGCCAGGACGACCTGCTGACCCTCGTGGGGGCGCCGATGGCCTGGTTCGTGCTGTTCTTCGCGGTCGGGTTCGTGCTGCTGGCGGCGATCTTCGCGGCCAGCGCGTCCCTGGTCTCGCGGGTCGAGGACACCGGGGCGGTGCTGCAGCCGGCGATCTGGCTGACGATGGTGCCGTACTTCCTGGTCGTCTTCTTCAACGACAACGACCTGGTGCTGCGGATCATGTCGTTCGTGCCGTTCACCGCGCCGGTGGGCATGCCGGTGCGGCTGTTCCTCGGCGACGCGGCATGGTGGGAGCCGATCGCGGCGCTCGCCGTGCTGGTGGTCTCGACGTTCGGCGTCATCGCCGTGGCGGCCCGCATGTACGAGCGGTCGGTGCTGCGGATGGGCGGGCGCGTCGGGTTCCGTGAGGCCCTCGCGGCCGGCGGCGACGCCTGACCCCTCGCAGGTCGGGCAGGGCGCAGGTCGGGCAGGGAGCAGACCACGACGGGCTGCAGCACCGGAGGGGTGCGGCAGCCCGTCGTCGCGTCCGGGGCCGTGCGGGGAGCGTCAGTCGGTCGCGTCGAGCACGAGGTCGCGACCGTGGCCGTCCTGCACCGGCCGGTTGTTCGGCTCGATCACCGAGCGGAACGCCGCGAGCTGGTCGGCGGACACCTCGACGGGCGTGGCCAGCACGAACCAGCTGACGCCCTCCGTGCACGGCGGCGTGGTCAGCGAGCCGCTGTACCGGTAGGACGAGCGGTCCGTCGGCAGCACGGCCGCGAGGTCCAGCGCCGGCACCTCGGCGGTCTCCCCGACCTGCGTGGGCAGCGCGTCGAAGTACGGGGCGAGCGCCTCGTTCTCCGCGCCCACGGTGAGCAGCACGCCGACCACGGCGATCGCGCCGTCCGCGTCCTTGTGCACGAGGTGCAGCTCGGCGTCGTAGGTGGTGCCGTCGACCGTGTGCTCGGCGGGCTCGTGCAGGTGGAACTGCGCGAGCTCGTACACGTGCCCGTCGACCGTCAGCGCCGCCGCGCCGGGCTCCTCGTCGGCCTGCACGGTGTGCCCGTTGTCGGTCAGCACGACCCCGGCGGTGCCGTAGTCGAGCGCCAGGTCGGGCACCTGGATCGCAGTGGCGTCCGTCAGGTCGATGGGGGACTGGGCGGTGCCGTCGGCGCAGGTCGCGAAGTCGTCGGCCAGCTCACCCCAGTGCTCGGGGCCCTCGGCCCCGGCGTACGTGAACTCGACGTGCTCCGTGCCGGCCGCGGCGCCGGCCGCGGCGCCGGCCGAGGCGGCTGCGGTCGAGGCCTCGGCCGAGGGCTGCGCCGGGTCGGCAGACGTGCAGCCCGTCAGGGCGAGCACGCCCGCGGTGAGCACGAGGACGAGGGGACGGGGACGGGACATGGGGGGCTCCCTGGGGTCGATCGGGTGGGAGCACCTGGCGGCGTCGTCGGGTGCGTCAGGCATCCCATCACGGTTTCCTGAGGCAACTCACACCTTTCGTCCCATGTGTCCACGGCCCTCCCGGCGCGCGGGCGGCCGTGCGCCGGGCGGCCGCCGCGCGGTCGCGCTTCGCGTCCGGCCCCCGCACCTGGCAGGCTGACCGCCGATGGCCCACCTCCTCGGCGCTGACCGCGTCCACCTCACGCTCGGCACCCGCACCCTCCTCGACCACGTCAGCCTCGGCGTCGACGACGGGCAGCGGATCGGCGTCGTCGGCCCCAACGGCGCCGGCAAGTCCACCCTCCTGCGCGTCCTGGCCGGTGTGCAGCCGCCCGACGAGGGCCGCGTGACCCGCGCCGGCGGCACCCGCGTCGCCCTGCTCGACCAGCGCGACGAGCTCGGCACCGGCACCGTCCTCGACGCCGTGCACGGCTCCGCCGACGCGCACGAGTGGGCGTCGGACGCCCGCGTGCGCGCCGTGCACGCCGGCCTGCTCGCCGACGTCGAGCTCGACGCCGACGTCTCGACCCTCTCCGGCGGGCAGCGCCGCCGCGTCGCGCTCGCGGCCCTGCTGGTGCGCGACGACGAGGTGCTCGTGCTCGACGAGCCCACCAACCACCTCGACGTCGAGGGCGTCGCCTGGCTCGCCGGGTACCTCGTCGAGCGGTACGCGCGCTCGTCGGGCGCGCTCGTCGTCGTCACCCACGACCGCTGGTTCCTCGACGCGGTCTGCACGCGTACCTGGGAGGTCCACGACGGCGTCGTCGACCAGTACGAGGGCGGGTACGCCGCCTACGTCCTGGCCCGCGCCGAGCGCGCCCAGCACGCCGCGACCACCGAGGCCAAGCGGCAGAACCTGCTGCGCAAGGAGCTCGCGTGGCTGCGCCGCGGCGCGCCCGCCCGCACGTCCAAGCCCCGGTTCCGGCTCGACGCCGCCGCCGCGCTGATCGCCGACGAGCCGCCGCCGCGCGACAGCCTCGAGCTCGCGCGCACCGCTACGGCCCGGCTCGGCAAGGACGTGCTCGACCTCGAGGACGTCACGTACACGCTGCCCGACGGGCGCAGCCTCCTCCAGGACGTCACGTGGCGCCTGGGCCCCGGCGACCGGTACGGGCTCGTCGGCGTCAACGGCGCCGGCAAGTCCACGCTGCTGCGCCTGCTCACCGGCCGCGCCACCCCCACCACGGGCCGGGTCCGCCGCGGCAAGACCGTGCGCGTGGCCGAGCTGCGCCAGGACGTCGAGGACCTCGACGAGGTCGCCGACCTGCACGTCGTCGCGGCCGTCGAGCGCGAGCGCGGCACCATCGTCATCGGCGGCAAGGAGCTCACCGCCGCCCAGCTCGTCGAGCGCCTCGGGTTCACCCGCGAGCGCTCCCGCACCCTGGTGCGCGACCTGTCCGGCGGCGAGCGCCGCCGCCTGCAGCTCCTGCGCCTGCTCGTCGGCGAGCCCAACGTGCTGCTCCTCGACGAGCCGACCAACGACCTCGACACCGACACCCTCGCCGCGGTCGAGGACCTCCTCGACGGGTGGCCCGGCACGCTCGTCGTCGTCTCCCACGACCGGTACCTGCTCGAGCGGGTCTGCGACCGGCAGGTCGCCCTGCTCGGCGACGGCGCCCTGCGCGACCTGCCCGGCGGCGTGGAGGAGTACCTGGCGCTGCGCGCGACCACGGCCCCCACGGCGATGGCCCAGGTCGGGGCCTCGGCAGCGCCAGCGCCCGTCGCGCCGCCCGCGGACGGGCCGAGCGCCGCGCAGGTCCGCGCCGCCCGCAAGGAGGTCACCCGCATCGAGCGACGCCTGGAGAAGATCGCCGCGCTCGAGTCCGGCCTGCACGACCGGATGGCCGCGCAGGCCACCGACCACGCCGCGGTCACGGCCCTCGACGCCGAGCTGCGCGCCCTGGCCGCCGAGCGCGACGAGCTCGAGGCCGCCTGGCTCGAGGCCGCCGAGACGGCCGGCTGAGGTCAGCGCGCGTCGTCGAAGGGGGTGAGCACCTCGCGGAGCAGGTCCGCGAGGCGCTCGCGGTCCTCCGGCGTCAGGTCGCCGAGCAGCGCGCGCTCGACGTCGAGCAGGTCGGCGAACGCCTGGTCGACCCGCGTCAGGCCGAGCGCGGTGAGCTGGACCAGCACGCCGCGACGGTCGTCCGGGGACGGCTGGCGCTCGACGAGGCCGTGCTCGACGAGCCGGTCGATCCGGTTCGTCATCGTGCCCGACGTGACGAGGGTCTGCGTGAGCAGCGCACCGGGGGACAGGCGGTACGGCGCACCGGCGCGGCGCAGCGCCGAGAGCACGTCGAACTCCCACGTCTCCAGCCCGTGCCGGGCGAACGCGCTGCGGCGGGCCAGGTCCAGGTGCCGGGCCAGCCGGCTCACGCGCGAGAGCACGGTGAGGGGTCGCACGTCCAGGTCGGGCCGCTCCCGCTGCCACGCGACGACGATGCGGTCGACCTCGTCCCGGGGCGGGCGGCCCACGTCGGTCTCCGCCATGGGCTGAGGTTACTCGTCGTCGACAGACCTGCTCGACCGCCGCGCGTGGCGCTCGCCGTCGGGGTCGAGCGACGGGCGCCGCTCGATCGCGGACAGGCCGTTCCACGCGAGGTTCACCAGGTGCGCGGCGACCTCCTGCTTCTTGGGGCTGCGCGCGTCGAGCCACCACTGGCCGGTCAGCGCGACCATGCCCACGAGCATCTGCGCGTAGATCGGCGCGGTCCGCGGGTCGAGGCCCTGCTTCTTGAACTGGTTGCCCAGCAGGTGCTCCACCTGCGTGGCGACGTCGCCGATCAGGCTGGAGAACGTGCCGGTGGCCTGCGCCACGGGGGAGTCGCGCACGAGGATGCGGAACCCGTCCTCGGACGCCTCGATGTACGACAGGAGCGCGAGAGCGGACCGCTCGACCATGACCTTGGGGTGGCCGCCCGCCTCGAGCGCCCCCGTGAGGGCCCCGGTCAGCGCCTGGATCTCCCGGTCGACGACGACCGCGTAGACGCCCTCCTTGCCGCCGAAGTGCTCGTACACCACGGGCTTGGACACCCCGGCGCGGGACGCGATCTCCTCGACGCTCGTGGTGTCGAAGCCCTTCTCGGCGAACAGCCGCCGCGACACGTCGAGCAGCTGCTCGCGCCGCTGGGTGCCGGTCATCCGCGACCGTGGCGCGCGCTTGCTCTCCGAGGACATCCGGACATTGTGCCGTGCGGGACCCCGCCGGCGGGGGACGTCGGCCGCCGGGCTGCGCGGCGGCACGACGCCCGTGCGGGGCGCCGGTCCTGGCAGACTGGTGCGCCGGTCCGCCCTGGTGTAACGGCAGCACACAGGCCTTTGGTGCCTCGAGGTCCGGGTTCGAATCCTGGGGGCGGAGCCACCCGGCGCGGCGTAGCGTCCGGGAACGTGCAGCTGACCACGCCCCGGCTCGAGCTCGGCCCGTTCTCGCCCGACGACGGGGCCGCCCTGCACGGGTACCTCGGCCGGGCGGACGTCGTGCGGTTCGAGCCCTACGGGCCCCTGCAGCGCGCCGACTGCGACGCGGAGGCCACCCGTCGGGTGACCGACCCGCGGTTCGTGGCCGTGCGACTGCCCGACGGGCCGCTGGTGGGCCACCTGTACGCCGCGCGGATCGAGCCGCACGCGTGGCGGACGTGGACGGTCGGGTACGTCTTCGCCCCCGAGCACGGTGGCCGCGGGTACGCCACGGAGGCCCTCGACGCGCTGCTCGACGCCCTGGTGCGCGACGGTGCCCGCCGCCTGACGGCCCGCTGCGACCCGCGCAACGACCGGTCGTGGCGGCTGCTGGAGCGCGTCGGCATGCGCCGTGAGGGCCACGAGCGCGAGGCGGCGAGCTTCACCGACGACGCGCACGGCGACCCCGTGTGGCACGACGCCTACCTGTACGCCCAGCTGGCCCACGAACGGCCGGACGCCGCGCGCGCCGGACGCTAGCGTCGAGGGGTGGGGGCGAAGCAGCGGCACGAGGTCGAGCTCGACGAGGGCCCGGACGACGAGGGCGGCGACGACCCGTTCGACGACGAGCCCGACGACGACGCCCCGGGAGGGCGGGGGGTGCCGGGGCACGGTGCTCCGCAGGCGGGTCGTGCGCGGCGGTGGACCTCCCGGCGCCGGCTGCTCGGGGGTGTGGGGGCCGTCGCGGTGGTCGGGCTGCTGCTGGTCGGCGCGCAGCTCGTCGTCGACTCCGGTGAGCGTGCCCGCCTCGCGGCGCTCGCCGGCCTGCCGGGTGTGGTCCACGACCTCGCCGCACCGCCGCGTCTCACGCCGGACGACCTGCGCGACGCCGGCGAGCCTGTCGTCGAGCAGGAGCTGGTCGCGGACGACGGGACCGGGCCGCGGGTCGTCCTCCGCGCGTCGCAGGACGTCGTGCGCCTCGACGGCGACGACCCCGACGGCTCGCCCGGGTGGACCGTCGTCCTGTGGGCGGCGGGCGATCCACCCGCGGAGGACACCGACGGGTGGGTGCCGTTCCAGCCGTCGTGCGTGCCGACACCTGACGACGCCTCGATCGTCACGTGCCTGATCGGTGACGGTGCGGTGTCCCTGGACGGCGACGGGACCGACGTTCCGCAGACCTGGGCCCGCCTCCTGGCTGTCGATGTCGTCGACGGGGCGACCCGGTACGAGCGTGACCTCGACCTGCCGGCGCCGGCCCGGCTGCAGGGTGCGGGCGGCGTGCTCGTCGGCGGCACCCGGGTCCCCGACGGGGACGACGGCGACCCGGTCGACGTGGTCACGGCCTTCGACGCCGCGACGGGCGCCGAGCGGTGGGTCGCGCGGGTGCCGGTCCCCGACGTGCTCGACGGGTACGTCGGCCAGGCCGAGCTGGCGGTCACCCCGGACGTGGTCGCGGTGCGCGGCACCGCCGAGGTGACGGTCCTGTCGACCGCGGACGGCACGGTCCTGCGCGGTCCCGACGGTGCCCGCCTCGACGGGGTGCTCGCGTCGCCGGGACGCCCCGACGACGCCGAGCTGCTCGTGCTCGGCACGGGGACCGGAGCCAGCGCGAGGACGACCCTCTGGTCGCCGGACGGCGAGGTCGTGGTCGGCGGTCAGGCCGTGGTGCCGAGCGTCGACGACGGCTCCGCGGACGGCCTCGTGCTCACCACGCAGGACGGGGACCTGCACGGGTGGGAGCGGGACGGTACCCCGCGCTGGCGGGCGCCCGGCGTCGACGGGGAGAGCGGCATGGTCGTGGACGGGCGGGTCGTGGTGATGGTCGGCACCACGCTGCGGTGCGTCGACGGGGACTCGGGGCGCGTGCTGTGGGAGGTCCCCGTCGACGAGGGCATGCTGCTCTCCCTGACGGACGGCCGCCGCGTCGTGCTGCAGCAGGCGGGCTGGGTGAGCAGCCAGGTCGACGGTGCGACGGCGACGGAGCTCGTGGCGGTCGACCTCGCCGACGGTGACGAGGCGTGGCGCACGACCCTCGCGGGCGTCGGCTGGGTCGACGTGGTCGGCGGGCGCCTCCTGGCGTTCGCGGACGACGGGGCGGTCCTGACCTTCGGCGCCGACGGTCGACCGGTGCGGTAGCCCCGTCACCGGGCGGCATCCGCGGGACCGGTCGGTGAACCCGTCCCCTGGCCGTCGCTCTCCGGCTACCGTCGACGGGATGGGGGCGAAGCAGCGGCTCGAGGTCGAGCTCGAGGACGTCGACGGGCCGGAGGGCGTCGGTCTTCCGCCCGCAGACGCGGCGGTCGCACGCAGCCGGCGGCTGACCCGGGTGCAGGTGCGGGTGCTCGCCGCGGCCGGTGCCGTGGTGCTCGCGCTCGTCGGGGCGCAGCTCGTGCTCGACGCGCGCGGGCGCGCCCGGATCGCCGACCTCGCGGGCCTGCCCGCCGTGGTCACGGACCTGAGCTCCCCGCCGCGCGTCGTCGCCGGGGAGCTCGACGAGCCGCTGCCCGGGTGGGAGTACCAGGTGCTCCGGCCCGAGCAGGACGGCCTCCCGTCGGTCGTGCGGCGCACGGGCGACGACGCGATCACGCTCGACGGCGTGCGTGACGGTGACGTGGTCTGGTCGGTCCCGCTGCGCACGGTCGACCCGCCCGCCGACGGCTGGAACCCCTACCCGCCGCAGTGCACCGTCACCCCGGGCGACGAGACCACGGCGACCTGCCTGGTCGGCGACGGCGGGGAACGGTGGGCCGACCAGCACGAGGACGTCCCGCAGACCTCGGCGGTCGTGCTCGTCGTCGCGCTCGCCGACGGGCGGGTGGTCCACGAGCACGTCCTCGAGCCGAACCTCTCCCGCACGCTGGGCGAAGCCGGTGACCGGATCGTGCTGGCCGAGCGGGAGGGGGGTGGTGACGCGTCGCCCGTCGTCGTCACGGCGCACGACCCCGCCACCTGGGACGTCCTGTGGCGCACGCGCGTGCCGACGGGCGCCCGCCCGGCGGGTTACAGCACCCAGGTGTTCACCGAGACGGTGCCCGACCTCGTCGCGGTGGACGCCGGCCAGGGCGCGACCCTGCTCGCCGCGGTCGACGGCTCCGTGCTGCGCGCCGCCGACGGGGTGGCCGTCAGCGGGTGGGTGATGGACCGCGCCCAGGAGGACGTCGTGGCCCTCGCCCTGTCCGCCCAGCCGGCGGACGGTCAGCGCCGCGTGCAGGAGACCGAGCTCTGGACCGCGGACGGGATGACCGTCTTCCCGGGCGACGTGCTGGGCGTCCACCTCGACGACGGGTCGCTGGGGGACGTCGTCCTCACCACCGACGGCACGGACCTGCGGGCCTGGGACCGCGACGGGACGGCCCGGTGGACCGCCGAGGGGGTGACGGGGTGGAGCGTGATGGTCGTCGACGGGCGGGTCCTCGTCGACGACGACACGACGCTGCACGCGGTTGACGGCCGCACGGGCCGCGCGCTCTGGGAGCACACCGCACGCACGGACATGAGCATCGTCGCGACCGACGGGCGCGTCGTCGTGGTGCAGGAAGGGCTCGGCGCGCAGGACGAGGTCCCCCTCACGGCCGTCGGGCTGACGGACGGCCACGAGGTCTGGCGCACCACGGTCGACGACGTCAGCTGGGTCAGCGTCGCCGACGGTCGCCTCGTGGGGCAGCGGGACGACGGGACGCCGGTCCCGCTCGGGTGAGGCACGCCGCGCGCTACGGTCGTCGCCGTGGGGGCGAAGCAGCGGCTCGAGGTCGTGCTCGACGAGGACGACGCTGCCGCGCCCACCGGCCCCCGCCCCGGTGCGTACCCGCCCGGGGGAGCCGGCGAGGCCCCGCCGCCCCGCCGGTCGGGGCCCACCCGCGCGCAGGTCGTCGCGCTCGGTGTCGCCGCCGCCGTGCTGCTCGGCCTCGTCGGCGCGCAGGCGGTCGCCGACGCCCGGGAGCGGGACCGGCTCGCGGCGCTCGTGGGGCTGCCGGGCGTGGTGGCGGACCTCTCCGTGGCGCCGGGCCCGGTCGAGCCGGCCGCGGCGGGCAGCACGGGTCTGGGCTCGGTCGACCTCGACGTCACCCCGCCCGGTGCGGACGGGGTGCGGGTCGCGCTGCGGTCCTCGGCGTCGGCGGAGGTGCTGGGCGTGTCCTCGTCACGGACCACGCTGGTCGGCCTCGACGGCGGCACCGTGGTCTGGTCCCGTGTGCTGCCCGACGGGTCCGCGCGCGGCGACGGCTGGTGGGCGGAGCACCCGTCCTGCCTGCCGACGCCCGGCGACCCCGCCACGGTCACGTGCCTGACCGGGGACGCGGCGACCCGGTGGAGGGACACCGGCGAGGAGCACGTGCAGACCTGGGCGCGGGTGCTGGTCGTGGCCGTCGCCGACGGGCACGTCGTCCGTGAGCGGGACCTCGACCTCCCGGCGCCCCGCACGCTCGCGGCGACCGGCAGCCTGGTCGTCGAGGTGGTCCGGCACCCCGACGGCACGACGCCGGTCGACGTCGTCACCGCGCGCGACCCCGTGACCTGGGACGAGCGGTGGAGCACCCCCGTGCCCGTGCCGGGCGCCGAGCACGGGTTCACCGGGTCGCCCACGCTGCGCACGTCGTCGCGGTACGTCGTCGTGGACGGCGTCGTCGCCGTCACCGTGCTGGCCGCGGACGACGGGGCCCTGCTCCGCGAGCCCGACGGGTCCGCGGTCACCGGGTGGATCGGCGGGGCGCCGGGCGACGACGTCGACCTGCTCGCGTTCGGCGCCGACGGCGGCACCCTGCTCTGGAGCCCCGAGCAGCAGGTCGAGGTCGACGGGCAGATGCTCACCCCGTCCGTCGACGACGGGTCGCTCGGCGACCTCGTGCTCACCTCCGCGGGGCACGACCTGGTCGCCTCCGACCGCGACGGCACCCGGCGGTGGCGCACGGCCGACGCCGACGCGTGGGACGCCGTGGTCGTCGGCGGGCACCTCGCCGTCCTCGACCGTGACACGCTGCGCGGCCTCGACGCCCGCACCGGCGCCGTGCGGTGGACGCGCGACGTCGAGGACGGCGCGACGGTCGTCGCGACCGACGGACGCGCCGTCCTGCTGCACGAGAGCGCGCTGCTCCTGGGCGGGGTGCTCGACACGGACCCGAGCGTCGACCTGGCCGCGTTCGACCTCGCCGACGGCCGCGAGCTGTGGCGCACGACCCTCGACGGCGTGGCGGGCGTCCGCAGCCTCGACGGGCGCCTCGTCGGCGACCGCACGGACGGGTCGACCGTGGACCTCGGCTGAGCCGGGCGGGTGTCGGCGTCGTCACACCGGGCCGCGCCGGGGACCTGCGGCGCGCGGGGGGCCGCAGGTCCGGCGGTAGAGTCGGGACGCACGATCCGCCGGGCCCGCCGTCGCGCGGGCAGACCGCGAGGAGCACCCACTGGTGAGCGTCCCACGCCCAGCCGCCGTCATCGTCCTCGCAGCAGGTGAGGGCACCCGCATGCGGTCGGCGACCCCCAAGGTCCTGCACACGCTCGCCGGGCGCAGCATGGTCGGGCACGCGCTCGCCGCCGCGCGCGCCCTCGAGCCCGAGCGGGTCGCCGTCGTGGTGCGCCACGAGCGCGAGCGCGTCGCCGCGCACGTCGGCGAGGTCGACCCCGCCGCCCTGCTGGTCGACCAGGACGACGTGCCCGGCACCGGCCGCGCCGTGCAGGTCGCGATGTCGGCCCTCGACGCCGCCGCGCAGGCCGCGGTCGCCGACGCCTCGGCGGACGCCGCGGCCGACCACGACGCCCACGGCGGCTCCGCGGCCGACGCGCTCCTCGAGGGCGCGGTCGTCGTGCTCGCCGGCGACGTCCCGCTGCTCGACGCGGGCACGCTCACCGAGCTGCTGGTGGCGCACACCGAGGACGGCAACGCCGTCACCGTGCTGACCACCGAGGTGCCCGACCCCACGGGTTACGGCCGCGTGCTGCGCGAGCCCGGCACCGGCGACGTCCTCGGCGTCGTGGAGGAGAAGGACGCGACCGACGAGCAGCGGCTCGTCGCCGAGATCAACACCTCGGTGTACGTGTTCGACGCCGCCGTGCTGCGCGCCGGCCTGGCCCGTCTCGGCCGCGACAACGCGCAGGGCGAGGTGTACCTGACCGACGTGCTGGCGATCGCCCGCGGCGACGGCGGGCACGTGCGCGCGCTGCGCACCGACGACCCCCTGAGCGTCGAGGGCGTCAACGACCGCGTCCAGCTCGCCGCCCTGCGCGCCGAGCTCAACCGCCGCATCCTCGAGGACTGGATGCGCGAGGGCGTCACCGTCGTCGACCCCCTCACCACCTGGGTCGACGTCGACGTGGACCTGGCCCGCGACGTCACGCTGCTGCCCGGCACCCAGCTGCACGGCGCCACGAGCGTCGGCGAGGGCGCCACCGTCGGCCCCGACACCACGCTCACCGACGTCGAGGTCGGTGCCGGCGCCCGCGTCGTGCGCACCCACGGCGACCTCGCCGTCGTCGGCCCCGGCGCCACCGTCGGCCCGTTCGCCTACCTGCGCCCCGGCACCGTGCTGGGCGAGCGCGGCAAGATCGGCACGTTCGTCGAGACGAAGAACGCCACGATCGGCGAGGGCTCGAAGATCCCGCACCTGTCCTACGTCGGCGACGCCACGATCGGCGAGCACACGAACATCGGTGCCGCGTCGGTGACCGTCAACTACGACGGCGTGAACAAGCACCGCACCGTGATCGGGTCCTACGCCCGCACCGGCGCGGACAACATGTTCGTCGCCCCCGTCGAGGTCGGCGACGGCGCCTACACCGGTGCCGGCACGGTCGTGCGCCGCGACGTGCCCCCCGGCGCGCTCGCCGTCAGCGCCGGCTCGCAGCGCACCATCGAGAGCTGGGTGCAGCGCTCGCGGGCGGGCACCCCGGCCGCCGAGGCCGCGGCCCGCGCCCGCGGTGCCCGGGCCGACGGAGACCTGTCGCCCCAGGCCCGCGCCGAGCGGGAGCGCGCGTCCCGCGCGTCGTCGCCCGTCACGCCGCCGCCGCACCTGCCCGGGCAGCCCGAGGCGCTGCCCGACCCCACCGACGCGTCCGACGGCGCGCGCACCACGAGCGAGGACACCACCCGATGACCGGCATCATCAGCACCGACGGCGCCAAGCGGCTGGTCCTCGTCTCGGGGCGCGCGCACCCCGAGCTCGCGGTCGAGGTCGCCGAGAACCTGGGCGTCGAGCTGGTCCCGACCGACGCGTACGACTTCGCGAACGGCGAGATCTACGTGCGCTTCGGGGAGTCGGTGCGCGGCGCGGACGCGTTCGTCCTGCAGTCGCACGGCTCGCCGATCAACCAGTGGATCATGGAGCAGCTGCTCATGGTCGACGCCCTCAAGCGGGCGTCCGCCAAGACGATCACCGTCGTCGCCCCGTTCTACGGGTACGCGCGCCAGGACAAGAAGCACCGCGGGCGCGAGCCCATCTCGGCCCGCCTCATGGCCGACCTGTTCCTCACCGCCGGCGCCGACCGGCTCATGAGCGTGGACCTGCACGCCGCGCAGACCCAGGGGTACTTCGACGGACCGGTCGACCACCTGTGGGCGCAGCCGATCCTCGTGGAGTACGTCCGCACGCGCGTCGACCTGTCGAACGTCGCGGTGGTCTCCCCGGACGCCGGCCGCATCCGGGTCGCGGAGCAGTGGGCCGCCAAGCTGGGCGACTGCCCGCTCGCGTTCGTGCACAAGACCCGCGACATCCGCGCCGCCAACAAGGCCGTCGCCAACCGCGTCGTCGGCGACGTCGAGGGCCGCACCTGCGTGATCGTCGACGACCTCATCGACACCGCCGGGACGATCGCGGGCGCCGTGCGCGTCGTGCTCGAGGCCGGCGCCAAGGACGTCATCGTCGCCGCGACGCACGGCGTGCTGTCCGACCCCGCGGCCGAGCGCCTGCAGGCGTGCGGCGCCCGCGAGGTCATCATCACCGACACCCTCCCGATCCCCGAGGAGCGCCGGTTCCCGCAGCTGACGGTCCTGTCGATCGCGCCGCTGCTGGCCCGGGCGATCCGCGAGGTCTTCGACGACGGCTCCGTCACGAGCCTGTTCGACGGGAACGCCTGACGTGCACCCCGCCGACGAGCACCGCGAGCACCGCGGTCCGCGCGGCGGGGTGACCGTGCGCGGCGCGGGCGCGGTCGACGTGACGCCCGACGTCGTGGTCGCCGACCTGGCGACCGAGGCTCGCGCCGGCGACGTCGGGCAGGCGCTGTCGTCCGCGACGGCGGCGCTCGCCGCGGTCCGGGCCGCGCTGCGCACCGCGGGCGTGCCCGACGCCGACGTGCGCACCGGCACCACGTCCACGTGGACCGAGCAGGTCGAGGACCGCCTGCGCGTGGTCGCGCACCTCGGCCTCGTCGTGACGCTGCGCCACGTGCCGTCGGCGGGCGACGTCGTCACCGCGGCGCTCGCGGCGGGCGGAGACGAGGTCCGGCTCGGCGGGCTGCGGCTGGTCGTGGCCGACCCGGGCCCGGCGCGCGGGCAGGCCCGCGAGCTCGCGTGGCAGGACGCGCGGGCGAGCGCCGAGCACCTCGCGCACCTCGCCGGCCGCGGCCTGGGCCCGGTGCTGTGGGTGCACGAGGACGACCCGTCGGGCGGCGCCGCGCCCGCGTTCGCCCGGGTGGCGGGCGCGATGCCGGTCGAGCCGGGGGAGCAGGCGGTGCGGGCCGCCCTGACCGCACGCTGGGCCTGGGCCGACTGACCCCGGGGCCCCAGGGCCGCGGTTGGGGACCGGGGCGCGCAGCGGGTAACATGACCAGGTTGCCTCGGCGAGGGACGACGGACGGTCGACCTGGATGCACCATCTCCGGGACGCCCACCGGCTCCGTGATCGACTGGGTGGTGCCTCCGCGTGCGCCCCTGCCCGTCCTGCGTCCCGCGTCGAGGCCACCGGACCAGCGTGTCCGACGCCCCCTGGGGCCCACCCGTCCGCCAGCACGCCGCGCGCCACCCATCAGGCGCCCACCGTCATCTCCGAGGAGTCTGTCGTGTCCGAGATCAAGCTCACCGCCACCGCCCGCACCGAGTTCGGCAAGGGTGCCGCCCGTCGTCTGCGCCGCGCGCACCAGATCCCCGCGGTCCTCTACGGGCACGGCACGCAGCCGGTGCACGTCGCGCTGCCGGGCCACGAGACGATGCTCGCCGTGAAGCAGGCCAACGCCCTCTTCGCCATCGAGCTCGACGGCACGACGACCCTCGCGATCACCAAGGACGTCCAGCGCGACGTCGTGCGGCAGATCATCGAGCACATCGACCTGCTCATCGTCACCAAGGGCGAGAAGGTCTCCGTCGACATCCCCGTCACGATCGTCGGCGAGTCGGCGCCCGGCACGATCCACGTCGTCGAGACGCAGACGCTCGTGCTCGAGGCCGACGCCACGCAGCTGCCCACCGAGGTCCAGGTCTCGATCGAGGGCCTCGAGGCCGGGGCGTCGGTCACGGCCGGCGAGATCACCCTGCCCGAGGGCTCGACGCTCGTCACCGAGCCCGAGCACGTGGTCGTCATGATCAGCATCCCGCAGGGCGCGGTGGACGCCGACGCCGAGGCCGCCGCGGCCGCCGAGGCCTGATCCGCACCTCGCACCACCCCGACGCCCGGTACCGTCCCCACGGTGCCGGGCGTCGTCGTGGGCACACCCCGCAGACCGACGGAGGATCGATGAGCGACGGACCCTGGTTGGTCGTCGGGCTCGGCAACCCCGGCCCCCAGTACGCCGGCAACCGGCACAACGTCGGGCAGATGGTGCTCGACGAGCTCGCGCAGCGGTGCGGCGTCACCTTCGGCAGCCGCGGCGCGGGCCTGCTCGGCCGGCGACCGCAGGCCGCGACCGCCGACGCCCGGCTCGGCACCCTTCCGGGCGGCGTGCCCGGTCCCCGGGTGGTCCTGGCCAAGCCCACCACGTACATGAACGTCTCCGGCGGGCCCGTGGCGGCCCTCGCGCGCTACCACGACGTGCCGGCCGAGCGGGTCGTCATGGTGCACGACGAGCTCGACATCCCGTTCGCCGTCGTGCGCCTCAAGCGCGGCGGAGGCGAGGGCGGGCACAACGGGCTGCGTGACACGACCAAGGCGCTCGGCACCAAGGACTACGTCCGCGTCCGCGTCGGCGTGGGCCGCCCGCCCGGGCGGCAGGACCCGGCGGACTTCGTCCTCAAGGACTTCTCGACGACCGAGAAGAAGGACCTGCCCTGGCTGCTCGACCGTGCGGCCGACGCCGTGGAGGCCGTGCTGCTCGAGGGTCTCGAGGCCGCCCAGCTGCGGTTCCACACCAAGGCGTAGGCGCCACGGGGGCGGAGGCGCAGCGGGGGCCCGTGACCGACCGGTCACGGGCCCCCGCTGCGTGGCGGCGCCCGGTCTCAGTCCCCGCGGGAGACCTTCACCGCGGTGCCGTCGGTGAACGTGTTCCGCGCCGTCGTCATGACCGCCATCGTGGTGCTCGGGGCGATGATCGCGCAGTTCGCGACCCGGGTGTCGCGCCCGAACACGTTGTCGGTGATGACGACGCCCTGGAACGCGCCCTTGCCCTTCTCGGCCAGGTTGACCGTGCACCCGCCGCCGTCGAGCCAGTTCTTGGTGATGCGGACGTCGGAGACGGTGCCGCGGTCCTGCGTGAACTGGATGCCGCTGTTCGTGGCGTCCTCGATCGTGTTGCCGGTGATCCGGATGTTCGACCCCACCTGGATCTGGATGCTGTCGTCGTGGCTCGGGGTCCCGCCCTGCAGCGGGTCGTTCTCGTAGTGCAGGTTGTCGTGCAGCCACGAGGACTCGACCGTGACGTTGCCACCGGTGAGGTGGAAGTGGTCGATGACGTGGTGGATGTTGCTGCGGCGGACCGTGATGTCCTGGCCGCGGAACCCGTCGATGTGCGCGGAGGGGCTCTGGGCGTACAGCTCGCTGTCCTCGACCGTGACGCTGGCACCCGCCGACGTCGAGACCAGGGACCGCTGGATCGTCGTCGCCGTGCCGCGGACGATCGACTTGCGGATCGTCACGCCCGGCGCGGTGACCTTGACGAACCCGCGCACGTCCAGCCCCTCGACGACCTGCCCGGGTGTGCTGAGCGTGAGGTCTCCCTGGTGCACGGTCAGCTTGGTCCCGGCCGGCACGCCCGTGTTGCCCGGCCCGGGCTTGACGGCGCCGGGTGCCGGGGCGGCGGTGGGCGCCGGCGTCGGGGCGGCGGTCGGCTTCGGCGTGGGGGACGCGGTCGGCGTCGGCTTCGGCGTGGGCGTCACGGTCGGCGTCGGGGACGGCTTCGGCGTGGCGCTGGCCGTCGGCGTCGGCGTCGGCTTCGGCGTGGCGCTGGCCGTCGGGGTGGGCGTCGCCGTCCGCGTCGGCGGTGCGACGGTGGCGCCGCCGGTGCCGACGACCCAGCCGACGATCTCCGGCGTCAGGCGCACGCTCGCCGACGACGACGTCAGCGTGATCGCGTGCTGCTCGTCGCCCACGAGCGGGATCAGCGCCTGGTTGAGCGCCGGCACGTCCGGCGACGCGACGAGGAACGACGTCTCCCGGCAGCCGTCGGAGGCCGTGACCCCCGGGCAGGCGGCGACGGTCGTGGGCCGCCACGCTCCCGTCGCGCGCAGCCGCACCTGCACGGCCGTCGCGTCGGTCGGCACGTCGTCGAGCGTGAGCGTCGCGGTGGCCCCGGACCGCACGACGGTGTCGGCGAGCGTCTCGGGGGAGTCCAGCGTCTCGAGCGTGCCGCCGGCCGCCCCCGCGGTCGCGGGAACCCAGAAACCGTCGACGTCGAGCGCGACGTCGTGGGTGCCCTGCAGGTTGAACAGCTGCAGGCGCGCACCGGGTGACAGGCGCACGACCGTCGAGGCCTGCCGGGCCCGGCCGGGCAGCGGGTTGAGCGTCGACGTGGTCGCGCAGCCCGCCGCGGCCTGGTCGGCGGGGCACACCGCGACGTACGAGGACTCGCTGCTCGCCGCGGTGGACGACAGCCGCACGGCGACGGCGGTGGCACCCGCAGGGGCGCCGGGGATCGTGACGGTCGTCGAGCCGCGGCCCGCGAGCGTCGTCTCGACGGCGCGCCGCGGGTCGACGGGCACGTAGAGGGAGTCCGTGGCGGCGGGCGACTGCGTGGCGTCGACGCCGTAGCCGTGCAGGTCGACGAACACGCGTGCGGCGGCGCTGGCGCGCACGACGACGGTCGGGCGGCCCTGGGACACGGGGACGGTGACCGTGGCGGACCCCGGCTCGCCCGCGGGCACGGTGAGGGCCGTCGGGCCGGAGCACGTGGCCTCGTCCGCGGGGCAGACCGTGACGGCGGTGCTCCGCGCGGTGGTCTGGCCGGTGGTGACCTGGAGCGTGGCGGAGGTGGCGCCCGCCGGGACGGACGGCAGCGTCACGGTGGCGGAGCCGCCCGCCTCGAGCGTGGTCCCGGTCAGCACCCGGGCGGGCGAGAGCGGGCGGTACGCGGGGGCGGGGGTGGACGACGCGGGGGCGATCACCGCGACGACGAGCGCGACGACGAGGCCGGCGGTGGTGGCGAGCGCGGCCGCGGTCCGACGTCCGGGGTTGCCGGAGCGGTGGGCGTGGCGGGTGCGTCGCGGGCGGCGGGCTGTCGTGGCGGGTCGTCCTCGCACGGGCGGTCTCCAAGGGTGGGGGCCAGGGCGTCGTGCGGCGATCCGGAGGTGCCTGCAGGCGTCCTGCGTGTGAGCGCCACCGGGCCCGAGGAGCCCGGGTGCGTCGTGGACACGTGGGGAGGACCGGGCTCGCCGCGCTGGTTGGAGCATAGGAAGGAACACCCGTTCGGCCTACCGCCGTCGCCGTGGACGCCACCTGGACGCGCCGTTACCGGTTCGTGACCTGCGGGAAGACCCTCGTTCACCCTGTCCGCATCGTGAGACAAAACCGCGCCCGCGGGGGGCCGGCCCCGGGCGCGCGCGAGCCCGCCCCTCGTGCGAGGGGCGGGCTCGGGTGCTGCTGCGTGGTGGTCAGCCCTTGCGGACGGTGGCGACCACACCGTCGACGAAGTAGTTGTTCGCCGTGACCGGCTTCGTCGTGGTGGGCGAGATGATCGCGCAGTTGTAGTGCTTGGTGGTGCGCCCGAACGTGTTGTTCGTGATCGTGATCCCCTGGAACGGGCCCTTGCCCTTCTCCGCCAGGTTGATCGTGCAGCCGCCGCCGTCGAGGTAGTTCTGGTCGACCGTGACGTTGGAGACGATGCCCTGGTCCTGGGTGAACTGGATGCCCGTGTTGAAGGCGCCCTCGATCCGGTTGCCCGTGATCTTGATGTTCGTGCCCTTCTGGATCTGGATGCTGTCGTCGTGGCTCGGGGTGTTGTTCTGCGCGGGGTCGACCTCGTAGTGCAGGTTGTCGTGCAGGTACGAGTCCTCGATCACGACGTTGTCGCCGTAGACGTGCGCCATGTCGATGACGTCGTGCACGTTGACCCGGGTGAGCGTGAAGTTCGAGCCGCGCAGGCCGTCGACCCAGGGGCCGGGGGCGGAGTTGTACAGCTCGGTGTCGACCACCTTCACCGACGCGCCGACCGTGGTGTTGGTGATGAGCGCGGTCTGGGTGGACGTCGCCGCGCCTCGGATGATCGAGTTCTTGATCGTGACGTTCGGCGCCGTCACCCGGACGAAGCCGCGGACGTCGAGGCCGCTCACGACCTGGCCGGGCGTGCTCAGCGTCAGGTTGCCCTGGTGGACCGTCAGGCGCGTGCCGACCGGCGTGCCCGTGGTGAGCTCGGTCGGGCCGTACGCCTCGGCGGTGCTCGCCATGACCCCGGGGGCGACGGCCTCGGCGGGCGCGGTGCCGACCCACACGTCGGAGAACCGCGAGGTGATCGGCACGTTGGTCGCGGAGCCCGACGTGTACGTCGACAGCGCCAGGCCGCCGGGCACCTGCAGGCCCGTGGTGGAGTCGCTCACGGCGAGGTTCCAGGCGGCGGGCTCGGCGGTGCCGACCGGCCACGCCTTGGCCTGCAGCGCGGTCGGGCTGGTGCCGGTCACCTGCAGGCGCACCTCGAGCTGGCCGCCGGGGGCCAGGCGCAGGCCCGTCGTCGTCTGGCTGGCGATCGTGGTGGTCGTGGCGCCGGCCGCCACGAGCGAGAGCCGCACCGACCCGTCGGCCATCACCTTGGTGCGGAGCTTGTAGCCCTTCGACGCGTCCACGGCGCGGCCCGTGACGTCGAGGTCGACGCTGCCGGCGGACGGCAGCTTGTCGAGGCCGACCTGGGCCTGCACCTCCGCCTCGGAGGTGCTGGCGCCCGCCAGCTGCGCACCCAGGTGCCACCCGGCGCCGCGGACCTTCATGGCCGCGACGCCCCCGGCGACGGAGAAGTCGGTCGCCGTGCCACCGGTCGTCGTCCACGCGCCACCCGTCGTCGCGCTGCCCCAGCCGCCCGTCGTGGTGCGCCCGAACGCGTCCACGGCCACCGGCGGGAGCGCGGCGGCGGACTGGGCCTGGCTGACGTAGCCGGGCTCGGTCGCGGCCTGGGCCGGGAGGGTCAGCAGGAGGGTGGTGCCGAGCGCGGACGCGGCGGTGACGGCGAGGGCGCGGCGGGCGAACGAGGCGCTGTGGGGCGCAGCGGACATGGTCGGGCTCCTTCAGGCGGGTGGGCGCCGTCCGGACCGCGGGGGTGATCCGGTCTAGCGCCGTCGAGCCTGGGAGCGGCCCGACGAGGAGCCATTCGGCTGGAAGGGGGAGGTCGTTAACGGGACCTTCGGGGACCTGTCTGGACGAACGTCCGACAGGCGGGTGAAACGAATCGGTCAAAGCCCGCACCCCGATCGGGGGGCCTACCGGTGACCAGCACCGCCATTCGGGTGACTATCGAGTGTGACTACCGGCACGTTCCAGTGCGACTCGCGCTGATGTGACGAAGGTCACAGCAGAATCGTCCCATGTGAACCGTCCGACGTGGCGCCGGGCGGCCTCCGGGTCGAACGGGAGGCGCCCCTCGAACGCCTCGCGCAGCCGCGCCGCGAGAGCCTCGGCGGCGCCGGGGGCCGTCGGGTCCACGTACGAGCAGACGTCGCCGCCGGCCTCCGGGATCGCCGTCGCGTCCGACGCGATCACGGGCGTGCCCGCCGCCAGCGCCTCCAGCACGGGGATCCCCCAGCCCTCGCCCAGCGAGGGGAAGGCCAGCACGGTCGCCCGGCGGTACAGCTCCCACAGCGCGTCCTGCGGCACGTCCTGCAGGTGCACCGCCCGCGGCTCGGCCGCGAGGCGCGCCAGGGTCTGCGGGTCCTCGAAGTCGTCGCGACCCACCACGACGAGCCGCACGTCGGGGTCGTCGACCAGCGCCAGGGCGTCCAGGGCCAGGCGCAGGTTCTTGCGGGGCTCGAGCCGGCCCACCATCAGGGCGTACCGCGTCCCCGCGGGGACGGCCGCCGGGAGGGTGCCCGTCCCCGTCGCCGCCGAGACGTCCGCGCCGTTGCGCACCAGCAGCACGTCGTCCTCGTCGCGTCCGTACGCGCGGGCGATCTCGCGGCGCGAGTACTCCGACACGGTCGCCACGGTCCCCGCGCGTCGCGCCGACCACCCGACGAGCAGCCTGTTGCGCCAGCGGGTGCGCACGTCGAAGAACTCGGGATGGGTGTGGAACAGCACGTCGTGCACGACCACGAGCTGGCGGCGCGGGTGGCGCGGAGGGCTGAAGTACTGCGTCACCAGCACGTCGAGCCGGTCGTCGCGCACGGCCGCCGGCCAGAAGGCCAGGTTGCGGACGACCGCGCCCTGCGGCGGCAGCAGCCGGTGCTCGACGTTCGGCGCCGGGCCGAGCAGGGCCGCCGCCGCCACGGGGTCGCCCGTGTAGACGACGAAGGTCAGGTCCGGGGCCAGGGCGGGGGCGCGGCGCAGGATCTCCAGCACCCAGGTGCGTGAACCCTGGAACTTGCCGTCGAGCACGTGCGCGTCGACCCCGACCCGCCCGCCCGTGCCGCTCGCACCGCCCGCCGGTGCGCCGGCGCTCACGCCGCCACCGCCGTCCGCGCCCCGCGCGGGCGGCGCACGAGCGCCCGGACCGCCCAGCCGGCGCCCTCGACCGACCCGCGGGTCACCGCCCACACCGGGCCCCACGGGCGCAGCAGCTGGCGCCGCCCCCCGCGCAGCAGCACGGCGCGCGCGTACCCCGGCGTGCGCCACAGCCACCGCCGCACGTCGGCCGCGGGCAGGTGCTTGGCGGCGAACACCAGCCGGTTGCGGGTGTTCCAGCGGTAGTACGTGGCCGACTTCGCGCCCGCGGTCCCCGCGTCCTGCGTGCCGCCCACGTCGTGCACCGCCACGAGGTCCTGCCGCACCAGCACGGTTCCGCCGGCGGCCGTGCACCGGTACGACAGGTCGACGTCCTCCCAGTAGAGGAAGTAGTCGTCGTCGAAGCCGCCCAGCTCGTCCCACCACGCCACCGACGCCGCCAGGCACGCCCCCGAGACCCAGCCGTGCGCCTGCGGCGTGCCGTCCGTGACGACGTTGCGGGTCCGCCCCGCGGCCACGTCGATCTCGCCGCCCGTGAACCACGGCCTGCCGTCGGCGCGGTCCACGCGCGGCGAGACGAGCGTGCGGGGCGTGCGGTCGACCTGCTCGGCCAGCGCGTCCAGCGTCGGGGCGTCGACGCGGGCGTCCGGGTTCACCAGGACGACGGCCGTGCACCCGAGCGCGGCCGCCCGGCGCACCCCGGCGTCGGCCGCGGCGCCGAAGCCCGGGTTCGCGTCCTGCGCGACCAGGTCCCAGCCGTGCTCCTGCGCGCACTCGCGGACCTCGGCGCGCGAGCGCGCGTCCCGCAGGTTGTCGACGACCACGACCCGGTGCGGCGTCCGCAGGGCGGACAGGTCGACGGTGGCGAGGTTCTCCCGCAGCAGCGGTGCGGAGCCGAAGCTCACGACGACGATCCCCAGCACGCTCGAACGCTATCTTGTCGAGCACCCGGGCGACGGCCGGACCGCGGGTGAGACCGCCGACGACGAGCGAGAGGGGTGCCCGTGCCGCAGGGGACCACCGGGGCCGGCGCCCCGACCCGCACCGTCCGCCCGAGCACCGTGCGCCTGCCGCGCGTGCGGCTCTACGAGACCGTCCGCACCGCCCACCTGGAGCGCGCCCACGAGCTCGCGCCCGCCTCGATCGTCTACCGGCGCCGGCGGTACGACTTCGACGCGGACCTCGCCGCCGGGCTCGACCTCGTCGAGGCCGGCCCGCTGCGGGCCGCCTGGGTGCTGGGCCGCTCCGACGTGCGCGAGCTCGAGGTCAACGAGCCGCTCATGGTCTCGAGCCTGCGCCGCACCGCGCTCGCGCTCGCCGCCGTCGACGCTGCGGCCCGCGTGCGGCGCCGGCCGCGGCCCGTCGTCGTGACGTACGCGATCGCCAACGACGACCCGTGGCGCCCGCCCGCGCGGCCCGGGCTGCGCGGCCGTGCCCGGCGCGCGCTCGACCGGTGGCTCGTCGGGCACGTCGCCCGCCGTGTCGACCGGGTCGTGCACGGGACGCAGGCCTCCCTCGACCTGTACCGCCGGCTCACCCCCGCCCTGCTGGAGCGGGCCGCGCACGCCCTCGTGCCCGCGCTGCCCGCCCCCTGCCCGTGCGGACCGCCCGCCCCCGTGCCCGGCAGCGTGCTGTTCGTCGGCGCGTTCGAGGCGCGCAAGGGCGTGCCCGAGCTGCTCGCGGCCTGGCCGCTGGTCGTCGCGCAGCGGCCCGACGCCCGGCTCACGCTCGTGGGCACCGGGCCCCTGCTCGAGGAGGTCCGGGCCTTCGTCGCGCCCCGCGACGAGGTCACGCTGGTCGTCGACCCGCCGCGCGAGCAGGTGCACGCCCTGCAGCGCACCCACGCCGTGGCGGTCCTGCTGTCCCAGCGCACGCGTACCTGGCGCGAGCAGGTCGGCCTGCCCGTCGTCGAGGGCCTGGCCCACGGGTGCGCCGTCGTGACGACGACCGAGGGCGGCCTGGCGGGGTGGCTCGAGGAGCACGGGCACCGCGCCCTCGACCCCGCCGCCCCCGCGGCCGACGTCGCCGCCGCCGTGGTCGCGCTCCTCGACGCCGGGCGGCAGGCCGCCGCCGTGCGGGCCGACCTGCCCGCGGTCGACGGGCGCCGCGCCGCCGACGCCTGGCTGCTGCCGACCCCCTGACCTGCTCCGGCGTCGCGCGTGCCACCCGTCCACCGGGACGGGTGAACTGCACGGGCCGCGCGGGTGAAAACGGTCGAGAGGGGAGGATCTGGACATACCTCCGGCACTACGTTCATGCGCAGTTCGCTTTCGAGGGGGGTGCGTGTTCATGACGCTGACGGCCGACTCCGGTGCCGACCGGGCCGAGACGTGGGTGGAGCGACGGCGCCCGGCACTGCACCCGCGGCGCTCGTGGGCGTCGCCGGAGCCCTTCGTCCGGCGCGCCACCGAGCACAACTCGGGCGAGGACGTGCTCGGCGCGATGCCCTGGACGCGCAGCGCGAGCGGCTACCAGCGGATCACCGTCGCGATCGACGTCGCGGTCGCCCTCGGCGCCGTGGTCGCCGCGGCCGTGCTCGGCGGCGCCGGCTGGCTGACCGCGGGCCTGCTCGGCCTGCTCGCCACGGGCACGCACGTGTCCTTCGTCGCCGCCCTGCGCGGGTACGAGCGCCACAACCTCGGCGACGGTCCCGCCGAGTTCCAGGTCGTCCTGCGCTCGGCCGTCGTGGTCGGCGCGGTCCTCATGGCCGTCGCGTTCCTCACGCCCGTCCACGTGCCGCGCGGGACGGTCCTCGTCGGGCTGCCCGTGCTCATGACGCTGGCCTGCGCCGGGCGCTACGTGCACCGTCGCGTGCTGCACGCCTCGCGGGCCCGGGGCCAGGCCATGATGCGCACGATCGTCGTCGGATCCACCGTCTCCGTGCGCGACCTGGTCCGCGACCTCGGCACCGCCCCGCACCACGGCTACCTCGTCATCGGCACCTGCCTCGCCGACGTCGTCGACGACGAGGCCGCCCAGGTGCCGCTGCCCACGCTGGGAGCGCTGTCCGACATCCCGCAGGTCGTGCACGACCACGCGGTGCAGGTCGTCGTCGTCGCCGGGGACGCCCTCGGCGGGCCCGCCCTGCGCCGGCTCTCGTGGGCCCTGCGGCGCGCCGGTGCCGAGCTCGTCGTCGCCCCCGGCCTCGTCGAGGTCGCGCAGGAGCGCGTCACCGTGCACCCGACCGCCGGGCTGTCCCTGCTGCGCCTGGAGATCGAGCCGCCCCGGCGTCGCCTCATGGCCAAGGCGGTCCTCGACCGCGTGCTGGGCCTGGTCGCGCTGGTCCTGCTCTCGCCCGTCATCGCCGCCGGCGCCCTCGCGGTGCGGCTCACGTCGCCCGGCCCGGCGTTCTACACCCAGACCCGTGTCGGGGTGGACGGCCGCGAGTTCCGGATCTGGAAGCTGCGGAGCATGTACGTCGACGCCGACCGGCGCCGCGCCGAGCTCCTCGACCGCAGCGACCGCGACGGACTGATGTTCAAGATGGCCGCCGACCCGCGCATCACGCCCGTGGGCCGGGTGCTGCGCCGTCTGTCGTTCGACGAGCTCCCGCAGTTCTGGAACGTCGTGCGCGGGGACATGTCGCTCGTCGGGCCGCGCCCGCCGCTGCGCGAGGAGGTCAGCGCGTACCACGACGCGGTGCACCAGCGGCTCAACGTCAAGCCCGGCATCACCGGCCTGTGGCAGGTCAGCGGCCGGTCGGACCTGCCGTGGGACGAGTCGATCCGCCTCGACCTGCGCTACGTCGACAACTGGTCCGTGACGATGGACCTGATGATCCTGTGGAAGACCTTCCGCGCGGTCGTCAGCGGCGCGGGGGCGTACTGAGCCCCCGGCACCGCCCCGCGCGCGGGGTGACGACGGCCCGGCCACCGGCCGGGCCCTCGTCCTGCCCGGCCGCAGCCCTCGCCGCCCGCCCCGCCGCCGGCCGCGCGCGTCACCCTGGTCTTCCCGCCCGCGCGCGGGCAGGCTGGACGAGCACGACCACCACCACGACGAGAGGACGCCGATGACGACCGCGCCGGCCCGCCCGCTGCGCATCGCGCTCATCGGCACCCGAGGGGTCCCCGCCCGCTACGGCGGCTTCGAGACCTGCGTCGAGGAGGTCGGGTCCCGCCTGGCCGACCGCGGCCACGACGTGCTGGTGTACTGCCGCACGCCCGACCCGCAGGAGCGCGTCCCCGCCTACCGCGGCATGCGGCTCGTGCACCTGCCCGCCCTGCGCCGCCGGTCGCTCGAGACCCTCAGCCACACGACGCTGTCCGTCGGCCACCAGCTGCGCCGGCCCGCGGACGCCGCGGTCCTGTTCAACGCCGCGAACGCGCCCCTGCTGCCCGCGCTGCGCGCGCGCCGGGTGCCCGTGGCCACGCACGTCGACGGCCTCGAGTGGCGCCGCGCCAAGTGGGGCGGCACCGGGCGGCGCTACTACCGTGCCGCCGAGGGGCTCGCGGTGCGCTGGTCGGACGCGCTGATCGCCGACGCCCAGGGCATCGCCGACTACTACACCGCCGAGTTCGGCGCCCCCACCGAGCTGATCGCCTACGGGGCGCCCGTGCTCGACGGTGCGGGGTCCGGACGCATCGCCGAGCTGGGCCTCCAGCGGCACGGGTACCACCTCGTCGTGGCCCGGTTCGAGCCGGAGAACCACGTCGAGCAGATCGTCGAGGGGTACCGGCGCTCGTCCGCGACCCTCCCGCTGGTGGTCGTCGGCTCCGCGCCGTACGCCGACGAGTACACCGCCCGCGTGCAGGCCGCGGCCGACGACCGGGTGCGTCTGCTCGGCGGCGTCTGGGACGCCGAGCTGCTCGACGAGCTCTACGCGAACACGCTCACCTACCTGCACGGGCACAGCGTCGGCGGTACCAACCCCTCGCTGCTGCGCGCCATCGGTGCCTCCGCGCCCACCGTCGCCTTCGACGTCGGGTTCAACCGCGAGGTGCTCGGCGCCGCGGGCTGCTGGTTCGCCACGCCCGACGACGTCGCGCGCGAGGTCGTGGCCGCCGAGGCCGACCCGGCCGCCGCCGTCGCCCGGGGGCAGGCGCTGCGCCGCCGTGCGGACGACTACGACTGGGACGACGTCGCCGACCGCTACGAGGACCTGTGCCGTCGCCTGGCCGCCGGCGAGGCGCGGGGCCGGCGCCGCCCGAGCGGACGGCGCCGCCCCGGGCCGTCCGCCACCGCCCGCCCCGCGACCGCAGGGACGCAGCGGTGACGCCGCCCGCCGCCCCGACACCCGAGCCGACACCTCGGCCGACCCCCCAGGAGGACCCACCC
Source organism: Cellulomonas sp. SLBN-39 (assembly GCF_006715865.1). Classification (NCBI taxonomy): domain Bacteria; kingdom Bacillati; phylum Actinomycetota; class Actinomycetes; order Micrococcales; family Cellulomonadaceae; genus Cellulomonas; species Cellulomonas sp. SLBN-39. Next base: position 561,876 of record NZ_VFOA01000001.1, on the reverse strand, counting down.
GTGACCGCCACCGCCGTCCGGCCCGACGAGACGTTCGCGCAGACCCTGCAGCGCCTCGGCGGCGTGCAGAAGGGCGCCAAGGGCGCCCCCGCGTACTCGCGCTTCGTCAACCGGCGCGCCGGGCGGGTGCTCGCGGCGTGGGCGTACCGGGCCGGCCTGACGCCGAACCAGGTGACGCTCGTCAGCGCCGCGTGGACGTTCTCCGCGATCGCGCTGCTCGCCCTCGCGCCGCCGGCCTGGTGGACGGGCGTCCTCGTGGCCGTGCTGCTGCTCGTCGGGTACGCGTTCGACTCCGCCGACGGGCAGGTCGCCCGCCTGCGCGGCGGCGGCAGCATCGCGGGGGAGTGGCTGGACCACGTCATCGACGCCGTCAAGGTGTCGAGCCTGCACCTGGCGCTGCTCGTCGGGCTGTTCCGCGCCGACGTGGTGCCCGACGGGTGGCTGCTCGTGCCCCTGGCGTACTCGGCCGTGTGGTCCGTGCTGTTCTTCACGATGATCCTCAACGACCAGCTGCGCCGCCAGGCCGGGCAGACGATGCGCGCCACGGCCGACGGGTCGCGCCCGTCGGTGCTGCGCTCCCTCGTCGTCGCCCCGACCGACTACGGCGTGCTCTGCCTGGCCTTCGTCCTCTACGGCGCCACGCTGCCCTTCCTCGTGGTCTACGGCCTGCTGGGTCTGGCCACCGCGGGGTACCTCGCGCTGGCGATGGGCTCCTGGTTCCGGGAGATGCGCGGGCTGCGCCGCCCGACCGGCCAGGCGCTCGGCGGCGAGTCGTGACCGGCGAGGTCGGGCCCGTCCGGCCCCCGGGCGGCGAGCTCGTCGCCCGCCCGCCGCAGAGCCCCGACGACCGCCGGCGCCGCGTCCTCGTGATCGCCGCCGGGGCCGTCGCCGCGGTCGCCGTCGGCGCGACGGCCTGGGCGGTCGTCGCCGGCGGTGGTGACGTCGCTGCCACCGCGAGCCCCACGGCCACCACGTCCGTCACGGCGGGCCCGACGGCGACCGCCGGGCCCGACGCGTCCGGCGCCCCCGTGCCCGACCCCACGACGCCCGCCCCCGGGGAGCCGGGCGGCGGCGCGACCGACGACCCCGACCCCGAGCAGGGCTTCGACCCGACCACCGAGGACGCCGTCGGGCTCGACGCGACCGCCACCTTCGACAGCGGCGTCACGGCCCGCCTCGAGGCCGTCGAGGCCGTCGAGGGCGAGGCGCAGGGGCCCGGCGAGGTCGCCGGTCCCGCCGTGCGCGTGACCGTCGAGGTCACGAACGGGACCGACGAGCCCTTGGACCTCGGCACGAGCGTCGTCAACGTCTACGGCGGTGCCGACCGGGTGCCCGGCGAGCCGCTCAGCGGTCCCGGCGTCGACGTGCTGGCCGGGTCGCTGGCCCCGGGGGAGACCGCCACCGGGACGTACGTCTTCGGGCTCGACGCCGACCTGCGCGACCCGCTGCAGGTCACGGTCAGCCACGACCCGACCGTGACCACGGTCCTCTTCGAGGGGACGGGCCCGGGCGCCTGAGCGGGGGCTGGACGCCCGCCCAGAGATCACCCGTCCGGGCACGTGTTTCACCCGACCTGTCCGGTTTTGCGGGGCTTTGCGCTCGTACGCTCGAACGGTCCTTCCGTCCGAGCGCCCGGGGTGCAGCATGTCCGTCCGTCGAGTCCACGCCCGTCCGTGGTGGTCCCGCGCGATCGCCGCGCTGACCGCCTCCGTCGTCACCGCCACCGGTCTGGTGGCCGTCGGCGCGACCGGCGCGGCGGCGGACACCGCACCCCCCGCGGGGCAGCCGGCCACCGTCACGGCCGACTCCCTGCCGACCGTGCAGCACAACGGCGTGGTCTGGCAGCAGACCCTCACCGGGAACACCGTCTACGCCGGCGGCGAGTTCACGCGGGCCCGTCCCGCCGGCGCCGCAGCCGGCAGCAACGAGGTCGTCCGCACCAACCTCCTGCGGTTCGACGTCCGCACGGGCGTGCTCGACAGCAGCTGGGCGCCGAACCCGAACGCCCAGGTCCGTGCGGTCGTGAGGTCCCCGGACGGGGCGCGCGTGTACATCGGCGGCAACTTCACCACCGTCGCCGGGCAGAACCGCTACCGCATCGCCGCCTTCGACGCCGCGACCGGGAACCTCATCACCAGCTTCAACGCCGGCACCAACGGCCAGGTCCGTGCGATCGCGGCCACCAACACCACCGTCTACGTGGGCGGCATCTTCACGCAGGCCGGCAGCTCGCCCCGCACCCGCCTGGCCGCGTTCAACGCCGCGAACGGTGCGCTGCTGCCCTGGAACCCCACGGTCGACGACGGCTCGGTCAGCGCGCTGACGGTGTCGCCCGACGGCGCGACGGTGATCGTCGGCGGCAACTTCCTGTCCTTCAACGGCAGCACCGACGCCCCGGACGGGCTGGCCCGCGTCGACGCCGTCACCGGCGCCGCCCTGCCGTTCCCGGCGACCTCGCAGATCCGCAACGGCGGCTCGGCGGGCTCGATCCTCAACCTGTCCGGGGACGCCGACAACATGTACGGCGTCGGGTACACCTTCGGTCGCGGCGGCGGCACCCTCGAGGGCGTCTTCGCCGCCGACTGGGACACCGGCGCGATCACCTGGGTGGCGGACTGCCACGGCGACACCTACGCGGTGCACCCGCAGGGCGACGTCGTGTACTCGGCGAGCCACTCCCACTACTGCGGCAACATCGGCGGCACCCCGCAGTTCGACGAGTGGCAGTTCTACCGGGCCAACGCGCTGACCAAGGCCGCCACGCAGACGGTCGGGCGCGAGCACCTCGGCTACACGAACTTCGAGGGCACGCCCGCCCCGACCGTCCTCAACTGGTACCCGGACCTCGACACCGGCCTGTACACGGGGCAGAACCAGGGCCCCTGGGCCGTGACGGGCGACAGCCGGTACATCGTCATGGGCGGCGAGTTCCTCAACGTCAACCTCCGCCGCCAGCAGGGCCTGGCCCGGTTCGCGGTCGCCGACCTCGCCCCGCGCGACGCGGGACCGCGCTTCACCGCGGCGGACTTCACGCCGACGGCGCGGCCCGTGGGGGCCGGGGCGGTCCGGGTGTCCTGGACGGCCAACGCCGACTTCGACAACCAGGACCTCACGTACACGGTGCTGCGCAACGGCAGCCCGGTGTGGTCCGGCGTCAAGCAGTCCGTCGTGTGGAAGCGGCCCGAGCAGGGGCACACCGACACCGGCCTGACCGCGGGTGCGACCTACACCTACGCGGTCCGTGTCACCGACCCCGACGGCAACTCCGTGACCAGCCCCTCCGTGCAGGTCGTGGCGAACGGCACGGGCGCGGTCAGCCCGTACGCTCTGGCGGTCATGGCGGACGGCGCGTCGCACTACTGGCGGTTCGGCGAGACGTCCGGCGACGCCCGCGACTCCGCAGGGACGAACGACGCGGCGGTCGGCACCGCAGTGACCCGCGGTACCGCCGGCGCGATCGCCGGCGACACCACCGGCGCCTACACGCTCGGCGGCACCAACGGCCGGGTGGTCGCGCCCGCCCGCCAGCAGGGCATGAACGAGCTGAGCGTCGAGGCGTGGGTCCGCACCACCTCCACCGCGGGCGGCTGGATCGCGGGCTTCGGCGGGAGCGCGAGCCTGACCGGCACGAGCAGCAGCCGTGACCGCCAGCTCTACGTCGACAGCGCCGGCCGCGTGCAGTTCGGCGCCAGCCCCGGGCAGAACCGCACCGTCCGGTCGCCCGCCCGCGTCAACGACGGCCAGTGGCACCACGTGGTCGGCACGATGAGCACCTCGGGCATGCGGCTGTACGTGGACGGCGAGCTGGTCGCGCAGCGCAGCGACAACGCGTCGGGGCGCAACATGAGCGGGTTCTGGCGCATCGGCGGAGACAGCCTCAACGGCTGGCCCAACCAGCCGGCCTCGGGCAGCCTCAGCGGCGCGGTCGACGAGGTCGCCGTGTACCCGTTCGCCCTCACGGCCGCCAAGGTCGCGTCCCACCACGTGCTCGGGACCACGGGCACGCTCGGCGCGCAGGCGCCCGTCGCGTCGTTCGAGGCCGTGGCGACCGGGCTCGAGGTCGCGCTCGACGCGTCCGCGTCGTCGGACGCCGACGGCACCGTCGAGTCCTACGCGTGGGACCTCGGGGACGGCACCACGGCCACCGGCCGGACGGCCAGCCACACGTACGCCGCCGGCGGGACGTACACGGTGGCGCTCACGGTCACGGACGACGACGGTGACACGGGCGAGACCGTCCGGCAGGTCACCGTGACCGCACCGCCGCCGAACCAGTCGCCCGCGGCGCAGGTCGCGGCGACCACGGCGGGGCTGCGCGTGGACGTCGACGGCTCGGGCTCGAGCGACCCCGACGGGACGGTCGAGGGGTACGCGTGGACGTTCGGGGACGGCGGTACCGCGACCGGGCCGACCGCGTCGCACACCTACGCGGCAGCCGGCACGTACACCGTCACGCTGACCGTGACCGACGACGACGGCGCGACGGCCACGGCCGAGCGGCAGGTGACCGTCACGGCGCCCGCGGGCGACGAGCCGTTCGCGGCCGACGCGTTCACGCGCACCGTGACCGGTGGCTGGGGCACGGCCGACGTCGGCGGCAGCTGGGCCCTGGCGGGCGGCGCCGCGAACTTCTCGGTCGGGTCCGGCTCGGGCGCGATGCGTGCCACCGGGGCAGGGTTCCGGCTGACGTCGTCGTTGCCGGTGCAGCGGACGAGCGCGGACGTGCGCGTCGACGTCGCCATGGACGTCATGCCGTCGGGCGCCGGGACGGACCTCGAGGTCGCCGGTCGCTCGGTGACGGCATCCGACGGCTACCGGGCCCGGCTGAAGATGCTGCCGACGGGCGTCGTGCGCGCGTCGATCATCGGCACCTCGGCCGGCACCACCACGACGGTCGCGCAGATGAACGTCCCCGGCCTGACCTACACGGCCGGCCAGGCGCTCTCGGTGCGGTTCCAGGTGGACGGGACCGCCCCGACGCAGCTGCGGCTCAAGGTGTGGCCCGCGGGCACCGCCGAGCCGACCGCGTGGACGGTGCAGGGCACCAGCAGTACGGCGGCGCTCCAGGTCGCCGGCGGCGTGGGCCTCTCGGCGTACACGTCGGCGACCACCACCACCCTGCCGCAGACGGTGCGGTGGAGCGGCGTGCGGGCCACGGCCGTCCAGCCCTGACGTCCACGGGGCACGTCCCGTGCCGGACGTGCTCCGTTTCACCCGGATGCTTGTCCAGTTCACCCGGTTTGGACCGGGTTCATGGGGATCTGGGCCCATACGATCGGTGCGCGCGGCACCCCCGCCCGCGCACCGATCACGAGGTGGCCCTCATGCGTGCTCCCCGCGGACTCTCCCGCACGATCTCGGCCCTCGTCGCCACCGCGCTCGTCGCGGCGGCGACGGCCGTCGCGGCACCCGCCGCCGTCGCCGACACCCGCCCGGCCGAGGGCGTCGCGCAGACCGCCGCGGCGGACTCCCTGCCGACCGTGCAGATCGACGGGGTGGCGTGGCAGCAGGCGATCGCGGGCTCGCGGGTGTTCGCCGGCGGGGACTTCGCCAACGCCCGGCCGGCGGGGGCGAAGGCCGGCACCGAGAACGTCGCACGGGCGAACCTGCTGGCGTACGACCTCGAGACCGGGGTGCTCGACGCGTCGTGGGCCCCGAACCCGAACGCGCAGGTGCGGGCGGTCGCGGCGTCGCCGGACGGCAGCCGCGTGTACGTCGGCGGCAACTTCACGTCGATCGCCGGGGAGGCCCGCTACCGCATCGCCGCGTTCGACGCGGCCACCGGGGCGCTGCTGTCCTCGTTCGCACCGGGCGTCGACGCCCAGGTGCGGGCGATCGTGGCGACGGACACCACGGTGTACGTGGGCGGGGTCTTCACCAACGCCGGCGGCGAGGCGCGCAACCGGGTCGCGGCGTTCGACGCGGCCACCGGTGCGGTCCTGCCGTGGGCGCCCGAGGTCGCCGACGGGTCGGTGAGCGCGCTGACCGTCTCGCCCGACGGCTCCCAGGTGCTGATCGGCGGGAGCTTCACCGCGGTCAACGGCTCCAACAACCCCGGCTACGGCCTGGCGCGCGTCGACGCGGTCAGCGGTGCGTCGCTCCCGCTGCCGCTCAACGCACTCGTCCGCAACGGGTCGACGCAGGCCTCGATCACGAGCCTGTCGACCGACGGGGACAGCTTCTACGTGACCGGCTACGTGTTCGGCAGCACGGGCAACCTCGAGGGCGCGGCGCGCGGCAGCTGGTCGACCGGCGCGCTCGTGTGGGTCGAGGACTGCCACGGCGACACCTACGCGGCCTGGCCGCAGGGGGACGCGCTGTACGTGGCGGGCCACCCGCACTACTGCGGGAACATCGGCGGCTTCCCCCAGACGGAGCCGCAGTGGACCTTCTACCGCGCCCTCGCCTTCTCCAAGGAGGCGACCGGCACGGTCACCAAGGACCCGCACGGGTACTTCAACTGGGCGGGCAACCCCGCGCCGACCCTGCTGAACTGGTACCCCGAGATCAACTCCGGCTCGTACACCGGGCAGGGGCAGGGACCGTGGACCGTCACCGGCGACGACGAGTACCTGCTCTACGGCGGCGAGTTCACGATCGTCAACAACAAGGGCCAGCAGGGCCTGGCCCGCTTCGCCCGCACCGAGACGGCGCCGAACAAGCAGGGCCCGCGCCTGGCCTCGGACACCTGGCCGCTGACGGGCGTCTCCTACCAGGCGGGCACCGCGCGGCTCAGCTGGGGCGCCAACTACGACCGGGACAACGAGGACCTCACCTACACCGTCACCCGCAACGGCACGGTCGTGCACACCGAGGTCGCGTCGTCGGTGGTCTGGGACCGCCCCGCGATGCGTTTCCTCGACACCGGGCTGACGCCGGGCCAGACGTACACGTACCGGGTCCGGGCGACCGACCCGTTCGGGAACACGGCGATCACCAACCAGATCACCGTCACCGTGACCGACGGCGACATCTCCGCCTACAGCCGGGACGTGCTCGAGGACGGTGCGGTGCACTACTGGCCGCTCGGCGAGGACTCCGGCACCACTGCGTACGACTGGGCCGGCCCCGCCGACCTGACCACGGGCTCCGGCGTGACACGCGGCACCGAGGGCGCGATCGGCGACGACGCGGCCGCGACCTTCGGCGGCACGTCCACCGGCCTGGCCTCGACCGCCCTCGCCGAGCAGGCGAGCGACTCGCTCTCCGTCGAGGCGTGGGTCCGCACGACCTCGACCCGCGGCGGCAAGATCGTCGGGTTCGGCTCGGCCTCCACCGGCACCTCGACCAGCTACGACCGGCACGTGTACATGGACAACGCCGGGCGGATCACGTTCGGCGTGTACCCGGGCGCGGTGCGCTCGCTGACCACGACGACCGCCTACAACGACGGTGCGTGGCACCACGTGGTCGCGACGCTCGGCGCGAGCGGCATGCGCCTGTACGTCGACGGCCGACGCGTCGGCCAGCGGACCGACACGGTGTCCGGCCAGGCCTACACCGGGTACTGGCGGGTCGGCGGCGACAGCGTCAGCGGCTGGCCCAACGCCCCGACCAGCGGGTACCTCGCCGGCTCGATCGACGACGTCGCCGTCTACCCGGCGCCGCTGACGGCCGCGCAGGTGAGCAGCCACTGGACGGCGTCCGGGCGGACCTCCACCGTGACGCCCGCCCCGGCCGACGCGTACGGCGCCGCCGTGCACGCCGCCGACCCCGACCTGTACTGGCGCCTGTCGGAGACGACCGGCACCGTCGCGGCCGACTCCGGGCGCAACGGCGTGACCGGCACCTACCGCGGCGTGTACACCCGGGGCCAGGAGGGCGCCCTGGTCGGCGTCGGCGACACCGCGGTGCGCAGCGCCGGGCTGACCGGGACCACGGTGTCCAGCGACCAGGCGTTCACCAACCCGACGACGTACTCCGAGGAGCTCTGGTTCCGCACGACCACGACGGAGGGCGGCAAGCTCATCGGCTTCGCCAGCACGGCGTCGGGCACGTCCGGCAGCCACGACCGGCACGTGTACATGGAGACGAACGGCCGCCTCACCTTCGGGGTGTGGACGGGGACGGCGAGCACGATCACGTCGCCGTCCGCGTACAACGACGGCGCGTGGCACCACATGGTCGCCACGCAGGGCCCCGACGGCATGCGCCTGTACGTCGACGGCGCGCTCGTCGGCACCCACCCGCAGACCGCCGCGCAGAGCTACACCGGGTACTGGCGGATCTTCGGCGACACGACGTGGGGCCCGCAGCCGTGGTTCGCGGGCACGATCGACGAGGTCGCGGTCTACTCCTCGGTGCTCGACCCGGCCACGGTGGCGCTGCACCACGCGCTCGGCACGACCGGCGCCCCGCCGAACGTGGCGCCGGTGGCGCACGCGGTCGTCACGGCGACGGACCTGACGGTCGCGGTCGACGGTTCCGGGTCGACCGACGAGGACGGGACCGTCGCGACGTACGCGTGGGACTTCGGCGACGGCAGCACGGGTGAGGGCGCGACCGCGTCGCACACCTACGCCGAGGCCGGCACGTACACGGTCCGTCTCACAGTCACCGACGACGGCGGCGCCAGCGCGGTCGCGACGGAGCAGGTGACGGTCGTGGCGCCGAACCAGCTGCCGACCGCCGCTCTCGAGGCGACCGCGGACGGCCTCGGCCTCACGGTCGACGGCTCCGCCTCGGCGGACCCGGACGGCACGCTCGTCACCTACGCCTGGGACTTCGGCGACGGCAGCACCGGCGAGGGCGCGACCGCCGCGCACACGTACGCCGCGGGCGGCACGTACACCGTGACGCTCACGGTGACCGACGACCGGGGCGGCAGCGCCACGGCCGAGCGCACGGTCACGGCCGTGGCCCCGAACGTCGAACCGACCGCCGCCTTCGAGGCGACGGCCACCGGGCTGGACGTCTCCGTGGACGCGGCCGGATCGGCGGACCCGGACGGCGAGCTGGTCACGTACGCGTGGGACTTCGGCGACGGCGGTACCGGTGAGGGCGCGACCGCGACGCACACCTACGCGGCCGACGGCACCTACACGGTGACGCTCACCGTGACCGACGACCGTGGCGCGACCGCGTCCGCGACCGACGAGGTCACGGTCGTGACCCCTCCGGCGGACACCCCGTTCGCCGAGGACGCCTTCGACCGGTCGACGACCGGCGGCTGGGGCGAGGCCGGCACGGGCGGCGCGTGGACCGTCTCCGGGGGCGCGGCGAACTTCTCCGTCGCGGACGGAGCCGGCGCGGTGCGGGTCACGGGTGCCGGCTTCCGGCTCTCGTCGTTCCTGCCCGTCGCGTCGACCAGCACCGACCTGACCGGCGGCTTCACGCTCGACGCGATGCCGTCGGGCGCGGGGACGGACGTCGAGCTCGTCGGCCGGTCGACGTCGGCCACCGAGGGGTACCGCCTGCGGCTGAAGATGCTCGCCACGGGCGTCGTCCGGGCGTCGTTGATCTCGACGACCGGGACCACGACGACCACGCTGACGCAGGTCAACGTGCCGGGGATCACGTACGCCGCGGGCGAGGAGCTGCGGGTCCGCCTGCAGGTCGACGGGAGCGGCACCACGGCGCTGCGCGCCAAGGTCTGGCGTGCCGGCACCGATGAGCCGGCCGCCTGGACGCTGACCTCGTCGAGCACGGTGGCGGCCCTGCAGGGCGAGGGCGGGGTGGGTGTGTCGGTGTACACGTCCGCGTCGAGCACCGTGCTGCCGCTCACGGTGCGGTGGACCGACCTGACGGCCCGCCCGGTCGTGCCATGATCGGCGGCACGACCTCGGACCCCACGGCTCCGGGTGGCGCGCGAGCACGGGGGGCAGGGCAGCGGTGACCGAGGACGTGACCGACGCGGGGGGCGCCGGGCCGACCGGTCCGGCGGGGGCGGGCGCCTCGACGGGCGTCCCGGCCGCAGGGGCGGACCCGCGCACGGTCGTCGCGGTGCTGACCTACCGGCGCCCCGACGACCTGCGGGCCGTGCTGCCGATGCTCGTGGCGCAGGCCCGCACGCTCGACCCGCCGGCACGGGTCCTCGTCGTGGACAACGACCCCGACGGCGGGGCGCAGGACGTCGTCGCACGGGCGGCGCAGGACGCCGTCGGCGTGGACGTCGTGCACGTGCACGAGCCGCGCCCCGGCATCGCCGCGGCCCGCAACCGTGCGCTCGACGAGGTCGGCGACGCCCGCGTGGTCGTCTTCGTCGACGACGACGAGCGCCCGGTCGACCGGTGGCTGCGGCTGCTCGTCGACACGTACCTCGTCGACCGGCCCGAGGCCGTCGTCGGCCCGGTCGTCAGCGAGTTCGTGCAGGAGCCCGACGCGTGGGTGCGGGCGGGGCGGTTCTTCGACCGGCGCCGTCTGCGCACGGGCACCACGACGGACGTCGCGGCGACCAACAACCTGCTGCTCGACCTGGACCGTCTGCGCGCCCTCGGGCTGCGGTTCGACGAGGCGTTCGGCCTGTCGGGCGGCTCGGACATGCTCATCACCCGCCAGCTGTCCGGGGCCGGCGGGCGGATCGTGTGGTGCGACGAGGCCGTCGTCGTCGACGTCGTGCCCCCGGACCGCGTGACCCGCACGTGGGTGCTCGCCCGGGCGTTCCGCTCCGGCAACACGTGGGCGCGCACCTCCGTCGTGCTGGCGCCGGGGCCGCTCGGGCGGGCCCTCGTGCGCCTGCGCCTGACGGGCGAGGGCCTGGTGCGGACCCTCGGCGGTGCGGCCCGCGTGGTGGTGGGGCGTCTGACGGGCTCCGCGGCGCAGCACGCCCGCGGCCGGCGCACGCTGGCCCGGGGCACCGGCATGCTCGCGGGGGCCTACGGCACGGTGTACGTGGAGTACGCCCGGGACGGCAACCGCACGGTGCGTGCCGCGCACGTGCCGGGGGCCCGGTGAGCGCCGCGCGCGGGGGGACCGCGCGCTCGATGACGATCACGCTCGTCGGCAACCTCTTCCCGCCGGTGGTCGCGCTCGCCAGCGGGCCGATCCTCGCCCAGGCGCTGGGCGTCGCGGGTCGTGGCGAGGTCGCGGCGGCCACCGCCCCGCTGGGCCTGGCGATCGCCCTCATGACGTTCGGCGTGCCGGAGGCCGTGTCGTACGCCGTCGCGCGCCACCCCCGGCTCGTGCGGCTCGCGGCGCGCAACGGCGCCCTCATCGTCGTCCTGGCCGGCCTCCTCGCGACGGCCGCGGTGCTGCTCGCGCGGCCATGGCTGAGCGGCGGGGACATCGGCATCCAGCACCTCATGGCCGTGGCGTCGCTCGCGGTGCTGCCGACGCTGCTGCTCGGCGTCCTGCGGGGCATCGCGTCCGGGCTGCAGCTGTGGGCGCTCGTCGCGTGGGAGAAGGTCCTGGCGTCGGGCCTGCGGCTGCTCGTGCTCGTGCCGCTGTGGCTGACGGACCACCTGACGCCGTTCACCGCGACCGTGGTGCTCGCCGCGATGCCGGTGATGGGCGCGATCGCCTACCTGGTGCTGCCGCGCCGGCTGCCCGAGGCCGCGCCCGACGACGACGGCGGCCTCGCCTCGACGAAGGCCCTCACCGGCTACGGGCTGCGCCTGTGGATCGGCACGATCAGCGGCATCCTGCTCTCGCGGATCGACCAGACGCTGATGACGCCGCTGAGCAGCGCGTACGAGCTCGGCCTGTACGTGGTCGCGGTCAACGTCAGCGAGCTGCCGCTCGTGATCCACCGGGCCGTCCGCGACGTGACGTTCGTGACCGACGCCCACCGCAGCGAGGACGCGCGCCTCGCCGCCGCGGCCCGCATCTCGACGCTGATCTGCGCGGTCGTCGCCCTCGGGCTCGGCGTGACGATGGCATGGTGGCTGCCGGCGCTGTTCGGCGCGGACTTCGCCGGGGCCGTGCCCGTGGCGTGGCTCCTGCTCGTGGCCGTGCTGGTCAGCACACCGGGCTCCATCGCGGGCGCCGGCCTCAGCGCCCGTGGTCGTCCGGGCCTGCGCAGCCTCGCGCTGGTCGTCGCGTGCGTGGTGAACATCGGCCTGCTCGTGCTGCTGGTGCCCGTCTGGGGGGCGATGGGTGCGGCGGTCGCGACGCTCGTCGGGTACGTCATCTCCAGCGCCCTCAACGAGGTGCTCCTGGGCCGCCTGTTCGGTGTGCGCATGCGGGACTTCCACGGCGTGCGCCGCTCGGACCTGGTGACGCTGCGCGACTACGGCCGCAGCCTCGTCCGCGGCCTGGGCCGCCGGCTGCGGCCCCGGCGCCGCTCGCGCGCCTGACCCGGACCGCGACCGACCGTCGGGCCGAGCACAGGCCCGAGCACAGGCCCGAGCACCGGGCCGCACCCCGTGCGGCGACGGGTCGCGCCGTCAGGGTGCCGGGGGCAGGCCCACGGCCGCGGCCATCGCCGCGACCATGTGCGCGGACGTGAACCGCTCCTCCAGGCGCGCCCGCGCCCGCACGCCCGTGGCGGCCGCCGCGTCGGGGTCGGCCAGCAGGTCGAGCACGCGACCGGCCAGCGCCCGCGGGTCGCGCGGCGGCACGAGCAGCCCGTTGACGCCGTCCTCGACGTAGTCCTCGACGCCGGGGGTGGCCGTGAGGACGACCGGCCGCGCCGTCGCCATGGACTCCAGCGACACCGTCAGGCCCGACATGTGGAGGTTGGGCCGGGTCGCGACGGCGACGACGCTCGCCCGCGCGTACAGGTCCCGCAGCTCGACGTGCGTGAGCCGGGGGATCTTGGTGACGCCCGCGGGCGGCGGCACGTCCGACGCGTTCTGCACGACGATCTCGACGTCGGGGCGGGCGGCGTGCACGGCCTCGAGGGCGGCGAAGAGCGTGGTCGGGTCCCGGTCGCGGTCGCCGCCGATGCTCACGACCAGCGGGCGCTCGGCGGGCGGTCGCGCGGGGAAGAAGTCCGCGTCGACGCCGAACGTGAAGAACGACACCGGCGGCCCGTCCGCGCCGAGCGCGTGCCGCAGCGGCTCGACCTGGGCGCGGCTGTTGACGAACACCCCGTCCATGCGGCGCAGCAGCGCGACGGTGCGTCGCACGCGGTCCGACGTGGGGTCGGCGGCGTGGGCGTCGGTGAGCCAGATCGCCCCGGCGTGCATGCGGGCGTGCGGCGCGAGCACGAGCATGCGCCGGGCGAGGTTCTCGTCCCACGCGATGCCCAGGTCGGTGCCGGTGCGCGGCCCGCGGTGCAGCAGGTCGCGCACCCGGGCCCGGAGCACCGCGGCGCGCCCCGGCTCGGTCAGGCTCGCCGTGGTGACGGGCACGCCCGAGCGTTCGAGCAGGTCGAGGCCGTACGGCCAGCGCCCCGGCACCTCCCCGCGCGCGTGGCGCCCGCTCCAGGTGGTGACGTCCCGCTCCGCGCGGAACACGACCTCGACGGACGTCGTCGGGGCGGCGGGCGTCGTCATCGGGCGGCTCCTGCGGGCATCGGGTGCGGGGCGGGGCGGGCGCACGCGCGGAACACGGCGGCGTGGGCGGCGGCGACGCCGGGCCAGTCACGGGTGCTCAGGTCGGGCCGGGCGGTCCCCAGGTCGAGCGCGGCCGCGGCGTCGAGCGCGCGCATGAGGTCGGCGGGGGTCAGCGTGCCGTCGAAGGTGGTGACCCAGCCCGGGCCGGTCTCCGCCGCGAGACGCGTCGCGGTCGCGCCGGCGGGCACCAGCACGGGGCGGTCCAGCGACAGCGCGAGCAGCGCGGCGCCGGAGTTCTGCAGGCGCCGGTAGGGCAGCACCACGACCTGCGCCGCGCCGACCTCGGCGGCCAGCACGTCGTCGTCGGCGTACTCCAGGCGCAGGCCGACCCGGGCGTCGGTCGCGGCCTGCGCGGCGATCGCGTCGCGCAGCGCCGGGGACTCGGGGCTCCCGACGACGTGCAGGGTCAGGTCGTCGTCGTCGACGTCCGCGAACGCCGCCAGCAGGTCCTCGACGCCCTTGTAGGGGCGGACCAGGCCGAAGTAGAGCAGCCGGCCGGGCCGCGGCGCCGTGCGCGCGGCGGTCGCGTACCAGTCCCGGTAGTGCGGGTGGGGGATCGTCACGGCCGTCGAGCCGGGGCTCGCCGTCGCCGGGCGCACGGTGTCGGGCGTGAGCATGATCCACGTCGCGGTGCGCCGGTCGACGGCACGCAGCAGCAGCCGTTCGACGCGCCCGCCGGGCTCGTGCGGGTCGGTGTTGTGCAGGGTGCGCACCACGGGCGTGCGGGTCAGCGCGAGCCGGGCCAGCAGCGCGGCGGCGGCCAGCTGCTTGACCAGCGTGCGGGGGCGGGTGGAGGCCCGCATGAGCTTCTCCGGCCAGTGCACGTGGAACACGTCGTACCGGCCGACGAGCGCGGTGCGCCAGCTGAAGGTCACGGCCCGCACGTCCGGCGGGAGCTCGGCGGGCAGCCGCGCCAGGTACGGGTTGGTGGTGCGCCGGGGCGCGGGGAACGACTCCAGGACGGTCACCGGCGCGGTCGGGTCCGTGGTCATGCGGGCCTCTCGTCGAGGGTGGCGTGCCCGGCGTCGACGCCGCGGCGGGGCAGCAGGAGCATGCCGAACGCCAGCACGAGGATGGGCATGGCGCTGTAGATGGGGCCGAACGCGAAGTTCCACAGCATGAGGCACGTGAGGTAGATGACCAGGCCCGTCGCGACGCGGCGGGCGACCGCGCTCGCCAGCGACCACACCGCCAGCCCCAGCATCCAGCCGGCCAGCACCAGGCCGACGGGGCCGTGCCGCGACCACAGGTCCGCGAGCACCGAGTGCAGCTTGATCTCCCCGCCGAACATGTAGTTCTCGACGTAGCCGTTGTTCGGGTCGTAGTTGAGCGCGGCCATGCCGGACTTCGCGACGAGGATGTCGTCGAGGTTCGCGACGACCCCGATCCCGTACCCCGCCGGCTGCTCGGTGAAGAGGGCGACGCTCGCCCCCCACTCGGGCCGCCCGCCCAGCAGCAGCGACCCGGACGCCTCGACCTGCGCGATCGACCGCTGCTGCGTCTCCTCGCCGAGGTAGCCCTCGAGGATGAGGTTGGTCCCGACGGAGTACACGCAGGCCGTCACGGCACCGAAGAACGCCAGCGTGGTGATCGCGCTGGCGCGCCGCCCCAGGGTGCGCGGGCGCAGCTGCCACAGCACCAGCAGCGCGGCCAGCACGAGCGTGGCGAACGCCGAGCGGGAGTCGTTGAGCATGCTCACGGCGGCGATGACCAGCAGCAGCGCGATCTCCGCGGGCCGTGGGCGCCGCCGCACGACGAGCGCGAGCGCCAGCACCGTCAGCGCGTACGAGAAGTTGTACTTCCACGGGTTGGCCGGGTTGATCGGCTCCAGGGCGAGGCGCATCACGAGGCCCGCGGCGGCGCTGAGCGCCACGACCCGCACGGGCACGACCGTCCGGGCCCACAGCAGCAGGCCGATCCCCGCGACCCCGCCGAGCATCAGCAGCACGTGCGCACGCAGCAGCGTCGGGTCGACGGTGTGCGTCGCGGACGTGGACGCCGACAGCCACAGCCCGGTGACGAGCGCCAGGCCCGTGAGCGCGAGCAGCGTGCGGGCCCCGACGAACCGGCGCGTCGCGGACCACCACACGGGTGTCAGCGCGAGCGGCACGATCACGGCCGTGGTGAACGCGTCGACGAGCGGCATCTCCAGCGTCAGCGCGGCGACGGCACCGACCGCGACGAGCCGGGTCGAGACGCGCACCCGCGCGGGGGTGGTGGCCGTGCCGGCGGGCGGCCCGACGACGCCGGACCCGGGGGCGTCCCCGGCGGGCGCCGTCGTCGCCGCCGTCACGACGCTCACGACGACGTGGTCGCGCCGGCCTGCGTGTCGCGCAGCCGGGTGTCGGACAGCGGCCCGAGCAGCGGCCCGAGCGCGTCGGACGACGGCTCGTCGTCGGCGGGGTGCTCGGCGGGCGCCGCCGGGGTGGGCGCGCTCGCCGGGCCGCGACGGCCCGGCTCGTCGGGCTCGTCCGGCGCGGACGCGACCCGGACGGGCCCTGGCACCTCGGGCGCCGGGGCCGGCGCGGGCGGCGGTGGCGGACCGATGAAGAGGCGGACCGGGCCGGCGTCCGGCACCGGTGCGGAGGCACCGGCCGCGACGCGCTGGCCGAGGGTGACGATCGGGACCGCGACGGTGGGCATCTCACCCTCGTCGGGCAGCCGGCGGACGGACGACCCGGCCGGTCCCGCCGCCGCGGGCGCGACCGGGCGCGGGGGCGCGGCGTGCGAGGCGGTGCCGCGCCGGGCGGTGCGGCGCGTGGTCGGCCACGCCCGGGCCGTCGACTGCGGCGTCGAGCCGTACGTCACCGCGGCGCCCGAGTCCTTGGACGACACCTGGTTGAGCAGGAGCCCGAGGACGCGCGCCTCGACGGCCGCGAGCGAGGTCAGCGCGTCCTGCAGCTGTGCCCGGTGCACCCGCCGGCACCCGACGACGACGAGCGCACCGTCGGTCATGCGCGACAGCACGGCCGCGTCGGTCACGGGCAGCAGCGGCGCCGAGTCGAGGACCACGACGTCGTACCGCTCGCCGAGGTCGCGCAGCAGGTCCGCCATCGCGGGGGAGTCCAGCAGCTCGCTGGGGTTCGGCGGGACCTGCCCCGCGGGGAGCACGTGGAGCGTCCCGTCGCCCCAGGGCTGCACGACGTCCTCGAACCGCGCCTCGCCGATGAGCGTGGTCGTCAGGCCCACCGACCCCTCCAGGCCCAGGTACCGGGCGACGGACGGGCGGCGCAGGTCGGCGTCGACGAGCACGACGCGCGCCCCGCCCTCGGCCATGGCGATCGCGAGGTTGATCGCCGCCGTGCTCTTGCCCTCGGTCGGCAGGGACGACGTGACGACCATCGAGCGGCTCGGGCCGGCGACGGTGAGGAAGCGCAGGTTGGTCCGCAGCTTGCGGTACGCCTCCGCGCGGTCGCCGAAGGGGTCGTCGACCATCGCGAGCGGCGCCTTGCGGCGCTTGCGGTCGAAGCGCACGGTCGACAGCACGGCGGTGCCGGTCACCCGGCGCACGTCGCGCAGCGAGCGCACGCGGGTGTCCAGGACCGTGCGGGCCAGCGCGAGGACCACGCCGAGGACCAGCCCGACGGCCATCCCCGTGGCCGCGTTGAGCTTCGTGTTCGGCGAGAACGCGTACGACGGCGGCGCGGCCTGCGCGACCACGGTGATCTCGACGTTCGGCGCACCGTCGGCGCCCTCGCCCTCGAGGTCCTCGACGGCCGTGGCGAGCTGGGTGCTCACGGCGTTCGCGATCGAGGCAGCCTTGTCCGGGTCGCCCGCGACCGCCGAGATCTCCAGGATCTTGGAGTTCAGCGGGCTCGTCGCCGTGACGGACCGCGCGAGCGACCGGGCGTCGGTGTCGAGGTCGAGCCGGTCGATCACCGGGTCCAGCACGTACGGCTTCGTCGCCAGCTGGGCGTAGGACTCGATGCTCGCCTGCGCGTACGTGGACCCCTGCACGAGCTCGCCGACCGACGTCGTCTGCGGCACCGTGACGTACACGCTCGACGTCGTGCGGTAGCTCGGGGGCAGGGTCTGGGACCAGGCGTAGGCCGCGCCGAAGCCCAGCACGGCCAGCACGGCGACGACCAACCAGTGCTTGCGCAGTGCGGCGAGGTACTCGGCCGGCTCCATCAAGAGGTCCCTTCGGTGGCGGCCCGGGACGGCGGGCGCCCGACGCGCCGGAGTCCCACCGCGGATCGGTGCGTTCGATTCTCGACGATCCTCGCCCGACCTCGCCCCGCAGCAGGTGGGCGAATTGTGAAAACCTGCCGGATTTCGCCCGGTCGGTCCAACGCGCGACGCCCGTCCGGACCAGCATCGCGGGCGTCGCGCCGTCCGGCGCCCTCACCGCCGGCCCCGGCGGGTGAAATGCGGTGCCGACCGGGTGACGAGGGGCCGGAGCGCTATGTCTGACCCGTCCGGTTTGCCTAGTGTCGTCCCACGGGCGCCGCACGACGCGGTGTCACGGTCCTCGACGGGGCGGGCCGCGCAGGAAGGACGTCGTCGGGAGGGCGCCATGGCACGGATCGTCGGGTACGCACCGGGGGCGTACGACCTGTTCCACGTCGGGCACCTCAACATCCTGCGCCACGCCAAGCGCCGGTGCGACTACCTCATCGCCGGCGTCGTGGCCGACGAGGTGCTCGAGACGACCAAGGGGCGCCGCCCGATGGTCCCGCTCGCCGAGCGCATGGAGATCGTCCGGCACATCTCCTACGTCGACGAGGTCGTGGCCGAGACCCAGCCCGACAAGGTCGAGACGTGGCGCGAGGTCGGCTTCGACGTCATCTTCAAGGGCGACGACTGGCGCGGGACGCCGAAGGGCGACCGCCTCGAGCGCGACTTCGCCGCGGTGGGCGTCGAGGTCATCTACTTCCCGTACACGATGCACACGTCCAGCACGGCGCTGCGCCGCGCGCTCGCGGCGCTCGACGGGGCCGACACGCGCGCGGCCGAGGTCGGCTGACCCCGGCCGGACGGCTCCGTCCGGCAGCTCCGTCCGGCCGCCCACCCTCGCGGTCCGTCCGGCCCCGCGCCCCGCAGGGCCGGTGTCGGGGGCGGCTCGTAGACTCGTCACGCACCCCGGTCCGCACGGATCCGGGGCGTCCGTGCTGCGTCTGCGCACCCGCACGCCCTCGCGTCGGTGCGCGGCCCGGCACTCCGGACACGTGAAGGAAGACATGGACCTCACCGGACTGCTGCCCGCGCTCCTCGCCGACCCCGCCGCTGCCGAGGCCCTCGCCTCGGTGCGGGCCCGCGGCGCGCTCGACGTCGTCGGCCCCGCCGGCGCACGCCCCCCGCTGCTCGCGGCGCTCGCGGGCGCCACGGCCCCCGGCGGCACGGCGTCCGCCGGGCGGCCGCTCGTCGTGGTCACGGCCACGGGGCGCGACGCCGACGAGCTCGCGTCCGCGCTGCGCTGCTACCTCGGCGCCGACGACGTCGCGGTGCTGCCGAGCTGGGAGACGCTCCCGCACGAGCGGCTGAGCCCCCGCTCGGACACGGTGGCCCGGCGCCTGGCCGTGTTCCGCCGCCTGGCGCACCCCACCGAGCAGGCGGGCCCCGCCGGTCCGGTGCGGGTCCTCGTCATGCCGGTGCGCGCGCTGCTGCAGCCGGTCGTCGACGGGCTGGGCGAGCTGCGCCCCGTGGAGATCGGGCCCGGCGACAGGGTGGACCTGGCGGACGTCGCGGCCCGGCTCGTCGACGCGGCGTACACCCGCGTCGACATGGTCGAGCGGCGCGGGGAGTTCGCGGTGCGCGGCGGGATCCTCGACGTCTTCCCGCCCACCGAGGACCACCCGCTGCGCGTCGAGCTGTGGGGCGAGGACGTCGAGGAGATCCGTTGGTTCTCCGTCGCCGACCAGCGCTCGCTCGAGGTCGCCGACCACGGCGTGTGGGCGCCGCCGTGCCGGGAGATCCTGCTGACCGACGCGGTGCGGGCGCGGGCGGCGTCGCTGGTGGAGCGCCTGCCGGGCGCGGTCGACATGCTCGACCGCCTCGCGCAGGGCATCGCGGTCGAGGGCATGGAGTCCCTGGCGCCCGTGCTGGTCGACCGGATGGTCCCCGTCCTGGACCTCGTGCCGGACGACAGCCTGCTGGTGCTCGTCGACCCCGAGCGCGTGCGGCGCCGCGCGCACGACCTGGTGGCGACCACGGAGGAGTTCCTCGCGGCGGCGTGGACCTCCGCGGCGGCCGGCGCCCAGGTGCCGCTGGACCTGTCGTCGGCGTCGTTCTCGACGTTCGCGCAGGTCCGCGGCCTGGCGGAGGTGCGCGGTCTGGGCTGGTGGACGCTGTCGCCGTTCACCCTCGACGCGGACGCCGCGGGGGCGGCCGACGAGCAGACGACCGTGCCGTCGGGTGCGACGGCGGAGCCCGACGAGGGCCCGGGGCACGTCGACGCCGTGCGCACGCTCGTGCTCGCGGCCCGCGACGTCGAGCGGTACCGCGGCGAGGTCGACCGGGCGGTGGCCGACGTGCGCCGCCTGCAGCAGGACGGCTGGCGGCTGGTGCTGGCCACGGAGGGGCACGGCCCCGCGCAGCGCATGACCGAGCAGCTGCGCGCGGCGGACGTCCCGGCCCGTCTGGTCACCGAGGTGGCGCAGGAGCCGGAGGGTGGCGTGGTGCTGGTCACCCCGGCGCCCCTCGGCCCGGGGTTCGTCCACGAGCGCCTGCGCCTGGCGGTCTTCAGCGAGGCCGACCTGACGGGCCGGGCGGGCACGAGCACGCGGGACATGCGCCGCATGCCGAGCAGGCGCCGCAACGTCGTCGACCCCCTGCAGCTGCGGCCGGGCGACTTCGTCGTGCACGAGCAGCACGGCGTCGGGCGGTTCGTCGAGCTCGTGCAGCGGACCATCGGCACGGGAGCCAACGCCGCGACGCGCGAGTACATGCTCGTGGAGTACGCGTCGAGCAAGCGGGGCCAGCCGGGGGACCGGCTCTTCGTGCCCACGGACCAGCTCGACCAGGTGACCAAGTACGTCGGCGGCGAGGCACCCACCCTCAACCGGATGGGCGGCTCGGACTGGCAGAAGACCAAGGGCCGGGCGCGCAAGGCCGTCAAGGAGATCGCAGCCGAGCTCATCCGCCTGTACTCGGCGCGCATGGCCACGCCCGGGCACGCGTTCGGCCCGGACACCCCGTGGCAGCGCGAGCTGGAGGACGCGTTCGCGTACGTCGAGACGCCCGACCAGCTCGCGACGATCGACGAGGTCAAGGCCGACATGGAGAAGTCCGTCCCCATGGACCGGCTCGTCTGCGGCGACGTCGGCTACGGCAAGACGGAGATCGCGGTCCGGGCGGCGTTCAAGGCCGTGCAGGACGGCAAGCAGGTCGCCGTGCTCGTGCCGACGACGCTCCTGGTGCAGCAGCACCTCGACACGTTCACCGAGCGCTACTCGGCCTTCCCCGTCACGGTGAAGGCGCTCTCGCGCTTCCAGACCCCGGCCGAGAGCAAGGAGGTCGTCGACGGGCTCGCGGACGGCTCCGTCGACGTGGTGATCGGCACGCACCGGCTCATCACGGGCAGCGTCCGGTTCAAGGACCTCGGGCTGGTGATCATCGACGAGGAGCAGCGCTTCGGCGTCGAGCACAAGGAGACCCTCAAGGCGCTGCGCACCAACGTCGACGTCCTGGCGATGAGCGCGACCCCGATCCCGCGCACCCTGGAGATGGCCGTCACGGGCATCCGCGAGATGTCGACGCTGGCCACGCCCCCGGAGGAGCGGCACCCCGTGCTGACGTTCGTCGGCCCGTACGAGGAGCGGCAGATCGCGGCCGCGATCCGGCGCGAGCTGCTGCGCGAGGGCCAGGTCTTCTTCGTGCACAACCGCGTCGAGTCCATCGAGCGCACCGCGTCCCGGCTCAACGAGCTGGTGCCCGAGGCCCGCATCGCGGTCGCGCACGGGAAGATGGGCGAGCACCAGCTCGAGCAGGTCATCGTCGACTTCTGGGAGAAGCGGTTCGACGTGCTGGTCTGCACGACCATCGTCGAGACGGGCCTGGACATCTCCAACGCCAACACCCTGATCCTCGAACGGGCCGACCGCCTGGGGCTGTCGCAGCTGCACCAGCTGCGCGGACGCGTGGGCCGCGGGCGCGAGCGCGCGTACGCGTACTTCCTCTACCCGCCCGAGGCGCCCCTGACCGAGACGGCCCACGACCGGCTGCGCACCATCGCCGCGCACACCGACCTCGGCGCGGGCATGGCCGTCGCCATGAAGGACCTGGAGATCCGCGGCGCGGGCAACCTGCTCGGCGGCGAGCAGTCCGGGCACATCGAGGGCGTGGGCTTCGACCTGTACATCCGCATGGTCGGCGAGGCCGTCGCCGGGTTCCGCGGCGAGGAGCCCGAGGAGCAGCCCGAGGTCACGATCGAGCTGCCCGTCGACGCGCACATCCCGCACACGTACATCGCGCACGAGCGGCTGCGGCTCGAGGCGTACCGCAAGCTCGCGGCCGCGACCACGCAGGCGGCGCTCGACGAGGTCCGTGCCGAGCTCGTCGACCGGTACGGCCCCGTGCCGCAGGCGGTGGAGAACCTCTTCGCCGTCGCCGGCTTCCGCCTGCACGCTCGTGCCGCGGGCCTCGCGGACGTCACCGCGCAGGGCCGGTTCGTGCGGTTCGCGCCGCTGGAGCTGCCGGAGTCCGCGCAGCTGCGCCTCAAGCGCCTGTACCCGGGCTCGGTGCTCAAGCCCGCGACCCGCACCGTGCTGGTCCCGTTCCCCACGACCGCGCGCGTCGGCGGCAAGCCGCTGCACGGCGACGCGGTGCTCGCGTGGGCCACCCAGCTCATCGACGCGGTCGTGCGCGGCGACGTCTCGGCCGCCGCGACGGTCGGCACCCGCTGACGGGCGCGGCGGGCCCTACGATGGCGGCGTCGACGACGCGGGAGGTCGAGGTGACGGTGGTGCGACGAGGCACACGGCGCGTGCGGGTGCAGGCAGTGGCGACGGTGCTGGCGGGGGGTGCGCTCCTCGCCGGGTGCGCCGGCCAGCCCGGGGCGGCCGCGCTCGTGGACGGGCAGGAGATCAGCACGGCCCGGCTCGCAGCGGCCACGGACGAGCTGACGCCCCTGTTCCCCGAGGTCAGCGCGCAGGAGGTGCTCGGCGTCCTCGTGCTGGAGCCGTTCGTGCGCGAGGTCGCGCAGGACAACGGGGTCGGCCCCAGCGACGAGGAGGCCCGCGCGCTGCTCGAGGGTGTCGCCGCGCAGCAGCTCGGCGAGGAGGCCGCGGCCGGGCTGGAGCTGTCGGAGACGGCGCTCGCGGTGGGCCGCTACTCGCTGGCGGCGTCCGGGCTGCAGGAGGTCGCGGACCCCGAGGGGGCGATCGCGGACTTCCAGGCCCGGGTCGAGGAGGCGGACATCGAGATCAACCCGCGCTTCGGGTCGTTCGCGGACCTCGGGGTCGTGGCCCCGACCGCACCGGAGTGGGTCGTGCCCGCGGGCGGGCTGGCCGACGCGGCGGGTGACGAGGGTGTGACGGACGGGTCGTCCCCGGCGCCCACGCCGTGACGGCACCGACGCCCGACCGGCCGGGCGGCGCGTCCGCCGCGCCGGACGGTGCGGGCGTCGCGCGGCTCGTCGCCGTGATGGACCGGCTGCGCTCGCCCGGCGGGTGCCCGTGGGACGCGCAGCAGACGCACGAGTCCCTGCTGCCGTACGCCCTCGAGGAGGTCCACGAGCTGGTCGAGGCCGTGGAGCACGGCGATCGCGGCGACCTGCGCGAGGAGCTCGGCGACGTGCTGCTCCAGGTCGTGTTCCACGCCCGTCTCGCGCAGGAGCACCCGCAGGACCCGTTCGACCTCGACGACGTCGCCGAGGGTGTGGCCGACAAGCTCGTCCGCCGGCACCCGCACGTCTTCGCGGCCGGGCCGGGGTCCTCCGTGGACGCCACGGCGGCGGCCGACGACGTCGACGGGCAGCACCGGCGGTGGGACCGGCTCAAGCGCGCGGAGAAGCCGGCGCGGACGTCGGCGCTCGACGGGGTGCCCGCGACGCTGGGGGCGCTGGCCCGCAGCCAGAAGCTCGCCTCACGGGCGCGCCGCGCCGGGCTCGACGCCGCCGCCCCGGCCGGGCCCGAGGTCCGTCCGGCGCCGCTGCCCGACGGGTCGTTGCCCGACGGGTCGTCGTCCGACGCATCGGCAGCCGGGGCGGGCGGCCTCGGGGAGCGGCTGCTCGCGCTCGTGCTCGAGGCGGACGCGCGGGGCGTCGACGCCGAGGGGGCGCTGCGGCGCGCGTCGGCGGCCTGGGAGGAGCGGCTGCGGTCGGCGGAGACCGCCGGGGCCGCGGGCGCGTCGGGGCTCCGCGGGCCGGACGCCCTGTGACACGAGCGGTCTCGCCCCTCGGACGGCGTGATCACGGTCACCCGATAGCGGAAAGCGCTTTCTAGGCCTAAGGTCCGGACTGGCCGCACCCGCGTCCGACGACGATGGGCGCAGGTGGCGGGACGCACGTCCCGCCTGACCGCCGGTCCGGCACCAGCACGACGTCGGGACCGGCCCGGCAGACGACAGCAGGCCCGAGGAGGCCCGGATGAGGATCGGCGTCCCACGTGAGGACCGCGCCGGCGAACGGCTGGTCGCGGCCACGCCGCGCACCGTCGCCAAGCTGCGCGACCTGGGGTACGACGTCGTGGTCGAACGCGGGGCCGGTGCGGCCGCGACGTTCACCGACGCGGCCTACGAGGCGGCGGGCGCGACCGTCGCGGACCGGGCCGACGCGCTCGGCTGCGACGTGGTCACCACCGTGACGCTGCCCGCCGACACGTCCGCTCTCGCCCCGGGCGCGACGCTCGTGGCGATGATGTCCCCGCACGGGGACGAGGCGCTCGCCGAGCGCCTCGCCGCGCAGCGGGTCACGGGCCTCGCGCTCGACGCCGTGCCGCGCATCTCGCGGGCGCAGGCCCTCGACGTGCTGTCCACGCTCTCCAACGTGGCCGGCTACCGCGCCGTGATCGAGTCCGCCGAGGAGTTCGGCGGCATGTTCACCGGCCAGGTGACGGCCGCCGGCAAGACCGCCCCCGCCAACGTGTTCGTCATCGGCGCCGGCGTGGCCGGGCTCGCCGCGATCGGCACCGCCAGCAGCCTCGGTGCGCAGGTGCGGGCCTTCGACGTGCGCCCCGAGGTCGGCGAGCAGATCGAGTCCATGGGCGCGCAGTTCGTCCAGGCCGCCGGCGCCGCGCAGGAGGTCTCCACCGACGGCTACGCGCGCGAGCTCACGGCCGAGCAGGAGCGCCTGACCGAGCAGATGTACGCCGAGCAGACCGCGTGGGCCGACATCGTCGTGACCACCGCGCTGGTCCGCGGCCGTGCCCCGCGCACCATCACCGCGGCCATGGTCGCCGCGATGAAGCCCGGCTCGGTGATCGTCGACCTCGCCGCGTCCGGCGGCGGCAACTGCGAGCTCACCGTCCCCGGCGAGCGCGTCGTCACCGACAACGGCGTCGTGGTGCTCGGCTGGACCGACCTGCCGAGCCGCATGCCGCAGCACACGTCCCAGCTGTTCGGCACGAACGTCGTGCACCTCATGGCGCTGCTCACGCCCGGCAAGGACGGGCAGCTCGTGCTCGACCTCGACGACCCCGTGCAGCGCGGCATGGCCGTCGCGCACGACGGCGAGGTCCTGTGGCCGCCGCCGCCCGTCGCGGTCTCCGCGGCGCCCGCCGCCCCGTCCGCGCCCGTCGAGACGCCCGAGGAGGTCGCCGCGCGGCAGGCCGCCGAGGCCGACGCGGCGCAGCGCCGCGCACGGCGCCGGTCGGTGCTCTACGCGCTGGGCGCCGTGGTCGTCGCGCTCGGGATCACGCTGTCGCCGCCGGAGTTCCTCGGGCACTTCACGGTGTTCGCGCTGGCCGTGGTCGTGGGCTACTACGTGATCTCCAACGTCAGCCACTCGCTGCACACGCCGCTCATGGCCACCACCAACGCCATCAGCGGGATCATCCTCGTCGGTGCGCTCCTCCAGATCGGCGACGCGTCGTGGCTGGTCACGTCGCTCGCGTTCGTCGCCGCGACGGTGGCCGCGATCAACATCTTCGGCGGCTTCCTCGTCGCCAACCGCATGATCACCATGTTCCGCAAGGAGGCCTGAGCCGTGCTGACGTCCCTGGCGCAGGCCGTGTACCTGGTCGCCGCCGTGCTGTTCATCCTCAGCCTCGCGGGGCTGAGCAAGCAGGAGACCGCCCGCCGCGGCAACCTCTTCGGGATGGCGGGCATGGGCCTGGCCCTGCTGGCGACGGTCGCGCTCGCGACCGACCTGTCCGAGCGCAGCCCCGTGGTGACGCTGCTGCTCATCGCCATGGCCCTGGCGATCGGCGCGGTCGCCGGCATCTGGCGGGCACGGTCCGTCGAGATGACGCAGATGCCCGAGATGATCGCGATCCTGCACTCGTTCGTCGGACTGGCCGCCGTGCTAGTCGGCTACAACTCGTTCCTCACCGAGGAGCCCGACGCGGTGCACCTCGTCGAGGTGTTCCTCGGCGTCCTCATCGGGGCCGTGACGTTCACGGGCTCGATCGTGGCGTTCCTCAAGCTGTCCGCCCGCCTGCGGTCGGCCCCGCTCATGCTGCCCGGCCGCAACTGGCTGAACCTCGGCGCCGTCGTCGCGTCCGGCGGTCTGCTCGCGTGGTTCCTCGCCGCGCACTCCGTCGTGCCGCTCGTGCTCATGACCGTGGTCGCGCTGGCGCTGGGCTGGCACCTCGTCGCCTCGATCGGCGGCGGCGACATGCCGGTCGTGGTGTCGATGCTCAACTCGTACTCCGGGTGGGCGGCGGCCGCGGCGGGCTTCATGCTGAGCAACGACCTGCTCATCATCGTCGGCGCCCTCGTCGGGTCCTCCGGCGCGATCCTGTCGTACATCATGTGCCGGGCCATGAACCGCTCGTTCGTCTCGGTCATCCTCGGCGGCTTCGGCGCCGAGGGCGGCACGGTGGCCGCCGGCGACCACGACTACGGCGAGCACCGCGAGGTGCAGGCCGCCGAGGTCGCCGAGATGCTCCGCGGCGCCCGCACGGTCATCATCACGCCCGGCTACGGCATGGCGGTCGCCAAGGCCCAGTACCCCGTCGCCGACCTCACCGCCAAGCTCCGTGCGCAGGGCGTCGACGTGCGGTTCGCCGTGCACCCCGTCGCCGGCCGCCTGCCCGGGCACATGAACGTGCTGCTCGCCGAGGCCAAGGTGCCGTACGACATCGTGCTCGAGATGGACGAGATCAACGCGGACTTCGCGCAGACCGACGTCGTCCTCGTCATCGGCGCGAACGACACCGTGAACCCCGCCGCGCTGGACGACCCGTCCTCGCCGATCGCCGGCATGCCCGTGCTGGAGGTCTGGAACGCCAAGCAGGTGATCGTGTTCAAGCGGTCGATGGCCACCGGGTACGCCGGCGTGCAGAACCCGCTGTTCTTCCGCGAGAACACCGCCATGCTGTTCGGCGACGCGAAGGAGCAGGTCGAGCACATCGTCGCCCCGCTCGGCGCCTGACCCCGCCCGCGCCCGCCGCACCGCCCCTGGGGGCAGGTGCGGCGGGCGTCGTCGTGCGTGGCCGGGGCCACCAGCCGGTCCGTCGGTCCGGGCGGCCCGGCATCCGAAACGCTTCACCCGTGGTCGGCCCGCGGGCGACACCCCTAGCGTGCGGCCGGGCGGCCGACGTGGCCGGCCCTGCCCGTCGCGAAGGAGCGCTGGCGCCATGCCTCGTCCCACCCGGCCGTCGGCCGCACCTGCCGCCCTGCGGCCCGCCCTGCCGCCCGCACCGTCGCGCGGAGGGCGGTCGGTCGCCGCCGCCCCGCGGGCCGTGCTCGCGGCGCTGCTCGTCGCAGCGCTCGTCGTCACCGTCGCCCTCGTGGTCCCGACGGCGGCCCCGGCCCGGGGCGCCGAGCCCGTGCTGGTGCACAGCAGCGACTTCGAGACCGGCCTCGGCGGCTGGGGGCCCCGGGGAGCCGCGCAGGCGACGCTCACCACCGCCGACGGTCCGCGCGGCACCCGGAGCCTGCTCGTCACCGGGCGCACCGCGTCCTGGAACGGTGCGACGGTCCCGCTGACGGACGTCGTCGAGCCGGGCACCACGTACACGGTCGAGCTCTGGCTGAAGCTCCCGTCGACGGGCTCCGGGTACGCCGACCTGCGGGTCTCCGCGCAGCGCGACAACGCCGGCGTGGCGTCCTACGAGACGATCGCGACCGTCACCGGCGTGACGAACGGCGCATGGCGGCAGGTCGTCGCGACGTACACGCCCGGGCCGTTCGACACGGTGCAGCTCTACGTCGAGTCCACGACGTCCCTGACCGACCTGCTCGTCGACGACGTGCGCGTCACCGGCGTGCGGCACACCCCCGACCTCACCCTGCCGTCGCTCGCGCAGCACCTGGCCGGGTCGTTCCCGTTCGGCATCGCCGTCGAGCCGCCCGACACCCTCGCGGGCCGCGGCGAGCTGCTCGCGCACCACGCGGTGCAGATCACGCCCGGCAACCAGATGAAGCCCGACGCCGTGCAGCCCACCGAGGGCACGTTCACGTTCGCGGCCGCCGACGGGCTCGTCGACTGGGCGCTCGAGCACGACATGCGCGTCTACGGCCACACGCTGCTGTGGCACCAGCAGACCCCGGCGTGGTTCTTCCGGCGCGCCGACGGCACGGCCCTGACGACGAGCGCCGCCGACCAGGCCCTGCTGCGGCAGCGGCTGCGCACCCACATCGAGGCCGTCGCCACCCACTACCGCACGCAGTACGGCGAGTTCGGCACGCCCGGCAACCCGATCTTCGCGTTCGACGTGGTCAACGAGGTCATCGACGAGGGGCAGGCCGACGGCCTGCGGCGCTCTGAGTGGTACCGCGTGCTCGGCCCGTCGTACATCGCCGACGCGTTCCGTTACGCCCGCGACGCGTTCGGCCCCGAGGTGCTGCTGTTCATCAACGACTACAACACCGAGTACCCGAACAAGCGCGCCCCGTACCTGCGGCTGGTGACCGACCTGCTCGCGCAGGGCGTGCCCGTCGACGGGGTGGGGCACCAGCTGCACGTCGAGGTGGGGCGCTCGATCTCGATGGCCGAGGCCACGATCACCGCGTTCGAGGCGCTGCCCGTGACGCAGGCCGTCACCGAGCTCGACGTCTCGACGTACCTGAACGCGGGGGAGTCCTGGACGGCGCCGCCCGCCGACCGGCTGCTGCAGCAGGCGTACTACTACCGCGACATGTTCGCGATGCTCGAGCGGCACGCGTCGTCGCTGGAGTCCGTGACGGTGTGGGGGCTGGAGGACTCGCGCACGTGGCTGCGCGCCGGTGCCGCACCGCTGCTGTTCGACGGGCAGCTGCAGGCCAAGCCCGCGTTCTGGGGCGTCGTCGACCCGTCGCGCATCGGGACGACCCCGACGCCGACCCCGACGGTGACGCCGACCCCAACACCGACTGTCACGCCGACGCCGACCGTGCCCCCGACGCCCACGCCGACGGTGACGCCGACGCCCACGCCGACGGTGACGCCGACGCCCACGCCGACGGTGACGCCGACGCCCACGCCGAGCCCGACGCCCACCGTGGGCGCCGCCTGCCGGGTCGTCTACACGACGAGCGACTGGAACACCGGCTTCACCGCCGGCGTGCGCGTCACCAACACGGGCGCCGCGCCGCTGGACGGCTGGACGCTGCGGTTCACGTTCCCCGGCGGCCAGACCCTCACCCAGGGGTGGAGTGCGACGTGGTCGCAGCAGGGCGCGGTCGTCACCGCGACCCACGCGCCGTGGAACGCCCGCCTGGCCGCGGGCGCGAGCGTCGACGTCGGCTTCAACGGCGCCCACCCCGGCACCAACCCCCGGCCCACGGCGTTCACGCTGAACGGCACCACCTGCACGACCGGCTGACGCGGCCACCTCCCTCGTGCCCGGGCCCTCCCGCGGGGTCCGGGCACGGCCGCGTCCGGCTCCGGCCGGTCCCGTCCCGGCTCGGCCGGTCCCGTCCGCGTCAGGCCGGCCGCGTCGCCACGACCGCCGTGCCGTCGACGTCGTCGTCCCGCAGCACCCGCGTGGTCCACCCCGGCGGGCAGGCGGCCGCGGTCCGGGGCGACTGGTCGAGGCTGGTCTCGACGACGACGCAGCCGCCGGGCCGCACCCACGCCGGCGCCCCGGCGAGCAGGCGGCGCTGCACGTCCAGCCCGTCGGCACCGCCGTCGACGGCGACGAGCGGCTCGTGCGCGCGGGACTCCACGGGCATGGTCGCCACCGCGGCCGTGGGCACGTACGGGGCGTTGGCGACCAGCACGTCCACCCGGCCCCGCAGCGCCGCGGGCAGCGCCCCGAACAGGTCCCCGACGTGCGCGTGGCCCGCACGGCCGAGGTTGCGGGCCGCCCACGCGACCGCGACGGGGTCGACGTCGGCGGCGTGCACGAGGGCGCCGGGCACGTCCTGCGCCATGACGGCCGCGACCGCGCCGACGCCGCAGCACAGCTCGACGACGACGGGGGAGCGGCCGTCCCGGCCGGCGGCGCGCGCGAGGTCGACGGCCGTGCGCGCCAGCAGCTCGGTGCGCCTCCGCGGCACGAACACGCCCGGCCCGACGCCCACCCGCCGCCGGCAGAACGCGACCCAGCCCAGGACGGTCTCCAGCGGCTCGCCGCCGACGCGCCGCACCGTCATCGCCTCGAGCGCGTCCGGGTGGGCGGCCTCGTCGACGAGCAGCGCGGCCTCCTCCTCGGCGAACACGCAGCCGGCGGCGCGCAGGCGCGCGACCAGCACGTCGAGGGCCGCCGGACCGAGCACGCGCACGTCCGCATCGTGCCACGCCGCGCTGCCCGCGCGGCCGGGGGAGCGCCACGGGTCCGGGTGCTGTCGTGCCTGATCACCGGCGTCCGTCCGCTGGTCGAAGGTCCCCCGGCCCGGGGGTCGGGACCGGTCTAGGCTGTGGGTGCATACCCACCCGTCTGTCGAAGGAGCACCATGGCCACCATCGAGGCCGTCGGCGCCCGCGAGATCCTGGACTCGCGCGGCAACCCCACCGTTGAGGTCGAGGTCGCCCTCGACGACGGCACGATCGCCCGTGCGGCCGTCCCCTCGGGCGCGTCCACCGGTGCGTTCGAGGCCGTCGAGCGTCGCGACTCCGACAAGCCCCGCTACGGCGGCAAGGGCGTCGAGGGCGCGGTCAACGCCGTCATCGACGAGATCGCCCCCGAGCTCATCGGCTTCGAGGCCAGCGACCAGCGTCTCGTCGACGCCGCGCTCATCGAGCTCGACGGCACGCCGAACAAGGGCAAGCTCGGCGCCAACGCGATCCTGGGCGTCTCGCTCGCGGTCGCCAAGGCCGCGGCCGACTCGGCCGACCTGCCGCTGTTCCGCTACGTCGGCGGCCCCAACGCGCACGTGCTGCCCGTGCCGATGATGAACATCCTCAACGGCGGGTCGCACGCGGACTCGAACGTCGACATCCAGGAGTTCATGGTCGCCCCCATCGGCGCCACGACGTTCCGCGAGGCGCTGCGCACCGGCACCGAGGTCTACCACTCGCTGAAGTCCGTGCTGAAGAGCAAGGGCCTGGCGACCGGTCTGGGCGACGAGGGCGGCTTCGCGCCGAACCTCGGCTCCAACCGTGAGGCGCTCGACCTCATCCTCATCGCGATCGAGAAGGCCGGCTTCGTGCCCGGCACCGACGTCGCGCTGGCGCTCGACGTGGCCGCGACCGAGTTCTTCAAGGACGGCGCGTACCAGTTCGAGGGTGTCGCCAAGACGCCCGAGGAGATGATCGCGTTCTACGAGCAGCTCGTGGCGGACTACCCGCTGGTCTCCATCGAGGACCCGCTGTCCGAGGACGAGTGGGACTCGTGGTCCTCGCTCGTCGGCAAGGTCGGCGACAAGGTGCAGATCGTCGGTGACGACCTGTTCGTCACCAACCCCGAGCGCCTCGCCAAGGGCATCGCCCTGAAGTCGGCCAACTCGCTGCTGGTCAAGCTCAACCAGATCGGCACGCTCACCGAGACGCTCGACGCGGTGACGCTCGCGCAGCGCTCCGGCTTCACGACGATGACCTCGCACCGCTCCGGCGAGACCGAGGACACGACGATCGCCGACCTGTCGGTCGCGACGAACGCCGGCCAGATCAAGACCGGTGCCCCCGCCCGTGGCGAGCGCATCAACAAGTACAACCAGCTCCTGCGGATCGAGGAGGAGCTCGACGACGCCGGCATCTACGCCGGTGCGAGCGCCTTCCCGCGCTTCCAGGCCTGACACGCCTGCCGGTCGGGCCCCGCGCCTGACCGCCACCGACGCCCGGTCCACCCCTGGTGGGCCGGGCGTCGGCGCGCCCGGGCTCGCGCCGGCGGCCGGCGGGGGTCGTGACGACCTTGTGCAGACCGACGCGCGCGGCCCCGTCGTCCGCGCCGATCGTGCACCTGGCGGGCAGAATCGACGCCATGTCGTCCGCCGCGCGCCGCCCGCCCTCGCCCGGGGCGTCCGGTCGACGACCGGGGCGCGACGCGACCCCCGCGTCCGGCACCCCGCAGACGGGCCGTGGCGGGCGCCCGGCCGGCAAGCGCCCCGCGGCGCCGCGGACGCCCGCACCCCGCACTCCGACGTCGGGGACCCCGGCGGCACCGCGGACCCCCGCCGCCGCACCGCGCACCCCGGCCGCGCCGCGGACGTCCTCGGCCCCCCGCACCGGTGCCACGCCCCGCACGTCGACGTCCCGCACCCCGGCGTCCGGCCCGGCGGCTCGCGCCGGACGCCCGCCCGCGCCGCGCTCGGGTGCCGTGCCGCAGGCGGTGCCGGGGGAGCGCGGCCGGGCTGCGTCGGCGCGTCCGGCGGGACGGTCGGGCTCGCGCACGCCCACGCCGCCGCGCGGCACCCCGCGTGCCGAGCGCTCGCAGGTGCGGGTGCCGCGCATGTTCACGGTCCGCGCGATGGTGCTCACGCTCGTCGTGCTGCTCGCGTTCGTGCTGGTCTACCCCACGCTGACCACGTACCTGCAGCACCGGGCCGAGCTGCAGGCGCTGCGCAGCGAGCACGCCGCGGCGGTGGAGACCAACGAGGACCTGCGCGCCGAGCTCGAGCGCTGGGACGACCCCGCGTACGTGACGGCGCAGGCGCGCGAGCGGCTGTCGTTCGTCATGCCGGGCGAGACGGCGTTCCTCGTCGTCGACCCCGACGCCGTCGTCGAGGAGGAGCCGGCCGCCGAGGGCGCGGTGACGCCCGAGGCCGGCGGCTCGACGTCGCCCTGGTACGCCACGGTGTGGGAGTCGGTCGAGATGGCGGGGGAGATGGAGGTCGGGCAGGACACGGCCGACCCGACGGGCCCGACGACGGGCGAGGACCCGGACGCCACGGCGCCCGCGTCCGACGGCTGAGTCCTGCCCTCGGCCCGGCAGGGCCTGCCGGCGTCCGCCGTCCCGGTCCGCCCTTGCGACAATGGGCACGTGCCCGACCCCACGCCTGCCGCCGTGCCGCCCGTCGCCGACCCGACCGCGCACCGTGACACCCCCGGACTGACGGCCGCCGACCGGACGCCGCCGCCGGTCGTGCCCGCGACCGACGGGCCCGCGGCCGTGACCGATGCCGACCGGGCGGTCCTGGCCGAGCAGCTCGGCCGGGTGCCGCGCGGGCTGGTGGCCGTGGCGGCCCGGTGCGTGTGCGGGCGGCCGCTCGTGGTGCGCACGGCGCCGCGCCTCGACGACGGCACGCCCTTCCCGACGACGTACTACCTCACGTCGCCGCAGGCCGTCGCGGCCGTCAGCTCGGTCGAGGCGACCGGGGCGATGAAGGAGATGACGGCACGGCTGGCCGAGGACCCCGCGCTCGCGGACGCGCACCGGCGCGCGCACGAGGCGTACCTGGCGGACCGGGCCGAGCTCGGCGACGTGCCGGAGATCGCGGGCATCTCGGCCGGCGGCATGCCGCACCGGGTCAAGTGCCTGCACGTGCTGGTCGCGCACGCGCTGGCCGCGGGGCCCGGCGTCAGCCCGTTCGGCGACGAGACGCTGGCGCTGGTCGCGGACCGGTGGAGCCCCGACCGCTGCACCTGCTGACGAGGCGCTCGGCGGGCCGGGCACCGGGCGCGGCGGCGGACCGCGGGCGGGAGGCGGGGGCCGGCGATGGCACGATGTGCCGGTGACGCGTGTGGCTGCCATCGACTGCGGGACCAACTCCATCCGTCTGCTCGTCGCGGACGTCGACCCCGCGAGCGGCACGCTCGTCGACCACGTGCGGCGCGCCGACGTGGTGCGGCTGGGCCAGGGCGTCGACCGCACGGGGCGGTTGGCCCCGGAGGCGCTGGAGCGCACCCTCGCCATGGCGCGCGAGTACCACGCGACCTGCCAGGAGCTGGGCGTCGAGGCCGTCCGGTTCGTCGCCACGTCGGCGACGCGCGACGCGCAGAACCGGGACGTCTTCGTCGACGGCGTGCGGGCCGCGCTGGGTGTGGAGCCCGAGGTCGTCGACGGCGAGGAGGAGGCGCGGCTGTCGTTCCGCGGCGCCACGGGCGTGCTCGCGGCGCGCCTGCCGGGCCCGTTCCTCGTCGTGGACCTCGGCGGCGGCTCGACCGAGCTGGTGCTGGGCACGCAGGCGCCGGACGCGGCGGTGTCGATGGACGTCGGGTCGGTGCGCCTGACGGAGCGGCACCTGCACGACGACCCGCCCACGGCCGCACAGGTCGAGGCTGCGACGGCCGACGTGCGGACGGCGCTCGACGCGGCGGCGGCGGTCGTCCCGCTGGGCCGCACGGTGACGCTCGTCGGCCTCGCCGGTTCGGTCACGACGCTGACCGCGCACGCCCTCGGCCTGCCGGCCTACCAGCGCGAGCGCATCGACGGGGCGGTGCTGACGGTCGACGAGGTCCTCGCGTCGTGCACCGACATGCTCGCGGCGTCCCGCGAGCGCCGCGCCGCGATGCCGTACCTGCACCCGGGGCGGGTCGACGTCATCGGCGCCGGTGCCCTGGTGTGGCACGAGGTGGTCGCGCGCGTGCGGGCCGAGGTCGCCGCGTCGGGCGGGGAGCTGACGTACGTGGTGACGAGCGAGCACGACATCCTCGACGGCATCGCCTGGAGCCTCACCGCCTGACCCACCCCTGTCGCGCTCCCGACGAGGTGCGCGTGGTCCTGCGAGCCGCGGGAGCACGCGCACCTTCGTCGTCCGAGGCGTGCTCTCTGCGGACAGGCATTCCGCTCTGGACGGTAGTGCGGAGTGCGGAGTAGTGTGCACCGTGCGGTCGCTGGAGGGGTGACCGCTCCGCCGGTGGCACCGGTGCCCGGCGCGGGAGCGTGGCGGGCACCGGCGTCCTGGCCGCGCCCGGGCCGGGCGCCGACGCCGGGAGGGCGCATGGACACCACGCAGCTGCTCAAGGGGGTGCTCGACCTCGCCGTCCTCGCGGTCGTCGAGCGCGAGGACGGGTACGGGTACGACGTGGTCCGGCGGCTGCGCGCCGCCGGCATCGAGGAGGTGGGTGACGCGTCCGTGTACGGCACGCTGCGCCGCCTGTACGCGTCGGGGGCCCTGACGTCGTACGTCGTGCCCAGCGACGAGGGCCCGCACCGCAAGTACTACGGCATCAACGCGCAGGGGCGGGCCGTGCTGGCCACGCAGCGCAAGGACTGGCAGGAGTTCGCCGGCACCATGGCGCGCCTGCTCGGCGAAGGGGGAGCGCAGTGAGCAGCACCACGGACGTGCCGGTCGCGCGGAGCGTGGCGGCCTACGCCGCCGCCGTCCGCGCCGAGCTGGCCGATCTCGGGCCCGAGCAGGTCGAGGAGCTGACCGACGGGCTCGAGGCCAACCTGACCGACGCGCTCGCCGACGACCTGCGCCCCCACGGTGCGGACCTCGTCGAGGAGTTCGGCGAGCCGGCCGCCTACGCCGCCGAGCTGCGCGCCGCAGCGGGTGTGGATGCCGTCCCGCGCCGCGGGGGAGCGAAGGCCCGGTTCGGTGCGCTGCGTGCCGCGGTGAGGCAGGACCTGGCAGGGGTGCGTCGTCGGCCCTGGTGGCCCGCCGTCGCCGAGACCTCGGCGGCTCTGCGGCCTCTGATGTGGGTCGTGCGGGGCTGGGTGGTCTTCCAGGTGACCGGATGGGCGCTGGGGCCGGCCGTGGTGACGCCCGGTTGGTGGCCGACGACGGGGCTGGGCGCCGTGATGGTGCTCCTCTGCGTGGGGGCGAGTGTGCAGGTGGGGCGCGGCCGGTGGTTGTCCGGACGTCGCGCTGCGCCGCTCGTCGCGATGCTGACGGTCGTGACCCTCGTCGTCTCGTACCCCGTCGCGGGGTACGTCAACCGCTACCAGGAGCGGCTCGCCGCCGCTGACGTCGGCACCACCGTCGTCACCGTGCGCTCGGATCCCGAGCCGATGGACGGCGTGGTCGTCGACGGAATGCCGGTGAGCAACCTCTTCGTCTACGACTCCGACGGGTTCCCTCTGGAGGACGTGCAGATCTACGACGACCGGGGCCGTCCGGTGCGGACCGTCTTCGACACCGAGACGCTGTGGTCCCGCCCCGATCTGGCCGAGGCCTGGCGGTTCTCCGGCGCGACGGACGTCGAGGGGCGCGAGCGGTGGAACGTCTACCCGCTGACGGGCTGGCCGAGCGACGAGCTCGTCCCCGACCTCCTCGGCGAGGCCCCGCCCGAGTGGGCGCCGCGCACGCCGCCGTTCCCGTTCGAGAAGGCGCCCAGCATCGTCCCGGCCACCGGCGCGGCCGGCCCGGACGGGACCGCTGACGCGGACGCGCAGGCCGACGGCGGCGCGCAGGTCGCCCCCTGAACGACGCAGCCCCGGCCGTCCGCCCCTGAGGCGTGCGGCCGGGGCTGCCTCTCGTCCCGGGCGCTGCCGGGCGGGTGTCCGGGCAGACGCTTAGGATCTGGTGGACCGCGATCCTTGTGAGGACACGATCCATGACCGCCGACATCTGGGCCGACATCGGCCTCGTCCTGCTGTTCATCCTCGTCGGCGGCGTGTTCGCCGGCACCGAGCTCGCGCTGGTGTCGCTGCGCGAGTCCCAGCTCGTGCAGATCGAGAAGCAGTCCACCCGTGGTGCCCGGGTCGCCTCGGTCGCGCGGAACCCCAACCGGTTCCTGGCCGCCGTGCAGATCGGCGTGACCGTCGCGGGGTTCTTCTCCGCGGCGTTCGGCGCGTCGACGCTCGCACCGTCGGTCGCGCCGCTGCTCGTCGACCTCGGGCTCGCGCAGGGCACGGCCGAGGGCGTGGCGCTGGTGCTGCTGACGCTCGTCATCGCGTACCTGTCGCTGGTGCTCGGCGAGCTCGCGCCCAAGCGCATCGCGATGCAGCAGTCGGCGCGGGTCGCGCTGTGGGTCGCGCCGCCGCTGGACAGGTTCGCGGCGCTCATGCGCCCGGTGGTGTGGCTGCTGTCCGTCTCCACCGACGGCGTGGTGCGCCTGCTCGGGCTCGACCCGCGCGCCACGGGCGAGCAGATCAGCGACGAGGAGCTGCGCGACCTCGTGCGCACCCACCCGGACCTGCCGGAGGACGAGCGCCGGCTCATCGCCGACGTGTTCTCCGCGGGGGAGCGGTCGCTCGTCGAGGTCATGCGCCCGCGCGCCGACGTGCAGTTCCTCGAGGCGTCGTCGCCGATCGCGACGGCCGCGCGGCTCGTCGGCACGCTGCCGTACTCGCGGTACCCCGTCACGGGCGAGGACTTCGACGACATCGTCGGGTTCGTGCACGTGCGCGACCTCATCGCCCCCGTGGCCACCGCCGTGGCCGACGCGGACGCGGACCCCGACACGCGCGGCGGGGGCGGCGTCGTCGAGGCCATCGTGCAGGTCTCCGGCACGACGGTCGGTGACGTGACGCGCCCGATCCTGTCGCTGCCCGGCACCAACGCGGTGCTGCCCACCCTGTCGACGATGCGCCGGACGGGCGCGCACATCGCCGTCGTCGTCGACGAGTACGGCGGCACCGACGGCATCGTCACCCTCGAGGACCTGCTGGAGGAGCTCGTCGGCGACATCGTCGACGAGTACGACGTGGTGCCCGTACCGCTGGTCGGCACCGAGGAGGACCTCGACGCGGGGCTCACCCTCGAGGAGTTCCGCGACCGCACCGGCGTCGAGCTGCCCGACGGGCCGTACGAGACGGTCGCCGGGTACGTGCTGGCCCGGCTCGGCCGCATCCCCGGCCCCGGGGACAGCGTCGACGTGGCGACCGAGGTCGCCGACGAGCACGACGGCCCGCCCGCGACCCGCGTGCGGATCGAGGTGCGCGAGGTCGACCGTCGGCGCATCACCGCCGTCCGGGTCGCGCACGTGCTGCCCGCACCGGCGCCCGGGGACGACGCCGGGGTCGAGGGGCGGCCCGTCGCGCTCGCGGACGCCGAGGCGGGACCGGCCCCGCAGGACTGACGTCCCCCTGACCTGCGCGGGTGCGGACGGGGTCCCGGTGTGCTGGCCGTCACGGCCTCCGGGGGCGGCGCGCGCGCCCGTGCGCGTCTACCGTATGAGGCATGCCTCAGTCGTCCTCGGCGTCGGTCGACGCCCCCGCAGCGAGCGCCCCGGCACCCGCCGGCAAGCCGCGCAAGGTCCCCCGCGTGCTCGTCCTCGGCGGCGGCACGGTCGGCCTGTACTCCGCGCGCCGGCTGCGCAAGCGGCTCGGCAAGCGCGAGGCGGCCATCGTCGTCGTCGACCCGCGGCCGTACATGACGTACGCCCCGTTCCTGCCCGAGGCCGCGGCCGGGTCCATCGACCCGCGCAACGTCGTCGCCCCGCACCGTCGCGCGCTCAAGGGCGTCGACGTGCTGCAGGGCCACGTCTCGCAGATCGAGCACGCCAAGCGCCGCGTGCAGATCACGCCCATCGAGGGCGAGGCGTACTGGGTGACGTACGACCACCTCGTGGTCGGCCTCGGCTCGGTGGCTCGCACGCTGCCCATCCCGGGCCTGGCGGAGCAGGCGATCGGCTTCAAGAACGTCGAGGAGGCCATCGCCGTCCGCAACCACATCCTCGGGCGCATCGACGTCGCCTCGAGCACGTGGGACCCCGAGCTGCGCAAGAAGATGCTGACGTTCGTCTTCGTCGGCGGTGGCTTCGCGGGCATCGAGGCCCTCGCCGAGGTCGAGGACATGGCCCGGTACGCCGTGCGGCACTACAAGCAGATCGAGCAGGAGGAGATGCGCTTCGTCCTCGTCGAGGGCAGCCGGCGCATCCTCCCCGAGGTGTCGGAGGAGCTCGGCGGCTACACGCTCGAGACCCTGCGCAAGCGCGACATCGAGATCCACCTCTCGACGTTCCTGTCGTCGTGCGTCGACGGCCACGTCGTCCTGTCGACCGGTGTGGAGTTCGACGCCGAGACGATCGTGTGGACCGCCGGCGTCAAGGCCAACCCGGTGCTGCAGGACTCGGACCTGCCGCTGGACAAGATGGGCCGTGTCATCTGCAACGCCAAGCTGCAGGTCACCACGGCGGACGGCGAGGTCGTCCCCGACGTGTTCGCCGCCGGTGACTGCGCCGCCGTGCCCGACCTGTACAACCCGGGCATGACCTGCCCGCCCAACGCCCAGCACGCGCTGCGCGAGGGCAACCACATCGGCGACAACCTGGCGCGCGTCATGCGCTCGGCCGAGCCGACCGAGTACAAGCACCGCAACGTCGGTGCCGTCGCGTCCCTCGGCATGTACAAGGGCGTGGCGCAGATGTTCGGCAAGATCAAGGTCCGCGGCTTCTTCGCCTGGGTCCTGCACCGCACGTACCACGTGTTCGCGATGCCGACGGTGAACCGCAAGCTGCGCATCATGGCCGGCTGGACCGGGTCGGTGCTGCTGCGCCGCGAGGTCGTCGCGCTCGGTTCGCTGCACGACCCGCGCGCGGAGTTCCGCGCCGCGTCCGTGCCGCCGAAGCCGCGCGAGGACAAGCCCGCCGAGCAGGCCGCCGCCGCGCCGAAGGCCGACGCGAAGCAGGAGGCCCTGCCCCCGCAGAAGGCCGAGGCCGGCTCGCCCGCCGAGAAGTCCGACGCGCACGCGAAGAAGGACTGACCCGCACGACGCCCGACGGCCCCGCACCACCAGCCCAGCTGGTCCGGTGCGGGGCTGTCGCCGTCGCCGTCGCCGTCCCCGCCCACGGCCGGTGCGAGGCGTGGCCGCGCGGTGCCATGCCCTGGCACGATGGCGCCGCGCCCCCGTAGCCCAACCGGCAGAGGCAACCGGCTTAAACCCGGTCCAGTCCGGGTTCGAACCCCGGCGGGGGCACCGCGGGGCCGCTCAGCGGACGACGGTCACCTCGGTGACGCGGTAGCCGTCGGCGTCGGTGCCCTGCACGGCCATCTCGAGCGTCACCTGGCCGTTGCCGAACGCACCGGTCCACGTGCACACGACAGGCTCGGGCGTCTCGCCGGGCTGCGCGCAGCCGCCCCAGCGCATCTGCGGGTCGTCCACGGCCACGGGCAGCTCCTCGGTGACGCCGGGCGCGCCGTACGCGTCGACGAGGGCGGCGTCCGTGGCGACCCACCCCTCGTACAGGCACACCGCGGCCTCCTCGGCGCCGACGGGCTCCGCGGGATCGGTGGTGCACGTGACGTCCGGCGGCTCGGGCGCACCCGTCGTGCAGCCGGTGATCAGGACGAGCGCAGCGACCAGCACCGCTGCGCGACGACGTCGCGGGGCCCCCATGGACGGGACCATAGCGGCGGCGGGCGCGCCGTGTCCGGGGAACGGCGGGGTTCTCGTCCCGGTGTGCCGGCCACCCGCTCGGCGGGTGCCGGGTCTGCGGGTGATTGACAGGGTTTGTCCCCGGGGTTCCACTGGACGGTGACGCGAGGAGGCGCCATGCCGTCACATCCCGTCACCGTCGCACCGACGGTCGCCCGGCG
Organism: Cellulomonas sp. SLBN-39; assembly: GCF_006715865.1. Classification (NCBI taxonomy): domain Bacteria; kingdom Bacillati; phylum Actinomycetota; class Actinomycetes; order Micrococcales; family Cellulomonadaceae; genus Cellulomonas; species Cellulomonas sp. SLBN-39. The sequence continues at coordinate 521,675 of NZ_VFOA01000001.1, read as the reverse complement.
CGACCGACGACGCAGGCCCCGGAGGGTCGGAGCCGTCCTGGCGGCGCTCCTGCTCGTCCCCCTCGGCGCGGTCGCCCCGGCGGCGGCCGCGGACCCCGAGCCGTTCACGTTCGTGGTGATCCCCGACACGCAGAACTACGTGAGCACGTCGGCGAACCAGGCGATCATGGGTGCGCAGACGCAGTGGGTGGTGGACCAGCGCGACGCGCTGGACATCGCCTTCGTCGCACACCTGGGTGACCTCGTCGGCGACGAGACGGTCGCGGTGCAGTGGCAGCGGGCGTCGACGCACATGGCGGTGCTCGACGCGGCGGGCGTGCCGAACGCCGTCCTGCCGGGCAACCACGACATGGACCTCACGACCGGCCAGGCGCCGCTGTACCAGCAGCACTTCCCGGTGAGCCGGTACGCGGGGGCGTCGTGGAACGGTCCGGCGGCGTCGTACGGCGGGTACCTGGGGCAGGGCAACCACGGGCCGGACGCCGTCGACCGCCAGAACATGGACTCCTACGCGCTCTTCACCGCGGGCGGCATGGACCTGCTGCTGCTCAGCCTCGAGCTCAACCCGTCCGACGCGGCCGTCGACTGGGCGCGTCGGGTGCTGGCGGCGTACCCCGACCGTCGGGCGATCCTCGCGACGCACTCCTACACGGACCTCGCCGGCGGGCTGAGCCGGCAGGTGGCCCGCGCCGACGGCGGCAACAGCGGTCAGGACCTGTGGGACGAGCTCGTGCGCCCGAGCTGCTCGGTGTTCCTCGTCGTCAGCGGCCACTTCAGCGAGGGCGACCTCGGCGAGGCCCGTCGCACCGACACCAACGCGTGCGGGCAGCCGGTCCACGCGGTCCTCACCGACTACCAGGACCGTGCGCGGGGCGGCGACGGCTGGCTGCGGTACTACACGTTCGACCCGGCGGCCGACGAGATCCGCGCCGTCACGTACTCCCCGACGCTCGGCCGGTACGAGACCGACGCGGACAGCCGGTTCGCGCTGCCCTACCCGATGACGGGCGACCCGCCGCCGGACGGCCCGCTGGCCGCGGACGCCTTCGGCCGGACCGTCACCGGCGGGTGGGGAACCGCCGACGTCGGCGGGACCTGGACGGTCGGGGGCGGGGCCGCCCGGTCGTCGGTCGCCGCCGGCACGGGGCGGCAGAGCCTGCCGCCCGGCGGCACCGTCACCGCCACGCTCGGCGGGCTGTCCGCCACGTCCACGGACCTGACCGCGACGTTCGCGGCGGACCGGCTCGCGGCCGGCTCGGTGTACGCCACGGCGGCGGGGCGGGTCGTCGGCTCCGCGGACTACGCGGCGCGCGTCAAGGTGCTGCCCACCGGTGCCGTGCAGCTGCACACGGCACGGTCGGGCACGGTGCTGGCCGGCGGCACCCTGCCGGGGGTCACGCTGACCGCGGGCGAGCGGCTGCGGGTGCGCGTGCAGGTCGAGGGCACCGCGCCCACGACCGTGCGGGTCCGTGCGTGGGAGGTCGGCACCGCCGAGCCGACCACGTGGTGGCGCACGTCGACGGACTCCACCGCCGCGCTCCAGACCGGCGGCACGGTCCGGCTCACGGGGTACGCGGGCTCGGCGACGACCGGCGGTGCGCTGACGGTGCACTGGGACGACCTCGTCGTGACGACCGTCGGCGGGACACCCCCGCCGCCCCCGCCTCCGCCTCCGCCCCCGCCGCCCCCGCCGCCGGTGGACCAGCCGCTGGCCGCGGACGCCTTCGGGCGCACCCTCGTCGGCGGGTGGGGCGCCGCCGACGTCGGCGGCCCGTGGGCGCTCGGCGGCGCGGCCGCACGCTTCGGGGTCGACGGCGGGGCGGGCGTCGTCCAGGTCCCCGCGGGGTCCACGCTGACCGCGACGCTCGCGTCCACCGGTGCGACGGCCACGGACGTGCAGGTGGTGCTCGCCCCCGCGGCGGCCTCGGACGGCCCGCTGTACGCGACCGTCTCCGGCCGGGTGGTCGGCTTGGCGGACTACGGCGCACGCGTCAAGCTCCTCGCCGGCGGCGGCGTGCAGCTGCACACCGAGCGGTCCGGCACCGTCCTGGCCGGCGGCACGCTCCCCGGCGTGACGCTCGCACCGGGAGCCCGGCTGCGCGTGCGCGTCCAGGTGCAGGGCACCGCGCCCACCCAGGTGCGCACCCGGGCGTGGCTCGACGGCACGCCCGAGCCGACCACCTGGTCGGGGACCTCGAGCGACACCGCCGCAGGCCTCCAGCAGGCCGGCGGCGTGCGGCTCACGACCTACCTCAGCTCGTCGACCACGACCGGGCCCGCCACCGTCCGCTGGGACGACCTGCTCGTGACCCCACCGGACTGAGCCGGGACCGGCCGCCCGTCCGGGTTCCGTCAGGATTCCGCCCGGACGGGTGACAGGACCGGGCCGAGGGGTGTCGCGAACCGCATACTGCCGGGCGGCGGTGCGCACCGTGCGCCCGGGCGGAGGTGCGCACGTGACGGTCGGACCCGGCTTCACCGCGGCCCGCCTGCCCGCGCTGCGCCAGCCCGCCGGGCGCCCCCGCGGGGACTGGCAGCGGCGACCCGGACGTCTCGTCGTCGGCGGGTTCGCCCTCGCCGTGCTGATCGGCACCGGGCTGCTCATGCTGCCCGCGGCGCACGCCGACGGTGTCACGATCAGCCCGCTCGCGGCCCTGTTCACCGCGACGTCCGCGGTGTGCGTCACCGGGCTCGTCGTCGTCGACACCGGCACCGCGTGGTCCGGCTTCGGGCAGGTCGTGATCCTCGCGCTCATCCAGGTCGGCGGTTTCGGCATCATGACCCTCGCCACCCTGCTGGGCCTGCTGCTCTCGCGGCGGCTCGACCTGCGGTCCCGCCTCACCGCGGCCGTCGCCACCCGCAGCGACGGGCTGGGCGACGTGCGCACCGTCCTGCTCGGCGCGGGCGTCATCACGATCCTCACGCAGACGGGCGTCGCGCTCGTGCTCGTCGCGCGGCAGGTCCTCACCTACGGCGCGGACCTCGGCGACGCGACCTGGTGGGGCGTGTTCCACGCGACGTCAGCGTTCAACAACGCCGGGTTCGGGCTCGCGGCCGACAGCCTCGTGCAGTACCAGGCCGACCCGTGGGTGTGCCTGCCGCTCGTCCTCGCCGTCCTCGTCGGCGGGATCGGCTTCCCCGTGCTGCTCGAGCTGTTCCGCACCCGCCGCCGCGTGTCGCGCTGGTCCCTGCACACGCGCATCACCCTCGTGATGACCGCCGTGCTCGTGCCCGTCGGCACCCTGGCCGTGCTCGCGGGGGAGTGGGGCAACCCCGGCACCCTCGGCCCCATGCCGTTCTCGGAGAAGCTGCTCAACGCGCTCGTGCACGGCGTCATGCCCCGCACCGCCGGGTTCAACTCCCTCGACATGGCGTCCCTCGACGAGGGCACCCTGCTGACCACCGACGTCCTCATGTTCATCGGCGGCGGCAGCGCCGGCACCGCGGGCGGCATCAAGATGACGACGTTCGCGGTGCTGCTCGCGGTCATCTGGGCCGAGCTGCGCGGCGACCCCGACGTCACCGTCTTCGACCGGCGCATCACACCGACGTCGCAGCGGCAGGCGCTCGCGGTCGCGCTGCTGGGCGTCGCGCTCGTCATGGTCCCGACGATCGTCATGTCGACCACCTCGGACTTCGGCGTCTCCGACATCCTCTTCGAGGTGGTGTCCGCGTTCGCGACCGTCGGGCTGTCGACGGGCATCACCGCCCAGCTCGACGGCACGCACCAGCTCATGCTCGTCGCGCTCATGTTCGTGGGGCGCCTCGGCCCGATCACGTTCGGCACCGCGCTCGCGCTGCGGGAGCGGCGCCGGCTCTTCCGGCACCCCGAGGGCGCGCCGCTCGTCGGCTGAGCGCCCGGTCCGGGTGAGACCTCAGTCCAGGCCGGCGGCCTGCTCCGCGTCCTCGATCTGCTGCGCCCAATCCCGCTTGGTGCGGCGCCAGCCCTCGTCGTCGACCCCGAGGCGCCAGTACCCGGAGATCGACAGGTCCGCGCGCGCGACCTGCCGCTCGGCGCGCAGGTACCCACGCAGGTCCTTCACCGCGCCCGCCTCGCCGTGCACGAACGCGCCCACCCGCCCCTCCGGCCACGGCCACGCGCGCACCGCCGCGACCAGGCCCGCGCCCGGGGCCGCAGCGCCCTGGTGCACCCACAGCACCCGCACCCCCGCCGGGGCGTCCAGCACGACCTCGTCGGCAGGCCCGTGCACCTCGACCACCACGAGCCCCGCCGCGTCCCGCGGCAGGCGCTCCAGGCCGACCGCGATGGCCGGCAGCGCGCTCGCGTCCCCCGCCAGCAGGTGCGCGTCGGCGCCCGGGTCCGGGGACCAGGCCCCGCCGGGCCCGTAGACCAGGACCTCGTCACCGGGTTGCGTGGTCACCGCCCAGGGCCCCGCGAGGCCCTCGTCGCCGTGCACCACGAGGTCCAGCGTCAGCTCGAGGGCCGCGGCGTCCCAGGCCCGCACCGTGTACGCCCGCTGGCGCACCTGCGCCCCCTCCGGCAGCGCCGCCCGCAGCGCCTCGACGTCGATCCGCCCGTCGGCGCCGAGCGGTCGCGGCCCCGACGGTGCGAAGCCCAGCTTGACGTAGGAGTCCGCGTGCTCCGGGGTGCCGAACGGTGCCATGCCCGGCCCGCCGAGGACCACGCGCACCAGGTGCGGCGTGAGCCGCTGCGTGCGCAGCACCCGCGCGAGGAGCGGCGCCGGCCGGCGTCGCGGCGGGACGAGGGGGAGCGTCGGTCCGGAAGTCACGAAGGGAAGCCTAACCTCACGCCGCCGGGTCGGCGCCGCGGGGCGCTCGGGCGGGTCTCGCCACCGTGGGCGGCACCTGTCAGGCTGCTGTGCGGGGCGCGGGAACCCGCTGAGACCGGCGGGCGTTGCCCCAGCGTCACCGCCGTCCCACCGGCCACCCCCCGTGCCGCACGGCACCCCACGCGGAGGATCCATGTCCCGGCTCGCCCGGCTCTCGCTCGCCAACCGCTCGGTCGTCGCGCTGCTGACCGTCGGCATCGTCCTCTTCGGCTGGAACAGCCTCGGCTCCCTCAAGCAGGAGCTCATCCCGTCGCTGCAGATCCCCACGGCCGTGGTCGTCGCCGTCGACCCCGGCGCGTCGCCGCAGCTCGTCGAGTCCCAGGTCAGCGAGCCGATCGAGCAGGCCGTGAGCGGGATCGACGGTGTCGAGTCCGTGACGTCGACGTCCTCGACGTCCGTCTCGACCACCGTCGTCGAGCTGACCTACGGGATCGACCTCGACGCCGCCGCGCAGGACCTCGAGCAGGCCGTCGGGCGCGCGAGCCTGCCCGAGGGCGTCGAGCCGACCGTCGTGCGCGGCTCCATCGACGACTTCCCCGTCGTGCAGCTCGCGATCGCCGGCACCCCGGCCGACGTCGCCGACGGCGAGGACGCCGACGCGGCCCTCGCCCGCGCCGTCGAGGAGGTCGTCGTGCCCCGCCTCGAGCAGGTCGAGGGCGTGCGCGACGTGTCCGTCACGGGCGTGGCCGAGCAGGCCGTGACCGTCTCCCTCGACCTGCCGGCGCTCACCGCCGCCGGCCTGAGCCCCGCGGCCGTGCAGACGCTCCTGCAGGACAACGGCGTCGTCCTGCCCACCGGCACCGTCGACGACGGCGACCTGACGCTGTCCGTCCAGGCCGGGTCCGAGATCAGCACGGTCGCCGACCTCGAGGCCCTCCCGCTGCTCGGCTCCGCGACCGGTGCGCAGGTCGTCCTCGGCGACGTCGCCGACGTCGTGCTGGCCCCCGTGCCCGCGACGTCGTACTCCCGGCTCGACGGGGAGCCCGCGCTCGCCGTCGGCCTGACCAAGACGCCCGACGGCAACACCGTCGACGTCTCGCACGGCGCGCAGGACGCGGTCGCCGAGCTCGCCGACCAGCTCGGCGGGGACGTCGACGTGGCGGTCGTGTTCGACCAGGCGCCGTTCATCGAGGAGTCCATCGAGGGCCTGGCCACCGAGGGCGGGCTCGGCCTGGTGTTCGCGGTCGTGGTGATCCTGCTGTTCCTCGGCTCGGTCCGCTCGACGCTGGTCTCCGCGATCTCCATCCCGCTGTCGCTGCTCGTGACGTTCATCGGCCTGCGGCTGAGCGGCTACTCGCTGAACATCCTCACGCTCGGCGCCATGACCATCGCGATCGGGCGGGTCGTCGACGACTCGATCGTCGTCATCGAGAACATCAAGCGGCACCTGTCCTACGGCGAGGCCAAGCGCGACGCGATCCTCACCGCGGTCCGCGAGGTGGCGTCGGCCGTCACGTCCTCGACGGTCGCGACCATCGCCGTGTTCGCCCCGCTGGCGATCGTCGGCGGCGTGGTCGGCGAGCTGTTCCGGCCGTTCGCCATCACCACGGCCGTCGCGCTCGCCGCGTCGCTGCTCGTCTCGCTGACGATCGTGCCGGTGCTCGCGTACTGGTTCATCCGCGGCGACCACGCGGCCGACGAGGCCGGTGCCGCGGCGCGGGCGGCGGCCGAGGAGAAGGAGCGGCGTGGCGTGCTGCAGCGCTCCTACCTGGCCACGCTGCGCGGCGCGCTCGCGCACCCGGTGCTCACGCTGCTCGCCGCCGTGCTCGTGTTCGTCGGCACGCTCGGGCTCACCACCCGGCTGGAGACCAACTTCCTCGGCGACTCCGGGCAGGACACGCTGACCGTGACCGAGGAGTTCGCCCCCGGCACGTCGCTGGCCGTGCAGGACGAGGCCGCGCGCGAGCGCGAGCAGGCGCTGCTCGACGTCGCCGGCGTCGAGACGGTGCAGACGACCGTCGGATCGGCCGGCGGTGCCGAGGCGGCGTTCGGCGGCGGCGGGGGCGCGCCGAGCGCGTCGTACGCGCTGACCCTCGCCGAGGACGCCGACCCCGAGGTCGTCCAGGACGACGTGCGCGCGGCCGTCGAGGGCGTGGAGGGGATCGTCGTCTCCGGCGGCGACGCGGCCTTCGGGTCCTCCACGGTGGACGTCGTCGTGCAGTCCGACGACCCCGACGAGCTCGAGGACCTCGCGTCCCGTGTGCAGGAGGCCGTCGAGGGGGTCGAGGGCACGACCGACGTCACCAACGACCTGGCGTCCGCGCAGCCGACCGTGCAGGTCACGGTCGACCGCGAGGCGGCCGCCGCCGTGGGGCTGACCGAGACCGCGGTCGTCGGCACCGTCGCCGGGCTCATGAGCCCGCAGCCGGTCGGCACGGTCGACCTGGGCACCGGCCCGGTCGACGTGACGGTCGAGGCCGGCGAGGTTCCGGCCACGGTCGCGGACCTCGAGGCGGTCGTGCTGCCCACGGCCACCGGCCTCGTGCCGCTCACCCAGGTGGCGGAGGTCGCGACGGTCGACGTCCCCGTGCAGGTCACCCGCATCGACGGGCACCGCGCGGCGACCGTCTCGGCGACGCCGGCCGACCAGGACCTCGGCGCGCTGACGACCCGCCTGCAGGAGGCCCTCGACGCGATCGAGGTGCCCGCCGGGGCGAGCATCGAGGTCGGCGGCGTCGCGGCCGACCAGCAGGACGCGTTCGCCGACCTCGGCCTCGCGCTCCTCGCCGCGGTCCTCATCGTCTACGTCGTCATGGTCGCGACGTTCCGGTCGCTGCTGCAGCCGCTGGTGCTCATGGTCTCCGTGCCGTTCGCGGCGACCGGTGCGCTGCTCGGCCTGCTGCTCACCGGCACCCCGCTGGGCGTGCCCGCGCTGATCGGCGTGCTCATGCTCGTCGGCATCGTGGTGACCAACGCGATCGTGCTCATCGACCTGGTCAACCAGTACCGGGCCCGCGGGCGCGACCTGGCGGAGGCCGTCACCGAGGGCTCGCGCAAGCGGCTGCGGCCCATCGTCATGACCGCGGCGGCCACGATCTTCGCGCTCGTGCCCATGGCGTTCGGCCTCACCGGCGGCGGGGTGTTCATCTCCCAGCCGCTGGCGATCGTCGTCATCGGCGGACTGCTGACCTCGACGCTGCTCACGCTGGTCGTCGTGCCCGTGCTGTACACCCTCACCGAGGGCGCGCAGCTGCGGGCGGCCGACCGTCGCGCCGCCCGCCGTCAGGCCCGCGCCGACCGCCGCGCGGCCCGGAAGGCCGGCGCCGCCACGGAGACGACGGACTGAGCGCCGTCGTGGGAACGAAGCGGATACCCGCCGCGTTCGGTACGTTGACGACAGCGGCACGGGCGACCGCCCGTGCCATCCCGGCCGGTCACGACCAGGAGCAGCAATGACCAACCCCGTGTTCTCCAACAGTCCCCTCTTCGGGGACCCGAACGACAAGCGCCGCCGCGGCCAGGGCGCCACCGCCGTGTCCTACGGCACCGCGGGGGCGCAGACGGCCGACGCCGCGACCCTCGAGCAGATGTACGGCTCCCCGTCCGCCACCACGCGGGACACCGGACGCCTCACGTACGACGACGTCATCGTCAAGACCGGTGGCCTGCTCGTCGTGCTCGTCGCCACCGCGGCCGCCACCTGGGTGCTCGCACCCGGGCTGTGGATCATCGGTGCCGTGGTCGGCCTCGTGCTCGGCCTGGTCAACGCGTTCAAGAAGAACCCGAGCCCCGTCCTCATCACGCTCTACGCGATCGCGCAGGGTGTGTTCCTCGGCGGCATCAGCGCGATCTACGAGACGGCGTACGACGGCATCGTGGGCCAGGCGGTGCTCGCCACCGTCGCGGTGTTCGCGACCTCCCTCGTGCTGTTCCGGTCGGGCAAGGTGCGCGTCACGCCGAAGTTCCAGCGCATGGTGCTCATCGGCATGGTCGGCTACCTGGTGTTCTCGCTGACCAACTTCGCGCTCTCGTTCTTCATCCCGTCGTCGGGCTTCGGTCCGCTGCGGGGCGGGTGGATCGGTGTCGCCGTCGGCCTGGTGGCCGTGGCGCTCGCTGCGGCCAGCCTCGTCATCGACTTCGACGCGATCAAGCGCGGCGTCGAGCAGGGTGCGCCCGCGAAGATGGCCTGGGCGGCCGCCTTCGGGCTCATCGTCACGCTCGTGTGGCTCTACCTCGAGCTGCTGCGCCTGCTCGCGATCCTGCGCGGCGACAACTAGCCCCAGCCACGACGAGGCCCCCGCCCGCCCGGCGGGGGCCTCGTCGCGTCCCGGCCCGCCGACGGCCCCGCCCGGTGCGGCGACCGATGAGAGGATCTGCCCCGTGAAGTACGCGCGCCACATCTCCGAGCTGGTCGGCGGCACCCCGCTGGTGCAGCTGACGTCCGTGACCGCCGGTCTGACCGCGACCGTGCTGGCCAAGGTCGAGTACCTCAACCCCGGCGGCTCCGTGAAGGACCGCATCGCGCTGCGCATGATCGAGGCCGCCGAGGCCTCGGGCGAGCTGCAGCCGGGCGGCACGATCGTCGAGCCCACGTCGGGCAACACCGGTGTCGGGCTCGCGCTGGTCGCCCAGCGCAAGGGGTACCGCTGCGTGTTCGTCTGCCCCGACAAGGTCAGCCAGGACAAGCGGGACGTGCTGCGCGCGTACGGGGCCGAGGTCGTCGTCACCCCGACCGCGGTGCCGCCGGACCACCCGGACTCGTACTACTCCGTCTCCGACCGGCTCGCCGCCGAGATCCCCGGCGCGTGGAAGCCCAACCAGTACGCCAACCCCAACGGGCCCGCGAGCCACTACGCCAGCACCGGCCCGGAGATCTGGGCCGACACCGAGGGGCGGATCACGCACCTCGTCGCCGGCGTCGGCACCGGCGGCACGATCACGGGCACCGGCCGGTACCTGCACGACGTCTCGGCGGACCGCCCCGCGGCCGACGGCGGCCGCGTCGTGGTGGTCGGCGCCGACCCGGCGGGCTCCGTGTACTCCGGCGGGGACGGCCGGCCCTACCTCGTCGAGGGTGTCGGCGAGGACTTCTGGCCGACCGCGTACGACCCGAGCGTGCCGGACGCGATCATCCCCGTGACCGACGCGGACTCGTTCTCGATGACCCGCCGGCTCGCGCAGGAGGAGGGGCTGCTCGTCGGCGGCTCCTGCGGCATGGCCGTCCAGGCGGCGCTGCGGCACGCCCGCGCCCTGCAGGACACCGACCCCGAGGCCGCCGCGCAGGCCGTGTATGTGGTGATCCTCCCCGACAGCGGCCGTGGCTACATGTCGAAGATCTTCAACGACGCGTGGATGCGCTCGTACGGGTTCCTCGCCGCCAGCCAGGGCGCCTCGGTGGCCGACGTGCTGCGCACCAAGACCGGCGAGCTTCCCGCCCTCGTGCACACCCACCCCACCGAGACTGTCCGCGACGCCATCGAGATCCTCCACGAGTACGGCGTCTCGCAGATGCCCGTCGTCGGCGCCGAGCCGCCCGTGAAGATCGGCGAGGTCCAGGGAGCCGTCTCCGAGCGCGCGCTGCTCGACGCGGTGTTCTCCGGCGCGGCCACGCTCACCGACCGGGTCGACCGGCACATGGACCCCGCGCTCCCGCTCATCGGCTCGGGGGAGTCCGTGGACCAGGCGCGCGCCGCCCTGGAGAAGGCCGACGCGCTCATGGTCGTCGACGACGGCCAGCCCGTCGGCGTGCTGACCCGGCACGACCTGCTGGGGTACCTGGCCCGCTGACGGCGCCCGGGGCCGGCTGACGCGACCCGGGGCGGCCGGTCAGCCGGTCGCCGGCCGGCCCTGGGCGTAGTCCTGCGCGGCCTGCGTGACGCGTCGCGCGTAGTCGGCGTCGGCGTTGTACGCGGCCAGCGCAGCGGTCCAGCCCTCCGGGGTGGTCAGGTCGCCGCCCGCGTCGCACAGGTAGCGCGCGGCGGTCAGCGCCGCGTCGTCCACCTGGAACGGGTCGGCGACGCCGTCGCCGTCGCCGTCCGTGCCGTGCTCGACCCACGTCGTCGGGATCACCTGCAGCGGGCCGACCGCGCGGTCCCACGTGGTGTCACCGTCCCACCGGCCGCCGTCGGTGTCGCCGATCGCGGCGACCCCGTCGCCGTCGAGGGGCACGCCGACCACCCGCGGGCGCGACGTGCCGTCGTCGAGCAGGACCCCGCCGTCGATCGTGCCGTGCACGGACTCGACGAGCCCGACCGCCGCGAGCCCGTTCCACCCCAGGCCGCACCCGGGGTGGCTGGCGCCGACCGCGAGCGCGGCGCCCGCGTAGGCGCGCAGCGCGCGCTCGGGGACCTCGGTCGTCGCCGCGGTCGTGGCGATCCAGGTGGCGTCGGCGAGGGCACCCGCAGGCAGGTCGTCCGCCGTGCGCGCCGGCCCGGCGACGGACGCGGTCCCCGGCGCGCTGCCCGACATGCTGCCCGGCGTGCTGCCTGCCGTCGGTGCCCCGGCGTCGGCGGCCCCGGTGCGGGCGTCCGCCGCGGTGACGGCCGCGCCGACCACCGCCGCGGCGCCGAGCAGGGCCAGCGCCAGGCTCGTGGCGAGCCAGGCACGGCGCCCGGCACGCCCCGGTCTGCGGGCCGGGGACGACGGTGCCGGGGACGGCGGTGCCAGGGACGACTGTGCCGGGGACGAGTCGGCGGCGTTCATGCGGTGGCTCCTGCGGGGGTGCGGGCCGGGGTGCGGGCAGGGCGAGCCGTGCGGGCGAGCAGGCCACGGCGTGGTGCGGCGACCCACGCCAGCACGAACGCGGCGGTCAGGACGAGGACGACGGTTCCGCCGGTCGGCAGGTCCCACGACCAGGACACGTACAGGCCGACGAGGGCGCTGCCGGCGCCGATGGCCGGGCCGAGCGCCATCATCACGCCGATCCGGTCGGTCAGGAGGCGGGCGGTGGCCGCGGGCGTGACGAGCAGCGCGAGCACGAGCACGTTGCCCACGGTCTGCACGCTGATGACCACGGCCAGCGCGACGAGCACGTACAGCAGCACGTCCCAGGCCAGGACCCGCACGCCCGCGGCCCGGGCGAACTCCCGGTCCAGGCTGACGGCGACGAGGTGCCGGTGCGCCAGCGCCACGGCGACGAGCACGACGACGCCCGTGACGGCGACGACGGCGACGTCCTCGTCGGGTACGCCCGTCAGCGAGCCGAAGAGGAACTGCTGGAGGCTGCCCGCGTACCCGGGGGCGCGGGAGATGACGACGACGCCGAGCGCGAACGCGGCGACGAACAGCACGCCGATGACGGAGTCCTCGCGCAGCCGCCGGTCCTGCGAGAGCAGCGCGACGAGCACGGCGGTGAGCACGCCCGCGACGGCCCCGCCGAGCACGAGGTTGCCGCCGAGCACGAACGCCACCGCGAGGCCGGGGAACACGGCGTGCGCGACGGCGTCGCCGATGAACGCCATGCCGCGCAGCACGACGTACGTGCCGACGACACCGCACACGAGGGCGGACAGCACGGCGACGAGCAGGGCCTTGGGCAGGAACGACAGGTCGGGGTTGAGCAGGTCGGCCAGGAAGTCGGCGGGGGTCATCGGACGGCCTCCAGCAGGCGGTGCAGGGTCGAGCCCGGGCCGACGCCGAACGTCGTCGTCCACGCGTCGGGGCGGGCGGCGAGCGCGGCCGGGGTGCCGGTGGCCACGACGGTGCCGTGCAGCAGCGCCAGGCGGTCGCACGTGTCGAGCGCGGACGGCACGTCGTGGGTGGTCATGAGCACGGCGCGCCCCTCGCGGGCCAGGGAGCGGAACAGGTCGACGAGGACCTCCTGCGTGGGCAGGTCCAGCGCCGTGCAGGGCTCGTCGAGGAGCAGCAGGGCGGGGTCCTGCACGAGCGCGCGGGCGACGAGCACGCGCTGGCGCTGCCCGCCGGACAGCTGCCCGACGGGCCGCTCGGCGAGGCCGGTGAGCTGGACGCGTGCGAGCGACCGGGCGACGGTGTCCCAGTGCTCGCGCCGCGCGCGCCGCCCGGGCTGCAGGCGCGCGGTCAGGCCCGTGAGCACGGCGTCGGCGACGCTGACGGGCAGGTCCCACGCGACGTCGTGGCGTTGCGGCACGTACCCCACGGCGGTGCGCCCGGCGCGGGCGGTCGAGCCGTCGACGAGGACGGTGCCGGCGGCGGGCCGGACCAGGCCGAGGACGGCGCGCAGCAGGGTCGTCTTGCCCGCGCCGTTGGACCCGAGCAGGCCGACGAGCTCGCCGCGCCCGACGGTGAGGTCGGCGTCGTGCAGGACGCGGCGGCCGCCGAGCTCGACCGCGAGCCCGCGGACGTCGAGGGCCGTCGGGGCGGGGGGTGTGCCCGGGGCGCTCTGCCGCGCGGCGGGCGGGTGACCCGTCGCCGGGGTGGTCGTGGTGCTCATGCCGCACCCCCGGTCGGGGCGTCGGCGCCCGGCGTCCCCGCCGCGGCGAACGCGCGGCGGCGGTCACGGGCGGCGCGGGTGGCCACGACGAGGACGCCCACGAGCAGGCCGGCGCCGACGACCGCGACCGCGCCGACCAGCAGCGGGACGAGCGGGTCGTCCCCGGCCGCACCCGCGGCGGTGCCGCCCGGGCCCGCGGCCCCCGCGTCGGCGGCGCCCGACGGCGCCGCGGCGGCCGTGGCGGTGGGCGCCGCGCCCTGCCAGGCCGCCGCGGCGGCCTCGTCGGTGGACGTCGCGGAACCCACGGCGACCCGCAGCACCTGGGTGTCGGTGACGCGTGAGCCGTCCAGCAGGTCGGCGGCGACCTCCACCTGCACGAGGTAGACGCCGGGGGCGGTGAACACCCAGCTCGCGTGCGTGTGCGTGTTCACGTCGACCCACACGTCCTGCGCCTCGGCGGCCCGGGAGTCCCACAGCACCTGCGGGGCGCCGAACGTGCCGGACTGCAGGTAGACCGTCATCGTGCCGGGGCCCTGCACACCCCGCAGGCCGAGGGTCACGCCCCGGTCGACCGACGCCATCACCTCGGGGTCCTGCGTGTTCCAGCCGAGCCAGACGACGTCCGGGTCCTGCGTCTGCGGGACGACCCACACGTCGACGCCCGGCTCGGCGCCGACGAAGGCGTACGCGGGGTCGTCGGGGACCTGCTGCACGGCGGCGTCGACGACGCGCAGCACGGTGCGCTCCGGCGCGCGCCACACGCTCGGCGCGGACGGGTCGGTGCGGGCGGCGTCGTCGTGCACGAGCAGCCGCCACGTGCCGTCGACGAACCGTGGGCCCATGTCGACGTGGCCCGCCTCCAGGACGCCGGGCTCGTCGACGACCCGCAGGTCGGCGCCGAGGGTCTGGTCGAGGGCCGGGTCGCCGGGCGCGGGGCCGTCGGTGGCGGCGGTCGCGGCGCCGGCCGGCCAGGCGAGCAGGACGACGGCCGCGAGCGCGGTCAGGACGCGGCGGGCGGGGGTGGGGGTGGGGTGCACGGCGGGGTCCTTCACGGGGTGGGTGCGGGGGACAGGCACCGGCGCAGGGAGTCGGCGTTGGCGCGGACCATCTGGACGTAGGTGCTCACGTGCTCGTCGAAGGTGTCGCCGTACAGGGCGCAGACCTGCACGCCGACCTCGTCGGCCACCTGGGTGAGCGTCGAGGAGCGCGCGACGAGGTTCGGCTCGAGGAACACGGCGGGCACCTGCAGGCTGCGCAGGGTCTGCGTGAGGCGGCGCCGGTCGGCCAGCGACGGCTCGACCGCGGGGTTCGGGCTGACGAACCCCGCCACGGTCAGGCCGTAGGCGTGCGCGAGGTACCCGAACGCGTCGTGCGTGGTCACCAGGTACCGGCGGTCGGGCGGGATCGCGTCGACCTGCGCCTGCACGTACGCGTCGGCCGCGGCGAGCTCGTCGAGGTACGCGGCGGTGGTGTCGCGGTAGTGGCGGGCGCCGTCCGGGTCGGCGGAGGTCAGGGTGTCGCGCACGAGCTGCGCGTACGCCATCGCGTTGCCGACGTCCTGCCACAGGTGCGGGTCGATCTCGCCGTGCACGTGCTTGCCGAGCACCGCCTGCGGGAGCTGGTGCACGAGCGTGCCCGGGCGGCCGAGGAACCGGTGCGCGGGCCCGGCGGGCACCTCGGCGAGCGACGTGGTGGGGACGACCACGACGACGTCGTCGAGCGCGTGCTCGTGCACGTGGTCGTGGGCGTGACCGGGGTCGGACGTCGGCGCGGCGCCGGACGTCTCCGGCTCGTGCCGCACGAGCAGGGTGCCCGTGGCCAGGTCGGCGGTGACGTCGGCGTGCCCGGCGTCGAGGACGACCGGGTCGTCGACCCCGGCGGCCGACGGCGGCACGCCCACCGCGACGGTGAGCGTGCCGGCGCCGACGTCGACGGGGCGGGCGGTGGGCTCGGTCTGGAGGCGGGCGCGCAGGTCGAGCCGGTACACGCCCGGCGCGGTGAACGCCCACGACAGGTGGGTGTGCGCGTCGACCGGCAGGGTGAACGTGTCGTGGCGGTACCCGTCGGCGGCGTCGAAGCCGTCCGAGGAGTCGACGTACACGTCCGTGTCGCCGAAGGTGCCCGTGAGGTACGCGTACACCTGCCCGGGCCCGTCGGCGCCCGTGGCCTGCACGAGCACCTGGGACGCGCGGGTCGCGCCGAGCTCCGCACCGTCGCCCTGCACCCGCAGGCCCAGCCACAGGGAGTCCAGCCCCACGTCCTCGACGAGGGGGATGATCTCGGCCGCGTACTTCACCGACTCCTCCGCCAGGGACACCTGCACGGCGTCGTCGCGCAGGTTCGCGTCGAGGGTGGTGATCACCGCGTGCTCCTCGAGCAGCGCGTAGTTGCTGAACGCCACGTCCGCGTACACCACGTCGCGCGCGTCGCGCAGCGTCGGCTCGTACGTGTGCGGGTCGGCGCCCTCGGGGACGATCGGGACGACCTGCACCCGGTCACCGCCGACCTGCCGCACGAGGTCCGCGAGCAGCGTCGTGGTGGTCACGACGCGCAGGCCCTCGCCGCCCGGGTCGAGCGCCGGCGGGGCGGTGCAGCCCGCCAGCGCCAGGACGGGCACCGCCAGCGCCGCGACGGCACCGGCGACGGGCCGCGCCGGCCGGCGCCGACCCGCGCTCACACGGACCTCCGGCGCCGGGCGAGGACGCCCGCCCCGGCGCCGCCCAGCAGGAGCAGGGCACCGAGGGCCGCCAGCAGGGCCGGGACGCGGGGGTCCCGGACGGCGTCGGCGAGCGCGCCGGCCGTGGTCGTCGACCCCGCGGCGAGGGCGCCCGGCAGGGCGAGCCGGGCCGCCCGCGCGGCGGCCGCCGCGGCCTGGTCGGCCTGCAGGAGCGCGGCGTCGTCGTCGGCCGTCAGCGCCGCGTTGCTCACGGTGCCGCACCCGCTGCCCCGGCGCAGGGCCGTGGTCGGGTCGACGTCGCCGACCGCGACGGTCAGCACCTCGGTGTCGGACGAGCGCGTGCCGTCCGCGAGGGTCGCGGCCTGCGTCATCGTCAGCCGGTACACGCCCGGGCGGGTGAACGCCCACGACGCGTGCGCGTGCACGCCCAGCGGCACGTCGTACGCCGAGCCGGCACCGTCGAGCACGACGTCCTGCACACCGCCGAACGCCCCGGACTGGTAGACGACCACGTCGCCCGGGCCGGCGACCGCGTCCAGCGTCCACCGGACGGGGCCGGTGACCTGCGCCGGGCTCAGCGCCTCCGAGCTCCACCCGAGCCACACCAGGCCCGGGGCCTGCGTCTGCGGCACCTGCCAGACCGTGGATCCCGCGGGGGCGACGCGCTCGTACCCGGCAGGCAGGCCCACCCGTGCCGACGGCTTGACCCACAGCACCACGCTGCCGGGCTCGCGGTACGTCTTCGCGCCCGAGGAGTCGTCGCCGACGAGCTGCTGGATCCGGCCGCCCACCAGGCGGGCAGCCCAGTCGACGTGGCCGGACGAGAGCACGACGCCCCCGGCCACGCACTGCGCGGGTGCGACCGTCCGGGCCGCCGTCGTGCCGTCCGTGGTCGTCGTGCCCGCCCCGGCGGCGGAGTCGTCCACCGGGGTCGAGCCCGGACCGCCGTCGACCTGCTCGCCGCAGCGGGCGGGGTCGAGGCGCATGACGTCGGCCGTGCCGACCGCGACGGCGAGGACGAACGCGTCCGACGACACCGCGCCCGACGCCAGGCGTGCGACCCGCTCGAACGCCAGGCAGTACGTGCCCGCCGCGGTGAACGCCCACGTGCCGTGCGCGTGCGCGGCCTTCGGGATGGTGAACCGGTCGGCCGCCGTGACGCCGTCGCGCGTGCTCATCAGCACCTCCGACGACCCCAGCGTGGTCGCCGAGCTGCGGTACAGCACGAAGTCGCCCGGGCCGGAGGCGTCCGTCAGGGCCCACGCGACCCCGGTGCGGGTGGCGTCGGCGGGGATCGCCTCCGTCGACCAGCCGGGCCACAGCAGGCCCGGCTGCTGGTTCTGCGTCACCTGGTAGACGGTCGCCCCGGCGGCGCCGAGGAAGCCGAAGCCGGCCGCCGGCACCGTGGCGCGCGACGACGGGCGCAGCTGCAGCACGGTGCGCGCGGGGTCGCGCCACACGGGCAGGGTCGAGCGCGTGGAGTCCTTGACGCGGGTGTCCAGACGCCCGCCGGTGAGCACGGACGCGACGTCGACGTGCCCGTCGCTCAGCACGGTCGCCCCCGCGGCGTTGACGGTGCCGTGCGGGACGTCCCAGATCCCGGGAGCGGGCGGCTCCCCGCCGTCGCCGCCGTCGCCGCCGTCGCTGCCGCCGTCGTCGGGCGGCGTGCCGTCGGACGCGCGGACCCCCAGGGAGTCCCAGCCGACCAGCGCGCCGTCACGGTCCTCCACGACCAGCGCGTGCGCGCCCGGCGTCGCGGACGTCGGCACCCGCACCTGCACGGCGCCCGACGCCCCCACGCGCACCCAGCCGAGCCACCGGGTGTCGTCGAACCACACCGACACCCACGTCCCGGCGCGGTCCGCGCCCACCTGCACGGTGACGAGCTGGCCCGCCACGACCCCGGCGTCGCCGTCGAGCACCTGCACGCCGCCGCCGTCCTCGGGCGTCAGCGCGCCCACGGGGTGCGGCGTGGTGTCGACGTCGTCCGGGGCGCCCTCGTCGCCGAAGCACGCGCCGGGGTCGACGCCCAGCACGTCGGTGCGCCCGACCGCGAACGCCACGACGAACCGCTCGTCGAGCGCCTGGCCGTCGGCGCGCGTCGCGGTCCGCGTGAACGCCGCGCAGTACACGCCCTCCGCGCTGAACGCCCAGGTGCCGTGCGCGTGCACGCGCGGCCCGATCACCACCGTGTCCGCCGTGGTCAGACCGTCGCGGCTCGCCATCAGGACCGTCGGCAGGCCGAACGCCGACGTCTGGAACAGCGCCAGCTCGCCCGGGCCCGCCAGGTCCGCCAGCGTCCAGCGCACGTCGCCGTCCAGCGCGCCCGACGGGACGAGCTCGCTCGACCATCCCGGCCACAGCAGCCCCTCCTGCTGGGTCTCGGGCAGCATCCACACGGGTTCCCCGGGCTCGCCGAGGAACCCGTACGCGCCCGCCGCCGGGACGGTCGTCGCGGCCTCGGGCCGCACCTGCAGCACCGTGCCCGCGGGGTCGCGCAGCACCGTCGTCGGCCCGGAGTCGTCCTTGACCGCGCTGGCCAGTCGCCCGTCGACCACCCGCACCGCGAGGTCCACGTGGCCCGAGGTCACCACGGTCGCGCCCGAGCGCGTGGTCGCGTGCTGCGGGACGTCCCACACGGGCTCCCCGCCCGGGTCGGGGTCGCCGTCGCCCGGGTCGTTGCCCTCGCCCCCGTCGGCGCACGGCACGACGTCGCCCGTGACGCCCGCGGCCAGGGTCAGGGTCCGGGACAGCGTGAACCGGCTGCCGTCCGGGGCGGTGCCGGACCACGTGAGCGGCACGCAGTACACGCCGGCGGCGTCGACGAACGCCGCCGAGCCCAGCACGTGCCCCGACCACAGCGTCGCGGCCCGCGCGTCACCGGCGCGCGTGCCCAGCAGCGCGTCGTCCGACAGGCGCGCAGCCCCGTCGAACCACACCTGCCCCGGCCCGTCGACGGCGCCGAGCGTCACCCGCACGTCCGCCGACGAGCCGGCGCGGCCGAACGTCGTCCAGTCCCACGCGGGCAGCGCCCACGCGCCCGACCCGCCCGTGAGCCGGTGCACCGCGTGCTCGACGCCCACGACCTCCGTCCCCGCACCGAGCGCCGCCCGGGTGCGCGCCACGGCGTCGACGCCGGTGCCCGTCGCCACGAGGTCCAGCACCCGGACGGGGGAGGTCGGCGCCACGTCGGTCGCACCCGTCCCCGCGTCCCGGGGCGCCGCCACGGGCCCCGGCACGTCCTGCGTGCGCTCGCAGGGCTGCACCTGCGTGAGGTCGACGTCACCGGCGACGACCGTGAGCAGCCCCCGGGCGTCGCGGTCCGTCGCGTCGTCCTGCGAGTCGCGCATCGAGGTCCCCAGCGCGAGGCAGTAGACGCCGGGTGCGGTGAACGCCCAGCTCACGTGCTTGTGCGTGAACGGCACCGGGAACTGGCCGGTCGTGGCGTCGCGGGAGTCCAGGTAGAGGCGGTTCGTGTCCCACACGACGACGTCGCCCGGGCCCGAGGCCTTCTCCAGCGTCCACGTCGTGTCCCGGTCGAAGGGGGCGGGGTCCCCGGGGAGCAGCTGCGTGTTCAGCCCCGGCCACAGGGTCTGGTTCTGGTACGAGTTGCCCTGCGTGAAGCCGTGGTAGACGGTGCCGGGCGGGCCGAGGAAGGTGCGGTCCTGGTACTCGTCGGGCTCGGTCACCGTGAACGTCGCCCACGTGCCGCGGGCCACCCACACGGCGTCCGCCAGCGGGTGCAGGCCTACGGTGCCCTCGTCACCGGTGACGAGCTCGAGCCCGCCGTCGTCGCCGACCCGCGGGCCGACGTCCACGTGACCCTTCGTCAGCCACGCCACGGACGGGTCGAGGTCCTCCCCGTCGCCGGGGCCGCCGCCGTCGCCCTCGTCGTCGTCGAGCGGTGCGCACGGCGTGACGCCGTCCGGGTCGACGCCCACCGCGAACGTCAGGGTCGTGGCGGTGCTCGCCGCGCCGCCGGCCAGGGCCGCGTCCGCCTGCACCTTCACGCAGTGCACGCCGGGGGCGGTGAAGGCGAAGCCCGTCACGCCCTCGTTCGCCCACAGGGTCCGCTCGGACCAGAACGGCCAGAACCCGGCGTCCGGCGACGCGGCCGCGTCCCAGAACGTCTCGCGCGCCCCGCCGGGGCGGGTGTCCCACTGCGCCGCGTCCTCCGGGTACTCCGGGGTGCCGTTGACCGCGGTGTAGGTGGCCAGGTAGCCGTCGTCCGGGGTGGTCGCCGCCGTCATCGACCACGTCACCCCGAGGTCGCCGTCCGGGTCGAGCGCGGACGCGTCGAGGAAGCCGCCCTCGAACGCCAGCACCAGGTCGTTCGCGCGCTCGTCCACGCCGAGGTCGTGCGTCGTGCCGGGCGTGCGCCACAGCCGGGTGCCGGGTGCGGCTACCTGCTGCCACACCGCGTGCGACGGGCTCGACGGGTCCTTGCCGTCCCACGGCCAGGCCGCGTCGTGCGCCGGCACGGCCAGCACGACGCGCTCCGCGTCGTAGGAGCGGGTGCGGCCCCGGTCGGACGTGACGACGTCGAGCCGCAGCTCGCCGTCGGCGTCGACGGTCGTGGCCAGCAGCGCGAGGCCCTCGTCGAGCACGGTGGTGCCCGGGGCGTCGGCCGGCACGGGCGCGGGGGCCTGGGCCGGGACGGCGTCGGGCTGCGCGCACGGCGCCGTGGCGGCGGGGTCGGTGCCGCCGACCGCGAAGGTGAGGGTCACGTCGCGGTTGTGCACCGTGCCGTCGTCGGCGGTCTGCAGCATGGTCGCGACGGTCACGCAGTGGCGGCCGGGGGCGGTGATCGCGACGGCGACGGGCAGCTCGGGTTCGGTGAAGAACCCGCCCGGCGGCGACGTCTCCAGCCACCGTGCGGCGCCGGGGTCCGTCGACGTACCGGCCAGGTCGGTGCCGTGGCCGAGCAGCGCGACCGTGCCCGGGCCGTCGGCCGACCCCAGGCGGGTGAACACCCCGCCGGACGCCTCGCTCCACCGGTCGGCGCCCGAGACGGCGGCCGGGTCGAGGGCGTGGGCGTCGAGGGTCAGCGACAGCGGCGACGTGCCGACGCCGGCCGCGGACGTGCGGTGCACGGCACCGCGCCCGGGCGCCACGGACTCCCAGGTCGCGGGGTCTTCGGTGCCGCCGGGCCAGGCCTCGGCGTCGGGCAGCGCCAGCACGGTGGCGGCGAGGTCGAGGTCCTCGCCGGTCCCGGCGTCGAGCAGCGCGACGGTCAGCCCGTCGGCGCCCAGGCGCGGCTGCAGGCGCAGGTCGCCGGCGTCCACGACGTGCACGGGTCCGGCGGCTGCCGGCTCCTGCGGTGCCGCGTCCGGCTCCTGCGCGCCGGGGGCGGGCTCGTCGTCCGACGTCGGGCCGCCTGCCGCAGCCGGCGCGTCCTCGTCCCCCGGGGCGACGGGGGGCGAGGGGGGCGCCGGTGCGCCCGGGTCGGCCGGTGCGTCGGACGGTGCGGGCGCGGGCGCCCCGGGGGCGACCTCGACGGTCCAGGTCGCCGTGACCGGCGCGTCGGTGCCCTCGACGACGGCGTCCACGACGAGCGCGTAGGTGCCTGCCGCGGGGAACCGCCAGGACAGCGTCGCGGACGCCTCGACGGCGAGCGGCTCGTCGGCCGGCCACGCGGCCGGGTCGGTGCCGTCCTGCATGACGGCGACCTCGACGGGGCCGGGTGCGTCGGGGGCGTGCCACGTCAGCGCAGCCGTCCCGAGCGCGGGGTCGGCGGCTGCGCCGGTCGTCACCTGCTCGTCGGCGGTGGCGGTGAGCACGGTGCCGTCCTCGAGCGCGGTCGCCTCGCGCACCGCGCGCAGGGCGGGGCCGTCGGGCCCGGCGACGAGCACGGGGAACGACGTGCCGGCGAGCGGCACCGGCGCGCCGGTCGCGGCGGACGCCGTGGCGGGGGACGGCAGGAGGAGGGCGGCGACGAGCGCGGGCACGAGCAGGCGTGGGGACGGCACGGTGTCTCTCGGGGCAGGGGCGGTGGGGGAGGGCGCGCGCGGCCGCGTGCCGGTGGGCCGGGCACGGAAGCGCCCACCGGCACGCGGGGTCGACCGGTCGGCGCCGTGGGGCACCGACCGGGGTGTCAGAAGGTGAAGCGGTACGTCGTCGACGCGCTGTACCCGCCGGAGCCGGGCACGCTCACCGCGACGCCGACGTTGGCGGCCGACGCGGAGCCGGAGAACGTCCACGTGAAGTGCTCGTGGAACTCCCCACCGGCCGGCACCGACGGCGTGGTCCACGTGACCTGCCGCGCGGAGGACGTCGCCGCGGAGGAGACGACCGTGCGGGTGCCGTTCTTCACGACGAGGCCGACGTTCGCCGGGACCGTGAACCGGAAGGTCGCCTGCTTCGCCGTCGTGGCGGTGTTCTCGAAGTGGATGCCGCCGCCCTTGACGGGGGTGGTGCCGTCCTCGTCCTCGCTGATGACCTTGCCGGAGCCCACGGCGAACCAGGCGCCCGAGGGCGTGACCGTGTCGAAGACCTCGGACGTGTGGTTGTAGCTCTGGATCTTCGGCGAGACGGCGTTCGACGTGGCGACGACGTCCCACTCGCCGGTCTGCGCGCCGGTCGCCGCGGACGCGGGCGTCGCGACGGCGAGCGAGACGGCGGTGGCGAGCGCGGCGACGACCGCCAGGACGGAGCGGCGGCGCGTGGTGGGCGTGAGGGTGGTGCTCATGCGGTTCTCCTCGTGCGGGGCCCGTGGCGCGGTGCCGCGGGCGGTGGGCGCCGGCGTGCTCGCGGGCGCTGATGGGTCGTCTCGGTCAGGTGCGGACGCGCGCTGCGAGCTGGTGGCGGTGCCGCCCCGTGGGGTCGGACCAGCGCCCGGGCGTCGATCCCTCGCTCCTACCGGCGTCGCCGGAGTCGTGGTCAGAATGATTCTCATTACCGCCGGACGTCATCCTGCTGACTCCGTCCGCGCACGTCAAGGGCCTGCCGCGGGTCGCTAGGATCACCGCGCCCGGCGACGCGCGGCCGGGCCGGAACCCGGAGGACCTGCGATGGCGCTGTTCGACCTGCCCCTGCCCGAGCTCGAGCGCTACCTGCCCGCGCTCGACGAGCCCGACGACCTCGACGCGTTCTGGGCGTCCACGCTCGCGCAGGCGCGCCGCCACCCGCTGGAGCTGCGGCGCGAGCCGGTCGAGGCCGGGCTGCGGCTCATCGACGTCGAGGACCTCACGTTCCCCGGGTTCGACGGCGACCCGGTGCGTGCGTGGGTCACGCGCCCCGCGGGCTCGGCCGACGACGGCAGCACCCTGCCGGTGGTCGTCGAGATGGTCGGCTACGGCGGCGGACGTGGTCGCCCCCACGAGCGCCTGGCCTGGGCGGCCGCCGGGTACGTGCACGTGCTCGTCGACTCCCGCGGGCAGGGGTCGGGCTGGGGCACCGGCGGCGACACGCCCGACCCGCACGGCTCGGGCCCCGCGACCTCCGGCGTCATGACGCGCGGCATCCTCGACCCCGCCACGTACTACTACCGGCGGCTGGTCACCGACGGCGTGCGCGCCGTCGACGCGGCTCGCGCCCTGCCCGGCGTCGACCCGACCCAGGTCGCCGTCACCGGCGGCAGCCAGGGCGGCGGGCTGGCGCTGGCCGTGGCGGGCCTGTCCGAGGGGCTGGCCGCCGTCATGCCCGACGTGCCGTTCCTGTGCCACTTCCCCCGGGCGTTCGCGATCACCGACGACGACCCGTACGGCGAGGTCGTGCGGTACCTGTCCGTGCACCGCGACCACGAGGCGCAGGTCCTGCGGACCCTGTCGTACGTCGACGCCGTGCACCTGGGCCGCCGGGCCACCGCACCGGCCCTGTTCTCCGTGGCGCTGCGCGACACGGTCTGCCCGCCGTCGACCGTGTTCGCGGCGCACAACCACTACGGGACCCTGGCCCCCGCCCGGCCGGAGCGGACGATGCAGGTGTACCCCTACAACCGGCACGAGGGCGGCCAGACCGTGCAGCTCGAGGTCCAGCTCCGCTGGCTCGGGCAGGTGCTCGGCCGCTGACGGGGCGCCGCCCCGTCGGCGTCAGCCCGTGGCGCCCGGGCGGTCGGCCGCGGGCACGAGACGTGCCCCGTCGTCGGAGACCGCCACGAGGTCGCCCGGGCACGTCCGCCCGTCGATCTCGACCGTGCGGCCGTCGGCGTAGGTGACGACGACCGGGCCGGCGTAGCAGGTGGTGACGTCGAGGAGGCTCACGCCGCCGTCGGCCGTCACCGTGCTCGCCGTGTCCTCGGGACCGAGCCGGACCGTCACGTCGTCCGCGGCGTCGTTGGTGACGTCGACGGAGTCGCCGGACGTGCAGCCGGTGAGGGCCAGGAGGCCGATCGCGACCGCCAGGAACGCTGTCGTCCGAGGTGCTGCTGCCATCGTGGTGTCCCCCCCGCCCCCGCGGTCCCGGTCCAGGACCGCCTGGTCACGACCGTACGCGGGACGGCGTGGCCGCGACGGTGCGCCCGGTGACGATCGTGTGCAGGTCCGGCGCCAGCGCTGGGTGGCAGCGGGGGCGAGGGGCGGCACGACGTGGCCCGGGTCCGCGAGCGCACGCCGCACCGCCCGCGGCACGGCAGGATGGTCCGGCACTGTCATCCATCGAAGGAGTAGTCGACATGGCTGCAGCCCTGCCCGAGGTCTCGGGCCCCTACGGCACCAAGCCCGTCCTCACGTTCCCCGACGGCGCGCCGTCGGGCGAGCTCGAGGTCGTCGTCCTGAGCCGTGGCGACGGCGCGATCGTCGAGGCCGGCCAGGACATCGAGGTCCACTACCTCGGCCAGTCCTGGCAGGGGAACGTCTTCGACAACTCCTACGACCGCGGCTCGTCGATCAGCTTCGGCATCGGCGTCGGCCAGGTCATCGCCGGCTGGGACGAGGGCCTCGTCGGCCAGCAGGTCGGCTCGCGCGTGCTGCTGTCGATCCCGTCCCACCTGGGCTACGGCGACCGTGGCGTCCCGCAGGCCGGCATCAAGGGTGGCGACACCCTCGTGTTCGTCGTGGACATCGTCGGCGTCAGCTGACACCCGTCACGTCGGCGGCCGCCCCGCACCCGCGGGGACGGCCGCCGACGTGCGTCAGGGCGTCGCCCAGCGGTGCACGGTGCCGTCCGGCTCGACCAGCAGGCCCGACGTGCCGGGCAGCGCGTGCAGCCGCTCGCGCGCCCGTGCCGCGCCGAGGACCAGGGCGGTGGTGGCCCACACGTCGGCGCGCACCACCGACGACGCGACGACCGTCGCCTGCCGCAGCCCCGTCGCCGCACCGCCGCCCGGGATGCGCACGTGCTCGCCGCGGGCCGCGGTGCCGGACGTCGCCACCGCGCCGTCGCGCAGGTCCACGTGGCCGAGCAGGCGGGACCGGTCCTCGGGGTCCTCGACGCCCACCCGCCAGGGCAGGCCCGTGCGCGAGAGGACCGCGACGTCGCCGCCGGCCCCCACCGCGACGTCGCCGTCGACCTCGGCCAGCACGTCCAGCACCTGCGCGACCGCCCAGCTCTTGGTCAGGCCCGTCGGGTCGAACCCGTCGCGCCACCCCCACGCGTCGAACGCCCCGTCGGTCTCCTCGCGCGCCAGCAGGCAGCGGCGGTGCACCTCGCGCAGCGACCAGGGGGCGTCGGCGAGGGCGAGCTCGCCGCGGCGGTACCGCTCCAGGGCCGACCCGGGTCGGAACGGGCTGAGCTGCTCGTCGATCTCCGCGACGAGCGCGTACGCCCGGGCCACCACCTGCGCGGTGGCCTCGTCGTGGGCGTGCGGGCCGCGGACCCGCAGGCTCCACGGCATCGCCATGCGGTGCTCCACCCAGCCGCGGGCCGGCAGGTCCGCCGCCCGCCGCGCCAGGGTGTCGGCCTCCGCGCGGCGCGCGTCGTCGGCGAGCAGCGCGACCGGGATGTCGGTGGCCGCGCTCACGCCTGCGCCGCCTGGTCGAGCGCGGCCTGCAGGGACTGCGCGTACGCCTGGCTGGTGTACGTGGCGTGGGAGACCATCGCGATCCCTGCGTCCCCGGCCGCGGCGACGGCCTCCTGGTCGAGCGTGGGCATGGCTCCCGCCGCGATCTGCTGCGACTTGCCGTCGTTCGAGGCCTGGGCCCCGCTGACGCCGGTGACCGCGCCGCCGGTGACGGTCACGGTGACGGTGACCGCGCCGTACCGCATGGTCGTCGACGCCGTGTACGTGCCGTCGGCGAGGCCGCTGCCGGAGGTCGTGGCGTCGGCCGGTGCGGTGGTGGTGTCGGACGTGCCGTCGGCGGGCGCGGTCGTCGTGCCTGCCGACGGCTCCGGGGTGACGTCGCTGGTGGCGGACGGGTCGGCGGTCGGCTCCGTCGTCGACGTGCCGGCGGCGGTGCCCGCGGTCGCGTCGGTGGCGAGGGGCCGGTCGAGGCTGGTGGGGTAGGTGAAGAGGGCCACGAGGCCCGAGAGGGTGGCGAGGATGCTCAGGACGATGCGTCGCACGGTGGCCTACCAGACGTAGCTCTCGACGTGGATGCGTGCGGACGGCACGCCGGCGGTGCGCAGGTCGTCGACCACGTGGGCGGACCACGCGGGCGGCCCGCAGACGAAGACGTCGTGGTCGACGAGCCCGGGCACGAGCTCGCGCAGCGCCGCGGGACCACGGTGGTGGCCGAGGTTGCCCGGCAGCCACGGGGTGCCGGTGCGGGACCGCGGGCCCGGCAGGGTCAGCAGGCGCAGCCCGGCGTGGCGCACGAGGTCGTCGAGGTCGGCGCGCAGCGCGAGCTCGTCGTCCCGCCCGACCCGCACGAGCAGCGTGTCCGAGCCGGGCGTGCCCGCGTTGTCCTGCAGCAGCCCGACGAGCGGTGCGACGCCGGCGCCCGCGGCGATCCCGGCGATGCGGGGGCGGGTGCGGGTGCTCGTGGTGGTCCGCCCGTAGGGGCCCTCGAGGAGCACCCGGGTGCCGGGGCGCATCGCCGCGATGCGTGCACCGTCGTCGCCGGTGACGTCCATGGTGGTGCGCAGGCCCGCCGCGGTGGGCACCGCGGAGATGCTCAGCGGGTGCCCCCGCGTCCAGCCGGGCCCGGTGACGAAGCGCCACACGAAGAACTGCCCGGCCTCGACGCGCAACCGGTCCAGGTGGCGCCCCCCGACGACCACGGAGACGACGCCGGCGCCGTCGGGGCGCACGTCGAGCACGCGCAGGTCGTGCCGCCACGACGTGACCAGCGGGACGGCGACCCGGTGCACGAGCACGGCGCCGAGGGTCAGCACGTACAGGCCCCACCAGTACGTCGCGGCCCACGGGTGGGTGAGGAAGCTCGTGCCGGTCCACAGCTGGTGCGGCAGGGCCAGGCCCACGCCGAGGTACGCGTACAGGTGCAGCAGGTGCCAGGACTCGTACCGGACCCGGCGCCGCGCGGCGCGCACCGACAGCACGACGACCGCGACGAGCAGCGCGGTGCCGACGGCGGCCAGCAGCATGCCGGGCAGGGTCAGGGTCATCGAGACGAGCTCGGCGACGTAGCCGCGGCCCTCGAGCAGCGCGTAGGCGCCGGTGATGAGGCCGAGGTGGGCGATCATCAGCCAGAACGACGTGAAGCCCGACCACCGGTGCCAGGCGGTGAGCCGGTCCTGGCCGACGGCCCGCTCGACCCACGGCACGCGGGCCATGCCCAGCACCTGCAGGAGCAGGAGCGCGCTCGCCCACAGCCCGGTCAGCCGGCCCGTCGACGACAGGGCAGCGGCGGGCGTGCTGACGTCGAGGCCGCCGGAGGTCGACCACAGCGTCGTCACCACGGCGAGGTGGGCGACGACGACCACGGCGACCGCGTCGTACCACCACCGGCGTCGGACCGGCGGGCGCAGCCGTGCGGAGGTGGTGGGCGGGCGGGGCGCGGGCAGCACGTCGGGCGAGCCGGCGCGGGGGGCGTGCGTGGCGGTCATGGGGGCTCCTGGGGGGCGGGGCGACGATCTGAGGATCGGCGCGGAGCCCGGCGTCCCGCTGGAGACCGCCTGAGAAGAGCCTGTGGGCGGCAGAGATCACCCGCCCCGTCGATCAGTCGCGCAGCCCCGTGCGCCGCAGGAAGGCGTTGGTGAAGACCCCCTCGGGGTCGCGGCGGGCCATCAGCGCACGGGCGTCGTCCCACCGCGGGTGCACGGCGCGCAGCGCGTCCCCGGTGGCGGCGAAGAGCTTGCCCCAGTGCGGGCGTGCGTCGAACGGTGCGAGCGCGGCCTCGAGGACGGGCAGCGCGGCGTCGACCTCGGCCCGGCGCGGGTGCCACGTGAAGTGCAGGGCCACACGGTCCCCGCCCGCGGCCGTGGACAGCCACAGGTCGTCGCCGGCGACCGTGCGGACCTCGCTGACCTGCAGCAGCGGCTGCACGAGGGGGGCCAGGTCGCGGACGGCGCCGATCGCCGCGACGGCGTGCGCCCGGGGCACGAGCCACTCCGACTGCAGCTCCTGCCCCGCGCTCGGGGTGTGGTCGAGGCGGAAGTGCGGCAGCCGCTCGTGCCACGGCCCGGGCGCGCCGCCCTGCGTGGTGCACGCCGCCGGGTCGGCGCCCGGCACGGGGTGCACGGGGCCCGGTGCGCGGCGCGCGCCGGCCAGCTCGTCGCCCGGCTCCGGCAGCCGCCACGTCACGCCCGGGGGCACGCGGTGCTTGCGCCACACCTGCCCCACCCGGTCGCCCCGCCAGTCCGTGAACAGGCTGACCGACGCCGCCGACGACGTCAGGGCGTCGAACCGCTCCAGCGCCGTCGACCACGGCAGGTCCAGCCAGACCTCCTGCGCGACGTCGTACGCCGGCTCGACCGCGAGCGTGACGCGGGTGACGACGCCGAGCGCGCCGAGCGCGACGACCGACCCGGCCAGCTCGGGGTCGTCCGCCGTGAGCGTGCGCACCTGGCCGCCCGCGCCGACGAGCTCCAGGCCCCGCACGGCGGCCGCGAGGTTGACGGTCGTGTCGCCCGAGCCGTGCGTCGCGGTGGCCACCGTCCCGGCGACGGCGATGTGCGGCAGCGACGCCATCGTGTGCAGGGCCCAGCCCTGCGCGTGCAGGTCGCGGGCGAGGTCGCCGTACCGCACGCCCCCGCCGACCGTGACGGTGCGCGCGGCGGCGTCGACGACCGTCGGCACGTCGAGCCGGTCGAGCACGACGAGCGTGCCGGGGGAGTCCGCGAGGTCGCTGAACGAGTGCCGCGACCCCAGCGCCCGCACGTGCCGTGCCCCCGCCACGACCTGGGCGACCTCCTCGACGGTCCGCGGGTGGACGACCGGCCCGCCGGTGAACGTGTGGGACCCGGCCCAGGTGGTCAGGGCGTGCGTCATCGGGAGCCTCCTGGCGATGTCCGGCGGCGGTGCCGGCGTGGTGTCACGGACGGGTGGTCACGGGCGTGCGGGCGCGGTGACGAAGATGTCGAACAGCTCGGGGGTGTGCGCGTGCACGAGGACCATGAACACGAGCGCGTCGAACAGCAGGTGCACCACCAGCACGTACGTCAGCGACTTGGTCAGCGAGAACGTGAACCCCTGGATCAGCGCGAACGGGATCGTCAGCAGCGGCCCCCACTCGCGGTACCCCAGCTCCCACAGGAACGACACGAACACCGTCGCCTGCAGCACGTTCGCCGTCCGCAGCCCGAAGTGCCGGCGCAGCAGCGCGAAGACCGTGCAGATGAAGAACAGCTCGTCCCACGTGCCGACGGCGTTCACGCCCACGAACAGCCGCGCGACCTCGTCGCCCGTGACGACCGTCGGCCAGTTCTGGTAGGCCCCGGACGACAGGAAGTAGAACGGCAGCAGCAGGTACGCCACCCCGACGACGCTGACGAGGTAGACCCACTGCGTGCGCGTCCACCGCTTGCCGGTGCGCCACGGGAACCGGATGACGTCGTCCCCGAGCACGTGCCGCGACAGCACGAACGGCACGACCACCGCCAGTGCGAGCGCGATCGTGAACCGCACCATGCCCGCGTCGGACAGGTCCGCACCCAGCGGGATCGTGCTGACGATCCCCATGCCCGCCGCGATGATCATCAGGTCCGCACCGAGCACCCGGTCGACCGCCCAGGCCAGCGCGACGCCGACCAGCAGCGGCACGTACCCCACGGGCCGTACGTGCACGGCGAACAGCAGCACCGCCGACCCGCACACCAGCGCCGCCGACAGCACCCGCCACACGGACACCGGCACCCCTGCGGGGCGCGGCGTGGTGGTCTCGGGGCGTGCCGCCACGGCCGCGTCGGTGCTCTGCCCGTGCGCCGGCTCACCCATCCGCACACCTTGCCAGCAGCCTGGGGGTCTCACCACCGCGCGCCGGTGTCACGCATCGTCCGGCCCGGTCGGCGCCGGGCCGCGCAGCGCGCGGGCCATGCCGGTCAGGACCCGGAACGCGTCGGCCTGCTCGGCCTCGGTCAGCCCGGCCAGCATCCTCACCTCCACGGCGCGCACGGCCGCGGTGGCGTCCTGCAGCGCGGCCCGCCCCTGGGGCGTCAGCCGGGCGGGGAGCGACCGCCCGACGACGGCGCCCGCGTCCCGGGACACCAGGCCGTCGCGCTCGAGGGCCTGGAGCAGCACGTTCATCGTCTGGCGGGTGACGAACACGCCCCGCGCCAGGGCGGAGGCCGACAGCCCGGGTCGCTGGTCCAGCAGCTCGAGGCACGCGTACTGGGTGACCCCCAGGGCGAGGGGGCGCAGCGCGTCCTCCATGGCGGAGCGCAGTGCGCTGGCCGCCTCCTTGAGCACGTAGCCCAGCGAGGTGTCGAGGTCGATCCCGGTGCCATGGCGCTGCATGTCAGCATCCTGACATAGAGTGGTGCATGTCAGGTCCCTGACATCTATCTGAGGAGCACCATGCCCGCGACCGGCCCCGACTTCATCTCCCTCCAGGTGCGCGACCTCGCCGCCTCCCAGGCCTTCTACGAGCGGTACCTCGGCCTCGTGCGCTCACCCGCCGGGCCGCCCCACGCCGTCGTCTTCGACACCGCACCCATCGCCTTCGCGCTCCGCGACGTCGTGCCGGGCACCGACCTCGCCTCCGTCTCCCGGCCCGGGACCGGCGTCGCCGTCTGGCTGCACGCAACGGACGTCCAGGAGATCCACGACGCCCTGGCCGCCGACGGGCGCACGATCGTCTCCGCACCGGTGGACGGACCCTTCGGCCGGACGTTCACGTTCGCCGACCCCGACGGCTACCACGTCACCCTCCACGACCGCACCTGACCGCGCCGCCGACCCCGGACGTCCGGTCGCACCCGTGCGCCGTACCGCCAGGTCCCGGGCCGCCGACGTGTCCTCGGCCCGGGACGGCGACCCGTGCTGTCAGCGGTGCCCCTGCCGGTCCCCCCACCAGCGGTGGAGGGCGGCGGCGAGCGCGAGGTCGGCAGCGGGGTCGGGGTCCAGGCCGAAGTGGTCGACGCGTTCGCGTGCGACCCACCCGTGCAGCGCGTCGACGTCGGCACCTCGTCGGACCCGCTCCAGGAGCGGACGGATCATGCAGTCGTACTCGTCGGCAGCCTCGGGCCACTCGGCGACGCCGATCGCGTCCCATGTCATGAGCAGCGCGCGGACCTCGCTCTGCTCCACCTCGGCGTCCCGCTCGTCCACGACACCCATGGTGTCAGCCGCCCGCGTGCGACAGCGCCGGGACGTCGGCGTGCGGTCAGCCGTGGGGCAGCATCGCCCGCACCGTGCCGATGGTGTCGGCCTCGGCGGGCGTCTTGTCGTCGCGGTAGCGGAGCACGCGGGCGAAGCGCAGGGCGACGCCGCCGGGGTAGCGGGTGGAGCGCTGCAGGCCGTCGAACGCGGTCTCGACGACCTGCTCGGGTCGCAGGGTGACGGTCCACCCGTCGTCGGCGACCTCGAGCTCGCGGAACCGCTGCGTCTGCCAGGCCAGCATCTCGTCGGTCATGCCCTTGAACGTCTTGCCGAGCATGACGAACCCGCCGGTCGCCGGGTCGCGGGCGCCCAGGTGGATGTTCGAGAGCACGCCGGTGCGGCGCCCGGACCCGCGCTCGACGGCCAGGACGACCAGGTCGAGGGTGTGCCGGGGCTTGACCTTGACCCACGCGGCACCGCGGCGCCCGGCCTCGTAAGGGGCGTCCGCGGCCTTGACGACGACACCCTCCTGCCCGGCGGCGACGACGTCGGCGAGGTGCGCGGCGGCCACGTCCGGGTCGGACGTCACGACGCGCCGCACGACGTGCGGGGCGGCCACCGCGTTGAGGGCCTTCAGGCGTTCGCGCAGCGGGGCGTCCAGCAGGTCGTGGCCGTCGACGTGCAGGACGTCGAAGAAGAACGGCGTCAGGGTGGTCGTCGCGGCGACGTCGGCGTCACGGGTCGCGCTGCGCGACGCGGTCTCCTGGAACGGGCGGGGCCGTCCCTCGGCGTCGAGGGCCAGCGCCTCCCCGTCGAGCACGAGCGCCCGCGCGGGCAGGGCGCGCACCGCTGCGACGACCTCGGGCACGCGGGCCGTGATCTCGTCGAGGCTGCGCGTCCACACGCGCACGTCGTCCCCGTTCCGGTGCACCTGGATGCGGATGCCGTCGAGCTTGGTGTCGACGACGACGTCCGCGCCGGCCTCGGCCAGGCGGGCGACCGCGGTGGGGACGTCGGGCGCCGACTGCGCGAGCATCGGCCGGACCGGCCGCCCCACGGTCAGCGCGAACCCGCCCAGCGCGAGCCGCGCGTCGTCCGGGGAGGGCGCCCCGAGCGCTGCGACGGCCACCGCCTCGGTCTCGCCGGCGAGCATCGCGGCCCGCCGTACCACGTCCGCCTCGACGCCGGAGGCCTCGGCGACCGCGTCCAGCAGCAGCGCGTCGAGCGCCCCCTGCCGCACCTCACCGGTCACCAGTCCGACGAGCAGCCGCTGCTCGTCCGGTGTCGCGGCCCGCAGCAGCGCGTCGGCGGCCGACTGCCGCGCCCCGGCCGACCCCGGCCCGGACAGCGCGGCCATGCCCGCGAACGTCCGGTCCACGTCGAGCACGTCGAGCGACGCCTCCGCCGCGGCCGGTGGCAGCGTCGTCAGCGACCGCCACCCCAGCCCGGTGCGCCGCTGCCGCAGCTCCCCGCCCAGGTACCGCGAGACCACCGCGACCGTCTCCGGCCCGTCCGCCGCCGCGGCCCGCAGCGCCCCGGTCAGCACGGCCCGCTTCGCCAGCCGCGACCGCGTCGCGGCGACGGCGGTGGACGCAGCGGCGACCTTGACGAGCAGCACCCCGCCATCCTGCGCCGCCCCACCGACACCGGCGACCGCGACGAGCGGCGTACGTCAGGGCCGGGCCGCCCGGTCCTCCACCGCGATCACCTGTGCTCACGCGGGGCGGCGGTCCGGCCAGTGCTCGTCCAGGCCGTCGCTGCCCCACCGGCACGTCGTTGGGTGCGCACCTGGGCGTCGAGACCATCGTCCAAGCGGGAGCGGGTGATCTCCTCGGCGGCTCCGCGGAGCGCGGACGGAACCTGCGTCACGGCACCTGCGGATCCTTGGGGCGCAGCACCGAGTAGAGCGCCTGGTCGTGCCACCCGCCGTCGCGCCACTGCGCGCGCCGCAGAACTCCTTCGAGCGTGAAGCCGCAACGCTCCAGTGCGCGACGCTCCGGCACGTTGTCGACGTCCGTGAACGCCTGCACCCGTTCCACCCTCGTGCTGCTGAAGAGGTGGTCGACGAGCAGCGCCTGCGCGGCGGTGCCGATCCCCTGGCCGCGCCACACCGGGAGGATGGCGATCGCGAGCGTCCAGCAGGTGGACGTGGCCGGGCGCCCCCAGGCGCTCGGGAACCACTCCACCCGACCGGCGCAGTCGCCGCCGCACGTGACGGTCAGGACGCCGCCGTCCGGCCCGATGAGGCCGTCCTCGGCGAACCGGCGCCGGACCCCGTGGAACGACGTGAAGCCGAACCACTGGAACTCACCGGTCCCCTCCCGGGAGCTGAGCGCCGCCTCGAAGGTGGCCAGGTCCTGCTCCACAACAGCACGCAGCTGTACCTCGGTAGTCAACTTCTCGCTCTCCGGTCGTCGTCGATGCTGTTCGTCACCGGCAGTCCGTCGTCTGCCGGTGCGGGTCCGTGAACCGCGTCAGCTCGCGGTGCTCCGGCAGCCACCGGGTGGCGTGGTCGACGAGCTCCCGGAACGGGACCAGGCGGCACGGGGCCCGACCGGCCATGCCAGACATGACGCGGACCGTCGACCCGCTGCTCTCGCCGAGCTCGTCGACGTCGCCTTCCAGGCGACGAACTCCGGAACCTGCGCCCACCGTGTGCCTCCGTCCGGACGGCGG
The DNA here is from genome assembly GCF_006715865.1 of Cellulomonas sp. SLBN-39. Lineage (NCBI taxonomy): Bacteria > Bacillati > Actinomycetota > Actinomycetes > Micrococcales > Cellulomonadaceae > Cellulomonas > Cellulomonas sp. SLBN-39. The sequence goes on along the minus strand of NZ_VFOA01000001.1, from coordinate 487,626 downwards.
CCGACCGGGACGGGCCACCGACCGTACCTGCGTCCGGGGTAGTGCACACGGTACTCGGCGAGGTGGAGCGCGGTGCAGGTGGACCACGAGGTCCCGATCGTCAGGACCTGCGCGTCCAGGTCCCAGAGCCGGCCGAGCGGCCGATGTCACCACCTGCTGCCCGTCCGTGACCGCCGGTCCCTCGACGCGCAGGGCGAGGGTCCGCGGGGCCGAGCGTCGCCCCGGGCGGCAGGGCCCCGGCCGCGGACGAGAGCGTGGTGCTCGACACCGGAGACGATCTCGTGCCCCTCGACAAAAGCCTGGCGCTGCCACAAGGCGGCTGGCCCTGCCAGCCTGAAGCCTGAGGACGCTAGCCTGGCTGGTGAACGCCCCAGTGTCGCCTCTGATTCAAGCGCCTGGGGCTTCTTCTTGCCTTCGCGCCGCGCGCCAGCGGCATGGCCATCGATCTTCACGCCGAGCGCGCCCGGGACCTCAGCGGGAGGTCCCGGGCACGCGAGGGCAGGGTCAGGCCGGCGGGGCCGGGCAGGCGACGCCGGTGGAGTTGACCGGGCAGTAGCCGCCCGGGTTCTTGTCGAGGTACTGCTGGTGGTAGGCCTCGGCGTAGTAGAACGGGCCGGCCTCGTCGGCGCTGCGGATCTCCGTGGTGATGTCGCCGTAGCCGTTGGCCTTCAGCCGCGGGGCGTACTGCTCGCGGGTGGCGCGGGCGGCGTCGAGCTGCTCGGGCGTCGTGGTGAACACCGCGGAGCGGTACTGGGTGCCGACGTCGTTGCCCTGGCGGAAGCCCTGCGTGGGGTCGTGCTCCTCCCAGAAGTGGCGGAGCAGGTCGACGTCCGAGAGGCGGGTCGGGTCGTACGCGACCATCACGGTCTCGGTGTGCCCGGTGCGGGCGGTGCAGGTCTCCTCGTACGTGGGGTACGTCGTGAAGCCGCCCATGTACCCGACGGCGGTGGTGACGACGCCCGGCAGCTGCCAAGCCTCCTTCTCGGCGCCCCAGAAGCAGCCGGAGGCCAGGTACAGCACGCGGGTGCCCTCGGGCCAGGGGCCCTGGAGGGGGGTGCCGAGCACCGTGTGGGTGGCGGGCACCTCGTAGGCGTAGTCGTCGCGGCCCTTGAGCGCGCGGTCGGCGTCGACCATCTGCGTGCGGGCCGACGATCCGATGAGCAGGTCGTACAGCGAGGCCATCGTGGCTCTCCTTCCCCTCGTCCACCCGCTCCAACCGTGCGCACGGCCGCCGTGTTCCGCGCGTGCGGCGGCGCAGCACACCCCCGCAGCACCTAGCCTTGACCCGTGACGACCGACCCGTTCGACGCCGCCCACGACTGGACCACCGCAGGGTTCTCGACGCGTGCCATCCACGCAGGTCAGGACCCCGACCCCCGCACCGGGGCCGTGGTGCCGCCGATCCACCAGGTCTCGACCTACAAGCAGGACGGCGTGGGCGGCCTGCGCGACGGGTACGAGTACTCGCGCTCGGGCAACCCCACGCGGCACGCCCTGGAGGAGGCCCTCGCGGCCGTCGAGGGCGGCGCGGCCGGCTTCGCGTTCTCCTCGGGCCTCGCGGCCGAGGACACGCTGCTGCGCGCCGTGCTGCGGCCCGGCGACCACGTCGTGGTGCCGGACGACGCGTACGGCGGCACGTACCGGCTGATCGCGCGCGTGCTCGGCCCGTGGGGGATCGACCACACGCCCGTCGACCTGTCCGACCCCGACGCCGTGCTCGCGGCCATCGTGCCGGGCCGGACCAAGGCGATCTGGGTCGAGACGCCCACCAACCCCCTGCTCGGCATCGCCGACATCGAGGCGATCGCCGTGCACGCCCGGTCCGTCGGCGCCGTGCTCGTCGTCGACAACACGTTCGCCACCCCGTACCTGCAGAGCCCCCTCGCGCTCGGCGCCGACGCGGTCGTGCACTCCACCACCAAGTACGTCGGCGGGCACTCCGACGTCGTCGGCGGTGCGGTCGTCGTCGCGGACGGCGCCCAGCTGCCCGCGGGCCTCGTCGGCCCCACCGGCACCACCGCACTGCTGGACGCCGTGGCCTTCGGGCAGAACGCGTCGGGTGCCGTCGCCGGCCCGTTCGACGCGTGGCTGACCCTGCGCGGCCTGAAGACCCTCGCCGTCCGCATGGACCGGCACCAGACCAACGCCGCCGCGGTCGCGCAGATGCTCGTCGACCACCCCGGCGTCACGCACGTCCTGTGGCCCGGGCTGCCCGACCACCCCGGGCACGAGGTCGCCGCCCGGCAGATGCGCGGGTTCGGCGGCATGGTCGCCTTCCGTACCGGCTCGGAGGAGTCCGCCGTCGCGGTCTGCGGCGCCACCCGCGTGTTCACGCTCGCCGAGTCCCTCGGCGGCGTCGAGTCCCTCGTCGAGCACCCCGGCCGCATGACCCACGGCTCCGTCGCCGGCACCGCGCTCGAGGTCCCCGCCGACCTCGTGCGCCTGTCCGTCGGCATCGAGGACGTCGAGGACCTGCTCGCCGACCTGGAGCAGGCGCTCGCCGCCGCCGGGCTCGGCCGGTGAGCACCCCGACCACCCCCGCGCAGGACCTCACCGACGAGCCGCAGCCGCAGGGCACCCCTCTGCCCGCCCCCACGGTCCCGCCGGCCCCGACCGACCCCGTGCCGCCGTCCGTGCGGGCCGCCGCCGCGTGGTCCTGGCGGACCCTCGTCATCCTCGCGGCCGTCGCCGTGGGCCTGTGGCTCGTCACCGTGCTCAAGGTCATCGTCATCCCCGTGGCGATCGCCCTGCTGCTGACCGTGCTCCTCGCGCCCGTCGTCGACGCCCTGCACCGGGTGCTGCGCCTGCCGCGGCCCGCCGCGGCCGCGGTCGCGGTGGTCTCGCTGCTCGTCCTCGTCGGCGGCCTGCTCGCGCTCGCGGGCGGGCAGATGGTCCAGGGCATCGCCGAGCTGTGGGACCAGGCCGAGGAGGGCGTCGGGCAGCTCCTCGCGTGGCTCGCCGGGGCGCCGCTGCACCTGTCGACGAGCGACATCGAGACCTACCTGAGCAGCGCGCAGGACGCGATCGTCGGCAGCAGCGACCAGCTCGCGGCCGGTGCCCTGTCGGTCGGCGTGACCGTCGGGCACGTGTTCGCCGGTGCGCTCATCGCGGTCTTCTGCACCCTGTTCTTCCTGTTCGACGGCCGGGGCATCTGGGCCTGGACCGTGGGCCTGCTGCCGCGCGGCTCGCGCGAGCGCGTGCACCAGGCGGGTCGGCGCGGGTGGGTCACGCTCGGCGCGTACACGCGCACGCAGATCCTCGTCGCGGGCGTCGACGCCATCGGCATCGGTGCCGGGGCGGCGCTGCTGCAGCTGCCGCTGGCGGTGCCGCTGGCCGTCATCGTGTTCTTCGGCTCGTTCATCCCGTTCGTCGGGGCGATCGTCACAGGCTCCGTCGCGGTGCTCGTCGCCCTGGTCACGCAGGGCTGGGTCTCGGCGCTGATCATGCTGGCGATCGTGCTGGTCGTGCAGCAGATCGAGGGGCACGTGCTCCAGCCGTTCCTCATGGGGCACGCGGTGTCGCTGCACCCCGTGGCGGTGCTGCTCGTCGTGGCCGGCGGCTCGCTCGTCGCGGGCATCGTCGGGGCGCTGTTCGCGGTGCCGCTGGCCGCCGTCGTCAACACGGTCGTGCTGTACCTGCACGGGCACGACAAGTTCCCGCAGCTGGGCACCGACGACCACGTCGACGTCCGACCACGACGCCACCCCGTGCTGGACCGCGCGCTCGCCGCCGCCGCGGAGGAGGCCTCGGCCGACCGGGCGACGACGGACGCGCCCGCCGCGACCGGCCCGTCGACCCCGCCCGCGACCGGCACGGGGCAGGTGACCGCGTGATCGGCCCCCAGGACGTCCTCGACGCGGCCGCCCTGCTCGCGGGCGTCGCCGAGCCCACGCCCGTGCAGCGCAGCCGTGCCCTGTCCGACCTCGTGGGCGTCGACGTGTGGCTCAAGTGCGAGAACCTGCAGCGCGCCGGGTCGTTCAAGATCCGCGGCGCCTACGTGCGCATGTCGCGCCTGTCGCCGGAGGAGAAGGCGCGCGGTGTCGTCGCGGCCAGCGCGGGCAACCACGCGCAGGGCGTGGCCCTGGCCGCCGGGCTGCTCGGCATCGACGCGGTCGTGTTCATGCCCGTCGACGCGGCCCTGCCGAAGATCGCCGCGACCCGCGGGTACGGCGCGCACGTCGAGCTGGTGGGCACGTCCGTCGACGAGGCCCTCGTCAGCGCCCGCGAGCACGCCGAGCGCACCGGCGCGGTGCTGATCCACCCGTTCGACCACCCCGACATCGACGCCGGGCAGGGCACCGTCGCGCTCGAGGTGCTGGACCAGGTGCCCGACGTCGGCACCGTCGTCGTGCCCGTCGGCGGGGGAGGGCTGGCCGCCGGCATCACCGCCGCGCTGCACGACCGGCCCGACGTGCGGGTCGTGGGCGTGCAGGCCGCGCGGGCGGCCGCCTACCCGGCCTCGCTGGCCGCCGGCCGGCCGCTGCGGGCGCCCGAGCTGCGGACCATGGCCGACGGCATCGCCGTGGGCCTGCCGGGCGACGTGCCGTTCGAGGTGCTCGCGAGCCACCGCGTGCCGGTGCGGACCGTCTCGGAGGAGGACCTGTCCCGGGCCCTGCTGCTCGTGGCCGAGCGGGCCAAGCTCGTCGTCGAGCCGTCGGGCGCCGCGGCCGTCGCGGCCCTCATGGCCGACCCGGGCGCCTGGGCCGGCGACGGGCGTCCCGTGGTGTGCGTGCTGTCCGGCGGCAACATCGACCCGCTCGTGCTGCTGCGCGTCGTGCGGCACGGCCTGGCGTCGGCCGGCCGGTACCTGCACGTGCACGTGCGCGTCGAGGACGCACCGGGCGCCCTGGCGGGGCTGCTGCAGGACGTCGCGGCCATGGGCGGCAACGTCATGCACGTCGCCCACACCCGCACGGGCGGCGACCTGGCGCTCAGCGAGGTCGCGATCGACCTGCAGATCGAGACGAAGGGGCCCGAGCACTGCGGCACGCTCCTGCACGGGCTGCGCAGCGCCGGCTACACCATCCGCGAGGCCTGACCCCGCGCGTCCCGCACGACGACGGCGCCGCCCCCGAGGGGTGCGGCGCCGTCGTGGGTCGGTGCGTCAGCCGTGGAACGGGCTGGCCGCCGTGATCTCGACCGGGATCTGCTTGCCGTTCGGCGCCTCGTAGGAGGTCTTCTCGCCGACCTTGCGGCCGTTGATCGCCGAGCCCAGCGGCGACGTGGGGGAGAAGACGTCGATGTCCGCCGTGCCCGCGATCTCGCGCGAGCCCAGCAGGAACGTCATCTCGTCGCCCGCGACGACCGCCGTGACGACCATGCCGGGCTCGACGACGCCGTCGTCCGGGGGCGTGCCGATCTGCACGTTGCGCAGCTTGGCCTGCAGCTCGCGGATGCGGGCCTCCTGCTTGGCCTGCTCCTCGCGCGCGGCGTGGTAGCCGCCGTTCTCCTTCAGGTCGCCCTCGTCGCGGGCCGCCGCGATGCGGTCCGCGATCTCCTTGCGCCCGACGGACTCGAGGTGCGTCAGCTCCTCCTTGAGGCGGTCGTGCGCCTCCTGGGTCAGCCACGTGGCCGCGGTGGTGTCTGTCACGATCGCTCCTTTCTCGCACAGGGGTCGCCGCCGGTCTCCCGGCGGCAGGAACCCCGGTGGCGCGGACGGCGGGCGGTGGCGGGTGCGCGGACGGGAGCGGGTGTCACGGCGCGGTCGCGTCGACCAGTCGTACGACGCCGGACCGGGGCGGCGTAAACGACGACCCTACCAAGGCGGGGCCGTCGGCACCGGCCGTGCGGGGCCTCAGGGTGCGGGGTCGCACCCGTCGAGGGTGCCCGTGACGGCCTGCTCCACGGTCGGCACGGTCACGGTGACGCGCCGCGTCGACGTCGGCGACGTGGGCACGTCGACGTCCAGCACCCCGACCTGCGCGTAGGACTGCGACAGGGCCTGCACCCGGCACGTGGCCGCGGCACCGTCCCGCGTCGTCACCTCGAACGTCACCTGCACGGACGTCGCCGAGTCGACCGAGAAGCCGACGTCGCGCCACTGCACGGGGTCGGTGAGCACGCCGCGGCCCATCCAGGCGACCACGACCATCGCCGCCGCGACGAGCAGGGCGAGCGCCACGCGCTGGAGCCGGCGGCGGGCGTCGGTCGGCTCCGGGCCGTAGCGCCCCGCGGGCGGGCGTGGGGCCGGGACGGTCACGGGTCCTCCAGGTGCAGCCGGTGTGAGGGATCATTGTCTCTCGTCCCCCGACCTGCGACGGAAGGCCCCACGTGAGCTCGGACAGGCTGCGCCTCATGGCGGTGCACGCGCACCCCGACGACGAGTCGAGCAAGGGGGCCGCCACGACGGCCCGCTACGCGGCCGAGGGCGTCGAGGTCCTCGTCGTGACCTGCACGGGCGGCGAGCGCGGCGACGTGCTCAACCCCGGCTACGGCCCGGCCCCCGAGGGGCTCGAAGCCATGCGGGCGGTCCGCCGGCAGGAGATGGCGGCCGCAGCCGCGGCGCTCGGCGTGCGGCAGCAGTGGCTCGGGTTCGTCGACTCGGGGCTGCCCGAGGGCGACCCGCTGCCGCCCGTGCCGGACGGCTCGTTCTCCCTGGTCCCGCTGGAGGAGGCGTCCGCGCCGCTGGTGGAGGCCGTGCGCGCGTTCCGCCCGCACGTCATCACGACGTACGACCCCTCCGGCGGGTACCCGCACCCCGACCACATCATGTGCCACCGGGTCTCGGTCGAGGCGTTCGCCGCCGCGGGCGACCCCGAGCGCTACCGCGGCCGGGGCGAGCCCTGGACGCCGCTGAAGCTGTATTACAACCACGGGTTCTCCCTCGTGCGCATGCGGGCGGTGCACGACGCGCTGGTCGCGGCGGGCGTCGAGTCGCCGTTCAGCGACTGGATCGACTCGCGCCAGGCCCGTGAGGTGCCGGAGCGCCCGGTGACGACGCGCGTGGAGTGCGCCGACTACTTCGCCGCCCGGGACGCGGCGCTGCGCGCGCACGCGACGCAGATCGACCCCGACGGCTGGTTCTTCGCCGTGCCGCGCGAGGTCGAGCTGGCCACGTGGCGCACCGAGGACTTCGAGCTCGCGCAGTCCCGCGTGGCGAGCACCCTGCCCGAGGACGACCTCTTCGCGGGGATCCGCGGGACGGAGCACGCCCGATGAACCTGCTGCACCTGGCCCCGCACGTGCTGCTGCCCGCGGACGTCCTGCCCGGGCCCACCGTCACGCCCACGGGCGAGGGGTCGCCCGGGTTCATCGGCTTCGTCGCGACGTTCGCGCTCGCGCTGGCCGTGATCGCGCTGGCGGTCTCGATGAGCCGGCGCATGCGTCGCTCGCAGCACCGCTGGCAGCAGCGTGAGCAGCAGGGGGACGGCGGCGCGTCGGTGGTCGGCGGGCCGGCGGCCGCGACGACGGCGGCCGACGCGACGTCGGGCGACGGCCCGGCGCTGCACGGGTCCGACCACGGGCACGGCGGGGCCGCGACGCCCGACGCGTCGCCGTCGGCCGACGCGGGGGCGTCCGGCGGCTCGTCGGACGGCGGGTCGTCCGGCGGGTCCGACGGTGGTGGCGGCGGGGGCGGCGACTGATGCCGCGCTGCGGCCGGGCCGGCGACGCGTGGTCGGCGGGCGGCCGGTGAGCGCGCCCCCCGAGCGGCCCGCGGTGCGGGTCACGCTGGGCCAGCTCGTCGTCGGCGCCGACCGGCGCGCGAACCGCGACGTGGCGCGCGACGTGCTGCGCCGCGCGGCCCGGGTGCACGCCGACCTCGTGGTGCTGCCCGAGTACGCGAGCGCGTACGACACGCACGGCGTGGGCGCCGCCCTCGCCGAGCCCCTGGACGGGCCGTTCGTCACGATGCTGCGCGAGGAGGCGGCCCGCTCGGGTGCCGCGGTCCTCGCGGGCACGACCCTGCCCGCCGACGGTGACGACCCGCGCGCGGTCAACGCCGTCGTCGCCGTCGACGGCACGGGTGCCCTGGCCGGGGTGTACCGCAAGGTGCACCTGTACGACGCCTTCGGCCAGCGGGAGTCCGACCGCCTCGCGCCCGGGCCTGCGGACGCGGACCCGCTGGTGCTGGACGTCGCGGGCCTGCGGCTCGGCGTCATGACCTGCTACGACCTGCGGTTCCCGGAGTCGGCGCGCCGGCTGGTCGACGCCGGTGCGCGGGCGCTCGTGGTGCCGGCCGCGTGGGCGGACGGGCGGCTCAAGGCCATGCACTGGCGGACCCTCGCGGTCGCCCGCGCCATCGAGTGCACGAGCGTCGTCGTCGCGGTGGGGCAGGCGGGGCGCGGTGTCGTGGGGCGCTCGCTCGTGGTGGGCCCCGACGGGGTGGTGGGGCTCGAGCTCGACGACCAGCCGCAGGTGCGGACCGTGGACCTGGACGTCGTCGCGCTCGACGAGGTGCGCGCGCAGAACCCGTCGCTGGCCAACCGCCGGTACGCGGTCGTGCCCCGCCCCTGAGGGCGGGGCACGCCGGTCAGCGCAGCGCGTACGTCGCGATGGACACCGAGATGTAGTGGCACGTGAACCCGACGACGGTCAGCGCGTGGAAGATCTCGTGGAACCCGAACCAGCGCGGGGACGGGTTGGGCCGCTTGAGGCCGTACACCACGGCGCCGAGGGTGTACGCCAGCCCGCCGCCCGCGACGAGCCAGACGACGGCCGGCCCGCCGGTCTGCCAGAACTGGGGCATGAAGCCGACCGCGACCCAGCCCAGCGCGACGTAGATCGGCACGTAGAACCACCGCGGGGCGTTGAGCCAGAACACCCGCGCCAGCAGCCCGAGGATCGCCCCGGTCCACACGACGACCAGCAGCGTGCGCGCGGTCGAGGCGGGCAGCAGCAGGACCGCCAGCGGCGTGTAGGAGCCGGCGATGATGAGGAAGATGTTGGTGTGGTCGAGGCGGCGCAGGACGCCCGCGACCTTCGGCGACCACGTCCCGCGGTGGTAGACCGCGGACGTGCCGAACAGCATGACCGCCGAGAGGGCGAACACCGCGTTGGACCAGCGGGCGGCCGCGGTGGGGGACAGCGTGACCAGCACGATGCCCGCGGCCAGCACGAACGGGCTGATCCCTGCGTGGATCCACCCGCGCAGGAGCGGCTTGACGTTCTCCACGACGGCGCCGGCGGCCTCGCCGACCTTGTCGCCGACCCGCGACAGGCCGTCCTCCACGCCGCGGCGCAGGCCGCCGCCGTCGCGTCGTGCGGGTGTCGAGCTCATGCGGTGCCGTCCTTCGTGAGGAAACCTACGTCACCGTAGGTTATGCGAGCGCAGGTGACGGGCAAGCGGCCATCGTCCCGGGTCGGGCCTCCTGCGCCCGATCCTCGCAGGACCGACCCGGCCCCACCACACACCGGGCACGGGTACGGTGAGCGACGTCCACCGCACCCACGACCAGGAGGGGCACGCGTGCGTCTCCCGCACCCCTTGTACGGCCTGTACGAGCGCCGGCTCGCCGCCTCGCTGCCCCCCGAGCAGCTGCCGCGGCACATCGGCGTCATCCTCGACGGCAACCGGCGGTGGGCGCGCAGCAGCGGGGTCTCCTCGGCGCACGGGCACCGGCGCGGGGCGGACAAGATCGCCGAGCTGCTCGAGTGGTCCGAGGACGTGGGCGTCGAGGTCGTGACCCTCTGGATGCTCTCGACCGACAACCTCGAGCGGGACAAGGTCGAGCTCGGCCACCTGCTGACCGTCATCGAGGACGTCGTCGGGGAGCTCGCGCAGGCCCAGCGGTGGCGCATCCAGCCCGTCGGTGCGCTCGAGATGCTCCCCGAGCGCACGCGTGACGCGCTGCGCGCCGCGCAGGCCGCGACCGCCGACGTGCAGGGGCTGCACGTCAACGCGGCCGTCGGGTACGGCGGCCGGCACGAGATCGCGGACGCGGTCCGGTCGTTCCTGCGCCACCACGCCGGCACCGGCTCGAGCCTGGACGACCTGGCGGAGATCTTCGACGTCGAGCACATCGCCGAGCACCTGTACACCAAGGGGCAGCCCGACCCCGAGCTCGTCATCCGCACGTCCGGCGAGCAGCGGCTCGGCGGGTTCCTCATGTGGCAGAGCGCGCAGTCGGAGTTCTACTTCTGCGAGGCCTACTGGCCGGACTTCCGTCGCGTGGACTTCCTGCGGGCCCTGCGCTCCTACGCCCAGCGCGAGCGTCGCCTCGGCCGCTGAGCCCGCGTGAACAGCGTGTGACATCTTGATGACGCGTGGCGCGCGTAACACCCGCTGTCGGTGCGCCGGGTTACCGTCGCCCCGAGGACGACGCCCCGTCGTCCCGGGAGGCCAGCCCATGGAGCACCTGCTCCGGGAGGAGGGCCGGACCGGCCCTCGGCCGGCCGACCTCGTCCCGTCGCCTGATGCCGGCCCCGGCGCGTGCCGCCGAGCCGGCAGGAGACGCCCGACTCGGCGCTGACGCGCCGGAGGGAGCTCGCCGTGGACCAGACCCAGCAGCACGCACCCGCAGCCGACGTGGCGACCGGGCGGACGCCCGCCGGCACGGCCCCGTCCCCGGTCCCCGACGACGTGCGCCAGACCTTCGTCCTCGACACCTCCGTCCTGCTGTCCGACCCCCGCGCGCTGCGCCGGTTCGCCGAGCACGACGTCGTCCTGCCCGTCGTCGTCATCACCGAGCTCGAGGCCAAGCGGCACCACGCCGAGCTCGGCTACTTCGCCCGGTCGGCGCTGCGGATGCTCGACGAGCTGCGCGTGCAGCACGGCCGCCTCGACGCCCCCGTCCCCGTGACCGACGTCGGCGGCACCCTGCGCGTCGAGCTCAACCACGTCGACGACCAGGTCCTGCCCTCCGGCTTCCGGCTCGGCGACAACGACACCCGGATCCTCGCGGTCGCGGCCAACCTCGCCCGCGAGGGCCACGTGGTCACGGTCGTGTCGAAGGACCTGCCGATGCGCATCAAGGCGTCCGCGGTGGGCCTGCGCGCCGACGAGTACCGCCACGAGCTCGCCGTGGACTCCGGGTGGACCGGCATGGACGCGATCGACCTCACCGAGCAGCAGATGGCCGACCTGTGGGAGCACGAGTCCGTGCCGCTCGCGGAGGTGCCGGCGCCCGCGTCGGCGCTCGCGGGCAGCCCCGGCGACCTGCCGTGCCACACCGGCCTGGTGCTGCACAGCCCCCGCGGCTCGGCGCTCGGGCGGGTGACGCCCGACAAGCACGTGCAGCTCGTGCGCGGCGACCGCGACGTCTTCGGGGTGCACGGGCGCTCCGCGGAGCAGCGTGTCGCGATCGACCTGCTGCTGGACGAGTCGATCGGCATCCTCTCGCTCGGCGGCCGCGCCGGGACGGGCAAGTCCGCGCTGGCGCTGTGCGCGGGCCTGGAGGCCGTGCTCGAGCGGCGCCAGCACCGCAAGGTCATGGTGTTCCGGCCCCTGTACGCCGTCGGCGGCCAGGACCTCGGCTATCTGCCCGGTTCCGAGGCCGAGAAGATGAACCCGTGGGCGCAGGCCGTCTTCGACACCCTCGGGGCGCTGGTCAGCAAGGAGGTCGTCGAGGAGGTCCTCGACCGGGACCTGCTGGAGGTGCTGCCCCTGACGCACATCCGCGGGCGCTCCCTGCACGACGCGTTCGTCATCGTCGACGAGGCCCAGTCGCTGGAGCGGAACGTCCTGCTGACGGTGCTCTCGCGGATCGGGCAGTCGTCGCGGGTGGTGCTCACGCACGACGTCGCCCAGCGCGACAACCTGCGCGTCGGCCGGCACGACGGCGTCGCGGCCGTCATCGAGGCGCTCAAGGGTCACCCGCTGTTCGCGCACGTGACGCTCACGCGGTCGGAGCGCTCGCCCGTCGCGGCCCTGGTCACCGAGCTCTTCGAGGGCATCGAGGCCTGACCGGCGGGTGCCCTGGCGCCGGACGTCCGCGGCCTGTCCTGGGATCGGTCCCAGGGCGGGCCGCCCGCGTGACGGTGCTCTTCCGCGCGGTGCGTTCACCCGATAGTGTCCCGCCTCGCAGGCTGTGGCTGTGAGCGGTCACAGGGGGTCGACGACGACCGCACACGCTCGCGGCCCGGCGCGTCGAGGAGGACGCATGAGGACGAGCACCCGGCGACTGGCACGAGCCGTCGCCACCGCCCTGGGGGTCGTGCTGATCGGCACGACCCTCGCCGGCCCCGCGCAGGCGGCGCCCACGATCACCAACCCCGGCTTCGAGTCCAGCGGGTCCGCCCTGACCGGCTGGACCGTCACCGGCACCACGTCCGCCGCCACCGTCGCCGCCAGCGGTGCGCACGGCGGCACGCGCCGGGCCAACCTGTGGTCGTCCGGGGCGTACACGACCGAGCTGCGGCAGACCGTCACCGGCCTGAGCGCGGGCTGGTGGACGCTGCGCGTCTGGGCGCGCTCCGGGTCGGCGACGCCCGGCCAGGCGCTCGACGTCACCCGCATCGGCCTCGAGGGCTGCGGGGCCGCCTGGCGGTACCAGACCGTGCCCAGCACCGAGCAGGACGACGGCTGGGTGCAGGTCGCCGTCTCCGCGTACGCCACCGGGTCGAGCTGCACCGTGTCGCTGCGCACCGCCACCACGGTCGGCGGCGCGTGGGCGCACTTCGACGACGTCACGCTCACCGCGGGGCGCATCACCCGGCCCGTGCGCGGCATGGACATGTCGTCCGTCCCCAAGAACGAGGCGTTCGGCGCGGTGTACCGCACCGCGGGCGACGTGGCCGGCGACCCCGTGACGATCCTGCGCGACGCCGGCGTGAACTACGCGCGGCTCAAGGTCTGGGTGAACCCCGCCGACGGCTTCAACGACAAGGCGCGCGTCCTCGCCATGGCGCGGCGCGTCGACGCCGCCGGGATGGGCCTGCTCGTCGACTTCCACTACTCCGACACGTGGGCCGACCCCGGGGCGCAGAAGGTCCCTGCGGCGTGGGCGTCGTACGACCTGGCGCGCCTGGCGAACGCCGTCGCGGCGCACACGACCGACGTGCTGACCGCCCTGAAGAACCAGGGCACGCCCGCGGACATGGTGCAGATCGGCAACGAGATCAACCCCGGGATGCTCGTCACCGGCGGGGCGGCGTCGGGCGCGGTGTCCAGCTGGTCGAACCTCGGCACGCTGCTGAAGGCCGGGGCGAACGCGACCCGCGCCGTCCAGCCCGACGCGAAGATCGTGCTGCACCTGACCAACCTCGACTCCGGCGTCAGCACCCTGCAGTGGTGGTACTCCCAGGCGCAGGCCCAGGGCGTGCCGTTCGACGTCATCGGCCTGTCGTTCTACGGGTACTGGCACGGCAGCCTCGCCGACCTGCAGGCCGCCGCGACCACGCTGCTCGCGGCGTTCCCGGGCAAGCAGCTCGCGGTGGTCGAGACGGCCTACGGCTTCACGACCGCGCAGGACGACGCGCACGCCAACATCTTCAGCAGCGCGTCCGTGGTCCCGGGCTTCCCGGCGACCGCGGCCGGGCAGGCGTCCTACCTGCGGGCCGTGCAGAACGTCGTCGCCGGCCTGCCGGGCAACCGGGGCCTGGGCGTCTTCTACTGGGAGGGCACGTGGACGGCCGTCGCCGGCAGCGGGTGGGACCCCGCCGACCCGGCGTCGGGCAACGGCTGGGAGAACCAGGCCGTGTTCGACTTCCACGACCGGCTGCTGCAGGTCCGGTGGGAGTTCGCCCCCGACCCGGCGGCCTGACGCCGCGCCCCGCGCGACCGGCCCGCCCCGGCCGCGCGGGGCGCGTCACGCGTCGACGAGGCGCCCGTCCACGAGGTGCAGCGTGCGGTCCGCCAGCGCGACCATCAGCGGGTCGTGCGTCGAGACGATGGCGGTCATGCCCTCGGCCTCGACCACGGCGCGGATGAGCGCCATGACGTCGCGGCCCGTCTCCGTGTCGAGCTGCCCCGTCGGCTCGTCGGCGACGAGCAGGCGGGGCGACCCGGCCAGCGCCCGGGCGATCGCGACCCGCTGCTGCTGCCCGCCCGACAGCTGCCCGGGCCGCTGGCGCGCGTGCCCGCCCAGGCCCACGAGGTCGAGCAGCAGCTCGACCCGGGCCTCCCGCTCCGCGACGGGCATCCGACGCATCCGCAGCGGCACACCCACGTTCTCGGCGGCCGTGAGCACCGGGACCAGCCCGAAGGTCTGGAAGACGAACGCGACGACGTCGCGGCGCAGGCGCACCAGCCCGCGCTCGTCCAGGGACGTCACGTCGTGGCCGTCGACCACGACGCGACCCGCGTCGGGGCGGTCGAGGCCCCCGATCGCGTTGAGCAGGGTCGTCTTGCCGGACCCGGAGCGTCCGACGAGGGCGACGAGCTCCCCGGCGGCGAGCTCGAGGTGCACGTCCTGCAGGGCGTGGACCGCGGCGGCACCGTGCCCGTACGAGCGGCGCACGCCCTCGACGCGCACGAGCGGTGCGGCCACGGCGGTCCCCGCGCTCACCGGTGCCCCTCGGCCGTGCCGGGGCGCACGGCGACGTGGGAGTCCTCGAGCGTCAGCCGCACCCGCCCCACCAGGTCGAGCGCGTCCCGGTACTCCCGCGGCAGCTGCACGCGGCCCGCCCGGTCCAGCACGGCGTACTCCTCGGCGACCACGTGCTCGCTCCCGTCGTCGTGGGTGGTGGTGCGGCGCAGCACCTCGGTGCTCGTGCGGCCGTCCCGGATCGCGACCGTGCGGCTCACGTGCTCGCTGACCCCCGCGTCGTGGGTGACGACGACCACCGTGGTGCCGAGCTCGGCGTTGACCGCGCGGACCGCGCCCAGCACGTCCGCCGACGTCGCGGTGTCGAGCTCGCCCGTGGGCTCGTCCGCGAGCAGCAGCCGCGGGCGGTTGGCCAGCGCGACGGCGATCGCGACGCGCTGCTGCTCGCCGCCCGACGTCTCGTGCGGCCGCCGGCCGGCGCAGTACCCCACGCCGAGCACGTCGAGCAGCTCGGCGGTGCGGGTCCGTCGCTCCCGGCGCGGCACGCCCGCCAGGGCCATCGGCAGGGCCACGTTCTCCTGCGCGCTGAGGTAGGGCACGAGATTGCGGGCCGTCTGCTGCCAGACGAAGCCCACCATGGAGCGCCGGTACGCGACCCGCTCCCGCGGCGTCATCGTCATCAGGTCCCACGGCCCGACGCGCACGCGGCCCGCCGTGGGCACGTCCAGGCCCGACAGGATCGCCAGCAGCGTGGACTTGCCGGAGCCCGACGCACCGACCACCGCCACGAGCTCGCCGGTGCCGACGGCCAGGTCCAGGCCCTGCAGCGCCTGCACCTCGACGCCCTCGGACTGGTAGATGCGCACGAGCTGCTCGCACGCGACGAGCGCACCCTCGCCCACCGGTGCCGGGCGGGCCCGGGCCCGCTCCTCGAGCGCGGTGAGCGTCGGTCCCGTCGTCGTCATGGGGGGCTCCTTCTCGGGCGGGGGCGGCGGTGCGTCGGGTGCCGACGGGGCGGCGTGGCGGCCGGTCATCGTTCGCCCACCCGCAGGACCTCGCCGAGGCGGTCGCGCCGGCGCACCGCCTGCTCGGCGACCACGGCCACGGCCAGCGCCGCCAGGCTGGCGGCCGCCGCGAGCGCCACGGGCCAGGCCGTCCACCGGACGGCGGCGGTCTGCGGCTCGCCCGTCAGCAGCGTGAGCCCGAGGGCGTCGCCGACGAGCAGGGGCAGGGCCAGGCCGATGAGCGTGCCGCCGACGAGGGCGCCCGCGGCGAGGGGCGCGAGCTCGCCCGCCGTGGCCCAGGCCGCGGTGCGGGCGTCCAGGCCCAGGGTGCGCAGCGCGGACAGGGTGCGACCGCGTGCGGGGGCGGACGCGACCGCGACGAGGACGAGCACGAGCACGAGGTCGAGCAGCAGCAGCGCGGTGCCGGCGCCCAGCAGCGACGTCAGCCCCGCGGTGAGCGCGGACCCCGACCAGGCGCGCCACCAGCCGTCGCGCGTCGTGACGTCGACACCCTCCTGCGCGTCGACGCCCGTGTCCGTGACGGCGGCACCTGCACCGGGCCCCGCGGCCCAGAGCCGGTCCGCCGCGGGTGCGGTGGTCGTCGCGGCGAGCGCGGCCCGGTCGACGACGACGAGCCCGTCGTCGTCCCCGCCGTCGGGCGGGGCCGCGCGGCCGTCGGTGGCGGGGGCCCCGGGGTCGGGGGTCAGCGTGGTCGTGCCCCGCAGCTCGAGGTCCACGGAGCCGTCGAGCACCCCCAGGCGCAGGGGCAGGCCCGCCAGCCGGTCGGCCAGGTCCGGGCTGAGCAGGGCGGGCACGGCACCGGCACCGGCACCGGCTCCGGCGTCGGCGAGAGCGGCCAGGTCGGGGTCGACGGGCAGCCCGGCGGCCGTGCGCACCGCGGCGAGCTCGGCGGCGTCGACCACGAGGAGCGTCGCGGTGGCGCCCGTGCGGGAGCCGAGCGACCGGCCGGGCAGCTGCGCGCCCTGGGCGACGTGCGTGACGCCGGCTCGGGCCCGCAGGTCGTCGGCGAGGCCGGCCGGCAGGGTGCCGTCCACGCGGACGTCGCCGACGACGAGCGCAGCCGCGGCGTCCCGCTGCCCGACGCGCACGGTGTGCAGGACGGTGCCCGCGAGCACCACGAGAGCCACGGCGACCGTGCCGGCGAGCACGGCGACGACGCCCGTGGTCGCGCCCTGCGCGCGGGCGAGCGCGAGAGTCGCGCCGAGGCCGCGGGTGCGGTCGGCGACGCCGCGCAGCGCGCCGACGGCCGCCGGGGTCGCGCGCACGACGACGACCGCGGCGGCCGCCGCCAGCAGCACCGGGGCCGCGGCCAGCAGCGGGTCGACCTCGCCGCCGGCGGCGGGGACCAGCCCGCGCTGGCGCACCGCGACGACCGCACCCGCGGCCAGCAGCGCCACCGTGAGCTCGGCGACGACGCGCCGGGCCGCGACGAGCGCGGCGTGCCGGGCCCGCTCGCGACGGTCGGCCGGCACGCGCCGCGGCGACCACGCCCGGGCGGCGGCCGCGACGGCGAGCACCGGTGGGGCGGCGGCCGCGACGAGCGCCACCAGCAGCGCGACCCCGGGTGCCCCCGTCCCGCCGACGGGCAGGACGACGGCGAGCGCGACGCCGAGCGCCAGCACCGCGGTCGGCACGCTCTCCAGCGCGGCCCGCAGCGCGACGCCGGCGAGGCCCGCACCCCGGGCCCGCTCCGCGACCAGGTGCGTGCGCCGGCGGTCCACGAGCAGCCCGGCCGCGAGCACCAGGCAGAGCGCCCCGACGGTCCCGAGCCCCGCCACGAGCACCGACGCCTGCGCGCGCGCCGCGGCGAGCCGTGCGCCGGTCGCGGCGAGCACGTCGACGAGCGCGGTCTCGACCCGGCCGCCCTGCCCGACGTGCGGCGCCAGGTCGTCCCGCAGCGCGAGCGCGTCGGCGAGCGACATCCCCTCGGTGGTCACGACCGTGCGCGCCGACGCCCGGACCGCCGCCGGGGCGCTCGCCGCCATCAGTCCGCGCACGGCCGGCTCGGGTACCAGGAGCGCGACGGAGCTCTCCGCGCGGGCGGCCGGCGGGGCACGCACGGGGCCGAGGGCGTCGGGCACCGTGCGCCACCGCGGGTCGGCGGGGTCGACCGGCGTGTACAGCCCGGTGACGACCGCACGCGCACCGCCGCTCGTCGTCGCGGTCGTCACGACGATCTCGTCGCCGACCGCCAGCCCCGTCTCGGCGGCGGTCCGCTCGGCGACACCGACCTCGACGACGCGCGGCTCGGGCGGCGACGTCGCGGCGTCCTCCTCGTCCTCGGCCGGCTCCGGACGGGTCTGCGGTGCCGCGCCGCTCGTCCAGCGGACCCCGCCGTCCGCGTCGTCGACGTCCGGGCGGCCGGTGTGCACGAAGCGGGCCAGGACAGGGCCGCGCGGCGTGCCCGTCACGAACCCCGGCGTCTCGAGCGTGACGACGTCCGGGCCCACGTCGCCGACGCGCGCCTCCAGCCAGCGCAGGTCCGACGCCGCCTGCGACAGGTGGTCCGGCGCGCCGTACGTCGCCGCCGGGGGCAGGCCCCGCACCACCAGGTCGGCCTCGGCACCCGCGGCCCGCACGGCGTCGCGCACGGCGACGTCCGCGGTGCGCGACGCGATCCGCGGCAGGGCGAGCGCGACGACGAGGGTCAGCAGCAGCAGGACGGCGGTGGCCGCGAGCAGCCCGGCGTCCCGGCGTGCGCGCCGGCGGGCCACGAGCGCGGCCTCGCCCGTGGTGGCGCGCACCGCCGTCGCCACGGCCGCCGGCGCGCTCACCGGTCGCCCATCCGCAGCAGGGCGCCGGACGTGCGGCGCACCAGGACCGCGCACACCACCACCACGACGAGGGTGCACGCCACCGCGACGGTCAGAAGCACCGGCAGCTGCGTGCCCCACGCCCAGTCGACGCGGGCGTCGGGCACCGGCGGCCCGCCGTCGGCCGAGACGGTCAGGACGGGTCCGAGCAGGCGGCCCAGGCCCAGGCCCGCCGCGACGCCCGCGCCCAGGCCCACGACCAGCAGCAGCGTCCGCTCGAGCAGCAGCGCGACCACGACCGCCCCCCGGCCCAGGCCCAGCGCCTGCAGCCGCGCGAGCTCCAGCCGCCGCACACGCACCCCGACCGCCGCGTCGTTCGCGAGGCCGACGAGCAGGAGCACGCCGGTCGCCCCCAGCACGAGGACGAGCGCCGCCGGCACCCCGACCCGCAGCGGGCCTTCGAGCGCCTGCGTGCGGGCGTCGGCGCGGGTGACGACGTCGTCGAGACCCGCCTGGACCAGGGCCGCGGCCAGCGCGGGGGCCGTGGACGCGTCCGCGGGCCCCCACCACGCGTCCACGAGCGCGTCGCCGGTGCCCGCGGCCGCCGCGGCGTGCTGCAGCCCGTCCCGGTCGACCAGCACGGCGGGCGTGTGCGGGGCCCCCGGTGCCCAGGGCAGCACGGTCGCGACGACGGCCTGCACCCCGACGCCGCCGACCTCGAGGTGCAGCAGGTCGCCCTCCTGCACGTCGCCCTCCGTGCGCAGGCGCTGCGTCACGGCCACGGGGAGAAGCTCCACCTCCGGGCCGGTCGCGACCCCCAGCACGGACCCGTCGGCAGCGGCCTGCATGCGCGACACCGGCAGCGTCACGCGCAGACCGCCCGGCGCGGCCTGCGCGGTCGACCGGGGCAGGCCCTCCGCCGCCACGGTGCCCGACCACGTCGTGCCCCCGAGGTCCACGTCCTCGTCGCCCGTCGTGCCGTCGTCCGTGCCCGCACGCACCTGCCCGACCGTCATCTGCACCACCACCAGGTCGCCCGCGGGTGCGCCCGCCGAGCCGTCCGTCGCACCCGTCTCCTCGAGCCGCAGGTGCGTGGTGAGCCCCACGACCCGCAGGCCGTCGTCCGTGCCGGGCAGCGTGACGCGCACGTCGTGCGCACCGGTCAGCCGCGGCAGCGCCGACGGCAGGGACGCGCGCACGCCCCGCGCGTCCTCGACCACCACGTGCAGCTCGCCCGAGCCCTCCGCGGACGGGGTCGACCCGACCTGCACCCGGGCCGAGAGCCAGGTCGCACCGGCGGGCAGCGGCACGCCGGCGCGCAGCGCGTCCCGGTCGGCGGGGCGCACGTCGGCGGTCGCCGCGGCCCAGCCGTCCTCCGTGCGACCGCGCAGCAGCGCGTCCGGGTCGGTCAGGGGCATCGCGAGCAGCCGCACCTGCCGGGCGCTCTGCCCGCGGTCGCCGGACTCGGCGCGGGCCATCCGCACGTCGCGGTCGACCACCGGCACCGGCACCGGGGCGCCCACGGCCACCGCCGCCGCGGCGACCTCCTGCGAGCGTGCCACCGCGTCCGCCAGGCCCGACGCACCCCGCACGTCCGTGCCGACCGTCAGGTCCGCCTGCTCCAGCTGGGAGGTCCGCCACGTCGCACCGAACGTCAGGGTGAACGAGAGCACGGTCGCCCCGAGGACGAGCAGCACCGTCGCCCCCGCCGCCGAGCCCGGGCGCCGGGCCACCTGCCACGCCGCCCAGGGCGCCACCAGGCCCCGCGCCCGACGTGCGACGACGTCGGCGCCCGCGGCCAGCGGCCCGACCAGCCGCACGGCCAGCACCGCCGCGGCCAGCGCGACCAGCGCGGGCGCCACGACCAGCACGACGTCGGGCGCACCGGCACCGACCGCGGGGCCGTGCTGCAGCAGCTGGGCCACGCCCACGGCACCCAGCGCGAGCAGCGCGACGTCGGCCCCGGCCCGCACCAGCCCCGCGTGCGCGTGCCGCGACGCCCCGGCGGACCGCCACGCCGGCACCACGAGGCCCGCCGCGAGCAGCGCGGCCGCACCGGCGCAGGTCAGCCACACGGTCGCGGACGGGGCACCCGTGGCCACCAGCCCCGCCCGCTGCAGCGACCCGACGCCCGACCCCGCCCGGCTGACGGCCGCGACCAGCAGCGGCGCCGCCGCGGCGACCACCGCCGCCAGCACCCCGGCCTCGACGACCGCGACCGTGCGCAGCTGGGCCGGTGCCGCGCCCCGTGCCACGAGCAGCTCGTCCTCGCCGGTGCGCCGCTCGCCCAGGAGCCGCGCCCCCAGCAGCACCACGGTCGTCGCGACGAGCGTCAGGAGCAGCCCGACCACGACGACGCCGACCCGGGTCACCGCGAGCTCGCGCGACGCCGCCTCGACGGCACCGCCCAGCCGCGTCGTCAGGACCGCACCCGCACCGGAGTCGCCCATCGACGCCGTCAGCGCCACCTGCGCGTCGGGCAGCCGCTGCCGCAGCCCCGCGAGCGCACCCGGGGCTGCCTGCGCGAAGGTCGGCTGCACCACGAGCGACGCGGAGTCCACGGTGCCCGCGCCGGTGAGGGCGCCCGGCACGACGACGAACGGCCCCCAGGCGTCGGTGATCAGCCCGCCGAACGTCCCCGGCGCCGGGAACGCCGGGTCGTGGCCCGCACCGCCCAGCAGGTCGCGGCTCCATGCGGACGCCGGCCCGGTGGCCTCGTAGACCCCGACGACACGCCACGCGTCGGTGCGGGCGCTGTCGCGTGCCTGCACGGCGACCACGTCGCCGACCTCCCAGCCGTGCGCCTCCGCGGCGCTCGCGGGGGCGGCGACGAGCAGGTGGCCGTCGTCGTCGCGGGCCTGCGTGGGCCAGTCGCCGGCGAGGAGCCGGGCGTGCCCGGGCACGGCCGGGGTGCTGGCGGCGTACCCGAGCGCGACGCGCCCCGAGGCCGTCGAGGGCAGCGTCTGGATGCGGCCGGTGACCCAGGTGGTCCGGGTGCTGGGCAGCGGGCCCACCAGGTCGTCGACCACGGCCCCGGCGGTGGCGAGCGCCTCGTCGGGGTCGGCCCGGCCCATCCGCACCCGGACGTCGAGGGCCGTCGTGCGGGGGTCGAGCCGGTCCAGCTCGGACGCCACGGCGGGTGTGCCGACGAGGGTGAGCAGCTGCGCGAAGGTACCCAGCAGCGTGGTGGCGAGCAGCATGACGGCCAGGACGCCGAGCAGCGCGCCGGGCTGGTCGCGCACGCGCGCGGCGAGCAGGCGCACCCTCCAGCCCACGTGACCTCCTCGTCCTGCGGGCCCCGGCGCCCGTCCGCGGACCGACCGTAGCCGCCGGGGCGCTGCTTTGGGAACGCTTCCATGTCACGGGTCGGTGACGGTCCGTGATGTCGGGCCCCTGACGGCTCACCCGGGCGGCTTAGCACGGGGTGAGAACCTGGACGAGGGTTCAAGGTCCCGGGTGAGGTGCCGATCGACCGGGTGAAGCCACCGACGGTCCCGGGGTGGCTCCCGGGCGCCTCCCCACCACCCGGAGCACACCCGTGACCACACGCACCCCCCTCCCGCGCACCGCGCCGGCCGACGTGCCACGTCCGCACCCCGCACCCGGGGCCGAGCGCGCCCCGGCGCCGGCCGCCGCCCCCGCGCGCGGCCGTGGCGGCCTAAGGACCCGGCTGGTCCTCGCCGGCGGCGGGGCCGTCGTGGCGACAGCGCTCGCCCTCTCGGCCGTCGGCGGGGTCCTCAGCGCCGGCCTGGCCGACCAGGCCGTCGACGAGGTCGCGACCCTCGTCGACTCCGCCCTGACCGGTTCGGCGGACCACGCCGTCACGCTCGTCGACACCCAGGTCGACACCGTCGGCGCGCAGGTCCGGGGCGACCTGCGGGTCGCCGAGCAGGTCGTCGCCGAGGCCGGTGCCGTCACGTTCGGGGCGCCCGTGCGCTGGTCCGCCACGAACCAGGTCACGGGCGACGCGCAGGACGTCACGCTGCCCGCGCTCCAGATCGGCGGCACCTGGCTCGGCCAGAACGCCGACGTCGACACCCCGACCCCCGTGGTCGACGGCGTCACCGACCTGCTCAGCGGCGCCGCGGTCACCGTCTTCCAGCGGATGAACGACGACGGCGACATGCTGCGCGTCGCCACCACCGTGCCCAACGCGGACGGTGCCCGCGCCATCGGCACGTACATCCCCGCCGTCGCGGCCGACGGCTCACCGACCCCCGTCGTCGACACCCTCCTGCGGGGCGAGACGTTCAGCGGTGTCGCGGCCGTCGTCGGCGTCCCCTACGTCACGGCGTACTCGCCGGTCGTCGTCGACGACGAGGTCGTCGGCGCCCTGTTCGTCGGCGTCCCGCAGGCCGAGGTCGACGCCCCCGTGCGCGAGTCCCTCGCCGGCGTGACGGTCGGCACCGGCGGCGCCCTGACCGTGCTCGCGTCGGACGCGTCCACGGTCGTGCCGCAGGCACCGGTGCTCGCCGACGACGTGGCCGCCGAGCTCGTCGAGGCCGCCGCCGCCCTCGAGCCCGGCGCGCGCCTCGAGCGCACCGTCGACGTCCAGGGCGCACCCGCCGCCGCCGTCGTCACCCGCTCGGCCGCCTGGGGCTGGACCGTCGTGGCCTGGGCCCCGCAGGCCGAGGTCACCGCCGTCGCCGACGAGCTGCGCGCCGGGTCCCGGCAGCTGGCGCTCACGCTGCTGGCCGTCGGGGCGGGTGTCGCGCTCGTCGCCGTGACCGGCGTGGCCGCCTACACCGGGCGCCTCGTGCGTCGGATCGGGCGGCTCACGCAGGCCCTGCAGCGTGTCGCGCAGCGCGACCTCGCCGTCCAGGTCCGGCCCGAGGGCACGGACGAGGTCGGGGCCATGGGCGTCGCGCTCGCGCAGGCCGTCGAGGGCATGCGCGGCGCCGTGACCCGCATGCGCGACGGCGCGGGCGACCTGCGCGCCACCGCGGTCCGCCTCGACGAGTCCAGCACCGCCCTGGTGACCGTCGCGTCGGAGTCGGCGCACCGCGCGTCGGGTGTGTCCGACAGCGCGAACGTCGTGTCGTCCGAGGTCGGGGCGGTCACCGCCGCGATGACCGAGATGCAGACGACGATCCAGTCCGTGTCCCGCGACGTCACGTCCGTGCAGCGGCGGACCGGCGACGCCGTCGGCATCACCGGCGAGGCCGCGGGCGCCGCCAGCCGGCTGGGCGCGTCGTCCTCGCAGATCAAGGACGTCGTGTCCGCCGTCTCCGCGATCGCCGGGCAGACGCACCTGCTCGCGCTCAACGCGACCATCGAGGCCGCCCGCGCCGGCGAGGCGGGCCGCGGGTTCGCGGTCGTCGCCGGCGAGGTCAAGGAGCTCGCGCAGCAGACGTCGGTCGCGCTGGAGACCATCGCACCCGTCCTGACGGCCGTCGAGAAGGACGCCGCCGACGTGTCCGACGCCGTCGCCCGCATCGCCGAGGCCATCAGCTCCGTCGACGAGCACCAGTCGTCGATCTCCGCGGTGATCGAGGAGCAGTCGGCCACCACGGCGGAGGTCGAGCGCAACCTCGTCGTCGCGTCGGTCGGCACCCAGGACATCGCCACGTCCATGCACCAGGTCGCGCAGGACGTCGCCCGCTCGCGCACCGAGGCCGACGGCGTGCACGACGCGGTCGGCGACCTGTCCCGCGTCGCCGACGGGCTGCGCGAGGAGGTCGAGCGCTTCCGCCTCGACGGCTGACGGCGCCGCCGGCTGACGCCACGCCGGGCACGCCACGGGCGGTGCGCGGGACTCCTCCCGCGCACCGCCCGTCGTGCGTCCTCAGGCCTGCGGAGGCCGGGTCATCGCCAGCACGTCGAGGGCCGCGTCGAGCTGCTCGAGCGTCAGCTCGCCCCGCGCCACGTGCCCCAGGTCGATCGTCGCCTGGCGCACCGTGACCTGGTGCTTGACCGCGTGCTTGGCGATCTTGGCGGCCGCCTCGTAGCCGATCACCCGGTTCAGGGGCGTGACGATCGACGGCGAGGACTCCGCCAGGGCGCGCGCCCGCTCCTCGTTCGCGACGAGCCCGGCCACGGTGCGGTCCGCGAGCACCCGCGAGGCGTTCGCCAGCAGCCGCACGGACTCCAGCACGGCCGACGCGATCACGGGGATCTGCACGTTGAGCTCGAACGATCCGCTCGCCCCGGCCCACGCCACGGTCGCGTCGTTGCCGACGACCCGGGAGCACACCATGAGCACCGCCTCCGGCACCACGGGGTTGACCTTGCCCGGCATGATCGACGAGCCCGGCTGCAGGTCCGGGATCGCGATCTCGCCCAGCCCGGTGTTGGGGCCGGAGCCCATCCAGCGCAGGTCGTTGCAGATCTTCGTCAGCGACACCGCGATCGTGCGCAGCGCACCCGACAGCTCGACGAGACCGTCGCGCGAGGACTGCGCCTCGAAGTGGTCGCGCGCCTCCGTCAGCGGCAGGCCCGTGTCCTCGACCAGCAGGGCGATCACCCGCTGCGGGAAGCCCGCGGGGGTGTTGATGCCGGTCCCGACCGCCGTGCCGCCGAGCGGCACCTCCGCGGCCCGGGGGAGCGCCGCCTGCAGGCGCTCGACGCCGTACCGCACCGCGGCGGCGTAGCCGCCCATCTCCTGCCCGAGCGTCACCGGGGTCGCGTCCATGAGGTGCGTGCGACCGGCCTTGACCACGTGCGCCCACGCCGCCGACTTCTCCTCCAGCGCGCCGGCGAGGTGCTCCAGGGCGGGCACCAGGTCGCGCACGACGCCCGCCGTGGCCGCGACGTGCACCGAGGTCGGGAACACGTCGTTGGACGACTGCGACGCGTTGACGTGGTCGTTGGGGTGGACCTCGCGGCCCAGGGATCGCGTGGCGAGCGTCGCCAGGACCTCGTTGGTGTTCATGTTCGAGCTCGTGCCCGAGCCCGTCTGGTACACGTCGACGGGGAAGTGCGCGTCGTGCACGCCGGACGCGACCTCGTCGGCGGCCGCCGCGATCGCATCGGCCACGTCGCGCTCCAGCACGCCGAGCTCGGCGTTGGCCAGCGCGGCGGCCTTCTTGATGCGCGCGAGGGCCTCGACGTGCCCCCGCTCCAGCGTGGAGCCGGAGATCGGGAAGTTCTCGACCGCGCGCTGCGTCTGCGCGCGGTACAGGGCGTGGACGGGCACGCGGACCTCGCCCATCGTGTCGTGCTCGGTGCGGTACTCGGCAGCGTCCTCGCCGGACGTGGTCGCGACGTCGGGACCGGTCGTGGAAGTCATGGCGACATCCTGCCCCAGCACCGCCGCGGACGGGCGCCGCCGGGCACCCGCCCGCGGTCGTGGTCCTGGTCGGGCGCCGCCCGGGCGGCGGTCAGGCCTCGGGCACGACGCCCGGGCCGGCGCCGATGTCGCCGATCACGTGGGACAGCCGCGCGCGACCGTCGGCGAGCGTGTACTCCACGGCCACGATCGCGCACCGGCCCGCCGCGACGCTGTCCGCGAGCGACACCGAGTAGGAGTGCAGCTGGCGCGCCGTGTGCAGCACGTGCTCGTGCCCGAGCGTCGCCGCGTCGAACGAGTCCAGCGGCCGGCCCGAGGCCGTCAGGCCGATGATCGACGGGATCACCCGGTCGACGACCGCCTGCACGAAGCCGGGGATCACCTGGCCGCCGCTGATCGCCTCCGTCGCGGCGGCCACGGCGCCGCAGCTGTCGTGCGCCAGGACGATGACCAGCGGCGCACCGAGCACCTCGACGCCGTACTCGATCGAGCCGATCACCGTGGTGTCGAGCACGTGCCCGGCGGTCCGGACCACGAACACGTCGCCCAGGCCCTGGTCGAAGATGATCTCGGCCGCGACCCGGCTGTCGGAGCAGCCGAACACGACCGCGAACGGGTGCTGGGCGACGCTCAGCCCGGCGCGGTGGTCGACGCCCTGCGAGGGGTGCTCCATGCGCCCGTCGACGAAGCGCACGTTGCCGTCGCGCAGCTCGGCCCACGCCTGGGCCGGGGTCGTCGGGCGGCCCGGTGCCGCGCTCGTGGTGCCGCTCACGCGTCGCCTCCGCCCGTGGCCTGCCGCACCGTGCCGTGCGTGCCCGGGTCCTGGGGGGTCGTGTCGACGACGGTGCCGTCCGCGCCCGTGCGGACCGCGGTCTCCTGGTGCTCCGCGTCCGTCGGCGGCTCCAGCTCCGCCGTCCCGGGCGGGTTCGCGCCCGGGCGGGACACGGTGATCGCCGCGATGCGCACGCACCGCGCCAGCACGTGCTCGAGGGTCGCGGAGTCCGCGCCCCGCAGGGCGTCCCGGCGGTCCGCGCCCAGCAGGCCGGCCGACCACAGCCCGTCGACGAGGCCGCCCATGAACGAGTCGCCCGCGCCGACGGTGTCGGCGACCTCCACACGCGGCGCCGGCACCGTCAGCCGCGCGCCCGAGGACGTCACCGCGAGGGCCCCCTCGCCGCCGAGCGTCACGACGACGAGGCCGGGCCCGCGCGTCGCCCACCGGGCGGCCACGTCGGCCGGGTCCTCGCCCGGCAGCAGCCAGGCCAGGTCCTCGTCGCTGAGCTTGACGACGTCGGACAGCTCGACGAGCGCCTCGACGAGGGGCCGCACGTCCGCGGGGTCGCCCATGAGCGCGGGCCGCAGGTTCGGGTCGTACGTGACCGTCGACGTCGCCCGCCGCGCCCGCAGCAGGTCCGCGACCTTCGCGCCGCCCGGCACCAGGACGGAGCCGATCGACCCGGTGTGCACGACGAGCGGGTCGCCCGGGTCCTCGTCCCACGCGTCCGGCAGGTCCCACGTCAGGTCGAACGCGTACGTGGCGACGCCCGCGGCGTCCAGGTGCGCCGTCGCCACCGGGGTGCGCGCCGGCCGGGTCGTGCCCCGCAGCACCCGCACGCCCGAAGCCTCCAGGTGGGCGCGGACCGCGTCGCCGTCGTCGTCGTCGCCGAGCCAGGTGAGCAGGTCGACGCGCCGGCCCAGGCGGCCCAGGCCGAGCGCGACGTTGGCGGGGCTGCCCCCGGGGTACGTCGCGCGCGACCCGTCCGGGCGGACGACCGCGTCGACCAGTGCCTCGCCGACGACCAGCGCCCGTGCGTCCGTGCTGCTCACCCGTGGACCTCCTCGTCCGTCGTCGCGTCCCGGCCGGTGCCGGTGCGCTCCTCGCCGCGCGCGGCCGCCAGCCGCTCCCGCGCGCCGTCCAGCCACTCCTGGCAGCGGGCCGCGAGGGCCTCGCCGCGCTCCCACAGCGCCAGGGACTCCTCGAGGGTCCCCGCACCGGACTCCAGCCGGCCGACGATCGCGACGAGCTCGTCGCGCGCCTCCTCGTAGCCCAGGGAGGCGGGGTCGGGGCGCGCGTCGTCCTGCGTCGGGTCCGCGGGGAGGGTCTGTCGGGTGCCGGCCACGGGCACAGTCAACCAGGGCCGACCGACGCCGTGCCCACGTCAGGGGGCGACGACGTCCGCCGCGAGCTCGCCCGTCGCGACGCGCACCCGCAGGCGGTCGCCCGCCGCCACGTCGTCCGGGGCGCGCACCACGCGGCCGTCCGGGCCCTGCACGACCGCGTACCCTCGCTCCAGCGTCGCGGCGGGGGACAGCGCCCGCACCTGCGCCGCGAGCCCGACGACCTGCGTCGCCGCCCGCTGGACCGCCGCGTCGAGGAGCGTGCGCCCCCGGTCGCGCGCGCGGTGCAGGCCCTGCTCGTGCGGGTCGAGCAGCGTCGTCGGGCGGGCCAGCACGGGCCGGCCCCGCCAGTGCTCGAGCATCGCGGCCTCGCGGGCCACGCGCTGCGTCACCGCGGCCCGCGCCCGGGCACGGGCCTGCACCACCCGGGCCCGCTCCTCGGTGACGTCGGGCACGACCCGCTTGGCGGCGTCCGTCGGCGTCGACGCGCGCAGGTCCGCCACGAGGTCCAGCAGGGGCGCGTCCATGTGGTGGCCGATCGCGCTCACCAGGGGCGTGCGGCAGGCCGCGGCGGCGCGCACGAGCGTCTCGTTGCTGAACGGCAGCAGGTCCTCGAACGACCCGCCGCCGCGCGCGACCACGACGACGTCGACCCGCGGGTCGGCGTCGAGCTCCGCGATCGCCGCGGTGACCTCGGGCACGGCGCTCGGCCCCTGCACGGTGACGCGGCGGATCTCGAACTGCACGGCGGGCCAGCGCGCGCGGGCGTTGGACACCACGTCGTGCTCGGCGTCGCCCTGCTGGGCGCACACCAGGCCCACGACGCCGGGCAGGAACGGCAGCGGCACCTTGCGGGCGTCGTCGAACAGCCCTTCCGCCGCGAGCACGCCCTTGAGGTGCTCGATCCGGGCGAGCAGCTCGCCGAGCCCCACCAGCCGGACGCGGTCCGCGGAGAACCCGAGCGAGCCCTTCTTCGGCTGGAACTGCGGGCGGGCGTGCACCACCACGTGGGCGCCGTCGGCGAACCGCTCGCCCAACGACATCGCGGCCACCGCGGGCAGCGTCACCGACAGCGACATGTCGAGGTCCGTGTCCCGCAGCGTGAGGAACAGGAGGGAGTTCCACCTCTTGAGGTTGAGCACCTGCCCCTCGACCCACACCGGTGGCATCCGGGCCACGTACTCGGCGACCTTGGGGGCCAGGTGACGCACGGGCCACGGGCGCTCGGCGGTCGTCTCGGCCGCCTTGAGCGGCAGGGGGAGGGGTGCGTCGGCGTCCACGCCCCCAGCCTGCCCCACGGCACCCACCGCCTCTGCACACGGTCCGCACCGGGCGGGTGCACCTCTCCACGTGTGCCGCTCCCGGGGCCACCTAGACTGGA
The DNA here is from genome assembly GCF_006715865.1 of Cellulomonas sp. SLBN-39. Lineage (NCBI taxonomy): Bacteria > Bacillati > Actinomycetota > Actinomycetes > Micrococcales > Cellulomonadaceae > Cellulomonas > Cellulomonas sp. SLBN-39. Next base: position 458,758 of record NZ_VFOA01000001.1, on the reverse strand, counting down.
CACGTGACCTCTGCCGCCGTCGACCGCCCCTCCGTGGACGCCTCCGCCCCTCGTCGCGGTCGCGTGCTCCTCGCCGCCCCCCGCGGCTACTGCGCCGGCGTCGACCGCGCCGTCGTCGCCGTCGAGAAGGCCCTCGAGCACTACGGCGCCCCCGTCTACGTGCGCAAGGAGATCGTCCACAACAAGCACGTCGTGGAGACCCTCGCGGCCCGCGGCGCCGTGTTCGTCGACGAGACCGACGAGGTGCCCGAGGGCGCCCGGCTGGTGTTCTCCGCGCACGGCGTCTCCCCGGCGGTGCGCTCCGCGGCCGACGCGCGCGGCCTGCAGACCATCGACGCGACCTGCCCGCTCGTCACGAAGGTCCACAAGGAGGCCGTGCGGTTCGCGGCCGACGACATGGACATCCTGCTCATCGGGCACGACGGGCACGAGGAGGTCGAGGGCACCCAGGGCGAGGCGCCCGAGCACATCCAGGTGGTGAACTCCCCGGACGCCGTCGACGGCATCGAGGTCCGCGACCCCGAGCGCGTCGTGTGGATCTCGCAGACCACGCTGTCGGTCGACGAGACGATGGAGACCGTGCGCCGGCTCCGCGAGAAGTTCCCGCACCTGCAGGACCCGCCGAGCGACGACATCTGCTACGCCACGCAGAACCGACAGGTCGCGGTGAAGAAGATGGCCCCGGCCTGCGACGTCGTCATCACGGTCGGCTCGCTGAACTCGTCGAACTCGGTGCGGCTCGTCGAGGTCGCGCTGGACGCCGGTGCGCGCACGTCGTACCGCATCGACCGGGCCGAGGAGCTCGACCCGGCGTGGCTCGAGGGCGCGACGACGGTCGGCGTGACGTCGGGCGCGTCGGTGCCGGAGGTGCTGGTCGACGAGCTGCTCGCCCGCCTGGCCGGGCTCGGCTTCGGAGACGTCGAGGAGGTCCGCACCGCGACGGAGGACCTGATGTTCTCGCTGCCGCGCGAGCTGCGCACCGACCTGCGTGCCGCCGGGGCGCCGGACGCCCGCCCGCGCCGCGAGGGCCGCCGCTCGCTGGACGTCCAGCCCGTCTGAGCCCGGGCGTCCGACGCCGACGGCCCGTCAGGACCGCCGGGCGCAGGCCCGACCGTCCTGGCCCCGCCTCACCGGCTGCCGACCGCGGCGTCCTCGTCCGCGGGGCGCGCCGCGGGCACGCGGTCCTCCAGCGACACGGCGTGCTCGCTCGCGAACGCCACCAGCTCCGGGGCCGTCACGGCGGCCAGGCGCGGGTCCGCGGGCGGGGGTGCCGGCAGCTCGTCCGAGACCACGTGCAGGTCCGCGAACCGACGGGCGCTGACCAGCACCCGGGTCTCGAGCGAGGCCACCGTCTGGTTGTACGCGCCGGCCGCCGCGTCGATCGCCCGGCCCAGGCGCGTCAGGTGCCCGCCCATCGTGGCCAGCCGTCCGTGCAGCTCCTTGCCGAGCGTGAGCACCTGCTGCGCGTTCGCCGCGAGCGCGTCCTGCTTCCAGGCGTACGCGACCGTGCGCAGCAGCGCCAGCAGCGTCGTCGGCGTCGCGAGCACCACGTTGCGCTCGAACGCGTACTCCACGACCGCCGGGTCCTGGTCCACGGCCGCGTGCAGGAACGACTCCGCCGGGACGAACATCACGACGAACTCCGGGGCCGGGGCGAACTGGTCCCAGTAGCGCTTCGCGGCCAGCGCGTCGACGTGCGCGCGCATGTGCCGGGCGTGCGCGGCCATCCGCTCGGCCCGCACGCGCGGGTCCTCGGCCTCCGTCGCCTCGAGGAACCCGACGAACGCGACCTTGGCGTCGACCACCACGCTCTTGCCGCCCGCGAGCCGCACCACCATGTCGGGGCGCTGCACGCCGTCGTCGGTGCGCACCGACGCCTGCTCGACGAAGTCGACGTGCGCGAGCATCCCCGCGGCCTCCACGACCCGGCGCAGCTGCACCTCGCCCCACCGGCCCCGCACGTGCGACGCGCGCAGCGCGCTGACCAGCTGCGACGTCTGCGACCGCAGCTGCTCGGACTGCTCGCGCATGGCGCGCACCTGCTCGCCGATCGCCGCCTCGCCGGCCGCCCGGGCCTGCTGCGCGGTCGCCAGCTCGCCGCGCACCTGCTCCAGGGTGCGGGCGATCGGCTCGACCATGGCCCGCACGGCCTGCTCCCGCTGCGTCAGCTCACCGACCTGCGTCTGGTGCTCGGCCGCGAGCCGCTGGTGCGCCAGGGCGAGGAACTGCTCGCTGCTGGCCCCCAGCGCCTCGTCCGCCACCGCGCGGAACCGGTCGCCGGCGCCCGCGCGCTCGGCGTCGAGCGTCGCCCGGGCGCGCGCCGCGTCGATCTCCGCGGCCCGGACCCTGGCCTCCGCGCGCCGCGCCGCCCGCGCCCCCGCCGCCACCCAGGCCGCACCCCCGCCGAGCAGGGCGCCGACCACCAGCGCGGCCAGCAGGGCGAGGACGAACGTGCCCACCGAGGTCTCCATGGGGCGCGAGCATGCCAGCCCCGACCCACACGCCCGGCCGACACCCCGCGTCGTCGCTGCCTCCTATGCTGGCGCGATGTCGTCCGAGACCCGGCCCGACCCGTCCCTGCCACCCGTGGCCCCGCCCGGCGAGCCGCCCGCCCCGACGCCGGCCCTCGCGCTGCACGGCCTGTGGCGGCGGTTCGGTGACAAGGTCGCGGTCGCCGGCGTCGACCTGACCATCCCCGCCGGCTCGTTCTACGGGCTCGTCGGCCCCAACGGCGCGGGCAAGACCACCACCCTGTCAATGGCGACCGGGCTCCTGCGCCCCGACCACGGCACCGTGCTCGTGCACGGCGTGGACCTGTGGGCGCACCCCGAGCAGGTCAAGCGCAGCCTCGGCGTGCTGCCCGACGGCGTCCGCCTGTTCGACCGTCTGACCGGAGCCCAGCTCATCACCTACGCGGGCCTGCTCCAGGGCCTGGACCGGCCGACCGTCACGGCCCGCACCGCCGACCTGCTCACGGCGATGGACCTCGCGGGCGACAAGGACACCCTCGTCGTCGACTACTCCGCGGGCATGACGAAGAAGGTCGCGCTGGCCTGCGCGCTCGTGCACGCACCCCGCCTGCTCGTGCTCGACGAGCCGTTCGAGGCCGTCGACCCCGTCTCGGCCGCGAACATCCGCGACATTCTCGCCCGCTACGTCGCCGGGGGCGGCACCGTGGTCGTGTCCTCGCACGTCATGGACCTCGTCCAGCGCATGTGCGACCACGTCGCCGTCATCGCCGGCGGGCACGTGCTCGCCGCGGGCACCGTCGACGAGGTGCGGGCCGGGCGGTCGCTCGAGGAGCGCTTCGTCGAGCTCGTCGGCGGGCGCGTCGGAGGGGAGGGGCTCGCATGGTTGGGCACCTCGTCCGGCTGAAGCTGGCGCTGCTGCGCAACGGCCTGCGGCGCAGCCCGTGGCAGGTCGTCGGCATGGCGCTCGCCGCGCTGTACGGGCTGGGGCTGCTCGTGGTCGTGGCGGCGGGCCTGGTGGGCCTGTCGTTCCAGGGCACGGCGCTGCGCTCGCACGTGGTCGTGGTCGCGGGGGCGCTGCTGGTCCTCGGGTGGTGGGTGGTGCCGCTCGTCGCGTTCGGCGTCGACGCGACCCTCGACCCGCGCCGCTTCGTCACGTTCGGGGTGCCCCGCCGCGACCTGCTCGTCGGGCTGACCCTCGCGGGGGCCGTGGGCGTGCCCGGGGTCGTCACGGTGCTGGTGGGGCTCGGCACGGCCGGCGTGTGGTGGCGCGAGCCGCTCGCCGCGCTCGTCGGCGTCGTCGGGGCGCTCCTGGGCGTCGCGGCGTGCCTGGTCGGCGCGCGCGCGGTCACCGCGGCGATGGCGCCCGTCCTGGGTCGGCGCCGCGTGCGCGAGCTCGTCGCGCTGCTGGCCATCGTGCCGCTGGTGCTCCTGGGACCGATCATGAGCACCGTCTCGGACGGTGTCGTGACGCTCGGCACGGACGGGCTGGGCGTGGTCGCCGGCGTGCTGTCCTGGACGCCGTTCGGCGCGCCGTGGGCCCTCGCCCCGGCCGTCGTGCGCGGCGACCTGCTCGGCGCCCTGGCCCGGCTCGTCCTCGCGCTGGCGACCGTCGGGCTCGCGTACGTCGTCTGGGACGGTGCGCTGCGGCGCTCGCTCGCACAGCCGGCGACCGCCTCGCACGAGGTCCGTGCGCGCGGCCTCGGCTGGTTCGACCGGTTGCCGGCCACGCCGACCGGGGCGATCGCGGCCCGCGCGGCCACGTACTGGCTGCGCGACCCCCGGTACGCGATCGCCGTCGCGATCGTCCCGCTGCTGCCGTTCGTGCTCGGCTTCGGCGGCGGCAGCACCGCCGTGCTGGTCGCCGGGCCCCTCACGGGCGTCCTCGTCGGCTGGACGATCTCCGCCGACGTCGCCTACGACGGCACGTCGTTCTGGTCGCACCTGGCGGCGCCCCTGCGCGGCACGGCCGACCGGTGGGGGAGGGTGGTCGTGGCCGGCTCCCTCGGGCTGCTCGTGACCGTCGCGATCACCGTCGGGACCGCCGCGTACGCCGACCGGCTGGCGCTGCTGCCCGCCCTCCTGGGCGCGGGCCTCGGTCTGCTGCTCACGGCCCTGGGCACGGCGAGCGTCGTCTCCGCGATGGTCGTCTACCCGGTGCAGCAGCCGGGCGACAACCCGTTCTCGACGAAGCAGGGCGCGAGCGCCGCGGCGTTCACGTCCCAGCTCGTCGGCGGCACGGTCGTGGTGCTGCTCGCCACGCCGACCCTGGTGCTCACGGTGCTCGCGGTGGTCCAGGGCTCGGCCGTGCTGGGCTGGGTGGCGCTCGTCGTGGGCCTGCTGCTGGGTGCGGGCGTGCTGGTCGGGGGCGTGCTGCTGGGCGGGCGGACGCTGGAGCGCACCGGGCCCGAGCTCCTGGCGCGCATGCGGGCCTTCGCCTGAGCGGCGGTCGCGCGGCACGGCCGGCCCCTGGTCACGGGGCGACCGTGCCGGGCGTCCCGGCCGCACGCCCGTAGACTCGGCCGACGTGGCTCTCACCATCGGCATCGTCGGACTGCCCAACGTCGGCAAGTCCACCCTCTTCAACGCGCTGACCCGTGCGCAGGTCCTCGCGGCGAACTACCCGTTCGCCACGATCGAGCCGAACGTGGGCGTCGTGCCGCTGCCCGACCCGCGCCTGGCGACGCTCGCGGGGATCTTCGGCTCCGAGCGGATCCTGCCCGCCACGGTGTCGTTCGTCGACATCGCCGGCATCGTCAAGGGCGCGAGCGAGGGCGAGGGCCTGGGCAACAAGTTCCTCGCGAACATCCGCGAGGCCGACGCGATCTGCCAGGTCACCCGTGCGTTCGCCGACCCCGACGTGGTCCACGTGAGCGGCAAGGTCGACCCCGAGGGCGACATCGAGATCATCGCCACCGAGCTCGTCCTCGCGGACCTGCAGACCCTCGAGAACGCGATCCCGCGGCTCGAGAAGGAGGTCCGCGGCAAGAAGACCGAGCCCGAGGTGCTGGACGCCGCGAAGCGCGCCCTCGCCGTCCTGGAGACGGGGCGGACGCTGTTCGCCGCCGGGCTGGGCGACGACGAGCACGTCCGCGCCCTGCAGCTCATGACGGCCAAGCCGTTCATCTACGTCTTCAACACCGACGACGCGGGCCTGTCCGACACGGCCATGCAGGAGCGGCTGCGCGCCCTGGTCGCGCCGGCCGACGCGATCTTCCTCGACGCGAAGTTCGAGTCCGAGCTCGTCGAGCTCGAGGAGGACGAGGCGCGCGAGATGCTCGAGGCCAACGGCCAGACCGAGGCAGGCCTGGACCAGCTCGCGCGCGTGGGCTTCCGCACGCTCGGCCTGCAGACGTACCTGACGGCCGGGCCCAAGGAGTCGCGAGCCTGGACGATCCGGCAGGGCTGGACGGCCCCGCAGGCGGCGGGCGTCATCCACACGGACTTCCAGAAGGGCTTCATCAAGGCGGAGGTCATCTCGTTCGCCGACCTCGTCGAGGCCGGGTCGGTGGCCGCGGCCCGGGCCGCTGGCAAGGCCCGCATCGAGGGCAAGGACTACGTCATGGTCGACGGCGACGTCGTGGAGTTCCGCCACGGAGGAACATCAGGCGCGGGAAAGAAGTAGAGCGACGAGCGAAGGAGGTGAACGATGGCAGAGAGCACGACTGAGAACCTCTTCCGTGAGTTCTACGGAGCGTCGACGTTCGTCGAGAAGCGCGATATCCCCAAGAAGTTCGGGTTCCGCTCCAAGCGGGCAGACTCGGAGGTCGACGGGTACCCCGACTTCTTCAAGGATATGGGCGAATGGCTCATCGTTGTCGAGGCGAAGTCAGGTGTGCCGGGGCTGAAGTCTGATCATGCCGCCGCTGAGGCCGACGTCCGCGGCTACATGACAAACAACGCTGTGCCGCACTCGGACATCATCGGCATCGCCGTCTCGGGGCAGACGCAGGGTTCACTCCGGGTGACCCACTTCCTCCGCAAGGGTGATAGCGAAGAGATCGAGGAACTCGACGAGCCCCGCTCCTTGGTCAGCCTGACGACGCTGACCAAGCACTACGAGGCGGCGGCCCACGGTGACCCGTTCTCGGATGCCCAGCTGCGACGCTTCCTCGTCCGGCTCAACGAGCGGTTCCATAAGGACTCCCGCGTGCGCGACACCGAGCGCTCGCTGTTCTTCTCCGCGCTCATGATCGCCCTGGACGACGCGCAGTTCCGCGCGGTCTACAAGTCGCAGGTGATCCCGGAGGATACCCGGCTTGTCGAGGCTCGCTACCTCAACGACCAGATCGTCGAGGCGGTCAAGCGTCAGCTCGACAAGAGGGCCAACTCTGAGTCGAAGCTAATCGACTGGCGGGACCGCTTCGCATTCGTTAAGACTGTCGACATCCCGCTCGACGAGTACAAGCAGATCATTGACGACATCGACCAGAGGGTGCACCAGCCCTCGAAGAGCGCGGTGAAGCGCGATATCCTGGGCCGGGCGTACAAGATCTTCCTGTCGCGCGCCGGCAAGATGGACAACAAGAACATCATCCTGACGCCCGACCATATCAAGACATTTATGGTCAACCTCGCGAGGCTCGAGCGTGACGACGTCGTGCTCGACACCTGCATGGGCTCCGGCGGTTTCCTCATGGACGCGATGGAGCAGCTCGTCGACAAGGCTCACGGCGATGAGCAGCGAATCGAGCACATCCATGAGAACCAGTTGATCGGGTTTGAACTCGATGCAATCCTGTTTGCCCTCGCCTGCTCGAACATGTTCCTGCACGGAGACGGTCGGTCGAATCTGCTGTACCGAGACTCCCTCGTGACGCATGGGAAGTCGTTTGCGGTGGCCAAGAGCGATGAGAAGCTCCGAGATTACGTGAAGAGCTTGAGGCCCACGAAGTGCGTCATTAATCCGCCCTACGAGAACGACAGCCCGATCAACTTCACGATGTCGGCGATCGAGTACCTCGAAGAGGGTGGGCGGCTCATTATCATCATGCCGAACAACACCCTGACCAAGACCTCGAACCAGAAGGCCGCGTTGGCGATCTTGGGTCGCGCGAGGCTCGATTTTGTAATCGACATGCCTCAGCAGCTCTTCTTTGAGCAGAAGCGCGGCGTCAAGACCTCGGTCTTCGGTTTTACGAAGACTGCGAACGGCCACGAGCGCGATGCACTGGTGACCTTCATGGACATGGAAGACGACGGCCACGAGGTTCAGGTCGCGCACGGCCGAAGGGATACTGGGCGATGGGGCGCCATCGCCGCGAGGGCGCTATCGGTAATCCGTGATGGCCTCGAGGACGCGGAAGCGCGGTCTTGGCGTTCCCCGATCTTCGCCGACGACGGTGGGCTCGTCGCACGGGGCGTGAAGCGCAACCCCTGGCCGCCGGCCGAGTCGCACGACCTCGACGCCGCGATCTCAAACTGGCAGGAGGCTCGCGCCGAGCGCGAAGCGGCGCAGGAGCGATTGATGCAGATCCTGTCGGAAGCGGGGATTGGCGGCTTCGATGCCTGAGTGGCCGACCGCGAGGATCGGCGAGCATGTCAAGCGCGTCGTGGAGCCTGTCCGGCTCGAGCCCGATCGCGAGTATTCTTCGCTGGGCATCCGCTACGGGAGCGGAATCTACGTCCGCAGCGTGAAGTTCGGACGACAACTCCGGACGAGGATGTACCGGGCTGGTGCGGGGCAGTTCATCTACTGCATCCTGGACTCCCAGCGAGGCCCCTTCGACGTCGTGCCAGAGGAGCTGGATGGCGCGATCATCACGAACAAGTTCCCGACCTATGAGGTCGGCCCCGACCTGTTGCCCGAGTTTTTGAAGCTTACCTTCCAGCGCCGTGCGACGCTTGAGTCCATCGGAGCGGCACGCCAGGGGGCCGAAGGGCGTTCCGAATGGAAGCCGGATCAATTCGAGGCCCACGTCATCCCGTTCCCGCCTCGACGCGTGCAAGGCCGGATCATCGAGATCATGGCCTCCTTTGACGCCATGCGCGAGGCTCTCGAAGCCGAGGTTGCGGCGGTGCAGGCGGCTCGGCCCGCGATCCTGGCCGAGATGCTCCAGCGGCGGGATGACTCTTGGACCGAGGCGCCAGTCGGCGAGATTGGCACGCTGACGCGTGGCAAGCGGTTCATCAAGTCCGACTACGTCGACAGCGGCATCGGATGCATCCACTACTCGCAGATCCACACCGATTTCGGAGCGCTGACGGACGATGTGCATTCTTGGCTGCCGGAGGCGATGCGGCCCAAGCTGCGTTACGCGGAGCCGGGGGACCTCGTGATCGCCGGGACGAGCGAGAACGTCGATGGCGTGCTGAAGGCGGTCGCCTGGCTCGGAAGCGAGCCTGTCGCGGTGCATGACGACGCGTACATCTGGAAGCACTCGCTGGAGCCTCGGTTCGCCTCCTACCTGTTCGCATCTCCGGCGTTTCGCGCACAGATCCAGCGTGTCTTCTCGGACACGAAGGTCGTTCGGGTCTCCAAGGACAATCTCGAACGACTGACCCTGCCGATCCCGCCTCGAGACGTTCAGGAGACGATTGCTGACGCGATGGCCGCCCTCGACCGTCGGATCGCCGCGACTGCGGAGGAATCTGTGCGCGCGCAGGCCGCACGCGCCGCACTCCTGGACGCACTGCTCACTCGCAAAGTGGCGGTCTCTGTCCCACCGGACGACGATGTCGGCGACCCCGGCTTCGCGGGCAATGTCGCGGTCCTCGACGGCATCGCGGGCTGGAACCGGGGGTCGGGCGCGACGCTCGACGACGTCCTGACCGCCCGTGACGAGGAGAGGGCGGGATCGGCCGGGTGATCGTCGTGGACGCATCCGTCATGGCACTGGCCTTCGCCGACCCCGACGAGGAGCCTCGTGTCCTCGCGGCCCATCGCGCTCTCCGTCACGACCCGGCGTGGGCGGTCCCGGAGCACTGGCGCACCGAGGTGCTCAGCGCCCTGCGCGGGTTGTGGCGGGGAGGCAAGATCGACGCCGGCCGGGCGGACCGCGCTGTCGCGGCCCTCGCGGAGGTGACGGTCGCTGTGACGCCGACGGGGCCGCACCTGCGCAGGATGTGGGAGCTGCGGTCGAACCTGTCGATGTACGACGCCGCCTACGTCGCTGTCGCCGAGGCGCACGCGGTCACCCTCGTCACGGCGGATGCGCGGATCGCTCGGGCCGGGGTCGCCCGCTGCCCGGTGCAGGTGGTCGCGTGACGGGGCACCCGGTCCGGCCGCGGTCCCGCGCGCAGGTGTGGGTGGTGCGGGTCACGATGGGGCCATGACGACGCTCACGGCGCAGCAGATCGCGGACGCACGCCTCACCGGCTGGGTGAACCTCGGGGACGGGTTGCGCACGCGGGTGCGCACGGGGGACTTCGCGACGGGGCTGGCGCTCGTCGAGGCGATCGGCGCGGTGGCGGAGGAGGTCCAGCACCACCCCGACCTCGACCTGCGCTACGCGTTCCTCGACGTGCGCCTGGTCAGCCACGACGCCGGCGGGGTGACCGCGCGGGACGTCGCGCTGGCGCGCACCGTCACCGACCTGGTCGCGCGCATGGGGGCCGCGCTCGACGGTGCCGCGGTGCAGCGGTTCGACCTGGCGCTCGACACCCCGGAGCGGGCGGGCGTGCAGCCGTTCTGGCGGGCGCTGCTCGGCTACGAGGACACGCCGGGGCAGGACGACGAGGTGCGGGACCCCGCGGGCGGTCTGCCTGCCGTGTGGTTCCAGGAGTCCGGGGCCGGGGAGCCGCGGCAGCGCTGGCACCTGGACGTGTGGGTCGACCCGTCCGCGGTGGCCGGTCGGGTCGAGGCGGCGACGGCTGCCGGGGGGACGCTCGTCGACGACACCGCGGCGCCCTCGTTCTGGGTGCTGGCCGACCCCGAGGGCAACCGCTCGTGCCTGTGCACCTGGCAGTCCCGCGACGCGGGCGCCGACGGCCCGGCGGACTGACCGGCGTTTACCACAGATCGCCTCCACGCGGGTGGCCACGGGTCCGGTTCGGCCCCTCCGTCGTCTGTGTCGTGCATGTTTCACCTTGGTTACCGCTCGGTACGTCTCGCATGCTGGACGGTACCCACCAGTATCGATCAGGTAACGATCACCCGCTGCCGTGATCCGGTGTTCGTCGACCCCGGTGCTGCGCCGCTAGGTTGGCCCCAACTCACGGCGGGCGACCCTGCCCGCGCCACCCGGTGCAGCGCCCCTGGCGCTCCTGCCGCGGCGCGGTCGTCGATCGCCCTCCACCGTCACAGGAGGAACCTTGAAGATCAGGCGAATCAGCGCCGCGACGGCCGTCCTTGCGGCCGGCGCCCTCGTGATCTCCGCATGCTCCGGGCCGGACACGGCCTCGGAGATCGAGGAGGACACCGCGGTCAACGTCGGGTGGAACCAGCCGTTCTACTCGCAGAACAACCTGACGTCGACCGGCAACGCGACCACCAACGCGAACGTCCTGTACCTGACGAACGCGGCGTTCAACTACTACGACGGTGACCTCGCGCTGCAGCAGTTCTCGGACTTCGGCACGTACGAGAAGGTCTCCGACGACCCGCTGACGGTGAAGTACACGATCAACGAGGGCGTCACCTGGTCCGACGGCACCGCCGTCGACGCGGCCGACATGATCCTCTACTGGGGCCCCCAGAACGACGCCTTCGACAACGTCGAGCCCGAGTACGACGAAGAGGGCAACATCACCAACCAGGACGCCATCGACGCGGGCGTCTACTTCGACGGCTCCTCCGTCGCGATGACCCTGGTCGAGGAGGCCCCCGAGGTCTCCGACGACGGCCGGTCGGTCACCCTGGTCTACACCGAGCCCCGCTCCGACTGGGAGGTCTCCTTCCAGCCGTCGCCCGTCGCCGCGCACGCGGTCGCCAAGCGTGCTCTCGGCATCGAGGACGCCGCGGAGGGCAAGCAGGCCATCATCGACGCCTTCACGAACAACGACACCGAGGCGCTGTCGGACATCGCGAGGGTCTGGAACAACGACTTCAACTTCACCGCGCTGCCCGAGGACGAGGAGCTCTACCTCTCCTCCGGCGCGTACGTGATGTCGGAGTACGTCGAGAACCAGTACATGACCCTCACGGCGCGCGACGACTACACCTGGGGCCCCAAGCCCAAGGTCGAGTCGATCACGATCCGCTACAGCGAGGACCCGCTGGCGTCGGTCACCGCCCTGCAGAACGGTGAGGTCGACCTCATCCAGCCGCAGTCGTCGGTCGACGTCATCGAGACCCTCGAGGGTCTGACGGACTCGGGCATCACGTACACGGCGGCGCCCGAGGGCACGTTCGAGCACGTCGACCTCATCATGAACAACGGCGGCCCGTTCGACCCGGCCACCTACGGCGGCGACGCGGAGAAGGCGCGCCTCGTCCGTGAGGCCTTCCTCAAGGCCGTCCCGCGCGACGAGATCATCGAGAAGCTCATCACCCCGCTGCAGGAGGACGCCACGACGCGTGACTCCTTCACCGTGGTCCCGGGCTCGCCGACCTACGACGACGTCGTGGCCAACAACGGCTCCGACGCCTTCGCCGAGGTCGACATCGACGGCGCCAAGGCGCTCCTCGAGGAGGCCGGCGTCTCCACCCCGATCGACGTGCGCTTCCTCTACGGCAAGTCGAACGTCCGCCGCGCCAACGAGTACCAGCTCATCGCGGCCTCGGTCGAGCAGGTCGGCTTCAACCTGATCGACGGCGGCGACGACAACTGGGGCTCGCTGCTCACGCAGACGGACACCTACGACGCCTCCCTGTTCGGCTGGCAGTCCACCAACACCTTCGCCCTGAACTCCGAGGCGAACTACGTCACCGGTGGTCTGAACAACTTCGGCGGGTACTCCAACGACGACGTCGACAAGTGGTACAAGGACATGGCGACGGCCGACGCCGAGGAGGAGCAGGCGCTGACGACCCAGATCGAGGCGCAGCTCTACGAGGACGCGTTCGGCATCCCGATCTTCCAGTTCCCGGGCGTGGTCGCGAACCGTGAGGTGCTCAAGGGCGTCTCGACGATCCCGCTGTCCCCGACCATCTTCTGGAACTACTGGGAGTGGGAGATCGCGGCCGCCGACGTGCTCGACGGCCCGACGGCGACCGAGGCTCCGGCCGAGGACACCGAGGAGTGACCCAGCAGCAGTAGCCACACGGCACGGGGGTGCCGCGGTCGTCATCGGCCGCGGCACCCCCGCCGTGTGAGCGCACGTCCTCGACGCGCCCCCGGCACCCGCAGTACCACAAGACGGGCGGGAGCCCCGTGACCCCCGACCGCGGGGGGAGCGCCGGCGCGGTCGTAGACTCGACCCCCTCATCGCCCTCGCACCCCTGAGGTCTGGATCCATGACCACCTCCGAGAAGGAGCTCGCTGCGGCGAGCCCTGACGCGGTCGCCCCGTCGACCGGTGCCGCCCCGCGGCGCCGACGCCTCGGCGACCGTGCCCCGATGCTCACGTTCATCGGCCGACGACTGCTGTCGTCCGGTGTCGTGCTGCTCGGGGCGACGTTCATCGTCTACATGCTGCTCGCGTACGCCCTCGACCCCCTCGAGGACCTCTACGCCAGCACCGCCCCGAACAAGGAGCAGCTGATCGAGTCGCGCATCCGCGCGCTCGACCTCGACACCCCGCCGGCGATCCGCTACCTCAAGTGGCTCCTGGGCGTGCTCGGGTACCTCGTCGGCCGCGGCACCCTGGGCACCAGCTGGATCACCGGCCAGGACGTGACCCACATGCTCGCGGTCGCGATCCCGTCGACGGTGCAGCTCATCGCCATGTCGACCGTGCTCGCGATCGTGCTCGGCATCGCCGTCGGCATCGCGTCGGCCCTGCGCCAGTACACGGGCTTCGACTACTCGGTGACGTTCCTGTCGTTCGTGCTGTACTCCCTCCCGTCGTTCTGGGTGGCGGTGCTGCTCAAGCTCTGGGGCGCGATCGGCTTCAACGACTTCCTCGCCGATCCCACGCTGCAGTGGTGGACGGTGGCCGGGATCGGCCTCGTCGGCGGCCTGGTGTTCCAGGTGCTCGTCGGCGGCGACCTGCGTCGACGACTGTCGACGTTCCTGCTCGCCACGCTCGCGACGGCGGCGGTCCTCTGGGGCGCGACGGCGACCGGCTGGCTCCTGGACCCGCGGCTCGGGCAGATCGGCATCGCGGTCCTGGGCGGCGGCGCGGCCGTCGGCCTGACGGCGCTCACCACGGGTCTGCGCGACCGGCGTGCGCTGTACACGTCGCTCACGGTCGTCGCGATCGGCGTCCTGCTGTGGTTCCCGCTGCAGTACGTCTTCGTCGGCGCGACCGGTCTGCTCATCTTCGGCCTGGCGGTCGTCGCGATCGGCGTCGGTCTGCTCGTCGGCTGGCTCTTCGGCGGTCCGGACCGCGGGCAGCAGATGCGCAACGGTGCGCTGACGGCGCTCGTGGTCGCGATCCTCGTCTTCACCGACCGGGTGATGCAGGTGTGGGAGGCGTACTCGAACTCCAGCCGCATCAACGGCCGGCCGATCGCGACCATCGGTTCGCAGACGCCGGGCCTGTCGGGCGACTTCTGGGTGTCGACGCTCGACACGTTCACGCACCTGCTGCTGCCGACGCTGGCGCTGATCCTCATCTCGTTCGCGTCGTACACGCGGTACTCGCGCGCCAGCCTGCTCGAGGTGATGAACCAGGACTACATCCGCACCGCGCGGTCCAAGGGCCTGCCCGAGCGGCTGGTGACGATGCGGCACGCCTTCCGCAACGCGCTCATCCCGCTCGCGACGATCATCCCGCTGGACCTCGCCGCGCTGTTCGGCGGCGCCATCATCACCGAGCGCATCTTCGGCTGGAGCGGCATGGGGACCCTGTTCCTGAAGTCCCTGCAGACGTCCGACGCCGACCCGATCATGGGGTACTTCCTCGTCATCGGCTCGATGCTCGTGCTCGCCAACATCGTCGTCGACTTCGTCTACGCCGGGCTCGACCCGAGGATCAGGGTGAACGCATGACCTCCCCCGCCCCCATCTCCCCGCAGAACCTCGACGGCCAGCACCACGACGCCGTCGAGAACGCGATCGAGCTCAAGGACGTCGAGGGCCTCTCGCAGGGCCGCATCGTCGTGCGCCGCTTCCTGCGCCACCGCGGTGCCATGGTCGCCGCGTTCGTGCTGACGGCGGTCGTCCTGCTCGCCTACACGTCGATCGGCGTGGGCCCGCTGCCCGGCTGGTGGAAGTACCAGCCGAACGACCTGTCGCCCATCGCCAACGCCGGCGGCGCGCCGACGCTGTCGTTCTCGGGCGGCCTGTCCATCGGCGAGCACCCGCTCGGCCAGGACAACGTCGGTCGTGACGTGTTCGCGCTGGTCATGCGTGGCACGCAGACGTCGCTGCTCGTGATGTTCATCGTCGGGATCCTGTCCTCGGCCATCGGCATCGCCGTGGGGGCCGTGGCCGGCTACTTCCGCGGGCGCCTGGACAACGTGATCATGCGCTTCACCGACATGATCATCACGATCCCGGTCATCATGATCGGCGCGATCCTCGGCCGCTGGGTCGGCGGCGCCACGCCGGTGCTCCTCGCCATCGCCCTGTCGATGGTCACGTGGACCACGATGGCGCGGCTCGTCCGCGGGGAGTTCCTCGCGCTGCGCGAGCGGGAGTTCGTCGACGCCGCCCGCGTGGCCGGCGCCAGCGACGTGCGGATCATGTTCAAGCACATCCTGCCGAACGCGATCGGCGTCATGATCGTCAACGCGACGCTGCTCATGGCCTCGGCGATCCTGCTGGAGACCGCTCTGAGCTACCTCGGGTTCGGCATCAGCTTCCCGAACACCTCGCTGGGCACGCTGATCAACGACTACCAGTCCGCGTTCGCGACGCGACCGTGGCTGTTCTGGTGGCCGGGCCTGTTCATCGTGACCATCGCCCTGTGCATCAACTTCCTGGGCGACGGGCTGCGGGACGCGTTCGACCCGCGTCAGCGCCGCATCCCGACGCGTCGTGCCCTGGCCCGTGCGGACCGTCGCGCGGCCAAGGCCCGTCCGGCGACCGCGACGGTCTGAGACCGTGCCGCTCGTGACCTCCCGCGCGTCAGCGCGTGAGTCCGACCACCGCGAGGGCCAGCAGGACCCCCGCGGCGACGAGCGTCCCGACGTGCCACCGCACGACGGGCGTCGGGCGCTCGAGCCGCGGGTCGTCCAGCACGCCGGCCTCGACCAGCTGCTCCCAGCGGCGGCGCACCACCAGCGCCGCCGCACCGGAGTCGGTGCCGGCCAGGTCGCCGGCCCGGACCCCGCCACCGGTGCCGTAGGTGCTGGACGGCAGGTGCGCGTAGTCCTCGGGCCGCGCACGCCCCGTCCGCACCGCGCTCGGTGCGGGCGCGGCCCACGCGGCGTAGGTGCCGTAGGGGGTCTGCAGGGCCAGCGCGTACCGGGTCTCGACCGCCTCCACGGCGGTCCAGGGCACCTCGACGGTGCGGGTCACGTTGACCAGCTCCACACCGGCCGGTGTGACCACGACGGCGGGGCGCCAGTACGCGGCCCACGCGCCGAGGCCCGCCAGGGCCAGCACGGGCAGCCAGGGGAGGGTCGCCGCGACGTCCGCGACGAGTCCGCTCACGGCCCCGGCCGTGCACAGCACGACGACCACCACAGCCAGAGCACGACCGAAACCCGGTCGGACCACGACGACCTCCGCATCCATGCGGCCATCGTCCCAGACCCCTCACGCCGGCAGGACCGGCGCGACGGCCTCGCCGCAGGCGCGCGCCGCACGGAAGGAGACGCTCGACCGTGAGCACCGACACCCTCGCCCCCACCCCGGGCGCACCGACGGCCACGCCGATCCTGGAGGTCCGCGACCTCACGGTCGAGTTCTTCGTCGACGGCCAGTGGTACCCCGCCGCCGTCGACGTCTCCTACGACGTCCGGCCCGGCGAGGTCCTGGCCATCGTCGGCGAGTCCGGCTCGGGCAAGACCCAGTCGTCGATGTCCCTCATCGGCCTGCTGCCGCAGAACGGCCGCTCGACGGGCTCGGCCAAGCTGGCCGGCACCGAGCTGCTGGGCCTGTCCCACAAGCAGCTCTCGCGCGTGCGCGGCAACGACGTCGCCGTCATCTTCCAGGAGCCGATGACGGCCCTGAACCCCGTCTACACGGTCGGGTTCCAGATCGTCGAGACGCTGCGCACGCACTTCTCCATCGGGCCGAAGGAGGCCCGGGAGCGCGCGGTCGAGCTGCTGCGCATGGTCGACCTGCCCGACCCGGAGACGTCGGTCGACAAGTACCCGCACCAGCTCTCGGGCGGTCAGCGTCAGCGCGCGATGATCGCGCAGGCCCTCGCGTGCGACCCCAAGCTGCTCATCGCCGACGAGCCGACCACCGCGCTCGACGTGACGGTGCAGGCGGAGATCCTCAAGCTCATGCGGGACCTGCGCTCGCGCATCGACTCCGGCATCGTGCTCATCACCCACGACATGGGCGTCGTCGCCGACCTCGCCGACCGGGTCCTGGTGATGAAGAACGGCCGGATCGTCGAGCAGGGCACCGCGGAGCAGATCTTCAACGCCCCGACGCACCCGTACACCATCGAGCTCCTCGACGCCGTGCCGCACCTGGGCTCGTCGAAGGCCGCCGCCCCCGGCGGGCACGCCGACGCCCACGCGCACGTGGCGGACGTGGCGGCCCCGGTCGTGGCGACCGCGCAGGACTTCGCGCTCGAGGCCACGGGCCTGGCCATCGAGTACCCCGCCCGGGGGCGGATGCCCGCGTTCCGTGCGGTCAGCGACCTCGACCTGCACATCCGGCGCGGCGAGGTGCTCGGGCTCGTCGGCGAGTCGGGCTCGGGCAAGACGACCGTCGGCCGTGCCGCGGTGGGTCTGCTGCCCGTCGCCGCGGGCTCGCTGAAGATCAACGGCGTCGAGATGAACGGCATCTCCCGCAAGGCGCTGCGCGCGGTGCGCCAGGACGTCTCGATCGTGTTCCAGGACCCGGGCTCCTCGCTGAACCCGCGCCTGCCGATCGGCGAGTCCATCGGCGAGCCGCTCAAGCTGCACAAGGTCGCCGAGGGCAAGGCCCTGAGCAACCGGGTCGAGGAGCTGCTGGACGCGGTCAACCTGCCGCGGGCCATGCGCAACCGGTACCCGCACGAGCTGTCCGGCGGTCAGCGCCAGCGCGTCGGGATCGCCCGTGCGCTCGCGCTGTCGCCGCAGCTGCTCATCGCCGACGAGCCCACGTCGGCGCTCGACGTCTCGGTGCAGGCCCGCGTGCTGGACCTGTTCCAGGAGCTGCAGCGCGAGTACGGCTTCGCGTGCCTGTTCATCAGCCACGACCTCGCCGTCGTCGAGATCCTGTCCAGCCGGATCGCGGTGCTGAACAAGGGCCGGCTCGTCGAGGTCGGGGACCGCCAGCGGATCCTGCGCGAGCCGCAGGAGGACTACACGCGCCGGCTGCTCGCCGCGGTGCCCGTGCCCAACCCCGCGGAGCAGCGCCTGCGCCGCGAGGAGCGGGACCGCCTGATCGCCGGCGGCGGCGACGGCACCGCCCCGCGCCCCGCGGCCCCGGCCGTGCCCGCGGTGGGCGGGGACGTCCCGGGCGTCTGACGACCGACGCGACGACGGCCCCGGCGGGCACCTGACCGCCGGGGCCGTCGCACGTCCGGGCGCGGTCCTGCGCGGCGCGCCGTGGCGGGACCCGGCGCCCTTCCGCGCGCCCCGCGCGCCGGGCGCCCGTCGCGTGGCATCGTCCGTGCGGCGGGCCGCAGCGGTGGCCGTGGGCGGCCGGCGGCAGGGTCCGGGCGCGGCCGGGTGGAGCGGGGGCGATCGTGGACGTGCAGGGACGGACGGTGCGGGGTGCGGCCGCGGCCGGGGCGGTGCTGCTGGCGCTGGTGGCGTGCACGTCGACGGAGCCGGAGCACGACCGGGCCGACGACGTCGTGGTCGCGGCCGGCTCGCCCTTCCTCTCGCTGAACGCGGGTACCGCGGCAGGGCTCGCGCCCGGCAGCACGCTGGTGCGCGGGCTCGTCCAGTCCGGGTTCACGTCCCTCGAGCAGGACGGCAGCGTCGTCGCCGACCCGTCGTTCGGCACGGTCGAGGTCGTCGACGACGAGCCGTTCACCGTGCGGTACACGATCGCCGAGACGGCCCGCTGGTCGGACGGCGTGCCGGTGACGCCCGCGGACCTGCTGCTGGAGTGGGCCGCGCGCTCGGGCCAGCTCGACGAGGTGGTGCCGGAGACCGGCGCGGACGGCCTGCCCGTCGACCCCGCGGCGCTCGACGACGTCGTCGCGTTCGCGGCGACCTCGCCCGCCCTCGTGCACGCCACGGCCGTGCCGCGCGTCGACGGCGCCACCGTCACCGTCGTCCACGACCGCCGCGTCGCGGACTGGCAGGTGGCCCTCGACGTCAACCTTCCCGCGCACGTCGTCGGGCGGCTGGCCCTCGACCCGGCCGCGCGGACGGAGGCCGGCCCCGCGCCGACCGCGACGGGCAGCGTCGCGCCGACCGGCACCCCGACCCCCGCCACCACGGCGGCGGCGTCGGGCGGAGCCACGACCGGCTCCACCGCCGACCCCGCCGCCGACCCCACGGCGGTCGCCGCCGACGCCGCACGGTGGGCCGGGGCGGTGCGGACCGCGGTCGAGGAGCAGGACCGCGACGCCCTGGTCGACGTGTCGCGCGTGTGGCGCTCGGCGGGCACGGCGGGCGACGTCGCCACCGACCCGGTGCTGACGACGACGACCGGACCGTACGTCCTCGCCCAGGTCGACGAGGACGGGGTGGTAGCAGTCCCGAACGACGCCTACACCGGCGCCGCACCGGCCGCGTACGCGAGCGTGCGGGTCCGGACGGACCTCGACCCGCTCGCGCAGGTCGACGCGGTGGCCGCGGGCGACGTCGACGTCGCGGCACCGCTGAGCACGGGTGACGTGCTCGCCGCCGCGGCGCAGGTCGAGGGCGCCACGGCGCTCACCGGCGTGGACGCCGTCCTGCAGCTGGTGCTCCAGGAGGGCGGGGGAGGGGTGTTCGACGCCGCGTCCTCGTCCGCCGAGGAGGCGACGGCCGCGCGCGCCGCGTTCGTCGCCGCGGTCCCCCGCGAGGAGGTGCTCACGCGGGCGGTGGAGCCGCTCTGGGGTGACGCGACGGTCTCCGACGACGTCCTCGCCGAGGTCGCCCTCGGTCCGCTCGCGCAGGTGGCCGGCACGGACGCGACGGCCGCCCCGACGGGCGCTGCCCCGACCGGCACGCCGCCGACCGGCACCCGGCCGACCGGTTCGGCGACGACCACGCGGGCCCCGGCCGTCGCGGGTGCCGCCGACGGACTCGTCGTGCGCGTCCTGGCCAACACCGACGACCCGGTCCGTGCCGAGGCGGTCGAGGTCGTCACCTCGGCGGCCGCGGACGCGGGGATCGCGGTCGTCGTCGCCGAGGTCGACGACCCCGTGGCTGCGCTCCGGTCCGAGCCCGAGGCGTGGGACGCGGCGCTCGTCCCGGTCGCGCAGGAGCCCTTCGGGGTGTCCGCGGCGGTGGCCCGCTGGCGCACGGGCGGCGCGACCAACGTCACGGGCCACGCGGACGCGGACCTGGACGAGGCGCTCGACGCCCTCGACCGCACGGTCGACGCGGACGCCCGGGCCGAGGCGCTCGTGGCCGCGGCCGAGGGGCTGCGCGCGTCCGGCGCGGTGCTGCCGCTCGTCCGCACCCCGGCGCTCACGCTCGTGCGCGACGTCCCCGTGGCCGGCCTGCCGACGCCCGCCGGGGTGCCCCTGCTGGTGCCCGCCCGCGCCGACCTCACGTCCTGGTGGGGGTGGGTCCGCGGCTGACGCCGGGACCGGTCTGGACGGGGCGGGTAGGATCTGACGCTGGCGCCGTCGCCGGCGCGTCCCCCACCCCCTCGTGAAGTGAGTACCCGTATGCCCGCCACCGACCAGGCGGCCGCCGTTCGCGGCGACCTGCGCAACGTCGCGATCGTCGCGCACGTCGACCACGGCAAGACCACCCTCGTCGACGCCATGCTCTGGCAGTCGGGCGCGTTCGGCGCGCACGACCACATCGACGAGCGGGCGATGGACTCCGGTGACCTCGAGCGCGAGAAGGGCATCACGATCCTCGCGAAGAACACCGCGGTCCGGTACTCCGGCCCGGCGGCCGCGGCGATCGGCCAGCCCGAGGGTGTGACGATCAACGTCATCGACACCCCCGGGCACGCGGACTTCGGCGGCGAGGTGGAGCGCGGGCTGTCGATGGTGGACGGCGTCGTGCTGCTCGTCGACGCGTCGGAGGGCCCGCTGCCGCAGACGCGGTTCGTGCTGCGCAAGGCCCTCGCGGCCAAGCTGCCCGTGATCCTCGTGGTCAACAAGGTCGACCGGCCGGACGCGCGCATCGAGGAGGTCGTGCACGAGGCGACCGACCTGCTGCTCGGCCTGGCGTCGGACCTGCACGAGGACGTGCCGGACCTCGACCTCGACGCGATCCTCGACGTCCCCGTCGTGTACGCCGCGGCGAAGGTCGGCCGGGCGTCGCTGGAGCAGCCCGCCGACGGCGGCCTGCCCGACAGCCCGGACCTCGAGCCGCTGTTCAAGACGATCCTCGAGAAGATCCCCGCGCCGACGTACGACCCGGCCGCGCCGCTGCAGGCCCACGTGACGAACCTCGACGCGTCGCCGTTCCTCGGGCGCCTGGCGCTGCTGCGCATCCACAACGGCACCCTGCGCAAGGGGCAGACCGTCGCGTGGGCGCGCCAGGACGGCTCGCTGCAGAACGTGAGGATCACCGAGCTGCTGGAGACGAAGGCGCTCGAGCGGGTCCCCACGGACTCGGCCGCACCGGGTGACATCGTCGCGGTGGCCGGCATCGAGGACATCACCATCGGCGAGACCCTCACCGACCCCGACGACCCGCGGCCCCTGCCGCTCATCACGGTCGACGACCCCGCGATCTCGATG
Source organism: Cellulomonas sp. SLBN-39 (assembly GCF_006715865.1). NCBI lineage: Bacteria > Bacillati > Actinomycetota > Actinomycetes > Micrococcales > Cellulomonadaceae > Cellulomonas > Cellulomonas sp. SLBN-39. Next base: position 437,388 of record NZ_VFOA01000001.1, on the reverse strand, counting down.
ACCATCGGCATCAACACGAGCCCGCTGGCCGGCAAGGGCGGCAAGGGCCACAAGGTCACCGCCCGCCAGGTCAAGGACCGCCTCGACCGCGAGCTCATCGGCAACGTGTCGCTGCGCGTGCTGCCCACCGAGCGTCCCGACGCGTGGGAGGTGCAGGGCCGCGGCGAGCTGGCGCTGGCGATCCTCGTCGAGCAGATGCGCCGCGAGGGCTTCGAGCTGACCGTCGGCAAGCCGCAGGTCGTGACCAAGAAGGTCGACGGCAAGGTGCACGAGCCCGTCGAGCGCATGACGATCGACGTCCCCGAGGAGTACCTCGGTGCGGTCACGCAGCTCCTCGCGCAGCGCAAGGGCCGCATGGAGACCATGTCGAACCACGGCACCGGCTGGGTCCGCATGGAGTTCCTCGTGCCGGCGCGCGGCCTCATCGGCTTCCGCACGCGCTTCCTCACCGACACGCGCGGCACGGGCATCGCCTCGTCGATCTCCGAGGGGCACGAGCCCTGGGCGGGCCAGATCGAGACGCGCGTCAACGGTTCGCTGGTCGCGGACCGCGCGGGCGTCGCGACGCCGTTCGCCATGCTCAACCTGCAGGACCGCGGCACGTTCTTCGTGGAGCCGACGTCCGAGGTGTACGAGGGCATGGTCGTCGGCGAGAACGCACGCAACGAGGACATGGACGTCAACATCACCAAGGAGAAGAAGCTCAACAACATCCGGTCGTCGACGTCGGAGTCGTTCGAGAACCTCGTGCCGCCGCGCAGGCTGACGCTCGAGGAGTCGCTCGAGTTCGCGCGCGAGGACGAGTGCGTCGAGGTGACGCCGCAGGTCGTGCGCATCCGCAAGGTGGTGCTCGACCAGACCGAGCGCGCCCGGCAGACGGCGCGCAACAAGAAGGCGTGACGGGCGGGCTGCTCGCCGTCCACGCCCACCCGGACGACGAGACGCTCGCCACGGGCGCGCTGCTCGCCACCTGGGCGGCGACCGGCGCGCCCGTCACGGTGGTCACGGCCACCCGTGGCGAGCGCGGCGAGGTCATCGGCGAGCGGCTCGCGCACCTCGAGGGCGACGGTCCCGCTCTGGCGGCGCACCGGGAGCGTGAGCTCGCGGGCGCCCTCGAGGCGCTCGGCGTCCGTGACCACGTCTTCCTCGACCGGGTCGCGCCCCACGGCCCGGGCGACCGGCTGGAGGACTCGGGCATGGCCTGGGTCGCCTCCGGCCGGGCGGGCGCCGCGGACGACGTCCCGGCCGGGGCGTTCGTCCGGGCCCCCGTCGAGCAGGCGGTGGACGCGCTGGCCCGCGTGCTGCGCGACCGGCGCCCCGCCGTCGTCGCGACGTACGAGCCCGGCGGTGGCTACGGCCACCCCGACCACGTGCGCGTGCACGAGGTGACCGTGCGTGCCGTGGCGCAGGCGGCGGCACACGGCGACGACGTGCACGGCGCGCACGTGGTCGACGTGGTGCTGTGGGCCGTCCAGGGCGAGTCCGACCTGCGGGCAGCCCGCGCCGCGCTGCACCGTGCGCCCGGGACCGGTGGGGACCTCGCGCTGCCCGGCGCCGACGACCCCCTGCCCTCGGTCGCGGTGCCCGACGCCGACGTCGACCTGCACGTCGACGTGCGACCCGTGCGGGCGCGCGTGCTGGCGGCGCTGCGTGCGCACGCCACCCAGGTCCAGGCCGTCGCTGCCCTCGACGAGGGCACCCTCGTGGGCGTCTACGCGCTGAGCAACGGCGTCCTCGCGCCGCTCCTGCCGTCGGAGCAGTACCGCGTGGCGCCCGCGCCCGCCGGTGCGGGCGGGCCCGCGGGCGTCGCGTGGCCCGCCGGTGTCCGACGGGTAGCCTGACGCGGTGCAACCTCAGCCCCTCACCGTGGCCGCGTTCGGCCGCGCGGCCGGTGCGTTCGCGCTCGGGCTCGGCGTCGGCGCCCTCGGCACGGTCATGCACCGGGCCGTCCAGCCCTGGGGGCTCGTGCTGTCCCTGACGCTCGTGCTGGTGGCCGCGCTGACGAGCCGCGCCTGGGGGCGCTGGCCCACGTTCGTCGGGTTCGCCGGCGGTCTCTTCCTGGCCGTGCAGACGTTGACGTCGGGCGGTCCCGGCGGTGACGTCCTCGTGCCCGGGACCGACGCCTGGGGCTGGGCGTGGGTGCTCGGCGCGATCGCGACGTGCGCCGTCCCGGCCCTGCTGCCCCGCCGGCTCTTCGTCGACCCGCCCCTCGACGCCGCCGGCCCCGCCACGCCCGGCCTCGACCCGGCCGCGCCGACGACGGCCGGCGGGACCCTGGACGAGCGGTGAGCGGACCCGTCGACGCCGACGCGTTCCGCAGCGCCGTCGGCCGGCTCGCCTCCGGCGTCGTCGTGGTCACCGCGCTCGTGCGGGGAGCCGCGCACGCCATGACGGCGAGCTCCGTCGCCTCGGTCTCGCTCGACCCCGCGCTGCTGCTCTTCTGCGTGCACCGGGACGCCCGCTTCCGCGACCTGCTCGACGACGTCGACGGCTGGGCCGTCTCCGTGCTCGCCGACACCCAGGCCGACGTCGCGGACTGGCTGGCCTCGCCCGGCCGGCCGGTCGTCGGGCAGCTCGACCGCGTCCCGCACCGTGCGGCGCCCGTGTCGGGGGCGCCGTGGGTCGACGGCGCCGCCTCCTGGTTCGACTGCCGCACCGTCGCCGTGCACGAGGCGGGCGACCACGACGTGGTGGTCGGCGAGGTCCTGGCGGTGTCGCAGGGGGAGCCCGCGCTCGGCGGGCTGGTGCACCTGCGGGGTCGCGTCCGTGCCCTGCGCTGAGCGCGGGCCGTCGGGCGGGTGGCGTGGACGTGCGGTGACGATCGGGTCACGAGGTCCGGGACGGACCCGGCGGCGAGGCATCCGCACGTAGAATCGCCCGGGCGCAGAGGACGCGCGCAGGGAGCACCCTCGGGGGATCGATGACGCAGGGCACAGGCACGCCGGCCGGGCAGCACACGCACGAGGGCGGCGTCGAGCCCCCCGCCGACGGCACCGACGGCGTGAGCGCCGCGCCGGCCGACGAGCGCGAGGAGCGTGGCGGCCCGGAGGCGGTCGCCGAGCAGCCCGCCGACGCTCCGGGCGAGGACGACGGCGACCCGACGACGCCCGCAGCCGACGAGCCGGCCGAGCAGGTGCCGGCCGACGCGGCACCGGCCGAGCGGGCTCCGGAGTCCGCGGCACCGGTCGAGCGGGCACCGGAGTCCGCGGCACCGGTCGAGGCGACCCCGGCCGGCACGACCGAGGACGACCAGCCGCCGGCAGGGGTGACCCACGGTGAGCGGTCCAGCGCGGGCGTGACGCCTGCCCCCACGGTGCCGGACCCCGCACCCGTGGCCGTGCCGCCCGCGTCTGCCGAGCAGCCGCGACCCTCCGCCGTCGCACCGACCCGGCCGGCCGGTCGTGTGCTCGGTGCACCCCGGTCGCCGGCTCCGCCGCCCGTCGACCCCGGGTCGAGCTGGCCGACGTGGGAGGACGTGGCGATCACCACGACCCCCGCGGACGCGACCCGGGCGGGCACGGCGCCCGAGGCGGACGCCTCCGGCGGGCCTGCGCCCGAGTCGCCGCTGACCCCGCCCGCGGCGACGACACCGCCCGCGGCGACGACCCCCGCCGCGACACCGCCCGCGGCGACGACCCCCGCCGCGACACCGCCCGCTCCGACGGCGTCCGCCGCAGCACCGTCCGCCGCAGCGCCGTCCGCCGCGACACCGCCCGCAGCCACGCCACCGACGGTCCCTCCGGCGGCGGCAGGGGCGGCCGCGCCGTCCGCCGTGACCCCGCCGGCTGCGGCCACCCCGCCCGCGGCAGTCCCGCCGACGGCGGGCGCTGCGCCTGCCGCCGCTCCGCCGGCCCCGGTGCGCGGCGCACCCGCCGCCCCGGTGGCGCTCACGTCCGGCGGGCTCTCGGCGCTCGCCCAGGCCGCGCTCACGTCGTCCTTCTCCGGCCGCCCGGCGACCGCGGACGGCGACGGGTCGACCCCTGACCGGCCCTCTGAGCCGCCCGTGACGGCGGCACCGTCCGCCGGTGACGAGGCTCCCGCCGCTCCCGCGGGCGGATCGGTGCCCGGCGCCGCCGACGGGCCCGCGGCGGCAGCCGCGCCTGCGGCCCCCGCCGCGCCGGCCTCCGGCACCGCTGCGGGCGCGACCGCCGCCCCCGCCGCCCCGACCCGCCCGGCCGGTGCCGGCACCGCAGCCGTCCCTCCGGCCGCAGCCGCTGCGACGACGGACGCGCCCCGGGGCGCGGGTGCACCGCAGGCGGGCGCCGCGACGCCGTCCGTCGCCGCGCCACCGGTCACGCGGGAGCCCGTGGCCCCGGCGGCCGTGCCGGCCCCGGCGGCCCCTCCTGCCGCGGTCCCGCCGTCGCCGCCCTCGTCGGCCGCCGCCGGTCCCGAGGGCCCGGTGCAGCCCGGCGACGAGGACGACTCGACGCGGGCGATCCCGGTGCTCGCCGCCGCTGCGGCCGCGGCCGCGACGTCGGGCACGGCCGGCACCGCGACCGCGCCGGAGGCGGAGCCGACGGCCCGCCAGGACGCCGGGACGGACCCCGGGAGCACCACAGGTCAGCCCGCCGGGCCGGCCGTGCCCCCGGCGGACGACGGCGACGACGACTCGACGCGCGCCGTCCCGACGGTCCTCCCGGCCGCCGCGGCGGCCGTCCCGGCGCAGCCCACCGAGGCCGGCGACGAGACGGCGGCCGGTCCGTCCGCCGCTGCGGTCGCGGCTCCGGCTCCGCCTCCGGCACCGGCTCCCGGGTCGGCGGAGGTGGCCGCACCGGAGGACCCGTCGCCGCTCGACGTCTTCGAGCCGGACGACGGGCGACGGCGCTGGCCCCGGGTCCTGGCGGTCGTCGGTGGCGCGGTGCTGATCCTGGGCGGCGTGTACGCGGGCGCGTCGTACGCGCTCGGTGACACGGTCCCGCGCGGCGCCACCGTCGCGGGCGTCGAGATCGGCGGCATGGCGAGCACGGAGGCCGTGACAGCTCTCACCGACGGTCTCGCGGACCGCACGGGGGAGGCGGTGCCGGTCGTCGCGGAGGACGCGCAGGCCGAGCTCGACCCGGTCGCCGCGGGACTGACGTTCGACCCGGAGGCGACGGTCGACTCCCTGACCGGCGTCGACCTGGCCCAGCCCGTGCGGCTGTGGGAGCACCTGGTGGGCGTCGGGGACGTCACGCCGGTGACGCAGGTCGACGACGACGCGCTCGACGCGGCCCTCGACGGGCTGTCGGAGACGGTGCGGCTGGCACCGGTCGACGGGACGGTCGTGTTCGCCGACGGTGCGGCGCACATGACCGACGCGGTCGACGGCTGGGAGCTCGACCTCGACGCGGCGGCCACGACGGTCCGCGACGAGTGGCTCTCGGGGGAGCGCCCGCTGGCGCTGCCGACGGTCGTCACGGAGCCCGACGTCACGCAGGCCGAGACGGAGCGGGTGCTCGACGAGATCGCGGAGCGGCTCGCGGCGGCACCGGTCACGGTGCAGGTCGGCGACCGGCAGGCGACGCTCGACGTCGCGACGATCACCGCGAACACCGCCTTCGTGCCGGAGGAGGGCGAGCTCGTCGCCCAGCTCGACGGCGAGGCGCTGGGTGCGAAGGTCCTCGAGCAGCTGCCCGACCTGCTGACCCCGGCGTCGGACGCGCACTTCGAGTTCCAGGACGGTGCGCCGGTGATCGTGCCGGGTGCGGCGGGCACGAGCATCGACCCCGCGCAGCTCGCGGACTCCGTGCTGGCGGCCGCGACGGCCGACGACCGGGCCGCGCGCATCGAGCTGGTCGAGACGGACCCGGCGCAGACGACGGAGGCGCTGGAGGCCCTCGGCGTCAAGGAGGTCGTCTCGGAGTTCTCCACGCCGCTGACGAGCGAGCCGCGCCGCACGCAGAACATCGCGAACGGCGCCGCCAAGATCTCCGGCACCCTGATCAAGCCTGGCGAGACGTTCAGCCTGACCGAGGCGCTCGGTCCGGTGGACGGCGCGCACGGGTACGTGCAGGCGGGCGCGATCATCAACGGCGAGCACCGGGACGCATGGGGCGGCGGCCTGTCGCAGATCTCGACGACGACGTTCAACGCGGCGTACTTCGCCGGCTTCGAGGACGTCGAGCACCAGCCGCACAGCGAGTGGTTCCAGCGCTACCCCGAGGGGCGCGAGGCCACGATCTTCACCGGTGTCATCGACATGAGGTGGAAGAACAACACCCCGTACGGCGCGCTGGTGCAGGCCTGGGTCGCGGACGGGCGGGTGCACGTGCAGATCTGGGGCACGAAGCACTTCACGGTCGAGACCGAGAAGAGCGGCCGGTCGGGCGTGGTGCAGCCGTCGACGGTGTACTCGCAGTCGGCGACGTGCGAGCCGCAGAGCGCGGGGAACCCGGGCTTCACGGTGACGAACACCCGCCGGGTGTACCTCGAGGGCGAGCTGGTGGACACGACGTCGACGACGTGGCGCTACAAGCCGCAGAACCGCGTGGTGTGCGGCAGCGCGCCGGCGGCGGGTGCGCCCGAGGGCTGACCCGGGTCGTGCCCGGAGGGCAGTCGTGGCTCTGCCTCGGCCGCCCTCCGTGCTGCCGGGGCGCGTCCGCCGGGGGTCAGGGGTCCGGGCGGTCGTCCTCGCGGTGCCGGCGGGTGCGCGGCGCGGGCGGGGGCGGGACGCGCTTGCCCAGCGCGATGACGTCCGCCGGGACGTGCACGACGTCGCCGTGGCGGGTGCGCAGCGTCACGCCGTCGCCGTCGATCTCGACGACGTGCCCGAGGACGTCGGTGTGCCGGGGCTCGCCCGCGGGGGCGTCCGGCGGCAGGTCACGGCGCCGGCGGACGACGACGCGGTCGCCCACGGACCACTCCCGCCAGGGCCCTGCGGGGGCCTGCGGGGTGCTGCCGGGCGGGTTCGGGCTCGAAGGACCGTGCACGTGGGGGATACTAGGTCGACCCCTGCACTCGTGGAGGAACCGACCGTGACGTATGTGATCGCCGAACCCTGCGTGGACGTCAAGGACAAGGCGTGCATCGAGGAGTGTCCGGTCGACTGCATCTACGAGGGCAAGCGCTCCTTGTACATCCACCCGGACGAGTGCGTCGACTGCGGCGCCTGCGAGCCGGTGTGCCCCGTCGAGGCCATCTACTACGAGGACGACGTCCCGGAGCAGTGGGGCCAGTACTACGAGGCCAACGTGCACTTCTTCGACGAGCTGGGCTCGCCGGGCGGTGCGGCCAAGATGGGGCAGATCGACCGCGACCACCCCGTCATCGCCACGCTGCCGCTGCGCGTCCACGGCGAGTGACCGCCGCGGGCACCCGGTCGGGGGACCGATGGGGCTGCTGACGGGCGCGCTGCCCGACTTCCCGTGGGACGCGCTGGTGCCGTACGCGCAGCGTGCGCGCCGGCACCCGGGCGGCATCGTCGACCTGTCGGTGGGCACCCCGGTGGACCCGACGCCGGCGGTGGTGCGCGAGGCGCTCGTCGCGGCGTCGGACGCCCCGGGCTACCCGACGACGCACGGCACCGCGGCGCTGCGCGAGGCGGTCGTGGCGTGGTTCGCCCGTCGCCGTGGCGTGCCGGGCCTCGACCCGGACGCGGTGCTGCCGACGGTGGGCTCGAAGGAGCTCGTCGCGCTGCTGCCGTCGCTGCTGGGCCTCGGTGCCGGCGACGTCGTGCTGCACCCCGCGGTCGCGTACCCGACGTACGACGTGGGGGCGCGGCTGGCGGGTGCGACGCCGGAGCCGTGCGCGGACCCGGCCGCCCGGCTGGCCGCCGGTGACGACGTGCGCCTGGTGTGGCTGAACTCCCCGGGCAACCCCGACGGCTCGGTGCTGGGCGTGGAGGAGCTGGCGGCGGTGGTCGGGGCGGCGCGGGCGGCGTCGGCGCGGACGGGCCGGCCGGTCGTGGTGGCGTCGGACGAGTGCTACGCCGAGCTGGCGTGGGACGAGCCGTGGGTGCGGGCCGGCGTGCCGAGCGTGCTGGACCCGCGGGTGACCGGCGGGGACCTCACGGGCCTGCTCGCCGTGTACTCGCTGTCCAAGCAGTCGAACCTCGCGGGGTACCGGGCCGCGTTCGTCGCCGGCGACGGTGCCGTGGTCGCGGGCCTGCTGGAGACGCGCAAGCACGCGGGGATGATCGTGCCGGCCCCGGTGCAGGCCGCGATGACGACGGCGCTGGGCGACGACGCGCACGTGGCCGAGCAGCGGGCGAGGTACGCGCACCGTCGGTCGACGCTGCGCGCGGCGTTCGAGGCGTCCGGGTACGTGGTCGACCGGTCGGCGGCGGGCCTGTACCTGTGGGTCCGTCCGGACGGTCCGCCGCGGGACTGCTGGGAGACGGTCGACCACCTCGCGGGGCTGGGCGTGCTGGTGGCGCCGGGCGCGTTCTACGGTGCCGCCGCGGCGGGGCACGTGCGGGTGGCGCTGACCGCGTCGGACGAGCGCGTCGGGCAGGCGGCGGAGCGGCTCCGGGACGCCTGACCCCAGAGTGTGATGAATGTCACACGCAGGTCAAGTCCGGGCAGGACATTCGTCACGGGGTGCCGGTGCCAGGTACCGTCTCAGCGGACCGACGGGGGTCATCTCACCGGCCGTCGGTCGCCGCAGCGCGCACGGTGGACCGCACCGGCGTCGGCTGCCCCCCTTGGTCGGCGCAGGAAGGAAACCCCCATGTCGGACGTCGTGACCGCACCGGTCCAGGCCCCCGTCCAGCTCGTGGTCGACGGGCAGGCCCGTGACCTGCCGGTCGTGCAGGCCACCGAGGGCAACGACGGGATCGTGGTGTCGTCGCTGCTGCGCGACACCGGCATGGTCACCGTCGACCCGGGCTTCATGAACACCGCCTCGTGCGAGTCCCAGATCACGTACATCGACGGCGACGCGGGGATCCTGCGCTACCGCGGGTACCCGATCGAGCAGCTCGCGGAGCACTCCTCGTTCCTCGAGGTCGCCTACCTGCTCGTGCACGGCGAGCTCCCCGACGCCGAGCAGCTGCACGCGTTCGAGGAGCGGGTCAACCGCCACACGCTCGTGCACGAGGACTTCCGCACGTTCCTCGGCTCGTTCCCGCGCGGGGCGCACCCGATGACGGTCATGGCGTCCGCGCTGAACGCGCTGTCGACGTTCTACCCCGAGTCGCTCGACCCGTTCGACCCCGAGACGGTCGAGCTGGCGACGGTGCTGATCCTCGCCAAGACGCGCACCATCACGTCGTACGTGCACCGCACGTCCAAGGGCGAGCCGCTGCTGTACCCGGACTACTCGCGCGGGTACGTCGAGGACTTCCTGCGCATGACGTTCGCCGTGCCGTACCAGCAGTGGGACCCGGACCCGGTCGTCGTCAACGCCCTCGACAAGCTCCTCATCCTGCACGCGGACCACGAGCAGAACTGCTCGACGTCGACCGTGCGGATCGTCGGGTCGAGCCACGCGAACATCTACGCCTCCGTCGCGGCGGGCATCAACGCGCTCTCGGGCCCGCTGCACGGCGGCGCCAACGAGGCCGTGCTGACCATGCTCGACCAGATCAAGGCCAACGGCGGCGACGGCTCGGACTTCATGCGCCGGGTCAAGGACAAGGAGGACGGTGTCCGGCTCATGGGCTTCGGGCACCGCGTCTACAAGAACTACGACCCCCGCGCGGCGATCGTCAAGAAGAGCGCGCACGAGGTCCTGCAGGCCCTGGGCAGCAACGACGAGCTCCTCGACATCGCGATGTCCCTGGAGGAGATCGCCCTGTCCGACGAGTACTTCATCTCCCGCAAGCTGTACCCGAACGTCGACTTCTACACGGGCCTGATCTACAAGGCCATGGGCTTCGACGAGAAGATGTTCACGCCGCTGTTCGCGCTGGGCCGCATGCCGGGGTGGATCGCGCAGTGGCGCGAGATGATCAACGACCCGCAGACCAAGATCGGCCGACCGCGGCAGGTGTACACGGGTGCGGTCGCCCGCGACTACGTGGGCGTCGCCGAGCGCTGACGGGCCGGGGCGGGTCGGTCGCGGCCCGCTCGCGCGTCAGCCGGCGAGCGTGAGCCGGACTTGCCCCGGGGGCAGCGCGCCGTCCTCGACGGTGGACCACGCGCCCGCGGTGCGGTCCCACACATGGTCGCCCACCGCGACCAGGTCGACACCGGTCGGCTGGGCGACGGCGACCGCCCACTGGGCGGCGGCCCAGCCGGCGCGGACCGCGTCGGCCGGGTCGAGGGACGTGGCGTCGACGTCGACCGTCGCCGCCCCACCCTCGGAGCCGGGCACGGCCGTGGTCGGCAGGTCGCCGAGGTCCCGTGCCAGGCGGGCCGCCACGTCCTCCGTCGCGGACGCAGCGCCCGGCAGCACGCACGTCACCGCGGCGGGGGAGTGCCCGGTCAGCGCGGACGCCCACGCGCGCGAGCGCACCTCGTGCTGGGCGTACGCGTCGGGGAACCCCGAGCGCTGCACGGCCTGCGCGGCCACGGTGACCTCCAGGTCCTCGTACCCGGGCACCTCGACGAGCCCGTCGTAGAACCGGGTCGTCGAGTACACCGGGTCCATGATCTGCTCGACCGTGCCCCAGCCCTGCGACGGCCGCTGCTGGAACAGCCCCACGGAGTCCCGGTCGCCGTAGTCGATGTTCTCCAGGCGAGACTCCTGCAGCGCGGTCGCCAGCGCGATGGTCACGGCCCGCGCGGGCAGGTCGCGGCGCACGCCCAGCGCCGCGATGAGCGCGGCGTTCTGCGCCTGGTCGGGGGTGAGCGTCCAGTCCGTGCCGTCGAGGTGCGCGGTGCACCGCGGCTCGGCGACGGCCGCGGGGCGCACCTCGTCGAGCAGGGCGACCACCGCCGTCGCCCCGACGGCGACCAGGGCGACACCGCCGAGCACCGCCCCCGCGACGCCGAGGCACCCCGCGAGGGGCGTGCGCCGCGACCCGCGGGCGCGCCGGGAGCCGCGGGGTGGGCGTCGCGTGCTCATCCGGTCGGGCTCAGTTGCTGTGCAGGACGGCGTTCAGGGCGACCCCGGCGCCGGAGCGGGCGACGGCCTCGACCGCACCCGTCTGGGAGTTGCGGCGGAAGAGCACGCCGTCGGCCCCCGCGAGCTCGCGGGCCTTGACCACCCGGGACCCCTCGCCCTCGAACCCGACGAGCGTCACCTTCGTGCCGGCCGTCACGTAGAGGCCGGCCTCGACGACGCAGTCGTCCCCGAGGGGGATGCCGAGGCCGGAGTTCGCGCCGAGCAGCGAGCGGCGGCCGAGCCGCACGACCTCGCGGCCCCCGCCCGACAGCGTGCCCATGATCGACGCGCCGCCGCCGACGTCGGAGCCGTCGCCCACGACGACGCCCGCCGAGATGCGCCCCTCGACCATCGACGTGCCGAGCGTCCCGGCGTTGAAGTTCACGAAGCCCTCGTGCATCACCGTGGTGCCGGGTGCCAGGTGCGCGCCGAGGCGCACCCGGTCCGCGTCGGCGACCCGCACGCCGGACGGGACGACGTAGTCGACCATGCGGGGGAACTTGTCCACGCCGTAGACGGTGACGGGCGTCCCGGTGACGGCGCGCAGCCGCAGCCGGGTCTCCTCGAAGTGCTCGGCCGCGCAGGGGCCGCGGTCGGTCCACACGACGTTCGGCAGCACGCCGAAGATCCCGTCGAGGTTCTGCCCGTGCGGGGCGACGAGGCGGTGCGAGAGCAGGTGCAGGCGCAGGTAGGCGTCGGCGGTGCCCGCGGGCGGGGCGTCCAGGTCCACGACCGTCGTCACGACGTGCACCCGCACGCGGCGGGCCTCGTCGTCGCGCTCGGCCGCGAGCAGCGCCGCGTCGGGCGTCGCGCCGGCGGGCGGTGCGCCCAGCGCGGGGGCGGGGTACCAGACGTCGAGCGTCGTGCCGTCGAGGGTCGTCGTGGCCAGGCCGTGGCCCCACGCGGTGCGGTCGGTCATGGCCCGACAGCCTACGGCGCGCACCCGGGCGCACGGCGTGGCGGTCCGGTGCAGGGTCGGGCGCGTCGGTGTGCAGACGTCGTGGACGCCGCGACGCGCCGGCGGCGTAGGGTCGGCGACGTGGCCGCCCGCACCCTGGACCTGTCCGCCGACGTCGTGACGCTCGCGCGCGAGCTGTGCGACCTGCCCTCCGTCTCGGGCGACGAGACGCCGCTGGCCGACGCGGTCGAGGCCGCGCTGCGCGAGCACCCGCACCTGGAGGTCCTGCGCGACGGCGACACGGTCGTGGCGCGCACGCACCTGGGGCGGCCGCGGCGGGTCGTCGTCGCCGGCCACCTCGACACGGTGCCGGTCACCGGCAACCTCCCGACGCGGCTCGAGGACGGCGTGCTGTGGGGGCGCGGCACGGTCGACATGAAGTCCGGGGTCGCGGTCCAGCTCGTCCTCGCCGCGACGCTGACCGACCCGGTGCACGACGTCACGTGGGTGTTCTACGACCACGAGGAGGTCGACGCCTCGCTCAGCGGGCTCGGGCGCGTGGTGCGCCACCACCCCGACTGGGTCGAGGGCGACTTCGCGGTGCTGTGCGAGCCGACCGCCGCGGGCCTGGAGGGCGGGTGCAACGGGACGCTGCGCGCCGAGGTCCGGCTGCGCGGCGTCGCGGCGCACTCGGCCCGCTCCTGGACCGGCGTCAACGCGGTGCACGCGGCCGGCGACGTGCTCACGCGGCTGGCGGCGTACCGGCCCGCCGACGTCGAGGTCGAGGGCCTGGTGTTCCGCGAGGGCCTCAACGCCGTGCTCGTGTCCGGCGGCACCGCGACGAACGTGATCCCCGACGCGTGCGTCGTGACCGTGAACTACCGCTTCGCGCCGTCCCGCACGGTCGAGGAGGCGCAGGCCCACGTGCGCGAGGTCCTGCCCGGCTACGACGTCGTCGTCGTCGACGCGGCCCCCGGCGCCCGCCCCGGCCTGGACGACGCGACGGCGCAGGACTTCGCCGCCGCGGTCCTGGAGGTCACGGGCGGTCGGCCGTCGGCCAAGCAGGGCTGGACCGACGTCGCGCGCTTCTCCGCGCTCGGCATCCCGGCCGTGAACTTCGGCCCCGGCGACCCGCTGCTCGCCCACACGCAGGACGAGCGCTGCCCCGTCGACCAGATCCACGCGTGCCTCGCCGCGCTGCGCGGCTGGCTGACCGGCCGGCGGCCGGAAGGGCTGCCCCTCGGCTCGTCCTGACCCCGCGTCCGCGCCGGTGTCGGGCCGCCCGCGACGCGCCGGGGTGCGCGCGGGCGGCCCGGGCCTCCGCCTAGAGTCGGCGCCATGAGCCAGGACGACGACGCCCGGACGGCACCCACGGACCCCACCGCCGGGCCCGTGCCGCAGCCGCCCCCGGCCGAGTACCGCCGCGGGCCCGTGCTGCTGCGCCGCGACCAGATCCCCACCACGACGTCCGACCAGGGGCTGCTCGCCCGCAACGAGGGCACCGCGTGGCTGCACGCCGACCCGTGGCGGGTCATGCGCATCCAGTCGGAGTTCGTCGAGGGGTTCGGGGCGCTCGCGGAGGTCGGCCCCGCCGTGAGCGTGTTCGGCTCCGCCCGGGTGCGCCCCGGCAGCCCGTACTACGACGACGCGCAGGCGGTGGCCCGTGGTCTCGTCGAGGCGGGGTACGCCGTGATCACCGGCGGCGGCCCGGGGATCATGGAGGCCGCCAACCGCGGTGCGGCGGAGGCGGGCGGGCTGTCCGTCGGCCTCGGCATCGAGCTGCCGTTCGAGCAGGGCATGAACCGGTGGGTCGACCTGGGCGTGAACTTCCGCTACTTCTTCGCCCGCAAGACGATGTTCGTCAAGTACTCCGAGGGGTTCGTGGTGCTGCCCGGCGGCTTCGGCACCTTCGACGAGCTCTTCGAGGCGCTGACGCTCGTGCAGACGCACAAGGTCACCCGGTTCCCCATCGTCCTGCTGGGGCGCGGGTACTGGTCGGGCCTGCTGGACTGGCTGCGCACCACGGTGCACGACGAGGGGATGATCGCGGCCCCCGACGTCGACCTGCTGCAGGTCGTCGACAGCCCCGCCGAGGCCGTCGAGGCGGTGGTCACCCGCGGCGCAGAGCTGCGCGCCGAGGAGGAGGCCGCGGCCGCGCGCGCTGCCGCGGACCGTGCGGCCGCGGCTGCGGCGTCGCCCGCCGACGAGGCGTCGGGGTGGTGACCGCCGCGGTGCCCGGGCCGGGCCTGCCGGGCGTGCCCGCCGGGGCGGCGCCGCTGCGGCTGCGGGGGCGCACCTTCGGCCCCGACCGGCCCGTGGTCATGGCCGTCGTGAACCGCACCCCGGACTCGTTCTACGCCGCCGCCCGGTTCTCCGACGGCACGGTCGACGCCGCCGTCGACCGTGCCGTGGCGGACGGTGCGGACCTGCTCGACGTCGGCGGCGTGCGCGCCGGGCGTGGGCCTACGGTCGACGAGGCCGAGGAGATCGCGCGGGTCGTGCCCGTCGTCGAGCGCGTGCGCCGCCGCCACCCGGACCTGCTGGTCAGCGTCGACACGTGGCGGGCGACCGTCGCGCGCGCGGCGGCCGACGCCGGCGCCGACCTGCTCAACGACACGTGGGCGGGGCACGACCCGGGCCTGGTCGAGGTCGCGGCCGAGCGCGGCCTCGGGGTCGTGTGCTCGCACACCGGCGGTGCGACCCCGCGGACGGACCCGTGGCGCACCACGTACGCCGCCGCCGACGGCACCGACCCCCTCGACGGTGTCGTGCAGGACGTGGTCGCGACCCTCAGGGCCGCCGCGGCCCGGGCCGTCGCCCTCGGGGTCGACCCCGCCTCGGTGCTGGTCGACGCGACCCTCGACTTCGGCAAGACGACCTGGCACTCGCTGCACCTGCTGCGGACGACCCCGCAGGTCGTCGAGATCGGGCACCCTGTCCTCATGGCACTGAGCCGCAAGGACGTCGTCGGCGAGACCCTCGGGCTGCCGCCCGACGAGCGTCTCGAGGGGACCCTCGCCGCGACGGCCGTCGCGGCGTGGCTGGGCGCCCGGGTGTTCCGCGCGCACGACGTGGCCGCCACCCGGCGCACGCTCGACATGGTCGCGGCCGTCCGGGGCGAGCTCGCCCCCTGGTCGTCGGTGCGGGGCACGGCGTGACGCGGGACGGCGTGACGCGGGACGACGCGGCGCGCGCCGAGGGGCCGGGTGCGGAGGGCGCCGCGCTGGAGGGCGCTGCGTCGGAGGGCGGTGCGCCGGAGGCTGCCGCCGAGGGGAGTGCCGCGTGGTGGGCGCGCGTGGCCGCGTGGCCGTGGTGGGTCCACGTGCTGCTGGTCCACGCGGCCGCCCGCACGCTGTCCGCCGTCGTCTTCGTGTGGACGTCCGGCGTGCAGGAGGCCAGCCACTGGGCGGGGGCGAACCCGGGGTACGCCACGTTCGTCGCGCTGTTCTACGACGGCAGCTGGTACCGGCAGATCGCCGAGAGCGGGTACCCGGACACCCTGCCCGTCGGGCCCGACGGGCTCGTGCAGCAGAACGCGTGGGCGTTCTTCCCGCTGTACCCGGCGCTCGTGCGCGGCGTCATGGAGATCACGGGGGCGGGCTGGGTCCTCGCGGCGCCGGTCGTGTCGCTCGCGCTGGCCACCGCGGCGGTGCTGGTGGTGCACCAGGTGGTCGTGCACGGGGCCCCGCGCGCCGTCGCCGCCCGCCCGGGCCTGCCGCTGGCGACCGTCGCGCTGGTGAGCGTGTTCCCCACCGCCGCGGTGCTGCAGGTGGCCTACACCGAGTCGCTCGCGCTGCTGCTGGTGGCGTCGTCGCTGCTGCTGGTCGTCCGGCGCCGGTACGGCTGGGCCGTGGTCGTCGTCGTGCTGCTGGGGTTCGCCCGGGCGGTCGCGCTGCCGATGGCCGTGGTCGTCGGGGTGCACGGGATCGTGCGGCTGTGGCGCGCCCGCCGCGGCACCGAGACGTTCACGGTCCGGGACGGCCTCGGCGTGGGGGGTCTGCTGCTGGCCTCGCTCGTGTCGGGCGTCGCGTGGCCGCTGCTGTGCGGCTGGTTCACGGGCGTGCCGGACGGCTACCTGCAGACGCAGGAGGCGTGGCGCGGCGTGCGGGAGACCACGCCGTTCTTCGGGTGGACGTACGTGCCGCAGTTCTGGTTCGGCGCGTGGGGGCCCTGGCTGGTCGTGGCGGGTGCGGCGCTCGTCGTCGCCGTTCTCGTGGTGCCGGCGGCGTGGCGCCTGGAGCCGGAGCTGCACGCGTGGTCCGCGGCCTACCTGCTCTACATCGTCGCCGTCATCGAGCCGGGGTCGAGCCTCGCGCGGTTCCTGCTGCTGGCGTTCCCGCTGGCGGCCGTCACGGCGGGGGTGGTCACCCGGCCGACGTGGGCGCGGCGCGCGTGGTTCGGTGCGGTGCTCGTCCTCATGCTGGGGCTGCACGTGCTGTGGATCCGGCAGATGTGGGAGTTCAACCCGGGCGGCGACTGGCCCCCGTGACGGGTCCCGCGCACCCGCGCGCGCGTGCCGCGGGCGCCCCGCCGAGCCGGACGCGTGACCGGATCGTACGCACCGACGGACCCGTGGGGTCCCGGTGACCTAAGATGGCCGACGGACAACCGGCTGCTCAGCGTGTTGTCGGGCCCGCCCGACGCCGTGCGGCCGGGCGACGCACGAGGCGAAGGAGAGGCCGCATGGCCGCGATGAAGCCGAGGACCGGCGACGGACCGCTCGAGGTGACCAAGGAGGGCCGCGGCATCGTCATGCGCGTGCCCCTCGAGGGCGGCGGACGGCTGGTGGTCGAGCTCAACGCGACCGAGGCCGCCGAGCTGGGCGAGGCGCTCACCTCCGTCGTGGGCTGACCGGGCTTCGATGAGCCCACGGACCACCGGGCCCGGGCGTGCCGCGGGGCGTCGGACCGACGCCCCGCGCACCGACCCGCTGCCGCGCGACCTGCCCCGCGACCTGCCCGAGGTGACGCCGCACAGCGGCGCCGTCGGCGACTCGCCCCTCCTCACCGACGGGACCGTCGACGCGGTCGCCGTGCAGGTGGCCCCCGGGCGCGAGGGGGACGACGCGCTCGCCCCGCGGTCGGGCACGCCGCAGGCGGCCGCCCGCTACGGGATCGACCTCGCCGAGCTCGCCGAGCGGGCCGGCCTCACCGGTGCCGCGGGCGAGGCCTTCACCGTGCACCTGCCGCGGCCCGTCGGCTCCTCGGTCGTGCTGCCCTGGTCCGGCCTGCCCCCGCGCCTCGTGCTCGTGGGTGTCGGCGACGAGAGCCCGACCGACCTGCGGCGCGCCGGCGCCGCGCTGGCCCGTGCCACCCGCGGCCTCGGCGTCGTCGCCGCGACCGTCGGCGCGCAGACCCACCACGACGCGTCGGGCGCCGCCGACGCGGCCCGGGCCGTCACGGAGGGGTACCTCCTCGCGGCGTACACGACCCCCCGCACGGGCACGGCCCCCGCCGCGCCGGCCCCCGCCGACCTCGTGCTGCTCGGCCGGGACGGTCCGCGCGTCGAGGCCGCCGTCGCCGCCGCCCGCACCGCCGCGTCGGCGACGTGGCTCGTGCGCGACCTGACGAACACCCCGTCGAGCACCAAGAACCCCGAGTGGGTCGCCGACCACGCCCGACGCCTGGGCGCCGCGGCCGGCCTCGACGTCGAGGTGCTCGGACCCCGCGAGCTCGCCGACGGCGGGTTCGGCGGCATCCTGGCCGTCGGCGCGGGCTCGGCGTCGCCCCCGCGGCTCGTCCGGCTCACGTACACGCCGTCGCAGGCGACCGGCCGGCACGTCGTGGTCGTCGGCAAGGGCATCACCTACGACACCGGCGGGCTGAGCATCAAGCCGCGCGAGGCCATGGTGCCGATGAAGACGGACATGGCGGGCGCCGCGGTGGCGCTCGCGACCGTGCTCGGTGCGGCCGCCCTGGGCTGCGCGCACCGCGTGACGGCCGTGCTGCCGCTCGCCGAGAACCACGTCGGTGCCGCCTCCTACCGGCCGGGCGACGTGCTCACGCTGCACGGCGGCACGACGGTCGAGATCGCGAACACCGACGCCGAGGGGCGCCTCGTGCTCGCCGACGCCCTCGCCTGGGCCGACGCGACGCTCGACCCGGACGTCCTCGTCGACGTCGCGACCCTCACCGGTGCCGCGAGCCTCGGCCTGGGCAAGCAGCACGCCGCGCTCTACGGCACCGACGACGCCACGGTCGCCGCCCTGCTCGCGGCCGCGGACCGCAGCGGCGAGGCCGCGTGGCACATGCCCCTCGTCGACGACTACGAGGACGCGGTCCGCTCCTCCGTCGCCGACCTGCGGCACGTGCCGTCGGACCGCGCCATCGGCGGTGGATCCATCACGGCGGCGCTGTTCCTGCGCCGGTTCGTCGGCACGCGGGCCTGGGCGCACCTCGACGTCGCCGGTCCGGCGCGCTCGACGTCCGACAAGCACGAGGTCACCGAGGGTGCGACCGGCTACGGCGCGCGCCTCCTGCTGGACTACCTCGACCACCTCGAGGCCTGACGGCACCGCAGCGGGACCGTGCCCGGGCCGGGTGCGGTCCCGCCGTGCCGCCCGCGTGCGGCGGGTGCCGGGCGGTCAGCGCCGGGCGGCGACGAGCAGCCCGTCCCCGGTCGGCAGCAGCGCGGGGATCAGCCGGTCGTCGGCACGCACCTGACGGCCCACGTCGCGGATCGTCGTCGTCGCCTCGTCGCGGCGGGCCGGGTCCGCCACCCGGTCGTGCCACAGCGCGTCGTCGACCGCCAGCACGCCGCCGGGACGCAGCAGCCGCACGGCCTCCTCGACGTACCCGGGGTACCCGTCGGCGTCCGCGTCGACGAACACCATGTCGTAGCCGCTGTCGGTCAGGCGCGGCAGCACGTCGAGCGCGCGCCCCGAGATCGCGCGCGTACGCGTCGGGCGGACCCGCTCGGCGACGAACGCCTCCTTCGCCGCCCGCTGGTGCTCCAGCTCGACGTCGATCGTGGTCAGCACGCCGTCGGCCGGCATGCCGCGCAGCAGGTACAGCGAGCTCACGCCCGCACCCGTGCCGATCTCGACGACCGCCCGGGCCTGAGCGGCCGCGGCGAGGACGCTCAGCGCGGCTCCCGTGCCCGGCAGGACGGGCGTGCAGCCCAGGTGCGACGCGCGCTCGCGCGCGTCGAGGAGCACGTCGTCCTCGGCGAGGAACTCCTCGCAGTAGACCCAGCTCTGGGCCTTGTCGGTGGAGATGACGACCTCCCAGGGGTCCCCCGTGCGTCGGCGGCGTGCCGGGCGGACCGCCTGGCACGCCGGGCCCAGCGTATCGCCGCCCACCCGCCGCCCCGGGGAACGCCGCCCCGGGGAACGTCGGGCCGTGCCGGTGCGTTGAGCCGGACGTGCGTCAGGTCGAGCCGTCCGCGCCGCGGTGCGAGACTGGACGCGCACGGGCGCGCACGCGCACCGTGCACGAGACGAGGAGAGCACGCACCGATGACCCAGCCGCCCACCACCGAGTGGCAGGCACCGTCGTGGGAGGAGATCGTCCGCGAGCACTCCGCACGCGTGTACCGCCTCGCGTACCGGCTGACGGGCAACCGGCACGACGCCGAGGACCTCACGCAGGAGACGTTCGTCCGCGTGTTCCGCTCGCTGCACACCTACAGCCCCGGCACCTTCGAGGGCTGGCTGCACCGCATCACCACGAACCTCTTCCTCGACGGCGCCCGACGCCGTCAGCGCGTGCGCATCGAGTCCATCGGCGACGACACCGAGCGCTGGTCGTCGCCCGACGCGCTGAGCACGCCCGAGCGGGCCTTCGAGGCCGGCAACCTCGACCACGACGTGCAGCGGGCCCTCGACGAGCTCCCGCCCGAGTACCGGGCCGCGGTCGTGCTGTGCGACATCGAGGGGCTGTCGTACGAGGAGATCGCCGTCACGCTGGGCATCAAGCTCGGCACCGTGCGCTCCCGCATCCACCGTGCGCGGGCCCGCCTGCGCGAGTCGCTCGCGCACCGGTCGCCCGCGGCGCTCGCCGCCGCCCCGGACCCGGGCGCCCCGGTGCCCGTCCCCGCGGAGGTGCGCGGGTGACGCACCTCGGCTCGTGGATCAGCGCGCTCGTCGACGGCCAGCTCGACCCGGCCGCGACCGAGCGGGCGCTCGCGCACGTGGCGGTCTGCCGCCAGTGCGCCGACGAGCTGGAGGCCGCCCGGGCCGCCCGGCGCGCGCTCGCCGGGGCGGACCCCGTGCAGCCCACCGAGGACCTCACCGCCCGGCTGCTGTCGTTGGGCGGCTCGTGCCGCCCGGTGCCGCCCCCGACCGCCCGGGACCCGTTCGCGGTGCCGCTCGCGGGCCACCACGTGCGTGCCCACGCCCTGCCCCGGGTCGCCGGGACGCTGCGCGGCGACGTGGTCTCGCGCCGCAGCCCGGTGCGGCTGGTCGCAGGGTCCGTCGCCGGGGTCGGCGCGGTCGCGGCGATGCTCTTCGTGCTCGGGGCGCGCCCGGTCGTCCAGCCGACGACGAGCCCGGCGCTCGCGCTGGGGCTGCTCGCCGAGGCCGACCGCACCGCCGAGCCCGGGCAGGCGCTCACGCAGACCGCCGTCAGCCGGCTGTCCGCGCAGGGCTGGGCGCTGCCGACCGGGCTGCCGGGCGGCTGGGAGGTCTCCGCCGTGCGCTGGACGGGCGACGACGCCGAGGTCCTCGAGGTCGACCTGGTCGGCCCGGGGGGCACCGTGGTCGTGACCGAGCAGCAGGGCGTGCTGGACGCGTCGGCACTCGCGGGCGTCCCCGTCGAGACCGTCGGCGGGCGCGACGTGCACGTGCTGTCCTACGAGCCGTGGCAGGGCGTGTGGCAGGCCGACGGCACCGTCGTGCAGGTCGTCTCGACGGCCGGGGAGGACGAGGTGGCAGCCGTCGTGGCGGCCTTCGGCACCGGGGAGTACGACGACACCGTGCCCGGCCGCATCGGCCGTGGCTGGCAGACCGTGACGGGTGCGTGGGGAGACCGGTGACGCAGGACCCGAACGCCGCGGACCCGGACGCCGCCGGGCCGGCCGGCGGGCCGCCGCCCCCGCCGCTCTTCGCCCCGCCGTCCGCGTACCGCCCGTCGGGCGACGACGCACCCGTGACGGGCGCGGACGACGGCACGTCCCGGCAGGTTCCCCCGGGCGCGACCCCCGACGTGCCGGCCCCGCCGGGCCCCGACGCCCCGACGCCCCCGGCGGCGGGCGCGCCCGTGCCGACCGCCGGCCCGGTACCGGTCGCGGTCCCGCCCGCGGCACCGGGCGTGCCGGTCCGTCCGGCCGTGCGGCGCCGGCGGCGACGGCACCTGTCGGTCGCGTGGGTGGTGCCGATCGTGCTCGCCTCGCTCGGTGCCGGGTTCGCCGGCGGCGTGCTCGGCGCCCGGTCCGCGTCCGACGACCGGATCCCCGACGCGGGCCTGCCGACGGCGGGCACGTCGGCGCAGCCCGTCGACCGGTCCCCGGAGTCCGTCGCCGGCGTCGCCTCCGGCGTGCTGCCGTCCGTCGTGTCGATCGAGGTCGAGACGGCCGACGGCGTCGGCTCCGGCTCCGGGTTCGTGCTGCGCCAGGACGGGTACGTGCTCACCAACAACCACGTCGTGTCCGGCGCGGGCGACGACGAGGTCGTCGTCCTGCTCTCCGACGGGTCGGAGCACGCGGCGCGCGTCGTCGGGGCGACGGCCGAGTACGACCTCGCCGTCCTCAAGATCGACGTCGCCGGCCTCGTGCCGCTCGCGCTCGGCGACTCGGACGCGATCGTCGTGGGCGACCCGGTCGTGGCGGTCGGCGCGCCCCTCGGGCTGGTCGGGACCGTCACCACGGGCATCGTCAGCGCGCTCAACCGGCCCGTGGTGGCCGGTGACGACAGCTCGCAGGCGTTCATCAACGCCATCCAGACCGACGCGGCGATCAACCCCGGCAACTCGGGCGGCCCGCTGGTCAACGCGGTGGGGGAGGTCGTGGGCATCAACTCCGCGATCGCCCAGCCGCCGGGCCGCCTGTCGGGCGCGTCGGGGAGCATCGGCCTGGGGTTCGCGATCCCGTCGAACCAGGCCCGGCGCACCGCCGAGCAGCTCATCGAGACGGGCGCGGCGACGTACCCGGTCATCGGCGTGCTCCTCGACGAGCGGTACTCCGGCGAGGGCGTGCAGGTGTACGTCGAGGACCCGCCGGACACCGAGGCGGTCGTCGCCGGCGGGCCAGCGGACCTCGCGGGCGTCCGCCGCGGCGACGTGATCCTCGCGATCGACGGACGACCCGTCACCGCCCCGGCCGAGCTCATCGTCGCGATCCGCGCGCGCGAGCCGGGCGACACGGTCGTGCTGCGCGTCCGGACCGGCGAGGACGAGCGGGACGTCCGCGTCGAGCTCCAGGAGCGCGCCGCGCAGTAGGTGCTGCGCCGGCGCTGCGCGACGCGGTCCCGCGCGCCGCGCAGGACGCGCCGTGCGGGTGGGCGTGCGCCCGGCGAGCCGCCGACGGGCACCGGTTCGGGCGGGTGCCGCCGGGGGTAACCTTGGCGCGTGCTGGGGATCAACGGTGGCGAGCTGCTCGTGCTGCTCCTCGTCGCCGCGCTGGTCATCGGGCCCGAGCGGCTGCCGACGTACGCCGAGCAGCTGGCCGGCTGGGTGCGCCGCCTGCGCGACGTCGCCCGAGACGCCCGCGCCCGGATCGACGACGAGCTCGGCGACACGGCTGCCGACGTCGACTGGGCGGCCCTCGACCCCCGCCGCTACGACCCCCGCCGCATCGTGCGCGACGCGCTGCTCGACGACCCCGCACCCGCCCGGTCGCGCCCGTCGGTCCCGCGCCCCGGGCGCGCGGCCGCCGCGGCAGGTGCCGCGGGCGCCACGGCCGCCGGAGCCCGTGCCGCCGTGCGCGACGACGGCCCGGCGCCGTACGACGACGAGGCGACCTGACCGTACCGGCGAGGGGACTCCGCCGGTGCCCGCGCACCGTCGTCCCGCCGCGTCACCCCGACCACGACCCGCGCACACCCGCGCACCGCACCGGACCGGACCGGTCCGCACGAGGAGGCCCGCATGACCCAGGAGCTGCCCGCCGCGCAGCCGTCCGCCACGACGCCGGGCCGGGGACGCATCTTCTCGGGCATGCAGCCGACGTCGGACTCGCTGCAGCTCGGCAACTACCTGGGGGCCCTCACGCAGTGGGTCGCGCTGCAGGAGGTCCACGACGCGATCTACTGCGTGGTCGACCTGCACGCCCTCACGGTGGGCCCCGACCCGGCCGTGCTGCGCGAGCGCACCCGCCGCACGGCCGCGCAGTACCTGGCCGCGGGCGTCGACCCGGCCCGCTCGATCCTGTTCGTGCAGTCCCACGTGCCCGAGCACGCCGAGCTCGCGTGGCTGCTGTCGTGCCACACGGGCTTCGGCGAGGCGTCGCGGATGACGCAGTTCAAGGACAAGTCCGCCAAGCAGGGCACCGACGGCACGACGGTCGGCCTGTTCACGTACCCGGTGCTCATGGCCGCGGACATCCTGCTGTACGACACGACCCTCGTCCCCGTCGGCGAGGACCAGCGCCAGCACCTCGAGCTCACCCGCGACCTGGCGCAGCGCATGAACGCCCGGTTCGGCCCCGGCACCGCCGTCGTCCCCGAGGCGCACATCGTCAAGGCGACCGCCAAGATCTTCGACCTGCAGGACCCGACGGCGAAGATGAGCAAGTCCGCCGAGAGCCCGAACGGCCTCATCGAGCTCCTCGACGACCCCAAGGTCGTGGCCAAGCGGATCCGCTCCGCGGTCACCGACGCCGAGCGCGAGATCCGCTACGACCCGGTCGCCAAGCCGGGCGTGTCGAACCTGCTGACGATCTTCTCGGCGCTGACCGACCGCCCGGTCGCGGCCCTGGAGGCGGACTACGCGGGCAAGGGCTACGGCGACCTGAAGAAGGACCTCGCCGAGGTCGTGGTGGGCTTCCTCACGCCCTTCCAGGAGCGCGTGCACCACTACCTGGCCGACCCGACGGCCCTCGACGACGTCCTCGCCGAGGGGGCCGAGCGGGCCCGGGCGCTCGCCGTGCCCACGCTCGAGCGCCTCTACGACCGGTCCGGGCTCCTGCCGCGGCGTCCCCGGTCGTGATGCTGCCCGGGTGCGGTGCCGGCGAGGCGCTCGTCGGCGTCGTCGTCGCCGTGCCCGAGCCGCTGGCGTCCCGGCTGCGGGCCGTGCGTGCGGCGGCCGGCGACCCGGAGGCCGACATCCCGCCGCACGTGACGCTCGTCGGGCCGACGTGCGTGCCGGACGTCGGGGCGGTCGACGCGCACCTGTCCCGGGTCGCGGGCACGCACCGTCCCTTCGCCGTGCACCTGCGCGGCACCGGCACGTTCCGGCCGGTGTCGCCGGTGGTCTTCGTCGCGCTGGCCGACGGCGCGGACGCGTGCGCCGCGCTCGAGGCGGACCTGCGCACCGGGCCGCTCGACGTGCCGGCGCGCTTCCCGTTCCACCCCCACGTCACCGTCGCCCACGGCGTCGACGACGAGGCCCTCGACGCCGCGCAGGCTGCGGCCGGCGACGTCGACGTCCGCATCGAGGTGGACCGGCTCTTCCGTTTCGTGCACGACGGGACGGCCTGGCAGCCCGTCCGGACGTTCCTGCTCGGCACGGGGGAGCCGGTGGTCTGCCCCGACGCGCCGCCCGAGGACGCGGTGCCGGGCATGCCGCGCGGGGCGGCCGCGGTGGACGCCGGGGCCGTCGCGCCCGGGATGCCGCCCCGCTGACCCGCACCTAGATTCGGGCGCATGACCCGCACGCCCGACCTCGGCCCGTCCGTCGCCGCCCCGCCCGCGGGCGCGGGGCGCGCGCACACCCGGGCGGCGGCCGCGGCGCCCGACCCGGACACGGACGAGCCGTCGCGGACGCCGGTCGAACGGGCGAAGGCGCTGCTGGACCGCTGGCAGCGCACGCGGGCGGCACGGGCCCTGGCCCGGTTCGGCCAGGGCGGCGGGCCCGTGCTCACCGGGGGCATCGCGTACGCGAGCCTGTTCTCCGTCTTCGCGGCCCTGACCATCGGCTGGACGGTGTTCATGGCGGTCCTCGGCGGCAACGCCGAGCTGCGCGCGACCGTCCTCGACACGGTCGCCGACGCCCTGCCCGGGCTGCTGACGACGTCGGAGGAGAAGGGCCTGGTCTCGCCGGACGCGCTCGTGATGTCGACGGGTCTCAGCGTCGCCGGGGTCGTCGCGGCGGTGGTCCTGCTCGTCAGCGCGACCTCGGCCGTGTCGGCGCTGCGGCGGGCGGTCCGCGCGATGTTCGACGCCCCGGTCGTCGGCAGCGCGGTGGTGGGCAAGGCCCGCGAGCTGGCCGGCTTCGTCGGGCTCGGCGTGGCGGTGCTGCTCTCGGCCGTGCTCGGCATCGTCGCGACCGCCGCGACGGGCTGGCTGCTCGACGCCGCGGGCTGGTCGGCGGCGTCGACGGTGGTGCTGCAGGGCGTGGGCGTGCTGGTCGCCTTCGTGGTGGACGCCGCGGTGTTCGTGCTCGTGGTGCGGGTCCTGGCCGGCCAGGACCCGCCGCGCCGTGACCTGCTGGTCGGGGCGTGCCTCGCCGGCGCGGGGCTGGGTGCGGTCCGGCTGCTGGGGACGTCGGCGGTGTCCGGGTCGGTCGAGGGCAACCCGGTGCTCGGCTCGTTCGCCGCGATCGTGGTGCTGCTGCTGTGGATCAACCTCATCGCCCGCGTCGTGCTGCTCGCCGCCGCGTGGACGGCCGACCCGCCGTACGTCGACCCGCAGGACGACGCCGCCGCCTGACGCACCGCGTCCCGGCGGGACGGCCGCGGCCGGGACGCGACGGGCACCCGGGTCGGGGACGACGACGGCGGCGCCGCGGGCCGGAGCCCGGGACGCCGCCGCAGCCGTGCAGGTCAGAACGCGCGGGTGATCATCGCGCGCTTGACCTCCTGGATCGCCTTGGTGACCTCGATGCCGCGCGGGCAGGCCTCGGTGCAGTTGAAGGTCGTGCGGCACCGCCACACGCCCTCCTTGTCGTTGAGGATCTCCAGGCGCTGCGCACCGCCCTCGTCCCGGCTGTCGAAGATGAACCGGTGCGCGTTGACGATCGCGGCCGGGCCGAAGTACTGCCCGTCCGTCCAGAACACAGGGCAGGACGACGTGCACGCGGCGCACAGGATGCACTTGGTCGTGTCGTCGAACCGCTCGCGCTGGGCCGCCGACTGCAGGCGCTCCTTCGTCGGCTCGGTGCCCGTGGTGATGAGGAACGGCATGATCTCGCGGTACGACGCGAAGAACGGCTCCATGTCGACCACGAGGTCCTTGATCACCGGCAGGCCCTTGATGGGCTCGACGGTGATGGGCTTGGACGGGTCGAGGTCCTTGAGCAGGGTCTTGCAGGCCAGGCGGTTGCGCCCGTTGATGCGCATGGCGTCCGACCCGCAGATCCCGTGCGCGCAGGAGCGACGGAACGTCAGCGAGCCGTCCTGGTCCCACTTGATCTTGTGCAGGGCGTCGAGGACGCGGTCCGTGCCGTGCACGGTGACCGTGAACTCGTCCCACCGGGGCTCGGCCGTGAAGGCCTCGCCGAACGTCGGCAGGTCCTCGTCCGCCGGCAGGAACCGGCGGACCTTGAGCGTGACCTGGAAGGACGGCACGGCGCCGACCTTCGCCTCGGGTGCGTCGACGGTGGTGGTCATCAGTACTTGCGCTCCATCGGCTGGTAGCGGGTCACGGTCACGGGCTTGGAGCCCAGGACGAGCCGGTAGCCGTCGAACTCCTCGACGTGGGAGAACGCGCTGCCGGGCTCCGCGGCCGCCGTGGAGGACTGCGGGCGGCGGTAGGCCATCGTGTGGTGCATGAACTGCGCGTCGTCGCGGTCGGGGAAGTCCTCGCGGAAGTGCCCGCCGCGCGACTCGCGCCGGTTGAGCGCCCCGACGACGACGGTCTCGGCGATGTCGAGCAGGAAGCCCAGCTCGACGGCCTCGAGCAGGTCGGTGTTGAACGTGCGGGACTTGTCCTGCACGCTCACCGCCCGGAACCGCTTCTGCAGCGCCCGGATCGCGTCGAGCGAGGTCTGCAGGGTCTGCTCGGTGCGGAAGACCTGGGCGTTGGCGTCCATGGTCTCCTGCAGCTCGCGGCGGATGTCCGCCACCCGCTCGCCGTCGGCGCGGGTGCGGATCTCCTCGAGCCCGGCCACGACGTCCGCCGCCGGCTGCTCGGGCAGGTCCACGAACGACGCGGTGGCCGCGTAGGCCGCCGCGGCCCGCCCGGAGCGCTTGCCGAAGACGTTGATGTCGAGCAGCGAGTTGGTGCCCAGGCGGTTGGAGCCGTGCACCGAGACGCAGGCGACCTCGCCGGCGGCGTACAGGCCGCGGATGACGTCGGTCGAGTTGCGCAGGACCTCGCCCTCGATGTTCGTCGGGATGCCGCCCATCGCGTAGTGCGCCGTGGGGTACACGGGCACGGGCTCGGTGTACGGCTCGATGCCGAGGTACGTCCGCGCGAACTCGGTGATGTCCGGGAGCTTGGCGTCGATGTGCGCCGGCTCCAGGTGGGTGAGGTCGAGCAGGACGTAGTCCTTGTTCGGGCCGGCGCCGCGGCCCTCGCGGACCTCGTTGGCCATCGACCGGGCGACGATGTCGCGCGGTGCGAGGTCCTTGATGGTGGGGGCGTACCGCTCCATGAAGCGCTCGCCGTCGCCGTTGCGCAGGATCCCGCCCTCGCCGCGCGCGGCCTCCGAGAGCAGGATGCCCAGGCCCGCGAGGCCGGTCGGGTGGAACTGGAAGAACTCCATGTCCTCGAGCGGGATGCCGCGCCGGTACGCCAGCGCCATGCCGTCGCCGGTGAGGGTGTGCGCGTTCGACGTCGTCTTGTAGATCTTGCCCGCGCCGCCGGTGGCGAGCACCACCGACTTGGCCTGGAACACGTGGATCTCGCCGGTGGCGAGCTCGTACGCGACGACGCCGGAGACGTTGACGGCCTCGCCCTCGGGGACGTCGGCGGCGGCCAGGTCGTGGTCGACGAGCAGGTCGAGGACGTAGAACTCGTTGAAGAACTCGACGTCGTTCTTCACGCACTGCTGGTACAGGGTCTGCAGGATCATGTGCCCGGTGCGGTCCGCGGCGTAGCACGAGCGGCGCACGGCGGCCTCGCCGTGGTTGCGCGTGTGGCCGCCGAACCGGCGCTGGTCGATCCGGCCCTCGGGCGTGCGGTTGAACGGCAGGCCCATCTTCTCCAGATCGAGGACGGCCTCGATGGCCTCCTTGGCCATCACCTCGGCGGCGTCCTGGTCGACGAGGTAGTCGCCGCCCTTGACCGTGTCGAAGGTGTGCCACTCCCAGTTGTCCTCCTCGACGTTGGCGAGGGCGGCGCACATGCCGCCCTGCGCCGCGCCTGTGTGGGAGCGCGTGGGGTAGAGCTTGGAGATGACGGCGGTGCGGACGCGCGTCGAGGACTCGAGGGCGGCGCGCATGCCGGCGCCGCCCGCGCCGACGATGACGACGTCGTACTGGTGGGTCTGCATCGGGGGCGATGCCTTCCTTCGGGGGGTGGGGCGCGTCAGGGACGCAGCGCGGGGCTCGGGGCGTGCGCGCTCACGCGGTGCAGAACGACGGCAGCAGGTCGGCCGGGCTGTTCGGGGGGCACGGGTCGAACGTGAAGATCACGAGGGTCCCGAGCACGATGACCACCATCGAGGCGAAGAAGAGCGCGCCGGTGAGCACCAGGCGCGTGCTGTCCTTCTCGGCGTAGTCGTTGATGATCGTGCGGACCCCGTTGGTGCCGTGGATCATCGCGAGCCACAGCATGAGCAGGTCCCAGATCTGCCAGAACGGCGAGGCCCACTTGCCGGCGACGAAGCCGAAGTCGATGGCCGAGATGCCCTCGCCCAGCATGAGGTTGACGAACAGGTGCCCGAAGATCAGCACGACGAGGATGACGCCCGAGGCGCGCATGAACACCCAGCCGTACAGCTCGGTGTTGCCGCTCGTGGTGCGGCGGGTGGGGCCGGGCCGCGAGGGACGCGGGGCCTTGGGGTCGGCGATCGTGCTCATCACTCGCCTCCGAACACGTGCATGAGGTGGCGGGGGAGGAAGCCGGCCATGGTCACGACGAGCAGGCCGAGGACGACCCAGAGCATGACCCGCTGGTAGCGCGGACCCTTGGCCCAGAAGTCGACCAGGATGATGCGGATCCCGTTGAACGCGTGGAACACGACGGCGGCGACGAGGCCCGCCTCGCCGATGCCCATGACCGGGTTCTTGTAGGTGCCGATGACGGCGTTGTACGCCTCCGGGGAGACGCGCACGAGCGACGTGTCGAGCACGTGCACGAGCAGGAAGAAGAAGATCGCGAAGCCGGTGACGCGGTGCGCGACCCACGACCACATGCCTTCGCGCCCGCGGTAGAGCGTTCCGGCCGGCCGCGCTGGCGCGGTGGGCGCTGAGGACACGGTGGGGGGCCTCCTGTGGCGAGTGTGTGGACGGCGATGTCCTGGGTGACCCTCACTGTAGTGACACGTCGCGGCGCCTGGCCCGCGCGGGCCGCCGACCGGGGTGCGGCCGGGTCGGTATGTGACGAAGGCCACAGCGGGTGCCGCCGGTCGCGGCCCCGGGCGAGCCCCGGGCGCGCGGCCGCCGCTACGGTGTCGCCATGCCTGCGACCCCCGCCGCCGACGGCGCCCTCGCCGACTTCCACGCCGTCGTCCCCGCCGGCGGAGCCGGCACCCGGCTGTGGCCGCTCTCGCGGGCCGGGCGGCCGAAGTTCCTGCTCGACCTCACGGGCACCGGGCGGACGATGCTCCAGGCCACCGTCGACCGTCTCGCCCCCCTGACGGGGCACGAGCGGGTGCTCGTGGTCACAGGCACCCGGCACGCCGCCGCCGTGGCCGAGCAGCTGCCCGAGCTCGGCGCCGCGCAGGTGCTCGCCGAGCCCAGCCCGCGCGACTCCATGGCCGCCATCGGCCTCGCCGCCGCCGTCCTGCTGGAGCGGCACGGGCCCGACGTGGTCCTCGGCTCGTTCGCCGCCGACCACGTCGTCACCGGGTCCGACCTGTTCGAGCAGACCGTCCGCGAGGCCGTCGCCGCCGCCCGCGAGGGCTACGTCGTCACGGTCGGGATCGCCGCGACCGAGCCGTCGACCGCGTTCGGCTACGTGCGCGCGGGCGACGACCTGGGCGTCGACGGCGCGCCGTCGGCCCGGCACGTGCTCGGCTTCACCGAGAAGCCCGACGCGCAGACCGCCGCGGAGTACCTCGCGACCGGCGCCTACAGCTGGAACGCCGGCATGTTCGTGGTCCGCGCGCAGGTCCTGCTCGACCACCTCGCGGCCCGGATGCCCGCCCTGCACGACGGCCTGCGCACGATCGCCGCCGCGTGGGACGGCCCCGACCGCGACGCCCGCCTCGCCGACACCTGGCCCGGCCTGACCAAGATCGCGATCGACCACGCGATCGCCGAGCCGGTCGCGGCCGCCGGCGGCGTGGCCGTCGTGCCCGGCTCGTTCGGCTGGGACGACGTCGGCGACTTCGCCTCGCTCGCCGGGCTGCTCGCGGCCGACGGGCGCGCGACGACGCTCGGGGACGACGCCGACGTCCTGCGCGTCGACGCCGACGGCGCGCTCGTCGTCACCGGCGGCCGGCCGGTGAGCGTCGTCGGGCTGCCCGACGCGGTGGTGGTCGACACCCCCCACGGGGTGCTCGTCACGAGCCGCGCGCACGCGCAGCAGGTGAAGGCCGCCGTCGACGGCTGGCGGGCCAGGGGCCGGGACGACCTGCTCTGACGCGCGGCGCGGGGCTACCCTCGAACGGTGCCCGACCTGCCCGCCGTGACCCCTGGCCCCGCCGACGACCACCACGGAGGTGGCGCGGCAGCAGCACCGGCGGCCGCGGACGTGCCTGCCCTGAGCTCCCTCGGGGCGGTGCCCACCGGGGACGAGGCCGTCGAGCTCGCGCAGGTCGTGGCCGGGCTGCGCGCCGAGCTCGTCGAGATCCGCCGCGACCTGCACGCGCACCCGGAGCTCGCGCGCACCGAGGAGCGCACCACCCGCGTGGTCGCCGACCGGCTGCGCGCGGCGGGCCTCGAGCCGCACGTGCTGCCGACCTCCGGCCTGTGGTGCGACATCGGCCCCGCGGTCGGGGCGAACGGCGTGCGCCGGGTCGCGCTGCGGGCCGACCTCGACGCCCTGCCGGTGCCCGACTCGTGCCGGCTGCCCTGGGCGTCGCGCTCGCGGGGCGTGGCGCACGCCTGCGGCCACGACGTGCACACCACCGCCGTGCTCGGCGCCGGCCTCGCGCTGGCCGAGCTGCACCGCCGCGGGCGGCTCGACGCCGGCGTGCGGCTGGTGCTGCAGCCGGCCGAGGAGGTGCAGCCGGGCGGCTCGATCGACGTCATCGCGGCCGGCGGGATGGACGGCATCGGCCAGATCTTCGCGGTGCACTGCGACCCCAAGCTCGACGTGGGACTGCTCGGCACCCGGATCGGCCCGATCACGTCGGCGTCGGACGAGGTCCACGTGACGCTCTCCGGCGACGGCGGGCACACGTCGCGCCCGCACCTGACCGGGGACGTGGTGTTCGCGCTCGGTCAGGTGATCACGCAGGTGCCCGCGGTCCTCGGGCGGCGTCTCGACCCGCGCAGCGGCGTCAACCTCACGTGGGGCGCGGTGCACGCGGGCAAGGCGCACAACGCGATCCCGTCGACCGGCTCCGTGATGGGCACGCTGCGCTGCCTGGACGAGCGGGCGTGGGAGCGCGCGTCGCAGGTGTTCGAGCAGGCGGTCCTGGACGTCGTGCGGCCGCTGGGCGTCGAGGCCGAGGTGAAGCACGCCCGCGGCGTCCCGCCGGTGCAGAACACGGCGGGGGCGACGGGCCTGCTGGAGCGCGCCGCGCACGACGTGCTGGGGCCGGAGTCGGTGCGGCTGACCGAGCAGTCGCTCGGCGGCGAGGACTTCGCCTGGTACCTGCAGCGGGTGCCGGGTGCGATGGCGCGGCTCGGCACGCGCACGCCGGGCGGGCGCACCTTCGACATCCACCAGGGCGACCTCCAGGTCGACGAGCGGGCGGTGGAGGCGGGGGCGCTGCTGCTCGCCCGGGTGGCCCAGATCGCGGGCCGCGCACCGCTCGACCCCGCGGACCTGCGGCACGCGTGACGGCGGACACGCCGTCCCGACATCCGGACAAGCCATCCAGCAGGCGGGACCAGATTGCGGATTGGTCACGGAACCAGGCCGGAGACCCTCTGGTAACCCGCCTGTGACCTGACGGTGCCTAGTCTCCGCAGTGCTCATGCCGGACGGTCACGTAGGCCTGGGGTGCAACGGCGCACCCCGTGAACCGCGGACCGACCGACCGGCGCGACGACGAGAAGTGGAGAAACCGGCGTGAAGAATGTGATGCGGGCTGCGGCCCTCGGCGGGGCCGTGGCGCTCGCCCTGGCCGCGTGCGGCAGTGCCCCCGACGAGGCCGAGGAGACCGCTGGCGGCGACACCGCCTCGGACTTCAAGGCGTGCATGGTCTCCGACCAGGGCGGGTACGACGACCAGTCGTTCAACCAGTCCGGGTACGAGGGCCTGGTGCGCGCGGGCGAGGAGCTGGGCATCCAGATCAACGCGCTCGAGTCCTCCGGCGACTCCGACTACGGCCCCAACATCGACAACCTCGTCCAGGACGGCTGCACGCTGATCATCGGCGTCGGCTTCCTGCTCGAGCAGGCGATCGAGGACGGCGCGACGGCGAACCCCGACATCGAGTTCGCGCTGATCGACTCGACGTTCTCGGACGACGAGTTCAACACGATCGAGCTGGACAACGCCAAGCCGATCCTCTTCAACACGGCCGAGGCCTCCTACCTCGCGGGCTACGTCGGCGCCGCCATGTCGGAGTCCGACGTCGTCGGCACCTTCGGCGGTCTGCCGATCCCGTCGGTCCAGATCTTCATGGACGGCTTCGTCGACGGCGTCGCCGCCTGGAACGAGGAGTCGGGCGAGAACGTCCGCGTGCTCGGCTGGGACAAGGAGGCCCAGGACGGCTCCTTCACCGGTGACTTCGAGACCCAGGCCAACGGGCAGAACACCGCCCAGGGCTTCATCGACCAGGGCGCGGACGTCATCATGCCCGTCGCCGGTCCCGTGGGCCTGGGTGCGGCCGCCGCCGCCTCCGGCGTCGAGGGCACCAAGCTCATCTGGGTCGACAACGACGGCTACAACACGACCGAGTACGGCTCGCTCATGCTCACCTCGGTGATGAAGCAGATCGGCGACGCCGTGTTCGAGGTCGTCCGCGAGGCGTCCGCCGGTGAGTTCACCAACGAGCCGTACGTCGGCACGATCGAGAACGGCGGCGTCGGCATCGCCCCGTTCCACGACTTCGAGACCGAGGTCCCGGCCGAGGTCAGCGAGCGCGTCGAGGAGCTGTACGCCCAGATCGCGGCCGGCGAGCTCGTCATCGAGTCGCCGAACTCCCCGTGACACCAGCCTGACGACGACGGCCCGGGCGTGCATCGCCCGGGCCGTCGTCCGTGACGGGCCCGTCACGCAGCCTCCGCAGGCCGCCCCCCACGGGTGGTCGGGACGGGGGCAGGGGCCCACGAGGAGGCCCACGCCCGGGACGTCCGGGGCAGGGTACGGTTCGCTCGCGGCGGACGCGCGGTGCGCGTCCGACGGGGGCGCCGGGCACACGACGAACGAAGACAGGAAGCAGGTCGGATGAGGCTCGAGCTGCGCGGCATCACGAAGAGGTTCGGCTCGTTCACCGCGAACGACTCGATCGACCTCGTCGTCGAGCCCGGACAGATCCATGCGTTGCTGGGCGAGAACGGCGCCGGCAAGAGCACGCTCATGAACACGCTCTACGGGCTCTACACGCCCGACGAGGGGCAGATCCTCCTGGACGGCCGTCCCGTCGAGTTCGACGGCCCCGGGCAGGCCATGGCCGCCGGCATCGGCATGGTGCACCAGCACTTCATGCTCGTGCCCGTGTTCACCGTCGCCGAGAACGTCGCGCTGGGGCACGAGCCCACGGCGGCCGGCGGGCTCATCGACGTCGCCCGCGCCCGCAGCGCCGTGCGCGAGGTCGCGCAGCGGTTCGGGTTCGAGGTCGACCCCGACGCCACCGTCGAGGACCTGCCCGTCGGGGTCCAGCAGCGCGTCGAGATCATCAAGGCGCTCGCCCGCGACGCCCAGGTCCTCATCCTCGACGAGCCGACCGCGGTGCTGACGCCGCAGGAGACCGACGAGCTCATCGAGATCATGCGCCAGCTGCGCGCGCAGGGCACCTCGATCCTCTTCATCACGCACAAGCTGCGCGAGGTCCGTGCGGTCGCCGACAAGATCACGGTCATCCGCCGCGGTCAGGTCGTCGGCTCCGCCGACCCCTCCGCGTCCGAGACCGAGCTCGCGTCCCTCATGGTCGGCCGGGCCGTCGAGCTCGGGGTCGAGAAGGCGCCCGCCCGCCCCGGCGGCGTCGTGCTGCGCGTCGACGACCTCACGGTCCTCGACGCCGCGGGCACCGCCGTGGTCGACCGCGTCGACCTCGAGGTCCGCGCCGGCGAGATCCTGGCCGTCGCCGGTGTGCAGGGCAACGGGCAGACCGAGCTCGCCGAGACCCTGCTCGGGCTGGTCACGCCCACGTCCGGCTCCGTCTCCCTCGACGGCATGGCGCTCGACGGGCTGTCGGTGCGCGACCGGCTCGCCGCGGGTCTGGGCTTCGTGCCCGAGGACCGCAGCACCGACGGCGTCATCGCCGACTTCACCATCCAGGAGAACCTGGTCCTCGACCTCGTCGACACCGCGCCCTACTCGCGGCGCGGCGCGATCGACCGCAAGGTCCTGCGTGCCAACGCCGAGCAGCGCGTCGCCGAGTTCGACGTGCGCGCCACGTCGGTCGACTCGACCCTGGGCCAGCTCTCCGGCGGCAACCAGCAGAAGGTCGTGCTCGCCCGCGAGCTGTCCCGCCCGCTGCGCCTGCTCGTCGCGTCGCAGCCCACCCGCGGCCTCGACGTCGGCTCGATCGAGTTCGTGCACAAGCGCGTCGTCGCCGAGCGCGACAAGGGCACCGCCGTCGTCATCGTCTCGACCGAGCTCGACGAGGTCGCGGCGCTCGCCGACCGGGTCGCCGTCATGTACCGCGGCCGCGTCGTCGGGGTCGTCCCCGGCAGCACCGACCGCGACGTGCTCGGCCTCATGATGGCCGGCGTCCCGCTCGAGGAGGCGACCGCGCAGGCCGCCACCCACCACACCACGCTCGGCCAGGCCGACCAGCGCACGGCCCGCCCGGGCACGCCGCCGCGCTCCCAGGACGCCCGGCACCAGGAGGAGGGGCGATGAGCGACCCCGGCACGATGCCGCCGGCGCAGCCGAAGGACCGCACGAGCCGGGGCGCGGCCCCGTCGCAGAGCTCCGTGCTGCAGGACATGCTGTCCTCGACGTGGCTCATGACGCTCGCCGCCCTGGTGCTGGCCCTCCTCTTCGGCGGGGTGCTCATCGCGTTCGCCGACCCCGACGTGCAGGCGGCCGCCACGTACTTCTTCGCCCGGCCCCTGGACACGTTCGGAGCGATCTGGACCAGCGTCTCCAGCGCGTACGTCGCCCTCTTCCAGGGCGCGGTCTTCGACTGGGACGCCAGCAGCCCGGAGCGGGCGATCCGCCCGCTGACCGAGACGCTGACCATCTCGGCGCCCCTGATCCTCGCCGGCCTGGGCGTCGGCGTCGGCTTCCGCGCCGGGCTGTTCAACATCGGTGGTCAGGGCCAGATCACGCTCGGCGCGGTCCTGGCGGCATGGATCGGCTTCAGCTGGAACCTGCCGGTCGGCCTGCACCTGGTCCTCGCCCTCGTCGGCGGTGCCGTCGGCGGTGCGGTCTGGGCCGCGATCGCCGGCGTGCTCAAGGCCCGCACCGGTGCGCACGAGGTGATCGTCACGATCATGCTCAACTACATCGCGGTCTACGCCACGCTGTACCTGATCACGACGAGCGTCTTCGCCTCGCCGACGCCGCAGGTCGCCAAGCCGGTCGCCGACACCGCGATGCTGCCGAACCTGTTCGGCGAGCCGTTCCGCCTGCACCTGGGCTTCGTGCTCGCGCTGGCCGCGGCCGCGGGGGTCTGGTGGCTGATGGAGCGGTCGACCCTCGGCTTCCGGTTCCGCGCCGTCGGGTCCAACCCGCACGCCGCGCGCACCGCGGGCATCTCCGTCGCGACGACCACCGTGCTGGTCATGGTGGTCTCCGGGGCGCTGACCGGCCTGGCCGGCGCCACGCAGCTGCTGGGCACCGAGCGCAACCTCACCGCGGCCATCGCCGGCAGCATCGGGTTCGACGCGATCACGGTCGCGCTGCTCGGCCGGTCCAAGCCGCTCGGCACCGTGCTCGCCGGCCTCCTGTTCGGCGCGTTCGCCGCCGGCGGGCGCCTCATGCAGACCCGCACGGGCACGCCGATCGACATCGTGCTCGTGCTGCAGTCGCTCATCGTCCTGTTCATCGCCGCGCCGCCGCTCGTGCGGGCCGTCTTCCGGCTGCCCGCCCCGGGCCAGCGCCGCCGCTCCGCCGTGGAGGCCGCAGCATGAGCCTCGCCGCTCCCACCCTCGCCCCCGCCGCGGCGGTCAAGGCGCGCACCAGCTACAAGGCACCGATCGCCTACGGCGTCGTCGCCCTGCTCGCCCTGCTGTGGATGCCGCTGCGCACCCCGGCCGGCGACACCACGTTCCGGCTCTCGTCCGCGGACGACTTCTTCCAGATCCCGCAGTTCGCGCTCGCCGCGGCCCCGGTCGTCTGGGTGCTGGTCCTCGTGGCCGTCGCCCTCGCCGCCCTGTCGTTCTGGCTCACGCGCGCCGAGAAGCGCGTCGGGCTGTGGCTCCCGGTCGTCTTCGCCGTCGCCCTGGTGCTGGCGTTCCTCACGTTCGTCGGTGCGGGCAACGCGTCGGTCATCCCGCTCACCTCGATCGCGACGGGCAGCCTGTTCCTGGCCACGCCGCTGATCTTCGGTGCGCTGGCCGGCGTGCTCTCCGAGCGCGTCGGCATCGTCAACATCGCGATCGAGGGTCAGCTGCTCGCCGGCGCCTTCCTGGCCGCGGTGATCGGCTCGGTCACCACCTCGGCGTACCTCGGCCTCGTCGCCGCGCCGGTCGCGGGTGCCCTCGTCGGCATGCTGCTGGTGTTCTTCTCGGTGAAGTACCACGTCAACCAGGTCATCGTCGGTGTGGTGCTCAACGTGCTGGTCGTCGGCCTGACGAGCTTCCTGTTCTCGACCGTGCTCGCCGAGGACCCGGGAACCTGGAACTCGCGGACCCAGCTGCCCGTGCTGCCGATCCCGGTGCTCTCGCAGATCCCCGTGCTCGGGCCGATCCTGTTCCGCCAGACCCTGCTCGTGTACCTCATGTACGTCATCGTCATCGCGCTGCAGGTGTACCTGTTCCGCAGCCGGTGGGGCCTGCGGGTGCGCGCGGTCGGCGAGCACCCCAAGGCCGCCGACACCGTGGGCATCGACGTCAACCGCACGCGGACGCGCACCACGGTGCTCGCCTCCGCGATCGCGGGCCTGGGCGGCGCGTTCTTCACGGTCGCGTCCGGCCTGGCCTTCGGCAAGGAGATGACGGGTGGGCGGGGCTTCATCGCCCTGGCCGCCGTGATCCTCGGCCGGTGGAGCCCCAAGGGTGCGGTCGCCGCGGCCCTGCTGTTCGGGTTCGCCGAGAACCTGCGCACGGTCCTGGGCACGCTCGGGTCCGAGGTGCCGCCGCAGTTCCTGCTGATGGTGCCGTACGTCGTCACGATCCTGGCTGTCGCCGGCTTCGCGGGTCGCGTGCGCGCCCCCGCGGCCGAGGGCATCCCGTACGTCAAGTGAGCGCCCCCGCACCCGGTGCGGCCGCGGGCCGTCCCGTCGAGATCGACTGGGACGGCCTGCGGGCCGCCGCCCGTGACGTCATGACCCGGGCCTACGTCCCGTACTCCCGGTTCCCCGTGGGTGTCGCCGCGCTCGTCGACGACGGCCGCGTCGTCGTCGGGTGCAACGTGGAGAACGCGTCGTACGGCGTGACGCTCTGCGCCGAGTGCAGCCTCGTGTCGATGCTGCACGTGACCGGTGGTGGGCGCCTCGTGGCGTTCACGTGCGTGGACGGGCACGGCAACGTGCTCGCCCCCTGCGGCCGGTGCCGTCAGCTGCTCTTCGAGCACGGCGGCCCGGACCTGCTGGTCGAGACCGTCCGGGGCATCCGCCCCATGCACGAGGTCCTGCCCGACGCCTTCGGGCCGGTGGACCTCGTCGAGCGAGGAGAAGCACAGTGACCGAGCCCTTCGACGCCGTCGACGTCATCGTCGCCAAGCGGGACGGCCGCCGGCTGCCCGACGCCCAGATCGACTGGGTGCTCGACGCGTACACGCGCGGCGTGGTGGCCGACGAGCAGATGTCCGCCCTGGCCATGGCGATCCTGCTCAACGGCATGGACCGCGAGGAGATCGCGCGCTGGACGGCGGCGATGATCGCGTCCGGGGAGCGCATGGACTTCTCGGGCCTGTCGCGCCCGACGTCGGACAAGCACTCCACCGGCGGCGTCGGCGACAAGATCACGCTGCCGCTCGCGCCCCTGGTCGCCGTGTTCGGCGTGGCCGTGCCGCAGCTGTCCGGCCGCGGCCTCGGCCACACCGGCGGCACGCTCGACAAGCTCGAGTCGATCCCCGGCTGGCGCGCCGCGCTGACCAACGACGAGATGATGCGCCAGCTCGAGGACGTCGGCGCCGTCATCTGCGCCGCCGGCTCGGGGCTGGCCCCCGCGGACCGCAAGCTCTACTCGCTGCGCGACGTCACCGGCACCGTCGAGGCGATCCCGCTCATCGCGAGCTCGATCATGAGCAAGAAGATCGCCGAGGGCACGGGCTCGCTGGTGCTCGACGTCAAGGTCGGCTCGGGCGCCTTCATGAAGGACCTCGACCGGGCCACCGAGCTGGCCCGCACCATGGTCGAGCTTGGCACCGACGCGGGCGTCACCACCATCGCCCTGCTGACCGACATGTCGACGCCGCTCGGCCTGACCGCGGGCAACGCGCTCGAGGTCCGCGAGTCGGTCGAGGTGCTCGCCGGCGGCGGCCCCGCGGACGTCGTCGAGCTCACGGTCGCCCTCGCGCAGGAGATGCTCGCCGCGGCGGGCGTCCACGACGCCGACCCGGCCGCGGCGCTGGCCGACGGGCGGGCCATGGACCGGTGGCGGGCCATGATCGCGGCGCAGGGCGGCGACCCGGACGCGACCCTGCCGGTCGCGCGCGAGAGCGAGCAGGTGCTCGCGGAGTCCGACGGCGTGCTGACGACGCTCGACGCGTACGCCGTCGGCGTCGCCGCGTGGCGCCTCGGCGCCGGTCGCGCACGCAAGGAGGACCCCGTGCAGGCCGGCGCGGGCGTCGAGATGCACGTCAAGCCGGGTGACCGGGTGCGTGCGGGGCAGCCGCTGCTCACGCTGCACACCGACACCCCCGAGCGGTTCGCGCGCGCGCACGACGCCCTCGCCGGCGGCGTGGTCGTCGAGCCGGACGGCGTCGCGGGCGCCCGCCCGCTGCTGCTGG
This sequence comes from Cellulomonas sp. SLBN-39, assembly GCF_006715865.1. Lineage (NCBI taxonomy): Bacteria > Bacillati > Actinomycetota > Actinomycetes > Micrococcales > Cellulomonadaceae > Cellulomonas > Cellulomonas sp. SLBN-39. The sequence goes on along the minus strand of NZ_VFOA01000001.1, from coordinate 398,044 downwards.
GCCGGATCGCCGCGGACTGAGCAGGACCGTGCCGGGCGTCCGCGCCCGTGACCCGACGGCGGGGTCACGGGCGCGGGGCCGCCTGGCAGCGTCGGCGGGGGAGGGCCACGATGGTGGCGACCCGCAGCCGACGACAAGGAGGAGCCATGAGCACCGTTCCCGGGGCCGAGGCGTGGCGCGACGCAGGGCTGGTCCCCGTCGAGCCCGAGCAGCCGGTGCGGCTGACGGACGAGCCCGACGTCGAGGCCCTCGACGCCGAGGAGTACCGGCCGGGCGCCGCGCGCGCCGACCGGGACGGGCTCGCGGAGGAGGCCGACGTCGCCGACCAGGCGGCCGAGGAGCCCCTCGAGGAGGACGACGACCAGGGATGAGCAGGCCATGAGCACGAGCACCGCGGGTGCGCCGCACGACGGCGCCGCCCTCGACCGGCAGGACGTGGAGGCGCGCATCCGCGCGCTGCCGAAGGTCCTCCTGCACGACCACCTCGACGGGGGCCTGCGGCCGGCGACGGTCGTCGAGCTCGCCGCCGCCGTCGGGCACGAGCTGCCGGAGACGGACCCCGACGCGCTGGGCGCGTGGTTCGTCCGCGCAGCCAGCTCGGGGTCGCTCGTGGAGTACCTCAGCACGTTCGAGCACACCGTGGCGGTCATGCAGACCGCCGACGCGCTGCGCCGGGTCGCCCGCGAGGCCGTGGTCGACCTGGCCCGCGACGGCGTCGTGCACGCCGAGCTGCGGTACGCCCCCGAGCAGCACCTGCGCGCCGGGCTGACCCTCGACGAGGTCGTCGGCGCGGTGCGCGAGGGCATCGACGCGGGCGTGGCCGAGGCCGCCGCGGAGGGGCGCACGATCCGTGCGGGTGCGCTGCTGTGCGCGATGCGGCACCTGGACCGCGGCGAGGAGATCGCCGCGCTGACGCTCGCGCACCGCGATGCCGGCGTGCTCGGGTTCGACATCGCCGGGCCGGAGGACGGGTTCGCGCCCTCGCGGCTGGCCGGGGCGTTCCGCGTGCTGCGGGACGCGAGCATGCCGGTGACCGTGCACGCCGGCGAGGACGCCGGGCTGGCGTCCGTCGCCGAGGCCGTGCACGTCGCGGGCGCGTGCCGCCTGGGCCACGGTGCGCGCGTCATCGACGACGTGCACGCCACGCCCGACGGCGGGTGGCGCCTGGGTCGGCTCGCGCACTGGATCCGCGACCGGCGCATCACGCTCGAGATGTGCCCGTCGTCGAACGTGCAGACCCGCGCGGCGACGAGCGTCGCCGAGCACCCCGCGACACCCCTGCTGCGTGCCGGGTTCGCGGTGACGATCAGCACCGACAACCGCCTGCAGTCCGGCACGAGCCTGTCGCGCGAGCTCGCGCTGCTCGTGCACGAGGCCGGCTGGACCTTCGCGGACGTGGTGGAGGCGACCGTCACGGCCGCCCGCGCCGCGTTCGTGCACCACGACGAGCGCGAGAGCCTCGTCCACGACGTGATCCTGCCGGCGGCCGCCGGCCCAGACGCCGGGAGGCACCGCGCATGAGCGACGACACCACCACCGCACCCCACGACGCCGCGGGCCTGGCCCGGTACGTCGACCACACCCTGCTCAAGCCGGAGGCCACCCGCGCGGACGTCGAGGCGCTGGTCGCCGAGGGCGTCGCGCTCGGCGTGTACTCGGTGTGCATCTCGCCGTCGTTCCTGCCCGTCGAGGTGCCCGTGGGCCTGGACGGCGCCCCGGCGCTGCTCGTCGCGACCGTGTGCGGGTTCCCGTCGGGCAAGCACCGCAGCGAGGTCAAGGCCGCCGAGGCGGCTGCCGCCGTCCGCGACGGTGCGCACGAGGTCGACATGGTCATCGACGTCGGCGCGGCCAAGGAGGGGCGCTTCGCGGACGTGGAGGCGGACATCGCCGCCGTGCGCGCCGCGGTGCCGGCGCCGACGGTCCTCAAGGTCATCATCGAGTCGGCCGCGCTCAGCGACGAGGAGATCGTCGCCGTGTGCCGCGCCGCCGAGGCGGCGGGCGCGGACTTCGTCAAGACGTCCACGGGGTTCCACCCCGCGGGCGGTGCCTCGGTGCACGCCGTGCGTCTGATGGCGCAGACCGTCGGCGGGCGTCTCGGCGTGAAGGCGTCGGGCGGGGTCCGGTCCGCGGCCGACGCGCTGGCCATGGTCGAGGCCGGGGCGACCCGCCTCGGGCTGTCCGGCACCGCGGCGGTGCTCGCGGGCGTCACGGCCGACGCGGGCTACTGACGGACGGTCGTCGCACCCGCGGGCCGCTGGTACGTGTCAGCCCGCGGGTGCGATGAGAGCCGCGTGAGAGTTCGCCCCGGAGGGGACGATCGGGACATCTTCGGCACCCCTCGGGCGTTGACTCGGCACACCTGCGCGCACGATGGTGGACCGTCGTCCAGCACCGTGCGGGCGACGAGCAGCAGTGCACGGCCTCACCCCGACCCGCGGACGGCGTGCGCACCACAGGAGGAGACGCACGCGCGATGGGCCGGTTCGGTCGCGGCACCCTGATCGCCGTCCTCGTCGTGCCGTTCGTGCTCGGCGCCGTGCTCGCCGGGGCGATCGGTCTGCCCGCCTCGGGGACGAAGACCCTGCACGTGCCCGAGGGCTGGCGGGCGGTCTGGGAGGACGCGACGGTCGTCGAGGACGACGACGTGGCGCTCGCCTGGGGCGACCTCGCCGGCGACGACCCCCTCGACGCGCCGGAGGAGATCCGCTTCGACCCCGACCGTGTGCTCGACCAGCTGCAGGCGCTGCACGACTACGACGTCGACGTGCTCGGCCTCGAGCCCGAGGGCGGTCAGGCGGCCGGGCGCAAGATCCTCGTCGTCGTCGACGGCACCTGGTCGCAGGGACCCGGCGCGGCCGGCAGCGGCGTGCTCAACGCCGTCGGCGGAGGCCTCGCGGACGGGGCGGGCGCGCCCGCGCTGACCCAGGGCGCGGTCGTCGACGGGGTCGGCCTGCTGCGGGTCGCGCCGCAGGTCCTCGCCTCGTCCCTCGAGGACCCGCCCGAGCCCGCCGTCCCGGCCGAGCCCACGTCGCTGCGCGAGGACCCGACCCTGGTCACCCCGCCCACCGAGGTCGTCGCCGGCACCCCCTGGGAGCTCGCGCGCGGGTTCGGCGAGGTCGTGCAGCACCTGCTCGTGTCCGGTGCGGGCGGTCGTGGGCTCACGGACCCCTCCGCCGCGACGTTCTGGTCCGCCTCCGCCGCGTACCTCGCCTCCCTGGCCGTGCCCGGCGAGCACGCCGACGTCTCCGACCTGCTGCACGGCTCGCAGCTCGCGTGGGGCAGCGCCCGGCAGGACGTCGGCTCGTGGCTGCTGCTGCAGCACCTGGCCGGCCAGCACGACGTGTCCCTGGTGCGCCGCCTGTGGACCGAGGCGATGCCCGACGAGCAGCCGCTGGCCGCGTACGCCCGGCTCACCTCGTCGAGCGGCACGGTCGTCAACGGACGCGTCGCGCAGTACGCCCTGCGGGCCGTCGCCGCCGACGTCGCGGGCACCGGCGGTCCCGGGGCCGTCCTGACCGACGTGGACCCGGTGCTGCGGACGCGGATCACCACGCCCCTGGACGCCGTCGCGGACGACCCCGGGCACTACCGCGTGCTCGGGGCCTTCGCGCCCGCCGCGTACGGGTACAACGTCGTCGAGCTCGCCCCGGCCGCGGTCGGCACGCCCGTGCGCGTCCGGCTGCGGGGCCACGTCGAGGCCGCGCCGGCCGACGCCGCGTGGGCCGTCGGGTTCGTCGTCCACGGCGCCGACGGCATCCGCTACTCGCCGGTCACGCAGACGGCCGACGGCGAGGTCGAGATGATCCCCCGCGAGGGCGACGCCCAGGTGCACCTCGTGGTCGTGGCGGCGCCCGGGCAGGTCAGCCAGCCGGCTGCCGGCCAGGGGTTCGCCGCGACCCCGCGGTTCCCGTACGAGCTGCGGGTCGAGGGCGCGCAGGTCGTCACGACGCGCGACGTGGTCGAGGGCGGGCACGCGCACCCGAACGGCGGCGGATGGGTCGACGACGACGCGCGCGTGGACCCGGGGGCGTGGGTCGGGCCGGACGCGGTGGTGCGGGGCGACGCGACCGTCGGCGCGAAGGTCCGGCTCGAGGGCCGGGCCTGGGTCGAGGCCGGTGCCGAGGTCACCGGGTCCGTCATCGTCCGTGACAGCGCGGTCGTGCAGGGCACCGCACGGCTGACCGGCGACCTCGTGGTCGGCGGCGACGCCGTCGTCGGCTTCACCTGCGACGCCGGCGTCTACACGTCCTACCGTGCGGGTGCCACGTGCGACGCCGCGGGGCAGGACTCCGACGTCAACGCCACGGTCACGCCCTTCACCGCGGGGGAGACGGCCCTCAGCCCGCAGGCCACGCCGACGCCGAGCCCCACACCCACGCCGACCCCGACGCCCTCGCCGACGCCGAGCCCCACGGGCAGCCCGTCGGCGGACGCCGCCCCGTCGCCGGCGGACGACCCGACGTCGCAGGACGTGGCGCCGCCCGCACCGGTGCCCGCGGGTGCCTGCACCGCCCGGTACCGCGTGACGAACCGCTGGCCGGGCGGTTACCAGGCCGAGGTGACGGTGACGGCGACGACCGACGGTGTCGAGGGCTGGGCCGTCTCCTGGACCCAGCCGGACGGTGTGGGCGCCCCGACCGAGGTCTGGGGGGCGACGCTCACCAGCAGCGGCGGGTCCCTGCGCGCCGAGGACGTCGGCTGGAACGGCTGGGTGCCCGAGGGCGAGTCGGTGGTGTTCGCGTTCCAGGGCAGCGCGGACGGCGACGGCGACCTGCGCGAGCCGTCCCTGAGCTGCAGCCGCCGCGGCTGACCCGGACGGTGCCACCGGCCCGCCGCACGCGGGGCCGGTGGCACAGGGCTGCTACAGCCCGAGCGTCGTGCGCACGTCGGCGGCGACGGCGGCCAGGCGGCCACGGGCGGTGCGGTGCGCCGCATCCAGCGCGTGGCGGTCGGCGTCGGGCGCCACCGGCACGACCACCTCGAGGTAGCACTTCACCTTCGGCTCGGTGCCGGACGGGCGGACGACGACGCGCGTGCCGTCCGCGGTGAGCAGGCGGATGCCGTCGGTCGGCGGCAGGCCGTCGCGGTCCTCCTCGGTGCCGGTGGCCAGGTCGACGACCTGCACGACCCCGGAGCCGCCCAGGGACGTCGGCGGGGCTGCGCGCAGCGCCTGCACGGTCGAGGCGATGCGGCCGAGGTCGGTGAACCGGGCCGAGACCTGGTCGGACACGTGCAGCCCGTGCGCGCGCGCCAGGTCGTCGAGCGCGTCGACGAGCGTGCGCCCCTCCGCGGCGAGCCGGGCCGCCAGGTCGACGACGCGCACGGCCGCCGAGATGCCGTCCTTGTCGCGCACGTGCGCGGGGTCGACGCAGTAGCCGAGCGCCTCCTCGTACCCGAACACCAGGCCCTCGGTGCGGCTGATCCACTTGAAGCCGGTCAGCGTCGGAGCGAAGCCCAGCCCCGCGGACGCGGCGATCTTGCCGAGCAGCCGCGAGGACACGATGGAGCAGGCGACCGCGGGGTGCGCGGGCAGCGTCGCGGGGTCGGCGGCGCCGGCCCGGGCCACGGCGTCGGCGCCCAGCAGCGCCCCGACCTCGTCGCCGTGCAGCATCCGCCAGCCGTCGGCCTGCGGCGACTGCGGCGCACCCTTGACGTGGTGCCGCGTGTCGACGACCGCCACGGCGCAGCGGTCCGCGTCGGGGTCGAGCGCGACGACGAGGTCCGCGCGCGTCGCCGACGCCAGGGCCAGCGCGAGGTCCATCGCCCCCGGCTCCTCGGGGTTCGGGAACGCGACCGTCGGGAAGTCCGGGTCCGGCTCGGCCTGCTCGGGCACGAGCGTGACGTCGGTGAAGCCGGCACGCGCGAGCACGTCCTGCGCGACGGCGCCGCCCACGCCGTGCAGCGGGGTCAGGACGACCTTCAGACGGGCGGCGCGCTCGCGCGCGGCGTCGTCGTCGGCGGCGAGCGCCACCGCGGTGCGGGTGTACTCCTCGACGATCTCCGGGCCGACGACGGTCCAGCCCTGCTCGGCGCGGGGCACCGACGCGACGGACGGGACGCGGTGGATCTCGGCGGCGATGGCGGCGTCGGTGGGCGGGACGATCTGCGCGCCCTGGCCGCCGTCGGTGACGACGCGCCCGCCGAGGTAGACCTTGTAGCCGTTGTCGCGCGGCGGGTTGTGCGAGGCGGTGACCATGACGCCGGCGTCGGCGTGCAGGTGCCGCACGGCGAAGGCGAGGACGGGGGTGGGCAGCGGGGCGGGCAGCAGGTGCACCTCGATGCCGACGGCGGTCATGACGGCGGCGGTGTCGAGGGCGAAGCGGTGTGAGTTGTGCCGGGCGTCGTACCCGACGACGACCCGCGGCGCGGGCGTCCGGCCCTCGAGCTCGCCGAGCAGGAAGTCCGCGAGACCGGCGGCGGCGCGGATGACCACGGCCCGGTTCATGCGGTGCGGGCCGCCGGCGAGCTCGCCGCGCAGACCGGCGGTGCCGAACTGCAGGAGGCCGGAGAACCGGTCGGCGAGGTCGGCGCGGGCCCGCGACGCGGCGTCGAGGACCAGCTGCTGCGTCGGGTCGGGGGCGGCGCCGGGGGCGAGGTCCTCCGGGGTGCGGGTGGCGGTGGCCAGGAGCGTGCGCAGCTCGTCGGCGGTCTGCGGGTCCGGGTCGTCGGCGACCCAGGCCTCGACCTGCGCGGCCAGCGCGTCCCAGCGCCCGGGGGCGTCGTCGTCCTGCGGGGTCTGCGTCGCGTCGGCACTCACGGGGCCCACGCTAGTGGGGCACGGGCGCGGCGACGAACCCGGCCCGGGTGGTCGCGGGCCGTCCGGGGGCTGCGTGCGGCCCCGCCCGTCGCCCGGTGCACGGAGCGACGGACGGGGCCGGCGGGCGTCAGAGCCGCTGGACGACGCGGGCGAGCAGGTCGCTGATCCGCGGGCCCGCGGCCTGGCCGGCCTCGATGACCTCGGCGTGCGAGAGCGCCTCGGTGCCGATGCCGGCCGCGAGGTTCGTGACGAGCGACACCCCGAGGACCTCCATCCCGGCGTGCCGGGCGGCGATGGCCTCGAGCGTCGTCGACATGCCGACGAGGTCGCCGCCGAGCACCCCGGCCATCCGCACCTCCGCGGGGGTCTCGTAGTGCGGTCCGGGGAACTGCACGTACACGCCCTCGTCGAGGCTCGCGTCGACCTCGCGGGCGACGGCGCGCAGCCGCGCGGAGTACAGGTCGGTCAGGTCCACGAAGGTCGCGCCCTCGAGCGGCGACGTCGCCGTGAGGTTGATGTGGTCGTTGATGAGGACCGGCGTGCCGGGCGCCCAGGCGGGGTTCAGGCCGCCGCAGCCGTTGGTGAGGACGACCGTGGAGGCACCGGTCGCGGCGGCGGTCCGCACGCCGTGCACGACGCGACGCACGCCGCGACCCTCGTACAGGTGGGTGCGCGAGCCCAGCACGAGCGCGTGCCGGTCGGTGCCGCCGATCCGGACGGACCGCAACGTGCCGACGTGGCCGACGACCGCGGGGCGGGCGAAGCCGGGGATCTCGTGGCTCGGGATCTCGGCGACGGTCTCGCCGATGAGGTCGGCGGCGCCGCCCCAGCCCGAGCCCAGCACGAGGGCGATGTCGTGGCGCTCGACGCCGGTGCGCTCGGCGATCACCTGCGCCGCGCGGCGGGCGACGTCGAAGGGGTCGGTCGTGGGGTCGTCCAGCTCGGGGGCGGCGTGATCGGTCATGGTCGAAGGCTATCCGGCCGGGCGTGCGCGTCCCGCGCCGGCTGCACCGCGCCACCCGCTCCGCCGCGCCCTGCCCGCCCGACGCGCGCGGGGTCGGGCAGGATGGGCGCGTGAGCCAGCAGACCCCGGACGCCAGCCCGCAGCAGCCCGCCCCCGCCGCGCCGGACGAGCCCCAGGTGGCACGTGCGGCGGCCGCGTCGACCGTCAGCCCGTCCTCGTCGGACGGTCGCCCCGTCAGCCGGGTGGTCGTGGTCGGCGGCGGACCCGGCGGGTACGAGGCGGCGCTGGTCGCGCGGCGCCTCGGCGCGCAGGTCACGGTCGTCGAGCGCAGCGGGCTGGGCGGGTCCGCGGTGCTGACGGACGTCGTGCCGTCCAAGACGCTCATCGCGACGGCGGAGTGGATGACGATCGCCGACCGGGCGCCCGAGCTGGGCATCCGGCTCGCGGGCGTCACGGGCACGGCCGACGCGGTGCGCGACGCGCTGCGGCACACGATCGACCTGGGTGCGGTCAACACGCGCGTCAAGGCCCTCGCGGCGGCGCAGTCCGCGGACATCCGGGCGCGCCTGCAGCGCGAGGGCGTCGAGGTCGTCGCGGGCGACGGGCGCCTGCTCGACGCCGAGCACGTCGCGGTCCGCACGGCCGAGGGCGACGAGCGCGTGCTGCCGGCGGACGTGGTGCTGGTCGCCACGGGGGCGACGCCCCGCGTGCTGCCCGACGCCCAGCCGGACGGCGAGCGCATCCTCACCTGGACGCAGATGTACGACCTCGACGAGCTGCCGCAGCGCCTCGTCGTCGTCGGCTCGGGCGTCACGGGCGCCGAGTTCGCGGGCGCGTACACGTCGCTGGGCGCCGACGTGGTCCTCGTGTCGAGCCGGCACCGGGTGCTGCCCGGCGAGGACGCGGACGCCGCGGAGCTCATCGAGCGCGTGTTCACCCAGCGCGGCATGACCGTCATGGGGCGCTCGCGGGCGACGTCGGCCCGCCGGACGGCCGACGGCGTGGTCGTGACCCTGGAGGACGGGCGCACCGTCGAGGGCTCGCACGTGCTGCTGGCCGTGGGGTCCGTGCCGACGACCCGCGGGCTGGGCCTGGAGGAGGCCGGCGTGCGGCTGACGCCGTCGGGGCACGTGGAGGTCGACAAGGTCTCGCGGACGTCGGTGCGGGGCGTCTACGCGGCGGGCGACTGCACGGGGGTGCTGCCGCTGGCGTCGGTCGCGGCCACGCAGGGGCGGATCGCGATGGCGCACGCCCTCGGCGACGCGGTGCGGCCGCTGTCGCTGACGGGGGTCGCGGCGAACATCTTCACCGCCCCGGAGATCGCGACGGTCGGCCTGTCGGAGGCGCGGCTGCGCGAGCGCGGCATCGCGTACTCCACGAGCATGCTGCCGCTGGCCCGCAACCCGCGCGCGAAGATGCTGGGCGTGCGCGACGGGTTCGTGAAGATCTTCGCCCGCACCGGCACGGGCACGGTCCTGGGGGCCGTGGTCGTGGGCCCGCGGGCCAGCGAGGCGGTGTTCCCGCTGACCCTGGCGGTCACGCACCGGCTCACGACCGACGACGTGGCGGACGCCTCGACCGTGTACCCGTCGATGTCGGGCACCGTGGCCGAGGTCGCGCGCATGCTGCACCAGCGCACCGAGGACTGAGCGCCGGCCACGGGCCGGTCGCCGCGGGGCGGCTGGGTCGTCGTCGGGTCAGTCGTCGAGGGCGGCGCGCAGCACCGGCCACGCGTCGGCGAACGCGGGCAGCAGCGGCCGGGCCGGCACGTCGTCGAGCGCGACCCACGCGACCTCGACCGACTCGTCGTCGGTGGGGCGGGGCTCCACGGTGCCGACCTCGTCGGCCACCACGGTGGTGTACGACCAGTCGGGGTGCGCGAGCACGTGCGTGCTGCGCACCGCGACGGCCCGCGGGTCGATGCCGGCCTCCTCGTGCGACTCGCGCAGCGCGGCGGCCACGGCGTCCTCCCCGGGCGCGCGGGCGCCGCCCGGCACGCCCCAGGTGCCCCCCGCGTCGGACCACGGCGCCCGGTGCTGCAGCACGACGTGCGTGGCGCGCCCGGTGCCGTCCCGGCGCACGAGCAGCAGGCCCGCGGCGCCGTGCAGCCCCCAGTGCCGGCGGCCGCACGCGCAGGACGTCCAGCCGTCGCCCGGGGTGCGGGGACGGCCCGGCGGGACCGGTGCGCCGGTCAGCCGACGATCTCGCAGATCGCGCTGCCGGCGCTGACGCTCGCACCGACGCCGGCGGACAGCCGCGTGACGGTGCCGGCGCGGTGCGCGACCAGCGGCTGCTCCATCTTCATGGCCTCGAGCACCACGACGAGGTCGCCCTCGGCGACCGTGGCGCCCTCCGCGACCGCGACCTTGACGATCGTGCCCTGCATCGGCGACGCGAGGGTCGTGCCGTTGGCCGACGGGCGCGTCGCCCGGGCGCGGGCGCTGCGGCGCGGTGCCGCGCCGGGGCGCTGCGCCCGACCGCCGGTGCCGGGCCGGCCCAGGCCGAGCGCGGCGGGAAGCACGACCTCGAGGCGCTTGCCGCCGACCTCGACGACGACGCGCTCCAGGGCCGGGTCCTCGTCCTCGTCGTCCGCGGCGGGCGCCGGCGTGCGGCCCAGCGTCGCGAGCGTCGGGGCGAACTCCGTCTCGATCCACCGGGTGTGCACGCGGAACGGCGTCGCGTCGTCGGCCGGGGCGAAGGCCTCGTCCTCGAGCACCGCCCGGTGGAAGGGGACGACGGTGGGGATGCCGACGACCTCGAGCTCGGCGAGCGCGCGCCGGGCCCGCTCCAGGGCCTGCCGCCGGGTCGCGCCGGTGACGATGAGCTTGGCGATCATCGAGTCGAACGCGCCGGAGACGGTGTCGCCCTCGACGACGCCGGAGTCCACGCGCACGCCCGGGCCCGAGGGGAACCGCAGCCGCGACAGGCGACCGGGTGCGGGCAGGAACCCGGCGGCCGGGTCCTCGCCGTTGAGACGGAACTCGAGGGAGTGGCCGCGGGTCTCGACGTGGTCGTACCCCAGCGGCTCGCCCGCCGCGATCCGCAGCTGCTCGCGGACCAGGTCGATGCCGCTGATCTCCTCGGTGACCGGGTGCTCCACCTGCAGGCGGGTGTTGACCTCGAGGAACGAGACCGTCCCGTCCTGCCCGACGAGGAACTCGCACGTGCCGGCCCCGACGTAGCGGGCCTCGCGCAGGATGGCCACGCTCGCGTCGACCAGCAGGCGCCGCTGCTCGTCGCTCAGGTACGGCGCCGGGGCCTCCTCGACGAGCTTCTGGTGGCGGCGCTGCAGCGAGCAGTCGCGGGTCGAGACGACGACCACGGTGCCGTGCTCGTCGGCGAGGCACTGCGTCTCCACGTGCCGCGGCCGGTCGAGGTACCGCTCGACGAAGCACTCCCCGCGCCCGAAGGCCGCGACGGCCTCGCGGACCGCGGACTCGTACATCTCGTCGATCTCGTCGACCGTGCGGGCGACCTTCAGGCCGCGGCCGCCACCGCCGAACGCCGCCTTGATCGCGATCGGCAGGCCGTGCTCGGCCGCGAAGGCGTGGATCTCGTCGACCGACGCCACCGGGTCGGGCGTGCCCGCGACCAGCGGGGCGCCGGCGCGCTGCGCGATGTGCCGCGCGCTGACCTTGTCGCCCAGCGACTCGATGGCCGCCGGCGGCGGGCCGATCCACACCAGGCCGGCCGCGGCGACGGCGCGCGCGAACTCGGCGTTCTCGGACAGGAAGCCGTAGCCGGGGTGCACGGCGTCCGCGCCGGACCGGCGGGCCACGTCGAGGAGCTTGGCGATGTCGAGGTAGGTCTCGGCCGCACGGGCGCCGTCGAGCGCGAACGCCTCGTCCGCGACCGTGACGTGCAGGGCGCCGCGGTCCGTGTCGGAGTACACGGCGACGGACGCGATCTGCGCGTCCCGGCAGGCACGGGCGACGCGGACGGCGATCTCTCCGCGGTTGGCGATGAGCACCTTGGTGATGTCGGGCACGGCTCACGGTAGCGCGGGATCCGGGCGACGCCCGGGTGCGCATCCGCGCCCCGGGACAACATTGGCCGAACCCTGCACGGGTCCGCCCCCCTCTTGGAGGATCTGACCAACGCGCTCCCGGCGCATCGTGCACCAGGGCACGCGCGGTTGTCGTCCGGGGACAACGAGGGCCGGGCGCGCCCGGGTGTGCCTGCCCGGCGGTGGGTCAGCGGCGCCAGAGGTCGGGCAGCGTCAGTCCCACCTCGCCCAGCAGGTGGCGCAGCAGCGGCAGGCTCAGGCCGACCACGTTGTGGTGGTCGCCCTCGATGCGCTCCACGAACGGGCCGCCGAGGCCGTCGACGGTGAACGCGCCGGCCACGAGCATCGGCTCGCCGGTCGCCACGTACGCCGCGACCTCCGCGTCGGACACGTCCGCGAAGTGCACGACCGTCGACGCGGTGGCGCCGAGGGTGCCGCCCGTGCCCGGGCCGTCCGCCCCGGACGGGCGGTCGTCGACCAGCCAGTGCCCGGTGTGCAGCACGCCGGAGCGCCCGCGCATCGCCGCCCACCGCGCGACGGCGTCGTCCGCGTCGGCGGGCTTGCCGAGGATCTGCCCGTCGAGCTCGAGCATCGAGTCGCAGCCCAGGAGCAGCAGGTCCTCGCCGTCCCATCCCGGCACGTCGAGGTCGGGGTCGTCCACCAGGCGACGCGCGACGTCCTCGACCTTCGCCTGCGCGAGCACCAGGACCGCGTCCGCGGGCTCGAGGTCGCCGAAGCGCTCACGGGCCGCGGCCAGCGCGGCGTCCTCGTCGACCGACGAGACGGCGACGAGCGGGTCGACGCCGGCGCGCACGAGCGTGGCGCGGCGGGCGGGGGACGCCGAGGCGAGGAGCAGCCGGGGGGAGGAGGGTGCCGTGGTCACGGCCCGACCCTAGCCCGCGCGGCGGCCGCTGCCGTGCCGGTCGTCGTGGCCCGGCTGCCGGGGCGCACGACGGCGCCCGTCCCTGCGCGAGGGACGGGCGCCGCCGGTGCCGCGTGACGTCAGCTGATGGCCAGCGTGTACGTCCCGCTCGTGCCCGTGGTGCCCGAGTAGTACAGGACGCGGGGGTAGAACGTGGCGCTCGCGGTGCCGCTGTTGGTGTACGTGACGGTGTCGACGAGGCCGGCGCCGCGCGTGCTGCTCGCGACCCGGGTGCCCGCGGCGTTGTACAGGTACAGGTCGTAGTCGGCGCTCGCGACGCCCGCGGTGAGGCTGACGGTGAGCGTGGCCCCGGCGGGGACGACGACGGACACGTAGTCCGTGTCGCTCGTGGAGCCGATGGTGCCGGTGAACGTCGACGGCCGCGGCGCGGGGTCGGCGGTCGCCCGGGTGTTGTTCGACTCCGACTCCGCGATGCTGCCCGCGGGGGGCGTGGGCGTCGGGGTGGGGGTCGGGGTGGGCGTCGGCGTGGTGCCGCCGGTGGCCGCGGCCACGGCCGTCGCCGCGTCGAGCATGCCGGCGCCGCAGCTGGAGCAGGTCGCGACGAAGGGCTGCGCGCTGGACTTGAGCAGGGACTCGACCTGGTCGGGCGTCAGGGACGGGTTGGCGGACAGCATGAGCGCCGCGACGGCGGCCACGTGCGGGGCGGCCATCGACGTGCCCTGGTAGAAGGCGTAGGAGTCCGACCCGGGCGTGCTGGTGCCGGTGTTGAGAGTCGAGAGGATCCCGTTGGCGGACCCGCCCGAGGTGTCGCCGCCGGGGGCCGCGATGTCGACGAGGGTGCCGTAGTTGGAGTAGTACGCCCGTGCGCCCGTGGGGCCGTACGCGGCGACGGCGACGACGCCGGAGCAGTTGGCGGGGCTCGAGCTCGAGACGTTGGTGTTCGAGTTGCCGGCGGCGACGACCACGACCGTGCCGCGCGAGCGGGCGCTGGTGATGGCGTTCTGGCTGGTGGTGTCGCAGGTGCCGGACCCGCCGAGGGAGAGGTTGAGGACCTTGGCGGGGTTCGCGTTCGCGGGCACGCCGCTGACGGTGCCGCCCGAGGCCCAGATCATGGCGTCGGCGATGTCCGAGGTGTACCCGCCGCAGCGGCCGAGGACGCGCACGGGCACGACCTTGGACTCCGGCGCGATGCCTGCGACACCGACGCCGTTGTTGGTGACGGCGCTGATGGTGCCGGCCACGTGGGTGCCGTGCCAGCTCGAGCCGCGCGCGGTCCACCCGGTCGCGCACTGGTTGGTGGTGGTCCAGTCGCCGGGGTCGGCGGCGTCGGCGTCCCGGCCGTTGCCGTCGTTGGCGACCGCGGTGTCGGCGATGAGGTCGTAGCCGCCGACGATGTTGGCGGCCAGGTCGGCGTGCGGGCGGTAGCCGGTGTCGATGACGGCGACGTTGACGCCCGCCCCCCGCGTGGTGTCCCAGGCGGTGCGCACGTCGATGCCGACGGAGGTGGTCTGCAGGTCCCACTGCTCGGCCCAGCGGGTGTCGTTCGGCGCGGCGGCGAGCGGCTGCATCAGCCGGTCGGGCTCGGCGTACTCGACGGCCGGGTCGGCCTCGACCTGCGCGGCGATCGCCTCGACGTCGGCGACCTCCAGGTCCGTGCCCAGCGACCAGACCTGGGCGCCCTGGGCGGTGGCGCGCACGTGCTCGGCGGCGCCGCCGAGCGGGGCGGCGGCGGCCTGGATGCGGTCGCGGCGCTTCGACTGCGTCGTGCCGCTGGGGGTGGTGCCGGCCCGCTCGCCGCGGTACTTCACGATGAGGCGGTCCGTGGTCCCGGTCTCGGCGGGTGCGGCGGCCGGGGCGGCGGCGGGTGCGGCCGCCGGGGCCTGCGTCGGGGCGGCGGCTGCGGCGCCGATCCCTCCGGCGCAGGCGAGCGCGATCCCGACGGCGATCGCCGTCGTGGTCCGCGCGGGTGTGTGCAGGGTCATCGTCAGCCTTCTCTCTCTGGTGCGCTCCTGGCGGGTGGGTGGCCTGGCCGTCGCACCGTATTGCTGAACAATGACGCGGGTCAAGAGTGAAAGTGACACGATGTCCGTGCGGATGTCTCGGCTTCCCGGTCCGCCAGGTCCCAGCCGTCGTCCAGGTGGGCGGGGCACAATGGCCGCACCACTCGTCGAGGAGGGCATGTGAAGGACGTGACCGCGCGCAGGGGGACGACCTCGGAGGTCGCCGAGGACCACGACGGGCCGGACGACGGCCTCGACGACGACCTCGACGACCTCGACGGCACGGACCTCCCGCCCGACCCCGACCCCGAGCTGCTGCGCCCGGCACCGCTGCCCTGGGTGCGGCGCACCGCGATCGAGATGGTCGTCTCCGGCCTGATCGGGCTGTACGCGAGCTTCGTGCTCTCGATCGAGGCCCTCGTGCTGGCCGAGAACCAGAACGCCACGCTGTCCTGCGACCTCAACGCCGTCATCAGCTGCGGGACCGTCGCGAGGTCGTGGCAGGCCGAGCTGTTCGGCTTCCCCAACGCGTTCCTCGGCATCGCGGCCGAGGCAGTGGTGCTCACGCTCGCCGTCGCGCTCATCGGCGGCGTCCGCTTCCCCCGCTGGTTCATGCTGTCCGCGCAGGTCGTCTACACCCTCGGCCTGCTCTTCGCGCTGTGGCTCTTCCAGCAGGCGTACACCGTCATCGGCGCCCTGTGCCCCTGGTGCCTGCTCATCACCGTCACCACGACCCTCGTGTGGGCGGGCCTCACGCGCATCAACGTGCGCGAGGGGAACATCGTGCTGCCCGGTGCCGCCGGGCCGTGGGCCCGCCGCTTCGTCGCGGCCGGCAACGACTGGTACGTCACCGTCGCCGCGCTCGTGCTGCTCGCCGGGGTGGTGTTCGCCCGGTACGGGTGGACGCTGCTCTGAGCGTCCCCGACGCAGGACGGCCCGGCACCCGCGCAGGGGTGCCGGGCCGTCGTCGTCAGACGCCCAGCGCGGAGGGCAGCACCTCGAGCGGCACCGACCCCAGCCGCAGCGCGCGGGCGTGGAAGTCCCGCAGGTCGAACGGCTGCCCGGCCGCAGCCGCCGACGCGGCCGCGGCGTCGCGGGCCTGCTCCCACAGCCGCTGCCCGACCTTGTACGACGGCGCCTGCCCCGGCCAGCCCAGGTACCGCGTGTGCTCGAACCGCACGAACGACTCCGCCATGTTCACGTGCGCCCGCAGGAAGTCCCAGCCGCTCTCCGGCGTCCACGTCCCGCCCCACGCCGCCGGCGCCGGCAGGCCCAGGTGGATGCCGATGTCGAAGACCACACGGGCCGCGCGCAGCGCCTGCCCGTCGAGCATGCCGAGCCGGTCGCCCGGGTCGTCGAGGAACCCGAGGTCGGCCATGAGCCGCTCGGCGTACAGCGCCCAGCCCTCGCCGTGGCCCGACGTCCACGCACCCAGCCGGCGCCACGCGTTCAGCGTGCCGCGCTCGTGCACCGCCTGCGCGATCTGCAGGTGGTGGCCCGGGACGCCCTCGTGGTAGACGGTCGTGCGCTCGCGCCACGTGCTGAACTCCGTCACGTCCGCGGGCACCGACCACCACATGCGGCCCGGGCGGCTGAAGTCGTCCGACGGGCCCGTGTAGTAGATCGCGCCCGAGCTCGACGGGGCGATCCGGCACTCCAGGGTGCGCACGGGCTCGGGGATCGCGAAGTGCGTGCCGTCGAGGGCCGCGACGGCCTCGTCCGACGTCGCCTGCATCCACGCCTGCAGCGCCGCCGTCCCCGTCAGGCGTCGCGCCGGGTCCGCGTCGAGGGCCGCCACGGCGTCGGCGACGCTCGCCCCCGGGCCGGCGATCTGCGCGGCGAGCTCGCGCTGCTCGGCCACGACCCGCTCCAGCTCGGCCAGGCCCCACGCGTACGTCTCGTCGAGGTCGACGCCCGCCCCGAGGAAGTGCCGGGACCACAGCGTGTACCGGTCCCGGCCGACCGCGTCCTCGACCGGTGCCAGCGGCGCCAGCTCCTGCTCGAGGAACCGGGCGAGCTCGCCGTACGCCTCGCGCGCCCCCGCCGCGGCCCGGTCCAGGTCCGTGCGCAGCGCGCCGTCGTCGCCCACCACGCCCGTGCTGCCCGCCACCAGCCGCGTGAACGCGGACGCCTGCGGGTCGGCCAGCTCGCGGGCCTGCTCCGCGACGGCACGCACCTGCCGGACCGCCGCGGTGCGGCCGCGCGCGGCGGACTCGCGCAGCGACGTGACGTAGCCGCCCAGCGACGCCGGCACCGCGCGCAGACGGGCGGCGATGTCGTCCCAGTCCTGCGCCGTGGCCGTCGGCATCAGGTCGAACACCGACGCGACCTGCTGCGACGGGGACGAGATGTTGTTCAGCCGGCGCTCGTCCTCGCCGGCCGCGTGCAGGTCGATCTCCGTGCGCAGCGCGAACCGCATCGCCGCGAGCGTGACCTCGTCGACCTCGTCCGCCGGGCTCAGACCCTCCAGCGCCAGGAGCGTGGAGCGGCGCTGGTCGTCGCGCGCGGCCCAGCCGTCGGGCGAGTGGTCGGGCAGCTCGCGGTCGTGGCCCGGCACGCCGGCGTGGGTGGCCTCGACGGGGTTGAGACGGGCGGCGGCGGCGACGTGGGCGTCGGCGACGGCGTCGACCGGGGTGGCCTGCCGCACGGGGGTGGAGGGGAGGATGGTCACCGGCAGACCCTACTCGGCGCGCACCGGGCCCCCGCCGCCGCGGGCGCCCCGACGTGCCGTCAGGGGTGCAGCGACCAGCGCCACGCGTCCCGGCCACGGGGCAGCGGGGCGGTGCCCCGCAGGCGGCCGGGCGCGACCCAGCGGGCCCGGGCCGAGCGGTCCGGCGGCCCGTCGTCCTCGGCCGGGGTGCGCCCGTGCGAGGCCGCGACCAGGCCCGCGACGAGCGCCGCGAGCTCGACGTCGTCCGGCGCCCCGCGCACGACGTGCACGTGCGGCTGCTCGCTCACTCCTCGTCCTCGTCCTCGTCGTCGTCCTCGCCGTCGAGCATGACCGGGCCGCCCCGGGCCGCGCTCCACTCGCCGACCACGTAGCCCAGCCCGGCGAGGCGCTCGGTGATGGCACCGCCGCCGTCGTCGACCAGGTCGAGCACCGCGTCGAGCGTGAGGTCGGTGACCGTGGCGGGCAGCTCGACGACGAAGCCCAGGTGGAACGTGTCCCGCTCGCCCGGCCCGGCCGGGGCGTGGTCCTCGTCCTCCCGGTCGTCCCACGTCATGCCTGTGAGGTCCGCGTGCAGGCCCAGCCGCGCGTGCAGCAGGTCGTACAGCTGGGCGTTGAGCGCACCGACGCGCTGCTCGATCGCCAGCACCCGCGGGTCCTCGTCGGACTCCGTCGCGGAGAACTCCGCGCGCACCCCGACAGCCGTCTCGACGTACGCGTGCAGCGTCGCGGCCAGCTCGTCGACCGCCGCGTGCAGCTCGCCCGCGTCGACACCGGTCAGCGGGTCGCGCCCGTGCGAGGCGGGGTCGTGCTCGTCGGGGTCGTGCTCGTGCTCGCTCACCGTGCCACCGTCCTCGTCGCGCGGGACCCGCGCGTGCTCGTCCTGGTCCTGCCGGTCGCGCCCGTCGCCGGGCACCCGCCCAGCCTGCCCGACGTCGGGCCGCACCGGGTCACAGCGGGATGTTCCCGTGCTTCTTCGGGGGCAGCGCCGCCCGCTTGGTGCGCAGCAGCCGCAGCGCCCGCACGATCTGCACGCGCGTCTCCGAGGGGGCGATGACCGCGTCCACGTACCCGCGCTCGGCGGCCTCCCACGGGTGCACGATCGCGTCCTCGTACTCCGCGGTCAGGCGCGCGCGCTCGGCCTCGACGTCCCCGCCGGCCTCCGCGACGGCCTTGAGCGCCCCGCGCTGCAGGATGTTCACCGCCCCGCCCGCACCCATCACCGCGATCTGCGCGGTCGGCCACGCCAGGTTCACGTCGGCACCCAGCTGCTTGGAGCCCATGACGATGTACGCGCCGCCGTACGCCTTGCGCGTGATCACCGTGACCAGCGGGACCGTGGCCTCGGCGTACGCGTAGATGAGCTTGGCGCCGCGCCGGATGATGCCGTTCCACTCCTGGTCCGTGCCCGGCAGGAACCCCGGCACGTCGACGAACGTCAGCACCGGGATGCCGAACGCGTCGCACGTGCGCACGAACCGCGCCGCCTTCTCGGCCGCGTTGATGTCGAGCGTGCCCGCCATGTGCGTCGGCTGGTTGGCGACCACGCCCACCGGGTGGCCCTCGACGTGCCCGAACCCGACGACGACGTTCTGCGCGTACAGGGCCTGCACCTCGAGCAGGCTCCCGTCGTCGAGCACCTGCTCCAGCACGGTGTGCATGTCGTACGGCTGGTTGTCCGAGTCCGGCACCAGCGTGTCCAGCACCAGGTCGTCCTCGGTGACCTCCGGCTCCACGTCGTGGTGGTACGACGGCGGCTCGGCCATGTTGTTCGACGGCAGGTACGCCAGCAGCGTGCGCACCCAGTCGATCGCGTCGTCCTCGTCGCTGGCCATGTAGTGCGCGACGCCCGAGCGGGTGCTGTGCGTCGTCGCCCCGCCGAGCTCCTCGAAGCCCACGTCCTCGCCGGTGACCGTGCGGATCACGTCCGGTCCCGTGATGAACATGTTCGACGTGCCGTCGGCCATGACGATGAAGTCCGTCAGCGCGGGGGAGTACACCGCGCCGCCCGCCGACGGGCCGAGGATCAGGCTGATCTGCGGGATCACGCCCGACGCGGCCACGTTGCGCCGGAAGATCTCCGCGAACTGCGTCAGCCCCGCGACACCCTCCTGGATGCGCGCGCCGCCGCCGTCGCTGATGCCCACGAGCGGCACGCCCGTGCGCAGCGCGAGGTCCATGACCTTGGCGATCTTCTGCCCGTGCACCTCGCCCAGGCTGCCGCCGAAGACCGTGAAGTCCTGCGCGTGCACGGCCACCGGCCGGCCGTCGACCGTGCCGTGCCCGACGACGACCCCGTCGCCCGCGACCCGCTTCTTCTCCAGCCCGAAGTTCGTCGAGCGGTGCTGCACGAACGCGTCGATCTCCGTGAACGAGCCCGGGTCGAGCAGCTGGTCGATCCGCTCGCGCGCGGTCTTCTTGCCGCGCGCGTGCTGCTTGGCCGCGGCCACCTCCTCGGCGGCGTCCACGGCGGCCGCGCGGCGTGCGTGCAGGTCCGCCAGCCGTGCGGCGGTCGTGCGCGCGACGGCCTGCGGCGCGGAGGTCGGGGGCACGGGGTCGGTCGGGGTCACCCGACCGAGGCTAGACGGCACCCGCCCCCGGCCGCGTGCACACCCCGGACCGTGTTGCCCGGCCGCGGGTGTGGGCATCCGACAAGCCCCGGGGGATGATGGCCCGATGACGAGCGAGCGAGCGCCCCTCGAGGTCGCGGCGCTGCGGGCGATGCTGCTCGCACCCGCCGGCCCCCTGGCCCGGCTCGACGTGGTCGACGCGACGGCCTCGACCAACGCCGACGTCGTCGCCGCCCTGCGCGCCGACCCCGCGTCGTGGCCGCACGGGTCCGTGCTGGTCGCCGAGCACCAGACCGCCGGTCGCGGACGCGTCGGCCGCGGCTGGAGCACCCCGCCGCGGGCCGCGCTGACCTGCACGTTCGTCGCCCGCCCCCGCTCCGCCCCCGCCACCTTCGGCTGGCTCCCGCTGCTCGCCGGGCTCGGGGCCGTCCGGGCCCTGCGCGCCACCGTCGGCGTGCCCGCCGTGCTCAAGTGGCCCAACGACGTCCTCGTCGACCTCGGCCCCGGGGTCGACGACCTGCCCGGCTGGGGCACCGCGCGCAAGGTCGCCGGGATCCTCGCCGAGGCCGTCGACGCCGACGGTCCCGCCGTGGCCGTCGGGATCGGCGTCAACGTCGACCAGCGCGCCGACGAGCTGCCCGTGCCGACCGCCACGTCGCTCGCGCTCGCGGGCGCCCACGACGTCGACCGGACCACCGTGCTCGTCGCCCTGGTCTCCGCGCTCGACGACGTCGCGCGCCGCTGGGCCCAGGCGGAGGGCGACGCCGTCGGCTCGGGCCTCGCCGACGACGTCGCGGCCGTGTGCGCGACGCTCGGCCGCGAGGTCGCCGTCGAGCTGCCGGACGGGTCCACGCTGACGGGGACGGCCCGCGGGCTGGCCGACGACGGCGCCCTCGAGGTCGAGGTCGACGGCACCGTGCGCACCGTGCACGCCGGCGACGTCCGCCACGTCCGCTCCGGCCCGCCCGCGGGCGCGGGTGCGCCCTCCCGCGACGAGCAGCAGGTCCCGGGTGCCTGACGGGGACGTGGACTACCCTGCCGCCGTGCCTGGAAGCGACGACGAGCCCCTCGGCAGGCCCGGGACCGGCGCCGCCGACACGTCCGGAGCCCCCGCGTCCGGCACGCAGGACGACCTCGACACGGCGCTGCTCGGCGGCCCGCGCACGCTCACGGCGCGCGACGTCGCCGCCCGCCACGGCGTCGAGGTCGACCGGGTCCTGCTGTACTGGCGCACCCTCGGGCTGCCTGCCGTGGACC
This sequence comes from Cellulomonas sp. SLBN-39, assembly GCF_006715865.1. Taxonomy (NCBI): domain Bacteria; kingdom Bacillati; phylum Actinomycetota; class Actinomycetes; order Micrococcales; family Cellulomonadaceae; genus Cellulomonas; species Cellulomonas sp. SLBN-39. The sequence continues at coordinate 376,939 of NZ_VFOA01000001.1, read as the reverse complement.
CCGACGTCCGCAACTTCACCGAGGCCGACGCGCACGCGTTCGCGCGGTCCGTGGACCTCTCGCGCGAGCACGGCCTCGACCTGGGCACGGTCGTCAGCCTGACCCGCGCGCTCGGGCACACCTCCGACCGGCTCGCGCTGTGGCAGGTCGAGGCCCTCGTCGAGGACATGGCCGTGCGCTACGAGCTCGACGACACCACCGCCCGGCTCCTCGTCCTCGACCGGCTCGAGGAGCTCGCCCCCGTGCTCGAGGCCCAGCTCGTGCACTCCTGGCGCCGTCAGCTCGCGTCGATCGCCGCCCGCTACGGCGCCGAGTTCGGCGACGTGCGCGGCACCGCCACCGACCCCGCGCGGCTGCCGCTGGCCCGCGCCGTCGGGTTCGCCGACATGGTCTCCTTCACGCGCCGCACCGCGGGCCTCGGGTCCACCGACCTGTCGGACTTCGTGCAGCGCTTCGAGGCCGCGGCGCGCGACGTCGTCGCCGGGCTCGGCGGGCGCGTCGTGAAGACCATCGGCGACGCCGTGCTGTTCATCGCCGACGACGCCGCGACCGGTGCGCTCATCGCCGTGGGCCTGGCCGACGCGTTCGGCGGGTCCATCGACCTCGAGGCCGAGAGCGCACCCGGCGGCCTCGTGGAGGGCGCCCGCGGGGTCACCCCGGTGCGCGTCGGGCTGGTGTGGGGGCGCGTGCTGTCCCGCTTCGGCGACGTGTTCGGCCCCAGCGTCAACGTCGCCGCGCGCCTGACGGACACCGCCGAGCCGAGCTCGGTGCTGACGGACCCCGCGACGGCGCAGGTGCTCGCCCACGACCCGCGCTTCACGCTGACCGCGCAGGGCGAGCGCGACCTCGCCGGCGTCGGACGCCTGGAGCCCTACCGCCTCGAGCGCGCCCCCGGCGTGCCCCACGAGCTCGAGGGCCTGACCTGGTCCCTGCGCCCCCCGCTGGCCGGCGGCCGCTGAGACGGCCGTCGGTCCTGAGCGGCGGGGACGTCAGGCGTCGGGGCCGCCGTACGCCCAGGGAGCGGGCTCGACCGGGTCGAGCAGCTCGGGGCCGTCGTTCGCGACCGCATTGACCCGCGTCGAGACGGGCGTGGCCACCAGCGCGGGGGGCGGGACGTCGAGGATCGCCCGGGCCGCGTCCGCACCGGTCGCCGGGTCGAGCCACGCGTCGTGCACGTCGTGCGGCAGCAGCACCGGACGGCGGTCGTGGATCGCGGCGAGCGGCCCCGTCGACGCGCGGGTCACGACCGTCGCCGAGACCAGCCAGCGCGCCGGGTCGTCGTCATCCTTGGAGGGGTCGCGCCAGAACTCGTAGAGCCCGGCGAGCGCCGCGACCGAGCCGTCCGCGGGCGTGAGGAAGAACGGCTGCTTCGGCGTGCGGCCCTTCGCGCCCGTCGCCGGCGGGGGAGCGGCCTGCCACTCGTAGTAGCCGTCCGCCGGCAGCAGGGCCCGTCGCGTCGCCAGCGGCCGGGCGAACGCCGACTTCTGCGCCAGCGTCTCGACGCGGGCGTTGATCATCCGGGCCCCCACCGACGGGTCCTTCGCCCACGACGGCACGAGGCCCCAGCGGGCCACGCGCAGCTGGCGCGTGATCTCGCCCGTCGCCTGGTCGGCGCGCTCGACGACGATCCGCACGCCGTCGGTCGGTGCCACGTTCCACGACGGCGGCAGCAGCCGCACGTCGTCCGCGACCACGGCGACGGCGAACTCGTCGGCGAGGGCCTGGTCCTCCCGGAACGACGCGTAGCGACCGCACATGCCGCCACGCTCTCACGGGGCACCGACGCGGTGCCCCGGGTCGCGGTGGAGGTCCGCGGGGCAGGGCGCGGCGCGACCGTGACCGGCGGCACGTCGAATCGATTCGCGGGGCGGTCGGACGCGGTGCGACGATGGCGGGGATGACGAGCGCACCACCCCCCTCAGCACGCCCCGACCCGACGGCCGTCGACCCGGCCGCCGCCTCCGTGACGCCCCCCGCGACCGCCGCGGACGCACCCCGCGCCACCTACCGCCCCGACGCCCGGTACGTGCTCCTGCTCGGCACGATGGCGGCCCTGCCCGCGGTGTCCACCGACATCTACCTGCCGTCGCTGCCCGAGGTCGCCGCGGACCTCGGCACCTCGGCGACCGCCGCCCAGCTCACCATGACGGGCATGCTCGTCGGCGGCGCCGTCGGCCAGCTCGTCGTCGGCCCGCTGTCCGACCGGTTCGGCCGCCGCCGGCCCGTGCTCGTGGGCGTGGCCCTGCACGTCGTCACGTCGCTGCTGTGCGCGCTGGTCGGGGCGATCGGCCCGCTGATCGCGCTGCGCGTGGCCCAGGGCTTCTTCAACGCGTCCGCCACGGTCGTGGCCATGGCGCTGATCCGCGACCGGTTCGTGGGCTCCGACGCGTCCCGTCTCATGTCGCGCCTCATGCTCGTCATCGGCGTCGCACCCCTGTTCGCCCCGTCCCTCGGCGGGCTCATCGCCGGGCAGGCCGGCTGGCGGGCCGTCTTCGTCGCCCTCGCCGTCTTCGGCGTCGCCCTGTGGGTGCTCGTGCTGGTCAAGATGCCCGAGACGTTGCCGCCCGAGCGCCGCCGCCCCGGCGGGGTGCGGACCGCGCTCGCGGGGTACGCGGCGCTGCTGCGCGACCGGCACTTCGTCGCGCTGGCCGTCATGCCCGGCCTGGCGATGGCCGTCCTCATGAGCTACGTGGTCGCCTCGCCCTTCGTGCTGCGCCAGGGCTACGGCCTCAGCGAGCAGGAGTTCGCGGTCGTCTTCGCGGTCAACGGCGTCGGGCTCGTGCTCGGGGCGCAGGTCAACGCCGCGCTCGTGCGACGGGTCGCGCCCATCCGGATCCTGCGGGTCGCGCAGGTGGTCACCGTCGTGCTCACCGGGGTGCTGCTGGTCGTCGCCCTCACGGGGGCCGGCGGCATGTGGGGGCTGCTCGTGGTCCTGTGGCTCGTGCTCACCCTGGTCAACCTCGCGCCGCCGAACGCGTCCGCGGTCGCGCTGAGCCGTCACGGCGCCGTCGCCGGCACGGCCGCGGCCTTCATCGGCTCCCTGCAGGCCGGGGTCGCCGGCGTCGTCAGCCCCGTCTCGGGGCTGCTCGGCGGCGACGCGGTCGCGATGGCCGTGGTGATGTTCGCCGCCGCCGTCGTCGGTCTGCTCGTGCTCGCCCTGGCCACGCCGGCGTTCCGCCGCGGGGGTGCCTGGACCCGGCTCTGACGGGAGCCGTCCGTCACCGGGGGCGCAGCGCCGCGAGCCGCTCGACCGCCTGCTCCAGCACGTCCTGGCGCTTGACGAACGTGAACCGCACGAAGGGCCGCAGCGCCCGGCCGGCGTCCGACCCGTCGTGCGTGAACGCGGAGACGGGGACCCCCACGACGCCCGCGCGCGCCGGGAGCTCGCGCGTGAACGCGACCCCGTCGTCGAACCCCAGCGGGCGCGGGTCGGCCAGCACGAAGTACGTGCCGTCCGGGCGCACGACGTCGAAGCCCGCGGCCGTCAGGCCCGCGCACAGCAGGTCCCGCCGCGCGGCCAGCGACGCGACGAGCCCGTCGACCCACGCGAGGGCCGCGGGGTCGGTCAGCGCACCCGCCACGGCGGGCTGGAACGGGGCGCCCGAGACGTACGTGAGGAACTGCTTCACCGTGCGCACCGCGGTGACCAGCGCCTCGGGCCCGGTGACCCAGCCGATCTTCCAGCCCGTGAACGAGAACGTCTTGCCGCTCGACGAGACGGTCAGCGTCCGCCCGGCCATGCCCGGCAGCGTGGCGATCGGCACGTGCGGCACCCCGTAGACCAGGTGCTCGTAGACCTCGTCGGTGACCACGAGCAGGTCGTGCGCGACCGCGACCCGGGCGACGGCGGCGAGCTCGTCCGCGTCCAGCACCGCACCGGTCGGGTTGTGCGGGGAGTTCAGCAGGAGCATGCGCGTCGCCGGTGTCACGGCGCGCTCCAGGGCCTCGACGTCGAGGCGGAAGCCGTCCGGGGTCGCACGCAGGGGCGCCGTCGTGTGACGGGCGCCGGCCAGGGCGACGACGGCGGCGTACGAGTCGTAGAACGGCTCAAGCGTGAGAACCTCGTCGCTGGGTCCGACGAGCGCGAGGACGGCCGCCGCCAGGGCCTCCGTCGCCCCGGTCGTGACCAGGACCTCGCGGTCCGGGTCGACCCGCAGGCCGTACCGCGCCTCCTGGTGCGCGGCGACGGCCTCGCGCAGCGCGGGCGTCCCGGGACCGGGCGGGTACTGGTTGACGCCGGCGAGGATCGCGTCGGCCGCGGCGCGCGCGACGGCCGGCGGGCCGTCCACGTCGGGGAAGCCCTGCCCGAGGTTCAGCGCACCGGTGCGGGCGGCGAGCGCCGACATCTCGGCGAAGACCGTGGCGCGCACGGCCCCGTCGGCGTCCAGGAGGCCGGACGCGGCCGCGACCTGCTGCCACCGGGGCGGGGTGCTCACGGGCCGAGGATACGCAGGACCCGGACCGGCGGGGAGGGCGGGTGCCCGACGGCAGACCAGGGGGGTTGTCTGCCGTCGGGACCCGGTTCAGTGCGCGACGCCTGCGGCGGCGAGCAGTCCGCTGACCACGAGGAGCACGAGCGACGACCACGCCGCGACGACCCACCACTCGGCGTGGTGTCGTCGCAGCTCGCGCGTCGGCTCTCGGGAGGTCATACCCCGAAGATCGGCAGCTCCGGCGCCGAACGCACCGACGCGGCGGGGTGGACGTCCAAGTTCACCCGGACGCCCGACCCTGCCCGGGTGCGCCCGGGTCGGGGCGGGCCCGGGCAGGCGGTCAGCCCTGGGCGGCCTGCTCCAGGTCGGCCCCGAGGCCCGCGAGCTCCTCGCCGAGCGACGTCAGCGCGCCCCCGGCCTCCGAGCCGGCGGCGGCCTGCGCGGACTCCAGCTCGGCCTCGGCGTCCGCGACCTTCTGCTGCGCCTCGGCGATCGCCTCCTGCGACGCCGCGGCGCCCTGGTCACGGACCTGCTCGAGCGCCGCGGTCGCCTCGTCGACGGCCTGCTCGGACGAGGTGAGGGCCTCGTCGACCTGCGCGCGGGCGTCCGCGTCGAGCGACTCGAGCTGGGCGCGGGCGTCGGCCACGAGGTCGCCGGCGGCCTGGGCGCGGGCGTCGGCGTCGGCGAGCGCGCCCTGGATCGCGTCGCCGGCCTCCGTGAGCTCGTCGGCGGCGCCCTGCGCGGCGGAGGCGACCTCGTCGGCGGCCTGCTGCACGTCGCCGTCGGTGCACGCGGTCAGGCCGACGAGCAGGGCGGCCGTCGCGGCGGCGGCACCGAGGGTGCGTGCGGGGCGGGTGCGGGCGGCGCGGGAACGGGGGTGCGTCACGGGTGCTGCGGTGGCGGCCACGAGGTCCTCCTGGTCGTCGCCCCGTCGTGCGGGGACGGGTGCGCGCCGGTCGGCGCGTCGGGCGCCCAGTCTGCCGTGCGCTCGTCCAGGTCGCCCGAGCGGCTCATCGAGCTCTCATCTGCCCAGGTCGCAGGGGTGGGACGCACGTCGCCCCCGCCCGGTCCAGGACCGGGCGGGGGCGAGACGGGCGACGCCCCCGCCCGGTGGCGGGCCGGGCGGGGGCGTCGTCTGCGAGCAGGACGGCTTCCAGCGCTCCGTGGGGCGGAGCCGGGCGACCGTCGGGGAGTCGGTCAGCCCTCCGTCTGCTCGCGGCGGCCCCGGACGTCCTCCAGCGACGTTCCGTAGTAGGCCGCGGTCATGAGGTCCTTCATGTCGGCGATCATCGGCATGCGCGGGTTCGCCGGTGCGCACTGGTCCTCGTAGGCGCCCATGGCGACCTCGTCGAGGCGCGCCATGAACTCCTGCTCGGCGACGCCCTGCGCCTGGAAGGACGACGGGATGCCGACCTTCGCCCGCAGCGACTCCACGGCCTGCGCGTAGGACTCGACGCCCTCGGCGGGGGTGGCCGCCGGCAGGCCGAGCATCTGCGCGATCTGCTGGAACCGCTCGGGAGCCACGTAGGACTCGTACTTCGGCCAGCTCGTGAGCTTGGTCGGGACGGTGCCGTTGTAGCGGATCACGTGCGGGAGCAGGGTGGCGTTCGTGCGGCCGTGCACCAGGTGGTACGTGGAGCCGATGACGTGCGCCATCGCGTGCACGATGCCCAGGAACGCGTTCCCGAAGGCCATGCCGGCGATCGTTCCCGCGTTGTGCATCTTCTCGCGGGCGTCCTTGGTCGCCGGGTCCGTGGGCTCGCCGTTCACCGACTGCGACAGGTTGTCGAAGATCAGGCGGATGGCCTGCAGCGCCATGCCGTCGGTGAAGTCGTTGGCGTAGACCGACACGAACGCCTCGGTGGCGTGCGTCAGGGCGTCGAAGCCCGAGTCGGCGGCCAGCGACCGCGGCATCTTGGACGTCAGGACCGGGTCGATGATCGCGACGGTCGGGGTCAGCGCGTAGTCCGCCAGCGGGTACTTCTTGCCCGCGTCGGGGTCCGAGATGACCGCGAACGGCGTGACCTCGGCGCCGGTGCCCGAGGTGGTCGGGATGCACACGAGCTTGGCCAGGTCGCCCAGCGTCGGGAACTTGAACGCACGCTTGCGCACGTCGAAGAACTTCTGCTTGAGGTCCGAGAAGACGATCTCGGGGTGCTCGTACAGCAGCCACATGACCTTCGCGGCGTCCATCGGCGAGCCGCCGCCGAGCGCGATGATCGTGTCGGGGCGGAAGTGGCGCATCTGCGCGGCACCGGCCTGGACGGTCTTGACCGAGGGCTCGGGCTCGACCTGGTCGATGATCTGCAGCGCGACGCGGTTGCCGCGGCGGTTGAGCACGTCGATGACCTTGTCGACGAAGCCGAGGGTGGTCATCGTGGCGTCGGTGACGATCGTGACCCGCTCGACGTCGGGCATGTCCGCGAGGTAGCGGATCGCGTTCGGCTCGAAGTACGTCTTGGCGGGGACCTTGAACCACTGCAAGTTGTTGTTCCTCCGGCCCACGCGCTTGATGTTGACGAGGTTGATCGCCGAGACGTTGTTCGACACGGAGTTGTGGCCGTAGGAGCCGCAGCCCAGCGTCAGCGACGGGATGAACGCGTTGTAGATGTCGCCGATGCCGCCGAGCGACGAGGGCGCGTTGCAGATCACGCGGATCGCCTTGACGCGCTTGCCGTACTCGACGGTCAGCGCCTCGTCCTGCGTGTGGATGGCGGCCGAGTGGCCCAGGCCGTCGAACTCCACCATCTGCTCGGCCAGGGACATGCCCTCCTCGGTCGAGGTGGCGCGCAGCACCGCCAGGACGGGGCAGAGCTTCTCGCGGGTCAGCGGCTCGGACGGGCCGACCTCGGAGACCTCGGCGAGGATGATCGAGGTGTCCGCGGGGACCGTGAAGCCGGCCTGCTGGGCGATCCACACCGGCGACTTGCCGACGACGGCGGGGTTGAGCTTGGCACCGGCGCAGTTCTCGCCGCCGGCCTCGACGCCGAAGATGAACTGCTCGAGCTGGGCCTTCTCCGCGGGGGTGGTGCGGTAGGCGTGCAGCTTGGTGAACTCGGCCATCGCGGCGTCGTAGATCTCGGTGTCGAGGATCGCGGCCTGCTCCGAGGCGCAGATGACGCCGTTGTCGAAGGCCTTCGACAGGACGATGTCGTTGATCGCCCGGGCGAGCTTGGCGGTCTTCTCGACGTACGCCGGGACGTTGCCCGCACCGACGCCGAGCGCCGGCTTCCCGCAGGAGTACGCGGCCTTGACCATCGCGTTGCCGCCGGTGGCGAGGATGGTCGCGACGCCGGGGTGGTTCATGAGGGCGCTCGTGGCGGCCAGCGACGGGGCCTCGACCCACTGCACGCAGTGCTCGGGCGCACCGGCCGCCACGGCCGCGTCGCGGACCACGCGGGCCGCGGCGATCGACGACTGCTGCGCGCTCGGGTGGAACGCGAAGATGATCGGGTTGCGCGTCTTGAGCGAGATGAGCGACTTGAAGATCGCGGTCGACGTCGGGTTGGTCACCGGGGTGATGCCCGCGATGACGCCGACGGGCTCGGCGATCTCGGTGATGCCGTTGATCTCGTCGACGTTGACCACGCCCACGGTCTTGAGGTTCGCCATCGAGTTCGTCACGTGCTCGCACGCGAAGATGTTCTTGACGGCCTTGTCCTCGAAGACGCCGCGGCCGGTCTCCTCGACCGCGAGCTTGGCGAGCTGACCGTGCTGGTCGAGGGCGGCAACCGCACCCTTCTTGACGAAGCGGTCGACGTCGTCCTGCGTCATCTTCTCGAACTCGGCGAGCGCCTTGGTGGCGTTGGCGACGAGCTGGTCGATGGCGGCCGCGACGGCGTCGGGCTCTGCCACGCCCAGCGCGGTGCCGGCGGGAGCCTCCTGCGCGGCAGGTGCCGCCTTCGCGCGGGGGCTCTTCTTGCTGGTGGTCTCGGTCACGAGGACTCCCCTGGTAGCGGTGGTGGGGGGCGGACGCTGGAGTCGTCCGTCGCTGGTACCGACGCTAGGAACAGGGGGTCCCAGAAACGTGGGATGAAAGTCCTGAGGGCTGTGACGGGGGTCTCCCGGCGCCCCCCGCGGGGCCCGCAGCGGGACGTCCGTCCTACTCCACCGTCCCCGGCCCCCCGCCCCGCGTCGCCCCCGGGGCCTTCCCCGCCGACCCCGTCATCGGCGACGCGACCGCGCGGGGCGCCGGCACCGATGACGGGCTCGGCGCGCGAGGGTCGCCAGGCATGACGGGGTCGGGCGGGGCAGGGGGCAGGGGGGCAAGGGGCAGGGGGGACGGCGACGGGCCGCCCTGCGCGAGGTGCGCGGGGCGGCCCGTCGGGTGGTCCGGCCGGGTCAGGTCACAGGCCGTAGCGGGGCTTGAGGTGGCGCCACCAGTCGCGCAGCATCCAGCCGTCGAACTCCGTGATCGACGCCGACGACCCGGCGCGCATGACGAACTTCGAGACCCCCGTCGGCGTCCAGTCGTAGAAGTCGTCCAGCCCGAACGTGTGACCCATCTCGTGCTGCAGGATCGTGATCGACGGGCTGTCGATCGCCCCGAGGAAGTACTCGGTGCCCATCCGCTGGCCCCAGTCGCCGCCGGCGCCGCCGCCGAACCCGTCGGTCAGCCACAGCGACTGGTCGTAGTGCAGCTCCTCGCCGCCCGGGTACCGGCCGTCCTGGTGGAAGAACCGCCCGAGGTCCTCGGGGCACTGCGGGGCGTCCTCACGGATGTCGCCCACGTACACCGGCATCGCCGCGTCGTCCCACTGCAGCAGCGACCGGTCGCGCACCGCCCAGCCGACGACCTTGACGTCGACCTCGCGGTACGGCCAGCTGTTCCACGTCGAGCCGTCGGCGTTCAGGAGGTGGTCGAACCAGGCCTGGTACTGCTCGGCGTAGACCCGCTCGATCTTGTCGCGCAGCGCCGCGCTCACCGGCTTCGTCGAGTCCCAGCGGACGCAGACGTTGAGGTAGCCGCCGTTGGCGATCACCTGGTCCCAGCCGTAGTTCCTGAAGGCGTAGAGGTTGCCGTTGTTGTAGGTCTGCTCCTGGTGGGCCCAGACCTCGGCGAGCGCGGGCGCCAACGAGGCCGGCGGGTTCCACACGGCCGGTGCCGGGGTCGCGCTCGGCGTGGGGGTGGGCGTCGGCGTGCGCGTCGGCGTCGGCGTGGGGGTCGGCGCAGCGGTCCGCGTGGGTGTCGGCGTCGGTGTCGCGGTCCGGGTGGGGGTGGGTGTCGGCGTGGGGGTCGCCGTGCGCGTGGGCGTGGCGGACGGCGTGGGCGTGGCGGACGCCGTGGGCGTCGCGGTCGGCGACGACGCGCCGGGCAGCGTGCACGCCACCCCGTTGACCCGCACGGCGCTCGGCACCGGGGTGCGGCCCGTGTGCGTCGCGTTGAACCCGACCGTCCAGGTCTCGCCCCGCGCGAGCGTCCGCTTCCAGGCGGGGTTGCGCGCGGTGACCGTGGTGCCGGTCGTGGTGGTGTCGGCGTGCCAGCCCTGCAGCAGGTACTCACCGGCCGCGAAGTCCCAGCTCACCTCCCACCCGTCGACGGGGGCGTCCACCGTGAACGCGAGGTTGCCCGTGAAGCCGGAGCCCCACGACGCGGCGACGGTGTAGGTGGCCGTGCACCCGGCGGCCTGGGCGGGCCCGGCCGGGGACGCGACGAGCGCGCCGGCGAGCAGCGCGACGGCGGCGGCACCGGCGGCGAGGCGCGCGGTGCGGGCCCGGCGTGGTCGGTGGGTGGCAGGGGTGGGGGAGGGCATGGCGCTCCTGACGACGTGCGGCAGCGGACGTGCGTCCCGGGACGGTCGGGCGCGCTGGGCACGCTAGCCACCCGGCGGGGGGTGTGGGGCCTGGATGAAACGATTCTCACGGGCGGCCGGACCGGCTGCCGCCGCCCGCTGCGGCGTCCGCGACCGGTCGTGGACCGTCGACGCGGCGGGAACGACGACGGCCCGGTCCCCTGAGGGACCGGGCCGTGGGCCGTTCGACTGGTGCGCCCGAAAGGATTCGAACCTTCGACCTTCTGCTCCGGAGGCAGACGCTCTATCCGCTGAGCTACGGGCGCGCGGGCGTCCCGGGGGACGCGATGCCCGAGACTACCAGCCCGCGGGCGGGTGACGCCTCGGCCCACGGACGCGCGGTGCGTCGTGGCGCGGCGCCGGTCCTCAGTCGTCGAGGAGCGCCGACAGGTACAGGCTCGTCTCCTCCGCCGCGCGCCGGGCGTCGCCCGAGACGATCGCGTCGACGAGCCCGTCGTGCTGGTCGTGCGCGTGCACGTCCGTGACGAAGTTGAAGCGGATGTTCTCCCCGATCGCGTCGAGCAGGTTCTCGTACATCGACGCCAGCACAGGGTTGGCGGCCGTCCGCACGACGGCCCGGTGCAGGGTCAGGTCGGTGCTGACCATGGCGTCCAGGTCGTTGCGGCGGTACGCCTCGGCGCGGGCGTCGCGGTGCGCGAGCAGCTCGGCGACGTCGGTCGACGTGCGCCGCCGCGCGGCGAGCCGGGCGGCCTCCATCTCCAGGGCCCGGCGCACCTCGACGACGTCGCGCTGGCGGGCGTCGGCGATCTGCCGACCCATGGACACGGCCATCTCGGACGCGGACAGCACGTACGTGCCCGAGCCCTGGCGGCGCTCCAGCAGCCCGGCGTGCACGAGCGACTGCACGGCCTCGCGGACGGTGTTGCGGCCGACGCCCAGCAGCTCGACCAGCGCGGGCTCGGGCGGGATGCGCGAGCCGACGGGCCACTCCCCGGACGAGATGCGCGCGCGCAGCGCCTCGACGGCGACGTCGATCAGGCCGGTACGTCTCGCCATCGGGTGCGGTCCTCCTGGACGTGCTGCGGGGGTGGGCGGGCGGGGCGCGGGCCCGTGGCCGGCGTCGTCGCCCGCCGCGCGGTGCGCGTCCGGTGCAGTCAACACGTACCGACGCCCTCCGTGCCAGACCTGGACGCCTGTCGGGCGCGGCGCGTCGCCCGACCGGACCGTGGGCGGCGCCCGGAGGGGGCGGTCGCGCTCGGTACGATCGCCCGGTGACTCCCGACCAGCTCGCCGACGCCCTGCGCGGCGCTCTCGTGCACGCCGTCGACGACGGCACGTTCGCCCTCGACCCGGCCGCCGTCCCGGCCCGCGTGCACATCGAGCGACCCCGCCAGCGCGACCACGGCGACTGGGCGACGAACGTGGCGATGCAGCTGGCCAAGAAGGCCGGCACGAACCCGCGCGCCTTCGCCGAGGAGCTCGCGCGCCGGCTCGCCGACGTCCCGGGCGTCGCCGCTGTCGACGTCGCCGGTCCCGGGTTCCTCAACATCCGCCTCGAGGCGTCGGCCGCGGGCGAGCTCGCCCGCACGGTCGTCGAGCAGCGCGAGGCGTACGGCCGCAACGAGACGTTCGCCGGGGTCAAGGTGAACCTCGAGTTCGTCTCGGCGAACCCGACGGGGCCGATCCACATCGGCGGTGTGCGCTGGGCCGCGGTGGGGGACTCCCTGGCCCGCGTGCTCGAGGCGTCCGGCGCGCAGGTGACGCGCGAGTACTACTTCAACGACCACGGTGCGCAGATCGACCGGTTCGCGCGCTCGCTGCTGGCCCGCGCCCTCGGGCAGGAGGCCCCGGAGGACGGCTACGGCGGGGAGTACATCGCCGAGATCGCCGAGCAGGTCGTCGCCGACGCGATCGCCGCGGGCGAGCCCGACCCGCGCACGCTGGGCACGGCGGAGGCCACCGAGGCGTTCCGCGTGCGGGGCGTCGACCTGATGTTCGCCGAGATCAAGGCGTCGCTGCGCGACTTCGGCGTCGAGTTCGACGTGTACTTCCACGAGGACTCGCTGCACGAGTCCGGCGCCGTGGACCGCGCCGTCGCCCGGCTGCGCGAGTCCGGGCACATGTTCGAGGCCGACGGGGCGACGTGGCTGCGGACCACGGACTTCGGCGACGACAAGGACCGCGTCGTCATCAAGTCCGACGGGCAGGCCGCGTACATCGCCGGCGACATCGCCTACTACCTCGACAAGCGCGAGCGCGGGTTCGACCGCGTCGTCATCATGCTCGGCTCGGACCACCACGGGTACGTGGGCCGCATGATGGCCGTCTGCGCGGCGTTCGGGGACACCCCGCACGTGAACCTCGAGCTCCTCATCGGGCAGATGGTCAACCTCCTCAAGGACGGTCAGCCCGTCCGGATGTCGAAGCGCGCCGGGACGGTCCTGACGATCGTGGACCTGGTCGACGCGATCGGCGTCGACGCCGCGCGGTACGCCCTCGCGCGCTCGTCCAGCGACCAGGCCATCGACCTGGACCTCGACCTGCTGACGCGGGCGTCGAACGAGAACCCCGTGCACTACGTGCAGTACGCGCACGCGCGCACGGCGTCGGTGGCCCGCAACGCGGGCGAGGCGGGCGTGCACCGCGAGGACGGGTTCGACGGCTCGCTGCTCGACCACCCGTCGGAGGCCGTGCTGCTCGGGCACATCGCGGACTTCCCGCGCGTCGTGGCCCAGGCGGCTGACCTGCGCGAGCCGCACCGCGTGGCCCGCTACCTCGAGGACCTCGCCGGCGCGTACCACAAGTGGTACGACCAGAAGCGCCGCGTGATGCCGTTCGGCGACGAGGAGGTCACGGACGTGCACCGCACGCGCCTGTGGCTCAACGACGCGACGCGGCAGGTGCTCGCCAACGGGCTCGGCCTGCTGGGCGTCACGGCGCCCGACCGCAAGTGACCGACGCGCCGGCCGGGCACGCCGCGGGCGTCCCGGCCGGGGTGCCGTGGTCCACCGGCGTCGTGCGCGGCGCGGACGGCGTCGTCCGCGTGGCGGGCGCCGACGTGCACACCCTCGCGGCGGAGCACGGCACGCCCGCCTACGTGCTCGACGAGGCCGACCTGCGCGCGCGGGCCCGGGCCTTCCGGGAGGCCTTCGAGGCCGCGTGCGCGCAGGTCGGCACGGGTGCCGACGTGTACTACGCCGGCAAGGCGCTGCTCACGCGCGCGGTCGCCCGCTGGGTGCACGAGGAGGGGCTGCGCGTCGACACGGCCAGCGGCGGCGAGCTCGCGGTCGCCCTCGCGGGCGGCGTGCCGGGTGCCGACATCGGCCTGCACGGCAACAACAAGTCCGACGCCGAGCTGCACGCGGCCCTGGACGCGGGCGTCGGGCGGATCATCGTCGACTCCCTCGTCGAGGTGGACCGGCTCGCGGACCTCGTGGCCGCCCGCCGCGCCGCGGGGACACCCACGGACGCCGCCCCGGTGATGGTCCGGCTGACGACGGGCGTGCACGCGGGCGGGCACGAGTTCATCGCCACCGCCCACGAGGACCAGAAGTTCGGGCTCTCGCTGGCCGCCGGGCCCGCCGGCGGTGACAGCCCTGCCGTCACGGCGCTGCTGCGCGTGCTGGAGCGCCCCGAGCTGCGGCTGCTCGGCCTGCACTCGCACATCGGCTCGCAGATCCTCGACCCGGCCGGGTTCGGCGCGGCCGCCGAGAAGGTCCTCGCGCTGCGCGCCGCGCTGGCCGCGCGCACGGGGGTGCTGGTCGAGGAGGTCGACCTCGGCGGCGGCTACGGCATCGCGTACCTGCCCGGCGAGGTCGCGCTCGACCCGGACCGCGCGGCCAAGGAGGTCGTGCACGCGGTCGCGGACGCCTGCCGCGCGCTCGGCACCCCGCTGCCGCGCCTGTCGGTCGAGCCGGGCCGGGCGATCGTCGGCCCCGCGGGGCTGACGCTCTACACGGTGGGCACGGTCAAGCCGGTGCGGCTGGACGACGGGCGCGTGCGCACGTACGTCTCGGTCGACGGCGGCATGAGCGACAACATCCGTCCCGCGCTGTACGGCGCGCGGTACCACGCCGAGCTGGTCGGCCGGGCGTCCGACGCGGCGCCGGTGCTGGCCCGTGTGGTCGGCAAGCACTGCGAGAGCGGCGACGTGGTGGTGCACGAGGTGCAGCTGCCGGGCGACGTGCGCGCCGGGGACCTGCTCGCCGTGGCGGCGACGGGCGCGTACGGCCGGTCGATGGCGTCGGGCTACAACCTGCTGACCCGGCCGCCGGTCGTGGCGGTCCGCGCGGGTGCGTCGCGCGTGCTCGTGCGCCGCGAGACGCTCGCCGACCTCCTCGCCCTCGACGTCGGCGACGCCTGACGCCCGTCCCGTCCCTCGCCCGGTCCCGTCACCCGGCCCGTCACGACGCGTGACGGCCCGGACGTGCTCCTGGCCCGGCCCCGACGGCCGCCGCCCCGCCCGGGCGGCGGCCGTCGTCGTGCGCGGGAGGTGTGGCGCACACCACCGCGCGGAGGGTTGGATAGGCAAACCTCACTGAGGTTAGGCTCACCTCTGCGACGCGGGCGCGTCGCACCTCCACGACGAAGGCGGTGGGCGGCGTGCGCGCGGCAGCGACCTGGCGGCGGCTGGCGAGGACGGCCGCCGCCCTGACGGCGACGGCGGCGCTGGCCGCGTGCAGCACGCTCGGGGGCGCGGCCGGGCCCGTCGCCGACGGCGGTGCCCGCCTGGCCGACGTCGCGCCGGTCGCCGACCCCCGCGCGCTCGAGGGGCCGAGCACCGCGGTCGTCGCCGACGCCGCCGTGCGCCCCGTCGCCGACGACCCGCAGCCGCAGCTGCCCGCGAGCGTCGTCGACGTGCAGGGCACGTCCGTCACGGTCACGGACGTCAGCCGCATCCTGGCGCTCGACGTGTACGGCACGCTCTCGCGCACGGTCTTCGAGCTCGGTCTCGGCGACAACGTCGTGGGCCGGGACGTCTCCTCGGGGTTCGCCGAGATCGCCGACCGGCCCCTGGTCACCACCGGGGGGCACGACCTGTCCGCCGAGGCGATCCTCGAGCTCGCCCCCACCGTGGTCGTCACCGACACCACCCTCGGTCCCTGGGACGCGGTGCTCCAGGTCCGCGACGCGGGCGTCCCCGTCGTCGTCGTCGACTCCCGCCGCGACGTGACGACCGTCGGCGACCTCGTCCAGCAGGTCGCCGACGCGCTCGGCGTCCCCGACCAGGGCGAGGAGCTCGCCCAGCGGGCCAGGACCGAGATCGACGCGAAGATCGCCGAGATCGCGGCCGTCGCCCCCGCGGACCCGGCCGACCGGCTGCGGATCATGTTCCTCTACGCCCGCGGCCAGGCCGGCGTCTACTACCTGTTCGGCGAGGGGTCCGGCGCCGACTCGCTCGTGGAGGCGGTCGGCGGCGTCGACGTCGCCGGCGAGATCGGCTGGGAGGGCATGCGCCCGCTCAACGACGAGGGCCTCGTCACCGCCGCACCCGACGTGATCCTCATGATGACCGACGGCCTCGAGTCCGTCGGGGGGGTCGACGGGCTGCTCGAGCGCCTGCCGGCGGTGGCGAGCACCCCGGCCGGCGAGCGGCGCCGCGTCGTCGACATGGCCGACTCCCAGGTGCTGAGCTTCGGGCCGGCGACGGCGGACGTGCTCGACGCGCTCGCGGTCGCGCTGTACGCACCGGGCCAGGACGACGCGTGAGCCCGGCACCCGCCCGGGCGCTGCTCCTCGGGGGCCTCGGGGTCGCCGTCGTCGTGCTCACCCTGGTCTCGGCCGGCACCGGGCAGCTCCACGTGCCGCCCGCCGAGGTGCTCGGCTCGTTGCTGCACCGCGTCGGCCTCGACGTGGGTCCGGTGCCGACCCACCCCCACGGTGACGCGGCCCTGTGGACCGTCCGGTTCCCGCGGGTCGCCATGGCCCTGCTCGTCGGCGCCGCGCTGGCCACCGGCGGTGCGGTCATGCAGGGGGTGTTCGGCAACCCCCTCGCGGACCCGGGCGTCGTCGGCGTCTCGTCGGGCGCCGCCGTGGGGGCCTGCCTCGTCATCGTCACCGGGTGGGCGTTCGCCGGGCCCTGGACCGTGGCGCTGCTCGCCTTCGTCGGCGGCCTCGTCGCCACGCTCGTGGTCTACGCCACCGCCCGCGCCGGCGGGCGCACCGAGGTCGTCACGCTCGTCCTGACCGGCGTCGCCGTCAACGCCGTCGGCGGTGCCGCGGTCGCGTTCCTCACCTTCCTCGGCGACACCCAGGCCCGGGAGCAGATCGTGTTCTGGCAGCTCGGCAGCCTCAACGGCACCCGGTGGGCGTACGTCGGCGTCGTCGCGCCGCTCGTCGCGCTGGGCGTCGTGGCCGCCCTCCTGCTGGCCCGCCGCCTCGACCTGCTCGCGCTCGGCGAGCGCAACGCCCGGCACCTCGGTGTCGACGTCGAGCGGCTGCGGCTCACCGCCGTCGTCGTCGTGGCCGTGCTCACCGCCGCCGCCGTCGCGTTCGTCGGCGTGATCGCCTTCGTCGGGCTCGTCGTGCCGCACGTGGTGCGCATGGTCGTCGGCCCCGGGCACGCGGTCCTCGTGCCCGCGTCCGCGCTCGGCGGTGCCGTGCTGCTCCTCGGAGCCGACCTCGTGGCCCGCACCGCCGTGCCCTACGCCGACCTGCCGATCGGCATGCTCACCGCGCTCGTCGGCGGCCCGTTCTTCTTCTGGCTCATCCGCCGGACCCGCCGGACCGCGGGAGGCTGGGCGTGACCGCGACGGCGCCCGGCGGCGTCGTCCTCGCCGCGCGGGGCGTCCACGTCGCGTACGGCGCGCACCGGGTGCTCGACGGCATCGACCTCGACGTGCGCGGGGGCGAGCTCGTCGCCCTCGTCGGACCCAACGGCGCCGGCAAGTCCACCCTCCTCGGCGTCCTGGCCGGCGAGCCGCACCCCGACGCGGGGCGGGTGCTCCTCGACGGCGTCGACGTGCGCGACCTGCCCCTGACGGACCTGGCGAGACAGCGGGCCGTCATGCTCCAGGAGGTCCGGGTGTCCTTCCCGTTCCGGGTCCGCGAGGTCGTCGCCATGGGACGGCACCCGTGGCGCGGGACCCCGCAGGAGGCCGACGACGACGCCGTCGTGGACCGCGCGCTCGTCGCGGCCGACGTCGTCCCCCTCGCCGACCGCACGTTCCCGACGCTGTCCGGCGGGGAGCGGGCCCGCGCCGCGTTCGCCCGGGTGCTCGCCCAGGACGGCCGGGTCCTGCTCCTCGACGAGCCGACGGCCGCGCTCGACGTGCGGCACCAGGAGGCCGTCCTCGCCCGCGCCCGTGCCGCGGCCGGCGACGGCTGCGCGGTCGTCGTCGTGCTGCACGACCTCACGCTCGCCGCCGCGTACGCGGACCGCGTCGTCGTCCTGGCCGGCGGCCGGGTCGCGGCCGACGGCCCGCCGCGCGCCGTCCTCACGTCGGCCCTGCTCACCGAGGTGTACGGCCACCCGCTCGAGGTCGTGCCGCGCGCCGGGACCGACGAGGTCGTGATCCTCCCGGTGCGCAGGCCCCGCCCCGTCGGCGACCCCGCCCCGTCCGCGCACCACGGCGCGGACCAGCCCGCCGACCATCCCGCCGACCACCCTGCGGCCGCCGCCGCCCGTCCCTGCGAGGTCGTCCCGTGACCGCAGCCCTCCGGAACCGGACCGTGCCGGCGCTCACCGTGCTGCTGGTCCTCGTCGCCCTCGGGCTCGTGGCCCCGGCAGGCCCCGCGGCCGCCGCGGCACGCGTCGACGTGGTGGGTCTGGACGGCCGCGCGGCCGTCGCGGCGGACGGCACGACGACGCTGACGCTGACCGGGACGGGCTTCCAGTCGGTGCCGTCCGCCCACGGCGGCATCTACGTGCTGTTCGGCTGGGTCGACACCACCGGCTCCTGGCGCCCCTCGCAGGGCGGCCTGACCGGGCAGGACCTGCGCTACGTCCCCGACAGCGAGAGCGCCGACAACGCCGGTCACCAGCGGTTCGTCGCGTTCCCGGGGTCCGACACCGCGGCCGCGGCCAACGGTGGGGTCGTCGACGCCGGCGGCACGTGGAGCACGACCCTCCTCGTCCCCGGCGCCCGGTTCACCGCGACGGACCGCTCGGGAGCGCCGACCGAGGTCGACTGCACGCAGGTCACGTGCGGCGTCATCACGATCGGCGCGCACGGCGTGAAGAACGCCACCAACGAGACGTTCACGCCCGTCGACGTGGTGCCCCGGGGGGCCGCCGTCGTACCCGCGCCCGCGAGCGATGAGCCCGCCGCCGCCCCGGCCCCCGCCACCAGCGGCGCACCGACCACCGCGGCCGCCCCGACCCCGGGCGCGGTGCGCGTCGGCGTCGACTCGACCACGGTCGTGCAGGGGCGTGTCGTGGGCTTCACCGGGCAGGGCTTCACCCCGGGGGAGCAGGTCGTGGCGGCGCTCGCGGGCGGCCTGGCGGCGCTGGGTCCGCTCGTCGCCGGCGCGCACGGCGAGGTGGCGGGCGTCCTCCAGCTGCCCGCGGACCTGCGCCCGGGCACGCACGTGCTGGGCCTGACCGCCGCGGCGTCGGGCGCGGTGGCCGAGGTCGAGCTGACCGTGGTCGCGGACCCCGTCGTGGCGGCCGCGGCCGCGGGGGCCGCCGCCGAGCCCCCCGTGACGACGCCCGCGACCGTCGCCGTCGGCGTCGCGGCCCTGCTCCTCGTCGTCCTCGTCGTGTCGTCGGCGGTGACCGCCCGCCGTCGGCGGCGGGCCGGTGCGGTCGCGGTGCTGCCGTCGGGAGCGGTGCGATGAGCGCGCGCCTGCTGCGCGCCGCGTCGGCGGCCGTGCTCGCCCTGGGGGCCGTGCTGGCGGCGGCTCCTGCCGCGGTGGCCGACGACGTCGAGGTCGAGGTGGTCATCCCCGACGTCGGCGGTCTTGAGGTCACGGACGCCCAGCTGCGCTGGGGGCTCAACCTCGAGGTCGGCGGCGGGGCCTACGCCGGCGGGTGCAACTTCCTGTCGGCGGGCCGTGCCGGCGACGCGGGCTCCTCGCGCGTGTGGACGCAGGACGACGGGCTGTGGGCCGCGACCGACGGCGACGTCAGGGTCGAGAAGCCGGACGCGACCGGCGCGTGGCGCACCGCCACCTGGGCGGGCCGCTGCCTGGACCGCGACGGGCGGCCGGTGCAGGCGTCGTCGCCCGCGAGCGCGTCCGAGAACCAGGTGGTGCTCGACGGCGGGGTCGGCTCGGTGGACCTCGACGAGGGGACCGCGACGGTCCGGTGGACGGGGTCCTTCACCGTGGCCTTCTACGGCGGCATGACGTACTGGTCGGCGTCGGACCCGGTGCTGACCGTCGAGGCGGACGGCACGGGCACGCTGACGGCCACGGCGTCGGGGTACGCGGCGAGCATGGCCGACGCGGGCGAGTGGGCGCCGGTCCCGCCGACGTCGGTCACGCTCGCGACGCTGCGCGGCGTGGAGCTGGGGCCGGACGGGTTCACGGTCACGCCCGAGTACCTCGGGGTGCGGGTCGACGTGCCGGCCGGCGGGACGGCGCAGGCGGCGCGGGACGCGTCGAACGCCGCCTTCTGGGGAGCGTTCCCGCAGGACCTCGTGCGCTTCCAGGCCCGGACGGGGCAGGCGTCGTACTGGTACACGAGCGGCGGGGCGCGGGACGCGGCCAAGCCGGCGACGCCGGTGGCGGTCAGCTGGGACGCGTCGTCGCCGGTCCCTGCGCCGGTCGCGCCCCCGGGCGCGGCCGTCCCGGCGGTCCCGGTGGCCGGGGCGTCGGGCGGGTCCGCGGCGTCGGGCGGCGCGTCGTCCCCCGTGGCGCGCGCCGTGGCGGCGGCCTCCGACGTCGCGTCGGCCGGGCCCGCCGCGGCGGTGGCCGCGCTGCAGGCGTCGACGGTGCTGGCGGCGGCCTCGCTGATCCCCGCGGCGGCGGCCGTGACGGGGTGGTTCGTGCTCGAGGGCCAGGCGCTGGCGTGGTCCGTCGCGGGGCTGCTCGGGGCGGCGTCGGTGGCGGTCGTGGGGTTCGTCAAGGGCTGGCTCGTGCTGCCGTGGGCGCGGTGAGGGCCACCCGAACGGGACTTGTCGTCCTAATTAGGTAAGGCTAACCTAACTATCATCCACCCCGCGTTCCGCGGGGAGGCTGACGAAAGGACATCGATGTTCACTGCAGCGACCGGTCGACGCGGCGCCACGTGGCGCACGCGCACGATGGCCGGCCTCGGTGCGCTCGTGCTCGGCGGGACGGCGACCCTCGTCGCCGCCGCCCCCGCGAGCGCGGCCGTGCAGGACGTGGACGACGCGACGTTCACCTGGGGCCTGAGCGGCTACGCCCAGGTCGGCATCTTCGGGGCCTGGACCTTCAAGGACCTGACGGGCGCCGCGACGGTGCTCACCGGCAGCGTCTCGGGCGGCACCCAGCAGGAGTACCTGGTCGACCCCGTGCCCGCCACGTCGTTCCCGACGAGCAAGGCCGGCCAGACGCCCAACGCGGTGCGCTTCACGGGCGGCACCGGCACCGCCGACCCCGTGACGGGCGCCGTCGACCTCGCCTGGGACGGCAGCTACACCGTGAACGCCTACCCGGCCCAGTTCAACGCCCCGAACGAGGTCTACTCCGACCCGCGCCTGGAGGTCGCGGCCGACGGCTCGGGCGAGCTGTCGTTCGACTTCACGCTCGGGGCGGGCACCGACATGAGCGGCAACCCCGTCGCCGAGACGGCCTACGGCCGGATCACCGTGCTCACGTTCGACGAGGGGTCGATCGACGTGACCGGTGACGGCGAGGTCCGGTTCTCGCCCGACTACCAGGGCGTGACCGTGACGACGACCGACAGCGCCGCGCAGACCACGACGTGCACCGCGACCGGCGGCGCCACCGGCTGGTGGGGCTCCTGGGCGCCAGGGTTCGTCGGCGCCGTCCCGGCCTCGGTCCGCCCGCACTTCTACTCGACCGGCTGCGGCGGCATGCAGGACAACAAGCCCGCGCTGCCCGTGGACGTCGCGTTCACGGTCGCCGAGGACGTCCCGGCACCGGCGACCCCGCAGGTCGCGGTCTCCACGACGACGCTCGCGCTCGACGGCACGACCGACATCACCGTCACCGGCACCGGCTTCACGGCGGCCACCGACGGCACCTCGGCGGGCGTCTACGTCGCCGTCGGTCCGCTCGTCGGTGACGACTGGCACCTGAGCCCCGCACCGTTCCAGTACGCGAAGTGGGTGCGGACGTCGTTCGCGGGTGCGGAGACGTCGACCGGCGCCACGCTCGGCGCCGACGGCTCCTTCGTCGTGCACTTCACCGACGTCAAGCCGGTCTACACGAAGGGCGCGACCACCTACGACGCGTCGGTCACCCCGCTCAACGTCGTCACCTTCGCGGCGCAGGCCTCCCCGTACCGCGGCCTGGACACCGTCACGCCGCTGACGTTCGTCGACGCGGACGGGCTGCCCGTCGTCGTCGACATCCCGGAGGAGGTCGACCCCGAGGAGCCCGGGCCGGGCGAGTTCGTCTGGGCGATCGACGGCGGCACGTCCGCGGTCAGCCTGGGCGTCGCCCAGCCGACGGCCGCCGGGTTCGGCGCGTCCGGCGCCCTGCGCACCGTCACGGTCACCGACACCCGCGCCGGTGCGCCCGCGTGGTCGCTCAGCGGTCAGGTCGGGGACTTCGCCACCGCCGACGGTGCGCTCACGTTCGGCGGCCAGTCGCTCGGCTGGAGCCCCGCCCTCGGCACGAACACCGTCGGTGCGGTCGCCGGCGCCACCGTCGCCCCGGGGACGGCCGCGTCGGACGGCCTGCGCTCGTCGCGCACGCTGGTCTCGGCGCCCGCCGGGCACGCGGCGGGCTCCGTCGCGGTCGACGCCGGCCTGAGCCTGCTCGCGCCCCTGACGACCGAGCCGGGCAGCTACAGCACGACGCTCGTCCTCACCGCGCTGTCCTGACGGCGTCCCGACCGGGGCCGGACCTCCCCTCCGCCGGCCCTCACCACCGGACGACCCGGCCCCCCGCGGTCCGGGTCGTCCGGCGCGTCCCTCCTCGCCCCCCGGGAGAACCACCGTGCCCCGAACGTCCCTGCCCGCCCCGGTCCGGGCGCTGCTCGTCGCCGCGACCGCGGCCCTCGCGTCAGCGCTCGCCCTCGCCGTCCCCGCAGCCGCGGCGACCGTCCCCGCGAGCGCGAGCGCGACCACGACCACGGCGGTCGACGGCGCCGTCTCGTGGGGCGTGCGGCCTGCGGTGGCCGCCGACGGCACGGCGCGGGCGAACTTCGTCTACGAGGTCGAGCCGGGCGACGTCGTGGACGACGTCCTCGTCGTCACGAACCACGGCGCCGACCCGCTGACCCTCGACGTCTACGCCGCCGACGCCTTCACCACGCCGTCCGGGGCCCTCGACCTCCTCGCCCCCGGCACGCCGTCGACCGGCCTCGGCACGTGGGTCCGCGTCGACCGGGCGTCCGTCGAGCTGGCGCCGGGAGCCGAGGTCGAGGTGCCGTTCGTCGTCGAGGTGCCTGCCGACGCGCGCCCCGGGGACCACGCCGGCGGGGTCGTCACGTCGCTGCGCACGTCCCAGCCGGGGCAGACCGTGCAGGTCGACCGGCGGATGGGCGCGCGCGTGCACGTGCGCGTCGCCGGCGAGGCCGTCTCCGCGGTCGCCGCGCGCGACGGCGCGGTCGAGGTCGCCGGCTCGGCGAACCCGTTCGCCCCGGCCGCGGCGCTCGTGACCTACACGGTGGAGAACACGGGCGGCACCCGGCTGGCGGGCACGGCCGCGGTGCGCGTCGCGGGCCCCGGGGGAGCGGCCGCCGTCGAGGTCGTCGACGAGCTGCCCGAGCTCCTGCCCGGCGACGTCCTCGTGCGCCAGGTCCAGGTCGACGGCGTGTGGCCGCTGGGGCGGGCCCGCGCCGACGTCGACGTGCTCGTCGAGGGCGTCGGCCTGGGGGCGGGCTCGGCCGAGCCGCGGTCGCTCACGGCCGCGACGTGGGCCGTCCCGTGGGCGCAGCTCCTCCTGCTCGGCGCCGCCGTCGGGCTCGGCCTGGTGCTGCCGAGGCTCAGCGCACGTGCACCGCGCCCAGGTCCGTGAACATCGCGCGGTTGAGGCGGAACGCCAGCTGCGCCTCCGCCACGACGCCGGCCTGCTGGGCCGGGGTGAGCGGCAGGGCGTCCAGGCGCTCGCGGTACACGTCCTTGAACGGCTTGAGGCGGTGGATCTGCGGGAAGTCGTAGAACGACAGGCCGGTGGTCAGCCCGTAGTGCCGGGCGATCATCCGCTGCAGCACCTGCCCGCCGGACAGGTCGCCGAGGTAGCGGGTGTAGGCGTGGGCCGCGTAGAGCACGAGGTCGTCGCCCACGGCCTGCAGCCGGGTCGCGTAGGCGGCCGTGGCGGGCAGCACCCGGACCTGCGCGCGCCAGCCCTCGCCGAGCAGCGCGGCGAGGTCGGCCTCGATCGCGGGGACGCGCTCGAGCTCGTCGAAGACGAGGCCGCCGTCGGCATCGGCGGCGCGCAGCCGGGCACCGGCCGCCTCGAGGGCGGTGTAGACGGCGTGCTGCTGCGCGGCCAGGTCGGTGTACGCGGCCACGTCGAGCTCGCCGGCGACGAGGCGCTCGACGAACGAGGAGCGCTCGGCCTCGCTGTGCTCCTGCCGGGTGCCGGCGCGCAGCGCGGCGGAGAGCGGGACCGTGGCGACGGGGTCCGCGTCGAGCGTGGTGGGCGTGGCTGCGCTCATCGGGGCTGCTCCTGGGGGAGGGGGGAGGTGCCGGACGCACGGCGGGTGCCGTCGTTCTGACAGTGTGTCACGTCCCAGCCTAGATGAGGTAAGGCTCACCTCACAAGGGGTGTCCGGGGGTGGACGGGCCCGACGCGCCCGCGGGCCGGACGCGGGTCCGCCCGCCCCTGCCCCCGCCCTATCCTGGCCAGACCGCCGTCCCCCGGGACGGCGGTGCGCCCGCCGCCCGTCCCGAGGAAGGCACCCCCGTGGTCCCGTCGCCCGACACCCATCCGCCCCTGCGCGTCGCCGTCCTCGGCTGCGGCGTCGTCGGCACGGAGGTCGTGCGCCGGCTCGTCACGGACGGCGACGAGCTCGCGGCCCGCGTGGGTGCGCGTCTCGAGCTCGTCGGGATCGGGGTGCGCGACGCCGACGTCGAGCGCGACCCCGTCGTGGACCGCGCGCTGCTCACCACCGACGCGGCCTCCCTGGTCGAGAAGGCCGACGTCGTCGTCGAGGTGATGGGCGGGATCGAGCCCGCGCGCACGCTGCTGCTGCACGCGGTCGCGCACGGCGCCGGCGTCGTCACCGCCAACAAGGCCCTGCTCGCCCAGGACGGCCCGACGCTGTACGCCGCCGCCGACGCCGCGGGCGTCGACCTCTACTACGAGGCCGCCGTCGCCGGGGCCATCCCGATCGTGCGGCCCGTGCGCGAGCAGCTCGCGGGGGACACCGTCCAGCGCGTGCTCGGCATCGTCAACGGCACCACGAACTACGTCCTCGACACCATGACCACCCAGGGGCTGGGCCTCGACGAGGTCGTCGCCGAGGCCCAGCGCCTCGGGTACGCCGAGGCCGACCCGACCGCCGACGTCGAGGGCTACGACGCCGCCGCGAAGGCGGCGATCCTCGCGTCGCTGGCGTTCCACACCCGGGTCGCCCTCGACGACGTCGACCGCACCGGCATCACCGGGCTCACCGCCGACGACGTGGCCTGGGCGGCCCGCACCGGCCACGTGCTCAAGCTCCTCGCGGTCGCCGAGCGCGCCACCGGGCAGGACGGCACCGCCGGCGTGCTCGTGCGGGTCCAGCCCGTCCTGGTCACCGCCGACCACCCGCTCGCGAGCGTCCGCGGCGCGTTCAACGCCGTCTTCGTCGAGGCCGAGGCCGCCGGCGAGCTCATGTTCTACGGGCGCGGCGCCGGCGGTGCGCCGACCTCGTCCGCGGTGCTCGGCGACCTCGTCCAGGTCGCCCGCCACCGGGTCCTCGGCGGCAAGGGGCCGGTCGAGTCGTCCTACGCCGCGCTGCCCGTGCTGCCCGCCGGCGACGCCCGGTCCCGCTACCAGGTCCGCCTCGAGGTGGCCGACCGGCCGGGCGTGCTCGCCGCCGTCGCCGGCGCGCTCGCCGACCAGGGCGTCTCCGTCGAGGCCGTCCGCCAGACGACCGCGCTCGACGCCGACGGCCGGCCCGTCGCCACCCTCGTCATCACCACCCACACCGCCACCGAGCGCGCCCTGCGCGCGACCGTGGACGTCGTCGACGCGCTCGACGCCGTGCACCGCGTCGTGCAGGTGCTGCCGGTGCTCTGACCCGCACGCCCCGCAGGACCCCGAACCAGCGCGCAGCACCGACCCCGAGGACCCACCGATGGCCCACCAGTGGCGCGGCATCATCGCCGAGTACGCCGACCGTCTGCCCGCGCACGTGCAGGAGCACGTCGTCACGCTGGGGGAGGGCGGCACGCCGCTCGTGCCCGCCCCCGCGCTGTCGGCCCGCACCGGCGCCGACGTGCACCTCAAGGTCGAGGGCATGAACCCCACGGGCTCGTTCAAGGACCGCGGCATGACCACCGCGATCTCCGCGGCGGCCGCCCGCGGCGCCCGGGCCGTGGTCTGCGCGTCCACGGGCAACACGTCGGCCTCGGCCGCCGCGTACGCGACCCGCGCCGGGATGGTCTGCGCCGTGCTCGTCCCCGACGGCAAGATCGCCATGGGCAAGCTCAGCCAGGCCGTCGCGCACGGCGCGCTCCTGCTGCAGGTCGACGGCAACTTCGACGACTGCCTCGTCGCCGCGCGCAAGCTCGCCGAGGCGTACCCCGTCGAGCTCGTCAACTCGGTCAACCCCGACCGCATCGAGGGGCAGAAGACCGCCTCGTTCGAGGTCGTCGACGCCCTCGGCGACGCCCCGGACGTGCACGTGCTGCCCGTCGGCAACGCGGGCAACATCACGGCCTACTGGAAGGGCTACCGCGAGTACGCGGGCCTGGACGCGGGCGACGCGCACCCCGCGGTGGCCACCCGGACCCCGGTCATGTGGGGCTTCCAGGCCGCCGGCGCCGCGCCGATCGTGCTCGGCCACCCGGTGGACGCGCCCGAGACGATCGCGACCGCCATCCGCATCGGCAACCCCGCGTCCTGGCAGCAGGCCGAGGAGGCCCGCGACGTGTCCGGCGGGCTCATCGGCTCCGTGACCGACGCCCAGATCCTCGCCGCGCACCGTGTGCTGTCCGCCGAGGCCGGCGTCTTCGTCGAGCCCGCGTCGGCCGCGGGCGTCGCCGGGCTGCTCGCGCTCGCCGAGGAGGGGCGTGTGCCCGCGGGGGCGCGCATCGTCGTCACGGTCACCGGCCACGGCCTGAAGGACCCGCAGTGGGCGCTGCGCACCGCCGACGGCGACGAGGTGCGAC
The DNA here is from genome assembly GCF_006715865.1 of Cellulomonas sp. SLBN-39. Classification (NCBI taxonomy): domain Bacteria; kingdom Bacillati; phylum Actinomycetota; class Actinomycetes; order Micrococcales; family Cellulomonadaceae; genus Cellulomonas; species Cellulomonas sp. SLBN-39. The sequence goes on along the minus strand of NZ_VFOA01000001.1, from coordinate 350,392 downwards.
CCCGGCGCGTCAGCACCGACGTCGTGTCGATCGCCGACGCGCTCGGCCTGGCCTGAGGGGCACCGGCATGCACCTCGGGGCCGCGCACGTGCGCGTCCGTGTGCCCGCGACCTCGGCCAACCTCGGGCCCGGGTTCGACGCGCTGGGCCTGGCCCTCGCGCTGCACGACGAGCTCGAGGTGCACGTGCTCGGCGCCCCCGGCGTGCGGGTCGACGTGGAGGGCGAGGGCGCGGGCGTCGTGCCCGACGACGAGCGGCACCTCGTGGTGCGCGCGCTGCGCACCGCGCTCGACGCCGTCGGCGCACCCCAGCCGGGGCTGCACCTCGTGTGCCGCAACCGGGTGCCGCACGGTCGCGGACTCGGCTCGTCGGCGGCGGCCGTCGTCGCGGGCCTCCTCGCCGCCCGGGCGCTGCTCGCCGAGCCGGACGCGCTCGACGACGACGCGGTCCTCGCGCTGGCGACGCAGATCGAGGGCCACCCCGACAACGCCGCGCCCGCGCTCCTCGGCGGCCTGACCCTGGCGTGGACCGACGCCGGTGACGTGCGGGCGGTGCGGCTGCCCGTGCACCCCGACGTCGTCCCCGTCGTCGCCGTGCCCGCCCAGCACCTGTCGACGGCGAAGGCGCGCGGCGTGCTCCCGTCCCACGTGCCGCACGCCGACGCCGCCGCGCAGGCCGCGCGCGCCGCGCTCCTCGTGGAGGCCCTCGGGCGGCGGCCCGACCTGCTGCTGCCCGCCACGCGGGACCTGCTGCACCAGGACCACCGACGCCCCGTCATGCCGCGGTCGCTCGCGCTGGTCGACGCGCTGCGCGACGCGGGTGTCGCCGCCGTCGTCTCGGGCGCCGGACCGACGGTGCTCGCCCTGGCCCGACGGACCGGTCCCGGCGCCACGGACGCGGACGCGGCCCTCGCGCAGGCCGTGGGCGCGGACGCCGACGGCTGGAGGGTCCGTGCGCTGCCCGTCGACGGTGCGGGTGCGTCGGCGACGGTCGTGACCGACGCCGCGGGCCGACGGCCCGGTCCCACGGCGGGGTGAACGACGGGCGTTCTGCCCGGCCGTGACGTGCGCGGTGGTAGCATCGGCACGTTCCCCGGACCTCGTCCTCCGGCCCCCTGTGGATCCACAGGACCCCCGAAAATCCCCGTGCGACCTCGCGCCGCGCGTCGGGCGTCCCCTGTCGGTCACGCCGGACGGTCACACGAGTCGACGACGAGGGGGCCGTCCAGCCCGCGCGAGCAGTCGTCGTGGTACGCCTCGCGCGCGGCCCGCACACCCCGCCCGGTCATGCCGTCCGGGCGCTGGCCCCGCCCGACCGCGGGCGGGCCCCGACGAGGGGGAAGGATCCTTCGTGACAGACACCATCGACGCCACCACGAGCACCGCGGGCGGCTCGGCCGGGGGCAGCATCTCGACGATGCGGCTCCCCGAGCTCCAGGCCCTCGCGTCCCAGCTCGGCGTCAAGGGCACGAGCAAGATGCGCAAGGGCGACCTCGTGCAGGCGATCTCCGCGGCCCGTTCCGGCGCCCCCCGGGCCGCCGAGCCCGCGCCGGAGCGGGCCCAGCCCCTCGAGGACCGGTCCGCCGGGCGCAGCGACGCCCCGGTCGCGGCCGAGCGTCCGACCCGGGCGCGACGGGCACGTTCCGCCGGACCGGTGACGGCCGTGCCGTCCGACGCACCGGTCGTCGAGACCCCGGAGGTGCCCGCGGCGCGGACCGAGCGCACGTCCGGAGCCCCGCGGCGCGACGCGCTCGCCGGGTTGGAGGCGGCGCTCGACGCCCGCCTCGCCCCGGGCGACGAGCGCCCCGCGCCGGAGGCCGGCGAGCGCCGGTCGCGCCGTGCCGGCCGCGGGGCGGGTGCACCGACCGGTGACGCCGAGCGCCCCGCCCGCGAGGAGCAGGCGCCCGCGCGCGGTGCGGCCCGTGGCGGCGCCGAGCGCGGCCAGGCGGAGCGCGCGGCCGCCGACCGCGGCCAGGTCGAGGTCGCCGACGCCACGGCCGACCGTCAGCAGGCGGACCGGCTCGACGACGGCGACGAGCGCGGCGGACGCCGTCGCCGCTCGCGCGACCGGTACCGCGACCGCGACCGCAAGCGCGGGCGCGGTCGCGGCACGCAGGGCGAGCTCGCGGGGCCGGACGACGTCGAGGTCGCCGACGACGACGTCCTGCTGCCCGTCGCGGGCATCCTCGACGTGCTGGAGTCGTACGCGTTCGTCCGCACGTCCGGCTACCTTCCCGGGGCGAACGACGTCTACGTCTCGCTCAACCAGGTGAAGAAGAGCGGGCTGCGCCGCGGCGACGCGATCACCGGCGCGGTGCGCCAGCCGCGCGAGGGCGAGCAGCCCCCGGCCGCGCAGGGCAGCCGCCCCAGCAAGTTCAACGCGCTGGTGCGGCTCGACACGGTCAACGGCATGGACCCGGAGGAGGCCCGCCAGCGCCCGGAGTTCACCAAGCTGACGCCCCTCTACCCGCAGGAGCGGCTGCGCCTGGAGACCGAGCCCGGCCGGCTCACCCCGCGCGTCATCGACATCGTCGCGCCCATCGGCAAGGGCCAGCGCGGCCTGATCGTGGCGCCCCCGAAGGCGGGCAAGACGATCGTCATGCAGCAGATCGCCAACGCGATCACCGCGAACAACCCCGAGGTCCACCTCATGGTCGTGCTCGTCGACGAGCGCCCCGAGGAGGTCACGGACATGGAGCGGACGGTCAAGGGCGAGGTCATCGCCTCGACGTTCGACCGTCCCGCATCCGACCACACGATCGTCGCCGAGCTCGCGATCGAGCGCGCCAAGCGGCTGGTCGAGCTCGGCCAGGACGTCGTCGTGCTGCTCGACTCGCTGACCCGCCTGTCGCGCGCGTACAACCTGGCCGCGCCGGCGTCGGGCCGCATCCTGTCCGGCGGCGTCGACGCGTCCGCGCTGTACCCGCCCAAGCGGTTCTTCGGCGCCGCGCGCAACATCGAGAACGGCGGCTCGCTGACGATCCTCGCCTCCGCGCTGGTGGAGACGGGCTCGAAGATGGACGAGGTCATCTTCGAGGAGTTCAAGGGCACCGGGAACATGGAGCTGCGCCTGTCCCGCTCCCTGGCCGACAAGCGGATCTTCCCGGCCGTCGACGTCAACGCCTCGGGCACCCGCCGCGAGGAGGTGCTCATGAGCAACGACGAGCTGAAGATCGTCTACAAGCTGCGTCGTGTGCTGGGCGCGCTCGACCAGCAGCAGGCGATCGAGCTGCTGCTCGGCAAGCTGCGCGAGACCCGCTCGAACGTCGAGTTCCTGCTCCAGGTGCAGAAGACGACGCCGGGCACCCACGCGCCCGCCCTCGAGGAGGGCGTCGCCCGCACGGTCTGACCCACCGCGACGGCCCGTCCCCGCCGGGCGGGCCGTCGCGGCAGCGCCGGTGCCGGGAGCCCGCCCGACCAGGGAAGTTTCCGGCACCGCCCGCTGTTCTGGCACAATCGTCTGCTGGCCTGCGGTTCACCGGCGCGAGCAGCGCGTCCGGACCCGGGGGCTCCCCACCGAGGAGATCATCGTGAAGTCTGACATCCACCCGGAGTACGTCGTCACCGAGGTGACGTGCACCTGCGGCAGCACCTTCGTCACGCGCTCGACCGTGACGACCGGCAAGATCCACGCCGACGTGTGCAGCGCCTGCCACCCGTTCTACACGGGCAAGCAGAAGATCCTCGACACCGGTGGCCGCGTCGCCCGCTTCGAGGCGCGCTACGGCAAGAAGGCCGGCAAGTAGCACCTGCGTCCAGCGCCGGTGCGTGGCGCGGACGACGGCCCTCCATGGTCGTGTCCGCCCGCGCACCGGCGCTGCGTCGTTGCGGGGGCGCGCCGCCGGGGGACCGGTGCGTGCCCGACCGCCGTGCCCGCCCGTCCGTGCCCTGACCCGAGGAGCCCCGCGTGAGCCAGACCGTCGGCGCACCACCCGCCGTCGCCCCGCTGCTCGCCGAGCACGCCGAGATCGAGCAGCAGCTCGCCGACCCGGCGGTGCACGCGGACGCGGGTCGCGCCCGTCGGCTCGGCCGGCGGTACGCCGAGCTGGGTCGGGTCGTCCAGGCGTACCGGGCGTGGCGGGCGGCGGCCGACGACGCGCAGGCGGCCGCGGAGCTCGCGGGGGAGGACGCCGCGTTCGCGGCCGAGCTGCCCGACCTGCGCGCCGCGGCCGACGCGGCCGCCGAGCGGCTGCGCCGCGTGCTCGTGCCACGGGACCCGGACGACGGCCGTGACGTCATCCTCGAGGTCAAGGCGGGGGAGGGCGGCGAGGAGTCCGCGCTGTTCGCGGGCGACCTGCTGCGCATGTACACCCGGTACGCCGAGCGGCAGGGCTGGAGCGTGCAGGTGCTCGACGCGACCCCGTCGGACCTCGGCGGCGTCAAGGACGCGCAGGTCGCGGTCAAGGCCCGCAGCGCGGGTGCGCCCGAGGACGGGGTCTGGGCCCACCTGAAGTACGAGGGCGGTGTCCACCGGGTGCAGCGCGTCCCCGTCACGGAGTCCCAGGGGCGCATCCACACCTCGGCGGCGGGTGTCATGGTCTTCCCCGAGGCCGACGACGAGGGCGACGTCGAGATCGACGCCAACGACCTGCGCATCGACGTGTTCCGCTCGTCCGGCCCCGGCGGGCAGTCGGTCAACACGACCGACTCGGCGGTGCGGATCACGCACCTGCCCACGGGGATCGTCGTGTCGATGCAGAACGAGAAGTCCCAGCTGCAGAACCGTGAGCAGGCGATGCGGGTCCTGCGCGCCCGGTTGCTGGCCGCCCGGCAGGAGGAGGCGGCCGCGGCCGCCAGCGAGGCCCGCCGCTCCCAGGTGCGCACCGTCGACCGGTCCGAGCGCATCCGCACCTACAACTTCCCCGAGAACCGCATCGCCGACCACCGCACCGGGTACAAGGCCTACAACCTCGACCAGGTGCTGGACGGCGACCTCGGCCCGGTGCTGGCGTCGGCGGTCGCGGCGGACGAGGCCGCGCGCCTGGCTGCGGCCGGCGCGGACGGGCCGGTGGTCTGACGTGACCGGACGGGTGCCCGACGGGCTCCGGCACACCGGTGCCGCCCCCGGCCTGCGCGCGTACGTCGAGGGCGCGACGCGCGTGCTCGCCGAGGCCGGCGTGGGGTCGCCGCGGCACGACGCCACGGCCCTGGCGGCCTACGCCCTCGGCCTGCCCCGCGTGGAGCTCGTGCTGCCCCCGCCGCTGCCCGAGGGGTTCGCGGCCGAGTACGCCGCGCTCGTCGAGCGGCGTCGTTCCCGCGAGCCGCTGCAGCACATCACCGGGCACACGGTCTTCCGGCACCTCACCCTGCGCGTCGAGCCGGGCGTGTTCGTGCCGCGGCCCGAGACGGAGACGGTCGCGCAGCTGGCCGTCGACGAGGCCGCCCGCCTCGTCGCGGCGGGACGAGCCCCGCGCGTGGTCGACCTGTGCACCGGGACGGGCGCCATCGCGCTGTCGGTCGCGACGGAGGTCGCGGGCAGCGAGGTCGTCGCCGTCGACCTGTCCGACGAGGCCGTCGGCCTGGCCCGGCACAACGCCGGCGCCGTCGCACCCCCCGGCACGCGGGTCGTGCAGGGCGACGTGCGGGACCCGGCGCTGCTGGCCGAGCTCGACGGCCGCGTCGACGTCGTCGTCTCCAACCCGCCGTACATCCCGCCCGACGCCGTGCCGACCGATCCCGAGGTCCGTGACCACGACCCCGACCTGGCCCTGTACGGCGGGGGCGCCGACGGTCTCGACGTGCCGCGGGCCGTGCTCGTGGCCGCGGCCCGGCTGCTCGCCCCCGGCGGGCTCCTCGTCATGGAGCACGCGGAGGTGCAGGACGCCGCCGCCCGGGCCGCGGCCCGGGCGACGGGGGCGTTCACGGACGTGCGGACGGTGCCCGACCTCACCGGGCGGCCCCGGACCCTCGTCGCACGGCGGGTCGCGCCCGCGGGCGTGGGAGACTCACCCGCGTGAGTCTCGTGCGCATCAAGGACGCGACCGACCCGGGCACGTGGGGCCCCGCGATCGACGAGGCGGTGAACGCGGTCTCGCGCGGCGAGCTCGTCGTCCTGCCGACGGACACCGTGTACGGGATCGGCGCCGACGCCTTCGACCCGCGGGCCGTGCAGGCCCTCCTCGACGCCAAGGGCCGCGGGCGGCACATGCCCCCGCCGGTCCTCATCCCCGACGTGCGCACGCTCGACGGCCTGGCCACGAGCGTGCCCGACGGGGTGCGCGCCCTGGCGGACGCGTTCTGGCCCGGGCCCCTGACGATCATCCTGCGGGCGCAGCCGTCGCTCGCGTGGGACCTGGGGGAGACCCGGGGCACGGTCGCGCTGCGGGTGCCCGACCACCGCGTCGCCCTGGCGCTGCTGCGCCGCACGGGGCCGCTCGCGGTCTCCAGCGCCAACCGCACGGGCCGTCCCGCGGCCACGACCGTGCAGGAGGCGTACCGCCAGCTCGGCGCGAGCGTGCCCGTCCTCCTCGACGGCGGGACGGCGCCCGGCGGGGTGGCCTCGACGATCGTCGACGCCACCGGGGACGTGCTGCGCGTGGTCCGGCTCGGGGCGCTCGACCTCGAGGCGCTGAACGCCGTGACGCCCGTCGAGGCCCCGCTGCCCCCGCAGGAGACTGCTGACGCGCCGGGCACCGGGCCCGGTGCGACGGAACCCGGGACCGCGCAACCCGCGGCCGGGGCGGCGCAGCCCGACGTGACGCCGTCCGACGGCCCGGCCGCCGCCCCGGCGCCCGCGGGCGACGACGAGAGGGTGGACGGCGACCGGTGAGGGTCTACCTCCTCGTCATGGCGATCGCCGCGGCGGTCGCCTACCTCGCGACCCCGGTCGCCCGGTGGTGCGCCCTGCGCTGGGGCGCGATCACGGCGGTGCGCGACCGTGACGTGCACGCCATCCCGACGCCGCGCCTCGGCGGGCTGGCCATGTTCGCGGGTCTGCTCGTCGCCTTCGTCATGGCCAGCCAGATCACCTTCCTCGACGGTGTCTTCGACAACTCCCGGCCGATCGTCGGGATCGTCGGCGGGGCGGGGCTCGTGGTCGCGCTCGGCGTCGCGGACGACATCTGGGACCTCGACTGGCTGACCAAGCTCATGGGGCAGGTCCTCGCGGCCGGGTTCCTGGCCTGGCAGGGCGTGCTGCTCTACCAGCTGCCGATCGGCGGTGTGCTGGTGAGCTCGCCCCGGACCTGGATCTTCGTCACGGTGGTCTCCGTGGTCGTCGCCATGAACGCCGTGAACTTCGTCGACGGGCTCGACGGGCTGGCGGCCGGGGTCATCGCGATCGGCGGGGCGGCGTTCTTCCTCTACACGTACCTGCTGACCCGCGGCACGAGCAGCGAGGACTACTCCTCGCTCGCGGCGCTCATCGTCGCGGTGCTGGTCGGCATCTGCCTGGGTTTCCTGCCCCACAACGTGTACCCGGCCCGGATCTTCATGGGTGACTCCGGCTCCATGCTGCTCGGCTTCGTCATGGCGGCCGGCGCGATCGTCGTGACCGGCCAGATCGACCCCGCCGCCGTCGTCGAGCGCGTGCAGTTCCCCGCCTACATGCCGATCCTGCTGCCCGTCGCCGTGCTGGTCCTGCCGCTGCTGGACATGACGCTCGCGATCGTCCGCCGGATCGGCAGCGGCAAGAGCCCGTTCCACCCCGACCGCATGCACCTGCACCACCGTCTGCTCGCGCTGGGGCACTCGCACCGGCGCGCGGTGGGCATCATGTACGTGTGGACGGCCGTGCTCGCGTTCGGCGTGGCCGGCCTGGCGGTCTTCTCGACGACGACCGTGCTGGTCGTCACCGGTGCGGGCATGCTCGCGGCCGTCGCCCTGACCCTCGGCCCGCTGCGCGGGCGCACCCCGACCTCCGTGGAGGCCACCCCGTGACCACCGACCCGCAGCAGCCCGCCGACGGCGAGGCGCCCCCGGCCACCACCGCCCCCCGTGCGGGGGACGCGACGGCCGCCGTGCTGCGCCGCGCCCTGCGCGACACCCTCGTGCTGCTGGGCGCCCTGGCGGTGCTCGGCGTCGGCGTGGGCTGGTTCGTGGCGGGGCTGCCGGGCGTGTGGGGGGCGCTCGTCGCGGTCGGTCTCGCGCTCGTCTTCTCCGCGACGACGGTCGTGGCGATGCTGCGGACGCTGCACGCGGCGCCCGCGACCATGGCGGCCGTCGTCATGGGCACCTGGCTGGCCAAGGTGCTCGTGGTGATCGTCGTGCTCGCGCTGATCCGCGACCTGGACTTCTACCACCGCGGGGTGCTCGCGGCCGTGCTCGCGCTCGGCGTCGTCGGCTCGGCGCTGCTGGACTACCGGGCGGTCAGCGGGGGGCGCGTGCCGTACGTCGAGCCGGGGACCCAGGTCCGTTGACCGCTCACCCGGACGGACCCCCACGACCGTCCGGAACCGCCCGATCCATGGGTTAGGCTTCCACTCATCCACGACGGCCAGGTGCCACCAGCGTGCCCGCGACGACGCGCGGCGCGGCATCACGACCATGGGAGACCGCACTGTCCAGCATCGCGACGATCCTGCCGCTCGCCGCGGATGAGAACACGTTCCACGTGCCCACCATCGCGGACTTCTTCCCGGCGCCGATCCTCCTCGAAGGCACGTTCTTCGAGATCAACCGTCTCCAGCTCGTGCGCTTCGTCGCCGTGGCCGTCCTCGTGACGATCATGGTCGTCGGCGCCCGTCGTGCGCGCCTCGTGCCGAGCCGCGGGCAGAACGCGATCGAGATGCTCCTGGACTTCGTCCGGGTCAACGTCGCCGAGGACATCATCGGCAAGGAGAAGGCGCACAAGTACGTCGCGCTCCTGACCACGCTGTTCTTCGCGATCCTGGCGTTCAACATCACCGGCATCATCCCGGGACTGAACATCGCCGGCACGTCCCTCATCGGTCTGCCGGTCATGCTCGCCCTGTGGGTGTACGTGATGTACCTCGGCGCCGGCGTGCGGGCCCACGGGCTGGGCGGCTTCCTCAGGGCGAGCCTGTTCCCGCCCGGCGTGCCGCCCTTCCTCTACGTGCTGCTGACGCCGGTCGAGTTCCTCACGGTCTTCATCCTGCGGCCGGCCACGCTGGCGCTGCGACTCATGGCGAACATGGTCGCCGGGCACCTCATGCTCGTGCTGTGCTTCGCCGCCACGGACTACTTCGTGCGCTCGGCCTCGGCGATGTCCGTCTTCGCCGTGCCGAGCCTGCTCGGCGGGTTCGCGATCACGCTCTTCGAGGTCTTCGTCGCCGCTCTCCAGGCGTACATCTTCGTGGTCCTCACCGCCGTCTACATCAGCCTGTCCATCTCGGACGAGCACTGACCCACCGACCACCGCAGGGCCTCGTGCCCGGCGGTCCCACGAGCCCCCGGCCGACCGGCCGGGGACCCAACGGAAGGAACGAGCCACCGTGGCAGACACCAGCATGATCCTCGCCGCCGCTGACGCCGTCTCCGGGAACATCGCGACCGTCGGCTACGGCCTCGCGGTGCTCGGCCCGGGCATCGGTCTGGGCATCCTCATCGGCAAGACCGTCGAGGGCATGGCGCGCCAGCCCGAGGTCGCCGGCCAGCTGCGCACCACCATGTTCATCGGCATCGGGTTCGTCGAGGTCCTCGGCCTCCTCGGCCTCATCACCGGCTTCCTCTTCACGTGAGCACGGCCGCTGTGGCGGCCGTCGTGACGGCCGCCGAAGAGGCGCCGGAGGGCATCGCTCTGCTCCTGCCGGCCGCGTACGACCTCGTCTGGTCGACGGTCGTCCTCGTGGTGATCGGCCTCGCGTTCTACCGCTACGTGCTGCCGAAGTTCCAGGCCGTCCTCGACGAGCGCACCGCGAAGATCGAGGGCGGGCTCGCGCTCGCCGAGACCGCGCAGGCCGAGGCCGCGCAGGCCCTGGCCGAGAACCAGCGCCAGCTGGGCGAGGCCCGTGCCGAGGCCGCGCGCATCCGCGAGGACGCGCGCACCGAGGCCGGGCAGATCGTCGCCGAGGCACGCGTCCGGGCGCAGGAGGAGGCCCATCGGGTCCTCGAGAACGCCCAGAAGCAGATCGACGCCGAGCGCCAGCAGGCCTCCGTGTCGCTGCGCGCCGACGTCGGTGCCCTCGCGACGCAGCTCGCGTCGAAGATCGTGGGCGAGTCGCTCGAGGACGAGGCCCGGCGCTCGCGCGTCGTCGACCGCTTCCTCGACGAGCTCGAGACCAGCACCGTCGGCACGAGCGCGAGCAAGGGGAGCTGATGCGCGGCACCAGTCGGGCCTCTCTCGTCGCAGCCCAGGGACTGTGGTCCCCGGTGCTGCGCGAGGCCGGTCCTCAGGCGCTCACGCTGGGGCAGGAGCTGTTCGCCCTCGTGGACGCGCTCGACGCGTCCGGCTCGCTGCGGCGCACGCTGGCCGACCCGTCGGTCGAGCCGGACGCCAAGGCGGGCCTCGTCGGACGCCTGCTCGACGGTGCGGACCCGCGCACGGTCGAGGTCGCGCAGGCGCTCGTCCGTGGCCGCTGGTCGGCGGACGCCGACCTGACCGAGGCGGTCGAGCGGCTCGCGCTGCTCGCCGTGCTCGCGACGGCCGAGTCGGACGGCGCCCTCGAGCGGGTCGAGGACGAGCTCTTCCGCATCACGCGGGCCCTCGCCGGCCAGCGTGAGGTCCGGCGGTACCTGCTCGAGCCGTCGTACCCCGCGCAGGCGCGCGGCGAGCTCGTCGACGCGCTGCTCGGGGGGCGGGCCGCGCCCGTCACCGCCGTGGTGGCGCGCCGCGCGGCCGTCGCGCCCCGCGGGCGTCGGTACGTGACGACGCTGCTGCACGTGGTCGACCTGATCGCCGAGCTGCGCAGCCGCCAGGTCGCGACCGTCACGACGGCCTCGCCCCTGTCCGACACGCAGCGGGCCCGCCTGACCGACCTCGTGGGCCGGGCGCTGGGCCGGCCGGTCCAGCTCAACGTGGTCGTCGACTCGGACGTCGTCGGGGGGCTGCGTGTGCAGTCCGGTCCCGACGTCATCGACGCGACCGTCCTCGCCCGTCTCGCCGACGCACGCCGACAGCTCGCCGGCTGACCTACCGCTCCGGTCACCGGACCACGACACACCGCACGCGTGACGCGTGCGTCAGATGAGGAGAACCCATGGCTGAGCTGACGATCCGGCCGGAGGACATCCGGGCCGCGCTGGACAGCTTCGTGAAGACGTACGAGCCGAAGGGCGCCGCGACCGAAGAGGTCGGACGCGTGACGCTCGCCGGCGACGGCATCGCCCAGGTCGAGGGCCTGCCCGGGGCGATGGCGAACGAGCTGCTGCAGTTCGAGGACGGCACGCTGGGCCTGGCGCTGAACCTCGACGTCCGCGAGATCGGCGTCGTCGTGCTCGGCGAGTTCACCGGCATCGAGGAGGGCCAGGAGGTCCGCCGCACCGGCGAGGTGCTCTCGGTCGCCGTCGGTGACGGCTACCTCGGGCGCGTCGTCGACCCGCTCGGCCACCCGATCGACGGGCTGGGCGAGGTCGAGACCGACGCCCGCCGCGCCCTCGAGCTCCAGGCGCCCGGCGTCATGGCCCGCAAGTCGGTCCACGAGCCGCTCCAGACCGGCCTGAAGGCCATCGACTCGATGATCCCGATCGGCCGTGGCCAGCGTCAGCTGATCATCGGCGACCGTCAGACCGGCAAGACGGCCATCGCGATCGACACGATCATCAACCAGAAGGCCAACTGGGAGACGGGCGACCCGACCAAGCAGGTCCGCTGCATCTACGTCGCGATCGGCCAGAAGGGCTCGACCATCGCCGCGGTGCGTGGCGCGCTCGAGGAGGCCGGCGCGCTGGAGTACACGACGATCGTCGCGGCTCCCGCCTCGGACCCGGCCGGCTTCAAGTACCTCGCGCCCTACACCGGCTCGGCCATCGGCCAGCACTGGATGTACCAGGGCAAGCACGTCCTCATCGTCTTCGACGACCTGTCCAAGCAGGCCGAGGCGTACCGTGCCGTGTCGCTGCTGCTGCGCCGCCCGCCGGGCCGCGAGGCGTACCCCGGTGACGTCTTCTACCTGCACTCCCGCCTGCTGGAGCGTTGCGCCAAGCTGTCCGACGAGCTCGGCGCCGGGTCCATGACGGGTCTGCCCGTCATCGAGACCAAGGCGAACGACGTCTCGGCGTACATCCCGACCAACGTCATCTCCATCACCGACGGGCAGATCTTCCTGCAGTCCGACCTGTTCAACGCCGACCAGCGGCCGGCCGTCGACGTCGGCATCTCCGTCTCCCGTGTCGGTGGTGCCGCGCAGGTCAAGGCGATGAAGCAGGTCTCGGGCACGCTGAAGCTCGACCTCGCGCAGTACCGGTCCCTCGAGGCGTTCGCGATGTTCGCGTCCGACCTCGACCCGGCGTCGCGCGCCCAGCTCACGCGTGGTGCCCGCCTCATGGAGCTGCTCAAGCAGGGCCAGTACTCGCCGTTCCCGGTCGAGGACCAGGTCGCGTCCATCTGGGCCGGCACCAAGGGCAAGCTGGACGACGTCCCGGTCGAGGACGTGCGCCGCTTCGAGACCGAGCTGCTGGACCACCTGCGCCGCAACACCGAGGTGCTGGCGACCATCGCGTCCACCGGCAAGCTCGAGGACTCGACGGTCGAGGCGCTCGGCGCCGCGATCGACGAGTTCCGCCTGGGCTTCCTGAAGTTCGACGGGACGCCGCTGGTCGGCGCTGCCGAGGAGGACGCCGCGGTCGAGGTCGAGCAGGAGCAGATCGTCCGCCAGAAGAGGGCCTGAGCATGGCCGGTCAGCAGCGCGTCTACAAGCAGCGGATCAAGAGCACCCAGTCGCTCAAGAAGATGTTCCGTGCGCAGGAGCTCATCGCGGCGTCCCGCATCGGGCGTGCCCGCGACCGGGTGGCCATGGCCGCGCCGTACGCCCGGGCCATCACCCGCGCCGTCTCGGCGGTCGCGACCCACTCGGACGTGCGGCACCCGTTCCTCGTCGAGCGCGAGGACACGAACCGCGTGGCCGTGCTGCTCATCGCGTCGGACCGCGGCATGGCGGGCGCCTACTCGGCGAGCGTCATCCGGGAGACCGAGCGTCTGGTCCAGCGGCTCGAGGGTGAGGGCAAGCAGGTCGCCCTCTACGTCTCGGGCCGCCGGGCCGTGGCCTACTACACCTTCCGCAAGCGCGAGCTCGCGGGGCAGTGGTCGGGCTTCTCGGACGCACCGACCCCGGAGGTCGCCGACGAGATCGCCGAGCGTCTGCTGGCGGCCTTCCAGGCGCCCGCCGACGAGGGTGGCGTCGGCGAGCTGCACATCGTGTACACGCAGTTCGTCAACATGGTGACCCAGCGCCCGCGCGTCGTGCGGATGCTGCCGCTCGAGGTCGTCGAGGGTGTCGCCGCCGTCGACGAGCACGAGGCGCTCCCGCTCTACGAGTTCGAGCCCGGACCCGAGGAGGTGCTCGACGAGCTCCTGCCGCGGTACGTGCGCACCCGGATCTACGCGAACCTCCTGCAGGCGGCCGCGTCGGAGCTGGCCGCGCGCCAGCGGGCCATGCACACGGCCACGGAGAACGCCGAGGACCTCATCCGCACCTACACGCGACTGGCCAACCAGGCGCGTCAGAGCGAGATCACCCAGGAGATCAGCGAGATCGTGTCGGGCGCCGACGCGCTCGCCGCCTCCTGACCCCGACACCGACCGCACGACCACCCAGCCGGGCACGGACCCGCCCGGCCGAGCGAAGCGAGGCAGACATGACCGCCACCACCGTCGACGCGACGGCCGCCGCCGCCGGCACGCCCGGCGTCGGTCGGGTCGCGCGGGTCATCGGGCCCGTCGTGGACATCGAGTTCCCGCCGGACCAGATCCCCGAGATCTACAACGCGCTGACCGTCGACATCGACCTGTCGTCGCAGGGCGAGGGCGAGAAGTCGTTCACGATGACGCTCGAGGTCGCCCAGCACCTGGGCGACTCGCTGGTCCGTGCGATCGCGCTCAAGCCCACCGACGGCCTCGTCCGCGGGGCGGTCGTCACCGACACCGGTGCCGCGATCTCGGTGCCGGTCGGCGACGTGACCAAGGGCCACGTCTTCGACGTGACCGGCAACGTGCTCAACCTGGCCGAGGGCGAGACCCTCGAGATCACCGAGCGCTGGCCGATCCACCGCAAGCCCCCGGCCTTCGACCAGCTCGAGTCGAAGACGCAGATGTTCGAGACGGGCATCAAGGTCATCGACCTGCTCACGCCGTACGTGCAGGGCGGGAAGATCGGCCTGTTCGGTGGTGCCGGCGTCGGCAAGACCGTCCTCATCCAGGAGATGATCCAGCGCGTCGCGCAGGACCACGGCGGTGTGTCGGTGTTCGCCGGTGTCGGTGAGCGCACCCGTGAGGGCAACGACCTCATCGTCGAGATGGAGGAGGCGGGCGTCTTCGACAAGACCGCCCTCGTCTTCGGCCAGATGGACGAGCCGCCGGGCACGCGTCTGCGCGTCGCCCTGTCGGCGCTGACGATGGCGGAGTACTTCCGCGACGTGCAGAAGCAGGACGTGCTGCTCTTCATCGACAACATCTTCCGCTTCACGCAGGCGGGCTCCGAGGTGTCGACGCTGCTGGGCCGCATGCCCTCCGCGGTGGGCTACCAGCCCAACCTCGCCGACGAGATGGGTCTGCTCCAGGAGCGCATCACGTCGACGCGCGGCCACTCCATCACGTCGCTCCAGGCCATCTACGTGCCCGCCGACGACTACACCGACCCGGCCCCGGCCACGACGTTCGCGCACCTCGACGCGACGACGGAGCTCAGCCGTGAGATCGCCTCGCGCGGTCTGTACCCCGCGGTCGACCCGCTGGCCTCGACCAGCCGCATCCTGGACCCGCGCTACGTGGGCCAGAAGCACTACGACGTCGCCACGCGCGTGAAGTCGATCCTGCAGCGCAACAAGGAGCTCCAGGACATCATCGCGATCCTCGGTGTCGACGAGCTCAGCGAGGAGGACAAGACGATCGTCGCGCGTGCGCGCCGCATCCAGCAGTTCCTCTCGCAGAACACCTACATGGCCGAGAAGTTCACGGGTGTCGTCGGGTCGACGGTGCCGGTGTCCGAGACGGTCGAGGCGTTCGAGAAGATCGCGGACGGCGAGTTCGACCACATCTCCGAGCAGGCGTTCTTCAACATCGGCGGTCTCGAGGACCTCGAGCGCAACTGGGCGCGGATCCAGAAGGAGTACGGCGTCTGACGACGTCGTACGACCCCGGAACCGGCTCTTCAGGAGGACATGTGGCACAGCTCGAGGTGGACCTCGTGGCGGCGGACGGCAAGGTCTGGTCCGGCGCCGCGAGGCTGGTGTCGGCGCCCGCGGCCGACGGTGACATCGGCATCCTGGCCGGCCACACGCCGATCCTGTCGGTGCTGCGCCCCGGCAGCGTCCGGGTGGAGCCCGCCGGCGGCGGTGCGACGCTGAGCTGGCGTGTCGACGGCGGCTTCCTGTCCGTCGACGACGACCAGGTCACGGTCGTCGTCGACGCCGCGACGGCCGAGCCCGGCCGCGCGGGTCACTGACACGGCGTCGGGCGGGGCGGGGGGTCGATGACCGGCACGTGGGTCCCGATCGTCGTCGCGTCCGTCGTGGCGCTGGTCGGCCTGCTCGTCGTGGCCCTGTGGGCGTCGCGCACCCGTGCGCTGTCCCACCGGGTCGGGTCGTTCTCGTGCGCGGTGGCGGACGGGCCCGACGGCCCGTGGGCCCGCGGCGTCGCGCAGTACGGGGCCACCTCGTTGTACTGGTGGCGTCGTGCGTCGCTCGTCCCGCGGCCCGCGTCCACCTGGGCGCGGAGCGGGATCCGGGTCCTCGAGCGCCGTCGGCTGCCCTCGGCCGACGGGTCGGTGCAGGCGGTCGTGGTGCACTGCGAGGTGCGGGACGTCCGCCGCGGCGTCCGGTCGGTCCACCTGCACATGTCGGACGACGCGTACGCGGGCTTCACGTCGTGGATCGAGGCCACGCCCTCGCGCGTGGGCACCGTCATCTGACCCGCCGCCCCCGGGGCACGCTCCGCCGCGGCGGGTCCGTCGCCCGTCCCGTCTCGTCGTCGTGAGGTCCTGTTGCGTCTCGTCGTCGCCGACTGCGCCGCCCGCTACACCGGGCGCCTGTCGGCCCACCTGCCCCGTGCCGTCCGGCTGCTCGTCGTCAAGGCGGACGGTTCGGTGCTCCTGCACTCCGACGGCGGCTCGTACAAGCCGCTGAACTGGATGAGCCCGCCGTGCTCGCTGGTGGTCGGCGAGCCCGACGCCGACCAGGTCGCGGCCGGCGTCACGGCGGTGTGGACGGTGCAGCACGCCAAGTCCGACGACCGCCTGGTGATCGACCTGTTCACGGTCCACCACGAGTCCACGCACGACCTGGGCGTGGACCCGGGGCTCGTCAAGGACGGCGTGGAGGCGCACCTGCAGGAGCTCCTGGCGGCGCAGATCGCGCTGCTCGGCTCCGGTCACACGCTCGTCCGGCGGGAGTACCCCACGGCGATCGGCCCCGTGGACATCCTGGCGAAGTCGCCCGACGGCGGCACGGTCGCCGTGGAGATCAAGCGGCGCGGCGACATCGACGGCGTCGAGCAGCTGACCCGCTACCTCGAGCTGCTGAACCGGGACCCGCACCTGGCGCCGGTGCGCGGGGTGTTCGCGGCGCAGGAGATCCGCCCCCAGGCGAGGGTGCTGGCCACCGACCGGGGGATCAGCTGCCTGGTCCTGGACTACGACGCCATGCGCGGCGTCGACGACGTCGACTCCCGGCTGTTCTGACGCCGGTGCCGTCCGGGACCTCGGTCCTACCTCGGCTCGTGGACGGCGCACCTAGCGTGAGGACGTCCGACGGCGGCTGAGCGACCTCGCCGGACCGGCAGGTGCCTCGCCGCACCGACTGATGTCGGCCTCCCCCTCGGCGGCGGGGCGCCTGCTCGGAGCCGACCCGGCCGGGCGTCAGCGCGTCGCGGTGACCTGGGCGGGCGTGCTCCCGGTGATCCGCGCGACGAGCCGGACGGCCGCGTCCCACGAGCGGGCGTAGTGCTGGGGGTCGGCGTTGCGCTGCACGGTGTGCGCCACGATCGTCGGCTCCATCCGCTCGCGCCCGTCGACGGTGGCGAGCACGCGGTAGAAGCTCTGGGCGCTGCGGGTGGGGTCCATCCGGTCGGCGTAGGTGCCCCACGCACCGTTGTCGCGCTGCTGGAACAGCCCGCGGCTGTCGGGCCCGGCGGCGTCGCCGTGGTCGACGACGCGCAACGACGACTCGCCGATCGCGGTCATCACGCCGATGGCCTGGTCCCGCAGCGACAGGCCCATCCCGCGCCCGGCCTCGACGACGGCGGCCGCGTTGGACACCTGCTCGGGCGTGAACCCGTCGACGGCGGGCAGAGTGGTCGTCCCCGCGGCCTGGGTGAGCGCGGCCGCGAAGTCGGCACCGGCCGCCGCCGGGGACGTGGCAAGGGCCGGGGCGGTGCGCGCGGGCGCCAGCTGGCTCATGGTGCTCTGGATCGCAGCGACCCGTGCCTGGACAGCAGCGATCCCCTCCATGCCTCGCCTCTCTGTGTCGGTCGTGGTGCGACGCCCCGCTCATCGACCACCGAGGCGTCGATCTGAGCCCACGGCCACCGGGCGGTGCGGGAGGATGGCGAGGTGAGCGGCCCCCAGCGCAGCGTCCCCGACCCGTCCCTCTCGCCCCGGACCGCGGGCCGGCCCGACCCGGGCGCGGTGCGGCTCCCGGCGGGCGCCGAGCTGGTGCGGGGCGCCGTCGTGCTCCCCACGGGCGTGCTCGCGGACGGGGTCGTCGCGGTCGCGGACGGTGTGCTGGTGTGGGTCGGACCGTCGGCCCTGCTCGACCCCGATCTGCTGCCCGCGCCCCCGCCGCCCGGCACGCTCGTCCTGCCGGGCCTGGTCGACCTGCACTGCCACGGCGGCGGCGGCGCGAGCTTCCCCGACGCGACCACGCCCGACGAGGTGGCGACGGGTGCGCACGAGCACCTGCGGCACGGCACGACGAGCCTGGTCGCGTCGCTGGTGACCGCACCGCCCGACGTGCTGCTCGCCCGCACGGCGCTGCTCGCCGACGCGGTCGACGCCGGGCACCTCGTGGGGGTGCACCTGGAGGGGCCGTTCCTGTCGGCCGTGCGCTGCGGCGCGCAGAACCTGCACGACATGCTGCCCGGCGACCCGGGTCTGGTGCGCGAGGTCGCCCGGGTCGCGCGCGGGCACCTGGTGACCATGACGGTGGCACCCGAGGTGCCGGGTGTCGCGGACGCGGGGGAGGACGACGTGCTGCGCGCGCTCGCCGCGTGCGGGGCGCTGCCGTCGCTCGGGCACACGGACGCGAGCGCCGAGGTCACCGAGCAGGCCGCCGACCGGGCGTTCGACCTGCTGGCGACCACCGCCTCCGCGCGGTCGGGCCGTCCGACGGCGACGCACCTGTTCAACGGCATGCGCCCGCTGCACCACCGTGACCCGGGCCCGGTGGCGGCCTGCCTGGCCGCGGCGGCGGCGGGCCGGCTCGTCGTGGAGCTCGTCGCCGACGGCACGCACCTGGCGCCCGCGACGGTCCGGACGGTGCTGGAGCTCGTGGGTGCGGACGCGGTCGTGCTCGTCACGGACGCGATGGCGGCGGCCGGCATGCCGGACGGCGACTACCGGCTGGGTCCTCTGGCCGTGCGGGTGGCGGACGGTGTGGCGCGGCTGCTCGGCGACGACGGCACGGCAGGTGCCATCGCGGGCGGGGTGGCGCACCTGCTCGACGTGGTCCGGTCCGCGGTGGAGGCCGGGGTGCCGCTCGTGGACGCGGTGCGGTCGGCGGCGACGACGCCGGCGACGGTGCTGGGCCGCGCGGACCTCGGTGCGCTGGTCGCGGGCCGTCGCGCGGACGTCCTGGTGACGACGGACGCGCTGGAGCCGGTCGCGGTGATGCGGGCGGGCTCCTGGGTCGTCGGTCGGCCCTGAGGCCGCACGACCCGCGCGTCCGGCCCGCACCGGCCGGCAGGGCACCGGCCGGCACCGTGCGGGCCCGGACGGCCCGGCTCAGTCGGCGCGCACGCTCGCGAGCCGGGCGACCCCGCGAAGGGTGATGCGCAGGTCGACGACGTCCCCGACCGGTCCGACCAGGGCGGCGGTCCGTTCGTGCCAGTCGTAGCGGCCGCCGCCGTCGGGGACGTCGACGGCGGCGAGCAGCACGTCTGCCGTCGCGTCGTGCACCTCGACGGACGCGGGTCCGGGCGCGGTGCGCGCCACGTCGAGCGTGAGCGTGCGTGCGCCGGTCGTGCGGCAGTCGCGCAGGACGAGCGTGCCCTGGGCGCTGCCGCGGCGCACCTGCACGGCGTCCCCCGCGGTGCGGGTGCGGTCCACCAGGTCGATGCCGGTCGCGGTGTCGAAGGACGCGGCGGGCACGCGCCGGCCGAGCAGCTCGCGCGGCGGGACGGCCTCGCCGTCGAGGCGGACGACGGCCCGGTGGGTGGCGTGCGCGCTCGACGGGCCGGTGCTGAGCACGTACTCGCCGGGCTCGACGACCCACAGGTCGCGGGTCACGTCCCGCACGGCGAGCTCGCGCACCGGCACGGTGAGCGTGACCTCGGCGTCCTCGCCCGGCGCGAGCGTGGTGCGGGTGTGGGCCACCAGGCGGTGCGGGTACGGCAGGCGGTGCCCGGGGGCGTCGACGTACACCTGCACGAGCTCGTGCGCCGTACGGGGGCCGGTGTTGGTGATCCGGAGGTGCGCGACGAGGGCCGGCCCGGCCGGTGCCGTCGGGTCCCCGGGTGCGGCGTCCTGCGGGCCGGCCACGGCGCCGGCGTCGTCCACGGCGAGGGAGGTGCACCGCACGTCGCCGTAGGTGAGCCCGTGCCCGAGCCCGTACCGCGGCGGTGCCGGGGCGTACCAGTCGGTCGTCCGGGCGGCGATGACGTCGTAGTCCAGGAGGTCCCCGGCCTGCGCGGCGTCGGCGGGCCAGGGGTGGGCGAGGCGGCCGGTCGGCTCGACGTCCCCGGTGAGCACGTCGACGAGTCCGGGGCCGAGCTCCTGCCCGCCGTGCGACGTCCACACCACGGCTGCGGCACCGAGGTCGTCGGGGAGGACGTAGGGGTAGGACGAGACGACGACGAGCACGGGTCGGGCGGTGCCCGCGGCCGCGGACCGCCACAGCGCGAGCTGGCTCGCGGGCAGGTCGAGGTGCGGGCGGTCCTCGGTCTCGCGGCCGTGCAGGTGCGGGTCGTTGCCGGCGGTGACGAGCACGACGTCGGCGTCGGCGACGGCCTGCGCCACGGCCTGCGCGCCGCTGCGCACGACGTCGACGGTGAAGCGCGCGGCGGCGTCGGGCGTGTGCGCCTCGGCGACGAGCGTGCCCGGGGCGTCGTGCTGCACGCGCACCCAGCGGCCGGAGCCGACGTGCTGCACCGACCAGGTGCCGTCGGGGTGCCGGTGGGTGCGGAACGACTCCTGGGCGACCCAGCCGCCGACGCGGCCCGCGTCGGCGCGCACGACCCAGCCGGCTCCGCTCCACAGCAGGTCGGTGGCGACCTGCCGCAGCGTGAGCAGCCCGTCGCCCCAGTCGGTCACGTCGACGAGGCCGGTGTCGTCACCGGGCGTCCCGTCGGCCACGAGGGTCCCGTCGGGCAGCGCCCGGACCGTGCCGCCGGTGGTCGTGCAGGTCAGCGTCACGCGTGCGGCGCCGTCGGCCACCCGGACCTGCGCGGCGCCGAGGCGGTCGCGCAGCGCGGTCGCCAGGCCGGTGAGGTACGGCGGGGTGCCGGAGTACCAGTCGTGCAGCACGCGGTCGGCGTGCGGCCCGACCACGGCGACGACGGCCTCGGGCGCGAGGGGCAGGACGCCGTCGTTCTCGAGCACGACGACCGAGCGGGCGACGGACTCGCGGGCGAGCGCACGGTGCGCGGGCAGGTCGATCGCGTCGGGGCCCACGACCCACGGGTCGTGCTCGGGGTCGAGCTCGCCGGTGCGCAGGCGCAGCTCGAGCTGGCGCAGCACGGCGCGGTCGACGACGTCCTCGTCGAGGAGCCCGCGCTCGAGCGCGGCGGTGATCCGTTCGACGGTGGGGCGTGCGTCGGCGTCGTTGTCGGTGAAGGAGTCGATGCCGGCGCGCAGCATCGCGGCGTGCGACTCGACGTGGTCGTCGTAGTACCGCTCGAACGTCACGACGTTGCCGGGCGCGGCGGCGTCGGAGACGACGAGCAGCGGGTGCGCGGCGTGCGCCTGCAGCAGGTCGAGCAGCTCGCCGGCCACGTGGTTCGGACGGCCGTTGACGAGGTTGTACGACGGCATCACGGCGCCGACGACGCCTGCGGCGGCCGGGTGCAGGTAGGCGGGCAGCTCGTACTCGTGCAGCACGCGGGGTCGCAGCTGCGAGCTCGTGACGGCGCGGTCGGTCTCGTTGCCGTAGGCGAGGTAGTGCTTGAGCGTGGGCACGGTCCGCCAGTACACGGGGTGGTCGCCGCGCAGCCCGCGGGCGTAGGCGGTCGCCAGCCACGTGGTGACGTGCGGGTCCTGCGACCAGCCCTCCTCGTGCCGGCCCCACGCGGGGTGGCGCAGCGGGTTGACGACGGGGGCCCACACGTTGAGCGAGACGCTGGAGTCGGCGGCGTGCTTGGCGCGGACCTCGGTGCCGACGACCTCGCCGACGCGGCGGACGAGGTCCGCGTCCCAGGTGCAGGCGAGGCCGACGGGCTGGGGGAAGACGGTCGCGGTGCCGAGCCAGGCGACGCCGTGCAGGGCCTCCGCGCCGGTGTGGAACGGGGCGAGCCCGAGCCGCTCGACGGCCGGGGAGTGCTGGTGCAGGAGCGCGACCTTCTCGGTGCGGGTCAGCCGGCCGAGCAGGTCACGGGCGCGCTTCTCGACCGGCAGGCCGGGGTCGAGGTACGGGGCGCGGTCCTCGACGAGGAGGGGGCTCGGGGTGGCGGGTCGTGCTCGGTCGTCGTCGACCACGGTGCTCCTGCAGGGTGTTCGGTCGTCGTCTGGTCGAACCGTTTCGACGATCACAGCCGGGCGTCGGGTGGCGCCCAGGGCGCCTCGGGCCGCCATGGTGGACCAGATCGGTGCGTCTGGCAAGGACGCGTCCCGCCTGAGACGTGGCTTGCCTCACACCGGCCCCGTGTCCTAGATTCACCCGCGTCGAACCGCTTCGACTGTGATCGCCGTCGATCACCGTCGCTCGCCGGGGCGGCACGAGCCGGACGCCGGGTCGCCGAGGACCCCGGGCCGGCAGCAGCGACCGAGGGCCGCCCGGCCCGCGGCCACGAGCACGACCACCGGGCGGACCCGCGCAGGGCGCGCCGCACGCCCGACCAGCACGCAGGTCCGAGCAGCACGTCCGCACCACGAGGGAGTGAAGGGCGCTGATGAACACCACCACATCCACCCACCGGATCGGCGACGTGCAGGTACGACGTCGCTCGTTCCTCGGCATGGTCGCCGCCGGTGCCGCCGTCGCGGGCGTGCCGTCGCTGCTGACGGCCTGCGGGACCGGCGAGGCCGTCTCCGTGTCCACGCCGGGCGCCACGATCGGCGCCGGCATCCTGCCGTCGTACATCCCCGTCGACTACGTCGAGCCCGACTTCCCGAGCGTCAACGGCTCGACGCCCGGCTTCGAGACGATCCCGGCGGAGCTCGTCCAGTCGGTGCCCGAGCCCCCCGGCAGCGGGACCGAGTTCACGGCCATGACGCCGCTGTGGGGCACCATCCCGCCGACGGACGGCAACCAGTACTACGAGGCCGTCAACGGCCTGCTTGGCTCGACGATCACGTTCCAGATCACCGACGGCAACGTCTACGGCGACAAGCTCGCGACGGTGCTGGCCTCGGCGCGCGACGTCCCGGACTGGGTGAGCGTCCCGTCGTGGAACATCCCGCCGCGCTTCGGCTCCGAGATCGTCCCCAACATCTTCCAGGACCTCACGGACCACCTCGGCGGCGACAAGATCGCCGCGTACCCGAACCTCGCGAACATCCCGACCGACGCGTGGAAGTTCTGCGTCTTCGGCGGGCGCCTGTACGGCCTGCCGTTCCCCGGCGAGGTCATCACCGACGCGATCTTCTACCGCAAGGACGTCCTGGACGAGCTCGGCATCACGCCGGACGTCCGCTCCGCCCAGGACCTGCTCGACCTCGCCGTCGAGCTCACCGGCGGCAACCGCTGGGGCGCGGAGGACCTGTGGAACACCTCCGCGATCATCCACGGCGTGCCCCCGAAGTGGCTCCTGGACGGCGACCGCCTGGTGCACCGGGTCGAGACCGAGCAGTACCGCGCCGCGCTCGCGTGGAACGCGGAGCTGTTCGCCAGCGGTGCCGTGCACCCCGACGCGGTCGCCGACCAGTCGGGCGAGGCCAAGACGCGCTTCCAGTCCGGCGCCTCGCTCATCATGAACGACGGGCTCGGTGCCTGGCACGAGGCCCTGCGCGACAACCTGGCGAGCAACCCCGACTACTGGCAGCAGCCGTTCGAGCCGTTCGCGGCCGACGGCGGCACGCCGGTGCTGTGGAAGGGCAACCCGGCGAACATCTTCTCGTTCCTGAAGAAGACCGACGACGAGGCCCGGATCACCGAGCTGCTGGCGATCGCCAACGTGCTCGCGGCGCCCTTCGGCACCACGGAGTTCGACGTCATCAACAACGGCGTCGAGGGTGTGCACTTCACGCGCGACGACGACGGTCTGCCCGTGCCCACCGAGCTCGCGGCCACCGAGCTGCAGCCGACGTACATCTTCCTCGTGGACCCGCCGATCGCGAACACCCGGGTGCAGTACCCCGGCTTCGTGCGCGCGTCCTCGGAGTGGCAGACCACGGCCGCGGAGTACCTGCAGGAGCCGCTGTTCTACGCCCAGCAGATCGTCGAGCCCGCGCAGTTCGCGTCGATCGGCCAGCCGTTCGTCGACCTCGAGAAGGACATCTCGCGCGGTCGCAAGAGCCTGGACGACCTCGACGCCGCGGTCGAGACGTGGCGCAGCTCCGGCGGCGAGGAGCTGCGGACGTTCTACCAGGAGATCCTGGACGCGCAGTGATGAGCATCGGTCAGGTCGTGCGTCGTCGCGGCGAGGTCCCTGACCCCGTCGCCGAGGGGGCGGGTGCGCCCGCCCCCTCGGCCCGGGGCAAGATCCCGGTGCGCAAGGTCTCGTTCGCCGCCCGGCTGCGTCGCGACGGCGCGCTGCTGGTGATGGTCCTCCCGGCGGTGGTGCTCCTGGCCGTCTTCGCGTACGTGCCCATGCTGGGCAACGTCATCGCGTGGCAGCAGTACTCGCCGTACACGGGGTTCGTGAACAGCCCGTTCATCGGGTGGGCGAACTTCGAACGGGTGTTCAGCAACCCGCTGTTCCTCGACTCGGTCGAGAACACCCTCGTCATCACGGCGTTCCAGCTGGTGTTCTTCTTCCCGGTGCCGATCATCCTCGCGCTGCTGCTCAACAGCGTCGTGACGCCCCGGATCCGCACGACGATCCAGTCGATCGTGTACCTGCCGCACTTCTTCTCGTGGGTGCTGGTGGTGACGATCTTCCAGCAGATCTTCGGCGGCGCTGGACTGGTCAACCAGACGTTGCGCGACGCCGGGATGGGCACGGGCTTCGACCTGATGACCAACCCCGACACGTTCCTGGTGCTGATCACCATGCAGTCGGTCTGGAAGGACGCCGGCTGGGGGATCATCATCTTCCTCGCCGCGCTGTCGACCGTGCCGCCCGAGCAGTACGAGGCGGCCGCGTGCGACGGTGCCGGCCGCTGGCGGCGCATGTGGCACGTGACGCTGCCGGCGCTGCGCCCGGTGATCATCCTGCTGCTCATCCTGCGCCTGGGCGACGCCCTGACGGTCGGGTTCGAGCAGCTCATCCTGCAGCGCGGTGCGGTCGGGGCGGACGTGGCCGAGGTCATCGACACGTTCGTGTACTACCAGGGCGTCATCTACGGCGACTGGAGCTTCGCGGCGGCCGCGGGGCTGGTCAAGGGTGTGGTGAGCCTGCTGCTGGTGCTCGGCGCCAACAAGCTCGCCCACGTGTTCGGCGAGTCGGGGGTGTACCAGAAGTCATGAGCGGACAGGCACCGGAGATCAGCAGCGACGTCGCGCTCGTCCCGCGCGACCTGGCACCGGGTGTGCAGCGTCTGCCGCGCCGGCGGCGGTCCCGGCACCGCCCCGCGTGGGAGGAGCCGCCGAGCCGGGTCGGCGCGGTCGTGAAGTTCGTGGTCCTCGCGGGCGTGGTCCTGGCGGTCGTGTTCCCGCTGTGGACCGTGGTCGTCACCAGTCTCTCGACGCAGGCGGAGACGATCCGCGTCGGGGGGCTCGTGACGGTCCCCGGGGAGCTGACGCTCAACGCGTATCGCCAGATCCTCTCGGGCGGCATCGTGACGCGCGCCGCCCTCGTGAGCACGGGCGTCACGGCCGTGGGCACGCTGCTGTCGACCGTGGTCTCGGTCCTCGCGGCGTTCGGGCTCTCGCGCCCGTCGTCCCTGTGGCACCGGCCGATCCTGTTCGTCTTCCTCATCACCATGTTCTTCGGCGCGGGGATGATCCCGACGTACCTGCTGGTGAGCGGCCTGGGTCTGATCAACTCGTACTGGGCGCTGATCCTGCCCGGGGCGGTCTCGGCCTTCAACGTGCTCATCCTGCGGAACTTCTTCATGGGTATCGACAACGCGATCCTCGACGCGGCGCGCATCGACGGCGCGGGCGACTGGCGGATCCTCGGGGCCATCGTGCTGCCGATGTCGCGGGCCGTGACCGCGGTCGTGGCGCTGTTCTACGGCGTCGGGTACTGGAACGCGTTCTTCAACGCGATCCTGTACATCAACGACAACGCGAAGTGGCCGCTGCAGCTGGTGCTGCGCTCGTACGTCCTGCAGGGCGTGACCCTGCCGGGCAGCGGGGTGGGTCAGGTCGACGTCGCCAGCGGCGCGGTCACGGGCCTGCCCATCAAGATGGCGGTCATGGTGCTGGCCATCGTGCCCATCCTCGTCGTGTACCCGTTCGTGCAGCGGCACTTCACCAAGGGCGTCATCTTCGGCGCCATCAAGGGCTGAGGCACGGTGCGGCCGGGCGGGTCAGCGCAGCGCGGGGCGGGTGCTCGCCCGCTCGACGAGCACGGGGGCCAGCAGGCGGGTCTCGGCCGGCTCGTCGTGCCCCACCCGGGCCATGGCCATCTCGACGGCCACGCGGCCGATCGCGTGGGCGGGGATGTCCACGCCCGTGAGGGGCAGGGGCTGCCCGACGGCGACGTCGGGCGGGCACACGGCCACGACCGACACGTCCTCGGGCACGTGCCGGCCGCGGTCGGCGAACGTGGCGACGACCCACGGCAGCGCGACCTCGTTGTGCACGACGACCCCCGTGACGTCGGGCAGCCGTTCGAGCACGCGGTCGACGGCGCCGACGGCGCCGGCCATGGACGACTCGCAGGGCTCGACGACGGCGGCGAGCCCGGCCTCGGCCGCCTCGGCCGTGAAGCCGCGCATCATCCGCTCGGCGTACGAGGTGTGCCGCTCGAGCACGGCGCGCGGGGATCCGACGAGGGCGACGCGGCGGTGCCCGAGCCGGGCGAGGTGCCGGACGGCGAGGCGGCCGGCCGCCTCGAAGTCCAGGTCGACGCACGACAGGCCCTCGGGGTCGCGCGGCAGCCCGATGAGCACGGCGGGCTGGCGCAGCCCGACGAGGACGGGCACGCGCGGGTCGTCGGCCTCGACGTCCATCATCACGAGGGCGTCGACCATCGACCCGCTGGCGACCCGCTCCAGCCCGGCGGTCTCGTCGGCGGTGAGCAGGAGCACGTCGTGGTCGTAGCTGCGCGCGGCGGTGACCACGCCGGTCACGAACTGCATGATGACGTTGACGTTGACGTCCACGCGCAGCGGCGCCATGAGACCGAGCACGTGCGTGCGGGCCGAGGCGAGCGCGCGGGCGCCGGCGTGCGGCCGGTAGCCGAGGTCGCGGATGGCGCGCTCGACCCGCTGACGGGTCGGTGCGGAGATGGGGCGCTTGCCGGACAGCACGTACGACACGGTCGAGGTGGAGACCCCGGCCGCCCGCGCGACGTCGTCGATCGTGGTGGCCACGGTGCTCCGTTCGTGTCGCGGCCGGTCTGCGGCGACCCGCCGCCGACGCCCACCCTAGCGTCCGCGCGTCGTGCCGCGGGCGCCGATCGGTGCGGCCGGCCGGTGCTGCAGGCGAAGCGCTTCGCCACGAGTGGCACCGCGCGGTGGTGCGTGTCCGTTGACGATCGAGGTGGCCCGCGACCTACGATCAGCGAAGCGCTTCGACGACCGATCGACGCCACTCGACGAGGAGGCCCGCCGCGATGACCGCGCCCGCACCCGACGCCCCGGCGTCCCGGCCGGCCCTGTCCGCGCTCACCGACGACGCGGGCCTGCTCTACGGCGCCGACTGGAACCCCGAGCAGTGGGGGCCCGACGTCTGGCGCGAGGACGTCGCCCTCATGCAGGCGGCCGGCGTCAACCTCGTCACCGTCGGCGTCTTCAGCTGGGCCCGGCTCGAACCCGCACCCGGCCGGTACGACACCGACTGGCTCGACCAGGTCCTCGCGCTCGCCGACGCCCACGGCGTCATGGTCGACCTCGCCACGCCCACCGCGTCGCCGCCCCCGTGGCTGGGCGTGCGCTGGCCCGGCGCGCGCGCCGTCACCGCCGACGGCGTGCGGCTCTCCCACGGCTCGCGCAACCACTTCTGCCCGTCCTCGCCGCACTACCGCGAGCGCGCGCTCGCGGTGGTCCGGGCGCTCGTCGACCGGTACGCCGGGCACCCGGCGGTGCGGATGTGGCACGTCGGCAACGAGTACGGCCAGGTCTGCTACTGCGAGCACTGCGCCGCCCGGTTCCGCACGTGGCTGCGCGAGCGCCACGGCACGCTCGACGAGCTCAACCGGGCCTGGGGGACGACGTTCTGGAGCCAGCGCTACGGCGACTGGGGCGAGGTCGTGCCGCCGCGCGCCGCGCCCTACCTGCTCAACCCGACGCAGGTGCTCGACCACCGCCGGTTCGCCTCGGACCTGCTGCTCGACCTGTACCTCGAGCAGCGCGACCTGCTGCGCGAGCGGGACCCGGGCACGCCGGTGACGACCAACTTCATGGGGTTCCACGGGCTGACCGACTACCGGCGCTGGGCGCCCCACGTCGACGTGGTCGCCGACGACGTCTACGGCGACCCCGCGGACCCGGACTCGCCGGTGCGGGTGGCGCTGACCCACGACCTCGTGCGCGGCCTGGCAGGCGGCGCGCCGTGGATCGTGATGGAGCAGGCCGCGGGCGCGGTGAACTGGCGCCCGCACAACGTGCCCAAGACGGTCGCGCAGATGCGGCTGGACTCCCTGCGCGCGGTCGCGCGCGGCGCCGACGGCTCCTGCTTCTTCCAGTGGCGGGCCTCGGTGTTCGGGGCCGAGCGGTTCCACTCCGCCCTCGTCCCGCACGCCGGGCCGGGCACGCGCCTGCACCGGGCGGTGGTCGAGCACGGCGCCGAGCTGACCCGTCTGCGCCAGGTCGTCGGCACCCGGGTGCCCGCGCGGGTCGCGCTCGTCTTCGACTGGCCCAGCTGGTGGGCCGCCGAGGAGCCGGCGCAGCCGTCCGACCGTCTGCGCGTGCTGCCGCAGGTGCTCGCCTACTACGCACCCCTCTGGCGCGCGGGGGTCGCGGTCGACGTGGTGGGCCCGGACGCCGACCTGTCCGGGTACGACCTCGTCGTGGCGCCGCAGCTCTACCTCGTCGAGGACGACCACGTGCAGCACCTGCGCGGGGTCGTCGAGCACGGCGGCGTGCTGCTCCTCGGGCCGTTCTCGGGGGTCGCCGACCGGGACGGGCACGTGCGCACGGGGCGGTTCCCGGTGCCGTTCGCCGACCTGGTCGGCGGCTCGGGCGAGGAGCACGTGCCCCTGGGCGACCCGGGCGTCGCGGTCCGCTCGGGGCTGCTGGGGGACTTCACGGCGCACGACTGGGCCGAGCGCGTGCGGGTCGACGACGGCGAGGCGGTCGCGACCGTCGACGGCGGCGACCTCGACGGTGCCGCGCTCGTCGTCCGCCGGGCCCACCCGTCCGGCGGCGAGGGCTGGTACGTCGCGACGACCCCGCCGCAGGAGGTCGTCGACGCCGTCGTGGACGCGTGCCTGCGCGCCGCCGGCGTGACGGGGGCGCTCGCGGTTCGCCCGCCCGACGGCGTGGAGGTCGTCCGCCGCGGCGACGTCCTGTTCTGCCTCAACGCGACCGACGAGCCGCGCACCGTCCCGCTCGACGGCGCCTGGCACGACCTGCTCACCGGCGCCGACGTCGCCGACCACGTGCTGCTCGCCCCGCACGACGCGGTGGCGCTGACGGAGAGGACCTCATGAAGTTCACCGACGGCTACTGGCAGCTGCTGCCCGGGGTCACCGAGCTGCGTCCGCGTCAGGTCGACGAGGTCGTCGCCGGCGACGACACCCTGACCGTCTACGCGTCGACCGCGAAGATCGAGCACCGCGGCGACACGCTGAACCGCCCGCTGGTCACGGTGTCGTTCCACTCGCCGATGGACGGCGTCGTGGGCGTCACGATCGAGCACTTCCGGGGCGGTCTGGAGCGCGGGCCGCGCTTCGGCCTGCGGCGCGAGGTCGCGGACGTCAAGATCACGACGCCGCAGCTCAACGGCGCCCCGCTCGCGACGTTCCGCTCGGGCCCGCTCGAGGCGCGGGTCGCGACCGACGGCGACTGGTCCGTGGAGTTCGTCGCGGACGGCCGCACGCTGACCTCGTCGACCGCGCGCAGCGTGGGGGTCCTCACGGACGCCGAGGGGCGGCACTTCGTGCGCGAGCAGCTGACGACGGGTGTCGGCGAGCACCTGTACGGGCTGGGGGAGCGGTTCGGGGCGTTCGTGAAGAACGGCCAGACCGTCGACATCTGGAACGCCGACGGCGGCACGGCCAGCGACCAGGCGTACAAGAACGTGCCGTTCTACCTGTCCGACGCGGGCTACGGCGTCTTCGTCGACCAGCCCGAGCGGGTGTCGTTCGAGATCGGCACGGAGGTGGTCTCGCGCACGCAGTTCTCGGTCGAGGGGCAGTCGCTGACGTACTACGTCGTGGCGGGCCCGACGCCCAAGGACGTGCTGCGGCGCTTCACGGCGCTGACGGGCCGGCCGGCGCGCGTGCCGGACTGGTCGTACGGGCTGTGGCTGTCGACGTCGTTCACCACGGACTACGACGAGGCGACGGTGACGCACTTCGTCGACGGGATGGCCGAGCGCGGCCTGCCGCTGTCGGTGTTCCACTTCGACTGCTTCTGGATGCGGCAGTTCCACTGGAGCGACTTCGTCTGGGACCCGGCGACGTTCCCCGACCCGGAGGGCATGCTCGCGCGTCTGAAGGCCAAGGGGCTGCGCATCTGCGTGTGGATCAACCCGTACGTCGCGCAGCGCTCGGCCCTGTTCGACGAGGGCAAGGAGCGCGGCTACCTGGTCACCGAGGCCGACGGCACGGTGTGGCAGTGGAACATGTGGCAGGCGGGCATGGCGCTCGTCGACTTCACCAACCCGGACGCGGTGGCCTGGTACCAGGACAAGCTGCGGGTGCTGCTCGACCAGGGCGTCGACTGCTTCAAGACGGACTTCGGCGAGCGCATCCCCACGGACGTGGTGTGGCACGACGGGTCGGACCCGCAGCGCATGCACAACTACTACACGCACCTGTACAACGCGGCGGTGTTCGAGCTGCTGGAGGCGGAGCGCGGCGAGGGGGAGGCGGTGCTGTTCGCCCGCTCGGCGACCGCGGGCGGCCAGCAGTTCCCGGTGCACTGGGGCGGGGACTGCGAGTCGACGTTCGTCTCGATGGCCGAGTCGCTGCGCGGCGGGCTGTCGCTGGCGCTGTCGGGGTTCGGCTACTGGAGCCACGACATCGGCGGGTTCGAGGGCACGCCGGACGCGGCGGTGTTCAAGCGGTGGCTGGCGTTCGGGCTGCTGTCGTCGCACAGCCGGCTGCACGGGTCGAGCTCGTACCGGGTGCCGTGGGCGTTCGACGAGGAGGCCGTGGAGGTCACGCGCCTGTTCACCCGGCTGAAGCTGTCCCTCATGCCGTACCTGTCGCAGGTGGGCCGGCGTGCGCACACCGAGGGTCTGCCGGTGATGCGGCCGATGGTGCTGGAGTTCCCGGACGACCGGGGCGCGGCGTCGGTGGACACGCAGTACATGCTGGGCGAGCACCTGCTCGTGGCGCCGGTGTTCTCGGCGGAGGGCGACGTCGACGTGTACGTGCCGGAGGGCACGTGGACGTCGTGGCTGACGGGGGAGCAGGTGGTCGGCCCGCGCTGGGTGCGCGAGCGTCACGGCTTCGACTCGGTGCCGCTGTACGTGCGTCCCGGCACGGTCCTGCCCGTGGGGGCGGTCGACGACAGGCCGGACTACGTGCACGCGGACGGGGTGACCCTGCACCTCGTCGAGCTGGAGGACGGCCACCGCTCGGTGACGCGGGTGGCCGCGGGGTCGGGTGAGGACGACGCGCTGTTCACGGTGGAGCGCACGGGCGTGCGCGTGCGCGTCGAGGCCGTCGGCGCCCCGGGTGCGTGGGCGGTGCAGCCGCGGGGCGGCGTGCGCGTCGAGCACCGCGGGGACGGCGTGGTCGAGATCGACCTGTAGGAGCCGGTGCGCCGGTGGTGGGGGAGGGGGCCGCCGGCGCGCCGGGACCCGGGTGCGGGAGCGGTCCCACACCGGGTATCGTATCGATTCGACCGAGCGTCGGACGCGCCGACGCCTCCCACCAGCACCCGCTCGAAGGGCCGACGATGACCAGCTCGCGACCGTCCGGACGCACGTTCCCCGCGGACTTCCTCTGGGGGTCGGCGACCGCGTCCTACCAGATCGAGGGAGCCGTCGACGCCGACGGCCGCGGCCCGTCGATCTGGGACACGTTCTCCCGCACCCCCGGCAAGGTGCTCAACGGCGACACGGGCGACGTCGCCGTCGACCACTACCACCGCGTCGAGCCCGACGTCGCGATCATGGCCGACCTCGGCCTGCAGGCCTACCGGTTCTCGATCGCCTGGTCGCGCATCCAGCCGACCGGCACCGGCGAGCCCAACGCCGCCGGTCTGGCGTTCTACTCCGACCTCGTCGACCGGCTCGTCGCGGCCGGCATCCGGCCCGTGGTGACGCTCTACCACTGGGACCTGCCGCAGGCGCTCGAGGACGCGGGCGGCTGGACGAACCGCGCGACCGCGGTGGCCTTCGAGCAGTACGCGCGCATCGTCGCCCGCGCCCTCGGCGACCGCATCCACCTGTGGACCACGCTCAACGAGCCGTGGTGCTCGGCCTTCCTCGGCTACGCGTCCGGCGTGCACGCCCCCGGCGTCACCGACCCGGCCGCCGCGCTCGCCGCCGTGCACCACCTCAACCTCGCGCACGGTCTCGCCGCCCGCGCGATCCGCGAGGAGCTGGGCGAGGACACCCCCGTCTCGATCACCCTGAACCTGCACGTCACCCGCGCCGCGTCGCCGGCCCCGGTGGACGTCGAGGCCAAGGAGCGCATCGACACGATCGCCAACGAGGTCTTCCTGGGCCCCCTGCTCGAGGGTGCGTACCCCGCACGGGTGCGCACCGACACCGCCGGCATCAGCGACTGGTCCTTCGTGCAGGACGGGGACCTCGAGACCATCCGCCAGCCGCTCGCGCTGCTCGGCGTCAACTACTACTCGACCGGCCGCGTCCAGCACGGCACCCCGCCCGTCGGCGACGGCACCCCCGGCCCCGACGGCCACCGCTCGTCCGTCGTGAGCCCCTGGGTCGGCGCCGACCAGGTCGAGTGGCTGCCCCAGCCCGGCCCCTACACAGCCATGGGCTGGAACATCGAGCCGCAGGGCCTCGTCGACCTCCTCCTCGAGCTCCACGAGCGCTACCCGGGGCTGCCGCTGGCCATTACGGAGAACGGCGCCGCGTTCTACGACACCGTCACCGACGACGGCCGCGTCCACGACCCCGACCGCGTCGCCTACTTGCACGACCACATCGACGCCGTCGGCGAGGCCATGGACAAGGGCGTCGACGTCGGCGCCTACTTCGTGTGGTCGCTCTTCGACAACTTCGAGTGGGCCTACGGGTACGACCGCCGCTTCGGCGTCGTGCACGTCGACTACGACACCCAGGTCCGCACGGTCAAGGACTCCGCCCGCTGGTACCGCGAGCTCGTCCGCACCCGCACCATCCCGACCGTGGAGTCCGCGGCCGACCTGTGACCGCCGGCCCCGGGACGCGCACCCGCGCGTCCCGGGGCCCGCCGCCGGGGGAAGATGGTGCCGTGCCCCGCAGCCGACGCTCCACCAAGCGCCCCTGGTCGGCCGAGCACGTCCCCCTCGAGGTCGACCGGGCCACCGGCGGCCGCCGCTGGGAGTCCGGCCCCGACGGGGAGTGGATCGTCCAGGCCGTCCGCGGCTCGGACCGCGAGTACCGCTGCCCCGGCTGCGACCAGCTCCTCGCCCCCGGCACCGGGCACGTCGTCGCGTGGCGCACCGACTCCTGGCGCGGCGACGGGCTCGACGAGCGCCGCCACTGGCACACCTCCTGCTGGCAGGCGCGCGGCCGGCGGTCACCCACCCGCAGGGCCGGCCCGTGAGCGCCGCACCGGGCCCCCTCGACCTGCCCCGCGCGCCCCGGCTCGTCGCCACCGACCTCGACGGCACCCTCCTGCGCACCGACGGCACCGTCTCGGCACGCACGGCCCGCGCCCTCGCGCGGGCCGAGGCCGCCGGCGTCCACGTCGTCTTCGTCACCGCCCGCCCGCACCGCTGGCTCGCCGACCTCGCGCCGCACGTCGCCGGTCACGGCGTCGCGCTGTGCGCCAACGGGGCGTCCGTCGTCGACGTGGCCACGCTGCGGGTGCTCGAGCAGCACGGCATGGGCCCCGACGTGGTCCGTGCCGTCGCCGCCGCCCTGCGGGCGCGCTGGGGGGCGGACCACGTGCACCTCGCCGTCGAGCGCGCCGACGGCTTCGCCGCCGAGCAGGGGTTCGTCGACAACCACCCGCGCCCCCGCGACGCACGGACCGCCGCCCGCGTCGAGGACCTCCTCGACGCGCCCGTGCTCAAGCTGCTCGTGCGCACCGACACCGAGCCCACCGCGGGGTGGGAGTTCGTCGCCGGTCTCACCGCGGCCGTCGGCGACCTCGCGGTCGTCGCGGACTCCGGCGCCCACGGCCTCGGCGAGATCAGCGGCCCGGGCGTCACCAAGGCCGCAGGCCTCGCCCGCTTCGCCGCGGACCGGGACGTGCCCGCCGCCGACGTGTGGGCCGTCGGGGACGCCCCCAACGACCTGCCGATGCTTGCCTGGGCCGGCGTCGCGTTCGCGGTGCGCAACGCCCACGCACCCGTCCTCGCCGCCGCCGACCACCACCTGCCCGCGAACGACGACGACGGCGTGGCCGTGCTCCTCGAGCACGCCGCCTCGCTCGCCGCGCCCGCCGCCTCCCGCGACCCCCGCTGACCCGACCTGCGGCGGCGCCCGTCCGCGGCCTAGGCTCGGCACCGATGAGCACCCACGCGGACCCCGCCGAACCGATCCGATCCCTCACCGTCCTGCCCGCCCACCGCGAGGACGTCGAGCTGCACACCGCGGACGGGCTCACCCTCGTCGGCGAGCTCGCCCTCCCGGTCGACGAGGCCGGGGCCCCGGTGCCGCCCGTGGCCACGCTCGTCACGCTGCACCCCCTGCCCACGCACGGCGGCTACATGGACTCCCACGTCTACCGCAAGGCCGCCTGGCGCCTGCCGGCGCTCGCGGGCCTGGCCGTGCTCCGCTTCAACACGCGGGGGACGTCGAGCCCGCGCGGCACGAGCGACGGCGCGTTCGACGGCGGGGACGGCGAGCGGTTCGACGTGCACGCCGCGATCGAGCTCGCGGAGTTCCGCGACCTGCCCCGGCGCTGGCTGGTGGGCTGGTCGTTCGGGACCGAGCTGGCGCTCATGCACGGTCGCGACCCGTCGGTCGAGGGCGCGATCCTGCTCTCGCCGCCCCTGCACCGCGCGACGGACGCCGACCTCGACGCGTGGGCGGCCTTCGGCAAGCCGCTGCTCGTGCTCGTGCCGGAGCTGGACGACTACCTGCGCCCGGACGAGGCGCGCCGTCGCTTCGCCCGGGTCCCGCAGGCGCAGGTCGTCGGCGTCGACGGCGCCAAGCACCTGTGGGTCGGGGAGACGGCGGTGCGGCGCGTCCTCGACGAGATCGTGGCGCGCGTCGCCCCCGGCCACCCCCTGCCCCTGCCGACCACGTGGGACGGTCCGTCGACGACGGCCGCCACCGGGCGCGACACCACGGAGGACGACGCATGACCCCCACCCCGCTGCTCCTCCTGCACGCCTTCCCGCTCGACCACCGGCTGTGGGACGACGTCGTCGCGGCGCTGCCGCCCGGGCAGCCGGTGGTCGCCCCCGACGTCCCCGACGCGGACGTGCTCGGCGGCCGGCCCTCGCTCGAGGACGCCGCCGACCGCGTGGCGGCGCAGCTGCACGCGGCGGGCCACGCGCGCGTCGTCGTGGCCGGGCTGTCGATGGGCGGGTACGTCGCCCTCGCCCTCGCGGAGCGTCACCCGGGGCTCGTCGCCGGGCTGGGGCTGCTGGACACCCGCTCGACGGCGGACGCGCCCGAGGCGGCCGCCCGCCGGCTGGCGACGGCCGACGCCGTCGACGCCGCCGGCTCCGTCGACCCGGTGCGCGGCGCGGTCGCCGGGCTGCTCGGCGGCACCACCCGGACCGGTCGCCCGCAGGTCGAGGAGCGCGTCGGCGCCTGGGTCGACGAGCAGCCGCCGGCGCGGGTGGCCTGGTCGCAGCGGGCCATGGCGTCTCGCCCCGACCGCACGCCGGTGCTGCGGGCCTTCGCGGGCCCGGTGCTCGTCGTCGTCGGCGCCGAGG
This sequence comes from Cellulomonas sp. SLBN-39, assembly GCF_006715865.1. NCBI lineage: Bacteria > Bacillati > Actinomycetota > Actinomycetes > Micrococcales > Cellulomonadaceae > Cellulomonas > Cellulomonas sp. SLBN-39. Next base: position 314,581 of record NZ_VFOA01000001.1, on the reverse strand, counting down.
ACGAGGTGACCGGCCCCGAGCACGCGCAGCACATGGCGGCGGCGTCCGCGACGGCGCGGCTCGTGGTCGTGCCGGGGGCGGGCCACCTGACCGCGGTCGAGGCCCCGGCGCCGGTCGCCGCGGCGCTCGCCGAGCTCGTCGCGCGCACCGACGCGACCCCGCCTCGCTGACCTCACGGCCCGGCTGGTCGTGCGCCCCGCCGCCGACGTGGCGGTGCCCCGGCCGCACCCCGGCCGCGGCCGTGCGCCGACCGTCGCGGCCGCCGGGCCGACCGTCAGCCGCCCGCGAGCACCCGGGCGAGCGCGTCAGCCATGTCGATGGACTCGCCGTCCTTGCCGCCGGCCCCGATGACCAGGGGCGGCTCCTGCGGCGCCGGCTGCACGCCACGCAGGCGGGCGGCGAGGCTCGAGGGCGCGGTCAGCACGTAGAACTCCCCGTCGGTGCCGACCGCCACGGTGCGGTCCCGGCGCAGGTACCACCCGTGCAACGGGGTCCGGAAGCGTGCCCTGCCGTCGTAGCTGCGGGCATGCAGCGGCTCGGGGGCGACGCCCGCCGCGCGTGCGTCGTCCAGGAACGCCAGGATGAGCGCGCGGGCACGGTCCGACTCGGCGCGCTGCCGGGCGGCGAGCGCGTCGGCGTGGGCGACGGCCGCCTCGCGGCGCCGCTCACGCCACGCCGACGTGTCCTCGGCCACGGTCAGCGTGCGGTGCCGCTGGTCGACGGCTGCTCGTCGGTCGCGTCGTGACCTGTGGGGCCGTCGTCGGTCCCGGTGGCAGCTGCCTCGGGCGTCCCGCCGTCAGCCGGGGGCGTGGTCGCCGCGGTGTCGGCACCGTCGGTCCCGTCGGTCGCGGTCCGGGCCTCGTCGGGCTCGGCGTCCGCGTCCGTCGTGGTCGTGGGCTGCTCGGCCGGGCCCTGCTGCTGCTCCACGGCGGGGGAGGGCACCACCGCGACCGCGGCGGACACCGGTGCGGGCCGCGCCTTGCCGGCCCGTGCGGCCGGGCGGGCCGGTCGCGCCGGGGGCCGCTTGGCGGCGGCGGGCTGGGCGGCCGGGGTGGGTGCCGGGCGGTCCTGCTCCTCCTGAGCCGGGTCCTCCTGCGCCGGGCGCTGCTGCGCGGTGGCCTCCCGCACGCCGGTCTCCTGCACCGGGTTCTCCCGCACCGGGTTCTCCTGGGCCGGCGCGGACGCCTGCGTCTTCTCGAAGGCGGCCTCGATGCGGCCGGCCTTCTCCAGCGCGGCCCGGTCGGGGTTGGGGCCGAGCAGGTGCCGCAGCTCGTCGAGGTAGGACGTGATCGACTCGCGCTGGCGGTGCAGGTCCTCGACCTGGCGGGTCGCGTTCGTCCGCTCGCGCTCGGCCTCGGTCGTGGCGTCCGCGATCTGCTTCTCGGCGTGCTCGCGCGCCTCGGCGACCACCCGGTCGGCCGTGCGGCGGGCGGTGGCGACGAGCTCGGCGGCGTGCCGCTCGGCGTCGGTGCGCACCCGCTCGGCGTGCGCGAGCGCCTTCGCGACCCGCTCCTCGGCCTCCGCCGCGTGCGCCTCCGCGTCCCGGACGAGCGCCTCGGTCTCGAGGCGTGCGGCGTCGTGCCGCTCGGCGTCCTGGCGCTCGGCGGCCTCGTGCTGGGACGCGATCGCGAGCTCGGCGTCGGCGAGCTGCTGCTCGGCGCGGCGCACGATCTCCTCCGCGTGGGCGCGCGCCTGGCCGACGATCTCGCCGACCGCGCGTCGTGCCTCGGTGTGCAGGTGCTCGATCTCCAGGCGGGTGCGCTCGCGCAGCTCCGCCGTGTCGCGGTCGGCCGCGGCCCGCTGCTCGGCGGTCTCGCGCTCGGTGGTCTCGCGCAGCTCGTCGGTCTCGCGCACCGTCGACTCGCGCAGGTGCGCGGCCTCGTAGGCCGTGCGCTCGCGCAGCTGCGTGCTCACGCGCTCTGCGTCCGCCCGCAGCTCGGTCGCGTACTGCTCGGCCTCGGTGCGCAGCGCCGCGACGGACGCCTCCGAGTCGGCGCGCAGGCGGGCGACCTCGTCGGCGACGGCAGCCCGCATCTCGCCGGTCTCCCGCTCCGCGGTGGACCGCACGTACGCGGCGTACTGCTCGGACTCGGTCCGCAGCGCCGTGACCTCGGCGGCGACCCGCTGCTGCAGGGACGTCGCGTCGCGCTCGGCGGCGGAGCGGGTCGCGTCGGCGTAGTCGGCGGCCGCCGACCGCTGCGCGGTGGCCTCCTCGACGGCGGCCTGGCGCAGCGCGGCGGCCTCGGCCGCAGCCTCCGAGCGCACCCGGTGCGCGTACCGGTCGGCGTCGGTCCGCAGCTGGGCCGCCTCGTGCTCGGCACGCGTCCGCAGCTCGGTGGTGTCGCGGTCGACGCTCTGGCGCAGGTCCTGCGCGTAGCGCTCGACCTCCTCGCGCAGCGCGGTCGTCTCGGCCTCGGTGCGGGCCCGCAGATCGCTGGCCGTGCGCTCGGTCGCGATCCGCAGCTGCGTCGCCTCGTGCTCGACGGTCGCGCGCAGCGTGCCCAGCTCGCGCTCGAGCGAGGTGCGGCGCTCGCTCTCCTCGGTCTGCACGGCGCTCTGGATCCGGGCGGCCTCGCGCTCGGCGGAGCCGACGAGCTCCTCGGCGCGGCGCTGCGCGGCCAGCAGCGAGCTCTCGGCCTCGGCGTGGGCGGTGCTGCGCACCTCCTCGGCCTCGCGCCGGGCGTTGGCGAGCAGCTCGGACACCTCGCTCTCCGCCCGGGCGCGCAGCTGGCCCGCGGCGAGCTTGGCCCGGGCGAGCGCGTCGGCGGCCTGGGTGTTCGCCTGGGTGACGACGTCGGAGGACTGCTCCTCGGCAGACCGCAGGAGCTGCTCGATCCGTGATCCCAGCCCCGAGTAGGTGGGGCGCTCGGCCTCCCGCAGGAGGCGCTGCGCCTCGGACAGCTCGACGGAGGCCTGCATCTTCTCCGAGTCGAGCGCCTCGACCTTGGCCCGGGTGTCGGCGAGGGCCTGCTCGAGCGAGGAGATCCTGGCGTCGACGGCGTCACGGTCGTACCCGCGGAAGTTGACCACGGGGAACGGGGGCCGGGCTTCGGGCACGGGGGCAGTCCTCCTCGTCGGGGGGCCCGTCCGCCCGGGGTGCGGCAGGCGGTGGACGAGGTGGTCTCGACGTCGGTGCCCCGCTCGACAGGATACGCACGCAGCCCCGCCGTGAGGGTGCGACGCACGGGGTGTGGCGGCGTCGGGTCCGACCCGTGCAGGTCCTGCGACCTCGACGTATCCGTGCGGACGGACCCCGGGCGGGCGGGCAGCCTGGCACCCTTCACCGTGCCGTCCGACGACCGACCCGGTTCGGACGGCACGGACACCTCTGCCTATCCTGGGTCGTTCGCTCCCGAGAGGACTCTGCGTGCGCAAGCGACTGCTCTACGCCGCGATCGGGGTGGTCGGGCTCGTCCTCGCCGCCCTGGGCGTCGCCTCGGCGACCGTGTGGCGGGCCGACGACGTGCTCGTGGCCACCGCCACCGCCGACGAGCACACCGTGATCACCGACGCGGGCGTGCTCGAGATGGCCGGTGACGCCGTCACCGTCCGGGCCACCGCGGGGTCCGCCGACCCCGTGACGCTGGTCGTCGGCCGTGACACCGACGTGCTCGGCTGGGTGGGCGAGGACCCCCACCAGCGGGTGTCCGGCCTCGACGGGTGGCACGAGCTGCGGCTCGACACGCCCGCGGCCGACCCGACCGCTGCCGCCACCGACGCCGCCACGGCTGCCGCCACCGACGGGGCCACCCAGCCCCCGGCCGAGGACGCGACGGCGGCCGCCGACGAGGCCGCCGAGGGCGAGGCCGCGGACGAGCCCACGGCCGTCGACCCGGCGGGTTCCGACATGTGGGTCCTCGAGGCGACGGGGGAGGGGTCCGCCGAGCTCGAGTGGACGGTCCAGGCCGAGGGCCGCTGGAGCGTCATGGCGGTCAGCACCGGTGCGACCCCGCCGACGATCTCGCTGGCCTGGCCGCAGACGGTGACGACCCCCTGGCTGTGGCCGGCCGCGGGAGCCGGTGCGCTGCTGGTCGCGCTGAGCCTCCTTCTCCTCATGCGGGACGTGCTGCGGGCGCGTCGGGGCGACGGCTCGGGGTGGACCGCCGTGGCGACGGGCTCGACGCCCGTGGTCGAGGCCGGTGCCGTGCCCGCCGGCCTGACCCGCCGCCAGATGCGTGAGCTGCAAGCCGGCGGCCGCCCGGGCACCCAGTCCCTGCCCGTCGTCCCGACCGTCGTCCGTGCCGCCCCCGAGCCGGTGGTCGTGCCCGGCCGTTCCGACGCGGGCTCGTCGGCTCCCGATCGCGCCGCGGCGTCCGACGCACCGGACGCCGCGGGCGCGGGCGGGCGTCGGAGCCGGCGCGCGTCCGGGCAGGGGGACGCGCCCCCGCGTCGTCCGGGCCTGCGGTCGCTGGGCCGCCGTGGCGCGACGCCCGAGCAGCCCGCCCCGGCCTCCGAGGCCCCGCCCGCCGCGGCTGCGGGCGCGCCAGGACCACGTGGCACGGCGGGGACGCCGTCGCCCTCCCGGGGGCGTGGCGAGGAGCGCGTGCCGTCGACCCCCGGTGCGCCGACCGGCTCCGGACCTCGGCCTGCGTGGCTCGCGGACCGTGGTCCCGCCCCGTCGCCCGGCCCGGCGCACCCCTCCGCCTCCGCACCGGGTGACCCGGCTCCCGGCCGTGGACAGGGTCCGACGACCTCGGCGTGGGGGCCTCGTCCGTCGACCTCCTCGCAGGCCCCCACGGCCGCGGGACCGACGCGGGGCCCCGGTCCCGCGGCGCCCGGCCGCGCCGTCCCACCCCGGCCCGGTGCGCCGGTGGGGACGGTCCCGCCGGCGGGCCCGGGTCCCTCGGGAGCGCGGTCCCCCGGTGGTCCGGCCGGTCCCGGCACGCCTGCCGGCCGGGCGGGGAGCCAGGCACGTCCCGGCTGGGCCCCGACGCCCCCGGCGCCGGACGCGTCGGGCCGCGCCCCGCGCCCCGACGTGGACGGTCCCCCTCCGGGTGGACGTCCGCGCCCGGCGTGGTCGCGCGGCGAGGACGCCGACGGTGACGCGGGCTCGCGGGCCGACGCGTGGCGTCGCGCGTGGGGCATGCCGCCCGTCCCCGGCACCGACGACACCCGTGAGGAGGACCGATGAGCACCACGACCCGACAGCCCCGACGTGTTCGCCGGGGCGCGACCGCGTTCGTCGCGGCCGCCGGTGCGGTCGCGCTCGTCGCGGGCTGCGGCGCGCCGCTGCCGGCGCCCGCTCCGGACCCGGTCGGCGCGGTCCCCCCGCCGGTGCTGGGCGCCGCCCAGACAGAACGCGTGCTGACCTCCTTGGGCGAGGTCCTGGCGACGGCGGACGAGAGTCGCGACGCCGCCGCCCTCGACGCGAGGGTCTTCGGTCCGGCCAAGGCGATCCGCCGCGCGGAGTACGTGTGGCAGACGGCGTCGAACGGCGAGCGGACCCCGACCTCGCTGCCCGTCGAGGGTCAGGCGGTGATCACTCCGGAGTCCGACACCTGGCCGCGGACGCAGCTGGTCGTCACCGAGCAGCCGGACGACCTGCAGGCCCCTCGCATCCTGGTCCTCCACCAGTCGGAGCCGCGGACGCAGTACCGGCTGTGGGGCTGGGCGCGCCTGCTCCCGGGCGCACAGATGCCGCTGACCGCGGCGACCGAGGAGGGCAGCCCTGTCCTCGCGGGCGACGACGACTCGCTCCTCGTGCCCCCGGCCGAGGTCGGCGCCCGGTACGCGGACGTCCTGTCGAAGGGGGACGAGTCGGAGTACGCGGCGTCCTTCGCGGCTGACGGGTTCCGCGAGGCTGTGCAGGAGGCGAGGACCGCGACGCAGGGTGCGGTCGACGGTGCGGGGACGCTCACCGAGACGTACACCCCGTCCGAGGCCCCGGTGGTCGCGCTCGGGACCGTCGACGGGGGCGCCCTCGTGGTCCAGGAGATGTCGACGACGTCGACCGTCACCCTCACGGTCGACGGCGGGACGATCCCCATCGAGCCGTTCTACGCGGAGCTCGCCGGAGCCACCGAGGCGTCGACGAGCTTCACGCGCAAGTTCACCGACGTCCTCGTGATGTACGTCCCCCCGGCGGGGAGCGACGCCCAGGTCCAGGTCCTCGCCGCCGAGCACGCCGTCACGGACGCCGAGGCCCAGTGATCCGGCGGTCCGTCGCCGGAGCAGCACGCGCGGGCGTCGCCCGCGTCATCGTCTGACCAGGAGGAGCTCGTGATGTCGCAGCAGTCGTCGCCCCCGCAGGGCCCCCGGCTGGACGTGCGCGGCGCCGTGGACCTGTCCACGCTCGCCCGTCCCAGCACACCGGCACCCGGGGAGCCGGGCGGGCTGGGTGCAGCCGGCGGGTACGTGCGCGACGTGGACCAGTCGTCGTTCGGCGAGGTCGTCCAGGCCTCGACCGAGCACCCCGTGGTGGTGGTCCTCTGGGCCCCGTGGAGCGAGGCGAGCCAGCAGGTCGCCGCCCAGCTGGCTCGTGAGGCGGAGGCGGACGCCGGCCGGTGGCTGCTCGCACGCGTGGACGCCGACGCCAACCCGCAGGTCGCGGCGGCCTTCCAGTCGCAGTCCGTGCCGACGGTCGTCGCGGTGCTCGCCGGTCAGCCGCTCCCGCTCTTCCAGGGGCAGCCGGCGGCCGAGCAGGTCCGTGGTGTGCTCGACCAGCTGCTCGCCGCTGCCGAGGCCAACGGCATCACCGGCCGCGTGGCAGCGGCTCCCGCCGCGCCCACCGACCCGGAGCCGCAGGAGCCCGCGCTCCCGCCCCTGCACCAGGCCGCGTACGACGCGATCGAGCGGGACGACCTGCCGGCGGCACGCGAGGCGTACGAGCAGGCGTTGCGCGAGAACCCGCGCGACGCGATGGCGCGGGCCGGTCTGGCCCAGGTCGAGCTCATGATCCGTACCGCGGCTGCCGACCCGCGCGCCGTCCGTGACGCGGGTGCCGCTCTCCCGGACGACGTCGACGCGCAGCTCGCGGTCGCCGACCTCGACGTCTTCGCCGGCGCCGTGGAGGACGGGTTCGCGCGGCTGATCGAGGTCGTCCGCCGCACGGCGGGGCCGGAGCGCGAGCGGGTCCGGGAGCGGCTGGTGCAGCTGTTCGAGGTCGTCGGCACCGACGACCCCCGGGTCGCTGCCGCCCGCCGTGCCCTCGCGGGTGCTCTCTTCTGACCGTCCTCGACGTCTCCTCGGGGCGCTGACCAGACGCTTCGCGAGGCGCTCGGACGTCGCTGGGACGGACCGCGAGGTGCGTGACCACGGTCACGCACCTCGCGGTTTGCACGTCCGGCAGCCCGTGGGTAATGTTCTCCAGGCCCGCCCGGCAGGGAGGAACGGACACCGAGGTGATCTTCGGTGGTCGGTCCCGCGGAGCAGGGCCATCCCGTGTGTTGGTCATCTTGGCGCTGTGTGCGTCGGGGTGTAGTGTGCGGGGCCGCAGTTCGGTGGTTGTCGGGTCGCTTCGGTGGTTCGGTGGGTTCCGGGTTGTGGGGTAGTTTTTGTTCGAGATTCTCGCTGGTTTGTTTTTCTGGTTCGGCTGTGAGGCTGGGGCGGGGAAATGAATGGTGTAGGGTTGAGAACGACGCCGGAAGGGCGGATGAGTGGTTCTGGATCGGGTGAATGCCTGGTTCGGGAATGCGAGTCGGTCTGGTAGGGTGGAGCACGAACGAAGAGAAGCCTCCAGTGAGAGCCGCAAGGTTTGAGTGGATGCGCGTCTGTTCCTTGAGAACTCAACAGTGTGCCAAGTAGTCGATGCCATGATTGTGGTATCGAATCTGGGTCAGCTCGCACCCCCGTGTGAGTGGCTCAGGTAGGTGCCAGTTTCTGGCCCTGGCTGTATGGCTGGGGCTTCTTTGTGGTGTCTGTTGCTCGCTGGGTTCGCCTGGTGGGTGGCTGTTTGACATTAACGGAGAGTTTGATTCTGGCTCAGGACGAACGCTGGCGGCGTGCTTAACACATGCAAGTCGAACGGTGACGACCAGCTTGCTGGTCTGATCAGTGGCGAACGGGTGAGTAACACGTGAGCAACCTGCCCTTCACTCTGGGATAAGCCTTGGAAACGAGGTCTAATACCGGATATGAGACGCACCGGCATCGGTAGTGTCTGGAAAGATTTATCGGTGAGGGATGGGCTCGCGGCCTATCAGCTTGTTGGTGGGGTGATGGCCTACCAAGGCGACGACGGGTAGCCGGCCTGAGAGGGCGACCGGCCACACTGGGACTGAGACACGGCCCAGACTCCTACGGGAGGCAGCAGTGGGGAATATTGCACAATGGGCGCAAGCCTGATGCAGCGACGCCGCGTGAGGGATGACGGCCTTCGGGTTGTAAACCTCTTTCAGCAGGGAAGAAGCGCAAGTGACGGTACCTGCAGAAGAAGCGCCGGCTAACTACGTGCCAGCAGCCGCGGTAATACGTAGGGCGCAAGCGTTGTCCGGAATTATTGGGCGTAAAGAGCTCGTAGGCGGTTTGTCGCGTCTGCTGTGAAATCCTCAGGCTCAACCTGGGGCTTGCAGTGGGTACGGGCAGACTAGAGTGCGGTAGGGGTGACTGGAATTCCTGGTGTAGCGGTGGAATGCGCAGATATCAGGAGGAACACCGATGGCGAAGGCAGGTCACTGGGCCGCAACTGACGCTGAGGAGCGAAAGCATGGGGAGCGAACAGGATTAGATACCCTGGTAGTCCATGCCGTAAACGTTGGGCACTAGGTGTGGGGCTCATTCCACGAGTTCCGTGCCGCAGCAAACGCATTAAGTGCCCCGCCTGGGGAGTACGGCCGCAAGGCTAAAACTCAAAGAAATTGACGGGGGCCCGCACAAGCGGCGGAGCATGCGGATTAATTCGATGCAACGCGAAGAACCTTACCAAGGCTTGACATGCACCGGTAACACTCAGAGATGGGTGCCCCGCAAGGTCGGTGTACAGGTGGTGCATGGTTGTCGTCAGCTCGTGTCGTGAGATGTTGGGTTAAGTCCCGCAACGAGCGCAACCCTCGTCCCATGTTGCCAGCGGGTTATGCCGGGGACTCATGGGAGACTGCCGGGGTCAACTCGGAGGAAGGTGGGGATGACGTCAAATCATCATGCCCCTTATGTCTTGGGCTTCACGCATGCTACAATGGCCGGTACAAAGGGCTGCGATACCGCGAGGTGGAGCGAATCCCAAAAAGCCGGTCTCAGTTCGGATTGGGGTCTGCAACTCGACCCCATGAAGTCGGAGTCGCTAGTAATCGCAGATCAGCAACGCTGCGGTGAATACGTTCCCGGGCCTTGTACACACCGCCCGTCAAGTCATGAAAGTCGGTAACACCCGAAGCCGGTGGCCCAACCCTTGTGGGGGGAGCCGTCGAAGGTGGGACTGGCGATTAGGACTAAGTCGTAACAAGGTAGCCGTACCGGAAGGTGCGGCTGGATCACCTCCTTTCTAAGGAGCATCTGGCAGCTGGCGTGCCCTGTCGTGGGGTGCGGGTGGTTGTCCAGGCCCATGCCCTGGCCGTTCGTGTCAGGGGTGGTGCTCACGGGTGGAACATCGACTACGGCCGGCTTTGTGCTGGTGGGGCTGCTGAGTACGCCTGCTGTTCGTGTCCTTCGGGGTGCGGGTGGTGGGGAGGGAAAGGTGAGGTTCTGCTGGTGGGGTCGGCCTGGCACGCTGTTGGGTCCTGAGGGAGCAGCCGTTGTGGTTGTGTCTTTCAGGTCGGGACTGTCTGGTCCGGATGAACCGCTTGTCTCCTTCGGGGGGTGGGTAGGCGCCGGGGTCTGGGTGGTGACCGGTGGTTGCTTGAGAACTGCACAGTGGACGCGAGCATCTTTGAATGATCTTTGTGGTCAAGTTTATAAGGGCACAGGGTGGATGCCTTGGCACCAGGAGCCGAAGAAGGACGTAGTAGCCTGCGATAAGCCTCGGGGAGTTGGCAAACGAACCGTGATCCGAGGATGTCCGAATGGGGAAACCCCGCCGCAGTCATGTGCGGTGACCCTCACCTGAATATATAGGGTGAGTGGAGGGAACGCCGGGAAGTGAAACATCTCAGTACCGGCAGGAAGAGATATTCCGTGAGTAGTGGCGAGCGAAAGCGGATCAGGCCAAACCGTGCGTGTGTGATAGCCGGCAGGCGTTGCGCGTACGGGGTTGTGGGACCTTTCGGTCAGCTCTGCCGAGCTGGCGAGGAGTCAGAAAATCGCGTCATAGTCGAAGGGCATTGAAAGGCCCGGCATAGAGGGTGGTACCCCCGTAGACGAAATGGCGTGGTCTCCTGAAGGGGATCCCAAGTAGCTCCGGGCCCGAGAAACCCGGAGTGAATCTGCACAGACCACTGTGTAAGCCTAAATACTACCTGGTGACCGATAGCGGACAAGTACCGTGAGGGAAAGGTGAAAAGTACCCCGGGAGGGGAGTGAAATAGTACCTGAAACCGTGTGCCTACAATCCGTCGGAGCCTCCCTAGCAGGGGTGACGGCGTGCCTTTTGAAGAATGAGCCTGCGAGTTAGTGGTACGTGGCAAGGTTAACCCGTGTGGGGAAGCCGTAGCGAAAGCGAGTCCGAATAGGGCGTTTGTAGTCGCGTGCTCTAGACCCGAAGCGAAGTGATCTAGCCATGGGCAGGGTGAAGCGCGGGTAAGACCGCGTGGAGGCCCGAACCCACCAGGGTTGAAAACCTGGGGGATGACCTGTGGTTAGGGGTGAAAGGCCAATCAAACTTCGTGATAGCTGGTTCTCCCCGAAATGCATTTAGGTGCAGCGTCACGCGTTTCTTGCCGGAGGTAGAGCTACTGGATAGCCGATGGGCCCCACCAGGTTACTGACGTTAGCCAAACTCCGAATGCCGGTAAGCCAGAGCGTGGCAGTGAGACTGCGGGGGATAAGCTCCGTAGTCGAGAGGGAAACAGCCCAGACCACCAGCTAAGGCCCCTAAGCGTGTGCTAAGTGGGAAAGGATGTGGAGTTGCACAGACAACCAGGAGGTTGGCTTAGAAGCAGCCACCCTTGAAAGAGTGCGTAATAGCTCACTGGTCAAGTGATTCCGCGCCGACAATGTAGCGGGGCTCAAGCACACCGCCGAAGCTGTGGCATTCACACTCGTGACAAGCCTTCGTGGTTCAGTCGTGTGGATGGGTAGGGGAGCGTCGTGTGGGCAGTGAAGCTGCGGGGTGACCCAGTGGTGGAGCCTACACGAGTGAGAATGCAGGCATGAGTAGCGAATGACGGGTGAGAAACCCGTCCGCCGAATGACCAAGGGTTCCAGGGCCAGGCTAATCCGCCCTGGGTAAGTCGGGACCTAAGGCGAGGCCGACAGGCGTAGTCGATGGACAACGGGTTGATATTCCCGTACCGGCGAAGAACCGCCCATACCGAGCCCGGTGATGCTAACCGTCCGAGCTGGTTCATCGTTCCTTCGGGGACACCGAGCCAGGGAGCACGGGACCCGATCCCGTAGTAGGTAAGCGTATTAACAGGGGTGACGCAGGAAGGTAGCCCAGCGTGGCGATGGTAGTCCACGTCCAAGGTTGTAGGGCGAGGTGTAGGCAAATCCGCACCTTGTATGCCTGAGAACTGACGGGTACCGCGTATGCGGGAAATGGGTGATCCTATGCTGCCAAGAAAAGCCTCGACGCGAGGTTCTAGCCGCCCGTACCCCAAACCGACTCAGGTGGTCAGGTAGAGAATACCAAGGCGATCGAGAGAATCGTGGTTAAGGAACTCGGCAAAATGCCCCCGTAACTTCGGGAGAAGGGGGGCCTGAAGCGTGAACCGGCTTGCCCGGGGCAGCGTGGATGGCCGCAGAGACCAGGGAGAAGCGACTGTTTACTAAAAACACAGGTCCGTGCGAAGTCGCAAGACGATGTATACGGACTGACGCCTGCCCGGTGCTGGAAGGTTAAGAGGACGGGTTAGCCGCAAGGCGAAGCTCAGAATTTAAGCCCCAGTAAACGGCGGTGGTAACTATAACCATCCTAAGGTAGCGAAATTCCTTGTCGGGTAAGTTCCGACCTGCACGAATGGCGTAACGACTTCTCCGCTGTCTCAACCGCGAACTCGGCGAAATTGCACTACGAGTAAAGATGCTCGTTACGCGCAGCAGGACGGAAAGACCCCGGGACCTTTACTATAGCTTGGTATTGGTGTTCGGTGCGGCTTGTGTAGGATAGGTGGGAGACTGTGAAGTCGGCACGCCAGTGTCGGTGGAGTCATCGTTGAAATACCACTCTGGTCGCTCTGGATATCTAACCTCGGTCCGTGATCCGGATCAGGGACAGTGCCTGGTGGGTAGTTTAACTGGGGCGGTTGCCTCCTAAAATGTAACGGAGGCGCTCAAAGGTTCCCTCAGCCTGGTTGGCAATCAGGTGGCGAGTGCAAGTGCACAAGGGAGCTTGACTGTGAGACTGACAGGTCGAGCAGGGACGAAAGTCGGAACTAGTGATCCGGCGGTGGCTTGTGGAAGCGCCGTCGCTCAACGGATAAAAGGTACCCCGGGGATAACAGGCTGATCTTGCCCAAGAGTCCATATCGACGGCATGGTTTGGCACCTCGATGTCGGCTCGTCGCATCCTGGGGCTGGAGTAGGTCCCAAGGGTTGGGCTGTTCGCCCATTAAAGCGGTACGCGAGCTGGGTTTAGAACGTCGTGAGACAGTTCGGTCCCTATCCGCTGCGCGCGCAGGAAACTTGAGAAGGGCTGTCCCTAGTACGAGAGGACCGGGACGGACGAACCTCTGGTGTGCCAGTTGTTCCGCCAGGAGCACGGCTGGTTGGCTACGTTCGGGAGGGATAACCGCTGAAAGCATCTAAGCGGGAAGCCTGCTTCAAGATGAGGTTTCCATGCCCCTTGTGGGTGAGAGGCTCCCAGCAGAACACTGGGTTGATAGGCCGGACGTGGAAGGCAGGACTAACGACTGCCGTAGCTGACCGGTACTAATAAGCCGATGACTTGACTATCATCATTCTTTGCGACGCGTCCACTGTGCGGTTCCCGGGTCACCAACGGCTTCATTGCCTGTGGTTGAGCTCGACAGTGTTACGGCGGTCATAGCGAAGGGGAAACGCCCGGTCCCATTCCGAACCCGGAAGCTAAGCCCTTCAGCGCCGATGGTACTGCACCCGCCAGGGTGTGGGAGAGTAGGACGCCGCCGGACAATTTTCCCAGGAAGGCCCACCCGTTCGCGGGTGGGCCTTTCTGTGTTGGGTTGGGGATGCGTGTGGGGGTGTGTCCTGGTTCGTGGTGGGGAGATCCGGTTCGTGCTTGTGCGCCTCATGGTCGCGCGGATGAGTGCACGGCGCCGGGGCAGGACCGGGCCCAGTCCAGTGCTGCTGGGGGCGAGCAGCAGGCTGCGCTGAGTCGGGGCGCGAGAGGGCGGTGCTCCCGAGGCCGCCGGATGCTGCCCCGGGAGCACGTCCTGCCGTCGCGTCAGTCCTCGTGGACCAGGACCAGTGCCCCGAGCGGGGGGACGCGGACCGCGGCTGACCACGGGCGCGAGTAGTGCGGCTGGGCCTCGGCGTGGACGACACCGGCGTTGTCGACACCTGATCCGCCGTACCGTGCGGCGTCGGTGTTGAGCGCCTCGACCCATCGGCCGCCGCGGGGGAGCGCGAGTCGGTAGCCCTCGTGCGGGACGCCGGCGAAGTTCACGACGACCACGACGTCGGGGTTTCCCTCTTGCCCCTTGCGCAGGTAGGCGAGCAGGTTGAGGTCGGCCTCGTCCGAGGCGATCCACTCGAAGCCGTCGGGGGTGTGATCGAGCTCCCAGAGCGCCGGGGTGGACGTGTAGAGGGCGTTGAGGTCGGCGACCAGCTTCTGCACGCCGCTGTGCAGCGGGTCCTGCGTGCTGCCCCAGTCGAGGGACCGCGCCTCGGCCCACTCGGTGCGCTGCGCGAACTCCTGGCCCATGAAGAGCAGCTGCTTGCCGGGGTGCGTCCACTGGTAGGCCAGGAGGCTCCGGACGCCGGCGACCTTCTGCCACGCGTCCCCGGGCATGCGCTCGTACAGGGAGCCCTTGCCGTGCACGACCTCGTCGTGGCTGATGGGGAGCACGTAGTGCTCCGAGTACGCGTACACCATCGAGAACGTGACCTCGTGGTGGTGGTAGCGGCGGTTGATGGGCTCCTCGCGCAGGTAGCGCAGGGTGTCGTTCATCCACCCCATGTTCCACTTGAGACCGAACCCGAGCCCGTCCGCGCTCGTGGGGGCGGTGACGCCCGGCCAGGCGGTCGACTCCTCGGCGATCATCATGGTGCCGGGCGCGCGGCGGTACGCCGTGGCGTTGGTCTCCTGGAGGAACGCGATCGCCTCGAGGTTCTCGCGGCCGCCGTACGCGTTGGGGCGCCACTGCCCCGGCTGGCGGGAGTAGTCGAGGTAGAGCATGGAGGCGACGGCGTCCACGCGCAGCCCGTCGACGTGGAACTCCTGCAGCCAGTAGACGGCGTTGGCGACGAGGAAGTTGCGCACCTCGTTGCGCCCGAAGTTGAACACGTACGTGCCCCAGTCGGGGTGCTCGCCGAGGAGCGGGTCCGGGTGCTCGTACAGGGGCGTGCCGTCGAACTGCGCGAGCGACCACTCGTCCTTGGGGAAGTGGGCGGGCACCCAGTCGACGATGACGCCGACGCCGGCGCGGTGGAGGCAGTCCACGAGGTACCGGAAGTCGTCGGGGTGGCCGAAGCGTGACGTGGGCGCGTAGTACGAGGAGACCTGGTAGCCCCACGACCCGCCGAAGGGGTGCTCCGCGACGGGGAGCAGCTCGACGTGGGTGAACCCCAGCTCGGTGACGTACGCGGTCAGCTGGTGCGCGAGGTCCCGGTACGACAGGCCCTGGCGCCACGACCCGAGGTGCACCTCGTAGACGCTGACGGGCCGGCGGTGCGGGTCGGTCGACGCGCGTGCGTCCATCCAGGCGCGGTCGCCCCACGTGTACGCGGACTCCACGACGACCGACGCGGTCGCGGGCGGGATCTCGGTGCCCTTCGCGACGGGATCGGCCTTCTGCCGCCAGGACCCGTCCGGGCCGAGGATCTCGAACTTGTAGCGTGCGCCGGCGCGGACACCGGGTGCGAAGACCTCCCAGATGCCGCTGTCCCCGAGCGAGCGCATGGCGTGGGTCGCGCCCTGCCAGTGGTTGAAGTCGCCGACCACGCGCACCGCGCGGGCGTTCGGCGCCCATACGGCGAAGGACGTGCCGGTGACGTCGCCGAGCACGCTCGGGTACGTCCGCACGTTGGCGCCGAGGACCTCCCACAGCTGTTCGTGCCGGCCCTCGCGGACGAGGTGGCGGTCCAGCTCCTGGACGGTCGGCAGGAAGCGGTACGGGTCGTCGACGAGCGACGCCCAGCCGTCGTAGGTGACCTCGACGCGGTAGTCGGGCACCGTGGTGCCCGGCAGGACCGCGGCCCAGATGCCGTGCTGCTCGTGGACGGCGTCCGTGCGGCCGCCGTCGGTGACCACGACCACGCGCTCGGCGAAGGGGCGCAGCGTGCGGACCGTCACCCCCCCGGGGCCGGGGTGCGGTCCGAGCACCGCGTGCGGGTCGAAGTGCGTGCCGGCCGCGACGGCACCCAGGGTGTCGGCGTCGACGTGCACAGGAGACGGCGCGTCCGCATTCATGTGCCTACCCAACCACTGCCCGGGCGTCCGCGCAGGTGATCGCGGCCCGTGGCGGCCCGTCGGACCCCGGTGGGCGTCGTCGGGAGGCGACTCGCACGTCCGACCCGTCGGTGGTCGGGCGCTCAGGTCGCCGGTCGTGCGGGGCGGGCGGTGCTCCCGCGGGCGACGAGGCGGGGGAGCGGCGCCGTCGACGTGGTCGGCCGCCCGGACGCGAGCAGGTTCAGGACGGCGGTCGCGACCTGGGTGCCCAGGGCATGGACGTCGAGGCTCATGGCCGACAGCGGGGGGTGGGCGAGACGGCACAGCGCCGAGTCGTCCCACGCCAGCAGCGACACGTCGCGCGGCACGTCGAGGTTCAGCTCGTTCGCCACCCCGAGGGCGGCCAGGGCCATGACGTCGTTGTCGAACACGATGGCCGACGGCGGGCCGCCCCGCCCCAGGAGGGTGCGGGCGGCACGGGTGCCGGACTCCTCCGCGTAGTCGCCCTCGACGACCACGCCGTGCACGCCGAGCGCCGCGCACTCCTCGACGAACGCCGCGGTGCGGGCGACGGTGTGGGCCAGGCGGCGCGGGCCCGAGACGCGCCCGACGGTGGTGTGGCCCAGCCCGACGAGGTAGCCGACGGCGTCGCGCATGGCCTGGTCGTTGTCGATCCAGACGTGGGCGACGCCCGGCACGGCGCGTTCCGGGCCGCCGACCACGACCGTCGGGATCGCGAGCTCCCGCAGGACGTCGAGCCGCGGGTCGTCGACGACGAGGTTGACGAGCACGACCGCGTCGACCATGCCACCGGCACCCCAGCGTCGGTAGGCGGCGATCTCGGCCTCGTGGTCCGGGACGACGTGCAGCAGCAGCGAGCGGCCGTCGACGGACAACGTCTCCTCGATGCCGCCGATGAGCTCCATGAAGAACGGCTCGAGGCCGAGCATCCGCGCCGGGCGGGCGAGGACCAGGCCGATGGCGTCCGTGCCCTGCGTCACGCGGGCCAGCGTACCGGTGCGCCGGCCCGCGACCCCCGCAGCCGCCATGACCCCCGCGGCCGCCGCGACCCCCGCGGCGGCGCGGGGGTCAGCCGCGCGCGGCCGCGGCACCCGACGTCGTGGCGTCCACGGCGCCGACGGGCCGGCGCAGGTCGTTGGCGGTCCGCAGGACCGGCGACCGGACGAGGGCGGCGACGTCGAGCGGCTGCGTGGTGCTGACGCGGAACGTCGCGCGTGCCCCGGCCGGCAGCGTCACGAGGGCGTCGTCGACGCGCGCGTCCGGGTCGAGACGGTCGACGAGCAGCGTGACGTCCTTCGCGAGCGTCGTCGCGGTGACCTCGACGTCGTAGCCGCCGGCCACGGGCTGCACGCGCGCCACGACCGGCTCGGGGTCGAGCGCGAGGTCGACGTCCTCGACCCAGCAGTGCACGGCCCGGGCGTGGTCGAGGCGGACGACCAGCACCTCCTCGCGCGGGTCCGCCGGCACGCGCAGGTCGGCCGGCAGGGCGAAGGAGCCCGTGGACCACGCGCCGACGGTCAGGGGCAGGTCGGCCGACGCGCGGACCGTGCCGTCGAGGCGCTGCCGCTCCAGACGGGCGACGCCCTGCCAGAGGTTCGCCGTGTCGTTGGCGACGACGAGGGTCTCGCGGCCGTCCCGGGGCTGGACGGTGACGGTGCGCTGGGCGAAGGCGGCACGCATCGCGAACCACAGCGGCTTGCGGCGGCCGTCGCCGTCGACCGCGGCCCACGACGTCACGGGCCAGCAGTCGTTGAGCTGCCAGACGATCGCGCCGGCCGTCACCGGCCACCAGGACCGGTAGTGCTCGACGGCGAAGCGGATCGCGCGGGCCTGGTTGAGCTGGGCCGCCCAGAGCCAGTCCGTGAAGTCCTCCGGGACCCCGACGTGGGGGGCCATCCCGCGGTCGAGCTTGCCGTTGCCGTCCTCGGCCTTCTGGTGCAGGAGGAAGGTGGGGTGCTCCTTGCCGGCGACCGTGCCGTCGTCGTCGCGGACCGCGCGGGCGAGCGTCGCCCACGCGGGCGGGCCCTGGAAGCCGAACTCCGAGCAGAACCGGGGGACCTCGTCCCTGTACGCGGTGTAGTCGATGCGGTTCCACACCTCCCACTGGTGGTGCGAGCCGTGGTCCGGGTCGTTGGGGTGGACCTCGTCGAGGGCCGCCCCCGGGGCGCACGGGCTGTTGGCGCACCACGGCCGGGTCGGGTCGAGCTCGGCCACGACGGCGGGGAGCAGCTCGGTCGCGTAGCGCAGGCCCCAGGTGCGGCCGTCGAGCTCGTCGCGCCAGCCCCAGTCGAGGAAGCCCCAGAGGTTCTCGTTCCCGCCGTTCCACAGGACCAGCGAGGGGTGCGGCGTCAGCCGGGCGACGTGCTCGCGCAGCTCGGCCTCGATCTCGCCCGCGAGGGGCTCCTCCTCCGGGTACGCGGCGCACGCGAGGAGGGCGTCCTGCCACACGAGCAGACCCCGCTCGTCGCACAGCTCGTAGAAGTCGTCGGACTCGTAGATCCCGCCGCCCCAGACCCGCAGGAGGTTCAGGTGGGCGCCGAGCGCGTGGTCGACGGCGGTCGCGTACCGGTCCCGGGTCAGCCGGGTGAGCAGGTGGTCGTCGGGGATCCAGTTGGCGCCCTTGACGAACACCGGCCTGCCGTTGACCCGGAGCGTGAAGGCCGAGCCGTGGTCGTCGGGCTCGGTGTCGAGCTCGACGGTGCGGAAGCCGATGCGCCGCTGCCACGTCCCCAGGGCGGGCCCGCGGCCGTGCGGTGCCGAGGCGTCCGCGTCGAGGACGTGCAGCTCCACGACGAGGTCGTGCAGCGGCTGCGACCCGTGCCCGACGGGCCACCACAGCGGGGCGTGCGGCACCTCCAGGTGCACGTGGGTGCGGGACCCGCCGGCGGGGACGACGCCGACCGCCTCGACGCCCGCGACCCGGGCGCGGACCGCGAGGGCGACGTCGCCGCCGGGCAGGCCCGAGCGCTCCACGTCGACGACGACCTCGACCGTGCCCGTCCCGTCGGGCTCCACGCGGACGAGGGGCCGGACCGACGCGAGGCGCGCGACGCGCCACCGGTGCACCAGCACGGGCTTCCACAGGCCGGCGGTCTGCAGGTCGGGGCCCCAGTCCCAGCCGAACGAGCAGGCCATCTTGCGGACCATGTTGAAGGGCTGGGGGTAGGCGAGGGGGCGGGCGCCGAGCCGCTCGGCCTCCCGCTCGGCGTGCTCCAGCGCGGAGGCGATCTCGACCCGCAGCCTCGACGGCCCGTGGCCGACACGGTCGCGGACGTCGACGCGGTAGGTGCGGTGCATGTTCGCGGAGCGCAGCACCACGTCACCGTCGAGGAGGACGGTGGCCACCGTGTCGACCCCTTCGAGGACGAGGTCGACGCGCTCGTCCTCGTCGGCGGGGGACTCGTCGAGGGTGCGGTCGTAGGCCCACGCGGCCCGCTTCATCCAGGCGAGGCGCTGCTCGTTGTCGTCCAGGTACGGGTCCGGGATCAGGCCGGCGTCGAGCAGGTGGGTGTGGGACGTCCCGGGGACGGTGGCGGGCAGCCCCGCGCGCAGGCGCTCGGCGAGCGCGTCGGGCAGGTCGCCCGCGGTGGCGGTGAACGTCCAGCCGTCGTCGAGGACGTGCGTGCTGGGCTGGTGGTCCGTGCGGTGCATGGGTGCTGCTCCCGGGTGGTGCTCGGCCCCGGTCGCGCGTCGTCGGGCGCACGGGCGTCGAGCACCGTGTGGGGCTCGATCATTCTTAGACAACTGAACTAAGTAAGTCAACGCCCTACAGTGGGGCCGTCCGACCAGCCGACGGAGGTTGCCGTGCGTGCCGATGCGCCCGAGGTCCTGCACCTACGAGCCGCAGGGGTGAGCCTCGTGCTCGACCTCTCCGGGGGGACCCTGCCGCGGGTCCTGCACTGGGGCGCCGACCTCGGCCCGCTCGGCACCGACCTGCTCGCCGACCTGCGCACCGCAGGACGGCCCGCGCCCCGCGGCTTCGCGGTCGACGGCGAGGTCGACGTCGCCGTGCTTCCCGAGCACTCCGCCGGCTGGGTGGGCACACCCGGGCTGGTCGGCAGCCGGGGCGGCCGCGACTGGTCCACGTCGTTCCGCACCACGTCCGCCGACGTGCGCGGCACCGACCACGAGGCCGACCGTGCGGGACACCACGCCGGTGGCGCAGGGGGCGTCGTGACCGTCCAGGCCGTCGACGACGCCGCAGGGCTCACCCTCGCGCTGCACCTGGAGCTCACGCCCCAGGGCCTCGTGCGGCAGCGCGCCACCCTGACGAACACCGCCGACGACACCTACGAGGTCGGCCAGGTCACCCTCACGCTCCCGGTGCCCGCCCGCGCCGTCGAGCTGCTCGACCTCGGCGGTCACTGGGCCCGCGAGCGCACCCCCCTGCGGACCGCCTTCACGCACGGCGCGCGCGTGCGGGAGAACCGGCGCGGGCGCACCGGCTACGACGCGGCGTTCGTGCTCGTCGCCGGCACCGCCGACCTCGGGCACCGCCGCGGCGAGGGCTGGGGCGTGCACGTCGCCTGGTCGGGCAACCACCGCAGCCTCGCCGAGCGGTCCCACCACCACGAGGGCCTTCTCGGCGGCGGCGAGCTGCTGCTGCCCGGCGAGGTGCGCCTGCACCCGGGGGAGGCGTACACGACCCCCTGGGTCTACGGCCTCTACGCGGGCGCCGGGCTCGACGACCTCGCCGCGCGCGTGCACACCTGGCTGCGGGCCCGCCCCCAGCACCCCCGCCGACCCCGGCCGGTCACCCTCAACACGTGGGAGGCCGTCTACTTCGCGCACGACCTCGGCACGCTCACCGCGCTCGCGGACACCGCGGCGCAGGTGGGTGTCGAGCGGTTCGTCCTGGACGACGGCTGGTTCGGCTCGCGCCGCGACGACACGAGCGGGCTGGGCGACTGGACGGTCTCGCGCGACGTCTGGCCCGACGGCCTGAACCCCCTGGTCCGGCACGTGACGGGCCTCGGCATGGAGTTCGGGCTGTGGGTCGAGCCCGAGATGGTCAACCTCGACTCCGACCTCGCCCGGGCGCACCCGGACTGGCTGCTGCGGCTGCCGTCCCGGCTGCCCCGGCCGGCGCGGCAGCAGCACGTGCTCGACCTGGCCCGCCCCGAGGCGTTCGCGCACGTCCTCGACCGGCTCGACGCGCTCCTGACCGAGCACGACATCGCGTACCTCAAGTGGGACCACAACCGCGACCTCGTCGACGCGGGCCACGGCGAGCTCGGGGTGCCGGGGGTGCACGAGCAGACCCTGGCCGCGTACCGGCTCCTCGACGCGCTGCGCGCGCGGCACCCCGACGTCGAGATCGAGTCCTGCTCGTCGGGCGGGGCCCGTGTGGACCTGGAGATCCTGCAGCGCACCGACCGGGTGTGGGCGTCCGACTGCATCGACGCGCTCGAGCGCCAGCAGATCCAGCCGTGGACCAACCTGCTCGTGCCGCTGGAGATGATCGGCGCGCACATCGGGTCGGGCACCGCGCACAGCACGGGGCGGGCGCACACGCTCGGGTTCCGGGCCGGGACCGCGCTGTTCGGCCACCTCGGCATCGAGTGGGACCTGCGCGAGGCCGACGCCGACCAGCTCGCCGAGCTCGCCGCGTGGGTCGCCCTCTACAAGGACGTGCGCCCGCTGCTGCACACGGGCGTGAGCGTGCACGCGGACGTGCCCGACCCGGCGGTGCGCGTGCACGGTGTCGTCGCCCAGGACGGGTCCGACGCGCTGTTCGCGATCGCGACGACCGCGATGTCGGCCCAGCTGCCCGCGGACCGCGTGCCTCTGCCGGGGCTCGACCCGGACGCCGTGTACCACGTGCGCCCCCAGGCGCCGGGCGACGTCGTGACGCACGGCCTGGCGTGCCCGTGGTGGACGCCCGCGGGCCTGCGCCTGCCCGGGCGGGCGCTCGCCGAGGTCGGCGTGCGCGCCCCCGTGCTGTCCTCCGAGCGGCTGGTGCTGGTGCGCGCGACGCGCGTGTGACGGGCGGGCCCGGGACGGTCCGTGCCCGGGCGGACGACGACGGCGGCGCCGGGCCCCGGGCGGGGGCGGCGCCGCCGTCGTGCGCGGCTGGTGGTGGTGCGGCCTGCGGTGGCGCGGCCGGGTCGTGGCGCTACTTCGTGGCGCCCGACGTGAAGCCGTTGTAGATGTACCGCTGCAGGAACAGGAACAGCACCAGGATCGGGATGATCGTGATGACCACGGCCGCCGAGATGATCTCCCACTCCGACCCGTACGGGCCCTTGAAGGCGAACAGCGCCGTCGACACCGGCCGCAGGTCCGAGTCGGGCAGGTACAGGAACGGCAGGTAGAACTCGTTGTAGATGCCGATGCCCTTGATGATCACGACCGTGGCGATCGCGGGCTTGAGGTTCGGCAGGATGATCTGGAAGAAGATCCGCAGGTGGCCCGCGCCCTCGATCATCGCGGCCTCGTCCAGCGAGCGGGGGATCGACCGCATGAACTGCAGGAAGATGTAGATCGAGATGATGTCGGTGCCCATGAACAGCACGATCAGCGCCCAGCGGGTGTTGTAGAGCCCGAGGGCGTTGATGATCTGGAACGTGGCGACCTGCGTGGTGACGCCGGGCACCAGCGTGGCGAGCAGGAACATGTTGAGCACGCCGCGCCGGCCGTGGAACCGGAACCGGTCGAGCGCGTACGCCGCGGCCGCCCCGATGAGGATGGTGCCGACGATCGCGGCGGCGAACACGACGAACGTGTTGACGAAACCCAGGCCCATGCCCCCGCGGGTCCACGCCGTCGCGTAGTTCTCCAGGTTGGTCCAGCTCGCGGGGAGCGTGAACGGGTTGGTCGCGAGGAACTCCTGGTTCGTCTTGAACGAGCCGAACACGATCAGCCCGATGGGCAGGAGCATCGCGATCGAGGCGAGGACGAGCGAGACGTACTTGAACGTCGAGGTGACGGCGCGCGTCATGTGAGGTCGACCTCCTCGTCGGGGACCACCCTGCGCTGGACCCAGGTCACGAGCAGCACGATGATCAGCAGGATCACGGCCATGGCCGACGCCAGCCCGACCATCCCGCGGTTGAAGGCCATCCACACGGTGCGGATCACGAAGGTCTCGGTGCCGTTGCCCCCGCCCGTCATCACGTACGGGATCTCGAAGACCGACAGCGAGCCGGAGATGGCGAGGATGAACGACAGGCCGAGGATCGGCTTGATGGACGGCGCGATGATGTGCCGGAACTGGTGCCAGCGGTTGGCGCCGTCGAGCTCGGCCGCCTCGTAGATCTGCCCGTCGATGGACTGGATCGCGCCGAGGAACATCACGAAGTTCAGGCCCATGTACCGCCACACCGAGACCGCGGCGAGCGAGTAGTTCGCGACGTCGGGGTCGCCCGTCCACTGCTGCACGAGCGCGTCCAGGCCGGTGGCGAGCAGGACGGTGTCCAGGCCGCCGCCGGGCTTGAGGAAGTTGAGGAAGATCAGCCCGATCGCGACCCCGTTGATGAGGTACGGGAAGAAGAGGATCCCCTTCCACAGGTTCTTCAGGCGGACCTTGAACGACAGGATCGTCGCGAAGTACAGGGCGAGCGCCATCTGCACGAACGAGGCGACGAAGTAGTACAGCGAGACGTAGAAGACCCGCAGGTTGTCCGGCTCGGTGAAGACCTCGACGTAGTTGTCCGGCCCGACGAAGTTCTTGACCTTGTCCAGGCCGTCCCAGTCGGTGACCGAGTACCAGAACATGTTCGCCACGGGCAGGTAGGTCAGCACCAGCAGCAGCGCGACGGGGACGAGCAGGAACAGGTACGGCGTCAGGCGGCGCAGCCAGGGCCCGCGGCCGGTGCCGCCCGGGGTGGTCCCCCGGGCGGCACCGGCACCGGGTGCCTGACGCGCCGCCGTCCCGCTGCGCAGCGGCGACGGTGCGGTGGTCATGACGGTGCCCTCGCTCCTCAGGCGCCGACGTCGGCGCGGC
Organism: Cellulomonas sp. SLBN-39; assembly: GCF_006715865.1. Classification (NCBI taxonomy): domain Bacteria; kingdom Bacillati; phylum Actinomycetota; class Actinomycetes; order Micrococcales; family Cellulomonadaceae; genus Cellulomonas; species Cellulomonas sp. SLBN-39. Next base: position 291,056 of record NZ_VFOA01000001.1, on the reverse strand, counting down.
CGGCGGCCCACGCCTCGTTCAGGTCGTCGAACACCTGCTGCTTGGTGCGGTCGCCCGAACGGGCGTCGTCGACGATCTGCTGGCGGTACTTGGGGTCGGTCGTGACGATGCCCGACGCGGTGTCGATGTCGGCGAACAGCGACTCCTTGCCCTCGGGCGCCGGGTTCATCGTGATGAGCTCGACCTCGTCGACGAACGACGCGAGCGCCTCGGGCACCTCGCCGTCGACCCGGGGGGACAGGCCGACCTGCGACTCCGAGAAGCCCGACTCGTTGTTGAACCAGTCGATCCACGCCCGCGCGGTGACCTTGTTCTCCGAGTTCACGTTGATGCCGAGGTTGTAGTCCCCGCCGGCCACCGCGTGGAACGTGCCGTCGACCTGCGCGGGGAACGGCATGTAGCCGATGTCCTCACGGCTGGCGCCCGCGGCCTCCGCGGCGTCCTGCATCTGCGGGATCGCCCACGACCCCAGCACCATCGTGGCGACCTCGCCGGTGCCGAGCAGCCGCTTGGACTCCTCCCAGTTCGTGGTCGTGGGGTCGGCCTCCGTGAGGCCCTGCGCGACGACGTCGTAGATGAGCCCGTCGATCACGCCGGTGTCGGTGTCCTCCGACCAGGGGGCGTCCGTCCCCGTCATCTCGTTGACGTAGTCGGGGTTGGCGGTCACGGCGCCGCGGGCGCCGTCCCACTGCGACAGCGGCCAGGCGTCCTTGTAGTTCGTGTACAGCGGCACGACGCCGTCGGCGGAGTCCTTGATGGTCTGCAGGTCGTCGAGGAACTCGTCCGGGGTGGTGGGGAAGTCCTCGATGCCCGCGGCCTCCCAGACGGCGGTGTTGTAGACGATGCCCTGCACGTTGCCGACGACCGGGATGCCGTAGGACAGGCCCTCGTAGGTCTTGTCGGCGATCCAGCGGTACTCCTGCGACATCTCGTCGAACTCGCCGAGCGGCTCGAAGAACTGGCCGAGCTGGTCGGGCGTGACGGAGCCGGGGATCGCGAGCACGTCGCCGTAGTTCGAGGTGTTCATGCGCGTGCGCACCTCGCCCTCGTAGTCGGTGATGCCCTCGACCTTGACGTCGGTGACCTCGGGGTACGCGGCCTTGAAGGTCTCGACGTACTCGTCGAACGTGCCGTCCTCGACGAGGTCCGTGCGCCAGGTCAGCACGGTGATCTCGCCCGACGGCTCACCGCTCTGGCTCTCCTCGGCGTCGCCGGCTCCGTCGCTCGAGCACGCGCCGACGAGCGCGAGCACGCCGACGGCCGTCGACGCCACCGCCAGGCGAGCACGTCGCTGGTGAAGGAACATCGTTGATCCTCTCGTCGTCGCCGGCACCTCGGTGTGCCGGCTGCGGGTGGCGGGTGCGCTCTCCCGGGGGTGACGCGTGCGCCTGGTAGATTCTTAGGCCGCCGAACAAAGTAAGTCAACGGCGTGTCGTCAGCAGGTGCGGACCGTGTCCCTATCGTTGTCCGGGACGGCGCCGCGCCACGCGGCACCACCGACCGACGGAGGACACGTGAACGGGGCCGGGCTCGGAGCCGCGCACACCAGCAGCGGTGCGGCGATCCTCGACGTCATCCGCGCTGCCGGCACCATCAGCCGCGTCGAGCTCACCCGCGTCACCGGGCTCACCGCCGCGACCGTCTCCACGGTCGTGCGGCGCCTCATCGACGACGGCCTCGTCGTCGAGGCCGGGCGCGCCGAGTCCACGGGCGGCAAGCCGCGCATGCTCCTGCAGCTCGAGCCGACCGCGCGCTACGCCGTCGGGGTCCACCTCGACCACGCCGGGATCACCTACGTCGTCGCCAACCTCGGCGGTGCGGTCGTCGCCCGCTGGCGGCGCCCCGGCGCCGGCGCCGACGACCCCCGCGACGTGGTCGCCCGCATCGCCGCCGAGATCGCGACCACCGTCGACCGCATCGGCGTGGACCCGGCCCGGCTCGTCGGCGTCGGCGTCGTCTCGCCCGGGCCCATCGCGTCGGGCACCGGCATGACGCTCACCCCGCCCGTCATGCAGCACTGGGCCGACTTCCCGCTCGCCGACGCCATCGAGGACGCCGTCGGCCTGCCCGTCCTCCTCGACAACGACGCGACCGCGGCCGCGGTCGGGGAGTACTGGTCCGGCGGGATCGGTACCGGCACGGCCTGCGCCGCGCTCTACATGGGGACCGGGATCGGCGCGGGCATCGTCGTCGACGGCACCGTGTTCCGCGGCCGCTCCTCCAACGCCGGCGAGGTCGGGCACGTGTGCGTCGACCTCGACGGCCCGCGCTGCTGGTGCGGCGCGCGCGGGTGCGTCGAGGCGTTCGCCGGGCCCGCGGCGGTCGTCGCCCACGCCGCCCAGGTCGGCCTGGCCCTGCCCGGACGGACCGTCTCCGAGGACTTCGCGACCCTCGCCCGGGCCGCCGCGCGCGGCGACGCCGCCCCGATGGCGATCCTGCGCGAGTCCGCCGAGTACGTCGCCGTCGCCGCGCACACCCTGGCGAACCTGCTCGACCTCGACACCGTCGTGCTCACCGGGCCGGCGTTCGCGCTCGCCGGGTCGCTGTACCTGCCGGTCGTGCAGGAGCGGCTCGCCGCGGGCTTCTTCGCCCGCGGGGCCCACGCGGTGGACGTGCGCATCTCGGCGCACGCCTCCGAGGCCGCCGCCGTCGGTGGTGCGGCCCTCGTGCTGCAGAGCGAGCTCGCGCCGCGGCAGCAGGGCATGCGGGTGGTCCTCGGCGAGAGCGGCGCCGTGCCCGTCGCCGGCTCCGGGGTCGCCTGAGCGGGCCGCCGCACCGGGGAGCCCGGCGGGTCGCCCCGGCCGGGACCGTCCTCAGCCGAGGAGCCGGTCCAGGCCCGCCTGGGGGATCGGCGCCCACGCCGGACGGTTGCGGGCCTCGTACACGACCTCGTACAGGGTCTTGTCGAGCTCGAGCGCGCGCAGCAGCAGCGCCTGGCCCGGGTCGTCCTGCACGCCGTACCCGCGCAGCAGACCGGCGCGCGCGGACGCCGTCCACGCGTCGGCCGCGGCGCCGCCCAGACCACCGACCGCCGCGGCGTAGTCGAACGAGCGCAGCAGGCCCGCGACGTCCCGCAGCGCCAGGTCCGGGCGGGTCCGGGCCTCCAGCGGGGCCAGCGGCTCACCCTCGAAGTCGATCACGAACCAGCGGTCGCCCGAGCGCAGCACCTGACCCAGGTGCAGGTCGCCGTGCACGCGCTGCCGGGGCGGGGTCGAGCCCAGCGCGGCCACCCGGTCCACCACCTCGCGGACGCCGGCCGCACGGGCCGCCAGCGCGGGCACCGCGGCGGTCGCCCACGCCAGGCGCGTCGTGAGGGCGACCGCGACCGCGGCCGGGCCCGTGGCGGGCACCGGCGGCACCCCGGCCGGGGCGTCCGCGGCCGGGGACGTGCCCGCGTCCGTGCCGTACGCGTCGACGAGCGCGGCGTGCATGCCGGCGACCGTCGCACCGAGCTCGTGGGCCAGCGCACCCAGGTCGGTGCCCGTCCGCGCGGCCTCGCAGGCCAGCTCGAAGCCGTCCCGTGCGCCCGGGACGAACGCGCTCAGCACCCCGAGGTAGCCGGTCGACGGCGTGCCGTCCGGGGCGGTCCAGCGCGCCGTCGCCCACGCCAGCGGAGCCGGGACGCCGTCCCAGCCCGCGCCGACCAGGTGCCGGGGCACGTCGATGTCCGGGTTCTCGCCCGCGGCGACGGTCCGCAGCACCTTGAGGATGCCGGCGGGCGCACCGTCCGTGCCCGGCAGCACGACGGACGTGTTGGACTGCTCGCCCGTGACGACGCGCGCCGCCGCGACGTCGACGTCCGCCCCGGGGCCCTCGGCGGCCGCGAGCCACGCCCGCAGGAACCGCGGGTCGCCCGCACCGTCGCGCACGAGGACGCCACCGGCCCGGCCCAGCACCCCGTCGTCGGACGCGTCCGCCGGCCCCGCAGGGACGGGGGCGACCGGCTCGAGCACGACCGGGACCTGCAGGACGACGTCGACCGAGCCCGCGTGCGCGCGCACGAGCAGCACGCGCACCTGGGCACCGTCGGACAGGCCGCCCGGCAGGACGAGCGTGCCCACGAGCGACAGGTCCGCGGACGCACCCTTGGCCGGGTACCACCGGCGTCCGGGCAGCCACCCGCGCAGCAGGTCCAGGACCTGCCGGTCGCGGTCGTCGGGGGCGCGGGCGTCGAGGGTCACGGGCGCGTCAGCTCCAGCCAGTAGAACTCCCGGGACCCCATCGTGAAGGTCATCGAGCCGTCGGGGCCCACGTCGGGGAAGTGCGCGCCCCCGAACACGTCGCGCGCGTGCATGCCCGCCATGGTCGGCATGTGCACGGTCGTGGCACGCGGGGTCGCCGCGAGGTTCGCGACGCACAGGATCGTCTCGTCGGCCGTGCGGCGCAGGAACGTCAGCACCGCGTCGTTGTCGGACGCCACGACCTCGAACGTGCCCCGGCCCAGGGACGGGTGCCGGCGGCGGACCGCGAGCATGCCGTGCACCCAGTGCAGCAGCGACGTCGGCTGGGCGAGCTGGGACTCCACGTTGACGTTGCCGTAGTGGTAGACCAGCGACTGGTTCAGCGGCAGGTACAGCTTGCCGGGGTCGGCGGTCGAGAACCCCGCGTTGCGGTCCGGGGTCCACTGCATCGGGGTGCGCACGGCGTCCCGGTCGGGCAGCCAGATGTTGTCGCCCATGCCGATCTCGTCGCCGTAGTACAGGCACGGGCTGCCCGGCAGCGACAGCAGCAGGGCGTGCGCGAGCTCGATCTCCTTGCGGGAGTTGTCCAGCAGCGGCGCCAGGCGGCGGCGGATGCCGACGTTCGCGCGCATGCGCGAGTCGGGCGCGTACCACCCGTACATCGACGCGCGCTCCTCCGTCGAGACCATCTCGAGCGTGAGCTCGTCGTGGTTGCGCAGGAACGTGCTCCACTGCCCGCCCGCCGGGATGGGGGGCGTGTCGGCGAGGATGTCGACGATCTGCGTGGCCCGCTGGTCGCGCAGCGCGTAGTAGATGCGCGGCATCACGGGGAAGTGGAAGCACATGTGGCACTCGGGCTCATCGTCCGTGCCGAAGTAGTGCACGACGTCCTCGGGCCACTGGTTGGCCTCGGCGAGCGCGATCCGGCCCGGGAACTCCGTGTCGATCATCCGACGCATGTCGCGCAGGAACTCGTGCGTCTGCGGCAGGTTCTCGCAGTTCGTCCCCTCGGCCTCGAACAGGTAGGGGACCGCGTCGAGCCGGAACCCGTCGACCCCCAGCCGCAGCCAGAACCGCGCGACGTCCATCATGGCCTCGACGACCCGCGGGTTCTCGAAGTTCAGGTCGGGCTGGTGCGAGAAGAACCGGTGCCAGAAGTACTGCCGGCGCACGGGGTCGAAGGTCCAGTTCGACGTCTCGGTGTCGACGAAGATGATGCGCGCGTCGGGGTAGCGCGTGTTGTCGTCGTCCCACACGTAGAAGTCGCCGTACGGGCCCTCCGGGTCCGAGCGCGACGCCTGGAACCACGGGTGCTGGTCGCTCGTGTGGTTCATCACGAGGTCGACGACGATGCGCATGCCGCGCCGGTGGCACTCGGCGACGAGGGCCTGGAAGTCCTCGAGCGTGCCGTACTGCGACGCCACCGCGGTGTAGTCCGACACGTCGTAGCCGCCGTCGCGCAGCGGCGACGGGTAGAACGGCGGCAGCCACAGGCAGTCGATCCCGAGCCAGTGCAGGTAGTCCAGCCGGTCGATGAGGCCGCGCAGGTCGCCCGACCCGTTGCCGGCCGAGTCCGAGAACGTGCGCAGCATGACCTCGTAGAACACCGCGGTGCGGTACCAGTCCGGGTCGTTCTCCACGGGACCGCGGGGCGGCGCCGCGGGCACGGCGGGCTGGCGGCGCCCCGGCAGCCCGCCGAGCGCCAGGGCCGCGGTCGACGGGGGCGGCTCGACGTGGCTCACGACGGCGCGCCGGGGTGCTCGAGGTGCACGACGTGCGCGACGCGGACCTGCGGGTCCAGCCGCACCCACACGCGGTCCGACCACGCGTAGCTCTCGCCGGCGAGCACGTCGTGGGCGACCACGGCGCGCCCCGCGGGCAGGCCGAACGCCGTCAGGTCGAGCTCGACCACGCCCTCGTGCGGCTGGTGCGGGTCGAGGTTGACCACCACGACCACGGTGTCCGGGCGACCGGTGGGGGAGTGCGCGGCGTCCACGTGGCGGGAGAACGCCACCAGGGAGTCGTCCGACGTCGCGTGCACCCGCACGTTGCGCAGCCGGCGCAGGGCCGGGTGCTCGCGGCGGATCTCGTTGAGCCGGCCGACCAGCAGCGCGATGCCGAGGTCGTCGGCGCGCGCCCAGTCGCGCGGGCGGAACTCGTACTTCTCGTTGTCGATCTGCTCCTCGACACCCGGGCGCGGCACGTTCTCGACGAGCTCGTAGCCGGAGTACACGCCCCACGTCGGGGCGCCCAGCGCCGCGAGCACCGCGCGGACCGCGAAGCCCGTGGTGCCGCCGTGCTGCAGGTACGGCGGCAGGATGTCGTGCGTCGTCGGCCAGAAGCTCGGGCGCATCCACGCCGCCTCCGGTCCGCCGACGCGCGCCAGGTACTCCTCCAGCTCGGCCTTCGTGTTGCGCCACGTGAAGTACGTGTACGACTGGTGGAAGCCCACCTTGCCGAGCGTGAGCATCATCGCCGGGCGCGTGAACGCCTCCGACAGGAAGAGCACGTCGGGGTGATCCGAGCGCACGTCCGCCAGCAGGCGCTGCCAGAACGACAGCGGCTTGGTGTGCGGGTTGTCCACGCGGAACGCGGTCACCCCGTGGTCGATCCACACCTGCAGGACGCGGCGGACCTCGGCGTAGATCCCCTCGGGGTCGTTGTCGAAGTTCAGCGGGTAGATGTCCTGGTACTTCTTCGGCGGGTTCTCCGCGTACGCGATCGTGCCGTCCGCGCGCGTCGTGAACCACTCCGGGTGCTCGGTCACCCACGGGTGGTCCGGGGACGCCTGCAGGGCCACGTCGAGCGCGACCTCCATGCCGAGCTCCTTGGCGCGGGCCACGAACGCGTCGAAGTCCTCGAACGTGCCCAGGGACGGCTCGATCGCGTCGTGCCCGCCGTCGGCGGAACCGATCGCGTACGGCGAGCCCGGGTCGCCCGGGACGGCCGTCAGCGAGTTGTTGCGGCCCTTGCGATGGGTCCGGCCGATCGGGTGGATCGGCGTGAGGTACACGACGTCGAAGCCCATCGACGCGATGCGCGGCAGCTCCTGCGCCGCGGTGCGCAGCGTGCCCGAGCGCCACTCGCCCGTCTGAGGGTCGCGGTGCGCGCCGTGCGAGCGCGGGAACAGCTCGTACCACGAGCCGGCGAGCGCGAGCTCGCGGTGCACGACGAGGGGGTAGCGCCGCGACAGCGTCACCATGTCGCGCAGCGGCGTGCGGGCCAGCGCGGACTGCACGGGCGCGGACAGGCCCGCGGCGAGGCGGGCCTGCGGCGGGCGGTGCGTGTCGCGCAGCGCGGTCACCGCGTCGCGCAGCACCTGGGCGTCGGTGGGCGGCATGGCCGCGGCGCCGCGGCGCTCGGCCGCGCGGTGCAGCAGCAGCGCGCCCTCGGTGAGCATCAGCTCGACGTCGACGCCCGCGTCGACCTTGATCGCGGCGTCGTGCGACCAGGTGCCGTACGGGTCGGACCACGCCTCGACGCGGAACGACCAGTCGCCCTCGGCGTCGGGGACGAGGCGGGCCTCGAGCCGGTCCAGCCCGGGGGCGACGTCGACCATCCGCGCCCACGAGTGGTCGGTGCCGTCGGGACGGACCAGCACGGCGGTCGCGCCCACCGCGTCGTGGCCCTCGCGGAAGACCGTCGCGCGCACGGGCACGGCCTCGCCGACCACGGCCTTGGCGGGGAAGCGCCCCTCCTCGGTGACGGGGTCGACGTCGATGATCGGGATGCGCCCCACGGGCAGCGCGCGGGCGGGGGCGGCACCGCGCCGGCGGGGGCGGGCGGCGACCTTGCGGGCGACGGACCGACGGGGGGTGGACGGGCGTGGCCGGCGGCGGCGCTGGGGGGTGGCCGAGGGGTCGGCGGCCGGTGCGGCACCGGCGTCCTGGGGTGCGCGGACGATCGGGATCGCCTCGGTCGCGGGGCTGCTGGAGGAGGGCAGGGCGCGCGGCGCGGGGGCCGGTGCAGCCGTCGGACCGGTCGGTGCACCCCCCGGGACGGCGGCGGAGGTGGCCGTGCGGGGCGGGGTCGCGTCGGCCGCGGGGGTGCGTCGTGGGCGCGGGGAGGTCACGGTGACGAACCTATCGGCCGACCCGGGGTCGCGGCACCTGGGAGGTCGTCACCCGGACGGTCGTCCGGCACCGGTCGCACCTCGTCCGTCCGGAGGGCTGTGGGATACGCCCGGAATGCGTAGTCTTCGGCCGTGAGAGCGATCCGACGGTTCACCGTCCGCACCGTGCTGCCCGAACCGCTGGCCGAGCTCGACGTGCTGGCGCGCAACCTGCGCTGGTCGTGGCACGCGGGCACGCGCGACCTGTTCGCCGGGCTCGACCCGCAGGTGTGGGAGCAGGTCGGGCAGGACCCGGTGGCGCTGCTCGGGGCGCTCTCGCGCGCACGGCTCGCCGAGCTCGCGGCCGACGACGACGTCGTGGCGAAGGTGCGCGCGGCCTCGGCGGACCTGGCCGCGTACCGCGAGCGCCCCCGCTGGTACCAGCGCCAGACCGGCGAGCACCTGCCCGACGCGGTCGCGTACTTCTCCCCGGAGTTCGGCGTCGCGCCCACGCTGCCGCAGTACTCGGGCGGTCTCGGCGTCCTGGCCGGCGACCACCTCAAGAGCGCGTCGGACCTCGGAGTGCCGCTCGTGGGGGTCGGGCTGCTGTACCGCTCGGGGTACTTCCGGCAGGGGCTGACCCGGGACGGCTGGCAGGTCGAGCACCTGCCCGTGCACGACCCCGACGGCCTGCCGGTGGCCCTGCTGCGCGACCGGACGGGCGAGCCCGCGGCGGTGACGCTGGGGATGCCGGGCGGCCGGACGCTGCGGGCCCACGTGTGGGTGGCGCAGGTCGGCCGGGTGCCGCTGCTGCTGCTGGACTCGGACGTGCCGGGCAACGACGACGAGGCCCGCGCGGTCACGGACCGGCTGTACGCCGGCTCGGGCGAGCACCGGCTGCAGCAGGAGCTGCTGCTGGGCGTCGGCGGCGTGCGGGCGCTGCGGCTGTGGTCGGAGCTCACGGGCGCGCAGGACCCCGCGGTGTTCCACACGAACGAGGGGCACGCCGGGTTCCTCGGGGTGGAGCGGGTCCGCGAGCTGGTCGAGGAGGGGGTCGACGCCGACGCCGCGCTCGAGCTGGTCCGCACGACCACGGTCTTCACCACGCACACGCCGGTGCCCGCGGGCATCGACCGGTTCGACCGTGCGCTGGTCGGCGCGTACGTCGAGGCGCTCGACACGGGGGGCCACCTCGAGACCGACCGTGTGCTGGCGCTGGGCGCCGAGGAGCACGCGGGCGGCGACCCGCTGGTGTTCAACATGGCCCTCATGGGGCTGCGGCTGTCCGGGCGGGCCAACGGTGTCTCGCGCCTGCACGGCAAGGTCTCCCGCGAGATGTTCGGGCCGCTGTGGCCGGGCTTCGACCCGGTCGAGGTGCCGATCGGCTCGATCACGAACGGCGTGCACGCCCCGACCTGGGTCGCGCGCGAGGTCACCGACCTGGCCACGCGCCGCATGAAGCCGCACGACTCGGCGACGGGCGCCGGCTGGGTCCGGCGCGACCTCGTCGACGACGTCGAGCTGTGGGAGCTGCGGACCGGTCTGCGCACACGCCTCGTGCAGGACGCCCGCCGCCGCGTGCGCGCGTCGTGGCAGGCCCGGGGTGCCGCCGAGTCCGAGCTCGGGTGGGTGGACGACGCGCTGTCGCCCGACGTCCTGACGATCGGCTTCGCGCGGCGCGCGGCCACGTACAAGCGGCTCACACTCATGCTCGCGGACCCCGAGCGGTTCCGGGCCCTGCTGCTGCACCCCGAGCGGCCCGTGCAGGTGGTCGTCGCGGGCAAGGCCCACCCCGACGACGACGGCGGCAAGCGCCTGATCGCCGACCTCGTGGCCTTCGCGGACGCGCACGACGTGCGGCACCGGATCGTGTTCCTGCCCGACTACGACATGCGGATGGCCGCGACGCTGTACCCCGGCTGCGACGTGTGGCTGAACACCCCCGTGCGCACGCGCGAGGCGTGCGGGACGTCGGGCATGAAGGTCGCGCTCAACGGCGGCCTGCACCTGTCCGTGCGCGACGGGTGGTGGGACGAGTGGCACGACGTGCGCCACGGCTGGGTGATCCCCACCGCGGACGACGTGGACGACCCGGCGGAGCGGGACCGGGTCGAGGCGGCCGCGCTGTACGACCTCCTCGAGCACCAGGTCGCGCCCACGTTCTACGACCGCGACGAGCGTGGCGTGCCCGTGCCGTGGCTCGCCATGGTCCGTCAGACGCTCGCGACGCTCGGGCCGAAGGTGCAGGCCACGCGCATGGTCGCCGACTACGTGGCGCACATGTACGAGCCGGCGGCCCGTGCGGGGGCGACCCTCGCGGCCGACGACGCCGCCGGGGCGCGCGAGCTCGCCGCGTGGAAGGCCCGCGTGCGCGCGGCGTGGTCGGACGTGCGGGTCGACCACGTGGACTCCTCCGGCGTCGGCGACGCCCCGCAGGTCGGGGACACCCTCGCCGTGCACGCGTGGGTCTCCCTCGGCGGGCTGCGGCCGCAGGACGTCGAGGTGCAGGTGCTGCACGGCACGGTCGACGACGACGAGCAGCTCGCCGACCACACCGTCCGGGCCCTCACGGTCACCGAGGAGCTCGAGGCCGGGCGCTGGGTGTTCGGCACGCAGATCGGGCTCACCGGCACCGGCCACTTCGGCTACACCGTGCGCGTCGTGCCCCGCCACGAGGCGCTGACGTCGGCCACCGACCTGGGGCTGGTCGCGACCGCGGGCGACTGACACCGGTGGGCCCGCGCCCCGACGCGCGGGCCCACCGGTGTCGTGACGCCCGGGCGCGCGGGCTCAGAGCGTGGCGGCGAGCGCGCGCCCCGCGGTGCGGCCCGTGAACAGGCAGCCACCGAGGAACGTGCCCTCCAGCGCCCGGTGCCCGTGCACGCCCCCGCCCCCGAACCCGGCGGCCTCGCCCACGGCCCACAGCCCCGGCAGCACCTCGCCGTCCGGGCGCAGGACCCTGCCCTCCAGGTCGGTCGCGACGCCGCCGAGGGTCTTGCGCGTGAGCACCTGCAGCCGGACCGCGTGCAACGGGCCGTGCGCGGGGTCGAGCATCCGGTGCGGGGGCGCGACGCGCACGAGCCGGTCGACGACGTACCGGCGCGCCATCGCCGTCGCGGTGACCTGCAGGTCCTTGCCCAGCCCGGTCGCGACCTGCGCGTCGCGGGCCTCGATCGTGCGGGCCAGCCGCTCGCCGTCGACGCGGTCGGTCCCGGTCAGCGCGTTCATCGCCGCCGCGAGCCCCGCCGGGGTGCCGGCGGTGACGAAGTCCGGGGAGCGGCGTGCGAACTCCTCGACGGGCCCGACGGCACCGGGCAGGACGCGCTGCGCCAGCGCGGGCACGCTGCGGCCGGTCAGGTCCGGGTTCTGGTCCGACCCGGACAGCGCGAGCTCGGCACCGAGGACCGTCCGGTCCAGCACGAACCACGAGTGGTCGTCACCCCGGCCCGTGACGTGCCGCAGCGCGCCCAGGGAGTCGAAGCCCGGGAACAACGGCGGCGGCAGACGGTGCCCGTCGGCGTCGAGCCACAGCGCGCTGGGGCCCGGCAGGATCCGCACGCCGTGCCGCGACCACACCGGCGACGGGTCCGCCACACCCTCCGGGTAGTGCCACATGCGGTCCGCGTGCGCGACGTGCGCCCCCGCGTCGCGCGCGGCGGCGATGCCCGAGCCGTCGACGTGGTCCGGCACGCCCTGGAGCATCCGGTCCGGCAGGCGCCCGGCGCCCGCGGGCCACGCCGCGCGCACGAGGTCGTGGTCGGCGCCGATGCCGCCCGTCGCGACGACGACCGCGGGTGCTGCGACCTCGAACGCCCGCACCGCGCGCCGGGTGCTCGGCGCCCCCCGCGGGGCCGGGTCGGGGGCGAGGTCGTCGCCCCGGACGCCGGTGACGTGTCCGTCGGTCGTCACCAGCGCGGTGACCCGGTGCCGGGTCCGCACCTCGACGCGCCCGTCGGCGTGCGCGTCGAGCAGGGTCCGCACGAACGGCTCGAGGACGGCGGGGCCCGTGCCCCAGGTGATGTGGAACCGGGGCACGGAGTTGCCGTGCCCGTCGGCCAGGTACCCGCCGCGCTCGGCCCACTGCACCAGCGGGAACCACCGCACGCCGCGCGCGTGCAGCCAGGCGCGCATCTCGCCGGCGGCGAAGTGCACGAACGCCTCGGCCCACGCGCGGCCCCACCGGTCCGTGCCGTCGTCGGCGAACGCGGCCGAGCCGTACCAGTCGGCCAGGGCCAGCTCGGCGGAGTCGTGCACCCCGAGGCGACGCTGCTCGGGCGTCCCGACGAGGAACAGCCCGCCGAACGACCACCACGCCTGCCCGCCGAGGCTCGCGGCGGGCTCCGCGTCGAGCAGCAGGACGCGCCGCCCGGCGTCCAGGAGCTCGGCGGTGGCGACCAGGCCCGCGAGCCCGGCACCGACGACCACGACGTCGTGGGATCCCATGGGGCGACCCTACGCACCGGGCCAGCACGGCGGGAGGGGGACGGGCGGGCGGCTCAGCTGCGGACGTACACCCGCATCGACAGCGGCTCCAGCGGGGTCGTGGTGCCCGGCTCCAGGTGCAGGGCACCGGTGATGGCGCTCGTGCGGATCTCCGCGGGGTGCTCCCACACCGAGTCCCACGCCAGCTCCCACGGGCCGCCGGGCACCGACGGCAGCGTCACGTCGACCGCGTCGAGCGCGCCGTTGACGACGAGCAGCACCTGGTCGGCGTCCGGGGGCGGGGCCACCCGCAGCATCTGGAACGTCCGCACCGACGCGTCGTGCCACCGGCCGTGGTCGAACTCCGTGCCGTCGGCGACATACCAGGCGAGGTCCTTCTGCCCGCCCGGCACGCGCGGCGCCCCGCTGTAGAACCGGTCGGTGCGCAGCGCGGGGTGGTCGCGGCGCAGCGCCAGCAGGTGCCGGGCGGTCGCGAGCTGGTTGGCCCGCCACGGCGACAGGTCCCAGCGGACCCAGGAGATCTCGTTGTCCTGGCAGTACGCGTTGTTGTTCCCGCGCTGCGTGCGCCCCGTCTCGTCGCCCGCCGTGATCATCGGGGTGCCGGCCGACATGACCAGCGTCGCGAACAGGTTGCGCACCGACCGGCGGCGCAGCGGGGCGACGTCGACGGCCGGCGACGCCTCGTCGACCGGCCCCTCGACACCGTGGTTCCACGACCGGTTGTCGTCCGTGCCGTCCCGGTTCTGCTCCCCGTTGGCGGCGTTGTGCTTGTGGTCGTACGCCACCAGGTCGGCCATCGTGAACCCGTCGTGGGCCGTGACGTAGTTCACCGACGCCCGCGGGCCCCGCACGAGCGGCGGCGAGCCGTGCCCGAACAGGTCGACCGACCCCGACAGACGCGTGGCGAGGTCGCGCATGCGGTGCCCGGGCAGCCCGTGCGCCGCACGCGCGGGGTCGGCGAGCCAGAACGAGCGCACCGCGTTGCGGAACCGGTCGTTCCACTCGGCGAACGGCGGCGGGAACTGCCCGGTGCGCCACCCGCCCGGGCCGACGTCCCACGGCTCGGCCACGAGCTTGAGCCCGTGCAGCACGGGGTCCGTCGCGGCGGCGACGAGCGTCGCGTGGTCCGGCCGGAACCCGTCGTGCCCGCGGCCCAGGGTGACGGCCAGGTCGAAGCGGAAGCCGTCCACGCCGACGACCTGCGCCCAGTACCGCAGGGAGTCCATGGTCATCTGCACGACCTGGGGCCGGCGGAAGTCCAGCGAGTTCCCCGTGCCGGTCACGTCGACGGGCGTCGCCGGCACCGCGCCGTCGTGCAGGTAGTAGAACGCGTGGTCCAGCCCCCGCCACGACACGTGCTGGCCCGGCAGCCCGCCCTCGCACGTGTGGTTGTAGACCACGTCGAGGACCACCTCGATGCCCGCCTCGTGCAGCGCGTGCACCGCGCCGCGCAGCTCGGCGAGCACGGCGGCCGCCCCCGTGGCGCGCGCCGTCGCCGTGGCGTACGCGGCGTGCGGGGCGAAGAACCCGAGCGTCGAGTAGCCCCAGTAGTTCGTCAGGCCCTTGGCGACGAGGTGCGGCTCGGAGGCGAACGCGTGCACCGGCAGCAGCTCGAGCGTCGTGACACCCAGGCCCAGCAGGTGGTCCACGACGGCCGGGTGCGCCAGGCCGGCGTAGGTGCCCCGCAGCTCGGACGGGACGCCCGGGTGCAGGCGCGTCAGCCCGCGCACGTGCGCCTCGTACACGACCGTGCGCGACCACGGGTGGTACGGGCGGTTCGCCGCCGGGTCCGGCCCGGGCAGGTCCGTGGTGTCGACGACGACGCCGTGCGGCACGTGCGGCGCGGAGTCGCGGTCGTCGGCGGGGCCGTAGGGGTCGCCCCGGAGGTCGTCGTCGACGACGTGGCCGTACGTCTGCGGACCGTGCGCCAGCTCCCCGACCAGCCCGCGCGCGTAGGGGTCGACGAGCAGCTTGGCGGGGTTGTACCGCATGCCGTACGCGGGCTCCCACGTCCCGTGCGCGCGGAACCCGTACCGCTGCCCCGGCCGCACGCCCGGCACCGACGCCGACCACACGCCCAGGCGCGGTCCGTCCAGCGGCACGCGGCGCTCGGTCGGGGCGTCGTGCGGCCCGTCGAGCAGGCACAGCTCGACGGCGCTCGCGTGGGGGGCGAGCACGGCCACGTCGACGCCCGTGCCGGTGACGTGCACGCCGAGGGAGAGGGGGCGAGGGCTGGCGGTCACGCCCTCATGGTGGCAGGACGCGCGACCTGCAGGTGTCACCGGTGTTTCCACCTGACGAACACGCAGGCCCGGCCCGGCCCCCGCGGGAGGTAACGTTCGGCCGGTGAGGATCGTCGTCTGCGTGAAGTTCGTCCCCGACATCCAGTCCGACCGGCAGCTCGGTCCCGACGGGCGCGTGGTGCGCGACCTCGGCGACGGCACGCTGAACGAGCTCGACGAGAACGCCGTCGAGGCGGCGCTGACGCTCGCCGAGGAGCACGACGGCGAGGTCGTCGTGCTCACCGTCGGGCCGGACGACGCCGTCGACGCCGTGCGCAAGGGCCTGCAGATGGGCGCGGCGCAGGCCGTGCACGTGCTCGACGACGACGTCGCCGGGTCCGACGCGATCGGCACCGCCACCGTGCTCGCCGCCGCCGTGCGGCACCTCCACGCGGCCGAGCCCGTCGACCTCGTGGTCACCGGCATGGCCGGCCTCGACGGGCTGACGTCGCTGCTGCCGACCGCGCTCGGGGAGCTGCTCGACCTGCCGTCCCTGCCCCTGGCCGCCCGCCTCACGGTGGACCCGGGCGCCGGCACCGTCACCGTCGAGCGGCGGCTCGACCACGCGAGCGAGACGCTCACCGCGGCGCTGCCCGCGGTCGTGTCGGTCACCGACCAGGCGAACGCCCCGCGGTACCCCAACTTCAAGGGGATCATGGCGGCCAAGAAGAAGCCCGTCACGACCCTCACGCTCGCGGACCTCGGCGTCGACCCCGCGACGGTCGGCACCGCCGGGGCCCGCACCCAGGTGCTCGCCGCGGCGCCGCGCCCGCCCCGCGAGGACCGCGTGCTCGTCCAGGACACCGGCGACGCGGGCACCCGCCTGGCCGCCTGGCTCGTCGAGCAGAAGCTCGTCTGAGCCGCGCCGTCCCCGTGCCGCGCTGACCACCACCCCGGAGGACCCGACGTGACCGCCACCCCCGTGCTCGTCCTGCTCGACCACGCCGCCGACGGGACGCTGCGCCCGCCCGTGCGCGAGCTGCTCACCCTCGCGCGCACCGTCGCCGACGGCGCCCCCGTGCACGGCGTGTGGGCCGGCACCGCCGACGTCGCGCCCGCCCTGCCCGTGCTGGCCGCGCAGGGCGTCGCGGCCGTGCACCGGCTCGTCGCCGACGCGGACCTGCACCTGTCGTCCGTCGTCGCGGACGGTCTCGGGCAGCTCCTCGACGCGACCGGAGCCGGGCTGCTGCTGCTCGTGTCGTCGTTCGAGTCCAAGGAGGTCGCCGCGCGCCTGGCGGTGCGGACCGGCGCCGGCGTCGTGACCGACGCGGACGGCCTCGAGGTCGCCGACGGTCGCCTCGTGGCCCGCAAGACCGTGCTCGCCGGCACGTGGACGACGCGCTGCGCGATCACCACGCCGGTGGCCCTCGTCACGGTCAAGGCCAACGCCGTGCCCGCCGCCGACGCCCCCGCGGCCACCGAGCCCACGGTCGTCGACGCACCGGTGCAGGTGTCCGCCGCGTCGCGTCGCGTCCAGCTCGTCGAGCGCACCGAGCGGCCCGCGTCCGGGCGACCCGACCTCGGCTCGGCGCACGTCGTCGTGGTCGGCGGACGCGGCACCGAGGGCGACTTCTCGCCCGTCGAGGACCTCGCCGACGCCCTCGGCGGCGCCGTGGGCGCCACCCGCGTCGCCACCGACGAGGGGTGGATCGGCCACGACGCCCAGATCGGCCAGACCGGCGTGACCGTCGCGCCGCGCCTGTACGTCGGCGCCGGCGTCTCCGGCGCGGTGCACCACCGCGGCGGCATGCAGGCCTCCGGAACGATCGTCGCGGTCAACGCCGACGCCGACGCGCCCATCTTCGAGATCGCCGACTACGGCATCGTCGGCGACCTGTTCACCGTCCTGCCCCAGGCGGCCGCCGAGGTGCGCCGCCTGCGCGCGCAGGGCTGAACCCCCGGGTCGCGACCGGACCCGTCAGGACAGGTCGCGCAGCCACCGCAGCGTCGCGGCGGCCTGCGCGGCCTGGAACGGGCGCAGGTTCGGGATGCCCACGGGCGCGGGCCTGGTCGACGACCACGCGTACCAGCCGGCGAGCCCGGTGAGGAACGCCCGCAGCTCCTCGCGCGTCACACCGTCCGCGACGGGCCGCTGCGCGAAGAGCCGCGCCGGGTCGCCGCCGCCCTGCAGCGCCACGCTCGGCAGCATGAACGCCAGGTCCAGCCACGGCGCACCCACGCTCGCGTGCGGCCAGTCGATGAGCCACACCCGGCCGTGCGACTCCTCGATCATCACGTTGTCGGCCCGCAGGTCGCCGTGCACGAGGCTGTCGCCCGCGCACACCCGCAGCGCGTCCTGCTCCCACAGCACGAGGTCCTCGAGCCGGTCGAGAGCCCAGCGGCCCGGCTCGCCCACGGCCGCGGCCATCGCCTCGCGGGCCGCGTCGTCGGCCGCGAGCAGGTGCCGCCAGCCCTGGAAGTCCTCCGCCAGCAGGTCGTCGGTGCGGGGCAGCTCGTGGCCCGGCACGGGCTCGGCGTCCGCGAGCGCGTCGACCGCCGCGAGGACCCGCTCCAGGTCGTCCGGGCGCCACGGGAGCTCCGGCGAGCTGCCGTGCACGGCCTCGAAGCCGAGCAGCACCCACTGCCCGTCGTCGTCCGACCACAGCAGGCGCGGCGCGGGCACCTGCGGGGGCAGGGCGCGGGCGGCGCGGACCTCGGCACGGGCGAGCTCGGGGGCCTGCGGGTTCTGGTCCGCGGAGACGGCCTTGACGAAGACGTCGTGCCCGTCGCCGAGCTCGAGCACGGCGACGAACCCCGGCGAGAACCCGCTCGTCGGGGTGGTCTCGGCGCTCACGCGGGCGCCGGCACGGGTCTGGATGCGCTCGCGGACCGACGTCGGCAGGTCGCGCCAGTCGAGCCGCTGGCCGCCGAAGGCGAGCGGCAGCGCGATGACGTCGTCGGCACTCACGACGCTCATCCTGCCAGGTGCACCCGGGGACCCGTCGGCGACGCCCGTCCCGTGGGCGGCCTCGGGCGCCGCGGGCGTTCGTAGACTGGGGCGGTGAGCGCCCCCCGACCCGTCTACCTCGACCACGCGGCGACGGCGCCGATGCTGCCGGCCGCGCTCGAGACCCTGACGGCGGAGCTCGCCCGGACCGGCAACCCGTCGTCCTTGCACACGGCGGGGCGCACGGCGCGGCGCACCGTCGAGGAGGCGCGCGAACGGCTGGCCGCGGCGCTGGGTGCGCGGCCGAGCGAGGTCGTGTGGACGTCCGGCGGCACCGAGGCCGACAACCTCGCCGTCAAGGGGCTGTTCTGGGCGCGGCGCTCGCAGGCCCCGGCCCGGCGGCGGCTGCTGGTCTCGGCCGTCGAGCACCACGCGGTGCTGGACCCGGCGTTCTGGATGGCGGAGCACGCGGGCGCCGAGCTCGTCCTGCTGCCGGTCGACGCGGACGGGGTCGTCGACGTCGACGCCCTGCGGGCCGAGCTCGAGGCGAACGGCGAGCAGGTCGCGCTCGTGTCGGTCATGTGGGCGAACAACGAGGTCGGGGCGCTGCAGCCGCTCGACGAGGTCGTGCAGCTCGCGCGACGGCACGGGGTGCCGGTGCACGCCGACGCGGTGCAGGCGGTCGGGCAGGTGCCGGTCGACTTCGCCGCGTCGGGCCTGGACGCGATGACGATCACCGGGCACAAGCTCGGCGGGCCCGGGGGTGCGGGTGCGCTGCTGGTGCGTCGGGGCCTGGAGCTGACCCCCGTGCTGCACGGCGGCGGCCAGGAGCGCGGCGTGCGGTCCGGCACGCTCGACGCGCCGCTGCTGGCGTCGCTGGCCGTGGCCGTCGACGCGGCCGTCGCCGGACGGGAGGCGTTCGCGGCACGCGTCGCCGCGCTGCGCGACGACCTGGTGGCCCGGGTGCTGGCCGCCGTGCCCGGCGCGCTGCTGCGCGGCCCGGCCGACGGGGCGCGCCGCCTGCCCGCGAACGCGCACCTGACGTTCGAGGGCTGCGAGGGCGACTCCCTGCTCTACCTGCTGGACGCCGCCGGCGTCGAGGCGTCCACCGGCTCGGCGTGCCAGGCCGGGGTGCCCCGCCCGTCGCACGTGCTGCTCGCGATGGGGGTGGACGAGCACGACGCGCGCGGGGCGCTGCGGTTCAGCCTGGGGCGCACCACCACCGACGCGGACGTGGACCGGGTGCTGGAGGTGCTGCCCGGTGCGGTGCAGCGCGCCCGGGCCGCCGGCCTGACGTCGGTGGGCGTCTGATGCGGGTCCTGGCCGCCCTGTCCGGGGGCGTCGACTCCGCGGTGGCCGCGGCCCGGGCCGTCGACGCGGGCCACGACGTCGTCGGCGTGCACATGGCGCTGTCGCGCACGCCCGCGCAGCGGCGCGAGGGCTCGCGCGGGTGCTGCTCGATCGAGGACGCGTCCGACGCGCGCCGCGCCGCCGACGTCCTGGGTGTGCCCTACTACGTGTGGGACATGTCCGAGCGGTTCGAGCAGACGGTCGTCACGGACTTCCTCGCCGAGTACGCCGCCGGCCGCACCCCTAACCCCTGCGTCCGCTGCAACGAGCACGTGAAGTTCGCGGCGCTGCTCGACAAGGCGCTCGCGCTCGGCTTCGACGCGGTCTGCACCGGGCACTACGCGCGCGTCGTCGAGCACCCCGACGGCACCCGCGAGCTGCACCGCGCCGCGGACGCCGCCAAGGACCAGTCCTACGTGCTGGCCGTCATGGGCCCCGAGCGCCTGGCCCGCGCGGTCTTCCCCCTCGGCGACGTGGCCTCGAAGGCCGACGTGCGGGCCGAGGCCGCCGCCCGCGGCCTGGCCGTCTCGGCCAAGCCCGACTCCTACGACATCTGCTTCGTCGCCGACGGCGACACGCAGGGGTTCCTGCGCTCGCACCTGGGCTCCCAGCCCGGGGACGTGGTCGACGCCGACGGCACGGTCCTCGGCACCCACGACGGCGCGTACGCGTACACCGTCGGCCAGCGCCGCGGCCTGCACCTGGGGCGTCCCGCGCCCGACGGGCGGCCCCGGTACGTGCTGTCCGTCGAACCCGTCCGGCGGCGCGTCGTCGTCGGACCCGTGCAGGACCTGGAGGTGGCGCACGTGCTCGCCGACCGTGCCGTGTGGTTCACGGCCCCGCCCGACCCCGGCGCCGCGTGCACCGTGCAGGTCCGCGCCCACGGCACGCCCGTGCCCGCCGTCGTCCTGCCGGGCACCACCGGCGGGGAGGTCGGCGTCGACGTCGCCGGGCAGGGGCTGCACGGCGTCGCCCCCGGCCAGTCGCTCGTGCTCTACGCCGGCACGCGCGTGCTCGGCCAGGCGACCGTCACCGCCACGCGCACGCCCGCGCAGGTCGGTCCCGGGACCGCGGCGGGAGCCCGGTGACCGCGGTCTCCGGCGTCGGGCCCTGGCCCGGTGCCGACGTGCTCGACGCCCAGCAGGTCGTCGTCGGCGACCTCGTCGACACCCCCGACGAGGTCGACGGCGTGCCGTTCGCGGTGCTGCTGCCCGCGCGCGGCCCGTGGGGCGACGCCACGGGCGCCGCGCTCGCGCTGCTGGAGGAGATGCCGGCCGAGCTCGGCCCCCACGGCTGGAAGCTCGCCGACCACCCCGGGGTCGACCTGGGCCGTGCCCGGGCGTTCGCCCGCGAGGACCGCGACGCGCTCGCGGTCGCCGCCCACGGGTACGACGGCCCGCTCGTCCTGCCGGTCCTCGGCCCGTTCTCCCTCGCCGCGCAGGTGTACCTGGCCCGCGGCGACCGCGTGCTGTCCGACCCCGGGGCCGTGCGCGCCGTCGTCGGGTCGCTCGCCGAGGGGCTCGTGCAGCGGATCGGCGACGTCGTGCGCGCCGTGCCCGGCGCCCGCGTCCGCGTGCTGCTGCACGAGCCGCTCCTCGCCCCCGTCATGGCCGGCGCCGTCCCGAGCTTCTCCGGGCGCGACCGGCTGCGGCGCGTCCACGGACCGGTCGTCGCCGACGGGCTGTCCGCCGTCGCCGACGCCGCACGGGGCGCCGGCGCGACGGGGCTCGACGTGCACGGCGGCAGCGCGTGGTCCGCGCTGACGGCGGTGCGCGCGTCCACCGCGGACGGCGCCGCCCTCGAGATCGCCGGCATCGGCGAGCGTGGCTGGGAGGAGGTCGCGACGCTCGTCGAGGCCGGCAAGGGGTTCGCCGCCCAGCTCCCGCCGCAGGCGACGTCGCAGTGCGCCGGCCCCGACGTCGTCGGGCAGGCCGACGCCCTGACCCGCCCGTGGCGCACCGTCGGGCTGCCGCTGCGCGACCTCGCCGCGGTCACGCTGCTCGCGGCAGCACCGCCCGACGGCGCCGGACCCGACGAGGCCCGTGCGGCGCTCGCGGGTCTCGTGCGCGCCGCGGGGATCGTGGCCGAGCGGGCGGCGGACGCGTGAGCGCCCGCCCGCCCGTCCGTGGCGTCCCCGACCGCCGCCGCGCCCTGCAGCTGCTCCTGGCGAGCGGTCTCGCGCTCGTCGGGGTGCTCACCGTCGCCGTCGTGTACCTCGGCCTCGGGGTGCGCACCCTCACGGCGGCCGCCGAGCCCGGGGACGGCCCTGCCGCGGCGTGCCTTGCGGCGGCCGACGACCCGGCCGTCGGCGTGCGGTACGAGCTGCTGCCCCCGCGCAGCCTGTGCTCGGCGGTCGTCGACGGCGAGGAGGTGGAGGTCGTCGTCGCCGAGGTCGCCGCACCCGTGCTGGTCGGCGGTCTCGTGCTCGCGGTCGTCGGTGCGGTCGCGACCGTGGGCGTCGTGACCCGGCCCCGCCGGCGCGCCGCCGGGGACCGGCCGTGACGACCCCGTCCTCGACCCCGGCCACGCCACCGGACCTGTCGCCGGCGCCGGACCGCCCGGACGTGCCGTCGGCCACCGGGCCCGCCGCCCGCCGGGCCCGGGCGTGGTTCGCCGACCTGACCGGTGTCCTCGTCCACGGGCTGCGGCTGTGGGTCGGGTACTGGCCGGTCCTGCTGGTCCTCGCGCTGCTCGGCGGTGCCGGGCGCGCGGCGGCCCTGTGGCTCGCCGTCGAGGTGTCCGAGCACTCGACGGTCGGCGCGTGGGCGCTGCTCGCGCTCGCCCCGCTGTCCGCCGTCGCCGCCGTCGTCGCCATGCTCGTCGCGCTGCGCCCGGCACTGCCCGGCCTGGCGGGGATCGCCGCGGCGCCCGGCCCCACCGATCCCGCCGCAGGTCGCGAGCGCCGCCTGGTCGACGTGCTGGCCTCGGTGTTCGTGCCGTTCCTCGCCGTCTACGCCACCTACGGGTACCTCGCCGAGGACAGGTTCCGGTTCGTCAACACCGTCACCGTCGACCGGGAGCTGCTCTCGAACGCGGGGATCCTCGACGGCACCGACACCTTCGACGGCGAGCGGTACTGGATCGGCGACGGGTGGGTCGCCGCGGCCGTCGTGCTCGTCGCCCTCGTCGTGCGGTGGGCGCTGGGCCGGCTGGAGGGCCGCCTCGAGGGCGGGACCGCCGGGCGGCGCGACGCCCGCGTGCTGGGCTTCCTCGGCGCGTACGTCGAGGCGTTCTGGCTCCTCGTCGCGGCCGCGTGGATCGGGGTGCGCACGCAGGCGGCGTGGGCGTGGCTCGAGAGCCGGCAGGCCGTCGCGATCGTCCTGGAGCGGTGGCTCGACCTCCTCGACGCGCTCGGTCCCGTGGCGGGGCCGGTCGACCTCGTCGTCGACACCCTCGCCGGGACGCTCGGCGACCTCGACGACCTGGTGGTGCTGCCGCTCGCGTGGCTGACCGTCGGCGCCGTCGTGTACGGCCACCGGCTCACGCCGCCCCCGCCGCCGCGGGTCGCGCCCGCCGCGTGGCAGCGGCTGCCCGCGCCCGTGCGGCGCTGGACCACCGACGCGGTCGCGCCCGTCGTCGGCGACGTGCGCGCCCGGCTCTCGGCGCTCGTCGGCGGGCTGCGCCAGCTCGCGGTCGCGGGCCTGGCCCCGATGCTGGTGTTCGCGCTCGCGTTCCTGCTGGCGACGCGCGCCGAGGAGGGCGTGCGGTGGGCGATGCGCGCCGCCACGGGGCCGCTCGACACCGCGACGTACCTGGCCTTCGCCCCGCACCTGGAGGTCGTGGCGCACGCGGTCGGCCTGACGGTCGTCGTCGCGCTGCTCGCGGCGGGCGTCGACCGCGTGCTGCACGCGCAGGCCGCTCAGCCCAGCGGCAGCACCGCGTAGTCGGGCATCTGCCACCACACCAGCACGGCGTCCGGCTCGACGCCGTCGGGCAGGACGACGACGGGGGAGACGCTCCACGTCGCCGGCCGGTCGCGCTCGGCCGGGTCCGGCTCCGGGGCCGACCACCCCGACGCGGGCCACGGACCCGGGGCGTCCGGCGGCACGCACGGCGACGACGGCTGGAAGGCCCCCGCCGTCTGCGGGACGTACTCGTACCGCGTGCCGTCGGGCCCGCGCAGCGCCAGGCCGCACACCCGCAGCGCGGCGTCGGGCGCGGCGCCGAGCGTCAGGTCGACGCGCAGCGCGCGCGTCCCCGGGGGCAGGTCGAGCGGTGTGCCGTCCTCCCAGGCCACGGTCGTCTCCTCGACGCCGTCGAGGTGCAGGGTGACCGCGACGTCGTGGTCGCCGTCCGCGTCGGTGAGCACGTCACGGAAGACGAGCTCGGTGCCCGGTGCCGCCGTCGTCGGGTGGTGCAGGCCCTGGGTCCACCACCACGAGACGACGCGGTCGGACGACGCCAGCAGCGCGAGGACGAGCGCGAGCGGCAGCGCCGCCAGCGCCCACCGGTTGCGGCGCCACCACCCGGGAGGCGCGGGGGCCGCGACGTCGTCGGCGGGGACGTCGGGCGGGGGCGGGGTCACTGCTGCTCCGGCGGGACGTCGGTGGACCAGCCGGCGACGACCGGGGTCTCGTCGGCCCCCCACTCCTGCGCGTCCTGCGCCGTCAGGCCCAGGTCGATCTCGGCGAGGTCGTCCGCGCGCTGGTCGTTGCCGCTCAGCGCGACGCGCAGCCGCGCTCCGGGCACGGCACCGACGGGCAGCTCGACCCGCACGGTCGTCCACCGGGGGACCCCGGGCTGCATCGTCCCGGTCGAGAACACGCTCCTGCCGCTGACGGACGTGCCGTAGGTGCGCCCGTCGCCCCCGACGACCTCGGCGTGACCGAGCGAGCGCGGCTCGTCGCGGACCTCGACCTCCAGCGGGACCGTCAGCCAGACGCCCGGCGTGCTGAGCAGGGTGCCGTCCTGCGGGTCGAGGACCGTGGAGCCGTCGGGCTCGCCCGCCGTGACGTGCGCGTACCGGAGCGTGACGGTCTCGCCGACGGCGCCCGCCCGGACGAACGGGGCCTCGACGCCGGACGAGACGCCGACGGCGTCGGTGACCAGGTGGCCGACGACGAGCGCCGCGAGGACGAGTGCGCCGGCACCGGCCCGGCGTGCCGCGGCGGCGCTCACGCGTCGTCCTCCTCGGGGGCGGCCTCGACGGGCAGCGGCACCTCGGCGACGGTGGTCGGCTCCCACCAGGCCAGGCTGCGGTCGAGGCTGCCCTCGCGCCACGTGCTGCGCTGCAGGTGCACGACGACCTCGTCGGGCGGTGCCGTCCCGCCGTCCTGGTCGAAGAGCAGCACGACGTCGTGGGTGAGGCCGGGCTGCACCGGGTTCGGCGTCGACCCGTCGTCGAGGAGCGCCGTCGACGACGCGGCCAGGCCGTGCTCGCCTGCCGCGGCGCGGGCGCCGGTGAACGGCTCGAGGGTCAGCGCGTGGGTCAGGTGGCTGGACAGCACGCTCGCGTCGCTGGTGTTGCGGACGGTGGCGACGACGGCCACCCAGCGGTCGCCGTCCTGCGGCGTCGGGATGCCGAGGTCGTCCGCCCACCGGGCCCGCTGGACGGTGATCTCGAACGGCGCGGCGTCGACCGCGGTGCCGGCCGTCACGACCTCCGGGCCGTCCTGCTCCTGCGGCTCGAGCCCGCCCGCGCCCGCCGTGGCCGCGACCAGCACGCACGCGCCAGCGACGCCGAGGTGGCGCAGCGGCCGGTCCACGAGCCGCCGGGCGAGCCTGCTGCCGGACGCGCGGACCCGGGCGCGCAGCGCGGGCGGGGCTGCGGGTCCGGGCACCCGCGGATCGTAGTGCGTCGGGCCGGGGGAGGTGCCGGCCGTCCGGGGACGGCCGTCGCGCAGCAGGCCCGCGCGGGGAGGGCCCGGCGGTGGGGAGTGTCGGCGTCGTGCGCCAGGATGGCCCGGTGAGCGACGCCCCGAGCCCCACCGACGTCCCCGCCCCCGGCACCCCGGCTGCCGCGCCCGCGGCCGAGGCGGTCCCCGAGCCCGCGCCCGAGGAGGCCCGCCGTCTCTGGGCCGACCTCGCGGCCGGCATCGAGGCGGACCAGTTCGCGTACTACGTGAACGACGCGCCGACGGCGTCCGACGCCGACTACGACGCGCGGCTGCGCGACCTCGCCGCGCTCGAGGACCGGTACCCGGACCTGCGCACGCCCGACTCCCCGACGCAGCGGGTCGGCGGCGCGTTCTCCACGGCGTTCTCCCCGGTCGACCACGTGGAGCGCATGCTCTCGCTCGACAACGTGTTCTCCGCCGAGGAGCTCACGGCGTGGGCCGAGCGGGTGGTGCGCGACCTCGAGGGCAGCGACGCCCCGCACTGGCTGTGCGAGCCGAAGATCGACGGGCTCGCGATCTCCCTCGTCTACGAGGGCGGGCGGCTGGTCCGGGCCGCGACCCGCGGCGACGGGCGCACCGGCGAGGACGTCACCCTGAACGTGCGCACGATCGCGGGCGTGCCCGCCGTCCTCGCGGGCGACCCGGCCACCCACCCGGACCTCATCGAGGTGCGTGGCGAGATCTTCTTCCCCGCCGAGGCGTTCGCCGCGCTCAACGCGGCCCAGGTCGCCGCGGGCCGGCCCCCGTTCGCGAACCCGCGCAACGCCGCCGCGGGGTCGCTGCGGCAGAAGGACCCGCGGGTCACGGCGTCGCGGGGCCTGCGGGTCTACGCCCACGGCGTCGGGGCGCTGCGCGGCGGGCCCGAGATCACCCGTCAGTCGCAGGTCTACGGGCTGCTGCAGGGCTGGGGCGTGCCGACGTCGCCGCACTGGCGGGTGGTGGGCACGCTGGCGGAGGTCAGCGCCTTCGTCGCGCACCACGGCGAGCACCGGCACGACGTCGAGCACGAGATCGACGGGGCCGTGGTCAAGGTCGACGAGCGGTCGCTGCAGCGTCGGCTCGGGGCGACGAGCCGCGCGCCGCGGTGGGCGATCGCCTACAAGTACCCGCCCGAGGAGGTCAACACCCGGCTCGTCGCGATCGAGGTCGGGATCGGCCGCACGGGGCGCGCCACGCCGTTCGGCGTCATGGAGCCCGTGGTCGTGGCCGGGTCGACCGTCCGGCAGGCCACCCTGCACAACCAGGAGGTCGTCGCCGCCAAGGGCGTGCGCATCGGCGACATGGTGGTGCTCCGCAAGGCCGGTGACGTGATCCCGGAGATCGTCGGACCCGCCCCGGCCGGCCCGGGGGACGACGTGCCGCGCACCACGTGGCGGATGCCCGCCGACTGCCCGGAGTGCGGGACACCCCTGCGCCCCATGCGCGAGGGCGACATCGACCTGCGCTGCCCCAACGCGCGCACCTGCCCGGCGCAGGTCCGGGGTCGCGTCGAGCACATCGGCTCGCGCGGCGGCCTCGACGTCGAGGCCCTCGGCGAGGTCACCGCGGCCGCGCTCACCCAGCCCGAGGTCCCCGCGGACCCGCCCGTGCCGAACGAGGCGTTCCTCTTCGACCTCGTCGGCTACCGCCTCGACGCGTCCGCGGACGTGGTCGAGGCCGTGCGCGCCGACAGCCTCGCCCGGCTCGCGCAGGTCGAGGTCGTCGTCCGGGACCCCGAGACGGGCCTGCCCCGGCAGGACGAGAACGGGCAGGTGCGCCGTCGCGCGCCCTTCCGCCGCACGCTCAAGCACACGCGGGCCGCGCTCGCCGCGGCCGAGGCCGAGGGCCGGGTGCTGCCCGACTGGGAGCCGTCGGAGGCGGCCCGCACCCTGCTCGACCAGCTCGACGCCGCCAAGACGAAGGACCTCTGGCGGGTCCTGGTGTCGCTGTCGATCCGCAACGTCGGGCCCAGCGCGGCCCGGGCGCTGGCGACACGCTTCGGGTCGATGGCCGACCTGCGGGCCGTCGTCGAGGGCGACCCCGAGCAGGCGGTCGCGGACCTCGCCCAGGTCGAGGGCGTCGGGCCGGTCATCGCCGAGTCCCTCGTGCGGTGGTTCACCGGCGACGAGGCCGACTGGCACGTCGACATCGTCGACCGGTGGGCGCGCGCGGGCGTCGTGATGCGCGACGAGCGCGACGCCGCCGTCGAGCGGACGCTCGAGGGGCTCACCGTCGTGGTCACCGGGTCGCTCGAGGGCTTCAGCCGCGACGGCGCCAAGGAGGCCGTCATCGTCCGTGGTGGCAAGGCGTCGGGGAGCGTGTCGAAGAAGACGGACTACGTGGTCGTCGGCGAGAACGCCGGGTCCAAGGAGACGAAGGCCCGCGAGCTGGGGCTGCGCGTGCTCGACGAGGCGGGGTTCGTCGCCCTCCTCGCCGGTGGCCCGGCGGCGGTGGGCGACGGGCCGGACGACGACACGTCCCCGGAGGGGGCCGACGGGCAGGACGGGTCGGGCGCGCAGGAGGCGGCGCCGGCGCAGGAGGACGCGTGAGCGCCGCGGTCGAGGTCCGTCCCGCGCTCGACGACGAGCTGCCCCGCGTCGGCGAGCTGACCGCCGCCGCGTACCTGGCCGACGGGCTCCTCCCCGCCGACCACTCCTACGTCGAGGAGCTGCGCGACGCGACCGACCGGGCGCGACGCGCGACCGTGCTCGTCGCCGTCGACCCGGGCGCCGCCGGCGCGGGTGCCGTCGTCGGGACGATCACCCTCGCCGACGCGGGCACGCCGTACGCCGAGTTCGCGACGGGCGACGAGGTCGAGCTGCGCATGCTCGCTGTCGACCCGGCCGCCCGCGGGCGCGGCGTCGCCGAGCAGCTCGTCCGGGCGGCGCTGGCCGACGCGGTCGGCCGTGGCCGTCGTGACGTGGTGCTCTGCACGCTCGACACCATGCGCGCCGCCCACCGGCTGTACGCCCGGCTCGGGTTCACCCCCCGGCCCGAGCGCGACTGGGGCACCGAGGTCGACCTGCGCGTGCACGCCTGGCGCGCCCCCGAGCCGCCGGGCGTCCTCGTCGAGACCGCGACGTGGCCGCCCCTGCGCGTCGAGGACGTGCAGGGCTGGCGGGTGGGACTCTCGCGGGGTGTGACCCGCCGCGCGCACTCGACCGTGCCGCTGGCCGAGCCGGCCGACCTCGCGGCGGCGGTCGACGAGGTGGAACGGCTGTCGGCCGCCGACGGCGCGCCCGCCGTGTTCCGCACCGGCGACCCTGGCACACCCGCCGGTCTCGTCGCCGAGCTGGACGCGCGGGGCTACGTCCTGGGCTCGGTCACCGACGTCCTCGTCTGCGACGTCGGGCCCGACGCCGCCGAGCGCGGGCAGCCGCGCACCGCCCACGGGCTGCGGGTGCTCGACGCCCCCGACGACGCGTGGCTCACGGCCTGGCTCGCCGGCAAGGGCGGGGACCGCGAGGTCTCCCGCGCGCTGGTCGCCGGTGCACCGGCCACGTACCTCGCTGCGCCCGGGCCGGACGGCTCGGACGTCGCGGTGATCCGCGCCGCGACGGTCGACGGGTGGGTCGCGCTGTCCTGCCTGCAGGTCGCGCCGTCCGCGCGCCGGCACGGGCTGGGGCGCACCCTGACCGACGCCGCACTGGCAGTGGCCGCACGGCAGGGCGCACGGCGGGCGTTCCTGCAGGTGGAGGCGGAGAACGTGCCGGCGCGGCGGCTGTACGAGCAGCTCGGGTTCGCGCTCGCGCACCGGTACGCGTACCGCGTCCAGCCGTCGTCCGGTGCGGTGCCCGGGTCCTGCTGACCGGACCTCGCCGACCGGCGTGGCGCACGCCCGCACCCCGCCCGGGTGCGGGCGTCCCGCTTCGGGTGCCGATGCGGCCCCGGCGGCCGATACTGGCCGCATGATCTCCACGGACCTCGCGGTGGCGCTCCAGGCGGCCGGGCTGCGCTGGCAGCCGCGTCCCGGGGACCGGTTCTCGGTCGTCCGGGCCGACATGGGCGGCGAGGTCTTCACGATCTCCGAGATGGTCGTCGAGGCGCACGAGCACCCGACCGGCACGGTGCTGGGCTTCAACGGCACCACCGAGTGGGCCCTGGACTCGCTGCGGCAGGACGACGCGCTGTGGCTGCCCCGCGAGGACCAGCTGCGCGACCTGCTGGGCGGGACGTTCCGCAGCCTCGCGCGGTCGACCGACGGCCGGTTCCAGGTGCTCATCGAGGTCGGCGGGCAGCCGCCGCGGGTGTTCACGGCCGACTCCGCCGAGGACGCCTACGGCGAGGCGCTGCTGGCGCTGGTCACGGCCGCGGTGGGCGGGCCGGTCCCGGAGGGGCACCGACCCGCCCGCTGAGCCCGGGCCGCTCAGCCCCCGACCAGCGACGTCTCGGTGCGCTGTGCGGCCGGGGCGTCGCCGCCCGCGGCCGGGCGCCGGTCGCGCACGAGGGTCGCGAGCAGCACGACGGTCGTCGCGATGAGACCGGCGCCGACGAGGAAGGCCCGCTCGGCCCCGACGACGAACGCGTGCTGCGCGACCTCGGCGGCCGTGGAGCCGACGGCGGGCGCCGCAGCGGCTGCCCGCTCGGCGACCGTGACGAGCACGGCGAGCCCGAGCGCCCCGCCGATCTGCTGGGCGGCGTTGAGCAGGCCGGACGCGGCCCCCGAGTCGCGCGGGTCGACCCCGGCGAGGCCGGCGGCGGTCAGCGGGACGAACGCGAGGCCGTTGCCGAGCCCGAAGAGCAGCAGGGCGAGGAGGACCTGCGGGTATCCGGAGCCTGCGTCCAACCGGGACAGCAGCAGGAGGGCCACCGTCGTCGACGTGAGCCCGACGACCATGAGCGGGCGCGTGCCCACCCGACCCATGGCCCGCGCGCTGACCTGGGAGAAGACGAGCAGCATGACGGTGATGGGCAGGAAGGCCAGGCCGGTGGACAGCGGCGAGTAGCCCAGCACGCCCTGCAGGAACTGCGTGAGGAAGAAGAACAGCCCGGTCATGGCCGCCATCAGCAGGAGGCGGCCCACCAGCGCGGCCGAGCGGGTGCGGTCGGCGAGCAGGCGCAACGGGGTGATCGGCGAGGCGGCACGCAGCTCGACGAGGACGAACGCCGTGAGCAGGAGCACCGCCACCGCGAAGGCCGCGACCGCGACGGGGTCGCCCCACGAGCTCTCGGCGGCGCGGACGAACCCGTAGACGAGCGCGGTCATGCCGATCGTCGACGTCGCCGCCCCGGCGAGGTCGAAGCGCCCGCTGTGGCGCGGGGTCTCGGTCAGCACGGCGCGGGCGAGCAGGACGAGCCCGACGCCGATCGGCACGTTGACGAACATGACCCACCGCCACGAGGCCCACTCGGTCAGCATCCCGCCGGCCAGCAGCCCGATCGCGGACCCGCCGACGGAGACGGCGGAGAACCAGCCGAGCGCGCGGGCCCGCTCGCCGCCCTCGGGGAACCGGCCCATGAGCAGGGCGAGGGCGGAGGGTGCGGCGAGCGCGCCCCCGACCCCCTGGACGGCCCGGGCGGCCAGCAGCGTGCCGGCGCTCGTGGCGAAGCCCCCGACGAGGGAGGCGGCGGTGAACGCCACAATCCCGGCGAGCAGGACGCGGCGGCGGCCGAGGAGGTCGCCGGCGCGGGCGCCGAGCAGGAGGAGACCGCCGAAGGCGAGCGTGTAGGCGTTCAGCACCCACGACAGCGACGTGGGGGTGAACCCCAGGTCGCGCTGGAGGTCGGGCAGGGCGACGTTCACGATCGTCGTGTCCAGCACGAGCATGAGCTGGGTGGTGAGGATGGCGGCCAGGACGAGGGCCGGTGGGGCCGTCCGGGCGGACGTGGGCGCGGGCATGCGGGCCTCCGCGAGTCTGGTGGGTGAGGGGAGGCTGGCTCGGGTACGCTGGCCGAAGTGGAAGGAGCCTCCGCTTGAACTATATGGAGGCATCCTCCGTTTTGGCAACGCCGCGCTGCCCGCGCGACGACGACCACCCGGACGGCCCACGGCCCGGACGGGTGCCCAGGGACGTGAGGTGCACCGGCATGGCGGACGCGACGACCACCCGTCCGCTGCGCGCCGACGCCGCACGCAACCGCCGCCGGGTCCTCGACGCCGCCCGTGAGGCCTTCGACGCGCACGGCACCGACGTCTCGCTCGAGGACGTCGCCCGCGCCGCCGGCGTCGGCGTCGGCACCCTCTACCGCCACTTCCCGACCCGCCTGGACCTCGTCGAGGCCGCCTACCGCGACAGCGTCGAGCAGTTCGTCGCGCAGGCCGACCTGCTCCTCGACCGCGAGCCGGCCGGCGAGGCGCTCGACGCGTGGGTCATGGGGTTCGTCGACTACGTCGTGCGGAAGAAGGGCATGGCGGCCGCCCTGCGGGCGGGCCTCGGCGACGAGGCGGGGGAGATCTTCGCCACCAGCCGCGCCAACCTCGAGGCCGCTGCCGCCCGGCTCGTCGCGGCGGCCCAGGCCGACGGGGCGATCCGCACGGACGTGGAGGCGCTCGACGTCCTGCGGGCCGTGTCGGGCGTGTGCCTCGCGGGCGCGGGTGCGGTCGACCGGGAGCGCACGACGCGGGTCCTGCGCATCGTGCTCGACGGCCTGCGCTGGTCCGCCGACGCACCGTCGTGACCGCCGGTCGGCCCGGCCGCGCGTCCCTGCGTCGGCCGGACGCGCCCGTCTAGACTCGGCGCCATGTCCACCCTCTCCCGCGACGAGGTCGCGCGCGTGGCAGCGCTCGCCCGGATCGACCTGACGCCCGACGAGCTGGACCGGCTCGCGGGCGAGCTCGACGTCATCGTCGAGTCGGTCGCCCGGGTGTCCGAGGTCGCCACGCCCGACGTGCCCGCCACGAGCCACCCGCTCCCGCTGACGAACGTGTTCCGCACCGACGAGCCCGTCGCCCCGCTCGACCGCGACGAGGTGCTCGCGGCGGCGCCCGCGGCGCAGGACGGCAAGTTCCTCGTCCCGCAGATCCTGGGGGAGGAGGCGTGAGCGACCTGACGCGGCTGAGCGCCGCCGCCCTCGCCGAGCAGCTGCGCACGCGCGAGGTGACCAGCGTCGAGGCGACCCAGGCGCACCTGGACCGCATGGCCGCCGTCGAGCCGGCCGTGCACGCCTACCTGCACGTGTCCGCGGAGTCCGCCCTGGCCACGGCCGCGGACGTCGACGCGCGCCGCGCCGCCGGCGAGGACCTGCACGCGCTCGCGGGCGTGCCGATCGCGGTCAAGGACGTCGTCGTCACGCGGGGCGTGCCCACGACGGTCGGGTCGAAGATCCTCAAGGGCTGGGTGCCGCCGTACGACGCGACCCTGGTGGAGAAGATCAAGGCCGCGGGCCTGCCGATCCTCGGCAAGACCAACATGGACGAGTTCGCGATGGGCTCCTCGACGGAGCACTCCGCATACGGCAACACCCACAACCCGTGGGACCTCGAGCGGATCCCGGGCGGGTCGGGCGGCGGCAGCGCGGCCGCGGTCGCCGCGTACGAGGCACCGCTGGCGATCGGCACCGACACCGGCGGGTCGATCCGCCAGCCGGCCGCCGTCACCGGCACGGTCGGCGTGAAGCCGACGTACGGGTCGGTCTCGCGGTACGGGCTGGTGGCGCTCGCGTCCTCGCTCGACCAGGCGGGCCCCTGCACGCGCACCGTGCTGGACGCGGCGCTGCTGCACGAGCTCATCGGCGGGCACGACCCGCGTGACGCGACGAGCCTGCCCGACCCCGCCACGGGCTACGTCGACGCGGCCCGGGCGGGTGCGACCGGCCACCTGACCGGCGTGCGGGTCGGCGTGGTCCGCGAGCTGCAGGGCGAGGGCTACCAGCCCGGCGTCCTCGCGCGGTTCGAGGAGTCGCTGGAGCTGCTGCGCGGCGCGGGCGCCGAGATCGTCGAGGTCTCCTGCCCGCACTTCACGTACGCGCTGGCGGCGTACTACCTGATCCTGCCGGCGGAGGCGTCGAGCAACCTGGCGAAGTTCGACGGCATGCGCTTCGGCCTGCGGGTCGAGCCGACCGAGGGGCCGGTGACCGCCGAGCGCGTCATGGCCGCCACCCGCGGGCAGGGCTTCGGAGACGAGGTCAAGCGCCGGATCATCCTCGGCACGTACGCGCTGAGCGCGGGCTACTACGACGCGTACTACGGGTCGGCGCAGAAGGTCCGCACGCTGATCCAGCGGGACTTCGCCGCGGCGTTCGAGGCGGCGGACGTGCTCGTGTCGCCGACGGCGCCCACGACGGCGTTCAAGCTCGGCGAGAAGCTGGACGACCCGCTGGCGATGTACCTCAACGACGTCGCGACCATCCCGGCCAACCTCGCGGGCGTGCCGGGCATGTCGCTGCCGAGCGGGCTGTCGGACGACGGGCTGCCGGCCGGGTTCCAGATCCTGGCCCCGGCCCGCGAGGACGCCCGGCTGTACCGCGTGGGCGCCGCGCTCGAGGCGCTGCTGGAGACGAGCTGGGACGGCCCGCTGCTGGGTCGCGCCCCGGAGCTGGACGGAGGGGCCGCGCGATGAGCACTGGCGTCGACCTGGTCGACTACGACGACGCGATCGCGCGGTTCGACCCCGTGATCGGGATCGAGGTGCACGTCGAGCTGGGCACCCGCACGAAGATGTTCGACGGCGCGGAGCAGACGTTCGGCGAGGAGCCGAACACCCACGTGACGCCGGTGAGCCTGGGCCTGCCGGGGGCGCTGCCCGCGGTCAACGGCACCGCGGTGGAGTACGCGATCCGCATCGGCCTGGCGCTGAACTGCCAGATCGCCGAGAGCTGCCGGTTCGCGCGGAAGAACTACTTCTACCCGGACGTGCCGAAGAACTTCCAGACGTCGCAGTACGACGAGCCGATCGCGCACGACGGCTGGGTCGACGTCGAGCTGGAGGACGGCACGGTCTTCCGCGTCGAGGTCGAGCGCGCGCACATGGAGGAGGACGCGGGCAAGAACACGCACGTGGGCGGCTCGACCGGGCGCATCCACGGCGCGGAGTACTCGCTCGTCGACTACAACCGTGCCGGCGTGCCGCTGGTCGAGATCGTCACGCGGCCGATCACGGGTGCCGGTGCGCGGGCCCCGGAGGTCGCGCGGGCGTACGTGCAGACGCTGCGCGACATGTTCCGTGCCCTCGGCGTCTCCGAGGCCCGCATGGAGCGCGGCAACGTCCGCGCCGACGTGAACGTCTCGCTGCGCCCGACGCCGGAGTCGGCGCTGGGCACCCGCACGGAGACGAAGAACGTCAACTCGTTCCGTTCCGTCGAGCGGTCGGTGCGGTACGAGATCAGCCGGCAGGCCGCGGTCCTCGACGCCGGCGGCACGGTCGTGCAGGAGACCCGGCACTGGCACGAGGACACGGGCTCCACGACGTCGGGCCGCGTGAAGTCCGACGCCGAGGACTACCGGTACTTCCCCGAGCCGGACCTCGTGCCGATCGTCCCCGACCCCGCGTGGGTCGAGGAGATCCGCGCCTCGCTGCCGGAGCTGCCCGCGGCCCGGCGTCGGCGCCTGCTCACGGAGTGGGGCTTCGCGGACGCGGAGATGCGTGACGTGGTCAACGCCGGGGCCGTCGAGCTCATCGAGGCCACCGTCGCCGCGGGTGCCACGCCGGCCGCGGCGCGCAAGTGGTGGATGGGCGAGCTCGCCCGCACCGCCAAGCAGCAGGAGGTCGAGCTCGCGGACCTGCCGATCACGCCCGCGCAGATCGGCGCGCTGCAGCAGCTCGTCGACGCCGGGCGGATCAACGACAAGCTGGCCCGGCAGGTGCTCGAGGGCGTGCTGGCCGGCGAGGGCGACCCCGAGCAGGTCGTCGTCGCCCGCGGCCTGGAGGTCGTCTCGGACGACGGGCCGCTCCTCGAGGCGATCGACGCCGCGCTGGCCGCGCAGCCCGACGTGGCGGACAAGATCCGCTCGGGCAACCTCGGGCCGGTCGGTGCGATCATCGGCGCGGTCATGAAGGCCACCCGGGGCCAGGCCGACGCGGGGCGCGTGCGCGAGCTCGTGCTGGAGCGCGTCCAGGCCTGACCCCGCCGGACCGCCGCGGCACCGACCTGCCGCGGCGGTCCGGCACCGGGTGCTCCGCGCCCGGACGTCGCAGGCCACAACCCGGCCGTCGCGGCGTGGCAACACCCCCGTCACACGCCGTGCCTACGCTCACGGGCGCACGGCCCGGCCGCGACGCACCTCCGCCGCGACGCCCACCGGCGGGTGGGACCGGCGACGACGCGACGGAAGGACCTCGATGCAGAAGCCGACGCTGCAGGGCGAGATGCTGGTGCTGCGCCCCGTGCGGGCCGACGACGCCGACGCCATGTGGGACATGCTCGACGACGCGGAGGGCAACCGGCTCACGGGCACCGTGCGGGCGTTCTCCCGCGCCGAGGTCGACGCGTGGTGCGCCAGCCGCGAGCTCGCCGAGGGGCGGTTCGACTTCGCGGTGACGTCGCACGGCGACGACGAGTACCGCGGCGAGATCGTGCTGAACGACGTCGACGAGGACCTGCGCAGCGCCGGCATGCGGCTGGCGATGCGGCCGGCCTACCGGGGCCGGGGCTACGGGACGGAGGCGATCGAGCTGGTCCTGGGGTTCGCGTTCGACGGGCTCGACCTGCACCGGGTCGAGCTCGACGTGCTGAGCATCAACACCCGTGCGCTGTCGTTGTACGAGAACATCGGCTTCCGGCAGGAGGGGCGCCGGCGCGACGCCTACCGGGACGGCGCCGGGTGGTGCGACGCGGTCGTGATGTCGATGCTCGAGGACGAGTTCCGGGCCGGCCGCCCGGGCTGAGCCTGCCCGATCTGCCCGGCCCGACCGGCCCGGCCAGGCCCGTACCGCCCACCGCCGACGTCAGGACCCGTACTGCCCATGCTCACCGCCACCATCCCCGACGAAGACCTGCTGCACCGCCTGACGGACCTGGCCGCCGCGCACCCGGACGACCTGCGCCTCGTGCCGTGGGACCTGGCCGGGCCGCTGGACCCCGCCCTGGCGCGCGACGTCGATCTCGTGGTCGTGCCGCACTACTTCGTGCGCCCCGGGGGGTTCGACGTGCTGGCCGACCTGCCGCGGCTGCGGTACGTGCAGCTGCCGAGCGCGGGCTACGAGCACGCGCTGCCGCACCTGCCGCCGGGCGTGACGCTGTGCAACGGCCGGGGCGTGCACGACGCGGGCACGGCCGAGCTCGCGCTGGCGCTGACCCTCGCGGTGCAGCGCGACCTGCCGGGTGCGGTGCGGGCCATGGGGGAGGGGCGCTGGGCGAACCCCTTCGGGCCCTCGCTCGCGGACCGCCGGGTGCTGGTCGTCGGCCAGGGGTCGGTGGGGGCGGCGATCTGCGCGCGGTTCCGCCCCTTCGAGGTCGAGCTGGTGCGGGTGGCGAGCACGGCCCGTGACGACGTGCACGGGCACGTGCACGGCGTGGACGAGCTGGGCGACCTGCTGCCGGACGTCGACGTCGTGGTCCTGGCGATCCCGCTGTCGCGGGCGTCGTACCACCTGATGGACGCGGGCATGCTGGCGCGGATGCGCGACGGTGCGCTGCTCGTCAACGTCGCGCGCGGCAAGGTCGTCGACACCGACGCGCTGCTGGCCGAGCTGACGGCCGGCCGGCTGCGGGCGGCGCTCGACGTCACGGACCCCGAGCCGCTCCCGCCGGGCCACCCGCTGTGGTCGGCGCCGAACGTGCTGGTGACGGCGCACCAGGGCGGCAACACGGACGCGACGTTCCCCCGGGTGGCGGCGCTGGTCCGCCGCCAGCTCGAGGCGCTGCTGGCGGGGGCGCCGGCCGTCAACGAGGTCGCGCGCACCTGACCGACCGCGGTCCGGGCGGGGTGCCCGGCCCGGACCGCCGCGGTGCCGGTCAGCCGGTGGGGCGCCGCTTGTGGTCGGCGAGCGCGACCTCGCGCTCGTGCTTGTGGTCGACGACGGGCGGCGGGTAGTCCTCGGGGGCCTGCAGCCCCAGGGTCCAGGGCTCGTGCACGGCGGGCGCCGGCACGTCCCGCAGCTCGGGCACCCACCGGCGCACGTACTGCCCGTCGGGGTCGAACTTCCGGCCCTGCGTCACGGGGTTGAAGATCCGGAAGAACGGCGCCGCGTCCCGGCCGGTGCCGGCGACCCACTGCCAGTTGAGCTGGTTCTGCGAGACGTCGCCGTCGAGCAGCCAGCGCATGAAGTGCTCGGCGCCGCGCTGCCAGCGCACGTGCAGGTCCTTGACGAGGAACGACGCGACGACCATGCGGACGCGGTTGTGCATCCACCCGGTGGCGCGCAGCTGGCGCATGCCGGCGTCGACGAGCGGGTAGCCGGTGCGTCCGTGGGCCCAGACGTCGAACGCCTCGTCCTCGGCGCGCCCGGTGACCCACGCGTCCTCGGGCACCACGGGCCGCAGCGACCGCGTGGCGGCCCCGGGGTGGTGCCACAGCACGTCGGCGTGGAACTCGCGCCAGGCCAGCTCGGACCGGTAGGTGGCGAGGGACGCGGCCAGGGCGGGCTCGGCGTCGCGGGCGACGGCCGCCAGGTCGGCGAGCATGGTGCGGGGGTGGATCTCGCCGTACTTGAGGTGCACGGACATCCACGAGGTGACGTCGAGGTCGGGGCGGTCGCGGTCGGTGCCGTAGCCGGCGAGGTCGTCGGCGACGAACGCGCGCCACCGGGCGTGCGCGGCGCGCTCACCCGCGTCGGGCAGCGGGACGTCGGTCGCGGGGGCGTCCGGGACGCCGTCGCCGCGGACGTCGGCCCAGGGGGCGTCGCGCGGCGCCGGCGCGGGGTCGTGCCAGCCGTGGTCGAGCCAGGCCCGGCGGAACGGGGTGAACACCTGGTAGGCCCGGTCGTCGCCGGTGCGGACGCGTCCGGGGCCGACCGCGTACGGGGATCCGGTCCGCACGAGCGGGACGGCGCCGAGCGCGGCCTCGACGGCGTCGTCGCGCCGTCGCCCGTAGGGCTCCGTCGCGGCGGTGACGTGCACGGCGTCCGCGCCGGTCTCGCGGACGAGCGCGGGGACGACGTCGACGGGCCGCCCGTGCCGCACGACGAGGCGTCCGCCGGTGGCCTCGTCGAGGGCCCGCAGGGACGCGGCGAGGTAGGCGCGCCGGGGGGCGCCGGTCGCGTCGGACCACAGCGCGGGGTCGAGCACGAACAGCGGGACGACCTCGTCGTCCGCGTCGCGGGCCTGGGCCACGGCCGCGGCGAGCGCGGGGTGGTCGGCGAGCCGCAGGTCGCGGCGGAACCAGCAGATCGTCGGCACGGGCGCACGTTAGCCCGGGAGACCTCACCCGGCGACCGGGACCCAGGTCCCGGTCGCCGGGCATACCCGTGGGGGTATCACTGGAGGACGTCCGACAAAGGAGTCGTCATGCGTACCCGAGTGCTCGTGCTGGGAGGCAGCTTCGCGGGGATGACCGCGGCGCTGTCGGTCAGGTCCCGACTGGGGGACGAGGTCGAGGTGACCGTGGTCGGTGCGTCCGACCGGTTCGTCTTCAACCCGTCGCTCATCTGGCTGCCGTTCGGGCGCCGGGGGCGCACCGACGTGTCGTTCCTGCTCGAGCCCACGTTCACCCGTCGGGGAGTGCGGTTCGTCCACGCGTCCGCGGTGCGCGTCGACCCGGACGCCCACGAGGTCGAGACCACGGCGGGCACGTTCGGGTACGACTACCTCGTCATCGCGACGGGCTACCGCAACGACCTGGACGTGGTCCCGGGCCTGCGCGACGTGCCGACGATCACGACGCTCGCGGACGCCGAGCGGACGGGCGACGCGTGGCGGCGCTTCCTCGACGAGCCCGGCGACGTCGTGGTCGGCGCGACCCAGCGGGCGAGCTGCTTCGGGGCCGCGTACGAGTTCCTGTTCAACACCTCGTACCAGCTGCGGCGTGCGGGGCTGCACGGCAAGGTCCGGCTGACGTACGTGACGTCCGAGCCGTACGCCGGGCACTTCGGCATCGACGGCATGCCCGGTGCGCGCACCCTCATGGGGATGTTCGCGCGCAAGGAGGGCATCGAGGTGGTCACCGGTGCGCAGATGAGCGAGATCCGCCCCGACGCCGTCGAGCTCGACGACGGCACGGTGCTGCCCTACCGGTTCGCGATGGTCGTGCCGCCGTTCCACGGGCAGGACTTCCTGGCCGGCACGCCGGGTCTGGTCGACGCGGGCGGCTACGTGCCGGTGCGCCCGACGTACCAGACGGTGCGGTGGGACGACGTGTACGCGGTCGGCATCGCCGCGGCCGTGCCGGTGCCGTGGGTCACGCAGGTCCCGGTGAGCATCCCCAAGACGGGGTTCCCGACGGAGCAGCAGGCGCACGTCGCGGCGGCGAACATCGTCGCGCAGGTCCGCGGCGACGCGCCGTCGCACGAGAAGGAGTTCGCCGACATCCCGGCGCTGTGCGTCATGGACGCGGGCAACAACGGTGTCGCGATGGTCGCGGACAAGATGCTGCCGCCTCGCCGCTTCGCGGCGATGGTCCCGGGCCCGCAGAACCACCTCGCGAAGCTGGCGTTCGAGAAGTACTCGATCGCGAAGATGCGGCGCGGGCTGGTGGGG
The DNA here is from genome assembly GCF_006715865.1 of Cellulomonas sp. SLBN-39. Taxonomy (NCBI): domain Bacteria; kingdom Bacillati; phylum Actinomycetota; class Actinomycetes; order Micrococcales; family Cellulomonadaceae; genus Cellulomonas; species Cellulomonas sp. SLBN-39. The sequence continues at coordinate 251,535 of NZ_VFOA01000001.1, read as the reverse complement.
CTGCCCTGACCGGTGTCAGCGGGGCGGGGCGCAGGACGAGCGGACCACCAGCTCGGTCGGCAGGCGCAGGTGCGTCGGGGTGTCCCGCCCCGCGACGAGGTCCACGAGCAGGAGCAGCGCCTGGGCGCCCATCTCCTGCAGCGGCTGGCTGATCGTGGTCAGTGGCGGTGACGCGAGCGCGGACTCGGGCACGTTGTCGAAGCCGATCACCGACAGGTCCTGGGGCACGCGCAGCCCGAGGTCGCGGGCCACGTCGACGACCGTGATCGCGGACAGGTCGTTGGCCGCGAACACCGCGGTGGGCGGCTCGGCGGCGGTGAGCAGCGCGCGTGCCGGGCCCGCGGTCGAGTCGGGCCGGTAGCCGCCGACCGCGACGAGCTCCTCGTCGACAGGGACGCCGGCGCGGGCCATGGCCTGGCGGAAGCCCTGCTCGCGCAGGCGTGCCGACTCCAGGTCGGGCCGCCCCCCGAGGAAGGCGATGCGCCGGTGGCCGAGGCCGAGCAGGTGCTCGGTCGCCATGAACGCGCCGGCGGTGTTGTCCGAGTCGACGGTCGGCAGCCCGGACGGGCCGGTGTGGGGGTCGACGGCCACGACCGGGATGCCGGGGTCTGCGTCCATGACGGTGGGGGTGACGATGATCGCGCCGTCGACGAGCGTGCCGGACAGGCGCGAGAGGTAGCGCCGCTCCCAGCCGGGGTCCGCGCTGCCGCCGCCGCCGGAGTACGCGAGCAGCTCGTAGCCCGTCGCCGCGACGGCGGCCGACGCGCCCTTGAGCAGCTCGGTGCTGAACGGCTCGAACTCGGCGACGAGGATGCCGAGGACGTTGGTGCGGTGGCTGCGCAGGGACCGGGCGCCGAGGGAGGTCTCGTAGCCCATCTCGGCGATGACCTCCTGGACCCGGGCGAGGGTGCTGGCGGAGACGCCGTACCGGCCGTTGACGACCTTGGACACGGTGGCGACCGACACCCCCGCCGCATGCGCGACGTCGGACATCTTCACGCGCGTGCTCAGGCGGGTCGGTGGCTGCACGCGCCGATCATAGCCCCGTGTCGATAACGTTATCGATATCGGTTGACACCGGTTGGACGATCGGACAAGACTCACCCCGTCCCACCCGCGGCGCAGTGCGACGGAGCGTCGGTGCGCGGGAGGGCGAGACCGGTCGGTGACCCCCGCCGCCCGGTCAGGGCACCGCGGACGTGCGCCGACGACGGCGGACTCGGCGGCGCCACCGACGGCTCTGCACGGATCGACTCAACGATGAGGACGGGTTCATGAACATCAGGAAGACCCTGGCGCTCACGTCGGCCCTGGCGCTCGCCGCGGGCCTCACCGCCTGCGCGGCGGACAGCCCGGGCGGCGACGCCGACGGCGACGTGACGATGACCTTCTGGCACAACTCGACCACGGGCGAGGGCAAGGCGTACTGGGAGGAGACGGTCGCGGCCTTCGAGGAGGCCAACCCCGGTGTGACCATCGAGATCCAGGCCGTCCAGAACGAGGAGATGGACGGCAAGCTCCAGACCGCGCTGAACTCCGGCGACGCCCCCGACATCTTCATGGCGCGCGGCGGCGGCAAGCTCGCCGACGTCGTCGCGGCGGGCCAGGTCATGGACCTGACGGACTCGATCGACGACGCCACCCGCACCGCGGTCGGCGACGCGGGCTTCTCGGCGTTCACGATCGACGACAAGGTCTACGGCATGCCGACGGCGATCCTGCCGGGCGGCATCTACTACAGCGGCGACCAGTTCGCCGAGGCCGGCATCGACACGCCGCCGACGACCATGGCCGAGCTCGGCGACGCGGTCGAGGCCCTCAAGGGCATCGGCACGCAGCCCATCGCCCTCGGGGCGAAGGACGCGTGGCCCGCCGCGCACTGGTACTACTTCTTCGCGCTGCGCGAGTGCTCGCAGGAGGTCATGGCCGAGGCGGCCGACACCCGCATGTTCGACGACGAGTGCTGGACCCGCGCGGGCGAGGACCTGCAGGCGTTCGCCGAGACGGAGCCGTTCAACGAGGGCTTCCTCACCACGTCGGCCCAGCAGGGCGCCGGCTCGTCGGCCGGCCTGCTCGCCAACGGCCAGGCCGCGATGGAGCTCATGGGCGCCTGGCAGCCCGGCGTCGTCGCGTCCCTGACGCCCGACGAGCAGCCGCTCGCCGACCTCGAGTGGTTCCCCTTCCCGGCCGTCGAGGGCGGCGAGGGCGACCCCAGCGCCATGATGGGCGGCGTCGACGGGTTCTCCTGCTGGGCCCAGGCCCCGAAGGAGCAGTGCACCGCGTTCCTCAACTTCTTCATGCAGAAGGAGCACCAGGAGGGCTACGCCAACGCGTTCCACACCCTGCCCGCCAGCCAGGAGGCCCAGGGCGTCGTCACCGAGCCGGCGCTGCAGCAGGTCCTCGAGGCCTACAACGAGGCCGCGTACGTCTCCGTCTGGCTCGACACGCTGTTCGGCCAGAACATCGGCAACGCGCTGAACGTCGGCGTCGTCGACATGCTCGCCGGCCAGGGCTCGCCCGAGGCCATCGTCGAGGCCGTCAACGCCGCGGCAGCGAAGGGCTGACCTTCCACCATGGCATCCATCAGCGAGGACGCGCGTCGCGCGCACCGCTCGCCCGTGGACCAGGCCGGGGGTGCCGCGCCCGTCGCGGCGCCCCCGGCCGGGCCGCCGGCCCGACGCCGCACCGCGGGCGTCGGGTGGCGGACGCGGGCCGAGATCGCCCTGCTCGCCGGGCCCGCGCTGGGCGTCTTCCTGGCGTTCGTGATCTTCCCGGTCGTCATGGCCGCGTACTACGGCTTCTTCAGCTGGCAGGGCTACGGCCCGCCGACGGAGTTCGTGGGTCTGCGCAACTACGTGACGATCCTGACCGACCCCACGTTCCACGACGCCCTGCGGCACAACGCGTTCATCGTCGTGATGTCGCTGGTCCTGCAGGGCCCCGTCGCGGTGCTGCTCGCGCTGCTGCTCAACCGGCCGCTGCGCGGACGCTCGGTCATCCGGGTGCTCATCTTCGTGCCGTACGTGATCTCCGAGGTCGTGGTCGGCACGGGCTGGAGCCTGATGCTCGCCACCAACGGCGCGCTCAACGACCTGCTCGCGAAGGTCGGCCTCGACGGCCTGGCCCAGGAGTGGCTGTCCGACCCGGGCGTGGCGATCTGGACCCTCATGGGGATCATCACCTGGAAGTACGTCGGGTTCGCCGTGATCCTCTTCCTCGCCGGGCTCCAGGGCATCCCCGAGGAGCTGTCCGAGGCCGCCGCGATCGACGGTGCGTCGTACTGGCAGGTGCAGCGGCGCATCACGCTGCCGCTGCTCGGCCCGACGGTCCGCATCTGGGCCTTCCTGTCGATCATCGGGTCGCTGCAGCTGTTCGACCTCGTCTACATCATCTGGGGCCAGTACGTGGCCTCGACCGCCGGCACCTCGACGATGGCGACGTACATGGTCGTCAACGGGCGCAACGCGGGCAGCTACGGGTACGGCAACGCCGTCGCCGTCGTGCTGTTCGTCGTCTCGCTCGTCATCGCGCTGCTGTACCAGCGGTTCGTCCTGCGCCGCGACACCGACGGCGCCCTCACCGGAGGGAAGAGCTGATGGCCGCCACCACGCTCGACACCCGCGCGCGTGCGCGGGCCCGCCGCGGTGCGAGCGCCGGCACCCGCCGCTCCAACGCGCTCGTCTACGTCGTCGCCGGGCTGCTGGTCGCGGCGGTCCTCGCCCCGGTCGTCTACATCGTGCTGGGCGGGTTCCGCACCAACTCCCAGATCACCACCGACCCGTCGGGCCTGCCGGGCCCCTGGCAGGTCGGCAACTACCTGGACGTGCTCGGCGGCAGCCTCTTCTGGCAGCAGGCGGGCAACTCCACGGTCGCGGCGGTCGCCACCACCCTCGGGGTCGTCGCGCTCGGCCTGATGGCCAGCTACGTGCTCGCGCGGTACCGGTTCCGGGGGCGGGGCGCGATGTACGCGGTCTTCGCCGCGGGTCTGATGTTCCCCATGACCGTCGCGATCACGCCGCTCTACATCCTGGTGCGGAGCCTGGGGCTCATGGGGTCCCTCGGCGGGATCATCCTCCCGCAGATCGCGTTCGCGCTGCCGACGACGATCATCATCCTCGTGCCGTTCCTGCGGGCCATCCCCGACGAGATCGAGGAGGCCGCCGCGCTCGACGGCTGCGGCAAGCTCGGGTTCTTCTTCCGGATGGTGGTGCGCCTGGCCGTGCCGGGTGTCGTGACCGTCGGGATCCTCGCCTTCGTGGCGAGCTGGAACAGCTACCTGCTGCCGCTGTTCATCCTCAGCAACGAGGCGTCGTACACGCTGCCGCTCGGGGTGCAGGCGTTCGCGTCGCAGTACTCCGTCGACACCGCTCGGGTGCTGGCGTTCACGTCGCTGTCGATGCTGCCGGCCCTGGTGTTCTTCAGCCTCTTCGAGCGGCGCATCGTCGGTGGGCTCACCGGTGCCGTGAAGGGCTGACGCGGGTCGCCGACGCACCCCTCCCTGTGCGTCGGCGCCCGCCCGGCCCTGCATCTCCCGGGCCCGCCGGGCCCTCCTCGTCCTTGGAGCGTGAACAGTGACCGACCTCCAGCAGGCTGCGCCCGTGCAGCCCGCCGCACCCGCCGCGCCCACCGGCGCGGGACGTGCCCGTGCCCTCCTCGCGCAGATGACGCTCGAGGAGAAGCTCGCCCAGATCGTCGGCTTCTGGGAGAAGGAGGACGGCGAGGCCGTCGCGCCGCTGCAGGGCGAGTTCACCGTCGCCCGCGGCTACGCCGACGTGACCCGCCACGGGCTCGGGCACCTGACCCGCGTGTACGGCACCCGGCCGGTCGACCCCGTCGAGCGGGCCCGTTGGCTGTGGGCCGAGCAGCGTCGGCTGGTGCGCGAGACCCGCCTGGGCATCCCCGCGCTCGTGCACGAGGAGTGCCTCACGGGCCTGGCGGCCTGGACGGCCGCGACCTTCCCGACGCCGCTGGCCTGGGGCGCCGCGTGGGACCCCGCGCTGGTGGAGCAGATGGCGGCGCTGGTCGGGCAGTCCATGCGCACCCTCGGCGTGCACCAGGGGCTGGCCCCCGTCCTCGACGTCATCCGCGACCCCCGCTGGGGGCGGGTCGACGAGTGCATCGCCGAGGACCCCTACCTCATCGGCACGCTCGGCACCGCGTACGTGCGCGGGCTGCAGGGCGCCGGGGTGCACGCCACCCTCAAGCACTTCGTCGGCTACTCCGCCTCGCAGGCCGGCCGCAACTTCGCGCCCGTGCACGCCGGGCCCCGCGAGGTCGAGGACGTGCTGCTCGTGCCGTTCGAGATGGCCGTGCTCGACGGCGGGGTCCGCTCCGTCATGCACTCCTACGCCGAGATTGACGGCGTGCCCGTCGCGGCCGACCCGACGCTGCTCACCGGGGTGCTCCGCGACCGGTGGGGCTTCGACGGCACGGTCGTGGCCGACTACTTCGGCGTCGCGTTCCTGCACCTGCTGCACCGGGTGGCCGCCGACCTCGGCGACGCCGCCGGGCAGGCGCTCGCCGCCGGGGTGGACGTGGAGCTGCCCACGGGCGACGCGTACCTCGACCCGCTGGCCGACGCGGTCCGCGCGGGCCGGGTCGACGAGGCGCTCGTCGACCGGGCGGTGCTGCGCGCGCTGGAGCAGAAGGCGGAGCTGGGCCTGCTGGACGCGACCTTCGAGGACGAGCCGCCGACGGACGTCGACCTCGACAGCCCCGCGCACCGGCGGGTCGCCGCCCGCCTGGCCGAGCAGTCGGTGGTGCTCCTGGGCAACGACGGCACGCTGCCGCTGGCCGCGCCGGCGCGGGTGGCCGTGCTCGGGCCGAACGCCGACCGGTCCGCCGCGCTGTTCGGCTGCTACTCGTTCGTCAACCACGTGCTCGCGCACCACCCGGACGTCGAGCAGCGGCTCGAGGCGCCCACGGTCCGCGCGGCCCTGGCCGCCGAGCTGCCCGACGCGGTCGTGACGTACGCGCCCGGGTGCGCGGTCGACGACGCCGACACGTCGGGTGTCGCCGAGGCCGTCGCGCTCGCCGCGGCCGCCGACGTCGCGGTCGTGGTCGTCGGCGACCAGGCCGGGCTGTTCGGCCGCGGGACGGTGGGGGAGGGCTGCGACCGGGACGACCTGGAGCTGCCCGGCGTGCAGCGCGCGCTCGTCGAGGCCGTCGTGGCCACCGGCACCCCGGTCGTGCTGGTGCTGCTCACGGGGCGGCCGTACGCGATCGGCTGGGCGCTGGACGCGTGCGCCGCGGTCGTGCAGGCGTTCTTCCCCGGCGAGGAGGGCGGGCAGGCGGTCGCCGGCGTGCTGTCGGGCCGTGTCAACCCGTCCGGCCGGCTGCCGGTGAGCCTGCCGCGCTCGGCCGGCGCCCAGCCGTTCTCGTACCTGCACCCGCTGCTCGGCGGCGACGGCGACGTGACCAACCTGGCGAGCACGCCCGTGCTGCCGTTCGGCCACGGCCTGTCGTACACGTCGTTCACGCGTACGGGCCTGACGGTGGACCCGGACCCGCGCACCGACGGCACGGTCACCGCCCGCGTGCGGGTCACCAACACGGGCACGCGCGCGGGCGCCGACGTCGTGCAACTGTACGCCCACGACGTCCTGGCCCCCGTCACGCGTCCGGTCGCCCAGCTCGTCGGCTACCACCGGGTCGAGCTGGAGCCGGGGCAGTCCGTCGAGGTCGAGCTGGTGGTGCCGACGGTCCGGCTGGCGTTCACCGACCGGTCCGGGCGTCGTGTCGTCGAGCCCGGTGACGTGGACCTGTGGGTCGGGCCGTCGTGCGCGGTCCGGGAGACGACGTGCCGCACGACCCTGACGGGCGACGTGCACGTGGTGACCACGGCGGACCCGCGCCTCACGGCGGCGCACGTGCGCTGACGCACGGACGTCTGCCTGGTGGACGCCGGGCGTCCCACGCCTCGGACGGACGTAGGGTGACGGGGCGCTACCGCGAGGTGGCGCCCCGCACCTGCGAAGGAGACCCGCGATGAGCCGTCCGCTGCGCTCACGGACCTCGACCCACGGCCGCAACATGGCCGGCGCCCGCGCGCTCTGGCGCGCCACGGGCACGCAGGCCGGGGACTTCGGCAAGCCGATCGTCGCGATCGCCAACTCCTACACGCAGTTCGTCCCGGGGCACGTGCACCTCAAGGACATGGGCGACCTCGTCGCGTCGGCCGTGCGCGAGGCCGGCGGCGTGCCCAAGGAGTTCAACACCATCGCCGTCGACGACGGCATCGCGATGGGCCACGCGGGGATGCTCTACTCGCTGCCCAGCCGCGACCTCATCGCCGACTCGGTCGAGTACATGGTCAACGCGCACACCGCGGACGCGCTCGTGTGCATCTCCAACTGCGACAAGATCACGCCCGGCATGCTCAACGCCGCGCTGCGGCTGAACATCCCCGTCGTGTTCGTCTCCGGCGGGCCGATGGAGGCCGGCAAGGCCGTCGTGGCGGACGGGGTCGCGCGCACGCCGCTCAACCTCATCAACGCGATCAACTACTCGGCGGACGACGCCGTCGACGACGAGGCGCTGGCCAAGGTCGAGGAGAACGCCTGCCCCACCTGCGGCTCGTGCTCGGGCATGTTCACCGCCAACTCGATGAACTGCCTGACCGAGGCACTCGGCCTGTCGCTGCCCGGCAACGGGTCGACGCTCGCCACGCACGCCGCGCGCCGCGAGCTGTTCCTCGAGGCCGGCCGCACGGTCGTCGAGCTCGCGCACCGCTACTACGACGACGAGGACGACACCGCGGCGCCCCGGGGCATCGCGACGCGCGCCGCGTTCAGCAACGCCATGGCCCTCGACGTCGCCATGGGCGGGTCCACCAACACGGTGCTGCACGTGCTGGCCGCCGCGCAGGAGGCCGAGGTCGACTTCACGCTCGCCGACATCGACGAGATCAGCCGCCGTGTGCCCTGCCTGGCCAAGGTCGCCCCGAACCACCCCGACTTCCACATGGAGGACGTGCACCGCGCCGGCGGCATCCCCGCGCTGCTGGGCGAGCTCGACCGCGCCGGCCTCCTCGACCACGACGTGACGAGCGTGCACACCCCGACGCTGCGCGCCTGGCTCGACGACTGGGACGTGCGCGGCGGCCGGGCCACCGAGCGCGCCACCGCCCTGTTCCACGCGGCCCCCGGCGGCGTGCGCACCACGCAGGCGTTCTCCACGCAGAACGTGTGGGACTCCCTCGACACGGACGCCGCCCAGGGCTGCATCCGCGACGTCGCCCACGCCTACACCGTCGAGGGCGGCCTGGCCGTGCTGCGCGGCAACCTCGCCGAGGACGGCGCGATCATCAAGACCGCCGGCATCGACCCCGACGTCTTCCACTTCGTCGGCCGGGCCCTGGTCTGCGAGTCCCAGGACGAGGCCGTCGAGAAGATCCTCACCAAGCAGGTCGAGCCCGGCCACGTCGTGGTCGTCCGCTACGAGGGCCCCTCGGGCGGCCCCGGCATGCAGGAGATGCTGTACCCGACGTCGTTCATCAAGGGCCGCGGCCTGGGCAAGGTCTGCGCGCTCATCACCGACGGCCGGTTCTCCGGCGGCTCGAGCGGCATCTCCGTGGGCCACGTCAGCCCCGAGGCGGCCGCGGGCGGCACGATCGCCCTGGTCGAGGACGGCGACGAGATCGAGATCGACGTCGAGACCCGCCTCATCCGCGTCAACGTGCCCGACGAGGTGCTCGCCGAGCGCCGCGCCAAGATGGAGGCGCGCGAGAACCCCTGGCAGCCGGTCGCCCGCGACCGCTACGTCTCCCCGGCCCTGCAGGCGTACGCCGCCATGGCGACCTCCGCCGACCGCGGCGCCGTCCGCGACGTGAGCCGCATCCGGCGCGTCTGAGGCGCGGCTCGGGCGTGTCGGCGCCCGACGGGATGCTCCGCGCAGGGGCGCTGCCTAGTCTCGGCTCATGACGGACGTGCAGCAGGCGGGTGTCGACATCAAGCCGCGGTCGCGGCAGGTCACCGACGGGCTGGAGGCGACGGCGGCGCGCGGCATGCTGCGCGCGGTCGGCCTCGGGGACGAGGACTTCGCGAAGCCGCAGATCGGCGTCGCGAGCTCGTGGAACGAGATCACGCCGTGCAACCTCTCGCTCGACCGGCTGGCCAAGGCCGTCAAGGGCGGGGTGCACGCCGGCGGCGGGTACCCGCTGGAGTTCGGCACGATCTCGGTGTCCGACGGTATCTCGATGGGCCACGAGGGCATGCACTACTCCCTCGTCAGCCGCGACATCATCGCCGACTCCGTCGAGACGGTGATGATGGCCGAGCGGCTCGACGGGTCGGTGCTGCTGGCTGGGTGCGACAAGTCGCTGCCGGGCATGCTCATGGCCGCCGCGCGCCTGGACCTGGCGAGCGTGTTCCTCTACGCGGGCTCGATCATGCCGGGCTGGGTGAAGCTGTCCGACGGCACCGAGAAGGACGTGACGATCATCGACGCGTTCGAGGCCGTCGGCGCGTGCGCGCGCGGGCTGATGAGCCGTGAGGACGTCGACCGCATCGAGCGGGCGATCTGCCCCGGCGAGGGTGCGTGCGGGGGCATGTACACGGCCAACACGATGGCGTCGGTGGCCGAGGCCATGGGCATGTCGCTGCCCGGGTCGGCGGCGCCGCCGTCGGCCGACCGGCGCCGCGACCAGTTCGCGCACCGGTCCGGCGAGGCCGTGGTCGAGCTGCTGCGCCGCGGGATCACCGCGCGGCAGATCATGACCAAGGAGGCGTTCGAGAACGCCATCGCCGTGGTCATGGCGTTCGGCGGGTCGACGAACGCGGTGCTGCACCTGCTGGCCATCGCGCACGAGGCCGAGGTCGACCTCACGCTCGACGACTTCAGCCGCGTCGCGGCGCGCGTGCCGCACCTGGGCGACCTCAAGCCGTTCGGCCGGTACGTGATGAACGACGTCGACCGGGTCGGCGGGGTGCCCGTGGTCATGAAGGCGCTGCTCGACGCCGGGCTCCTGCACGGCGACTGCCTCACGGTGACCGGCCGGACCGTGGCGGAGAACCTCGCGGAGATCGCCCCGCCCGACCCGGACGGCAAGATCCTGCGGGCGATGGACGACCCGATCCACCGCACCGGTGGCATCACGATCCTGTCCGGCTCGCTCGCGCCCGAGGGGGCCGTGGTGAAGTCCGCGGGCTTCGACTCCGACGTCTTCGAGGGCACCGCGCGGGTGTTCGAGCGGGAGCGCGCGGCGCTGGACGCGCTGGAGGACGGCACGATCCGCGCCGGCGACGTCGTCGTCATCCGGTACGAGGGCCCCAAGGGCGGGCCGGGCATGCGCGAGATGCTCGCGATCACCGGCGCCATCAAGGGCGCGGGGCTCGGCAAGGACGTGCTGCTCGTCACCGACGGCCGGTTCTCGGGCGGCACGACGGGTCTGTGCGTGGGGCACATCGCGCCCGAGGCCGTCGACGCAGGCCCCATCGCCTTCGTCCGGGACGGCGACCGGGTCCGGCTCGACGTCGCGCACGCCCGGCTCGACCTGCTCGTCGACGACGACGAGCTCGTCGCCCGTCGGCAGGGCTGGACGCCGCTCGCGCCCCGCTACACCCGCGGCGTGCTGGGCAAGTACCAGAAGCTCGTGCAGTCCGCGTCGAAGGGCGCGGTGCTGGGCTGAGCGCGGGTGCGGGGCGTCGCCCCGGCGACGCCCCGCGGTCCCGGTCGGTCTGCCGGTCAGCCCTGCAGCGCGGGCGCGGGCCGGCCGGGGGTCGTGCCCTCGACGTCGGCCCGGTGGCCCGGGATGCGCTCGACGACCCGGCGGTACGCCGGCAGGTCGGTCCACAGCTCGTCGCGCAGCGGGTGCAGGCGGCGGGTGCGCAGGCGGTGCACCTGGTAGACGACGACCGCGACGTTGGCCGCCAGCGACAGCGCGGACGCGGTCATGAGCGCGGCGGGGGAGTGCGCGGACTGCACCGCGAACGGCGAGTCCGACACGAACGCCGGGAACGCCATCGTGAACATCATCCAGAACGCCAGGGTGTGCGCACGGTGCTGCAGCCACGCGCCGCGGCGCAGCCAGAACGCGGGGATCGTGCACGACAGCAGCAGCGCGGCGCCGGCGTAGAAGGCGTGGTCGCCGACGCAGTTGTACACGTAGGCGAAGTTCCACAGGTCGTACGCGACGATCCAGAACCAGAGCATGTCCGGCCAGATCATGTCCTTGGTCCGGTCGCGGCTGACGTAGATGCCGACCCAGCCGCAGATCGTGAGGATGTTGAGGATCCCCGCGACGCCGTTCATGACGTTCCACGGGCCGGGCACCATCGTCACGCCGTCGACGACCCCGGCGTCCATGCCCGCGACCTGGAAGTCACGGACGACGGCCTCGGCGATGTTCAGCGCGAGGATCGCCGGCGGGAACAGCAGCATCCAGCGGTGCGCCGCCAGGCGGGGCACGTACCGGATGAGCATGAAGCCGATGCACCCGGCGAGCGCCGAGTAGACCTTGACCCAGTGGAACCACGAGCCCGTCGACGAGCCCTCGCCGGCGGTGTGCGGCCAGACGAGGACGGTCAGGACGAGGGGCAGGGCGACGAACAGCAAGAGCCCGGCGACCTTGCCGCGGCGCGAGATCTCGTTGAGCCCGATGAGCGCGGCGAGGACGACGACGAACATCAGCGCCTGCAGCGGCGTGATGCTCTCGAACAGGAACATGGTCTCTCCTTCGAGGTGAGCCCCGGCCGCTACGGTGCGGCGGGGTCGTCGGTGGCGGGCGCGTCGGTCGGGGCGAGCCGCAGGGTCTGCCGCACGAGCGCGACGAGCACGTCGTCGGGCGTGCCGGGCCGGGAGCGGACGAGCGCGATGAGCCCGTGCACGAGGACGACGAACGTCGCGCGCACGTGCGTGATCTCGATGGTGTGGCGGGCGGCGTACGCGGGGATCGTCGTGGTCTCGAGGGTGTCGACGAGGGCCTCGACGGCCCGGTCGAGGAACCGCACCGCGAGGGCGGCGTCGTCGAGCCGGGGCACCGCCGGCCCGCTGTGCGGGCCGCCCTGCGGCGCGTCGGGGTCGCGGCGGGTCGGCACGTGGTGGCGCAGCAGCGCGACGGCGCTGACCACGGCGCCGTCGACGTCGCCCGGGCGGCGGGCGGCGTCCCACGCGCGCAGGTCGGCGACGAAGTCGTCGATGCACGCGTCGAGGACCTGCTCGACGAGCGTCTCCATGTCGTCGACGTAGTGGTAGACGAGCCCGCGGGTGACGCCGACGCGGTCGGCGACGTGCGTGATCGTGGTGGCCCGCACGCCCTGCTCGGCGAACAGCGCGCGGGCGGCGCGGACGATCTCGTCGCGTCGGGCGTCGGGGGTCTTGACGACCCTGCGCTGCGTCTCGGCCATGGCGAGGACGCTATTGACGATGTGTCAACGGCCCCGGGGACGGAGGTCCCGGGATCGCCCGGACGGGTGTGCGGACACCTGTCCAGGAGCGCTCCGGGCGCCCTGGATCACCCGGACGGGTGAGGGCCCGTCGGGGCCTCAGCGGGCCAGCCGCTCCACCACCGCGCCGAACAGGGCGGGTGCGCGGCGGGCGAGCGGCACGACGGCCGGTCGCAGCGGGGACGTCGCCCAGGCCACGAGGGCGGACGTGAGCACCCGGTAGTCGCGGGTGGCCGACCGCCAGGCGCGCTCGTAGGCGTCCGGGTCGTCGAGCGTCGCGACGGCGGCGCGTGCCTGCGCGAACCCCACCCGCAGCCCCTCGCCGGTGAGGGCGTCGACGTACCCGGACGCGTCGCCGACCAGCCGCGCGGCGCCCGCGGTGCGGTGCGTGCTGCGGGCGCGCAGCGGGCCCGCCCCGCGCACGGGTCCGTCCGGGGCCGCGTCGCCGAGGTGCGCGGCCAGCTCGGGCAGCGCCGCGACGGTCGCGTCCAGCTCCGTCCCCCGCGGCCCGAGCACGGCCACGCCGACCAGGTCCGGGCCGACGGGTGTCACGTACACCTCCGCGCGGGCGGCCCAGTGCACCTCGACGAGGTCCGTCCACGACGCGACCCGGTAGTGCCGGCGCAGGCCGTAGCGCCGACGGTCGTCGGCCGGGGGACCGCGACGGGTCGGGGCCGCGGGCTCCAGCCCCAGCCGCCGCCGCGTCGGGGAGTGCAGCCCGTCGCACACGAGCAGGTGCCGAGCGGTCCGGCCGTCGACCTCCACGCCCTGCGCGGTCAGGTGCACGGCGGACGCCCGGGCGGGGACGACGACCGCGCCGAGGTCCACCGCGCGCCCGTGCAGGGCGTCGTGCAGGACGGTCCGGCGCACGCCGCGCCCGGCCGCGACGCGGAACCGGTGGTCGACGTGCCCGGCGGGCGACCGGTAGCTGATGCCCGCGAGCACGTGCCCGGGCGGGTCGACGTCCCAGGACTGCAGCAGCCGCAGCGCGCCCGGCATGAGCCCTTCCCCGCACGCCTTGTCGACCGGTCCGGGCCGTGGCTCGAGCACGACGACCTCGAGGCCCCGCAGACGCGCCTCCACGGCGGCCGCCAGACCGACCGGGCCCCCGCCGACGACGAGCACGTCGGTGTCGGGCGCACGTGCGGGCACCCGTCCGGGCGGCGCGCCGGGCACCGGCCTCAGACCGGCTCGTGCACGGCCTGCAGCGCCCGCTCCTCGGCGGGGATGCGGAACCGCAGCAGCAGGACCGCGTTGAGCACCGTGAACGCGACCGCCGTCACCCATGCCGTGTGCACGAGCGGCAGCGCCAGACCCTCGACGACCACCGCGACGTAGTTCGGGTGGCGCAGCCAGCGGTACGGGCCCCGGTCGACCAGCGGCAGCCCGGGCACCACGATCACGCGGGTGTTCCACCGCTCGCCGAGCGTGCCGATGCACCACCACCGCAGCGCCTGGCTCGCGACCACGAGGACCAGCGCGGGCCAGCCCAGCCAGGGCAGGAACGGGCGGTCCGCGACGAGCACCTCGACGACGCACGCGACGAGCAGCCCGGTGTGCAGCGCCACCATGGCCGGGAAGTGCCCGCGGCCGCTCTCGACCCCGCCCCGGGCGAACGACCAGCGCGCGTGCCGCGTGGACACGACGAGCTCGGCGAGGCGCTCGACGGCCGTGAGGCCGACCACGACCAGGTACAGGGTGAGCACGGTCGTCATCCTCCCGTGGACCAGCGCAGGAGCACCACCTCGGCGCTCACCCCCGGCCCGAACGCCAGCAGGACCCCGGGAGACCCCGGCGGGGTGCCGGCGGCGAGGGTGCGGTCCAGCACGTCCAGGACGGACGCCGACGACAGGTTGCCCACGGCGGCGAGGGACGCACGGCTCGTGGCCAGGGCGTCGGCGGGCAGGCCGAGCGCGTCCTGCACGGCGTCGAGGATGCGGGGCCCGCCCGCGTGCACGACCCAGCGCGTCACGTCTCCCGTCTTGAGCCCGTGCGTCGCGAGCAGGCCCTCGACGTCGGGCGCGAGCCCGGCGCGGACCACGTCGGGCAGCCCGGGCGACAGCACGATGCGGAAACCGGACGACCCGACCCGCCACCCGAGGTCCCCGCCCGTCCCCGGGTAGAGCCGGCTGCGCGACCCGACGACCGTGGGCCCCGCCGCACCGGCCGCCCGCGGGTGGTCCCGACCCACGACGACGGCCGCTGCCGCGCCGTCGCCGAACAGGCCGCTCGCGACGAGGTTCGCCGGGTCGGTGTCACCGTGCTGCAGCGTCAACGAGCACAGCTCGAGGCTGACGAGCAGGGCGACGTCCTGCGGGTGGCCGACCAGGTGGTCGTGCACGCGCGCCAGCCCGGCCGCCCCTCCGGCGCAGCCCAGCCCGAACGTCGGCACGCGACGCACGTCGCTGCGCATCCCCAGCAGCCCGACCAGCGCCGCGTCGACCGAGGGGGCGCCGATGCCCGTGACCGAGGTGAGCAGCACGAGGTCGACGTCGGCCGGGTCGACGCCCGCCCGCCCCAGCGCGGCCGCGACCGCCTGCGCCGCCAGCGCGGTGCCGAGCTCCAGGTACAGGTCGTTGGCCTCGCTGAAGCCCCGCACGTGCGGGTACCGGTCGAGCGGGAGCACGGTGTGCCGGGTGTCGACCCCGCAGCCGGCGTGCAGGCGCCGCAGCAGCGTCGCGGCCCGCGCGTCGTCCCCGGCGACCAGCGGCGCGGTGACCCGCGTGATGTCGGCCTGGGCGTGCGCCGGCCCCGGCAGGGCGGTGGCGACGGCGAGGACCTGGGACATCCCGGCATCGTCGCACCGGCAGCCCCGGCCCGCCCGGCGGGGCCCGGCGACCGCCGCCGCCCGCCCGCGGGGGATACCGTCACCCTGTGCCCCGGTCGTCGACCTCCCCGCCGCGTCGGCGGCCGGCGTCGGGCGGACGTGCGCGCGCCGCGACCGCCGCGGCGCTGGCCCGCGCCTGCCACCTCGGCCCGACCGTGGTGGTCACCGCGCTCAGCACGGCGCTGGCCGTCGGGCTCGGCGCCGCCGCCCCGACGGTGCTGCTCGTGCTGCTCGTCGTGCTGACCGGCCAGCTGTCGATCGGCTGGTCCAACGACTGGGTCGACGCCGCGCGCGACCGTGCGGCGGGGCGCACCGACAAGCCCGTCGTGCAGGGTGCGGTCACGGCCGCGACGCTGCGCGCCGCAGCCGTCGGGGCCCTCGTCGTGTCCGTCGCCGCGTCGGCGCTCGCCGGTCCGGCCGCCGCCGTCGCGCACCTGGGCGTGGTGGCGATGGGCTGGGCGTACAACCTCCGCCTGAAGGCCACGGCGGCGTCCTGGGTGCCCTACGCGCTGGCGTTCGCGCTCCTGCCCGGGTTCGTCGTGCTCGCGCTGCCCGGGCCGGCGCTCCCGGCCGCCTGGCTGCTCGCCGTCGGCGCGCTGCTCGGCGTCGGCGCGCACCTCGCCAACGTGCTGCCCGACCTGGAGGACGACGCCGCGACGGGCGTCCGTGGCCTGCCCCACCGGCTGGGCCGTCGCGCCACCGGCGTGCTGGCGCCGGCGGTGCTGGCGCTCGCGGTGCTCGTGGCCGTGCTCGGCCCGCCCGGCCCGCCCGCGCCGCCCGGTGCGGTGGTCGGCGTCGCCGCGGTGCTGACCGCCGTGGCGGCAGGCGTCGTCGGGCTGCGGCGGGAGCGCAGCCGGCTGCCCTTCACGCTGGCGATGGTCGTGGCCCTCCTCTGCGTGGCCGCGCTGGTCCTGTCCGGCACCCGGGGTGCCACGACCTGAGCGTCCGCCTCCGGCGCGCACCGGGTGCGGGCCGACGCCTCGGCTGGAAGGGTCGAGGCGTCAGCCATCGGACCCCGGGAGGAACCGGCATGACCTTCACGCGCGAGGACGCACCCTGGTGGACGGGCGCGGTCGTCTACCAGATCTACCCGCGGTCGTTCCAGGACAGCGACGGCGACGGCGTCGGCGACCTGCGCGGGGTGCTGCAGCGTGTCGACCACCTCGCGTGGCTCGGCGTCGACGTGGTCTGGTTCTCCCCGCTGTACCGCAGCCCGCAGGACGACAACGGGTACGACATCAGCGACTACCAGGACGTCGACCCGGTGTTCGGCACGCTGGACGACCTCGACGAGGTGGTCGCGGCCCTGCACGCCCGCGGCATCAAGGTCGTCATGGACCTCGTCGTCAACCACACGAGCGACGAGCACCCGTGGTTCGTCGAGTCGCGCTCGTCCGTCGACAGCCCGAAGCGCGACTGGTACTGGTGGCGGCCCGCCCGTGCGGGCATGACGCCCGGGACGCCCGGCGCCGAGCCGACGAACTGGGGCTCGTTCTTCTCCGGGCCCGCCTGGGAGCTCGACGAGGCCACGGGCGAGTACTACCTGCACCTGTTCAGCCGCAAGCAGCCCGACCTGAACTGGGAGAACCCGCAGGTCCGCGAGGCCGTCCACGCGATGATGCGCTGGTGGCTCGACCGGGGGGTCGACGGCTTCCGGATGGACGTCATCAACCTGATCTCCAAGCACGTGGACGAGCACGGCGGCCTGTCGGACGCGCCTGCGGGCGACGGACGTCTCGCCCCGCAGGGGTCTGGCTCGACCAACGGCCCGCGCCTGCACGAGTTCCTCCAGGAGATGCACCGCGAGGTCTTCGCGGGCCGGCGCGACGGGCTCCTCCTCGTCGGGGAGACGCCGGGGGCGACGGTCGACGACGCCGTGCTGTTCTCGGACCCGGCCCGCGGAGAGCTGGACATGATCTTCACGTTCGAGCACGTCGGGCTCGACCACGGGCCCGGCGGCAAGTTCGACCCCGTGCCCCTGGACCTGCGCGAGCTGAAGGCCACGATGGCCCGCTGGCAGACCGGCCTGCAGGACGTCGGCTGGAACGCGCTGTACTGGGACAACCACGACCAGCCGCGCGTCGTGTCCCGGTTCGGCGACGACGGTGCCTACCGCCGCGAGTCCGCGACCATGCTCGCGACCGTGCTGCACCTCCACCGGGGGACGCCGTACGTCTACCAGGGCGAGGAGCTCGGGATGACGAACGCGGGGTTCACGTCCCTGGACGACTACCGTGACATCGAGTCCCTGCGGCACGTCCACGACGCCCGTGCGGGGGGCCACGTGAGCGACGAGCAGCTGCTGGCCGGCCTGGCCGCGGCGAGCCGCGACAACGCGCGCACACCGGTGCAGTGGGACGCGGGGCCCCACGCGGGCTTCACGACCGGCGAGCCGTGGCTGCCGGTGACCGCGAACCACACCCACGTCAACGCGGAGGCCGAGCGCGCGGACCCCGCGTCGGTGCTGCACCACTACCGGCGCCTGCACGCGCTGCGGCACGAGGACGAGGTGGTGCGGCTGGGGGACTTCACGCTGCTGCTGCCCGACCACCCGCACGTCTACGCGTTCACCCGTGCGCTCGGCGACGACGCGCTGCTGGTGCTCGGCAACTTCTCCGGCGAGGAGCAGCGGGCCGAGGTGGGCGACGGCTGGGGGGAGCGGGTGCTCGGCAACGTGCCGGACCCGGCCGTCGTGCGCGACGGCGTCGTCATCCTGGCCCCCTGGGAGGCGCTGGTGCTCCGGCGCGCCTGACGCCGGTCAGTCGTCCTGGACGTCGACGACGACCCGCACCGGGTCCTCCAGCAGGGTGACCCGGAACGGGCGCTGCTCGTCGAGGCCGACGAACGACTGGGTCATGCCCTCGAACGTCAGCGGCCGGGTGACGTGCTCGAGGTCGCCCGTGCCGGGGCGCAGGTCGTCGGCGAACTCCTCGTGGCCCGTGTCGGTCGGGTACCCGGTCCCGGTGACCCACACCTCGAGGGTGGCGTCGCCGTCGACGTCGACGACCTCGCCCGAGGGGTCCTCGACGGCCTCGTCGACGTAGCCGACCCGCCAGCCCGGCAGGCCCTCGCCCGCGAGCTCGTACACGACGCGGTCGTACCCGTCGTGCTCCCCGGTGCGGACGTCGACGACGGTCAGGAACGAGTCTGGGGCGGGCTCGGCCGTGAGCTGGTCGCCGGGGGCCGAGAAGTCGGTGCCGACCTCGTCGTCGTCGTCGGGTGCGGCGGTGTTGTCAGGAGACGGGGCCGGGGTCGTCGGAGCCGGCGCGGGGCTCGTGGCCTGACCGGTCACCGGGGCGGCCGGCTCGGCCTGCCCCGCGCACCCGGCGAGGGCCGTGCCGAGCGCGAGCACCGCTGCGGTGCCCGTCATGCCACGTCCTGCTGTCCTGGTCACGTGCCACCCCCGTCCCGGTCCCGGCAGTCGCCGGAGCCGTCGTCGTGCCACCCACACTAGGTCGGACGGTCACGGTCGGCGCGCAGGCGCGCGCCGTGGTGCCGTGACCCGGCAGGCATCACCCGGATGCTGCGGACGGAGCGCGCCGCGACCTTCTCGCGTTCGACATGCGAAACGGTGAACCACGATGTGAGACGACACCCGAGGGATGTGACAGCGCGCGGGGAGCGGCGTAGTGTCGCCGACGTGCAGACGATCCTCGTAGTAGCCCCGGAGCGCGCCGGCTGACGCCGTCCGACCCAGGTCTGCTGTCCGCGCGCTCGCCCCTCGTCCGCCCCGGTGCCCGGGGCCGAGGGGCTTTGTCGTGTCCGGGCCCGCACCACCACGGGCCCAGCCCCCACCCGCCACCGACCCGCAGGAGACGACGATGGTCCAGGGTCCCCACCCCGCACCGCCGCGCACGGCGGCCCGCCCCGTGCGGCCCGCCGACACCACGGCCCGACCCACGACGGACGCCGTCCCCGTGGTCACCCAGCGCATCGGCCCCGAGGACGTCACGGGCGCCCAGGCGATCGTCCGCTCGCTCGAGGAGGCCGGGGTCGAGGTCGTCTTCGGCATCCCCGGCGGCGCGATCCTGCCCACGTACGACCCGCTGATGGACTCCACCCGCCTGCGCCACGTGCTCGTGCGGCACGAGCAGGGCGGCGGCCACGCGGCGGCCGGCTACGCCTACACCTCCGGCAAGGTCGGCGTGACCATGGCCACCTCCGGCCCCGGCGCGACCAACCTGGTCACCGCGATCGCGGACGCGCACATGGACTCGGTCCCGCTGGTGGCGATCACCGGGCAGGTGGGTGCGTCGCTCATCGGCACGGACGCGTTCCAGGAGGCCGACATCCTCGGCATCACGCTGCCGGTCACCAAGCACAACTACCTCGTCACGGACCCCGACGACATCGCCCGCACGATCGCCGAGGCGTTCCACATCGCCTCCACCGGGCGTCCCGGCCCCGTGCTGGTCGACATCGCCAAGTCCGCCATGCAGTCGCGCACCACGTTCACGTGGCCGCAGGAGATCGCGCTGCCCGGCTACCGGCCGGTCAGCAAGCCGCACAGCAAGCAGATCCGCGAGGCGGCCCGCCTGCTGGCGACCGCGCGCCGACCGGTGCTGTACGTCGGCGGCGGCGTGATCCGCGCCGGGGCGTCGGACCTGCTGCGCCGGCTCACGGACCTGTCGGGCGCCCCTGCCGTGACCACGCTGATGGCCCGCGGCGCGCTGCCCGACTCGCACCCGCAGCACCTGGGCATGCCCGGCATGCACGGCACCGTCGCCGCGGTCGCCGCGCTGCAGAAGGCGGACCTCGTGGTGGCGCTCGGGGCGCGGTTCGACGACCGCGTCACCGGCAAGCTGTCGAGCTTCGCGCCGAACGCCGCCGTCGTCCACGCCGACATCGACCCCGCCGAGATCGGCAAGAACCGCCGCGTCGACGTGCCGATCGTCGGCGACCTGCGCGAGGTGATCGGCGACCTGCTGCCCGAGCTCGAGCGCGAGCACGCCCAGCACGGCCGCCCCGACCTCGAGGCCTGGTGGCGCCAGCTGGACGCGTGGCGCGAGACGTTCCCGCTGGGCTACGACGAGCCCACCGACGGTCTGCTCGCACCGCAGCACGTGATCTCGCGCATCGGCGAGATCTCCGGCCCGGAGTCGGTGTTCGTCGCCGGCGTCGGCCAGCACCAGATGTGGGCGTCGCAGTTCATCCGCTACGAGCGGCCCGCGTCGTGGATCAACTCCGGCGGCCTGGGCACCATGGGCTTCGCGGTGCCCGCCGCCATGGGCGCCAAGGTGGGCGACCCCTCGCGCACGGTGTGGGCGATCGACGGCGACGGCTGCTTCCAGATGACCAACCAGGAGCTCGCCACCTGCACGATCAACGAGATCCCCATCAAGGTCGCGGTGATCAACAACAGCTCGCTCGGCATGGTGCGGCAGTGGCAGACCCTGTTCTACGAGTCCCGCTACTCCAACACCGACCTCCACACCGGCCACGGCACCGCCCGCGTCCCCGACTTCGTCAAGCTCGCCGACGCGTACGGCGCGGTGGGCCTGCGCTGCGAGACCAAGGCGGACGTGGACGCGACGATCCGCCGGGCCATGGAGATCGACGACCAGCCCGTCGTCGTGGACTTCACGGTGTCGCGCGACGCGATGGTGTGGCCGATGGTCGCCGCCGGCGTGAGCAACGACGACATCCAGTACGCGCGGGGCATCAGCCCCGCGTGGGACCGCGAGGACTGAGGAAGGAAGCCGAGCCATGACCCGCCACACCCTGTCCGTCCTCGTCGAGAACAAGCCCGGCGTGCTCACGCGCGTCGCCGGCCTGTTCGCGCGCCGCTCGTTCAACATCCACTCCCTGGCCGTGGGCCCCACGGAGCACGACGAGATCAGCCGCATCACCGTCGTCGTCGACGTCGACGCGCTGCCGCTGGAGCAGGTGACCAAGCAGCTCAACAAGCTGATCAACGTCATCAAGATCGTCGAGCTCGAGGACGCCGCGTCCGTGCAGCGCGAGCTGCTGCTCGTCAAGGTCAAGGCCGACGTCTCCCAGCGCACGCACGTGCTCGAGGTCGTCCAGCTGTTCCGGGCGCACGTCGTCGACGTCGTGCCCGACACGGTCGTCGTCGAGGCGACCGGCGGTCCGGGCAAGCTCGAGGCGCTGCTCGCGGCGCTCGAGCCGTTCGGCATCCGTGAGATCGTGCAGTCCGGCACCGTCGCCATCGGCCGCGGCTCGCGGTCCATCACCGACCGTGCGCTCGAGCGCGTCGGCCGCTCGGCCTGACGACCCCCACCCGTTTCCCCGCACACCCGTAACGCCAGAGAACCGAGGAGAACCACCGTGGCTGAGCTGTTCTACGACGACGACGCTGACCTGTCGGTCATCCAGTCCAAGAAGGTCGCCGTCATCGGCTACGGCAGCCAGGGGCACGCGCACTCGCTGAACCTGCGCGACTCCGGCGTCGACGTCACCGTGGGCCTGCGCGAGGGCTCCGCGTCGCGCGCCAAGGCCGAGAACGAGGGCCTGAAGGTCGCGACCGTCGCCGAGGCTGTCGCAGGCGCCGACGTCGTCGTGATCCTCGCGCCCGACCAGGTCCAGCGGCACGTGTACCGCGACGAGATCGAGCCGAACCTCGCCGAGGGCGCCGCCCTGGTGTTCGGCCACGGCTTCAACATCCGCTTCGGCTACATCAAGCCCGCCGCGGGTCACGACGTGCTGATGGTCGCCCCCAAGGGCCCGGGCCACCTCGTGCGCCGCGAGTACGTCGACGGTCGCGGCGTGCCCGTGATCGTCGCCGTCGAGCAGGACGCGTCGGGCGCGGCGTGGGCGCTCGCGCTGTCGTACGCGAAGGCCATCGGCGGCCTGCGTGCGGCCGGGATCAAGACGACGTTCACCGAGGAGACGGAGACCGACCTCTTCGGCGAGCAGGCCGTGCTGTGCGGCGGCGTGTCCCAGCTGATCCAGTACGGGTTCGAGACCCTCACCGAGGCCGGCTACCAGCCCGAGGTCGCGTACTTCGAGGTGCTGCACGAGCTGAAGCTCATCGTCGACCTCATCTTCGAGGGCGGCATCACCAAGCAGCGCTGGTCGGTCTCCGACACGGCCGAGTACGGCGACTACGTCTCGGGCCCGCGGGTCATCACGCCGGACGTCAAGGCGAACATGCAGGCCGTGCTCGCCGACATCCAGAACGGCGCGTTCGCGCAGCGGTTCATCGACGACCAGGACGCCGGTGCGCCCGAGTTCGCCGCGCTGCGCGCGAAGGGCCAGAACCACCCGATCGAGCCGGTCGGCCAGGAGCTGCGCAAGCTGTTCGCGTGGGTCAAGCCGTCGGACTCCGACTACACGGAGGGCTCGGCGGCGCGCTGAGCCCGACGCCGCCGCGGCGCACCCGGTCGTCCGACCGGGTGCGCCGCGGCCGTTTCCGCGAGGATGGGCCCATGAGCGGACCGAGCACGGACCACACCCCCGACGGCGTCGAGGACACCCGCATCCAGGCCTTCTGGGAGGCCGCCCGGGGCCACCTCGGCCAGGGCAAGCTCGACAGCGTGCTGGGGGAGCTCGTGCGCGACGTGGTCCCGCCGCCGTCGTGGTCCTTCGGGGACTCGCCGGCCCTGGCCGACCAGCTGCTGGCGCTCGTGCTCGAGGGGCGCAAGACCGGCACGTCGACCGCGCTGGCCGAGATCGAGGACGAGGGTGTGGCGCTCCCGCGGCGCGGGGAGCTGTCGATCGTCACGGACGGTGCCGGCGAGCCCCGGGCGCTGCTGCGCACCACCGAGGTCGTCGTGGTCCCGTTCGACCAGGTCGACGAGGCGTTCGCCGCCGCGGAGGGCGAGGACGACCTGTCGCTCGCGTCGTGGCGCGTCGAGCACGAGCGCTACTGGCGCCGGGTGCTGGGCGACGACCGGTTCGTCGCGACGATGCCGGTGGTGACCGAGCGGTTCGAGGTGGTGTACCCGCGGCGGTGACGCGCTGCGCGGCGGCGGAGAGGTGACCGTCAGATGAGACGAGATGTCCGGTGCGTGGACGCGTCGCTAGGGTGGTCGGCATGAGCGACCGCGTCGTCCCCCCGTCCCTGCGGCTGGCCGTGGTGCCCGGCGACGGCATCGGGACCGAGGTCGTCGAGCAGGGGCTGCTCGTGCTGGAGCAGGCCCTGCGCGGCACCGGCACGACCGTGACCACCACGGACTTCGACCTCGGCGCACGTCGCTGGCACGCCACGGGTCAGACCCTCACGGACGAGGACCTCGCCGCGATCCGGGGCCACGACGCCATCCTGCTCGGCGCGATCGGCGACCCCGGCGTCCCGTCGGGCGTCCTCGAGCGCGGTCTGCTGCTGCGGCTGCGGTTCGCGCTGGACCACTACGTCAACCTGCGCCCGAGCAAGCTCTTCCCGGGCGTCACCTCCCCGCTGGCCGCGCCCGGCGACGTCGACTTCGTCGTCGTGCGCGAGGGCACCGAGGGCCCGTACGTCGGCAACGGCGGCGCCATCCGGGTCGGCACCCCGTACGAGGTGGCCAACGAGGTCAGCGTCAACACCGCGTTCGGCGTGGAGCGGGTCGTGCGCGACGCGTTCGCCCGCGCCGCGGCCCGTCCGCGCAAGAAGCTCACGCTGGTGCACAAGCACAACGTGCTCGTGCACGCCGGTCACCTGTGGCGGCGCACCGTCGATGCCGTGAACGCCGAGTTCCCCGACGTGACCGTGGACTACCTGCACGTCGACGCCGCGACGATCTTCCTCGTCACGAATCCGTCCCGGTTCGACGTGATCGTCACCGACAATCTCTTCGGCGACATCCTCACCGACCTCGCCGCGGCCATCACCGGCGGGATCGGCCTCGCCGCGTCCGCCAACATCAACCCCGACCGCACGGCGCCCAGCATGTTCGAGCCCGTGCACGGCTCGGCCCCCGACATCGCGGGCCAGGGCAAGGCCGACCCCACGGCAACCGTCCTCTCGGTCGCGATGCTGCTCGACCACCTCGGCCTCGCCGACGCCGCCGCGCGCGTGGAGGCCGCGGTCGCCGCCGACCTCGCCGAGCGCGGCACGGCCGGGCGAGTACGGTCGACGGCCGAGGTGGGTGCCGAGCTGGCCGCCCGCGTCGCCGGCTGACCGCCGCCGGCGCCCGCGCGCCGCACCTGTCCACCCGGCCGTCCGCACCGGTACCGTCGACGTCGACCCTGGTGAAAGGCCCCCTGATGAGCACTCTCGCGTCCCCCACGTCCGCCCCGGCGTTCGCGGTCACCCGTACGACCACCCCCGTCCCCGAGGCGGAGCGGGCCGCCGCGCTCGCCGCCCCGCGGTTCGGCACGGTGTTCACCGAGCACATGTCCCGCATCAGCTGGTCGCAGGCCGAGGGCTGGCACGGCCGGCGGGTCGAGCCCTACGGCCCCCTCCAGCTGGACCCCGCGACCGCGGTGCTGCACTACGCGCAGGAGATCTTCGAGGGTCTCAAGGCGTACCGGTACCCCGACGGCAGCGTCTGGACGTTCCGCCCGCAGGCCAACGCCGAGCGGTTCCAGCGCTCCGCCCGCCGGCTCGCGCTGCCCGAGCTCGCCACCGACGACTTCCTCGGTGCGATCGCCGCCCTCGTCGGCGTCGACGAGCCGTGGGTGCCGTCGGGGGAGGAGACCAGCCTCTACCTGCGGCCGTTCATGTACGCCTCCGAGAGCTTCCTCGGGGTCCGCCCGTCGCTCGAGGCCGAGTTCCTCGTCATCGCCTCGCCCGTCGGCCCGTACTTCGCGGGCGGCGTGCAGCCCGTCGCGATCTGGGTCTCGCAGGAGCACCACCGCGCCGGCGCCGGCGGCACGGGTGCGGCCAAGTGCGGCGGCAACTACGCCGCGAGCCTGCTGCCCCAGCAGGAGGCCTACGCCAAGGGCTTCGAGCAGGTCTGCTTCCTCGACGCGTCGACCAACACGCTCCTCGAGGAGCTCGGCGGCATGAACGTGTTCGTCGTGCACGCCGACGGCCGCGTGGTCACGCCCGCCCTGTCCGGCTCGATCCTCGAGGGCGTCACGCGCTCGTCGATCGTGCAGATCCTCACCGACGCCGGCCACGAGGTCTCCGAGGCCGACGTGCCGCTGACGACGCTGCTGGCGGGCCTCGCGGACGGGTCCGTGACGGAGGTGTTCGCGTGCGGCACGGCCGCGGTCGTGACCCCGATCGGCCGGCTCGCCGGCGAGGGCTTCGACCACACCGTCGGGGACGGAGCCGCCGGGCCGGTGACGATGCGTGTGCGCGCCGAGCTGACCGACATCCAGTACGGCCGGGCGACCGACCGGCACGGCTGGATGCACCGGCTCGTCTGACGTGCTCCGTGGGGCGGGACCGCCCGCCCCACGGACACCCGTCCCACCAGCTGGACGACGTGCCGGGGCCTCGCACCGTGTGCGACCATCGCGCTGTGACCCGCTTCACGCTCATCATCGTGTAGCGCGTCGGACACGATGTCCGACGCGCCGACCTCCCGTACCCCGGGGGGTCTTTTTGTTGGGACACGATGGTCCGCCCGGCACCACCCCCGCCGGTCGGAGCCGTCGCGACGGGACCGGCACACCCCCGCCGGCCGCCGACGTCGACACCCGCGCCGCACGCCCCCGAGGAGCACGCCGTGACCGACCCGACCTTCCACGTCTACGACACCACGCTGCGCGACGGCGCCCAGCAGGAGGGCATCAACCTCTCCGTCGCGGACAAGCTCGCGATCGCCCCGCTGCTCGACGAGCTCGGCGTGGGGTTCATCGAGGGCGGCTGGCCGGGCGCCGTCCCCAAGGACACCGAGTTCTTCAAGCGGGCCGCCAAGGAGCTCGACCTGCGCAACGCGGAGCTCGCGGCGTTCGGCGCGACCCGCAAGCCGGGCACCCGGGCCGTCGACGACCCGCAGGTCCGGGCCCTGGTCGACTCCGAGGCGCCGGTCGTGACCGTCGTCGCCAAGTCCGACGTGCGGCACGTGGAGCGCGCGCTGCGCACCACGCCGGACGAGAACCTCGCCATGATCACCGACACGGTGGCGTTCCTGCGCCGCGAGGGCCGGCGCGTGGTCGTGGACGCCGAGCACTTCTTCGACGGGTTCGCCGTCGACGCCGCGTACGCGCGCGCCGCCGTGCTGGCCGCGTTCGAGGCGGGCGCCGAGGTCGTCGCGCTGTGCGACACCAACGGCGGGATGCTGCCCGACCAGGTCCGCGACGTCGTCCTCGACCTGCGGCGGCACGTCGGCCCCCACGCCGTGCTCGGCATGCACGCCCACAACGACTCCGGCTGCGCGGTCGCCAACACCCTCGCCGCCGTCGAGGCCGGCTGCGCGCACGTGCAGGGCACCGTCAACGGCTACGGCGAGCGCACCGGCAACGCCGACCTGCTCTCCGTGGTCGCCAACCTCGAGCTCAAGCTCGGGCGCCCCGTGCTGGCCCGCACCGACGGCGTCCCCGGCGGGCTCGCCGAGCTCACGCGTATCGCGCACGCCATCAGCGAGCTCACCAACATCTCGCCGTTCGCCCGCCAGCCGTACGTCGGGGCGAGCGCGTTCGCGCACAAGGCCGGGCTGCACGCCTCCGCGATCAAGGTCGACCCGGACCTCTACCAGCACACCGACCCCGGCCTGGTCGGCAACGACATGAGGATGCTGGTGTCGGACATGGCCGGGCGCGCGTCCATCGAGCTCAAGGGCCGCCAGCTCGGGTACGACCTCGCCGAGCACCCCGACGTCCTGGCCCGCCTGACCCACCGCGTCAAGGACTCCGAGGCCAACGGCTACACGTTCGAGGCCGCCGACGCCTCGTTCGAGCTGCTGCTCGTCGAGGAGGTCGAGGGCCGGCGCCCGGCGTACTTCCGGGTCGAGTCGTGGCGGGCGATCGTCGAGCGCAACGGCGGGCGCGGCACGCCCGCCACGGCCGAGGCGACCGTCAAGCTGCACGCCGGCGGCGAGCGGATCGTCAGCACGGGGGAGGGCAACGGGCCCGTCAACGCCCTGGACCACGCCCTGCGGCAGGCCCTGCTGCGCGTGTACCCCGAGCTCGCCGAGTTCGAGCTCATCGACTTCAAGGTCCGCATCCTCGACCAGATGCACGGCACCGACGCGGTCACGCGGGTCCTCATCGAGACGACCGACGGCGAGACGTCGTGGAGCACCGTCGGGGTGGGGCCCAACCTCATCGAGGCCTCGTGGGAGGCGCTGACCGACTCGACCATCTGGGGCCTGCGCCACCGCGGGGTGGCGCCGCGCTGAGCGCGGACCGCGCGTCGGCCCGTCGGACGGCCTAGCCTTCAGCGGGTGGCGACCCGCCCACCGCGAGAGGAGCACCCCGTGTCCGGCACGGACCCCGGCCCGTCCAGCCTCGAGCCAGCGCGCTGGGCGCCGGAGGACGACGACTGGCCGGCGCACGGGTGGCGGGCCCACAGCCGGGGCGGCACGTGGGCCCTCGTGCTGGTGCTCCTCGCGCTGCTGGTCCTCGGGGTGGGCGTGACGCAGCCCTGGAACACCGGCGACGCGGCCCCGCCGCCGGTGACCACGGCGACCGCGCCCGACCCGTCCACGGCCACCCCCACGCCGGCCGCCACGCTGCCCGGCGACAGCGCGTCCTTCGACGAGGAGACGCTCGGCTCCCTGCTGCTCACGCGCCGTGACGTCGAGGACGCGCTCCCCGGCGCCGCCGACGGCGTACGGCCCACCGTCGAGCCCGGCGGCCTCGCCTGGGGGCTGCCGGACGGCGCCGCGGTGACGCCGCCCGCCTGCACCGTCGCGCTCACCGTCGTCGGCCGTGCCCCGGACGCGTACGACGCGCAGCGGTGGGAGAACGACGCGCTGGACGTGACCCAGGAGGTCGTCGTGCTCGACTCCCAGCAGTCGGCCCGGGACGCGTTCCGCGAGCTCGTCACCGCGGTCGACGCCTGCCCCCGGTACGTGCTGGCGGACGCGCCCGACGAGGCCCCGTCGGGCGCCAGCCCCAGCCCGACGGCGGGCACCGGGACGCGGCGGACCGTGTGGACCACCGAGCCGGCGATCGAGGGCCGCGGCGTCTACCCCGGCATCGTGCAGGAGGCCACCGTCGACGACGGCGACGACGTGCGGGCCCAGTACCGCGGCTACGTCCTCGTCGGCGACGCCCTGGTGGCCTGGACGGCGACGGCCCTGGACCCGCGGGCCGTCGAGGAACCGTCCGCCGTGCTGGGCGACCCCGTCGAGGTCAGCGCCGTCGTCCAGGAGCGGGCGCGCAGCGCGGTCGCGGCCCAGGTCGCCACCGCCACGCCCGCGCCGACGGGCTGAGGCGACGGTCCCGGCGTCCCGGGGCCGCACGCGCCTAGGGTGGGGGCGTGCACGGTGCGTACAAGGTCCCCGAGGGCAAGATGGTCGTGGTCGACGTCGACGTGGTCGACGGCCGGCTGCGCGACGTGGCGCTGAGCGGGGACTTCTTCCTCGAGCCGGACGAGGCGCTGGACGTGCTCGCCGCGGCGCTCGACGGCGTGGCCGCGGACGCGACGGTCGGCCAGCTCGCCCAGGTCCTCGACGACGCCCTGACGCTCGCGCAGGACCAGGGCCGTCTCGCCGCGCCCGTCGCGATGGTCGGGTTCGACACCCGGGCGGTCGCCGTCGCGGTGCGCCGCGCGCTGGGCCTGTCGACGTCGTGGGACGACCACGAGTTCGCCCTGCTGCTGCCCGGGCCCATGCCGCCCGCGCAGCACGCCGCCCTCGACCAGGTGCTCGCCGAGGAGCTCGCCGCGGGCCGGCGCGGCGCCACGCTGCGGTTCTGGGAGTGGGAGGAGCCGGCCGTGGTCATCGGCTCGTTCCAGTCGCTGCGCAACGAGGTCGACCTCGAGGCCGCCCAGCGGCACGGCGTGACCGTCGTCCGACGGATCTCCGGCGGCGGGGCGATGTTCATGGAGGCGGGCAACTGCATCACGTTCTCCCTCGTCGTGCCCGCGTCCCTCGTGGACGGCATGACGTTCGAGGCGTCGTACGCGTTCCTCAACCAGTGGGTGCTGGGGGCGCTCGCCGACGTCGGCGTCGCCGCGAGCCTCACCGGCCTGAACGACATCGCCTCGCCCGCGGGCAAGCTCGCCGGGTCCGCGCAGAAGCGCCTCGCCGGCGGCGCGGTGCTGCACCACGTGACCATGTCGTACGACATCGACGCCGACAAGATGCTCGAGGTGCTGCGCATCGGCCGCGAGAAGCTGTCGGACAAGGGCACCCGCTCGGCCAACAAGCGCGTCGACCCGGTGCGCTCGCAGACGCAGATGCCGCGCGAGCAGGTCATCGACGCGTTCGTCGCGCACTTCCGCACGCGGTTCCGCACGGTCGACGACGCGTTGCGTCCCGCGGAGGTCGCCCGGTCCCTCGAGCTCGTCGCGACCAAGTTCGACGACCCGGTGTGGACGGCGCGCGTGCCCTGACGGGCGCTGCCGCGCCGGTCGTGGCGGTCGCTCAGCCGCGTGCGACCAGGAGGACGCCGCACAGCCCCAGCAGCGCGGTGCCCGCGGCCGTCACGGTGACGAGCCGGCCCCCTCCCACGACGCCGTGCGGGTGCGCGGGGTCGCGGACGTCGGCCCGCGCCAGGACCCGGCGCCGGTGCGCGACCGCGAGCACGAGCACCGCCAGGACCACGCCGACGCCGGCGACGCCCCACGCGGCCCCGCCGAGCGTGGGCTGCAGCAGACGACCCGCGGCCAGCGACCCGCCCAGCAGCGCGAGCGCCGTCCGCCGCCACGCGAGTGCGGTCCGCTCGGCGGCCAGCGGGTCGGCGGCGGGCCCGGCGGGTCGCCCCGGCGCACGCCCGGCCTCGCCGTCGCTCATGCCAGGAGCACCCCGAGCAGCACGAGCACCCCGGCGAGCGCGACCCCGACGACGAGCACCGCGAACGACGTGGGTGCCGGCAGGGCGTCGCCGCGGCGCATGGCCCGCTCGGCCCGCGCCCAGCCGATCCACGCGGCCGGCGCGGACACCGTCCCCAGGGTGACGAGGACCAGGGCGGCCGCCAGGCGCAGCCCCGGCTGGATCGGCAGCGCGAGGGCCTCGAGCGCGACGCCCGCGGCGAGCAGCGCGAGGGCCGTGCGGGCCCACGCGAGGAACGTGCGCTCGTTGGCGAGCGAGAACCGGGCGTCCGGCTCGGCGCCGGCGGCGTACACCCACCGGGGCCGTCGGCCGTCGGACGGGTCGGGCACGGCGGGGGAGGGCATGGCGGCATCTTCGCACCCGATGTATCACGGCGCGTCCCGGCGTCTCCTCACCTGCGCCGGCCAGGGCGGAGGGGCCCGGGCCGGCACCTTCGTCTGCCGGGGGGTGGGTCGTGCCCGAGGAGGACCGTGCGCTGCGCCGGGTCGTGCTGATCGAGCGTCGCGAGGCCCTGCGCGTGCCGCTGCTGCGCCGCCGCGCCGCGGCCCGCGCCTACGCCGCCGCGGTGCTGGTGGGCGTGGGCCGTGCGCCGAACACGGCGGTGCCGACGCGCACGACGGTCGCCCCCTCCGCCACCGCGAGCTCCAGGTCGCCGCTCATGCCCATCGACAGCCCCCGGGCCTGGGTGGTCCCGGGTGCGCCCGACGCGACGACCGCGTCCCGCAGCCCGGCCAGCAGCCGGTAGCCGGCGCGCACCACGGCGGCGTCCGGCGAGCGCGCGCCGACGGTCATCAGCCCGGCGAGCCGCAGCCCGGGCAGCGCGGCGACCCCCACGGCGACGTCGACGGCGTCCTCGGGCGTCGTGCCGTGCTTCGTCGGCTCGCCGGACACGTTGACCTGCACCCAGACGTCCAGCGGCTCGGCGCGGCCGGCGACGCGGTCCGACAGGCGGCGCGCGAGGTCCTCGTCGGCGACGGACTCGACGGCGGCCGCCCACCGCAGGGCCGCGTTCACCTTGTTGGACTGCAGCGGCCCGATCACGTGCCACCGCGGGGCCAGGTCCGCCAGGACGGGGGCCTTGGCGACGAGCTCCTGCACGCGGTTCTCCCCGAGCAGCACGGGGGCGGTGCCGGATCCGGCCGCGCGGGCCTCGGCGTCGGCGTGCAGCGCGGCCCGCACGGCGTCGGCCGTCATGGTCTTCGACGCGAGCAGCACCTGCACGGCGTCGAGCGGGCGGCCCGCGGCCCGGCACGCGCCGGCGACGCGTGCCCGCACCGTCGCCAGCCGCTGCGCCACCTGCGCGGCGTCCTGGCCGTCGACCCCGTCACCGGGCCCGGGGACGGTGACGTCGGCGGGGGGCGGGGTGTCGGGCACGTCCCCGACGGTACCCGCAGGACCAGGGTCCGCTCAGGGCCGTCCCGGATCCCGCACGGCCCCCGCACGTGGCACCGTGAAGACGTGAAGACCCTGCTCAACATCATCTGGCTCGTGCTCGCCGGCGCCTGGCTCGCGCTCGGCTACGTCGCCGCCGGCATCGTGTGCTGCCTGCTCGTGGTGACGATCCCCTTCGGCATCGCCTCGTTCCGCATCGCCAGCTACGTGCTGTGGCCGTTCGGCCGCACGATCGTCGACAAGCCCACTGCGGGCGCGTGGTCGACGATCGGCAACGTCGTCTGGGTGGTCGTCGCCGGGGTGTGGCTGGCGATCGGCCACGTCGCCACGGCGATCCCGCTGTTCGTGTCGATCATCGGCATCCCGATGGGCATCGCGAACCTCAAGCTCATCCCGGTGTCGCTGCTGCCGCTGGGCAAGCAGATCGTGCCGACCGACCGCGCGTTCGCCGCCTACGGGCGCTGACGCCGCGCCGGCCCTGCGCTCAGGCGGCGACGTCGGCCACGACGGCGGACGTGAGCGTCACGAGGGCGTCGGGCGCGAGCTCGACGTCCAGGCCGCGGCGCCCGCCCGAGACCAGCACGGTGTCGAACAGCCAGACGGTCTCGTCGACGACGGTGCGCAGCCGGGTGCGCTGGCCGAGCGGGGAGATGCCCCCGACCACGTACCCCGTGGCGCGCTCGGCGGCCCGCGGGTTGGCCATGGCGGCGCGCTTGGCGCCGACCGCCTGCGCGAGCGCCTTGAGGTCGAGCCGGCCCGTCACGGGCACGACCGCGACCGTCAGCGTGCCCTCGACGTCCGCGACGAGGGTCTTGAACACCTGCTCGGGCGGGAACCCGAGCAGGTGCGCCGCCTCCAGGCCGTACCCGACGTCCGACGCGGGGTCGTGCGTGTACGCGTGCGCGGTGTGCGCGACCCCGGCGGCGACGAGCGCGGCGAGCGCCGGCGTGCCCGCGCTCGCGCGGGTGTCCTTCCTGACCACGGGCCCAGGCTAGGCCCGCGGGGCCCTGTGCGGCGTCAGACCGCCGTGCCCACGAGCGTCCCGATGCCGTAGGTCACGGCCATCGCGACGGAGCCGCCGAGGACGTTGCGGGTGACCGCGCGGCGGTGCGAGGCGCCGGTGAAGCGTGCCGAGGCCCAGCCGGTGAGGACGAGCGCGACGAGCACGGCGGCGAAGGTCACCGGCACGCGCCAGGCCACGGCCCAGGGCGCGAGCACGACGAGGAGCGGCACGAGGCCTCCCGCGGTGAACGCCAGAAGCGAGGCGAGGGCGGCGTGCCAGGGGTTGGTGAACGCCTCCTCGGAGTCGGCGCCGCCGATGGGGCGCCCGGCCGCGGCGGCGACACGTTCGGCGTCGCGCTGGCTGCTGACGGACACGTACTCGCCCGCGGCCATCGACAGCGCACCGGCCAGCAGGGCCGCGCCACCGGCCAGGCCGATCGTGGCGGTCGACGCGGCGGCGCCGGCCACGCCGACGACCGTCGCGGCGATGGAGACGATGCCGTCGTTGGCGCCGAGGACGCCCGCGCGCAGCCAGTTGAGGCGCTGCGCGGCGTGGTGGGGGGCCGGGTGGGCGTCGTCGGCGCGTGCCGACGACCCCGGGGCGGGGGTGCCGAGGGGGGTGCGCAGGTGCTCGCCGATCGTCGTCATACGGCCACGGTAGGCCCGTGCTGACGATCTGTCATCGAAGCAAAGCCTGCCCTGACCTGCGACGATGCAGGTTTGCCTCACCTCACCGGGGGTCGCCAGCGGGCGCGCGGGGCGCCCGCAGGCAGGGTCGGCGGGCCCGTCAGAGGGCGCCGACGGCGACGACGCTCAGCCGGATCTCGCCGGCCTCGTCCGACGCGGCCAGGTCCACGACGGCGTCGATCCGCCAGTCGTGGTCGCCGGCCGGGTCGTCGAGGACCTGCCGCACGTGCCACACCCGCGCCGCGTCGTCGGCGCGCACCTGGAACAGGGCGGGCCCGCGGGCCGCGGGGCCGGTGAGGACCTCGTCGTGGTCGTCCCAGTAGGGGTCGATCGCGTCGGCCCAGCGGTCGGCGTCCCAGGGGGAGCCGTCGGCGTCGACGTCGCCGAGCGCGGCCAGGGCGCCCCACCGCTCGCGCGCGACCAGCTCGACGCGCCGGAACATCGCCCCCCGCACCAGCGAGCGCAGCACCCGCGGGTCCGCCGTGACGGGCGGCGGCGGCACGTCGTCGGCGTTCTCCACGGCCGGCTCGTCCTCGGGGTGGGCGAGCCGCTCCCACTCGTCGAGCAGGCTCGAGTCCGTGCGCCGCACGAGGTCGCCCAGCCAGGCCACGACCTCCTCGAGCTCCTCGCTGCGCCGGTCCTCCGGGACGGTGCGCCGCAGCGCCCGGTACGCGTCCGCGAGGTAGCGCAGCAGGACGCCCTCGGTGCGGTCCAGCGAGTACAGCTGGACGTACTCGGCGAACGTGGCCGCACGCTCGTGCATCTCGCGGACCACGGACTTCGGCGACAGGACGAGGTCCGCGACCCACGGGTTGCTCGTCCGGTACGCCGTGAACGCCGCCTCGAGCAGCTCGGCCAGCGGCCGCGGGTACGTGACACCCTCGAGCAGCGCCATGCGCTCCTCGTACTCGACGCCCTCGGCCTTCATCGCCGCGACGGCCTCGCCGCGCGCCTTGTTCTCCTGCGCCGCCAGCACCTGGCGGGGGTCGTCGAGCGTGGCCTCCAGCACCGAGACCACGTCGTGCGCGTACCCCGGGTCCAGCGGGTCGAGCAGGTCCAGCGCGGCGTAGGCGAACGGCGACAGGGCCTGGTCGAGCGCGAAGTTCGCCGGCAGGTCCGCCACCAGGCGCACCGTGCGGCGCCGGCCGCGCGGTGCGGACGGGTCGTCGACCCAGGCGCGCTCGACGACGCCGCCGGCCCGCAGCGACCGGTACACGTCCAGCGCGCGCCGCACGTGCCGGCCCCGCGCGCCCTCGGGCTCGTGGTTGTCGGTCAGCAGGTGCGTCATCACGGCGACGGGGTCGGTGACGTCGTCCCGGCCGCGCTGGAGCACGTGCAGCACCATCGCGTGCGAGACGTGGAAGCTCGACGTCAGCGGCTCCGGCGGGGCGTCGCGCAGCCGCTCGAAGGTCTTGTCCGTCCAGTTCACGTGACCCGCGGGGGCCTGCTTGCGGACGATCTTCTTGAGCTTCTTCGGGTCGTCCCCGGCGCGGGCCAGGGCCTTGCGGTTCTCGATGACGTGCTCGGGGGCCATGACGACGACCTCGCCGACCGTGTCGTACCCCGCACGCCCGGCGCGCCCGGCGATCTGGTGGAACTCGCGCGCCGACAGGTGCCGCATGCGCTGCCCGTCGTACTTGACCAGCGAGGTCAGCACGACCGTGCGGATCGGCACGTTGATGCCGACCCCGAGGGTGTCCGTGCCGCAGACCACGGGTAGCAGCCCCTTCTGCGTCAGCCGCTCCACGACCCGCCGGTACTTGGGCAGCATGCCGGCATGGTGCACCCCGACGCCGTGGCGCAGCAGCCGCGAGAGCGTGCGCCCGAACCCGGGCCCGAAGCGGAACCCGCCGAGCTCGTCGGCGATCGCGTCGCGCTGCGCCCGGCTCGCGAGCGTCGTCGACAGCAGCGACTGCGCCCGCTCGACGGCCTCCTTCTGGGTGAAGTGCACGACGTACACCGGCGCCCGCTGCGTCTGCACCAGCTCGTCGAGCAGCTCGTGCAGGGGCTCGACCACGTAGGAGAACGTCAGCGGCACGGGCCGCTCGGCGTTCGCCACCACCGCGACCTCGCGCCCGGTGCGCCGGCGCAGGTCCTCCTCGAAGAAGGACACGTCGCCGAGCGTGGCCGACATCAGCAGCATCTGCGTGCGCGTCAGCTCCAGCAGCGGCACCTGCCACGCCCAGCCGCGCTGCGGGTCGGCGTAGTAGTGGAACTCGTCCATGACGACCAGGCCCACGTCCGCGTCCGGGCCGTCGCGCAGCGCCAGGTTCGCCAGGATCTCGGCCGTGCAGCACACGATCGGTGCCGACGCGTTCACCGCCGAGTCCCCGGTCATCATGCCGACGTTCTCGGACCCGAACACCTCGACGAGCGCGAAGAACTTCTCGCTCACGAGCGCCTTGATCGGTGCCGTGTAGAACGAGCGCCGGCCCTGCGCGAGCGCGACCGCGTGCGCGGCGACCCCCGCGAGGGACTTCCCCGACCCCGTCGGCGTCGACAGGATCACGTGCGAGCCCGTCGCGAGCTCGATCAGCGCCTCCTCCTGGTGGGGGTACAGCGCGAGCCCCTGGTCGCCGGCCCACGCCGTGAACTCCTCGACGAGCGCGTCGGGGTCTTCGCCGGACGGCAGCCGTCCGGTGAGCGTCCCGCCGCTCACGACGCGTCCCACAGGAGGCGGTAGTAGGCGATGCGGACCGGGTCGGGGTCGACGCCGTAGCCGGCGTAGACGTGCTCGTCGTGGCCCGGGCCGTAGTTCCAGTTCGCGCTCCAGCCGGCGACGGCCAGGTCGGCCCAGCGGTCGGCCACGCCGAGGGTCCCGAGGTCGACGTGGCCGGTGACGGTCCCGTCGTCGTCCAGCAGCGTGTTGGGCGCGCACGGGTCGCCCTGGCAGACCACGAGGACGTCGGGCGCGGGCGGTGCGGCCAGGCGGGCGCGCGCGTCGTCGGCGGACAGGTGCTGGTGCTCGGCCGACCAGGACGTGGGGGAGTCGCCCGCGTCGAGGTGCTCGGCCGCGCGGCGGGTGCGCTCGTGCACGGACCAGGCCCAGGGGCACAGGTCGACCGGGAGGGCGTCGTGCAGCGCACGCAGGCCGCGCCCGACGGCGGTCGCGGCCTCGACGGGGCGGGAGTCGCGCCACGCCGGGTCGACGGCGCTGCGGCCGGGCAGCGCGGCGGTGACGAGCCACGAGCCCTCGCCGTCCCGCCCGAGGTCGAGGACCTCGGGGACCGACGTCCAGCCGCGGGACCAGGTCAGGCGGGCCGCCTCGGCCGCCAGGTCGAGCTCCGCGGCGTCGGCCGGGACCCACTTGACGAAGCGGTGCGCGTCGAGCCGGAACGTCAGGCCGCCCCGTGCGTTGACCCAGACGGCCACGGGGTCGGTGCCCGGGGCCAGGGCGCGCACGGCGTCCGGGACCGTCACGGGCGCCGTCGGGGCGTGGGCGAGCGGGACGGTCGGCGGGGGCACCGGACGATCCTGCCACGCGGGCTCCCACGGGCCACGGTTCACCCGCGGCACGCACAGGCTACGGACACGTAACCTACGCATCCGTAAGTTACGCTGGAGCGGTGACGATCACCCCGGACGCCCCGGTCCCCGCGGCCTGGCCCCACGGCGTCCCCCGCGAGGTCGACGTGCCCGACGAGCCGCTCGGCGCGACCCTCGAGCGGACGGTGCGCGAGCACCCCGCGCGCGTCGCCGTCGACTTCCTCGGCCGCACCACCACCTGGGCGCAGATCGGCGACCAGGTCTCCCGCGGCGCCGCGGTGCTGCGCGACCTCGGGGTGGGCCCCGGCGACCGCGTCGCGCTCGTCCTGCCCAACTGCACCACCCATCTCGTCGCGTTCTGGGCGGTGCTGCGCCTCGGCGCCGTCGTCGTCGAGCACAACCCCACCTACACCGCCGACGAGCTCGAGCACCAGCTCGCCGACAGCGGTGCGACCGTCGCCGTCGTCTGGGAGCAGGCCGTGCCGCGCGTGCTCGCCGGGCGGGCCCGCACCGCGCTGCGGCACGTCGTCGCCGTCGACCTGAGCGCCGACCTGCCCACCGTGTCGCGGCTCGCGCTCGGCCTGCCCGTGCCGACCGCGCGGCGCACCCGTGCCGCCATGCGCGGCGCCGTCCCGGCGGGTGTGCCCCACTGGCACCGGCTGCTGCGCCGGGCGCGCCCGCTGCCCGAGGACGTCGCCCGGCCTGCCGGCGCCGACGTCGCGCTCATCCAGTACACCGGCGGCACCACCGGCACCCCCAAGGGCGCGGTCCTGACGCACCGGAACCTCCTCGCCAACGCCCTGCAGGGCCAGGCGTGGACGCAGGCCGAGCCCGGCACCGAGGTCGTCTACGCGGTCCTGCCGTTCTTCCACGCGTTCGGCCTGACGCTGTGCCTGACGTACGCCACCCGCATCGGCGCGACCCTCGTGGTCCTGCCGAGCTTCGACCCCGCGCGCGTGCTCGCCGCCCAGCGCCGCCGCCCCGGCACGTTCCTGCCCGCGGTGCCGCCCATGCTCGACCGCCTGGCGGCCGCCGCCGAGGAGTCCGGTGCCGACCTCACGTCGTTCCGGTACGCGATCAGCGGGGCCATGGCCCTGCCGCGCGCCACGGCCGAGCGCTGGGAGAAGGTCACGGGCGGGATCGTCGCCGAGGGGTACGGGATGACCGAGACGTCGCCCGTCGCGCTCGGCAACCCCCTGAGCCGCGACCGGCGCCCCGGCTCGCTCGGCCTGCCGTTCCCGTCCACCCGCATCCGCGTCGTCGACCAGGAGGACCCGACCCGCGACGTGGCGCCGGGGGAGCGCGGCGAGCTGCTGATCGCCGGCCCGCAGGTGTTCGCCGGCTACTGGGACCGGCCCGAGGAGACCGCCCACCAGCTCCTCGACGGCGGCTGGCTGCGCACCGGCGACGTCGTGCAGGTCGAGGACGACGGGTTCGTCGTCCTGCTCGACCGCATGAAGGAGATGATCGTCACCGGCGGGTTCAAGGTGTACCCGTCGCAGGTCGAGGACCACCTGCGCACCATGCCCGGCGTGCGCGACGTCGCCGTGGTCGGCGAGCCCGCCGGCGACATGGGCGAGCGCGTCGTCGCCGCCGTCGTCCTCGACGAGGGCGCCTCCGGGATCGACCTGGCCGCCGTGCGCGCGTGGTGCGAGACCCGGCTGGCCCGCTACGCCGTGCCGCGCCGGCTCGTCGTGCTGCCCGACCTGCCGCGCTCGCAGGTCGGCAAGGTCCTGCGCCGCGTCGTCCGCGACGAGGTCGTCGCCCACGCCGCCTGACGGCCGCGCACCCGGTCCGCTCCCCGCGGGCCGTACGGTGTGCGCGTGAGCACGCACGACGACACGCACGAGGACCGGCCGCAGGTCGAGATGTGGACCGACGGGGCCTGCAAGGGCAACCCCGGGGTCGGGGGATGGGGCGCGTGGATGCGCGCCGCCGGGCGGGAGCGCGAGCTCTTCGGCGGCGAACCCGTCACCACGAACAACCGCATGGAGCTGACGGCCGTCATCGAGGGGCTGCGTGCGCTCACGCGCCCGTGCGACGTCCGGCTCCACGTCGACTCCACCTACGTCATGAACGGGCTGACGAAGTGGATCCACGGCTGGAAGCGCAACGGCTGGCTGACCGGTGACAAGAAGCCGGTGAAGAACAAGGAGCTGTGGCAGGCCCTCGACGCCGAGGTGGCCCGGCACGCGGTCACGTGGGTCTGGGTCAAGGGGCACGCGGGCGACCCCGGCAACGAGCGGGCCGACCAGCTCGCCAACAAGGGCGTCGACGCCGTCCGCGCGGGGACGCTGTGACCGCCGCGCCGCCCGCCGTGCCCGACGGACGGGTCACCGTCGTCCCCGCGGCCGGCCCCGACCGCGGTCCGCGCCCGCTCGTCCTGGTCCTGCCGGGCGGCGGGTACCGGATGACGGCCGACCACGAGGCGGAGCCCGTCGCGCGGTGGCTCGCCGGCCTCGGCGTGCACGCCGTCGTGCTGCGCTACCCCGTCGCCCCCGAGGGGTCGACCGAGCCGCTGCACCCCGCCCCTCTCGACGCCGCGCGCGCCGCGGTCCGCTGGGTCCGCTCCGGCGGCACCGGCCTGGCGGTCGACCCCGCCCGCGTGGGAGTCCTCGGCTTCTCCGCCGGCGGGCACCTGGCCGCGACCCTGTCGACCGTGGGCGAGGAGGACGCCGACGCCCGACCCGACGCCACGGTGCTGTGCTACCCGGTCGTCTCGCTCGAGGCCGAGGCGCACGAGGGGTCGGTCGAGGCCCTGCTCGGTCCCGCCGCCGACGCCGCGTCGCGGTCCGCCCTCTCGGCCGACCGTCGCGTCACCGGGTCCACGCCCCCCGCGTTCGTGTGGCACACCGGTGACGACGACGCCGTCCCCGTCTCGAACGCCGTCCGCTACGCGCAGGCGCTGTGGCTCGCGGGCGTCTCGGCCGAGCTGCACGTGTACCCCACCGGGCGGCACGGCCTCGGCCTGGCCGACGACGCCCCCCACGTCGCCACCTGGACCACGGCGTGCGCGGAGTGGCTCACCGGGCTCGGCTGGCGCTGACCGTCGCGACGGCGGACAGGAGCCGGGTGCGCACGGCCTGGGACTCGGCGGCGAACGCGCGCTGGGCCGCGACGTACTCGGCCTTGCCGTCGGGGGTGTCGATCTCGACGGGGGGCAGGCCGTACGCGGTGCAGTCGTACGGCGACGCCCGCATGTCGAGAACCCGGATGCGCCGGGCGAGGTCGAACGCGTCCAGCAGCAGCTCGCCCGGGATCAGCGGCCCGAGCTTGAGGGCCCACTTGTACAGGTCCATGTTCGCGTGCAGGCACCCCGGCTGCTCGAGGGCGGGCTGGGTCGCGCGCGTCGGCTGGAGCGTGTTGCGGGGGGCTGCGGCCGGGGTGAAGAAGCGGAACGCGTCGATGTGCGTGCAGCGGATCCGGTGCGCCTCGACGACCGCGTCCGTGCCGTCCTGCCCCAGGCGCAGGGGCAGCGGGTGCCGGTGCTCGCCCTGCCGGTAGACCATCGCCCACTCGTGCAGCCCGAAGCACCCCGTCGCCGCGGGGCGCGCGGCGGTGCGGGACACGAGGTCGGCGACGAAGCGCACCCCCTCGCCGCGGTCGGCGAGGAACGCCTCGACGTCCAGGCCGACCGTGCCGTCGTCGTGCGTCCGGTACCAGCGCCACCCGGCGTGCGGCGCCGGGCCGTCCGGCCCGGGGGCCAGCCGCACGCCCGCACCGGGGTGCCAGCGGCGCAGCTGCGCCGGCCGGGTCGGGTAGTACTCGTAGAGGAAGTCCTCGATCGCGTGCCGCTCGTGGCGGGACCGGCGCTCGCGGTGCCCGGCCGTGAAGGCGTCCGCGCGTGCGGCGTGGGCGTCGGCCAGGGGCCGCCAGGCGTCGGGGTCCAGGACCGTGGGTGCGGCGTCCGTGGGCACGGCGCCTGACGATGTCGCGCCTGTCCCTGCTGCGCCCGCCGGTGCTGCGCCGGGCGGGCTCGTCGGTGCGGGGGCGGTCACCGGACCAGGGTAGGTCGGTCCGTCTCGCCGGGGCGCCGCCGGTGCGGCAGGGTGGCGTCGTGCGTCACGAGCTGCGGTCCCTGCCGGCCCTCACGGGCCACGCCCCCGAGTTCGACCCCGAGGCGGTGCCGGCCGACCCGTACGACCTCTTCGCGGACTGGTTCGCCCACGCGCGCGACGCCGGGGTGCCCGAGCCGCACGCGGTGACGCTGGCGACCGCGGACGCGCGCGGGCGGCCGTCGTCCCGGGTGCTGGTGCTCAAGGACGTCGGGCCGGACGGGTTCGCGTTCGCGACCGACGAGCGCAGCGGCAAGGCGGCCGACCTGGCGGTCAACCCGCAGGCGGCGCTGACGTTCTGGTGGCAGCCGGTGGTCCGGCAGGTCCGGGTCGAGGGGGTGGCGCGCTACCTCGGCGACGAGGCGTCCGCCGCCGACTACCTGGCGCGCTCACCCGCGTCGCGGGCGGCCGCGCTGGGCGTGCGCCCGGGGGAGCGGCTCGGTTCCGTGCGGCAGATGCGCGACGCGATGGCGGCCGCCCGCGAGCGCGTCGACGCCGATCCCGGCCTGGTGCTGCGGCAGTGGCAGGCGTGGCGCGTCGAGCCGGAC
This sequence comes from Cellulomonas sp. SLBN-39, assembly GCF_006715865.1. Lineage (NCBI taxonomy): Bacteria > Bacillati > Actinomycetota > Actinomycetes > Micrococcales > Cellulomonadaceae > Cellulomonas > Cellulomonas sp. SLBN-39. The sequence goes on along the minus strand of NZ_VFOA01000001.1, from coordinate 210,381 downwards.
CGCCTGGAGTTCTGGCAGGGCTCGCGGGACCGGGCCCACGTCCGCGTCGTCTACACCCGCACCCAGGGCGACTGGTCCCACACGCTCACCTGGCCCTGACCCGCCACCCACCCCACGCCGCGCGCCCGCGCGTGCCCCGCCGACCCGGACCCCGCCGATCCCGTCGTCGACGACGCACCCCGCCCGTTCCGCGCGACGGATCACGGTCACGGCGTGGCGGGCCGGTGCTCCCGACCCTCGCCGACCCCGTCATCGGTGGCGTCGGCGGGTTCCGGCGCGTCACCGACCACCGGGTCGGCGGAGGGGGCGCGGAGGGTGCGGGGCGGGAGAGGGTCGGGGGCCGTGTCGGCGGCGCGGGTCGAGACGGTGTGCAGGAGGGCCTCGAGGGGGCCGCGGCCCACCAGGGCGTGCCACGCCCAGCATGCGGCGACCGTGACCACGCAGAAGGCGGCCCACGTGGACGGCGTCGGTGCGTAGACGAGGTCGGTCCCGAGCGCGGCGAGGACGACGAGGTGGCCGCAGTACGCGGTGAGGGCCAGCGCGCCGGTCGCCGTCACCGGCGCCAGGGCCCGGGGCCAGCGCACCCCGACGGCCAGGCAGGCGGCGACCACGAGCAGGGCGGTGCCGGTGTTGCCGACCACCTCGAAGGTCGTCGAGGAGTGCGGCTCGGCGGTGACGAGGGCAGGCGGCAGGCCGAGCGGGCGGACCGCCCACGCCCCGCCGTGCCCGAGGAGCACGAGCGCGGCGCCCGAGCCCGCGAGCAGGAGGTGGGTGCGTCCCGCCCGCAGGTCGCTGCGCCCTACCGCGACGCCCACGAGCACGTACGCCATCCACACCACGGCCGGGTAGTAGTCGTTGAGCAGCACGGCGACGGGGTCGAGCGGCTCGGCGTCGGTGACGGCCACGCCGGCGAGCAGGAGGCGGACGACCGGGCCGAGCAGCGCGAACACGGCGGCGACCGCCAGCAGGGCGCGCCGGGGCCAGCGCAGCACGAGGGTGCCGGCGGCGAAGAGTCCGCCGTACACGGCGAGGATGACGACGACGGGTGTGCCGAGCCGCACGAGCAGGGCGCCGAGCACGACGAGCAGGGCCGCGCGGACGAGGATGCGCAGCCGGGCCTGCACGAGCCGGGTGCCGCGGACCGGGTCGTCGCCGCCGGAGAGCAGGGCGAGCCCGACGCCCGCGAGCAGCACGAACAGCGCGGAGGGGCGCCCGTCGGCGAGCTGGCTCCACCCGCCCGGCGGTGCGGTGCGCCAGCCGTCGTCGGGGCCGACGTGGGCGGTCAGCATGCCGAGGATCGCCACACCGCGCGCGGTGTCCAGGCCCACGATGCGTCGCACCCGCCCACGGTAGGGTGCCGCGGCCGCGCGCGCCCGGAACCCGGCGCCGAGCACCGCACGTCCCAGGATGTGAGCGTCCGTGTTCCGCTGGCTGGGCAACGGGTCGCCCGCAGCCCTACAGTGCCCTGTGACCTCGCGATCCGACGTCTACACGCACGGGCACCACGAGAGCGTCCTGCGCTCGCACCGGTGGCGCACCGCCGAGAACTCCGCGGCCTACCTGCTGCCGCACCTGCGGCCCGGGCTGCGCCTGCTCGACGTGGGCTGCGGGCCGGGGACCGTGACCCTCGACCTCGCCGCGCGCCTCGACCCCGGCGAGGTCGTCGGCGTCGACGCGTCCCCGAGCGTGATCGAGGCCGCGGCCAAGGCCGCCGCCGACGCGGGCACCACCAACGTCACGTTCCTCGTCGGCGACGCCTACGCGCTCGACGTCCCCGACGACTCGTTCGACGTCGTGCACGCCCACCAGGTCCTGCAGCACCTGTCCGACCCCGTCGCCGCGCTGCGCGAGATGCGCCGCGTCACCCGCCCCGGCGGGATCGTCGCGGTGCGCGACGCCGACTACGACGGCATGGCCTGGTACCCCGCGTCGTCCGGCCTCGACGAGTGGCTGACCCTCTACCACGAGGTCACCCAGGCCAACCGGGCCGACGCCGACGCCGGGCGCAAGCTGCACTCCTGGGTCCGCGAGGCCGGGTTCGACCCCGCCGGCATCCAGCCCGGCGCGAGCGCCTGGTGCTACGCGACCCCGCACGACCGCGTCTGGTGGTCCGACCTGTGGGCCGACCGCTGCGTGCGGTCGAACTTCGCCGCCCAGGCCATCGAGCACGGTCTCGCCGACGAGGTCGGCCTCGAGCAGCTCGCCGACGCCTGGCACCAGTGGGGCACCCACGAGGACGCCTGGTTCTCGATCCTGCACGGCGAGGTCGTCGCCCGCGCCTGAGCCCGCGCCGCCCGGGCCTCCCGCACGGGCGCCCGCTCTGGCATCCTCGGCGCCGGGAGGGGGTGGTCGCGTGACGGCCAGGACGTGGTTCACGGTGGGGGCGGCGGCAGCGGGCGTCGTCGCGGTGGTGTTCGCGACGGTCGGCGACGGGGTCGCGGTCGACGACGCCACCGGGGTGCGCAAGGTCGTCGTCGACCACGCGCACACGCTCGTGTGGGTGCTCCTCGCGCTCGCGCTCGGCGCCGCCGCGGTCGCCGGCCGCTGGACGGGGCTGTCCCAGGTGCTCGCCGTCGCTGCCGGCGTGCTCTACGGGACCTTCCTGCTCAGCGTCTTCGTGCTGCGCTGAACCCCGCGCGCACCTCCTAGGGTGGGGGCGTGCGCATCGCCAGGTTCATCACCACAGGGTCCGACCCCCGCTACGCGCTCGTCGAGGGCGAGCCGGGCCACGAGGAGCTCGTCGTCATCACCGGCGACCCCATCTACACGCCCGTGCAGCCCACGGGCGAGCGGGTCCGCCTCGACCAGGACGGCCTGCGGCTGCTGGCCCCCGTCATCCCGCGGTCGAAGATCGTCGGCGTCGGCCGCAACTACGCCGCGCACGCCGCCGAGCACGGCAACGAGGTGCCCGCCCGCCCGCTGCTGTTCCTCAAGCCCAACACCTCGGTGATCGGCCCGGACGACCCGATCGTGCTCCCCGAGTGGACCGAGCACGTCGAGCACGAGGCCGAGCTCGCCGTCGTCATCGGCAAGGTCACCAAGGACGTCTCCGTCGAGCGCGCGCTCGACCACGTCTTCGGCTTCACCGTCGCCAACGACGTCACGGCCCGCGACATCCAGCGGTCCGACGACCAGTGGACCCGTGCCAAGGGCTTCGACACGTCCTGCCCGCTCGGCCCCTGGGTCGTGCCCGGCCTCGACGTCGTCGACCTCGCCGTCACCGCCCGCGTCAACGGCGAGCCCCGTCAGGACGGCCGCACGTCGCAGATGGTCTTCGACGCCGCCTACCTCGTCTCGTACGTGTCCGAGGTGTTCACCCTCCTGCCGGGCGACGTGATCCTCACCGGCACGCCCGCGGGCGTGGGCCGCATCGAGCACCGCGACGTCGTCGAGGTCGAGGTCGAGGACATCGGGGTGCTGCGCAACCCCGTCGTGCGGCGCTGACCGCGCGTCCCCGCTGGTCGCCCCGCCGCGACGCCCCTAGTCTCCTCGGACAGGCGTCACGGGGGGTGGCCGCATGGACCTGCAGGTCGGGATCGACTGGCTGACGAACGCGCTGTACACGTACTGGCTCGTCTACCTGCTCGTCGGCGTGGGGCTGTGGTTCACGCTGCGCACCGGGTTCGTGCAGGTGCGGCTGTTCCCCGCGATGCTCCGGCAGGTGGCCTCGTCGCGCGAGGACGCCGCGGGCGGCATCTCCTCGTTCCAGGCGTTCACGGTCGGCCTGGCCTCGCGCGTCGGCACCGGCAACATCGCCGGGGTCGCCGTGGCCCTGACCCTCGGCGGGCCCGGCGCGATCTTCTGGATGTGGGTCGTCGCGGCCGTCGGCATGGCCACGGCCTTCGTCGAGGCCACCCTCGCGCAGGTGTTCAAGGTCCGCGTCGCCGACGGCACCTACCGCGGCGGGCCCGCGTACTACATCGAGCGCGGCCTCGGCTCGCGCCGCTGGGGCGCGGTCTTCGCCGTGCTGCTCATCCTCACCTTCGGCTTCGCCTTCAACATGGTCCAGGCCAACACCATCGCCGACACCTTCGCCGCCGGTCACGGCGTACCCGTCGCGTGGACCGCCGTGGGCCTCGTGGTCCTCGCCGCCCCCGTGCTCTTCGGCGGCGTGCGGCGGGTCGCCCGTGTCGCCGAGGTCGTCCTGCCCGTCATGGCCGCCGCGTACCTGCTGCTCGCCCTCGTGGTCGTCGTGCTCAACCTCGGGGCGGTGCCCGACATCGTCGGGCAGATCCTGCGGGGCGCGTTCGGGCTCGACAGCGCGCTGGCGGGTACCGCGGGCGGACTGCTCGCGGCGGTGCTCAACGGCGCCAAGCGCGGCCTGTTCTCCAACGAGGCCGGCATGGGGTCGGCACCCAACGCGGCCGCCACCGCGACCGTCAGCCACCCGGCCAAGCAGGGGCTCATCCAGTCCCTCGGCGTCTTCGTCGACACGATGCTGGTGTGCTCGGCGACCGCGTTCCTCATCCTGCTGGCCGGGCCCGAGGTGTACTCCCCGGGCGAGACCGACCAGTCCGCGGGTGCCGCACTGACCGCGCAGGCCGTGGCGCACGAGCTCGGCGGGTGGACCACCGCGCCCATGAGCGCCCTGGTCTTCGCGTTCGCGTTCTCCTCCGTGCTGGGCAACTACTCGTACGCGGAGGTGAACCTCACGTTCCTCGGCGTGCGCGGCCGGGCGCTGAACGCGCTGCGCACCCTCGTGCTCGCGTCCGTCGGCGTCGGCTCCCTGCTCGCGCTCACCACGGTGTGGGCCCTGGCCGACATCGCGATGGCGCTCATGGCCACCGTGAACCTCGTGGCGATCCTGCTGCTGTCGCGGTGGGCGCTCGGCGTGCTCGCCGACCTGCGGGCCGCCCGGGCCGCGGGGACCGATGCCCGCTTCGTCGGCCACGGCAACCCGCACCTGCCCGGCGACGTGCCCGGGGACGTCTGGGCGGCCGGCGCCCGTGACGGCCAGGAGCCGGTGCGCTCGCTAGGCTGACCGCGTCCGTCCCCGTCCCACCCCGAGGTGTCCTGTGCCCGCCAGCAGTCCCGTCCGCGTCCGCTTCTGCCCCTCGCCGACGGGGACGCCGCACGTCGGGCTCATCCGCACGGCGCTGTTCAACTGGGCCTACGCCCGGCACGTGGGCGGCACCTTCGTGTTCCGCATCGAGGACACCGACGCGGCCCGCGACTCGCAGGAGAGCTACGACCAGCTCCTCGACGCGCTGCGCTGGCTCGGCCTGGACTGGGACGAGGGCGTCGAGGTCGGCGGCCCCCACGAGCCGTACCGGCAGTCGCAGCGCGGCGCGCTGTACGCCGACGTCGTGGCACGCCTCGTCGCCGGCGGGCACGTGTACGAGTCGTTCTCGACGCCGGAGGAGATCGAGGCCCGGCACAAGGCCGCCGGTCGCGACCCCAAGCTCGGGTACGACGGGTTCGACCGCGACCTGACCGACGAGCAGAGGGCCGCGTACCGCGCCGAGGGCCGCGAGCCCGTGCTGCGCCTGCGCATGCCCGACGAGGACGTGTCGTTCACCGACCTCGTGCGCGGCGAGGTCACGTTCAAGGCCGGATCGGTGCCCGACTACGTGGTGGTGCGCGCCAACGGCCAGCCCCTGTACACGCTGGTCAACCCCGTCGACGACGCGCTCATGCAGATCACGCACGTGCTGCGCGGCGAGGACCTGCTCTCGTCCACCCCGCGCCAGGTGGTGCTGTACCGCGCGCTGGTCGACATCGGCGTGGCGACGGCGGTGCCGCAGTTCGGGCACCTGCCGTACGTCATGGGCGAGGGCAACAAGAAGCTCTCCAAGCGGGACCCCGAGTCGAACCTCTTCCTGCACCGCGACCGCGGCTTCACCCCCGAGGGCCTGCTCAACTACCTCGCCCTGCTCGGCTGGTCGATCGCCCCGGACCGCGACGTGTTCACCGTCGAGGAGATGGTCGGGGCGTTCGACGTGGCCGACGTCAACCCGAACCCCGCCCGGTTCGACCAGAAGAAGGCCGAGGCGATCAACGCCGCGCACGTGCGCCTGCTCGCGCCCGCCGACTTCCGCGACCGCCTCGTGCCGTACCTGCACGCCGCGGGCCTCGTGCCGGCCGCGACGTTCGCGGGGCTGCCCGCCGACCAGCAGGCGCTGCTCGACGCGGCGGCGCCGCTCGTGCAGGAGCGCATGACGCTGCTCGGCGAGTCGGTCGGCATGCTCGGGTTCCTCTTCGTCGCCGACGACGCCGTCGAGGTCGCCGAGGACGCCCGCGCCGCCCTGCGCGAGGAGGCGCCCCGGGTGCTCGACGCCGCCGCCCGCGTGCTCGGCGAGCTGCCGGCCGACGCGTTCACGACCGAGGCCACGCAGAACGTCCTGGCCGCCGCGCTCGTCGACGGGGACACCGGTCTGGGCATCAAGCCCCGGTTCGCGTACACGCCGCTGCGGGTCGCGCTCACGGGCCGCCGGGTCTCGCCGCCGCTGTTCGAGTCGATGGAGCTTCTCGGCAAGGACGCGACCCTCGCCCGCATCGCCCGGCTCCGCGCGGACCTGGCGTGACCGGCGCATCCGTCGACGGGGTCCTGTTCGACATCGACGACACCCTCGTCGACACGCGGGCGGCCTTCGCCGTCGCCATCGGTCAGGTGCTGCGCACGTACGTGCCCGGTGCCGACGAGGCGACCGTCGCCCGGGCCCTGGCGGCGTGGCGGGCGGACGCCGGTGGGCACTACCGGGCGTACACCCGCGGCGAGACGACGTACCGCGCGCAGCGCATGACCCGCGCCAACGAGCTGCACGCCGCGTTCGGCGGGCCCGTGCTCGACGACGACGCCTACGACGTGTGGGACGAGGTCTTCGAGGCTGGGTTCGTGGGCGCGTGGACCGCGCACCCCGACGCGCACGACGCCCTGCGGCGGGTGATCGGCGCCGGTCTCGTGGTGGGCTCGCTGACGAACGCGGCGACGGACTACCAGACGAGCAAGCTCGTCCGCGCGGGCCTGGACCAGCACCTCGAGGTGCTGGTGGGCGTCGACACCCTGGGCATCGGCAAGCCCGACCCGCGGGTGTTCGTCGAGGCGTGCCGCCGGCTGGGCACCGACCCGGCCCGCACCGCGTACGTGGGCGACGAGCTCGACGTGGACGCGCGCGCCGCGGCCGCGGCGGGGCTCGTCGGGGTCTGGGTCGACCGGCCCGGGCCGCGGCGCGTGCCCGTCACCGACGCGGACGTCGCCGCCGCGCGGGCCGCGGGCGTGCACGTCGTGACGTCCCTCGACGAGCTCCCCGAGGTGCTCGGCCTGCCCGGCTGAGCGGCGCGGCGTCGGCCGGCCCCGGGGCGCGTGCAAGGCCCGGCGGTCCCACGACACAGACGGGGCAGCAGGGTGGCGCCACCGTCGTCGCCCGCCACCGGGAGGCCCGCATGGACGTCCGAGACCGGAACCGCGCCACGCTGCTCGCCGCCGGCGTCGTGGCCGTCGCGGCGTGGAGCGCCTTCGTGCGGGCGGCAGCGGGCGCGGCCCGGCACCCGGCCGTCGGCTGGGCGACGAGCGTGGACGTGCGCCTCGACGACGCCTGGCCCGACCGCTCCGCGCTGACCGTGGACGTCGAGTGGCCGGCGGGCAGCGGTGCGAGCGTCACGCCGGGGCACGCGCCCGGGCCGCGGTGGCAGGGCGTCGCGGCCGTGGTGCCCGGGGGCGGGGTGACCGTGGTCGTCCGCCGCGGGGGCGCGGTCGTGCACCGCGTCCCGCTGGTGCTGCGTCCGCACGCCGCCGGGACGGCCGCGGGGCGCGCCGTCGTGGGACCGACGTGCGCCCGGGCGACGGTCGCCGTACCGGCCGGCCTCGTGCCCGCCTGAGCCGCGCGCCCGCCCGGCGCCGGACGGCCGCTGTCGGTGGGGCAGGGCAGGATGCGCGCCATGGGAGTGCTGTGCGACTACTTCGTGGCCCCGTCCGACGCCGACGCCGTGGCGACGCTCGACCGTGCCGGGGGTCCGGGCCGGCCCGGCGCGGACGGCGGGCCGGCGTGGCCGACGTTCGAGGCGAAGGGCGTCGACCCGTTCGTCACGGCAGGGACGCTCGAGCAGATCGTCCGGGGGCTCGACGAGGAGGTCGACGACCCGGACCCGCTGGCGACGACGGACGGCGGCGAGGGCATGGTCGTCCCCGTCTCGCCGCGTCTCGTGGTCGCCCTGGCCGCGGCCGACGAGGCCGCGCTGCGCGACGCCGCGCAGGCCTGGTCCTGCACCGAGGAGCTCGCGGCGTGGACGGCCGACGACCTGCTGCCGGTCGTGCGCGGCCTGGCGGACCTCGCCCGGCAGGCCCGGCAGACGCGCGCGGGGATGTACTGCTGGGTCAGCGTCTGACGGTGCCGGCGGGCGCCGGGCGCGGCGACGACGTCAGCGGCGCCCGACGAGCGCCTGCACCTCGTCGTGCAGGAGGCCGTTGGTGACGAGCGCGTCGCCGCCGTGCGGGCCGGGTGTGCCGTCCAGGGACGTGAACCGCCCGCCGGCCTCCACCACGACCGGCACGAGCGCGGCCATGTCGTAGAGCTCGAGCTCGGGCTCGGTGGCGATGTCGACGGCGCCCTCGGCGAGCAGCATGTACGACCAGAAGTCCCCGTACGCCCGGGTGCGCCACACGCGCCGGGTCAGGCCGACGAACGCGTCGAGGCGCCCACGCTCGTCCCAGCCGGACAGGCTCGAGTACGACAGCGACGCGTCCTCCAGGCGGGCGACGGACGACACGTGCAGCCGCGTCGCCGCGGACAGCGAACGTCCGGTCCAGGCGCCGGAGCCCTGCGCCGCCCACCAGCGCCTGCCCAGCGCGGGGGCGCTGACCACGCCGAGCACGACGTCGGGGCCGTCCATCAGGGCGATGAGCGTGGCCCACACGGGCACGCCCCGCACGAAGTTCTTGGTGCCGTCGATCGGGTCGATCACCCAGCGGCGACGTCCGTGCCCGGTGTCGTCGCCCTCCTCGCCGTGCACGGCGTCGCGCGACCGCGCCCGGGCGAGCTGGCCGCGGATGAAGTCCTCGGCGGCCCGGTCGGCGTCCGTGACGGGGCTCAGGTCGGGCTTGGTGTCCACGCGCAGGTCCAGCGCGCGGAAGCGCGACATGGTCAGGGCGTCGACCTGGTCGGCGATCACGAGCGCCAGCCGCAGGTCGTCGTCGTACCCGGTGTGCAGGGCCATCTCGCTCCTCGTCGCCGTCGTCGCAGGTCACCGTACCGGTGCGGGCAGGCCCGGGGCCGTGGTGGCGCGCAGGCCGGGACGCGCGCCGCGGTCAGCGGGGCCGGTCGGGCGCGTCCGCGTCGGTGGTGCCGAGCCGGCTGAGCAGGAGGCGACGGAACGAGGTGAGCCGTGCGGCCCGTGCGGCGCGCGTCTCGTCGTCGGCGGCGGCCTCCACCCACTCGTCGAGCGCGCAGTCCGGCGACCCCTCCAGGTGCGTGCAGCCGCGGGGGCACTCCTCGGCCACGGCGGCCAGGTCGGCGAACGCGTGCAGCAGGTGCGCGGGGTCGACGTGCGCGAGGCCGAAGGAGCGCACGCCCGGGGTGTCGACGACCCACGTCGGCTCGCGCGTGCCGGGGACCTCCAGGGCCACGGCTGACGTCGAGGTGTGCCGGCCGCGGCCGGTGACGTCGTTGACCCGCCCGATGGCCCGGCGCGCGTCCGGGACCAGGGCGTTGACGAGCGTGGACTTGCCGACGCCCGAGTGCCCCACGAGCACCGAGATCTCGCCGTCGAGCCGGTCGCGCAGCACGTCGAGGCCGACGATCGCGCCGTCGTCGCCGCGGCGGGTCACGACGACCTCCACCCCGATGGGCGCGTACATCGCGGTGAGCTCGTCGGCGGACGCCAGGTCGGCCTTCGTCAGGGCGAGGACGACGTCCATGCGGGCGTCGTACGCCGCGGCGACGCACCGGTCGATCATGCGGGTGCGCGGCTCGGGGTCGGCCAGCGCGGTGACCACCACGAGGGTGTCGGCGTTGGCGACGATGACACGCTCGACGGGGTCGGTGTCGTCGGCGGTGCGGCGCAGCACGGTGCGCCGGTCGCCGATCCGCACGATGCGCGCGAGCGAGCCGTCGTCGCCGCTGGTGTCGCCGACGACGTCGACGCGGTCGCCGGGCACGACCCGCTGGCGCCCCAGCTCGCGGGCCTTCATGGCCAGCACCCGCGTCTCGTCGGGGCCGCCGGGGTCGACGAGGACGGTGTACCGCCCGCGGTCGACGGCCACGACCATCGCGGTGCGCGCGTCGGCGTGCTCGGGCCGCTGCTTGGTGCGCGGCCGCGAGCCCTTGCCGGGGCGGATGCGGACGTCGCGCTCGTCGAAGGCCCGTGCGGGCATCAGGCGTCGGCCCCCGCGCGGACGGCGCCCGGCGTGAGCATCGCGGCCCACAGGTCGACGAAGCCCGGCAGCGTCTTGGCCGTGGTCGCGACGTCCTCGACCTGCACCCCGGGCACCCGCAGACCCACGAGCGCCCCGGCGGTGGCCATGCGGTGGTCCGCGTACGAGTGCCACGTGCCCGCGCGCAGCGGCCGCGGGGTGATGACGAGCCCGTCGGAGGTCTGCTCGGCCTGCCCGCCGAGCCGGGTGATCTCGGCCGAGAGGGCGGCCAGACGGTCCGTCTCGTGCCCCCGCAGGTGCGCGATCCCGCGCAGCCGGGTCGGCGAGCCCGCGTGCACGGCCAGGGCGGCGAGCGTCGGGGCGAGCTCGCCGGCGGCACGCAGGTCGAGGTCGACGCCGTGCACCTGACCGGTGCCGGAGACCGCGAGCACGTCGCCCTCGAGGCTCACCGACGCCCCGAAGCGCTCGAGGATGCCGGGCAGCAGGCCGCCCGGCTGGGTGGTGCTCGCCGGCCAGCCGGGCACCCGGACGGTGCCGCCGGCGATGATCGCGGCGCACAGGAACGGTGCCGCGTTCGACAGGTCCGGCTCGACCCGCAGGTCCCGCGCCGCGACGGGGCCGGGCTCGACGCGCCAGATCTCGGGCCGCGAGTCGTCGACCGTCACGCCCGCCGCACGCAGCACCGCGACGGTCATCTCGATGTGCGGCAGGCTCGGCAGCGTCGCACCGGTGTGCCGCACCGTCAGCCCGTGCTCGAACCGCGACGCCGCGAGCAGCAGCCCGGACACGAACTGGCTCGACCCCGACGCGTCGACGTCGACGTGCCCCCCGGCGACCGACCCGCGCCCGTGCACCGTGAACGGCAGCCGCCCCGGCTCGCCGTCCTCGTCGACGCGCACGCCGAGCCCGCGCAGCGCCTCGAGCACCGGCCCCATGGGGCGCAGCCGCGCCTGCGGGTCGCCGTCGAACCGCACCGGGCCGTCCGCCAGCGCGGCGACGGCGGGCAGGAACCGCATCACGGTGCCCGCGAGGCCGCACGCGACGTCGACGTCTCCCCGGACCGGGCCGGGCGTGACGACCCAGTCGGCGCCGTCCTCGTCGACCCGGGAGCCCAGGGCCCGCAGCGCGTCCGCCATCAGGCTGGTGTCGCGCGAGCGCAGGACCCCGCGCAGCCGGCTCGGGCCGTCGCCGAGGGCCGCGAGGACCAGGTAGCGGTTCGACAGCGACTTCGAGCCGGGCACCTCCACCAGCGCGTCGAGCGGGCCGTCGGCGAGCGGCGCCGACCAGGTGGGGGTGCTCGGGGTCGTCATGCGCCCAGGCTAGCGAGGCCGTGCGCGCTCACGCCGTGGCGTCCGCGCGGGCCTGGGCGAGGCGCGCGCGGTCGGCACGCGCGTGCTGGAGGCGCCACGAGACGCCGGGGCGCCCCTCGAGGTCGATGCCGGCGAGCAGCGCACCGCCGGTGAACGCCACGGCGCGCACGAACCGCTCGGTGCGCTCCTGACGGGCCTGCGGCGTCAGGGTGCGCCGCCCGCCGACCGGCAGGTCGACGAGCGCGAGGGGCAGCGTCAGCCCCGCGAGCGCCAGCGCGGCCGTCCGCGGCGCGCGGCCCACCGCGAGCATCGCGGCCGCGACGACGACCGCGGCGCCGTGCGCCTGCACGGCCGTGGCCATCTGCGCGTCCGTCAGGCGGCCCTCGAGCACGTCGGCGACGGGCCCGCCCACGCCGGTGCGGGCCTGGGCGGGCACGCGGTCCGCGACGGCGGCCACGCCCTCGCGCGCGCGGCGGGCGTGCGCGGCCGGGTGGCGCAGGGCGTCGAGCCCCTGGGTGAGGAACCACGAGGCGAACAACGGACGGGCGACGCGGCGCAGCAGCACGAGAACCTCCTCGACGTCCCGGACCAGGACCGGGCACGGTGATCGCCTCCACGCTAGTGCGGCCCGGCGCGGACGGCTGGTCGGGCGCGGGAATGCGGCACCGGCGCGTCCGTGTTGTGGCCCCCATGAGCTGTGCCGTGGCGACCCGGGACGACGCGACGACGTCCGTCGTCCCCACCCCCGACCCTGCCGTCCTCGTGGCGGCGCCCCTGCGCGTGCCCGTGACCCGCATCGACGTGTCTGCCGCCGCCGTGCCGGTGGGCCTCGGTGCCGCACCCAGGGCGTCCGCAGGTGGCTCTCAGGTGAGCGGTCTAGGCTCGTGGGCGATGAGCGAGGACCTGCCCACGGGCACCACGAGGGCTCCGGAGTCGGAGGACGACGCCGCGCGCACCGACAGGTTCGAGGCCGAGGCGCTGGTCTACCTCGACCAGCTGTACGGCGCCGCGCTGCGGATGACCCGGAACCCGGCCGACGCCGAGGACCTCGTCCAGGAGGCCTTCACCAAGGCGTTCGCGGCGTTCCACCAGTACCGACCGGGCACGAACCTCAAGGCGTGGCTGTACCGGATCCTGACGAACACCTACATCAACACCTACCGCAAGAAGCAGCGCGAGCCGCAGCAGTCGCGGTCGGAGGAGATCGAGGACTGGCAGCTGGCGCGGGCGGAGTCGCACACGTCGCGCGGCCTGCGCTCGGCGGAGGCCGAGGCCCTGGACCACCTGCCGGACTCGGACGTGAAGGACGCGCTGCAGCGCATCGGCGAGGACTTCCGCATCGCGGTGTACCTCGCCGACGTCGAGGGCTTCGCCTACAAGGAGATCGCGGAGATCATGGGGACGCCGATCGGGACGGTGATGTCCCGTCTGCACCGCGGACGTGCACAGCTGCGCGAGCTGCTGTCGGACTACGCGCGCGAGCGCGGCCTCGTGGCCGCCGCGCCGACGGGGCCGGAGGCCGGGCGGTGAGCGCGCCGGGGGAGGGGCACGGGGAGCAGCAGCAGGCCGCCGACCCGTGCGGTGCGGGCCTGCCCTGCGACGAGGCCGTGGCGCGGCTGTGGGAGTACGTGGACTCCGAGCTCGAGGTGCTGGACCGTCAACGCGTCGAGGAGCACCTCGCCGAGTGCACGCCGTGCCTGCACGAGGAGCAGCTCGAGGTCGTCATGAAGGCCCTGGTGCGGCGCTGCTGCGAGAAGGAGCAGGCGCCTGCCGGGCTGCGGCTGCGCATCCACGAGCAGATCACCGTGATGCGCCTGCAGGTCGTGCCGACCGACGAGGTCTGAGGGCGGCGCCGCAGCACCCGTCCGGCGTGACGGACGACGAAGGGCCCCGGAGCGTGCTCCGGGGCCCTTCGTGACGGGTGCTGCGCGCCGACGCTCAGGCGTTGGGGCGCTTGCCGTGGTTGGCAGCGTTGCCCTTGCGGGAACGACGCTTGCGGCCGCGCTTGCTCATGAGATCGATCTCCTCGTTCATCTGGTGCGCACGCGCGAGACGTCGACGCACCGGGTTCTCGCCGACCATCGTCCCACAGGTCAGGGCCGCCGTTCGCACACCCGGCGCCCGCCGGGGCCCCGCACCGCTCAAGTCGGGGGCACCGGCGGCCGATGTCTGTGGTCGTGAGCGAGCCGATCCAGTCCGTCGTCCCCTTCCTGCACGCGCTCGTGAGCACGCACGGGTCCGACCTGCACTGCAAGGTCGGCTCGGCGCCCCGGGTGCGGGTCGACGGCCGCCTGCGCCGCCTCCAGTCGCCCGACCTGTCGCCCGACGACACGGCGCGCATGCTCGAGGAGGTCCTGCCCCACGACCTCGTGGACACGTTCCGCGAGACCAAGGAGGCGGACTTCGCCTACTCGCTGCCCGGCGTCGGCCGCTTCCGCGTGAACGCCTACCAGGCGCGCGGGACGTACGGGCTGGTGTTCCGGCGGGTCTCGGTCGGTGCCCAGTCGATGACCGAGCTCGGCCTGCCCGAGGTGGTCGGCGAGCTCGCGCTCGAGCCGCGCGGCCTCGTGCTCGTCACCGGGCCCACGGGCTCGGGCAAGACCACCACGCTCGCGTCGATGGTCGACCTCATCAACACGTACCGCGAGGTCAACATCGTCACGATCGAGGACCCCATCGAGATCCTGCACAAGGACAAGAAGGCGATCGTCTCCCAGCGCGAGGTCCGACAGGACACCGCGGACTTCACCGTGGCCCTGCGCGCGGCGATGCGCCAGGACCCGGACGTGATCCTCGTGGGCGAGATGCGCGACGTCGAGACGGTCCGCGCGGCCCTGTCCGCGGCCGAGACCGGGCACCTGGTCCTGTCGACGCTGCACACGATCGACGCGGCCGAGACCATCAACCGCATCGTCGACTTCTTCCCCCCGCACGAGCAGAAGCAGGTGCGGATCGCCCTCGCGCAGTCCCTGCGCGGCATCGTGTCGCAGCGCCTGGTGCGCCGCGCCGACGGCAACGGGCGCTGCTCCGCGGTCGAGGTCATGGTCAACACGGGCCGGACCGCCGAGGCGATCGTCGAGCCGCAGGAGAACCCGCCGCTGGTGGACCTCATCCGCGACGGCGACTTCTACAAGATGCAGACCTTCGACCAGCACCTGTTCGGGCTCGTGCGCGACGACGTCATCACCTACGACGACGCGCTCGCGGCCGCGTCGAACCCGCACGACCTGACGGTGGAGCTGCGCGGGGCGGGCCTCGTCGCCTGAGCCTCTGCCCACGCCGCCGTCTCGTACGCTGCGGGCATGGCGGGTGAGGCGGCGCGGACGCGCGACCGGGTGCACGGCTCGGCGACGCGGCTGTTCGCCGCGCACGGGTACGCCGGCACGTCGGTGCGCCGGATCGCGGCGGACGCGGGTGTCGACCCGGCGCTGGTGATCCGGCACTTCACGTCGAAGGAGGCGCTGTTCCTCGACACGATGCACCTCGACCTCGGGCAGCCGCTGGACGAGGGGCCCGTCGGGACGCTGGGCGAGCGGTTCGTGCGGTACCTGCTCGACGCCGACGACCACGTGCGGGGCGTCTTCCTCGCGCTGGTGCGGGCGAGCGCGCTGGGGCCCGTCGGGTCGAGGCTGCGCACGGTGCACGAGGACCTGTTCGTCGCGCCGCTGCGCGCCCGGCTGGAGGGCGCCGACGCGGACCTGCGGGCCCGGCTGGCGGCGGCGCTCGTGGGTGGCCTGCTCTACGCGCTGTGGGTCGCCGAGGACGAGGTGCTGCGTGCGGCCGACCGTGACGTCCTGGCCCGGACCTACGGCGGCCAGCTGCAGGCGCTGCTGACGCCGGCGGGCTGACCCGGTCCTCCGCCGTGCCGCTGCCCGGGTGCCGGTGGCGTGAGTCAACTTAGTTGACTGCGCAGGGCTCGCGGGCGACGATCGCGTGGCACGCGGCGGCCGCGGGCGTCGCGGCCGGCGTGCACGTCGGAAGGACGATGATGGCCACGAAGGACACGGCGCTCACCGCGAGGTCGTCGGTGGGGACCTGGCTCGACCACCCCGTCGGCGGCCCGCTGCTGCGGGCGATGCTCGCCGAGGCCGGGCGGGACGCCGGCGACCTGCGCCCCGTGCGGATGTTCTCCCTCCAGCGGCTCGTCGCGCTGAGCAAGGGGCTGCTGACCCAGGAGGTCGTCGACGACCTCGTCCGACGGGCGGAGGCGGGAGAGGTGCCGCCGGAGGTCGGGGGGGCGGCCGGCGGGTCCCGCGACGAAGGGTCCCGCTCCGACCCGCCCGGCGCCGCCGTCCCCGACGCGCAGCCGTGGGTCGAGCGCACCACGCCCGGGCGGTTCGCCGGGCAGACGGTCGTCGTCACCGGTGCGGGGTCGGGGATCGGCCGGGCGACCGCCTCGCGGGTGGCCCGCGAGGGTGGCCGGGTCGTGGCCGTCGACCTGGTCGAGGCCGGGCTGGAGGCCCTCGTCGCCGAGCTGCCCGACGCGGACGTCGTGCCCGTGCGGGCCGACATCACCGACCCGGCGGGCATCGAGGCGGTCGTCGCCGCCACGGACGGGCGGGTGGACGCGCTGGCGAACGTCGCCGGCGTGATGGACGACATGACACCGCTGCACGAGGTGCAGGACGCCGTGTGGGAGCGGGTGTTCGCGGTGAACGTCGACGGGGCGTTCCGCCTCACCCGGGCGCTGCTGCCGCTCATGCTCGCGGCCGGTCGGGGCTCGGTCGTGAACGTCGCCTCGGAGGCGGCGCTGCGGGGCTCTGCCGCGGGGGTGGCGTACACGGCGTCCAAGCACGCGGTCGTCGGCCTGACGCGCAGCAGCGCGCACATGTACGGGCCGTCGGGCGTGCGGGTCAACGCGGTCGCGCCCGGTCCGGTGCTCACCGGGATCGAGAGCCGCTTCGCCTCCCCGCTGGGTCGCGAGCGGATCGGGCTGGCGATGGCGGCCATGCCGGCGGTGGCCGAGGCGGCCCAGCTGGCGGCGTCGATCACGTTCCTGCTGAGCGACGACGGCACGAACGTCAACGGCGCGGTGCTGCCGTCCGACGGCGGCTGGTCCGTGGCCTGACGCGCGCGGCGGGCGGCCGTGCGGTCGCCCGCTGCTCCGGCCGTGGTCGGGGCTTGCCGGGTCGAGCAACGCGACATATCGTGAGTGGACCACACGACATATCGCATGAGGAGGACGTCATGGCGTCGGAGTCCTGGGTCGTCGCCGGCCCGCAGGTGATCGAGGTCGAGGACGTGCGCTCCCTGCGCGTCGGGCTCGTGGGCGGGCGTGTCGACGTCGTCGCCCACGCGGACCCGGCCGCGACGGGCGCGCGGCTCGAGGTGCACGGCGTCGACGGGCGTCCGCTCGAGGTCGGGCTCACGGACGGCGAGCTGCGCGTCGGCTACGCGTTCACGCTCGGCGGCTGGGAGGGCTTCGTCGAGAAGTTCCGCAACTTCCAGGACAAGGACCGGGCGGACGTGCACGTCGCCGTGCCCGCCGCGGTGCTCGCGCGCATCGGCACGGTCAGCGCCGACGGGCTCGTGGCCGGGCTGCGCGAGGACGCGCACGTCTCCACCGTCTCGGGCTCGATGGTCGTCGACGACGTGCACGGCCGGCTGACGGTGCACACCGTCACCGGGGAGGTCGTGGTGCGCGCGCACGTCGGCGACCTGCGCTTCCAGACCGTCTCGGGCGAGATCGCGGCCTCCGGCGACCTCACGCTCGTCCAGGGCAGCGCCGTCTCGGGGGCCGTCTCGCTCGACGTCGGCGCCGGGACCTCGTCCCTGACCGTCACGACCGTCGCGGGCGACCTCACCGTCCGGGTGCCCGAGGGCGCGGGCCTGCAGGTGCGGGCGCAGTCCGTCTCCGGGCGCCTCGTCGTCGACGGGGTCGAGCACAAGGGCTCCGGGCCCGGGCAGCGCACGGTCGACGTCGACGCGGGCGAGGGTGGCTGCTTCCTCTCGGCCACGACCGTCACCGGGCACGTCACCGTGCTCCGCTCGCAGGCCTCCGCGGTGCCGGACGACGCGCCGCAGGACGCCCCGGTCCCGACGGGCGGTGACGCCTGATGGTGCAGGTGTTCGCCCACGGGCAGCTGCGCCTCTACCTGCTGGCGCTGCTGGAGGACGGGCCCCGGCACGGCTACGAGCTCATCACGGCCCTGTCCGACCGGTTCGGCGGCACGTACCGGCCGAGTGCGGGCACCGTGTACCCGCGGCTGTCCCGGCTCGAGGAGGAGGGGCTGGTCGTCCGCACCGCCGAGGGCCGCAAGGCCACCTACGCGCTGACCGGCGCGGGCCGGGCCGAGCTCGACGCGCGCCGCGGCGACCTGGCGCACCTCGAGGAGGAGATCGCCGAGACGGTCCGACGGCAGGCGACCCAGGTGCGCACCGACGTGCAGACCGCGATGCGCGGGCTGCGCGCCGACCTCGCGGCGGCCGCGCAGCGTGCGCGCGACACGGCGACGCCGGGCGTGCCCGACCCCGACCGGGCGGCCTCGCACCGGCGTCGTGTGGAGGCCGAGGCGCTGGTGCGCCGGTTCGTCGACGAGGTGCGCGCGGACCTGCGCGTCGCCGACGCGCGCGACGGCGTGGGCGAGCTCACGGTCGAGACGGTGCGGACCGTGCTCGACACCGCCCTGCGATCGGTCCGCTCGACGCTGCGCTGACCGTCCTCAGTCGTCCTGGGGCAGACCCAGCCACGCGTGCCAGCCGGTGTGCAGCACGAGCCAGGCGATCAGCCCGTACCCGGCCTGGCCGGGCAGGTGGTCCGGCGACGTCGCCATGTCGGCGAGCCACTGGTCGTGCGGCGCCAGCGGCGTGTACGTGTCGACGTACGGCACGCGGCGGCGGGCGGCGACGTCGCCCAGGGCGGCCGAGAGCTCGGCGAGCCGGTCGCCCTCGGCCGGGTCGCCGGGCGGGGGGCCGACGACGAACGCGGGGATCCGGCGCTGCTCCGCGACGTCGAGCACGTTGGCCAGGTTGAGGCGGCTGCGCGCCAGCGAGAGGCCGGCGCGCACGTCCGCGCGCCCGACGGCGACGACCAGGCGGTTGTCGGCGTCGGGCGCGAGGCGCCGCGACACCTCGCCGTCCCACCGCCCGCCGAGCTCGGTGCTGGTCTCGCCCGGGACGGCCAGGGTCAGGACGGTCAGGGGGTGCGGGGCGCTCGTGCGGGCCGCGACGCGGCCGACCCAGCCGAGGCCCTTGGGGTCGCCGACGCCCGCGGCCAGCTCGTCGCCGATCACCGCGAGCCGCAGCGGCAGCTCACCCACCCTCATCACTCCTGCCCGTGCCGTGCACCGGGGGCACCCGGTGCTGGCGACAGTGTCGCAGCACGCCGGGCCAGGAGCCCGATGATCCTGCGGCCCTGTCGCGGATCGGCGCGCAGGTCGCGGTGGGGACCACCCGCACGGGTGACCGGTGTGCCGGGAGTCACGGGCAGGCCGTCATGGGGCGCCGGGCGCGGGCCGGCCGATCGGGTGCGCGTCAGGCGGGGCGGTCGTCCCAGGCGTGGCGCGAGCGCGGGGGCGGGCGGTGGCCGAGGCCGTCGTGGCGCACGGCCACGGCGAGCGCGACGACGGTGGCCGCGAGCACGAGGAGGAGCAGGATCAGCGCGAGGAAGGTCATGGCAGAAAGTCTTCATCCACTGGAAAACAGCCACCAGTGGCAGGAGTGCCGATGCCCGTTGAGATTCTGCCAACCGCGTGCGAGCCTGGGGGCGTGCTCCGATCCGTCGCCGTCGTCGTGCTCCCCGGCGCCGCGCCCTTCGAGCTCGGGGTGGCGTGCGAGGTGTTCGGGCTCGACCGCACCGACACCGGGGGGCCTGCCTTCGACTTCCGGGTGTGCGGGCCCGACCCCGGCGTGCGGGTGCCCACGACGATGGGGTTCTCGCTCGTGGTCGAGCACGGCCTCGAGGCCGCCGACGACGTCGACCTCGTCGTCGTCCCCGCCTACGGGGCCCCGCCGCGGCCCGTGGCGGCCCCCGTGCTCGACGCCCTGCGCGCCGCCCACGCCCGGGGCGCGTGGGTCCTGAGCATCTGCAGCGGCGCGTTCGCGCTCGGCGAGGCGGGCCTCCTCGACGGGCGCCGGTGCACCACCCACTGGATGCACGCCGACGAGCTCGCCCGCCGCCACCCGGCCGCCGTCGTCGACCCCGACGTGCTCTTCGTCGAGGACGGCACGGTCGTCACGAGCGCCGGCACCGCCGCCGGCATCGACGCGTGCCTGCACCTCGTGCGGCGCGAGCTCGGCGCCGCCATGGCGACAGCCGTCGCCCGGCGCATGATCGTGCCGCCGCAGCGCGACGGCGGGCAGGCCCAGTTCATCGACACGCCGCTGCCGCCCCGGGCCGACACCCTCGCGCCGCTGCTCGCCTGGATGCTCGAGCACCTCGACGAGGACCTGTCGGTGCCGGCGCTCGCCGCGCGCGCCCTGCTCTCCGAGCGCACCTTCGCGCGCCGGTTCCGGGCCGAGACGGGCGCCACGCCGGCCGCGTGGGTCGCCCGCCAGCGGGTGGCGCGTGCGCAGGAGCTCCTCGAGCGGACGGACGCCGGCGTGGAGGAGATCGCCCGCCGGTGCGGCCTGCGCACCGCCGCCCACCTGCGGGAGCACTTCGCCCGGACCCTGCGCACCAGCCCCCAGGCGTACCGTCGCCGGTTCGCGTACGTCGACGGAGCCGCCCCGGCGCCATGACGGCCCACCAACTCGTCATGGCCGACGAGTCACAGGCCTCCCCGGGCGGCCGATAGGCGGGACGGAGCATCGTCAGGGGAGACCGACCTATGCAGCTGACCCGTCCGGCACCGACCGGAGTCATGAGGACCTTCGGGCACGACGAGATCATCGTGTCGAAGACCGACCCGCGCGGGCACATCACCTACGCGAACGACGTCTTCCTGCGCATCAGCGCCTACTCCGAGTGCGAGCTGCTCGGCTCCCCGCACTCCCAGCTGCGCCACCCCGAGATGCCGCGGGCCGTGTTCTCGCTGCTGTGGGAGACCATCGCGCGCGGCGACGAGATCTTCGCCTACATCCTCAACCTCGCGGGCGACGGCGCCGGCTACTGGGTGCTCGCGCACGTCACCGCCTCCACGTCGGTCGACGGGCGCATCGTCGGGTACCACTCCAACCGGCGCTGGCCGGCCCCCGCCGCGATCGCGCGGGTCACGCCGCTGTACGCCCGGCTCCTGCAGGCCGAGCGGCGCGAGCAGGGCGCCCGCGCCGCGACCGCCGCCGGCCGCGCCGAGCTCGACACCGTCCTCGCCGAGGCCGGCACCACGTACGACGAGTTCGTCTGGGGCATCATCAACGACACCGACGGGGAGGCGTGATGGCGCGCCAGCAGACCGCCCACCGGGCGCAGCAGGACTCGGCCGCGGCAGCGGCGATCGGCACGGACCTCGACGAGATCCTCCGGGTGCTCAGCGCCGCGGCCGGCGGCGACCTCGAGCCGCGCGTCGGGCTGCTGTCCGGCGACCCCCGCACCGCGGCCATCCGCGACCACCTGCACCAGCTCCTCGACGTCACCGACGCCTTCGTGCGCGAGGCCGGCGTCTCGCTCGCCGCCGCGTCCGAGGGGCGGTTCCACCGTCGGCTGCTCACCCGTGGCCTGCCGGGTGCGTTCAAGGTCGCGGCCCGGTCCATCGGCAGCGTGCACCGCACGCTCACGCGCGACTACGCCGCGCAGGCCGAGGCGCGCCAGCGGATCGCCCGGAACGCCGGCGAGGTGTCGTCCCACGTGGCCGCGGCGTCGACCGAGCTGTCGGCGTCGGTGAGCTCGCTCGCCGAGAACGCCCGCCGCGGGGTCGCCGGGGCTGACGAGGCGCTCGCGACCGTGCAGGGCCTGGAGGCCAGCTCGCAGCAGATCGCGCAGGCCGTCGAGATCATCCGCCTCATCTCGGGCCGCACCCGCATGCTCGCCCTCAACGCGACGATCGAGGCCGCCCGGGCCGGCGAGGCCGGGCGCGGGTTCGCGGTCGTGGCCGACGAGGTCAAGGTGCTCGCGGACTCCGCCGGGTCGTCCAGCGACGACATCGCCGCGGCTGTCGCTGCCGTGCAGGAGTCCGCGACCGCGGCCGCCGCGGCCATCGACGTCGTCGTGGCGACGATCCGCAGCATGGACGACGAGGTCGGTGCCATCGCGACCGCCGCGGGCGACGGCGACGGCGGGCTGTCCCGCATGGCCGAGGTGCTCAGCGCCGAGGTCGCCCACCTGACCGAGATGGGCTGACGCCCCGCAGGGGCGCGCGCCCACCACGGACGAGGCCCCGGCCCCGCGAGGGGACCGGGGCCTCGTCCGTGCGGCGTCAGCGGCGGAACGCCGCCTCGACGAGCTCCTTCTGCTCCGCCGCGTGCTTCTTGGCCGAGCCTGCGGCCGGCGAGGCGGACTCGTGGCGCGAGACGACCCGCAGGGGACGCTCGACCAGCTGCGGAAGGTGCATCGACATGTACGACCACGGGCCCTGGTTCCGGGGCTCGTCCTGGACCCACACGAGCTCGGCGCCGTCGAACGGCGCCAGGGCCTCGCGGATCGCGTCGGGCTGCAGCGGGTACAGCTGCTCGAACCGGACGATCGCGGTCTGCTGGTCGCCGGACTGCAGGCGGTGGGCGAGCAGGTCCCAGTAGACCTTGCCCGAGCACAGCAGCACCCGGGTGACCTGCTCCGCCTTCGCCGAGGCCAGGTCGTCGCCGATGACCGTGCGGAACGTGCCGGTCGTGAAGTCCTCGACCGCCGAGGTCGCCGTCTTCAGCCGCAGCATCGACTTGGGCGTGAACACCACCAGGGGTCGGCGGGGGCGGTCGTACGCCTGCCGGCGCAGCAGGTGGAAGTGCGACGCGGGCGTCGACGGCTGCGCGACGGTCATGTTGTCCTCCGCCGCGAGCTGCAGGAACCGCTCGATGCGGGCGGACGAGTGGTCCGGGCCCTGGCCCTCGTAGCCGTGCGGCAGCAGGAGCACCACCGACGAGCGCTGCGCCCACTTCTGCTCGGCCGAGGAGATGAACTCGTCGATGACGGTCTGCGCGCCGTTGACGAAGTCGCCGAACTGCGCCTCCCACAGCACCAGGGCGTCGGGCCGCTCGACGGAGTACCCGTACTCGAACCCGAGGGCCGCGTACTCCGACAGGGAGGAGTCGTAGACCCAGAACTTCGCCTGGTCGCCCGACAGGTACAGCAGCGGGGTCCACTCCGCACCCGTCTGCCGGTCGTGCAGCACGGCGTGCCGCTGCACGAAGGTGCCGCGGCGCGAGTCCTGGCCCGCGAGGCGGACCGGCGTGCCCTCGACGAGCAGGGACCCGAACGCGAGGATCTCGCCGTAGCCCCAGTCGATGCCGCCCTGGCGGCTCATCTGCTCGCGCCGGGCCAGCAGCTGGGCGAGCTTGGGGTGGACGGTGAAGCCCTCGGGCGGCTGCACGTGCGCGCGGCCGATGCGCTCGAGCACCGACGCGGGCACCGCGGTCTGCCAGCCGACCATCATCCCGGCGTCCTCGAGCTGGGACTCCGGGCGCTCCAGGCCCGCGACGGCCTCGGACTCCGGCGGCGGCGGCGTCCAGCCGTCCTCGCGGGTCTCGGCGAAGACGCGCTCGAGCTGCTGCTGGTAGTCCCGCAGCGCCTGCTCGGCCTCGTCGAGCGTGATGTCGCCGCGGGCCACGAGGGTCTCGGTGTACAGCTTGCGCACCGACCGCTTGGCCTCGATGAGGTTGTACATCATCGGCTGCGTCATCGAGGGGTCGTCGCCCTCGTTGTGCCCGCGACGGCGGTAGCAGACCATGTCGATGATGACGTCGCGGTCGAACTGCTCGCGGTACTCGAACGCGAGCTCGGCGACCCGCACCACGGCCTCGGGGTCGTCCCCGTTGACGTGGAAGATCGGCACCTGCAGGCCCTTGGCCACGTCGGTCGCGTACTGCGACGAGCGCGACGACGACGGCCCCGTGGTGAACCCGACCTGGTTGTTGACGATCAGGTGGATCGTGCCGCCCGTGCGGTAGCCGCGCAGCTGGGCGAGGTTCAGCGTCTCGAAGACCACGCCCTGCCCGGCGAAGGCCGCGTCGCCGTGGATGAGGATCGGCAGCACCGAGAACCCGTCGCCGCCGAGGTCGATCCGGTCCTGCTTGGCGCGCACGATGCCCTCGAGCACCGGGTCGACGGCCTCGAGGTGCGACGGGTTGGCCGCGAGGTACACCTGCGTGGTCGCACCCGACTCGGCCGTGAAGACGCCCTCGGTGCCCAGGTGGTACTTCACGTCGCCCGAGCCCTGGACCGACTTCGGGTCCTGGTTGCCCTCGAACTCGCTGAAGATCTGCCCGTAGGACTTCCCGGCGATGTTCGCCAGGACGTTGAGACGGCCACGGTGGGCCATGCCGATGCCGACCTCGTCGAGCCCGCCGTTCGCGGCGCGCGACAGGATCGCGTCCAGCAGCGGGATGAGCGACTCGCCGCCCTCGAGCGAGAACCGCTTCTGCCCGACGTACTTGGTCTGCAGGAAGGTCTCGAACGCCTCGGCGGCGTTGAGCCGGCGCAGGATCCGCAGCTGGTCCTCGCGCGGGGTGCGGGCGTACCCGGACTCCAGGCGCTCCTGCAGCCAGCGGCGCTGCCGCGGGTCCTGCAGGTGCATGTACTCGGCGCCGACCGTGCGGCAGTAGGAGTCGCGCAGCAGGCCGAGCACCTCGCGCAGCGTCGCCCGCGAGCGCCCCGTGAAGCCACCGGTGGGGAACGCGCGGTCCAGGTCCCACAGCGTCAGGCCGTGGTTCTGGACGTCGAGGTCGGGGTGCTTGCGCTGGCGGTACGCGAGCGGGTCGGTGTCCGCCATGAGGTGCCCGCGGGA
Source organism: Cellulomonas sp. SLBN-39 (assembly GCF_006715865.1). Taxonomy (NCBI): domain Bacteria; kingdom Bacillati; phylum Actinomycetota; class Actinomycetes; order Micrococcales; family Cellulomonadaceae; genus Cellulomonas; species Cellulomonas sp. SLBN-39. The sequence continues at coordinate 185,950 of NZ_VFOA01000001.1, read as the reverse complement.
GCGGTACGCGTGGATGAGCTCGGCGATCCGCGCGGGCTTGATGGCCTCGACGTCGGGGTCGTGGCCCGCGTCGCGGACCCAGCGCACCGGCTCGTAGGGCACGCGCAGCGCGGCGAAGACGCGGTCGTAGAACCCGTCCTCGCCCAGCAGCTTGCGGCCGAGGATCCGCAGGAAGTCGCCGGACTGGGCGCCCTGGATGATCCGGTGGTCGTAGGTCGACGTGATCGTCAGGACCTTGGACACGCCCATGCGGTTGAGCTGTTCGTCGGACGTCCCCGCGAACTCGGCGGGGTAGTCCATCGCCCCGACGCCCAGGATCGTGCCCTGGCCCTGCATGAGGCGCGGCACGGAGTGGACCGTGCCGATCGTGCCGGGGTTGGTCAGGGAGATGGTGGTGCCGGCGAAGTCGTCGACCGCGAGCTTGTTGTTGCGGGCGCGGCGCACGACGTCCTCGTACGCGGTCCAGAACTGCGCGAAGTCGAGGGTCTCGGCCTTCTTGATCGACGGCACCAGCAGCTGGCGCGTGCCGTCGGGCTTGGCCAGGTCGATGGCCAGGCCGAGGTTGACGTGCGCGGGCTGCAGCACGCCCGGCTTGCCGTCGACGAGCGTGTAGGCGGCGTTCATCGCGGGCATCTCGCGCAGGGCCTCGACCAGCGCGAAGCCGATGAGGTGCGTGAAGGACACCTTGCCGCCACGCCCGCGGGCGAGGTGGTTGTTGATGACGATCCGGTTGTCGACCATGAGCTTGGCCGGGATCGCGCGCACCGAGGTGGCCGTGGGCACCTCGAGGGACGACTCCATGTTCGTCACGACGCGGGCGGCGGGGCCGCGCAGCTTCTGCACCTCGTCGACGGGGGCGTCGGCCGTGTCGTCCTCGGGGCGCGCGGCGGCGGCCTGCGCGTACGGCGCCGTCGCGGGCTGCGCGGTGGCGACCGGCGACGTCGTCGCGGCCGGCTCGGGGGCCGGGGGCTGCGCGACGGGTGTCGGCGGGGCGGACGGCGTCGTCGCGGCCGGCCCGGCGGCGGGGGCCGCCGTCCCGGTGCTGACGGCGACCGGCGCACGGTCCGCCTCGGCCGGTGCCGCCTCGGCGGCCCCCGACCCGGGCTTGTAGCCCTCGAAGAAGTCCCACCACGCGGGGTCCACCGCGTTCCGGTCCTTCGTGTACTGCTCGTAGAGCTCGTCCACGAGCCACTCGTTCGCGCCGAAGTCGGCACGGAGGTCGGACTTCGCGTTCTGGGTCACGCTGGGATCGCCCACTTCCGGTGCGCGGTTCGCCAAACCGCGACGTCGCCAGTTCTGTTGACGACAACACTAAGGGGTCGAAGGGCCCTGGCACGCGTCGGCGGACGTGCTCCGGCGCGATCTGCGCGACGTCTTCACCCCTGCCCGCGGCGCGGGTCAACGACGGGGAAAGCGCGTGTCCGACCGGCCTCAAGAGACGGTCCCGCGCACCCCCGCCGGACGCCCGGCGCTGCCGCCCGTGCCGGTCCCGGACGTGCCCGGCGCCGCGACCCGGTCGGTGCCGGCTCAGCGCCGGGGGAACCCGCGGCGCGGCTCGGCGGGACCGACCGTGCCGGCGCCCGGCAGGCGCACCCGCATGACCGTGCCCGACGCGCTGTCGGCGACCTCCACCGTGCCGCCGTGCAGCTCCACCGCCCAGCGCACGATGGCCAGGCCCAGGCCCGTCCCGCCGGTCGAGCCCTGCCCGGTCAGCGCCGGCGTGTTGCCGCGCACGAACCGCTCGAACACGTGGGCCCGCTGCTCCCGGGCGATGCCCGGTCCGCTGTCGACCACGTCGATCTGCACGGACCGACCCACGCGGCGCGCCTCGAGGCGGACCTCCGCGCCGGCGGGGGAGTGCCGGACCGCGTTCTGCAGGAGGTTGGCCAGCACCTGGTGCAGCCGCTCGGGGTCGGCGTGCACCGTCAGGTCCGCGGGCTCCACCGAGACGGGGAAGGTCAGGTCCTTCGGCGCCCCGACGAGGCGCCCCTCCTCGGCGGCCTCGGTGAGCAGACGCTGGACCGGCACCTCCTGCGCGTCCAGCGGCACCGCGCCCGCCTCGACCCGGGACAGGTCGAGGAGCGAGCCCACCAGCCGCGACAGGCGCTGCGTCTGGGCCAGGGCCGCCTGCAGCGTCGCCGGGTCGGGCTCGCTGACGCCGTCGACGAGGTTCTCCAGCTGCGCCTGCAGCGCGGTCACGGGCGTGCGCAGCTCGTGGGACACGTTCGCGACCAGCTCGCGACGGAACGTGTCGAGCTGCTGCAGGTCGTCCGCCATCGTGTTGAACGCCTCGGCGAGCTGGCCGACCTCGTCACGGCTCGTCGAGCGGACCCGGCGGCTGTAGTCACCGGCCGCCATGGCCCGTGCCGCCGCCGTCATCTCCCGCAGCGGCGACGTCATGCCGCGGGCCAGCAGCAGCGTCAGCACCAGCGACAGCGCGATCGCCAGCGGCAGCGTCCGGCTCGGACCCAGCGCCTGCCCGTAGCCCAGCCACAGGATGAACGACGCCAGCGTCACGCTCGCGGCCACCAGCACGCCCAGCTTCATCTTGATCGTGCGGAAGCGGTCGAGCGGGCGGATGTCCGGCAGCCGGGCGCGGTGCACGTCGGAGCGCGCGTGCCGCACGGGCGGTCGGGCGGGGACGGTCACGGCGACGTCGCCCCCGCGGGGTCGGCCGTGCCGTCGGCCGGCTCGAACGCGTACCCCACGCCGTGCACGGTGCGGATCAGGTCCGCGCCGAGCTTGCGGCGCAGCGCCTTGATGTGGCTGTCGACCGTGCGGGTGCCGCTCGCGTCGACCCAGTCCCACACGTCCGCCAGCAGCTTCTCGCGCGTGAGCACGGTCCGCGGGGCCGACGCCAGGGTCAGCAGCAGGTCGAACTCCGTGGGCGTCAGGTGCACCTCGGCGTCCGCGCGCACCACGCGGCGTTGGGCGCGGTCGATCGTGACGTCGCCCACCACCATCGGCGGCTCCGGCAGGTGGGCCGCCGCCATCTCCGCGGCCCGGGCCGCCCGCTCGGTCCGCCGCAGCAGGACCTTCGTGCGCGCCACCAGCTCGCGCATCGAGAACGGCTTCGTCATGTAGTCGTCGGCGCCCACGCCGAGGCCCACGAGCATGTCCGTCTCGTCGTCACGGGCCGTGAGCATGAGGACGGGCACGGGGCGTTCGGCCTGGATCTGCCGGCACACCTCCAGCCCGTCGATGCCCGGCAGCATCACGTCGAGCACGACGACGTCGGGCTGCAGCCGCGAGGCCGCGGCCACGCCGGCGTGCCCGTCCCCGACGGACTCCACCCGCCAGCCCTCCGCGGACAGGCGGTGCACGATGGCCTGGGCGATCGCCGGCTCGTCCTCGACCACGAGGACGGTCGTGGCGCCCGGCTGCGACACGGTGTTCACCATGGGGTCACCTTGGCACACCCGGCTGGAGGTGCCCTGCCGAGGGGTGGACCACCCCCGCCGGGGGTGCCCGCCGCACGGCCGCCGGACGGTCGCGCTCGTATGATGTCGCCCACCATGAGCAGCTCAAGTCGCTGCCGGCGTCCTGGTCCCGCCCCCCGCACCTCCTCCGCCGGCCCGGCGGACGACGCGGCGCCCCGACAGGACGACGCCGGCCCTCACCTGACCTCCTCCTCCGAGACCCGCCGGTGCCGCACGCACCGCGCCGCACGGGTGCGGCGCTGCGCCGTCCCGGGCGCCGACGCCGCCGCGCGGGACCGGGGACGCCCGTGCTGACCGAGTGGCTGCTCGTCCTGCTCGGCGTCGCGCTCACGGCCGGCACCGCGGTGTTCGTGGCCTCCGAGTTCTCCCTCGTCACGCTCGACCCGGGCCTCGTCGAGCGGCAGCAGGCCGACGACGCCCGCGGGCGGGCCGTGCTGCGGGCGCTGCGGCGCCTGTCGACCCAGCTGTCCGGCGCGCAGGTCGGGATCACGCTGACCACGGTGCTGCTCGGCTACACCACCCAGCCCGCGGTGGCGCGCCTGCTCGGCGTCCCGCTCGAGGCGTCCGGGCTGGGCCGCGCGGCCGTCGGCGCGCTCTCCGCGGTCCTCGCGCTGGTCGTCGTCAACGGGTTCTCGATGCTGTTCGGCGAGCTCGTCCCCAAGAACTTCGCGATCGCCCGCCCGCTCGGCACCGCCCGCCTCGTCGCACCCCTGCAGGTCGGGTTCACCACCGGTCTCGCGCCCGTCATCACCGTCACCAACGGCACCGCGAACGCGATCCTGCGCCGCGCGGGGATCGAGCCCGTCGAGGAGCTCTCGGGCGCGCGGTCGCCCGCCGAGCTCGCGTCGCTCGTGCGTCGCTCCGCCGAGCAGGGCACCCTCGACGCCGCGACCGCCACGCTGCTCACCAACTCCATCGCGTTCTCCGACCTCACCGCCGTCGACGTCATGACCGACCGGACGCGCCTGCACGTCGTGCGCCGCGACGACGACACCGCGGCCGACGTCATGGCGCTCGCCCGGCGCACCGGCCACTCCCGGTTCCCCGTCATCGGCGACTCCAGCGACGACGTCGTCGGCCTGGTCCACCTGCGCAAGGCCATGGCCGTGCCGCACGACAAGCGCGCCGACGTCCCGGCGGCCGCGCTCATGGTCGAGGCGCCGCGCGTGCCCGAGACCGTGGGCCTGGGCCCGCTCCTCGTGGAGCTGCGCGCCCAGGGGCTCCAGATGGCCGTCGTCGTCGACGAGTACGGCGGCACCTCCGGGCTCGTCACGCTCGAGGACGTCGTCGAGGAGCTCGTCGGCGAGGTCGCCGACGAGCACGACCGCACCCGGGTGTCCGCGGCCCGCGGCCCCGACGGGTCCTGGCTGCTGCCCGGCGTGACCCGGCCCGACGAGCTCGCGGAGGCCACCGGGCTGCGCGTGCCCGACGACGGCCCGTACGAGACCCTCGGCGGCCTGCTCATGGCCCGCCTCGGGCGCGTGCCCGTCGAGGGCGACGAGGTCGTCGTCGACGCCGTGCACCTGCGGGTCGCGCGCATGTCCGGGCGGCGCGTCGAGCGCGTCCGGGTCCGGGCCGTGCCCGAGGCCGAGGACGGGGGCCCGCGATGAGCAGCACCGTCGCCCTCGTGCTCGCCGTGGTCCTGCTCGGCCTCAACGCGTTCTTCGTCGGCGCGGAGTTCGCGCTCATGTCGGCGCGGCGCTCCTCGGTGGAGCCCCTCGCGGAGGCCGGCGACCGGCGGGCCGCCACCGTGCTGTGGGCCATGGAGCACGTCTCGCTCATGCTCGCCGCCGCCCAGCTCGGCATCACCGTCTGCTCCACCAGCCTCGGGCTGGTCGCCGAGCCCGCCATCGCCCACGCCCTCGAGGTGCCCCTGCACGCCCTGGGCGTCCCCGACGGGCTCACCCACCCGATCGCGTTCGTCGTCGCCCTGCTCGTCGTGGTGTACCTGCACGTGGTGCTGGGGGAGATGGTCCCGAAGAACCTCGCCGTCGCGGGGCCCGACCGCGCCGTGCTGCTGTTCGGCCCGCCGCTGGTGTGGGTCGCCCGCGCGCTGCGCCCCGTGATCGGTGCGCTGAACTGGCTGGCCAACCACGTCCTGCGGGCCTTCCGCGTCGAGCCGCAGGACGAGGTCGCGTCGGCGTTCACGGCGCAGGAGGTGCAGTCGATCGTGGAGCGCTCGCAGGCCGAGGGCCTGCTGGCCGACGAGCAGGGGCTGCTCGCGGGCGCGATCGAGTTCTCCGACCGGACCGCCGCGCAGGTCATGGTCGCCGTCGACGACCTCGTCACCGTCGGGCCGGGCAGCACCCCGGACGACATCGAGCACCTCGTGGCACGCACGGGCTTCAGCCGGTTCCCCGTGCTCGACGACGACGGCCGGCCGGGCGGGTACCTGCACATCAAGGACGTGCTGTACGCCGACGACGCGACGCGCGGGCTGCCCGTGCCGGTCTGGCGGGTCCGCTCCCTCGCGGTGGTCGCGCCGGACGACGAGGTCGAGGCCGCGCTGGCCGCGATGCAGCGCTCCGGGTCGCACCTGGCACGCGTCGAGGAGGACGGGCGCACCGTCGGCGTCGTGTTCCTCGAGGACATCCTCGAGGAGCTCGTCGGTGAGGTGCGCGACGCCATGCAGCGCGGACAGCTGCGGGGCGGCGGCGGGGCCTCGGCCCACCACGGATGAACGTCAGGTGACGGCGCCGCAGACGTCCGCCATCATGGACGGGCGACCTGGACGAGAGTCCTGGGCGTGAGAGATCGGTGAACTCCGCGGCGCGTCGCTCGGTGTGTCGCCGCTTTTGCCCTGTTTGACGGGGCAACGGCACCCGAACGCGTCTTGGACGGCCAGTCACGGTGCCGTTATGGTTCCGTGACCGCACAGGTGAGCAGGACGGCCTGGCAGCACGAGCAGAGCGGAGGTGTCGTGGGGTCCCACCCTGAGCAGCCGGTGCCCCTCACGCGACGCCAGCTCCGCGAGGCAGCCGCTGCGGCCTCCCGTCCGGCGACCACGGCTCGGCCCACCTCGGCACCCCCGATCCCGACCCCCACGGCCGCCGAGCGCGCCCCGCGCACGAGCGCCCCGGCCTGGGCCCAGCAGGCGGCTCCCGAGCCGCGCTCCGCCCGCGCCACGGCCACGCTCACGGCACCGGCACCGGCACCGGTCTCCACCGCCGCGCCGGAGCGTGCCCGCGCCGTCTCGAGCCCGACGAGCTGGACGCCGTCCTCGCAGCCGCACCCGGTCGCGGCGTCGTCGGTGCACACGCCGTCGGTGCACACGCGGATCGAGCACGCCGCGCCCGTCCCGCACGACCCGCGGGCCGGGACCGCGCGGCCCCGCACCCGGACGGCAGCCCCGTCCGCGCCCGACGTCGCCGTCGCGGACGTCGCCGTGCCGGGTGCTGCCGGCCCGGACCTGGCGGCGCCGCACGCCGTCGACCGGCCCGGGGCCGACCCCGCGGACGACACGACGCCCCGCGCCTCCCGGCGAGCGGCCCGCGGCGCCGAGCGGTCGCGTGCTGCCCGTGCGGAGGCGCACGCCGCGCCCGTCGAGGCTGCTGCGGCGCCCCGCGTCGACGCGACGGACGTGCTGCCCGACCCCGTGCCCCTGCGCCGGGCCCCGCGCACGCTCGGCCGGCTCGGCGTGCTCGCCGCGCTCGTCGGCGTCACGGTCGTCGTCCCCGTCACCCAGGGCATGGCCGAGGGCGACTTCGAGGTGCTGCCCAGCACGGCGCCCGACTACCCGTCGACGGTCGCCGCGCTCACCGCCCTCCCGCTGTCAGACCTCCCGCCGACGTCGCTCGTGTCCGCCGACGGCACCACGCGGCTGCGCGAGCTCTCCGACGTCTCCCGGGCCGCCGACCGCGACCCGCTGCCCGGCTGCGACGGCGCCACGCGCCCCGCGGGCAGCAACGGCCAGCTCGCCACCGCCGACCTGTGCACGCTGTGGGACGGCCGCCAGCAGCTGCGGGCCGACGCCGCGGTCGCGCTCGCCGAGCTCAACGACGCGTTCGTCGCCCGGTTCGGCACCGACATCTGCCTGACCGACGGCTACCGGACGCTCGCCGAGCAGTACACGCTCAAGGCGCAGAAGGGCGGCCTCGCGGCCACCCCCGGCAAGTCGAACCACGGCTGGGGCCTCGCCGTGGACATCTGCGGCCTGCAGCCGGGCACGAGCCGGTGGACCTGGATGAACGACAACGGCCCCGTGTACGGCTGGGAGAACCCCACCTGGGCGAAGTCCGGCGGCAGCGGCCCCTACGAGCCGTGGCACTGGGAGTACATCAAGGGCGTCAAGGCCGACGGGTCCTACTACGGCTGACGCCCGGCAGGGCTCACCGCTGCGGCGGGTGGCCCGCCGACCTGCTCCGGCGCGCCCTCGGGGCCGTGGACGCACGGACGCCCGGCCCGCACGCGGCGGACCGGGCGTCGCCGGCGGTCTCCCGCCGGCACCACGATCAGTCGAGGCGCACGCCCCAGCGCACGGTGTGCGTGCCGGCGGGCTCGAGCTCGACGAGCATCTCCCCGGTGCGGAACGCGTCCGCGACGCACGACATCGGCTCCACGGCCACACCACGGCGCTCGATCCCGGGGATCCCGTCACCGGTGCACACCTGCCACGCGGGCAGCGTGCCGTCCATCCACACGGCCACGGTGCGCGCGTCGTCGCCGGTCAGGCGGGCCCACGACAGGCCGTCCGTGTCCCGGACGGCGTCGACCCAGGCGTCGTCGAGCGCCAGCCCGGCCAGCGCGACGGGTTCGCGCAGGTCCAGGCGGCCCGAGACGGCCTCCGTGCCCGTGGGCAGCAGGCGGTGGTCCACCGTGACGTGGCGCCCCGCGCCGACCTGCAGGGTGCACGCGTCGACCCCGCCGGGGCCGGGGGAGAGCCACGGGTGGAACCCCACCCCGTACGGCGCCGTCGCGTCTGAGAGGTTCGTGGCGACGACCTCGACCGCGAGGCCGTCGGCGGTGAGCCCGTAGGTCACGTCGAGGCGCAGCGCCCACGGGTACCCGGGCGTCGGGACCAGGTCGTGGCGCAGCGTCACGGACGCGTCGGACGCCTCGACGACGTCGAACCGCGCGTACGCCACGAGGCCGTGCAGCGCGGTCTGCCGCTCGTGCTCGGTCAGCGGGACCTCGTACGCGGCGCCGCGGTAGCCGTACCGGCCGTCGCGCAGCCGGTTCGGCCACGGGGCCAGCACGGCGCCCGAGAACGCCGGCGCCAGGGACTGCGCGGGGAAGGGGAGCAGGACGTCGCGGTCGCCGACCCGGTACTCGCGCACGGAGGCGCCGACGGACGCGACGACGGCGACCTGGTCGCCGAGCCGCAGCTCGTGCTGGTCGCCGGTGGGGAAGGGCATGTTCACGCTCACACGGTAGTGGCACCCGGCGACCGGCGGCCGCGACCCACGGCCCACGCCGGGCGCGGCCGTCGCCCGACCGGGTGCGCGCGGCGACACGGTCGGGGGAATCTCGCGCGCATCGGGTCTGGTCTGTGGACGACGCGCCCCGCGACGAGCGCGCATGGCCTAGCGTCGCCGCCGGAACGGACGATCAGGACGAACCGGGCGCGCGGCGCCCGGCGGATGAAGGGGGCCGGGTGAGCGTCGACGGGCTGGTGATCCTCGAGTCCGAGGTCCGCGAGCTCATCCGTCGTCGTGGCCTGGACCCGGTGCGGGACCGCGCCGGGGTCGTCTCGCTCGTGTCCGCCGCCCTGGCCGACTACGACGAGCGGTCCGTGCTCGGGGCGGTCCCGCCGCTGGTCGACACGACCGCGGCGCACAAGGCCGTGGTCGACGCGGTGGCCGGGCTGGGTCCGCTGCAGCAGTACCTCGACGACGACGAGGTCGAGGAGATCTGGATCAACAGCCCGTCGCAGGTGTTCGTGGCCCGCCGCGGCGAGCCCGAGCTGACGACGACGATGCTGACCGACGCCCAGGTGCGCGACCTGGTCGAGCAGATGCTCAAGGTCAGCGGTCGTCGCCTCGACCTGTCCTCGCCCTTCGTGGACGCCACGCTGCCGGGCGGTGAGCGCCTGCATGCCGTGATCCCCGACGTCACGCGGCGGCACTGGTCGGTCAACATCCGCAAGTACGTGGTGCGTGCCACGGGCCTGGACGACATGGTGGGTCTCGGCTCGCTGACCCCGCAGGCCGCGGCGTTCCTCCAGGCCGCGGTCCGCGTGGGCCTGAACGTGCTCGTCTCCGGCGCCACCCAGGCCGGCAAGACGACCATGCTCAACGCCCTGTGCGGGGCGATCCCGCCGCGCGAGCGCGTGATCAGCTGCGAGGAGGTCTTCGAGCTGCGCCTGTCCGCCCGGGACTGGGTGGCGCTGCAGACCCGGCAGGCCAACCTCGAGGGGCACGGCGAGATCCCGCTGCGGCGCCTGGTCAAGGAGGCGCTGCGCATGCGCCCCAGCCGCCTGCTCGTCGGGGAGGTCCGCGAGGCCGAGGCCCTCGACCTGCTGATCGCCCTGAACGCCGGCGTCCCCGCGATGTGCACCCTGCACGCGAACTCCGCGCGCGAGGCCCTGGTCAAGCTGTGCACGCTGCCCCTGCTGGCGGGGGAGAACATCTCCGACCGGTTCGTGGTGCCGACCGTCGCCTCGGCCGTCGACCTCGTCGTGCACCTCGACCTCGACGCGCGCGGGCGGCGAAGGACCCGCGAGATCGTGGCGGTGCCCGGTCGGGTCGAGCAGGGTGTCGTCGAGACCGCCGACCTGTTCACCACGCGCGACGGCGTGCTCGTGCGGGCCGACGGGTTCCCGCCGCACGCCGAGCGCTTCGCCCGGGCAGGCCTCGACCTGCGCGCCCTCCTGCGGCAGGCCTGAGGCGTGGGCGTCGTCGTCGGGCTGCTCCTCGGGGCCGGGCTCGCGTGCGTGTGGTGGTCGTGCTGGCCGATGGCGGACGACGCCCGCACCAGCCGCACCGGCTGGCGCGCGACCGTGCGCGACACGCTCACGCAGGCCGAGGTCACCGGCGTCAGCCCCGAGGGCCTCGCCCTGGCGAGCGGCGCCGTGGCGCTCGCGGTGGCCGGTGCCGCGGTGGTGATCGTCCCTGCACCCGCCGTCGCACTGTGCTTCGGGGTGCTCGCCGGCATCGGCCCCTGGGCGCTCGTGCAGGGCCGCGCGCGCCGCCGCCTGGCCCGGACCCGGCAGCTGTGGCCCGACGTCGTCGACCACCTCGCCTCCGGCGTGCGGGCCGGCCTGTCGCTGCCCGAGGCCGTCGCCCAGGTCGGCGAGCGCGGACCCGCCGAGCTGCGGGCCCCCTTCCAGGCGTTCGGCGAGGACTACCGGGCCAGCGGACGCTTCACCGAGAGCCTCGACACGCTCAAGGAGCGCCTGGCCGACCCGGTCGCCGACCGCATCGTCGAGGCCCTGCGCATGACGCGCGACGTCGGCGGCACCGACCTCGGCCGCCTGCTGCGGACCCTGTCGACCTTCCTGCGCGAGGACATCCGCACCCGCGGCGAGCTGGAGGCGCGGCAGAGCTGGACCGTCTACGCCGCCCGCCTCGCTGTCGCCGCGCCGTGGATCGTGCTCGCCATGCTGTCGTCGCGCCCGGAGGCCCTCGAGGCGTACGACTCCACGGCCGGCACCGTCGTGCTCCTCGTCGGCCTGGGCTGCACGGTCGTCGCCTACCGCGCCATGCTGCGGATCGCCCGTCTGCCCGACGACCCCCGGGTGCTGCGATGAGCCCCGCGGCCACCGGTGCCGTCATCGGTCTGATCGGCGGTCTCGGGCTGGTGCTCGTGGTCGTGCGGCTGCGCGCCCGGCGCATCACCCTGGACCAGCGCCTCGCCCCCTACCTGCGCACCCGCGGCACGTCGTCGCTGCTGCGCGCCCCCGACGCGCGCGGACCCCTGGTCACGCTCGAGCGGCTCGTCGCCCCGTTCCTCGGCGACCTCGTGCGCGTCGTCGCGCGCATCGGCTCACCGACCGCCGACCTGCGGCACCGCCTCGAGCGCGCGGGCCGGCAGGAGACCGTCGAGCAGTTCCGCGCCCAGCAGGTCGTCTGGGGCGTCCTCGGCCTCGTCGCCGGCCTCGTGCTGTCCCTCGTGCTGGCCGCGACGCGCGGCGGCGTGACCGTCGCCCTCGTCGGGGTGGTCGCCGTCGTGACCTTCGTGGCCGTGCTCGTGCCCGACTGGCTGCTGGGTCGCCAGGTGCGGCGTCGTGAGGAGCGGATGCTCGCCGAGATGGCCACGGTCACCGAGCTGCTGGCGCTCGCCGTCAGCGCGGGCGAGGGGGCGGTCGGGGCGCTGGAGCGCGTGGTGCGGCAGACCCGCGGGGAGCTGACCGGCGAGCTGGCGCGCACCCTCGCCGACGCCCGCTCCGGCACCCCGGTGGTGCAGGCCCTCGAGCGGCTCGCTGACCGCACGGGCCTGCCCTCGCTCGCCCGGTTCGCCGAGGGCGTCGCCGTCGCCGTGGAGCGCGGCACGCCGCTGGCCGACGTGCTGCGGGCGCAGGCGCAGGACGTGCGCGAGGAGGGCCGCCGCGCCCTCATGCAGACCGGTGGGCGCAAGGAGGTGCTCATGATGGTCCCGGTGGTGTTCCTCATCCTGCCGGTGACCGTCCTGTTCGCCGTCTTCCCCAGCGTGGTGGTGCTGCGGGTCGGACTGTGACCCGCTGGCAGAAGCAGCCGGCGGCGCCCGCGGGTGCCGTCCGGCCGACGACGGAGGTGGACCATGACCGCACGGATGCAGGCCTGGGCCGTGCAGGCGCAGCTGCGGCTGCGCACGCTGGGGGAGGACGACCGCGGCGACGTGCCCGGCTGGGTCCTCGTGACCTTGATGACCGCAGGGCTGGTGTCGGTGCTGTGGTTCGTGGCGGGCAACGCCCTGCAGCAGCTCTTCCAGGACGCCGTGACGTCGGTGTCCCCGCGCTCCGGGCTCTGACCGCCCGGGCGGTGCCCGTGGGGGTCCGCCGCGACGCGGGGTCGGCGATCGTCGACTTCGTGCTCGTCGGCGGGCTGCTCGTGGTGATGTTCGTGGCCGTGGTGCAGCTCGCGCTCGTGCAGCACGTGCGCAACACGTGCATCGACGCCGCCGCCGAGGGGGCCCGGTACGCCGCGCAGGTGGGCCGGGACCCGGCCGACGGCGCCGCGCGCACGGCCGAGCTGCTGCGCCAGTCGCTGGCACCGTCGTACGCGCAGGACGTCACGGCCCGGCAGGTCGACGCCGGTGGTCTCGCGCTCGTCGAGGTCACCGTCCGCGCGCCGGTGCCGCTGGTGGGGCTGCTCGGACCGGGCGGTGTCCTCGAGCTGCAGGGTCACGCACCCGTGGAGGGCCCGTGACACCGGTAGGCGGGCTCCGCAGCCTCGCGGCCGGGGGCGAGCGGCCCGGCGCGTCGTCGGCGGGCACGGTGTGCTCGGCGGGCACCGTGTCGTCGGCTCGACGCCTGCGTCGCTGGTGGGAGGCCCGCCGCGACCGCCTCCGCGGCGACGGCGGCAACGCCGTGGTGGAGTTCCTCGGCGTCGCCCTGGTGCTGCTCGTGCCCACCGTGTACCTCGTGCTCGTCCTCGGGCGCATCCAGGCCGGGACGTTCGCGGTCGAGGGTGCCGCCCGGGAGGCCGCCCGCGTCTACGTCGCCGCCCCCGACGCCCCCACGGGTGCGGCGCGCGCGGTCACGGCCGTGGGGGTGGCCCTCGACGACCAGGGCTTCGACGACCCCGCCGCCGACGCCCTCGCGATGGCGTGCTCGGCGACGCCGTGCCTGACGCCCGGTGCGCAGGTGCAGGCCACCGTGACCGTGCGGGTCCCGCTGCCGTTCGTGCCGTCCTTCGTCCGTGACGTCGTGCCCCTGGAGGTCCCGGTGAGCGCGCAGCGCACCGCACCCGTCGACGCGTTCCGGGTGGGCCGGTGACCGCCCGTCGCCGGCCGCAGGGCGACGACGGGCAGATCATGGTCCTCGCGCTCGGGTTCGCGGTGCTCGCGCTGCTGCTCGTCACCGTCGTGGTGTCCGCCACGGGCGTGCACCTGGAGCGCAAGCGGCTGCTGGCGCTGACGGATCTCGCGGCGCTCGCCGCCGCCGACGCGGTGGCCGACGAGCAGTACTTCGCCCCCGGTGCGGGTGCCGAGGGCACGGGTGGCGTGCCGCTGAGCGACGCGACCGTGCGTGCCGCCGTGCAGGAGTACCTGGCCGCCCACCCGGACCCCGCGGCGGACTGGGACGGCGTCGTGGTTCTCGAGGCGTCGTCCCCGGACGGGGCGTCCGCGGTGGTGCGCCTCGGCGCCGTCACCCGCCCGGTGCTGCTCAGCTGGGTCCTGGCGCCCTGGTCGGACGGCATCGCGCTCGAGGCGTCCTCGGTGGCCCGCGCGACGTGATGCTGGCGGGCGCCGAGGGCGGTCGGTCAGCGGGTGCACCTCCTGCACGTGCGCTCACCCGAGCCTGACGCGCTCGCGCTCGTCCTGACCCACGGGTGGCCGAGCTCGGTGGTGGAGCTCCTCGACGTCGTCGGCCCGTTGGCCGACCCGCGGGCGCACGGGTCGCCGGAGGCTGCGATCGACCGTGATGTGCTGCCCCGGGGGCCTTCTGTGCGTCGGAGGTGCCCGACCTGGTGGTCGCGGACCTGAGCGGGGCGCTGCGCGACGACCGCTGACGCCCGTGGCGGGCGGTGCGCGACCGGTGGGGCGGTCGCGGTGCGGGGCTGTCCGGCGGTGTTTGACAGGCGTCCAGCGGCCCTCCACTATTGCGAACGCATCTCAGTATCACTAGATGCCACCGCGCACGCCCCCGCTGCTTCCCGCGCCTTCCCGCAGGCGTCGACCCGCGTGGTCGACGCCTGCGGCTGCCGTCCGCGCGCCGCCCGTCACCGGCCGGCCGTCGCGCAGGTGCGCCGAAGAGACCACCGACGAAAGGCACACCGTGACCACCCTGTCCCCACCGAGGCGGCGCCTGACGGCGCTCCTCGCCGCAGTGGCCGTCGCGTGCAGCACGCTCGCGCTGCCCGCCGCCCCGGCGGTCGCGGCCGACGGTGCCGCGCCACCGGCGACGACCTACCGCGTCGTGGCCGGCGTGCACACCGACGCCGTGTCCACCTTCCTCGACGGCGGGACGCTCGTGCTCGGGTCGAAGGCGGACGTGCCCGAGGGCAACGGCACGCGGATGGATCCCGCGGACACGTGGTTCCACCTCGAGGACGAGGCGCAGATGCAGGTCCCCGACGCGGCGGCGTACGCGTTCCTCGGGGCGCCCGGGACGACGGTGTGGGTCGCGCCCGTGTCCAACCCCGGAACGGGTCGGCTGTGGCCGGGCTTCTCGACGGAGTCCGTGCCGGCCGGCGCCATAGAGGGCGACCGGACCACCTTCACGCTCACCGGCGTCGAGGGTCCCGGGGCGTTCGAGCTGTTCACCACGAGCGGCTTCGGCGAGCCGCAGCGTCGCTGGTCCTCGGCGGACGCGTCGCTGCGCGCGTTCACCGTCGGGCGCACGCACATGCACGCCAACTGGGCGTTCGGGGCCGCGGGCACCTACCGCATCGGCGTCGAGGCGTCCGTCACGGTCGACGGCACCGTCCAGACAGCGTCGGGCACGTACACCTTCGTCGTGGGCGACCTGCCCGAGCCGGTCGCCACCACCACCACGCTCCGGCCGTCCGCGACGGCGACGGTCCTCGGTGCCCCGGTGACCGTCGAGGTCGAGGTCGGCCCCGCGACGGTCACCGGCGCCGTCGAGCTGCGCGCCGGCGACCGCCTGCTCGGCCACGAGCCGGTCGCAGGCGGCCGGGCGACGTTCACCGTCGCCGACCTGCCCGTCGGCACGACCGCGCTGAGCGGCGCGTTCGTCCCGTCCGTGACCAACCTCGCGACGCCCTCGACGTCCGCCCCGGTCGACGTCGTCGTCACCGAGGAGGCCGGCGGTCAGCCGTTCGGCATCGCGGGCGTCGGCGCGTCCTACGCCCCCGGCGACGTGCTCACGGCGTCCGTCGTCGGTGCGACCCTCGGCGCCGGGCAGAACTTCCAGTGGCGGACCCGGCCCATCGGGTCCACGGTCGCCGGCGGCGTCGTGACCAGCGCGTCGGCCGCCACCGGGACGCTGGCCCTCCCGCTCGACGCCTCCCACGTCGGCTACGAGATCTCGGTGCGCCTGCGCACCGGCACCACGCTGGTGCAGCAGTCCCCGTGGGTCGCGCTGCCGGTGACGGTCGTGGCCGAGCGGCCGACGGCCGAGGTGCTCACCCCGGTCCCGCAGTACATGCCGGACCGGCCGGCGATCCGCGTCGGCGGCGCACCGCTCGCCGACGGCGAGCAGTACCGGCTGGTCTACCGCTACTCGGGCTCGACCTTCTGGACGCCGATCGCGGACGTCACGCTCGACGGCGACCGCATGACGGTCACGAACCAGTGGTCGTTCGCCGGTGTGTTCGCCGTGCAGCGCATGCGCGGCGGCGTCGCCGTCGCGCAGTCCGAGCCCGTCACGGCCGACGTCCGCGGGCGCGAGGTCCTCGTCGAGGGCGTGCAGGGCGTCTACCGGGCCGGTGACACGCTGCGCGCGACCGGCACGGTCTACCCACCGCGGGACGACCTGACGTACCAGTGGGAGTACTTCAACGACTCGAACGGGGACTTCGACTACGAGCTGCTGAAGAAGGGCGCCGGCCCGGACGGGTTGAGCATCGAGCTGCCCGTCGAGCAGCGGTTCGACGGCGGCTACCTCAACCTCTTCGCCTTCGACCCCGCCGGCACGAACGTCGGCCAGACGAGCGTCCCGCTCAGCGTCACGACCGCAGCGCCCGGCGAGCAGCTCTTCTTCTTCCAGAACCTCGGCGAGCACTACCACCAGGGCTACGACGTCAACCTGCAGCTCGTCGCCGACCCGGGGCTGGCGCAGGGCGACACGATCGACTGGGAGTGGCGCTGGCCCGGCACCGAGTGGGTCACGTTCCCCGGTGCCTCCGGCCTGCGGCACGTGCTGACCGCCGAGCAGGCGCTGGACGGCGTCGAGGTGCGCGCCACCCTGACCATCGCCGGGATCGAGCCGGTCGTCGCCGAGCCGGTCACGATCCTCGTCGACGACCACGGGTCGCCCGCGGTGCAGCACGTCAGCGTCACGGGCGCCGCCGACCGGTACGCGGCCGGCCAGCCGGTCGAGCTCGCGGCTCGGGTCCAGCCCGGCACCGTGCTGACCACCTACCAGTGGTTCGCCCGGGCGCCGGGTGCGGCCGAGGCCGAGCCCGTCCCGGGTGCGACCGGACCGACGTACGCTGTCACGGCCGACGAGGCGATGGACGGCACGCGGATCAGCGTGGCCGTCGTCCGTCCCGACGGCGGGCTCGCGTACGGGCCGTCCGACCCCGTGACGCTCACCGTCGCCGGCGCGGTCGCCCCGACGGTCGACGTCACCGGCCTCGCGCACCACTATCACTCCGGCTCTCCGGTGACACTCACGGCTGTCGCGACGCCCGCGGGCGCCGACGACACCTTCCGGTGGTCCGTGCAGCGCGTCGACCAGCCCCGGCCGGTGGTCGTCGGTACCTCCGACGCCGTGCTGGAGCTCACAGCCGAGCAGGCGCTCGACGGTGCCCGCGTCTCGGTGGAGCGGCTTGTGGACGGTGAGGTCGTGGCGACGTCCGCGGCCAGGACCGTCGTGGTCGACGACCACGGTGCCGCTCCGCTGCAGCAGGTGACGGTCACCGGGCTGGCGGCGCGGTACGCGGTGGGCGAGGACGTGGCCCTCGACGCGGGCGTCAGGCCGGCCTCGGTGCTGGACCGCTGGGAGTGGTACGTCCAGCGAGCCGGGGAGGACACCCCCGCGCTGGTCACGGACGCCGACGGCGCGCGCCTGCGCTTCCCGGCCACCGCAGCGCTCGACGGGGCGGCACTCGTCGCGCGACTGACGTTCGACGACGGGACCCCTTACGTGGAGTCCGCGCCCGTGCTCCTGACCGTCGGCACCGGCAGCACGCCGACGCCGACCGAGCCACCGAGCCCGACGCCGACGGACCCGGCCGATCCGGAGCCGACGCCGACGGACCCGGCCGATCCGGAGCCGACGCCCACGCCCACGCCGACGCCCACGCCGACGCCGACGTCCACGCCGACGCCGACGGACCCGGCCGACCCGGAGCCGACGCCGACGCCGACGGACCCGGCCGGTCCCACGCCGACGCCGACGGACCCGGCACCGGCTCCGGCGAAGCCGGACGCGCCGCCCGTCGGACGGTCCGGCGCCGAGCTCACCGGCCCGGCCGGTGGTCTGACGCTCGCCGCCGGCCCGGTGCGCCAGGGGCAGGTCGTGACCGTCGACCTGGGGGCCGAGCACGCCGACGCGTGGGTCGCCACGTGGCTGTTCTCCACCCCGACCCTGCTGGGCGGGGACTGGGTGCAGGCGAACGCGTCCGGTCAGGTCGCCGTCCGGATCCCCGCAGGCACGCCGCCGGGCGAGCACCGGCTCGCGGTGTTCGCCGCCGACGGCACCCTCGTCGGCTGGCAGGCGGTGACGGTGACCGCGGCCACGGGGACCACGCCGACGACCGCGCTCGCGCAGACCGGTGGGGTTCCGGCGGCGGCGTGGGCCGGTCTGGGGCTGCTCCTGGTCGGGGTCGGTGCGGTGCTCGTGCTGCACCGACGCCGGGCGGGGGTGCGCGCGACCGCGGGGTGACCCGGCACGGACGGGCCGGTCGGGACGTCCCGGCCGGCCCGTCCGCGCGTGCGGGTCAGAAGGTGAAGGAGCCGATGCGGGTGCGCAGGTCCTGGGCCATGCGGGCCAGGTCGACGGTGGCGGAGCCCATCTGACCGGTGACCTCGCTGGTGGTGCTCGCAGAGGTCGCGACGCCCGTGATGTTGACGGCGATCTCGACGGACCCGGCCGCTGTCTCGCCGACGCCGCGGCTCATCTCGTTGGTCGTGGCGGTCTGCTCCTCGACGGCCGACGCGATGGTCATCTGGTAGTCGTTGATCGAGGCGATGATGTCGCTGATCTGCCCGATCGCCGCCACCGCGCTCTGGGTGTCGCCCTGGATCGCCTCGACACGGCGGGCGATGTCCTCGGTGGCGCGGGCCGTCTCCTGGGCGAGCTCCTTGACCTCGCCGGCGACGACCGCGAAGCCCTTGCCGGCCTCCCCGGCGCGCGCGGCCTCGATGGTCGCGTTGAGGGCCAGCAGGTTGGTCTGCTCGGCGATCGACGTGATGACCTTGACGACGTTCCCGATCTCCTGCGACGAGGTCCCGAGCTGGGCGACGGTGTCGTTCGTCGTCGCGACCACGCCGGTGGCCTGGGTGGCCACGCGCGCCGCCTCGTTCGCGTTCTGCGCGATCTCCCGGATCGACGCGCCCATCTGCTCCGCGCCGGCTGCCACGGCCTGCACGTTGCGCGACACCTCCTCGGCCGCCGCCGCGACCACGTCGGCCTGGCTCGACGTCTCCGCGGACCCCTTCGCCACCTGGGCGTTCGACGCGGAGAGCTCCTCCGAGGCCGCGGCGACCGCGTCGGAGGTCTCGTGGACGGCGGTCATCGTCGAGCGAAGGTTCGCCAACGACGTCGTCAGGCTGCCGGCCATGCGTCCCAGCTCGTCGTCGTTGCGCACGCGCGGGGCCACGGTCAGGTCGCCGCGCCCCAGGGCGGCCAGGGACGCGCCCACCTCGCGCACCGTCGCGGTGATGCCCCGGACCACGAAGGTCGCGATCGCACCGGCCAGCGCGAGCCCCACGAGGAGGGCGACGACCAGGACGACCTGCGTCGAGGCCGCCGCCGCGGTCCCTTCGGCGTCGAGGACGGCGGACACCTCGGCGTGCTCGCCCGCCTCGGCGCTGACCAGCTCGAGCACCTCGTCGGACACCGGGTAGACCGTGTCGTCGTACAGCGTCGGCAGCGTCTCGGGTGCCTCCACGACGGCGTCGAGCCAGGTCGTCAGCGCGATCTCGTGGTAGCGGTCGGACGCGGCGCGGATCTCCTCGACGCGCTCGCCCGAGACGGCGAAGGGCGCGTACTGCGTGAGCAGGTCCCCGAGGTCGGCCTCGCGCTCGGCGATCTCCGCCGCCTTGTCGGCACGCTCCTCGGGGGCGACGAACGCGAGGGCGTTGACCCGGTTGCGGGTGCCCTGGAAGTTGCGCTGCACGTCCGACAGCAGGTCCAGGGGCTCGACGTGCTCGGTGTAGAGGGCGTTCTGCCCCGCGGAGAGGCTGCGTACGCTCGTGATCGCCAGCACGGCCATCGTGACGGCCACGAGCGCCAGCACGCCGAGCGCAGCCCCGATCTTCACCGCGACGGGACGGTCCGTCAGCAGGTTGCGACGTCGTGCGACGTCGTGGGGCCGCGAGGTGCTCATGGGTGCTCCGGTTCGGTCGGGCCAGTGCGTCGCCGACCGGACGCCGACGGTCCCATCGTCCGGCGCAGCACTGCTCTGACCAGGCGCCAGGTGAACGTCCGATGAATTCGAGGAGCCTGCCGGCCTGGAACGTTCCCGAGCGTCTGGCCCGGGGCGGTGCGGGCGGGGCCGGTGCGGGCAGCGCCCTCAGCGGCGCGGGGGAGCGGTGCTGTCGCGCACGACGAGCTCGACCGGGACGGTGACGGTCGTGGGTGGCTCGGGCGCGGGCGTGCCCGAGGGTGCGTCCGTGCGGGCGCGGGCGATCGCGGCCGTCAGGGCCTGGGCGGCCAGCCGGCCCTTGGTGGCGAAGTCCTGGCGCAGCGTCGTCAGCGCGGGGCGCAGCGTCTGCGCCAGCACGGTGTCGTCGAAGCCGACGACCGACAGGTCGCCGGGCACGTCGACGCCAGCGTCCTGCGCGGCCCGCACCAGGGTCGCGGCCATCAGGTCGGAGAAGCACACGACCGCCGTCGGGCGGTGCGGGTCGGCGAGGATCTCCTGAGCCCCGGGCAGCGTGAGGTGGTCGCGGTTGTCGACGACCTCGTAGACGCGGGCCGCCAGCCCCGCGGCCTCCAGCGCGTCCACCGCCCCGGCCGTGCGGTGCCGGGCGACGTCGTTCGAGCCCGCCGTGCGCGGGTCGGCGGCCCAGCCGGGTGCGGCACGCTCGCTGTTCATCGTCAGGACCACGACGTCGCGGTGCCCCAGCGCGAGCAGGTGCTCGACCGCCAGGCGTCCGCCGCTGCGCTCGTCGAGCAGCACGCCCGCGCTGCCGGGGCGCGGCTCCTGGTCGACGAACACGAGGGGCAGCCGCCGCCGGCTCAGCCACTCGACGGCCTCCGAGTCGCCTGCGCACGCGTAGAGCACCGCGGCGTCGAGGGCCAGGTCGCGCGCCGGCACGTGCCCGCCGACGGGCGTCGCGGGGATGAGCGTCACGGCCAGCCCGGTCGGCGCGAGCTCCTCGGCGAGCGCGCCGAAGAACGCGGAGGCGACGGGGTCGAGGAACGCCTCGCCGAGCGAGTCCGTGAGCACGACGCCCACGGCCCCGACGGACCGCCGTGCCAGCGCCCGCGCCGCGGGGTCTGGTCCGACGTACCCGAGCTCGGCCGCCGCGGCGAGGACCTGCTCGCGCAGCGCGGCCGAGAGCTGGTCGGGCCGGGAGAACGCGTTCGACACCGTCATGCGGCTGACGCCGACACGGTCGGCGACCGTCTGCAGCGTCACGCGTCCCACGTCGGCCCCGTCGTCGTCATGGGGCCCAGGGTAGGACGGCGCCGCGCTCACCGGGCCGGGTGGCCCAGGTGCGCCACGCCCTCGCGCGGCGCCACGGCGTCCGCGACGCGGTGCAGCGCGCCCGCCAGCGCGCGCCGCGGCCGGGCCGCGCGGGCCGGGTGCGGGGCAGCGTCACGGTGCGGCCGGGCGGCGTCGTGCGCGTCGGGCACGACGGGTGCCCACGGGCGCGAGCTCTCGGCCTCGAGCTGGGCGGCGCGCGCCGCGAAGATGCTCATCCCCATCGCGTCCATGGACATGGTGGTCCCCCTTCGTCGTGGGTGCGGGAACGGGGTGCTCCCACGTCTGTACCGCTACAGTGCCAGAGGGTTCTGGACCGGTCAAGAGGCGGGTGCTCCGGTCGTCCCACCGACCGGTGAGGCCCGTCGGGAGGACGACGTCCCGTACCGGCCCGGTTCGACATCCGCACGTGCGCGCGGCCCGTCGCGCTCCCGTCCCGGCCGCCTGGCGCGGCGAGGGCCCGGGCAGCGGGTAGCCTGAGAGGTCGTGGCCACCACCGACTTCCCCGCCGAGATCCGCGCCCTGCGCACGACCCTGGAGTCCATCCAGGCCGTGAGCGACCCCACCGCCCTCGAGGCGAAGATCGCGCTGCTCTCCGAGCAGGCCTCCGCCCCCGACCTGTGGGACGACCCGGACAGCGCGCAGAAGGTCACGAGCGCCCTGTCGGCCACCCAGGCCGAGCTCGACCGGGTCAACCGGCTCGGCGGGCGCATCGACGACCTCGAGACCCTCGTCGAGATGGCCGCGGAGGAGAACGACGCGGACGCGCTCGAGGAGGCCGACGCCGAGCTCGTCGGGATCCGCAAGGACATGCGCGAGCTCGAGGTCCGCACGCTGCTCAACGGCGAGTACGACGCCCGCGAGGCCGTCGTGACGATCCGCGCCGGCGCGGGCGGGGTCGACGCCGCCGACTTCGCCGAGATGCTGCTGCGCATGTACCTGCGCTGGGCCGAGCGCCACGGCTACCCGGCCAGCGTCATGGACACCAGCTACGCCGAGGAGGCGGGCCTGAAGAGCGCGACCTTCGAGGTCAAGGTGCCGTACGCGTTCGGGCACCTGTCCGTCGAGGCCGGCACTCACCGCCTCGTCCGGATCTCGCCGTTCGACAACCAGGGCCGGCGCCAGACGTCGTTCGCCGCGGTCGAGGTGGTCCCGCTCATCGAGCAGACCGACTCCGTCGAGATCCCCGAGTCCGAGATCAAGGTCGACGTGTTCCGCTCGTCGGGCCCCGGCGGGCAGTCGGTCAACACCACCGACTCCGCGGTCCGGATGACGCACATCCCCACCGGCATCGTCGTGTCGATGCAGAACGAGAAGTCGCAGATCCAGAACCGCGCCGCCGCGCTGCGCGTGCTCCAGTCCCGGCTGCTGCTGCAGCGCCAGGAGGAGGAGCGCGCGGCCAAGAAGGAGATGGCCGGCGACATCAAGGCGTCCTGGGGCGACCAGATGCGCTCGTACGTGCTCCAGCCGTACCAGATGGTCAAGGACCTGCGCACCGAGCACGAGGTCGGCAACCCGTCGGCGGTCTTCGACGGCGACATCGACGACTTCCTCGAGGCCGGGATCCGCTGGCGCCGAGGGCTGCAGGCGGCGGCCGACTCCTGACGTGCCGGTGACGCAGGGGGCGTTCCGGGACGAGGTGGACACCTGTCCGTCACGCACCTCGATTCACAGGTGCGCCCGCGGCGTGTCCTGCTCGCGGGTCCTCGACGACGTTCCTACCCTCGGACAGGCCCGCCGGAGCGTGGGCGGCCGGGGCACGAGGTCTCGGCCCGAGGGGACGAGGTCTGCACGGTGATCCGGTTCGAGAACGTCACGAAGGTCTACGCACGCGGGGCGCGCCCCGCGCTGGACCAGGTGAGCCTCGACGTCGAGCGCGGTGAGTTCGTCTTCCTCGTCGGGGCGTCGGGGTCGGGCAAGTCGACCTTCCTGCGGCTGGTGCTGCGCGAGGAGCGCGCGTCCGCGGGGCGCGTGTTCGTGGCCGGCAAGGAGCTCGGCACGCTGTCGAGCTGGAAGGTCCCGCACCTGCGCCGCCAGATCGGCGCGGTGTTCCAGGACTTCCGCCTGCTGCCCAACAAGTCGGTGTTCGAGAACGTGGCGTTCGCGCTGCAGGTCATCGGCAAGCCGCGCCACCACATCCTCACCACGGTGCCCGACACCCTGGAGATGGTCGGGCTGGCGGGCAAGGAGAAGCGGCGCCCGCACGAGCTGTCGGGCGGCGAGCAGCAGCGCGTCGCCATCGCCCGCGCGTTCGTGAACCGGCCGTCGATCCTGCTCGCCGACGAGCCCACCGGCAACCTCGACCCGACGACGTCCCTGGGGATCATGCGCCTGCTCGACCGCATCAACCGCACCGGCACCACCGTGGTCATGGCCACGCACGACGACGAGATCGTCGACCAGATGCGCAAGCGCGTGATCGAGCTCGACTCCGGCAGCATGGTGCGCGACCAGTCGCGCGGCGTGTACGGCTCGGACCGCTGAGGGGGAGACGTGCGCTTCCAGTTCATCCTCTCCGAGATCGGCATCGGCCTGCGCCGGAACCTGTCGATGACCATCTCAGTCGTGCTCGTCACCTTCGTCTCGCTGACGTTCCTCGGGTCGGCCGCGCTCCTGCAGGCGCAGATCGGCAAGATGAAGGACGACTGGTACGACAAGGTCGAGGTCTCCGTCTTCCTGTGCCCCGCCGGCTCCCCGGAGCCCACGTGCGCGGGCGGCGAGGTCACGCAGGACCAGAGGCAGGAGATCCTCGCCGCGCTCGAGGCGCCCGAGGTCGCGCCGTTCGTCGAGCAGATCTACACCGAGAGCAAGGAGGAGGCCTACGAGGCCTTCCAGGAGCAGTTCGGCGACCAGTTCTGGGCGTCCGCGGCCACGGCCGACGACATGAACTCCTCCTACCGCATCAAGCTGACCGACCCCGAGCAGTACCAGGTGGTCGCGGACGTCGTCTCCGGGCGGCCCGGCGTCGAGGCGGTCGAGGACCAGCGCCGGCTCTTCGACAACCTCTTCCTCGTGCTGGACCGGGCCACGTGGGCGGCCGGCGGGCTCGCGGCGATCATGCTGCTGGCCGCGGTGCTCCTCATCACCACCACCATCCGCCTGTCCGCGATGAGCCGGCGCCGCGAGACCGGGATCATGCGCCTGGTCGGGGCGTCGACCCTGTTCATCCAGCTGCCGTTCATGCTCGAGGGCGCCCTCGCGGCGACCGTCGGTGCCGCGCTCGCCATCGGCGGGCTGTGGCTCGGGGTGCAGTACCTCGTCACCGACTGGCTCGGGGAGTCCGTCACCTGGATCCCGTACGTCGGCACGTCGGACGTGGTCGCGGTCGCCCCGTGGCTCGTCGTCGTGGCGATCGCCCTCGCCGCCGTCTCCTCGATCGTGACGCTGAGCCGCTACACGAAGGTCTGACATGAGCCACCGCACGCACCGCCTGGTCCGGGCCGCCACCGCCGCGGCCGCCGCTCTGGCCGTGGTCCTGCCTGCCGTCGTCGCCGGGCCCGCGCTGGCGGACGACCTGGAGAACAGGCGCACGCAGACCGAGCAGAAGATCGCCGAGGCCGACGAGCGCGCGGGCGAGCTGGCCGCGGCGCTCGAGGACCTCGAGGGCGAGCTGGCCGACACGGTGGCCGAGCTCGCCGAGATCGAGGCGCAGATGCCGGCCGCGCAGGAGCGCCTCGACGCCGCGGTCGCCGCTGCGCAGGAGGCCCAGCGCCTGGCGGACGAGTACGCGCTCCGGCTGCAGGACGCCGAGGCTGAGGAGGTCGAGGTCGCCGAGCAGATCGACGTCGACCGGTCCCGTGAGGACGAGGTGCGCGCGACCATCGGGCAGATGGCCCGCGAGGCGTACCGCGGCGGCCGGGACGTCTCCGGCATGAGCGTGATGCTCGACGCGCAGAGCTCGGAGGAGTTCGTCGAGCGGTACGGGCTGGTGTCCACCGCGATGCGCACGCAGGCGCAGGTCCTCGGCGACCTGCAGACGCTCGTCGCGGAGAACGAGAACGCCCAGGTCCGGCTCGCGGCCGTCCGCGAGAAGGTCGCCGAGCTCAAGGCCGAGGCCGACGCGGCGCTCGCGCAGGCGCAGCAGCGCGAGCAGGAGGCCGCCGAGGCCAAGGCCGAGCTGGAGGACCTGCAGGAGCAGCAGACCGCGAAGCTCGCGTCGATCGAGGACCAGAAGGCCGAGGCGGAGGCTCAGGTCAAGGCTCAGGAGCGGGCCCGGTCGAGCCTCGCGTCGGACCTGGCGAAGATCGTCCAGGAGCAGCGGGAGCAGCGCGAGGCCGCTGCCGACGCCGGCTCGGGCGGGTCCGGCGGGGGCTCGGCGCAGCCGCCCGCGGCACCGGCGGGCGCGATGTTCGCCAACCCGACCGCGCACAGCCCGATCTACGTGACGTCGGAGTACGGGATGCGCCTGCACCCCGTGCTCGGGTACTACCGCATGCACGCGGGCATCGACCTGCGCGACCGGTGCGGGGAGCCCGTGTACGCCGGCCGCTCCGGCACGGTGCAGTGGGCCCGGTTCCGCAGCGGGTACGGCAACCAGGTGATGATCGACCACGGCTGGGTCAACGGCTCGTCGCTCATGTCGAGCTACAACCACATGTCGGTGTTCACGGTGGGCGCGGGCTCGACCGTCAGCGCCGGCCAGCTCATCGGGTACGCCGGCAACACCGGGACGTCGGCCGCGTGCCACCTGCACTTCGAGGTGTACATCAACGGCGCCACCGTGAACCCGCGCTCGTACCTGGGCCTCTGACGCCCGGGGCCGGTGCGGCCGGCCCGCCGGGGTGGCCGGGAATCCGCTGGGTGGGGGCGACGGGTCGCAGGTAGGCTCGTCCGTCGGCGCGCGCCGGTCCGCGGCGCGCCCACGACGCCCTGCGGGGCGAGGACTGGAGGTGCGTCGTGGCCAAGGGCCGGGCGGACGGGCGCACGCTCGTCGCCGCGAACCGCAAGGCCAGGCACGACTACGTCATCGAGGACGTGTTCGAGGCCGGGGTCATGCTCACGGGCACCGAGGTCAAGGCGCTGCGCGCCGGCCGGGCGTCGCTGGTCGACGGCTGGGCCGAGGTCGAGGGCGGCGAGGCGTGGCTCCACGGCGTGCACATCCCCGAGTACGCGCAGGGCACCTGGACCAACCACGCGCCGCGCCGCAAGCGCAAGCTGCTGCTGCACCGCGAGGAGATCGACCGTCTCGCGGCCAAGACCCGCGAGAAGGGGCAGACGATCGTGCCCCTCGCGCTGTACTTCCTCGACGGCCGCGCCAAGGTCGAGATCGCCCTGGCGCGCGGCAAGAAGGACTACGACAAGCGGCAGGCGCTGCGCGAGCGGCAGGACAACCTCGAGGCGCAGCGCGCGATCCGCGAGAAGCGCGACCGCTGACGCCGCGCCCCGAGGCCGGTCGGGGTCAGGAGACCTCGACCTCCTTCCAGAACGCGACCCACCCGGCGAAGTCCGTGCCGACGCGCTCGATGGCGCCCGGGTACGGCTCGGGGTAGGACCAGGCGCGGTCGGCGAGCAGCGTGTCGCCGTCGCGGACCGACCAGTACTGGCACACGCCCTTCCAGGGGCACGTGTACGGGGTGGGGGACGCCTCGAGCAGCTCGGTCCGCACCGTCGAGGGCTTGAAGTAGACGTTGCCCTCGATGTGGACGACCTCGTCGTCGCCGGCGTGGGCGAGGACCGTGCCGTGGAGCGTGGCGGTGGGCATGACGACCTCCGGGGGACGGGTGGGGCGGGTGCGGTCGCACCCGACGAGCCGACCGTAGGCGGGAGCGGTCCGCGGCGCGCGCCGGGCGGCCACGGACCTGGGTCCTGCGACCGCCCTCGGCGACGCCACCTACCGTGACGGGGTGAGCGCACCCGTCACCCCCGCACCGGCCCGACCGGCGGCACGACGGCGACCGGGACCGGGGTGGGTGCCGCGGCAGCACGGGGCGTGGGCGATGCTCGTCGTCCCGACCGTGGTGGGGGCGACGCTCGGCGGGTGGCGGTGGGTGCACGCGCTGCTGCTGGTGTCGTGGCTCGTCGCGTACCTGGCGTACCACGCGGCAGGGCTGTGGCTGAAGGCGCGGCGCCGCGCCCGGTACCGGCCGCCCGTGGTCGCGTACGGCACCGCCGCATGCATCCTGGGCGTCGCGCTGGTCGCCACGGCCCCGCACCTGCTGGCGTGGGCGCCGGTCTTCGCCCCGCTGCTCGCACTGTCGTTGTGGGCGTCGGTGCGGCGTGCCGACCGGTCGTGGTGGAACGACGCGGTGACGGTGCTGGCCGCGAGTCTGATGACCCCGGTGGCGGCGTCGCTGGGCAGCGGGGCGAGCGGCCCGCCCGGCGCACCGTCGTCCGGCCTGACGTCCGACGTGCTGCTGGCCACCGCCGTGCTGCTCGCGTACCTGCTCGGCACGGTCGTCTACGTGAAGTCGATGATCCGCGAGCGCCATGACCCGCGGGTGCGGCGCGCGTCGGTGCTGTACCACGCGGGGATCGCGGCGGCCGGTGCGGTGGTGCACCCGCTGCTCCTCGCGGTGGGGCTGGCCCTGACGGTGCGGGCGGCGCTGGTGCCGGTGCGCTGGCCGGGGGCGACGCCGGCGGCGCTGGGGGCGGGGGAGATCGTCGCGACGGCCGTCGTCACGGTGGCCGTGCTCGTCGTCTGAGGCCGCCCCCGGTGCCGGCGACCGGGGTCGCGGCCTTCCGGCTCACACGCCGAGGACCTGCGCGAGGTCGAACCGCACGGGCTCCTCGAGCTGGGCGTACGTGCACGAGCGCGGGTCGCGGTCGGGCCGCCAGCGGCGCATCTGCGCGGTGTGGCGGAACCGGTCGCCCTCCATGTGGTCGTACGCGACCTCGACGACGAGCTCGGGGCGCAGCGGCACGAACGAGAGGTCCTTGGTGCCGTTCCACCGGCTCACGGCACCGGGCATGCGCCGGCCCTCGTGCGCGGACTGGTCGGCCCAGGACCCCCACGGGTGGTCGGCGAGCGCGACGTCCCGGTACGGCGCGAGGTCGTCCAGCAGGGTGCGGCGGCGGGCCATGGGGAACGACGCGCTGACGCCGACGTGCCGCAGGTCGTCGCCCGACCACAGACCCAGCAGCAGCGACCCCACGACGTCGCCGGACTTGTGCCACCGGAACCCGGCGACGACGCAGTCGGCGGTGCGCTCGTGCTTGACCTTGACCATGACGCGCTTGTCGGGCTGGTAGGTGCCGTCCAGCGGCTTGGCGACGACCCCGTCGAGACCCGCGCCCTCGAACTGCGTGAACCACCGCTGCGCCTCGGCCATGTCGCCTGTCGCGGGCGTCACGTGCACCGGCGGGCGCGTGTCGGCCAGCGCCTCGACCAGCAGGGCCCGCCGCTGCCCGAACGGCACGCCCATGAGGTCGTCGTCGCCGAGCGCGAGCAGGTCGAACGCCACGAACGACGCCGGCGTCTGCTCGGCCAGCAGCCGCACCCGCGACGCGGCGGGGTGGATGCGCTGCTGCAGGGCGTCGAAGTCGAGCCGGTCGCCCTGCACCACGACGATCTCCCCGTCGACCACGCACCGCGGCGGCAGGTTCGCCTTGAGCGCCTCGACGAGCTCGGGGAAGTAGCGCGTCATCGGCTTGCCGTTGCGCGACCCGAGCTCGACGTCGTCGCCGTCGCGGAACACGATCGTGCGGAACCCGTCCCACTTGGGCTCCACGTGCCCCACGTCGGGGATCTGCGGGGCGGCCTTGGCCAGCATCGGCGCGACCGGCGGCATGACGGGCAGGTCCATCACCCCATCGTGGGGGACGAGTGCCCGCACCGCACCGTGGTCGGCGGTGGGTGCGTCCTACTCGCGTCGCAGGAGCTCCGGGCTGAGGCGGGTCCGCACGAGCGGCACCGTGGTGAGCGAGACGAGCGCGCCGCCGATCATGGACGCGAGTGCGACGAGGACCACCTGCACCCCGTCGGACAGCGCGGGCCACTGCGCGAGTGCCGCGAACGCCCGCGCCATGAGCGCGCCGAGGGCGGTCGCCAGGGTGATCGCGACCGCCAGCGGGAGGAAGGTCTGGAGCACCTGGGACGTCCGCAGCACCCGTGCCGGCACGCCCACCGCCAAGTGGCGTGCGATCGAACGGCGCCCCTCGGCCGCACGGTCGAGGGCTGTCACGGCGAGGCTGAGCAGCCCGACGCCGACGACGATCGCAGACAGCGTCGTCACGACCACGCGGACCCGGACGACGGCGTCGTAGTCGTCGAGCGGGTAGGGCCGCACCGTCAGGGACGTGCCTGCCGCGGCGGCGACGGCCTGCTGCACGTCGAGCCCACCGTCGGCGACGACCTCCGCCGCGTCGGGGTGCGCGCCTGCAGCGTCCGCGACGGTGCGGGGGACGAACACGTTGTACGGGGACTGGTAGACCCACCGCTCCTGGGTGGCGCCGGAGTCCTGCACCAGCGGCTCGCCGAGCCGCACGTCGGCGGTGGGGCCGTCCTCGCCGAAGCGGATCGGCAGGTGGGAGACGGTGTCGAGCGCGCCACGGGGCGGTCGCCACCCGTTGTCCGTCCCCGCGACGTTGCGCAGCTCGATCACACCGGCTGCGGTGTCGTCGCAGCCGGAGACCACCATGAGCTGGGCGAGGTCGGCGCAGGTGCCGACGAAGACGGCGGGGACGCACGGCTCACCCTCGACGTCGCACCACCCCTCGACCGCGGCATCGACGTGCGGGACGACGGCGCGGACCCCGGGCACGCCGGCGAGCGGCGCGAGGCTGTCGGCTGCCAGCGGTGCTGGTCCTTCGGCATCCTGGACGACGATCTTCTGCGGTCCCTGCCGGATGGTCTGCAGCGCGAACCGGTACTGGGGGGTCGACTCGTAGGCGCTCAGGACGGCCAGGGCGGCGAGGACCAGGTAGACCGCCACCCCGACGCCGGCGACGAGCCGTGCCGGTCCCGCGGGCTCGGCCTGGAGCGCGCGACCCGCCATCAGGGCCGACGTCGGGCGCGAGCGCACCAGGGCCTCGGCCAGCCACGTCGTGATCAGCGGAGTGGTGAGCGCGACGGCCAGTGCCCCGGACATCGCGCCGACCAGCAGCATCGCCACGCCGACCTCGTCGACGAGCGCGGCGGCCGGGCCGGGCGCCGCCACCGTGGCCATCAGCGCGACGGCGACGACCACGAGCGCGACCCGCCACGGGCTGGGGTCGCGGCGGGACGCCTCGGAGCGCCGGGCCGCCGGGCTGCGCGTCGTCCCGTGCTGCGTGGCCGCCCCGAGCCCCGCGGAGACGAGCACGACGCCGAGGACGACCGTCGCTGCCTGCGCGGGTGCCGGGCTGAGGGGCGCGCCGAACCAGCGGGGACCCGCCGCGACGACGCGGTCGACGAGGGGCGCGGCCGCGAGGAACGCCACGAGGCCGACCAGGGCGCCGGCGAGTGCGAGGACGCCGTTCTCGAGCGCCGCGAGCACCGCGGTGCGGGCGCGGGTCAGTCCGAGCAGCCGGAGGGCGGCGAGCCGTCGGTCGCGCACGGCGCTCGACGCGCGGCCCGCGGTCAGGAGCAGCACGGTCGCGGGCAGCAGGCTGAACGCGAGCACGGCCGCGACGTTCGCCCGCTCCACGGGGTCGACGGGTTGCCCGGCGGGGTAGAGCGCGGCAGGGATCGCCGCGGTCGTGAGCAGCAGCGCCGTCGCGACCGCGGTGCCGACCCCGACGACCCAGGACCGGCGCGGCCCGCCGGCACGGGCCAGTCGCAGGCTCAGGGGCAGCAGGGCGCTCATCGTGACGGCACCGTGCCGGCGACCCGACCGTCGCGGATCTGGATCTCCCGGCCGGCCCACGACGCGACGCGCGGCTCGTGCGTGACCATCAGGACGGCGGTGCCGGTCGTCGTCGCTGCGGTCACCAGCGCCTCCAGGACCAGCTCGCCGGTCACGGTGTCGAGCGCACCGGTCGGCTCGTCGGCGAGCACGACGGCCGGCCGGTGGACCAGGGCCCGTGCGACGGCGGCCCGCTGCGCCTGGCCGCCGGACACCTCGCTGAGCCGCTTACCCCCGACGTCGGCCACGCCGAGCCCGTCGAGAGCCTCCAGCGCCCGCTCTCGCGCCGGCCCGCGGGCGACGCCCGTGAGGCGGAGCGGCAGCTCGACGTTCTCGACCACTGTGAGCTCGGGGACCAGGTCGCCGAACTGGAAGACGAACCCGAGCTGCCGCAGCCGCAGGTCCGACCGCACGGCGTCGGACCGGTCGTCGATCCGCTGCCCGTCCAGCTCCACGGTCCCCGCGTCCGGCCGCAGGAGCCCGGCCAGGACGTGCAGGAGCGTCGACTTGCCCGACCCGGACGGACCCATGACCGCGACGACCTCACCCGCGGCGAGCGACACGGCCACCCCACGCAGCACCGGCGTCGGGCCGAACGACAGCCGCAGGTCGTGGCCCGCCAGCACGACCCGTGTCATCGCCGGGCGCCGATGCGTGCCGCGACCTCGCCCATCCGCGCTGTCGCCACCTCGACCCAACGCAGGTCGGCCTCCAGGTGGGCCATCTCGTAGTCCCGTGCCAGTCGGTCGACGACATCGCCGTCGTGGCGGGCTGCGGTGAGCTCGCGCATGCGGGCGAGGTAGGTCGCGCGCTGGGCGTCCAGGAAGGCGCCCGCGTCGCGCCCGGCGACGAGCGAGAGCACGACCTTGGTGAACAGCTCGCTGGCGCGGGCGCCGGGGGAGTGGGGGGTGACCAGCCAGTGGTCGAGCTCGGTGACGCCGTCGTCGGTGATGGCGAAGACCCGCCGGTCCGGCCCCTCGCCCCGCTCGACCTCGAGGCCCCGCGCCAGTCCGTCGCGCTCGAGCCGCGCGAGGGTGGAGTAGACCTGCCCGGACCTCAGCTCGCGACCGTGGCCGAGGAGCGTGTCGTAGCGCTGCTTGAGGGCGAAGCCGTGCGCCGGGTGGTCGTCGAGGAAGGCGAGCAGTGCCATCGGGACGGTCATGACACACGACTGTACACCGGGTGTATGCACTGAGTGGCTAGACGGCCTGCGGCACCGCACAGGCTGCTCCCACCCTTCTTGCAGCCCGCCCACGGCCGGGTGCGGTGGTCTGGGGCACGGTCGGCGCCACCCGGGGCGCCCAGGACGAGAAGGTGACCTCAGATGGACGAGGGGACGATCACGCCCGGCGCCGCGCAGCGCGCCGCGGCACCGCAGACCACGAGCACCCCGCCCGACGCGACGGCCCCGCTGCCGCCCGTCGACGCGACCCAGCCGCTCCCGCCCGTGGACGCCACCCAGGCGCTCCCGGCCCCGGCTGCGTCGCCCGCACCGCTGCCGTACGGCACCGCGCCGTACACGCCCGCCGCGGCGACGGCGCAGGCGGCACCCGCGCCGCTGCCTGCCCCCGCGCCGCCCGCGCCGGCGTCGCCCGCCCCGACGGCCGCCACCTCCACCGCGGCGAGCCCGGCCCCGCCCGCTGCTGCGCAGCCGACCCCGCCCCCTCCCGCGCAGCACGCCCCGCCGGCCCCCGCGCCGGCCGGGCCGGTGTACGCGGCGGCGTACGGCACCCCCTACCCGGCCGCACCCGCACCCGCGGCGCCGCGGGCGAAGCGCACCGTCGGGCTCGGCGTCGCCGCCGGTGCCGCCGCGGCCGCGCTGCTCGTCGGGTTCGTCACCGGCGGGGGAGCAGTGTCGTTCGTGACCCTCGTCGCCGACCGCACGTCCTCCGTGCAGGAGCTGCGCGGCGGCTGGTCCGACGACGGCCGCGTGCCGTTCGAGCGCTTCCAGCAGGAGCAGGAGGGCTCCACCGACTGACCACCCCTGACGGGCTCCGGTCCACGGCCCGCCCACCCGCGTCCTCGACAGCACGGGTGGGCGGGCCGTCGTGCGTCCGGCGCCACCTGGGCGCCCGCACAGGGACGGCGTCGTCTCTCAGGCTGCTCATGGGGTCCGGTCAGGGCGCTCCCGGGTCCGCGGGGTGGAGTAGGGGGCATGACGGAGCAGCAGAACGTGAGCACGGCGCCCGGCGCGGAGCCCGGCGCGCAGGGGGCCCTCGCGGCCCCGGTCCCGCACGAGGGCGCCCCGGCGCCCGTGCGCACGCAGCGACGGGTCGGCCAGCTGCCGCTCGTCCTGACGACGGTCGCCGCGCTCGCGGTGGGCCTGGTCGCCGGCGGCGGGGTCGCGTACGCGGCCACGCACCCGGACGTCACGGCGAGCACCACGTCGACGACGGACACGGCGACCGACGACGGCACGACGACGGACGACGGCAGCACGGCCGACGACGGCACGGCGGTGCCGCCGGGCTGGTCCGAGGGCACCCTGCCGGGCCAGGGCACCCTCCCCGACGCGGGGTCGAGCGGCTCGGCGGACGGCTCGTCGAGCACGCAGACCACCACGGCGGCCACCGACGAGCAGCAGGTCGGCGTCGTCGTCATCGACACCACCCTCGGATACTCCGGGGGTGAGGCCGCCGGCACCGGCATGGTGCTGACGTCCGACGGACTCGTGCTGACCAACCACCACGTCATCGAGGGCGCGACGGAGATCACCGTGACCATCGAGTCCACCGGCGAGACGTACACGGCCACGGTGCTGGGTTACGACGCGAGCGCCGACGTGGCGCTGCTGCAGCTCGACGGTGCGAGCGGCCTGGACACGGTCACGCTCGACGACGACGGCGGCGTGACCACGGGCGACGAGGTCACGGCTGTCGGCAACGCGAACGGCGGGGGCGAGCTGCTCGCGGCGGCCGGGGCCGTCACCGCCACGGACCAGACCATGACGGCGTCGACGTCGTCGTCCGGGGACTCCGAGACGCTGTCGGGGCTGATCGAGTTCGAGGCGGCCGTCGTCTCGGGCGACTCGGGCGGCCCGCTCGTCGACGGCGAGGGCGAGGTCGTGGGCATGACGACCGCCGCGTCGACCGGCGGCACCTACACGGTGGCGTACGCGGTCGACGTGCAGGACGCCCTGGCGATCGTCACGCAGATCCAGACCGGCGAGGAGACCGACACCGTCACCGTCGGGTACCCCGGGTTCCTGGGGGTGCAGCTGGCCAGCGGCACGGGCAGCGGGTTCGGGCCCGGCGGGCAGGGCGACCCGTTCGCGCAGACGGGCACGGGCGCGGTGATCGGCGGCGTCATCGACGGCACCCCCGCCGCCGAGGCCGGCCTGGCCGCGGGCGACACCATCACCGCCGTCGACGGGCAGGCCGTCACCTCGGCCGACGACCTGTCGACGATCATGTCCGGCTACGACCCCGACGACCAGGTGACGGTCACCTGGACCTCGGGCACCACCGGGGAGCAGCAGGAGGCCACCGTGACCCTCGCGCAGGGCCCCGTGGCCTGACCCCGGCACCCGCCGCCCGGGCCCGACGTACCCCGTCGGGCCCGGGCGCGGTGCGTCCGTGCAGGTGAGAAGTCGCGCGCCCGCTCAGCGGCGCCGGGCCACCGGCCGATGGGCGGGACGTGGACGCGCCGCTGACCGACCGGTCGACGACCGAGGTCCCCGCACGCTGGCGGGCCGAGGCCGCTGCGCGCGCGTCCGCACCGGCGAGCGCGGGGGTGCCGCAGCAGCGCCTCGCGCCGGAGCAGCTGACAGCTCCGCCCGCACCCGCGCCGCCGGTGCCCACCCGCCACCGCGGGACCCTCCTGCCCATGCTGTCCGTGGTCGTCGGCGGGGCCTTGCTCGTCTCCCAGGTGGTCCGGTGGGTCGGCACGTGGGAGCCCGGGTGGACGGTCGTCGACGCCGTGCAGCACACCCGCATCGACATCGGCGGTCAGGTGCTGCTGGGCAGCACGGGCCCCGAGCCGGGTCTGGAGGAGGCTGCCGCACCCCTGGGGCAGCCGCCCGCGGTCGAGGACACCGGCGCCCTATACGCGTTCGGCCAGACCCAGGACGGGGCGCAGGGCACCGCCACCCCCGTGGCGTGGTCGCCGTGCCGCCCCCTGCACTACGTCATCACCCGGGACGACGCCCCGCCGGGGTTCGCCGCCCAGGTCGACGCGGTCATGGCCGAGATCAGCGCCGCGACGGGCCTGCACGTCGTCTCCGACGGCGTCACCGACGAGCCGGCGAGCCTCGACCGCTCCCACCACCAGCCCGAGCGGTACGGCGACCGGTGGGCGCCCGTGCTCCTCGGGTTCGCCGACGAGGAGGCCGTGCCGTCGCTCGCCGGCGCCGTCGCAGGGCTCGCTGCACCCGTCTCGCTGACCCGCGCCGACCTCGACTACGCCGTGTACGTCTCCGGCGCCGTCGTGCTCGACACCGCCCTGCTCGACGAGCCGCAGGACGCCGCCGGCGACCCCGGGTACCTGCGCGTGCTGCGGCACGAGGTCGGGCACCTCGTCGGCCTGGGGCACGTCGACGACCCCGGGCAGCTCATGAACCCGCAGATCGCCCCGGACGTCACGACGTTCCAGGACGGCGACCGGTACGGCCTGGCCCAGCTCGGCCAGGGCACCTGCGCCCCCGACCTCTGATCCCCCGGCCGGCCGGGGCAGCGGTCAGGCCCCGTCGGGCAGGTCCCGCACCCGCACCGACAGGCACGTGACGCAGCCCTCGAGCTTCTCGAACTCGTCGACCTCGACCGTGCGCACCGCGTACCCGAACGACGTCAGCAGCTGCGCCGTGCGCGGCGCCGACGCGGAGAGCAGCACCTCGTCCGGCGAGAGCACCATCACCGCCGCGCCCTCCGGCTCCGGCACCGGGCAGAACCGGCCGAACAGCCGCGGCTCGTCCACGAACGGCTCGTACCCGATCACCGTGCCGTCCGGCAGCGCCGTCACCGCCGTCTTCAGGTGCAGCACCGTCGTCACCGGCACCGCCACGACCGTCGCCCCCAGCGGGGTCAGCACCCGCCGCAGCGCCCGCACCCCGTCGTCGTCCGTGCGGTCCGAGCGCCCCACGAACACCGTGGACCCGACCTTGAGCACGTCCCCGCCGTCCAACGTGCCCGCCGGCAGGTACACCACGTCCAGCCCCAGGTCCGCCACCACCGCCGCCGTCGCGTCCTGCTCCCCGCGCCGCGACGGGTGCCCCGGCCGCGTGATCACCGCGGTGCGCCCGTAGACCACCACCGTGTCCTCGACGAACACCGAGTCCGGGTGCGCGGGCGAGGCCGGCACCTGCACCGTCCGCCACCCCGCACCCTGCAGCGCCGCCACGTACCCCGCCCACTGCTCCCGCGCCCGCGGCACGTCCACCGGCACCTTCTCGATGTGGTCCACCACCCCGGAGTCCAGGGCGTCGACGGGGGGGCGGACCAGGGCGATGCGCGACACGACGAGCCTCCGGCAGGGCGACGACGGCAGGGGCGACCGGGTGACCCGTGCGGGAATCCCCACGACGGGCCCCGGTGTTGTGACGTACGCTAGACCGCGCAGGTGCCCCTCGGGGCGCAGGCGCTTGACAAGTGCACACCACCCTGGGGGTGATCGGTTTCGACGGTGATCGTCGAGCCAGGAGAAGCGGGTCGAGGACGCACGGTTATCTCGTCAACGATCCGTGCAACACACAGGTGCCGATTCCAAGCGCACCGACTTCGCCCTCGCCGCCTGAGCGAGCCTTCGAAGTCCGTCAGCCTAGACATGCTCTCGGTCTAGTTCCTGGCGTCATCTAGAGAGCCACTGCTGGTGACCTTCGTCAGTGAGGTCATCGGGACTCTTAGCTGACTGAGCCCGTCCGCGACTTGTCTGCGTGATCGCGGGGGCTGAGAAAATCTACTGCAGACTGCACCCGGAGAATCCCTGGTTCCACGTCATCGGACGCGGGTTCGATTCCCGCCACCTCCACTGTGCAACCGAGTTCGTCGAACTCGGTTGACAGCCCCGCCGCGAGTTCGTCGTGGATCGAAGGCCGCTGCCCTGCGAAGGGCGGCGGCCTTCGTGCGTCGGGGGGCCGCGGCCTGTCGCGCTCACGGGCCTCCAGGTGTCCCCGGGCCTCGCTCCTGCGACGAGATCGCGTTCGCGAGCAGCCGATATCGGGCTCTTCGTCCTTGAGGGTGTAGGTGGCGGCGGGTCGGGGGTGCTAAGGATGGCGATCGACATCCCGCTGCGTCCTGATGTCGAGAGCGGACCGTCCTGCCCGGCTTCCGACAGCTGGTGAACGGAGAGATGAAGTGACTCGCCCGACCGCGCAGCATGCTGCGCCGATGTTGGTCGCCACGTCCCTCGTGAAGAAGCGAGGTGAGTTCGTGCTCGGTCCCGTGGACGTGGAGCTCGACGTCGGCGTGTCGGCCCTTCTGGGGGCGAATGGAGCGGGCAAGACGACGCTCATGCAGCTCGCGGCCGGGCTCCTCAGGGCTGACGGTGGTTCCATCGAGTGCACGGCGCCACCTCGCGGGGCTGCAGGCGGTGTCGGGTACCTCCCTCAGGACTTCGCCGGACCCCGTCGGCCGCGCGTGAGGGACTATCTCAGGTTCGTGGCCTGGTGCCGGTCGGGAAAGGGCCAGCAGATCCGTGAGAAGGACATCGACCACGCGCTCGCGCTGGTCGACCTCACCGAGCGGTCCGCGTCCCGCATCGGGAGTCTGTCCGGCGGCATGGTGAAGCGCCTCGGCATCGCTCAGGCTCTTCTCGGGGACCCGGCGGTCATCATCCTGGACGAACCGACCGTCGGACTGGACCCGATTCAGCGTCGGGAGATCCGAGGGCTGCTGCAGCGGCTCGGCGAGGACAGGTCCGTCCTCCTGTCGACGCACCTCTCGGAAGACGTGGCTTCCACTGCTGACCACGTCGTGGCCCTGCACGCCGGCCGTGTCGTCTTCACCGGCTCGACGCGTGGTCTGGCAGGCGGGAGCGCCACGGAGAGGCCCGCCGCCGAGGCCGTCGAGCGAGGTCTGATCGCACTGATCGAGGGGCGTACCGCACATGCATGATCTGCAGCTGTCGGGTCTCGACGGTGCTGCGCCGTCCTCGTCGGCGGCATCTGCTCGAGAGGATGCATCGACGGTGAAGACATGGCGCGTCGTCCAGTACTTCGCGCGCAACGGCCTCGTGATGTGGGCTGCGCTGGCGACGATCGCTGCGGAGATCTCGGTCGCCCTGCAGCGCGGGATGCAGTGGCGCGGCGACCTGGTGTGGACGGTCGACTGGGTACCGGTCGCCTTCATCATCGTCGGTCCTGTCGTCGCAGGTCTCGCAGCGATCGATACCGCGCTCACCGTGCAGGGCGGGTCTCACCTCTTCAAGCGCCCGGTGACCCGAACCCCTGCCTTCGCGGTCACCCTCGCCTATGCCGCAGTGATCGGAACTGCGCACCTCGTCGTCGTCGCCGGCGTGCTCGTGGTGTCCGCCCCACCCGTCGGGGATCCCGGGGTCGTCCTCGCCATCATGGTCCAGCTCGCGATGCTCACCCTCTTTGCTGCCATCGGCACGACCCTCGGTCGATTCGTCGGGGTCGTGATGGCCGGTGCGCTGGGGGCTCTGTCGGTCTTCGCGTTGCTGTTCTTCGCGTCTGCTCCCGGTGATGGGCTGGCGCTGCTGGAGTTCGGCGGGGCTACTCTTCCGCGTATCGGGTACGCCTACTCGCCGACGTACCTCGGTGCCCAGCTGCTCCTGCTGCTGATCACGACCGCAGCACTTCTCCTGCCACGCCCTGTCGATCCGATGCACAAGCCCCGGCCCTCCCGGTCGGAGGTCGCCGTGGCAGGTGCGGCTCTCGTGGCTGTCGCGGCGGGGTCGGTCCTCGTGCCGGGCGAGCGCCTGGTCCCGGTGGAGACCTCGCCATCGTTGTGCGGCGCGGTCCAGACCGTGCCGACATGCTTCTATCCCCAGCATGAACGCGTCATGACGGGCTTTCAGGAGCAGTTCTGGGTTCTCGTCTCGGTGGCTCGCGAGAACGGTTATGGAGACCTGGTCCCACGACGGCTCGTCGAAGCGAGTCGGACGGAGCTGCCGCAGGAGGCGCGCGACGGGACGGCCGCGGTGTACGTGATGCCGGAGCACTTGCAGGGCCAGGAGCCCTCGCTCTGGGAGATCGCGAGCGGCATCGTGCAACCCGTCCACTGCGCGCAGGTCAAGGGAGATCTACCGCCGTCGGAGCGATACTGGGAGGACCTGCAGGCACTCGTCGTCACGTGGGTGAGCCTTGCGGACCCCGGAGTGGTGGAGGAC
Organism: Cellulomonas sp. SLBN-39; assembly: GCF_006715865.1. Classification (NCBI taxonomy): domain Bacteria; kingdom Bacillati; phylum Actinomycetota; class Actinomycetes; order Micrococcales; family Cellulomonadaceae; genus Cellulomonas; species Cellulomonas sp. SLBN-39. Next base: position 146,887 of record NZ_VFOA01000001.1, on the reverse strand, counting down.
GTGGCTTTCGAGGGAGACATCCTCTCGCCGGAGCAGGCGTCCGTGATGGCGCAGGAGTTCGCACAGTGCACGTACGCGCACTTCTGACGCCCGGTGAAGGTGCGGCACGTGCGGTGACGACCGTACGTGCCGCACTGAGTGCGACGGGGTTCGGGGCGGCGGTGCCCTACTTCGCCGGGGGGCTCGTCATCGGGCTCGTCTTCCGTCAGGAGTACATCAGTCGGATCGGTCCGATCGCCGTCCAGCCGCCCTTCGCGGCGACGATGGTCGTCCCGCTCCTGCTGGCACTGGGCACGGGCGTGGCACACGGCACGTGGCCGTCAGCTGTCCTCCGTCGTACCTTGCGGACCGCTGCCGTGCGTGCAGGTTCGTACCTCCTCGCGTCATTGGTCTCCCTGGCCGTCGTGGCCGTCGCGGCGGCAGCGTCGGACGCCACCGTGGGCCCGGGCATGGTCCGGAGCCTGCTGTTGCTCAGCGGCTTGACCATGGGAGCCGGTGCCATCAGCGGGATCGCGTTCGCCTGGTGCCCCGCGGTGGTGATCTGCAGCGTCGCAGTGCTGTCACCGCCGTCGACGAGTCCGCTGAGTCTGAGCTCGATGATCTTCTCGGGGGAGGCGGTCGGGTCCCAGCTCGTCGTCGCGTGCTCCGTGTACGTGGCGGGGCTCGCTGTGGCCGTCATCGACGTGGCCAGCCGCGGGTACGTCAGGTTGCCGAGGCGATCGCGGCGGGCCGAGAGGTCGACCCGCAGAGTCGGCGGGAGCCGCTAGGTGTTCGATCTGCTCGACGACTTGCGGGTCCAGCTGGTTCGGGCTCGCCCCGGGCACGCTGGCCCGGTCGAGCAGCCCGACCTCACCGAGCTGCTCGTCACGGCCCCTCCAGGTCGACAGGCACTCTCGCGGGAGAACGGCCCCGGTGGCAACACGAGCGATCGGACGGGACTCGCCGATCAAGGATGGAGCCGACTTTCGAGCGCTCGGAGTATGCCGATGGCGTGTGCGAGGTCGTGCCCAGCGGTCCCAGGGCGCCCCGAAGCGACGGAGATGTCGTCGAGGTCGTCGCTGAGCTGGCCGACGGTGAGCTCGGACGGCTCCTTGGTCATGTCGAAGGCCGCATCGACCGGCAGGTGCCAGTAGTAGTCGGTGTTGACTCGTACGCGAGGGCCCAGCTGCTTCTCGCACGCGTCCAGGGCCACCGCGATCGCAGTCCGCAGCGTCTGAAGGTCGATCACGAGGCTCGGGCATGCACGCAGCCTCTCAGCAGGACTGTTCGCTCCGGTGTACCCCCACCCAGAGGCGCGCCCGAGGGGATGATCGGCGGATGCTGCTCCTTCTGCCGGCTGATCCGCTGGACCCGCGTCGCGTCGACGAGCACTTCCGGGCCGAGGGGATCGCCGCGCGCGAGGCCGGCTGCCTCGTCGGACTCGTGGATCATGACGCGTTGGTGGCGGGGCGTTCCGACGACGCGCTCGTCCGGCTCCCCGACGGGGACGACGACATCGTCTACCGAGGCTGGATGCTCCGTTCCGAGGCGTATCGGCAGCTCGAGGAGCGTCTTGCCGGGCGCGGGCGTCACCTGCGGACATCTGCGAGCGAGTACCGGACCGCGCACGAGCTGCCGGGCTGGTTCGCTGCGCTCGCCCCGGTGACGCCGGAGTCGTTGTGGACGGACGGTCCCGACCTCGACGAGCTTGAGGACTTCTGCCGGGCGCTCGGACCGGGGCCGGCGGTGCTCCGTGACTACACGAAGTCGCTCAAGCACCACTGGGACGAGGCGGCATACATCCCGGACGTCGCGGACATCCCCGCCGCGCGCAGGGTCGCCGAGCGTTTCGTCGAGCTGCGCGGCGAGGACCTGGTCGGTGGGCTCGTCGTGCGACGGTTCGAGAGGTTCGTGTCCGCCGAGGCGCGCACGTGGTGGGTCGACGGCGAGTGCCGCCTGGTCACCGCTCACCCCGACATGCCGGGGATGCTGCCGCCAGCCCCGGATCTCACCGACGTCGCCCCGCTCGTCGTCGCCATCGGCCTGCCGTTCGTGACCGTCGACATGGTGCTCCGGGAGGACGGCGTGTGGCGGGTCGTCGAGCTGGGGGACGGTCAGGTCAGCGACCGCCCGTCGAGCACGACCCCCGACGAGTTCGTCGCGGTCCTGGCCCGCCCCGGTGGAGTCGTGCAGGGCGGTGGCGCGTGACGCGCCGCGTTCGCCCGGCCTCGGATCGGTGGCCCCACTAGGCCCGATCTCGCGTGGTTATTCTGCAGAGAGTAACCCCCAGGGTTACTCTCTGCAGAGTGAACACCTCGCCGTACGTGACGCGTCTCGTCGCCCGCGCGCCGCTGCGCACGGTGCGCGTGGCCGATCTCGCGCAGGTCTACGCCCACCCCCGCAAGGAGGTGCGTGAGCTCGAGCGTCGTGGGGTCCTGCATCGGCTCGCGTACGGCGTCTACTGCGCCGTACCGCCGGAGGCCGACCCGTCGACCTGGCGTCCGAGCATCGAGGCGGCGACCGCTGCCGTGGCGACGGTCCATTTCGGTGACCGCGTTCCCGTGCTCATCGGCCTCAGCGCTGCCCGGGTGCATCGGGCACTCCCTCGGGCGATCGGCGCCGGCTACGTCGCGGCGCCCGCGTTCCGGCGCCCCACGCGGCTCCTCGACCGGGATGCCGAGATCCGCTACTCGCAACGGGACGTGGCCGCGCTGGACGCCGTGCTCGTGACGACCGACCTCGGGCAGGCGCTGGTGACGACAACTGAGCAGACGGTCCTTGATCTGGCCCGCAGCGATCCACGGGGCGCCGACCTCGACGCGCAGGAAGCGATCAGCACGCTCTGGCCGCAGTGCGACACCGCCGTCCTCGCGGAGATCGCCGGACGACAGCGGATGCGCGCCACGTTCGAGCGAGTGGCAGCGGGTCGATGAGTCACACGCAGCAGGCGGAGTGGGAAGAGGTCGCCGACCGGTTCGGTGCCGCTCTCGAGCAGGTCCGCCGCGACCACCTCATCTCTCACGTCCTGGCAGCACTGTCGTCGGACGTGTCGACCGACGACCTGGTCTTCTTCGGAGGGACGGCCCTGTCGCGCACCTTCCTCGCCGACGCGAGGCTCAGCGAGGACATCGACCTCATCGCCCTGGCACCCCGACCGACTGTTGCGGCGCAGGTCGCGGCAGCCGTCAGGCGCGGGCTGGCGAGGTCGCACGGGCGGCCCGCATGGCGCCCCGCGCTGACGGAGACGTCAGGGAGTCAGCCGGCGGAGCTCGTCGTGGACGGCACGGCGAGCGTCCAGGTCCAGCTGCTCAGCGGCGCGGGGTACCTGTGGCCGACGGAGGTGCGTGAGATCGAGCAGCGTTACTCCGACGCGCCACCTGCACGGCTCCGGACCCTCACCGGTGCCGGATTCGCCGCCGCGAAGCTGGGGACGTGGATCGATCGCCATGCGCCGCGCGATCTGTACGACCTGTGGGCCCTGGCCGAGCGAGGCCTCATCGACGCGGACGCCGTCGAGGTGTTCGTCCGGCGCGGGCCGTTCGGTCGCCCACCGCAGGCGTGGGTGTTCGACTCCGCTCCGGCCGAGCGCGCCTGGCGGTATGCGCTCGGCCATCAGACACGGCTACGGGTCACCGCCGAGCACGCGCTCGTGGTCGTCCGCGCTGCGTCGCAAAGAGCGGGATCCGAGTGGGCGGGATGATCCGCCGGCGCGCTGTGCAAGATCCACCACGGTGCGTACGACGCCAACATCCTCGGCATCCGGCCAGACCTGACGGTCCATGTCAGGAAGGACATCCTCGAAGAGGTCGATGGGCCGATGCTGCGCCACGGGATCCAGGATCACCACGACCGGCCGCTGATGGTCGTCCCGAGGTCGAAGCGAGACCGGCCCGACGAGGCACGACTCGAGCGGCGGTACGCCGACTCTCTCGCGGCCCGTTGACCCGGAGCATCCGTTCGATCGGGTCAAGGGCGGACCGGACTCGTGCGGCTCAGGGTGGCTCCGGGCCGCGGCGGTGTTCCTGGTCGACGAGGGCGTCGCGGTCGCGGAGGCGGGTGAGGCCGGCGAGGGGCTGGGCCATGCGGTGGTTGGGGGCGAGGGTGTCGCGGTTGCGGTGGAGGAACCACCAGTAGCCGGCGGTGAAGGGGCAGGCGTCGTCGCCGACGCGGACGTCGGGGCGGTAGCGGCAGCCGCCGCAGTAGTCGGACATGCGCTTGATGTAGGCGCCGCCGGAGGCGTAGGGCTTGGTGGCCATGAAGCCGCCGTCGGCGTGCTGGCTCATCCCGAGGACGTTGGCGGCCATGACCCAGGCGTAGCCGTCGACGAAGGACTCGTGGAACCAGTCGGTGAGCGCGCCAGGGTCGTAGCCGCGCTGCAGGGCCCAGTTGCCGAGCACCATGAGGCGGGGGATGTGGTGGACCCAGCCGGTGTCGCGGACCTGGGCGAGGGTCTCGCGCAGGCAGCGGGCCTCGACGGCGTCGGCGTCGAGGTCGGTGAACCAGGTGGGCAGCGGGGTGCGGGCGGCCAGGGCGTTGCTCTCGCGGTAGTCGGGGCCGGTGTGCCAGTAGACGTGCCAGACGTAGTCGCGCCAGCCGAGGATCTGGCGGACGTAGCCCTCGACGGCGGCGATCGGGGCGTGACCGGTGCGGTAGGCGTGCTCGGCGCGGTCGATGGCCTCGCGGGGGTCGATCAGGCCGAGGTTCATGGGGGCGGAGAGCATCGAGTGGGACATCCACGGGTCCGCGGCGAGCATGGCGTCCTCGTAGCGGCCGAACGTCGGCAGGCGGTGCTCGACGAAGCGGTCGAGGGCGGCCACAGCTTCGGCGCGCGTGACGGCGAACCGGCGCGGGCCGTCGCGGCCCACGAAGGTGACGTCGCCGTCGGCCTCCCAGCGGTCGAGGTCGGCGCGGACCTCGGCGTCGATGTCGTCCTCCTCCGGCAGCCACGGGGCCGGCACGTCGAGGCGGGGCGTGCGGGGCGGGGGCTCGCGGTTCTCCTGGTCGAAGTTCCACCGGCCGCCCGCCGGGGCGTCGCCGTCCATGAGCACGCCGTGCACGCGGCGGGCGGTGCGGTAGAAGTGCTCTAGGCGCAGGCTGCCGCGCTGCGCACCGGCCCAGCGCTCGAAGTCGTCGCGGGCGGTGACGAAGCCCCGGTGGGGGAGCACCTCCAGCCCGGGTCGGCCCTCGACGAGGCGCAGCGCGCCGCGTGACGTGGGCGCGCACACGTCGAGGGGCTCGTCGACCTGGGCGAGGGCCTCCCCGTACGTGTCGGCGCGGACCACGACGGCCTGGTCGCCGAGCTCGGCGGCGCGGTGCCGCAGCGCGGACAGCACCAGGTGCGCCTTCTGCCGGTGGTAGCGCCGGCGCCGGAACGCCGCCCGCGACTCCACGAGCAGCACGGGCTGGTCGGGGTGGTCGAGGAAGTGCGGCCCGAGCTGGTCGGCGAACAGCCACCGGCGACGCAGCCCGCGGGTCGAGGTCGTCACGAGGCAATACTCGGGCGCGTCACGTGGCCGCGCTCGTCATGCCCGGGTCAGCTCTACTCCGGGCGGCGGAGGGCCGTGCGTCGAGCACCGGTCACGTCAGCGTGTGCAGGGAGTGAGGCGGGCTGCGGTCATCGTGCGAGGAGGCTGAACGTCGAGGCCGCCGTGAGCTCTCCGTCGGGCAGCTCGGCGCATGACGGCGTGTCGGCTGCCGTGTACCGCAGCGCCCCGACGACATCGCTCGCGGGGACGGACAGCCGGACCGCGACACGGCCCACCGTGGTCCTCAGAGCGCCGCCGGGAGACCAGGCGGCGAGCGCCCGCAGCTCGTGAGCGAGGACGGTGTGGTCGAGGAACGGGGCGGTCGCGTACCTGTGCCGGTCTGCTTCCGGCACGGGCAGGACGTCGGCTGCTCTCCTCGGCGACGGGTTCGGCACCATCCGCGGCCCCTGGGCGGTCTCCACCTGGCCGAGGAGTCCCAGCCGGACGAGTGCCTCGAGCGCATGACGGTAGGTGACGATCTCCGGCATCCGCGCGGCGCGTGCGACAGCCACCAGCCGCGTCTCGCTCTGGGGCGCGGGAACGGTTCTGCCGGGCGGCTCGCCGAGTGCGGCCCTCTCCCACGGGTCTGCCGCCGTCGCCTGGGTCGGCTGCACGAGACCGTCGCCGAGCGTGTCCTCAGAGAACGGTTCGCCGTGGAGCTCGACACGTCGGAGCAGGTCGTCGAACGCCGGGATGCAGGACAGCGCGACACCCCATCCGGCGAGATGCCACCCGTGCACGGCGCCAGACCACGGCGTGCGCTCCCTCTCGGCGGGACGGCGTCCGGCGATGCGACGGGGTGGACCATCCAACGGGTCCGGCATCGGCTCCGGCCAGAACCGGAACAGGTACCGCTCGACGGTCGCGTCCGGACCCTCGTCCGGCTGGTGGCGACCGTGAGCCAGCACCTGCACCCGGGCATCGACCAGATCGTCGACGTCGAGCCCCTCGCCGTCGGGCGGGTCGAAGCCGGCGACGTACGCGGGCCCGGCCCCGGGGAGCGAGCGCCACGGCAGCACGTCGCAGTCCTCCCACAGGCTGGCTGGCTCGGGCGGCCGGTCGTCCCACACCTCCAGACGTGCATGGATCGTGGGGTTCCTCCCGCCGCACACCACATCCACGATGCCGGGGGCGCTGCTCGCGTACGCGTTCGAGTCGACGTCGCCGAAGGCGGGGTTCTGATGGACGGTGAGGAGGCCGAAGTCGGTCCCGAGGACCCGGTCGAGCTCACCCGTCAGACGCGCCACGCCGCCGATGCTCGCACCTCGGGGCGCACCGCTCGACGGGCCTCACCCGTTCGGCCGCGCCGCGCCGCCGGCCTCGATCGTGCTGCTCCACGTCGTGCACGGGCGGGTCGATGCAATGCTCTGGCCCCGTCCGGCATCCGTAGCATGGCCCGGTGCCTCCTCGTTCACCGCTCCCGTCGCGGCACGGGTTGGACGCCGCGCGGATCTGCACGCCGAACAAGGTGCGGGGGCGGGCGGACGGCTGGGCCACGATGGGCGCGTGGCTGCGGCACCGGCTGCCGGAGCACGTGGACGTCGCGGAGATGCTCGACGCGGGGCGGTTCGTCGACGCCGACGGGCGGGCGGTGCGGGACGGCGACCCGTACGTGCCGCAGTCGTTCGTGTGGTTCCACCGCGACCTGCCGGTGGAGGCGGACGTGCCGGGCGAGGTCGTGGTGGTGCACCGCGACGAGCGGCTCGTCGTCGTCGACAAGCCGGCGTTCCTGGCGACGATCCCGCGGGGCCGGCACGTGATGCAGTCGGTGGTCGTGCGCCTGCGCGCGGAGCTGGGGCTGCCGGAGCTCTCGCCGCTGCACCGGCTGGACCGGGTGACGTCGGGGCTGCTGATGCTGGCCACGGAGCAGCGGTGGCGGGGGCCGTACCAGACGGCGTTCGAGCGGCGGGCGGTCACCAAGACGTACCGGGCGCTGGCGCCGCTGCGCGAGGACCTGGAGCTGCCGGTGGTGGTGCGCAACCACATCCGCAAGCAGAACGGGTCGTGGCAGGCCGAGGTGGTGCCGGGGGCGCGGGTCAACGCCGAGACGCTCGTGGAGCTGGAGGGCGAGGCCGGCGGGCACGGGGTCTACCGGTTGTCGCCGCGCACGGGGCGCACCCACCAGCTGCGGCTGCACCTGTGGGGGCTGGGCGTGCCGATCGTCGACGACCCGTTGTACCCGGTGGTCAAGGACGTGCCGACCGACGACTTCCGGCACCCGTTGCAGCTGCTCGCCGCGGAGGTCGCGTTCACCGACCCCGTCGACGGGCGCGAGCGGCAGTTCCGCAGCGTGCGGTCCCTGCCGCTCGCGCCCGAGGGCGGGGTGCGGGTCGGGCAGCCGACGGCCGCTACTTGATCGCCCCCTGGGTGACACCGGCCATCACCCAGCGCTGGGTGAACAGGTACACGACGATCGCGGGCGCCATCGCCATGAGGTACGACGCGAACGCGACGTTGTAGTTGCTGCTGAACTGCGTCTGGAACACGCTCTGCAGCACCGGCAGGGTCTGCAGCGTGGAGTCGGCGGTGATGAGCGACGGCATCATGAAGTCGTTCCACGACGCGAGGAACGCGAAGATCGCGACGGTCGCGCTCATGGGCGCCATCATCGGGAAGACGACACGCCGGAACACCGTCCAGGTGCTCGCCCCGTCGAGGCGGGCGCTCTCCTCGAGCTCCTCGGGCAGGCCGCGGATGAACGCGGTGAACAGCAGCACGCTGAACGAGAGCTGGAACATCACGTGCAGCAGCGCCACGCCCACGGGGTTGGCGAGGCCGACGATCCCGGTGAGCTTGACCTGCGAGAGCGCCAGCACGGGGAACGGCAGGAACATCGCGGCCAGCAGGTAGAAGAACGACCAGCGGAAGAACCGGCGGTCCCAGTTGCGGGCGATCGCGTACGCGGCCAGCGATGCCAGCGCGACGGTGCCGACCACGGTCACGGCGGTGACGAAGACGGAGATCGCGAACCCGCGCGGGAAGTTGGTCAACCGCCACGCCTCGACGAACCCGTCGACGCTGACCGGGGACGGCAGGGAGAACACCTGCCCGTCCACGGACTGCGACGTCGTCTTGAACGCCATCGTCACCGTCGCGTACAGCGGGGCGAACACCGCCAGCGTGCACAGCGCGAGGATGGTCGTGGTGCCCCAGCTGGTGCGGTCCTCGCCGCCGCGGCGGCGGAACCGGCGCCGGGTCACCGGCACCTGGGCGGGCGTGGTCGTGGTCAGGGTCTGGGCGGTCACAGGGCGCTCCTTCCGCGGGTCAGGCGCAGCTGGGCGACGGCCAGGACGACGGCGATGAGGAAGAAGATCGTCGCGTTGGCCATCTGGTAGGCGTAGTCGCCGCCGGTGAACCCGGAGAAGATCGTCATGGCGACGCTGCGCGTCGCGGTGCCGGGACCGCCGTTGGTCAGGCCGACGATGATGTCGTAGGCGTTGAGGAAGTTCTTGAAGCCGATGACGAGGTTGATGACGACGTACCCGGCGACCAGCGGCAGCGTGATCGACACCAGGCGGCGGCGCGCGGACGCGCCGTCCATGGCGGCGGCCTCGTACACCTCGCCGGGGATCGACAGGATGCCCGCGATGTAGATGAGCAGCGCGGACGGCACCGCCTGCCACGCGGTGACGATCACGATGGTCGTCCACGCCAGGTCGGGGTTCGCCAGCAGGCTCTGCTCCAGCGGTCCGATGCCGAGGGCCTGCCCGAGCTGCGGCACGGAGTTGGAGAACAGGAAGTTGAAGACGTAGGCGATGACGATGCCCGAGATCACCATGGGCAGCACGAACACCGTGCGCAGCGCGACCTTGGCCCGGATCCGCGCCGTCAGGCCCACGGCCAGCAGGAACGCGACGACGTTGACCAGCAGCACCGTGACCAGCGCGAACCCGACCGTGAACAGGTAGGAGCTGCGGATCGCGGGGTCGGAGAACAGGGCGACGTAGTTGGTCAGGCCGGTGAACGAGAACTCTCCGAACCCGACGGAGTCGGTGAAGCTGAACGTGATGCCCATGACGGCGGGCAGGGTGATCGACAGGGTGAACACGACGAGCGTGGGCACGAGGAACAGGTAGAACGTGCCCGGGACGCGGCGGTGGCGGTCCCCGGCCGGCGGCGTCGGTGCCGCGGCGCGGGCGCCCCGGGACGTCGCCCGGGTGGTGGGTGCGGTGACCATCGGGTGGCTCCGTTCGTGGGTGGGCGGCGCGCGGCGTCAGGAGCGGAACGCGAGCCGCCGCCAGTCGGCGTCGAGCGTGGCCAGGACCGGCCCGGGGGCGGCTCCGGCCGCGAGGGACTGCGTGTAGTTCTGCAGCGGGATCGACTGCGGCACCAGCTGGGACGCGCCCACGTAGAACGCGGCCCGGTCGTAGTACTCGCGCAGCTCGACGAGCGTCGGGTCCGTCACGGGTGCGGCGCCCTGGGTGACGCCGAAGCCGAGCGCGTGGGCGTTGTACGCGTCGATGACCTCCGGCTGCATGAGGAACGCCAGGAACTCCCGGGCCGCCTCCTTCTTCCGTGAGCCCTCGGGGATCCACAGCGCCAGGTCGATGTTGACGCGGACCTGGCGGTCCGCCGGGTCGTCCGTCATCGGCAGCGGGAACGCCCCGACGTCGAGGTCGGGGTTGGTCTTGGCGATCTCCCCGAGCGCCCACGGCCCCTGCAGGTACATGGCGGCCTCGCCGCGTGCGAACGCCACGTTGCCGTCGCCGTAGCCGCGGCTGGCGGCGTCCGGGTTGGTGAACGCGACGAGCTCCTGCATGCGCTGGACGGGCTCGAGCACCTGCTGCTGGAAGGCGACGGGGGAGCCGGGCCCCACGTCGGTGCCCTGCGCCTTGAGCTGCGTGAAGAAGTCCGTGGTGTCGACCAGGCCGCCGACCGTGTAGTCGAAGTGGCCCTGCGCGATCGTCCACGGGTCCTTGAACGTGGAGTAGATCGGCGTGACGCCCGCGTCGGTCAGCGTGCGGCACAGGGTCAGCAGCTCGTCCCAGGTCGTCGGCGGCGTCAGGTCGAGGTCGGCGAAGATCTCGCGGTTGTAGAGCACCGCCGCGGCCATGAGCGAGTACGGGATCACGCTCGTGCGGCCCGGGTAGCTGGCGGTGACGTCGATCAGCGGCTGCAGCTCGGGCAGGACGCGGCCCGCCTCCGGCATGTCCGACAGGTCCGAGAGGGCGCCGCGCTCCACGTACCGGGAGATCTCGAAGTTGTAGTTGAGGCACCCGATGTCCGGCGGCTGCTCCCGCACGAACGACCCCGCGAGGTTCGACGTCGAGTCGTGCCGCACCCGCACCCGGGACTGGGACTGGTGGAACTGCTCGATGAGCTCGCCGAAGTACCCGATGACCTCGGGCTTGGACTGGTAGAACACGATCTCCGTGGTGCCCGACGACGCCGAGGCGCTGGAGCACGACGCGAGGGCGAGCCCCGCGCCGGCGGCCCCGAGGCCGCGCAGGAACCCCCGGCGGCTCAGCTCGGCCCGCATCAGGGTGGACGGTGACGTCATGCTGTCGCCTCCGGTGGTCGAAGTCGCCGCGGCACCGTTGCCGCGCCCCCTGCCGGGCGGGTGCGTCGGTGCACCCGCCCGTCCTGCGTCACGCGTCCGTCGTGCCCTGCTCCAGCCACACGGTCGTCTCGGCCGGCACCCCGGTGCCGTCGAGCGGCCCGCTGGCGAGGACCACCTGACCCGCCGGCAGCGGTGCCGGCGTGGTCCCGAAGTTCGTCACCGACGTCCAGCCGCCGGGCCGGCGGAACGCCACCACCGTCGGCGGGACGTCCGTCAGCCACTCCAGCATCTCCCCGGTCTGCCGGCGGCGCCGCTCGGCGAGCGCCTTCCGGTACAGCGCCAGGGTCGAGGACTCGTCCGCGGCCTGCGCGTCGGCCGCGAACCGCGCGAACGACGCCGGCACGGGCAGGTGCGCGTGCTGGTCGCCGAACCCCAGCGTCGGGCCGTGGGACGTCCACGGCAGCGGCACCCGGCAGCCGTCGCGGCCCTTCTGCGCACCGCCGGACCGCAGGTGGGTCGGGTCCGCGAGCGCGTCGCGCGGCAGGTCCGCGACCTCGGGCAGGCCGAGCTCCTCGCCCTGGTACAGGTACGCCGAGCCCGGCAGGGCGAGGATGAGCAGCGTCGCGGCGCGCGCCCGGCGCAGGCCGCGCGCCTCGTCCGGGGCGGGGTCGGTGCCGTCGGCGTTCAGCCACGCGGTCAGGTCCGTGCCGGTGGGCAGGGCGTACCGGCTGGCGTGCCGGACCACGTCGTGGTTGGACAGGACCCACGTCGACGACGCCCCGGACTCGTGGGCCAGCGCGAGGTTCTTCTCGATGATCGACGCGAACGCCGCCGCGTCCCAGGGGGACTCGAGCAGGTCGAAGTTGAAGGCCTGCCCCAGCCCCTGCGGCGACGCGTACCGCGCGCGCCGGTGCGCGGGCACCCAGGCCTCGGCGACCGCGGTGCGCGGCGGGTCGTAGCGGTCGAACAGGCGCCGCCACTCGCGGTAGATCTCGTGGACCTCGTCGCGGTCCTGCAGCGGGTGCGTGCCGTCGCCGAGGTGGGCGTCGAGCTCGGCCTGGGAGGGCAGCGGCTCGGTGAGGTCCTTGACGAGGGCGTGGGCGACGTCGATGCGGAACCCGTCGACGCCGCGGTCGGCCCAGAACGCGAGCGTGCGCAGGAAGTCCGCGCGGACATCGTCGTCGGCCCAGTTGAGGTCGGGCTGCTCGGGGGCGAACAGGTGCAGGTACCACTCGCCGTCTCCGACGGGCTCCCACGCCGGGCCGCCGAAGCTCGCGGTCCAGTCGCTGGGCGGCAGCTCGCCGTGGGCGCCGCGGCCGCGGCGGAACACGTAGCGCTGCCGGGCGCGGGATCCGGGCGGGGAGGCGAGGGCCTCGCGGAACCAGGCGTGCCGGTTCGAGGTGTGGTTGGGGACGATGTCGACGACGAGGCGGATGCCGGCGGCGCGCAGGGCGGTGCGCATCGCGTCGAGGTCGTCGAGGGTGCCGATGCGGGGGTCGACGGCGCGGTGGTCGTCGACGTCGTAGCCGCCGTCGGCCAGGGCCGAGGGGTAGAAGGGGCTCAGCCAGACCGCGTCGACGCCGAGGTCGCGCAGGTGGTCGACCCTGGCGGTGATGCCGCGCAGGTCGCCGACGCCGTCGCCGTTCGAGTCGGCGAAGCTGCGCGGGTAGATCTGGTAGACGACGGCCTGCCGCCACCAGGTCGCGTCCTGCGCCGACCCTGCGGCCAGCACCTGGTCGATCCCCGTCACCGTCGTCATGCGTCCCCCCGGGATGGCCGCTCTTGATGTAGGACCTAAATTTAAGACCTGCCACTAGAGTGACCGCGAAGCCCGAGGAGGTCAAGAGGTGGATCGGACCCCGGTGTCGTCCCGGCACCTGCGCGACGCCAGCGCACGGCTCGTGCTCGACCGGCTGTGGGACCTCGACGAGGTCACCGGCACCGCGCTCGTCGAGGCCACCGGGCTCTCGCGCGCCACCGTGCACGACGTCTGCGACGAGCTCATCGCCCGCGGCTGGGTCACCGAGCTGGCGAGCCGGCGCACCGGCACCGACCCCGGCAAGGGCCGTCCCGCCCGCCGCTACGCCTTCGACCCCCGTGCCGGCGTCGTCGTCGGCGTCGACGCCGGGCAGCACCGCATCAGCGCGACCGCCACCGACCTGCGCGGCGCCACGCTCGCCCGCGCGGTGCTGCCGTCGTCGCCCGACGACCTCGGCGCAGCACGCCTGACCAGCATCGAGCGGGCGGCGCGGGAGGTGCTCGACGAGGCGGGCGCCGACCCGGGCACCGTGCTCGCCGTGGCCGTCGGCGTGCCCGCACCCGTCGACCGCGACGGGCGCACGACGTTCCGCGACAACCCCTTCTGGGAGCGCATGAACCCCGGCATCGTCGACCACCTGCGCGACCGGCACGGCTGGACGACCCTCGTCGACAACGACGCCAACCTCGCCGCCCTCGCCGAGCACCGGCTCGGGCACGGCCGGGACGTGCGGTGCCACGTCACGCTGCTGGCCGGCGAGCGCCTCGGTGCCGGCGTCGTCGACGACGGTCGGCTGCTGCGCGGCGCCCACGGCGGCGTGGGGGAGATGCGCTACCTCGACCTCGTCGACGGCGTCGGCTCGGCCACCGGCATCGCCGCCCTCGTCCGCGACGACGCCCTCGCCCAGCTCGCCCGCCTGGGCCGGGACGACGGCCACCACGGGTCCGCGCTGCAGGACGTCGACCCCGCCACCCTCGACGCGGCCGACGTCCTCGCCGCCGCCGACGCCGACGACCCCCTCGCGCTCGCGGTCGTCGAGCACGCCGCCGCGCGCGTCACCCGCGTCGTCGCGACGTTCGCGAGCATCTACGACCCCGAGCGCGTCGTCGTCGCCGGTGCCGTCGCCGCGTCCTGCGAGCCGCTGCTCGCGCTCGTGCGCCGCGACCTCGACCGGTACGTCGACCCCCCGGGCGTCGAGGTGCTCGCCTCCGACCTGGGCCGGGACGTCGTCACCCTCGGCGCCGTCCGGCGGGCTCTGGACCACGTGCGCGAGCACGCGCTCGTCATCACGCCCGCCGCCCCGCGCTGACCCGGACCCGCCCGCCGCCGAGCGGCTCGACGTGCGCCGGGTGCGCATCCGCGCCAGGCTCGCACCCACCCCACCCCCGTCCCCGAGGAGCACCGTGCTGCGTGCCGAGCAGATCACCGACCCCGTCGCCTACCACGGCGAGGGCCCGTGCTGGTCGCCGACCTGGGGCGGGCTGCGCTGGGTCGACATGCTCGCCGGCGACCTGCTGACCCTGCGCGACGACGGCACCGTCGACCGCCTGCACGTCGGCGACGTCGCGGCCTTCGTGCGGCCCCGCACCCGCGGCGGCTACGTGGTCGGGCTCGAACGCGGCATCGCCCTGGCCGACGACCCCGACGCAGCGCCCACCGCCCTGCCCGAGCTGTGGACCGACCCCGGTGTGCGCATGAACGAGGGCGCCTGCGACCCGCGCGGCGCCCTCTACGCCGGGTCCATGGCGTACGACCGGGCGCCCGGCGCCGCCACCCTCTACCGCATCACCCCGGACCTCGACGTGCAGGTCGTGCTCGACGACGTGACGATCTCCAACGGTCTCGACTTCTCGCCCGACGGCACCCGCGCCTACTACGACGACACCGCCACCGGCCGCACCGCGGTCTTCGACGTCGTGCGCGGGCGGCTGACGAACCGCCGCCCCTTCGCCGGCCGCCCCGGGGAGCGCCCCGACGGCCTCGTCGTCGACGCCGCGGGCAACGTGTGGGTCGCGCTCAACACCGCCGGGCGCGTGCGGTGCCACTCGCCCGCCGGCGACGTGATCGCCGAGGTCGAGCTGCCCGTCCGCCTCACCACCGCGTGCACGCTCGGCGGCCCCGACCTGCGCGACCTCTACGTCACCACCTCCCGCGAGAACCTCGACGACCCCGAGCCCGAGGCCGGCGCCCTCTTCCGCGTCCGCGTCGACGTGCCCGGCCGCCCCGTCCTGCCCTTCGGCGGCTGATCGTCGGGCCACGACGAGCCCGTGAGTCCAGGTCGAGCAGGGCGACGGGCTGGGGCGTCGGATCGGGTGACTGCGTCCCGTCCGGCACCAGTCGCGCCGCGTGCGTACCGATGGGCCGTGAGGGGCCGCGCGACGCGGCCACGCGGGGGAGTGCAGAGTGGACGAGCGCGGTGCCGACCGCCACGGGCCGGGCCCAGGTGGTGGGCAGACGACGGGTCGAGCAGGCCGACGCCGCCGGGAGCGCAGCGAGCCGAACGGTTCGTCGGGTCTGCCCGTCACCCTGCGGGCCCCGCGGCTCACCGTGGCCGCCCTCGTCCTCATGTTCCTGGTGCAGCCCTCGCGGCACGGCAGCCACCTGATCACCGAGGTCCTCGCGGACCCCGCGTCGAGGGCTGCGCTGGCCAGCTGCGCGCTCGCACTCGTCGGCGTCACCTTCACGCTGCTCTTCGCCCGGACTCGGCTTCACCTGGCACGGGTCGACGAGGAGTCGCTCCTCCTGGTCCACCAGGGCATGTGGCGTCGTCGCGTCGTCCGCCTCGGGCCGGGCCACCAGGTCCGGCTGGTCGCCGGTCCTGCAGGTCGGGCTCTCGTCTTCGCCCCGGACGGGAGCCTCGCCGCGGTGCTCCGCACCTACCGTGAGGTGTGGCGCCGCGACGATGTCATCGCGGCGCTCCGCGGCGCGGGCGTCGAAGTCGACCACGAGCACCGCCTCAACCGTGCGGCCGAGATCGAGGCCGCGTTCCCCGGCTCGACCGGGCGGTTCGAGCGCCGCCCCGTCCTGCTCTGGTCCGTCGTCGTCCCGCTCGTCGTCGCGGGGGTCTTCCTGGTCGCGTGGTTCCTGGACGCCTGAGGCGCCTGCGCGACCCGTCGCCGGTCGTCGACGACCGCCGTGCGCCGCCGCGTCGTGGCGGTCTGGCACGATCTGGGCCATGGCGGGCGACGGGGGTTCGCGTGACGGACGGCTGTGGTGCGCCGGAGGTGCCCTTCCCCGCCCGGCTGCGACTGCTGATCGACGTGGACCCGGCGCCGAGCGCCGCGCGCGTGGAGAGCTGATTGATGGAGGGCACCGTGGTCCTGCGGCTGATCGGAACCTGGCGGTCCGAGGAGCACCCCGGACGCCCTGACCCCCGCGACCTCGTCGACGACGAGTGGGACGAGGGTGAGCGACGGGAGGTCGCGACCTACCTCGGTGGTGGCGCGCTCCTGCGTGAGGACGCGGACGCCTCGCCGTGCCCCTTCTGCGCTGCGCCCGGTGGCACGGCGGTCCGGACCGACGGGGTGCTGGCGTGGCCGGACGGGCTCGCACACGTGGTGGACGGGCACGTGGTGCGCCTGCCCGGGGCCGTCGAGGCCTACGTGCTGGACCGGGTCGAGCGGCTGCGTGCCGCTACCGTCTCGGCCGACTGGTGGGACGCGGGCGCGCCCGACGTGGAACCGCTGGCGCCGCCCGAGCGGCTGGTCTGGGGCGGCAACGTCCAGCTCGTGCAGCAGCCCGGTCGGCGGTTCCCCGGCCTGCTCGTCCAGGGCGACACCCTCGCGAGCCACGTCGACGGCCCGAGGTCGGCCCGGCTGCTCCGCGACTACGAGCAGATGATGTCGGCCGCAGGCCTCGACAGGCTCCCGTACTGACCCGCCGTGGTCGGTCCCTCGCAGCACGGGGTCCGCGGCGGGCCCGCCGACGTCCTCCGACGGCGTTGCTAGCCTCGGGCCGGTGATCCGACCTCTGTCCGCGCGATGAGCGACGTCCTCGACGCGCTGCGCCGTCATCCCGACCTCGAGGCCCCCAACCTGCACGCGGTCGACGCGACCGACCGCCTGCTGCTCGACGAGGCCGCGCCGGCGCTCGCGGGCGCGGCCGACGGCACCGTCGTCGTCATCGGCGACCGGTACGGCGCGCTGACCCTCGGGGCGGTCGCCCGGCACGGCGTCACCGGGGTGCGGACCCACCAGGACCGGCTCACGGGGGAGCGGGCGCTGCACGCCAACGCCGAGCGGCTCGGCCTGGGCGGGTTCACGTCGCACGGGCTCGACGCCTCGCTCGTCGCCGGTGCGCGCGTCGTGCTCCTCCAGCTGCCGCGGTCGCTGGACGCGCTCGACGAGGTCGCGGCGCTGGTCGCCGTGCACGCCGACCCGTCCGTCGTCGTCCTGGCCGGGGGTCGGCTCAAGCACATGACGACCCACATGAACGACGTCCTCGCCCGGCACCTCGGCGACGTCCGGGCCCGGCTCGCCCGGCAGAAGTCGCGGGTGCTGGTCGCGACCCAGCCCCGCCCGGCCGCCGAGCGCCCGGCACCGCGGTGGCCGGAGCGCGTCACGCACCCGGACGTCGGCCTCACGGTGTGCGCGCACGGCGGCGCGTTCGCCGGCACGGGTGTCGACATCGGCACCCGGGCGCTGCTCGCGCACCTCGACGACCTGCCGCCCGCCGACGGCACCGCCCTCGACCTCGGCTGCGGCACCGGCGTCCTCGCCGTGGCGCTGGCCCGGCGGCGGCCCGGCATGCGCGTCGTCGCGACCGACGAGTCGGCGGCGGCCGTCGCCTCGGCGCGGGCGACCGTCGAGGCCAACGGCGTGGCCGACCGCGTGCAGGTGCTCCGCGCGGACGGGGCCGACGCCCTGCCCGACGCGTCCGTCGACGTGGTGCTGCTCAACCCGCCGTTCCACGTCGGCGCCGCCGTGCACCCCGGCGTCGCCCGGGCGTTGTTCGTCGAGGCCGCACGCGTGCTGCGGCCGGGCGGCGAGCTCTGGGCCGTGTGGAACTCCCACCTGCGCTACCGGCCCACGCTGGAGGCTTTCGTCGGGCCGACCCGGCAGGCCGGGCGGGACCCGAAGTTCACGGTCACGGTCTCCACCCGTCGGGGTCAGGGTGCCGCCGACGGGGGCCGTGGCACGATCGACGGGTGACGACGGACGTCGAGGAGCAGCGGCTGCGGGACCTGGTGCGGCTGCGGCGGGTGCGCGACCGGATCGACCGGGAGTACGCCCGGCCCCTGGACGTCGAGGCCCTCGCGCGCGGCGCGCACATGTCCGCCGGGCACCTGAGCCGGGAGTTCCGGCGGGTGTACGGCGAGCCGCCCTACGCGTACCTGATGACGCGGCGCATCGAGCGGGCCGCGGCGCTGCTGCGGCGCGGCGACCTGTCCGTGACGGACGTGTGCCTCGCGGTGGGGTGCTCGTCGCTGGGCACGTTCAGCACCCGGTTCACCGAGCTCATGGGCGTGCCGCCGAGCGTGTACCGGCGGCGGGAGGCGGGCGGGGAGATGCCGTCGTGCCACACGCGGCAGGCGACCCGACCGGTCAGGATCCGAGAAGCGCGCGCCGGGGCCCGCTCGTAGCGTGGCGGGCATGGACATCACCGTGCACCACGCGTTCCTGCCCCACACCGACCCCGAGGCGTCGCTGCGCTTCTACCGGGACCTGCTCGGCCTCGAGGTCCGCAACGACGTCGGCTACGAGGGCATGCGGTGGATCACCGTCGGCCCGCCCGGCGGCGCCGGCACGTCGGTCGTGCTGCACCCGCCGGCCGTGGACCCGGGGATCAGCGACGACGAGCGGCGCACCATCCTCGAGCTCATGGCCAAGGGCAGCTACGGCGCGCTGACGCTGGCGACGGCGGACCTGGACGGCACCTTCGACGCGCTCGTGGCCGGTGGCGCCGACGTCGTCCAGGAGCCCACCGACCAGCCGTACGGGGTGCGGGACGCCGCGGTGCGGGACCCGGCGGGCAACCTGCTGCGGATCAACGCCGTCTGATCGGTCGCAGCCCGCGCGTTCTGCGGCCCGGCGCGGGTCCGTCGTCGTGTCGGACGTGCTGGTTACGTTGGGTCCCTGCCTGCGCGCCGCCTCACTGACGGAGGAACGATGAGCCCGGCCACGCCATCCCCCGCCCCGAGCGCCACGAGCGCCGCCGCCGACGCGCACGTCGCGGACGCCCACGACCTCATCCGCGTCCACGGGGCGCGGGAGAACAACCTCAAGGACGTCAGCGTCGACCTGCCCAAGCGGCGGCTGACGGTGTTCACCGGCGTGTCCGGCTCCGGCAAGAGCTCGCTCGTGTTCGGCATCATCGCCGCGGAGTCCCAGCGGCTCATCAACGAGACCTACTCGGCGTTCGTGCAGGGGTTCATGCCGTCGCTGGCGCGGCCCGACGTCGACCTGCTCGAGGGCCTGACCACGGCGATCATCGTCGACCAGGAGCGCATGGGCGGGAACCCGCGCTCCACGGTCGGCACGGCCACCGACGCGAACGCGATGCTGCGGATCCTGTTCAGCCGCCTGGGGGACCCGCACATCGGCCCGCCGTCCGCGTTCTCGTTCAACACCGCGTCGGTGCGCGGCACCGGCGCGATCACGGTGGAGCGCAACGCGGCGTCGTCGAAGGCCGTGAGGGCGGAGTACGAGCGCCTGGGCGGCATGTGCACGCGGTGCGAGGGCATGGGCGCGGTCAACGACGTGGACCTCGGCCAGCTCGTGGACGACTCGAAGAGCCTGGCCGAGGGCGCGATCACGGTGCCCGGGTACAGCGCGGACGGCTGGTACGGGCGGATCTACTCCGCGGTGGTGCCGGGCGACAAGCCGGTCGCGTCGTTCACGGCGAAGCAGCGGCAGGAGCTCTTCTACGGCGAGGCGCGGCGCATCAAGGTCGACGGCATCAACGTGACCTTCGAGGGCCTGGTGCCCCGGATCCAGAAGTCGATCCTCTCCAAGGACGTGGACTCCCTGCAGCCGCACGTGCGCGCGTTCGTCGAGCGTGCCGTCACGTTCACCACCTGCCCCGAGTGCGAGGGCACCCGGCTGGGGCCGGGGGCGCGGTCGTCGAGGATCGCCGGCCTCTCGATCGCCGACGCGTGCGCCATGCAGATCACGGACCTCGCGGCATGGGTGCGTGGCCTCGACGAGCCGTCGGTCGCCCCGCTGCTGCAGGGGCTGCGGCACCTGCTCGACTCGTTCGTCGAGATCGGCCTCGGCTACCTCTCGCTGGACCGGCCCGCGGGCACCCTGTCGGGCGGCGAGGCGCAGCGGACCAAGATGATCCGGCACCTCGGCTCCTCGTTGACCGACGTGACGTACGTCTTCGACGAGCCGACGATCGGCCTGCACCCGCACGACATCCAGAAGATGAACGACCTGCTGCTGCGGCTGCGCGACAAGGGCAACACGGTGCTCGTCGTCGAGCACAAGCCCGAGGCGATCGCGGTCGCGGACCAGGTCGTCGACATCGGCCCCGGGGCCGGGACCGCGGGCGGCGAGATCGTGTTCCAGGGCACCGTCGACGGGCTGCGCACCAGCGGGACGCTCACCGGGCGGCACCTCGACGACCGCGCGCGGCTCAAGCCCACGGTCCGCACCCCCACGGGCGTGCTGGAGGTGCGCGGGGCGAGCACGCACAACCTGCGCGGCGTCGACGTGGACGTGCCGCTCGGTGTGCTCACCGTCGTCACCGGCGTGGCCGGGTCGGGCAAGAGCTCGCTCATCCACGGCTCGGTCGTCGGCCGCGAGGGGGTCGTCGCGATCGACCAGGGCGCGATCCGCGGGTCGCGCCGCTCCAACCCCGCCACGTACACCGGTGTGCTCGAGCCCGTGCGCAAGGCGTTCGCCAAGGCCAACGGCGTCAAGCCCGCGCTGTTCAGCGCCAACTCCGAGGGCGCGTGCCCCACCTGCAACGGCGCCGGCGTCACGTTCACCGACCTCGGCATGATGGCGAGCGTCGCCAGCACCTGCGAGGAGTGCGAGGGGCGGCGGTTCCAGGCGTCCGTGCTGGAGTACCGGCTCGGCGGCAAGGACATCGCCGAGGTCCTCGCGATGCCCGTCACGCAGGCTGCCGCGTTCTTCGCCGAGGGCGAGGCCCGCACGCCCGCCGCGCACGCCGTGCTGGAACGCCTCGTCGACGTCGGGCTCGGGTACGTCGGGCTCGGCCAGCCGCTGACCACCCTGTCGGGCGGGGAGCGCCAGCGCCTCAAGCTCGCGACGCGCATGGGGGAGAAGGGCGCCGTGTACGTGCTCGACGAGCCCACGACCGGTCTGCACCTCGCGGACGTGGAGCAGCTGCTCGGCCTGCTCGACCGCCTCGTCGAGTCCGGCCGCTCGGTGATCGTGATCGAGCACCACCAGGCCGTGATGGCGCACGCCGACTGGATCATCGACCTCGGCCCCGGGGCCGGGCACGACGGCGGCACCGTGGTGTTCGAGGGCACGCCCACGGACCTGGTCGCGTCCCGATCGACGCTCACGGGCCAGCACCTGGCCGCCTACGTCGACGCCTGACGCCCTGTTCATCTCTTGGCGCTGTTCATCCTGAATGAACAGAGGTGGGACGTGAACGCAGACGAGGTGCTCGACCGGGGGCTCCGGACGCCCGCACGCTGGGACGTGCGCCCCGCACATGCTCCTGTCGAGGGAGACGGGCGCGCTCGCCGGCGCCGCCGGCCAGGTGGCGCAGGTCCCCGACGGTCAGCGGGCTGCTGCGCGGGCGACGCCACGCAGCCCGCTCGACGCCTGTGAGCAGCGTGACAGCGCCGTCGGGCGGGCGATGAGGCAGACTAGGGGTGGCTCTGCGCGACTTCTGGATCTGCGCGGGCCCGCGTCCCGGGTGCGATGGCTGCCTGGTGGGCGCCCCCACGACGCCCCGAAAGGCGACCACCCTGTGACCAGCTTCTCCTCCCTCGGCGTGCCCGAGGTCCTCGTCCGTGCCCTCACCGCGCAGGGCAAGACCGAGGCGTTCCCCATCCAGGCCGCGACGCTGGCCGACACCCTCGGCGGCCGTGACGTCCTCGGCCGCGGCCGCACCGGCTCCGGCAAGACCCTCGCGTTCAGCCTCCCGCTCGTCGCCCGTCTCGCGGGCCTGGTGCCCGGGACCCACCTGCCGAAGCGCGTGCCGAGCCGCCCGCGCGGCCTCGTGCTCGCCCCGACGCGCGAGCTCGCCACCCAGATCGCCGCGACGCTCGAACCGCTGGCCAAGGCCGCCGGGCTGCACGTCACCACCATCTTCGGCGGCGTCTCGCAGCGCCCGCAGGAGTCCGCGCTCAAGGGCGGCATCGACATCGTCGTGGCCTGCCCCGGCCGGCTCGAGGACCTCATGAAGCAGAAGGTCATCTCGCTCGCGGACGTGCAGATCACCGTCCTCGACGAGGCCGACCACATGGCCGACCTCGGGTTCCTCCCGGGCGTCAAGCGCATCATGGCGGCCACCCCCGCCGGCGGGCAGCGCATGCTGTTCTCCGCCACGCTGGACAACGGCGTCGACAAGCTCGTCACCGCGTTCCTGCGCAACCCGCTGCGGCACTCCGTGGACACCGCGCAGTCGCCCGTCTCGGCGATGACGCACCACGTGCTGACCGTCGCCGACGCGACCGTCAAGCGTGACGTCGTGCAGCACCTCGCTTCCGGCACCGGCCGGCGCGTGCTGTTCATGCGCACCAAGCACGCCGCGAAGAAGCTCGCCAAGCAGCTCACCAGCGCGGGCGTGCCCGCCGTCGACCTGCACGGCAACCTCAGCCAGGGTGCGCGCGAGCGCAACCTCGACGCGTTCTCCAACGGCGGCGTGCGGGTGCTCGTGGCCACGGACATCGCGGCGCGCGGCATCCACGTCGACGACGTCGAGCTGGTCGTCCACGTCGACCCGCCGGCCGAGCACAAGGCGTACCTGCACCGTTCGGGCCGCACCGCGCGTGCCGGCTCGGGCGGCGACGTCGTCACGCTCGTCCTGCCCGAGCAGATGGGCGACGTGCGGGACCTCACGCGCCAGGCCGGCATCAAGGTCACGCCGCAGCCGGTGCGCCTCGGCTCGCCCGCGCTCGAGGCGCTCGTCGGCACCCTCGCCGAGCCCGTGGCGCCCACGGCGGTCGCACCCGCGGCGGCCCCGGCCCGGTCGGGCGGCGGCAGGTCGACCTCCGCCGGCGGCTCGCAGCCGTCGCGCCGACGCCGGGGCGGCTCCGGCGGCGGGCAGGGCGGCGGCGCCCCGCGCAGCGACGCGTCCGCGGCGCACGGCGCGGGCTCGGGCGGCGGCCGTGGGCGCGGTGGTGCCTCCGCCGGGTCGGCCGGCACGCGCCGCGACGGGTCCGCGACGCGCGGTCAGGGCGCCGGGGCACGCACCCAGGGCGCCGGAGCGCGCCGGTCCGGGGCACCCGCGCTCGCGTGGACCTCGGAGAGCACCCCCAGCGCGCCGAGCCGCCGCCAGGGCCCGCGCCGGGCCGGCCGCTCGAGCGGCGCCCCCGCCGCGGGCGGCGAGCGCCGCGGCTGACGTAGCATCGCCTCGACCGGCACCTCACGGTGCCGGTCGAGGCCCAGGACGAGGAGCGAGTGGTGCGGAACCCGACCGCAGGCTGCGAGGCGGCCGCACAGGCCTGCTCAGGCACGCCGCGCGACCGCGTCGCGCCCCGCTGACCTCGTCCTGACCCACGCCCGCCACCGTGCGGGCGGCATCCGACGACCGGTCGCCGGGCCCCGGCGCGGGCACCCGCCCTCCCGGCCGCCCCGGCCCGCTGACGCACCGCGCAGCCGCGCACGCTCCCGTGCGCCCGGCGGCGGCCTGCCGACCCACCGGAAGCGCAGACCCGCCATGAACCCCCTGACCGAGCGCGACATCCGCGCCTGCTTCGTCAACGCGTCCCGCCGCGAGGCCACCCAGGCCACCCTCCCCGACCTCGACGCCCAGGACTGGGACCGTCTCGACCTGCTCGGCTGGCGCGACCGCAAGGCGCCCCTGTCCGCGTACGTCGTCCTCGAGGTCGACGGCGCCCCGACCGGTGTGCTGCTGCGCGCCGGTGACCGCGCCGGCACCCTCGCCCGCCGCCGCACCGTCTGCGCGTGGTGCGAGGACGTCGTCGTCACCGACGACGTCACCCTCTACGTGGCCCGTCGCGGCGGGGCGTCGGGGCGCCGCGGCAACACCATCGGCACGCTGATCTGCACGCACTTCCTGTGCTCGGCGAACGTGCGGCGCCCGCCGACCCGCACCGAGGCCGGCTCCGACGCCGAGCAGGTGCGCGACGCGCTCGTCGCCCGCCGCGTCGCGGGGCTGCGCGAGCGCTCCGAGCGGTTCGTGCGGGAGGTCCTCAGCACCCGCTGACCGGTGGTGGGGCCCGGTCGCGCCGGGCCCCACCCCGTGCGTCAGCCGGCCGCCAGCACCTCGCGCAGGCGGCCGGCGAAGGCCTCCGGCGCACCGGGCATGCCGTACTCGGGGCCCATGAACCCGCCGTGGTGGCTGGGGAACACCGCCAGCTCGACCCCGAGGGCGTCGGCCAGCGCGGCGCTCGTCCGCCACGTCATGAGGTCCTTGCTCTCGATGCCCGCCGCCACCACGACCCGGGTCGGCGCGGTGCGGAGCGCGTCCACGTCCGGCCGGTAGCCCGTCACGGGCGTGGACGCGCCCGACAGCAGCGGGTCGTCGCGCGCGCCGTCGTCCTCGGCGGGCATGCCGAACGCCGCCGGGTCCGGCAGCTCGGCGAGGCTGTCCGCGGTGAACGGTCCGGGCACGGACGTCATGGCGACGAACGCCGCCATGCCCGCACCCCAGCCCTTCTCCTGGTACGCGGCCTGCACCCGCTGCCACACCACCTCCGCCTCCGCGGCGTCGGGCAGCAGGGGCAGCGCCGGCGGCTCGTGCGCGACGAGCGTGCGCACGTCGTGCGGGTGCGCGGCCACCAGCGCCAGCGACGTCACCGCCCCGCCGCTGCTGCCGAAGACGTCGACGGGCCCCCCGCCGAGCGCCCCTACGAGCGCGTGCAGGTCCTCGGCCTGCTGCACGGGGTCGTGCGTCGACGACCCGTCCGTGCGGGTGCTGCGCCCCAGACCCCGCGGGTCGTACGTCACGACCGTCCGCTCCGGGAGCAGCCCGGCGAGGGTGGCGAACCCGGTCGCGTCCATCGGCTGACCCACCATCAGCAGCGGCGGCTCCCCGCCCGTCGGGGGCAGCGGTCCCCGCACGTCGTACGCGAGCACCGCCCCCGGCACGTCCAGGCTCCGCTGCGTCGTCCCCGTCATCTCCGGCTCCCGTCCTCGGTGTGCAACGTCCACCCTGCTCGACCCGCGCCGGGGGCACGACTCATCGGCACCGGCGTGTCTCCCCTCCGGCGCTGTGCCGGGGCAGCACGTCGACCGCCGTCCTGGGCGCCGAGCGCGGGCCGCGGCCGGCGGGCGGCAGGATGTGCCGGATGAGGACGAGGACAGCAGTCATGGGTGTCGTGGCCGTCGCCGTCGTCGCCGGGGTGGCGACCCTGTCGGTCGCGTGGGCGGTCGGTGCCGTGGGCTGGACGCTGGTCGAGCTGCCCGGTGCGGACAACGACATCCTGCGGGAGCTGACGCTGGCGGCCCTCGGAGCGGCGTTCCTCGGGCTCGGGGTGGTCGGCGTCGTCGTCGGTGCAGGCGCCCGGGGGACGCGCCCGGTGCCCGGTGCCGCGGTCGGTGCCGCGTGGGCGCTCGCAGCCGCCTCGCTGCTCCTCGCCGTCGGAGGGGCCGGGATCGTCGCTGCACGGTCCGCGGCCGACCAGCTGTCCCCGGTGCTCGCCACCCCCGACCTCCTCGACCCGCCCGCAGCGGACGGCCGGCTCGTGGTCCTCGTCGCGCTGGCGCTCGCGGCGGCGGCGCTCGGCGTGCTGCTCGTCGCCTCGCGCCGCGGCCCGGCGGGCGTCCGACCGGTCGGCGACGCCGCGTCCTGACGGCGCGGGTGCGCGGTCTCAGCGGGTGCGGCCGGCGAGGCCCGTCTCGTAGGCGAGGACGACGGCCTGGACGCGGTCGCGGACCGCGCACTTGGCGAGGATCGCGCCCACGTGGGTCTTCACCGTCGCCTCCGACAGGAACAGGCGCTGGGCGATCTCCGCGTTCGACAGGCCCTCGGCGACGTGCCCGAGCACCTCGAGCTCGCGCGGGGTCAGGGCGCGCAGCCGCGGGTCGAGGCCGTCGGGCTCGGGGGCGCCGGCGGGCAGCCGGTCGGAGAACATCTCCAGCATCCGGCGGGTCACGCGCGGGGAGACCACGGCGTCGCCCGACGCGACGGAGCGGATGGCCGCCACCAGGTCCGAGGGGTGCGCGTCCTTGAGCAGGAACCCGCTCGCCCCGGCGCGCAGCGCCGCGAACGCGTACTCGTCGAGGTCGAACGTGGTGAGGATGAGCACGCGCGTGCCCGGGTGCGCGTCCACGACCCGCTGCGTCGCCTCGATGCCGTTCGTGCCGGGCATGCGCACGTCCATCAGCACGACGTCGGGCGCGAGGGCCGCGACCTGGTCGAGCGCGGCACGCCCGTCACCGGCCTCGCCGACGACCTGCAGGTCGTCCTCCGCCTCGAGCACGAGCCGGAAGCCCATGCGCAGCAGGGCCTGGTCGTCGACCAGCAGGACGCGGATCATGCAGGGATCTCCTCGGGGTCGGGCGCGGGGCCCGGGTCGGTGCCGGCCGTCGGCCGGTCGTCGGGGTGCGTCGGTGCGTCGCAGGGCAGGGTGACGTGCACGCGCCAGCCGCCGCGCACGGTGGGGCCGGCGTCGACGGTGCCGCCGTACACCGCGGCGCGCTCGCGCATGCCGATCAGGCCGCGCCCCGCGCCGCCGGCGTCGGCGACGGGCAGGGACGTGCCCTCGTCGACGACCTCGACCTCCACGGCCCGGTCGGTGCGGCGCAGGTCGACCAGGACGCGCGTGGTGCCCGGGGCGTGTCGCAGGGCGTTGGTCAGGGCCTCGGCGACGATGCGGTGCACGGCCAGCCGGAACGTCGTCTCCTCCGGCAGCGGCGTGCCGAGCCCGCGGGCGTGCACGGGCAGCCCCGCCGCGCGGAACCGCTCGACGACGCCGCCCAGGTCGTCCTGGCCGGGCTGCGGCTCCAGCGGTGCGTCGTGGCCGTCCAGCACCCCGAGCACGCGGCGCATGTCCGCCAGGGCCCCGCGGCCGGTGCTCGACAGCTCGTCGAGGGCGGTGCGCGCGGCGTCGGGGGAGCGGGTCAGGGCCGCGCTCGCGCCGTCGGACAGCGCGACCATCACGGTGATGGAGTGCGCGACGACGTCGTGCATCTCGCGCGCGATCCGGGTGCGCTCCGCGGCACGCGCCAGGCGCGCCTGCTGGTCGCGGTCGCGGGCCAGGGCGTTGGTGCGCTCGACGAGGTCGGCGACGTGCAGGCGGCGGTTGCGCACGCTCGTGCCGATCGACAGCGCGACGAGCAGCACCACGAGCAGCCCTGTCGTGCTCAGCACGTGCGACTGCCAGGGCGTCGTCGACAGCACGGGCGCGACACCGCCCGGGTCCTCGGGCGTGATCACCGTGATGTCGGGGTTCGTCAGGTCCGTGCGCTCCCACACCCACCCGGCACCCGCGACCACGAGCATCGTGCCGCCGAACGTCAGCCACGCCGTGCGCGGCGGGCGGGACGCCGCGACCGCGTACAGGCCGCACGCGAGCGCCAGGTCGAGCGCCCCGAGGGTGCCCGAGACCAGCAGCGAGGCCACGGCCAGGACCGCGAGCGCGGCCGTCACGACGACCGGTGCGGCCCGGCGCCACACCAGCGCCGCGGCCGCCAGGACGCTCGTGCCGACGCCGCACGCGAGGAGCAGGCCGACCGCGCGGTCGTCGTCGGCGAGCAGGCCCGAGTCCAGGACCATGCCCGTGGTCGTCAGCACCGACAGCAGCGCGAGGACGAGGAACACGACCACGACGACGGCGTCCATGACCCGCGGGTGCCGCACGAGGAACCGGCGCAGCGGACCGAGCCGCCGCGCCTGGAGCTCGGTGAACGCACCCGGCGCGACGCCCGCCCCCGTGGGACGGGCGTCGTCGCCGGGCGTCGGCGGGTCGGGGGTCACGAGGTCACCCTGCCACGGTCGCGCGTCGGGTCACGCGTCGCGGCGTCGGAGCAGGACCGCGGCGAGCGTGCCCAGCACGACGACCCACGCGAGGAGGACGCCGTACCCCTGCCAGGCGGTGAGGAACGGTGCGTCGTTCATGCCCCGCGTCGCCTCGAGCATGTCGGGGTCCGTCATGATCCGCGAGCCGGCCGTCGACGGCAGGAACGCCCCGATGGTCGCGGTGATGCGGTTCGGGACGATGTACAGCACGGGCTCGACGACGAGCAGCAGCCCCATCACGATGGCGATGGCACCCGCCGAGTGCCGCACGAGCGCGCCGACCGTCAGCGCCAGGAGCGTGAGCGTGGCGAGGTAGAGCACGGTGCCGCCGAGCACCCGGACCGTCCCGGCGTCGCCGAGGTCCAGCGGTGCGACGCCGTCGAACGGCAGCGTCGCGACCCACGCGAGCGCGAGGCCCAGGACCGTGACGACCGCCGCGGCGATCGCGGTGACCACCGCCTTGGCTCCGAGCACGGGCAGGCGGGACGGCACCGCGGCGAACGTGGAGCGCACCATCCCGGTCGAGTACTCACCGGTGATCACGAGCACGCCGAGCACGACGAGGGCGAGCTGGGCGACCTGGACCCCGCCCGTCAGGACCACGAGGTTGCTCATCCCGCTGGTCTCGGCGGCCTCGGGGACCGACGTCGACACCAGGGCCAGCATCACGGCGATCGCGGTCATCGCGAGCACCGCACCCGCCAGCGTCCACGCGGTCGAGCGGAGGGTGCGGAACTTGATCCACTCCGAGGTCAGCACGCGCAGCGGCGTGACGCCCGGGCGGGCGGGGGCGCCGGCGCGCACGCGGGCGGGGGAGGTGAGGGTGGACGTGGTCATCGGACGCTCCCGTCGGACGTGACGGCGCCCGCGGGGGCGGGCGCGGGGCTGGTGCGGTACTCGACCTCGTCGGCCGTCAGCGCCAGGTACGCGTCCTCCAGGGAGCCGCGCACCGGTGCCAGCTCGTGCAGGACGACGCCCTGCGCGGCGGCCTGCTCGCCGATCTGCGCGGCGGTCACGCCGACCACCTCGAGCAGGTCGTGCTCGACCTGGGTGACCTGCGCACCCGCGCGCCGCAGGGCCTCCTCGAAGGTGCCGGTCTGCGGGGTCCGCACGCGCACGAGTCCACCGCCCTTGGCCTGCGCGACGAGCTCGCTGACGGGGGCGTCGGCGATCACGCGGCCGCGGCCCACGACGATGACGTGGTCGGCGGTCAGCGCCATCTCGCTCATCAGGTGGGAGGACAGCAGCACCGTGCGGCCCTCGGCGGCGAGCGCGCGCACGAACGTGCGCACCCACAGCACGCCCTCCGGGTCGAGGCCGTTGACGGGCTCGTCCAGCACGAGCGTCTGCGGGTCGCCGAGCATCGCGGCGGCGATGCCCAGGCGCTGGCCCATGCCGAGGGAGAACCCGCCGACGCGGCGACGGGCGACGCTGTCGAGCCCGGTCATGGTGATGACGTCGTCGACGCGGCTGCGGGCGATGCCGTGCGTCGCGGCCAGGGCCCGCAGGTGCGCGTACGCCGTGCGGCCGGTGTGCACGCCCTTCGCGTCGAGCAGCGCGCCGACCTCGTGCAGGGGCGCGCGGTGCTGGGCGTACGGGCGGCCGTTGACGGCCACGGAGCCGGCGGTGGGCCGGTCCAGGCCGACGATCATGCGCATCGTCGTGGACTTGCCGGCGCCGTTGGGGCCCAGGAAGCCGGTCACGGCCCCCGGGCGCACGGTGAACGTCATGCCGTCGACGGCGGTCGTGCTGCCGTACCTCTTGGTCAGTCCTCGGGCCTCGATCATGGGTCCCTCCTCGGTCCGGTGTCGGTGTCGACGCTACGGACGCGGTGGTGCCCGCGGCACCGTCGCGGAGCGGAGATCGAGACCCCGGGCCGGTCATCCTCAAGGTGGAGGTCCCCGTCCCGGGGGCGAGGCGGTCGTCCCCGGGACGGGGCGGCAGGACGTGGCACCCCGCCGCCGGGGCCGCGGCCGCGCGTGGCGACCGGTCAGGCGACGAGGACGAGGACGGCGTCCACCGGCACGGGGACGCGCGTGCGCGCCGCGTACGCCGCCGCGGCGGGCGCACGCCGGGGGTCGGCGGCGGACAGCACCGCACCTGTGGCGGCGACGTTCGTGCTGCCCCGTCGGGCCGTCACCGGGTGCGGCGTGCGGAAGGCGCGCCACCACTGCTTGCGGTCGGCGTCGCCGACCAGCACGACCAGGCCGCCGTCGTGCGCGACGGCCTGCACGGGCAGGCGGACGACCCGCCCGCTGACCGGCCCGACGTACGTGAGCTCGTGCACCCCGGGCAGCAGCACGTGCAGAGGTCCCCGGACGAGTGCCCGCACCACCGCGTCGACCCGGCCCATGCCACCACCTCACGTCGGACGCGCCCGACGGCGCCGCGACGACCACCCTGGCCGTCGCGGCGCGGGACGGCCAGGGACGCTGGTCCCGGCACGTGCGGGTGAACCTGTCGGACCAGCACGCGGACGGGGTGCCGGGTGTCGGTGGCGGACGCTACCGTCCCGGCTCGTGGATCAGAGGTGGTCGGCCGAGCAGGTCGTCGCGCTCGCCCCCGACGCGTCGTCGGCGAAGGCGGGGCACAAGCTGGCGAGCCCCGGGCCGTGGTCGAGCACCGGGGCGAGCACCCGCCCGGCCGCGCTGTGGGGTCTGTGCCAGGGCTCGGGCAAGACGCCCTACGCGACGGTCGTCGACCTCGCCGCCCCCGCGTACAAGTGCTCGTGCCCGAGCCGGAAGTTCCCGTGCAAGCACGCCCTCGGGCTGCTGCTGCTCTGGTCGGCCGGCCACGTGCCCGACGTCGCCGAGCCCGCCGAGCACGCCGCCGCCTGGCTCGCGGCACGTGCCGACCGGGCGGACCGGGCCACGGCCGCCCCGGCCCAGTCCCCGTCGGACCCCCAGGCCGCCGCCCGGCGGGCCGCCGCGCGCGCCCGTCGTGTCGGCGAGGGCGTCGCGGACCTCGAGCGGTGGCTGCACGACCAGGTCGAGCACGGCGTCGCCGGGGCCGACCGCGGGGGCTACGGGCCGTACGAGCAGGTTGCCGCGCGCCTCGTCGATGCGCAGGCACCCGGCCTGGCCGAGGCCGTGCGCCGCCTGCCCGCCGTCGCGGCGAGCGGCGAGGGCTGGCCCGCCCGCCTGCTCGACGAGCTCGCGATGCTGCACCTGCTCGTCCGTGCCCACGGACGGCTCGACGCGCTCGACCCCGGGCTCGCGGCGGTCGTGCGCCGCCGCGTCGGCGAGGCGACCCGCACCCAGGACGTGCTCGCGGCACCGCCCGCGCGGGACCGCTGGCAGGTGCTCGCGACCCGCGACGGTGCGGACGGGAGGGTGCGGTTCCGCCGCGTCCACGTGCGCGGCGAGCGCACCGGCCGCGACCTCACCGTCGTCGCCTTCGCCGCGTCCGGCCAGCCGCTGGAGGTCCCGCTGCTCGTCGGCACGACCGTCGACGCCGACCTGCACGTCCACCCCGGCGACCCGACCCGTGCGGTCGTCGGCGCGCGGCACGGTGAGCCCGAGACGCTCGGCCCCGTGACGGGCGTGCCGCTGGACACGGCGGAACGCGCCTGGTCGCAGGCGCTGACGGCCGACCCGTGGTGCACCGCGGCGCCGGTGGTCGTCGACGGCCTCGTCCCGGTGCCCGGACCCGGCGGCGGCGAGGACGGCTGGTCCGTCGTGGGCGTGGACGCCGGCAGCCTCCCGCTCGTGCCGTCACCCCGGCTGTGGCGCCTGCTCGCCGTCAGCGGGGGCCGGCCGGTCACGGTGGTCGGCGACCGGGGCCCGGCGGGCCTCGACGCCCTCGCCGCCTGGGACGGCACCGGGCTGGTGGCCCTGTGAGCGCCCGCGACGACCTCGTCACCGCCGGGCTGCTCGGGCTGCGCCGGCACCCCGTCAGCACGGACGGGATGCCCGGCGTCGTCGGTGACGTGGTCCGCTCCCTGCCCGCGGCCGACCCCGCCGCGGCGCTGCTCGACGCGCTCGCGGTCGGCGTCGTCGCGCGCCGGGCCGCGTCCGTGCCGCCCCGGCCCGCAGCCTTCGCCGCCGCGGCTCCGCCCGAGGACGGCCGCGTGGCCGGCCCGGCCGCCACGGCACGCCTCACCGCGCTGCTCGCCCGGACCGACACCCGCGGCCGCGCCCTGCTGACCGCGTGGCTCGCCGCCGCGGCGGAGCGGGGTGTCGTCGCGCCCGCGGTGGTCCTGCCCGGGCTGCTCGACCTCGTCGCGGCCGCGAAGGGTACGGTCGCGGACGTCGTGCCTGTGCTCGGTGCACGCGGGCGCTGGCTCGCGGCGGCGCACCCCGGGTGGTCGGACGCGCTCGCCCGGCGCACCGCCCGGCAGGCCGCCGCGGAGCCGGGGCCGGACGAGGCCCGCGGGGCGATCATCGACCCCGCGTTCGCCCGGCGCCCCGCCCCCGAGCGTGCCGCGCAGGTCGCCGCCCTGCATGCCGCGCTCGTGCAGGGCGGCGCCGGCCCCGACGACGAGGAGCTGCTCGTGCGGGCGCTGACGGACCGCGCCGCGAGCGTGCGGCACGCCGCGGCACGCGCGCTGGTCGACCTTCCGGGGTCGGCGTTCGCCCGGCAGTGCGAGGACCGTGCGCTGGCCCTGGTGCGCAGCGAACGCCGCGCCCTGCGCCAGGTGCTCGTCGTCGACCTGCCCGAGCCCGACGACGCCTCGCCGCTCCTCGGACCCGGCACCACGGGCGGGCGGCGTGCCGCCCTGCTGGAGGCGCTCGTCGCCGCGACCCCGCCGCACCGGTGGGAGGAGCACCTCGGTGCCGCACCGGCCCAGCTGGTCGGCCGGACGGTCGACGGCGACCGGGACCGCGAGCTGCACGCCGGCTGGCGCGCCGCGGCCGTGCGCACCGGCGACGCCCGGTGGGCCGCCGCGCTCGTGGCCCGGCACGGCGCCGACCCCGCGCTGCTGCGGGTGCTGCCCCTCGCCGGGCAGGTCGAGGCGGTCGTCGCCCGGCTGCACGTGCGGCGTTCGGCCCGGGCCATGTCCAGCACGGACGTCGAGGAGCTGTGGGACGTGCTGCCCACGCCCTGGCCCGACGCCGTGGTGGACGCCGCGCTGCACTGGTTGCTCACCGGGCCGCCGCTGCCGTCGTTCTGGCACACCGGCGTCGGTGACCGGCTCGCGGTCGCCCTGAGCCCCGACCCGACCACCGAGGCACGCGTGCGAGCCGCCGCGGTGCGCACCACCGACCGCACCACGACCGCCACCCTGCAGGACGTCGCCGACGCCCTGCTCGTCCGCCGACAGATGCTCGAGGAGCTGGCATGACCGACGTCGAGACCCTGCTGCGACCCCACGCCGAGCAGGCGTTCGCGCACGAGCTGGCCGCGCTCGACGCCGCCGACGACCGGCCCCGCCCGCCCGCGTGGCGGCTGTCGCCCTGGGCGGTCGTCACCTACCTGCTCGGCGGCACGCTGCCCGACGGCACGGTCGTCACCCCCAAGTACGTCGGGCCGCGCCGCGTCGTCGAGGTCGCCGTCGCGACCCTCGCCACGGACCGCGCGCTGCTGCTGCTGGGCGTGCCCGGCACGGCCAAGACGTGGGTCAGCGAGCACCTGGCGGCGGCGGTCTCGGGCAGCTCGACCCTCGTCGTGCAGGGCACGTCGGGCACCTCGGAGGATGCGATCCGCTACGGCTGGAACTACGCGCGGCTGCTCGCCGAGGGGCCGAGCGAGCGCGCGCTCGTGCCGTCACCGGTGATGACTGCGATGCGGACCGCGTCGATCGCGCGGATCGAGGAGCTCACGCGCATCCCCTCGGACGTGCAGGACGCGCTCATCACGGTGCTGTCGGAGAAGTCCCTGCCGGTGCCCGAGCTGGGCACCGAGGTGCAGGCCGCCAAGGGCTTCAACGTCATCGCGACCGCCAACGACCGCGACCGCGGCGTCAACGAGCTGTCGTCCGCGCTGCGACGCCGGTTCAACACGGTCGTGCTGCCGCTGCCCGCGACGCACGAGGAGGAGGTCGCGATCGTGACCCGCCGCGTCGAGCAGCTCGGGGTGGCGCTGGAGCTGCCGCCCGTGCCGGCCGCCGCCGACGAGATCCGCCGCGTGGTCACGGTGTTCCGCGAGCTGCGCTCCGGGCGCACGGTCGACGGCCGGCAGGCGCTGAAGACCCCGTCGGGGACGCTGTCGACCGCCGAGGCGATCTCCGTCGTCGCGCACGGCATCGCCCTGGCCGCGCACTTCGGCGACGGCGTCCTGCGCCCTTCGGACGTCGCCGCCGGGATCCTCGGCTCGGTCGTCAAGGACCCCGTCGCCGACACCGCGGTGTGGGTGGAGTACCTCGAGTCCGTGGTGCGCGAGCGCGACGGGTGGCTGGACTTCTACGGCGCGTGCCGCGAGGTCACCGGATGACGACCGTCCCGGCCCGCCGCGCCCCGGCGGACGAGCCGCGCGTGCGGGTGCTCGGGGTGCGGCACCACGGGCCCGGCTCCGCGCGTGCCGTCGCAGCCGAGCTCGACGCGTGGGCGCCGACCGTCGTGCTCGTCGAGGGCCCGGCCGACGCGGACCCGCTGCTGACCTTCGTGGGGCACGAGGCCATGCAGCCGCCCGTGGCCCTCCTCGCGACGACCGCCGACGAGCCCCGGCGCGCCGCGTGGTGGCCGTTCGCCGTGTTCTCGCCCGAGTGGCAGGCGCTGCGGTGGGCCGCCGAGCACGACGTGCCCGCACGGTTCGTCGACCTGCCCGCCGCCGTCTCGCTGGCCGTGGCGCATGCTGCACCGACGGAGGACCGTGCACCGACGGAGGATCTCCCGCCGGCGGAGGACGTCGCGCCGGCGGAGGACCCCGCGCCGACGGGAGACCCCGCGTCCGACGAGGCCCCTGCGCCGGCCTGGGCCGAGCTCGACGCGGTGCGCACCGATCCCGTCGCGACGCTCGCGCGCGTCGCCGGGTACGACGACCCGGAGCGGTGGTGGGAGGACGTCGTCGAGCACCGGCCCGACGGCGCCACACCGTTCGACGTCCTGACCGAGGCGATGCAGGCGCTGCGCGAGGCCGCCGACGACGCGGCGGCGCACGGCCCGCTCACGGGTGCGGCGGAGCACGCCGCGCTGCACGAGGCCCGCCGCGAGGCGCACATGCGCCAGCAGGTGCGGGCCGCGCTGCGCGAGGGGCACGAGCGGGTCGCCGTGGTCTGCGGCGCGTGGCACGCGCCCGCGCTCACCGGCCGGCTCGGTCCGGCCGCGCCCGACGCCCGCCTCCTGACGGGCCTGCCGCGCCGCAAGGTCACGCTGACCTGGACCCCGTGGACGGCGTCGCGGCTCGCGTCCGCGTCCGGCTACGGCGCTGGCGTCGACTCCCCGGGCTGGTACCACCACCTGTTCACCACCCCGGACGACGTCGTGGCCCGTTGGCTCGTGCAGGTCGCGGCCGTGCTGCGCGCCCGCGACCTGCCCGTGTCGTCGGCGCACGTCATCGAGGCGACCCGGCTGGCCCAGATGCTCGCGGTGGTGCGCGGCCGGCCCGCGGCCGGGCTCGCCGAGGTCACCGAGGCCACCCGCGCCGTGCTCTGCGAGGGCGACGACGCGCTGGTCGCGCACGTGACCGCCGAGCTCGTCGTCGGCGAGCGCATGGGCACCGTGCCGGACGACGTGCCGACCGTGCCGCTCGAGGCCGACCTGCGCGCGAGCGCGCGGCGGCTGCGGCTCGCGTTCGACGCGGCGCCGCGCACCCTGGACCTCGACCTGCGCAAGGACACCGACCTCGCACGCTCGCGCCTGCTGCACCGGCTGGCGCTGCTGCAGGTGCCGTGGGCGGTGCGGGAGCGGTCGGCGGCCCGGAGCACGGGCACGTTCCGGGAAACGTGGGTGCTGCGCTGGACCCCCGAGCTGGTGGTCGCGCTCGTCGAGGCGTCCACGTGGGGCACGGGAGTGGCCGAGGCCGCCGGCGCCCGGGTCGTCGCCGACGCCCAGGTCGCAGGTCTGCCGACGGTCACCGCGCTCGTCGAGGCGACGCTCGTCGCGGACCTGCCCGACGCCCTCGACCGCCTGCTGCCCGTGCTCGACGAGCGGGCCGCGCGGGACGGCGACGTCGCGCACCTGCTGCGCGCGCTGCCCCCGCTGGTGCGCGCGCACCGGTACTCCGACGTGCGCGGCACGCGCGTCGACGCGCTCGCGCAGGTCGCGGACGCGCTCGTGGTGCGCGCCTGCGCCGCGCTGCCCGGTGCCGTGACGGGCCTGGACGACGACGCCGCGCGGGCCCTGCGAGAGGACCTCGACGCGGCGCACGACGCCGTGCGGCTGCGCGACCACACCGACGGCACGACCCTGTGGCAGGCCACGCTCGAGCGGCTCTCGGGGCGCACCGACGTCTCCGGGGTGCTCGCCGGCCGGGCGACCCGGCTGCTGCTCGACGCGCGGGCGCTGGACGCCGAGGACGCCGCGGCACGGTTCGGGCGGGCCCTCTCGCGCGGGACGCCGGCGCGCACGACGGCGGCCTGGGCGGAGGGCTTCCTCGACGGC
This sequence comes from Cellulomonas sp. SLBN-39, assembly GCF_006715865.1. Classification (NCBI taxonomy): domain Bacteria; kingdom Bacillati; phylum Actinomycetota; class Actinomycetes; order Micrococcales; family Cellulomonadaceae; genus Cellulomonas; species Cellulomonas sp. SLBN-39. The sequence continues at coordinate 110,575 of NZ_VFOA01000001.1, read as the reverse complement.
GGAGGTCTGCTCCTGGCGGGGGACCGGACGCTGCTGGGCATGCTCGACGCGTGGGTGGCGCACCTGCGCGAGGAGGACTTCACCGACGTGCTGCCGCTGCTGCGCCGCACCTTCGGGGCCATGCCGGTGGGGGAGCGGCGGGCCGTGGGCGACGCGGTGCGCCGTCCGGCGGCGGGGGGTGCGGCGGCCGTCGCGGACGACGTCGTCATCGACGCGACGCTCGCCGCGGGGCCGCTCGCGACGGTCGCGCGGCTGCTCGGCGGGACGGTCCCGGACGCGGCGGCGGCCCCGGCGGCAGCGAGGGCGGGGGCGGCGTCATGACGGTCGGCGACGGAGGCGGGACGCACGTGCAGGCGACGCAGGACCAGACGGACGGCCTGGAGCCGGGCACGGGGAGGGGAACGGGCACGGGGAGGGGAACGGGCTCGGACGGGGGCACGGGCCCGGGGCCGGTCGACGAGGACACCCGGCGGCGGCGCTGGCGGCTGCTGCTCGGCGAGGCCGGCACCCCCGACGCGGCCGGTGTGCCGCTGAGCGACGCCCAGCGGGCCATGGACGAGGCGCTCGCCGCGCTCTACGACGACGGCGGGCGGGGTGCGGGTGCGGGCGGCGGCGAGCGCAGCGCGGGGCTGGGCGGCTCGGCGCCGCGGGTCGCGCGGTGGCTGGGCGACATCCGCACGTACTTCCCGTCGACGGTGGTCGAGGTGATGCAGCGTGACGCCGTCGACCGGCTGGGGCTGCGGCGCCTGCTCCTCGAGCCCGAGCTGCTGGCCGCCGTGCAGCCCGACGTCGGGCTGGTGTCCACGCTCCTGCAGCTGCACCGCACGATGCCGGAGACGACGCGAAGCACCGCGCGGCACGTGGTCGCGCAGGTCGTCGCGGAGATCGAGCGGCGCATCGCGACCTCGACCCGGTCGGCCGTCACGGGCGCGTTGCGCGGGGACCGCACGCACCGCCCGCGTCCGCGCGACATCGACTGGGACGCCACGATCCGCGCCAACCTGGCGCACTGGCTGCCCGAGCACCGCACGGTCGTCCCGCACCGGCTCGTGGGGCGCTCGCGGGCGCAGAGCATGGTCGCCCGGGACGTGGTGCTCGCCGTCGACCAGTCCGGGTCGATGGGCGAGTCGGTCGTGTACTCGGCGGTGTTCGGCGCGGTCCTGGCGTCGATGCGGTCGTTGCGCACGTCGCTGGTGGTGTTCGACACGAGCGTCGTCGACCTCACCGACCAGCTCACCGATCCCGTCGACGTGCTGTTCTCCACGCAGCTGGGCGGCGGGACGGACATCAACCGCGCGGTCGCGTACTGCCAGTCGTTGGTCGCCCGCCCGGCGGACACGATGTTCGTGCTGGTCAGCGATCTGTACGAGGGCGGGGTCCGTGACGAGCTGCTGCGCCGGGTCGCGCAGATGGTGGCCTCGGGCGTGCAGGTGCTGGTGCTGCTGGCGCTGAGCGACTCGGGGGCGCCGGCCTACGACCGCGAGAACGCGGCCGCGCTCGCGGCGCTCGGGGTGCCGGCGTTCGCGTGCACGCCCGACGTGTTCCCCGACCTGCTCGCCGTCGCCCTGGCCCGCGGCGACGTCGCGGGATGGGTCGAGCGGTACGAGGAGGGGCGCGCGCTGACCAGGTGAGACGCGCGGTACGGTCCGCGCATGGCTGTGGTGTGGACGACCGCGTTCCTCGACCTGCCCGCACCGGTGCACGCGGCGGCGACCGAGTTCTGGCGGACCGTCACCGGCGGCACCGTGTCGCCGTCGCGCGGCGAGGACGAGCAGTTCGCGACGCTGCTGCCGCCCGACGGCGACGCCTACCTGGCGGTGCAGCGGCTGGGGGACGCGCCGCGCGTGCACCTCGACCTGCACGTCGACGACGTCGCGCACGAGGCGGACCGGGCCGTGGCCCTCGGCGCGGACGTCGTGCTGCGCGCCGACCACGTGGTGCTGCGCTCCCCGGGCGGGTTCGTCCTCTGCCTCGTCCCGGACCGCGGGGAGCGCACCCGTCCGGCGCCGGTGCCTGTCGGGCACGGTGCGGTGCTGGTCGACCAGGTGAGCCTCGACGTCCCGGCGGGCGGACGTGCGGGCGAGCTGGACTTCTGGTCGGCGTTCACGCGCTGGCCGGCGCGCACGGGCTCGCGGCCGGAGATGACGGTCCTCGAGCGACCGGCGGGGATGCCGCTGCGGCTGATGCTGCACGAGCTCGGGGAGGACGACCCGCGGGAGGTCGTCACCGCGCACCTGGACCTCGCGTGCGGCCCGGCGGTGGAGCAGGTCGCGGCGCACCACGTCGCGCTCGGGGCCTCGCGGGTCGCCCCCGGGCACGGGTGGACGGTCCTGCGCGACCCCGCCGGGGCCGCGTACTGCCTGACGGGGCGCGACCCGGTCACCGGTCTCGTCCGCCCCTGAACCGTCCGCCCCTGAACCGTCCGCGCCCGAACCGTCCGCGCCCGAACCGTCCGTCCCTGACCCCTCCGGCGCCGTCCTGCGGAGCGGGGCGCGCGCGTGTCGGGGCCCGTGCGTACGGTGCAGGGCATGGTGACCGACGTGCGGCCCGCGACGGGGCGGTTCGAGGACTTCGCGACCGTGGTGGGCACGCAGCGCCCGGACGCGGGCGGCTGCTGGTGCACGGCGTACCGGAACTCGTCGGTGCCGAACGCCGAGCGTCCGGCGTACATGCGGGAGCAGTGCGCGAGCGACCCGGGGCCCGGCGTCCTGGTGTACGTCGACGACGAGCCCGCCGGCTGGTGCTCGGTCGCGCCGCGCAGCACGTACCGGCGGCTCATGCGGTCACGGACGATCCCGTTCGTCGACGAGCGGGACGCGTGGTCCGTGGTGTGCTTCGTCGTCCGGCCGGCGTTCCGGCGCCGCGGGCTCATGCACGTGCTGCTCGCCGGGGCCGTCGAGCACGCCGCCGCGCACGGTGCGCCGGCCGTCGAGGGGTACCCGGTCGAGGCCGGGGGCACGAGGGTGGACACGATCTCCGGCTACGTGGGGACGGTCGAGCTGTTCGAGGCGGCGGGCTTCGTCCGGGCGTCGCCGACGCGGGCGCACAGCGGGCACCGCGAGCGCTGGCTGATGCGCCTCGACCTGGGCACCTGAGCCCGTTCGCCCCCGGGCTCGGCGGTCGGTCGGGGTCGTCAGCCGGGTGCTTCGGGGGCGGCGAAGCCCTCGCCGACGCGCAGCAGGCTCGCGCGCGTGAGCGTGCCGCTGCCGAACCGGGCGGCGACCGCGTCGACGGCGCCGTCGAGCCCGTCGCGGTCGGGACCGGTCAGCGCGAGGGTGGGCTGCACGGCGGCGTCGGACCCGAGCTGCGTGACGGACACGCCCACGAGGGTGAGGCCGCGCTCGGCGACCAGGGGGGCGGCGTCGGCGAGCAGCCGCAGCGCGACGGCGCCGAGGTCGGCCCCGGAGGCGGTGGCGTGCGGCAGGGAGTGCGAGCGGGTGGCGCGCGTGTAGTCGGCGAACCGCAGCCGCAGCACGACGGTGCGGGCGGTGCGGTGCCCGGCGCGCAGCCGCCGGCAGACACGGTCGACGAGCCCTTGCAGCGCGGCGCGCACGTCGTCGGGGGTGTGCGGGCCGGGGCCGAGGGCGCGCTGGGCGCCGACGGACGTGCGCGTACGGTCGGTGACGACGCGCTCGGGGGTGCGGCCGTGGACGACGGCGTGCAGGTGCCGGCCCGCGGCGGGCCCGAGGACGCCGACGAGCACGTGCTCGGGCAGTGCGGCGACGTCGCCGGCGGTGGTCAGCCCGTAGGAGCGCAGGCGTGCGGCGGTGACGTCGCCGACGCCCCAGAGCATCTCGACGGGCAGCGGGTGCAGGAAGGCGTCCTCGCCGTCCGGCGGCACGTGCAGCAGGCCGTCGGGCTTGGCGACACGGCTGGCGACCTTGGCGAGGAAGGGGGTGCGGGCGACGCCGACGGTGATGGGCAGGCCGACCTCGTCGGCGACCCGGGCGCGCAGGCGCGCGGCCAGCTCGACGGGCGGGGCGTCGATGCGGTGCAGGCCGCGCACGTCGAGGAACGCCTCGTCGATGGAGACGCCCTGGACCTGCGGGGTGAGGTCGCGGAAGATCGCGAAGACGGCGCGGCTGGCCTCGACGTACGCGTCGAACCGCGGGGGCACGACGACGAGGTCGGGGCACAGCCGCCGGGCCTGGCGGCCGCCCATGGCGGTGCGGACGCCGCGCCGCTTGGCCTCGTACGAGCACGCGAGGACGACGCCGCCGCCGACGGCGACGGGTCGGCCGCGCAGCCGGGGGTCGTCGCGCTGCTCGACGGCCGCATAGAAGGCGTCGAGGTCGGCGTGCAGCACGGCGGACCGTCCGGTCGGATCGAACACGTGTTCGATCATCGCGTGCCGGTGCGGCGGGCGCCAGGTCTCGTCCGGGTGACGTCCTCGTGACGTCCGGGCGGGGTGCGGGACCGGGTGGCTCAGCGGCTGGTCTGGGCGTCCCAGGCGAACGACGCGAGCCAGTGCGTGGCCACGAAGTCGGGCCGGTCGAGGGCGGGCAGGCCGTGCGCGAGGAGGGCGTCGGCGGCCTCGGCGAGGGCCGGGCGGTCCAGGGCGCGGGCGAGGCGGTGCAGCGCGCCCGCGCGGGAGAGGTTGAGCCCGTCGAGGTGCACGGCGTGCCCGTCGGTGGGGTCGACGACGCTCGCCGGGGTGGTGAGGGTGAGCGGGTCGGGCAGGAAGGCGTCGAACCAGGCAGGCAGCTCGTCGGCGGGCAGCGTGCGGGCCATGAGGTCGGCCTCGCACAGCCCGGGGGAGAGGAAGTCGTGGCCGCTGGTCTCCCACCGTGTCGCCCAGGCGGTGTCGTCGACGAAGAGCCGCCGGGCCTGCGTGCGCAGCGCGGCCGCGTGCGCGTCGGCGCCGAGGTCGTCGGCGGCGGTGACGAGCAGCGCGAGCCCGAACGCCGTCGAGGCGTGCGTGCCGTGCCGCACGGGCATCCCGGCGCGGGTGACCCACGGGGCGGCGAGGTCGAGCACGGTGGCGGCCAGCGGGGCGGTGGCGTCTGCCCAGCGGGCGGCGTCGGGGTCGCCCGCGTCGGCGGCGGTGCGGCAGGCGGCGGCGAGCCGGGCCGCCCAGGCCCAGCCGTAGGGCCGCTCGAACGCGGGGTGTGCGCGCAGGTACGCCACCTCGCCGGCGATCGCGTCAGGGGTGAGGGTCCGGTCGAGCAGGGCGCGCAGGGCGTCGTCCTGGTGCCCGGAGGCGAGGACCTCGACGCCGAGCCAGTGCATGTGCACGCACGAGTGCCAGTCGAACGACGTGTGGAACGCGGGGTAGAGCTCGGCGGGCGTGCGCACGTCCTCGGGCCCGTCGGCGAGGTGCACCAGGTGGTAGGGCCAGCGGGTCGTGAGGTTGGTGCGGACGATCTCCGCGCAGGTCGCGGCGCTGACGCTCGGTGCACTCACGCCTTCCAGCCTCGCACGGGGTTGTCGGAGGCGGGGTGCCGGCGTAACGTACAACCACATGGTTGTAGATCAGGTGCGGAGCAGCGACGACGTCGACCGGCTCTTCCACGCGCTCGCCGACGCCACGCGCCGCGACATCGTGCGGCGCGTGCTCCAGCAGGAGGCGTCCGTCTCGTCCCTGGCGCGGCGCTACGCCATGAGCTTCGCGGCGGTCCAGAAGCACGTGGCCGTCCTGGAGCGGGCGCACCTCGTCGTCAAGCAGCGGCGGGGGCGCGAGCAGGTCGTCCACGGGGACGTCGACGCCCTGCGCACCGCGACCCGGCTGCTGTCCGAGCTCGAGGAGCTCTGGCGCGGCCGCGTCGACCGCATGGAGGCCGTCCTGGCCGATCTCGACGACCCGCACCCACCCACCGGAGGAGCAGCATGAGCGTCGTCAGCACCACCCCCGACCCGCAGGCCCTGACCCTGACCCTCGTCGCCGACCTGGCCGCACCGCCCGCGCGGGCGTGGGCGCTGTGGGCCGACGCCCGCCGCCTCGAGCGGTGGTGGGGCCCGCCGACGTGGCCCGCCACGTTCGACACCCACGACCTGCGCGCCGGCGGGACGGCGAAGTACCACATGACCGGCCCGGAGGGGGAGGTCGCGCGCGGCCACTGGCGCTTCGTGGCCGTCGACGAGCCCCGGGCGATCGAGATCGACGACGCCTTCGCCGGCGACGACGGCGAGCCCGACGCGGCGATGCCCGTGACCCGCATGGCCGTCCTCCTCGAGGCCGGCGGCTCGGGCACGACCATGACGATCACGTCACGCTTCGCCAGCGCCGAGCAGATGGAGCAGGTCGTCGCCATGGGCATGGCCGAGGGGATGGCCGAGGCGGTCGGCCAGATCGACGCGCTGCTCGCCGCAGCCTGAGCCGCGGGCGGGCCTGCGGGGATCAGCCGCGTGCCCCCCGCACGAGCGCCTCACCGGCGGTGCGCAGCGCACGGCCGACGGTCGCCGGGTCCACGCCGGGCCCGGCGGCCATCGCGCCGTCCCGCAGCATGACCAGCTGGACCGCGACGTCGGCCGCTGCCCGGACGCCGAGCGCGGCGAGCAGATCCGCGGCCGTGGCGCGCAGCCACGCCCGGTGGTCCTCGGCGACGCGGCGGACCGCGTGCTGCGGGTCCGGGTACTCGGCGACGGCGTTGAGGAACGGGCAGCCCCGGAACCCCTCGCCGCACGCCTGCGCGGCCAGGTGCTCCGCGTACGCCTCCAGCACCCGGCCCGGCGCGAGGTGCGCCCGCCAGTCCTCGACCGCCGCCCGCTCGGCCGCGGCCACCGTGCCGAGGTACGCCGCCACGAGGTCGTCCTTGGTCGGGAAGTGCCGGTAGAACGTCGCCTTGGTGACGCCCGCGTCGGCCATCACCGCGTCGGCGCTGACCGCCCGGATCCCCTCGCGGTAGAACCGGGGGCCCGCGGCGGCCAGGATGCGCCGCGCGGTGTCCGACTGCCCGCCGTCCCGCCGCGGCCGGCCCACGACCGGCGCGGCGGGATGGTCGAGCCCGACCGGAGCGGTCATCGCCCGTCCCCGGGGCGGGCGGCGAGCGCGGCCCGGTGCGCGCGGAACGCGCGCCACGCGCCGGTCGACCACAGCGACCACAGCACCAGCACCAGCTGGAACGGCAGGCGGGCCAGACGCTTGGCGTCGGTGTCCAGCCCGAACCCGTCCTTCTGCTCCAGGTACTGGGCGACGTTGCCGGGGAAGATCGCGACGAAGAAGAGCGCCGCCGCCGCGCCGACCCACGGCCGCCACCGGCGCGGCGCGAACGTCAGCGCCAGGCCCAGCGTGATCTCCACGACCCCCGACGCGAGCACGACCAGGTCGTGGTCGAGCGGCACCCACGACGGCACCTGCGCCTGGAACTCCTGCCGCGCGACCGTCAGGTGCGTGGTGCCGGCGAACGCGAGCGTCAGCCCGAGCCACACCCGGCCGACGGTGCGCGCGACCCCGTCGCGCGTGCTCGGGGCCGTGCTCGTCGTGCTCATCCGGCGTCCCCGTCGGTCGTCGTGGTCAGGCGCACCTCGATGTTGCCACGGGTCGCGTTGGAGTAGGGGCACACCTGGTGCGCGAGCTCGACGAGACGCTCGGCCTCGGCCTGGGCCAGCCCGCCGATCTCCACCTCGAGCGCCGCCTCGATCGTGTAGGCGCCGGACTCCAGGGGCAGCAGGCCGATCTGCGCGACGACGGCCGAGTCGCGCAGCGTGACGCGCTCGCGGGCGGCGACGGACTTCAGGGCGGAGTGGAAGCACGACGCCCAGCCGGCGGCGAACAGCTGCTCGGGGTTGGTCCCGCCGCCCGGTCCGCCGATGGCGGCGGGGATGGCGAGGGTGACGTCGAGCAGGCCGTCGTCGGACTGGGCGCGGCCTCCGGCGCGGCCCTCCCCGGTGGCGGTGGCGACGGCGGTGTAGACGGCGGGCATGGGTCCTCCAGAGGTAGACGTACTAGTTCGTCTACCTTACGTCGGCGGGGAGGGCGCGACCAGGCCGCAGGTCCCTGGCCCGCCGGCCCCGAGCGGTCCGACCGTCAGCGCCCGGCCACGATCGCGACCAGGCGGGCGTGGTCGGCCCGCGCCGCCGGGTCGGCCAGTCGCGGGTCGTCCGGGGTGCGTCCGCCGAGCACCGCGTCGAGGTACCGGCGGTCGGCGTCCAGGCGCGCCACGGGGTCGTGCGTCGGTGCACCGTGCCCGGGCACGAGCACGTCGGCGCGCGCGACCCACGGTGCGAGCGCGTCCAGCCCGGCGAGGTACGCCGGGACGTCGTCGGGGTCGAACGGCAGCGGCACCTCGACGTCGCTGAGCATGTCCCCGACCAGCAGCACGCCGCGCGCAGGCGCCCACAGCGCCGCGTGCCCCGGTGCGTGCGCGTCGTGCACCACCGCCAGCAGGTCCTCGTCCGGCCCGTCGGCGCCGAACGGCTCCGGCACCCGCAGCACCGTGCCCGCGTCGCCCGACCCGCCCGCCCCGCCCTGCGGCGACGCGGAGCCGCGCGGCAGCGGCCGCACGTCCCCGAACCGCTCGACGAGGTCGGCGGGCCACGGGCCTTCGGCGGTCAGGTCCGCCAGCAGCGCAGCCCGGTCCCGGGCCGCCACCGCGCACGTGCCGGGCGACGCCCATCGTGGCGCCGCGCCCAACCCGGGGTGCCACAGCAGGTGGTCGTGATGGGCGTGCGTGCTGAACCCCGCGGTCACGCGCACGCCCAGCGCGTCCAGGTCGTCGGCGATCCCGGCCAGCTCGTCGGGCCACCACGCCGGGTCGACGAGGACGCCCCGGTCGCCGCCGACCAGCAGCGTGGACGTGGTCGACATTGTCCTGCTCGTCGCCACGAGCACAGCGTCGGACACCTCGGTCATCCGCACCCCGTCGACGCTACCGGCGCGGTCCGCACCTCACCCGCCGCCGGGACGAACGTCCTCCGGCGCGCGCGACCGGCGCGCCGATCGGTCGGAGAAGTCGCCGTGCCGCCCAGGGGGTCCACCGTGCTCGAGAAGATCAACGTGCTGCGCCATCGCAGCACCCGCGTCCAGGTCCTCGCGGTCGCCACCGTCGCGCTGCTCGTGGCGGTGCTGGTCGGGGTGATCGGGCTGCTCGCCCTCCAGAGCACCGCCCAGGGCACGCGCACGATGTACGACGACGGCGTCCAGTCGCTGCTCGACGCCGCGGTCATGCGCCGGGCGACGACCGAGATGCGGCTCAACGTCGTCAACCAGGCGGCCTCGGACGACGAGGAGGCGTGGGACCGCTACGAGGAGGCGGCGCGGGCGGCGGCCCAGGAGGCCGCGACCGCCGCCGACCGGTACGCCTCCCGGGCCGTGGGAGACCCTGGGCGCACCGCCCTCGTCGAGGACTACCGTGCCCAGCTCGACGCCTACCTCGGCCTGGCGGAGGACACGCTCTTCCCGCTGATCCGCGCGGGCGACGACGCCGGGTGGATCGAGGCGCGCGACCAGGTCGCGGCGCCGACGATCACGGCGATGACCGACACCCTCGTCGCGATGGTCGACGACGCCCAGGCCAGCGCGGCGCAGATCGCGGCCGACGCCGAGCGCGACGTCGCCGCGAACCGGCTCCAGGTGGTCGTGCTGCTCCTCGCCGGTGTCACGCTCGCGAGCGCGGTGGCCCTCGTGGTCTCGGGCTCCATCGTCGGCGGGCTCCGGCACGTCGAGCGCGTGGCCCGTGCCATGGCCGACGGCGACCTGACGCAGTCGTCCTCCCTGACCTCGCGGGACGAGACCGGGAACGTGGGCAGGGCCCTCGACGCGGCCGTCGTGACGCTGCGCGGCGTCTGCGTCGAGATCGACGCCTCCTCCATGGCGCTCGCCGGTGCGGCCGAGCAGCTGGCGACCGTCAGCGCCCAGACCGGTTCGACGGCGGAGGAGACCTCCGTCCAGGCGGCGTCCGTCTCCGCCGCTGCGTCGCAGGTGTCTGCGAACACGCAGGCCGTGGCCGCAGGCGTCGAGGAGATGGGTGCGTCGATCCGCGAGATCTCCTCGAGCGCCGCCGGTGCCGTGCGCGTCGCCGAGGAGGCCGTGCGGGCCACGTCCTCGGCCGGGGAGACGATCGACCGGCTCGGGGTCTCGAGCCAGGAGATCGGCAACGTCGTCAAGCTCATCACGCAGATCGCCGAGCAGACCAACCTGCTGGCCCTGAACGCCACGATCGAGGCCGCCCGGGCGGGCGAGGCCGGCAAGGGGTTCGCGGTCGTGGCCGGCGAGGTCAAGGAGCTCGCCCAGGAGACGGCCAAGGCGACCGGCGAGATCGCCCAGCGCGTCGAGTCGATCCAGGTGGACACCCGGGCCGCCGTGGACGCCATCGGCTCGATCGAGCAGGTCATCGGGTCGATCAGCGACCACCAGTCGACCATCGCCTCGGCCGTCGAGGAGCAGACGGCGACCACGGCCGAGATCAGCCGGTCCGTGACTGAGGCGGCGAGCGGGTCCGGGAACATCGCCGAGAACATCGGGGGCGTGACCATCGCCGCCGAGCTCACCGCGCGTGCCGCGGTCGAGTCCGCCCAGGCCGTCAGCGAGGTGGCGCGCATGTCGGCCGACCTCAAGCAGATGGTCGCGCGCTTCCACGTCTGAGGGGCGCCCGCCCGACGCGGTGCGTGCCGGCCCGCTCAGGAGTCCCAGGCCTCCACCTGCCGGGCTCCCGAGCGCAGCACGTCGGCCGCGGAGCGCGGGTCGACCCGGGCCAGCGTGAGGCCGGCGACCTGCAGGCCGGTGAGGACCCGCGCCCGGTGCGTGCGCTCGTCGTCGGCCAGCCCGGGCCAGCGGTGCCCGACCGCGGCGTCCATCGCCCCGGTCACGCGCTCGCGGTAGGCGGACACCGTGGCCCTCGCCTGCGGGTCGCGGCCCGCGAGACCGGCCGCGACGCCCAGCAGCAGGCAGCCCTGCCGCGGGTCCTCGGCCGCCCGCGCCGCCACCGTGCGGGCGAGGCGTTCGAAGTGGCGGGGGAGCGTTGCCCTGCCGGGGTCGTCGCGCAGCGGGCGCAGCAGGGGTTCCACCACCGTCGCGAGGTAGTCCTCGACGGCTGCGTCGAAGAGCCCGTGCTTGCTGGTGAACGCGTGGTACAGGCTTGACCGGGACAGGCCGGTGGCGTCCTCGAGGTCCGCCAGCGACGTCGCGTCGTAGCCGCGCGCCCAGAAGACGTCGCGGGCGGCGGTCACGGCCTGGGCGTGGTCGAACGAGGGTGGGCGGCCCACGACTCCTCCGGTCTGCGGTCGACGGGTGGTGCTGGATCGATCGGTACAGTACATTGTGGACCGATCGATTCAGAAAAGGGAGGGCCTCGTGCTCACGCTCGGACTGGTGCTCGTCGCGCTCGGCGCGCTGCTGCACGTGTGGATCTTCGTCCTGGAGTCGCTGCTGTGGACGGCGCCCGTCGCGCGCCGCACCTTCGGCGGCACCCCCGAGCAGGCGGAGGCGACCGTCGAGATGGCCTGGAACCAGGGCTTCTACAACCTGTTCCTCGCGGTCGTCGCCGGCGTCGGCGTCGTCCTCGTGGCCACCGGTGACCGCCCCGCGGGAGTCGCCCTCGTCCTCGCCGGGGCGGGGTCCATGGTCCTCGCCGGCGTCGTCCTCGTCGCCCGCACGCCGTCGCGGCTGCGCTCCGGCCTCACGCAGGCCGCCCTGCCCGCGCTCGGGCTGGCCGCGCTCGCGGTCGCGCTGCTCGGCTGAGCCCAGCGCGTCACCCGTCGGGCGGCCCGTACGCTGGGGCGGTGCGCTGCGGGTACTTCGACGCGGGGACGTGCCGCTCGTGCACGCTCCTCGAGCGCCCCTACCCCGCGCAGGTCGCCGACAAGCAGCAGCAGGTCCGCACGCTGCTCGGCGACCCGCCCGACCTGCACTGGCTCCCGCCGGTCACCAGCGCCGAGTCCGGGTTCCGCAACAAGGCCAAGATGGTCGTCGCCGGCACCGTCGACGCCCCCACCCTCGGAATCCTCGACGCCGACGGCCACGGGGTCGACCTGCAGGGCTGCCCGCTCTACCCGCCCGCGCTGACCGCGGCCCTCGCGCCCCTGGCCGCGTTCGTGACGCGCGCGCGGATCGAGCCCTACGACGTCCCCGCGCGGCGGGGCGAGCTCAAGCACGTGCTCGTCACCGTCTCGCCCGACGACGAGCTCATGGTCCGGCTCGTGCTGCGCAGCACCGAGGCGCTCGCCCGCATCCGCAAGCACCTGCCGTGGCTGCAGGACGCGCTGCCGCGTCTTGTCGTCGCGTCCGTCAACGTGCAGCCCGCGCACGCGGCCGTGCTCGAGGGGCCGGACGAGGTCGTGCTGACCGTGCACGACACGCTGCGCATGCGGGTCAACCACCTGGACCTGCACCTGCGGCCCCGCAGCTTCTTCCAGACCAGCGCCGACGTCGCCGCGGCGCTCTACCGGCAGGCCGCCGCCTGGACCGACGAGCTCGCGCCGGCGAGCGTGTGGGACCTGTACTGCGGCGTCGGCGGGTTCGCGCTGCACCTCGCCGCACCCGGGCGGCACGTCCTCGGCGTCGAGACCAGCGCCGAGGCGGTCGTCGGTGCCCGCCGCAGCGCGGCCGACGCCGGCCTCGTCGACGTGCGCTTCGAGGCCGGCGACGCCACCGCTGCGGCGCTGGGCGCGTCGACGCCGCCGGACCTCGTCGTGGTGAACCCGCCGCGCCGGGGGATCGGACCCGAGCTCGCGGGCTGGCTCGAGGCGTCCGGGGTCGAGCACGTCCTGTACTCCTCGTGCCACGCGGGCTCGCTCGCCCGCGACCTGGCGGCCATGCCGTCGCTGCGCCCGCGCCGCGCGCAGCTGCTCGACATGTTCCCGCACACGAGCCACTACGAGGTCCTCACCCACCTCGCCCGCAGCTGATCCGGCCGCGCCCGTCGCCCCGGACGGGCGGTGCCGTCAGGCGAGCGCGTCCGCGAGGAGGCGGAGGGTGGCCTCCCGGGCCGGCGAGCGGTCGGCCGGCGTGCCCCGCACCGCACCGGCGACCGGGGTGACCATCACCTCGTCCGTGCCGAGCCGCTCCGCCAGCTCCCGGACCTGGGCCGCCGCACCCGCGGGGTCGCCGACCACCCACGACGCCGTGACCGCCGCCAGTGCGGCGTCCGCCGACGCCGGCAGGGGAGCGGCCTCCGCGTCCTCGACGAGCTCCTGCGGCTCCAGCCGCACGCCCTGCCGCAACCGCCACATGGTGCGCACCTGCGGCAGCGCGAGCCGGTGGGCCTCCTCGGCGGTGGGCGCGACCGCTGCGTTCACCACGGCGATCGTGCGCGGCGCGGCCAGCTCGTCCGAGGGCGCGAAGGTGCGGCGGTACAGCGCCACGGCCTCGTCGGTGCCGCGCCCGGCGAAGTGGTGGGCGAACACGTACGGCAGGCCGAGCCGCCCGGCGAGCTGCGCGGAGTACGACGACGAGCCCAGCAGCCACACCTGCGGCACGGTCGTCGCGCGGGGCGTCGCACGCAGCGGGTAGGTCCCGGTGCCGACGCGGACCACGACCCCGTCGGGCCGGACCAGCGAGCGGAGGGTCTCGACGTCCTCGTCGAAGGTGTCGACACCGTCGCCGCCGGACTGACCGCGCCGCAGCACGTGGCTCGTCACGGGGTCCGAGCCCGGGGCGCGCCCCAGGCCCACGTCGATGCGGCCGGGGTGCGCCGCCTCGAGCAGGGCGATCTGCTCCGCGACGACCAGGGGTGCGTGGTTCGGCAGCATGACGCCGCCGGACCCGACCCGCACCCGCGTCGTCGCCGCCGCGACCATCGCCATGAGCAGGGGTGCGTTGGTGGCCGCGACCGCGGGCATGTTGTGGTGCTCGGCGACCCAGTAGCGGTGCGCGCCGACCTCGTCCGCGACGCGGGCCAGCGTGAGCGTGGCCGCCAGCGCGTCGGCGGTGCTCTGGTCGGATCGGACGGGCACGAGGTCCAGCACGGAGAGGGTCGTCACCCTGGTCCCAACCGGGTGCGGCGTCCGGGGCATTCCGTGACGAGAGCCACGGGCGCAGCCTGTCGGTGCGTGGAGCCCGCGCGACCTGTGCGTCCCGTGTGATCAGAACGGGTGAAATCTGTGAGAACCGGGCACATCGCCGCACCTGCCACCGCTACGTTTCGCGCCATGCTCACGCTTCTGTCCCAGACCACCACGACGGTGGACCCGGCCGCGGCCGCCGGTGCCCTCGTCGGCTCGCTCATCTCGATCGTCATCGCGCTCGTCGTCGTGGGCCTGCCCGTCGGCGGGTTCTTCGTCAAGGCCGGCGAGGCCCGCTGGCAGGGCTTCGTCCCGCTCTACAACACGTTCGTGATGCTCAAGATCGTCGGCCGTCCGTGGTGGTGGTTCCTGCTCCTCTTCGTCCCTGTCGTCAACGTCGTGGTGCTGATCCTGCTCATGAACGACCTGTCGCGGTCGTTCGGCCACGGCACCGGCTTCACCGTGGGCCTGCTGCTGCTCTCGCTCGTGTTCTTCTACGTCCTGTGGCTCGACTCGAGCACGTACCGCGGTCCGGCCGCCCTCACCGCCCCCACGGCGGCACCCGCCCAGGCCTGACCGGCCCGGTCGACCGCACCGCCGGTCGCCCTCGTCGACCACCCCGCCCGTCGACCCCGTCGTCCGTGACGCCACCCCTCCCGGTGCCGCCACGGACGACGGGGGCGGCGGGCGTCGTCGTCCCGGTCGGCTCGCACACCCACCGCCGACCCCGTCATCGGTGGCGGGTCGGTGGGAGACGACGTCACCGATGACGGGGTCGGCGGGGTGGAGCCGGGGCCGGGTGGGCACCCGGCGGGCGGATCAGTCCAGGAGGCCGCCCGTGACCCAGGTGCGGATCGCCGTCACGTCACCGGCCGTGAGGTCCATGCGGGCGCCGCGGCACAGACCCACCACGTTGTCCGCCCACGCCGACGCGATCGGCCCCACACCCGGCCGCGCGTCGAGCGACAGGCCCGTGTAGAGGACGCCGGACAGCACGAAGTTCACCGTCGACCGGCCCACCATGGCCCCCGCGGACTGGCAGGCCTCGTAGACCCGTCGCGTCGTCGTCTGCCGGTCGAACGGGTGCGCCGCGACGTCCTTGGCGAGCGTCTCCAGCAGCACCCGGTAGTGCCGCTGGCTGAGCCCGGGGGTGTCGGTCACCGCGATGACCTGCCGCTGCAGCGCCGTGGGGTCGGCGTCCGCCACCGCGCCCGGCAGGTCCGCCTCGCCGAAGCGCTGCGGGTCCCACACGTGGCCCGGCGGCCGCGTCGAGACCGCGACCTCGGGCACCGCCCGGGCCAGCCACGCGGCGAACCCGCCCGCACCGGCCCAGCCCGTGCCGCCGAGCGCGGGGTCGGCGTCGAGCGCGACCTGCGCCACCGCCCCCAGCGTCATCGGCCGGTCCGCGCGGCGCACCGTGCGCAGCACCGCCTTGCGGGCCCGGGCGTCCGACGTCGCCAGCACCGCGGCGGCGACGTCCGGCTCCGGCTCCGTGCTGCGCTGCGCCGGCAGCTCGGCGGTGCGCGCCGCCGGTGCGGCCGCCGGGGGCACCACCACGGGCGCGACCGGCGGCTGGTCCAGGGGCGTCACCGACGGGCTCACGAGGTCGGCCAGGGCGTCGGCACCGATCACCTGGTCCGCGACCGCGCGGTACGCGCTGGCCGCCGGGCTCGCCGTGATGATCGTGACCCGGCGGTCGTCGGCCCGGCACCGCTGCGCCAGCGGCGTGAAGTCCGCGTCGGCCGAGACGATGACGAACTCGTCGTACCGGGTGCGCGCCGCGAGGGCGTCGACCGCGTCCAGCACGAGGTTGATGTCGGCGCTGGACTTGCCCTGCTGGGTCAGCGACGGGCAGTCCACCACCTGGAAGCCGGCGCGCGTGAAGTTGGGCCGGTACCGGGAGTACACCGACGGATTGAGGTAGCACGCCAGCACGAGGAACCGGCGCGTGATCTCCCCGTCCGTGCCCGACCCGTGCGCCAGCTCGGCCAGCCAGTGGCCCGGGTCCGTCGCGAACGCCTCCGCCGCCTCGGCGTCCAGCCGGGTCAGGCCGATGTAGACGTTGTCGAAGTCGACGAACAGCGCCGATCGCAGATGGCGGGGCGCACGGGTCTCGGAGACGGTCACGGACCCATCCTGCCCGCCCGGTGGCCGTGACGACGTGCGGGGACGACGCGCGTCGGTAGCCTCGACGCGGACGGGCCGCCGGTCCGCCGCTACCCGCGCACCCCGGAGGACACGCCCGTGATCCGTCGTCGAGCCGTCGTCCACGGGCTCGTGCAGGGCGTCGGGTTCCGCTGGTCCGCGGCGCGCGAGGCCGCGCGCCTCGGTGTGGCCGGCTGGGTGCGCAACCGGCCCGACGGCACCGTCGAGGCCGCCGTCGAAGGGCCGGTCGGCGACGTCGAGGCCATGCTGCGCTGGTTCGGCCACGGACCGGCCGGTGCGGTGGTCCGTGCGGTCGACGTCGCCGACGAGGAGCCGACGGGCGCGACGGGGTTCGTGGTCGAGCCGTGACGGCCGCAGCCCCGGCCGACGACCCGGCCCCGGCCGACGCCCTCGCACCGGACGGCACGGCACCGGCCGTGCCGGGCGCCGCCACCGCCACCGCGACCCCCGCGCCGACCACGACCACCGCGCCCACCGCCGTCCCCACGACGGCTCCGGCGGCGCCCCCGACCGACGACGCCACCCCCGGCCCGGACCCCGCAGCCACCACCACGCCCGTCCCGACGTCGCCGGCCACGACCGCCCCGGCCGTGCCGTCGGCCCCGGTGACCCCGCCGGGGCAGTCGCCGAGCGCGACCACGACCACGCCGGCGGTCGAGGTGCCCGCCTTCACGTCGCCGCCCGCCGTGACGGCGTCGGGCCTGCCGGCAGGCGCGCTCGTCGTCGCCGCGCTCGTGCTGCTCGCCGTGACCGTGCTGGTGGTGGCCCTGTGGCGGTCGACACGACGGGCCGGCAGCGTCCCGGCCGGACCGCGCGACGGGAGCGCTGCCGACGGGACCGCTGCCGACGGGACAGCCACGACGGTCCCGGCCGTCGAGCCCGGTGCGCGCGCGCAGGCCGCCGACGTCGACGGCCCGGCCACGCTCGTGCTCACGGCCGGGGACCCGGCGCCGCCGCACGACGCGGACGCCGCTCCCGGGGCGCCCGTCGACGCCGTGGCCGCCGACCCGCACCCCGCCGCACGCCAGGCGGAGACCGTCCGGTTCCTCGTGGCGCTCGGCCAGGCGCTCGTCGACTCCGCGGCGCCGATCGTCCAGGTCAACCGGACGCTCGAACGCGTCGCCACCGTCAACGACCTGCCGGACACGCAGGTCGTGACCTTCCCGACCGCGCTGCTCGTGTCCGTCGCGGGGGAGGGCGGCGTGCACACGGCGGTGTCCGGCGCGGGGTCACGGAACCTGCGGCTGGACCAGGTGCAGGACGTCCTCGACCTCGCCGACGGTGCGGTGCGCGGCGACGTGCGCCCGCGCGACGGGCTGGGGGCGCTCGCCACGACGCTCGCCGCGCCGCCGCCGTCGACCCCGCTGGTCCGCCTGGTTGGCTACCTCGCGATCGCCGCGGGCCTGTCCATGGTCCTCGGCGGCGGGTGGGCCGACGTGCTGGTCGCGACCGTGCTGGGCGGGGCGGTGGCGGCCGTCGTGCTGCTGACCGGCCGGGTGCCGGGCGCCTACCAGGGGCTGCTCGTCGCGGCGTGCGCGTTCCTCGTGTCCGTGCCGGTGCTGCTGCTCGCGCGCACCGGGCTGCCGGTGGGCCTGCTCGCCCCGCTCGTCGCGCCGCTCGTGACGTTCCTGCCGGGGGCGCAGCTCACCACGGGCGTGATCGACCTGGCCACGCGGCAGATGATCGCCGGGTCCGCGCGCCTGGCTGCGGGCGTCATGCAGCTCGTGCTCCTCGCGCTCGGCATCACCGCCGCGGCAGGGCTCGTCGGCGTCCCGGCCACCGAGGTCGGCACGGCCAGCGCGCACCCGCTGGGCTGGGCGGGCCCGTGGGTCGGGGTCCTGGTCTACGCGGTCGGGGTGGTGCTGCACAACGACGCCCGCCGCACGTCGCTGCCGTGGATCGCGGTGGTGCTGCTCACCGCGTACGCCGGGCAGGTCGTCGGCGGGCTGCTGCTCGGCGCGGTGGTCTCCGCGTTCGTCGGTGCCCTCGCGATGACGCCGGTGGCGATGCTCGCCGCCTCGCGGGCGCGCGGGCCGGCGTTCCTCGTCGCGTTCCTGCCGGGGTTCTGGGTGCTCGTGCCCGGGGCCCTCGGGCTGGTGGGGGTCACGTCGGCGCTCGGCCAGGGCACGGAGCAGGCGGTCACGACCATCGTCACGACGGGCACCACCATGGTCGCGATCAGCCTCGGCGTGCTCGCGGGCCTCGCGCTGGGTGCGGGCCTGCAGCGTCGTCTCGCGCCGGACGCCCCCGCGATCCTGTGACGGCGGGCGCGGGGGGCGCGTGCCGTGGCACCATCAGGCCCGGCGCCCCGCCCGGGTCGCCCGGTCCGCGGCGCGTCGCGGTGCGAGCGGGAGGGCCGATGCCGCAGACGGTGCGCGGGTCGCAGGCACCGAGCGGGCTGAACGTCCGCATCGACCGGGTGCGGATCGGCGGGCTGGCGCTGCGCACGTGGACGACGTGGATCGACGCGACGCACGACGTGCCGCTCGAGGACCGGCACGACATCGTGCTCGTGCACGGCCTCGGCGTGAGCTCGCAGTACTTCGAGCGGCTCGCGGTCGTGCTGGGGCGCGTCGGTGCCGTGCACCTGCTGGACCTGCCGGGGTTCGCGGGCGTGCCGCGCCCGCACGGGCACCTGGAGATCACGGACTTCGCCGAGCTGATCGCCCGCTGGGTCGAGCACGCCGGGCTGGAGCGGCCGACCTTCGTCGGGCACTCGATGGGGTCGCAGATCGTCACCGAGGTGCTGGCCTCGCACCCCGGGATCGCCACGCACGCGGTGCTGGTGGGGCCGCCGGTGAACTCCCGTGAGCGGTCGGTGCCGCTGCAGGCCGCCCGCCTGCTGCAGAGCTCGTGGCACGAGTCGGCCCGCACCCGGGCGGTCGCGCTCCAGGGGTACGTCGAGTGCGGGCCGCACTGGTTCGCCTCGGTGCTGCCGCGGATGCTGCGGTACCCGATCGAGGAGCGGCTGCCGGCGGTCGACGTGCCCGTCGTGGTGGTGCGGGGCGAGCACGACCACGTCGCGCCGCGCGCGTGGGTCGCCGAGCTCGCGGACCTCGCGCCGCGGGGCCGCTGGGTCGAGGTGCCCGGCGCGTCGCACGCGGTGATCTACGAGCACTCGCGCCAGGTCGCCGACCTGGTGCTCGAGCACGTCGGCCGGTAGCAGCACGGCGCAGGTGCCGGGAGCGCAGGGGAGGCGCGGTGGGCGGGACGTGGGGGGTGCCGGGGCCGGGACGGGCCGTGGCCCGCGCCCGGGAGGTCGCCGTGCGGGGTGCGGCCTGGGGACGCGACTACGCGTGGATCGCCGGGGCGCAGGCCCGCGCGCTGCTGCACCCGCCCGACCCGCGCACGCTGGTCACGGGGCACCGAGCCCCGGTGGTGCTGCTGCCGGGGATCTACGAGACGTGGCCCGTGATGGCCACCCTCGCGCGGTCGTTGCACGACGCCGGCCACCCCGTGCACGTGGTGCCGGCGCTGGGGCGCAACCACCGGCCGCTCGACGCGTCGGCGCGCCTGGTCGCCCGGCGGCTGGCGTCGCTCGACCTGACCGGGGCCGTCCTGGTGGCGCACTCCAAGGGCGGGCTCATCGGCAAGCTCGTCCTGGGAGCGCCGGACGGGCCGCCCGCCGCGGTCGGGACGCGCACCGGGCGGGCCGTGGGCCTCGTGGCGGTCAACACCCCGTTCGCCGGCTCCGCCTACGCCCGGTGGTTCCCGGTGCGGGCCGTGCGTGCGCTGTCCCCGCGCGACCGGCAGGTGCTGGCCCTGGCGCGGGAGGTGGCCGTGCACGCCCGCGTCTGGTCGGTGCACGCACGGTTCGACCCGCACGTGCCCGACGGGTCGTGGCTCGCCGGGGCGGTCAACGTGCGGCTGCCGCTCGACGGCCACTTCCGCGTCCTCGACGACCCGCGCGTGCACGCGGTCGTCCTCGACGCGGTCGAGCAGCTCGGGGGACCGGCGGGCGACCCCGCCCCCGACCGGTGAGGTCGTGCCGGTCGGGGGCGGGCCGGTGCGTCCGTCAGTGCGCGACGACGGCCGGGGCATCGGCCGGCGCCGGGCGCACGCCCAGCGCCAGCGGGATCGCGACGAGCGTGAGCACACCGCCCACGAGGAACGCCGCGTGCGTGCCGGCCGCGGTCGAGGCGACGAGGTCGGCGCCGCCGACGGTCGCGCTCGTGCTCACGGCGGTGAGCACCGTGACGAACACCGCCGTGCCGGCGGCACCACCGACCTGCTGCACGGTGCCGATCATGGCGCTGCCGTGCGAGTACAGCCCCGGGGCCAACGACCCCAGCGCCGACGTGAACAGCGGCGTGAACACCAGCGCGAGCCCGACCGACATGGTCATGTGCGCCGCGACCAGCATCCACGGTGCGCTCTGCTCGCCCAGCAGCGTCAGCCCCCACACGGCGGCGGACACGGCCACGGTGCCCGGGACCAGGAGCGGGCGGGGACCGAACCGGTCGTACCCGCGACCCACGACCGGGGCCAGCAGGCCCATGACGAGGCCCCCGGGCAGCAGCAGCAGGCCGGTGGCCAGCGTGTCGAGGCCCAGCACCCGCTGCGCGTAGATCGGGATCATGATGATCACGCCGAACAGCGACATCATCATGATCGCCATGGTGGCGACGGCGGAGCCGAAGGTCCGCGAGCGGAAGGTGCGCAGGTCCAGCAGGGCCGCGTCGGTGCGCTGCAGGCGCAGCTGCCGCGCCACGAACAGCGTCAGGGCGGTCCCGCCGACGACGAGCGCCACGACGGTGCTCGCGTGGACGGTGCCCGTCGCGGCCTCGCCCAGGTGCGACAGGCCGAACACGAGCCCGCCGAACCCGAGCGCGGACAGCACGACGGACAGCACGTCGATGCGTGCCGTCCCGGGGGTGGTGACGTCGGTCAGGCGCAGGGCGCCCAGCACCAGCGACCCCAGCGCGATCGGCAGCACGAGGCCGAAGATCCACCGCCACTCGAGGGTGCTGAGCACCAGCCCGGACAGGGTCGGGCCGAGGGCCGGCGCGACGGAGATGACGACGGAGATGTTGCCCATCGTGCGTCCCCGCCCCGCGACGGGGGTCACGGTCATGACTGTGGTCATCAGCAGCGGCAGCATGATCGCGGTGCCGCCGGCCTGCACGACGCGCCCGACGAGCAGCACCTCGAACCCGGGCGCGAGCGCGCACACCAGCGTCCCGGCCGAGAACAGGCCCATGGCCGTGAGGAACGCGGTGCGCGTGGTGACGCGCTGCAGCAGGAACCCGGTGACGGGGATGACGACGGCCATCGTCAGCAGGAATCCGGTGGTCAGCCACTGCCCGGTCGCCGCGGTGATGCCGAGGGAGTCCATCAGCGACGGCAGCGCGACGCCCATGGTGGTCTCGTTGAGGATGACGACGAACGTCGACGTCAGCAGCAGGCCGATCGCGAGGCGGTGGGCCGGGGTCATCGAGGTCGGGGCCACGGGGGCCGGGCCGTCCGCCACGGGTGGCGGGGCGTCGGTGGTCAGGGGGCGCGTGGCGTCGGTCACGGGGTCTGCCTGTCTGCTCGTGCGGGACGCGGGCACGCCGCCCGCGCGGGCGGCCGCCGGGGCGTCCTCAGTCTCGTCCCGACAACCCGGGGACGGGCAAGGTGATTCCCGCGGACGACGTCAGGGGCAGACCGCCGTGACCGCCCGGACTCGTCGGGCGGTCACGGCGCGGGTGCGTCGCTCAGCCGGCGACGACGGCCCGCAGAGCGGCCACGACCACGGCCGCCGAGCGGTCCGCGGCGTCGTCGACGTGCGTGAGGAAGTCGTCGTCGGCGGCGGGCCCGCACAGGTCGGAGATCCCGCGGACCGTGACGAACGGCACGGCGTACTGGTGGCAGGTCTGCGCGAGCGCCGCCGACTCCATGTCGGTGGCGAGCGCCTCCGGGAACGCGGTCCGCAGCCCGTCGACGAGGCCGGCGTGCACGAAGGCGTCGTTCGACAGGACCGTGCCGACCAGCACCCGCTGGTCCGCGGTCCCGAGCGCGCCGGCGGCCGCGACGACGGCCTCGTCGCCCGGGTAGGTCGCGGGCATGCCGGGCACCTGGCCGAGCTCGTACCCGAAGGCGCGCGCGTCGGCGCCCGCGTTGACGCAGGTCCGGCCCACGACGACGTCGCCGACGTGCACGCCCACGCCCAGCCCGCCGGCGCTGCCCGCGCTGACCAGGACGCGCGGCCGCACGCGCTGCAGGGCGACCGCCGCCGCGGCGGCGGAGTTCACCATGCCGATGC
Source organism: Cellulomonas sp. SLBN-39 (assembly GCF_006715865.1). Taxonomy (NCBI): domain Bacteria; kingdom Bacillati; phylum Actinomycetota; class Actinomycetes; order Micrococcales; family Cellulomonadaceae; genus Cellulomonas; species Cellulomonas sp. SLBN-39. The sequence continues at coordinate 88,287 of NZ_VFOA01000001.1, read as the reverse complement.
CGCACTGCACGAGCAGGACGCGCACCCCGTCCAGGTCGAGGACGCGCTGCCGGGCGTGCCCGACGACCTCCTCGGGCCCGACCTCGCGGGCCAGCGCCAGGAACGGGGCGCACTCCTCGGTCATCGCGACGACCACGACCGCGTCGACGGACCCGGCCGCGTCCGCTGCGGTGGTCATGCGCGCGTCACCTGCGCCCAGCCGTCCCGCGCGGCGAGGAACGTGCGGGCCGCCTCCTGCGCACCGGCGAGGGTGTGGTTGGCGCCCCACCCGCACTGCACCTCGTTGGCGGCGGGGACCTCGGTCGCGCCGAGCACGTCGGTCAGGGTCGCGGCGACCAGGTCGGCGACCTCGGCGTCGTCCCACCGGCCCTGCAGCATGAGGTAGAAGCCCGTCTGGCAGCCCATGGGCGAGAAGTCCAGGACGCGGTCGGAGTGGTTGCGCGAGTGCTCGGCGAACAGGTGCTCGAGGGAGTGCACCGTCGGCATCTCCAGGTGCGCGGCGTTGGGCTGCGTGAACCGGACGTCGTACTTGCTCAGCACGTCACCGGCGGGCAGCACCTTGAGGTCGGCGAGCCGGATGTACGGCGCGTCCACCGTGCGGTGGTCCAGGTTGAAGGACTCGACGTTCATACGGGGTGTGTCCACGCCCCCATCATCCGCCACGACGACGACCGCGCGCGCGGTCCCGGACGCCCGTCGCGGCGAGGCCCGGACGTCAGCCTCGAGCGGCCCGCTCCTCGATCGCGGGCATCACGCCCATCGGGATCGCGTAGGCGAGGCCGAACAGGAGGATCCCCGCCCCGACCACCACCATGCCCGTGGTCCCCTCCAGCGTGAAGCCGAGCGTGAGCAGCGCGAACGCGCCCACGAAGGCCGCGAACGCGAGCACCGCGCCCACGACCCGGCCCGGGTCGGGTGCCACCTGGCCGTCGGTCGTGCGTCGGTCGTCGTCCACGGGTCCTCCTCCGGTCGGGGGGTCGTCCTGACGGCCATCATGCGACAGGCCCGGGGGCGGCACACCTCGGGGCGCCCCGCTCAGCGCAGGGGGCGTGCCCGCGGGGCGCGCGGGCCGTACGTCGGCATCCGGCCGCGGTACGCGCGCTCGAGGAGCACGATCACCCGCTGGCGGTGGCCCGCCCACGGCGCCAGCAGGTGCAGCATCCCGGCGTCGTCCGCGCGCCGGCCGGTCAGCGCCCAGCCCACCAGGTGGGGCAGGTGCGCGTCGCCGACCTGCACGGCGTCCGGGTCGCCCAGCGCCCGCGCCGTCGTCTCGGCCGCCGTCCACGGGCCGATGCCGACCACCGTCCGCACCCGCCGGGCCAGCTCGCCGGGCTCCAGGTCCGCGGTGAACCGGTGCGCGACGACCGCCGCACGCTGCACCGCGCCCGAGCGCTGGGCGTCCACCCCGGCGCCGCGCCACTCCCACACCGGCAGCGACGCCCACACCCCCGGCGCGGGGCACACCCGCAGCCCGGCCGGCGCCGGCCCCGGCGCGGGCTCCCCGTGCCGCAGGACCAGCCGCCGCCACGACGCGTGCGCGTCCAGGCCCACGACCCGCTGCTCCAGGACGGCTGTCACCAGGGTCGGCCAGACCTCGCCCGAGCGCGGCAGCCGCAGGTCGGGGTGCGCCCGGGCCGCGGCGTGCACCGCCGGGTGCAGGTGCGCGGCGAAGCCCGTGACGTCGTCGAGCCGTCCCAGCAGCCCGGGCACGTCCGCGAGCGCGGCACGCGCGCCCGGCCCCCACGCGTGCGCCTCGACACCGTCCGGGCGTGCCCGCAGCCGCAGGGTCGCGGGCCCCTCCGGCGTGGGGCGCGCGTGCCACACCGCGTCGGGCGTCGCGTGCCACGTCGGGTCGCCCGCACCGCGGCGCAGACCCAGCGCCGTGCGCAGCGCGACGGCGGGAGCCGCCACGACGACGCCCGCGTCCCCGTCCGGCGCCGCGCGCGGGTCCACCGCGTCAGCGCCCGCGCAGCCGGTCGATGTCGCGGCGCTCGCGCTTGGTGGGTCGGCCCGCGCCCCGGTCCCGCTGACCGGCCATCGCCACGTGCTCGCGCGGCAGCGGCGCGGGGGAGCGGTCGAGGTAGCAGGCCCGGGCGACCTCGGCCGAGACGCGCTTGACCAGCAGGCGCTGGACCACGACGAGGCGCTCGCGCTCCCCGCCGCGCACCTGCACCTCGTCGCCGGGGACGACGAGGGTCGCGGGCTTGGCGCGCTCGCCGTTGATGCGCACGTGGCCGGCGCGGCAGGCGGCCCCCGCGGCGGAGCGGGTGGGGAACAGCCGCACCGCCCACGTCCACGCGTCCACGCGTGCGCGCACCACCTCGGCCATGCCACCTCCTGCGTCCGACCCGACGCCGACAGCCTGCCACGCCCTGCCCCGGGCCCGCCCCGGCCCCGGAGAAGGCTGCTGCGGCGGGGCGGCGGCCGCGGGGCGAAACGCTTCGTGCCCTGCCCGCGCCCGAGCGCCCCGCGGGACGCTCGGCCCGTCCCGCGTGCGCGGGCCCGTCGTCGAAGGAGAGACCACCATGCGCCCTGCCGCGCGACCCGCACCCGACCGGGTGCCGCCCCGCCCGCCCGCACCGTCCCGTCGGGGCGCCGCCCTGGCGACCCTCGCCGCGCTGGTCCTCGCCCTGCTGGCCGGGGTGGCCGGGCCCGCGGTCGCCTCGGCGGGGACCGTCCCGTCGGCGCTGCCGGCCGCGGTGGCGGAGCCGGTCCGCGTCATGGCGCTGGGCGACTCCATCACGGGCAACCCCGGCTGCTGGCGCGCCCTGCTGCACCAGCGGCTGGTGGCCGACGGGCACGCGCTCGACATGGTGGGCACCATGCCCCCGCAGGGCTGCGGCATCGCCCACGACGGCGACAACGAGGGCCACGGCGGACTGCTCGTGACGAACGTCGCGGCGTCGGGGGAGGCCGCCGGCTGGTTCGCCGCGACCCGGCCCCAGGTCGTGCTCATGCACTTCGGCACGAACGACGTGTGGAGCGCCCGCACGCCCCAGCAGATCCTCGCCGCGTACACCACGCTCGTCGGGCAGATGCGCGCCGTCGACCCGCGGGTGGTCGTGGTCGTGGCGCAGATCATCCCGGTGGCCCCGCCGTCGTGCGCCGAGTGCCCCGCGCGCACGCAGGCCCTGAACGCGGCGATCCCGGCGTGGGCGGCGGCGACGTCGACCGCGGCGTCCCCGGTGCGGGTCGTCGACCACTGGACCGGGTGGGACCCGGCGCGGGACACCGGTGACGGCGTGCACCCGAACGACGCCGGGACGCAGCGGATGGCCGCGACCTGGTACCCGGCCGCGACCCAGGCGCTGGCGCTCGTGCCCGGCGGGGCGACGCCCACGCCGACGCCCACGCCCACCGTGACCCCGACGCCCACCGTGACCCCCACACCGACCCCGACCCCGAGCCCCACCCCGACCCCGACCTCGACGCCCACGGCGGTGCCCGCGCCGTGCACCGCGACGCACACGGTCGTCAGCGCATGGCCGGGCGGCTGGGTCGCGACCGTGCGGGTCACCGCCGGGTCGGTGCCGCTGCAGGGCTGGACCGTGCGCCTCGGCGTGCCGGCCACGGCCGTCCAGAACTCCTGGAGCTCGGTGCTCACGGCCGACGGCACGGGCGTGCGCCTGACGAACGCGGCCTGGAACGGCGCGCTCGCCCCGGGCGCGTCCACCGAGCTCGGCTACCAGGGCACGGGCACCGCCCCGACCGCCCCGTCGGTGGGCTGCACCAGCCCCTGACCCGCACGGGCCCCTGACCTGCACCGGTCGCCCTCCGGGCCCCGGCCGGCCGTCCCGCTCCCGCGGCGGGGCGGTCGGCCGTGCGACGTACGGTGGAGGTCATGACCTCCCCCTCCACCAGCCCCTCGGTCGTCGCCGTCGTCGGCGGTCACGTCGTCCCCGTCTCGTCCCCGCCCGTGCCGGGCGGCACCGTCCTCGTCGTCGACGGGCGCATCACCGCCGTCGGTACGGACGTCGAGGTGCCCGCGGGTGCCCGGGTCGTCGACGCGACCGGTCGCTGGGTGCTGCCCGGCTTCGTCGAGGCGCACGGGCACGTGGGCCTGCACGAGGAGGGCGAGGGCAAGGCGGGCGACGACACCAACGAGATGACGACGCCGAACGCGGCGGCGGTCCGGGCGGTCGACGCGGTCAACGTCGACGACGAGGGCTTCCGCGACGCGCTGTCCGGGGGTGTGACGTCGGTCGTGGTCAAGCCCGGGTCGGGCAACCCGATCGGCGGGCAGTCGGTGGCGATGAAGACGTGGGGCGGGCGCACGGTCGACGAGCAGGTGATCTCGGCGTCGGTGTCGGTGAAGTCCGCGCTGGGGGAGAACCCGAAGCGCGTCTACGGCGAGCGCCGGCAGATGCCGTCGACGCGGCTGGGCACGGCCCTGGTGATCCGCGAGGCGTTCACCCGTGCCCGGCACTACGCGGCCGCGCGGGCCGCGGCCGCCACGAAGGGCGAGCCGTTCGCCCCCGACCTGGCGCTGGAGACCCTGGCGCGGGTCCTCGACGGCGAGCTGGTCTGGGACCAGCACGTGCACCGGCACGACGACATCGCCACCGCCCTGCGGCTCGCGGACGAGTTCGGGTACCGGCTGGTGGTGAACCACGGCACCGAGGCGCACAAGATCGCGGACGTGCTGGCCGAGCGGGACGTGCCCGTGGTCTTCGGCCCGATGCTCACCAGCCGGTCGAAGGTCGAGCTGCGGGACCGGGCGATCGGGCACCTGGCGACGCTCGCGGCGGCCGGTGTGCGGGTCGCGATCACGACCGACCACCCCGTGGTGCCGATCAACTTCCTCGTGCACCAGGCGTCGCTGGCCGTCAAGGAGGGCCTGCCGCCGCAGACCGCGCTCGAGGCGCTGACGGTGAACCCCGCGTCGTTCTTCGGCCTCGACGGCCGCGTGGGGGCGCTCGAGCCGGGGCGCGACGGGGACGTCGTGCTGTGGTCCGGCGACCCGCTGGACGTGATGTCCCGGGTCGAGCACGTGCTCGTCGAGGGCCGGACCGTCTACACGTGGGACGCGCAGGCCGGTGCCGGGCGCGTCGTAGAACGGTCCGCCCGCTTCGCCTGACCGGCGGCACGTGCGACGACGGCGCCGCCCCCGGCCGGGGACGGCGCCGTCGGTGGTGCGTCAGCCGCGCAGCTCCAGGTAGCGCCGGATCAGCGCCTGCGTGGACGGGTCCTGCGCCGCGAGCGCGGCGGCGTCGCCCTCGACCGCCGGGGCGATCTCCATGGCGAGCTTCTTGCCGAGCTCGACGCCCCACTGGTCGAACGAGTCGATGCCCCACACGACGCCCTGGGCGAACGTGATGTGCTCGTACAGCGCGACGAGCTGGCCCACGACCGCCGGCGTGAGGGCCGGGGCGAGGATCGACGTCGTCGGGCGGTTCCCCGAGAACACCCGGGCCGGGACGATCGCCTCGGCCGTGCCCTCGGCGCGGACCTCGTCGGCGGTCTTGCCGAACGCGAGGGCCTTGGTCTGGGCGAAGAAGTTCGCCAGGAACAGGCCGTGCACGTCGGTGCCGCCGTCCTTCAGCGGGTACGCCGGGTTGGCCACGGCGATGAAGTCCGCCGGGATGAGGCGGGTGCCCTGGTGGATGAGCTGGTAGAACGCGTGCTGCCCGTTGGTGCCGGGCTCGCCCCAGAACACCTCGCCGGTGGCGGTCGTGACGGGCGTGCCGTCCCAGCGCACCGACTTGCCGTTGGACTCCATCGTCAGCTGCTGCAGGTACGCGGCGAAGCGGTGCAGCTGCTGGGCGTAGGGCAGCACGGCGTGCGTGTGCGCCCCGAGGAAGTTCACGTACCAGACGTTGAGCAGGCCCATGAGGAAGGGCACGTTCTGCGCGAGCGGGGTCGTGCGGGTGTGCTCGTCGACCGTGTGGAAGCCGGCCAGCAGCTCGCCGAACGCGTCGGGGCCGATCGCGATCGCGAGCGACGTGCCGATCGCGGAGTCGACGGAGTAGCGCCCGCCGACCCAGTCCCAGAACCCGAACGCGTTGGTCGGGTCGATGCCGAAGTCCGCGACCTTGTCCAGGGCCGTGGAGACGGCGACGAAGTGCTGGGCGACCGCGCCCTTCCGGTCGGCGTCGGTGTCGGCGATGTGCCCGCCCGCGAGCAGGCCCTCCCACAGCCACGTCCGGGCCAGCCGGGCGTTGGTGAGGGTCTCCAGGGTCGTGAACGTCTTCGACGCGACGATGAACAGCGTCGTCGTCGGGTCGAGGTCCGCGGTCTTCTGCGCGAGGTCCGTGGGGTCGATGTTCGAGACGAACCGGACCTCCAGGCCGTCCTGCACGTACGGCTCTAGGGCCTCGTAGACCATGACGGGGCCGAGGTCGGAGCCGCCGATGCCGATGTTGACGACGGTGCGCACGCGCTCGCCCGTCACCCCGGTCCACTCGCCGGAGCGGACCTTCTCGGCGAATGCGAAGACCTCGCCGAGCACCCGCTGCACGTCGGCGTCGACGTCCTGGCCGTCGACGAGCAGCGGCGGCTGAGCGTCCGCGGGGCGCCGCAGCGCCGTGTGCAGGACCGCGCGGTCCTCGGTGACGTTGATGTGCTCGCCGCGGATCATGGCCTGGTAGCGGTCGGCGAGCTGCACCTCCTCGCCGAGCCGGACCAGCAGGGCCAGCGTCTCGTCGGTGACGAGGTTCTTCGACAGGTCGACGGTGAGGTCGCCGAGCTGGTGGGTCAGGCGCTGCGCGCGGCCCGGGTCCTCGGCGAACCAGCCCCGCAGGTCGGGGGTCAGCGTGCTCTCGTGCTCGGAGAGGTCCTGCCACGCGGACGTGGTCGTCGGGTCGATGGGCGGGGTGGGCACAGGTGCCTCCGGGGGTCGGTGCGGTCGGTCAGGCCTCACCGTAGGACCCCGGCGGCACCCCGTGCACGGGACGTCGGTCGGGGCACCCGTACCGTGGGGGCGTGCGAGGACCGGTGTGGGTGGTGGCGGCGGCAGGGCTGGTGCTGGGTTTCGCGGCGGCGCAGGTCACGGGGGTGCGGTGGCTGGGCGGTGCGGTGCTGCTCGCGGCCGGGGCGTGGTGCGTCGTGCGGGCGTGGCCGCGGGTCGGCCCGGCGCGCACGGTGCTGGTCGTGGCGGTCGCGCTGGCCGCGTTCGTCGCGTCCCACGTGGCTGCCGACCTGGCCGGCCCCTGGGTGTCGGTGCTGACGGCCGCGGCCGTGCTCGGGGCGACGACCTGGTGGGTCGTCGACCGTGCACGGCCGCGGGTCGGTGGCAGCGGTCAGGGGGCCGTCACCGGTAGGTGATCGAGGACGTCGAGTACCCGCAGGCGGTGCTGGGCCCCGAGCTGATCTTCGTCGGCTCCCCGGACGTCACGCCGCGGTACTCCTCGCAGACCGCCACCTTGCGCGAGGCGTCGTTGACGATGATGACGCCGGTGAGGGTCGCGCGGTCGCCGTAGTTGGAGTTGATCCCGACGAGGGACGACGCCGGCGTGGTGACCTGGACGTTCTCCACCCGGACCGTCCGGGCGTGCTGCGTGGAGCAGTTGCCGCACGAGCGGTAGAGCTTGCCGAAGCCCGAGGCCTGGAAGTTCCGGATGACGAACGTGCCGGGGCCGTTGTGCTGGAAGACCTTGTCCGACGCCGAGCGCGCGCCGCCGCCGACGACCGTCATGGTCTGCGAGGCGCTGCTCCCGCGGAACGTGGCGGCGTCCTCGCCGACGTCCTCCCACCAGACGTTCTCCAGCGTGCACGTGCCCGTGCAGTGGATGCCGTCGGCGGCGCCCGTGCCCAGGATGACGTTCTTCAGGACCGCACCGTCGGCGAGCCGGAACATCGGGTCCTGCCCCTCGTCCTGCCCCTCGTCGCCGAGCCCGTAGTAGCGGACCATGCCCATGTCCCGCGTGCCGGAGATCGCGATGGTCGCCGAGACGTCGACCTGCCCGGTGGTGGTCGGCCACGCGGGGAAGCCGGTGCCGGGGTTCGAGCCCACCGACCCGACCGGCACGAGCTGCCACTGCTGGTTGTACTGGTTGAGGTTGGTCAGCTGGGTGACCGTGGCGCCGTCGGCGGTGGACCGGTCGGTGACGGTGACGGCCTTCCCGGAGTGCCGGTTGAGCAGCCGGACGCGGCCGCCCTCGGAGTCGGTGAGCCTGAAGTGCTGGTTGGTGGCGTTCAGGTCCGTGAACTGGCGGAACGACGCACCGTCGGCGGTGCTCCACTCCCACAGGTCGAGCGCCTTGCCGGAGTGGCGGTTGACCAGGCGGTACCAGCCGTCGCCTGCGGCGACGAAGCGCCACTGCTGCCAGGCGCCGTCGTTGCGCGCCCACTGCTGGACCACGGCGCCGTCGGCGGTGGACCAGCCGGCGACCTCCATCGCCTTGGTGCTCTGCCGGTTGACGAGCACGTACCAGGTGCTCGTGTCGACGGTCGCGGCCTGCGCGCCCGCGGCCGTGCCGACGCCGACGCCGGCGGCCAGGACGGCGGCGACGACAGCGCCGACGACCGCGCGCCAGCGGCGCGGCGGTCTCGGGTTCTCCTGCATGGTTCCTCCTCGCCCGTCGGCCCGCGGACGGGTGCCCGCGGGGTGCGGTGCGCGCCGGACGACCGGGACCCGGGCGGGACGGCGTCGGAAACCGCTTTCTTGCCCTGCTCTCGCAGTGCACCAGCCGGGCGCGGGTGCGGGCGAGCCCGTGAAACGGTTCGACGCCGGGGTGCCCCGCGGCAGGATGGCCGCGTGGAACCCAGGCTGGTGTGCTGCGGGCTGACGACGCTGGACGTCGTCCAGGTGGTCGAGCGGGTCCCGGGCCCCGACGAGAAGGTCGTGGCCCTGGCCGGGCACGTGGCGTTCGGTGGTCCGGCGGCGAACGCCGCCGCGACCGCGGTCGCGCTCGGTGTCCCCACCACGCTGGTCACCGCGCTGGGCGCGGGCGCGGTCGCTGCGGCCGCTCGCGCCGGGCTCGCGGCGCGCGGGGTCGAGGTCGTCGACCTCCTCGACGGCGGCGCGGGCGCGTGGCAGGTGCCCGTCTCGACCGTGCTCGTGACGGCCGGCACGGGGGAGCGGGCGGTCGCCTCCGCGAACGGCGCCGGCCTGCCGCCCGACGTGCTCGCCCGGTCGGCCGCCGCCGTGCTGCCCGGGGTGCTCACGGGGGCCACGTGCGTCCTGGTCGACGGGCACCACCTGGGCGCCGCGGTGCCGGTCGCGTGCGCCGCGCAGGAGCGCGACGTGCCGGTGCTGCTCGACGGGGGGAGCTGGAAGCCGGGTCTCGACCGGCTGCTCCGGGTCGTGGACCACGCGGTGCTGTCGGCGGTCTTCACGGTCCCGGCGGGGGAGCGGCCCCTCGGAGCGGGTGCGGGTGCGGCCGCGGTGGACGCGCTGCTCGACGTCGTGGCGGGCCTCGGGCCCGTGACGGTGGCGCGCTCCGCCGGCGCCGGGCCGGTCCGGGTGCGCCGGACCGGCCCGACGGGGGTCGTGCGGGAGGAGGTGCAGCCGCCGCTGGTACCGGCGGACGAGGTGGTCGACACGCTCGGGGCCGGCGACGTGCTGCACGGAGCGGTCGCTGCCGCGCTGGCCGGCGGTGCCGGCCCGGTGGAGGCGCTGCGGTCGGCGGTGCTGACCGCAGCGCGCTCCGTCCGTCACCCGGGTGCGCTCGGCTGGGCCGACGCCCCCGGGTGACGGGGGTCGATCACTTGTAGGTGATCGAGGAGGCGGTGTAGCCGCACGCGGCGCTCGGGCCCGACGAGACCTTGCTCGGCTCGCCGGAGGTCACGCCCTTGTACTCCTCGCAGATCGCGATCTTCTTCGACGAGTCGCCCACGATGGTCACGCCGGAGAGCGTGGCCTTGTCGCCCAGGTTGGAGTTGATGCCGACCAGCGACTTGCCGGGGGCGGTGATGAGGACGTTCTCGACCTTGACCGTGCGGGCGTACTGCTTGGAGCAGTTGCCGCACGAGCGGTAGAGCTTGCCGAAGTCCTGCAGCTGGAAGTTCTTGATGACGAACGTGCCGGGGCCGTTGTGCTGGAACGTCTTGTCCGACGCCGAGCGCGCGCCGCCGCCGTTGACCGTCATGGTCTGCGACGCCGAGGTGCCCTTGAAGGTCGCGGCGTCCTCGCCGACGTTCTCCCACCAGACGTTCTCGAGCGTGCAGGTGCCGAGGCAGTGCACGCCGTCGGCCGCGCCCTCGCCGAGGATGACGTTCTTGAGCACGGCGCCGTCCTCGAGCTGGAACATCGGCGGCTGGCTCTCCGACTGGTCGCCCGACGACAGGCCGTAGTAGCGGACCATGCCCAGGTCGCGCGTGCCCGAGATCTTGATGGTCGCCGTGACCTTCTGCTCGCCCGTGGCGGTCGGCCACTTGGCGAAGGCGCCGGTGCTGGGGGCGGGCGTCGCGGTGGCCGTCGGCTTGGGCGTGGCGCTCGCGGTGGCCGACGCGCTCGGCTTGGGCGTGGCGGACGCGGACGGCGTCGCGGACGGCGTGGTGCCGCCGGTCGCCGCGCCGACGCGCGTGATCTCCCACTGCTGGTGGTAGGACTTGCCGTCGGTGCCGGTCTGGATCGCGGCGCCGGCCTTGGTCGAGGCGCCGGTGATCTGCAGGACGGTGCCCGAGGTCGTCGCCAGGCGCACGTAGTCGCTCTGCACGACCGTCTTCCACAGCTGGTTGGTGGCGCCGGTGTCCGCGGCCTGCGTGACGGTCGAGCCCGACGGCACGGTGACCGCGAGGCCCGACGCGCGGTTGACGAGGCGGTAGGTGCCGCCCGAGCCGGTGGCGAAGCGGAACTGCTGCGACGTGGCACCCGTGGCGGCGGCCTGCGTGAGGCCGGAGCCGGCGGCGGTGCCCTGCGCCTGGAGCACGAGGCCGCTCTTGCGGCTGGTGAGCGTGTACCAGGAGGTGGTGTCGACCGGGTCGGAGGCCGCGAACGTGACGCGGGCGACCGCGACGGTGGTCAGGAGCGCGAACGCCACGGCGATCGCCACGGCGACCGGCTTGGGGAGGCGTCGTGCGCTCGGGCGGAACCGGGCGGGACGTGCGACAGGTGTGCTCATGTCTGCTCTCGTCGGAGGGGGCGGCGAGCGCCGTCGGACTGGGACGGCCCCGTGTGACGCCCGTCGGGCGCCTCGTGACCAGCAGCGACCCTAGGGCGGTTCGTCCGGTTCGCGGGGGTTCGCGCGATGAGAGTTGCGTGAGGTTCGGCCGGCCCCTGTGCACGTGCACAGGGGGAGCGGGGAGAGCGGTCTCCTGCGCGGGGCCGCCCCCGGGTGTGCTGCCGGGCGCCTCCGACGCGTGCGCCGTCGACGTCTGCGGGCCTCTGACCTGCGACGACGCTCGCACGTCACGCGGTGTGGTCGGCGGCGATTCGTCGGTGTGAACGTCCGGTCACAAGGTGATCACGGTCACGTTCTGCTCTTGACGGGGATTTGTAAGGAAGGTCTACTAACAAACGTGACGACAGGGACGAGACCGGCCGCGGCGCCGAGGCAGGGGGTGGGGCGCGCGCTGCGCCCCACGACCAAGGTGCTGCCCGAGCACGCCCGCGCGCACAACCGTTCGCTCGTGCTGGGGCACCTGTTCCACCACGGCCCCTCGTCGCGCGCCGACGTCGCCCGCAGCTCCGGGCTCACCCGCGTGACCGTGTCCGACCTCGTCGCGGCACTCATCGCCGAGGGCCTCGTCGCCGAGCTCGGCGTGCGCACCGAGGGCAAGGTCGGCAAGCCCGCCACCCTCGTCGGGCTGCGCAGCACCGACCACGCCGTCGTCGCCGTCGACCTCACCGACGACGAGACCGCCCGCGGCGCCGTCATGACGCTGACCGGCGACGTCGTCACGCGTCGCTCGGCACCCTGGCAGGGGGCGACCGGCGACGCCGCCGTCGCGACCGTCGAGGGGCTGTGCGCCGCGCTCGTCGCCGCGGCCGAGCGCCCGGTGATCGGTGTCGGGATCGCCTCGCCGGGCGTCATCGACGACGCCGGGGTCGTGCTCGAGGCGCCCAACCGCGGCTGGTCCGGGGTGCCCCTGGCCGCCCACCTCGCCGCCCTCCTCGACGCGCCCGTGCACGTGGCGAACGACGCGAACACCCGGGCCCTGCGCGAGCACACCTACGGGGGAGCGGCGGCCAGCACCATGACGGTGACGGTCGGGCAGGGCGTCGGCGCCGGGCTCGTCGTGGACGGCGCCCTCGTGCGCGGACGCGGCCACGCCGCCGGCGAGATCGGCCACGTCACCGTGGTCGACGAGACGACGCCCGGCGAGACCCCGCAGCCGTGCGCGTGCGGGCGCCACGGCTGCCTCGAGACCGTCCTGAGCGCCCCGGCCCTGCGCCGGCGCACGGCCGGTCTGGCCCCCGAGGACTCCGACGCCGCGCTGGCGTCGGTCGGACGGATGCTGGGGCGGACCCTGGCACCCGTCGTCAGCGCGCTCAACCTCGCCGAGGTCCTGCTCTCCGGCCCGCCGGAGCTGCTCGACGGACCCCTGCGGGAGGCGACGCTCGCCACCGTGCGCGACCGCACCATGCCCGTGATCGGGCACGACCTGCGGGTGCGCGCGGCGGCGTCGGACGAGGACGCGGCACTGGCAGGTGCCGCGGTCCTCGTCCTCCAGGGCCAGCTCGGGATCACGTGACGACCCCGAGCCGGCCGTCCTGCAGGTCGGAAGTGCACCCCCCGGCACCGTCGCAGCGACGGCAGCCTCGCTCATGGGAGGAAACCCCAACGTGAAGATCCTACGTTTCGCGGCCGTCGGTGCGGCGGCGGCGCTCGTGCTCACGGCGTGCTCGTCCGGCTCGACCGGCGGCGGCGCGACCGACGACGCGGAGGGCGCCGAGATCCGCGTCTGGCTCGTCGGCACCGACACGCCCGACGCGGCGCGCGAGCTCCTCGTCGAGACCTTCGAGGAGCAGAACCCCGGCTCGACCCTCGTCATCGAGGAGCAGGCCTGGGACGGCCTCGTCGACAAGCTCACCACCGCGCTGTCCGGCTCGGACAGCCCCGACGTCGTCGAGGTCGGCAACACCCAGGCGCCGACGTTCACGTCCGCCGGTTTCTTCGCCCCCCTGGACGACGCCCGCGAGGACCTCGGCGGCGACGACCTGCTGCCCGGCTTCGTCGAGGTCGGCACGTGGGACGGCACGCTCTACGCGGCGCCGTACTACGCGGGCTCGCGCGTCGTGTTCTACAGCGAGCAGCTGCTGGGCGACGCCGAGGTCCCCACCACGCTCGACGAGTACGTCGACGCCGCCAAGGCGGCCACGACCGACGACCACTCCGGCGTCTGGTTCCCCGGCCAGGACTGGTACAACATGCTCCCGTTCGTCTGGGAGAACGGCGGCTTCGTCGCCGAGCAGGGCGCGGACGGCACCTGGGAGGCGGGCTTCTCCTCGGAGGGCGGCATCGCCGGGCTCGAGCAGGTCCAGGACCTCTTCGAGAACGCGTCGCTCGCACCCAAGGACGGTGACGAGACCAACCTGCAGGTGCCGTTCTGCGAGGGCGCGACCACGTTCCTCTCGGCGCCCAGCTGGATGAAGTGGTCCATCGTCGCCGAGGAGGACGCCGAGGTCCCCGGCTGCGCCTCGACCTACGGCTCCGACCTGCACGCGTTCGCGCTGCCCGGTGCCGACGGCGGTGCGGCCGAGGTCTTCGCCGGCGGCTCCAACGTCGCCGTCGCGGCCAGGTCCGCGCACCCCGACCTGGCCACGTCCGCGCTGGAGATCATGCTCTCGGACGAGTACCAGACGATCCTCGCGGAGAACGGCCTGATCCCGGCCAGGGTCTCGCTCGCCTCGGCCCTGCCCGACGACGAGATCACGCAGGCCGCGGCGACCGCCGCCGCCAGCTCGCGGCTGACCCCGGCCTCGCCCAAGTGGGGCGACGTCGAGGCGCAGAAGGTCATCCAGGACGCGCTCGTGCAGATCGCGCAGGGCGGTGACGTCACCGAGATCGCCGAGGAGCTCGACGCGACCATCGAGTCGATCCTCAACGGCTGACCCAGCCGACGCACCCCACCGCGTGCGTCGGGCCCCGCCTCCACCGGCGGCGGGGCCCGACGCGCTCCGGCCGCCCCACGCGAAGGATCCCGATGAGCTCCACCGCACTGGCCGCGCCCCCGGGCGCCGCCCCCACGCCGCGCGCGTCGCGCGCGATCGGCACCGGACGTCTGCTGCCCTGGCTCCTGCTGGCACCCAGCCTCGCGGCGCTCCTCGTCGTCACCGGGTACCCGCTGGTGCGCATGCTCTGGCTCTCGGTCCACGAGTACGAGCGCGCCCAGCTCATGGGCGTCCCGGCCGAGTTCGTCGGCCTCGAGAACTACACCAGCACCCTGACCGACGCCCGGTTCTGGGACGTCACGGCCCGCAGCTTCGGCCTGATGCTCACCTGCGTCGTCGCCACGATCACCGTCGGGACGCTCGTCGCGCTGCTGCTCGTCCGGCTCGGGCGGGTGATGCGTCTCGTGCTGTCCGTCGGGCTGCTGCTGGCCTGGGCCATGCCGCCGCTCGCCGCGATGCTCGTCTGGGGCTGGATCTTCGACACCCAGTACGGCGTCGTGAACCACCTGCTCACGTCCGCCACCGGGGAGAGCTGGATGGGCCACTCCTGGCTCATCGACCCCCTGCAGTTCTTCGCCGTCGCGAGCCTCGTCATCGTCTGGGGTGCCGTCCCGTTCGTGGCGTTCACGCTCTACGCCGGTCTGACGCAGATCCCCGGCGAGGTCCTCGAGGCCGCCCAGCTGGACGGTGCGAGCGGGCCGGCGCGGTTCTTCCGCATCCAGGTGCCGTTCGTGCGGGCGATCTACACGGTGCTGATCGTGCTGTCGATGATCTGGGACCTCAAGGTCTTCACGCAGATCTTCGTGCTGCAGGGCATCGGCGGGATCAAGGCCGAGACGAGCACGCTCGGCGTCTACATCTACGAGATGGGCATGGCCCAGGGCCACTACGGGGCCGCCAGCGCCATCGCCGTGCTCTTCACCATCATCATGCTCGTGATCTCGGCGTACTACGTGCGCGCGACGATCAAGGACGAGGGGGAGCTGTGAGCCTCGCACCTGCCGCGCCGGCACCCGCGGCCACGTCGCGCGGCCGCGGGTCGGCCGCACCGGTCGCGCTGCGCCGGCCGCCGCTGCGCCGCCGTGCCGCGACCTGGGGGTGGGGCGTCGTCGCCGTCCTCGTCTCGGCGGCCTTCGCCTTCCCGGTGTACTGGATGGTCAACACCTCGCTGCTGCCGACGAGCGAGATCATCGGCCCGCGCCTGCACCTGTGGCCCGACGAGCTGACGCTGCGCAACTACGGGACCGCGATCTTCCAGCAGGAGCGGTCGCCGTTCCTCCCGGCGCTCGGCAACTCCCTGACGGTCACCTTCGGCGTGCTCGTCGCCGCCATGCTGTTCGCGTTCGTCGGTGCGCTGGCCGTCACCCGGTTCCGGTTCCGGGGGCGGCGGGCGTTCGTGCTGTCGATCCTCGTCGTCCAGATGATCCCGGCCGAGGCCATGATGATCTCGGTCTTCCAGCTCGTCGACGGCTGGCGGCTGCTGAACACGGCGCTCGGCCTCGGCGTGGTGTACCTCGCCGGGGTGCTGCCCTTCACGATCTGGACGCTGCGCGGGTTCGTCGCGGGCGTGCCGGTCGAGCTCGAGGAGGCCGCGATGATCGACGGGTGCTCGCGCGGCCGGGCGTTCTGGGCGATCACGTTCCCGCTGCTGGCCCCCGGGCTCGTCGCCACCGGCGTCTTCGCCTTCCTGCAGGCCTGGAACGAGTTCGTGATGGCGCTGATCATCATGCAGCGGCCCGAGTCGATGACCCTGCCCGTGTGGCTGCGGACCTTCCAGCAGGCCACCCGCGCCACCGACTGGGGCGCGCTCATGGCCGGCTCGGTGCTCGTCGCCGTCCCGGTGATCGTGTTCTTCCTGCTCGTGCAGGGTCGGATGACCGGGGGCCTGGTCTCCGGAGCGGTCAAGGGCTGAGGGATGCGCACCACGACCCTCGCGGACGAGGGCGCGCCGGCCGCGCCCGCCGCGGTCGCCCCGGGCTGGTCCGTCGGCGTCGACATCGGCGGCACCAAGGTGCTCGCCGCGCTGCTCGACCCGCACGCCACCCTCGTCGGCACCCACCGCGCGCCCACCGTCCCCGGGCCCGACGGGCTCGTCGACGCCGTCGCCACCGCCGTCCGGACCCTCGCCGCCGACCACGGCGTGCCCCCGGCCGCGCTCGTCGGCGTCGGGGTGGGCGTGCCCGGCGTCGTCGACCCCGTCACGGGCAGCGTCGAGCACGCCGTCAACGTCGGCGTCACGCACCGGTTCGCGCTCGCGGAGGCCGTCGCCGAGGTCCTCGGCCTGCCGGGGCGCGTGCACCTGGAGAACGACCTCAACGTGGCCGTCCTGGGTGCCGAGCACGCCGTGCCCGCCCCGCCCGGGACGGGGCGCGACCTGGCGTTCCTCGCCCTGGGCACCGGCGTCGCGGCGGGTCTGCTGCTGGACGGTCGGCTGCGCCGCGGGGCGCACCGCGCCGCCGGCGAGGTCGGGCACCTGACGCTGGTGCCCGACGGGCTGCCCTGCAAGTGCGGGCAGCGCGGGTGCGTCGAGCAGTACGCGTCGGGCAGCGCGCTGGACGCCGCCTGGCCGTCCCGCACGGGCCGGCCCTCGCCCGTGGAGGTGTTCGAGGCCGCTGCGGCGGGTGACGCGCAGGCCCGCGCCGTCCGGGACCGGTTCGCCTGGGCCGTCGCCTCGGCGGTGCGGGTGCTCGTGCTGACCTGCGACGTGGACCGCGTCGTGCTGGGCGGCGGGGTCGCCCGGCTCGGCGAGCCGCTGCTCGGCGCCGTGCGCGCCGTGCTGGAGGACGAGTCGCGCGCGTCGCCGTTCCTGGCGTCGTTGCGCGTGGCCGACCGGCTGCGCCTGGCGCCGCCGGACGTGCCGGTCGGCGCCGTCGGCGCCGCCCTGGTGGGACGAGGAGAGGTGGACTGATGGAGGTCGTCATCGCGCCGGTGGCGCGGCTGGCGCAGCTCGCGGCGGACGCGGTCGAGCGGCTGCTGGCGGCGCGCCCGGACGCCGTGCTGGGCCTGGCGACGGGCTCGAGCCCGCTGGCCGTGTACGACGAGCTCGCGCGGCGGCACGCCGAGCAGGGGCTGTCGTTCGCCCGTGCGCGCGGGTTCCTGCTCGACGAGTACGTGGGCCTGCCCGCGGACCACCCGCAGCGGTACCGCACCGTGATCGAGGCCGAGCTCGTCTCGCGCGTCGACCTGCCGTCGGAGGCCGTGCAGGGCCCTGACGGCCTGGCGGCGGACCTCCCGGCGGCCTGCGCCGCGTACGAGCGCGCCATCGCCGACGCCGGAGGCGTGGACCTGCAGGTGCTCGGCGTGGGCACGGACGGGCACGTGGCGTTCAACGAGCCGGGCTCGTCGCTGGCCTCGCGCACGCGCATCAAGACCCTCACGCGCCAGACGCGCGAGGACAACGCCCGGTTCTTCGACGGCGACGTCGAGGCCGTGCCTACGCACTGCCTGACCCAGGGCCTGGGCACGGTGCTGGAGGCCCGGCACCTGGTGCTCGTCGCGACCGGCCGGCACAAGGCGCAGGCGGTGCACCAGCTCGTCGAGGGGCCGGTGACCGCGCTGTGGCCGGGCTCGGTGCTGCAGATGCACCCGCACGTGACCGTCCTGGTCGACGACGCCGCGGCGAGCCGGCTCCAGCTGGCCGACCACTACCGGCAGACGTGGGCCGACAAGCCGTCCTGGCAGACGATCTGAGGGGAGAGGCTGCCGGGATCCCGGGGGAGCAGGGGGCTGCCGGGGGTTCTGCGCCGGGAGGGTCGTGGACCCTCCCGGCGCGGGGCGCGACGTAGCATGTCGGCCATGAGCGAGCCGACCCCGCAGCCCTCCGGGCCCGACGACCCGTTCGGCCCGGACACCCGCTCGGGGACGTCCGTCCTCGAGCGCACGGAGTCCGAGGAGCAGGTCGAGCCTGGCGACCACGAGCGCTTCGCGCACTACGTGCGCAAGGAGAAGATCATGCAGTCCGCGATGTCCGGCAAGCCGGTCGTCGCGCTCTGCGGCAAGGTCTGGGTGCCCGGCCGCGACCCGAACAAGTTCCCGGTCTGCCCGGTCTGCAAGGAGATCTACGAGGGTCTGCGCGAGCCGCAGGACGGCGAGGGCGGCTCCGACGGGGCGGGCGGTGGCGGCGGCGGTCGCGGCTTCTTCGGCTTCGGGCGGGGCAAGGGCTCCGGCTCGGGCGGCGCGTGAGCGCGGCACGCCGCCCCGCGTCCCTGCCCACCCCCACCCACACGCCGCAGCACCCGTCGTCGTCGGCGGCGTCGCAGCTGCCGCCGGCGTTCCCGGCGCGTGCGCCCTGGGGTGCGGCTGGGAGCCTGCGGGCCTGGCAGGCGGAGGCCATCGAGCAGTACCGCACGCGCGCCCCGCGCGACTTCCTCGCGGTCGCCACCCCGGGCGCGGGCAAGACGACGTTCGCGCTGCGCATCGCCACCGAGCTCCTCGAGGCCCGGGTGGTGCGCCGCGTCACCGTCGTGGCCCCGACGGAGCACCTGAAGAAGCAGTGGGCGGACGCCGCGGCCCGGGTGGGCATCCGCCTGGACCCGCGGTTCACCAACGCCCAGGGGCGGCACGGCGCGGGGTACGACGGCGTCGCGGTGACGTACGCGCAGGTGGCGAGCAAGCCGGCGCTGCACGCGGCGCGCACCGGTGCCGAGCCGACGCTGGTGATCCTCGACGAGGTGCACCACGGCGGCGACGCGCTCTCGTGGGGCGACGCGGTCCGGGAGGCGTTCGAGGGGGCGACGCGCCGGCTCGCGCTGACGGGGACGCCGTTCCGCTCGGACACCGCCCCGATCCCGTTCGTGCAGTACGCGCCGGACGGCCAGGGCATCCGGCGCTCCGTGGCGGACTACACCTACGGCTACGGCGAGGCGCTGCGGGACCACGTCGTGCGTCCGGTGATCTTCCTGTCCTACTCGGGCTCGATGCGCTGGCGGACCAAGGCGGGCGACGAGATCGCCGCGCGGCTGGGCGAGCCGCTGACCAAGGACATGACGGCGCAGGCGTGGCGCACGGCGCTCAACCCCGAGGGGGAGTGGATCCCGTCGGTGCTGCAGGCCGCGGACCGGCGGCTGACGGAGGTCCGGCGGGCGGTGCCCGACGCGGGTGCCATGGTCATCGCGACCGACCAGACCGACGCGCGCGCCTACGCCGGCCACCTGGCCCGGATCACGGGCACGTCCCCGACGGTCGTGCTGTCGGACGACGACGGGGCCAGCGACCGGATCGAGGAGTTCGCCGCGAGCGACTCGCGCTGGCTCGTGGCGGTCCGGATGGTGTCCGAGGGTGTGGACGTGCCGCGCCTGGCCGTGGGCGTGTACGCCACGAGCACGTCGACGCCCCTGTTCTTCGCGCAGGCGGTCGGACGCTTCGTCCGGGCGCGGCGGCGCGGGGAGACGGCGTCGGTGTTCCTGCCGAGCGTGCCCACGCTGCTCGAGCTGGCCTCGACGATGGAGGTCGAGCGCGACCACGCGCTGGACCGCCCGACGAAGGAGGGCGACGACCTCGAGGCGTCGCTGCTGCTCGACGCGCAGACCGAGCGGCGCACGGCCGACGCGGTGGGTGCGGACGGCGTGGTGGGGGCGTTCCAGGCGCTCGAGGCGCAGGCCTCGTTCGACCGCGTGCTGTTCGACGGCGGCGAGTTCGGCACGGGCGCCGAGGTCGGCTCGGACGAGGAGCTGGACTTCCTCGGCCTGCCGGGCCTGCTGGACGCCGACCAGGTGACGACGCTGCTGCGCCAGCGCCAGGCCGACCAGCAGGGCGCGCGCCGGGCGGCGCAGCAGCCGCCGCCGAAGCCGGAGATGGACCACCGCCAGCAGGCGGCGCTGCGCAAGGAGCTGGCCCAGCTGGTGGGCGCGTGGGCGCGGCGCAGCGGTCAGCCGCACGCGACCGTGCACGCCGAGCTGCGCCGCCGGTGCGGTGGCCCGGAGGTCGCGCTGGCGGCGCCGGACGAGATCCAGCAGCGGGTCGACATGCTGCGGGGCTGGTTCGTCGGGCGCCGCTGAGGCGGGCCCTGCGCGACCGTCGGACGGGTCACCCGTCCGGCGGTCGCGCTGCGTCGTGGGTGCGCTCTCCCAGCCGCGACCACAGCACCCGTCTCACCATGCGGACGATGAGAGCTGGATGAGATCGCAGGTCAGAGGCCTGGACGCGCGACCACATAGCAAAGCGCGGCGATCGCGCAATTCGGCCTCTCGGCGTGCCGAGGGGCCCTCCCGCTGCCAGGCTCTTCCACGTCACGAACACCGGCTCCGGGTTCCCCCGGACGCCGCAAGCGGTCACCGACCAGACCCCGGTCGGTGCTCACAGCCTGAGAGGTGCACATGCCCAGCTGGCTCATCCTCATCCTCGTCGGCGTCGTCCTCGTCGTCCTCGGCGTCGCGACGAACATCGGCCAGTTCCTCATCTGGATCGGTGTCATCGTCCTCGTCGTCAGCCTGATCCTCGGCCTCGTCGGCCGCGGGCGCGCCAGGATCTAGTCGCCGCAAGGACGCCGGTCGACCACCCCCCCGTCGACCGCCCACGAGGGCCGGGACGCACAGCGTCCCGGCCCTCGGCGTGTCCGGCCAGGTCCGGGCGAGGTCCGGCCGCTCAGGCGTCCAGGTGCCAGGTCGTCGTCGGCACGGCGGCCTCGTCGGCGGACAGCCGGCGGGCACCGCGCGGCAGCTCGTCGCGCGACGCCCGGTGCCGGGCGACGGCCGCGGCGACGCCCGCACGTCCGGTCCGGCCGTCGACCACCGTGCCGTCGCGCACGAGGTCCACGTGCAGGGGGCGCAGGTCGGCGGGCACGGCGCCGTCGCCCCGCGACCACCGCGCGACCCGGTCGTCCGGCCCGGTGACCAGCACCTCCTCCACGGCACGCCCGTCCTCGTCGAGGCGCCGCGCCGCGGCCTTGCGGCCGCCCACGCTGGTCTTGGCCCGGGACGCCTTGGCCACGGGCCGCATGACGCCGGCGTCGTCCTCGCGGGCGACGAGCTTGTAGACCATGCCGCACGTGGGCGAGCCCGAGCCGGTGACCAGCGAGGTCCCGACGCCGTACGTGTCGACCGGCGCCACGGCGAGCGCCGCGATCGCGTACTCGTCCAGGTCCGACGTCACGACGATGCGGGTGCCGTGGGCGCCCGCCGCGTCGAGCTGGGCACGGACCTCGTGGGCCAGCACGCCCAGGTCGCCGGAGTCCAGGCGCACCGCACCCAGCCCCGTGCCCGCGGCCGCGAGCGCCCGCTCCACGCCGCGGCGCACGTCGTAGGTGTCGACGAGCAGCGTGGTGCCCGCGCCGGACGAGCGGACCTGCGACGCGAACGCCTGCTCCTCGTCGTCGTGCAGCAGCGTGAAGGCGTGCGCGGCGGTGCCGATCGTCGGCAGGCCCCACCGGCGTCCCGCCTCAAGGTTCGACGTGCCCGCGAAGCCCGCGACGACCGCCGCACGGGCCGCGGCGACGGCGGCGTGCTCGTGCGCGCGCCGGGCGCCCATCTCCAGGCACGGGCGGTCGACGGCCGCGCTGGTCATGCGGGAGGCCGCCGAGGCGACCGCGGAGTCGAAGTTCAGCACCGACAGCACGAGGGTCTCCAGCAGCACCGCCTCGGCGAAGGTGCCCTCGACGACGAGCACCGGCGACTGCGGGAAGAACGCCTCGCCCTCGGCGTACCCGACGACGTCGCCGCCGAACCGGTAGCCGGCCAGGTAGTCCAGCGTGCGGTCGTCGACGACCCGCTCGTCGGCCAGCCACGCGAGCTCCTCGGCGCCGAACCGGAAGTCCTCGAGCACCTCCAGCAGCCGCCCGGTGCCCGCGAGCACCCCGTACCGGCGGCCGGCGGGCAGGCGGCGCGTGAACACCTCGAACACGCAGCGCCGGTCGGCGGTGCCGTCGGCCAGGGCGGCCTGCAGCATGGTCAGCTCGTAGCGGTCGGTCAGCAGCGCGGTGCTGGGCGAGGCCGGGCGGGCCGTGTCGGTCATGGCGTCACGGTAGACGGCGCCGGGCGGACCGGTCGTGCCCGGCCCACCTACAGTGGCCCCGTGCTCGCCGTCGCCTCCGTCGCCCCCGCCGACGTGCTCCCGGACCAGGCCGCCGACGAGGAGGCCGGCGTCGCCGACGCCTGGGTCACGCTCGTCTGGAACGACCCCGTGAACCTCATGTCGTACGTCACCTACGTCTTCGAGTCGTACTTCGGCTACCCGCGGCCCAAGGCGGAGAAGCTCATGCGCCAGGTGCACGAGGAGGGCCGGGCCGCGGTGTCGACGGGCACGCGCGAGCAGATGGAGGTCGACGTGCAGGCCATGCACGGGTTCGGGCTGTGGGCGACGCTCCAGCGGGGCGGCGAGTGATGCGCGCGTTCCGGGAGCAGCAGGGTCGGTACGTCGCCGAGCTCGACGCCACCGAGCGCGAGGTCGTGGCGTCGGTGCTCGCCGACGTCGCCGAGCTGCTCGGCGCGGGCCGGCTTGAGGACGGTCCGGCCGAGCCCGACGCGGGTCCCGACGGCCCGGCAGGTGCCGACGCCGCGCTGTGGACCGTGCGGATCGCCCCGGTCGAGCCGCCCACGGACCCGGCGGTGCGGCGCCTGCTGCCGGACGCGTCGCGCGACGACGACGAGGTCGCCGCCGAGTTCCGGCGCCTGACCGAGGACGACCTGCGCGCCCGCAAGATCGCCCGGCTGCGCGCGCTGTGGACGGTCGTCGCGCACGGGGAGCCCGGGTGGCCGGACGACGCGCTGGTCGTCGACCCCGCCCGGGCCGGTGACGTGGCGGCGACCCTCACCGACGTGCGCCTGGTGCTCGCCGACCGGCTGGGCGTGCGCACCGACGCCGACGCGCAGGCCCTGCACGCGTCGGACGCGGCCGACGGCGACGACGCCCGCGCCTACCTCGTGGCGCTGTACGACGCCCTGTCGTGGCTGCAGGAGTCCCTCGTCGCTGTGATGCTCGCCGCACCGGGACCGGAGCACCCGGGGCGGGGCCGGTCGGCGGGCTAGTGTGCGTCGGGTGAACGACGCCCCGATCGGCATCTTCGACTCCGGCGTCGGGGGGCTCACGGTGGCGCGGGCGATCCTCGACCAGCTGCCCGCCGAGTCCACGCTGTACATCGGCGACACCCTGAACAGCCCGTACGGGCCCAAGCCGCTCGCCGCGGTGCGCGCGCACGCGCTCGAGATCATGGACGACCTCGTCGACGCGGGCGTGAAGATGCTCGTCATCGCGTGCAACAGCGCGTCGGCGGCGATGCTGCGCGACGCCCGCGAGCGGTACACGCTGCGCCGCGGCCTGCCCGTGGTCGAGGTGATCCTGCCCGCGGCCCGGCGCGCCGTGGCCGCGACCCGGAACGGGCGCATCGGGGTCATCGGCACCCGGGCCACGGTCGAGTCCCGGGCGTACGACGACGCGTTCGCCGTGGCGGGCGTCGAGCTCGTCTCGCAGGCGTGCCCGCGGTTCGTCGAGCTCGTCGAGGCCGGGGTGACGTCGGGCCCCGACGTGCTCGCGGTCGCGCACGAGTACCTCGACCCGGTGCGCGCCGCCGGCGTCGACACCCTCGTGCTGGGCTGCACGCACTACCCGCTGCTGACCGGTGCCATCTCGTACGTCATGGGGGAGGAGGTCACCCTGGTGTCGAGCGCCGAGGAGACCGCCAAGGACGTCTACCGCACGCTCGTCGCGCACGACCTCGAGCGCGACCCGGCCGCCGGGCCGGCGACCCACCGCTTCCTCGCCACGGGTGACCCCGCAGGGTTCGCGACGCTCGCGCGTCGGTTCCTGGGCCCCGAGGTCGAGGCGGTGGAGCCGCGGGGAGCGCTGCGGTGAGGCTCACCGTCCTCGGGTGCTCCGGGTCGTTCCCGGGGCCGGACTCCGCCGCGTCGTCGTACCTCGTGCAGGCCGAGGACGCCGACGGGCGCACGTGGTCGGTGCTGCTGGACCTGGGCAACGGCGCGCTGGGCCCGTTGCAGCGGTACGGCGACCCCGCCGCGCTCGACCTCGTCGCGCTCAGCCACCTGCACGCCGACCACGTCGCCGACATGGCGGTGCTGGGCGTGCTGCGCCGCTACCGCCCGCAGGGCCCGCTGCCCCCGCTGGCCGTCCACGGCCCCGAGGGCACGCGCGACCGCCTGCTCGAGCTCACCGGCCGCGACCCGGCGACCGACACCGGCGAGGTCTTCGACGTGCACGCCTGGCGGGCCGGGACGCCCGTGCCGGTCGGGCCGCTGGAGATCACGCCCGTGCCCGTGCTGCACCCCGTGCCCGCGTTCGGGCTGCGGGTCACGGGCCCGTCGGACGCCGACCCGGACCGCCGCGTGACCCTCGCGTACACCGGGGACACCGACGCGTGCCCGGGCCTGGACGACCTCGCCACCGGCGCCGACCTGCTGCTGTCCGAGGCCGCGTTCGTCGAGGGCCGCGACGACGCCGTCCGCGGCGTCCACCTGACGGGGCGCCGCGCCGGCGAGGCCGCCGCCCGGGGGCGCTCCGGCCGCCTGGTCGTCACGCACGTGCCCGCGTGGAACGACGCCGAGGCCGCAGCGGCCGAGGCCCGCACCGTCTACGACGGGCCCGTGGTCGTCGCCACCCCCGGCCTGGTCCTGGCCCTGTGAGCGGGCCCGACGGTCGGGTGCCGTGGCGCGTCCTCACCCCCTCCGGCAAGCTCGCCTACCTGCTCCTGGCCCCCGTCGCCGCGGTGCTCGGTGCGGTCCTCCTGGGCGTCGCCCTCGGGGAGTGGGCGTTTGTGCCCGGGGCGATCGTGCTGCAGCTCGTCGTCGTAGGCGTCGCCGTCCGGACCTTCCGTGACGCCGACGTCGAGGACGTCGTCGCGCCCCGCGCCCCGTGGCGTATGACCGCCCGCCCCACCTCCGGCTTCGTCCTCGGCGGGCTCTTCCTCGTCGAGTCCGTCTCGGCCGTGCTCCGGGCCCCCGGGCAGCCGGACCTGTGGGCCGTCCTGCTCGCCGCCGCGGTGAGCGCGGCCCTGGGCGTCGCCTTCGTCCGCTCCTCCCTGCGCCTGCGGGCCGGGGACCACCTCGACCCGCGCTGACCGCGCCGCAGGACCGGACGCGTTCCGGGCGGGCGGGCACCGGCACGTAGGGTCGGGGCATGACCTTGAGCACCCCTGCGCGCGCCGACGGGCGCCGTCCTGACCAGCTGCGGCCCGTGACGATCACCCGTCGGTTCCTCGACGCCGGCGAGGGCAGCGTGCTGGTCGAGTTCGGCGGCACGAAGGTGCTGTGCGTGGCGTCGTTCACCGAGGGCGTGCCGCGCTGGCGCAAGGGCTCCGGCCAGGGCTGGGTCACCGCGGAGTACGCGATGCTGCCGCGCGCGACCAGCTCGCGCTCCGACCGGGAGTCGGTGCGCGGCAAGGTCGGCGGACGCACGCACGAGATCTCGCGCCTCGTCGGGCGCTCGCTGCGCGCGGTCGTCGACGTCGCCGCGCTCGGCGAGAGCACCGTCGTCCTGGACTGCGACGTGCTCCAGGCCGACGGCGGCACGCGCACCGCGGCGATCACCGGCGCGTACGTCGCGCTCGCCGACGCGGTCGCGTGGGCGCAGGGCGCGGGCATCGTCAAGCCCGGCCGGCAGGTGCTGCGGGACTCCGTCGCGGCCGTCAGCGTCGGCATCGTCGACGGCGTGCCCGTGCTCGACCTGCCGTACGTCGAGGACGTGCGCGCCGAGACGGACATGAACGTCGTCGTCACCGGCTCCGGCCGGTTCGTCGAGGTGCAGGGCACCGCCGAGCAGACCCCGTTCGACCGCGCCGAGCTCGACGCGCTGCTCGACCTGGCGCTCGCCGGCACCGCCGAGCTGACGCGCCTGCAGACCGAGGTGCTCGCGGCCCCGGCGTCCGACGGGACGGCGACGCGCGCCCAGGTCACGGCCCCGTGAGCGGTGCGGCGAGCGACGTCGTCGTGCCCGCGGGCGCACGGCTCGTGCTGGCGACGCACAACGCGCACAAGGTCGGCGAGCTGCGCGCGATCCTGCACCCGGCGCTGCCGGACCTGCCCGCGGCCGCGGTCGTCGGGGCACGCGACGTGCACGCGCCCGAGCCCGTCGAGGACGGCGTCACGTTCGAGGAGAACGCGCTGATCAAGGCCCGTGCACTCGCTGCGGCGACCGGTCTGGTCGCGGTCGCGGACGACTCCGGCCTGGCCGTCGACGTGCTCGGCGGCGCCCCGGGGATCTTCTCGGCCCGCTGGGCCGGCCGGCACGGCGACGACGCCGCGAACCTCGCGCTGCTGCTCGCCCAGCTCGCCGACATCGCCCCCGCGCACCGGGGTGCGCGGTTCGTCTGCGCGGCGGCCCTGGTGACGCCCGACGGGCACGAGCACGTCGTGCGCGGCACGCTGGAGGGCACCCTCGCGACCGCGCCGCGGGGCGGCAACGGCTTCGGGTACGACCCGGTGCTCGTGCCGCAGGGGCAGGAGCGCACCTGCGCGGAGCTGTCGCCGCAGGAGAAGAACGCGATCAGCCACCGGGGGCAGGCGTTCCGGGCGCTCGTGCCGCACGTGGTGGCGGCGCTGGGCCGATGACGGACGCGCCGAGGCCCGGCGACGTCCAGCTCGTCGCCGACGCCGTGACCTTCGGGTACCCGGGCCGGCCGGTGCTGGACGCGCTCGACCTGACGGTGTCCGCCGGCGACCGTGTGGGCCTGGTGGGGGAGAACGGCGCGGGCAAGTCCACGCTGCTCGGGGTCCTCGCGGGCCGGCTCGTGCCGCAGCGGGGGCAGGTGCGCCGGCGCGGCTCGATGGCGGTCGTCGAGCAGGACCTCGAGGTCGCGCCCGGCGACACGGTCGGCTCGCTCGCAGAGCAGGCGGGCGCGGGGGCGCGGGCAGCGGCCGACGACCTGGCGCGCGCCATCGACGCGTTCGACCACGAGTCCGGCGACGTCGCGTGGCTCACCGGGGCGATCGCCCGGTACGAGCACCTCGCGGCGTGGGACGTGGACCGCCGCGTCGACGAGTCCCTCAGCCGGCTGGGCGCGCCCCGCGACCGGGACCGGACGCTCGCGTCCCTGAGCGTCGGCGAGCGGTACCGGGTCCGCCTGGCCTGCCGGCTCGCCGAGCGCGCCGACCTGCTCCTCCTGGACGAGCCGACGAACCACCTCGACGTCGCGGGCGTCGACCACCTCACGGCGCAGCTGCGCGGGTGGGCGGGCGGGCTGGTCATCGTCACGCACGACCGCCGGCTCCTCGACGACGTCATGACCGCGATCCTCGACCTCGACCCCTCGATGGACGGGCGGCCCGTGCTCTACGGCGCCGCCCGGTACGCCGACTACCGGTTCGCCCGCGACCAGATGCTGCGCCGCTGGCGGGCCCGGTACCGCGCCGAGCGCAAGCGGGCGGTGCAGCTCGCGGACCGCCTCGACAGGTCCTACGAGGGCCTGTCGGACGAGTGGCGGCCGCCGAAGGGCTCGCAGAAGAACCGCCGGGCGACGCGGGCGCGCATCCACGTGAAGGCCGCGGACCGCCTCGTGCAGCGGCTGGAGGCGCAGGCGGTCGAGGTCCCGGTCCCGCCACCGGCCCTCGCGTTCCCCGACCTGCCGTCGGTGCCGGCCGACTACGCCGGCGGACCGCTGCTGGAGGTCCGGGCGCCGCGCGTCGACGGTCGGCTCGACCTGCCCGGGCGCCGTGTCGACGTGATGCCGGCCTCGCGCCTGCTCGTGACAGGGCCGAACGGCGCGGGCAAGTCGACGCTCCTGGCCGCGCTCACCGGCACCGTCGGGCTCGACCGCGGCACGCGGACCCTCGGCCCCGGTGTCCGGCTCGGCGTGCTCGCGCAGGAGGGGCCGGCCGAGCACGCCGCCCCCGTCGCGCGGCCCGGGGC
Source organism: Cellulomonas sp. SLBN-39 (assembly GCF_006715865.1). Taxonomy (NCBI): domain Bacteria; kingdom Bacillati; phylum Actinomycetota; class Actinomycetes; order Micrococcales; family Cellulomonadaceae; genus Cellulomonas; species Cellulomonas sp. SLBN-39. The sequence continues at coordinate 60,503 of NZ_VFOA01000001.1, read as the reverse complement.
GACGCCGTCGGCGTTCGACGCCTACGCCCGGCACGCCCTGCGGCTGCTGGAGCAGGGGCTGCTCGACCCCGGGAACCTCGTGCCCGTCGCGGCCCTCGGCCTGCTCGGGGAGGGCGACCTCGACCGCCCGCTGGGCGAGCTGTCTGTGGGGCAGCGCCGCCGCTTCGACCTGGCCTGCGCCCTGCTGGCGGCCCCGCACGTCCTCGTGCTGGACGAGCCGACGAACCACCTGTCGGTGGGCCTGGTCGACGAGCTGACGACCGCGCTGCGGGGCACGTCCGCGGCGGTCGTCGTCGCGACCCACGACCGCCAGCTGCGCGCCGACCTGGCGGACTGGCCGCAGCTCGAGCTGGGCTGAGCGACGGGACGGCGCGGCGGGCGCTCAGGCCGGTGCGGGGCCCGCCGGCAGCCGCCGCTCGAGCCAGGCCACGGCGACGCCCAGCAGCGCACCGCCGACGAGGACGGCCGCACCGTTGCCGAGCGCGGCGCCCAGGCCGATCTGCGTGACGTCGACGAACGGGTACGGGTACCAGCCCACGACGTGGCCCCGGACGAACGTCCACGCCAGCCACACGGCCGGCAGCACCAGCGCCCACGCCGGCGTCCACCGGTCGGTGCGCGGCCGGGGCCCGGCCAGCAGCCACGCGAGCACCGCGCCCACCGGGACGGCGGTGTGCAGCAGCAGGTTGGTCAGCGCACCCGACGGCGTCAGCTCAACCTGCCCGGTGAGGACCGTGTGGTAGACGGCGAAGGTCACCACGATGCACAGCACGGAGTCCAGCCGCAGGACCCGGAACACCGGTCCGTCGTGCCGGGGTCGCACCACGAGGAGCAGCGACACGGCCAGCACCAGCACGTTCGACCAGATCGTGAAGTAGCTGAACAGCCGCACCCACCGCTCCAGCACCGAGCCCGCGTCGCCCGCGCCCTCGACGAGCAGGCGGGCGACCTCGCGCCCCACGCCCCAGCCGGCGGCCGCGGCCACGAGTCCGTGCAGGGCACGGGCGACCGTGACCGGGACCGCGGCCGCCGTGCTCACGGCAGGCGGCCCACCCACGCCATCGCCTGACGCAGGAGCAGACCCTGGCCGCCGTTCATCTCGACCTGCACGGCCTCGGTGCACGCCTCCTCGGGCGTCAGCCAGGCCAGGTCCAGGGCGTCCTGCTGCGGGCGGCAGTCCCCGGCGACGGGCACGACGTACGCCAGCGACACCGCGTGCTGGCGGGGGTCGTGGTACGGGGTGACGCCGGGGGTCGGGAAGTACTCGGCGACCGTGAAGGGCTGCGGCGACGGCGGGACCATCGGCAGGGCCATCGGCCCGAGGTCCTTCTCGATGTGCCGCAGCAGCGCGTCGCGCACCCGCTCGTGGTGCATGACGCGGCCCGAGACCAGCGCCCGGGACATCACGCCCTCGGGCGTCACGCGCAGCAGCAGCCCGACGGCCACGACGTCGCCGGACTCGTCGACGCGCACGGGGACGGCGTCGACGTAGAGGATCGGCAGCTGGCTGCGCGCGGTGGCGATGTCCTGCGGGCTGAGCCAGCCGGAGGGTCGCTCGGGGCCGACGGGGTACTCGGCGGAGGCGGTCACCGTGCAGTTCTACCGCGTCCGACGCGCCGTGGCCGAACCGACCGCCGCGTGGCGTCCGCCGACGGGCGGGAATACCCCGGCCGGTACCGACGCTGCACACCCCGGACCACCCGAGGAGGAGACCGATGGCCACCACCACGCTGACCGCCGACACGATCCGCCAGACGATCGAGGAGAACGACATCGTCCTCGTCGACTTCTGGGCGTCCTGGTGCGGCCCGTGCCGCAGCTTCGCGCCCGTGTTCGAGGCGTCGTCGGAGCAGAACCCGCAGATCGTCCACGCGAAGGTCGACACCGAGGCCGAGCAGCAGCTCGCCGCCGAGCTGCAGATCACCGCGATCCCGACGCTGATGGCGTTCCGGGACGGCGTCCTCGTCTTCAACCAGGCCGGCGCTCTGCCCGGCCCGGCGCTGGCGAAGGTCGTCGAGGGCATCCAGGCGCTCGACATGGACGACGTGCGCGCGCAGATCGCCGCGAAGCAGGGCGCGTCGGCCTGACCGACCCCCGCCCGACGCACGAGGCGCCCGTCACCGGCCGGTGGCGGGCGCCTCGTCGTCCCGGTCCGGTGCGTCCGTCCGGGGGACGCGCTGACCTGTCGGGTTGCCGTGCGCGATCACCCGTGCCTACCGTGTGTGAGATCGCTCTCATCGCAGCGCGGCCAACGGGGGTCGTGCGGGGGGCAGGTCACGGTGCGCCGCAACGACGCGGCGCGTCGCAGCAGGGGCAGCGTGCCGGCCGCATGCCCGTGCCGGGTCAGCACGTCCGCGCGACCGCTCCTCGCGGTGCGCGGGCGGGGACCCGTGCGGACCGCTGGTGCGCGCCCGAGGGGGCACAGCACATGCGACACCACTCACCCACCCGCGCCCGCGGGTCGTCCGACGCCACCGGCACCGCACCGGCCGGCACGCCACCCGCGTCGTCCCGGCCGGCGCGTCGGCGCACCGCACGCGTCATCGCCGCGCTGGCGGCCCTGGCGCTGCCGCTGACGTTCGCCGCGGTCGCCGTCCCCGGGGCCGCCGCCGCCGACGGGGTCGTGCCCGTCGGCGCCGGCTCGTACGCGGCCACGCCGGTCGGACCGACGCCGGAGGGCTGCGCGTCCGTCGAGGCCGACCCGCGCAGCGCGCTCACCGCCGACGCGCCCGACGGGGCGCTGCCCACCAACGACTGGTGGAGCTCGTTGCTCTACAAGCGCCTCGACTGCCGGTTCAGCGCACCGCTGCACGCGCACCCGGTGTCGTACCAGCCCACGGCCGACGGCCTCGGGCTCTCGACGCCCCGCACCGCGACCCGGTCGGGGACCACGGGCGGCATCGGGGAGTTCCACTACACGTACGCCGAGGACCTGCGGGTCACGGTCGCGGGCCTCGACGCCCCGACGGTGAAGGTCGCGGACTGGTCGGACTGGACGGTCACGCCGTCGTGGTCGGACGGGACGCGCTCCCTCACGGCCACGATCGGCCACGGCCTGCCGATCAGCTGGTACCACGTCGCCGGCGGCGACGCGCTGCTGCGCTCGTCGCAGGAGGTGCGCGTCTGGTGGCGCGACGGGCCCTGGCTCGGCCTGACCGCCAACGGGCACGACTACGGCGTCTACGCCCCGGCGGGTGCGCGCTGGACGGGGGAGACGAACGCGCTCCGCTCGACCCTCGCCGGCAAGGGCTACCTCGCGGTGGCCGCGCTGCCGACCGGACCGGGCTCCGACGACGCGGCCCGCACGGCCGCGGCACGCGACCTCGGCCGGTACGCGTTCGCCGAGGTCACGGGCACCCGCGCCGACTACGTCTACGACGAGGACGCCGGCGTCGTGCGCACCACCTACGGCCTGACCACGCGCCGCCTGCAGGGCACCGTCGACGGCACCGTCGTCGCGCTGTACCCCCACCAGCAGCGGTACGTGACCGCGACCGGCGGTGGCACCGCCCTCGGGTCCACCTACCCGTCGGCGCGCGGCGCCATGACGGCCTACCGGGGCACGCGCTCGGTGACCACGGCGACGCCGTTCACCGGGGTGCTGCACGAGGTGCCGGCCGTCGCGACGTCCTCCGGCGCCGACCGCACCCGCCTGGAGCAGCTGCTCGAGGAGGCCGCGGCCGACCCGCTGCCCATCCTGCGCGCGGACACGTACTGGACCGGCAAGGCCCTGGGACGCGCGACGCGGCTCGTCGAGATCGCCGACCAGCTGGGCCGCACCGACCTGCGCGACCGCATCCTGGCGCGCGTGCGCACCACCCTGACCGACTGGTTCACGGCGACCCCGGGCAAGACCGGTCAGGTCTTCGCGTACGACGAGCGCTGGGGGACCCTCATCGGCTACCCGGGGTCGTACGGCTCCGACACCGAGCTCAACGACCACCACTTCCACTACGGGTACTTCGTCGCGGCCGCCGCGACCCTGGCCCGGTTCGACCCGCAGTGGGCGTCCGACGCCCGCTACGGCGGCATGGTCGACCTGCTCGTCCGTGACGCCAACGGCTACGACCGCGACGACGAGCTGTTCCCGTACATGCGGGACTTCGACGTGTACGCCGGTCACGACTGGGCGTCGGGCCACGGCGCCTTCGCCGCCGGCAACAACCAGGAGTCCAGCTCGGAGGGCATGAACTTCGCCGGTGCCCTCGTGCAGTGGGGCGAGGCCACGGGCGACCGGGCCGTCCGTGACGCGGGCGCGTACCTGTACGCCACGCAGGCCGCCGCCATCCAGGAGTACTGGTTCGACCGGGCGGGGGCGATCCCCGACGGGTTCGGCCACACCACGGTCGGGATGATCTGGGGCGACGGCGGGGCCTACGCCACGTGGTTCAGCGGCGAGGCGGAGATGATCCAGGGCATCAACACCCTGCCCATCACCGGCTCCCACCTGTACCTCGGCCTGCGTCCGGCGGACGTGCGGTCCAACTACGCCGAGCTGGAGCAGGCCAACGGCGGCCCGCCCACCGTCTGGCAGGACATCCTGTGGAGCTACCTGGCGCTCGGCGACGGCCCGCGGGCCCTGCAGCTGCTGCGTGCCCAGCCGGGCTACCCGGTCGAGGAGGGCGAGTCCCGCGCGCACACCTTCCACTGGGTGGCCAACCTCGCCGCCCTGGGGACCGTGGACGCGACCGTGCACGGGGACGACCCGCTGTCCGCGGTGTTCGTCCGCGACGGACGCCGCACCTACGTCGCGTCGAACCCGACGGGCGCGGCCCGCACGGTGACGTTCTCGGACGGCACCACGCTGCGGGTGGCCGCCGGCCGCACCGCCACGACGGGTGCGTACACGTGGAGCGGGGGCGGCGCGCCGGGCGGCCCGACGACGACACCGACCCCCACGCCGACGGAGACGCCCACGCCGACTGCCACGCCGACGCCCACGCCGACCCCGACGCCGACGCCAACCGTCACGCCGACGCCCACGCCGACCCCGACGGCGCCGCCCACGAGCGGCTTCACGTTCGCGTTCGGCGGTGACGGTCGCCTCGTGACCACGCCGGTGACGTCGCCCGCGACGCTCACGGTCCCGGCGGCACGTGGCGTCGACACGGCCACCGAGCCCGCGGGGGCGCTCGTGCTCACCGCGAGCGGGCTCACCGGCACCGCGACGGGCGCCGCCACGACGTTCGACGTCGCGCTCGACGCCGGCACGGTGGTCGGCAACGGCACCCGCCTGCAGGTGTCGTACGACCTCACCGGTGACGGGACGTGGGACCGCGTCGAGGTCTACCGGTACTTCGCCACCGACCCGGTGCCGGGGTACGAGCGCTACACGTCGTCCGTCGGCCTCGAGCGCGCCACCGGCACGCTCGGCGACCTGCGCGGCGGCACGGTGCGCGTGGCGCTCTGGAACGCGATCGGCACCGGCACGACCGCCGTCGGCACCGCCACCTCCCGGGTGGTGCTGCCGATGCGCTGACGCGCCGCACCACGACGCACGGCGGCCGCGACACCCCGGGGTGCCGTGGCCGCCGTGCTGCTGGTCAACCGTGCTGCTGGTCCGTGGTGCGGGAGACGGGAGTCGAACCCGCACGCCCTCTCGGGCACCAGGACCTAAACCTGGCGTGGCTGCCGTTTCACCACTCCCGCGCGCGCCGAGTCTGGCACAGCGGCACCCGCGGGCGCCGCTGCGCCAGCGGGGGCGGGGCGGGTGCGGTCAGTCGATCCCGAGGTCGCGGCGCAGCTTGGCGACGTGCCCCGTGGCGCGCACGTTGTACTGCGCGAGGGACACGACGCCCTCGGGGTCGACGACGACGGTCGAGCGGATCACGCCGGTCACGGTGCGCCCGTACATCGTCTTCTCGCCCCAGGCGCCCCACGCCTCCAGGGTGGTGCGCTCCGGGTCCGAGGCGAGCGGGAACGTCAGCTGCTCGGCCTGCGCGAACGCCGCGAGCTTGTCCACCGGGTCCGGCGAGACCCCGACCACCGCGTACCCCGCGCCCTGCAGCGAGGCCAGGGAGTCGCGGAAGTCGCACGCCTGCTTGGTGCACCCCGGGGTGCCTGCGGCGGGGTAGAAGTACACGACGACCGAGCGGCCGCGCAGGTCGGCCAGGTCGACCGTGCCGCCGTCGGCGGTCGGCAGGGTCAGGGCGGGGGCGGGGTCACCGACGGCGAGGCGGGGCACGGGATCTCCTCGGGTGCTCAGGTGTGGACGACGACGCCGGCCACCCTACGTCGGCGGGGTACGGTCGGCGGCGTGAGCGCTCCGACCACCCCGCCGCCCGGCGACCTGCCCATCCGCATGCTCAACGACCGCCTCCTCGTCGCGCTCGACGCGGAGCACGCCGAGCGGCGATCGTCCGCGGGGATCCTCATCCCGCCGACCGCTGCCATGGGCAAGCGGCTGGCGTGGGCGCAGGTCGTCGCGGTCGGGCAGCACGTGCGCCAGGTGGAGCTCGGCGACCGGGTGCTCTTCGACCCCGAGGACCGTGCGGAGGTCGAGCTCACCGGCCGGACGTACCTGCTGCTGCGGGAGAAGGACGTGCACGCGGTCGCCGCCCCCGGCAGCACGGGCGAGGGCACCGGCCTGTACCTCTGACGGCCCGCCCGGCGGTCGGGCGAGCCGCCCGACCCCGGGCATGCCGGCGCGCCATGATGGGAGGGCGGGCGACCGTCCGCCGGTCGTCGACCACGGGGGTGCCGCGTGCCTGACGTGCAGCCGTCGCCCGGCCTCGGTGCGCCCGAGGGGACGACCGGGTCTCCGCCCCCTGCCGGCGACGCCGACGGCGCCGTCGAGAGGGCTGCCGATGACGCGCCCGACGGGCCGCTGGTCGAGGACGTGGCCCGGCGGGCCGAGGGGCTGCTCGCCGAGCACGTGCCGCTCACGCTCCTGGTCGACCTGGTCGCGCCGGTCGTGGCGTCGGCCGAGCTCGCCGACGAGGAGGGGCTGCCCGCGACGCCCTGGTGGGGTCCGGGCCCGGCGGGGCCCCCGCCGCGCGACCCGACCGACGACGGCGAGGATCCCGAGGTGCCCGTGCGGCCCTGATCTGTGGCCTTCTTCACAACCTGGCCGTCGGCGGGACTCCGGTTCGCATCTGCCGTCCGCGGGCTGCTAACCTCTTCCAGCCGCGCGCCTCTAGCTCAACTGGCAGAGCAGCTGACTCTTAATCAGCGGGTTCTGGGTTCGAGTCCCAGGGGGCGTACAGCGCACGAAGCCCTCCGTCCGTTCCGGACGGGGGGCTTCGTCGTTCCCGCCGACCATCGGGCCAGCGCGCCCCGTCCTCGAGCGCGCGCGCCCGTCGGCCAGCGCCGACGCACCCGCCGCGCCACGATGGTCGGACGCGACGGACGACGGAGGTGGGCTGTGCAGCCGGTGCAGGAGTACGACGTGGTCGTGGTGGGAGCGGGGGCGGTGGGCGAGAACGTCGCCGACCGGGCCTCGCGGACGGGGCTGGACGTGGCGCTCGTCGACGCCGAGCTCGTCGGCGGGGAGTGCTCGTACTGGGCGTGCATGCCGTCCAAGGCGATGCTGCGGCCGGGAGACGTGCTCGCCGCGGCGCGGGCCGTGCCGGGCGTGCGCGGCGTGGAGGGCCTCGACGTGGCGGCCGTGCTGGCCCGGCGCGACGAGGTCGCCGCGCACTGGGACGACTCCGGCCAGGTGGCCTGGGTGGAGGGCGCCGGTCTGACGCTGCTGCGGGGGCACGCCCGCCTCACGGGCGAGCGCGAGCTGCAGGTCACCGGCCCGGCGGGCGACGTCCGGGTCGTCGCGCGCTGCGCGGTGGTGCTGGCCACCGGCTCGTCGGCCGTGGTGCCCGACGCCTTCGCGGACGTCCGCCCGTGGACCAGCCGGGAGGCGACCTCGGCGCAGCAGGTGCCGGCGCGGCTGGCCGTCGTGGGCGGCGGGGTCGTGGCCGTGGAGATGGCCACGGCGTACGCGGACCTCGGTGCGCAGGTCGAGGTGCTGGTGCGCGGCGACCGGCTGCTGCCCCGTGCGGAGCCCTTCGCGGGCGAGGCGGTGCTGGCCGCGCTGGTGGACCGGGGTGTGCGGGTGTCGACCGGTGCCTCGGTGACGCAGGCGGCGCGGCACGGCGACGAGGTGCGGCTGAGGGTCGAGCACCGCGGCGGACCGGGGGAGGGTGCGGTCGCGCCGCGGGAGGTCGTCGCCGACGAGGTGCTCGTCGCGACCGGACGTCGGCCGCGCAGCGACGACCTCGGCGTCGAGCACGTCGGGCTCGTCCCGGGGGAGCCGGTGGAGGTCGACGACGCGCTGCAGGTGCAGGGCGTGCCGGGTGGCTGGCTCTTCGCGGCCGGCGACGTCACGGGCCGGACCGCCACGACCCACCAGGGCAAGTACGACGCCCGGGTCGTCGGCGACGTGATCGCGGCCCGGTTCGCCGCGCGGGGCGGGAAGCCGGTGGACGCCGCGCGCGTGCCGCGGGGCGTGACGCGCGAGGCCGAGGAGGGGGCCGGTGCGTGGAGCCGGTTCCGGGCGACGGCCGACGTCGCGGCGGTCCCGCAGGTGGTGTTCGGCCGTCCGCAGGTGGCGTGGGTCGGGATGACGCAGGAGGAGGCGGCGCGCGCGGGTGTCGACGTCGACGTCGTCGGCTACGAGATCGGTGACGTCGCGGGCGCGTCCGTGACCGACCCCGCCTACCGCGGCCGCGCGCAGGTGCTGGTCGACCGGGAGCGTGACGTGCTCGTGGGGGCGACGTTCGTCGGTCCGGACGTGGCGGAGATGCTGCACGCGGCGACCGTCGCGGTGGTCGGGGAGGTGCCCCTCGACCGGCTCTGGCACGCGGTCCCGGCGTACCCGACGGTCAGCGAGGTGTGGCTGCGCCTCCTGGAGGCGGCGGGGCGCTGACGGCACGCGCGACCTGCGGACGCGCGACAGCGGCCCGGTCGGGGACGACCGGGCCGCTGTCGGGGTGGGGGTGCCGCGTCAGCCGGCGAGCGAGCCGTCCGACGAGAGGACGAGCCCGAGGGCCGCGTCGCCCTGGCGCACGGCCTCGCCGATCAGGGCGAACTCGTAGGACCGGAACTCGCCGATCTCCAGGCCGTACGTCTCCTCGAGGCCGATCTGGCAGAACGGGCGCTCGGGGCACTCGGGCGGACCGGCGAGGACGAGACCGCCACAGGTCTCGGCGAGCTCCGACAGGGTCGCGACGCCGTTGGCCTCGGCGAACTCGGCCGTCACCGCGAACGCGTTCTGGTCCTGCGCGGCCGAGGCGGCGCCGACGGCCAGACCCGACTCCTCGGCGAGCGGCGTGAGGGCCTCGACGGTGGCGTCGACGTCGCTCGAGGCGACCGGGTCGGCGTCCGCGCCGTTGATCTGCGAGTTGAGGAAGTCCGCGAGGGTCGCCGCGTACTCGGGGACCGCGGCGAGCGTGCCGTCCTGCAGCGCGGGCAGGTAGGTCTCGCGGGAGCCGATGCTCTGCGCCTGGGCCTCGAAGCCGGCGCTGCGCAGCACCTCGGCGTAGATCTCCGCGAGCGTGAGGCTCTCGGAGAAGTTCGCGGCGCCGACGCTGAGCTCGACGCCCTCGCCGGTCTGCTCGTCGGCGGCCAGGCCCTGCTCCTCGACGAACTCGGCCGCGACCTCGCTCGACGTGCGGCGGTCGATGTCGACGGCCTTGTTCAGGGCGATGAGGCCCTCGGTGTCGAGGGACGCCGAGACGGCGTCGAGGAGCTCGACAACCTCGGGGTGCTCGGCGGCGACGTCGGCGTTGATCGCGGGGATGACGTTGTCGGCGTTCTGCAGGCCCAGGTCGTCGTCGAGGACGACGAGGCTCTCGCCGGCGACGGGCTCGCAGACGGCCAGTCCGGACGTGCTCGTGGCGGTGGTCTCCGCCTCGCCGCCGCCGGAGCCGGGAGCGCCGCACGCGGCGAGGACGAGGGCGGCGCTGCCGGCGAGTGCAGCGGCAAGGGTGCGGCGGGTGCGCGTGGTGGTGCGCATCAGGGGCTCCTGACGATCGGTGGGCAGGACGGGGCAGGTCAGGGCGGTGGCGCCGACCCATTCGACCCGCTCGGGGTCGCGGGGGCAAGCGGTGGACGGGCTGCGCGGCCCCGACGTGAGGCACGTCGCACCGCCGCGTCCTGCCCGGCCCGGTCGCGCGCGCGCAGCCCGGGCGGCGTCACGGCCCTCTCGACGAGGGCGAGGACGCCCTCGACGAGCAGGCACAGCGCGGCGACCAGCAGCCCGCCGGCGAGCGCCTGGCCGTACCGCTGGGTGCTGAACCCCGTGACGACGATCGTGCCGAGGCTCGTGCCGCCGACGAGGGCCGCGAGCGGCACGGTCGCCAGGACCTGGACGGCGCCCGTGCGGATGCCCGCCGCGATCAGCGGCAGCGCGAGGGGCACCTCGACCGTCCACAGCCGGGTGCTGCCCGACAGGCCCAGACCACGGGCGGCGTCGCGCACGTCGGGATCCACCCCGCCGACGCCCGTGACGGCGTTCGCGAGGATCGGCGGCACGGCGAACACCGCGCACGCCACGGCCGTCGCGCCGTTGCCGAAGTACCCGGCGGCGGCGAGCAGCGTGAGCAGGGCCAGCGTGGGCAGGGCGCGCGTGGTGTTGGCGACGACGACGCCGACGGTCGCCCCGCGCCCGCGGTGGCCGAGCCAGAGCCCGGCCGGCAGCGCCACGACGAGCGCGAGCAGCACCGCCACGGCCGAGATGGCCAGGTGGGTGCCGGCGAGCTCGAGGACGCCGCGGCGCCCGGTCCAGTTCAGCGGGTCGTTCAGCCAGACGAAGGCCTCCGTCAGGATGTCCACGCGGCCTCCTCGGCGGTCGTGGTGCGCCGGGCGGGCGCCTCCGCCCCGGAGGGACTGTCGGGGTCGGCCGCCGCCCGCGCCGCGCGCCGCGAGCCGCGCTGCCACGGCGTCAGCAGGCGCCCGAGGAGCAGGAGCAGGAGGTCCGCGACGAGCGCGAGCAGCAGGCACAGGACCGTCGCCGTCATGATCTCGGCGTGGTAGTTGCTGCGGAACCCGCGGAACATCAGCTGCCCCAGCCCGCCGTACCCGACCACCACGCCGACGGTGACGAGCGCCACGGTGCTGACGGTCGCCAGCCGCAGACCCGTGATCACGGCGGGGACGGCCTGCGGCAGCTCCACGGCCAGCAGCATGCGGGCCCGCCCGTAGCCCATGCCGCGGGCGGCGTCGCGCACCGCGGGGTCGACGCCCTGCAGGCCGACGAGCACGTTGCGCACCAGCACGAGGAGCGCGTACACGACCAGGCCGATGAGCACGGTGGTGCGGCCGATCCCCGTGTAGGGCGCCAGCACGGCGAACAGCGCGAGCGACGGGATCGTGTAGAGCACCCCCGTCCCCGCCAGCACGGGGGCCGACCAGCGCGGGCGCAGGTGCGCGAGCACCGCCAGCGGCAGCGCGACGACGAGCGCCAGGAGCACCGCCTGGGCGGTCAGGGTCGCGTGCTGCTCCAGGTACCGCAGCACGTCGGGCCCGTTGCGCTCCAGGTACTGCCAGGAGAACCACGGGTTGGGGGGCGGGGACGCCGCGACGTCGAGGACCGGGCCGCCCCCGGGCAGGGCCACGGGCGCGCCGGCGAGCAGGGAGGGCGGCAGCACCTGGTCGACGCTACCCAGGGGCACCCACACCCGCGCGGCGACGCCGGCCGGCGGGCGGGCGTCGGTGGTCGGCGCTAGCGTCGCTGCGCGTGAGCAGCGAGCACCTCGTCACCCCCGCCACCGGGTCCCCGGCCGCGTCCCCGGCTGCGGCCCCGTCGGACGTCGCCGGTGCGGCGGAGCCGCCCGCCATCGCCTTCGAAGGGGTGCGCAAGGAGTACGCCGGCGCCGTCGCCGTGGACGACCTCACGCTGCGGGTGCGCCGCGGCGAGCTGCTCGTGCTCGTCGGTCCCTCGGGCTGCGGCAAGTCGACGACGCTGCGGATGGCCAACCGGCTCGTGGAACCGTCCGCCGGGCGCATCCTGCTGGGCGAGGAGGACGTGACCGACGTCGACCCCGTCGCGCTGCGCCGGCGCATCGGCTACGTCATCCAGCACGTCGGCCTGTTCCCGCACCGCACGGTCGCGCAGAACGTCGGCACGGTCCCGGGCCTGCTCGGGTGGGACCGGGCCCGCACGCGCGCCCGGGTCGAGGAGCTGCTGGCGCTCGTGGGCCTCGACCCGGCACGGTACGCCCGCCGCTGGCCGCACGAGCTGTCGGGCGGTGAGCGCCAGCGCGTCGGGGTGGCCCGCGCGCTGGCGACCGACCCGCCGGTGCTGCTCATGGACGAGCCGTTCGGCGCGGTCGACCCGGTGGGCCGCGCGCGGCTGCAGCAGGAGTTCATCCGGCTGCAGCGCGAGCTCGGCACCACCGTGATGATGGTCACGCACGACATCGACGAGGCCGTGCGCATGGCCGACCGCGTCGTCGTGCTCAGTCGTGGCGCCCGCGTCGAGCAGCTCGCCACACCGCTGGAGGTCGTCGCGCGGCCCGCGACCGAGGCGGTCGCCGACCTCGTGGGGCGTGGGCGCACCGCCCGCCTCCTCGCCCTCGGGCGGCTGGAGCGGGCCGACCTCGACCCGGCGCCGGCCGCTCCCGGCACGCCCGTGCGTGCCCCGGCCGACAGGGTCGTGCGGCTCGGGGCCGAGCTCGGCGACGTCGTCGGGGCGCTCACGCAGCAGATCGGCGGCGCGACGGCGCCCGGCGCGGTGCCGGTGCTCGACGACGACGGACGGGCCGTCGGCACCGCCACGGCGCAGACGGTCCTGCGCGCGCTGCACCGGCTGACCGCGGAGCGCGCCGCGAGCTGAGCAGGTGTCCGACGCCGCAGGACACCTGCCCCGGCTACGCTGCCCGGGTGACCGAGCCGACTGCACGCCTCGCCCTCGCGACCTGCGCCGAGCTGCCCGACCTCGACCCCGACGACGTGCCGCTGCGCGACGCCCTGCGTGAGCGCGGCATCCCCACGGACGTCGTGGTCTGGGACGACCCCACGGTCGACTGGTCGGCCTACCCCCACGTGCTCATCCGCTCCACGTGGGACTACACCGACCGGCCCGCCCAGTTCGCGGACTGGACCCGCCGCGTCGAGCAGTACTCCACGCTGCTCAACCCCGCGGACGTCGTCGCGTGGAACATCGACAAGACGTACCTGCGCGACCTCGAGCAGCGCGGTCTGCCGATCGTCCCGACGATCTGGCTGGACCCCGAGCGCAACCTCAACGCCCGGGCGATCCACACCCGTTTCCCGGCGTTCGGCGACTTCGTCATCAAGCCGACCGTCAGCGCGGGCTCGCGCGACACCGGGCGCTACGACGCGGGGGAGACGCCCTCGCGGTCCCTGGCGATCACGCACGCCAAGAACCTGCTCGCCGTCGGTCGCCGCGTCATGCTGCAGCGGTACCTGACCAACGTCGACGCCGAGGGCGAGACGGCGCTGGTGTACGTGGACGGGCAGTTCAGCCACGCCGTGCGCAAGGAGCCCCTGCTCGAGGGCCCCTACCGTGCCGGCGAGCAGGAAGGTGTGCTCTTCCGCGAGGAGGTCATGTCCCCGCGCGACCCGTCCCCCGAGGAGCGGGCCGTCGGCGACGCGGTGGTCGCCGCGCTCGCCGAGGTCTTCCCGGACCGTGCCCCGCTGCTCTACACCCGGGTCGACCTCATCCCCGACGACGAGCACAAGCCCGTGATCCTCGAGGTCGAGCTGGCCGAGCCGTCGTTCTTCTTCGCGCACGCGCCCGGCTCGGTGGAGCGGTTCGCGGACGCGGTCGCGGCCCGCGTGTAGCCCTCGGGCAGGCGCCCGGCGACGGGCGCCCGGGCCCGCCGGACGCCGCCGCGGGAGCGGCGGTGCGACCGGTGGCGTGAAAGGTGGCGAGTAGTGGCCCGGACACCCGGTACACTCTTCGTCGGCCCTCCGAGAAGTCGGAGGTCGCCCAGTGGTGGCTATAGCTCAGGTGGTAGAGCACCTGGTTGTGGTCCAGGGGGTCGCGGGTTCAAGTCCCGTTAGCCACCCGATGGACGCAGGGCGTCGACCTCAGGTCGGCGCCCTGCGTCGTACCCGGGCCCGGTCTGCGGCGTCGCAGCCGCGGACCGGGACGTGGCGCTCAGGCGCCCGGGAGCATCCCGCGCTTGACGCTCGTCCGCACGACCTCGGCGGCGAGCGCCCGGGCGTGCGCGGAGTCCGGGCCGGGCTGCGCGGGCAGCAGCGCCGCCCGGTAGTACCGCAGCTCGTCGATGCTCTCGAGGATGTCCGCCAGGGCTCGGTGGCCACCCTTCTTCTCGGGAGCGGCGAAGTACACGCGCGGGTACCAGCGGCGGGCGAGCTCCTTGATCGAGGACACGTCGACGATCCGGTAGTGCAGGTGCCCGACCAGGTCGGGCATGTCGCGCTCGAGGAACGCCTTGTCGGTGCCGACGGAGTTGCCGGCGAGCGGCGCGCGGCCCGCGTCGGGCACCCACGTGCGCACGTAGTCGAGCACCTGCGCCTGCGCGTCGGCGAGCGAGACGCCCTCCGCCAGCACGTCGAGCAGCCCCGACGTCGTGTGCATCGTGCGGACGAAGTCGTTCATCTGCTCCAGCGCCGCGGCGGGCGGGGCGACGACCACGTCGACGCCCTCGCCGAGCACGTTGAGCTCGGAGTCGGTCACGACGGCCGCGACCTCGACGAGCGCGTCGTGCTGCAGGTCGAGGCCCGTCATCTCGCAGTCGACCCACACGATGCGGTCGGAGCTCGTCTGCGGGGCGGGGGCGGGGGAGGAGGTGCTCACCGGGCCAGCGTAGGGCGCGGCACCGTCAGCGACCGTCCGGCCGCGGCCCCCGCGTCGCTGGTGGGGCGGGCGGCGGTGGTGCGGGGAGCGTCGAGGCGAGCGCCGAGGAGACGAGCACGACAGCGACCACCGCCAGCGTCAGCCAGCGGCTCGCGGACGGGGACACCCCCGACCAGCGCAGCACGACGAACGCGACGGCACCCGCGCCGAGGGCGAGCAGCGCACGCCCGGTCCACCGGGCCGCAGCCCGCACGGCGCGGCGGTACCAGGGTTCGGCGGCGGCCTTGCGCGCCGCGCGCCGGCCCATCAGACGCCCCGCCCGCCGGCTGCGGCAGGGCAGCAGGCGGGCGGTCGCATGGCGTCATGGTGGCACGTCCTCAGCTGCTGAGGGTCCACTCCTGGGGGTTCCAGCGGTGACGGCCCCGCGGGGTGCGCGGGTCGGGCGGTCGACCGGCGGCGTCGGCCGCGGGTCTGGAGCGGTCGTCCCGCGCCCGCGCACGGGCGGATCGGGCGAGCCGGTCGGCGTGGTCGCGTCGGGCGACCTCGAAGGTGGTGACGGCGTGCACGGCAGGCCTCCTGGGCAGCGCGCAGCGCACCCGCGGTGACGGGTGTGCTGCTGGGGTGGTGCCTCCGACTCCACCAGAGGGCGGCCCCGCGGTCACGCCCTTTTCCGTCCGTCGTCCGGGCGTCGGGGGCCCTGCCGAGGGTGACGTGGAAGGATCGGGCCGGCCCCGCGCCGCGACCGGTGCGGGCGGGACAGCGACGCGACGAGGAGGTTCCGTGGCTCCCGGCACCGGACCCGCGGCACGCGAGGACGAGACCCGGTCGGACGACCCGACGACGGGCGAGGCGACGAGCGACGAGGCGACGAGCGACGACGTGCCGATCGACGACCGGACGACGGGCGACACCACGACGGACGGCGCCACCGGGGGAGCCCGCACCACCTCGGACGGGTCGGCGCCCGCCGGCCGCGGGAGCGCCCTGCGTACCCGGCTCCGCCCGTGGGCGCTGCCCGCGACGGTCGGGCTGCTGGTCGCCGTCGTGTACACCGTCTACTCCGCCGCCCAGTGGGACGCCTTCGTGGTCAAGTCGTGGGACCTGGGGATCTTCACCCAGCTCGCGCAGCGGTACGCGGCCCTCGAGGCGCCGGTCGTGCACATCAAGGGACCCGAGTACCACCTGCTCGGCGACCACTTCCACCCGCTGCTGGTGCTGCTCGGTCCCGTCTACGCGCTCGCGCCGAGCGCCTTCACGCTGCTCGTCGTGCAGAACGTGCTGCTGGGCGTCGCGGCGGCCGTCGTCACCCGGGCCGCGGCGCGCGTGACCGGCACGCTCGTCGGGGGTCTGCTCGGGCTGGCGTTCGGGCTGAGCTGGGGCCTGCAGCACGCCGTGGAGGCGCAGTTCCACGAGGTCGCGTTCGCGGTGCCGCTGCTCGCGGTCAGCCTCGCGGCGGCCCTGCAGGAGCGGTGGCGCACGGCTGCTATCGCCGGTGCGCTGCTCGTGCTCGTCAAGGAGGACCTCGGGCTGACCACGGCGGTCCTCGGGGCGGTGCTCGCGTGGCGGGCACGGCGTCCGGCGCTGCTGTGGGTCAGCGCCGTCGGCGTCGGGGGCTTCCTGCTCGCCACGCAGGTCGTGCTGCCCGCCCTCAACCCGGACGGCGCGTGGGCGTACGGCTCGCGCCTCGACCTCGGTGCCGTCCTGGCCGACCCCCTCGCGCTGTGGTCCCCCGCCAAGGGGTACACGCTGTGGCTGCTCGTCGCCGTGACGGCGGGCATCGCCCTGCGCTCGCCGTTCGTGCTGGTCGCCGCCCCGACGCTGGGCTGGCGGTTCCTCTCCGGCGAGCCGGGGTACTGGGAGCCGACCTGGCACTACAGCGCGGTGCTCATGCCGGTGGCGTTCCTGGCGATGGTCGACGGGATCGACCTCGCGCGGCGGGGCCGCGTGCGGTGGCTGCGCCACTACAGCCGGTACGCGCCTGCCGTGGCGCTGACGGCGTCGCTCATGCTGCTGCCGCAGCTCCCGCTGTGGCAGCTCACCGACCCGGGGCGGTGGTTCGCGGCGCCGCGCGAGGCGTCGGCCCGCGAGGTCCTCGCGGTCGTGCCCGACGGTGTGGTCGTCGAGACCGACGTCGGCCTGATGTCGTACCTGGTCGACTCCGCCGACGTCTACTACCTCGGCAACGACAACCCGGTGCCGGACTACCTCGTGATCGACCGGCAGGCCGGCGGCACGCCCGCGGAGTGGGGCGACGTCCTGCAGGTCGCCGCGATCCTGCACCCGGAGGCGACGTTCGAGGCGGTGCTCGCGCTCGACGGCTACGAGGTCGCCCGCCGCGTCACGGGCTGACCGGGTACGCGTGCGGCGTCGTCCCAGGTCAGGGATGGTGCCCCCGCCGGGACTCGAACCCGGAACCTGCGGATTAGAAGGCCGTTGCTCTATCCGTTGAGCTACGGGGGCGGTGCGCCACCAGCGTAGTGCGGTCGCGGGGCGCGCCGGGTGCAGGGTGCGCGGCGGGGGTACGAGGCGTCGTCGGACCCCGCCCGGGCGTCACGACGCGGGGCGCGACGGGGTGAATCCGAGGGCCGTCACCCGCGTGCCGCGTTTGGCCTGGTCAGGTCTCGACCCAACAATGGGGGGGTGAGCGCGCACCCCGGCACTGTGCCCGCGCGCCCCGCGCCGTCGTCGTCCGCCCCGGACCGCGACGCTGGCACCGACGCCCGTGCGGTGGCGCGTGACGTCCTCGTGCGCCCGCTCGCCCAGACGTCGCTGCTGGACGCCGTCAAGGACCTGCGGCGCGACGTGGACGCCACGACGTTCCCGCTGGACATCGCCGGCGTCGACGCCGCGCGCGCGTCGCGGGCCCGGCTCGTGGACCAGCTCGGCGAGCACCTCGTGCCCCGGCTGACCGAGCTGTCCGCACCCGCCGTCGTCGTCGTGTCCGGCTCGACCGGCGCCGGCAAGTCGACGCTCGTGAACTCCATCGTCGGCCGTGAGGTCACCGCCGCCGGCGTGCTGCGACCCACCACGCGCCGCCCGGTGCTCGTGCACCACCCGCTCGACGTCGACCTCATCTCCCACCACCCCGTGCTCGAGAGCGTCGAGGTCGCGCAGGACGAGGCCGTGCCGCGCGGGATCGCGCTGCTCGACGCCCCCGACCTCGACTCCGTCCTGGACTCCAACCGCGAGTCCGCGCACCGCCTGCTCGAGGCCGCCGACCTGTGGCTGTTCGTGACGACGGCCGCCCGGTACGGCGACGCGCTGCCGTGGCAGGTGCTCGAGGCCGCCGTGGAGCGCGGCACGTCCATCGCCATGGTGCTCAACCGGGTGCCCGAGGGCTCGCTGCCCGCGGTGCGCGGCGACCTGCTCGCCCGGCTGCGCGAGCACGGGCTCGCCGGCTCGCCGCTGTTCGTGGTGCCCGACGTCGGGCCGCACTCCGGCCCCCTCGACGCGCCGCTCGTCGCACCGGTCGCCCGGTGGCTCGCGATGCTCGCCGGGCCGGACCGTGCCCGCACGGTGGTGGGGCGGACGCTGCGCGGCGCGCTCGCGGCGCTGCGCCCGTGGGTCGACGAGCTCGCGGACGCGGTGCAGGCGCAGGCCGACGCCGCCGCGCACGTCGGACGGGTGCTCGACGAGGCGGCGGCCCTGCCGGTCGCGGACGCCGAGGTCGCGATCCGCGCGGGGACGGTCGCCGACGGCGCCGTGCGGGCCCGGTGGGCCGAGCTGACGGCCGCGGGTGCCCCGCTGGCCCGGCTCACCGACCGTCGGGGCCGCGCCAAGGGAGGGCCGCGGCACGCCCGCGCCCGCACGGTCGCGGTCGTCCCGCTGCTCGCCGACCTCGTGGACTCCGCGGCCGCCGTCCTGGCGTCGGCGGGCGAGCACGCCGAGGACCTGCTGCGCGCCGCGCTCGACGGGCCGACGGCCCCGCCCGGGGGCGCCGACGTGCTGGCCGCGTGGCCCGCGCGGGTGTCGGGCCGCACGACCGCGGCCGAGCGTGCAGCCCGTGCGTGGACCGCCGAGGGGGCGCGGGCCGTGCGGGCGCTGCTCGCCGCGGCCGACCAGGGGGCCGAGCTCGAGTCCGACCGCGTCCGGGCCGCCGCCCGGGCGGTCGGCGCCGACGCCCTCGCCGCGGTCGCGCTGACCGCCGCCGCGGGTGTTCCCGGTGCCACCGACGACCTTGCGGCCCTGATCGGCACGCACGCCGAACCGCTCGTCGAGCACCTGCGCGACGACCTCGCCGACCGGGCGCGCGACCAGGTGGGCCTCGAGCGCGACGCCGCGGGCAGCACGCTGTCCGACCCGGACCTCGCCGAGGACGCGTCCTCGCGCCTGCGGCTACGGCTGGCCGTCCTCAAGGGGCTGACATGAGCGCAGGCGCGCACAGCGAGGGTCGCAGCACCGGCACGGGGCCCGAGGACGAGGAGATGCTCCCCGACCAGCACGTGCCGGCGCCCGTGCCCGTGCCCGCCGCGTCGGTGCACCCTGTCGCGGACGTCCTGGCGGACCTGGGTGGCGGTGCGCCCGACGAGGCGCCCGACGAGGCCCCCGCGGGTGCGGTCCACGGCGCCCGCACCGCCGAGCTCGCCGCCCGCGTCGACGCCCTCGAGGCCGCGCTGGCCGTCGGCGGGACCCGGCTCGACCCCACGGTCGTCGCCGCCGTCGGCGACACGCTCGACCAGGTGCGCGAGCGCCTCGACCTGGGCGTCGACCACACCGTCGTCGCCCTCGTCGGCGGCACCGGGTCCGGCAAGTCGAGCCTGTTCAACGCCGTCAGCGGCCTGCAGTTCGCCGACGTGGGCGTGCGCCGCCCGACCACGTCGACCGTCACCGCGTGCGTCTGGGGCGCCGACGGCGGTCCGCTGCTCGACTGGATCGGCGTGGGCCCGGACCACCGGATCGAGCGCGAGAGCGAGCTGGACGGCGACGCCGAGGCCGCGCTGCGCGGCCTGGTGCTGCTGGACCTGCCCGACCACGACTCGATCGCCCCCGAGCACCGGGCCGTCGTCGACCGGGTGCTGCCGCAGGTCGACCTCGCCGTCTGGGTCGTCGACCCGCAGAAGTACGCCGACGACGCCCTGCACTCGGGGTACCTGCGCCGGCTGACGGGCCGCTCGGCGTCGATGCTGCTCGTGCTCAACCAGATCGACACCGTCCCGCCGCCCGTGCGCCGCGAGCTGCTCGCCGACGTCGCCCGGCTGCTCGCCGAGGACGGCCTGCCCGAGGTGCCCGTGCACGAGGTGTCGGCGCGCACCGGCGAGGGCGTGGGGCGGCTGCGTGCGGCGCTCGCGGAGGCCGTCGCGGGCCGGTCGGTCGCCGCCGTGCACGCCGAGGCGGAGGTCGCGCAGGCCGCCCGGACCGCGGGCACCCAGGTCGCGACCCGGGAGCCCGCGCCGACGCAGCTCGCGATCGGGCACGTCGTGGAGCGGCTCGCGCAGGCGGCAGGGCTGGTGGCGGTCGCCGACGCGGTCGGAGCGGTCGTCCGCGGCGGCTCGGCGCGCCTGCCCGAGCTCGGGCAGGTGCACGCGGAGGGGGTGGGGCTGACCCGGTCCGCGTGGCTGACGTCCGTGACGCAGGGGCTGCCCCCGCGCTGGGCGGCGGACCTGCGCGAGCGCGTCGCCACCGCCGGTGAGCTGCGGCAGGGCGTCACCGAGGCGCTCGCCGCGGTGACGGTGACGAGCCGGCGCTCGCAGCTGGGGGCCGGGCTCGGTGTCGCGGCGATGGTGGTGCTGGGCCTCGGCGTCCTCGCGGGGGCGGCGGACGTGGCCGGCCGGCTGGGGGCGTGGGCAGCACCGGGCTGGCTCGCCCTCGTCGCGGTGGGTGTCCTCGCGGCGGCCGCGGCGCTGGCGGCGTCGTCGGTGCTGGTGCGCCGCCGGGCAGGGCGTCGTGCCGCGCAGCGGGTGCTCGACGAGGGGCGGGCCGTCATCGAGGCGGCCGCCCGGGCGCGGCTGCTCGCGCCGACGCAGGACGTGCTGGCCGAGCACCGCCGGGTGCGCGAGCTGGTCGCTCGGGCGTCGTCCGGGGACTGACGGGCGTAGCTCCGAGCCGTCCACAGCCCGGCCGGAGGCCGGTCAGGGCGCGGTCGCGGAGCGCGCCGACCCCGGCCTCGGCGCGGCAGCCCGACGCTGGCGGCTCACGCCCTGCAGGAGCGGGGCCAGGCACGGGAGGCATCCCATGGCGACGCACACCCCTGACGTCACGGTCGTCGGCTGGATCGGGTCGGAGGTCCGCTCGTTCCACACCGACGACGGCGGGGTCCCGTTCGCGCAGTTCCGGCTCGGCGCGACGCGGCGGTACTTCGACCGGCAGAGCGGGGCTTTCCGCGACGGACCGACGGTCTGGTACACGGTCAAGGCGTGGCGGCAGACGGCCCTGAACCTGGGGCACTCGCTGCGCAAGGGCGACCCGGTGGTGGTCGTCGGGCGCCTGGCGACCAGCGAGTGGGTCGCCCAGGACGGGCCGCGCACCGACGTCGTCGTCGAGGCCACGGCCGTCGGGCACGACCTGACGTACGGCACGGCGCACTTCCGGCGCGCGATGACGACCCGGTCGAGCACCGACGACGGGACGGCCGCCGGGGACGCGGGGGAGGGCCGGGCAGGTGAGCGGGACACCGCCGTCGACGTGTCCGACCTGGTCGAGGACCCGCAGGACGACCTCGGCGCGGGCCCGGTCCTGCCGGAGGACGGCGCCGACACGGGCCCGTGGGGCGTCCCGGGCGTCGAGGAGGTCGAGCCCGCACTGGTCGGACGCGGGTGATCGCCTAGGCTGGTGGATCGGCAACCCGACGACGCCGCAGGTCGGTCCTGCCGGCGCTGCCCGGCGCACAGCCGGCGGCCCGCGCGCACCGGCCCGCGGCGTCACCCACCCGAGCGACCCGAGGCGGACGAGCAGTCAGTGGCTGAGTTCATCTACTCCATGTACAAGGCGCGCAAGGCGCACGGCGAGAAGGTCATCCTCGACGACGTCTCCCTCAACTTCCTGCCCGGCGCCAAGATCGGCGTCGTCGGGCCGAACGGTGCGGGCAAGTCGACGATCCTCAAGATCATGGCGGGCCTCGACCAGCCCTCCAACGGCGAGGCGCGGCTCTCGCCCGGCTACACCGTCGGCATCCTCCAGCAGGAGCCGCCGCTGAACGAGGAGAAGACGGTCCTCGGCAACGTCGAGGAGGGCGTCGCCGAGATCAAGGGCAAGCTCGACCGCTACAACGAGATCTCCGCGCTCATGGCGGAGCCCGACGCGGACTTCGACGCGCTGCTCGCCGAGATGGGCCAGCTCCAGGAGGCCATCGACGCGGCGGACGCGTGGGACCTCGACGCCCAGCTCGAGCAGGCCATGGACGCGCTGCGCTGCCCGCCGCCGGACGCCGACGTGTCGGTGCTCTCCGGTGGTGAGCGCCGCCGCGTCGCGCTGTGCAAGCTGCTGCTCGAGAAGCCCGACCTGCTGCTCCTCGACGAGCCCACCAACCACCTGGACGCCGAGTCGGTGCTGTGGCTGGAGCAGCACCTGCAGGCGTACCCCGGGGCGATCCTCGCGGTCACCCACGACCGGTACTTCCTCGACCACGTCGCCGAGTGGATCTGCGAGGTCGACCGCGGCCGCCTCTACCCGTACGAGGGCAACTACTCCACGTACCTGGAGAAGAAGCAGGAGCGCCTGCAGGTCCAGGGCA
The DNA here is from genome assembly GCF_006715865.1 of Cellulomonas sp. SLBN-39. Classification (NCBI taxonomy): domain Bacteria; kingdom Bacillati; phylum Actinomycetota; class Actinomycetes; order Micrococcales; family Cellulomonadaceae; genus Cellulomonas; species Cellulomonas sp. SLBN-39. Next base: position 38,112 of record NZ_VFOA01000001.1, on the reverse strand, counting down.
AGAAGGACGTCAAGCTCGCCAAGCGCCTCAAGGAGGAGCTGGAGTGGGTGCGGTCCAACGCCAAGGGCCGGCAGACGAAGTCCAAGTCGCGACTGGCGCGCTACGAGGAGATGGCGGCCGAGGCCGAGCGGACGCGCAAGCTCGACTTCGAGGAGATCCAGATCCCGCCGGGCCCCCGCCTGGGCAACGTGGTCATCGAGGCGAAGGACCTGAACAAGGGCTTCGACGGTCGCACGCTCATCGACGGCCTGAGCTTCTCGCTGCCGCGCAACGGCATCGTCGGGGTCATCGGCCCCAACGGCGTCGGCAAGACGACCCTGTTCAAGACCATCGTGGGCCTCGAGCCGCTCGACGGCGGCGACCTCAAGGTCGGCGAGACGGTGTCGATCTCGTACGTCGACCAGTCCCGCGGCGGCATCGACCCCAAGAAGACCCTGTTCGAGGTCGTCTCCGACGGCCTGGACTTCCTCAAGGTCGGCAACGTCGAGATGCCGTCGCGCGCCTACGTGGCCGCGTTCGGCTTCAAGGGGCCGGACCAGCAGAAGCCCGCGGGCGTGCTGTCCGGCGGTGAGCGCAACCGCCTGAACCTCGCGCTCACCCTCAAGCAGGGCGGCAACCTGCTGCTCCTCGACGAGCCGACCAACGACCTCGACGTCGAGACCCTCGGTTCGCTGGAGAACGCGCTGCTGGAGTTCCCCGGCTGCGCCGTGGTCGTCTCCCACGACCGGTGGTTCCTCGACCGCGTCGCCACGCACATCCTGGCGTACGAGGGCACGGAGGAGGACCCGGCGGCCTGGTACTGGTTCGAGGGCAACTTCGCGTCCTACGAGGAGAACAAGGTCCAGCGCCTGGGCGCCGACGCGGCCCGTCCGCACCGGGTGACCCACCGCAAGCTGCGTCGCGACTGACGTGGTCACGGACGCGCCCGTGCCGCCGCCCGACCGCCCCGCGGGGCAGGGCGGCGGCGCGGGCACGTCCGGCGCAGCCCTGCTCGACGCGCTCGAGCAGCTGCGCACGCGGCTCGACCAGGCGGTCCTGCCGCTGCAGGCGCCGGGCGCCGACGACGCGCGGGCCCTGCGCCGGCAGGCGCTCGACCAGCTCGACGACTACCTGCTGCCGCGGCTGCGGGCGTCGGCCGCCCCGGTGCTGGCCGTGCTCGGCGGGTCCACGGGTGCCGGCAAGTCGACGCTGGTGAACTCGCTGCTCGGCGCGCGGGTCTCAGCGGCGGGGGTGCTGCGTCCGACGACCCGGTGGCCCGTGCTCGTCCACCACCCGCTCGACGGGCGCTGGTTCAGCACCGACCGGGTCCTGCCCGGTCTGGCACGGCTGACGGCGCGGGTCGCGGACCCCGACCCGGCGGCCGGCGGACCGGCCGGCACCGCTCAGCCTGCCGGCGAACCGGGCACGCAGGCACCGCTGCCGGACGCGCAGCCTGCGGTCGGCGCTGCGGGACGCCGCGGAGCGGGGCTCACGCTCGTCGCCTCGGAGGCCGTCCCGCAGGGCCTGGCGCTCCTCGACGCCCCCGACGTCGACTCCGTCGTCGAGGAGAACCGCACCCTGGCGCGGCAGCTCCTCGCCGCCGCCGACCTGTGGCTGTTCGTCACCACGGCCGCCCGGTACGCCGACGCCGTGCCCTGGGAGCTGCTCCACGACGCCGCCGCACGCCGCACGGCGCTCGCGATCGTCCTCGACCGCGTCGACCCGGGCGAGGAGGACGCTGTCCGCACCCACCTGCGCGCGATGCTCGACGAGCAGGGCCTGCCCGGGACCCCGGTCCTGCTGGTGCCGGAGGAGCAGCCCGTCGACGGGCTGCTGCCCGCCTGGGCGGTGGCACCGGTGGCCGAGTGGCTGACGGCTCTGGCCGCGGACCCGCAGGCCCGGGCCGGTGTCGTCGGCCGCACGCGCGACGGTCTCGTCGCCGACCTCGCGACCCGAGCGGGCCGTGTCGCTGATGCCGTCGACGCCCAGCGCGACGCCGACGCCCGCCTGCGCGCGACGGTCGCGCACGCGTACGACCAGGCCGCGGACGACGTCGCCCGGGCGACGTCCGACGGGCGGCTGCTGCGCGGGGAGGTCCTGGCCCGCTGGCAGGACGTCGTCGGCACGGGGGAGCTCATGCGGTCCGTCGAGGAGCACGTCGGCCGGTGGCGGGACCGCCTCACCGCGTACGTGCGCGGCCGCCGTGCGGACGACCCCGCGCTCGCCGAGGCGATCGGCCGCAGCCTCGACGCCGTGGTCGTCGACGCCGCCGAGCGGGCGGCCGAGCACGCGGACGCCGCGTGGCGCGCCGACCCCGCCGCGGCGGGTCTGCTCGACGGCTTGGCGCTCTCGCGAGCGTCGACCGGCATCCGCGCGCGGGTCGCCGACGAGGTCCGCGCGTGGCAGGACGACGTCCTCGCGCTGGTCCGTGACGAGGGAGCGGGCCGGCGCACGCAGGCGCGCGCGTTGTCGTTCGGGGTCAACGGGCTCGGTGCGGCGCTGATGCTCGTGGTGTTCGCCTCGACGGGCGGGCTCACCGGCGCCGAGGTCGGCATCGCCGGCGGCACCGCGCTGCTCGCCCAGCGTCTGCTCGAGGCCGTCTTCGGCGACGACGCCGTCCGGCGGCTCACCGCGACCGCGCACGACCTGCTGCGCACGCGGGTGCGCTCGGTGCTCGACACGGAGGCGGCGCGCTTCACGTCGCAGCTCGACGCCCTCGGGGCCGCCACGGCGACGGGAGAGCCGCTGCGGGCGGCGACGGCGCGCGTCGTCGCCGCACCTGCCCCGACCGGCCCTGGCCGAACCGGCCCCGCTCCGACCGGCCCTGCCCCGGCAGGTGCCACCCCGGCCGCGGGCGGCCTGCGCGGCGTGGGCGCCGTGCCACCCCCCGACCGTGCGGGCGGTCGTGCCGCGGACGGCGCCGACGGCGCGACGGCGCCCCCGCACCGGCGCGGCTGGTGGCAGCGGCTGACCGGCCGCGACGGGACGCGCGCGTGAGCGCACCCCTCGACGCGGTCGACGCCCTCGCCGACGCCCTGGACGCCGGCCGGGGACGGCTGCCCGACGCGCTCGTGGACCGTGGCGACGCCGTCGTCGCGCACGCCCGCGACCGCCTCGCCCTGTCCGGGGACGTGACGGTCGTCGCGCTCGCCGGCGCTACCGGCTCGGGCAAGTCGTCGCTGCTCAACGCCCTCGTCGGCACCGACGTCGCCCGGCCGGGGACCCTGCGGCCCACGACGTCGGCGCCGCTCGCGGTCGTGCACGGCGACGCCGACGCGCACGCCCTGCTGGACTGGCTGGACGTCGCCGACCGCCACCGCGTGCCCGCACCGGCGGGCGCGGTACCGGCGCTCCCGCCGGGCCTGGTGCTGCTCGACCTGCCCGACCACGACTCGGTCGTCGCCGAGCACCGGGCCGTGGCCGAGCGGCTCTACGCGCGCGTCGACCTGCTCGTGTGGGTCCTCGACCCGCAGAAGTACGCCGACGCCGCCGTGCACGACCGCTACCTGCGGCCGCTCGCGCAGCACGCCGACGTCATGGTGGTCGCGCTCAACCAGGTCGACCGGCTCGCCGCCGCCGAGCGCGGCACCTGGCTGGCCGACGCCCGCCGCCTGGTCGACGCCGACGGCCTGCACGGCGTCCCCGTGCTGACGGTCTCGGCGCGCACCGGCGAGGGCGTGGACGGTCTGCGCGCCCTGCTCGTGGCGGCCGCGGAGCGTCGGCGGGCCGCGACCCAGCGCCTGCGCGCGGACGTGCGCACCGTCGCCGACGCCGTCCTCGCCCGCACCGGCGAGGCCCGCGTGCCGCGTGCGGACGTGGCCGCGGTCGAGCGGGCCTTCGCGGACGCCGCGGGCGTGCCGACGGTCGTGGCCGCCGTGCGGGCGTCGGCCGCGCGCCAGGTCCGCGCCCGGACCGGCTGGCCCCCGCTGCGCCTGGTCGGGCGCCTGCGCGCCGACCCGCTGCGGCGCCTGCACCTGCGCGGCCCCGGCACGACCGGCACGGCCGGACCGGGCGCCGCCGGTGGTCGCGCCGCCGGTGGTCGCGCCGCCGGACGTCGCGACGCCGGGCCGGTGACCGACGACGCCGTGGACCGCACCTCGCTCCCACCGCCCGGCCCGCAGGCCCACGCCCGTGCCGCACTGGCCGCCCGCGGCCACGTCGACGCCGCCACCGCGGGCCTGCCGGACGCCTGGGTGCTCGCGGCACGGGGTGCCCTGCGGCCCGACGCCTGGGCCCCCGACCTGGACCGCGCGGTCGCCGCGACCCCGTTGCTGGCGGAGCGCGCGCCGTGGTGGGCCGCGGCGACCGACGCGGTGCAGCGGGTGCTCGTCACCGCGGCGGTGGCCGGGCTGCTGTGGCTCGCCGTGCTCGCGGGTGCGGCGTACCTGCGCCTGCCCGAGCCGGTCACCCCGGTGTGGGGGCCGTTGCCGGCGCCGACGGTCCTCGCGGTCGGCGGCGTGCTGCTGGGGCTGCTCCTCGCGGTCGTCGGCCGGGTCGCGGCGGGGGTGCACGCGCGGGGCCGGGCCGCCCGGGCGCGCCGCCGGCTGCACGCGGCGGTCGGCGAGGTCGCGCGACGGCACGTCGTCGAGCCGGTCGCCGCCGAGGTCGCGCGGTGGGACCGGTGCCGGTCCCGCGCCCGCGCGGCCCGCTGACCCGTCCGCACCCACCGTCCGCACCCACCGTCCGCACCCACCGTCCGATTCCACCGCCCGCACCCACGCACGGCACGACCCGCGCACGGCGGCTCCCACGCACGGCGACGTCGTCGCACGGCACCGTCGCGCACGGTCCTGCACACCCGACCTGCGGGGCCGGGCAGACTGGTCCCGCAGGGAAGGCGGGCCGCCGGGCCCGCGGACGAGAGGAACCGATGGCCCGCCTCGAGGTGCCGGTCCAGCTGCGCTGGTCGGACATGGACGCGTACGCGCACGTCAACAACGTCGAGATGCTCCGCCTGCTGGAGGAGGCGCGCATCGAGGCGTTCTGGAGCCACCCCCTGGGCCCCGACGGCACACGCCCGGACGGCGCCCTGCCCACGGCCGTGCTGGACGCCGGGCCAGGGGCGACGGTCTCCACGCTCGTCGCGCGGCAGGAGATCGAGTACCTGCGTCCCCTCGGCTACCGGCGCTCCCCGGTGGTGGTCGAGATGTGGCTCGGCCACCTGGGCGGCGCGAGCATCGACGTCTGCTACGAGGTGCGGGACGCCCCGGCGTCAGCACCCGCCTCGCAGGTGTTCGCCCGCGCGACGACGACGCTGGTGCTCGTCGACCCGGCCACGGGTGCCCCGCGCCGCTGGGGCGACCACGAGCGCACCGTGTGGGCGCCCTACGTCGAGGCGCCGCTGGTGCACCGCCGCCGGGCGCAGGCCTGACGGCTCGTCCCTCCTGCGGTCATCCGACCCTCGTCCGGCCCGTGTCGGTGCGGGCGCGCTCGGCCGCCTCGGCGGCGCGCGCCATGTTGCGCTGCATGCCGCCGAAGACGACGCCGTGGAACGGGGTGACCGCCCACCAGTAGAGCTGGCCCGCCAGCCCGTGCGGGTGGAACAGCGCCCGCTGGGCGAGGACCACGGGCGGGCGTCGCCAGGCGTCGGCGTCCCACGGCTCGGTGCGGGCGTCGGCGTCGTCGTCGGCCGAGTCGACGGGCTCGACGCGCAGCTCGAGCCATGCCAGCCCCGGCAGGCGCATCTCGGCGCGCAGCCGCAGCAGGTGCCCGGGCTCGATGGCCTCGACGCGCCAGAAGTCCACGGCGTCGTCGACGAGCAGCCGGCCGGGGTCGCGGCGCCCGCGGCGCAGGCCGGGACCGCCGACGACCCGGTCGAGGAGCCCGCGCACGCGCCACGCCAGCGACCAGGAGTACCAGCCGCGCTCGCCGCCGACCGCCTCGACGACCCGCCACGTCGCGGCCGGTGACGCCTCGACCTGCACGCGCCGCTCGTCGACGTAGAGGGAGCCGCCGGCCCAGTCCGGGTCGGACGGCAGGGGGTCGCTCGGCGCCCCGCGCACCGCGGCCGACGACCAGCGTGTGGTCACGGCGGCGTCCCGGACGCGGGCGAGGGCAAGGCGGACGGCACGGTCGAAGCCGATGAGCCCGTCGGGCGGGTCGGGGACGAGCTCGGCCACGTCGTGCTCGTCGCAGACGACCTCGTGCACGAGCGACTCCACCAGCGGGCGCGCCAGCCCGCCGGGGACGGGCGTCACCAGCGACACCCACAGGCTCGACAGGCGCGGGGAGAGCACGGGCACGGGCACGATGAGCCGCCGGGGGAGCCCGGCGATCGCGGCGTACCGCTGCATCATCTGCTCGTAGGTGAGCACCTCGGGGCCGCCGATGTCGAAGGCCCGGCTCACGTGGGCCGGCATGGACGCGGAGCCCACGAGGTAGCGCAGCACGTCGCGGACGGCGATCGGCTGGATCCGGTTGCGCACCCACTTCGGCACGGTCATCGCGGGCAGCCGCTCGGTGAGGTAGCGCATCATCTCGAACGACGCGGAGCCCGAGCCGAGGATCACGGCCGCGCGCAGCACGGTGGTGGGTACGCCGGACGCGAGCAGCACGTCGCCGACCTCGGCACGCGAGCTCAGGTGCGGGGACAGCTCCTCGCCCTCGGGGAACAGCCCGCCCAGGTAGACGATCCGCCCGACGCCGGCGTCGCGCGCGGCGGTGCCGAAGACCTCGGCGGTGCGCCGGTCGGTCTCCGCGAACGCCGGGCCGGTGCCGAGGGAGTGGATGAGGTAGTACGCGACCGCGACGCCCTCGAGCGCGGCGCGCGCCTGGTCGGGCTCGGACGCGTCGGCGGCGACGACCTCGACGTCGTCGTACCAGGGTCGCCCGCGCAGCCGGTCGGGGTGGCGGGCCAGCGCGCGCACCCGGTACCCGGCGGCGAGCAGCTCGGGGACGAGGCGTCCGCCCACGTACCCGGTCACCCCGGTGACGGCGACGAGCGGTGCGTCGGGGCGCGGGCGTCCGTCGGGACCGAGGCCCGGCACGAGCCCGGGGAGGGTCTGCGCGACCGGTCGGGGGTCGAGGTCGCCGTCGTCGAGGGTCACGTCGCCGCGGGGCTGCTGGTCGGTCACCGTGGCAGTCTGCGGGTGCGGCGCCCGACCCGCACCTCGGGCGTCAGCCGGTGAGCAGGTCCAGGGTGCGCCGCTCGGCGACCTGCTGCGAGCGCGTCGGTGCGATGTGCTCGCCGCGCTCCCACAGCTCGACGACGCGGGGGTCGACGTACGACGCGCGCGCCACCGCCGGGGTGTTGCCGAGCTCGGCGGCCACGTCCGCGACGACTGCGGCCACGACCCGGCGGCGGGCCCGGTCGCTGCGCGGCGGCGCCCCGGCGTCCGCGAGGCCGCGGGCCGCCAGGACGGTGGCGTGCCACGTGCGGAAGTCCTTGGGCGTGGCCTCGCCGAGCCGGTCCTTGACGTACCCGGACACGTCGGTGCTGGTCACGTCGTGCCACCCGGCGTCGTCGCGCCACGCCAGCAGCTCGGGGCTCTCGTCGCGGCGCCGCAGCAGGCTGCGCACGCACGCGGCGACGACCTCGTCCTCGACGACGGTGTCACGCACCTGGCCGGACTTGGCGGGGAACAGCAGGTGCACCGCGCCGGGGTCGTCGCCGTCCCGCGGCGTCAGGACCCGCACGTGCTCGCGTCGCAGCGTGGCCAGCCCGAACGAGCCGTGCCTGCGGGCGTAGCCCTCGCTGCCGATGCGCAGGTACGCGCGGTCGAGCAGCCGGAACGCCAGGGCGAGGGCCTTGTCGCGGGGCCAGCCGTCGCGCGCCAGGTCGGCCCGCACCCGGCGGCGGGCGGCGGGCAGCCGCCGGGCGACGTCGAGCACGTGCTCGTGCTTGAGCCGGGCCCGCCGGGCGGTCCACTGCTGGTGGTACAGGTACTGCCGCCGCCGGGCCTCGTCGAGCCCGGCGGCCTGGATGTGCCCGTGCGGCAGCGGGCAGATCCACACCTCCTGCCACGCGGGCGGGATCGCGAGCGTGCTGATCCTCTCGAGGTGCTGCTCGTCGACGACGCGGGCGCCGGCGTCGTCGAGGTACACCCAGCCGCGTCCCGCGCGACGGCGGGTCCACCCGGGCTGGTCGAGACGGACGCGTCGGAGCCTGACCACCGACGCAGTCTCACCCGGCCGCGCCCGGACCGCGCGCCGGACGCGGCCGCGCGCCCGGCGCGCGGGTCAGGAGGACGGGGTCAGCGCGCGCAGCGTGCCCGTCTGCGGGGTGCCCGGCCGGCCCTCGACGCTGTGCGTGAACCCGTCGGCGAGCAGCTGCTCGAAGAGCTTGCCGCTGACCTTGCGCGGCGCCCGCACGAGCGTGACGTCGGCGCCGTCGTCCTGCAGCTCGCGGCGCAGCTGCAGCAGCGCGACGGGCTCGGTGCCCTCCCCGTACAGGAGCGCGACGCGGCGGCGCCCGGGGGCGGGGACCTGCACGAGGTCGACGATCCGCTCGAAGCCGATCGAGAAGCCCGCGGCGGGCACGTCACGGCCCAGCCACTTGCCCACGACGCCGTCGTAGCGACCGCCGCCGGCCACGGACCCGCCGGACCGGGCGTGCGCGACCTCGAAGATCGGGCCCGTGTAGTACCCCATGCCCCGCACCAGGGTCGCGTCGAACTCCACGCGCGCCCACGGCAGCAGCGTGCGCACGGCGTGCACGATGGCGGGCAGGTCCCGCAGGTCGACGGTGCCGGCACCGGCGACGTCGATGCGGCCGTCGCGCAGCGGTGCGTCGTCCGGGCCGGACTGCCCGCGCAGCGCGGCGGTCGTGGCGAGCAGCCGCTCGACGGCCGCGGCATCGGCCAGGCCCTTGCCGGTGATCTCGGCCGCGACGCCCTCGGGGCCGATCTTCGCGAGCTTGTCGAGCGCGACGAGCACCTCGCCGCCGTGCTCGGGCGCGACGCCCGCGGTGGTCAGCAGGTCGGTCAGCACCCGCCGGTCGTTGACCAGCAGGGTCACGTCGTCGCCCATGCCGAGGTCCGCGAACGCGGAGAGCGTCGCGACCAGCAGGTCGACCTCCGCGAGCATGCCCGGCTCGCCGATGATGTCGATGTCGACCTGCGTGAACTGCCGGTAGCGGCCCTTCTGCGGCCGCTCGGCCCGCCACACGGGCCCGGTCTGCAGCGACCGGAACACGGTCGGCAGCGTCGCGGCGTGCGAGGCGTAGAAGCGCGTCAGCGGCACCGTGAGGTCGTAGCGCAGCGCGAGGTCCGCCGCGTCGGCGGGCAGCACGGCCTCGTCGGCGGGCAGCCCGCGGCGCAGGATCTCGAACAGCATCGACTCGTTCTCGCCGCCCTGGTTCGAGCGCAGACGCGTCAGCGGCTCGACCGCCGGGGTCTCGATCTCGGCGAACCCGAACCGGCGGTAGGTGTCGCGGATCGTGCCGAGCACCGCGTCACGGCGGGCCTTGTCGGCAGGGAGGACGTCGCGCATGCCGCGCGCGGGCACCACGGGGCTGGCCATGGGCGTCGATCCTAGTGCGGGTCAGTCCGGGAGCCGGACCATGCCCTCCTGCGCGATCGACGCGACGAGGGTGCCGTCCTGGGCGAACACGCGCGCCGCACCCAGGCCGCGGCCGCCCTGCGCGCTGGGCGTGGACTGCACGTACAGCAGCCACTGGTCGACCCGCACGTCGCGGTGCCACCACATGGCGTGGTCGAGGCTCGCGATCGACAGCCCGGGCGTGGCCCACGACGACCCGGCCCGGCGCAGCACCGGCTCGAGCATCACCTGGTCGCACGCGTACGCGAGCAGCGCGCGGTGCAGCAGCTGGTCGTCGGGCAGCGGGGAGCGCGAGCGGATCCACACGGCCTGGCGGCCCTCCGCGGGCTCGCGGTCGGGGCGCAGGTAGATCGACCCGCCGACGTGCCGCAGGTCGAACGCGGCCTCCTGGGTCCAGAACTTCGCGACCGGGTGGTCGATGCCGCCGAGGTGGTCCAGCGCGGACTCGACGTCGTCCGGGCCCGGCACGTCCTGCGGCATCGTCTCGGCGTAGTCGACGCCGGGCTGCTCCTCCTGGAACGAGGCGATCATCGACAGGATCGGCGCCCCGTCCTGGAGCGCGTGCGTGCGGCGCGCGGTGAACGACCGGCCGTCGCGGAGCCGCTCGACGGCCAGCGTGATGGGCTTGCGCACGTCGCCCGCCCGCAGGAAGTACCCGTGCAGCGAGTGCGGCAGGCGTCCGCCGGGCACCGTCCGGCCCGCGGCGAGCAGCGCCTGGGCGAGCACCTGCCCGCCGAACACGCGCCCGCCGGGCTGCGCCAGGCTCGTCGCGGTGAACTCGTCGTCACCCGCGCCGGGCTGCACGTCGAGCACGCGCAGCACCGCCGCCGTCGGGTCGTCCGTCGTCATGCGCCGTCCTCGTTCCGGTCGGGGCCGGGGCCGTCGTGGCCCGGTTCAGTCGTCGAAGGTGTTGAGCAGCGAGTGCGCGGCCCGCTCCAGGTAGTCCCAGAGCTCGGCACGGTGCAGGGGCGCCAGGTCCAGGGAGTCGACGGCCGCGCGCATGTGCGCGAGCCAGCGGTCCCGGGCGTCGGGGTTCACCTTGTACGGCGCGTGCCGCATCCGCAGGCGCGGGTGGCCGCGCTGGTCGGAGTAGGTGGTGGGCCCGCCCCAGTACTGCTCGAGGAACATCGTCAGCCGCTCGGCGGCCGGGCCGAGGTCCTCCTCGGGGTACATCGGGCGCAGCACCTCGTCCTGCGCGACGCCCTCGTAGAACTTCTCGACCAGCCGCGCGAAGGTCTCGCGGCCCCCGACGGCGGTGTAGAACGCGTCGCTCCTCACGGCGCCATCCTCACACGCGGCACGCCCGCGGCCCCGCGCGGACGGTGCACGGGTGGGGGACGTCACGTCCGCCGGGCGGCGTCGGGGCGGGGACGTGCCTCAGAGCCCGAGCTCGGCGAGCACGGGCAACGCGTCGCGCATGACGGCCCGGGCGTGGTCGGCGCACGAGGACTCCACCGCCAGCCGGGCGAGGCGCCGGCAGACGTCCGACGACGTGGCGGCGAGCACCGCCGCGACGTCGGGCAGGGCCCGCGGCGTCATCGACAACGACGTGACGCCCAGGCCCACGAGGACGACGGCCAGTGCCGGGTCGGCCGCGGCCTCGCCGCACACCCCGACAGGGCGGCCCTGCGCCGCACCCCCCGCGCACGTCGCCTCGACGAGGCGCAGCACCGCCGGCTGCCACGCGTCCGACAGCCGCGCGACGGCACCGAGCAGCCGGTCGGCGGCCATCGTGTACTGCACGAGGTCGTTGGTGCCGATGCTCGCGAACGCCGCGTGCGCGAGCACCGGCCCGGCCAGCAGCGCGGCCGACGGCACCTCCACCATGACGCCCGCGGTGCCGAGCCCGTGCCGCGCGCACGCCGCGACGAACCCCTCGGCCTCCTCGACGGTCGCGACCATCGGCGCCATCACCCACGTGGTCGTGCCGGGGTGCGCGGCGGCCGCGGCGGCGATCGCGGTGAGCTGGTCCTCGACGACGTCGGGGTGCTCGCCGGCGATGCGCAGGCCGCGCACGCCCAGCGCCGGGTTGGTCTCCGGCGCCGCGTGCAGGAACGGCAGCGGCTTGTCCGCACCGGCGTCGAGGGTGCGGACCACGACCTTGCGCCCGTCGAAGGCGGCGAGCACGCGCCCGTACGCCGCCACCTGCTCCGCGACGGTGGGGGCCTCGGTGCGGTCCAGGAAGGCGAACTCGGTGCGGAACAGGCCGACGCCCTGGGCGCCGGAGGCCGCGGCGGCCTCGGCCTCGGCCGGGTCGCCGACGTTGGCGAGCAGCTCGATGCGCACGCCGTCCGCGGTGCGCCCGTCGCCGTCGAACGTGCGCACCGCGGAGGTCGGGGCGAGGGCGCGGGCCACGTCCTCGTCGGCAGGCGCGACGGTCACGCGGCCGGCCGCGCCGTCGACGAGCAGCACCACGCCGTCGACGACGTCCGCGACGTCCGCGGCGACGACCGCCGGGATGCCGCGCGCGCGGGCCAGGATCGCCGTGTGCGACGTCGGCCCGCCGGCCACGGTGACCACGGCCAGCACGCGTGCCGGGTCGAGCGTCGCCGTGAGGGCCGGGGCGAGGTCGTGCGCGACGAGCACGTACGGCTCCGCCCGGGTCGGCAGACCGGGCACGGGCCGCCCCGTGAGCTCGGCGACGAGCCGGTCGCGCACGTCGGTGACGTCCCGCACCCGCTCGGCGAGGTACCCGCCGAGGGCGGCGAGCTGCGCGGCGACCTCGTCGGCGGCCTCCCACACCGCCCGCTCCGGCACCAGGTGCTCGGTGCGGACGCGGGCCTGGGCGTCGGACAGCAGCGACGGGTCGGCCGCCATGGTCGCGGTCGCGTGCAGCAGCTCGGCGCTCTCGCCGGTGGCGGCGTCCGCGGCGGCGTCCAGCGCGGCCCGCACCCGCTCGGCGGCGTCCGCGACCCGCCCGGCGGCGGCCTCGACGTCCGCACCCGGCCGCAGCCGCGCGCCCGCGGGGGGCTCCTGCACCGGGTCGGGCAGCAGGGCTGCGGGCCCGACCACGCGTCCGGGGCTCACGCCGATGCCGGTCACCAGCCGCGTCGCGGTCACGCAGGTCCTCCTCGAGGTCGTGACGTCGGGCGGCGGGGTGCCGACGACGTCGTCGGGACGCCCCGAGTCTGGCCCGCCGCCGCCGCGACCGCCAGCCTCGGCGCGCCGTCCGGGACGGTCGGGTGCCGACGAGCACGACGGTGCCCGGGCGCGGTGGGACGAGGGTCCTGGTGCGGGGTAGCCTGAGCCGTACCGTCCGCCGGCGGGCGCGGCAGCCCGCGCCCGCGAGGCGACGTCCGTGACCTCGGGGAGTGCCATTGAGCAAGGCAGAGCAGATCCTGGCCGCGCTGGGCGGGGAGGCCAACGTGGTCGACCTCGAGCCCTGCATCACGCGGCTGCGGGTCGAGGTGGGCGACGCCCAGCTGGTCGACGAGACCGCGCTGAAGGCGAGCGGCGCGTTCGGCGTCGTGCGGTCGGGCCACATCGTGCAGGTCATCGTCGGCCCCGAGGCCGACAACCTCGCCGCCGAGCTCGACAGCCTGCGCTGAGGTGACCGCCGTCCGGCTGCACAGCCCCGTCGCCGGGGTGGTGCGGCCGTTGGCGGAGGTCCCCGACGTGGTCTTCGCCGAGGCGGTCGTGGGCCCCGGCATCGCCGTGGAGCCCGACCGCACCGGCCGCCAGGACGTCCTGGCACCGTGCGACGGCGTCGTGGGTGCCCTGCACCCGCACGCGTTCGCCCTCGAGCTGGCCGACGGCCGCTCGGTGCTCGTGCACGCCGGCATCGACACGGTGCGGCTCGCCGGGCTCGGCTTCGAGCTGCACGTGCAGCGCGGCGAGGCCGTGCGCACCGGTCAGCGGATGCTCTCCTGGTCGCCCGTGGACGTCGCGGCCGCGGGCCTGGCGACGATCTGCCCCGTCGTGGCCGTCCAGGCCGACGACGCCGTGCTCGTGCCGCTGGCGCCCGAGGGCGAGCACGTCGCCGCCGGCGCCCCCCTGCTCGACTGGCAGGACTGACCGCTCACCGCAGCCGGCCGGCAGGACCGACGTGCCGTGGCGTCAGCCCTGCCGACGGCCCGCTCATCGCGACGGCGGCGGCTCCACGGCCCCGTGCACGGGCGTGTCCCGCGGGTCGCGCGTGCCGGCGGCGGCACCGGTGCCGTCGACCTGGGCGTCGTCGGCGCCCGCCGTGACGTCCTTCGTGGCGGCGTCCTCGGCAGTGCCGTCGCTCGGCTCCGCGGGACTGACCACGGCGGTCGTCGCGTCGGCGTCCGCCCCCGCCGCGCGTGCGCGGTGCGCCTCCAGCGCGTCGCGCTGACCTGCCAGGGGCACGTCCGCCTCCTCGAGCACCTGCCGGACGGCGACGCGCAGCGCCCGCGCCACGCGCCAGTGCTCCCCGGCGACCGTGCGGACCTTGAGCCGCACGCGCACCGCCTCGGCCGTGAGGTTCTCGGCGGTCGTGATGGTCGGTGCGCCCTCGAGCACGGCGCCGAGGGAGTCGTCCGCCGCGACCTGCGACGCGGCGATCTCCAGCAGGTCGCGCACCCGGTCCAGGTCCGCGAAGTAGTCGACGTCGAGCTCGACGACGGCCGTGCCGAAGCCCTGCGTCTTGTTGCCCACGCGCAGCATCGACCCGTTCGGCACGTACCAGAGCGTCCCGTCGCCGTCCCGCAGCCGCGTCACGCGCAGCCCCACGGCCTCGACGGTCCCGGTGGCGGGGCCGACATCGACGACGTCCCCGACCCCGTACTGGTCCTCCATGAGCATGAACATGCCGGACAGCACGTCCTTGACCAGGCTCTGCGCACCGAAGCCGACGGCGACGCCGACGATGCCCGCCGACGCGATGAACGGCGCCAGGTTGACCCCGAGCGTGTCCAGCACGAGCAGCACGGTGATCGACCCGACGAGGATCGACGCCGTCGAGCGCAGCACCGAGCCGATGGTCCGGGCCCGCTGGGCGCGGCGCGCGGTGGCCAGCGGCGACGCCTTGAGCAGCACGGTGCGCACGTCCGGCCCGCCGCGGGCCGTGCCGCCCTCGCCGGTGTCCTTGAGGCCGAACGCCTCGCCCTCGGCGATGTGGTCCGCGACCGTGCCGATCACGCGGCGCAGCAGCGCCAGGGACACCATCCCGATGAGCACGATCAGGAGGATCCGCAGGGGGATGCCGACGAACCAGTCCCACCACGCGGCGAGCCACGCGGTGGTGGTCTCGTTCGTGTCCTTCAACCACGGCGGGTTCACGTCGGGGGAGGACGACGCGCTCGGCTCGTCCAACGCGCCGAGGGCGGTGACGAGCGGGTGGTTCACGCGGCGCCCCCGGCCAGGCCCGTGCGGTCCGCGACGAACTGCAGCTGCTCGACCGACAGGGCGATCGTCCGCGACAGGGAACGGCCGCCGTGCCCGACGCCCGTCTCGCGGCGCACCAGCACCGGGCGGGTCGTGGGGTCGGACGACGTCGCGTGCTGCAGCGCCGCCGCGAGCTTGCGGGCGTGCAGCGGGTCCACACGCGTGTCGCCCTCGAACACGGTGAACAGCACCGCCGGGTACGCGGTGCCCTCGACGACGCGGTGGTAGGGGGAGTAGCCCAGCAGCCAGTCCAGCTCCTCGGGCACGCCCGCGTCGCCGTACTCCTCGGTCCACGTCACGCCCAGGCCGAACCGCTGGTACCGCACCATGTCGAGCAGCGGCGCCGAGCACACCGCCGCCGCCCACAGGTCCGGGCGCTGCGTGACGGCCGCGCCGACGAGCAGGCCGCCGTTGGACCCGCCCCAGCACGCCAGCTGCTGCGGCGTCGTCCACCCCTGGGCCACGAGGTGCTCGGCGACGGCGTGGAAGTCGTCGAAGACGTGCTGCTTGGCGCCGCGCATGCCGTCGCGGTGCCACTCCTCGCCCTCCTCGCCACCCCCGCGCAGGTTCGCCACCACGTACACCCCGCCGGCCTCGACCCACGCGAGCGTGGACGCCGAGTACGCGGGGTCCAGCGAGACCTGGAAGCCGCCGTACCCGTAGAGCACCGTCGGCGCCGGGGCGAGCGGCCGGCCGTCGGCGTCGACGCGGTCGGCGCGCGCGAGCACGAACGCCCGGACCGTCGTGCCGTCGGCCGACGTGACCTCGACCTGCTGCGTGCGCACGGCCGGCAGGTCCGGCACCTGCCCGGGCGGGCTCGCCCACACCTCGACCAGGCCGGTGGTCGCGTCGTAGCGGTGCACGTGCGGGACGGTCACGTGGTCGGTGTACGAGAACCACACCGACGGGCCGCCGTCGGGGCGCGTGACGAGGCCGGACACCGAGCCCAGCCCGGGCAGCGGCACGACGCCCGCGTCACCCGCGCGCCGCTCGCCCGTGACCGGGTCGTGCACCGTGACCTCGCTGACCGCGTGCCGCCGCCACGACGCGAGCAGGTGCGTGGGCGTCGTGGCGTCGCCGCCGTCGTCGACCAGGGCGACGTCCTCGAGCACCGCCTCGGGGTCCTCGGGAATCAGCGTCGTCCACGACGCGACACCCGGCGTCGTGGGGTCCGTCACCGCGAGCCGCCCGCGGGGCGCGTCCAGGTCCGTGTGCACGTACAGGCGCCCGTCGCGCCCGACCCACGCGGCGACCTCGGCGTCCAGCCCCACGGCCACCTCGACGAACGTCGGCGACGTGATCCCGCCCGGCGCGTGCAGGTCCGCGATCCACACGTCGGTGCGCGGTGCGGTGCCCGCGGACGCCGAGACCAGCAGCCACCGCCCGTCCCGGCTGACGGACACCCCGTAGTAGTTCGTCATGTCCAGGCCGGCGCCGAACAGCTCGACGTCCTGCTCGGCCGGGGTGCCCACGCGGTGCAGCCACACGCGGCGGTGGTACTGCTTCTCGTCGTCCGGCAGGCCCTCCGGCGGCAGGCGGCGCACGTAGCAGAACGCCTCGCCGCCGGGCAGCCACGCCACGGGGGAGTACCGCGCCCGGTCGACCGGGCCGTCGACCAGGTCACCCGTGGCGACGTCGAGCACGTGCAGCACGCTCTCCTCGGTGCCGCCGTGCGAGACCTGGTACGCCAGCAGCTCGCCCTCCTTCGACGGCTGCCACGCGTCGAGCGTCGTCGTGCCCGCCGGGTCGAGCACCAACGGGTCCACCAGCACGCGCTCGCGCTCGCCGCCCGCACCGTCGGGCTCGACGACGACGACGACCGCGTGCTCCTGGTCGCCGCTGCGGCGGGACACGAACCGCCGGTCCCCGCGCCACGCCGGCGCCCCCACGAACCCCGCGCCCAGCAGCTCGCCGAGGCGGTCGCGCAGCCGGTTCGTCGCGAACGGGCCCGTGGCGGCCACCGCACGGCTCCGGTACGCCGCGTACAGGGCGTCCTGCGCGGCCGACCACTCCTGCGTCACGGGGGCGTCCGCGTCCTCCAGGGCCCGGTACGGGTCCGGCACGGCGCGGCCGTGCAGGTCCTCGACGAGGTCGGTGCGCGGGGCGGGCGGGTACGGGCTGGCGGCGGCGGGCGCGTCGGTCGTCACGGTCGCCAAGGCTACGTCGACCACCCGTGCGACCCGGCGTGCCCCGGCACCGGGCGGCGAGACGCGCGCCCGTGTCCGGGCAGGTCACCCCGGTCTCTGGCAGGATCGAGACGTGGCCCACGCCGACATCCCCGACGACCTGCTGCGGCTGGCCGCGGCCCACCAGGTCGAGCCCGACTACCGGGGGCACGACGGCCTGCAGCACCGCGCGTCCGCGGACACCGTGCGCAAGGTGCTCGCCGCCCTCGGCGTCGACGCCTCGACCCCCGAACGTGTGCAGGTCGCGCTCGCGCACGTCGAGAACATGCCGTGGCGCCGGGTCCTGCCGCCCGTCGTCGTCGTGCGGCAGGGACGGCACGCGCACGTGCCCGTGCACGTCACCCACGGCGACCCCGTGCGCGTGTGGGTCGAGATCGACCCCGAGGCCGGCGGCGGGCGCCGCGAGGTCCCGCAGGCCGACGTCGTCGTCGACCCCCGCACCGTCGACGGACGCCTCGTCGGCCGCGCGACCTTCACGCTGCCCGCGGACCTGCCGCTCGGCTGGCACGAGATGCACGCCATGGGCCCGTCCGGGTCCGCGCACAGCCCCGTCGTCGTCACGCCGGACCGGCTGCACCTGCCCGAGGCCGTCGAGCACGACCGGGCGTGGGGCCTGATGGCCCAGCTGTACTCGGTGCGCTCGCGGGCGTCCTGGGGCGTCGGCGACCTCGCCGATCTCGCCGAGCTGTGCTGGCTGGCGGGCGAGCAGATGGGTGCGGACTTCGTGCTCATCAACCCGCTGCACGCCGCCGAACCCGTCGAGCCGCTCACACCGAGCCCGTACCTGCCGACGACCCGCCGGTTCGTGAACCCCCTGTACGTGCGGGTCGAGGACGTGCGCGAGGCCGGCTACCTCTCGGCCGCCGACCGCTCCCTCGTCGAGTGGGCCGCCGAGCCCGTCCTGCCCCTGGACTCCGACCCCGGGCCCATCGACCGCGACGTCGCCTGGGCGGCCAAGCGGGCGGCGCTCGAGGTCGTGTTCGCGCACCCGCGCTCGCCGGCGCGGCAGGCCGCGTTCGAGGCGTTCGTCGAGGAGCAGGGCGAGGGGCTGCGCACCTTCGCGCTGTGGTGCGCGCTGCTGGAGCGGTACGGCCCCGTCGCCGGGTGGCCCGCGGAGCTGCGCGACCCGACCTCGCCCGCCGTCGCGGCGGCCGCCGAGGAGCTCGCCGACCGGGTCGAGCTGTGGACGTGGTTGCAGTGGGTCGCCGACGAGCAGCTCGCGCGCGCCCAGCAGGCCGCCAGGGACGCCGGCATGGCGATCGGCGTGATGCACGACCTCGCCGTCGGCGTGCACCCCGAGGGCTCCGACGCGTGGGCGCTGCAGGACGTGCTGGCCACCGGTGCGTCGGTCGGCGCCCCGCCCGACATGTACAACCAGCAGGGCCAGGACTGGTCGCAGCCGCCGTGGGACCCCACCGCGCTGGCCCGCGCCGCGTACCGGCCGTACCGCGACATGCTGCGCACCGTGCTGCGGCACGCGGGCGCCGTGCGCGTCGACCACGTCATCGGCCTGTTCCGGCTGTGGTGGATCCCCCAGGGCAACGGCGCCGCCGACGGCGCGTACGTGCGCTACGACCACGAGGCCCTCGTCGGCATCCTCGCCCTCGAGGCGCACCGCGCCGGTGCCGTCGTCATCGGCGAGGACCTCGGCACCGTCGAGCCGTGGGTGCGCGACTACCTGGCCGACCGGGGCGTGCTCGGCACGTCCGTGCTCTGGTTCGAGCAGGACGTGCACGGCGCGCCGCTGCCCCCCGAGCACTACCGCCCCCTCGTGCTGGCGACCGTGACCACGCACGACCTGCCGCCGACCGCCGGGTACCTCGCCGGTGAGCACGTCGCGCTGCGCGAGCGCCTCGGCCTGCTCACCCGCCCGGCGCCCGAGGTGCGGGCCGAGGCGTTCGCCGAGCGCGACCGCATGCTCGCCGCGCTGCGCCAACGGGGGCTGCTCGGCGAGGACGCCTCCGAGCGGGAGGTCGTCGAGGCCCTGCACCGGTGGGTGCTGGCCACGCCGTCACGCCTGGTCGGGGTGTCCCTCGCCGACGCCGTCGGCGAGCGACGCGCCCAGAACCAGCCGGGCACCGACCAGGAGTACCCGAACTGGAAGATCCCGCTCGCCGACGGCTCCGGCCACGTGGTGCTGCTCGACGACCTGGCGAGCAACGCCCGGCTGCGCTCGCTGGCCCGCGTCATGCAGCGGTGAGCGGAGCCCGCGCGCCGTTCCCGCGGTCGTGACCGCACGGCGTCTGCGCGTCGTCGGCACGTCCGGCTCGGGCAAGACGACGCTCGCCCGCGAGGCCGCCCGCCGCCTCGGCGTGCTGCACGTCGAGCTCGACGAGGTGGTGTGGCAGCCCGGCTGGGTCAAGCGCGACGCCGTCGAGGCCCTCGCCGACCTGCGTACCCGCCTCGACGGGTCGCCCCAGGGCTGGGTCGTCGACGGCAACTGGGAGACCCTGCTCGGCCCCGGCATGCCCGCGCCCGACGCGCTCGTGTGGCTGGACTACCCGCGGCGCACCGTCATGGCCCGGGTGCTGCGCCGCACCCTCGCGCGCGGCCTGCTGCGCACCGAGCTGTGGAACGGCAACCGCGAGGACCTGCGCAACCTGCTGCGCCCCGAGCCCGAGGAGAACGTCGTGCTCTGGTCCTGGACGTCCCACGCCCGCGTCGCCCACCGGTACGCCGCCCGCGCGGCCGCAGGGGATCCGGTCGTGCGGCTGCGCAGCCCCCGCGAGGCCCGCGCCTGGCTGCGCACGCTGGCACCTGTGCCCGCGGACCACTGACGCGCCGGGCCCAGGTCCGGCACACTGCCGGGCATGGTTGACGGACATCTGCCGACGGTCGATGCCGAGCGCGGACGATGAAGCCTCGGTGGCCTCGCCGCTGGGTGGGGACGTGGTGCGCCGACGACGGCAGGTCGGTCACGATCGAGCGCCAGGGGCGGAGTGTGCTGGTCACCGTTAGGCCCGTCGCGGACGCGGGACCGTACGCCAGCGCGGCGTTGCTCGACGGCACGCGCAAGGCCATCTTCCGACTCCCGGCCTGCACCGAGCGTGATGCCCGCGGCGCGCTGCGCCTGAGCGTGGAGGCAGGAAGCGACGGGATCGGCCCGTCTTACCACCTCGAACCCCTGGTCCGCGGCGCGGATGGTGCGCTGCTCCGTCCCGCCCGCCACGAGCCGCCCAGCTGCCTCGTGCTCGTCCCGCGCGTCACGACGGGGCTGTACGGCGACTGGGAAGACGACCTCGGAGTCCCTTGGGCGTTCCCCCTCGCCTCGATGCGGTGGGTGCCCCAGTCTCCCCGCGAGTCCGGCGCGTAGTCGGGCACCCTGCCAGGAGCAGCCATCCCTGCTGAGCCCCCTGGTAGCTGTGTGGCAGTCGGGTGCTGCTGTCGCGCGTCGGACGTCGTGGCTGAGCCGGCCAGCGCCGTGACGTGGTCGACCGGGGTGCGCGGTCGAGTGGTGGTCAGCTCGGGTCGGTGGTGTGGGTGAGGACGTCGGTGAGTGCCTGGGTCACGATGCGTTCGGCGGGCATGGTGGCGCGTTCGGCGGGGGGGAGGTCGGCGTAGGTGTAGGTGGCCACGGCCATGGGTGCGGTCGTGGACTGCAGTGCATAGCGGACGGTGGACTCCTGACGGTCGGCGCACAGCAGGATCCCGACGGTGGCGTGGTGCTGGGGTCCGCGGAGGCGTTCGTCGACGAGGGTCACGTAGAAGCCGAGCTGGCCGGCGTACTCGGGGCGGAACGCGCCGATCTTGAGTTCGATCACCACGTACCTGAGCTGGGGGATGTGGAACAGCAGGAGGTCGAGGATGTAGTCGTCGCCGTCGACGTCGAAGCGGACCTGGCGGTCGACGAACGCGAACCCTGCTCCGAACTCGCGCAGGGTGGACACCAGCTTGTCCATCAACGCCTGCTCGAGGTCGCGTTCGGCGACCTGCCCGGACAGGTCGAGGAAGTCGAAGACGTACGGGTCGCGGGCGATCTGCTGGGCGAGCTCGCCGTGCGGTGCAGGCAGGCGCTCGGCGAAGTTCGAGGGGGCCGCGCCCACGCGGGCGTGCGTCGTGGCCTTGATCTGGTTGATCAGCACGTCACGTGACCAGCCGTGCTCGACGGCGGCCGCGGCGTACCAGTCCTGCGTCGCCCGGTCGTCGAGCTTCTCGACCAGGACCTGCACGTGCCCCCAGGGCAGTTGTCCCACGGCCTGTGGGACAACCTCGGCGAGGTCCCACGTGCTGGCGAACGCACGCATCCGGTACAGGTTCGACCGGCTCAGGCCGGTCATGGTCGGGAACGCGGCCCGCAGGTCCTGCGCGAGGCGATCGATGGTCCCTGCGCCCCACCCGTCGCGCTCCTGCCGTTCGGCGATCGCTGACCCGATGTGCCAGTACAGCGTCAAGAGCTCGGTGTTGACGACACGGCGCGCCCGGACCTGAGCCCGCCGGACCCGCTCCTTGAGGTCGTCCAGGACCCGTGCGTACCCGTCCGGCACCGTCACCTCGCTGCTCACCGGCCCATCCTCCCCTGTGCAGGGGTGGGCGTGGTGCCCGCCCACTGGATGCGAGCTGGGTGTCCGTGCCTCCCGGGAGTGCCATGGGTGGAGGCGCTGGTGTGGTGGCGGCCGAGGCCCGTGACGGCGGCCCGAGTACCAGTCACCACGAGTGTCAACCGAACCACCAGCAGTCCCCTCATCGCCTGTGCGGCCCGGTTCCGCGGACCGCTGACCCGCCGCCACCCCTGACCGCCCGGCGGGGTGGTCAGGGGTCGCGGCGGTGCGGGTCAGGCGCGGGCGCGGTCCGCCTCCTGGGCGGCGACGGCGCGGCGCACGCCGTCACGGGCCTCGGCGACCAGGCGGCGCAGCGCGGCCGGGGCGTCGGGGTGCGCGGCCAGCCACGCGTCCGTCGCGGCGAGCACGTCCACGGACGCGTCCCCGGCCAGGTCGGTCGGGAACATCCCGACGACGACGTTCTGCGCCATCTCGCTGGTCTTGCCGGCCCACACGTCCTCGAGGGCGTCGAAGTACGGCGCGACCCACGGCACGAGCAGCGCCGTGTCGTGCACGCGGCCGAAGCCCGCGATCGTCGCCGCCTGCAGCGCGTTCGGCAGCTCGTCGCCGGTCACGACCTGCGCCCAGGCGCGCTCCTTGGCCTCCGGCGTCGGGACGGCCGCACGGGCCGCGGCGGCGGCCCGCTGACCGGTCGCGGTCGCGTCCGTCGAGAGCTGGGCGGCAATCTGCGTCTCGTCCGCGCGCCCGCCCGCCACGAGGGACGTCAGCAGCTCCCACCGCAGGTCGGTGTCGACCGTGAGACCGTCGAGGACGGTGCGCCCGTCGAGCAGGTCCGCCACCGCGTCGAGCTGGGCCGCGGTGGAGGCGCGGCCCGCGAACGCCTTGACCAGCTGCAGCTGCTGGTCCGAGCCCGCCGGGGCGGCCTGCGCGAGCTCCAGCAGCCGGTCGGCGGCCGCGACCTGCGTGGCCGCGCGGTGCTCGGGGGCGACGTACAGGTCCAGGGTCGACGCGAGCTGGCGCAGCAGCACCAGGACGACCGAGGAGTCGGTCTCGTGCGCCACGTTGCCCAGCACCAGGTCGACGAAGTCGCGCCCGGGGGTCTCGCCGTCGCGGGTCGCGTCCCACGCTGCAGCCCACACGAGCGTGCGGGGCAGGGAGTCGGTGAACGCGCCGAGGTGGGCGATCGCCGTGGCCATGGAGCGGTCGTCGAGGCGGACCTTGGCGTAGGCGAGGTCGTCGTCGTTCACCAGAACCAGCGCGGGCCGCGGCCGGCCCACGAGCTCGGGGACCTCGGTGCGGTCGCCGTCCACGTCGAGCTCGACGCGCCACGTGCGCACCAGACGCGGGGAGCCGTCGACGTCGTGCACGTCGTACCCGCCGACCGCCAGGCGGTGCGGGCGCTGCACGGGGTGCTCGGCGGGCACCTCCTGGAGCACGGCGAACGACGTGATGACGCCCGCGTCGTCCGTGGCGATCTCCGGCCGCAGCAGCGTGACGCCGGCCTTCTCCAGCCACAGGCCCGACCACGCGGACAGGTCGCGCCCGCTCGTGGCCTCCAGCTCGGTCAGCAGGTCGCGCAGCTGGGTGTTGCCCCACGCGTGCTTGGCGAAGTACTGCCGCACCCCGGCGAAGAAGTGCTCCTGCCCGACCCACGAGACCAGCTGCTTGAGCACCGACGCGCCCTTGGCGTACGTGATGCCGTCGAAGTTGACCTCGACGTCCTCCAGGTCGCGCATGTCCGCGACGATCGGGTGCGTCGACGGCAGCTGGTCCTGGCGGTACGCCCAGGACTTCTCCAGCGAGGAGAACGTCGTCCACGCGGTGGACCAGCGGGTGGCCTCGGCCGCCGCGAGCGTGGAGGCGTACTCCGCGAACGACTCGTTCAGCCACAGGTCGTCCCACCAGCGCATCGTCACGAGGTCGCCGAACCACATGTGCGCGAGCTCGTGCAGGATCGTCACCGCACGTCGCTCGACCGTCGCGTCGGGCACCTTGGACCGGAACACGTACGACTCGAGGAACGTCACCGCCCCGGCGTTCTCCATGGCCCCGGCGTTGAACTCCGGCACGAAGAGCTGGTCGTACTTGGCGAACGGGTACGGGTGGTCGAACGCCTCCTCGAAGAAGGCGAAGCCGCGCCGCGTCACGTCGACGATCTCGTCCGTGTCCAGGTGCGGGGCCAGCGACGCCCGGCAGTACACGCCCAGCGGGATGGTGCGGCCGTCGCTGCTCGTGAGCTCGCGGTGCTCGCCGTGGTACGGCCCGGCGACGACGGCCGTGACGTAGGAGGCCAGGCGCGGCGTCGTCTCGAACCGCCACACGGCCGTGCCGGCGTCCTTGCCGCCGTTGAGGTTGCGCCCGCCCTCGACGGGCTCGGGCTCCCCGACCTGCGGGTAGTTCGACACCACGGTCCAGTGGGCGGGGGCCGTCACGGTGAACGTGAACGTCGCCTTGAGGTCGGGCTGCTCGAACACCGCGAACACGCGCCGGGAGTCGGCGACCTCGAACTGCGAGTACAGGTAGACCTCGTCGTCGACCGGGTCGACGAACCGGTGCAGGCCCTCGCCGGTGTGCATGTACGCGCACTCGGCGACGACGAGGAGCTCGTTCTCCTCGGCCAGGCCGTCCAGGCGGATGCGGGAGTCGGCGACGACGTCGGCCGGGTCGAGCGTGCGCCCGTTGAGGACGACCTCGTGCACGGCCGGTGCGATCAGGTCGATGAACGTGCTGGCCCCGGGCGTCGCGGAGAACCGCGCCACCGTGCGGGAGACGAACGTCTTCGGGCTGGTCGTCAGGTCCAGCGCGACGTCGTAGGAGCGGGTGGTGACCAGCGAGGCGCGCTCGGCGGCCTCCGCACGGGTGAGGTTCTCTCCGGGCACGACGGGCAGCTCCGTTTCACGATGTGGGCGACGCCGACGATCATGCCACCCGTTTCGCCCGTCGCCGGATCGGCAGGCAGACTCGGGTCGTCCGCCCCCGCGGACCCGCCGTACGAGGAGGAGAGCTGCCGATGAGCGTGCCCGTCGTGGACTTCTGGTTCGACCCCGCGTGCCCGTGGGCGTGGATGACGTCACGGTGGATGGACGAGGTCGCCGCCCACCGGGACGTCGAGGTGCGCTGGCACGTCATGAGCCTGTCCGTCCTCAACGAGGGCCGGGACCTGCCGGAGCGGTACCGCGACCTGATGGACGACTCGTGGGGTCCCGTGCGCGTCCTCGTCGCCGCGGCCCGTGACCACGGCGACCAGGTGCTCAAGCCGCTGTACGACGCGCTCGGCACGCGCCGGCACCCGGGCGGGCGCACCGACACCGCGGCGATCGTCGCGGAGTCGCTCGCCGAGGTGGGGCTGCCGGCCTCCCTCGCGGACGTGGCCGGCACCGACGAGGTCGACGACCTGCTGCGCGCCTCGCACGCCCGCGCGATCGACCTGGTCGGCGACGAGGTCGGGACGCCGGTCGTCGCGATCGACGGCGTCGGGTACTTCGGCCCCGTCGTCACCCCCGCCCCGCGCGGCCAGGCCGCCCTCGACCTGTTCGACGGGCTCGTGCTCATGACCCGCGTGCCGGGGTTCTACGAGCTCAAGCGGACCCGCACCCAGGGTCCCGTGCTCACCGACGACCCGCAGGCCTGACGGCGTCCACGACCGGCCCGTGACCGGCGGGCGAACCGGGCGAAAGGCGCAGATCGCCCCGCTGGTCTGGGATGATGCATGACCGCCGTGACCGAGGTCCGGTGCGGCGGACGAGGGAGGCTTCGATGGGCTCGGGTGCCCGCGGCGGGCTGAGCAGGCCCATGCTGCTGTTCATCGTGATCGACGCGCTGCTCGTGCTGACGTTCCTCATCCTGCTGGGCACGATCGGGGTGAACCCGGGCGGCGGCACGACGGACGAGCCGTCGACGCCGGCGGCGACCTCCACCGCGTCGGCCGACCCGCAGGACGTCGACGACGTCGCGTTCGCGCTGCCGTCGGGGAACATCGCCTGCACGATGGGCGCCGGCGGGGTCCGGTGCACGATCGCGAGCTACACCTACTCCCCGCCCACCGTCCCGGGCTGCTCGGGCACCGTGGGGCACGCGGTCGCGCTCGACGCCGAGGGCTTCCGGTTCACGTGCGAGGACGGCACCCCCGGCGTGGCGTCGTCGGACGTGCCGGTCCTGGAGTACGGCGAGCAGGAGAGCGTCGGGGGCTGGACCTGCGGGTCCGGCACCGACGGCGTCACGTGCACCGACGCCGAGGGCGTGGGCTTCCGGCTAGCCCGCGCGCAGTGGACCGAGGTGCCCTGACCCGGCACGACACCGACGGTGACGACGCAGCCCCCGACCCGGACGGGTCGGGGGCTGCGCGCGTCCGTGGGCGCCCGAGCTACCAGATGCGCACGCGGTCGGCCGGGTCCAGCCACAGGGCGTCGCCCGGCTGCACGTCGAACGCCGCGTAGAACTCCGGCAGGTTCCGCACGACGCCGTTGCAGCGGATCTCGTCGGGGGAGTGCGGGTCGGTCGCCAGGCGGCGCACCAGGTCCTCGTCGCGCATCTTCGTGCGCCACACCCGCGCCCAGCTCAGCAGCACCCGCTGCACGCCCGTGCGCCCGTCGATCACCGGTGCGTCCTCCAGCGGGCCGCCCAGCGCGATCGCGTACGCCTGCAGCGCGATCGCCAGGCCGCCGAGGTCGCCGATGTTCTCGCCCACCGTCAGCGCACCGTTGACGCGGTGCTCGTCGGAGAGCTGCGCGGGGGAGTACCCGCCGTACTGCTCGACCAGCGCCGTCGTGCGCTTCTCGAACTCCGCACGGTCCTCCGCCGTCCACCAGTCCTCGAGCCGGCCCGAGCCGTCGTACTTGCTGCCCTGGTCGTCGAACCCGTGCCCGATCTCGTGCCCGATGACCGCACCGATGCCGCCGTAGTTCACCGCGTCGTCCGCGTCGGCGTCGAAGAACGGCGGCTGCAGGATCGCCGCGGGGAAGACGATCTCGTTCATGCCCGGGTTGTAGTACGCGTTGACGGTCTGCGGGGTCATGAACCACTCGTCGCGGTCGATCGGCCGGCCGATCTTGCCCAGCTCGCGGTCCTGCTCGAAGGCGTGCGCCCGGCGGACGTTGCCGAGCAGGTCGTCGGCGCGCACCTCCAGGCCCGAGTAGTCGCGCCAGCGCACCGGGTAGCCGATCTTCGGCGTGAACGCCTCAAGCTTGGCCAGCGCCTTGGCGCGGGTCTCCTCGCCCATCCAGTCCAGCGCGGAGATCGAGCGGCGGTACGCCTCGACGAGGTTCGCGACGAGCTCGTCCATGCGGGCCTTGTGGCCCGGCGGGAAGTGCCGCTCCACGTAGACCTTGCCGACCGCCTCGCCGAGGCAGCCCTGCACCAGCCCGACGCCCCGCTTCCAGCGCTCGCGGACCTCCTGCGCGCCGGTCAGGGTGCGGCCGTAGAAGTCGAAGTTCGCCTGCACGAGCGCGTCGGTCAGGTACGGGGCCCGCGCGGAGACCACGTGGTACGTCAGCCACGCGCGCCAGTCGTCCAGCGGCACCTCGTCCCAGGCCTGCGCGAAGCCCTGCAGGTAGGACGGCTCACGCACGACGAGCTGCTCGACGGCGGCCGCGGGGGCGCCCAGCGCGTCGGCCCAGGCGACCCAGTCGAACTGCGGGGCGTCGACGGCCAGCTGCGCGAGCGTCGTCGGGTTGTACGTGAGGTCCGCGTCCCGGTCCTTGACGAGGTCCCAGTGCGCGGCCGCCAGGCGCGTCTCCAGCGCGACGACCCGCTGCGCGAGGTCCTGCGGGTCGCCGGCCGCGACGACGCCCGAGACGTCCGCGACCAGGCCGAGCATCCGTGCCACGTGCGGGGTGTACGCCTCGAGCACCGCCGCGTACTGGGCGTCGCGGTAGTACGCCTCGTCGGGCAGGCCCAGGCCGGACTGCGTGAGGTGCACGACGTAGCGCGTCGGGTCCTTCGCGTCGTTGTCGACCCAGAACGCCGTCGCGTCGGCGCCGCCCGTGCGCTGCAGCGCACCGAGCACGTGGACGAGCTCCGCGGGGGTGGTCGCCGCGTCGACGCCCGCGAGGTCGGCGCGCAGCGGCTCCAGGCCGGCGGCCTCGACGGCGTCGGCGTCCATGAAGCTCGCGTACAGCGCGCCGATCTTGGCCTGCTCCTCGCCGCCCTCCGGGTCGGCGCCGGTGATGATGTCGCGGACCTGCAGCTCGGCCTGGTCGTAGAGCTCGCGGAACGCCCCGTCCGCGCTGCGGTCGGCGGGGATCACGTGCGCCGCCTGCCACCGGCCGTTGACGTGGGCGTACAGGTCGTCGCCCGGGCGCACGCCCGGGTCGAGGTCGGTCAGGTCCAGTCCGCTGCGGGTCATGCCCGACAGCCTACGAAAGCCCCGCGCCCGGCGCGTGGACGCGCGGACGGCGGGCCCCGCGCGCTGCGGCAGGATGGGAGCCATGCGCATCCACGTCGCCGCCGACCATGCCGGGTACGAGCTCAAGGTCGCGCTCGTCGAGCACCTGCGCGCCGCCGACCACGAGGTCGTCGACCACGGTGCCCACGAGTACGACGCCCAGGACGACTACCCGTCGTTCTGCTTCGCCGCCGGGGAGGCCGTGGTGGCCGAGCCCGGGTCGCTCGGGGTCGTGATCGGCGGCTCCGGCAACGGCGAGCAGATCGCCGCGAACAAGGTCGCCGGCGTGCGGGCCGCGCTCGCGTGGAACGCGGAAACCGCCCGCCTGGGCCGTCAGCACAACGACGCGAACGTCGTGGCGATCGGCGCGCGGCAGCACTCGGTGGACGAGGCGCTCGAGCTGGTCGACGCGTTCGTGGCGGAGCCCTTCAGCGGGGACCCGCGCCACCAGCGCCGCATCGACCAGCTTGCGGCGTACGAGTCCGCGCGCTGACCCGCCGCGCCGCGGGCCTCAGAACACCCAGGAGCACACCGGCGCCACGGGCCAGCCGAACGCGGCCGCCGCGCCCGTGACGTCGTAGCCGTCGCGCACCTGGACGAGGCCCGCGCGCGCCATCGCGGACAGCGAGCGGCCGCCCAGGTACGCCGCGCCGAGCTCGCGCACGTCGAGCAGCACGTCGCCCGGGCCGTCGGCACGGGTGACCTCGACGTCGCCGTGCGCGGCGGCGCGCACGCGCCACGTGCCCGCGTTCGCCGGCAGCCGGTCGTCGCGGACGTCGAGCACCACGTCGACGTCCGCGGCGTAGCTGCGCGCCGCGAGCGCCGCCGGCACGTCGACCAGCCGGACCCACAGGTTGTCCGCGAGGCGCGGGCCCGCGGGCCGGGGGTCCACCAGCAGGTGCAGCAGCGGGTCGTCCGCCGGGAGCATCGGCGACTCGACCGTCGTGGTCAGGTCGAGGTCGAGCAGGAACGACCACAGCGCGTGCGTGGCCGCCGCGTCGAGCGCGTGCGCCTCGCGCACCCGCACCGTGTACGCCGGGCCGGTGGGCTCCCAGCCCTCCTTGCGGGCGAACGTCGCGTACCCGCGCGCCGCCCCCGCGGCGTCGTGGACGGTCGCGAGGAGCATCGCCTCGGTGCCGCCCCGCCACGCGGGCGGGTCCACGACCATGCGCCGGCGCAGCGCCGCGGAGTCCCGCGTCATCCAGCCGGGGCGCCCCGCACCGGCCCGGCGGTGCAGGTCGTCGACGAGGTCGGCGTGCTCCTCGGCGTCCAGGTGGGTCAGCCGCACGGTGAGGGCGTCGGCGCCCGCCACGGGTCGCAGCGCGGCGCGGCGCGGCAGCGTCAGCCGCACGTCGTCGGCGGCGCAGCCGTACCCGAACCGGCCGTAGATCGCGGTCTCGGCGGCGAACAGGGCCGAGACGGGCTCGCCGCGCTCGACGCAGCGGGCCAGGTGGTGGTCGATCATCGCGGTCAGGACGCCCCGCCGCCGCTGCTCGGGACGCACGCCCACCCAGGTCAGCCCCGCGCACGGCACCGTGCCCCCCGGCACGGGCATCGTGAACGCGAACGACCCGTGGGCACCGGCGAGCGTCCCGTCGGGCGCCTCCACCGCGCCGAGCCGGTCCGTCGGCACGCTGAAAGGGACGACCTCCTCGACCGCGGGGTCGAGGGTCCCGGCGAACGCGAGCCGGCTGACGGCCCGCATCTCGTCGGCACGGTCGGCGGGCAGGGCGAGCGGGCGGTACCCGTCGGGCAGCGGTGGCATGGTCCCATCGTGGCCCGGGCGCCGCTGGTCGTGCACACGCATATCCCCGGTGCGTCCACCTTGGTCAGGCGTCCCGGACGCACGTAGGGTCGCCTGGTGGGCACGCCCGAGGACGAGGCCGGCCGCGCGGAGCGCGCCTGGGCGGTGCTGCGCGGGCGGGCGGCGCGCTCGCAGCCGCGCACCGCGGCGCTCCTGTACGTCGTCGCCGTCGCCCTGGGGCTGGCCGTGGCCGCCCAGCCGCTGTGGTTCGTGCCGTCGGCGTTCGTCCTGCTCCTGCTCGTGGGAGCGTTCCTGCTGCGCTGGCGGGCGCTCGTGGTCCTGGTCGCCGAGGTCGTCGTGCTGGTCGTCGTCCTCGTGCTCGTCGGCCCCGCCGCCCCGGCGCCCGGGGTGCTGACCGTGATCGGGCTGGCGTGCGTCGCCGTGCTGGTGTTCGCCCGCGAGCGCGAGCGCCTGGGGCTGCAGGGCGCGCCGGGGGCGCTGATGCTCGTGGACCTGCGCGACCGGCTGGCCGCGGCGGGGCGGATGCCCACGCTGCCGTCGGGCTGGGTCGTCGACGCCGACGTCCGCTCGGCGCACGAGGCCGCGTTCTCCGGGGACTTCCTCGTCTCGCGCGTCGTCGACGGCGGGCGGCGCCTGGAGGTCGTGCTCGTCGACGTCTCCGGCAAGGGGCAGGACGCCGGGGTGCGGTCGCTGCAGCTGTCGGGGGCGTTCTCCGGGCTGCTCGGGGCGATGCCGCCGGAGCGGTTCCTGCCCGCGGCGAACGCGTACCTCGTGGGGCAGGCGTGGGACGAGGGCTTCGCGACGGCCGTGCACCTGACGATCGACCTGCGCACCGGCGACTACCGGGTGGCGACGGCCGGCCACCCGCCGCCCGCGGTGCTGCACGCGGGGTCGGGGCGGATCGAGGTCCTCACCACGGCCGGGCCGGCGCTGGGTGTCCTGGACGACGTCGACCCGGTGCCGTCGACGGGGCGCCTGCACCCCGGGGACGCGGTGGTGCTGTACACCGACGGGGTCGTCGAGCAGCGCGGCCGTGACGTGGACCAGGGCATCGACCGGCTGCTCGGTGTCGTGGAGAGCGCGGTGGCCGCGCGGCCGGGCGGTGCGCGTGACGTCCTCGCGGGGGTGCGCGCGGGGGACGACGACGACCGGGCCGTCGTCGTGGTGCGCCGGGGCTGACGGGTGGACGACGCGTACGCGGGCGAGGTCCTCGACCTCGTCGAGCAGATCCCGCCCGGGCGGGCGATGACGTACGGCCTGGTCGCGGAGGTGCTGGTGGACCGGGCGCGGGCTGCCGGGCGCCCGGCCCGTGGCGGGCCGCGCCAGGTGGGGCAGGTCATGGCGGCGGGCCTGCGGGACGTGCCGTGGTGGCGGGTCGTGGACGCCTCCGGGCGGCCGCCGGCACGTCACCTGGCGCGGGCGCTGGCGCACCTGCGGGACGAGGGCACGCCGCTGACCGGGGACGGCACACGCGTGGCGCTGCGCGCCGGGGTGTGGTTCCCCGAGGCCTGAGCGGCCGCCGACGCCCGCGCCGGGCACGGGCGTCGGCGGGGCGGGTCAGGACGACGCGCGCCGGGAGCTGATGACCCCGGTGTCGAAGCCCGCCAGGTGCAGGCCGCCGTGGAACCTGGCGTGCTCGATCTTCAGGCACCGGTCCATGACGACGTCCAGCCCGGCGGCCTGCGCGCGCCGCGCCACGTCCTCGTGCCAGGAGCCGAGCTGCAGCCACAGCCCCTTCGCGCCGACCGCGAGGGTCTCGTCGAGCACTGTCGGCAGGTCGTCGTGGCGGCGGAACACGTCGACCAGGTCCGGGACCACCGGCAGGTCCGCCAGCGACGGGTACACCGGCTGCCCGAGGATCGTCGTGGCCCTGGGGTTGACGAGGTAGACGTCGAACGGCGAGCTCGACAGCAGGTACGTCGCGACGAAGTACGACGCGCGCGACGGG
The DNA here is from genome assembly GCF_006715865.1 of Cellulomonas sp. SLBN-39. Lineage (NCBI taxonomy): Bacteria > Bacillati > Actinomycetota > Actinomycetes > Micrococcales > Cellulomonadaceae > Cellulomonas > Cellulomonas sp. SLBN-39. The sequence continues at coordinate 6,509 of NZ_VFOA01000001.1, read as the reverse complement.
TTGTCCGACGCGCCGACGATCGCGACCGACCGGGTGCGCCGCAGCAGCGCGAGCCGCTCGGGGGCGCTCGGGCCCTGCCAGGTGCGTGCCTCGCTCATCGGGCCATCTCCGTGCCGGTGCGGTCGCGGCCCGTCGCCGCGGTCAGGGCCTGGTCGAGGTCCCACAGGATGTCCTCGACGTCCTCCAGGCCCACGCTGATGCGCACGAGGTCCTCGGGCACGCCCGCGGCCTCGAGCTGCTCGCCGCTGAGCTGCTGGTGGGTGGTCGAGGCGGGGTGGATGACGAGCGTGCGCGCGTCCCCGACGTTGGCCAGGTGGCTGGCGAGCTGGAGCTGCTCGATGAACCGGCGTCCGACCTCGCGGCCCGGGCGCTCGTCGGTGCCGGCGACGCCGAACGCGAACACCGACCCCGGCCCGAGCGGCAGGTACCGCTGCGCGCGCTCGTGGTGCGGGTGCGACGGGAGCCCGGCCCACAGCACGTACCCGACGCGCGGGTCCTCGTCGAGCCACTGCGCCACGGCCCGGGCGTTCGCCAGGTGGGCGTCCATGCGCTGCGCGAGGGTCTCGACCCCCTGGAGCAGCTGGAACGCCGACTGCGCGGACAGGGCGGGGCCGATGTCGCGCAGCTGCTCCGAGCGCAGCTTGGTGAGGAACCCGTACTCGCCGAAGTTGCCCCACCACTGCACGCCGCCGTACGAGGCCACGGGCTCGGTCATCTGCGGGAACTTCCCGTTGCCCCAGTCGAACCGCCCCGACTCCACGACGACGCCGCCGAGGGTGGTGCCGTGCCCGCCGAGGAACTTCGTCACCGAGTGGATGACGATGTCCGCGCCGTGCTCGATGGGGCGCACGAGGTACGGCGTCGACAGGGTCGCGTCCACGACGAGCGGCACGCCCGCCGCGTGCGCGACCTCCGCCAGGCCCGCGAGGTCCGCGACCTCGCCCGACGGGTTCGCGACGACCTCGGTGTAGACGACCTTCGTCTCGGGGCGGATCGCCGCCGCGTAGTCGGCCGGGTCGGTGCCGCGCACGAACGTCGTCTCGACGCCGAACCGGCGCAGCGTCACGTCGAGCTGGGTGACCGTGCCGCCGTACAGCTGGGCGGAGGCCACGACGTGGTCACCGGCGCCGACGAGCGCGGCGAACGTCACGAACTCCGCGGCCATGCCCGACGCGGTCGCGACCGCGCCGATCCCGCCCTCGAGCGAGGCGATCCGCTCCTCCAGCGCGGCGACCGTGGGGTTGCCGATCCGGGAGTAGATGTTCCCGTACTTCTGCAGCGCGAAGAGGTTCGCGGCGTCGTCGGTGTCCTGGAACACGAACGACGTCGTCTGGTAGATCGGCACCGCCCGGGCGCCGGTCGCGGCGTCGGGGATGCCGCCCGCGTGCAGCGCGCGGGTGCGGAAGCCGAAGCGGTGGTCGCTCACGGGTCTCCTGTCGTGGTCGGTGGTGGTCAGCGGGCGTCGAGACCGGCGGCGACGACGAGCGCGCCCACCTGCTCCACGGCCCACGGGTTCTGCAGCGACGTCGTGTCGCCGAGCGTCGTGCCCTCGACGAGCTGCGTGAGCAGCCGCCGCATGATCTTGCCCGACCGGGTCTTGGGGACCTCCGGGACCAGCAGCACGTGCCGCGGCTTGGCGACCGGGCCGATGGCGTGCGCCACGTGCGCGCGCAGGTCCTCGCGCAGCGCGGCGCCCGCCGCGAGCCACGCCGCGACGTCCTCCACGGGCCCGGGCGTCACCGACGGCACGACGAACGCCGCGACGGCCTGCCCCGTCACCGGGTCCGCGACGCCCGCGACACCGGCCTCGCCGACCGCCGGGTGCGCGACGAGCGCCGACTCCACCTCGATCGTCGACAGCCGGTGCCCCGAGACGTTGATGACGTCGTCGATCCGCCCCAGCAGCCACACGTCCTTGTCGTCGTCGTACGACGCGCCGTCGCCGGCGAGGAAGTACCCGCCGTGCTCCCCGTGCCCGGCGAACCGGCGCCAGTACGCGTCGAGGTACCGCTGCGGGTCGCCCCACACCGTGCGCGCCATGCCCGGCCAGGGGCGCTCGACGACGAGGAAGCCGCCCTGCCCCGGCGCCACCTCGGCGCCGTCCTCGCCGACGACCTTCGCCGCCACGCCCGGCAGCGGGCGCGTCGCCGAGCCCGGCTTGAGCGTGGTCGCGCCGGGCAGCGGCGCGATCATCGCCGCACCCGTCTCCGACTGCCACCACGTGTCGACCACGGGCACCTCGTCGCGGCCGAACGTGCGCCGGAACCACACCCACGCCTCGGGGTTGATGGCCTCCCCGACGGTCCCGAGCAGCCGGATGCTCGACAGGTCGTGCCCGCCGGGCAGGTCCGCCCCGAACCAGGTCATGAACGTGCGGATCAGCGTCGGCGCCGTGTAGTACGTCGTCACGCCGTACCGCTCGATGACCTCCAGGTGGCGCTCGCGGTGCGGGGCGTCGGGGGTGCCCTCGTAGATCACCTGCGTGAGGCCGTTGGCGAGCGGCCCGTAGATCTCGTAGGTGTGCGCGGTGACCCACGCGAGGTCGGCGGTGCACCAGTGCACGTCGTCGTCCTTGGCGTCGAACACCGCCCAGTGGGACCAGGCGGCGTGCGTGAGGTACCCGCCCGCGGTGTGCACCAGGCCCTTGGGCTTGCCGGTGGTGCCGGAGGTGTAGATGACGAACAGCGGGTGCTCGGCGTCGAACGCCTGCGGCTCGTGCACGTCGGGCTGGCGGGCGACGACGTCGTCCCACCACACGTCGCGCCCGGGCGTCCAGGGCACGTCCTGGCCGGTGCGGCGCACGACGAGCACGTGCTCGACGTGGTCGAGGCCCGCGACGGCCTCGTCGGCGGCGGACTTGACCTCGACGTCCTGCCCGCGGCGGACCTGCCCGTCGCTCGTGACGAGCACCTTGGCGCGGGTGTCCTGGACGCGGAACCGCACGGCCTCGGCGGAGAACCCGCCGAAGACGAGGGAGTGCACGGCGCCGATCCGCGCGATGGCGAGGGTCACGACGACGGTCTCGGCGATCACCGGCAGGTACACCACGACGCGGTCGCCGGGGCCGACGCCGAGCTCGGTGAGCGCGTGCGCGGCCTGCGCGACCTCGCGCTGCAGCTGGGCGTAGGTGATCGAGCGGCGGTCGCCGCGCTCGCCCTCGACGTGCAGCGCGACCTTGTCGCCGCGCCCGGCCGCGACGTGCCGGTCGACGCAGTTGACGGCCACGTTGAGCCGGCCGCCGACGAACCAGCGGGCCTGCGGCACGGTCAGCTCGTCGGGGGCGCCGCCGGCGACGGGCACGGGCGGCTCCCACTCGTGCGCGACGGTCCACGGCGTGTCCCACTCCAGGCGCCGGGCCGCGTCCTCCCAGAAGGCCACGGGGTCGGCGTCGGCCGCGGCCCACGCCTCGGGCCCCAGGTTGGCCTGCGCGGCGAACGCGGGCGACGGCGGGTAGGTGCGGGTCTCGGTCTGCAGGGCCGTCAGGGTGGTCATGCGTACCTCCGCAGCAGCGCACGCTCGGCGAGCGCCACGATCGAGTCGGACAGCTTGCCGAGCAGGGCCAGCAGCACGATGGCCAGGAAGATCCGGTCGAGCCGGCCGTTGTTCGCCGAGTCGGTGAGCAGGAAGCCCAGGCCCATGGACGACGCGATGAGCTCGGCGGCGACGAGGAAGAGCCACGCCTGGGCGAGCGCGAGCCGCAGCCCGGCCATGAGCGAGGGCAGCACGGCCGGCAGCTGCACGGTGGTCAGCAGCCGCACGCCCCGCAGCCCGAACGCGCGCCCCGCCTCGACGAGCTGGGGGTCCACGTGGCGCAGCGCGGCGGCCAGCGTGGTGAACAGCGGGAAGAACGCGCCGATGGCGATGAGCGTGATCTTGGAGTCCTCGCCGATCTTCATCCAGAGGATCAGCAGCGGCACCCACGCCAGCGACGGCACGGCGCGCACCGCCGCCAGCGTGGGGGACAGCAGCACGTCGCCGGCGCGGGAGAGGCCCACGACGGCGCCGAGGACGAGCGCGACGGCGGAGCCGATCGCGAAGCCCAGCACGACGCGCTGCACCGAGATGGCGATGTGCACACCCAGCTCGCCGCGCTCGATCAGGTCGACGCCGGCCTGCCACACCGACGCGGGCGACGGCAGCTGGTAGGCGGGCACCTGCCCGGAGGCGGTGACCCACCACCACGCGGTGAGCACGAGCACCGGCAGCAGCGCGCCGCCGACGACCCGCACCGGGCGGCGCGACCAGAACGGCGCGCCGCCGCGGCTGCCACCCGACGGGGCGACGGGTCGGCGCGGACCGCTGTCGAACGGGTTCAGCCCGCGCGCGGGCCGCCCGTCGCGGTCGACGACGGGACCGGTGCCCGGGCTGCCCAGGACGGGTGGCGGGGTCATCGTCAGCCCGCCACGCGCGACGGGTCGGCGGCCTCGGCGAACGTCGGCTCGAACAGCGTGTCGAGGGCGTCGTCGATGGCGGCCTGGTCGGCCACGTCGCCGGACTCGACGAAGATCGGCCCGACCACCTCGAGCACCGCCCGCTGGGCCTCGCCCGGCACCGGGTCGACGTCGAGGTTCGTGCGCTCGACGATCACCGTCTCGGCGACGGCCGGGTCGATGCCGGCGACCTCCGCGAGGATCTCCACGACCTCCTCGGGGTTCTCCTGGGCGTACGCGCGGGCCTTCTCGTAGGCGTCCACGACCACCTGCGCGACGTCCGGGCTGGCCGTCAGGAACTCCTCCGTGGCGTTGAGGAACCCGTACGTGTTGAAGTCGATGTTCCGGTACACCAGCTCCGTGCCCGACTCGGCCTGGCTGGCGGCCATGATCGGGTCGAGCCCCGCCCACGCGTCGACCGACCCCTGCTCGAGGGCCGTGCGCCCGTCGGCGTGCTGGAGGTTCTGCACCTCGACCTCGTCGAGCGGGACGCCGGCCGCGTCGAGCGACTGCAGCAGGAAGAAGTACGGGTCGGTGCCCTTCGTCGCGGCGACCGACCGGCCGGCGAGGTCCTCCACCGAGGTGATGTCCGAGCCCTCGGGCACGACGATCGCGGCCCACTCGGGCTGGGAGTAGATGTCGATGGTGCGGATCGGCGAGCCGTTGGAGCGCGCGAGCAGCGCCGCCGAGCCGGCGGTCGACCCGACGTCGATCGCGCCGGCGCGCAGCGCCTCGTTGGCCTTGTTCGACCCGGCGGACTGCACCCACGTGACGGTGACGTCGTCGCCGAGCTCCTCCTCCAGCCAGCCCTGCTCCTTGATGACGAGGCTCAGCGGGTTGTACGTGGCGAAGTCGATCTCGAGGGTGTCGGTGCTCCAGGTGCCGCCGGAGGCGGCGGGCTCGGCGGCGGCGTCCTCACCGGCGACGCAGCCGGTGAGCACCAGGGCGGTGGCGAGGGCCAGGGCGGTGCTGGGTGCGGCGGTGCGCAGGGTCATCGTGCGTCCTTCGGTGCGGCGGGCGGGTGCCCGGGGAGGGGGTGGGGCGGGTCAGATGGAGTGGTGCGCGTCCGGGTCGGTCGCGGCGTGGTGGGTGGCGACGCCCAGGCCGTCGAGCAGCCGCACGCGCAGCTCGGCCAGGCGCTGGTCGGCGCGGTCGCGGGGTCGGGCGCCGGGCACGTCGACGACCTCGGCGATGCTCGGCGTGGCGTCCGGGGTGCCGGCGAGGGTGCGCAGCAGCAGCACCCGGTCGGCCAGGTAGAGGGCCTCCTCGACGTCGTGCGTGACGAGCAGCACGGTGGTCGGCTCGGCGGCGTGCACGTCGAGCAGCAGCTCCTGCATGCGCAGGCGCGTCAGCGCGTCGAGCGCGCCGAAGGGCTCGTCGAGCAGCAGCACGCCGGGGTTGCGGGCCAGCGCGCGGGCCAGCGACGCGCGCTGCGCCATGCCGCCGGACACCTGCCGGGGTCGCAGCCCCGCCGAGGCCTCCAGGCCGACCAGGTGCAGCAGCTCGGCGACGCGGGCACGCCCGGCGGCCTTGTCGGTGCCGGGCCGCAGGCCGAGGGCGACGTTCTGGGCGAGCGTGCGCCACGGCAGCAGGCGCGGCTCCTGGAAGGCGACGGCAGTGCGGGCGTCGACCCCGGTGACGGGGGTGCCGTCGAGCAGGATCTGGCCGCCGTCCGGGGTGTCGAGCCCGCTGACCTGGCGCAGGAGGGTCGACTTGCCGCAGCCGGACGGGCCGACGAGGGCGACGATCTCGCCCGCGTGCAGCTCGACGTCGACGGACCGCAGCACCGTGTGCGGGCCGGCGGGCGTCGCGAACGCGCGCCGCACGTCGCGCAGCGCGACGGTGTGCGCGCGGCGGTCGGTGGCGACGGGGCTGGTGAGGGCCATGGGGGACGTCCCGGGGGGTCGTGCGCGGGCGTCCGGCGGCGCCGGTCGACCACGCGGGGGTGGTGGGCACCGGCGGGACCCGGGGTGACCGGGTCGGCGTGCTGGGGTCAGCAGGGGCCGGTGCAGGGGCACATGCAGCACATGTGACAGCACCGGGTCATGACGGCGGGGGAGGGCGACGTGCGCACGGCGG